>OY762942.1:0-3825109 GCA_963666955.1 uncultured Marinobacterium sp.
CAAGTTCCCCGCACTGGGCAAGCGCACCACCTCCAAGCAGATGCCGCTGGGCTATGCCCAGATGCCGGCCGACTTCATCAACGCCTACCTGCTCGGCAACGTCGGCACCACCGGCGGGGCGCTCGGTGCCTGCGCCACCTTCCTGTACAACATGAAGAGCGGCGTCGATGCGATCCGCAGCGGTCGCTGCAAACTGGTGCTGGTCGGCGGCAGCGATGCCCCGGTCACCCCGGAGATCATCGAAGGCTTCCGCGCCATGGGCGCACTGGCCGAAGACAAGCAGCTGGCCGCGCTGGACAACCTGGCCGAGCTGGCGGAAGAACATTACCGCCAGGCCTGCCGCCCGTTCGGCAACAACTGCGGTTTCACCATGGGCGAGTCCAGCCAGTTCCTGGTCCTGATGAGTGACGACCTGGCGCTGGAACTGGGCGCCGATATCCACGGCGCCGTGGCCGATGTGTTCGTACACGCCGACGGCCACAAGAAGTCGATCTCGGCCCCCGGCATCGGCAACTACATGACCCTGGGCAAGGCCGCCTCACTGATCTCTGAACTGTTGGGCGAAGAGTCCTTGCGCCAGCGCAGCTTCGTGCAGGCGCACGGCACTTCCACGCCGCAAAACCGCGTCACCGAGTCCCACGTGATCAACGAAACCGCCAAGGCGTTCGGTATCCCGGCCTGGCCGGTCAGCGCCGTGAAGGCCTACCTGGGCCATTCACAGGGCACCGCCGGTGGCGACCAGCTGTTTGCCTCGCTCGGCGTATGGAAGTACGGCATCATCCCCGGCCTGACCACCACCCCGGCAGTAGCTGATGACGTGCACGACTCCAACCTGAAGCTGCCGCTGGAACACCTGAAGGTGGGCGTCGAAGGCATGGATTCGGTGCTGATCAATGCCAAGGGCTTTGGCGGCAACAACGCCAGCGCCGCCATCCTGGCGCCGCACGTGGTCGAACAGATGCTGAGCAAGCGTTACGGCGAGGCTGCCCTGGACGCTTGGCGTCAGCGTCGCGAGCTGGTGCGCGAACAGGCCGAAGCCTACAACCAGTCCGCGATCAACGGCGAGGCCCGCCCGATCTATCGCTACGACTATAATGTACTCACCGGTGAAGACCTGCAGATCAGCGCGGACGAGATCCGCCTGCCGGGTTACGCCAACCCGATTTCACTGAAAGTCGACAACCCTTACGAAGACCTGTGCTGAGCGCACGGGTTTCCGTTCAGGAGGCCCGAGTGATGAAAGCCCTGCCCCTCTCCGCCCTGCTGTTGACGCTGGGCGGATGCGCGGCCCTCGACCAGCCGCGCTTCTATACTCTCGATCTCAATTCCACCCGCCTCTGCCGGGGCGAAACCGGCATCTGCCAGAACCTGGAACTGATCGGCCCCTCCTACAACGAACCGCGCATCGCCCAGGCCTACGGCATCGAGGTGACCGCCAAAGGCTGGACCGTGGAACAGCTGACCGGGCTGATGCTGTCGCCGCCGAATAACCTCTACCCGGTACAGCAGCAAGCACAGGGGGTTTATCGCCTGCCGGCCAACCAGGCCACCGATACGGTGTTTCGCTATCTCAAGCTGGAAGAAGACCAGATCTATGGCGGCGGCAAGGAGGTTGATGATTGAATAACCACTCTGGCTGAGCCAGAACCGGATTTTCTGCTACACTCGCACGCAACCCATTGATTGAAAAAGGACGTTGTCATGAAGCGTTTGAGTCTGCTGGCCGCCGTGCTGGCCTTGGGAGGATGCGTCAACCTGTCCGGGGCGCTGAAGGAAGACCCCACCGCCGACCAGTTCTACACGCTGGATACCCGTTACTACCGCTTCTGCCGCGGCGAAACCGCCAGCTGCCAGGACCTGACCTCCATCGTCTCGGTACGCGCCCAGCTGCACCCGATCGAGCAGATGTACGGCCGCAAGATCCAGGGCCCCAACTACCCCACCGATCTGGCCCGGATGATCCTCACCCCACCGGACGGCAGCTACAGCAGCGAAGCGATCGGCACCGATGGCCGTTACTTCCGCGTGCCGATCAACCGCCATACCGATACCGTCTGGCACACCGTCGACAAGGCGTACCACAGCATCTATCGATAAGCCGGCAGGCGCAGCAGTTGCCGCGCCGTGGCCGTGGTCACCTCGGCAATTTCCGCGACCGACTGACCGCGCAGTCCTGCGATCAGCTGCGCCACTTCAGCCACCCGGGACGGCTCGTTGGGCTGCCCCGGGTACTGCGCCAGCGGCATGTCCGGCGCATCGGTCTCCAGCACCAGCCACTCCAGCGGCAACTCGGCCGCCAGACGGCGCAGCTTGTGGGCCCGGTCATAGCTGATCGCGCCGCCAAAACCCAGCTTGAATCCCAGTTTGGCGTACTCCCGCGCCTGCTGCTCGCTGCCGGAAAAGGCATGCACGATTCCCGCCTGCGGCAGCTGATAGTGGCGCAGCAGCTTCAGCACCTGATCATGCGCCCGGACCACATGCAGCAGTACCGGCAGCGAATGCCGGCGGGCCAGTTGCAGCTGCTGCTCCAGCAGCGGCAGCTGCACCTCGGCATCGGCCTGCCCGGGACGAAAGTCCAGCCCGATTTCCCCAACGGCCACCACGTCATGATCTTCCAAGGCCTGCGCCAAGGCAGCCAGATCCACATCGGAATCATGTAAAAAACAGGGATGCAACCCAAGCGCAGGATGGAAACAGGGCGAAGAGGCACAAAGATCGATAACGCGCTGAAAGTTATCCACAGTGATTGAGGGAACGACGATCTGTTCGACCGCTGACGCCTGAGCACGGGCGATAACCGCCGCACGGTCAGCATCAAAATCAGGAAAGTCGAGATGGCAGTGGGTATCGATCAGCATGGTTGGAGTATGGCACAAGGCCGGATATCACTGCATACATAAGAAGGCACTGATATTGCGGACTGACCGTCTGTCGTCATGGACGGCGACAGCGAGGCCCCAGGGATGGGTTTACGCCGTGTCAGCACGCAATGTCAGTACCTGCGATGAACAGGGCGCCATACCTTGCCCACACACCAACACGCCGTGAATACTTCCCTGTAGGCTCGACAGCGCCATCCATGGCGCTGAACGGTCGGCTTAGTGATCAAGGCATGGCTATGGATCAAATCAGTCCAAGTGACCTCAGTGCTCGCGGGTGGCGCGGAAGCGCACGTCCGGCCAGCGCTCCTCGGTCAGCGACAGGTTGACCCGGGTCGGGGCCAGATAGGTCAACAGACCTGAGCCATCAATCGCCAGGTTGTCGTGACCCTTGCGGCGGAAATCGTCGAGCATCTTCTGATCGTCGCACTCCACCCAGCGGGCGGTCTGGACGCTGATCGGCTCGTACAGGCAATCCACCTTGTACTCGTCCTTGAGGCGGAACACCACCACATCGAACTGCAGCTGACCCACCGCGCCCAGGATCAGATCGTTGTTCTTCAGCGGCTGGAACAGCTGCACCGCGCCCTCTTCGGACAGCTGCTGCAGACCCTTCTGCAGCTGCTTCATTTTCAGCGGATCGGTGGGGCGCACGCGGCGGAACATCTCCGGCGCGAAGTGCGGGATGCCGGTGAATTTCAGGCTCTCGCCCGCTGTGAAGGTATCACCGATCTGGATGGTGCCGTGATTGTGCAGGCCGATGATGTCGCCGGACCAGGCCTCTTCCACGTTCTCGCGGTCACCGGCGATGAAGGTCACCGCGTCGGCGATGCGCACGTCCTTGCCGATACGCACGTGCTTCATCTTCATGCCACGGGTGTAGGAGCCGGAGCAGATGCGCATGAAGGCGATGCGGTCACGGTGTTTCGGGTCCATGTTCGCCTGGATCTTGAACACGAAGCCGCTGAAAGATGCTTCACCGGATTCGACCTCGCGGGTCTCGGTGGCGCGGGCCGGCGGCGCCGGAGCCCACTCGACGAACTCGTCCAGCATCTCCTTGACGCCGAAATTGCCCAGCGCGGTGCCGAAGAACACCGGCGTCATCTTGCCTTCCAGATAAGCCTGTTGGTCCCACTCGTGGCAGGCGCCCTTGACCAGCTCGACCTCGTCGACGAAATCATCGTACTCGTCTTCCAGCAGCGCACGCGCCTCGTCGGAGTCCAGCCCCTGGATGCGCTTGTCCTCCGGCAGCTTGTGGCCCTGCCCCTGGGTGAACAGGTGGATGGTGTCGGTGTACAGGTTGTACACCCCCTTGAACCACTTGCCGGAACCGATCGGCCAGTTGATCGGCGCCGCTTCGATCTTCAGCACTTCCTCGATCTCGTCGAGCAGCTCGATCGGGTCGCGGATATCGCGGTCCAGCTTGTTGACGAAGGAGAAGATCGGCGTGTCGCGCAGACGACAGACATCCATCAACTTGATGGTACGTTCCTCTACGCCCTTGGCGCCGTCGACCACCATCAGCGCCGAGTCCACCGCCGTCAGGGTGCGGTAGGTATCTTCGGAGAAGTCCTCGTGCCCCGGCGTATCCAGCAGGTTGACGGTACGGTCGTTGTAGGGGAACTGCATCACCGACGAGGTGATGGAGATACCACGCTCCTGCTCCATGCTCATCCAGTCGGAAGTCGCATGACGATCACTGCCACGTCCCTTGACGGTACCGGCCACCTGGATCAGCTGGCCAAGCAGCAGCAGTTTTTCGGTGATGGTGGTCTTACCGGCGTCGGGGTGGGAGATAATGGCGAAAGTACGGCGCTTGGAAACTTCCTGGGCTATGGACATGAATTCGGGTCTTCTGCTGATTCGGCTGACCTGACGCGGGTCGCCAGGCCGATTGCCAGGACGACAGACGCAGGTCTGCGGGACTGAAGGTGAAAATTGCGTCTATTTTCGCTGATCCGGCGGTCATACACAATCAAAGAGGTGCAACTGGCCGCCATTCAGGCGCAAACGCACCCGCTGCGGGCGAGCAACGCTCTTTTCCTCTTTTCCCACTGCGCCATCAGCTAGAATACCCGCCCTATTCACTTTCGGCCGCCGACAGACCCCGGTGGCGACAAGGCTGTTATTCATGTCAGATACCGCCCCCCCATGCTCCGATGAGATCGCTTATCCACAGGCCTACAGAGACCTGGTCGTGGTAAGCATCGCGCTGACGCTGGCCATGCTGTCCAACACCATGCTCTTGCTCACGGTGCCGTTCAAGGCGCTGGAACTGGGGATCAGCGCCAGTCAGATCGGCCTGCTGCTGTCGGCGCCCTATGTACTGCCGCTGATGCTGGCGATTCCGATCGGCGCCTTCGTCGGCCGGACCGGCGCCCAGAAGGTGATCCTGTTCGGCGCACTGGGGATGGCAACGGGACCGACCTGTTCCCTGCTATTTCCAGGCATCGGCGGGCTGCTCGCCAACCAGGTGATCGCCGGCATTTCCAATATCCTGCTGATCATCGCGGCCCAGTCGCTGGTCTCCGGACTGGGCCACGGCAAGGTGCTGGAGCGCTGTTTTGGCTGGTACACCACCTGCATGTCCGCCGGTCAGCTGCTCGGCCCGCTGCTGGCCGGCCTGCTGATCGAACATTATTCGGTCAACCACGCCTTCGCCCTGATCGCGATTTTCCCGCTGTTCTCCAGCGCCAGCGCCCTGCTGTTCTCGGCCCAGGCCCGCCAGGGCACACCGTCTCCCCGCGCCAAGGCCGGCTACCGCGCCCAGTGGCAACTGCTCAAAACCAATCCTGGCGTACAGTTGTCGATGCTGATCGCCAGTACCTCTCTGTTCGTGATGAGCGTCCACTCCAGTTTCATGCCGATCTACCTGGAAAGCCTGTCGATCACGGCGGCGACCATCGGCGTGCTGCTCAGCATCCGCGCCCTGGCCTCGATGCTGGTCAGGGCCTTCATGCCGGTCATTATCGAACGCCTGGGCGGGCGCACCGCCACCATCCGCTTTGCCGTGATCCTGATCACCGCGGCGCTGATGCTGACCGGTGCGGTCGGGGACCAGGTGGCCCTGCTGGCCGTGCTGGCAGCCTGCATCGGCATCGCCGGCGGTCTGTCGCAGCCGCTGTCGATGGTGATCCTGTCCGAGAGTGTCAGCCGTGAACAGCGCGCCCCCAGTCTGGCCATGCGCCTGATGGGCAACCGGGGCGCTCAGGTGGCCGCGCCGGTCCTGATCGGCGTGGTGGCCGATGTCACCGGCTTTGCCACCGCCTTCGCCCTGGTGCCCCTGCTGCTGCTGGCGCTGTTTGTGTTCTGGTCCTGGCGCGCGGGGCTGGGATCAAGCTTCGACCCGGACCGGCGCTGATACGGGTCTCAGCGCCAGAGTTCACTCACGGGCGTATCCGGCCCGAAACGGTCCGCCACCTGGGCCAGCAGCAGCTCACCACAGGCCAGCGCATCGGTCAGCGCATGGTGCGGACGGTAGTAGGGCAGATGATAGCGCTCCCGGCTTTGCGCCAGGCGGATGGAAACCGGCTTGCGGCCAAGCAGGCGCGCCCAGAAGCCCGGCGGCTTGCGCCGATGCAGGCGAGCCTCCAGCTCCATGGTATCGATCACCGGGAACTCGATGCCCTCGCGGATGCGCACCTTCAGTGCCGCATTGAGAAACGCCCGCTCGATGCCGCGATGGTGCACCACCACCACCTTGCCCTGCAGCTGCGCCAGCAGGTCGTCGAGAATGCGCATCAGGTCGGGGGCCGACTCGATCTCGGAGTGGGTGATGCCATGCACCACCACCGACTCGCTGCTCAGCGTCGCCCTGGGCTTGAGCACCCAATGCCGCGCCTGGGCGCAGCGGATACGCTGGATGGTCATCGGCACCAGGCCGATGCTGACGATGCCGCCCTTGCGCGGGTCCAGGCTGGTGGTCTCGAAATCCATCGCCACCAGCGGCACCTCGGCCAACGGCGTCTCGGGGGCCACCACCCCGGCAGCATAATAGGCGCGCAGCGCCGGGTAGCGGACCGATTCGGCCAGGTCCCGAAAGCGCTCCGACCAGTCACTGACACCGCTGTCCTGCTGTTCCAGCGAGGGTTCGTTCTGCAGTTTTTCCTTGTCCAGATAGAACATCAGCTGCTCCGACCCGGCTGGTAACGATACTTGAGAAACTTCTGCGCATTGGACAGGATCTGGAAGGCATCCTTGAGATTCTTGCGCTCGAAGTCGGACAGGTTTTCCGGCTCGATATTGTTGTCCGGCTCGGTGCCGGCCTCCAGGTCCAGCGCCTGGTGACGGATACGCACCATGGCGATCAGCTCCAGCGCATCGCGCAGGTCCGGCCCGCGTCCCCTGGGCAGAATATCGGCGTCGGTGATCTCCTTGAGCCGATCGAAGGTGTTGTGCTCGCGGGAGCCGATCGCCAGCGCATGCACCCGGACCAGATCCGCCAGCGGCGCCGTTCCCCGGCGTTTCATGTTGATCGAGTTGCTATGGCGACCGTCGGTTTCCATCACGAAGTCCTTGAAGAAGCCCAGCGGCGGTGTGCGCTGCAGGGCGTTGCGCGCCATGCAGGCGAGAAAGCGCGGGTTGCGTTGCGCCTTGCGCCGAATCAGGTCGTTGAGCATGCCGGCCCATCGGGTTTCGCCCCAAACCCCTTCCAGATCGAAGAAGATCGAGCTGTTGAGCAGAAACTCCGGCGTCGGTTTCTCGATCCAGTCGGTGAAGTACTGTTCCCAGACTCGCAGCGGCTGTCGCCACTGGCTATTGGTCGCCATGATGTTACCGGTGCAATAGCTGTAGCCGCAGGCATCCAGACCATCACAGACAAAGGCCGCCAGCGCCTTGAAATAGTCATCATGCAGCCGGGGATCGAAGCGGTTGTCCAGGATCATGGCGTTGTCCTGGTCGGTGACGATCAGCTGTTCTTCCCGCGCCATGGAGCCCAGCGCCAGAAAGCAGTAGGGCACCGGTGGCGGCCCCAGCCGTTCTTCGGCCAATTCCAGCAGACGCTGTTTGAAGCTGCGCCCGATCACCGACATCGCCGTACCGATCATCTGCGAATTGGCGTCCTCGTTGACCATGCGACTGAAACAGGCACTGACATCACTGCGCAACGCCACCAGCTCGTCGACACTCTGGGCGCGGAAGATGCTGCTGACCACGAACAGGCTGTTCTGGGACTCATAGCGGATGATGTCAGACAGGGCGATCACCGCCAGCGGCTGCTGCCGCTTGAGTACCGGCAGATGGTGCACGTTATGCCTGAGCATCAGCAGCATCGCCTCGAATACGAACTGGTTGTACTCCACGGCGATCAGCTCGGCGGTCATGATCTCGGTGATCGGCGTGTCGAAGCTCAGCCCCGGCGTAATCAGGCGGTTGCGCAGGTCCCGGTCGGTGATGATCCCGGCCACCGGTTGACCCTCGACCGGTTCATCCACCACCAGCACCGAAGACACGCCCTCCTCGCTCATGCGGATCGCCGCATCCCGTGCCGTGGCCGTCATCGGCAAGCAGACCGCCTGACGCTTGACCAGGGTCTCGATCTTGGCCGTCATCAGCTCGTTGGCGTCCTCGCGCCGACGCGCCACGGCCTGACGCAGGCGAGTGCGATCTTCCACCTCGACAATATCGGCGAAGGCCTCATTGCTGTCGAACATCTCGTTGAACACCGCTTCGGGAATCAGGTACACCAAGGTGTCTTCCAGCGCCTTGATCGGGAAGCGCACCCGCCCGTTACGCAACAGCCCGAACTCACCGAAGAAGCCGCCCTCACTCAAACGGTTATACAGGTCACCGTTGCGGCGGTAGATTTCCACCGCGCCACTGCGGATCACGTACCAGTCGTGGATCTCTTCGCCGAACTCGAGCACCTGGCTACCGGCCTTGAAATAGGCAATCTCCACCTGCGCCGCCATCTGCGCCAGCTGCTCTTCGGACAGCTCGCTGAACGGCTGGTGGCGACCAAGAAAGTCGACAATCTCTATCTGTTCCGCATGCATCACAGCGCTCTCATCAGTTCCGAAACGAAAACAGGCGGGACCGGCTTTGCACCGGCCCCGCCTGCTGTACTGCTGGTAATATCAGACTCGTGGTTCGGAGGCCAGCCCCTTGATCATCGAGAAGGCCGCCATCAGCAGCACCAGCGTAAACGGCAGACCGGTCGACACCGCCATCGCCTGCAGCGCGGCCAGACCGCCGCCGAGGATCAGCGCAATCGCCACCAGCCCTTCGAAGGTACACCAGAACACACGCTGCGGGGTGGGCGCATCCACCTTGCCCCCGGCCGCGATCACGTCGATCACCAGCGACCCCGAATCGGATGAGGTGACGAAGAACACCACCACCAGCACAATGGCGATGAAGGAGGTGATCTCCGCCAACGGCAGCACGTCCAGCATGGTGAACAGCTGCAGCGGCAGCGCCGCTTCCTTGATCGCGGTATAGCCCTCGGCGAAGTACAGGTTGACCGCTGTACCACCGAACACGGTCATCCAGAGCACACAGGCGGTTGAGGGCACCAGCAGCACCGCGATGATGAATTCACGCACGGTGCGGCCGCGGGAAACCCGGGCGATGAACATGCCGACGAACGGGCTCCAGGAGATCCACCAGGCCCAGTAGAAGGCGGTCCAGCCAGACGCAAAGTTGGCGTCCTCGCGGCCGACGGGGTTGGCCAGTTCGGGCAGATAACGCAGGTAGGCCACCAGGTTATCGAAGAAGCCGGTCAGCAGCAGCAGTGTAGGACCGACGAAAATAACGAAGACCAGCAGCAGCACCGCCAGAATCATGTTGATCTCGGACAGTCGCTTGACCCCGGCGTCCAGACCGGCCAGCACCGACACCAGCGCGATTGCGGTGATGCCGATCACCAGCACAATCTGAGTGGTGTCGCCCAGCGGGATGCCGAACAGATAGTTAAGACCGGAGGTCGCCTGGGCCGCGCCATAACCCAGCGAGGTGGCCAGACCGAATAGGGTCGCCAACACCGCCAGGATATCGATGATATGGCCCGGCCAACCCCAGACGCGCTCGCCCAGCAGCGGATAGAACACCGAGCGAATGGTCAACGGCAGTCCCTTGTTGAACGAGAACAGCGCCAGGCCCAGCGCCATCACCGCATAGATCGCCCAGGGATGCAGCGCCCAGTGGAAGATGGTGGCCGCCATGCCCAGCTGGCGGGCGGCGGTTTCGTCGCCGGCCGCCGCGCCCAGCGGTGCCCAGTCGGTGCGCACACCGTTTTCAAGGCTGGTGCCGCCAAAAGCGCTGAGCGTATGCGACAGGGGCTCGGACACGCCGAAGAACATCAGACCAATGCCCATGCCCGCAGCAAACAGCATCGAGAACCAGCCCAGATAGCCGTAGTCGGCCTGCGCTTCAGTGCCGCCCAGGCGCACCCGCCCCAGCGGCGTGAACACCAGGACCAGACAGATGATCACGAAGATATTGGCTGCACTGATAAAGAACCAGTCAAGACTGGTGGTCAGCCAGTTGCGCAGGTCGGTAAACAGGGGCTCGACCTGGTTTTGAAAGGCCAGTGTCAGAAATACGAAGGCGATCACGGCCAGACCGGAGATCGCAAATACGCGGTTATGAATATCGAGTCCGAACGGACCCACGTTGACAACAATGTTATCCTGACCGATCTGGTAATCCGTATCGATAGGATTGACATCACCATCGGGGATCATAGGATCTTTATTGTCAGCCATTATGGACTGTCTCCCTCAGGTTGGTAGTGCAGAAGGTTTCCGCCGGAATTGCCCTGATGGCTTACCCCGGCACTTCCTTTAATAGTATGTTTGATCCTTTACACGTTAATCAAGTTGCATATATGCGACAATCAACCTGCGGCATTGCGTCGCAGGGTCGCTCCCCTGGCACAGGGCTATACTGGCGCGCCCCGAATCCTTGATAAAAAGCATGATGGAGAACACCCTCTGAACGGCTACCACGCCTCGCTGCTGCAGCTGAGCTATATTCGCACCCTGGTGCTGTTCGTACAGAGCGCGGCCCTGATGTTCGCTCTCTTCTTCTTGCACCTGAACCTCAATGCCTGGCTGCTCGGCTCGGTCCTCGCTGCCCTGCTGCTGCTCAACCTGATGACCTTCGCCCGGCTGCATTCGCCGCTGCCGGTCACCGACTGGGAGCTGTTCAGCCAGGTCTGTGCCGACATGGTGCTCTATGGTTGCCTGCTGTACCAGTCCGGCGGCGCCACCAACCCCTTCATCTTCACGCTGCTGGTGCCGCTGCTGATCACCGCCGCCACCCTGCCCAAGCGCTTTACCCTGTTGATGGCGTTGATGGTGGTCGCCCTGTACAGCATCCTGTTGCGCCATTTCCAGCCGTTGATCGAACCGGGAAGCAGCCATCAGCACCAGCTGCTCAACCTGTTCGATCTGCATGTCACCGGCATGTGGATCAACTTCCTGTTTACCGTGCTGCTGGTCACCTGGTTCATCACCCGGATGCAGCTGTCGTTGCAGACACAGAGCCAGGTGCTGCAACAGGAACGGGACAGGCGCATTCAGGACCAGCAACTGCTGTCCCTGGCCACCATGGCCGCCGGCACCGCCCATGAACTGGGCACACCGCTGGCCACCATGCAGGTCACGTTGAAGGAGATGGCGCTCGACCATCCCGACGACGCCCTGCTGCAGGACGATATCGCGCTGCTGCAGGAGCAGGTCCAGCTGTGCAGCCAGCGCCTGCGCCAGCTGGCGCACAAGGTGCGAGATGAACAGGACAACGGCCCTGCGATCCCGCTCAGCACGCTGCTGGAGGCGGTCATCGAGGAGTGGACGCTGATGCGCCCTGACGTCAGCCATACCGAGGCGATAGCGACCAATGATCAGGCCCGGGTGCAGGACTCGACCGCGCTGCGCCAGGCGCTGCTGAATCTGCTCAACAACTCGGCGGACGCCTGCCCCGATGCCATCGAGGTCCAGCTGAGCTACCCGAGCGCCAGCAAGGCCCAGCTGCGGATCCGTGATCATGGCCCTGGCCTGCCGCTGGAACAGGCGGATCAACTGGGCAAACCCTTTGTCACCACCAAGGGACGCGGCCTCGGTATCGGCCTGTTCCTGACCACCTCCACCCTGGCGCGGCATCAGGGTGAAGTCCGCCTGTACAACCATCCCGACGGCGGTACCCTGACCGAGGTGTGCCTGCCCCTGCTGCCGCCGCAATAGCCCCCTGGAAAAGGAGCCCTCGGATGCCCGAACACTTTCTGATCGTTGATGATGACCCCACCTTCACCCGCGTGCTGGCGCGCGCGATGACCCGGCGCGGCTTCGAGGTCGCGGTGGCCCGCAACGTCGCCGATGCGATTCGGCAGGCCGACGAACAGCCCCCCGCCTATGCGACCGTGGACCTTAAAATGGACGGTCCCTCGGGACTGGCGCTGATTCCCGAACTGCGGGCGCTGAACCCGGCGATGAAGATTCTGGTGTTGACCGGATACGCCAGCATCGCGACCACCGTGGACGCCATCAAGTCAGGCGCGGACAACTACCTGCCCAAACCGGCCGATGCCGACCAGATATTGCGCGCCCTGGACAGCGACGCCGGCCGCGAGGAGATCGCATCCGAAATTCCCGACACTCCGATGTCGGTCAACCGGCTGGAGTGGGAGCATATTCAGAAGGTGCTGCAGGAGCACGACGGCAACATTTCCGCCACCGCACGGGCCTTGGGGATGCACCGGCGCACCCTGCAGCGCAAGCTGGCCAAACACCCGGTGCGGCGCTGAACGCAAGCAAAAATAGTAGGGCGCCACAAAAAACAGAGCGAGTGGCTCAGAGGCAAGGCGCACGGCGCGCAAGAACCGCAGTGTATAGGCTATACATGAGGATTCCGACCGGGCTGGTGCACCAGCACCGTGCAACGCAGTCAATGAGCTGCGCAGTAACTTTTCGGGGCGCCCTTTACTGCTCGTCGATATAGAGACGAGCATCGAAGGTGCGGACCCAGTCGGGATGGAACGCCATCATGGCGGTCATGATGATGCCGTTGAGCAGCCCTTCGGGAAACACGATCAACGGCAAAAAACGGACATACTCAAGATAGATTTTGGCCCAGGGATAGACCCCGTCAGCCCAGAGCAGCAGCGCCATCACCATGCCCGCCACCGCCGTGGCGATGCCGGCCCCAAAGAAGGCACAGAGAAACAGGTAGACGAAGAAGTTGCGCGGCAGGCGCGCCTCGACCAGGCGCAGCACGCCCAGGCTGGCCAGTGCCGGCACGATCACCGAGCAAAGCACATTGACGCTGAACGTATCCCAGCTTTCCTGACCGACCACCGTCATGCCCAGCATCGCCAGGGTGCCGGACATAATCGCCAGGTCCCAGCCGAACATCAGCGTCAGTGCGGTCATGCCCAGAAAGTGGACGCCCAGCCCGGGGGAGATCCCTGCGCGCAGGGTCCACATCAGCATCAATACCACCGTGGCACCGAACAGCAAATGCTGCAGCCGCCGCTCCTGCACCAACACACCCCAGGGAGCAACCCGCAGCGCCAGCAACAGGGTCAGCAGCGAAAACAGGGCCGAGGCCCATAGCCAACCGCCGCTGATCAGTCCCTGCGTCAAACTCATAGATCACCCGTTCAATTCAGATCTGGATTCAAAGCTCGCGACTGAATAACAGCGCATCCTCGCGACCATCCGCCAACGGATAGTATTCCTTGCGCCGGCCGACCTGTTGCCAGCCGGCACTCAAGTAGAGCAGTTGTGCCGGCCGGTTGGACAGCCGGACTTCCAGAAACAGCTGTGCGACTCCGGCCGCCTTCAGTGCCGTTTCCGCATGATGCAGCAGCGCCGCTCCCAGCCCCCGCTGCCTGGCGGCCGGGGCGATCGCGATACGCAGCAGCTCGGCCTCATCCAGCACCCGGCTGAACAGACAGTAGCCGAGCGGTTCCTCGCCGTCCCAGGCCAACCAGGCCAGCGCCCCCCGAGCCACGATCGCCTTCTGCCACCAGCTGGCCGCAAAAGGTTCGCCTTCGAAGCAGGCCGCATCCAGCCGCTGCGCAGCCGGCAGACCCTCGGCGCTCAGTGCACGCAGCTCAACCATGGGCCGTACTCAGGTCACGCCGAAACGGTTGCAGATCACGCCAGACCTCGGCCTTCCGCTCCGGCAAGCGCAACAGCTCACTGAGACTCAGCGTGACCAGTGCCCGGCGCCCTTTGCCCAGCTCAAGCACCCGGCCCTGCAGGGCATCAAAGCCGCCGTCCTGTTCAGCCACCCAACGGCTGGCCGCCTCGCCAAGCAGCAGCACCTGCTGAATTTCAGGCTTGAACGCCAGCGTATTGTTCAGCTTGCGCTGCACCGCCTTGCGCGCTTCATCCGGCCCCTGGTTCAACGTTCTGCCGGCCAGCATCGGCCAGGGCAACATGAACGGCACGGACAGCTCCGCTTCCGCCGGCAATCCCAGCGCGTTGGTGATGCCCTGCAGCAGGCGGCGATGCTGACGGCTGAAGCCATCCGGCTGATGCGGTGGCAGGGAGTCGACGATCAGCAGGTCGCCCCGTACCAGGAAGGCCAGCTTGAACCGGGGGGCCGGCCCCGGCTTCGCTGCGCGGGCCGGCGCCGCCGACGGCTGCCGCCCGGCTGAAGCCCCCTCGGTTGAGGACGGTCCGCGCTCGATCGGGCTGCGGACAGCCGGCCCCGGTGCGGCAGGAGCCGGGGATCCACCTCGCTTGGGTTCACCCAACAGCGCGGCAGTATCGATACGCGACCCGGCAGGTCGAGCAGACCGGGACGGCGCTTGCGACAGATCAGCGCCCTCACCAACCCCGCCCGCCGGCGGTCGCTGATCACCGTTCTCGGGATAGCGGAACGCCTCCACCCAGTCGGGCGAAGTTGCGGCTCCGGGCAACGGCGCACGGGGCAGCCAGCTGTCGATGCCGATCGCCTCCAGCCACTGGTGGCGCTGCTGTTCCTGAGCCTGTACCGACATCAACGTCCGTTACACCTGCGGGTGGGCTTTCTGAATGTTGGCATCCAGCATGTTCAGCGCATGGATGTAGGCCTTGGCCGACGCGATGATGATATCGGTGTCGGCGCCCAGACCGTTGACGATACGTCCCGCCTTCTCCAGGCGCACGGTCACCTCACCCTGGGAGTCGGTGCCGCTGGTGATGGCGTTGACCGAGTACAGCTGCAGGTTGGCGCCGGAGTTGGCCACCTGTTCCAAGGCCTTGAACGCCGCATCCACGGGACCACTGCCGGACGATTCCACGGAGTGCTCCTGGCCATCCACGGATACCACCAGGCTGGCCACCGGCGTTTCGCCGGTCTGGGAGGTCACGTTCAGGCTGCTCAGACGGTACTTTTCGTGATCGGCCGCAGCGCGGGCATCGCTGACCAGCGCCACCAGGTCGTCATCAAAGATTTCGCTCTTCTTGTCCGCCAGTTCCTTGAAGCGGGCGAAGGCAGTGTTCAGCTCGGAATCAGACGCAAAAGTGGTGCCCAGCTCTTCCATGCGGGTACGGAAGGCGGCGCGCCCAGACAGCTTGCCCAGCACCATGCGGTTGGTGTTCCAGCCCACGTCCTCGGCGGTCATGATCTCGTAGGTTTCGCGGTGCTTGAGCACGCCGTCCTGGTGAATGCCGGACTCGTGCGCGAAGGCGTTGGCGCCAACGATCGCCTTGTTCGGCTGCACCGGGAAACCGGTCACGCTGGACACCAGACGCGACGCCGGCACGATCTGGGTGGTATCAATACGGGTTTCCAGTCCCAGCACATCCTTGCGGGTGCGCAGCGCCATGACGATCTCTTCCAGCGAGGCGTTACCGGCGCGCTCACCCAAGCCGTTGATGGTACATTCCACCTGACGGGCACCAGCATTGACCGCCGCCAGCGAGTTGGCCACCGCCAGGCCCAGGTCGTTGTGGCAGTGCACGGAGAAGATCGCCTTGTCGGCGTTGGGCACGCGCGCGATCAGCTGGGCAATGGTGTTGCCATATTCCTGGGGCACGGCATAGCCGACGGTGTCCGGGATGTTGATGGTGCGGGCACCGGCATCGATCACCTGTTCGATGATGCGGCACATGAAGTCCAGTTCGGAGCGGCTGGCATCTTCCAGCGAGAACTCCACATCGTCGATCAGGTTGCGGGCGCGCTTGACCGCACGCACGGCGTTCTCGACCACCTGATCCGGCTCCATCTGCAGCTTGTACTGCATATGGATCGGCGAGGTCGCGATGAAGGTGTGAATACGGCCGGAGTTGGCGCCTTTCAAGGCTTCACCGGCACGGTCGATATCGGCATCCAGGGCACGGGCCAGGGAGCAGACGGTGCTGTCCTTGATGGTATCGGCGATGGTCTTGACCGACTCGAAGTCACCAGGGCTGGCGATGGCAAAGCCCGCCTCGATCACATCCACGCGCAGCTTCTCCAGCTGCTTGGCGATACGCAGCTTCTCGTCACGCGTCATCGACGCGCCCGGGCTCTGCTCGCCGTCGCGCAGGGTGGTATCGAAAATAATCACGCGGTCATCATTGCGGCTCATGCTCACTACTCCCGTCAGGTCCGGACCACTCCTGTCCGGCAATGAAAATGCCTGCCTTGAAGGTATACAAATTGGAAGGCAGCTACAGATGGGCCTATTGTATCATCAAGCCGCAATGTCAAACACGCCATCACCGACAAGGAGCCAGGGACATGACCACCACTCGCTTTGACCAGTTGATCGACCGCCGCGCCACCTCCAGCGAGAAATGGGAGAAATACGCCGACAGCGAGATCCTGCCGATGTGGGTGGCCGATACCGACTTCATGGCCCCGCAGCCGGTGATCGAGGCCCTGCACCAGCGCATCGACCATGGCGTCTTCGGCTATACCTGCACCCCGCCCGAGCTGAACCGGCTGGTGCTCGAACGGATGCAGACGCTCTACGACTGGCGAATCGAGGCCAACGACCTGGTCTGGCTGCCCGGACTTGTCTGTGGCCTCAACCTGGCCTGCCGTGCGGTGGGCGACAGCGGCGCCAGCGTGATCACCCCCGCCCCGGTCTATCCGCCGTTCATGTCGGCACCCCGCCTGTCCGACCGCAGCCTGATCAAGGTGCCGCTCAAGCGGGGCGAGGACCGCCGCACGGTGATCGACCTTGAAGCACTGGAAGCGGCGATCACCCCCGCGGCCAAACTGCTGCTGTTCTGCAACCCGCACAACCCGGGCGGCACCCTCTATCGTCGTGAGGAACTGGAGGCCCTGGCCGAGATCATCATCCGTCATGACCTGATGATCTGCTCTGACGAGATCCATTGCGACCTGATCCTGGAACCGGGCCTGGCCCATACTCCGATCGCTGCTCTTGGCGATGCGATCGCCGCCCGCACCATCACCCTGATGGCGCCGAGCAAGACCTACAACATCGCCGGCCTCGGCTGCTCCTTCGCCGTGATCCAGAACCCGGAACTGCGCCAGCGTTTTCAGCGCGTGCGCAAGGGCATCGTCCCCGACGTCAACCTGCTTGGCTACACCGCCGCCCTGGCCGCCTACCGCGACGGCGATGAATGGAACCGCGCCCAGCTCAACTACCTGCGCGCCAACCGCGACTATCTGGTCGAGGCGATCAACGCCATCCCCGGCCTGAAACTGGACCCGATCGAAGCCACCTACCTGGCCTGGATCGATGTCTCCGCCGCCTGCCTGGACAACCCGCCCCACTTCTTCGAGCAGGCCGGCATCGGCATGTCACCGGGCCGCGACTTTGGCGACGACCGTTTCATGCGGCTGAATTTCGGCTGCCCGAGAGCTCAGCTGGAACAGGCGGTGGATCGGATACGACGGGCGCTGTTGAATGAATTACCGGCTTGAGGGCCTGATGGCTGGCCGGTAACCGGAGCAAGTGGAGGGCTACACATGCCCCTTCCGATGAAGCACCATCGTACCGGGGAAACCAATGCGGCATATTCCCCCACGTCTCCGGCCCTGAGCATTACTTCGGTTTTTCGGGACAGATGGTCTCGCCATGTATGGGTGGTGGTATGCCGAATGCTCCTATCCCCGTTGGCGCACCCGGCATATTACTCATCAGCTCCACTTACACGACAGTACTCAGAAAACCTTCTTCAGCGTCGCGCTGTCCGTGTGAGGAAACTCTTTACCATAGATCTTCAAATTGGTGTTCTGGGTATAGGTAAAAGTATCGTCTCCGATATCCATGGTCATGGAAAATGACTCGGTCGATGCATTTTCAGCCATGAACGAAGATTCCGCGATGCCTTTTTTAGCCGAACTCAATGTCATTTTGGCGGCGGCCTTTCCTTCGGCTACGACACAAGTGGCTCTGGGAATACAGAACGTGTTGTAAACAACCTGGTTTTCCTTGTCGTAAATCAGGTAGCCACGCTGATCGTGAAATTTGACATCATCCTTTTCGCGGAAGACTTCCTGCTTGTAATAGACAGCCACCAGATTTTGGCTACTGGCGTTGACGGCGTCTGCCGCAACTTCAAAAGTCCGGACTTCATAGAAAGGCTCAACCGCTGCAGCCCCTTTACCTGCTGCAGAACCCGCCTTGCCAGGGGCAACATCGACACCGGACTCCTGGCTTTTCCATGTACCGATCAACGGCTTGAGCGGCCCGAGATCCATTTCCGCAGCGGAAGCAGAGTGCGCGACGGGCAGCAGCAGAGACAGGGACGTTGTAACTAACGCGAGCATACGACTAGATTTTTTCATCACTCATCCAACTGGCAACTTGGTTTTGGAAGCCCCCCCGGGAATCAAGTTCCATCCCGGAGGGACACGGCAGGATGCTAGAGATGCGTGATGTCAGGTGAAATAGGAGCCTTGTCCCATGACGCGAGCATGGAACTTTTCCGGGTCCCATGGGTCTCTTGACCCATTGCGATGTCGGATCAGATCAGGAACAAGGCAGGGTAATGGTCGACGAAAGGAAGCTCGCTCTCTGGGTCAGGACATTTTTTGTTCTTATTGTGATAACCAGCATTTCTGATGTCTTTTTGGATATCAAATGGGGCTCTGGCACGCTGCATATCCTGCAGGAGTGCCTGCTGGGCGTGCTGGCCCTATCATTGCTGGTGACTCTGTTTATCAATGCACGAACACAGGCAAGGCGTAATGCCGAACTGAAAAGCGAACTGGCGGAGGTCATCGAACAATCCACCAGGGACTCCCTGAAGCTGTCTGTCGCCAAGCGCACTTTTGGTGAGGAAGTCTGGCGGCAGTTCTCCGACTGGACGCTCACCGACAGTGAAGCCGAAGTGGCCTTTTTTACACTGAAGGGACTGAGTGCAAAAGAAATCGCCAACCTGAGGAATGCATCTGAAAAAACGGTCCGCAACCAGCTGACCAGTGTCTATAAAAAATCAGGCACGACGGGCAAGTCCAGCTTTATTGCCTGGTTTATGGAAGGTCTGATATCACCGGAAAGACCCAGGGCATAAGCAGTCACTGTCAGCGGCCGATCTGTTCCCGGAAACGACCGCCACGACAGGTAGCCAAGACCCGACACGGTCAGTCATCTGGGTGAATCCCCGGCCTGAAAAGACCGGGGCTGAGCCTTTCAATTTCAGGCGGCGCCGCGAGCCTAATGCTCGGTTCCGTCATATATCCACATGGGTTCTGTTTTACCGGCACGTTCAAAACCGATCATTTTATAGAACTCGATGGCATCACCGTCGGCGATCAACATTTGCTGATGGAAATCACAGTATATGGATTGCATGGCGGCCATCATGCTCCGCCCTACCCCCTTGCCATGATATTCCGAGTGAACAAGCATGTGGGGATAGTAGACGACCAGATAGCCATCTGAAATGGCGCTGCCAATACCAACAAGCCTGCCTTCATGCCTGGCCGTCACAAGAGTTCTGGAATTGCGCAGAGCAGGGACCAGCTGCTCCGGGAAGACCAGCCATTGGCCCGGTACAGAGCTCTAACCTCGGTCTCGTCTATTTCACCATCTATCGTGATTTCAATATCCATATATTCCCTTCAGCACCCCAGCCCCGACTTATTTCCAAAATTTTGAGGCGTTAAATCAGTACCGCCGTAACCTGACTGCTAATCGTTTTAACACCTGCATGAACTCATGCGGCAGCTTTATCGGGTATTTCTCTGGACTCCCTTCTCATGAAGGCTTCCACGGCCAAGAATGCAAAAGGTACGATGGACGCCAGGAACACGAGAACCCAAACAACGACAGACCATCCCTTTTGATGCGATACGCGAAGAGAAAGAGCCAAATACAGGATAAAAAGGACGCCGTGAGCCATGCCCAGGTTAAAAACAAAGTCTCGACTAATGAATCCAAGTGAGACACTCAGGATAAGCAAATAGGAAAAGCCCTCCAAAAGGCTGACTAGTCTGAAGTATTTCAAGTCCGATCCCTTCTGTTAAATCCAATGATGTTGATATACATGCGGATCTTCCACATGCTGCAGCCCCAGCACCAAGGCAGCGCAATGACAACCTCTACCACGCCATCCCCCTGGCGGAGCGGGCCAGCTCTACCTGTGGATAAATTCTTTTACTGCAACAGCCCCGTCAACATATGACGTACCTCGTCCTCGCCGGCCAGCGGATTCAAGGTCAAACAGCGATAGCCATCGCCGGAGACGGAACGATCCAGCTCGACAACCACGTGCACCTCATTCGGGCGGCAAATAAAGGACAGTTCAACCTCCTTGATGCGGTTCCAGCCCAGCCCGAAGCCACCGGGTACGAATTCCAGTTCCTGATAGATACCGCTAATAGAACGAAATCCCTGACCGGACAGAAAACCCTTTTCCACATCCGCCTTGACCTGACGGTAACCCGCTTCCCGCATGCCACGGATAAAGGCCGCTACCACGGGTGCCGGATGTACACGCAGGAAGTCCTGGTCGCGCGGGTCGATGGCGAAATCAACATCCAGGCTGGTTTCCAGCCAGACCTTGCTCTCGTTGTAACCTTCCTCAACTACGGTGATCGGGGTCTCCGGGTGAAGGTCGAGCGCAAACGGCAGTGAGCGCTCCTCGCCGGCCGACAGGGTGAACGACTCACCGATCAGGTAGTGAGCCAACGTCTGCGCAGTCCGTACACTGGCATCGTTCACCTCTTCCTTGGCTTCGGTCACCAGCTTCAGTTCAATACGATCGACCTGCTGTTCAACATCGCCACCCCTGATACGGATAGTGCCGGTCACCTGGCCACCCTGGGTCACGTCTACGCTGTCCGGCAGCGTATCCACCTGCGCCGCGCCGATACCAATTTTTGCCATCATGCTTTTGAGCACTGCGATCTCCTTGAATAAATAAGATTACGTCCTGTATCGAGACGCCGTCACCGATACCCGAGTGGGCCGGGGCGTCTCGGTGTGTATTTTGCCCTTGGATCAACCAGGTCTTGAGCTCGGCTTACGCCCGCGCGTGCATGAAGGACACCCCCTGATCGAGACTGTCCACACCCAGCGCCAGCATCACCAGCCGGTCAACGCCCAGCGCCACACCGGCGCACTCGGGCAATCCGGCCTCTAGTGCCTGTACCAGGCGGGTGTCCAATGGCCGTTGCGGCAAGCCCAAGGTAGCTCGCTGCTGCTGATCCGCTGCCAGCCGGCGCGCCTGCTCGGCGGCATCGGTCAGTTCATGGTAGCCGTTGGCCAGCTCGACGCCATCGACGAACAGCTCGAAGCGGGCCGCCACGGAGCGGCCCTGTTCATCCTGCCGCACCTGTGCCAACGCGGCCATGGAGGCCGGGTAGCTGTGGATAAATACCGCACCGTTCAGACGCGGTTCCAGCACATGAGACATCAGCAGGTTGAGCCAGGTATCCCGGTCATCGTCGTCGAAGGGCGCATCCACATGCGCTCGGCAGACCCGCTGCAGCTGTTCCAGTGTCTCCCTGTGCGGATCCAGCCCCAACTCCTGCTCGAACAGTTCGGCGTAGCTCAGGTAACGCACCTTCAGTTCGGGGACAACCGCCGTGACCAGCGCCGCCACCTCAGCCATCAATTGACGGTCATCGAAGCCGAGCCGGTACCATTCCAACATGGTGAATTCGGGATTGTGCCGCCGGCCCGACTCGCCATTACGGAACACCTTGGCCATCTGGTAGATGTCACCGCTGCCGGCGGCCAGCAGGCGCTTCATGGCGTATTCGGGCGAGGTTTGCAGATAGAGACGTTCATCCTCGATGCCCGGCTGAAAGCCGAAGCTGACCTCAAGGCTGTCGATAAAGGGGTCACTGACCGCGCACTTGGACAGCACCGGGGTTTCCACCTCCAGCACCTCGCGCTCGGCAAAGAAGTGACGAATGTTTGCCAGCACCCGGGCGCGGGCGCGCAGGTTGTCGATCGGGGCGTTGGGACGCCAGAGGTCGTGCGGCATGGAGATCACCGGTAGGATTAAGCGGGAGACTGAACATCGCCGCTCATGCGCCTCACGGCACCCGCGGCATAGCGTACATCCTGTAGATAAAAACGGCAGCCGAAGCTGCCATTATGTGGTCGTAAGGTGAGCCGAGTGGAGCTTACGGGTGTGTCCGTCAGGTTCATTCGGCGTCAGCCGTACTCCAATCAGTTCGCGCGGCTGACGTACTCGCCGGTACGGGTGTCGATACGCAGCACTTCGCCCTGTTCGATGAACAGCGGCACACGGACCACGGCACCGGTGCTCAGGGTTGCCGGCTTGGAGCCGCCCTGGGCGGTATCGCCTTTCAGGCCCGGATCGGTCTCAACCACTTCCAGCTCAACGAAGTTCGGCGGAGTGACGCTGATCGGGTTGTTGTTCCACAGGGTTACAACCACTTTATCCTGCTCTTTCAGCCACTTGGCGCAATCACCCACAGCGTTCTGATCGGCGGCCACCTGTTCGAAGGTTTTCGGATCCATGAAGTGCCACATTTCGCCGTCGCTATAGAGGTACTCCATGTCCGTGTCCATCACGTCCGCGCTTTCAGCGGTTTCGTTGGACTTGAAAGTGCGCTCCCAGATACGACCGGTCATCAGGTTGCGCAGACGCACGCGGGTGAACGCCTGGCCCTTGCCCGGCTTGACGAACTCAACATCGACCATGCTGCACGGGTCGCCGTCGATCATCACTTTCATGCCGTTCTTGAACTGGTTGCTGGAGTAGTTAGCCATAGTTGGAAAGTTCCGCGATCTGAAATTTCGAAGGCAGGCAACCGTCCAGCGGACAGGCGGCCCGTAAATTGACAGCCATTCTACTGCAAAGGAGAATGCAGGCAAATACACGCACAACCCTCCGAGCGACACGCCCCGATGAACCTGCTGCACCCCGTTGATGCCGACTGGCAGAGCGAACTGCGCCACGCGATTACCGACCCGGCCCAACTGCTGTCCGAGCTGGAGCTGCCCGCCGAACTGCTGCAAGGCGCTCTGCAGGCCGACCGCCAGTTCGCACTCAAGGTCCCGCGCCCCTATCTGAGCCGCATCCGCAAGGGTGATCCGGACGACCCCCTGCTGCGCCAGATTCTGCCACTGCAGCAGGAGCTTCTGGACGTGCCGGGGTTCGGCACCGACCCGCTGGCCGAAGCGGACGCCAACAAGTCCCAGGGACTGATCCACAAGTACACCGACCGGGTCCTGCTGATTCTGTCCGGCGCCTGCGCCATCAACTGCCGCTACTGCTTCCGCCGTCACTTTCCCTACGGCGACAACCAGCTCGGTGGCGAGCAGTGGCAGGCGGCGCTGGAGTATATTCGCCGCCATGAGCAGGTCAGCGAAGTGATCTTCTCCGGCGGCGACCCGCTGGCCACCCCCGACCGGCGCCTGGCCCGGATGATCGCCGATCTGGAAAGCATCCCGCACCTGAAGCGCCTGCGCATCCACTCCCGGCTGCCACTGGTGATCCCGCAGCGGGTGACCCCCGAGCTGGTGCGGATGCTGGCCGACAGTCGGCTGGCCTGCGCCCTGGTGCTGCACATCAACCACCCGCAGGAGGTAGATGATCAGGTGCGCGGCAGCCTGCAACCTCTGCGCCAGGCCGGCGTCACCCTGCTCAACCAGGCGGTGCTGCTGAAAGGCGTCAACGACAGTGTCGCCGTACAGAAAACACTCAGCGAAAGCCTGTTCAGCGATGGCATCCTGCCCTATTATTTATTTGTCTTGGATGCGGTGGCGGGCGCGGCCCATTTCGATATCAGCGATGACGAGGCGTGCCGACTGGTAGGACAGCTGCAAACGGTGTTACCCGGCTACCTGGTGCCCCGTCTGGCCCGAGAAATTCCCGGTCGGCCGTCAAAAACGCTGTTGCTTCCCATCGCCCCGGCTGAGAGCGCCCGTATCTGAAGCGTTGATCAGCCTGGGTTAAGATTGTTGGCGTCACCCTAACGGCCCCCCGACTTCGGCCGGGTCATGTCAGAATGAAAGGATTTGGAGATCCATGTTGAATCAAGGTCAGAGCACAGGTCGTTTTTCCAGGTTTCGTCTCGGCAGCCTCCTCGCCATGAGCGTACTGCTGGCTGCCTGCGCACAGAAGCAACCGGCCCCTCAGCCCATTGCCAAGCCTGAACCCAAGCCTGCACCCAAGCCGGTGCTGCTGATCAGCGATCACCATACCCGCGGCAGCAGCGACGCCAGCATCAGCTTCACCAATGGCACCGACCAGACGCTGCAGTATGTGATGTTCAAGACCTCGGCCTTTACCCGCGAGGGCAAGCCGGTCAACTCGAAGAAAAGTGGCCGTCGTAACGCTTGGTTGCGCGTAGCCGGTCCCTTCGCGCCCGGCGAGCGGGTCGGCGACAAGGTGTGGAAAAAGGTCTGGCAGCACCCCAACCTGGGCTGCTTCAAGATCGAAGGCGCCGAGCTGATCTTTGCCGACCAGAGCGTGGAATATCACGGTCTCGACCGTTTCGCGATGCTGAACCAGAGCGCCATGCACAACGCCTCCTGTGGCGGCAAGGGCGTGCGCACGGCGGCGCAGTAAGGCTCAGCTGTCCCTGCGCGGCGGCGTCAGGGGAAAGGCGGCAATATTTCCCCTGACTTCGCTGATCCGCGCGACGCCTTCGGTCTTGACCTCGTCGATGCGAATGATCGCCTGCATCGGCACATAGCAGCTGCGCACATCGGCAAACTCCTGCTTCAGCTTTTCCTCACCGGGATCGACCAACAGCTCGGAGCGGCTGCCAAAGACAAACTCCTCCAGCTGGATGAAGCCCCACATGTCGCTTTGATAGACATGGCGCACATAGACCTCGTACACCTTGTCCTGATTGACGAAACTGACTCGATACAAACGCGGTTCACTGGCCATGGTCGGCAACTCTCCCCCTGCAATCCTTTAGTGCCAATATGGGGTCGGCATCGGCGAAAACAAGACTGGATATTTTTTAACCAGTTTATGGCCTAACCGCCCGCCCTTGGGTATAATTTCGGCCCTCTTCGAGACCCGCTCTCTTTTTATTTCCACAGGTTACACAGGTGATTCATGGCGAAAAAGCTGTTTATCAAGACACATGGCTGTCAGATGAACGAGTACGACTCCTCCCGCATGGCGGACCTGCTTGGCGAAAGCCACGCACTGGAGTTGACGGACAATCCCGATGAAGCGGATGTCCTGCTGCTGAACACCTGCTCGATCCGCGAGAAGGCACAGGAGAAGGTGTTCCACCAGCTGGGCCGCTGGCGCAAGCTGAAGGAACAGAAGCCGGAGCTGATGATCGGTGTCGGCGGCTGCGTCGCGTCTCAGGAAGGCGAGGCGATCCGTGATCGTGCGCCCTACGTGGACATGATCTTCGGCCCGCAGACCCTGCACCGCCTGCCCGAGATGATCACCGAAAGCCGCAACGGCGGTGTCGGCATCGTCGATGTCAGCTTCCCGGAGATCGAGAAGTTCGATCATCTGCCCGCACCCAAGGTGGAAGGCGCCGAGGCGTTCGTCTCCGTCATGGAAGGCTGCAGCAAGTACTGCACCTTCTGCGTCGTGCCCTACACCCGTGGCGAGGAGGTCAGCCGTCCTTTGGATGACGTGCTGGCCGAATGTGTCGAGCTGGCCGAACAGGGTGTGCGTGAAGTGAACCTGCTGGGTCAGAACGTCAACGCCTACCGTGGCGCCACCCATGACGGCGATACCGCCGACCTGGCCGAACTGATCCGCTGCGTGGCGGCGATCGACGGCATCGACCGCATCCGCTTCACCACCTCGCATCCGGTGGAGTTCAGCGACAGCCTGATCGACGTTTACGCCGAAGTGCCCGAGCTGGTCAGCCACCTGCACCTGCCGGTGCAGAGCGGTTCCGACCGCATCCTGATGGCGATGAAGCGCGGCCACACCGCGCTGGAGTACAAGTCCAAGCTGCGCCGCATCAAGAAATTGCGTCCGGAGATCAGCTTCTCGTCCGACTTCATCATCGGTTTCCCGAACGAAACCGAGGCCGACTTCGAGGCCACCATGAACCTGATCGCCGACATCGGTTTCGATGCCTCGTTCAGCTTCATCTACAGCCGCCGCCCGGGCACCCCGGCCGCCGACCTGCCGGACAACGTCGACGAAGAGACCAAGAAGCAGCGCCTGAAGATTCTGCAGGACCGCATCACCGCCCAGGCGTTCCAGATCAGCCGCCGCATGGTGGACAGCACCCAGCGCATTCTGGTCAACGGTTACTCCAAGAAGGACCCGGGCCAGCTGTCCGGTCGTACCGAGAATAACCGTGTCGTCAACTTCCGCTGCGACAATCCGGATCTGATCGGCCACTTTGCCGATGTCCGCATCGTCGAAGCCTATGCCAACTCATTGCTCGGTGAACTGGTCAGTTCCGAGCTGGATGCCTGATTTTCGCCACAGGAGCGTGACTTGACCCCTAACCACTCCACCACCCTGATTCTGGAACCGAACAACCCGGCCGCCCTGCTCAACCTGAGCGGCCAGTTCGACGCCCACCTGAAGCTGCTCGAAGAGCGCACCGGCGTCGAGATCCGCAACCGCAGCAACCGCTTCCAGCTGGTCGGCCCCGAAGCCGCCGCCCGCGCCATGGGCCGCCTGCTGGAGCAGCTGTACCAGCAGGCGCTGACCGGTGACACCCTGAGCCCGGAGAGCATCCACCTGCAACTGCAGGACAGCGGCATCGAACAGCCGGCAAAGCCCAGCGACAAGGCGCAAAGTACTGAAGACAAACGCTACTCCATCCGCACCCGCAAGGTGCTGATCAAGCCGCGTCCGGGCAAACAGCAGGACTACGTGCACCAGATCCGCAGCCACGACATCAACTTCGGCATCGGCCCGGCCGGTACAGGCAAGACCTACCTCGCCGTGGCCTGCGCCGTGGAAGCGTTGGAGCGCGAAGAGGTCAGCCGCATCCTGCTGGTGCGCCCGGCGGTGGAAGCCGGCGAGAAGCTGGGCTTTCTGCCCGGCGATCTGAGCCAGAAGGTGGACCCCTACCTGCGCCCGCTGTACGACGCTCTGTACGAGATGCTCGGCTTCGAGAAGGTAGCCAAGCTGATCGAACGCAACGTGATCGAAGTGGCGCCCCTGGCCTACATGCGCGGTCGCACGCTGAACGGCTCTTTCGTCATTCTGGACGAGAGCCAGAACACCACGCGCGAACAGATGAAGATGTTCCTGACCCGCATCGGCTTCGGCTCCACCGCCGTGATCACCGGCGACAAGACCCAGATCGACCTGCCCAAGGGGGTCAAATCCGGCCTGCTGCACGCCATGGAGGTACTGGACGGGGTCAAGGAGATCGGTTTCACCTACTTCGGTTCCAAGGATGTGGTGCGCCACCCGCTGGTGCAGCATATCGTCGAAGCCTATGAACGTCATGAAGAAGCCCAGAACAATGGAGACCAGCGATGAGCATTGCCGTGGATGTCCAGTACGCCATCGAGGCGCCCAACCTGCCCTGTGAAGCGGATTTCGCCCTCTGGGTGGAAACCGTGCTCAAGGCGCGCAAGATTGACGGTGAAGTCTGCATCCGGGTGGTCGACCCGGCCGAAAGCCAGGCGCTGAACGCCGAATACCGCGGCAAGGACAAACCCACCAACGTGCTATCCTTCCCCTTCGAGGTACCGCCGGGCGTGCCGGTCACCCTTCTGGGTGACCTGGTGATCTGCGCCGAGGTGGTGGCCCGCGAAGCCGATGAACAACAGAAGGCATTGTTGCATCATTGGGCACACATGGTTGTACACGGGACCTTGCATCTGCTCGGATTCGATCATATAAATGACGACGAAGCCGAGGAGATGGAAGCCCTGGAGCGCGACCTTCTGGCCCGGCTGGATATAGCCGATCCCTATCAGGCTGACGCCTGAGCCGGCAACGATAACCGGACTCGACGATCAGCCAAGATGCCTTTCAGAGGACCCCTATGAGCGAAGACCGATCGGGCGGCACGTCAAAGAGTTGGCTGGATAAACTGACTCATGCCTTCTCCGACGAACCCCGCAGTCTTGAGGACGTGCGCGAGATTCTGTTGCAGGCCAACGAATCCGGCATTCTCGACAACGACGCCCTGGGCATTATCGAGGGCGCCATGCAGGTCACCGAAATGCAGGTGCGGGATGTGATGATCCCGCGCTCGCAGATGACCATGGTTCAGGTCAACCAGACACCGCGCGAGTTTCTGCCGGTGATCATCTCCAGCGCCCACTCCCGTTTCCCGGTCTGTGGCGAAAACCCGGACGAGGTGCTGGGCATCCTGCTCGCCAAGGACCTGCTGCCCTACATGCTCGAGGGCACTCTGGACCAGTTCGATATCCGCCAGTGCCTGCGCAAAGCCACCTTCATCCCCGAAAGCAAGCGCCTCAACGTGCTGCTCAACGAGTTCCGCGGCACCCGCAACCACATGGCGATCGTGGTGGATGAATACGGCGGCATCGCCGGACTTATCACCATCGAGGATGTGCTGGAGCAGATCGTCGGTGAGATCGAGGACGAGCATGACGCCGATGACGACGACGGCAATATCCGCCCGTTCGACGACAACGGCTTCCTCATCAAGGCGCTGACCCCGATCGAGGACTTCAACGCCTACTTCGATGTCGGCTTCTCCGATGACGAGTTCGACACCATCGGCGGCATCGTCACCCAACACTTTGGACACCTGCCAGCCAAGGACGAACAGATTGATATCGACGGCTTCAGCTTCAAGGTGCTGGCCGCCGATAACCGCCGCCTTCGCCTGCTGCAGGTAACGCGCCGCTGACGTGGCCACGGCGGCCAAACGCCCCCGCTGGCTGACCGCCCTGCTGGCCCTGGCCGGCGGGGCCGGCGTCACCCTGTCGCTGGCACCCTTCGACCTGCTGCCCTTCGCCCTGCTCGGTCCGGCGCTGCTCTACTGGTTGCAGCGCCATCAGAACAGCCGTGTCGCCTTTTTCACCGGCTGGGCCTTCGGCACCGGCTTCTGGGGCGCCGGCGTGTCTTGGGTGTATGTCAGTATTCACACCTACGGCAACGCCTCGGTGGCGCTGGCCGGTCTGCTGACCGGGCTGTTTGTGGTGGCACTGGGATTACTGTTTGCGCTCCAGGGCTGGTGTTTTGCCAAACTGGCCCGCCCGGCCCGACAACGCTGGCTGGTGTTTTCGCTGGTCTGGATCGGTTTTGAATGGTTGCGCAGCTGGCTGCTGACCGGCTTTCCCTGGCTGCTGCTCGGATATGCCTGGCTGGACACCCCGTTCAAAGCCTTGGCGCCGGTGGGTGGGGTCTGGCTGCTGTCGTTGTTGACGGTACTGCTGGCCACCGGGCTGGTACGCCTGCTGGTCGACCACAAGCCACAGGCGCTGTTGCCCGGCGTGCTGATGGCGGCTCTGGCGCTGGTACTGCCCGGCAGCTGGACCCAGCCGCAAGCAGACAAGGCACTGGATGTAGCGCTGATCCAGCCCAACATTCCTCAGCTGGCCAAATGGCAGCCGGACAACCTGCAGCGCATCCTGCAACACCAGATCAGCCTCAGCCTGCCGATGGCCGATGCCGACCTGATCGTCTGGCCGGAAACCGCGATCCCGACCACCTTCGAGCGCGCCGCACCGATCCTGACCCCGTTCCTGGACCTGCTCGATGCCCGAGGCACGGCGCTGATCAGCGGTTTTCCCTATGCCGAAGCAGACACCGCCCACCCGCGCGGCCAGCGTTTTCACAACAGTATCGGGGTGTTCAGCGCCGGGCAGGACCTGTATCACAAGCAGCGGCTGGTGCCGTTCGGCGAATATGTGCCTTTAGAGGCGCAGCTGCGCGGCCTGATCGCCTTCTTCGATCTGCCCATGTCCAGCTTCAGCCTGCCGACGCAGGACACGGACCCGCTGCAGCTGGGTGACCAGCGCATCGCGCCGGCGGTCTGCTACGAGATCGCCTACCCGGGACTGGTCCGTTCCCTTGCCAATGACAGCGAACTCCTGCTGACGGTGTCCAACGATACCTGGTTCGGCCGTTCCATTGCGCCGGACCAGCATCTGCAGCTGGCGCGCATGCGGGCGCTGGAGAACGGACGCTGGCTGATTCGTGGCACCAACAACGGGCTCACCGCCTTTGTACGCCCGGACGGCAGCATCGCGGCCCAGGCGCCGGTCGACCAGGCCACGCAACTGCGCCATTCGGTAGTGCCGATGCGCGGCCTGACACCCTGGCAGCGCTTCGGCCTCTGGCCGGTGGCGCTGCTGGGCCTGTTGCTGGGGTTAGTGGCCTACTGGCGACCAGGGCAGGGACACGCGCTCGAACACCACCGCACCACAGTGTGAGCAGGGCTGGATGCGGTCGGTCGCCTTCAGCTGCTGTTGTTCACCGCACTGCAGGCAACGCAGGGTACCCGGCGCACTGACCTCGCCGGCCAGATACTGATCTTCAGAATGCGCCAGCTGCTCGCGCAGCAGCTCATGCTGCACCCGTGTTTTGTCGGCCAGGTCGAGCAGGCTCTGCTTCACCTTCTGCTCCAGAATGTCGAGATCGAAGTGCAACCAGGCCGCCAGACCTTCACCGGTTTCATGGGCGTAGTAGCCGAGCTGCTTGAGGTCACGGCGCAGGTAGGCCTTGAGCAGATCAACCTCGTCACGGGTCATCTCCTCGGCGGCCAGTTCAACCTCGGCCGCCTCTTCGATCTGCTCCTGCAGATATTCCCAGCTCACCTCACCGGCACTGTCCAGCCGCTGGCGCAACTGTTCCAGCACCCGGTCATAGGCGGCGGGGGCATTTTCGGAGTGTTTGGGGGTGTTGGGTTCTTGCTTGCTCATCGACGACTCCTGAACTTCCACGGCCGCTGGGTGCAGCCTGAATATGCTTCAGTATATAGCCGATTTCGGGGGACTGAAGGGGCACAGGTCAACACTGACCGACCTGCGCCCGAATCAGAGGCTGCTCAGCGCGCCGCCTGAGCGCTGTCCGGGGTATTGCCGCGCACCCAGACCTCAACGCGACGGTTGCGTTCACGACCGGCGGCCGTGGCGTTGGAAGCCACCGGCGCCAATGCGCCCAGGCCATGCACATCGGCCACATTGATGCCCCGCGCCAGCAGCTGGTCACGCACGATCTGGGCACGCTGCAGCGACAGCTTGCGATTATGCTCGGGAGCGCCGGTACTGTCGGAGAAGCCGATCAGGAAGGCGCGCTGTCCCGGGTTCTTCTCGAAGAAGCGGATCACGCGCTCCAGGTCGCGCTGCGCCTTGTTATCGAGATCGAAGGTGCCGCTGTTGAAACGGAAGTTCAGTGACAGACGGTTGCCACCCTGGGTCAGCGCCAGGTATTCCGGCGGCAGCTCATCGCTCAACACCGGCTGAATGCGCTGGATATTCTGCGAAATGAAGCCGCTCTTGCGGACGATGTCCTGTCCCTCTTCAGACGTCACGAAACTAATGAACTGATGCGCCGGGCCGTTCAGCGACAGCGTCATCGGCTCGTACATGTAGAGCCGGCGCGTCAGCGGGTAGTCCTCGGTCGACACGGTGAAAGTGGTCGGGAACACCGGCAGCGCACCTTCCTCGTCAGCCACCGCCAGCGCCTTGGCGCGCAACACATAGGGCAGGCCGATGAAGCCGATGGCGCCCGGCTCCTGGCTGACGCGGTCCGACAGCTCCATGCTGGACTCGAAACGACGGGCCGTGGCCGCCAGCTTCACGCCATGCTTCTTCAGCACCATGCTCTTGAACGAGTCCCAGGTGCCGGAGTTCTCGTCACGGCTGTAGAGTCGCACCGGCTCGTCCGGGCCGCCCAGCTGCTTCCAGTTGCCGATCTCGCCGGCGAACAGTTTGGCCAACTGAGCCGTACTCAGGCTGCTGACCGGGTTGCGCGGATGCACGATGATCGCCAGACCGTCCATGCCCACCACATGCTCGGTACGCACACTGCTCAGATCACCGTACAGCGGCGCCAGGCGGGTCTTTTCCTTGTCCTTGATCCGGCGCGATGCCATCGCCAGATCCGCTTCACGGTTCAACAGGCCCTTGAAGCCGGTGCTGGAGCCGTGCGCCTTGAGCTCAACGCGCTGCAGCGCGGATTGGCCCGGCACGGTAAACAGGACGTCTCGCTCCACCTCGACAGCGCCCTGTTCAACGCGGATACCCTGGGCACCCTGCTGACGCCAGAAAGCCTTCAGCAGTTCCGGCGCCAGAGTTTCCCCGATGGTATTGGAGCCGTGCAGACGGAACAGCGTCTCGGTCGGCGCCGCCTTGTCGCCTGCGGCGGCCACCCCCGGCACTGTCACCGGTACCGGCATCTCGCCGGCAGGCGCCTGCTGTCCACCCTTGATACCCGCCGTACTGACCAGGTCAGAGGCCACCTTGTCGCCGGTCAGTTCCACCAGCGCTGCGACCCCGACCAGCAGGAACAGCACGATGAATACCCCGGTCATGATGCCGGGACTCTTGCGGCCGCTCTCGACAGTATGCACGGGGCCGCCCGCACGGGGTCTCTTGACCGGCGGCAGGGTACGCACCTGGCGGGTGATGTCGAGTTTGCTGCCCTCCAGCAGTTCGGGCAGTATCTGCCGGTAAGCGGGGTTCAGCGCCTTCAGGTCGACCTCCTTCAGCACGCGACGGCGATACTCCCGATCCTCGATGAAAGTCGGCATATCGATGGTATCCGCGCCCTTGAGCTCCAGCTCCTGCTTGAGCTGCCACAACAGATCAAAAAACGTAGTATTCACTCTGACTCTTCCCTGGTGTTCGGACAGGCCGCACCCGCACGCGCCCTGCATAAGGCTGTTGCCTCCCACACTACGTCATCCATATGTCACCCGTATGACACCTGCTTCAGGCATCGCACCGCTCTGTTGACAGCAGGCTGAATATTGTATGCTATGCGCCATTCACCTTTATTATCTGGTGCCGGATCCGTCCCAGTCAGGCGACGTCCCATGTCCGGCCCTCCAGCCAGCAGCGAGTTGCAATCGAGCACCATGAACGAACAATACAATCCCCAAGACATCGAGCCCCAGGTACAGCAACATTGGGAAGACCAGGACAGCTTCAAGGCTGACGAACAGGCTGCAGGTGAGCCTTTCTACTGCCTATCCATGTTCCCTTACCCCAGCGGTCGACTCCACATGGGGCATGTTCGTAACTACACCATCGGTGACGTGGTCTCCCGCTACCAGCGCATGAAGGGCCGCAACGTGCTGCAGCCGATGGGCTGGGACGCCTTTGGCCTGCCCGCCGAGAACGCGGCGATGAAAAACAACGTGCCGCCGGCCAAGTGGACCTACGAGAACATCGACTACATGCGCAACCAGCTCAAGCAGATGGGCTTCGGTTACGACTGGTCCCGCGAGCTGGCCACCTGCCACCCCGAGTACTACCGCTGGGAGCAGTGGTTCTTCACTCGCCTGATGGAAAAGGGGCTGGTGTACAAGAAGGAAGCCGAGGTCAACTGGGACCCGGTGGACCAGACCGTACTCGCCAACGAGCAGGTGATCGACGGTCGCGGCTGGCGCTCCGGCGCCCTGGTCGAGCGCAAGAAGATCCCGCAGTGGTTCCTCAAGATCACCGATTATGCCGACCAGCTGCTGGATGATCTGGACCAGCTGGACGGCTGGCCGGAGCAGGTCAAGACCATGCAGCGCAACTGGATCGGTCGCTCCGAGGGCGTCGAGCTGAATTTCCACGTCGACGGCTACGGCGAGCTGGAGGTGTTCACCACCCGCCCGGACACCCTGATGGGCGTTACCTACGTGGCCGTGGCCGCCCAGCACCCGCTGGCGCTGAAAGCCGCCGAGAACAACCCCGAGCTGGCCGCCTTTATTGAGGAATGCCGTCACACCAAGGTGGCCGAAGCCGACCTCGCCACCATGGAAAAGAAAGGCATGGCGCTGGGCATCAAAGCGGTGCACCCGCTGACCGGTGAAACCGTGCCGGTCTGGACCGCCAACTTCGTACTGATGGATTACGGCTCAGGCGCGGTGATGTCGGTACCGGGCCACGACCAGCGCGACTGGGAGTTTGCCCGCAAGTACGGCCTGCCGATCCAGCAGGTGATCGCGCCGACCAACCCGGACGTGGTGGTCGATCTGGACAAGGAAGCCTTCACCGAGAAAGGCACCCTGGTCAACTCCGGCGACTTCAACGATCTCGAGTTCGACGTGGCGTTCAAGGCGATCGCCAAGGAACTGGAGCGCAAGAACAAGGGCCGCACCACCATCAACTACCGCCTGCGCGACTGGGGTGTCTCCCGTCAGCGTTACTGGGGCGCGCCGATCCCGGTCATCAACTGCCAGAGCTGTGGCGCCGTGCCGGTGCCGGAAGACCAGCTGCCGGTGGTGCTGCCGACGGACGTCGAGTTCGACGGTTCCGGCTCACCGATCAAGAAGATGCGTGAGTTCATCGACACGACCTGCCCGAAATGCGGCGGGGTTGCCGAGCGTGAAACCGACACCTTCGACACCTTCATGGAATCCAGCTGGTACTACGCCCGTTACGCCAGCATGAACCCGGACGCCATGCTCGACCCCAAACAGGCCAACCACTGGCTGCCGGTGGATCAGTATATCGGCGGCATCGAACACGCCATCCTGCACCTGCTCTACTCGCGCTTCTTCCACAAGCTGATGCGCGATGAAGGCCTGGTCGACTCCGACGAGCCGTTCAAGCGCCTGCTGTGCCAAGGCATGGTACTGGCCGACAGCTTCTACTACGAAGACGAGAAAGGTGGCCAGGTGTGGATCTCCCCGGCCGACGTCAACATCGAGAAGGACGACAAGGGCCGCGTGGTCCGCGCCACCGACGCCGACGGCCGTGAGCTGAACCACGACGGCATGTCGAAGATGTCCAAGTCGAAGAACAACGGCATCGACCCGCAAATCATGATCGATCGCTACGGCGCCGACACCGTGCGTCTGTTCATGATGTTTGCCGCGCCGCCGGAACAATCACTGGAATGGCTGGACTCCGGAGTCGAGGGCGCCCACCGCTTCCTGCGCCGCCTGTGGAAACAGGTGCATGACCACCTGCAGAGCGGTGCCGACTGCCCTGCGCTGGACCTGGACGCGCTCAACGATGAACAGCGTGACCTGCGCCGCAAGGTGCATGAAACCATCGCCAAGGTCAGCGACGACATGGACCGCCGCCAGACCTTCAACACCGCCATCGCCGCGGTAATGGAGCTGTCCAACGCCATCGGTCGTTTCGTCGATGTCAGCGATCAGGGCCGCGCCGTGACCCGTGAAGCGCTGGAAGCCGCGATCCGCCTGCTGGCGCCGATCGTGCCGCACATGACCCATCAGCTCTGGCTGGAACTGGGTCACAGCGATGACCTGCTGCACTCGGATTGGCCGCAGGTTGATGAAGCCGCCCTGACCCGCGCCAGCGTCGAGCTGGTGGTTCAGGTCAACGGCAAGGTGCGCGCCAAGATCACCGTACCGGCGGATGCCGACGAAGACGTTGTCCTGCACACGGCCCTGGCCAGCGAGAACGTGCAGAAGCACATCGAGGGCAAGACCATCCGCAAGAAGATCGTCGTGCCCAACAAGCTGCTCAACATCGTGGTCGGCTAAGGAGAAACCGCCATGCGCACACGCCTGACACTGCCGCTGTTCGTCCTGCTGATGGGCCTCACGCTCAGCGCCTGCGGCTTCAAGCTGCGCGGCCTCTACGAGGTGCCCGAAGCCCTGCGTCAGGTGGCGCTGGTCACGGCCAGCAAGCCCAGCCAGATCGAACCCGAGCTGCGCCGGGCGCTGGAGATCAACGGCATCAAGCTGACGAACTCGACGCGCTACCAGCTGGAGATCCTCAGCGAACGCAACTCGCGGCGTACCGCTACCCTGACCGGTGATGCCGATGCGGACGAGTACGAGCTGCGCTCAGAAGTCCGCTTCCGTGTCATCGACCGCCAGCGCGATGGTCTGGAGCTGATTCCGGAGCGCAGGCTGATGACCGAGCGCGTCTACACCAACCAGCGCGACAACATCACCGCCAGCTCGTCTCAGGAAAGCCTGATTCGACACCAGATGCAGCAGGACCTGGCCAAGCAGATCGTGCGCCAGTACCTGAGCATCAAAACCGACTCGTGAAGCAACCGGCATGAAAACCAGGCCCGACCAGCTGGCAGGCCAGCTGAAAAAGCTCAAGGGCAACTTGCCGGTCTACATGGTGACCGGCGACGAGCCCCTGCAGCATGCCGAAAGCTGCGACCGCATCCGTCAGTCCCTGCGTGATGCCGGCTTCACCGAACGTGAAGTGATGCATGTAGATACAGGCTTTTCCTGGGAAAGCCTGCTGGAAAGCGCCAACGCCCTGTCCCTGTTCGCGGAACGCAAGATCATCGAGCTGCGCCTGGGCGGTCAGAAGCTGGACAAGAGGGCCAGCGGCCTGCTCCAGCGCTACCTCGACAACCCCGCCCCCGACAACGCCCTGCTGATCATAGCCGACCGCCTGGATGCCGGCGCCAAGAAAAGCGCCTGGTTCAAACAGGTGGAAAAAGCCGGGCTGGTGGTGGAAATCTGGCCAATCGAAGCGGACCAACTGCCCGGCTGGCTGAACCAGCGTGCCCGCAGCCTGGGGCTGGAGCTGAGCGCCGATGCGGTGCAACTGCTCGGCAGCCGGATCGAGGGCAACCTGCTGGCCGCCCGGCAGGAGCTGGACAAACTCAGCCTGCTCTACCCCAGCCAGAAAATCGACGTGGAACAGGTGATCGAGGCCGTCGCGGACAGCTCGCGCTTTGATATCTTCGCGCTCAGCGATGCCCTGCTCCAGCATGACCCGGCCCGCTGTCAGAAGATTCTGCTGGTACTGCGCCAGGAAGGCGTCGAAGCAACACTGGTACTCTGGGGCGTCAGCCGCGAAATTCGCACCCTGCTCAACGTCCAGCGCGGACTCGCCAACGGCCAGGCCTATGACAGCCTGTGCCAGCGCGAAAAGATCTGGGGCAAGCGCAAGGCCCTGGTGCGCAAGGCAAGCCAGAAGCTGCCGGCGCGCAAACTGGAGCAAATGCTTGTGCTGTGTCAGGATATCGATCAGGCGATCAAAGGACAGCTCAAGGCCGACCCCTGGCTGCTGTTATCGGCACTGACACTGGAGCTGTCGGGATGCCAGCTCAACCTGCCGACGCCGGTTCACTAAAGAAATCATTGAAGGGATTCACCGCAGGAGCTTGCCCATGCGCCGACCACGCCGGTTACCTTACCTGCTGCTGGCCCTGACTGGCCTCGGCCTGAGTGGTTGTGGCGAGACGCCGCCGGAGAGGCTGAAAAAAGGGGATGAACTCTACAGCTACTACTGCCGTAACTGCCATGAACAACAGGGTATGGGACCGTTTCTGGAGCAGTTGCCGCTGACGCCGGCATCATTACAGCGGCATGAGGTGGTGCTAATGATCAAGCATGGTTATCCACAGGGCCATCGCGGCATGCCGGTATTTCCGCAGCTCAGCCATGAACAGGCCGATACCCTGGCCCACTACATCCTGCAACAGCGCTACCGACACGCCGCTCAAGCCAACTGAGCGCGGATCTCGTCCAGCAACAGCTCCTCCTTGCCCTCACGCAGCAGCGCGTCCACTTCGTTGGCCGGCAGCGGAATGATGCTGACCAGCGCCTGCGGCGGGACTTCCAGGTCCGCTACCGGCGTGTTCTGCAGTTGATCGCAGAGCAGGACAAGCGGCATCTGCTGATGCTGCAACTGAGCCACATTGACTCGCTGGGCGGCTTCGCTGCGAATCAGCAAGCTACGTCCGTCGGAAGTGACCCCGATCAGTTCATCCACCCTCCCCAGCGGGGTGGACTGTGGCGTCAGGCGTGTCAGAATCAGCACATGTTGCATCAGCCCTGGCTTCCTGATTTTGGCATGGTCGGTCACTATAGCACGGCCCCGGAAAAATCGAGCTGACGCCAGGCCTCGTAGACCACGATCGCACAGGCGTTGGACAGGTTAAGGCTGCGGCTGTCGGCCAGCATCGGCAGGCGCAAGCCGTCGAAGCGCTCTCGCACCTCGGCCGGCAGGCCACGGGTCTCGGGACCGAACAGCAGCAGGTCCCCTGCGGCAAAATCGGCCTGGCTGTAACAGCGTTCGGCCTTGGTGGTCAGGGCCCAGACACGACGGGGTTGCAGCTGCGCCAGGCAACTGTTCAGGTCGGCATGCACCTGAACCCGCGCCCATTCGTGGTAGTCCAGACCGGCACGGCGCAGGCGCTTGTCATCGAGCTCGAACGCCAGCGGCTCGATCAGATGCAGGCGAAAGCCGGTGTTGGCGCACAGGCGGATGATGTTGCCGGTGTTGGGCGGTATTTCGGGCTGATAAAGCACCAGGTCCAGCATGGAGGCCTCCTTGAATAGGCCCGCCATTATACCGGCTGGGGCTCAGTCGTCACCCTCGTCATCGGCCAGTTCATGGTCATCCAGCTGCAGTTCCTTGATCTTTCGGGTCAGCGTATTGCGCCCCCAGCCCAGCAGGCGGGCCGCGTCACGCCGACGACCGGCCGTGGCCTTGAGCGCGGTAGTGATCATCACCCGCTCGAACGCCGGCACCGCCTCCTGAAGGAGGCCTTCGGCACCGTAATTCAGTTGCTGCTCCGCCCAGACTTTCAGGCCATCCTGCCAGCTGCCCGGCACCACCGGGGCCTCCTGCTGCTGCGCCAGCAACTCCGGCGGCAGGTCGGAGACCAGCACCTCACGCCCCGACGCCATCACCGTAATCCAGCGGCAGGTGTTCTCCAACTGGCGCACGTTGCCGGGCCAGGGCAGCTCGCACATGAAGGCGGCGGTTTCCGGCTTGAGCAGTTTGGGCTCCACCGCCAGCTCCTCGGCCGAGCTGGCCAGGAAGTGACGCGCCAGTCGCGGGATATCCTCGCGCCGTTCAGCCAGCCGCGGAATGTGGATACGAATCACGTTGAGACGGTGGAACAGGTCCTCGCGGAAACGCCCCTCCTTGACCAGCAGCTCCAGGTTCTGGTGGGTGGCGGCGATGATGCGCACATCGACCCTTACCGGGGTGTGCCCGCCGACCCGGTAGAACTCACCGTCGGCCAGCACGCGCAGCAGACGGGTCTGGGTATCGGCCGGCATGTCACCTATCTCGTCCAGGAACAGGGTGCCGCCATCGGCCTGCTCGAAGCGCCCGCGCCGACTGGCCGCCGCGCCGGTAAAGGCCCCTTTCTCGTGGCCGAACAGTTCGGACTCGATCAGGTCCTTGGGGATCGCCGCCATGTTCAGCGGGATGAAGGGCTTGCTCGCCCTCGGGCTGTGGCGATGCAGCGCATGGGCCACCAGCTCCTTGCCGGTGCCGGACTCACCGTTGATCAGCACGGTGATGTTGGAATGCGCCAGACGACCGATGGCGCGAAACACCTCCTGCATCGCCGGCGCTTCACCGATGATCTCGGTAGCGCGCTCCGGCAGCGCCTCTTCGCTGTCCGCCGCCCGCTGTTCACGGGCATGGGCCACCGCCCGCTGCACCAGCGCCAGCGCTTCGTCCACATCAAACGGCTTGGGCAGATATTCGAAAGCGCCACCCTGATAGGACGCCACTGCACTGTCCAGGTCGGAGTGGGCGGTCATGATGATCACCGGCAGTTCCGGATGGTCGTCGTGCAGATGCTCCAGCAGCTTGAGGCCATCCATGCCAGGCATGCGCACGTCACTGAGCACGGCATCGGGCACCGTCTGATCCAGCCGCTCCAGCAGGGCAGCGGCGGTATCGAAGGTTTCGGTCATCAGGCCGGCCGAGGTCAAAGCCTTGTCCAGCACCCAGCGGATGGAACGGTCATCGTCCACGATCCAGACATTAGCGGCTTGTGTCATGGCTTAGCTCCAGGGGTATAAACAGGTTGAAACGGGTACAGCCAGGCTCCGAGGTAAACTCGATCAGCCCCTTGTGCTGATTCATGATCGACTGGGCGATCGACAGCCCCAGGCCCGATCCCTGTGCCCGGCTGCTGACCATTGGATAGAACAGGGTATCGGCCAGCTCCTCGGGAATCCCCGGGCCGTTATCGATAATCTCCAGCGCACAGACCAGGCGGTGGCGTTCGGCCCCCAGGGTGATCTGGCGCAGCGCCCGGGTCTTCAGGGTAATGCAGGGGTTCGGCGTCTGCGCCTCTTCCAGCGCCTGCATGGCGTTGCGGATAATGTTCAGCACCGCCTGTATCAGCTGTCCACGGGCACCGTTGAATTCGGGAATACTGGGGTCGTAGTCACGCACAATCTGGATCCGCCCGCCGACCTCTGCGGTCACCAGGCTGCAGACATGTTCGAGAATGTCATGGATGTTGACCGGCTCGATCACCGGCAGCTTGTGCGGTCCCAGCAGGCGGTCGACCAGGTGACGCAGGCGGTCCGCCTCGTCGATGATGATGCGGGTATATTCATGCAGCTCCTCGCGATCCAGTTCCCGGTCGAGCAGCTGAGCCGCGCCGCGAATGCCGCCCAACGGGTTCTTGATCTCGTGCGCCAGGCCGCGCACCAGCACCCGTGCGCTGGCATGACGGGTCAGCAGCTCCTCTTCACGCTCGATTCGGATCAGACGGTCACGGGCCTGAATCTCCAGCAGAATGCCGGCCTCGGGAATCGGGTTCACGCTGTAATCCACGGTCAGCTCCTGACCGGTCTGGGTCACCAGCCGCGCTTCACGCTTGCTGTAGGGATGGCCGCTGGCCAGAGACTGGCGCAGCACCGCCAGCTCATCTTCGCTGGATGACAGCCACTCTTCGATGGGACGGTTCTGCAACCGCCTCACCGAGGCCTCCAGCAGCATCTCGGCGGCCGGGTTCATGTACTGGATGCACAGTTGCTCGTCCAGGAGCAACACCGCGCTGGTCAGGTTATCCAGTATCTGTTTGTGCGACTGTGAATACGGCATACGCTCTCGTCATGCTGATCGGTCGTTCAAGTAAGCAAGGAAACAAGCAAGAAAAGCGCCAACTCTAGCGTTTCCCCTCCCAGAGGCCGGACTGACACGCCTCCCAGGGGAAATGGCGGAAAATCCACATGCACCATAATAGTGCAAAAACATTCCAGCCGCTTTGGCGCACTAAAACGGGGCAGGCATCCCGGCAGAGCGTGCAGACGCCAGGTACAAAAAAGGCTTCCCGGAGGAAGCCTTTTTCAGTACGCGCTACTCGTGATCAGACAGAGTAGTACAGGTCGAATTCAACCGGGTGAGTGGTCATGTTGACCTTGGCCACCTCTTCACGCTTCAGCTTGATGTAAGCGTCCAGCATGTCGTCGGTGAACACGCCACCCTTGGTCAGGAACTCGCGGTCTTCTTCCAGAGCATCCAGAGCTTCGGTCAGAGACGCCACCACGGTCGGGATCTCTTTGGCCTCTTCCGCCGGCAGGTCGTACAGATCCTTGTCCGCCGGGTCGCCCGGGTGGATCTTGTTCTGGATACCGTCCAGACCGGCCATCAGCAGCGCCGCGAAGCACAGGTACGGGTTGGCCGCCGGGTCCGGGAAGCGCGCTTCAACACGACGGGCTTTCGGGCTGGTGGTGTACGGAATACGCAGGGACGCAGAGCGGTTACGCGCCGAGTACGCCAGCATAACCGGTGCTTCGAAGCCCGGTACCAGACGCTTGTAGGAGTTGGTAGACGGGTTGCACAGCGCGTTCAGCGCCTTGGCGTGCTTGACGATACCGCCGATGTAGTACAGCGCAGCGTCGCTCAGGCCACCGTAGCCGTCGCCGGCGAAGATGTTGGCGCCGTCCTTGGACATGGACAGGTGCACGTGCATACCGGAACCGTTGTCACCGACCAGCGGCTTCGGCATGAAGGTCGCAGTCTTGCCGTAGGCGTGGGCAACGTTGTGGACGCAGTACTTCAGGATCTGAACTTCGTCCGCCTTGCTCACCAGGGTGTTGCCGCGGACGCCGATCTCGCACTGACCGGCCGTGGCCACTTCGTGGTGGTGCACTTCGATGGTCAGGCCCATGGCTTCCATCGCATCACACATGGCCGCACGCAGGTCGTGCAGGGAGTCGATCGGAGGAACCGGGAAGTAACCGCCCTTCACGCGCGGACGGTGACCGGTGTTGCCACCTTCGATCTTGTGGTTGGAGGCCCAGGCCGCTTCTTCAGACTGGATGCTGTAACCGCAACCGCTGATGTCGGCGTGCCATTCAACACCGTCGAAGACGAAGAATTCCGGTTCCGGGCCCAGCATGGCGGAGTCAGCGATACCGGTGGACTTCAGGTACTCTTCGGCGCGACGGGCAACAGAACGCGGATCACGCTCGTAACCCTGGCCAGTCGCCGGCTCAATGATGTCGCAGCGCACGATAACGGTTGCATCTTCAGCGAAGGGATCCAGGACAGAAGCACTGTCGTCCGGCAGCAGGATCATGTCGGACTCTTCGATGCCCTTCCAGCCAGCAATGGAGGAACCGTCGAACATCTTGCCTTCTTCAAAGAAGTCGTCGCCCATGTCGGTGACCGGGATGGTAACGTGCTGTTCCTTGCCCTTGAAGTCGGTAAAGCGCATATCAATCCACTTTGCGCCACTCTCTTTGATCAGATTCAGAGTCTTCTCTGACATTTGGCTATCCCCACTCGTTATCAGTTTGCCTGGGCAAAACATCTTTACATTAGGATCCGGAAACCGGTTGCCAGAACATAAAGCAAAGGTCGTGCCAGCTTTAAAAACAAGCTAAGTGCTTGATTTATTGAATGCACGGGACTGGAACCTTTCCGCTTGGCACCAAAAAAGCGCACCATCAGCCCTGTGCGCACCACATTGGTGCAAAATCACCCGAGCCGGTATACGCATCCCGGCATCTGCAGCCTATAATAGTGCAAAGCAAAATCGAATGCTGCCCATTGCCGTGCTTCAAATCATGCCACCGGCAGAGTACCCTGCCTTTCATTGCTCCCTGATGAAGAAACTCTCTCACCATGACCGGACTCTATCGCCAGGCGTGCGGCCTGTTGCTGCTTGCACTGCCGCTGACGTGTGCCGCCGAACCCACTCCCGGCTACAGCAAACGTTTTCCGGCCAAGTGGCTGGAACAGGATGGCACTATCCAGCTGAACACCGTCTGCTACAACTACCCGGAAAACAGCTACATGTACCGCATGTGCCGTAATGAGGCGGTCAACACCCTGCAGACGCGCTGCCAACGCTACCAGGCCGTTGCTCAACGCATGCCGGACAATAGCCACTACCTTGAGCTGGCTGACAAGTACTGTACCGCAGCCCACCTCTACAGCCCTTTGCCCGATTCCCGGCGCTGATCCGGTAATTCCGGCAATGACGGTCAGTAAATGATCGATTGTTTCACATCCCTTCCGTATAATGACGCGCTTTAACACATCACCAAGGTACTACGCGTGATCGAGAACCTCCGAAATATTGCCATTATCGCCCACGTTGACCACGGCAAAACCACTCTGGTCGACAAGTTGTTGCAGCAGTCCGGTACCCTGGGCCGTCGCGACGAAGGCGCCGAGCGCATCATGGATTCCAACGACCAGGAACGTGAGCGCGGCATTACCATTCTGGCCAAGAACACCGCCATCAAGTGGAACGATTACCGCATCAACATCGTCGACACCCCGGGACACGCGGATTTCGGTGGTGAGGTAGAGCGCGTACTGTCCATGGTCGATTGCGTACTGCTGCTGGTCGACGCCCAGGACGGCCCCATGCCGCAGACCCGCTTCGTAACCCAAAAGGCGTTTGCCCGCGGCCTGCGCCCGATCGTGGTGATCAACAAGATCGACCGTCCGGGCGCGCGCCCCGACTGGGTCATGGATCAGGTGTTCGACCTGTTCGACAACCTGGGCGCCACCGATGAGCAGCTGGACTTCCCGGTCGTTTACGCCTCTGCCCTGAACGGCATCGCCGGCAACGATCCGGACGAGATGGCCGACGACATGACGCCGCTGTTCGAAGCGATCGTCAAGCACGTCGATGCTCCGCACGTGGACACCGAAGGTCCCTTCCAGATGCAGATCTCCGCACTGGACTACAACAGCTACACCGGTGTTATCGGCGTGGGCCGCGTGTCTCGCGGCAGTGTCAAAACCAACAGCCAGGTCAAGGTGATCGACAGCCACGCCAAGGTGCGTAACGGCCGCGTGCTGAAAGTCATGGGTTACCACGGTCTGGAGCGCGTTGAGGTCGACTCGGCCCAGGCGGGCGACATCATCTGCGTCACCGGCCTGGATGAACTGAACATCTCCGACACTCTGTGCGACCCTGAAGTGGTCGAGGCGCTGCCGGCCCTGTCCGTGGACGAACCGACCGTGTCCATGACCTTCCAGGTCAACGACTCGCCGTTCGCCGGCCAGGAAGGCAAGTTCATCACCAGCCGCAACATCAAGGACCGTCTGGATCGCGAGCTGATCCACAACGTGGCCCTGCGTGTTGAACCGGGCGACACTCCGGAAAAATTCCGTGTCTCCGGTCGTGGCGAGCTGCACCTGTCGGTACTGATCGAATCCATGCGCCGTGAAGGTTTCGAGCTGGGCGTTTCCCGTCCGGAAGTTATCCAGAAGGAAGTCGACGGCGAGATCCATGAGCCGTACGAAGTCGTGATGATCGACGTCGAGGAAGAGCACCAGGGCTCCGTCATCGAGGAACTGGGCAAGCGCAAGGCCGACATGACCAACATGGAAGTGGACGGCAAGGGTCGCGTACGCCTGACCTTCATGATGCCGTCCCGTGGCCTGATCGGCTTCCGCAGCCAGTTCATGACCATGACTTCCGGCACCGGCATCATGACCTCCATCTTCGACCACTACGGTCCGGTCAAGCAGGGTGACGTGGTATCCCGTCACAACGGCGTACTGGTCTCCATGGTCAACGGCAAGGCGCTGGGCTATGCCCTGTTCACCCTGCAGGAGCGCGGCCGCCTGTTCATCGACCCGAACATCGAGGTCTACGAAGGCATGGTGCTGGGCATCCACAGCCGTAACAACGACCTGGTGGTTAACCCGACCAAGGGCAAACAGCTGACCAACGTCCGTGCCTCCGGTACCGACGAAAACATCGTGCTGACACCGCCGATCAAGTACTCGCTGGAACAGGCGCTGGACTTCATCGAAGATGACGAGCTGGTGGAAGTCACGCCGGAAAGCATCCGTATCCGCAAGAAGCTGCTGAAAGAGAACGAGCGCAAGCGCGCCAACAAGAAGTAAGCATTACAGCTGTGGATAACACCAAGGCCGGCGGCGCAAGCCCCGGCCTTTTTTGTTAATACTGCCCTCAACATACCGATCAGCCATGCCTCCCGTGCATGGCCAACATCAGGATCTGCCGTGAACAACAACGACATTCTGCGCCGCCTGCGCTACACCTTCGATTTCAGGGATGCAACACTGGTCGATATCTTTGCTGCTGCCGACCACAGGGTCACTCAGCAGCAGGTCGTCAACTGGTTGCGAAAGGAAGAAGACCCGGACTATTGCGCCGCAACCGATACCGAACTGGCCATCTTCCTCAACGGCTTGATCAATACCCGCCGCGGCCGGCGTGAAGGCGAGCAGCCCCAGCCGGAAACGCGTCTGAGCAACAACATGATTCTCATGAAGCTGAAAATCGCCCTGAACATGACCTCGGATGATATGCTGCAGACCCTGCAGGCCGCCGAGTTCTGCCTGAGCAAGCACGAGTTGAGCGCATTCTTGCGCAAACCTGGCAACAAGCACTACCGCGAATGCAAGGACCAGGTGCTGCGCAATTTTTTGATGGGCATACAGCGCCGCTTTCGCCCCGGCAGCGCGCCTGGCGTACAAACGCCTGCCCGTTAACGTTAAGGTCGGCCCAGGCAGATAACGCCTCAAGCGCCCGGGACTTTACCCTCTTGCCTCACGGTTTTATCATGGGCGCCCAAAATTTCTCTGCTGCCTCAAGGACACCGCATGGACGCCATCGCCCCGCTGCTGAACGGCCTCAGCGCCTTTTCACTCTATTTCCTGATCTCGCTCATCGCCCTGCTGCTGTTCAAGGTGGTCTATACCCTGTTCACCCCCCACGACGAATGGAAGTTGGTCAAGGAGCAGAACAACGCCGCCGCCTGTGCCCTGTCCGGCACTATCATCGGTTTTTCCATCGCCCTGGGCAGCGCCGCCAGCAACTCGGTTTCCCTGATCGACTTTGCCGTATGGGCGGTGGTCGCACTGATCGCCCAGCTGATCGCCTACCTGGTCGTGCGTCTGTTCATGCCCAGAATCAGCCAGCGTATCGAAGCGGATGAACTGCCGGCCGGCCTGGTGCTGGGCGCCACCTCGATTGCGATCGGCATCCTCAATGCCGCATCCATGACCTACTGATCACGGGAGGTCACGGATGAAACGCTCTCGAATTGATATCGATCGTATGCGCAAGCAACAGGGCAAAACCACCCTGGGCACCCTGGTGAAATACGGCGCCGTCATCGCCGGCGGCACCTTCCTGCTCAAGGGCTGCGATGCCGAGGATGCCCGCGTCTACAGCAGCGTTGCAGAGTGCGAGGACGACAACCTGCTCGAGCAGACCCAATGCCAGCCCGCCTACCAGCAGGCCTTGAGCAGCTGGCACCGGGAAGCACCGCGCTATCGCCAGCTGACCGACTGCGAATACGACTTCGGCCAGGACAGCTGCAAGTCCCTGTCTCGGAGTTACATTCCGCAGATGGCCGGCTTCATGCTGCCCAACAACGGCAGTGACAGCGATCTCGACCTGGATTTCGACCGTCCGCGCGGCCTGACCCGCAGCAAGCAGTACTACTCTCCGGCCTTTCGCCAGTGGACCACCGCCGATGGCGCTGTACTGGGCAATGTGGGCCAGCGCAACCTGAGCGTCACTGAATCCAGCTTCAAGCCACTCAAGGGCAGCAGCGCCGTACTGGGGCGCGGCGGTTTCGGCCGCACCGTATCCAGCCGCTCATCCTCTTCCTCCTGGGGCGGCTGATGCTGCGTCATTCCTGTGCCGAACGTCCCGACTGGAAAACCACCGCCGAGACGTTCGGCTTCCACTTTCATACCCTGTACGGCGAGCCCTACTGGGACGAGAGCGCCTATTACCAGTTCAGTCTGAAACAGATCGAACAGGACCTGGAAGACCCCACCGCCGAACTGCATCAGATGTGTCTGGAAGTGGTCGACCGGGTGGTCCGGGACGAGCGGTTGCTGCAGCGATTCTGCATCCCCGCCGAGTATCATGACGCCATCGCCCAGGACTGGTTTGCCCGCTCGCCAAGCCTGTACAGCCGCCTTGACCTGGCCTATGACGGCAGGGGACCGGCCAAGCTGCTGGAGAATAACGCCGATACGCCGACCAGCCTGTACGAAACCGGCTTCTGGCAATGGCTCTGGCTGGAACAGCAGGTGGATCGGGGCCTGATCAGCCACCGTGCGGACCAGTTCAACGCCCTGCAGGAACTTTTGATCGCCCGCTTTGCCGCGCTGGGCGCACGCTATCCGGGCACCAGGCTGCATGTCAGCTGCTGCCGCGATACGGTGGAAGACCGGGGCACGGTGCAGTACCTGCAGGACTGTGCCGAGCAGGCCGGCGTGGAAACCCGCTTCCTCCATGTGGACGACATCGGGCTGACCGCGAACGGCGGTTTTGCCGACCTGGACATCCAGCCGATCCAGTGGCTGTTCAAGCTCTACCCCTGGGAGTTCATGCAGCGCGAAGAGTATGGCCGCTTTGCCGCAGCCAGCGGTACCCGCTTCCTGGAGCCGCTGTGGAAAAGCATTCTGTCCAACAAGGCGCTGCTGCCGCTGCTGTGGCAGCTGTTTCCCGGCCACCCCAACCTGCTGCCAGCCTTTTTTGAAGACGACCCGGCGGCCGCAGCGCTGAACCATTACGTGCGCAAGCCGATCTTCTCCCGCGAGGGCGCCAACATCCAGATTATCCACAACGGCCAGGTAACCGAGCAGGCCGAGGGGCCCTATGGCGCCGAAGGCTACATCCTGCAGCAGTACCATCCGCTGCCCCGCTTCGGCGACAGCCACACTCTGGTCGGCTCCTGGCTGGTGGATGACCAGCCCGCCGGCATCTCGATCCGCGAGGACCGCAACCGGATTACTCAGGACCTGTCCCGCTTCCTGCCGCATATCATCCTGGATTGACACCACCCCGGTTCAAGTCCAGCGGGCGGCTGGCTATACTGGGACGTCAGCCGTATAAGGAGAAACCCCATGCGCAGCCTCTACCCGGAAATCGGGATCAATCACGACTACTACCTCGACGTGGACGAGTGGCACCGCCTCTATGTGGAGGAGTGCGGCAACCCCAACGGCATCCCGGTCCTCTTCGTGCATGGCGGCCCCGGTGGCGGCTGCAGCCCGGAACACCGGCGCTTCTTTAACCCGGAGCGCTACCGCATCATCCTGTTCGACCAGCGCGGCTGCGGCCGCTCCACGCCCCATGCCGAGCTGGAGGGCAACACCACCCAGGCGCTGGTCAGCGACATGGAACGCATCCGCGAATTTTTCAGTATCGACCAGTGGTTGCTGTTCGGCGGCAGTTGGGGCTCCACGCTGAGCCTGGTGTACGCCCAGACGCATCCGTCCCGGGTACTGGGCATGATTCTGCGCGGCATCTTCCTGTGCCGGGATCGGGATGTCCGCTGGTTCTACCAGCAGGGCGCCAGCGCCCTCTTCCCCGATTACTGGCAAGACTACCTGGAGCCGATCCCCGCCTCCGAACAGCACGACCTGCTCGGCGCCTACTACCAGCGCCTGACCTCCAACAACGAGTTGGCACAGATGCAGGCGGCCAAGGCCTGGTCGGTGTGGGAAGGACGCTGCTCCACACTGGACCCCAACCCCGCAGTGGTCGACCATTTCGGTGATCCGCATTTCGCCCTGGCGATGGCTCGGATCGAAGCGCACTATTTTATCCACAAGGCGTTCCTGGAGCCGGACCAGATCCTGCGCGATGCCGCCAAACTGCGTGATATCCCGCTGACCATCGTCCACGGGCGCTACGATATGGTCTGCCCGCTGGAACAGGCCCATGCCCTGTACCGGGTGCTGCCGCAGGCGCGCCTGCATATCGTGCGCAACGCCGGCCACTCCGCGTTCGAACCCGGCATCATCGACAACCTGATCCAGGCCACCGACGATTTTGCCGCCCAGAGCGCCTAACCATAGGAAGTTTTAGTGAAAGGATTGATTCAGCGTGTACGCCATGCCCGTGTCACCGTGGATGGCGAGATTACCGGCCAGATCGAAGGCGGCACCCTGCTGCTGCTGGGCGTGGAAAAGGGCGATGACGAAACCAGCGCCGACAAGCTGCTGCAGAAGGTATTGAAGTATCGTATCTTCGCCGATGCCGACGACAAGATGAACCTGAGCCTGGCCGACACCGGCGGCGGCCTGCTGGTGGTGTCCCAGTTCACGCTGGTGGCCGACACCCGCAAGGGGCTCAGACCCGGCTTTTCATCCGGCGCCACGCCGGCGGAAGGCGAGCGGCTCTACGACTACTTCGTCGACCAGGCGCGACTTATCCACAATCCGGTGGCCACCGGGCGCTTCGGTGCCGATATGAAGGTGGAACTGCTCAACGACGGGCCGGTCACCTTCCTGCTGGAAGTGCCGCCCGCCGGTTGATTCATAAGCCGAATACCGCTCAGGCGACGCAGCTCGGCTCCACCAGGTGGTGGGTCACCCGGGTGTCCAGCTTGATGTTGTCATGCAGCGGGCAGCGCTCGCAGACCGCATCCAGAAATGCCTGCTTCTCTTCGTCCGACAGGTCGGCATCAATCTCGGCCGATACCTGGATCTGCTGGAAACCGATGCGGTCGTCGCTCGGCTTGCCCAGCAGGCCCGCCGGGTTGTAATCGCCCTCGACACTGACCTTCATGCCGCGCAGGTCAATCTTCTGCTGCATCGCGGCGATACGGCCGATGGTGCAGATACAGCCGCCCAGCGAAAACAGGAAGTATTCCAGCGGTGTCGGCCCCTGATCGCTGCCACGGGCCGCTTCCGGCTGGTCGATCTTCATCTGGTGACCGCGAATATCGGCACTGACCAGAAACCCTTGGTTCATCTCGGCATTGACGGAAACTCGCTTGTTGGCGCTCATCACTATCCCCTTGGCAGAATAAATAAGATTCGACTAATATTATGGGTTTACCCTTAGGGGTGCAATCGACAGGAAGCACAAAAAAAGCGCCCGAGGGCGCTTTTTCGATCCAGATCAACGGCACAGGCCTCAGCCCACTTTTTCACCCTTGGCCTGCAGATCGGCATGGTAGGAGGAGCGCACCAGCGGGCCGCTGGCCACGTGGGTAAAACCGATCTCCTTGGCGATACGTTCGAACTCGGCAAACTCTTCCGGGGTCACGTAACGGTCCAGCGCCAGGTGGTTGCGGCTCGGCTGCAGGTACTGGCCGATGGTGATCATATCGACGTCATGGGCACGCAGGTCGTGCATCACCTCGATGATCTCCTCGTTGGTCTCGCCACAGCCAACCATCAGGCCGGACTTGGTGCGCACTTCCGGACGCAACGCCTTGTAGCGCTTGAGCAGATCCAGCGACCACTGGTAGTCGGCCCCCGGACGCACCTTGCGGTACAGGCGCGGCACGGTTTCCAGATTATGGTTGAACACGTCTGGAGGCGTCTGCTCCAGGATCTCCAGCGCCACATCCATGCGACCACGGAAATCCGGCACCAGGGTTTCGATCTGGATACTGGGGATGCGCTCGCGGGTTTCGCGGATGCAGTCGGCAAAATGCTGGGCACCGCCATCACGCAGGTCGTCGCGGTCCACCGAGGTGATCACCACGTACTTCAGTCCCATATCGGCGATCGCTTCCGCCAGCTCACGCGGTTCTTCCGGTGCCAGCGCATTGGGACGTCCGTGGGCCACGTCGCAGAACGGGCAGCGACGGGTGCAGATATCGCCCATGATCATGAAAGTGGCGGTGCCGTGGCTGAAGCACTCGCCCAAGTTGGGACAGCTGGCCTCTTCGCAGACGGACGCCAGCTTGTGTTTACGCAGCTTATCCTTGATCCGCTTTACTTCCGCATTGGAACCCATGCGCACACGCAGCCAATCGGGCTTGCGCAGCATCTCTTCCTTTTCCGTCGGAATGACCTTGACCGGGATACGGGCGACCTTGTCGGCACCGCGCAGCTTGACGCCCTGCTCGACCCGACCGGTTTTGTTTTCGGAGGATTCAGCCATACTAATTCAGTCTTCCAGTGTGTGTGTGCGGGTGAGGTCAGTATACCCCAACTTATTAACCAAGTAATTTACTAGGTTATTGGGGACCGCCGCCAGATCGGCTTGTGGTGCCAGGGTATGCAACTGCGTCATCTGCAGGCCGGCATAGCCGCAGGGGTTGATGCGCAAAAATGGCTCCAGATCCATGTTCAGGTTCAACGCCAGACCATGGAAGGAGCAACCGCGACGGATCCGCAGGCCCAGCGAGCAGATCTTCTGCTCGTTGACGTAGACCCCGGGCGCATCGGGCTTTGGGTAGGCCTGGACGCCGTAGTCCGCCAGCAGTTCGACGATCACTTGTTCGATGATGTCGACCAGCTCGCGCACGCCGAGCTTGCGCCGGCGCAGGTCCAGCATCAGGTAGGCGATCTGCTGACCGGGACCGTGATAGGTCACCTGACCGCCACGATCCACCTGCACCACCGGAATATCGCCGGTCTGCAACAGGTGCTCGGCCTTGCCCGCCTGTCCCTGGGTGAACACGCGTTCATGCTGCAGCAGCCAGATCTCGTCCGGCGTGTGCTCGTCTCGCTGGGCGGTCAGCGCCTGCATCGCCTGCCAGGTCGGTTCATAGGGCTGCAGTCCCGGCAGCTCACGGATGATCAGCGCATCGACGACGGCCATCAAAGGACCATCTTGACGCGGCCGGTGGCCTTGAGCTCTTCATGCAGGTTGACCAGCTGCTGCTCGCTGGTGGCGGTGATTTTCAACCGCACGGAGCTGTAGTTGCCCTTGCCGCTTTCCTGCACGATCACCTGTTCGATATCCAGATCGGGCGCATGCACCTGCACGATCTCGATGACCATTCCCTTGAAGTCACTCTGGTTGTCGCCGATCACCTTGATCGGGTAGTCGGGATGCGGAAATTCGATTTTCGGTGCTTCGGTTTCGGTACTCATTACGCCTCTCCGGTCATCAGCCGGTGTTGAAAACGGGTAAACAGGGCGAACATCCGCTGCCACAGCGGGCCTTTTTGGCCATCGGCAACGGGTTCACCGTCAATGGTCAGCACGGGCATCACACCGCGCGTCGAGCTGGAGATCCAGACCTCATCGGCCATGGCCAGCTCCTCGGGGCGGATATCCACTTCCTGATAGGGAATCCCTTCTTCGGCCGCCAGTTCCAGAATCAGCTCCCGGGTAGTGCCGCCGAGGATCTCCGAGCTGCGCTTGGGCGTATAGATCACGCCCTGGCGCACCAGGTAGAGATTGCTCGAAGTACCCTCGCTGAGCAGGCCGTCACGGACCAGCAGCGCCTCATCGGCACCGGCCTCCCGCGCCTGCTGCAGCACCAGGATGTTGGGCAGCAGCCCGGTGGACTTGATATCGCAGCGGTGCCAGCGCAGGTCGGCGGTGACGATGACGTTGTAACCCTTGACCTGCTCGGCCCCTTCGCCATAGATATCACGGATCGGCGAGGTGCAGGCAAACACGGTCGGCTGCATGTGGTCGTCATAGGTATGGGTACGATAGCCGGCGCTACCGCGGCTGACCTGCAGGTAAACCGACAGGTTGCCGCCGCCGTTACGCTGCACCAGCTCATCCAGAATAGCCTCCCAGTCCTCATGATCCGGGATCCGGATCGCCTTGAGGCTGTACGCCAGTCGATCCAGGTGCTGCTGCAGGCGGAAGCCAACGCCCCGGTAATAGGGGATCACTTCATAGACGCCGTCGGCGAACAGGAAACCCCGGTCGAACACCGAGACCTGCGCCTGATCCGGCGCCACATAGCACCCGTTGAGGTATACGACTTCGTTCTTCATAAAATGCAACTGCCCACATCTACACTCTGTTAGATGCGGGCAGCATAAACCGGTTTCAAGGCTTTGTCTGTTTTTTAGCCGATCAGGCCCAGGAAGAACAGCACAATCGCATGCCAGATGCGCTTGAACAGGCCGCCCTCTTCCACGCTTTCCAGCGCGACCAGCGGCACCGTTGTCACGGTCTCGCCATCAATGCTGACCCGCACCTTACCCAGTTCCTGGCCCTGAGTGACCGGCGCCTTGATCACCTTGTCCAGCTCGATGTTGGCTTCCATCTGATCCGCCTTGCCGCGCGGCACGGTCACCGCCAGCGCTTCGGTCAGCCCCAGACGAATCTGGTCGCGGCTGCCGGCCCAGATCTTGCTGTCTTTCAGCACCTGGCCCGCCGTATACAGCTGGTGGGTACGGTAGTAGCGGAAACCGTAGGACAACAGCTTCTGGCTTTCGCGGGCGCGGGCCTCTTCGCTGTCGGTACCCATCACCACCGAGATCAGGCGCATGTCGTCACGCCGGGCCGACGCCACCAGGCAAAAGCCGGCGTCATCGGTATGGCCGGTCTTGATGCCGTCGACGCTGTTGTCACGCCAGAGCAACTTGTTGCGGTTGGGCTGACGGATATTGTTGTAGGTGAAGTACTTTTGCGAATAGATCGCATAGTGCTCGGGGAACTTGGTGATCAGCGCCTTGGCCAGCTTGGCCAGGTCAATGGCCGAGGAGTAGTGATCGTCCGCCGGCAAACCGGTGGCGTTGACGAAGTGTGTATCGTTCATGCCCAGCAGACGCGCATGCTGGTTCATCAGGTCGGCAAAGGCGCGTTCGCTGCCGGCGATGTGCTCGGCCAGGGCGACCGAGGCATCATTGCCGGACTGAATGATCACGCCGCGCAGCAGATCGCCCACCTTCACCTGGGTGCCTTCCTGGATGAACATCCGCGAGCCGCCGGTGCGCCAGGCCTTTTCGCTGACCAGTACCAGATCATCCTCGGCAATGTTGCCCTTGCTGATTTCATACTCGACGATGTAACTGGTCATCATCTTGGTCAGACTGGCCGGTGCGAAACGCTCACTTTCACGGTCGGCGGCAATAATGTGCCCGGTGTCGGCGTCCATCACCAGATAGGAGCGGGCCGACACCTGCGGTGGCGCCGGAATCAACGCCGAAGCCGCCTGCGCCGTACTGGCCAGCAGCAGCGCCAGCAACAGGGAGAGATAGAGGAATGCGGTCGAGAAGGGGATTCGTTGCGCCATAGTCAGTCAGTTACATCATTATTCAATGGGTGAAGGTGCAGCCGCCCGTGCGACCCCACACATAAGTTTGTCACTCTACCCGCGGCATCAGGGCAAGTCCACCAGATGCGCCCCGGAGTACCCTGCCTGAGACAGCTGTTGCAGCAACCAGTTCAATGTGTGCGCACCGCTCAGCGGCCCCAGGCGCACCCGGTACAGCGCGCGGCCGTCACGCTCGGCGGGCTGCACCTGTACCGGCTCGTCCAACAGCGTCCGCAGCTCGGCCGCCAGGGTCTCGGCGCCGCTGGCGCTGCTCAGGGCCGCCACCTGCAGGCTGCGACCGGTGATCGCCGCCTGCGCGGCCGGAACGCCACTGCGTCCGTGCGCCGCCGTCATCAACTGTTTTCCAGGGCTGATCGCTTCCACCTCGACCCGCGCCGTGCCCTTGCCCAGCATGTCCAGGCGGTAGGCCGCAGCATAGGACAGATCGATCACCCGACCGTCGTGAAAGGGACCCCGGTCGTTGACCCGCACCACCACCTGGCGGCCGTTGTCCAGATTGGTGACCCGCACGAAGCTGGGCAGCGGCAGCGCCTTGTGCGCCGCGCTCATCTGATACATGTCGTAGACCTCACCGTTGGAGGTGGTGTGGCCGTGAAACTTCTTGCCATACCAGGACGCCGTGCCCCGCTGGCGGTAGCCCTCGGCACTGGGCAACACATGATAGCGCTTGCCCAGCACCGTGTAGGGACTCTTGTTGCCCCAGCGGCTGTGCGGCTCCGAACGCGGCACCGCATCCGGCACCCGCGACAGATCCACGGCGCTGTCCGGCCCTCGGTCCTGCTTGAGGCTGTACCGCCCGGCGTTCTCTTCTTTCGAGGCACAACCGGCGAGCAGCAGACTGGCGCTCAGGCCCGCAATCAACCAGGGCTTCATGTCAGGACTCCTGTGCCGTTTCCGGCTGGCGCGCGTCCCTGATCGCCTGGCTCAGCTCATACACCGCCATGGCATAGAGGCGGCTGTGGTTGTAGCGGGTAATGACATAGAAGTTGTGCAGGCCGAACCAGTAATGTTCGCCATCGGCCATGGTCAGCTCCATCAACGTAGCCGGCTGCTGCGGGTCCAGATCCTTGCGTGTGGCGATGCCGCGCTCGGCCCACTGCGCCAGGGTCAGTTCCGGCTTGAGGCCGGCGTTGAACCAGCTCGGCTCGGCTTCCTGGTTGATCACCACGTTGGAACGTACCGGCTCGCCGGCTTTCCAGCCATGCTGGCTGAAGTAGTTGGCCACGCTGCCGATGGCATCCACTTCGTTCTTCCAGATGTCGCGTTTGCCATCCCCATCGAAGTCGACGGCAAAGTCGCGGAAGCTGGACGGGATGAACTGGCCATAGCCCATGGCGCCAGCGTAGGAGCCCAGCGGCTGGGTCGGGTCCAGCTGCTCTTCACGGGTCATCTGCAGGAACTGCACCAGCTGGCCACGGAAAAAATCGGCGCGTTTCGGATAGTCGAAGCCCAGCGTCGCCAGCGCATCCAGCACCCGGTAACGGCCCATGATGCGGCCGTAACGGGTCTCGACACCGATGATGGCAACGATGATCTCGGCCGGCACGCCGTAGGTTTCCTCGGCCCGCTTCAGCGCCGCCTCATGCTTGTTCCAGAAGGCCACGCCCTGCTTGATCCGGCGCGGCTCGACGAAAATCTTGCGATATTCGCCCCAGGTCAGACGGCGTTCGGCCGGACGCGAAATCGCCTCCAGAATCGACTCCTGGCGCTTGGCCTTGGCCAGCACGGCACGCACCTCATCGGCATCAAAACCTTCGGCCGACAGCTGGTCGACCACTTCATCCGCCAGCGGGTGGGCCTCGTAGCCGCTGTTTGCCCATGCCGTTCCGGCTGACAACAGAGTGCCTGCCAGCAGTATACGTCCCAGAGTCTTGCGCATTCCTATCTCCATCATCGAGTCAGCATCTGCCGGTGGGTGCTGATCGACATCAGCACGCCGAATCCGGCCATCAGGGTTACGATCGAGGTGCCGCCATAGCTGACCATCGGCAGCGGGACACCCACCACCGGCAGCAAGCCGGTGACCATGCCAATATTGACGAACACATAGACAAAAAATGTCAGTGTAATACTCCCCGCCAGCAGCCGGGAAAAACTGTCCTGTGCCCGGGTCGCGATGATCAGTCCCCGGGCGATGATCATCAGATAGATCCCCAGCAGGATCAACACCCCGGTCATGCCCAGTTCCTCGCCGATCACCGCAATAATAAAGTCGGTGTGGGACTCTGGCAGAAAATCGAGCTGCGACTGGGTGCCCTGCAGCCAGCCCTTGCCGGGGAGGCCGCCGGAGCCGATCGCGGTTTTCGACTGGATGATGTTCCAGCCCGAGCCCAGAGGGTCGCTCTCGGGGTCGAGGAAGGTCAGCACCCGCTGGCGCTGGTAATCCTTCATCACCGCCCAGAGCGCTGGCAGAGCCGCGCCGAGCAGCCCCAGCGCGATAAATATCCAGCGCCAGTACACCCCGGACAGCAGAATAACAAACACACCTGACGCGGCGATTAACAGCGAAGTGCCCAGGTCCGGCTGCTTCATGATCAGCGCCGTGGGTATCGCCAGCAGCACCAGGGTCGAGAGCAGATTTTTGAAGGTGGGCGGCAGCTGTTCCCGGGTCAGCCAGGCAGCCACCATCATCGGCAGTACCAGCTTCATAATTTCCGAGGGCTGGAAGCGAAACCCGGGCAATTCCAGCCAGCGCTGGGCGCCCTTGGCGCCGACGCCGAACAGCAGTACACCGACCAGCAGGCCGACCCCGGCCAGATAGCCCCAGGGCGCCAGCCGACGATAGGTCCGCGGCTGCAACTGGGCCAGGACGATCAGACCGACAAAACCGCCCCCCATGCGCAGGGCCTGCCGATAGACGTAATCCATATCCTGGCCAGACGCACTGTAGAGCACAAACAGGCCAAAGCCGCAGAGAATCAGCAGCATAGAAAGCAGCCAGCCATCCAGGTGGGTGTAGTGCCAAAGCCCGGTGGGGCGCTGCAGATGCTGGCTGCTGCCCGGCATGGTGCGCTGAAAGTCACGATGCTCCATTACTTGGCCTCCAGATCATTGACATAGTCACCCAGCAGCCAGGCATCCAGCACTTCCCGCGCCACCGGCGCCGCCGCACTGGAGCCGCCGCCTCCACGGTCGCCGCCGTTCTCCACCACGACCGCCAGGGCGATTTTGGGATCATCCACCGGCGCAAAGGCCACGAACAAGGCATGATCGCGATGACGCTCCTCCAGGGCTTCGGCATCATAAACAGCATCCTGGGCGATCCCGACCACCTGCGCCGTTCCCGTCTTGCCGGCAATGGTGTAGGGCGTTCCCGCCGCAGAGCGACGCGCCGTGCCCTTGGGACCATGCATTGCCGACACCATGCCGTCGATCACCTGCTGCCAGTGCTCCGGATTCTTGAGCTGGATATCGTCCGGCTTCTCCTTGCGGTTGAGCATCGGGGCGTAGGGTTGAGGCTCGCCGCCCGGCTCGTCCACAATGCCCTGCAGCATGCGCGGCTGCACCCAACGGCCCCGATTGGCCATCACCGCGGTGGACGTGGCCATCTGCAGCGGCGTCATCACCAGGAAACCCTGGCCAATACTCATGTTGATCGAGTCGCCCGGGTACCAGGGTAGGCGACGACTGCCCTCCTTCCATTCTCGGGAGGGCAGAAAGTTGGTCAGGGCCTCAGGCTGGTCCAGGCTGGCATCCTGGCCGACCCCGAACTTCCCCAGCATCTCCGACATGGGGTCCACGCCCATCTTGTGGCCGCTCTCATAGAACCAGACGTCGCAAGACTCGGCCAGGGCGTCGTTGAGATCCACCCAGCCGTGCCCCCAGCGTTTCCAGTCGCGGTAACGGCGGCCATTCTTGGTGATCTGATAGAAACCGGGGTCCCACACCTTGTCGTCTGCGCTGAGGGTATTGGTCTCCAGTGCGGCCAGGGCGATCACCGGCTTGATGGTCGAGGCTGGCGGATAGCTGCCGCGCAGGGAGCGGTTGAACAGCGGCAGGTCCGGCGAATCACGCAAGGCACTGTAATCCTTGCTGGAAATACCGGTGACAAAGAGGTTGGGGTCGTAGGTAGGCGTACTCACCATGGCCAGAATCTCGCCGGTCTTTGGCTCGATCGCCACGATGGAAGCGCGCTGATCTTTCAACAGGGATTCGATGAACTGCTGCAAGCGCAGGTCCAGGCTCAGTTGAAGATCACGCCCCGGCACCGGGTCCTGGCGCTCCAGCACGCGCAGCACGCGCCCGCGGGCGTTGGTCTCCACCTTCTGGAAACCGACCTGACCGTGCAGCACGTCCTCGTAGAATTTTTCGATGCCGAGCTTGCCGATGTAATGGGTCGCGGCGTAGTTCTGCCCGTCCACCCGATTCAGCTCGCGCTCGTTGATCCGCCCCACATAACCCAGCGCATGCACCAGCGAAGCGCCATGCGGGTAGTAGCGAATCAGGTCGGCCTCCACCTGAACACCGGGCAGGCGGTGGTAGTTCAGCGAAATCCGCGCGATCTCCTCCTCGGTCAGACCAAAGCGCAGCGGCACCGTTTCATAGGGGCGTCGACGCTGGTTGAGACGCTTGCGGAAACGCTCCACATCGCGCTCGCTCAACTCGACCAGACGGCCGAGTTCCGCCAAGGTCGCATCCAGATCCCGGACCTCTTCCTTCAACAGCGTGACGCTGAAGTTGGGCCGATTGTCGGCCAGCAGCACGCCGTTGCGGTCATAGATCAGGCCTCGACGCGGCGCCACCGGCTGCAGCTGGACCCGGTTGTTCTCCGAGATCGCCGCATAGCGGTCATGCTCGACCACCTGCAGGTAATAGATGCGCCCGATCAGCACCAGCATCAGCAGCACCACGAACACAAACGCGATCACCGACCGGTTGGTAAAGGTAATGCTCTCCCGGGAGTAGTCCTTTAAGCGCTCGAAGGATGCCATGCTGCGGAATTACTTGTGATAGGGATGGCCCTGGAGAATGCTCCAGGCACGGTACAGCTGTTCGGCCAGCACCACCCGCACCAGCGGATGCGGCAGGGTCAGCGCCGACAGCGACCATTTCTGGTCCGCCTGCGCCAGGCAGCGCGGGTCAAGGCCATCAGGGCCGCCCACCAGCAGACTGATGTTGCGCCCGTCCATGCGCCAGCCTTCGGCCTGTTCGGCCAGCTGCTCGGTGGACCAGGGACGCCCTTTCACATCCAGCGCCACCACCCGGTCACCCTTGCCGATGGCCGCCAGCATGGCGTCGCCTTCACTGCGGATGGCGCGGGCCAGGTCGGCGTTCTTGCCCCGGTGACCCGGCGCCAGCTCGACCAGTTCCAGCTGAAAGTCGGACGGCAGACGGCGGGCGTACTCGCTGTAGCCCGCCTCCACCCAGTCCGGCATGCGGTGTCCCACCGCGAGCAAACGGATACGCATGGTTCAGTGATTACTCCGCCGCCGCTGCTTCATTGGCGTCGAACTGCCACAGGCGCTCCAGGTCGTAGAAGCTGCGCGCATCCGGCATCATCACATGGACGATGACATCGCCCAGGTCGACCAGAATCCAGTCGCCCGCGCCCTGTCCCTCGGTGCCCAGCGGTTGCAGGCCGGCGGCCTTCACCTTGTCCAGCACTTCCTGCGCTACCGACATCACATGACGCTTGGACGTGCCGCTGGCGATCACCATGTAGTCGGTGACACTGGATTTGCCGCGCACATCCAGTTCAGTGATATCACGTGCTTTCATGTCGTCCAGTGCGGTCCGCACCAGTTCACGCAGTTGATCGATCTCCATCAGAGCCTTGTACCTTTGTTAAGTAAAAAAAGGTTAGTGATAACCGTAGAGTTTGTGTTGCTGGATATAGTGCCATACAGGTTCCGGCAACAGATAGCGCGGCGACTGCCCCTGGGCAATCAGCCGACGGATCTGCGTCGCCGAGATTCCCAGCGGCGTCAATTCCTGAATATGCACCCTGCCCGCCGGCCGGCTCAGCAACTCGCCAACCTCGCTGGTCTGGTGCTCGCGGGTAAAGTGTTGCAGCTGCGCGTCGGCCGCAGCCCCTTCGTAGCCGGGCCGGGCCAGCACCAGAATATGGGCGTAGTCCAGAAAGGACTCCCATTGATGCCAGCTGGGCAGCGTCTGATAGGCATCCATCCCCATCGTCATGATGATCGGGCAATCCGCGCCCCGCTCCCGGCGCAGCGCCTGCAGCGTCAACAGCGAGTAGGACGGCGCGTCCGATTCGATTTCGCGCGGATCGGCGCTCAGCGCCGGTTCGTCCTGCACCGCCAGCTGCACCATTTCCAGCCGCTGTCGCGGCGTACAGCCGGGCTCGTCCCGATGCACCGGGGCGCCGGAAGGGATCAGGCACACCTGATCGACGCCGAGCCACTGTTTGAGTTCCAGCGCCGTGCGCAGGTGGCCGTTGTGGACGGGATCGAAGGTCCCGCCCATGAACACCAGCGGTTGCATCAAGCGCGAACCTGACCGTCACCGAGCACGACATATTTCTCGGAGGTCAGCCCTTCCAGGCCAACCGGCCCGCGGGCGTGGATCTTGTCGGTGGAGATGCCGATCTCGGCGCCCAGACCATATTCGAAGCCGTCAGCGAAACGGGTCGAAGCGTTGACCATCACCGAGCTGGAATCGACCTCGCGCAGGAAGGCGCGCGCCTTGGTGTAGTTCTCGGTGATGATCGCGTCGGTATGGTGCGAGCCATGGCGGTTGATGTGCTCGATCGCCTCGGCCATGTCGGCCACCACCTTCACCGCCAGGATCGGGGCCAGGTATTCGGTATCCCAGTCCGCATCGCTGGCGGCGTTGATGGACGGCAACAGCGCCCGGGCCTGTTCACAGCCACGCAGTTCCACCCCCAGCTGGCCATAGTGCTCGGCCAGCTCCGGCAGCAGCTCGGCCGCCACGGCGGCATCCACCAGCAGGGTTTCCATGGTGTTGCAGGTGCCATAGCGGTGCGTCTTGGCATTGATGGCGATATTCAGCGCCTTGCTGCGATCGGCCTCGGCATCGATATAGACATGGCAGATGCCGTCCAGATGCTTGATCACGGGTACGCGGGCATCATTGGCGATGCGCTCGATCAACCCCTTGCCGCCACGCGGCACGATGACATCGACGTATTCCGGCATGGCGATCAGGCGACCCACGGCTTCGCGATCAGTGGTTTCCACCACCTGAACGGCTTGCTGCGGCAGGCCCGCCGCTTCCAGCCCCTGGCGGATGCAAGCGGCAATCGCCTGGTTGGAGTGGATCGCCTCGGAGCCGCCGCGCAGGATGGTGGCGTTGCCGGACTTCAGACAGAGGCTGGCCGCTTCGCAGGTCACGTTGGGACGGGACTCGTAGATGATGCCGATCACGCCCAGCGGCACACGCATCTTGCCCACCTGAATACCGGACGGGCGGTAGTTCATGTCACGGATGCCGCCGATCGGGTCCGGCAGCGCCACCACCTGGCGCAGGCCTTCGATCATGCCGTCGATGCGGGCAGGTGTCAGTTCCAGACGATCGAGCATCGCCGCGTCCAGGCCCTTGTCGCGGCCATTCTGCATGTCCTGCGCATTGGCGTCGGCCAGGGCGGCACGGCTGGCGTCGATGGCGTCGGCCATGGCGGCCAGCGCCTTGTTCTTGCTGGCGGTATCGGCACGCGCCATCAGCCGGGAAGCGGCACGGGCGCGCTCCCCCAATTCGGTCATATAGGCTTCTACATTCATCTCATCTATCCGGCTCGATGATTTTAGCGGTACAGTATAACCTTAACCTGGATCAAAGGTCTTTGAGATCCATACATATTCAGGCAACGCTGTGCCCCTCACCGGGATGTTTGCTATTATCGGACCATTAACCTGAACATCTGCCTGCTTCAGATGTGGAGCCCCAATGAAGCCGACAGCCAACACTTCGTCTACCCCGACCACCAGCCTGCCTCTGCGCACCCTGATCTCTGTCTCACTGGTGCTGCTGTTGAGCCTGTTGCTGGGGGGCGTGTTCGAATACCTGCGCCTGCAGGAGCGCGCCGCCGACCAGGCCGCCGAGGCCAGCCGGGCCTTTGGCCGCAGCAGCGCCATCCTGATCCAGCCATTGGTGCTGTCCGACGACCGCATCAGCCTCAACTACCTGCTCAACGAGCTGACCAGCCAGCCGCTGATCAACGGGGTACGCCTGACCGCCCCCGACCAGACGCTGATCGCCCTGGCCGGTGCTCCCCAGGGGCGCCTGCACACGCTGGAACTGGTCCAGAACGACGTCCCCATCGGCCAGCTGTCGATCTGGAGCAATACGGAGATGTTCAGCGCGCCGCTGCGCAACCAGCTGCTGGAATTCGCCCTGCTGCTGGGCGTCTGCCTGAGCGTCGCCGCCGTACTGATCGCGCTCAGTCTAAGACGCCACCCCATGACGAATACGACCGAGCCCCGTTTCGCCGAAATCAGGGAAACCTTCGAACAGCCCCGCGACACTGACCGCCTGCCGGAGTTTCATTTCGACCTGGGTAACGACTCTGTGGCCGCCGTCACGCCCGCCGCTCCCGACCGGGCATCGGCTCCGGTCGAACGCGCGCCTGCACCCGAGCGCATGCAGTCTGCAGCGACCCGCGAACCCGAGGAGGATGCCCTGCCGACATTCGCGGCCCTCAATGCGGACACGCCATCAACGGCAGATGTCGCGCCCGACGCGCCACGGCCGGAGTCAAACGCCGAGCAGTCCTTCCGACGCACGGATATGCCTGATCAGGATCGCGACCGCCTGGATACCGGCGAGCTGGTCTCGCTGCTGAAACCGGAACAAAGCAGCGACGCCATCCCCCGCTTCACCCCCCGCGTCCCGGGTGCCGACCCTCTGGAAGAGGAGCACAATGCAGCGAGGGTGCCGGACCTGGACAGCGCTCTGGACGATTTCACCTTCGATGAACTGGGTCCGACCGAACGCGGCCCGACCGAAAAACCGGACAGCCGCCCCAACCCTCTGCAACTCAACGACGAGGAACCGCTCGACCTGTACGGCTTCGAACAGGAGCTGGAGCTGATGCTGACCCCGGAAGAGGCCGGCTACCTGCTGCTGATCGACACCCGCAGCGCCCACTCGGACAACGTGGACGAGGAGGAGCGTGCCCAGCTGTTGCGCAACTACCGCACCCTGGCCAACTCGGCCGCGCGCATCTACAGCGGCGAGATCAGCGCCCTCAAGGACGGCAACCTGCGCATCCTGTTCACCGACGGAGACGACAAGGACAGCCACGGCATCAACGCGCTGTGCTGCGCCATGCTGTTTACCTGGCTGTACAAGCAGTACAACCAGCAACAGATTCGCGCCTTCCAGCCGGTGATGAACCTGCATATGGCGCTGGTGAGAGGGGCTGGTGAGCGCGTGGATCGCATGCAGGAGGAAGCCCACTTCCTGACCCGCACCACGCAGAGCAACGAGCTGATCAGCCATACCGCCCTGACCGAGTCGCCGCTGCTGAAGGAGATGCTGCTGCAGAAGGCCGATATCCGGCGGGAAGACGAGGACAAGGTACTCATTCTGAGCATCAGCGATGCCTACCAGACCCTGCTGGAGAAGCAGGCGCGTCACCTGCTGAGTAAACTCAACGAGCGCAACGGCCAATAAACGAACGCGGGCCACACCGGTGGCTGAACACCGGTGTGGCCGCCCTGATCAGTTGCCGATCACCTCAAGACTGTCCACCTTCTGATAGCCGCGCGGCAGCTTGTTGCCGCGCCGGCCACGCTCACCGCGGTAGTGATCCAGCTCGGCCCCCTTGAGCTTCAGGTGCTGGCGGCCGGCGTTGACCACCAGGGTGTCATCCGGATTGAGCAGAACCACCAGAGTCATCAGCTCTTCCCCTGTCGCCGCCTTGGCGCTGGGGATGTTGATCACCTTCATGCCCTTGCCCCGAGCCAATTCCGGCAGCTCCGCCACCGGGAACACCAACATCCGCCCCTCACTGCTCACGGCCACCAGCAGCGCATCCGGACCCGGCACCAGCACCGGCTGCAGCACCTTGGCCGCCGTCGGCAGGGTCAGCGCCGCCTTGCCGTTTTTGGTTTTGCTGGTCAGCTGATCGATCCGGGTGATGAAGCCGTAACCGGCATCGGAGGCCAGCAGCACGGCATCGCTGTCACGGCCACACACCAGCGCATCCACCATGGCGCCCTTGGGCAGGCTGACATGGCCGGTGACCGGCTCGCCCTGGCCTCGCGCGGAGGGCAGCTTGTGGGTTTCCAACGTATAACTGCGCCCGGTGGAATCGAGCAGAATGGTCGGCTGGTTCATCCGTCCCGGACTGGCCAGCTTGAAGCCGTCGCCGGACTTGTAGTTGAGTCCCACCGCATCGATGTCATGGCCCTTGGCGGCGCGGATCCAGCCCTGCTTCGACAGCACCACGGTGACCGGGTCGGCACTGAGCAGATCCTTCTCGCTGAACGCCTGGGCTTCGCCGCGCTCCACCAGCGGCGAGCGGCGGGCATCACCGAACTCCTCGGCGGTGGCCTCGATCTCTTCGCGGATCAGCTTGCGCATCAGCTCGTCGGAATCCAGCGTCTTCTCCAGGCGCTGACGCTCCTCGTTGAGCTCGTCCTGCTCGCCGCGAATCTTGATCTCCTCCAGGCGCGCCAGGTGGCGCAGCTTGAGATCGAGAATCGCATCGGCCTGGACATCGCTCAGCTCGAAGCGGCGCATCAGTTCATCTTTCGGCTTCTCCTCCTCGCGGATGATGGCGATCACCTCGTCGATATGGAGGTAGGCCGCCATCAGGCCTTCGAGGATATGCAGGCGGTCACGCACCTTCTGCAGCCGGTGCTCGAGACGGCGACGCACCACGCTGGTGCGCCAGCTCAGCCACTCGACCAGGATCTGGCGCAGATCCTTGACCTGGGGCCGGCCGTCGATACCGATCATGTTCAGGTTGACGCGGTAGCTGCGCTCCAGATCGGTGGTGGCGAACAGGTGCGCCATCAACGCATCCAGGTCCTTGCCCCGTTTGGGCACGATCACCAGACGGGTCGGGTTTTCGTGATCCGACTCGTCACGCAGGTCGACCACCATCGGCAGTTTCTTCTGCTGCATCTGTGACGCGATCTGCTCCAGCACTTTGGCACCCGAAACCTGCGCCGGCAGTGCGGTGATGACGATCTCGCCCTCTTCCCGGCGCCACAGGGCGCGCATGCGGAAGCTGCCCTTGCCGCTGGTATAGAGCTTTTTCAGCTCGGCGGCGGGAGTGATGATCTCCGCTTCGGTGGGCATGTCCGGCCCCGGCACCAGCGCACAGATATCGTCCAGCGTGGCCTGGGGGTGGTCCAGCAAATGACAGCAGGCGGTCGCCACCTCACGCAGGTTATGCGACGGAATATCCGTGGCCATGCCCACGGCGATGCCAGTACCGCCGTTGAGCAGCACGTTGGGCAGTCGCGCCGGCAGCACTTCCGGCTCGTTCAGCGTGCCATCGAAGTTGGGCGTCCAGTTCACCGTGCCCTGCCCCAGCTCCTTGAGCAGCACTTCGGCGTAGGGCGCCAGCCGCGATTCGGTATAACGCATGGCGGCGAAGGACTTGGGATCATCCGGCGAGCCCCAGTTGCCCTGGCCGTCGATCAGCGGGTAACGGTAACTGAACGACTGCGCCATCAGCACCATCGCTTCATAACAGGCCGAATCGCCATGGGGGTGGAACTTGCCCAGCACGTCACCGACGGTACGCGCCGACTTCTTGTACTTGGCGGTGGCCTTGAGCCCCAGTTCAGACATGGCGTAGACGATGCGTCGCTGCACCGGCTTCATACCGTCGCCCAGGTGCGGCAGGGCACGGTCGAGAATCACGTACATGGAATAGTCCAGGTACGCCTTTTCGGTAAAGTCGCGGAGTGACAGCTGCTCGATCTCGCCGTCAAAGGTGGTTTCTACACTCATTAACTGATCCTTGCACAGAGGTGCCCACGACAGCGCGTGGAGCCAATTGCGGATATGGCCGGCAGTATGCCAGCTCACCGCTGAATGCGCACCCTCGCCAGGACTAAATGATATTGAATTTCATTTGCATCCATATCATAACCTGCTATGCTCGCGTTCGTTCATCGGCATCTCGCCAGCCAGGCTCCCTCTCCCCTTTCTCGGAGCCAAGCCAGCCTCGCCAGCCCACTTTCCGACAAGCACAACAAGGCTGAGGCACCATGCATACCCGTATTCCATTGCGACTGTCAGCACTCGTCCCTCTGGGGCTTGCCTTCTCGTCATCTGTCATCGCGGCCCCCGTCCTGGACAACCATGTCATCACGGCCAAAGCGCCGGTGGATGCCACGCGCTACGCCGGCACGGTCAGCATCCTTACCGCCGAGGAGATCACCCGTTCCGGCGCCAGCAACCTGCCTCAAGTGCTGCAGAATCTGCCCGGCATCCACCTGGCCAATACCGGTAACATCTCCCAGCAGGCGCCGCGCATCCGTGGCTTTGCGCACGAACAGACCCTGGTCCTGATCGACGGCAAACGGGTGCCCAATACCGACCGTAACCTGAGCTTTTCACCGGCCTACCGCTATAACTGGGTGCCGGTAAGCCAGATCGAGCGGATCGAGGTGATACGCGGCCCCGGTTCCAGCCTCTACGGTGCCGACGCCATGGCTGGCGTCATCAATATCATCACCAAAAAGGCCGACAGCGTCTGGCGAGGCAACCTGAACGGCAGCCTTGGCCATTTGGACGGTGATCATCAAAACGACCTGGTCAGCGCCGCCCTGCGCGGGCCCCTGGGCGAACAGGCCGACCTCAGCCTGTCGGTGTCCGAGCGCAATGAAGAGGCGATCGAGAATGCGGCGGGCGCCACCCTGGCCTCCGACTTGCGCTCCCGTACCCTGCAGGCGGATCTCGGCTTTGATCTCTATGCTCACCACCGGCTGAAGCTGGGCCTGCTGTACGGCAAGGAGGAAGGTGGCGATATCGATATCAGCCAGTTCATGGGCACGACTTACGTCAGCGACTACCGTCTGGAGCAGACCCGCCATCGCCTGAGCGCCGACTACCTCTCGCGCCTGGGCCACTTCGACCTCCAGGCGGGCGTCAGCCAGGGGGAAGCCGAGCTGACCGAGGGCAACAGTGACTGGCAGATCGACGAAGACAACTATCAGCTAGAACTCAGCGGTGCCCTGAGTCAGCGTCAACATCTGAACCTGGGGCTGCAGCATCGCCGTGAAGCGGTCGCGCGGATGGACATGAACTTTGACGAGAAGGTGGACGCCACCACGCTGACAGTGCAGGACCTCATTGCGCTGACGCCGCAACACAGCCTGACCCTGGGCCTGGCCTACGACCACCACAGCAAGTATGACGCCGAGCTCAGCCCCAAGCTGTACTGGAACTGGCAGGGTGACGCCGGCTGGGGCCTAAGGGCCGGCTATGGCCAAAGCTACCTGGCACCGTCCCTGCGAGAGGGCTCTGCCGACTACGTGATTCAGGCGGGCCCCTTCCGCCGTTACGAGGGCAACGACGACCTGCAGCCGGAAACCAACCGCACCTACGAGCTGGGGGTGAGCCATGTACAGCCTGGATGGAGCGGCAAGGTCACCCTGTTCCACAACCGGATCGACAACCTGATCAGCACCCGCGAGTTCCAGCAGGGACCGGTGACAGTGGCTCGCTACAGCAACGTCAACAAGGCGCAAACCCGGGGACTGGAAGCCGAGTTCGACCTCCAGCCCACCGCCAACAGCCGGGTACGCTTCAACTACACCTGGCTGGACAGCGAGAACCGTTCCGGCAGCAACGCTGGCAAGGCGCTGACCGATACCCCCGAGCACCTGCTCAAGCTGGTTCTGGAGCAGGATCTGCCCACCCATGACAGCACCCTCTATGCCGCCTGGCGCTATACCGGCCGCCAGTATACCGACGCCGCCAACAGCGACCGGCTGGACGCCTATCAGGTGGTCGATCTGGGTATCGGCAAGACGCTGGGCCGGCATACCCGGGTGCGGCTTGGCGTCAACAACCTGTTCGACGAAGTGGTCGAACAGGGCGGCGAACTGCTGGAGCCGGGCCGGGAGCTCAAACTGAGCTTCAGTACCGGCTTCTGATGACTGCTGCATTGCACTTGCATTGATACCTAATGAGTATTATTCTCATTCGCATCACTTGATCATGACCAAGGATAGTAAAGATGCTCAACAAATCCGCACACCAGGGCATTGATGCCCAGAACACCGCCTGGGTGAGTAGCGACGAACTGGTCCCGGGTCCTTCGGGACTGGTGATCATGCACAACGATGAGCCCTATCGGCTGAGAGTCACCCGCAAGGGCAAACTGATCCTGACCAAATAACCTTTCACCCAACCGACAGCCACTAGCCAGCACGCCAGACGTGGCCAGCCAAGCCTGTCACTTGATAACGGCCTGTAACAACCAGGGCGAGGAGACGGACGGGTATGCACTCCGAATTCAATGTTCCAGCGTCAGCCAGCACGTGGCGCGATGCCTATGACCAACTCAAGCGTGACGACGCCCGCCTGCGGCGGCTTGAGGTGGCTCAGGCACTGGCCTGCAGCGAAGCCGAGCTGATCGACGCCCAACTGGATTGCCGCCGCCTGCGCTTGAACCGCCAGTTCCCGCAACTGATCGAACGGCTGCACCGTCTGGGCTACATCATGACCCTGACCCGCAACGAAGCCGCCGTGCATGAACGCAAGGGCCGCTACCCCCATGCGCATATTCATCGCCCCATGGGACTGGTGATTGCCGACGACCGCAAGATCGACCTGCGCATCATCCTGACGCGCTGGCGCCTGGGCTTCGCCGTCGCCGAGCCGGTCCGGGACGGCGTGCGCTACAGCCTGCAGTTCTTTGATGCCCGGGGCGTGGCGATACAGAAAATCTTCCTGCAGCCCGACAGCGAGTTCGACGCCTACCTCGAACTGATTCGACACTTCCGAGCCGACGACCAGAGCAGCCCGCTCCTGCTGGAACCGATTCCTGCCGCCGACGGCCTCACGCAGAATACCCGGGTCGACGCCCTGGCTCTGGCCAACGACTGGAAAAACATGACCGATGTCCACCAGTTTTTCGGCATGTTGAAAAAACACGGCGTCTCTCGCCAGCAGGCGTTCCGGCTGGTCGGCCCCGCCTGGGCGCAGGCCGTCGACCCGGCGCGCATCACCGACCTGCTGAGTCAAGCGGCCCAGCAGGCGCTGCCGATCATGTGCTTTGTCGGTAATCGCGGCAATATTCAGATTCACTCCGGCCCGATCAGGACCGTCAAACCCCTGGGGCCCTGGCTCAACATTCTCGACCCCGAATTCAACCTGCATCTGCAGATGGACAAGGTCGCGGCGGCCTGGCTGGTCCGCAAGCCCTCCAGAGACGGCATGATCACCTCGCTGGAGCTCTACCTGGAGAACGGTGATACCGCTGCCCAGTTCTTCGGCGTCCGCACCGAGGGCAAACCGGAGAACCCGGCCTGGCGACACCTGGCCGAATCCCTGCTGAAGCCGAAGCAGGCATGCGCATGAACAGGCTCTGGTCACCTCTGCTGATGCCGCTGCTGGGGGCATCATTGCTCGGGCTGATGCTGGTCGCGCCGGTGCAGGCCGCGCCCGAGCGCATCGTCAGTGCCGACGGCTCCCTGACCGAAATCGTGCATGCGCTGGGCGACGGCGAACGTCTGGTCGGCGTCGACACCACCTCGACCTATCCCCCGGCGGTACGGGAACTGCCCCAGATCGGCTACAAGCGCGCCCTCTCGGCGGAGGGCGTGCTGTCGCTGAACCCGGACCTGCTGCTGATGACCGAGGACGCCGGACCGGAAAAAGTGGTCACGCAACTGAAGCGCAGCGGCCTGCCGCTGCACACCTTCGCCGCCGCCCCGACCCTGGACGCGGTACGCGAAAAGGTCCTTGGCGTTGCCCGGCTACTGGAAAAACCTGAACAGGGCGAGGCGCTCTGGCGGCAGGTCGCCCGGGAGGTCGCCAGCGCACGCGCAGCCAGCGAGCCGGTCGAACAGCCGGTCAGGGTGCTGTTCGTGCTGAGCCTGAACGATCGCAGCCCTCTGGTCGCGGGGAGCAACAACCACGCCGATACCATGATCCAACTGGCCGGCGGCCTCAACGTCATCGACAGCTTCGAGGGCTACAAGCCGATTTCGCCGGAGGCACTGGCCATGACCGGTGCCGACGTGGTGCTGATGATGGACCAGCGCAACCATGCCACCACTGCCGAGACGCTGTTCCGGCAGCCGGGCTTCTCCAGCCTGCCTGCGGCCACCGCACAGCGACTGGTGAAACAGGATGGGCTGCTGATGCTGGGCTTCGGTCCGCGCATCGGCCGGGCCGTGCGCCAGCTGCACGCGGCCCTGTACCCCACCGAGGATACGCCGGAGGTCGCCGATGCACGCTAGGGCGCGCCTGGGGCAACAGGTGCTGGCGACCCTGAGCGCGCTGCTGCTGTTGATGGTCCTGGTGTCCACCAGCGTCGGCCCGATGCAGATTCTCTGGCGTGACAGCCTCAATGTGCTGCTGGGCCTTGGCAGCGCCAGCGGCGGCAGCCATCTGGACAGCATCATCACCTCGATCCGCCTGCCCCGGGCTCTGCTGGGCATGCTGGTCGGCGCCGCCCTGGCCGCCAGTGGCGCCGCCATCCAGGGCCTGTTCCGCAACCCCCTGGCGGATCCCGGCCTGATCGGCGTATCCGGCGGTGCGGCACTGGCCGCCGTGGCCGTCATCGTCCTTGGCGGCACCACCCTGGGACCGCTGTTCAACGGGCTGGGGGCCTACAGCCTGATGCTGGCCGCCTTCGGCGGGGGCTTCGTCACCACCCTGATCGTGGCCCGCATCGCCACCACCCGCACCGGTGGCACATCGACCAGCACCCTGCTGCTGGCCGGCATCGCCATCAATATCATCACCGGCGCGGGCATCGGTCTGTTTACCTACATCGCCGACGATACCCAGCTACGCACCCTCACCTTCTGGTCCATGGGCAGCCTGGGCGGCGCACTTTGGGAAGTGGTGCTCAGCGCCGGCTCCCTGATCCTGCTGGTACTGCTGCTGTTGCCCCGCATGGCCCGTCCGCTGAACGCCCTGCTGCTGGGCGAGTCCGAAGCGCGTCACCTGGGCATCGATGTGGATCGCGTCAAGCGCCGGGTCATGCTGCTCAGCGCCCTGGCCGTCGGTGCGGCCGTGGCTGCCGCCGGCATGATCGGGTTCGTCGGCCTGGTCGTGCCGCACCTGGTCCGCCTGACGCTGGGCCCTGACCATCGCTATCTGCTGCCGGCCTCGGCCCTGCTCGGCGGTTTGTTCCTGCTGGTCGCCGACATGCTGGCACGCACCCTGATCGCGCCGGCCGAGCTGCCGATCGGGTTGCTGACCGCCATCATCGGCGGCCCCTTCTTCATCGCCCTGATCATGCTGCAAAGCCGGAGGCACCCGCTATGACCCTGACCGCCGAAGGACTCGGCTATCGCGCCGGCCGCCAGGCCCTGCTGGAAGCGATCGACCTGGAGGTCCAACCCGGCCAGCTGATCGCCGTGCTGGGTCCCAACGGCGCGGGCAAAAGCACCCTGCTGCGCCTGCTTGCGGGCGAACTGACGCCCAGTCAGGGCACGCTGCAGCTGAATGGGCGTCGCTACACGAACTGGCGTCGAGGCGAGATCGCCCGTCAGCTCGCAGTGCTGCCGCAACGTTCCTCGCTGGGTTTTGCCTTCACCGCGCTCGAAGTGGTCTTGATGGGACGTATCCCCCACGCCAGCGGCCAAACGCGCGACTTGGAGATCGCCCGCGACTGTCTGCGCGAGACCGACTGCAGCCATCTTGGCGACCGTCCCTTCCCTGTACTGTCCGGCGGCGAGCAACAGCGTGTGCACCTGGCCCGGGTGCTGGCTCAGCTGCATTCTGACGCGCCCCGTTCACCCCGCTACCTGCTGCTGGACGAACCCACGGCGGCCCTGGACCCGGCGCACCAGCTGTTGACGCTGCAACTGGCCCGTCACCAGGCCGACCAGGGGATTGGCGTGCTGGTCATTCTGCATGATCTCAATCTGGCGGCGCGTTTTGCCGACCGGGTACTGCTGCTGCAACAGGGCCGGACACTGGCCCTGGGCGCGACCGAGCAGGTGCTGACCGCGGCGCGACTGTCTGACCTCTTTGAGCTGCCGATGCAGGTCATCGACCACCCGGGCGGCCAGGGCAAGCTGGTAGTCAGCCTTTAAGACGACACCGACCGGCAATTGCTCATTCCCGCAGCTGTGTTAGATTGAAGCCAATGCCAAAAAGCAAGGAGCTGCACCATGTCTACCGACAACAACCGCCTGCTGCTGGAACTGGATCGCTATCGTCGCGATATCAACCGCGAGATCATCAATCCACGCTTTTCCGAGCTCAAGCTCGACAGCCTCAAGCCGGTGCTGACCATGGTCGCCCATGCCCGCGCCGACTACGTTGCCCAACTGCTGGAACTGGCCGACAGCGGTGGGGGCCAGCCGCCGGCGCCGGAGCAGATCGCCGCGCTCAAGCGCAGTCGCGAGACCTTCGATGAGCTGGTGGCGGCAGTCAACGCACTGGAAAGCCTGATTTCTCGTGACTATCTGGACGTCGAGTCGGGGCATTCCGGACGATGAAAGCATTCCTGCTGCTGGTGGTACTGCTGGCCAGTCCCCTGTCATCAGCCCAACCCTCCCACCCGCTGGAAGGACGTATCTGGGCGGTTGAATCGGCCGCGTTCATCGCCCGCGACGCCCTGTTCGACCGGCTGCCCGCCGGTGGCTGGCTGTTGCTGGGCGAACAGCACGATCACCCGGAGCACCACCGCCTTCAGGCCGAATGGATCACGGCTCTGGCCGAGCGCCAGCAGCTCGGCAGCGTGGCGCTGGAGATGGCCGACCACAGCCAGCAAAGCGACCTGGATGACGCACGTGGCAAGGGCGATACCATCACGCCGGAAGCGCTGCACTGGCAGACCGGCTGGCCCTGGGCACTCTATGGGGAGGTGATCGCCACCGCGTTGAACCGGGCGCCGGCCGTGGCGGCGGCCGACCTGACCCGCGACGAGCAGCGCCAGGCCTACCGCGAGGGTGCGCCCGAAGGCGACCTGGGCGATGAACATGCCGCTTTCATGCAAGACCTGCTGTACGAGAGTCACTGTGGCCAGATGCCGCGCAATGCACTGGGCGGCATGCGCCAGGTGCAGCTGGCCAGGGACCAGCAGATGGCGCAGGTGCTGCGCCGCTATACCGACGCCACCCGCACCGGAGTGATGCTGACCGGCGGCATCCATGCCCGCCGCGATCTGGGTATTCCCCGCTGGCTGTCAGGGCCGGTGGTCAGCGTCCTGATGGTCTCGGCGGATGATGGCGACGCCCCGGCCGACTATCTGCCGGACGGGTTGCCCGGCTACCCGGTCGCCGACTACCTGCTGTTTACCCGCTCGCTGCCGGACAGGGACTACTGCGCCGAGTTTGCAGACCAGCAGGATTAGCGCATCGGCAACAAGGGCAACTGCCCCTCCTCTTCGACCCGCACCGGCCACTGCAGACCGCCGCCGTCAAGCTTGGCCTCGACGCGGTAATCCAGAGCCTTGAGCTGAGGGCTGCTCATCAGCTCGGTCAGCAGGCGCATGCCGCCAAACAGCGCGGGCGTGGCACTGACTTCGATCGTCTGGTCGGCATAGCCGGGCACGTCCGGCAGGTCCCGGGCAACACCGCTGAGCACCCGCTGGTCTTGCAAGTACAGGTTATAACTGATCCCGTCCAGCCGCAGCGACTGGCGGTTGGGATTGATCACTTTCAGGCCAATCAGGAACTGCGGCACGGCACCGCGACTGGACGGGTCCAGGCGCACCCCGGTCACTTCCAGCATCGGTGGCTCCCGGCCCGGTTGCAGACCGGCACAGCCCGACAACAAGGCGCCCAGCATCAGCAGGCAGATGGTATAGAATCTAAGCCGCATAGGTTATCCCTCCGTTGAATCCGCTTGCCATTGAAGGCAGTCACGGATGAAGCTTAGCTGAACCCGAATCCCCCGGCGCGGTCCATTAGCAGACGCTATATCCAGGCGTTACCCGGTTTATCGCACCGCAACCTGAACACTGAAGGAGTTTTGTCATGCAATCCCTGGCCCTGGGGCCTTTTGCCCTGTCCGTCGACCGTCTGCTGCTTTTGCTGGCCGTGCTCGCCGCCCTGTTCGCCGGCTGGATCAGCAGCCGCCGGGGCGGACGCAATCCCGAACCGGCGCTGCTGACCATCCTGCTGGTTGGCGTGCTGGGCGCTCGCCTGGGGTTCGTGCTGCGTTACAGCGGTGATTATCTGGCCGATCCGGTACAGATCATCGATATTCGCGACGGCGGCTTCTGGTGGCTGAGCGGCGTGGTGAGCGGTGCCCTCTGCGCCTTGTTCTACCTGTGGCGACAACCGGAACGGCGGCGCGCGCTGAGCATCGCGCTGCTCACCGGCGGCCTGGTCTGGGGCAGCACCGCCCTGCCGCTGGCACAGCTGCAGAACAGCACCCGGACCCTGCCGGATATGGTGCTGATGACACCGCAGGATCAACCGGTCAACCTGCGCGACTATGCCGGTCGACCGATCGTGCTCAACATCTGGGCCAGCTGGTGCCCGCCCTGCGTGCGCGAGATGCCAGTGCTGGAACAGGCCCAGCACGACTACCCCGACGTGCAGTTCCTGTTTGCCAACCTGGGCGAGGACAGCGTCACCGTGGAGACTTTCCTGAAACAGCTGGACGTGGAGCTGCAGCAGGTGCTGCTCGACCAGCAGAACCAGCTGGGGCAGCACTATGGCTCGCGTGCGCTGCCGACGACCCTGTTCATCGATGCCGGGGGCCAGTTGCAGGACAGCCACCTGGGCGAACTCTCGGCGGCCAGCCTGAAGGCACGTCTGGCCAGCATTCTGCCGGATCAGCTGCCCCAGTAACGCACACGACCGGTGTCGATATGCACGAAGTTGGAGCCGGTGTAGAGGCCGACGCCACCCACTCTGGCGTCACAGGCCAGACGATGCAGCTCCTTCAACGGCGTTCCCGGCAGGCGAATATCCAGTGCCCGCCCCTGCATGTGCAGGCTCTTCCTGGCCACTCCGCTGCTGGCGGAGCGCAGCTGGGCGTTGGTCTGCGGGGAACGGTAGCCGGAGATGATCTGGAAGGGGTTGGCATTGCCGGTCTTTTGCTGCAGCAGGTGCAGCAAGTCCAGCAGTTTGGGATCGATCGGGTGCACCTCGCCGGTGCGGAAATCACGCAGCAGGTGGTTGATGTCCGCCAGACTGGCGCTGACATACTGACCTTCCGCCCAGTAGGTGGTGTTCAGCTTCTCACCGGTGTGCAGGTTATCGAACTTCAACTCCCGGCCGAACAGCGGGCGGATATTGGCCTGGGCCACCGGCAGGTGCAGCAGCGCGGCGGTACCGGCCAAACCGCCCAGCAGGCGGCGGCGCTGGCGGCATTCGGGCTCACCGGTTTCAGTGCGGGGATGGCGGCGGGGGGTCAACAGCATGAAAAACCTCGATTGAATCAACAACTGTACAAAACACAAACAGAACTGCGCAAATATTACCCACTCTCACCTGTTCTGACTACTTTTTGAGCAGTTTTTGTGCCAGTTGCATCAACTGAGGACTGGGCGGCGGCGGCAAGGGCCCCAAGACTGCGTTCATGCGGGCATCCGCACCGTAGAGATCGGAGTAGAGATGAGCCCGGTGCTGTTCATCGACCCAGGCGCTCAGGTAGACCAGATACACCGGCAACGGCTGCTCCAACGCCAGATGTCGGGTCACCTCCTCGCTCAGCGCCTCCTCCAGCCCCCCCTCTCCGAGCAGGGTTTGGGCCAGCCGGTCGATCCCCTGAACGCGAATGCAACCGGAGCTGAACGCACGCGAATGGGCCTCGAACAGAGACTGCTGCGGCGTATCATGCAGGAAAATGCTGTGCGGATTGACCATGCCGAAGCGGATACGCCCCAGGCTGTTGTGCGGCCCCGGCCGCTGACGCAGCAGGTAGTGGAAGTTCTGCCGTGACAGTCGGGACCAGTCGATCGCGGTGCTGTCCACCGGCTGCCAGCGTCCATCCTGCCGGGCCAGCACCTCGATGCCCAGACGCTCGAAATAGCCAGCGTCCTGTTGCTGCTTGGGCAACAGGTCTTCAACGGCCAGCCGAAACGGCACCGTCCAGGGCGGATTGAGGATCAGCTCGTTCACCTCGGCGGCAAACGAAAGACTGGGGCGTGCCGGACGTCCACTGATGATCGCATGACGTTCGACCAGCTGCCCCTGCGCCACCAGATCCAGACTGAAGGACGCCGTGCGCACCAGCAGGTAGCGCTCGCCCAGCGTGGCCGGCAGCGCCCGCCAACGCGCCAGGTTGGCGCGCACCTGCTGCAGCTGCTGCGCCGGACTGACCAGCATGGCGGCGCGGGTCTCGGGCCCATAGACGCCATCGACCTTCAGCCCCTGCCGCTGCTGATACTGACGCACCGCCTCGGCGACCCGGTCGGTATAGCGGCTTTCCTCTTCCAGCGAGCTTGCAGCGGCATTGAGCAGCTCCTGACGGCTGAGCCAACCACGCAGCTGCGCCACGCCCGGATGCCGGTCACCGGTGCGCAGCAAGCCGGTCGGCAGCTTCGGCAGCGAATACGGCTGTTGCACCTGCTGCACCAGCGCCTGATGCAGGGCGACCAGGCGCGCATATTCGTCCGCGCGGGGCAGCAGCCCGCTCAGCAACTGATCGACGCTTGATCCCTGGTCCAGCTGCAGCAGCAGCACCACAGGGTCCAGCGTCTTGGGCGGCAGCCGCCACAACGGATCGAGCTGGCGCAGATCCAGCCGACTGCCGGACAGATCCCGCGCCAGCTGGATGAAAGCATGGCTCATCAACAGGTCATTCAGCAGCACTTCACTGCTCAGCCCCGGCACGCTATCTGCGCCGGCCCCCTTCAGGTCACTCAGGCGCTCATAACCATAGTCCCTCGGGTCCAGACCATGCGCATGAGACAAGGCGATCCACGCCGCCAGCTGCTGCCGGCGCGCGGCCAGAGGCGCCCCCAGGGCATCGGACCAGAGCAGCCGCCAGCCACGCTGGTCATACAACTGCTGCAGCTCCGGCCACTGCTCGATCATCACTCCCGGCAACGCCCCCTGACGTCCTGCCACCAGCAACTGCTGCAGGTGCGCACCGGGCGGCATGACGGTGGCTGCTAACAGCGACGAAAAGGCAAGCAGAACCGGCAGCAGACAGCTGCCAAGCCACCTCCTGGCTAAGCCAATCATACTCCCTCCGCGGATTTCCACTTTCTTCACTATAGCCCGTTTTCACTTGGTGTTATGCTCTGTGCGAACATGCGAGCGGGTGGCCTTCGGGGCAATCCCTGCACAATAAAATAACCCGAGTACGATGGAGAAAAGGATGCAAAAATGGATAGGTGCGGGTGTACTGGTCGCGGCTGCGGGCGCGGGACTGGCATGGCAGCAGGGATGGCTCGGGGCCGGCAGTGAGCCGCTGACCGCCTATGTGCCGGCCGATACCGTCCTCTACGTGGGCGGCCAGGCAGATGCCGACCAGCTTGAACATATTCGCAAGCTGCCGCTGATGGCCAACTCGCAGTTCCAGGCCAAGCAGCTGCTGGCCGAACTGGAGCGCAGCAACCGCCGCAAGACTCCCCAGGGGCTGTTCGCCACGGCGCTGTTTGCCGACTTCATCCGCAACGCCAATACCTATGGCGACATGGTCGAGCATTACGGCCTCGACCTGACCAAGCCGCAGGCGATCTACATGGACGGCATAGTGCCGGTCATCCGCTTCGGCCTGAAGGATGAAGCCCGCTTCTGGAGCGTGCTGGACCAGGCCACCGCTGACAGCGGCCTGCAGCCGCGTGACGTGACCGTCGGCAACACCCAGGCCAAGCTCTGGCGCCTGAATCCGGAAGAGGACAAGGCATTGGAACTGGCGGTCAACGTGCGTGACGGTGTCGCCACCATCACCGCCTTCCATTTCCTCGACCAGGACGCCGACCAGCAGCAGCGTCTGGCGCTGACCAAACCGGCCCAGTCGCTGGCCGACAGCGGCGAGCTGGAACAACTGCAGAAGAGCTACAAGTTCGACGACAGCATGCTGGCCCTGGTGCACTTCCAGCGTCTGGCGCAGGGTTTCCTGCAGCCGGAAAGCAACAGCTTCGGTCAGGATCTGAGCGCACTGTTCAAGGCGCAGGATGAACGCCTGCCGACCGACGCGATGGACGCCGCCTGCCGTACCGAGGTACTCGACCTGGTCGGCCAGATGCCGCGCCTGGTGGCCGGCAACACCCACTCCAGCGGCGGCAAGGTGCTGAAGATGCAGAGCCGCTCCGTGCTGGAGATCAACAATGCTGAGGTGGTCAGCGCCCTGTCATCGCTGCGCGGCCACGTGCCGGGCCATACAGGCCACTCGGACGGGCAGATTATCGGCGTGGGTGCCGGCCTGGATATCGACAACCTGGTACCGGCCGCCACCACTCTGTTCAACAAGTTCACCGCCACCGAATCCAGCTGCCGTCAGATCCGTCGCATGCAGCGCGACATGAGCGGCGCCAACCCGGCGATGATGGCGATGTTCACCGGCATGGTGCAGGGTGCCAAGGGCATCGGCTTCTCGCTGTACGACCTGAAACTGGATGGCAACAGCCCGATGCCGTCCAGCTACGACTTCCTGCTCAGCATCGCCACCAGCAATCCCCAGCCGCTGCTCGGCATGCTGGCCATGTCGCCGATGGGCCGACAGATTCAGATCCCGACCGATGGCAGCCTCACCGACGTGGATCTCTCCTTCATCGCGCCGGGCATGAGCCTCAAGGCCGGCGTTCAAGGTAACCACCTGGTTGCCTTCGCCGGCGACAAGGCCCAGCAGGCGGTCGACAAACTGAAGGAGGAGTCCCTGGAGCCGAACGGCCTGATGCGGGTGTCCGCCGATTATGGCCGCTTCGCCGATCTGATCGATTCCATCCCGCCGATGATCGCCAGCGAGATGAACACCGGCATGGCCGAAAGCGGCTGTGTCGCCCAGGCTCAGCTGTCGCACATGCTGCGCACTCAGGGCGCCAGCATCGACTACACGCTGGACATCGTCGATCAGGGCGTCAGCACCGATATCGCCATGAAGCTGGATACTGCTGCCGTGGCAACCATCAATCCGGTCGGCAGCTACACACTGATGGACCAGACCTGGGATTGTGCCGGCGGTGAAGCCCTGGGCAGAGAGGAGATCCGTGCCGACAAGACCGGTAGCTACGCTTATGCGGCCGACGGCTGCGATCTTTATCGCACCGAATACACCTGGACCCAGCAGGGCAACCTGTTCAGCGTCGAACCGACCCAGGCCGAAAGCCGTGAAACCTGTGACGCCGACTGGAAACAGGAAGAGCTGACCAGCAGCCAGTGCGTACTGATGCCGGCCGAGACCGGCTTCCGCTGCCTGTACAGCGATGAGGACCGCGAAAGCCTGTTCCACTACGTGCCCCGTTCCTAAGGGGACGTTGACCCCATCGCTTGAACGCAAACGCCGGGCACTGCCCGGCGTTTTTGTTTGCCCCAAGCATCCCGGCTTCAGATCACCTCGGCCAGATTACCCTTCTGTTCCAGCCATTTCTTGCGGTCGCCCGAGCGCTTCTTCGCCAGCAGCATGTCCATGATCTCCAGGGTGTCATCACCGGCATCCAGCGTCAGCTGTACCAGGCGACGGGTATCCGGCGACATGGTGGTTTCACGCAGCTGCAGCGGATTCATCTCGCCCAGCCCCTTGAAGCGTTGAACACCGATCCTGGCATTCTTGCGCTCGGCACGAATGCGCTCGATGATGCCGTCCTTCTCGCCATCGTCGAGGGCATAGTAGACCTCCTTGCCGAAGTCGATGCGGTACAGCGGCGGCATCGCCACGAAGATATGACCGGCGGCCACCAGCGGCTTGAAGTGGCGCACAAACAGGGCGCAGAGCAGCGTGGCGATATGCAGGCCGTCGGAATCGGCATCGGCGAGGATGCAGATGCGGTTGTATCTCAGGCCATCGAGCTTGTCGGAACCGGGATCAACGCCGATCGCCACCGAAATGTCGTGGATCTCCTGAGACGCCAGCACCTCGCCCGGGTCCACCTCCCAGGAGTTGAGAATCTTGCCGCGCAGCGGCATGATCGCCTGGAATTCGCGATTGCGCGCCTGCTTGGCGGAACCGCCGGCGGAGTCGCCCTCCACCAGGAACAGCTCGGACTGGCTGGCATCAGCGCCGGAGCAGTCGGCCAGTTTGCCCGGCAAGGCCGGCCCCTGGGTCACCTTCTTGCGCACCACCTTGCGCCCGGCGCGCATGCGCCGCTGGGCACTGGCGATCACCAGTTCGGCCAGCTTCTCGCCCTCCTCCACATGGCGGTTGAGCCAGAGCGAGAAGGCATCCTTGATGGCGCCGGAGATGAAGGCGGCGATCTGGCGTGACGACAACCGCTCCTTGGTCTGGCCGGCAAACTGGGGGTCACGCATCTTCGCCGAGAGGATGTAGCAGCAGCGGTCCCAGATATCGTCCGGGCTCAGCTTGACGCCGCGGGGCAGCAGGTTGCGGAACTCGCAGAACTCACGCATGGCATCGAGCAGGCCGGTCCGCATGCCGTTGACATGGGTGCCGCCCTGAGCCGTGGGGATCAGGTTGACGTAGCTTTCGGTGGTCATGTCACCACCTTCGACCAGCCACTGCACCGCCCACTCGACCGCATCTTCCTCGCCCTGCAGACTGCCGCTGAACGGCTCCGCCGGCAGGGTCTCGTACACCTGGGTGCTACCGCGCAGATAGGCCACCAGGCCATCCTCGTAGTACCACTCCTCCTGCTCCTTCTTGCCGCTGCTCAGATCGGTGAAGATCACCTTGAGTCCCGGACAGAGCACCGCCTTGGCGCGCAGGTTATGCTTCAGCCGGGCAACGCTGAATTTGGCGCTGTCGAAGTACTTGGGATCGGGCAGGAAGCGCACCAGAGTGCCGGTATTGCGCTTGCCGCAGGTGCCGATCACCTCCAGTTCGGACACCTTGTCGCCGTCGGCAAAGCCGATGCGGTAGACCTGGCCGTCACGCTTGATCTCCACGTTGAGCAGCTTGGACAGGGCGTTGACCACCGACACCCCGACCCCGTGCAGACCACCGGAGTAGTTGTAGTTGTCATTGCTGAACTTGCCGCCGGCATGCAGCTTGGTCAGGATCAGCTCGACCCCGCTGACGCCCTCTTCCGGGTGGATATCCACCGGCATGCCACGGCCGTCATCGGCCACGCTCAGCGACCCATCGTCATGCAGCATCACCTCGATCTGTTTGGCATGACCGGCCAGCGCCTCATCGACCGAGTTGTCGATCACTTCCTGCGCGAGATGGTTGGGACGGTCGGTCTCGGTGTACATGCCGGGGCGGCGACGCACCGGGTCCAGGCCACTGAGAACTTCTATCGCTTCAGCGTTGTATTGCTTCGACATCGGGTCTTCCTGTTCAGAGAGAGACGGCCGGCAACGGCGTGGGTTCGGGCAGGTCTATCCTGCCCTCAGCAAACGCCTGCACTGCCGGTATCAACGCCTCGAACTGTTCAAATCCATGACTGCCGCCGGGCTGCACGAACTGCGCACTGGCCGCAAAGTGTTCAACCGAATCACGGTAATCGAGGGTTTCATCCGCCGTCTGCACCAGCAGCAGATAACGGGACGGACCCCGCAGCTGGGGACAGTACAGCGCCTTCAGCTGCGCCAGGTGTTCCCGGGTCAGCTCGTAGTTGTCATCAGTATAAAGGTTGGTGTTCTGGCCCAGCCAGGCTTCCAGCAGCTCGAAGGGTCGCACCGCCGGGTTGATCAGCACCGCACGCACGGCGGGATTATGCTCCACCAGCCAGGTGCTGTAGTAACCGCCCAGGGAGCTGCCGACCAGCGTCACCGGGCCGTCAACGGCGTCGATCTCGGCCTGCAGCTGCTCCACCGCTTGCTGCGGCCAGTGCGACAGCGCCGGTACGCGCAATTGGGCTTCACGTCCCTGCTGCCGCATCATCGCCTGCAGCAGACGCGCCTTGGCCGACTGCGGCGAGCTGTTAAAGCCGTGGACATAGATGAGGGTCGGCTCAGACATCCGGGGTATTCTCCTCAGGGCCTGTGGATAAACGCAGCTGATGGGCCTCAATGCAGCCATCCGCATGCAATTCGTACCAGCGGCAACCGGGTGTGGATAACCGCGGATCCGCTTCCAGGGCAAAGTCATCACACCCCTGGGCAAACTGCACCACCGTCGAGGGTGCCGACCAGAGCGGCCGGCCGGCAAAATCCAGATTCAACGCCTGGTGCAGATGGCCGCAGATCAGGCCCCGCACCTGAGGCGCCTGGGCGACAAGGGCTTCCAGCGCCGCCGGATTGCCCAGGCGGATCTCATCCTGCCAACGGCTGCCGGTGGCCACCGGGTTGTGGTGCAGCGCCAGCAGCAAATGGCGGTCCTGCAGCGCGGTCAGCCGTTCTTTCAACCACGCCAGTTCTGCGTCGGTCAGAGAACCGCTGCCGCGGCCATCCGGACAGGCAGTGGTGTCCAGTTGCAGCAGTGTCCAGTGACGGTCCAGATCGACCTGTTTGCGCCCCAGTCGACCCTCCAGGTCCGCCGCCTGCATGATGGCAAGGTCGTCATGGTTGCCGGGCAACCAGTGACGCTCGCCGTGCAGCGGTTCGATGATGGCCAGCAACCGTGCATAGGCCTCTCGGCCGGCATGGTGAGTCAGATCCCCGGTCAGCAGAAGATGATCGAACGGGGGCAAAGACGCCAGCTCGGCGACCAGTTCGGTCAGCGACCGGTCGGCGTCGCGGCCATGAAAGCGCGTCCCCGGCCGGTTCGGCAGATGGCAGTCACTCAGTTGCAGCAGGCGCAGGCTCACTCGGCGAACACCTCTTCCATCAGCTGGCCGTGGGCCAGACAGTGGCTGAGCCACTCGCCGAGGAAGGCGTTGAGCTGGGCCTTTTCATCCGGCTGGTGCATCTGCCGGTTCGGGTAGGGATAGACGCCGGACAACTGGCGGCGCTGGCGGGTGCAGATCACCTCGGCTACCCGCGCATCATGATAGAGCCGCACCACCAGTTTGGGCGCTTCCAGCCAGGCGGAAGCGTTCTCATGCTGCTGGGAGACCACCACGCTGGTGGTATAGGCAAAACGCTCATCCACCGCCAGTCGCACCCGCGCCCGCTGGTTGTCGACCACCACCTGGAATTCACGCTGATCACAATTGTCCAGATCCGGCAGCAGCTTGATCAGGCGCAGGTAATTGGCTTCCCCCTGCGCCATCTGCCGTTTCAGGTCGGGAACATATTTACGCTTCATCGGACACCCGCATCTGTTGCAGCCGTCCATGGTTCAGTTCCAGCCACTGCAATGCGATGATCGCGGCGGCATTGTTCAGTCTGTTGTCACGCACCAGCGCGAAGGCATCCGCCGCCGCGATCACATGCACCTTGATATCCTCGCCTTCGCTGTCGAGGCCATGCACGCCACCGGCTCTGCTGGCATCGACCAGCGCGCAGACCAGTTCGATCCACTCGTCACAGCCGCCGGGGCTGGGCAGGTAGCCGGTGATCGGGAATACCGGCCCCAGTTCGACACCGGCTTCTTCGATACTTTCACGTCGCGCCACGTCCTCGGACGACTCGCCGTCTTCGACGATACCGGCGACCAGCTCCAGCAGCCAGGGGCTGTCGACCTTGCCCAGGGCACCGGCGCGAAACTGCTCGACCAGCACCACGGCATCGGCCAATGGATCATAGAGTAGTACGCAAACGGCATCGCCGCGATCAAGAATTTCACGCTGGATACGCACCCGGCCGCCCTCGAAGCGGGGATGGCTCAGCGTCAGCCGGTGCAGGCGGAAAAAGCCCTTGTACAGCGGCTCATCCTGCTCCAGACGCACATCGCGCTGATCGAATACGGGCTTCCAGACAGTGGACATGGGGCTCACCTTGGTACGCTTGAATCAAACAGCGACTATACCACTGCCAGCCTAGAGACCCCAATGCAAGGCGGGGAATCAGAGTCCCAGCCAACCGCGTCTGGGCAGCATCGCCATCAGGGCGCGGCGGAATGTCTGCCCAGAGCGCCGGTATAACGCGGGACGGACCTGGCACGGGGCCAGCGCGGGAGCGGGCGAGACCTCCGGATAGCCCAGCAGGTAGCCCTGGCCGCAAGGGATATCCAGCGCCTGCAGCGTACGCAGTTCAGCCAACTGTTCGATCCCCTCGGCCAACACCTGACAGCCCAGAGCCCGGCCGATCTGCCCGATCGAGCGCACGAACTCGCGCTTGATCGGATCCCGGTCCAGATCACGGATGAAGTGCTGATCGATCTTGACATACTCCGGCTGCAGTTCGGACCAGAGCTTGAGATCGGAATAGCCGGTACCGAGATCATCGATGGCGATACGGAACCCCATACTGCGATAGTGTTCCACTGCGCGCCGGGTCAACCCGGTGGCATCGAAGGGGTGCTGCTCGGACAGCTCGATCACGACCTGCTCCATGGGAATGCCCAACTGCCGCAACAGGTCGACGGTAAAACCGGGCTGGTGCTCGGGCGAAGCCAGCCAGGCGGCGGAGACGTTGAGAAACAGGATGGCGTCGGAGGCCATATCGGCGAACACTTCCAGCGAGCGCAGGCGGCAGAGCCGCTCCAGCTCCAGCTGGCGTCCCTGGCGCAGGGCCGCCCCAAACAGGGCGATGGGCCGGTGCAACAGGCTGCCTTCAGGGCCACGGATCAGCGCCTCGTAGCCCAGCAGGCCGCCCGTCTGCAGATTGATGATCGGCTGGAAGTGCGGGTAGAGCAGCTGCTGCTCCAGTATCCGCGCCAACTCCCCCCGTTCAGCTTCACGCTGAGCATCATAAATCTGTGATGGATTGAACTGCATCCCTGTCCCCGATAACTGCATGACAGTGGGGGAGTCTATGTCAGTTCAATGACATCAGCATGACATCGGCTCAGACCGCGGCAAACTCGCGCAGCTGCTGGATTTCCTCGGGCCAGATTTCCGGCTCGATGGTTTCCAGCACCAGCGGAATACCTTCGAAGCGACTGTCGCGCATGATGTACTCGAATACGGCCCAGCCGATCTCGCCCTGCCCCAGGCTGTGGTGGCGGTCGATACGGCTTTCCAACCCGCCCTTGGAGTCGTTCAGGTGCATGCCGCGCAGGTACTCGAAGCCGACGATGCGCTCGAATTCGGCGAAGGTCTGCTCGCAGGCTTCCAGTGTGCGCAGATCGTAACCAGAAGCGAAGGTGTGGCAGGTATCCAGACACACACCGACGCGGGACTTGTCTTCGACCTGATCAATGATCGCCGCCAGCTGCTCGAAGCGACAGCCCAGGTTGGAACCCTGGCCGGCGGTGTTCTCGATCACGGCGACGACATTTTCGGTCTGCCCCAGCGCCAGATTGATCGACTCGGCGATGGTGCTCAGACAGGTGGCTTCATCGACCTTGCGCAGGTGGCTGCCGGGATGGAAGTTGAGCAGTTTCAGTCCCAGCTGCTCGCAGCGCTGCAGCTCGTCGATAAAGGCGGCACGGGACTTTTCCAGCGCTTCCGCTTCCGGATGACCGAGGTTGATCAGGTAACTGTCGTGCGGCAGGATCTGGTCAGCGCTGAACCCCAGGCGTTCGCAGTTGGCCTTGAACGCCTTGATGCTCTTGCTGGTCAGCGGCTTGGCGTCCCAGCGGCGCTGGTTCTTGGTGAACAGGGCAAAGGCGTTGGCGCCGATTCTGGCCGCGTTCAACGGCGCGTTCTCAACACCACCCGCCGCGCTGACATGAGCTCCGATGTAATACATCTGTCTATTCCTCAGAGCTTGCAGGCACCGCCGAGGCAGTCATCAAAATCCATGCTTTCCAGCTCGCTACGCTCGGCATGTGCGGTTTTGAGGCGAGACAGCAGATCGGCTTCCACCGCATCCTGAGTGTCGCCGGCACGGTCGAATACGTTCAGCAGCGCGGTCAGTTCTTCCAGGGTAAGTTCGTGCATGGGGTACTCCTCGGCCGGCGTCGGGCCGCTTGAATGGGCAATCAAAACAGGGCGCGTATCCTAGCCCAACCTTCGGCAAAACGACACACCTCCATGATGCCCGAGCCCGCTTCAGACGCTCTCCCGTCGCTCCAAAGCCACGATCAGCGCATGGAAGGCGCGCTTATCGTCCTCGGCGGGGTGCGCGAGACAATGCCGGAAGAAGCGCTCCACGTTGTCAGCCGTAATCCCGGCCAGGCCCGGATTAAAGGTTACGCCATTCGGCAATACGATGGCGCCATCAACCGCATGCCGCGTCAGGGCGATCATGTTCATCGCTCGCACGGCATCGGTATCCCCGGCCGCTACCAGCGCGTCATACAAGGCCCTTTCTGCGCCACGCACTTGCGCCATGGTGTTCACAAAACCACCGACCTTTTGCATGTAATCGACTTCATCAGCGGTACGCTGACCATTCGGGATGGCCGCAATTTCCGCCATGCGGCTATCATGGGCCAACAGAAAAGCATGCTCTTCCTGAGTACGCTCCCTGTTCGGTTTGGCTTTGATCGCCTCCAGACGAGCGGCGGTACGATCCGCTTCCGCCTGCTGCTCGGAACTGATCAGCATCGCCGTCTGCTGCTGATAGACCGCGCGCGCCTGCATGATCTTGAGCAACTTGAGGTTGTAGGGATCGTCCTGGTCGACCAGCACTGGCGGCGGCTCCAGGCGGTCATAGGTCGCCTGATCCAGCGCGGTATCCAGCTTTACCCGTGCATAACCGCCCACGGCTTGCGCGAGCTGATCGGCCAGTACCTGAGCCCGGTCCGGCCCCTTCGGCAACTGGTCGGCGCTGAGCGCGTGCATATCGATGCCCAGTTGCAGCAGCTCGGCATCACTGCCGATCTGGCCATGGTTATCCACCGTAGCGACAACCCGGCCATGCAGCACAACCTCGGCATAGAGTTCCAGCCCAGGGGCGTCGGCGGATGGGGTACGGCTAAACATGCCCGATGCGCTCCGGCTGGCGCTGACCGACTACCTCCGGCATCCGGGTTAATGTGGCGGGCGTGCTGAATTCGACAGCCTTCGCGTTCAGCCCGGCGATGTCGAGCCCTGCCCTGAGTCCTCGATAAACAGCGGCCGATCGAGAACAGACTTGCCGATCGGTGTACCGGGTTATGCTGGTCACGGTCTCACCCCTGCTGTAGTGAATTATCCACAGAACAGCAAGAGCTGTGCCATTATTGGCCCAGCTGTTTAATCAATCAGTTGCACGTATTATGGGGGACGTGACGGCAATTCATTGCCGTCCGGGCGCGCTGGCCAGGCCGATGCACCATCAATCCGTCAGCGGCCTACGCTCAGGAATGACGAGCTGCGGCACCTCATGGCCGCGGTAATGCTGGCTTGGCAGCGAATCGACACAGCGATAGCAGGCTGGCGCCCATCGCGTTGCCGGTGTGGAAAACTATTGCCCCACCGACCCGATCCAGTCCACCATCAATTGCAGGCTGCGCTGGCCCCGGAACTCGTTCACATCCAGCCGGTAAACCAGGCGCACCTTCTGCACCGATTCGTCGGGCCAGACCAGGGTGTCCACATTGAAGGCGATCGCATCCAGCGCCAGGGTGCCGCCCTCGGGCATCACCACCAGCTTGAGATGACGCTGGCCAACGATGCGCTGCTGCAACAGATGGAAGTGCCCCTCGAACAGCGGTTCGGGGAACTGGTGCCCCCAGGGTCCGGCGTTGCGCAGCGCTTCCGCCAGTTCCATGCTGAATGCAGCCTCCGGCAGCTCGCCATCGGTGAGGATGCGCTGGGTCAGGTCGTCGGCGGCCAGCTGACGGCGCACCTCGGCATCGAAGGCATCGCTGAACGCGGCCAGATCATCGGCGGCGATGGTCAGCCCCGCCGCCATGGCGTGACCGCCGAACTTCTTCAGCAGCCCCGGATGTTTCGCCGCCACCGCGTCCAGACCGTCACGGATATGGAAACCGTTGATCGAGCGCGCCGAGCCCTTGATCTCGCCGTCGTCGCCGGGGGCAAAGGCGATCACCGGGCGGTACACCCGCTCCTTGATCCGGGACGCGAGAATGCCGATCACGCCCTGATGCCAGTACTCGTCGTACAGGCAGAGGCCAAACGGCAGTTCACGGTCGTTGAGGCTGAGCTGACCGAGCAGCTCCAGCGCCTGCTGCTGCATCTCCTGCTCGATGCCACGGCGCTCCTTGTTCAGCTCGTCCAGCTCCCGCGCCATGGTCAGCGCCCGGTCGTAGTTCTGCTCCAGCAGGCACTCGATACCGATCGACATATCTTCCAGACGACCGGCGGCATTGAGGCGCGGCGCGATGGCGAACCCCAGATCGCTGGCGACCAGCCGATCGCGGCGGCGACCGGACACCTCGATCAGCGCCAGCAGCCCGGGCCGCGCCTGACCGGCGCGAATGCGTTGCAACCCCTGCCACACCAGCGCCCGGTTGTTGCGTTCCAGCGGCACCACGTCGGCCACGGTGCCCAGCGCCACCAGATCAAGCAGGCTGGCCAGGTTGGGCGGCTGGCCGTTGAACCAGCCGCGTGCATTCAGTGCCCGGCGCAGGGCGATCAGCACATAGAAGATCACGCCCACGCCGCAGGTGGACTTGGCGATGAAATCGCAGCCGGGCTGGTTCGGGTTGACGATGGCGCAGGCTTCGGGCAGCTCGGCACCGGCCAGGTGGTGGTCGGTGACGATGACGTCGATGCCCAGCTCCCGGGCCCGGCTCACGCCCTCGATGCTGGAGATGCCGTTGTCCACGGTGATCAGCAGATCCGGCGATGCCTGGGCCGCCACGTCGACGATCTCCGGACTGAGGCCGTAGCCGTATTCGAAGCGGTTGGGCACCAGGTAGTCCACCTCGGCCACGCCGAGCATGCGCAATCCCAACAAGGCCACAGTGGTGCTGGTGGCACCGTCACAGTCGAAGTCACCGACGATGAGGATCTTCTGGCGCTGTTCGAACGCCGTCAGCAGGCGCTCCACGGCGGCGGAAATGCCCTTCATCTGGCTGTCCGGCAGCAGCTCCTGCAGCCGGCGCCCCAGCTGCTCGGGATCATCGATACCACGGGCGGCATAGACACGGGCCAGGACGGGATCGAGTCCACTCAATTTGGGATGGGCAGGGTCGACCAGCAACGGCCGCTGTTCGATGATCGGGTCGGATACACTCATGCAGGGCGGTCCAGCAGTGACAAGGGTAAAGGCAGAGGGTCAGGAAAACGTGGCGGACCTGCAGGGAGCAGGCCCGCCGGGACGGCCGGTGGCCGTCTGGGATCAGTCGTTGTGCACGTGACCGGCGATGAAGCCCTGCACGGTGGACAGGTCGTTGGCCAGCACTTCGTAGCGCTCTTCACGCTCGAACAGATCCGCCATGTGCGCCGGCAGCTGCGGCGATTCCAGACCGGCCTTGACCACCGGTTCCGGGAACTTGACCGGGTGTGCGGTGGCCAGGGTGATCATCGGTACCGACTTGTCGCGCCAGCACTCGCGCGCCGCCTTGACGCCGATGGCGGTGTGCGGATCGAGCAGATAGCCGGTTTCGGCGTGCACGTCCTTGATCACGTCACAGGTGGTGTCGTCGTTGACCGCGTAGCTGTCGAACAGCTCACGCACCTGCTCCCAGCGAGCCGGGTCCAGCTGCACGGGTTCATTCTTGAAACGCGCCATCAGGTCGTCGATGGCGGCACCGTCACGGCCGTAGACGTCGAACAGCAGACGTTCGAAGTTGGAGCTGACCATGATATCCATGGACGGTGACAGGGTGTGCACCAGGTCGCCCTTGGACATGTCGTTGCCGCTGATCACGCGGTGCAGGATGTCGTTGCGGTTGGTGGCGACCACCAGCTGCTCGATCGGCAGACCCATCTGCTTGGCCAGGTAACCGGCGAAGATGTCGCCGAAGTTGCCGGTCGGCACGGAGAAGGAGACCGGACGGTGCGGACCGCCAACGGCCAGTGACGCCGAGAAGTAGTAGACGATCTGAGCCATGATGCGCGCCCAGTTGATCGAGTTCACCGCACCCAGCTTGAGGCCCTTGAGGAAGCCCTGATCGGCGAAGCTGTCCTTGACCATCTGCTGACAGTCGTCGAAGTTGCCTTCCAGCGCGATGTTGAACACGTTGTCTTCCAGGATGCTGGTCATCTGGCGACGCTGCACTTCGGAGACACGCTGGTAGGGGTGCAGGATGAAGATATCCAGGTGCTCGGAGTGACGGCAGCCTTCGATGGCAGCGGAACCGGTGTCGCCGGAGGTGGCGCCCATGATCACCAGGCGCTCACCGCGTTCGGCCAGCACATGGTCCATCAGGCGGCCCAGCAGCTGCAGCGCGAAGTCCTTGAACGCCAGGGTCGGGCCGTGGAACAGCTCCAGCACCCACTCGTTGGTGCCCAGCTCCTTCAGCGGCGCCACGGCACTGTGGTTGAAGCCGGCGTAGGTCTCGTCGATCATGCGCTTGAGATCGGCTTCGCTGATGCAGTCGTCGACGAACGGCTTGATCACCTTGAACGCCAGTTCGGCATAGGACAGGCCGGCCCAGGAGGCGATCTCGTCCCTGGAGAAGGTCGGCAGGGTTTCCGGCACGTAAAGGCCGCCGTCACTGGCCAGACCGGCCAGCAGCACGTCGGCGAATTTCAGTTTCGGCGCCTGGCCGCGAGTAGAGATGTAGTTCATTGCACTTGTTTCCTCAAAACGGGGCTCAGTCAGCCAGCTGCTCAACGCGGATACGAACGATCTCGCCGAGGATATCCGGCAGCGCCTCGATCTCGCGGATCGCTTCGTTCATCATCCGCTCTTCCACACGCTGGCTCAGCATGATCACCGGCACCTGCGCCTCGGTGGTCTGCTTCTGGATGATCGCTTCGATGTTGATGCCCTTCTCGCCCAGGATGCGGGTCACGTGGGCCAGCACGCCCGGACGCTCCACCGCCTGCAGGCGCAGGTAGTAAGCGCTGGTGGTTTCGTCCACCGGCAGTACCGGCGCGTCGGACAGCGCGGACGGCTGGAACGCCAGGTGCGGCACACGGTTGTCGCGGTCGGCGGTCAGGGTGCGCACCACGTCGACGATATCGGCCACCACGGCGGAAGCGGTCGCCTCGGCACCGGCGCCCGGTCCGTAGTACAGGGTCTGGCCGACGGCATCACCATCCACCAGCACGGCATTCATGACGCCATTGACGTTGGCCAGCAGGGCATTTTTCGGGATCAACGTCGGATGCACGCGCAGCTCTATGCCCTTGTCGGTACGACGGGTGATGCCCAGGTGCTTGACGCGGTAGCCCAGTTCCTCGGCGTATTCGATATCCTGCGGCGTGATCTTGCTGATGCCTTCGGTGTAGCCCTTGCTGAACTGCAGCGGGATACCGAACGCCAGCGAAGACAGGATGGTCAGTTTGTGCGCGGCATCGATGCCTTCGACATCGAAGGTCGGATCGGCTTCGGCGTAGCCCAGCGCCTGGGCTTCCTGCAGCACATCGGCGAACTCGCGGCCCTTCTCACGCATCTCGGTCATGATGAAGTTGCCGGTGCCGTTGATGATGCCGGCCAGCCAGTTGATCTGGTTGGCCGCCAGACCTTCACGGATCGCCTTGATGATCGGGATGCCGCCCGCTACGGACGCTTCAAAGGCGACCATGACGTTCTTGTCCTGCGCCGCTTCGAAGATCTCGTTGCCATGCACGGCGATCAGCGCCTTGTTGGCGGTGACCACATGCTTGCCGTTCTCGATCGCGGTCATCACCAGGTCACGCGCGGTGTCGTAACCGCCGATCAGTTCGATGACGATGTCGATCTCGGGGTTGGTTGCCACCTCGAAGACATCCGTGGTTGTCTGCATGCCGCTGGTATCACAGGCAGAGTTTTCACTGCGCATCGCAATCTGCTCGATCACGATATGACGCCCGGCGCGCCGGGCAATCTCCTCTGCATTTCGCGTCAGGACATTGAAGGTACCGCCGCCAACGGTACCCAGACCACAGATCCCTACTTTTACAGGTTTCAAGCCAACACCTCGCAGATAGTTCGTCGCAGATAGTTCGGTCAGATCAGTCACCGCCGGACGGGCGGTCAAAAAATGGGCTCCAGTATAGCGAAAAGGCGGGTCATACACTATGTATGCCCGCCTTCGTCGTCACCGCTATACGTCTGCTGGTCAGTTCAGTTTCAGAATCTGCTGCAGTCGCGCCGCCGGCATGTAGCCCGGCAGCAGGGTGCCGTCATCGGTGATCAGCGCCGGCGTCCCGGTGATGCCCAGTTTCTGCCCCAGCATGTACTGGTCCAGCACCGGATTATCGCAGCTTTCGTCGTTCAGGCGCTCACCATGCTTGATCTCGTCCATCCGCTCGCGACGTCCCTCCTCGGTCGCGCACCAGATGGTCTGCATCTTCTTGTGAGCGGACGAACCGGGACCGCCACGCGGGAAGGCCAGGTAGTTCACCTGCACCCCCATCTTGTTCAGTGCCGGCACCTCTTCATGCAGCTTGCGGCAATAAGGGCAATCCACATCGGTGAACACATGCAGGGTCGCCTTGACCTCGCCCGCCGGTTTGTAGACCACCATGTCGGCCTCATCCAGCGCCTGCATCGCCGCCTGGCGCGCCACATTGCGCTTCTGCTCGGTCAGGTTGACCAGCCCCTGCTCGGCATCGACCTTGAACAGCTGACCGGCCAGCAGATGCTCACCTTTCATGTCGGCATAGAGGGTTTCGCCACTGCTGAGCATCACCTCGTACAGACCGGCGACGGGGGCCGGCTCGACGCTCTGTACCTGCAGCCGGCTATCAACCTTGCCCAGTTGCTGGCGGATATTCTCTTCGGCGCTGTCCGCAGCCCAGACAGAACCTGTCAGGACCAGCATCATCGCCGATGTCAGGGTGGTAGATCGCATGAGAGCCTCGGTAAATCAATCGGGTTATACGCCTGTGATCCGTACAGGCCGTTTTAGTTCCTAACCACGCGGGTGGTGCTCACGGTGCAGCGATTGCAGGCGATGGCTGGCCACGTGGGTGTAAATCTGTGTCGTCGACAGGTCGCTGTGCCCCAACAGCATCTGCACCACGCGCAGGTCGGCACCGTGATTGAGCAGATGGGTGGCGAAGGCATGGCGCAGCACATGGGGTGACAGCGGTTTGTCGATGCCGCTTTCGATGGCATAACGTTTGACACGATACCAGAAAGTCTGCCGGGTCATCATCTGCCCGCGCTGACTCAGAAACAGCGCTTCCTCGCGTACATCACGCACCAGCGCGGGCCGCGCGCCCTGAAGATAATGCTGCACCCAACGCAGCGCTTCGTCACCCACCGGCACCAGCCGCTCCTTGTCGCCCTTGCCGACTACCCGGATGACGCCGATGCGCTGGTTGATCTGCTCCAGCTGCAACGCGATCAACTCGCTGACCCTGAGCCCGGTCGCATACAGCACTTCCAGCATGCAACGGTCACGCAGCCCCAGCAGATCCCCGGTGGCAGGCGCGGCCAGCAGCGTCTCCACGTCCTGTTCGGTCAGGGTTTTCGGCAAGGGTCGCCCACTGCGCGGGTTATCCAGATTGAGCGTGGGATCACGAACGATCCGCCCCTCTCGCAGCAGATAGCGGTAAAAACCACGCAGACAGGAGAGCAGACGCGAGGTGGAGCTACTTTTGAGCTGCTGCTCCAGCCGCCAGTTCAGATACTGCTGCAGCTCGGCACGACCAGCCTGCAGCAGGCCAAGCGACTGCCGGTTCAGCCAGAGTGCGTACTGGCGCAGGTCACGGCGATAGGACGCCAACGAATTTTCGCTCAACCCCTTCTCCAGCCAGAGCATATTGACCCAGGTTTCGATCAGCTCGACATCCGCCGCCTGCGGCGGCTGCGCCGAGCGGCGCCGGTCGGCGCTCAACGATAAACCTCCACCTGCTGGATCCGCTTATACTCCAGGGGATACTCGGCCATGCCCTGATTCATCCGCTGCAGCACGCGAACGCCCTGTTTCTCGACCGCCACCAGACGCCCCGCCATGTCGTTGCCGAAGTAGGTGAAGATGCGCACCTGGGCACCGATATGGGCTCCCAGCTGATCCACCGGGGTTACTCGGAAGCGCTTGGCCTCAGGCATGTCCGACTTGCGCACCGTCGGAGCGGGACGGCCTGCAACAAGGCTTTCAACTTCAACGTCCGTCACGGAAGTCGGCTCGATGACCGCTTCACCCGGCGCCAGTTCGCGCTCCCGCGCCACCTGGCTGCCACTGCCGGCCAGGGCAAACTGCATCGCCAGTTCATCCCATTTGATGCCATCCAGATTCAACGGCGCACCGTTCACCTTGACGCTCGGGTTGAGCTTTTCGATCATATAGCGCGGGTCCTGCATCATCATCAGTTCCGCCGAGCCGAAACCGCCCAGGGGGTTCATCACCACCGCAAAGCTGGCGTCATCCTGCTGCAGTTTTCCGTAAGCCTCCAGCCAGCCCTGTGGCAACGCAATGGCATTGGCCGCCAGCCAGCGCTGGAACAGCGCCAGGTGGTGGGCGCGATAGTCGGCCGGACGCATTTCGGCTTCCCTGGCACAGAGGCTGACCAGACGCTGATTATAACCACGATCACGATAATCGAGCGTCAGCTTGTTCAGACGCGCACTGCCGGTCGCCATCATCGGATTTTTCAGCTGCGCCGGATCGGCGCTGAGGACCAGCTCCATGCGGGTATCGGCCATTTTGTCGATATCCACCTGGGCCTCTAAATACACCTTGCGGGCCATTTCGTCGCCCCGATAATGCAGCTCCACATCCATCAGCAGGTCACGGTAGCCCATCATCCGGGCGGTGTTGACGTCGAACTGACGAATGGAGCCACAGCCCAGCGCCGCAGGGCTGACATAGAGCGGGTTGGCTTCGCGGGCCAGATCCATCTGTTGCTGCAGATCGTGGAAGAATGCGGACTCGAGGCTCTGCTCGACCCGCTGAAGGCTGACAAACAGCTCTTCGGGCGGCTCATCACTGCCAAACACGAGATCCAGCGGGCTGCCGACCCGTACCCGAACCTGATCGATCGAGACCGGGGAGTGTGCCTGGTGCGGTGAGATACTGAGCGCATTGACCCCGACCGTACCGTTCGGGTGCGCATAGATTGCGCCGTACTGGACACTGGCAAAAGGCGCCAACTGCTGTACCAGCTCATCGACCTTGCTTTTGACCTGATACCAATACACGCCGTATGCCGCTGCTGCTCCCAGCACCAGTACTCCCAGCAATGTTCCCAGCTTGCGCATGCAACCCCCTGCAGTCCGTTCAGTTGCTATTCAGAACGCCCAATTCTAGGAGGTAGCCGGACAAATGGCGAGTATCCAGATCAACAAAAAAGGCAGCCACAAGGGCTGCCTTTTTCTCAAGCCGGTAAGGGTGAACCTTAGCCGAGCTTCTCTTTGATACGTGCAGACTTACCGCTACGCTCACGCAGGTAGTACAGTTTGGCCTGACGCACATCACCGCGACGTTTCACTTCGATCTGCTCAACGGTCGGGCTGTAAGTCTGGAAAGTACGCTCAACGCCCACGCCGTGGGAGATCTTGCGCACGGTGAAAGCAGAGTTCAGGCCGCGGTTACGCTTGCCCAGTACCACGCCTTCGAACGCCTGCAGACGGCTACGGCTGCCTTCCACTACGCGTACCTGTACGACTACGGTGTCGCCCGGTGCAAAAGCCGGGACTTCTTTGCTCATCTGTTCAGCTTCGATCTGCTGAATAATAGCGCTCTTGTTGCTCATTGCTCGCTCCTAGATATTGCTCCCGCCGGCCGCCCGGGCCTCGCGGATATATTCGCTTAACAACGTCTGCTGTTCCGGGTTTAAATCGATCTTGTCCAACAGGTCCGGACGCCGCTCCCAGGTTCGCCCCAGTTGCTGCTTCAGGCGCCAACGGCGGATCTCGGCATGATTGCCACTGAGCAATACCGCCGGCACCCGCTGGCCATCCAGCGCCTCGGGACGGGTGTAGTGCGGACAGTCGAGCAAGCCGTCGAAGAAGGAGTCTTCCACCGCCGAGTCCTGATGTCCAAGGACCCCGGGCACCATACGCGCCACGGCATCGATCAGCACCATCGCCGGCAGTTCGCCGCCACTGAGCACAAAGTCACCCAACGACCACTCCTCGTCGATCTCGCTCTGCAGCAAACGCTCATCAATCCCCTCGTAGCGACCCGCTACCAGGATCAACTTGTCGTTTGCCGCCAGCTCGCACACCCCGACCTGATCCAGGCGTCGCCCCTGCGGTGACAGATAGATCACCCGGGCACCCTCGCCTGCGGCCGTTCTGGCAGCGTCGATCGCATCACGCAGCGGCTGCACCTTCATCAGCATGCCGGGACCACCGCCGTAGGGGCGGTCATCCACGGTGCGATGACGATCATGCGTGAAGTCGCGGGGATTCCAGCACTCCACGTCGATCAAGCCGTTGCGCACTGCCCGTCCTGTGACGCCGTAGCGGGTAACCGCTTCGAACATCTCCGGGAACAGGCTGACGATCCCGAACCACATGATTCAGAAATCCGGGTCCCAATCGACCCGCATCAATCCCGAATCAAGATCAACTTCTTTCACCACCTGATCAGGCAACCAGGGAATCAATCGCTGTTGGCGATCGATGCTCTCGGCGGTGCCCTTGACCACCAGCACGTCGTTCGCGCCGGTTTCCATCAGGTGGCTGACCCGACCCAGCAATACGCCGGATTCGGTGTATACCAACAGGTTTTCCAGCTGGCTCCAGTAATACTCACCGGTCTCCAGTTGCGGCAGTTCGGACCTGGGCACCTTGATTTCACGCCCATTCCACAATCTGGCCTCTTCCGGAGTGTTTACACCGGCCAATTTGGCGATCAGACCTTTCCCGTGGCGCTTGCCAGCTTCCAGCTTGACCGGCGTCAGACGCCCGTCGCACTCCACCTGCCACGAGTTGTAGTTCAGCATGTTCTCCATCGGGTCGGTGAACGAGTAGACCTTGATCCACCCCTTGACGCCGTAGGGAGACGTGAAGCGACCCAGTACGACCAGGTCTTCGTTGTTTTCACTGTTTACTGACACGGCCTGAATCCGACCTTACTCTGCTGCCTTGCGTGCTTCTTTGAGCAGCTGAGCAACACGCTCAGAAGTCTGAGCACCCTTGCCAACCCAGTAATCGACACGTTCCAGGTTGACGCGCAGGCGTTCTTCCTGACCACGTGCAACCGGGTTGAAGAAGCCGACACGCTCAATAAAGCGGCCATCACGCGCATTGCGTGAATCGGCTACGGAGATGTGATAGAACGGACGCTTTTTAGCGCCACCACGAGACAAACGAATAGTGACCATGCGCTGGACCCCTTTATTTCGCTGGATGGGTTTTAGGATCGCCCATCGTTTTGTTTCTTCGCTTCCCCGGCCAAACTGCCCAGATAAACGAAGGCCTAATTAAACAGGGCGGCAATTTTACGTGAAATCACCGCCCGTTGAAAGCAAAAGATCAGTTTTTAAGCAGCCCGATCAGGCGTCACATGCGCGGAAAACCGCCACCGCCACCCATGCCCGGCGGCATCATGCCCTTCATGCCGCGCGCCAGCTTGGCCATGCCGGACTTGGAGCCGAATTTCTTCATCATCTTGGCCATCTGCTTGTGCTGTTTGAGCAGACGGTTGACGTCCTGAATCTGGGTACCCGAACCCAGGGCGATACGGCGTTTGCGCGAGCCGCTGATCACATCCGGGTGACGACGCTCGTGCGGCGTCATCGAGTTGATGATGGTGCACATCTGCTGAATGCCCTTCTCCGCCTGAGCGGCCTGCGCCGCCTGCGCCATCTGCCCCATGCCCGGCAGCTTTTCCAGCATCGACATCATGCCGCCCATGTTCTGCATCTGCTGGATCTGCTCGCGGAAGTCCTCCAGGTCAAAGCCCTTGCCCTTGGTGATCTTCTTGGCGAATTTCTCCGCTTTCTGCTTGTCGATCTTGTGCTCGGCTTCCTCGATCAGCGACAGCACGTCGCCCATGCCGAGGATGCGGGAGGCGACACGATCCGGGTGAAACGGCTCCAGCGCGTCGGTTTTCTCGCCGACACCGAGGAACTTGATCGGCTTGCCGGTAATATGGCGCACCGACAGGGCGGCACCGCCACGGGCATCACCGTCGGTCTTGGTCAGAATGACACCGGTCAGCGGCAGCACCTCGTTGAAGGCGCGCGCGGTGTTGGCAGCGTCCTGACCGGTCATGGAGTCGACCACGAACAGGGTTTCCACCGGTTTGACCGAGGCGTGCAGGCGCTTGATCTCCTGCATCATGTCTTCATCGACATGGAGACGGCCGGCGGTATCGAGAATCAGCACATCGAACGCCTTGACGCGGGCGTGCTGAATCGCCGCTTCGGCGATGTCGACCGGGTCCTGGTCGGCCGTGGACGAGAAGAACTCGACGCCCACTTCACCGGCCAGGGTTTCCAGCTGGCGGATCGCCGCCGGACGGTAGATATCGGCGGAAACCACCAGTACCTTTTTCTTCTTGCGCTCTTTCAGGAAGCGCGCCAGTTTGGCCACGGAGGTGGTCTTGCCCGCCCCCTGCAGGCCCGCCATCATCAGCACGGCCGGCGGCTGGGTGGCCAGGTCGAGTTCGGCGTTGGCCTCGCCCATCACCTTGACCAGCTCTTCGTTGACGATCTTGACGAAGACCTGGCCGGGGCTCAGGCTCTTGCTGACCTCCTGACCAACAGCCCTTTCCTTGACGCTGTTGATGAACGCCTTCACCACCGGCAGGGCCACGTCCGCTTCCAGCAGCGCCATGCGCACTTCACGCAACGTGCCCTTGATGTTGTCTTCAGTCAGTTTTGCCTGACCGGTCACCGAGCGCAGCGTCTGCGTAAGCCGTTCTGTCAGATTATCAAACATCGAATACCTCTATCTGCCGGCGGCACCCTCCCGGCACCCACCCTGTAAACGCTTTGGCGACATATTATACAGAACCCCCCGCCCCGGGGGCACCTATATTTCCTCCCCCCGGCATTTGTGCCACACTTAGCCGCCATTAAGGAGGATATGGATGCTGATCACCACGACGCTTATCGCCGCACTCTGCTATATCGTTGCAACCGTACTGCAATGGCGTCGCCTGTCGGCCGGCAACGAAGACCAGCTGCGTCGACCCACTCGCCTGCTGGGGCTGGCGGGTTTTGTGCTGCAGGGGTACAACGTCTATATCCTGCTGCACCAGCCCGGCGGCATCGACCTGAGCTTTTTTCCGGTTGGTACCCTGATCGCCTGGGGCGTGGTCGGCATGGTGCTGGCCAGCAGCCTGCGCCAGCGCCTCGACAACCTGTTTATCGGCGTTTTCCCGCTGGCGGCACTCACTCTGCTGCTGGCCGCGTTCGCCCACGTTGCTCCGGCGCCCAAACCCTATTCCGGCGGCCTGATCGGCCACATCCTGCTGTCCCTGCTGGCGTACAGTCTGTTTACCATCGCCACCGTGCAGGCGGTGCTGCTGTCCCGTCAGGAAGCGGCGCTCAAACACCATCATACTCGCGGGCTGGTTGCCTCGCTGCCGCCACTGCAGATGATGGAGAGACTGCTGTTCGAGAGTCTCTGGGCCGGCTTCCTGCTGCTGAGCGCCGCCCTGATCACCGGTTTTCTGTTCGTCGACGACCTGTTCGCCCAGCACCTGGTGCACAAGACCCTGCTGTCGTTCACCGCCTGGTTGGTCTACGCCGTGCTGCTGGCCGGGCGTCATTTCATGGGCTGGCGCAGCCGCACCGCGGTGCGCTGGACCCTGGGCGGTTTCGTGCTGCTGATGCTGGCCTTTTTCGGCTCAAAACTGGTGCTGGAGCTGCTGCTTAAGGCGTAGCCGGTGCGCTTGACAGCCCCCCGGCTCTGGCCAGAAAATGAACGCCCCAAATCCAATTAAGGTTTTTGTCCCTTGGACGACGCGCCGTTAAGCACACTGACCGCAATCCTGGTCCTGCTGATTTTCTGTTCAGCTTTCTTCTCCAGCTCCGAAACCGGGATGATGTCCCTCAACCGCTACCGGTTACGCCACCTGGTGAAAAACGGACACCGCTCTGCCCGCAAGGCCAACAGCCTGCTTGAGCGCCCCGACCGCCTGATCGGCCTGATTCTGATCGGCAACAACTTCGTCAACATCCTGGCTTCCGCCATCGCCACCGTGATCGCCGTGCGCCTTTGGGGCGATGCCGGCATCATGATCGCCACCGCTGGCCTGACCCTGGTGATCCTGATCTTCGCCGAAGTTTCGCCGAAGACCATGGCGGCGCTGCACCCGGAAAAGATCGCTTTCCCGGCGTCCTATATCCTGCAACCGATGCTTAAGCTGGCCTATCCGCTGGTGTGGATCATCAACGGCATCACCAACGGCTTCCTGCGCCTGTTCGGCGTCAACGTCAACGAAGCGGGCAACGAACACCTGAGCACCGAAGAGCTGCGTACCATCGTGCATGAGGCCGGCTCCCTGCTGCCACACCGCAACCAGTCGATGCTGCTCGGCGTGCTGGAGCTGAACGAGGTCACCGTCAACGACATCATGATCCCGCGCAACGAGGTCGAGGGGATCGACCTGGATCTGGAGATGGACCAGATCCTGGAGCTGCTGTCGAAGACCGGCCACACCCGCCTGCCGGTCTACCGTGGCGATATCAACAACATCGTCGGCATCCTGCACATGCGCAACCTGGCCCAGCTGATCCAGCAGGGAAATGTCACCAAGCCGGCGATCATGCAGGTGGTGCATGAGGCCTACTTCGTGCCCGAAAGCACACCACTGCAGACCCAGCTGCTCAACTTCCAGAAGCAAAGCCGCCGCATCGGCGTGGTCGTGGACGAGTATGGCGACATCGAGGGGATCGTCACCCTGGAAGACATTCTGGAAGAGATCGTCGGCGAGCTGTCCAATGATCATGACGAGACCAATCAGGATATCCACCCACAGGAGGATGGCAGCTTCTTCATCGACGGCAGCGCCTACATTCGCGAGGTCAACAAGTCACTCAACTGGCAGCTGCCCACCGACGGACCGAAGACCCTGAACGGCCTGATTACCGAGATTCTGGAGTCGATCCCCAGCGCCAATGTCTGCCTGGAAGTGGCCGGCTACCGCATGGAAACCCTGCAGATCTGTGACAACCTGGTGAAAACCGTTCGTGTCATCAAGACCGCCAAAGCCCGCGAGAGCCTCTAAGCCTTCAACACGACAGTCCCAAGCGCATTCCGGCGGCAACACCGGCATGCGCTTGGGCGGTTAAACCGTCTCGCCCTGTTCCCGACGCCGAATCAGCGCCCAGACCGCGCGTTTCTCCTCATTGCTCATGCGCCCCCATTGACTGATCTCCTGGCCACTGCGATGGCAGGCAACACAGATGTCGCCCTTGCCCAGTTCACAGATACTGACACAGGGGCTGGGTACAGGCTTGTCATCAACAGAATCAGTCACGGGAATTCTCCAGGTGTTCAGGGCGGGGACGCATGGGAATGCCGGCATCGAAGCCGACATTCAGCAATTCGCTCAGGATGTAGGCGGTCAGCCCCCAGATCACTTCGTCCTGCCAGGGCCAGGCGGGCACGAAGCGGGTCTGGCCGGCGAATTCCAGACGGTCCATACGCCGGTTGGCCGGCTCAAGCAGAAAACTCAGCGGCACCCGGTAGATCTCGGCGATCTCCTCCGGATTGGCCGCCAACGGCAACTCGTGCGCGATCACGCCCACCCAGGGCGTCACCTGCAGCTGGTGCTTGGACACCACCTGCCCGAGGGAACCGATGATATCCACCTGCCCGGAATGCAGTGCAATCTCCTCCTCGGCCTCTCGCATGGCGGTAGCCAGCAGGTCAGCATCATCGGGATCACGCTTGCCGCCGGGAAAGGAAATTTCACCGCTGTGAGTGGACAGGTGAGGTGACCTCAGGGTCAAAATCACCTCGGGGTCGGCACAGTCGGTCAGAGCCACCAGCACTCCCGCCTCGCGGCCGCGGGTACGCAGGCGCCAGGGGCGGTAATGCTGCAGCCTATGACGAAGATGATCTAGCATGGGCGATCCGGTTACATCCGATCCGCCTATAATACCCCTGTCGCCGGGCTGTCGCGACCCTGCCCGAAGATGTCACAATGGCAGGATACGTTCAGAGCAGGATGATCAAGGAGCCAGAATGAACTACTGCAGCCGCTGCGGCTCCCCGGTGAGCCTCAGGGTGCCCGCCGGGGACAACCGCGAGCGCCATGTCTGCGACCACTGTGGACAGATCCATTACCAGAACCCGCGCATCATCGCCGGCTGCCTGCCGGTGCATGGCGACCGGGTGCTGCTGTGCCGCCGGGCGATCGAACCGCGCTACGGCTACTGGACCCTGCCGGCCGGCTATATGGAAAACGGTGAGTCTACCGAGGAGGCTGCGCTGCGCGAAACGCTGGAAGAGGCCTGCGCTCGGGTCGAATTGCGCCAGCTGTATACGCTGACCTCGATCATCCACGTCAACCAGGTCCAACTGATCTATCTGGCCGACCTGCCCGAAGCCGAGTTCGGCAGCAGCGAGGAAACCCTGGAAACCCGACTGTTCAGCGAGAACGAGATCCCCTGGGATCAGCTGGCGTTCACCAGCATCCGCAACGCGCTCCGATTTTACTTCTCCGACCGGGCCGCCTCCGAGCCCTCATTCCCGCTGCGACACATCGCGCTGAGCCCGGAACTCGACGAGCAGGTACTGATCAACTGATGCCCAGCTGTTCGATCTCGGCGCGGTAGCGGCGGTAGTCCGGGCCATCGTGACGGCTGTAGTTGAGGTTGCGGAACAGGCCGGTCAGCTTGACGAAGTGGTCGCGGATCGCCTCCTTGTCGGCAAACTCACGCGGTGTATCGAGGCACTGCAGCAGCAGCGTGAACAGCTCCTGCTGACGCTCCACCGGCGTCGAGGCATCGACATCGTCGAAGGCGTCCTGCTGCAGATAGACCTGATCCAGGCACTGCGCCTTCTGCCAGTCCAGGTAGTCCTCCAGCGTCACCCCTTCTTCACCGGTCACCTGCATCATCTGCTGCACCTGTTCGCCCTGGCGAATCAGCTCCAGCATCCGCTTGACGTCTCCCACCCACTGCGGCGACAGCTCGCGGCTGAACCAGTCACCCAGCTGATCCAGGTAACGCGACCAGGAGATCAGCGGGTCCACCGCCGGGTAGGCACGCTTGTAGGCGCGCTCAGCGCTGAGGCCGAGGAAAGTTTTCACCGTGCGCAGCGTGGACTGGGTCACCGGCTCCTCGAAATTGCCTCCGGCCGGCGATACGGTGCCGATCAGGGTCAGACTGCCCTGCTCCCGGTCATTGGTCTCGACCAGGCCGGCACGCTCGTACAGCGCCCGCACCGCCGAATCCAGATAGGCCGGGAACGCCTCTTCGCCCGGAATTTCCTCCAGCCGCCCCGATGTCTCGCGCATCGCCTGGGCCCAGCGCGAGGTGGAATCGGCGATCAGCAGCACGTTGTAGCCCATCTGGCGGTAATATTCGCTGATGGTGATGCCGGTGTAGATCGACGCCTCACGCGCCGCCACCGGCATCGACGAGGTGTTGCAGATGATCACCGTGCGGTCCATCAAGGTGCCGCCACGGGGGTCCGGCATGTTGGGGAACTCGGTGATGGTTTCGACTACCTCGCCGGCACGCTCGCCGCAGGCCACGATCACCACCATATCCACGTTGGAATAGCGCGAGATCAATCCCTGCAACACCGTCTTGCCGGCACCAAAAGGCCCCGGGATACAGGCGGTACCGCCCAGCGCCACCGGGAAGAAGGTGTCGATCAGCCGGATGCTCGTCAGCATCGGCTGTTGTGGGAAGAGGCGCTGGTTGTAGCCTTCACGCAGCAGGTCGCGGTTGACCGGCACCCGCACCGGCCAGCGCTGCTGCATGCTGACCTCGCGTTCGTCGCCGTTGGCCATGCGCAGACGGACCACCGGCGTGGTCACGGTAAAGCTGCCCTCCTGCACCCAGGTCACTTCCGCTTCACCGCGCAGGTTGAAGGGCACCATGATCTTGTGGCTGAAACGGCTCTCCGGCACTCGGCCCAGCAGGTCGCCGGCCTTGACCCGGGCGCCCACCTTGACCACCGGCTGGAAAGACCACTTCTGCTGGCGGTCGATGCCGTCCACTTCGAGGCCGCGCGGCAGGAAGAAACCGTGCTGACCGGCGATCAGCTCCAGCGGATTCTGCAGGCCGTCATATACCTGACCCAGCAACCCCGGCCCCAGTGCCACCGACAGCATCTGGCCGGTCTGTTCCACCGCATCTCCGATCGCCACGCCCCGGGTGGTCTCGAACACCTGCACATCGGCCTCGCCATGACGGACCCTGAGCACCTCGGCCTGGAGGCGTTCCTGGCGTTCGCCGTCATGGCGTTGCGGGCAGATCAGCACCACTTCATTCTTGGTAATCGGGTAGTACTCGTCCTCGGCGTCACGCAGCATGCGAATGCTGACGATATCGTCACGGACACCGATTACACGGGCGGTCGGAGTGTTCGGGGTTGTCATCGCTTAGCCTCTGTTACCGGATCTATTCAGACCGGGTCGATCCCGCTCTCCGGCATGACGCCGGCCAGGGCACGATCGACCAGTTGCGAAAAATGTTGTTGTGCCGCTTCGGCCTGCCAGCGCAGACGATATTCGGCGATGGACCAGCGCAGCCGGTAGGCGGCCACGGCGATCAGGGAGAAGGGATGGCTCTGCTCCAGCAGGCGCAGCTTGCGCCACAGGCGAACCAGGACCTGCTGCTCCAGCTCAACGCCCTGGCCCTGCTTCAGTTGCGCCAGCGATTCCACCAGCCAGGGGTAACGCCGCCCCAGACCGAAATCCGGCTGCTGCCAGTCTCGGCGGATGATCCAGGTGCGCGTGCCGTAACCCTGGAAGCCGTCGCCTTCATGCTGGCCGGCCAGACGGTAACGTTGCGCCGCGATCAGGCTGCGCCATTCCAGGTTTTCCGCCAGCACGGCGCGCAGTGGCTTGTACGGGATCGCCGCCAGCTCCTGCTCCCAGTGCAGCACCTCGTCACGGTCGGAAAAGGCTTCGTCGCCGGTGCGCTCGCGCTGGAACAGGCGCAGCGCCCGCGTCAGCAGCCCCCGGTCCTCCTCGGGCAGCATACTCAGCCGGCGCTCCAGCTGCAGCACCGAGATCGGCAGTTCCTTGAGCTGCTCCAGCTTGACCGGCAACGCCGGCAGCGCCGGGATCAGGGTGTAGTAAACCGACACTAGCGGATCACTCCCTCCAGGATGGCGCGGAAACGCGGCTGCAGATGGCGCAGCAGCAGCTCAGCCAGCGCCCGGTCGCTGAGATCGATCTCGGCATCGTCACCGTTGCAGCGAATACGGATACCGCGGCCGTCATGCAGATCCAGGGTCACGCCCTCACGCAGCTGAAGATTGAGCTGCTCCTGCACGAACTGGCTCAGTTTGCCTTCACGATAAGCGTGCGGGTTGCGGCGCAGTTCCTCAAGGCCGACCACACCGGCCGGCAGCCGGATCTCGACCTTCGGCATCGCGCACAGAGCGGCATCCTGACAAGCCTGCATCACCACCTCCTGGATCACCTCGCGGATGAACGCTTCGCTGTCGAGCTGCTCGCTGACCAGCAGCTGCACCCGGTCGGCAAAGGTATGCGCCAGCTGCTCTCGCAGCTGCAGGTTCATGTCCCGGGCCGCCATTTTCAGCGCGTCCTCGCCGGCACGACGCAGGCGTTCGGCATCGTCCTTGGCGCGCTGGCGCAGGTTATCCGCCTCCTGACGCGCCTGTTCCAGCAGCCAGTCGGCGCGACGTTCGGCTTCCTCGACCAGCTCGGCCGCTTCACGCTGCCCCTGCTCGACGCCCTGCTGACGCAGCCGCTCGATCAGCGCTTCCACGCCCGAGGCTGCATGCTGTTTGGCCTGATCGCTCATCAATGCCTCCGTTACGCCGGAATGCCGGCGCTGATCACCAGCGCGAAGATGAACGCAAACACCGCGAAGCCCTCGACGATCGCCGCCGGGGCAATCGACATGCCGAAAATTTCCGGCTTGATCTTGGACACGTTGATTGCACTGGCACAGCACTGCCCCTGACGCACGGCGCTGAACAGCAGCGCCAGCCCGGCGAGGATGCCAACCGCAAACAGCCCCGGGGCGTTATCCAGCGTCACCGTGCGGTTCAGCGAGAACATCACCACGATGCCGTAGATGGTCTGCGACGACGGCATCGCCGCAATACCGACATAACGCCCGTGACCGGTTTCCGTCTCCAGCAGCGCGCCACAGGCGGCCTGACCCGCCAACGCACAACCGATGATGCTGCCGATCGCGCCCAGCGCCATGGGGCCATAGAGTCCTGCCCATCCCAGGGCCAAAATCAGGTTATCCAAGGGTTCACCTCCCGCTTGGTGAAAGGTTGAAAAGCGTAGCCTTCATCCGCAAGGCTCCAGTTGTAGAACTCGATCAGGTTCAGGCGCAAGCCGTGGATCACGCCACTGACCACCGCCAGCACGAAGTTGAGCAGGTGACCCAGCAACAGAATCAGCACCTCGAGGAACAGCCCCATGCCCGGTACCGCCGCCGCCACATCGCTGGCCAGCTGGTTGAAGGTAATCGCCAGCGAGGCACTGGCCAGACCGAGCGCAAAGAGACGCAGGTAGCTGAGCACGTCGCCGAACATCTTCGACAGACCGGTCAGCGCCAGCAGGCCATCCACCAGTCGCCAGAGCCAGTTCTGCGCGCCCTTCAACGGCCGTTCACTGGAACAAAGCAGTATCTGCACCATGCCCAGCACCATCAGGCCCCATTCAATATCCAGCTGCTGACGCAGCCAGCCACTGACGCCGGCCACCACCAGCAGCGCCCAGCCCAGCGGCGCCAGCATCTGCAGTCGCCCGCGGCTGCGCCAGGCGGTGATCAGGTTGGCCAGCAGCAGGTGCCCGGCGCCCATGATCACCGAGATCCGCATCATGCTGTCGAAATCGTTCATATCAAGCAGTTTCAGCGGTGCCAGCGGTTCGGGCGGCGCGGCGCCGAAATAGCTGCCCACCAGCACGCCCCAGCCGGCCGAGAACAGGGTCAATGTCGCTCCCAGCGCGCGCACTCGGCGACCGGTCTCGCTCTGCCCCATGCGCGACCAGTAGAACATCAGTACCGCCCCCAGCAGCAGGGCATAACCGGCATCGGACAGAATCAGCGCAAAGAAGGCGGCAAAGGAGAAGAACACCACCCGGGACGGGTCCCAGGCGCGATAACCGGGCATCTGGTAGAAACGCACGATCTCCTCACCGCCGGCCAGGCGCTCCGGGTTGTCCAGCAGCGTCGGCGGGTGCTCGCCCTCGGCCACCGGCTCGATCACCAGCACCAGCCCCTCGTCCTCGGCAAACGCCTCCAGCGCCGCCTGTTGCTCGGCCGCGAACCAGCCCTGAATGGCAAAAATCTCGCCGGCATCCAGCGTCTGCTGGCTAACCTGGACACACTCCGCCCGATCCTGGCTGCCAGCCAGCGAGCGCTGTAACAGATAGAGCCAACGGCTATGCGCCACGCGCTCGGCATCCAGCGCCTCGAGCTCGATCTCCAGGTCTTCCTGTTCACGGCGCAACCGGTCCAGCGGCACCGAACCTGTGTGGGTCCGCGGCACCGGCATCTGGTTGACCCGTGGCTCCTCTTCGGCCATCACTGCGACATAGGAGTAACGGTTGTCCCGGTGCACCACCGACCAGGGCAGGTCGCTCTTCGCCACTTCCGGCATGCGGTAGTTGGGCACCAGGTAAAACCAGAGCCGTTGACCGAGCAACCCCTGCTCGCCGGGCAGCTCGAAACTGCCCCAGGGCTCAAGGTCGCGGATACGCTTGCGCAGAAAATCCAACTGCTCCTGCAACTCCAGGCGGCGCTTGCGGTTATCAAGCGTCGCGGCCACCACCCGGGTCAGGTCGAAATGGCGTTCGGTCGTCACCTGCCGCCGCTTCTGCGGGCAGCTGAGCAGATAGCGGATCACCTGTTGCAGCTGGTCGGGATGCACCCCTTCGGGCAGCTCCATAACCGGTTCCGGCCGGCTTTGCGCCAGCGGGATCACATGCAGCGTTCCCAGTGACTGCAGCCGATCCAGCACCAGGGCCTTGTCGGCGGTCAGCCCCACCAGGGTCGCCTTGTTCAGGGTTTGGATACTCATGAGGCCGCCATCCTGGCTCGTTTGTTCTTGGCAATCTTGGCCCGCACCACACCGGCACGCTCGGCATCCGACAGGGCGATGCGGATGCGGCGGATATTGGCCTCGGTGCGCGGAATCAACACCTTGTCGAACAGGTTCAGGCGCTGGGTGGTTTTCTGCAGCGCCGCTTCCAGCCGTGCCAGCCGTACCTGCTCCACCTGGTGCCGTACCCTGAGCTCCAGCATCTGCTGCAGACAGGCCACCAGAATATCGACCCAGGGCGGCAACGCCAGACGCGAGTACTGGCGACTGTCGATCTCGACCTGCTCCACCACCGGCAATTCGATGCCCACCAGGTTATCCGTGCGTTGATGCACGCGACGCAGCTGCACCAACGCACCCAGGTCCAGACCACTGCCGGCCAGCATCGGCAGCTGACAGGCCACTTCGGCATCCACCTGCCGCATCTGTTGATCAAAATCGGCCAACGTTCGACGCGAAGCCATCCGCGCCGCCAGAATCTGCTTGCGCTTGAGATCCAGCGCCGGCACGAACTGGCGGAAGGATTTCAACCGCTGATTTTCATGGTTGAGGGTGCTCTTGTTGAGCGCCAGCTTGCTCATGCCGCCTTATCCCGCCGCCTGAGCCTGGGGGAAGTACTTATCCACAAGCTGCTGTTTCATCAACAGCTCCCGGGGCTGAAAACACTCCGCCAGCGTCTGCCAACAGAGGTCCAGCGCGGCTTCCAGCGGCATGGAGACACTGATATCCATGAACCTCTGCTGGAACAGGTCACCGAACTTGAGCAGGCGCTCGTCATACTCGGTCAAATCGAAGGACATCGCCTGCTTCTGCTGAGCGTCGCGCGCCTCGGCGTAGAAGCGCACCATGGTGTTCATGATCTGGCCGTGGTCCTCACGCGTCACCTTGCCGATCACATGCTGCTTGAGGCGGGACAGGGAACCGAAAGGATCAAGCACGCCGTTGTGCAGATAGAACTGGCCTTCGGTGATGTAACCGGTGTTGTCCGGCACCGGGTGGGTGACATCATCGCCGGGCATGGTGGTCACCGACAGGATGGTCACCGAGCCGGCGCCCTTGTAGTCGCACGCCTTTTCGTAACGGCGCGCCAGCTGGGAGTAGAGGTCGCCGATATAGCCCCGGTTGGACGGTACGTGCTCCATGGAGATGCCGACCTCCTTGAGCGCATCGGCGTAGGCGGTCATGTCGGTGAGCAGTACCAGCACCCGCTTGCCCTCTTCGACGGCAAAGCGTTCGGCCACCGCCAGCGCCATATCCGGCACCAGCAGACCTTCCACAGTGGGGTCGGAGCCCAGGTGCACGAACATCACCGTGCGCGCGCTGACCCCGGCCTCCTCGAAGGCGCGACGGAAAAAGTGATAGTCATCGAAGATCAGGCCGATGCCGCCGAACACCACCACATCCGCATCGGCGTTGGCGCCGATCTGCGCCAGCAGGCGGTTGTAAGGTTCGCCGGCCACCGAGAAGATCGGGATTTTCTGGCTCTCGACCAGCGAGTTGAACACGTCGATCATCGGCACATCAGTGCGGATCATGCGTGACGCCAGGATACGCCGAGCCGGGTTAACGGTGGGACCGTCGATCTCGATACGAGCTTCTTCTTCCAGACTGGGGCCGCCGTCGATGGCACGCCCGGCGCCGGAAAAGGCGCGGCCAAGAATATTGGGTGAAAAAGTGACCTGCATGGCGTGACCCAGAAAGCGCACGCCGGCCTTGGTGGACAGGCCCTTGGTGCCGGAGAACACCTGCAGCGAGACGCTGTTGCGCTCCAGCTGAATCACCTGCGCCATGTAGGGCGGCTGATCAGGGTCGAGAATATTTTCGATCAGGGCCAGATCGCCATACCCGATGGCGGCCACTTCCCCCTCGTCGGGTTCGGGCACATGGACCTTGACGATATCTCCGACGATTTCCAGAATACGCGAATAGCGAACCAACAGCTGTGTCACACCGATCTCCCTTTCCGTGCCCGGTCTCAGACATCCGCCAACTTGTAGACTTCGTAGGCCACCTCTTCATAGGGGTGGGCCTGCTTGAGCGTTGCCACGGCGGTATGGATCAGCGCGTCGCTGCACACCATCTCCACCTTCAGTTCGGCCAGCGTTTCCAGCCGGCCCTGCTGCCCCAGATGAGGGTTGGCGCCCGCCAGAGGACGAAACTGCCCCGTCCCCAGCGTCTGCCAGCAGCATTGGTCGTAGTCGCCAATCCTGCCCGCCCCAACCGTGAACAGCGCCCCCTTGACCGATTCGGCGTCAGCTTCGGGGACAAAGAAACAGAGCTTGTACATCCTGCCTCCAGCGTTCCTGATCTGGCTCTACATTAGCCAGATTGTGCACCTGCAGCAAGCGATATCAACAGGATGCCTTCATTCAGTGACAGAAAGGTTGCGCTCGGGCATAAAAAAGCCCGCTACGAGAGCGGGCAGAGGGAACAACAACAAGGTTGAATTCAGTGTAGACCCAGAACGTCCTGCATGTCGAACAGGCCGGTCTGCTTGCTTTCCAGCCAACCGGCGGCACGCACCGCCCCCTTGGCGAAGGTCATGCGGCTGGACGCCTTGTGGGTAATTTCGATGCGCTCGCCTTCAGTGGCAAACAGCACCGTGTGGTCACCGACCACATCACCGGCACGGATGGTCTCGAAGCCAATCTGCTTGGCCGGGCGCGCACCGGTAATGCCTTCGCGACCGTAAACCGCGCACTCCTTAAGATCACGCCCCAGCGCATCGGCGACCACTTCACCCATGCGCAGCGCGGTACCTGAAGGGGCATCCACCTTGTGACGGTGGTGCGCCTCGATCACTTCGATATCGTAACCACTGTCATCACCCAGCGCCTTGGCGGCGATCTCCAGCAGCTTGAAGCAGAGGTTGACGCCCACGCTCATGTTCGGTGCAAACACGATGGCGGTCTTGTCAGCGGCCTGTTTCAGTTCCTCTTTCTGACCGTCACTCAGACCGGTAGTTCCAATGACCACCTTTTTACCCTGAGCGGCGCAGAAAGCCACGTTTTGCATGGTCACTTCAGGCGCGGTGAAGTCGATCAACAGATCGAAATCGTCGACCACCGCTTCCAGACTTCCGGCCAGGGCCACGCCCAGCTTGCCGACACCCGCCAGTTCACCGGCATCGGCGCCGATCAACGAGCTGTCCGGCTCGACGATGGCGGCACTGAATCTGACCGCCTCATCCTGCTGCAGCGCTTCGATAATGGTTTTGCCCATACGGCCGGCTGCGCCGGTCACCGCTACTCTGATCATGCTCTATTCCTGTGTCTGTCTGCACCGGCGCGCCCATCTGGGCACGCAATCAGGTCATATCTTCGAAGAACTTTTTCACCGAGTCAAAAAAGCCGTGCTTTTTCGGGCTGTGCTTGCTGTTGCCCTCGGCAGTCGCATCGGCAAACTCGCGCAGCAGCTCTTTCTGACGGCTGTTCAGATTGACCGGCGTTTCCACCGCCACCTTGACCATCAGGTCACCGGTGCTGCCACCACGAACCGGGGCCACACCCTTGCCACGCAGGCGGAACAGCTTGCCGGTCTGGGTTTCGGCCGGGATCTTCAGCTTGACGCGGCCATCCAGCGTGGGCACATCGAGCTCACCACCCAGGGCGGCATCGACAAAGCTGATCGGCACTTCACAGTACAGGTGCTTGCCGTCGCGCTGGAAGATCGAATGCTCGCGCACGTGAACCTGAACATAGAGGTCACCTGCCGGGCCGCCGTGACTGCCCGCTTCGCCCTCACCGGTCAAACGAATGCGGTCACCGGTATCGACACCGGCCGGGATCTTGACCTGCAGCGTCTTGGTTTTCTCGACACGTCCCTGACCGTGACAGGCGTCACAGGGATCAGAGATCACCTTGCCCTCGCCACGACAGGTCGGGCAGGTCTGCTGTACGGAGAAGAAGCCCTGCTGCATGCGCACCTGACCCATGCCGCCACAGGTCGGACAGGTCTTGGCGCTGGTGCCCGGCTTGGCGCCGCTGCCGTCACAGACTTCACAGCCTACCAGAGTCGGGATTTCCAGCGTTTTTTCACAGCCGCGCACGGCTTCTTCCAGTGACAGGTCCAGGTTGTAGCGCAGATCGGCGCCACGCTGAACGCCGGAGCGACGACGACCGCCACCGCCGCCACCGCCGAAGATGTCGCCAAAGACATCGCCGAAAATGTCGGAGAAGTTGCCTTCGAAACCGCCACCGCCAAAGCCGCCGCCCTGGCCGTCGACACCGGCATGACCGAACTGGTCATAGGCCGCTTTCTTCTGGGTATCAGACAGGACCTCGTAGGCCTCGCTGATCTCCTTGAACTTGTCCTCTGCCGCTTTGTCGTCCGGGTTGCGGTCCGGGTGGTACTTCATCGCCAGGCGACGATAGGCTTTCTTGATATCGCGATCGGACGCGTCACGCGACACACCCAAGAGTTCGTAGTAGTCCTGCTTTGACATGATCCGAATCTGACTGGTTAAGGTTTGGCCCGCAAGAGCCGGACATGACAACGCGGGCCTGAGCCCGCGCTGTCACACTGCAACGATCGACATGCGCGAACGCATTGAAGCGTTTACTTCTTGTCGTCGTCCTTAACTTCTTCGAATTCGGCGTCAACAACGTCGTCCGCCGCATCCTTGGCACCGGCTTCGGCACCACCCGCCTGCTGCTCAGCCTGAGCCGCTTCGGCGTACATTTTCTGGGCAACGGCAGACAGAGCTTCGGTCAGCGCTTCGGTCTTGCCTTCGATCGCTTCCTTGTCGGAGCCTTTCAGAACTTCTTCCAGCTCCTTGATGGCGGCTTCGATCTTGCCCTTCTCTTCGTCGGTCGCCTTGTCGCCGGCATCCTTCAGCGTCTTGTGCGCGGTGTGGATCATGGCGTCGCCCTGGTTGCGCGCACCGGTCAGTTCTTCAAACTTCTTGTCTTCTTCGGCGTGCGCTTCGGCGTCGCGAACCATCTGGTCGATCTCGTCATCGTTCAGACCAGAAGAGGCCTTGATCACGATGGACTGTTCCTTGCCGGTCGCCTTGTCCTTGGCGGACACGTTCAGGATACCGTTGGCGTCGATATCGAAGGTCACTTCGATCTGCGGCATGCCGCGCGGTGCCGGCGGGATGTCGGCCAGGTCGAAACGACCCAGGGACTTGTTCTGTGCCGCCTGCTTGCGCTCACCCTGAACCACGTGGATGGTCACGGCAGTCTGGTTGTCGTCAGCAGTCGAGAACACCTGCGACTTCTTGGTCGGGATGGTGGTGTTCTTATCGATCAGCGGAGTCGCCACGCCACCCATGGTTTCGATACCCAGAGTCAGCGGAGTCACGTCCAGCAGCAGGACGTCCTTGACGTCACCGGACAGCACGGCTCCCTGGATCGCAGCACCGATGGCGACAGCTTCATCCGGGTTTACGTCCTTGCGCGGTTCCTTGCCGAAGAACTCGGCCACTTTCTGCTGTACCAGCGGCATGCGGGTCTGACCACCGACCAGGATCACTTCGTCGATCTCGGATGCAGAAATACCGGAGTCCTGGATCGCGATGCGGCACGGCTCGATGGAACGCACCACCAGCTCTTCAACCAGGGATTCCAGCTTGGCGCGAGACAGCTTCACGTTCAGGTGCTTGGGACCGGTCGCATCTGCAGTGATGTACGGCAGGTTGACGTCGGTCGCCTGAGCGGACGACAGCTCAACCTTGGCTTTCTCGGCCGCTTCCTTCAGACGCTGCAGCGCCAGCGGGTCGTTGTGCAGGTCGATGCCGCTTTCTTTCTTGAATTCGTCGGCCAGGTAGTTGATCACCGCCAGGTCGAAGTCTTCACCACCAAGGAAGGTATCGCCATTGGTGGCCAGTACTTCGAACTGGTGCTCACCGTCCACATCAGCGATTTCGATGATGGAGATATCGAAGGTGCCGCCACCCAGGTCGTATACGGCAACGGTCTTGTCACCCTTGGACTTGTCCATACCGTAGGCCAGCGCCGCCGCAGTCGGCTCGTTGATGATGCGCTTCACTTCCAGACCGGCGATCTTGCCGGCGTCCTTGGTGGCCTGACGCTGAGAGTCGTTGAAGTAGGCCGGCACGGTGATGACCGCTTCGGTCACGGACTCGCCCAGATAGTCTTCGGCGGTCTTCTTCATCTTCTTCAGGATCTCGGCAGAGACCTGCGGCGGCGCCATCTTCTGGCCCTTGACGTCGACCCAGGCATCGCCGTTATCGGCGGCAGTGATCTTGTACGGCACCATCTTGATGTCTTTCTGCACGACCTTGTCGTCAAAACGACGACCGATCAGACGCTTGATCGCAAACAGAGTGTTGTCCGGGTTAGTCACCGCCTGACGCTTGGCCGGCTGACCCACCAGGGTTTCACCGTCGTTGGTGTAAGCGATGATCGACGGGGTGGTGCGATCGCCCTCGGCGTTTTCGATCACCTTGGTCTTGTCACCGTCCAGGATAGCCACGCAGGAGTTGGTGGTGCCCAGGTCAATACCGATAATTTTGCCCATGTTCTGCTCCGATATTTCTCTTGCCCGCCAAGCGGGCTAATAAGCTGTCTAAAACTGGTTACTTTCTATATGGGTACACGTTGTCGAATTTCAACGCCCCGCGTTAGCCTTTTGCGACCATTACCATGGCCGGACGCATCAAGCGGCCGTTGAGCAGGTAGCCTTTCTGCACCACCGCCACCACGGTGTTGGGCTCAACGCCTTCCGCCGGCACCATGGACATCGCCTGATGGTGTTCCGGGTTGAACGGCTGCCCTTCAGGGTTCACCTGCTCGACATTGAATTTTTCCATGCTGCCGAGGAACATGCTCAGGGTCATCTCGACCCCTTCACGGATCGCCTTGGTCTGGGCATCGTCACCCTGGCTGGCTTCGATCCCCCGCTCCAGGCTGTCCACGACCGGCAGCAGCTCGTTGGCAAACTTTTCCAGACCGAACTTGTGCGCCTTTTCCACATCCTGCTCGGCACGGCGGCGGATATTCTGGATCTCCGCCTGCGCGCGCGGCTGCAGCTCGGCCAGTTCCTTTTTCAGCGCCTCGATCTCGACACGTGATTCCTCGAGCTGTTGCAGCACATCTGCCGCTGTCGCTTCGGCAGCACTCGGCTCGCCGGCCTCTGTCTCGACCACGGTTTCAGCCGCGTCCTGAATCGGCTCAACGGTTTCCTGGGTGTTCTGCTGCTCTTTCGCCATCAGGTCTCTCCAACTGACTCTTGAGGTTACGCCTAGATGCCAACCTATATGGGGACCACCACCTGCGATTCAACCTTTATTACGCATTTTTTTAGGCCAAATATTGATGCCCGCAGAAAAATGACTTATACAGTACTGTATAAATAACCACTGTATATAAACCCATAGGGTGAGCCGCATGCTGACGCAGATAACGATCCGCAATTTCGCGATTGTCGATGCTCTGGAAGTCGAACTGGAATCCGGAATGACCGTAATCAGCGGCGAAACCGGGGCCGGCAAATCGATCATGCTGGACGCCCTTGGCCTTTGCCTGGGCGACCGGGCCGACAGCGACAGCGTACTCAAGGACGCCGACCGGGCGGAACTGACCGCCAGCTTCGACATCCGCGCACTGCCGCCCGCCCGGCTCTGGCTCAGTGAACATGAACTGGAAGGCGATCCCCAGGAGTGCCAGCTGCGCCGCGTGGTCACCCGCGAAGGCCGCAGCCGGAGCTATATCAACGGTCGCCCGACCCCACTGGCCCTGGTACGCGAGTTCGGCCAGTACCTGGTCGACATCCACGGCCAGCACGAACACCAGCGCCTGCTGAAAAAGGATTATCACCGGGTGCTGCTGGACGAGTTCGGCGGCCACGCCGAACTGGCGGAACAGGTGCGCCGCCAGTTCCATAAATGGCGCCGACTCGACAGCGAATGGCTGGAATTGACGCAGATCTCCGATGAGCGCAATGCCCGCATTCAGCTGCTCAGCTACCAGGTCGAGGAGCTGGACCAACTCGCCCTGCAGGAAGGCGAACTGGAACAGCTGGAACAGGAACAGCAACGGCTCGACAATGCCGACAGCTTGCTCGGCACCGGCCACCAGCTGCTGCAGTTGAGCAGCGATGCCGAAGGAGCAAACTGCCTGTCGATGCTGCAGCACTGCCTGCAACTGCTGGAACAACTGCATAATCAGGACCCGCGAGTGCTGCAGGCGGGCGAGATGTTCAACACCGCCCTGATTCAGGTGGAAGAAGCCGAGCGTGAAATGCGCCACTTCCTCGACAGCATCGAGACCAATCCCGAGCGTCAGCGGGAAGTAGAGGAACGCCTGTCCGCCATCTATGAGGTCGCGCGCAAACACCGCCTGCTGCCGGAACAGCTAATCGAGTTCCACCAGTCACTAGAGGCCGAACTCGGCGGGCTGACCGGCTCGGACGAGGCACTGGCGCAACTGGAGCAGGAGATGCTCGGCGCCCGTGAGGACTACCTCAAGGCCGCTGCCGAACTCAGCGAAGCCCGTCAACGCTGCGCCGGCGCGCTGGACGTCCAGGTGGATGAACAACTGCATGCACTGGGCATGCCGGCCGCCCATTTCAGCGCCTGCCTGACCCCGCTCGACGAAGAGCGCTACAACGCCAACGGGCTGGAAGAGGTGGAGTTTCTGATCAGCACCAACGAGGGCCAGCCGGCCCGCGCCCTGGCCAAGGTCGCTTCAGGGGGTGAACTGTCCCGTATCAGCCTGGCGATCCAGGTCATCACCGCACAGACCTCCAGCACCCCCACGCTGGTGTTCGATGAGGTCGACGTGGGCATCGGCGGCGGCGTGGCGGAAGTGGTCGGTCGCATGTTGCGTGAACTGGGTCAGCGGGTTCAGATCCTCTGCGTGACCCACCAGCCTCAGGTGGCGGCCCAGGGGCATCAGCATCTGTTTGTGACCAAAAATGGGTTACAGAACGGCACCCACACACGGGTTCGTCGACTCGATAAAACACAGCGGGTAGAGGAAGTGGCCCGAATGCTGGGCGGGGTGGATATCACCCAGACATCCTTGAGCCATGCCCGGGAGATGCTGTCAGCCTGAGGGCTGACAGCGGGATTCAGCGCTTACTTTTTGTCTTCCTCACAGCCACCCTTGCAGACGCCATAGAGGTACAGGGTACGGTCGGTGATGGTAAAACCCAGGTCTTCAGCCACCTTGTCCAGAATCTCACTGACCTTGGGCTCGCTGAACTCGCGCACCTTACCGCATTTCACGCAGACCACATGGTCATGGTGTTCGTCACGGGCCAGCTCGAATACCGAATGACCGCCCTCGAAATGATGACGGGATACCAGGCCCGCCGCTTCAAACTGGGTCAGTACACGGTAGACGGTCGCCAGACCCACATCTTCGCCCTGCTCCATCAGGAGCTTGTAGATATCTTCAGCACTGAAGTGGTCGCCTTCTCCGGCACGCTCCAGAATCTGATAAATTTTGACCCGCGGCAGAGTTACCTTCAGTCCGGCCTTCCGCAGTTCCTGATTTTCCAGTGCCATATTAGGTCTCAATCACTATGCTGTTCGGGATTTGCAATGTTAGACTCCATTATCTTTGTTTAGGCATGAAAACGGAAGCCATTGTCCGATGCGAAAGGTTCTTCTCAGCGCTACAGTTGCACTTTTGATTGCCGGCTGCTCCGAATTTCCCGGTGTGTACAAGATCGACATCCCCCAGGGCAACGTCGTAACCCAGGAGATGGTCGACCAGCTGCGCCCCGGCATGACCCCCTCACAGGTGCGCTACATTCTCGGCACCCCACTGGTCAATGACAGCTTCAGCGAAAATCGCTGGGACTACATCTACAGCATCAAGGAAGGTGATGGCCAGCGCTACCAGGAGCGCATCAGCCTGTTCTTCGAAGATGACAAACTGGCTCGTCTCAGCGGCGACTTCCGTCCGGGTGCCAAGCCGGAAACCACTCCCTAATCTCCGGCACCCCGTTCAATCCTGCTTGGCTTCGGCGGCCTTCTGAGCCTTCATTTTGGCCGCCCGGCGCGCCCTGACCTCCTTGGGGTCGGCGATCAGAGGGCGGTAGATCTCCACCCGATCCCCTTCTCTCAACACCGTTGTCGCAGGATCCTTGATCGCCTTGCCGAAGACGCCCATGGGCGCGGTTTCGGGCTCGATATCGGGAAACAGCTCAACCATGCCCGAGCGCACCACCGCCTGCTGGGCCGTGCAGCCCTCCTCGACCTGCAACGCGATGATCTTCTGCTCATGGGGCAGCGCATAGGCGACTTCAACTTTCATCATTCCACTCCTAACTGTAGATCCGGTCAGCCCGGCTGACAAAGGCATCCACCATGGTCGTCGCGACCGAGTTGAACACCTTGGACATCGCCATGCCGGTCAGCTTGCCCTTGAACTCGAAGTCCATGGTCAACTCCACCTTGCAGGCTTCATCACTGAGCGGCGTGAACACCCAGATCCCGCGCAGGGAGGAGAAAGGCCCCTCCACCAGCGCGATCTCCATTCTGCCGGGACGTTGCAACTGATTGCGCGTGGTGAAGCTGTATTTGAGACCACCCTTGGACAGGTTCAGGGTCGCCACCAGTTCATCTTCACGCTCCGAGATCAGCTCGGTGGACGCGCACCAGGGCAGGAAGTGCGGATAGCTGCGCACATCATTGACCAGATCGAACATCTGCTCGGCGGTGTGCAATACCAGCGCACTGCGATTTACTTGTGTCATGTCGGCAAATACCTGGCTGGCCCGATCAGGCCAGCTTGTCATACAGGTTGACGACGAAGATGATCATCACCGCCACCGGTGCGATGAACCGGATCACCAGCGACCAGGCACTGTAGGTCGCTTCAGACCCCAGCGCCAGCTCATCGCGGGTAATGTGCTTGTTCAGCGCCCAACCGGAATAGATCGCGATCATCAGGCCACTCAGCGGCAGCATGATGTTGGCCGTGATGAAGTCGAGGAAGTCGAAGATCCCCATCCCCAGCAGCTTGATCTCTTCCCAATGGTTGAACGACAGCAGCGAGGCGATCCCCATCAGCCAGACGACCACGCCCAGCAGCGCCGCCGCCGGCAGGCGCTTAAAGCCGAAGCGCTCGACCACCCAGGCCGTCGCCGGCTCAAGCAGCGAGATCGCCGAGGTCCAGGCCGCCACACCGACCAGCAGGAAGAACAGGAAGCCAAACACCTGACCGCCCGGCATCTGGCCGAAGGCCACCGGCAGGGTGATGAACATCAGGCCAGGGCCTGCAGCCGGATCCATCTGGTTGGCAAACACCACCGGGAAGATCGCCAGACCGGCGATCAGCGCCACCAGCGTATCCAGCGCACCAATCGCGATGACGGTCACACCGATGGAGTCCTTCTTGCCCATGTAGGAGCCGTAGGCCATGATCGCCCCCATGCCAATCGACAGGGTGAAGAAAGCATGACCCAGCGCCACCAGCACCGCATCCCAGGTGAGCTTGTCCGGGTTGAAGCTGAACAGGAATGACCAGCCCTCGGCAAAGCTGCCGGTGTTGACCGAGTAGCCCAGCAGCACCAGCAACAGCACGAACAGCGCCGGCATCATGATCTTGGTGGCGCGCTCCAGGCCCTTGTTGACCCCGCCGGCGACAACGCCGACCACCATCAACACGAACAGCGTGTGCCACATCAGCATCTGATCCGGGCTGGCCAGCAGATCGGTAAAACGCTCGCCCGCCAGATCGCTGCTGATATCGACAAACTGCCCCGTGCCCATACCGGCGATGTAGTGCAGCACCCAGCCGGCGACCACGGAATAGAAGGAGAAGATAATGTAGCCGGCCAGCACACCCAGCCAGCCGATCAGGCTCCAGTTCTGATTAAGCCCCGCCTCGGCCGCCGTTTCACGTACCGCGTTGATCGGGCTCTGGCGGGCACGGCGTCCTACCAGGATTTCACCCATCATGATCGGGATACCGACCAGCAGAATGCAGAACAGGTAAACCAGTACAAAGGCGCCACCACCGTTTTCACCCGTGATGTAGGGGAACTTCCAGATGTTACCCAGTCCGACCGCAGACCCCGTCGCTGCGAGAATGAAGATCCACCGGTTCGCCCATGAACCGTGAATTGACTGTTTAGACTGCATATCGCTCTCAAATTGGAAATTATACACGGGGGCAATTGTTCATAAATCGGACAGGGGTGACAACCTTTTCGGCCATTTGTTGCCACAGGGGTCACACCAAGTCTCTGAAACAACGCGTATTGCCCGCTTTCCTTGCACCAGTGCCAGCGATATAATCGCCCCATGGCAAAGAAAAAGAAGGCTCCGGGCGGAAACACCATCTGCCTGAACAAACGTGCCAAGCACGAATACACCATCGAAACCCGTTTCGAGGCTGGCTTGTCCCTGCAAGGCTGGGAAGTGAAAAGCCTGCGCGAAGGACGGGGACAGCTGGTGGATTCCTACGTGGTATTCAAGAACGACGAGGCCTGGCTGGTCGGCGCGCACATCACGCCGCTGATCTCGGCATCCACCCACTATGTCACCGACCCGCGTCGCGACCGCAAGTTGCTGCTGCACCGCCGCGAACTCGACAAGCTGACCACGGCAGTCGAGGCCAAGGGCTACACCTGTGTTGCCCTGGCGCTGTACTGGAAGAACGGCATGGTGAAGTGCGAAATCGCACTGGTGAAAGGCAAGAAACTGCACGACAAGCGCGCCGACGAGAAGGAGAAAGACTGGAACCGTCAGAAACAGCGCGAAATGTCCGTTGCGGTTCGCTGAACTTTTCCACTTTCGCCCGGTCCATTAAGTCGTTACAATAGCGCGTTACATATCTGGGGGTGACTTGGCTTCGACGCTGATTACGAACCCTTGGGTGCATGCCGAGAACGTGATGATTCTCGTAAATCCCTCATCACACAGTTATAGTTGCAAACGACGATAACTACGCTCTAGCCGCTTAAGTCGGCTAGCGCCGCGCTCTAAGGTGTCTGTAACTCAGAGATTTTGCGGTGTCATTCGAGACAGAATCGCCTGGATGCTTTGCTCTAAGCTGAACGGTTAAAACTAAAAGAGCTCGCCCATAGCACCCTGGCTCTCGGGTCGCGACGGGTTAACTAAATAGAGATGCCTAAGCATGTAGATCTTGAGGCAGAGGATTGGCGGACGCGGGTTCGAAACCCGCCACCTCCACCACCCTTTTCTGTAAACCAGATGTAACGCGGCCTGTAGTGGATTCCAATATCCCTACAGCGGACGTCTGACAGAACTGTGCCCACGGATTGTGCCCACTGAGATCGATCAGGGGGCTTCGATGGCAACACTCATTCCTAACACTTACCGTCGCTCTGGCATGTACTATGCCCGCTTTCGGCTACCTAAAATTTTGCATCCCCATGCCGAACGTATCGGTTTCCCCAAAGATATTCGTGTTTCCCTAAATACGTATAATGCAGCCGATGCTCGCCACAAAATAATAACCTTGTCAAAATATTTTTATAATAGTATTGACAAAATCACCTCCAGAATTAATATATTGAATGACAGTGAAGTCAAATCAATATTAATTCAGACCAAAGCAGTCATAAACAAAAGGGAATTTTTTATGCATCTAGCGACTATCAATCAAAACAATCCTGCCTTACTGGCGCCTTATATTCGATATACTTCAGAGCGAGTTGATGAGCACACCATTCGTCTGAGGGCGCATAAGCATATACCTACTACAAGTATGGATAACGCCAATACTCATACTATTGATCCATACAAAGGCAAATACATTGAACCGGCTAATAAAGCTATTTTCGAACAAACTCCATCCGGCTACCGCATCTACTCTGATGCCAGCGACCCCTCTGAAGCCGCTGGTGAGATCGCAGCATTACAGGCCGCGCTGGGTGGCGGTGGCGGTAACGGTGGCGGGACAAAGGGCCTGACGTTGTCTCAAGCTTCGCAAGAGTACATTAACCTGATGGTCAAGGGCCGCTGGAAAAAACCCGCCACGGCCGACCAGGGCGTTACACGCCTGAGCAAAGTCGTCGAATTTATCGGTGCCGATAAAGATATCGGACATATTAAATTTGAGGATATCGAACGCCTCGAAAGTGACATTATTAGTCGCATTGATATCAATAGCTCGTGCCGTGGACGCAAAAAGGCGGATACAACGCTTGCCGTGAGTACAGCCAAAGCATATATCAGCCTAGCTAAACAATTTTTCCGCTGGTGCTATAAAAAACGCTATATCAAGGAAAACGTAGCTGAATTCTTGGGTGATCTGGTCAACAGCACGACCCCTCGTAAAAAGAAATTGAACCCGTATGCTTCATTTACCAATGATGACATTGAAAAGATCTTCGGTCGGTATTTATTCGTCAATGAAGACCTGAAATCGACCCGTAAAGTGCTGGATAGTTATTTCTGGGCACCATTGCTGGGCCTTTTCAGTGGCATGCGGCTGAACGAGATTTGTCAGCTCAAGGTGGAGGATATCCAGCAAGAGGACGGTATCTGGTTCATCAACTCCGATGACTTGAGTGAAAGCCAGAGCAGCAAAAATGAATCGTCCAAGCGTCGAGTCCCGCTCCACAATGAACTGATACGCATCGGCTTTCTGACATTCTGGAATGAACGTAAACGGTCAGATGGTACAGCGGCAATACTGTTCCGCGATCTGAAATGGGACAAGAAGAATCAATGGATCAAGCAAACCAGCCGCTGGTTCGTGGGTGACAGTGGTACCCCAGGTCACCTTGACCTCGTTGGTTTACGCATTCGAGAGAAGAAGGTGTTTCACAGCTTCCGTCATACACTCATCCATCGCATGCGCAAGTTGGGTGTCCCGGCAACGGATATTGCAGCGGTGGTTGGACACGAGCCGGGGCTGACAACGGAGCACTATGGTGGTGACTATGAGCTAAGCACCTTGAAGCAGATCGTGGATCGTCTGAACTACCACGTCGACCTCAGCCATATCCACTACGAGCACTTCATCGATTTCCAAATCGCTGATGGCAAGCCCAACGCACGTCGACATGTTATTGCGGGCAAAAAGGCCCGCATCCACCGGGCCAGCGCAAAACGTGCCGCCTCTTCTACCCGTGTTAACAGGAGTCACTGATCATGAGCCGATTTACGATTGAAGACGTTGAAGCCGTCAAGCGGCTTTTGACGCATGCGAAACGTAAAACCTTTATCCGCGATTTCCTGCTGAATGCCTATAACCCTTGGTTCAGCTGTGATATACGCACGCTGATGTGCTACTCGGATGGCTTCGGAGGCGACATGACGTTCCAGCAGGACGTTTACCGGGTTCTCGCGTTGATGGTCAATGGGGTTGAGACCAATGAGCTCGTTGGCGATGAAATCATGGAGGCTCTGGCACGGGAACGCCGTGCCGAGGACAAAGAGCGTGCGGGCTAGGCGCGCTCTTCGGGGGTCCAGGGGGCTTTCCCCCTGGCCGCGTCGTCTTACCGAATGCAACGCATGGAGGTAAGACATAGTCGGTCACTTTGGCTTTACCAAATTATTGAAAACAACCCATACAAGGATTTTGAAATGAAAAGGAACTTCACATGGCAGGATATCAATTCATTCACATCGAGGCATATGCCCGTACAGGACACTCAAAGAAACGCAGCCTGATATCAATCGCACAGGAAGCGGATCGCGATTCCGGTAGTCATCCGCACGTTACCACCCCACTCCGACCCGAATATCTGCTCGGTCATTCATTCACTGATGCGGCTGAGCAAATCGTTGCCGCCGCTGATCAAAGCAAAGTCACTCACAGTGGCAAGGGCCGTAAAGTCCGAAAAGATGCTAACGTGGGTATAGGCCTAATCGCCAGCCATCCACTCTCATTGAACGATTTGCATGCACTACCTGAAGCTGAACGTGTAATCGCAATTGCATCAGTCCAAGACTGGGCTGAACACGTCATTACCTTCGCGCAGTCAGAATACCCCAACTTAGTCCAGGTTGCGGCCCTGCATTGGGACGAGTCTTATCCACATATCCACATTTTAATCGGTAGCACTGAGCCGACAAACGATTTCCAGATTATCCACAATGGCGAACGGGCGCGAAAACGCGCACAAGGGAATAACCGAACGGCACAAGGGAAGAAAGCTGGGAATGATGCCTACACCAAAGAGATGCGCCGGTTTCAGGATCGATACCATCATGAAGTCGCTATACACCATGGACAGGCTAGGCTGGGGCCGGGGCGGCGTCGATTGACACGTGCTCAGTGGCAAAAGGAACAGGCCCAGGCCGATGCACTGGCGCATTCAAAGCGCTTGGCTGATGCAATTCAATCCAGAATAGAGACTGATCTGGCTGATGCCGCCATACAAGCGCAGGTCATTGTTGATGCATCGCAGGATGAGGCCAACCATCAGCGTAAGATGATTGAACAAGAGCGACTGCGCGCGGAACGAGAACGCCAGCAAGCTGAGGTACACAAGCAGCTGGCCAAAGAAGAGACTCGTCAGGCAACGGAACTAAAGGTGCAAGCAGAACAGGTTAAATCGGCACTGGATGAGCGTGCTCGTGCAATGTCCAAGTACGATGGTATGTTTGGCCGGATACTTGGATGGCTTGGTATCCGTCAGCGGATCGAACGAAAAGCTGAGGCCAAATTTCAGAAGCAGATTACAGGGCTGAAAAAGCAGGTTGATAGTCTCAGTGCGCGTATTGATCGGGATGAAGCGGTGAAAAAGCGGCATGTTCATGCTGTTGGAGCTTTAAAGGCACTTCAGAGGGCGCTTTCTGTATCAGTTGATGATTACCCTGCCTTGGAAAATGCAGGGACACTAAAAAGGCACTTTGAGCAGATCCAGGCACTCATCACACTTAACATGCCTGCGGACAAGCTTCAAAGTGAATTGGACGCACAGCTGGACATTCTGAAACGGGCAGCTGACCACGCCCAGCCATCAAACTCCATGGCTTCATCGACGTTAGAATATTGAATTGACGGGCTAATCAAATCAGTACACGGGCGTGATGACACCTCGATGTACTGATTACGACCCTACAACTTTCAATATTAAAAAGATGGCAATTCATACATGAAAATATTGGCTACAGGCCCTATTTTTTCTAGAAATTTTTATAACAGGAACTACTAATCGAATAATAATATAAAATTGTTTATATTGTCCTAAGATTAGTTTATGTCTATACTTATATTCAATGATTAAATTTTAATCGTTCACAATTTCAAAAGGATTTAGAATATGTACAGGATGTACTATGCAAATACCTCAATACAGAAACTATGCTGCAAGCAATTTTTACGTAAATTATGCATATCAGAACCAATCTGTATGCCCTCCCAATGAACAATTTATAAACAACATCGCAAATGCAGATAACAAACAGCTGGTGCGTATTGCTGCCCGCATAGCAAACACGGGCAAAGGGCGTGAAAATATTATACCCGCTATAATAAATAGCCCATTCTCTTCGTGGTTAAAGAATCCCAACGCATTAGAAAATAGGCAGCATAATTTCAAGGCAATACTTCAAACAATAAAAACCCTAAGAGGTTACTATTTAGAACAGTATGCTTTTTATAATAAGCAAGTGGGTGATGTTAAAGCTAAAAGCGTACTATGCCAGTATGTTAGCAGCGCTATAGAAAGCAACCGCCGCCAAACCACAAAAAATAACGAAACTTACATGCAACAAAATATTATATACATGCAAGGGCCGGGTGGTGTTTTTAGTTTTTGCCTTGCGGACGTAGCACCAACTGCGGCGGACAAAAAATCCGAAATTTGGACTGATATGCTGCTAATACAGCGTATGGCCGATGAAAGAAAAATGGAGCAGGTACTGCTAACCGAAACAGCACTCCCCGAGTTCCATTCAAACCCCGCAAAAGGCCGTTGTAGCTATAAGGGTGCTAGCAGCAGACAAGCATTAAAATGGATTCAGGATAAGGTACATAGAGTTATTTACAAGCGCGCAAAAGCAGCAGGCATTAATCTAATGGGATTTGCTGTACCTGAACCGCACAAGGATGGGTGCCCACACTTACATGTAGCTTTGTTTTTATTACCTAATCACTTACCACATTTAATTAAAATTGTTAATGACGTAAAGGCTGAAATAAGCGCGGAGTATTGTATTAATTATAGTCTGGATCTTAAATTAAAGGCTGACCTAAAGGAAGGCCAGGAAGCAGCCAAAGCAGCATCCTATGCCATGAAATACGTCATTAAATCATTTGATGATCCAACTGTTGGCGCCTGGTATAGTCGGGACTGCGGAGGAGAGATTAGACGTTGTAACCGCATTGGCTTGCAAGGTTTCAAAAGCAAATTTAACTTCCTCTATAAAATGCGAAATCAGCTACTGAAGCATTCAATAAATCTAATACGCGAACTAGGCGAAATGTTATGCAGCAACATAAAGTTAAGCGAGAAAAAATATATATTCTTTAATGACTTCAATTCATTTTTTAAAAGCGTATACCTAAAAGACGAAAAAGGAAACAATCGGTTTAGTCATGTAACACATACACATGAGAATGAAGAGGTTATTCTATTTAATATAAATAGAATTCTAGATCTCAATAACAAAGCTGACAAAGACCTTATCGATAATTATAATAGTGAAATTGATAACAAAGCGCACCAAGGTGCGGATGCATGCAGTGCTTATAGCACTGCTGCTTTTGTAGATTTGCAACGCTTTGCAAATCTAGGGTCTGTTGTTATCAAAGATCTGACAGTTAATGTATGTTATTCAAGAAGGAAATCAAAAAATTCAAATCGCATAATTTTTAATTTCCAACCTATAAAATTGGGTTCTTACCAAAGCACCCATTTAGAACAACAAAAATATCTTGTTTCCAATTAAAACTACTGATTAAACCAGTTGCAACTGCCCCTTAAACTCGAAACTATTTTCTTTATTATAGCCAATATCGAGTATTATTTTAGCTGCACTTGCTGGAACACGTCCTAAAAATGGTGGCACTGCATTTCCAACTTGCTTTAACTGCTGCCATTCGCTAGTTTTCAAAACAAAACCATCATGAAAGCCCTGAAGTCGCATTGCTTCACGTACAGTGATCCATCTATCATGCTCAGGATGAACCCATTCACTTAAATCTCTGTGCATATGCGCCAATAGTGTATGTGCAGGCTTATCAGGATGAAAACGACGCCATTTCTCAGGACGTTTATTATCCCATAACTCTTTAGGCAATGAATCTGCTTTTAACCCTGGCTTGAGCAGCTTTATAATTCCAAGCCTTCGCTCTTGAACATCTTTTGTGTGATGATTATGTAGATCAATAGCATTCGCGTGAGATCTATGTATTTCGAGCTTGTCGTTAAGCTTATATAAAACCCCTTCACAATCAAGTCTCATTTCTCGCATAAATCTTGACATTGTTTCTTCTGAAGAAGGATATTTCAAAGTTATGCCGCTATCTGCTGCCACTTCTTTTGGTAGATCCGAAATAGCTTCCGATACAGTGACAGGCTCACTTTTCAATGACTCTGCAACTGACTCGAATATACTTTGTGCGCTTTCGCTTATAAATCCTTCTTTTACAGCAATAAAAAACACCCTATGTCGAGATTGAGGAACTCCATATTCATCGGCACATAATTTCAGCAAAGCTATATTGGAATAACCAATTTTCTTTAACGACTCAATAACTCTGTCTTTAAACATCCCTTTTTTCATCAAAATCATATTGGGAACGTTTTCTATAACAATCACCTTCGGCCCAAGTATTTCTGCTATCCTACACATTTGTAGATATAACTCATTTCTTGGGTCAAATGGATCTCTAGGACCAATCTGGCTGAACCCTTGACAGGGAGGTCCACCAAAAATCACATCGACGTTGCCATGTACATATTTATCAAAATGAAGCTGATAACTTTCTGAACCTGCATCTAAAAAATCACTAACATCCCCTTCATATAGCGGAACATCAGGAAAATTTGCCCTATAGCTTTGAGCAGCATATTTATCTAGTTCAGCAGCACCTGTTATCTCATAGCCAGATAGTTTGAAGCCTTCGCACAGCCCCCCTATCCCAGAAAAGAGTGAAAGTGCCTTGTACATAAAACAAACCTCATTGTGACTCATAGTCCGTGGACGCATAGTCTACACGGTGTAGCATCATTTGTCATCTCTAATGGTCAGCTGGTGCACAGGGAAAGATGAATGAATTGGAAATATTTGGCAGCACAGTAAAGGAACTAAGACAGGCAAGAAATCTTAGTCAAGAGCAATTAGCTGCCGAATGCGAACTCGACCGAACATATATTAGTGGCATCGAAAGAGGCCAAAGAAATGTTGGTTTGAGAAATATATTCAAAATAGCAAAAGCTTTACAAGTACACCCTTCGAAACTTTTCGGGGATTATCAAGATGCCATTTAGTGCAAATCCGCCTACTGACTGCAAAAACTGCCAGTATGAACTCTGTGTTTCATATATTCGTGAGCAGTCAAAGCGAATGAAAGATCGCAATACACTATATCGCTTGGCTCAAAAAAAAATAATGGCATGTACATTCGAAGATGGCATCCCTGGTTTCAATAAAAATAATCTAGGTCTACACACACTTTCTAATTTAGTTAATACATGCGTTAGAAATGGTATTATGGCCGGTGAATATATTGAGAAAGAGATTCCGGCACATTTTGGCCAAAATGTTGAATCAGCATTTTCTTTAACACCAGGTCAAATCGGTAAAGTAAGAGGTGATATTTTTGAGATGTTATCGAGGGCTATCCTCTGGAATACCAATTTATGTTTATCAAACTCCTACATTGGCCACATAGAGAGTAGCATTTCCGACTTATTAACGAATAATAAAATGCACAGATATGCAGCTATAACGCTAGGTGATAATTATGATTTAAAGAGGCTTTTCAATAGAGATGCTTCTAATGAATTTCAAAAATTCGAGCAATATCTTGCCTCTAAAGGAACTTCATTTTGCTATTCTACACCAGATCTTGTCGTTATAAGATGCAATGATCAGATATGGTCAAATTTTTCTCACTCTATTAACGATTTATCTATCCCAAATCAAGACTTACTTTCCTCCGCAAGATTAAAAATAGAAGGTAAGATTTCTCCTGATGATATCGTTTTAGCCGCAGGTATAAAGACTTCCATCAGGTCAGATAGAATGTATCAGTTATTGTTTGAGGCTAATGCTTGGAAATCAATTTGGCGCAAGATATATGATCTTGAACCCTCGAAATATTACAGCCTAATTGGGCAGTCTTATGGGGCTGACCCTAATAAGTTGAATTCAGTAGAGTTCACAAGCATAAGTTCCGAAAGTGGTGTCAATAAAGCTATTGATGGATTAGTACATTTTTCTACCCCCAGGGATCTGATAACTTGGTACGTAGACTCAATTGATTAAATTTAAAAATATCCTTTAACACCACCTGAACTCGAAAACTACTCCAGTGCTTGAGGACTGACCGGTACCTTAAGGCAGCTATGCGAGTATCAAGCATGAGCATGTACCCCTTGCCTGTGCCCATTTTGTGTGCCATTATAATCGTGAATTTACATAAATCGGTGCAATTTCAGTGGGTTAGGTGTGTAGAGGGAAACACCCGCCACCTCCACCAAATTGCAAAAGTTAAAAGCCTGTTTTTACAGGCTTTTTTCGTATCAAGGCCCACCACATAGCCAAAATTGTCGAAAGCTGTGGAGGGCAAAGCATCTTCCAAGGAGTGAGGATCGACATGAGCCGGCTGAACAAGTACATAGAACTAATTGTTCTGGGCTTCGTTTTACTTTACACCTATATCGTTTTCAAGTTCGTGAGTTTCTTCGGAGACTACGGAATTTGGACTGTCCTTTTTTTGTTGTGTGGAGCTGCTCTGTTCTCGAGTTATCGCTTCTTCAACACCCCTAACAAGATGGAATCCCTAATCCATTTTCTTGCCTGCGTTGCATTGTTACTTGTGATTTTCACGTCCGTTTACCAAGCTGTTGGGCTATGCTGCGACGCTGAAGGCAAAGTCTTTAAACCAAGTTCGTTAGATGCATGGTATTTCAGCATCGTTACCTGGACTACTCTTGGGTACGGAGACCTAAGCCCACCCAATATCCTGAAACCCTTTACTATGCTCCAAGCCGTTCTTGGCCAGATATTTATGGCCATGATCATCGGTAAAACTGTGTTCATTCTTCAAAGGAAGGACAAAGGCGAAAAGGATAATGCGTCCTGAAAGTGATCAGGAGACAGGTGTGCGTAACGCATTGTGACCGTCACGGCGGAGTGTCCTAGTATCTCCTGCAAGGTCAGGATATTCCCGCCATTCATCATGAAGTGACTGGCAAACGTATGCCGGAGCACATGAGCTGCCTGGCCTTTAGGTAGCTCTATCGTTGTCTTCTCCAGTGCCCTTCTGAAGGCACCAATAGAACCGGTGAAGGGCCCGTATACCTTCCAGTGTTCGTGGAGGCGTTGTTCCAGGTCTTGGGATATCGGTACTGTTCGAACTATTCCGTTCTTGATGTTGCCGAACGTCACTGCCCCATTCCGCACAGAGGTCGTTTTAAGGTTCTGTGCTTCAGACCACCTTACCCCCGTTGCCAAGCAAACCGGCACTATCAACTCCAAATGGGAGTTAGCACCTACTGATCGGGAGCGGATAACCTCCAACAATTCCTGAATCTGGTCCTGAGTCAGCCAGGATCGTTAGACTGCTACCAGAAATAGGCCAGGAAAGCAGAAAAACGCTACCATCACAGCACCATCAGGGACTACACCAGCTCGATCTATTACAACCTAATCCTAAATTTCAGCCACCTGACGCTGGACCAATTCACTACTGCCCATGTGTATAAATGGCTGGACACGATCAACATCTCTAGCAAACGGATCAACAACGTATTGGGACCACTGCGGCAAGCCCTGAAGGATGCATACTACGATGGACTGATCGACCAAAACCCCATGGATCGCTTTCGCTATTTATCCCCAGAAACAAGAGAGCCGCAACCATTCACCCCTGACGAGATCGACAAGATCCTGGCCCAGCTCGACGCCCAATGCCACAACCTGATTCAATTTGCTTTCTGGTCTGGGCTACGCACCTCCGAGCTTATTGCTTTGCGGTGGCAAGATGTAGACTTCGATAATCATCGAGTCCACATCAGAACCGCGATCGTCAGGCAACGCGAGAAGACAACCAAAAATGACACTGCCCCCGCTTTCGCATCCTGCCTCCAAGTGTTTTAAAGTGTCCTGACTGACAACACGCAAGGATGCTGCCAATGAAACGGATTTTCATGAGCCTTCTGCTTGCCACGGCAGTCGGCATCCCCCAGGCCAATGCCGATATCCGCCTGCAGAATGGCAAGGTACTGATCAGCGTCGGTGACCCAATCGCCAAGCTGAACCGTCACCTCAAGCCTGTGACTCAATATGCAGGCAGGGTCTGTCACAAGCCCTCGAACCACCAATGCCGCAAACAGGATTCACACCCCGGCACCATCTACGAATATCGCGCCAACAAGGTGACCTATACCGTGCAAACCTACCGCAATACCATCACCTATGTAGAATGGCGTCGCTAAGCACGGCCGCCGAGTGGCAGGCTCGGGGTTTTCCACAGCGGCGGCCATGCTAGTATCCGATCCCAGACAACGTACTTATCCACAGCGAGGCCAAAATGATCTCCACCGTTCTTGTGACCGGTTGCTCCACCGGCATCGGCCAGCACTGCGCCCTGCGGCTGCGTGAATCCGGCTATCGGGTACTGGCGACCGCACGCAAACCGGACGATGTCGCGGCACTGGAAGCGATGGGGCTGGAGAGTTTCGTGCTGGACCTGGACTCGTCGGAATCGATCGAACGCGGTGTGGCTCATGCGCTGGAATTGACCGGAGGTCGTCTGGATGCGCTGTTCAACAACGGCGCCTACGGCCAGCCCGGAGCGGTCGAGGACCTGAGCCGGGAGGTGCTGCGGGCGCAGTTCGAGACCAACCTGTTCGGCTGGGTGGAGCTGACCAATCGGGTGATTCCGGTGATGCGCCAGCAAGGGCACGGCCGCATCGTAATGAACTCATCGGTGCTGGGACTGGTGGCGATGCCGTACCGCGGCGCCTATAACGCCTCCAAGTTCGCCCTGGAGGGGATCACCGATACCTACCGTCAGGAGCTGCACGGGTCGGGTGTACAGATCTCGCTGATCGAGCCCGGCCCGATCACCAGTGCCTTCCGCCGCAACGCGCTGGAAGCGTTCAGGCGCAATATCGATCACGAGCACAGCGCCCATGCCCGCACCTATGCCGGGGTACTCAAGCGTTTGCAAGGAGGTCAGGAGCAGGATTCCGGCTTCACACTGCCACCGGAGGCGGTATTCAAGTCGCTGCGCCATGCGCTGGAAAGCACTCGCCCGAAGGCGCGCTATTACGTCACCGTGCCGACCTATCTGCTCGGCTATCTGCGCCGCTTGTTGCCGGTACGCTGGCTGGATGCCATTTTGCGACGGGCAGCCGAGCAGGAAAACAACTGAAAAGGCCCGCACGAAGCGGGCCTTGATGAGCGATCAGGCGTGAATTACACCACGCCCTGCTCCAGCATCGCATCCGCCACGCGACGGAAGCCGGCGATGTTGGCGCCCAGCACCAGATTGTACGGCTGGTCGAACTCCTTCGCGGTCTCGCTGCAACGGGTGTAGATATCCGCCATGATCGCCTTCAGCTGCTCGTCGACCTGTTCAAAGGTCCAACGCTGCATGCTGGCGTTCTGGCTCATCTCCAGCTGGCTGGTGGCCACGCCACCGGCGTTGGCAGCCTTGCCCGGACCGTAGTGGATACGGTTGGCGATGAACAGCTCGACCGCTTCCGGCGTCGACGGCATGTTGGCGCCTTCGCTGACGCAGCGGCAGCCGTTATCCAGCAGTGCACGGGCGTCGGCTTCGGTCAGCTCGTTCTGAGTCGCGCACGGGAAAGCCGCATCGGCCTTGAAGCGCCACACGGCGTGACCATCTTCCGGGTACTCCTCTACCGGAATGAACTCTGCTTTCGGGAATTCATTCAGGTATTCGCGCAGAGATACCCGCTTCTGCTCCTTGAGCACCTTCAGGGTTTCCAGATTGATGCCATGGCAGTCATACAGGGTACCGCTGGAGTCGGAGCAGGTCACCGGACGCGCGCCCAGCTGGTACAGTTTCTCGATGGTGTAGATCGCCACGTTGCCGGCACCGGACACCAGGCAGGTCTTGCCATCCAGGCTGTCAGTGTGGGCCTTGAGCATGTTCTCGGCGAAGTAGACGCAGCCGTAACCAGTCGCTTCCTTACGCACCAGTGAACCGCCCCAGAGCAGGCCCTTGCCGGTCAGCACGCCTTCGTAGCGGCCGGTCAAGCGCTTGTACTGGCCGAACATGTAGCCGATCTCGCGCGCACCAACGCCGATATCACCGGCCGGCACGTCGGTGGTGGGACCGATATGGCGGTACAGCTCGTTCATGTAGGACTGGCAGAAACGCATGATTTCCTGGTCGGAGCGTCCCTTGGGATCAAAGTTGGAACCACCCTTGCCACCACCGATCGGCAAGCCGGTCAGCGCGTTCTTGAAGATCTGTTCGAAGCCCAGAAACTTGATGATGCCGGCATTGACCGACGGGTGGAAACGCAGGCCGCCCTTGTAGGGACCCAGCGCCGAGTTGAATTCGATGCGGTACCCCTTGTTAACCTGCACCTGGCCCTGATCGTCGACCCAGGGAACGCGGAACATGATCTGGCGCTCGGGTTCGACCATGCGTTCGATGATGCGGTTGTCACTATAGTGGGGGCTCTGCTCCAGCAGCGGCTCCAGGGACTCCAGCACCTCTTCAACCGCTTGGTAGAATTCGGTCTGCGCAGGGCTAGAGGCCATCAGGCCCGTGATGGTGTCATGGATATAGGACATTAAGTACCTCAGATGATGAAGCGAATTTTGGCCAGAACAGCAGAGTGCAAATGACGCCGGGTCACTGCATTCATGGTTGGAGTCGGACGATGTCTGACAAGAGTTGGAAACTCGGAGAATGTTCTGACGCGATAAAGCTCTCTTATAATAAAACACTACATTAGTGCATACAATGCACCAAAAGCGCGATTTTCGCAGAAAATGCGCACCATTTTGGGGCATTGAACTAAATTAGTCCCTGCCCGTCTGATACCGGTACTTGCTCGCGCACAACCGAGCAGGCTACTCTTTCTGCTGCAATTATCCACAGGGACAGGTCATCATGAAGTCTATCCAGCAACTGCTGAACTCCCGTATCTACTGGCTGGTCCTGCTGGCCGGCGCGGTCGCCGCCGAGACCGTGGCTCTATACTTTCAGCATGTGCTCGACTACGGCCCCTGTGTTCTGTGCATCCACATACGGCTCTGGCTGTTCGCCCTGATTCTGGTCGCCCTGACCGCCCTGCTGCTGCCCAGATGCCCGAAAGTTCAGCTTGGCGGCCGTCTGCTGACCCTGATCATCGCCATCGGCTTCGCCGAACGCAGCTGGCGCACCCTGGCGATTGAACGCTACTGGATCAACAGCAGCTGTTCCCTCAACTCCGGTCTGCCCGGCTGGTTTACACCGGGCGAATGGTGGCCCTGGATGTTTGAAATCTGGGAGTCCTGCGGCTACACACCGGAAGTGTTCGCCGGTTTCACCATGGCGGAACTGCTGGCGGTCGCCAGTCCGCTGTTTGTCATGCTGGCAGCGGCGGCCTTCGCTTTCGGGCTTGTCAGAAAAGCGCCGCAAAACTGACACGCAAGCGTCACAATTCGCCGCTCATAATGGCTTCATGACACTATTGAAGAGGACAGAATCATGAGCGCCATCCAACTGACCGCACAGCTGCGCCAACTGTTGAACCGCGGCTACTCCATCGAAGATCTGCGCAACCTGGTTCCGGTACCACACGAGGTGCTGGAACAGGCCATCCGCGAACATCGGCTGCAAGAACATTCCCGTCGTCACGATCGACTGCTGCAGGGCCAGGCCGACTTCGCCATGCGCCTTGGACGCCAGCGCTGAACCGCCATCCCTTCCTGCGAACCTGCGACCTTGGGTTGACTGCGGCTAGATGCCGCACCGTCGAACGCTTTACTTTCAGCAGATGCCCGGCCTAAACTCGCCGTATTTGAGTATAATCGGTGTTAAACCGAGTCAATAAAAGGAAACCTGCAATGAAAAAAACTCTGCTGATCGCAGCCGCCGCCATGCTGCTGACTCCGGCTGCAGCCATGGCTGAACGCACCGGCGAAGACGTCTACAAGACCAAATGTTCCGTTTGCCACGCGTCCGGCGTTGCGGGTGCACCCAAGCTGGGTGACGCGGCTGCCTGGGCTCCACGTGCCGAAAAAGGCATCGACGCGCTGCTGGCCACCGCTATCACCGGTATCCGCGCCATGCCGCCGAAGGGCACCTGCATGGACTGCTCTGACAACGAGCTGAAAGTCAGCATCCAGTACATGCTGGACGCGTCCAAGTAATTACTTGGTCAACGCTGTAAAAAAAAACCGCCATCAGGCGGTTTTTTTTCGTGTCTTCCAGGCCTCGTGACGCTCAGAACAGATTGCCCGGATCGAGCGCTTCACCTTCGGTATCCCCTTCAGGACGTGACTGCAACCGGTCCAGCGCCTCATCCACATCCCCTTTTTGAATGACGATCTCGACCCGGCGGTTACGTGCCCGCAGGGCCGGCGTCGTGTTCGGCCCCAGCGCTCGGGTATCGGCATAGCCGGTGATACTGAACCGGGACTGGTTGATGCGGCGGTCGGAGAAGAGTTCGTGCGCCACGGCCAGCGCGCGCGCCGAGGACAGGTCCCAGTTGGACTCGAACTGGCGTCCGCCATAAGGCAGGTTGTCGGTATGCCCCTCAATCGCCACCTTACCGCTGATATCCAGCAACAGATCCCGGATTTTGGCAACCACGGGGATGTATTCGAACTTGAGTTCTGCCGAGCCCGACTCAAAAGAGCCCCGCTCCTTGACCCGAATGATGATGCGGGTGCCTTCGGTCTCGACCTCGATACTGCCTTCGCCAATCTCGGCGGAGAGCGCCTGAGCAACGGCGACCGCCTCCTCGCGGGCGTCTTCCTCCTGCTGACGGCGTAACTCTTCCAGCCCCTTGAGCTGGTCCTCCACCTGGGCTTCACCTTCACGGGAGCGCACATCCAGACTGTTCATGTCGTTGTTGACCGTCATCTGTCGCACTTCGTTCAGCGGCGTGGGCTCAGGCCGCCCCGGGCTGAATTCCTGCGCGATGATGGAGGTACCCTTGGGAATATCCTCGACCTTGATCTGGGCCTGCACCCCGAAGGCCTCTCGCATGGAACCGGCCAGCTGCTTGAACTTGAGCACGTCCATCTCGGAGAAGGACAGCAGCAGCACGAAGAAACACATCAACAGCGACATCAGGTCGGCGAAGGTCGCCATCCACGCCGGTGACCCCGGCGGCGGACATTTGCACTTCTGTTCGTTGTCGTCACTCATCGCTGCGGCCCTCAGCTTTCGGCAACGGCACGCTTACCTTCGGGCAGGTAGCTGCGCAACATCTGATCGATGACGCGGGGGTTCTGGCCCGCCTGAATCGCCAACAAACCATCAATCACCAGCGCCTGATTGAGCGCCTCTTCGTCACGACGCACCTCCAGCTTGTCCGCCACCGGCAGCGCAAACATGTTGGCGATCATGGCGCCATAGAGCGTCGTCAACAGCGCCACCGCCATCGCCGGACCGATCGACTTGGGGTCTGACATGTTGGACAGCATCTGCACCAGGCCCACCAGGGTACCGATCATCCCCATCGCCGGGGCCACATCCCCCATCGCCTTGAAAATCTTGTTACCGAAGTCATGTCGGTCATAGGTCAGGGCGGCGTCCTTTTTCAGCAGCTGCTTGACCACCTCGGGGTCGTGGCCATCCACCAGCAACTGGATGCCGCGCTGCATGAAGTCGGACGACACCTGCTTGTCCTCCAGCGACAGCAAACCGCCCTTGCGCGCCGCATCAGCCAGATCGACGGTTTCAGCGATGATGTCTTCCGGGTTGATCGACTTGTACATGAACGCCTTGGCCATCACCTTGCCGGCCGCCAGGAACTGCGCCAGCGTGAACTTCATCAGCACCACCAGCAAGGTGCCGCCAAGGACAATCAGGATGGAAGGGGGGTTGACGAAAATACCGATATCACCGCCCAGCACCATCGCCGCGATGATGATGCCAAAGGCCCCGATAAGACCAACGAGGGTAGCCAGATCCACTGATCGCTCCTGAATAGATATTTCCGACCGAAGAAAAGACAAAACCCGGGCCGTTACCAAGGGTTTCGCCAGCGACGATGATACCAGAATGGAACAGGTGTTCACCCCATTTACCGGGTTTTTCCCTATGCGGATTGACCCTCCTCACAGGGTTGGTTAACGTGAGCGGCCTATAGAGGACAGTGAACCGCCATGGCATCAAAACCCAAGACTCCCGACTTTGAACAGTCGCTGCACCAGCTGGAAGAACTGGTCGAACAGCTTGAGCAGGGCGACCTGCCGATCGAAGACGCGCTCAAGGCATTCGAGCAGGGCGTCCGCCTGACCCGCGACTGCCAAGCCATCCTGCAGCAGGCAGAACAGAAAGTGCAGCTACTGACCGAACAGGATGGCGAAATCCACGCCAGCGACTTTCCGGAACAGGGAGAACCTTCGGCATGAGCAGTCTCGCGCAGCTGTTGCAGCACTACCGCCAGCGGGTCGAGCAGCAGCTGGACCAGCTGGTGACGACCGACAATAGCCTGGAGCCCCGCTTGCAGCAGACCATGCGCCATGGCGTGCTCAACGGCGGCAAACGCCTGCGCCCGGCGCTGGTCTACCTGAGTCACAAGCTCTGCAGCGGTCAAGACGCCAGCAGCCTGGTTGACCGAGCGGCCGCCGCTATCGAATGCATCCACAGCTACTCGCTGGTGCACGATGACCTGCCTGCCATGGACGACGATGACCTGCGCCGCGGCCAGCCGACCTGTCACATCGCTTTTGACGAGGCCAGCGCCATCCTCGCCGGCGACGCCCTCCAGTGTCTGGCGTTCGAATACCTCAGCGAGCCCTGTGACGACATACCCGCCGCCCTGCAGCTGCGCATGCTCAACCTGCTGGCCCGCGCCAGCGGCGAGCGCGGCATGGTCGCCGGTCAGGCGTTCGACCTGTCCCATGTGGACAAGCCGTTGACGCTGGAACAGCTGCAGGCGATGCATGCCTACAAGACCGGCGCACTGATCACCGCCGCCGTGGAGCTGGGCGCGCTGGCCGCCGGTGACGCCGGCGCCGACAAGCGGGAACCGCTACGCCGCTATGGTGACCTGATCGGCCTGGCCTTCCAGATCCAGGACGACCTGCTCGATATCGAAGGTGACACCGCGACACTGGGCAAGCCCCAGGGCTCCGACCTGGCGCAGAACAAGCCCACCTATCCGGCCCTGCTGGGGCTGGACGGTGCCCGGGAGCGCCTGCACCAGCTGCATGACGAAGCCGTCGCCATTCTGCGCGGCTTCGGTCCGGCCGCTGATGACCTGATCGCCCTGACCGATTACATCGTGAACCGCGATCACTGAGATGTTTCACCAGATTCCAACCACACGTCCGGCGACCCCGTTGCTGGACCAGATCGATACTCCCCGGGACCTGCGTACCCTCTCGCGCTCTCAGCTGCCCCAGCTGGCGCGGGAGCTGCGCGCCTTCCTGCTCTACTCGGTGGGGCAGACCGGCGGCCATTTCGGTGCCGGCCTCGGCGTGGTCGAACTGACCATCGCCCTGCACTACCTGCTGCAGACACCCGATGAAGACCTGGTCTGGGATGTGGGCCACCAGAGTTATCCACACAAGATCCTGACCGGCCGCCGCGAACAGATGCTGGGCATGCGCCAGAAGGGCGGCCTCTCGCCCTTCCCCAAGCGCAGCGAAAGCCCGTTCGACACCTTCGGCACCGGCCACTCCAGCACCTCCATCTCGGCGGCGCTGGGCATGGCGCTGGCGCAGCGACTGCAGGGACACGACCGTCACACCGTGGCGGTGATCGGCGATGGCGCCATGACCGCCGGCATGGCGTTCGAAGCGTTACATCATGCCGCCCACACCGGTGCCAACCTGCTGGTGGTGCTCAACGACAATGACATGTCGATCTCGCGCAACGAAGGCGGCCTGGCCAGCTACCTGGCGCGCAATCTGAAACACAAGCTGAAAGACAGCAGCGACAGCCCGGTCACCGCCGAGTTGTTCAAGGCGCTGGAGCTGAGCTACACGGGGCCGGTGGACGGTCACAATTTCAGCCTGCTGCTGCCGGCGCTGGAACAGGCACTGGCGCAGAAAGGTCCGCGGCTGCTGCATGTCATCACCCGCAAGGGCAAGGGCTTCGCCCCGGCGGAAGCGGACCCGGTCGGCTACCACGCGCTGACCAAGCTGGAGCCGCCCAGCAAGCCATCCACCACGCCCCCAGCCAAACGCCCCAGGTACTGCAACGTCTTCGGCCGCTGGCTCCGTGACACCGCGGCTGTGGATAACCGACTGATCGGCATCACCCCGGCCATGCGCGAAGGCTCCGACCTGGTCGCCTTTTCCGAGCAGTTTCCCGAGCGCTATTTCGATGTCGCCATCGCCGAACAGCATGCCGCGACGCTGGCAGCCGGTTTTGCCTGTCGCGGCATGAAACCGGTGCTGGCGATCTACTCCACCTTCCTGCAGCGCGCCTACGATCAGGTTGTGCATGATATCGCCATTCAGCAGCTGGATGTGCTGCTGGCGGTTGATCGCGCCGGACTGGTCGGCGAGGACGGCGCCACCCATGCCGGCTGTTTTGACATCACTTTCCTGCGCTGCCTGCCCGATATGGTGCTGATGACCCCGGCCGACGAGCCGGAGCTGGAGGCGATGCTGACCCTGGGCTACCAACACCCGGGACCGGCAGCGGTGCGCTACCCGCGTGGCAGCGCCGCTCTGCCTCTGGCGGGCCAGCAGACACCATTGGCACTGGGCAGAAGCCGGACGTTGCGACAGGGCCAGAAGGTCGCGCTGCTCAACTTCGGTCCACTGCTGGACAACGCACGTCAGGTTGCCGAGGCGAACGACTACACCCTGGTGGATATGCGTTTCGTGAAGCCGCTGGATACGGATGTGATCGATTGTCTGGCCGTCAGCCATGAGCTTCTGGTCAGCATCGAGGATCATGCCATACAAGGCGGTGCCGGATCGGCGGTGGCGGAATATTTGCAGCAGGCCGGCATGCCGATATCCCTGCTGATGCTGGGTATCCCGGATCGCTGGATCGCCCATGCCAGTCGCGGCGAGCAGCTGACCGAATGCGGGCTGGATGCCGCCGGCATCGAGGCCTCGATCCGGCAGCGGCTGGGCAGCCCCTAGGCAGGCTGCCCGTATAACCTGGCGAAGCCCCTGGTTATTCGTCTTCCTTGAAGTGGTGCTCGGTCATCATATGCCCGAGCTTACCCATCTTGGTCTGCAGGTAGTCTTCGTTGTGGCGGTTCTTGCCCACCTGCAGCGGTACCCGCTCGGCCACCTGGACACCGTATTGCTCCAGTGCCGCCACCTTGCGCGGGTTGTTGGTCATCAGCTTCACCGCCTTGATGCCGAGATGTTCCAGCATCGGCTCGCACATGCTGTAGTCACGCATATCGGCCGCAAACCCCAGACGTTCGTTGGCTTCAACCGTATCGGCGCCGCCATCCTGCAGGTGGTAGGCCTTGATCTTGTTGAGCAGACCGATGCCACGCCCTTCCTGACGCAGGTAAAGCAGCACGCCCTTGCCCTCTTCCGCGATCCGCTTGAGCGCTTCCTGCAGCTGGAAACCGCAGTCGCAGCGCAGGCTGAACAGCGCATCACCGGTCAGGCACTCTGAGTGTATGCGGGCCAGTACCGGTTCGTCACCGGCCACCTCACCGAACACCAGCGCGACATGCTCCTTGCCGGTGGCGGGATCTTCAAAGCCCACCATGGTAAAGACCCCCCAGGGGGTCGGCAGCCGCGAATCGGCTACATACTGTACTGACACCTTGGTTGTTTCCTCTGTCACAAATTCAATTCACGGAACGGGGCCGATTCAGCCCCAGAACCAGAGCAGCCCCTGCAGCACCAGCCCGGCAAAAACACCGGCCAGCACATCATCGAGCATGATCCCCAGCCCGCCATGGACACGGCGGTCGACCGGCCGGATCGGCCAGGGCTTCCAGATATCAAACAGGCGGAACAGGATAAAACCGAGCAGCGCCCAGATCCAGCCCACCGGTACCGCGATCATGGTGACCCAGTAACCGACGAACTCGTCCCAGACGATGCCGCCATGGTCATGGACGCCAAGATCCCTTGATGTACGACCACAGAGCCAGATTCCGATCACGAAAGCGATCAGCGTCAGCCCCAGATAAACCGGCAGGCTTGTTTGTGCCATCAGGTACCAAAGCGGCACCGCTGCCAGAGTCCCGAAAGTGCCCGGCGCCTTGGGCGCGGCACCGCTGCCCAGGCCAAAGGCCAGAAAATGGATCGGATTGCGCCAGACCGAAGCCGGGGCCTTGTTCATGTGGACTCCTTGAAATGGTCATAGCCCTGCGCCAGCCCTTCGATCGGCTGGCCTGAGCCGTCCAGCACACGCAGCCCCGATTCGGCGGTAATCCGGCCAACCTCGGTCAACCGGACCCCCAGCCGCTCCGCCGCAGCGATGCAGACCGCCACCTGTTCGGCCGCAACACTGAGACAAAGTTCGAAATCCTCGCCCCCGGACAGCGCCCAGTCGACGGCCTGCTGTGGATAAAGTCGACGCAGGGCCTCCGAACAGGGTACGCGGTCCCGTTCGATCTCGGCACCGACATCCGACGATTCCAGCAGATGATTCAGATCGGCCAGCAGGCCATCGGAAATATCCAGTCCGGCATGGACCAGCGGACGCAGCTGCTGTGCCAGCGCCACCCGGGGTTCGGGTCGATGGAAGCGCTGCTGCAGGTAACGCCGATCGGCATCGACCGGGCGCGGCTGCAACAGGGTTTCCAGACCACCACGACTGTCACCGAGGGTCCCGGACACTAACACCCGATCCCCCACCCGAGCGCCGCTGCGCAGCAGTGCCTGCCCGATTGGGACAAAACCGTGCACCTGGGCACTGAGCGTCAGCGTGGCACCACGGGTGGTATCGCCGCCGACCAGGCTGATGCCCAGCTCGTTGGCGCGCTCGGCCAGGGCTGCCGCGAAGGGCTCCACCCAGTCGGCATCGCCCCGGGGCAGCGTCAGCGCCAGCGTCAGCCAGGCCGGTGTGGCGGCGGCGGCGGCCAGGTCACTGACCGCCGCGCCCAGCAAACGGGTGGCCACCTGGGCCGGCGGCGTGCCGGGCAGAAAGTGGGTGCCTTCGACCAGGGTGTCAATCGACACCACCAGCTGCTGCCCTGCAGGCACCTGCAGCACGGCGCAGTCGTCACCGATACCGGTCACCACGCCCGCGCCCTGCCGCGCCTGCAGGAAGCAGCGGCGGATCAGCTCAAACTCGCCCACAATCAGCCGCTACAGCGCTCAGTTGCCGGAACGGCGCTCACGGATCTCGGCGGCCCGGACCCGCTGGGCCAGCTTGTCGAGAATACCGTTGACGTACTTGTGACTTTCGGTGGCGCCGAACACCTTGGCCAGTTCCACGCTCTCGTTGATCGCCACGCGGTAGGGCACCTGCAGACGGTGGATCAGTTCATAGGCACCGATGCGCAGTACGCTCAGCTCCACCGGGTCCAGATCGTCCAGCGGACGGTCCAGGAAGGGGCGGAACGCCTCGTCCAGATCGCGAGTGCCGCTGATCACGCCGCGCAGCAGTTCGGAGAACAGCTGCGTATCGGTGTTGCCCATGTCGTTGTCGACACGGAACTGGGCTTCGATCTCGTGGGCGCTCTGCCCGGCCAGAGACCACTGGTACAGCGCCTGCAGCGCGAAACTGCGGGCGTTGCGACGTCTTTCGGTCAGGTTGGGCTGGCCTTTCTTACGCGGAGTGGTGTTGCTCATGCTCAGACCTCAAGCTGACGCAGCAGGCTGACCATTTCCAGTGCAGACAGTGCGGCTTCGGCGCCCTTGTTACCAGCCTTGGTTCCGGAGCGTTCAATGGCTTGTTCGATGGAGTTCACGGTCAGGATGCCGTTGGCCACCGGTACGTCGTAGTCCATGGAGACCTGGGCTACGCCCTTGGAACTCTCGGCGGAGACGTATTCGAAATGCGGCGTACCGCCGCGGATCACGGCACCCAGGGCGATGATCGCATCGTCCTGCTTCTGCTGGGCGACACGCTTGACCGCCAGCGGGATCTCGAACGCACCCGGCACACGGATCACGCGGATGTTGTCTTCATCCACGCCGTGACGGGTCAGGGCGTCGATGGCACCGTCCAGCAGGCTCTCAACCACGAACGCGTTGAAGCGGCCGACCACGATGGCGTATTTGCCGTTGGCGCTGACGAAGTCGCCTTCAAAAACTTGTACTGTCATAAGCTTGTCCATCAATCCTCGTAGGGGATGTACTCTTCGATCTCCAGATCAAAACCGGAGATCGCGTTGAATTTCATCGGCGAGCTGAGCAAACGCATCTTGCGCACGCCCAGATCACGCAGAATCTGTGAGCCCGTACCCACCGTCAGGTAGGCGCCGGAGGCGCTGACGTTGACCTTGGAGCGCTTCTCACCGGCATTGAGCAGGCTGTCGATGGCGTCACCCAGGTCGACGCGGCGGCCGGAATCGAGCAGCAGCACCACGCCCTTGCCCTCGTCGGCGACGCGCTTGAGCGCACGGCGCATGGTCCATTTCATCTGCTCACCCGGACGTACGCCCACCACGTCGCGCAGTACTTCGTTGCGCACATGGACGCGCACCAGGGTGGAGTCCTCAGGGCCGACATCACCCTTGACCAGCGCCAGGTGGGTGCAGCCCTGAATCTCGTCGCGGAAGGTCACGTAGCGGAACTCGCCGTACTCGGTCGGCAGGGTGCCCTCGCCCACGCGCTCGACGGTGTGCTCGTTCAAGGTGCGGTAGTGGATCAGGTCGGCGATGGTGCCGATCTTCAGGCCGTGCTTGGCGGCGAACTTTTCCAGGTCCGGACGACGCGCCATGCTGCCGTCCTCGTTGATGATCTCGACGATCACCGACGCCGGCATGAAACCGGCCATGCGGGCGATATCACAGCCGGCTTCGGTGTGACCGGCCCGGCTGAGCACGCCACCCGGCTGCGCCATCAGCGGGAAGATGTGACCCGGCTGGACGATATCTTCCGGCTTGGCATCGGCCTTGACCGCCGCATGTACGGTGGCGGCGCGGTCCGCCGCCGAGATGCCGGTGGTCACGCCCTGGGCCGCTTCGATCGACAGGGTAAAGTTGGTCGAGAAAGCCGCGCCGTTGCTCTGCACCATCAGCGGCAGATTCAGCTGCTCGCAGCGCTCGCGCGACAGGGTCAGGCAGACCAGGCCGCGCGCATGGGTGATCATGAAGTTGATGTCTTCCGGGCGCACGCACTGGGCCGCGATCACCAGGTCGCCCTCGTTTTCGCGGTCCTCGTCATCCATAAGGATGACCATCTTGCCCTGGCGGATATCTTCGATCAGTTCTTCAGTGGTGTTCAGCTGCATAGTCCTCTCCCGCCGCCTCAGCGACGCATGAATCCGTGGTTAGCCAGCAGCGCCAGAGTCACCCCGTCGGCATCGCCGTCGGTCGACTCATTGGTCTGCGCTGCACCCGTCAGGCGTTCCAGGTAGCGGGCTATGATATCCACTTCCAGGTGCACCTGACGACCGGCTGTGTAACTGTCGATAATGGTTTCCTGTGCCGTGTGCGGCACGATGTTGAGTTCAAGGCAGTCGCCATCGAGGGCATTCACCGTCAGGCTGACGCCATCCACGGTGATCGAGCCCTTGGCGGCCACGTAGCGCTGGATCGATGCCGGCATGCGCACCTTCAGCCGTACCGAACGGGCATCATCGCTGCGCTCGACCACCGTGCCCAGGGCATCCACATGGCCGGTGACGATATGACCGCCGAAACGGGTATCGGCCCGCATCGCCTTTTCCAGGTTGACCGCTTCGCCAACGGCCAGCGATTCGAACCGGGTATGCGCCAGGGTTTCCAGTGACACATCGGCGATGAAACCGTCGCCGGGCAACTCCACCGCCGTCAGGCAGACACCATTGGTGGCGATGCTGTCGCCGAGCTTGACATCGCTCAGGTCCAGCGCACCGGTGCGCACATAGAGGCGCATATCGCCGCCGATCAGGCGACTATCGGCAATGCTGCCTACGGCTTCAATGATTCCGGTAAACATCAGTCAGTTTCCTGGCAGCAGCTCAGGGTCAGACGCAGGTCATCACCCAGCTGGCGTGTATCGGTTAATTGCAGGCGGTACTGCTGCGCCATCTGTTCCAGTGGCAGATTGAACAGCGGCCGAGCCGAGCTGCCCAGCAGCGTCGGCGCCAGGTAGAGTACCAGTTCGTCGACCAGCCCTGCACGCAATGCCGCACCGGCCAGCGTTGCGCCGCATTCGATCAGCAGTTCGTTGCACTGGGCATGTTCGGCCAGCCAGGGCAGCAGGGCCGCCAGATCCACCCGACCCTCCTGGCCCGGCAGCGACAGCACCTGAGTGCCGGTGGCGCTGAGCGCGATTGCGGCCGGCTCGTTGTCGGCACGACTGGTCGCCACCAGCGTACTGCCCGGCAGGCTCAACATGGCGGTGGACGCCGGCAGCCGCAGCCGACTGTCGACCACCACGCGCAACGGCTGACGTTCAGCGGCCAATGCTGCCTGTTCGGCCGGCAGTCCCAGTTCGGCGGCACGCACGGTCAGCGAGGCGTTGTCGATCAGCACCGTGTCCACGCCGGTCATCACGGCGGAGCTGCGCGCGCGCAGGCGCTGTACATCCGCCCGTGCGGCCGATCCGGTGATCCATTGTGACTCGCCGCTCTGCATGGCGGTACGGCCATCCAGGCTGGCGGCCAGCTTGAGTCGGGTATAGGGACGCCCCCGTTCCATACGGCTGATGAAACCGGGGTTAAGCGTCCGCGCCTCCGTTTCCAGCAGGCCGGAGGCGGTCTTGATGCCGGCCTGCTGCAGCCGCGCCAGGCCACGCCCGGCCACCAGCGGATTGGGGTCCTGCATGGCGCAGACCACGCGCGCCACGTCGGCCTTGACCAGCGCTTCGGCGCACGGCGGCGTCTTGCCATGGTGGCTGCAGGGCTCCAAGGTCACGTAGGCGGTGGCGCCTCGGGCCCTGTCGCCGGCGGCGCGCAACGCATGCACCTCGGCATGGGGCTCGCCGGCCTTGAGGTGAGCGCCTTCGCCCACCCGCTCACCATCCCGCACGATGACACAGCCGACACGGGGATTGGGGTCGGTGGTGTAGAGTCCCTGACGCGCCAGACGGATGGCGTGCGCCATCCACTGATGATCCTGAGCGCTGAAGAGGCTGCTCATCTCAATCAATCTCCTCTTCGCGGCCGCTTTCGACCGGACTGGAGAGCCGCTCGATCTCCTCGCGGAACTCTTTGATATCCTGGAAACTGCGATAGACCGAGGCGAAACGCACGTAGGCCACTTCATCAAGCTTGCGCAGCTCGGCCATCACCGCTTCGCCGACCCCTCGGGACGGCAGTTCGCGTTCGCCGGTGGCGCGCAGACGTTGCTTGATGCGGGTGATGCAGGCTTCGATCTCTTCGATGCTGACCGGACGTTTCTCCAGCGCACGCTGAATACCGGCGCGCAGCTTGTCCTCATCGAAGGGCTGACGACTGCCGTCGCTCTTGATCACGCGCGGCATCAGCAGTTCGGCGGTTTCGTAGGTGGTAAAACGCTCATGGCAACTGATGCACTCACGCCGACGCCGGACCTGCTGGCCTTCGGCGACCAGCCGGGAGTCGACAACTTTGGTCTCATGGGTGCCACAAAACGGACAGTGCATGCATGCCTCGACGTAAAGAGCGTTTCGCTGAAGGGCGTATTCCGGAAGAACGCCTCCCGGAGAAAATTCCTGGGCAAAAGCCCCGATAAAAAAAGGGCGGCCGCAGCCGCCCTGACTATTCTACCGGCTTACTTGTAAACCGGGAAGCGAGCGCAGATCTCTTTGACCTGTTCCTTCACGCGAGCGATGGTCTCGTCGTTCTCGATATCGTCGAGGATATCGCAGATCCAGTTCGCCAGCTGAGCCACTTCCTCTTCCTTGAAGCCGCGACGGGTCACCGCCGGGGTACCGATACGCAGACCGGAGGTCACGAACGGAGAACGCGGGTCGTTCGGTACGGAGTTCTTGTTCACGGTGATGTTGGCGCGCCCCAGGGCAGCGTCCGCATCCTTACCGGTGATGTCCTTGTTGATCAGGTCAACCAGGAACAGGTGGTCTTCAGTACCGCCGGATACGATGTTGATGCCGCGATCCAGGAACACCTTGGCCATGGCCTGGGCGTTCTTCACCACCTGAGCCTGGTATTCCTTCCACTCCGGCTCCATCGCTTCCTTGAAGCAGACGGCCTTGGCGGCGATCACGTGCATCAGCGGGCCACCCTGGGATTCCGGGAATACCGCGAAGTTCAGCTTCTTCTGCAGATCTTCATCAGCGTTGGCCGACAGGATCAGACCGCCACGCGGACCACCCAGGGTTTTGTGAGTGGTGGTAGTGACCACGTCAGCGAAGGGCAGCGGCGTCGGGTATACGCCTGCAGCGACCAGACCGGCGATGTGAGCCATGTCGACGAACAGGTAAGCGCCAACCTTGTCGGCGATCTCGCGGAAACGCGCCCAGTCAACGATCTGAGAGTAGGCGGAGAAACCGGCCACGATCATCTTCGGCTTGTTCTCAACGGCCAGACGCTCGACTTCGTCGTAGTCGATGGCGCCGGTTTCCGGGTTCAGACCGTACTGTACCGCCTTGTAGATGCGGCCGGAGAAGGATACAGCAGCACCGTGAGTCAGGTGGCCGCCGTGCGCCAGGCTCATGCCCAGAACGGTGTCGCCCGGCTGGCACAGGGCCATGTAAACGGCGGCGTTGGCCTGGGAGCCAGAGTGCGGCTGGACGTTGGCGTAGGTCGCGCCGAACAGTTCCTTGGCGCGCTCGATCGCCAGTTCTTCAACCACGTCGACGTACTCGCAGCCACCGTAGTAGCGCTTGTGCGGGTAGCCTTCAGCGTACTTGTTGGTCAGCACTGAGCCCTGGGCTTCCATCACCCGCGGGCTGGTGTAGTTCTCGGATGCGATCAGTTCGATGTGCTCTTCCTGGCGAGTCGCCTCGGACTGCATCGCAGACCACAGATCCGCATCATAACTGGCGATAGACATATCTTTGCTAAACATTGCTGTCCCCTGAAGTTGCAAAAATAGAGGCAAGGTGGGCGCAGGTAGTAACGGACTGACCTGTAGCTGCCTTCAAAAAGAGGCGCATTATAGTCTAAAAATCATACGGAAGGCACATGAAAAGGGGTCAGTCCATTGCGCGAAAGATTCATTTGGGTGCAGAAACTGACCTCGGAGCAGGTTTGCCGGTTTTCTGCGCCCGCAGAGCGGGCTCCCACAACCAGAACCCAGTCCAAGTCCAAGTCCAAGTCCAAGTCCTAGCCCTAGCCCTAGCCCTAGCCCTAGCCCTAGCCCTAGCCCTAGCCCTAGCCCTAGCCCAAGCCCAAGCCCAAATACCATCCCATCCCACCTGGCACTTCATGAGGCCGGCCAAGACCAACACCACCTCCAGCGGCCAACAACCACCTGACCCAATGAGATACCAGTCCTTGGCCGACCCCGTCAGGCCGCGACAAGCCTCCCCGGCTCAGACCACACCCACACCCAAACCTGTGGGAGGCCAGTCCCTGGCCGAATCGGTACTCAATCGATGCTGATATTGACGCCCTTTTCCGCCCCCGCAGGTCTTTTCGGCAGGGTGATCGCCAGCACGCCGTCTTCGAACGCCGCCTTCACCGCCTGGGCATCCACATCAGAACCCACCGACAGTTGACGGATGAAATGCCCCACATGGCGCTCCTGACGGATCAGTTTGCCCTCCTTCTCCTCCTTCTCTTCCTTGCGGGTCTCCCCCTGCACGGTCAGTACGCCGTTGTCGAGGGATATCTTGATGTCGTCCTTTTTCACCCCCGGCATGTCCACATTGACCTTGTAGACAGTGTCGGTTTCGTGCACATCGATCGCCGGTACTCGGTCACCGTTGGAACGGGTTGCCAGCGGGCGGAAGAAGTCATTGAGAAAGGTGTCATCGAACAGGCTGTTGAAACGGGTCAGATTTTTACTCATCACAATTCCCCTCCATTCCGGGTGAATCATCGACTGGAAATCCGGCTGGTCCCATGACCAGTCGTCATGAGTGTAGGCCGAGGCCACGCATCCTGCCATTACGCCGGCGCAAATGGCTTTCGCCTGCGGCGACAGGTAGAATCTGGCTGTTTTTTAACCCCCAATTTACAGGCATATTGATGGCTCAGTACGTTTATACGATGAACCGCGTGGGCAAGGTGGTACCGCCCAAGCGTGAAATCCTCAAGGATATCTCCCTGTCCTTCTTCCCCGGCGCCAAGATCGGTGTACTCGGTCTGAACGGTGCCGGTAAATCCACCCTGCTGCGTATCATGGCCGGCGTCGACAAGGACTACACCGGCGAAGCCCGCCCCATGCCAAACATGAAAGTGGGCTACCTGCCGCAGGAGCCGGAGCTGGACGACAGCAAGACCGTGCGCGAAGTGATCGAAGAAGCGGTGGCCGACGTCAAGAATGCCCTGGCCGAGCTGGATCAGGTCTATGCCGCCTACGCCGATCCGGACGCCGACTTCGATGCCCTGGCCAAGCAACAGGCCGAGCTGGAGAATCTGATCACCGCCAAGGACGGTCACAACCTGGACCAGGCCCTGGAGCGCGCCGCCGACGCCATGCGCCTGCCGCCCTGGGATGCCAAGGTTGAACACCTGTCCGGGGGTGAACGTCGTCGTGTCGCCCTCTGCCGCCTGCTGCTGGATCACCCGGACATGCTGCTGCTGGACGAGCCAACCAACCACCTGGATGCCGAGTCGATCGCCTGGATCGAACGCTTCCTGCAGGAATACACCGGCACCGTAGTGGCCATTACCCACGACCGTTACTTCCTTGACAACGCCGCCGGCTGGATTCTGGAACTGGACCGTGGCCACGGTATCCCCTGGGAAGGCAATTACTCCAGCTGGCTGGAGCAGAAAGACGCTCGCCTGGAGCAGGAAGCCAAATCCGAAGCCTCGCATCGCAAGGCAATGAAGTCCGAGCTGGAGTGGGTGCGTCAGGGCGCCAAGGGCCGCCAGACCAAATCCAAGGCGCGCCTGAAGGCATTCGAAGAGATGAACTCGCGCGAGTTCCAGCAGCGCAACGAAACCCAGGAGATCTACATTCCGCCGGGTCCGCGCTTGGGCGACAAGGTGATCGAGCTGCACAACGTCACCAAGTCCTACGATGACAAGCTGCTGTTCGAAAACCTGAACCTCTCCATCCCGCCGGGCGCCATCGTCGGCATTATCGGCCCCAACGGCGCCGGTAAGTCCACCTTGTTCCGCATGCTCAGCGGCGAAGAGCAGCCGGATTCCGGCGAGATCGAGATCGGCTCCACCGTGCAGCTGGCCTACGTCAACCAGTCACGTGAACTGAACGGCAACAACACCGTGTTCCAGGAAATTTCCGACGGTCAGGACATCATCACCGTGGGCAACTTCCAGACCCCGGCACGTGCCTACTGCGGTCGTTTCAACTTCAAGGGCTCCGACCAGCAGAAGTTCGTCAAGGATCTGTCCGGGGGTGAGCGCAACCGCCTGCACATGGCAAAGCTGCTGAAAGAAGGCGGCAACGTGCTGCTGCTCGACGAACCGACCAACGACCTGGATATCGAAACCCTGCGTGCGCTGGAAGAAGCGCTGCTGGCCTTCCCGGGTTGTGCCGTGGTGATCTCGCACGACCGCTGGTTCCTCGACCGTATCTGTACACACATGATTGCTTACGAAGGCGACTCCAACGTGGAGTTTTTCGAAGGCAACTACACCGAGTACGCCGAGGACTACAAGCGCCGTTTTGGCAAGGACCACCAGCCGGAGCGGATCAAGTACCGCCGCATGAGCTGAGTCCCTCAGTGACGTACAGGCCGCCTTCGGGCGGCCTTTTTCATTGCGGGCTCAAGCGGCCCGCACCGGCGCCGGTCCCCGCTCCGCCAGGCAGTGGCGGTCCCGCCCCGTGTCCTTGGCGCGGTACAGCGCCTCATCGGCCCGCTGCAGCAGACCGGCGGCGTCCTCTCCGGCCTGCAGGGCGGCGATGCCGATACTGGTGGTAAAGCACACCTCTTCGCCGGTGGGGACTTTAAGCCGCGTCGCATGACAGGAGCTGCGGATGGCTTCGGCAACCTCGGCCGCCTGCCCTGCATCCATCCCGGGCAGCACCATCAAGAACTCCTCGCCGCCAAAGCGGCCGGCCAGATCGATCTTGCGCTTGGCATGCTCGCGCAGAATCCTGGCAAACCGCTTGAGCACGATATCCCCGGCGGCATGCCCATGGTTGTCGTTGAAATTCTTGAACTTGTCCAGATCAAACAGCATCACGGCCAACGGTGTCCCCTCACCCCGCGCCTGCTCAATATCCTCGTCCAGTTGCTCCATGACCTGACGCCGGTTGGCCAGCCCTGTCAGCGGATCGCGCGTGGCCTGACGATAGAGCACCAGCAACATATTGAGCTGGTTCACCGATGCCCAGCCGGCGATACAGCCCAGCAGCGCCAGCAGCCAGAGGTCATTGAGCGCCCCGACCTGACCGAAACTGCCCAACCACAGCTGGGTGACCAGTTCCACCAGCACCACGAACAGGGTGAAACCCAGCACTTCCAGCACCGTCAGCGGGAAGATCGCCAGCATGGAGATGATCATGAACGGGAAGAAGGCATAGCCGGCGACGCTGCTCTGATAGCCGTGCTGCTCCAGAATCAGCGTACTGCCGGTCTGAAACAGGGTCAGCACCAGCACCAGTAACAGCAGCCGGATCAGCGACGCCTCAAGGCGATAGGGCTGGGCCGCCCAGATCCCCAGCACCAGGCAGCCGCCACTGGTGGCCAGGCGGGCGTAGGCGATGGTGGGACTGACATCGGCGGGCAGCAGCCACCAGTCGATCAGAATCCAGGCACTTTGCAGCACCATCAGCAGCCAGGCGATCATCCGTACCCGGGTAAACAGGTGGTAACTGCGTGTATGGTTGAAATAGCGAGAGTGCCGCCCTGCCGCCAGCAAATCAGTCATGACGTCCCACATGTCACGCCCCTGTTTGGTTGAAAAAGAATCAAACCGACTAGACTAGGCCAACAAGATCGAATCTATATTGATCTGGCGCACTCAGCTTCCACAATCCATCTGTGGTGTAATACCATGCTGACGAACAACCCGATTTCAGGAGCCCGATCGTGGACACGAATCAAGAACGGCGTCGCTTTACCCGCATTCCCTTTGACGCCGAATGCGAACTGCACAGCGACAAGGGCACGGCGGTTGTACAACTGATCGATATCTCGCTGCGCGGTGCCCTGGTGGAGTCCCGGCGTCCGCTGCCGATCGAGCCCGGCGACAAGGCCCGCCTGCACCTCTATCTGGCCAATGATATCCTGATCGAGATCCCGGCCATGCTGAAACATGCGCAGCCGCCCCTGTACGGCTTCGTTGCCGCCGAAATGGAGATCGACAGCATCACCCACCTGCGCCGACTGATCGAGCTGAACCTGGGTGACGAAAGTCTGCTCGAGCGGGAACTGGAACAGCTGATCGAGGGCTAGGCCGGCCCCCGGCGCTCAGATCGCGTCCAGCGCCTCGGACAGCGTCTTCACGCCGACCACCTTCATGCCGGGCACTGGTTCGCGCGGCACATTGGCGATCGGCACGATGGCGCGCTGAAAACCGTGCTTGGCCGCCTCGCGGATGCGCTCCTGCCCGTTGGGCACCGGGCGGATCTCGCCGGACAAGCCCACCTCGCCAAACACCATCAGCTCCTGCGACAGCGCCATATTGCGAAAGCTGGACACCACCGCCAGCAGCAGCGCCAGGTCGGCACTGGTCTCCAGCACCTTGACGCCACCGACCACGTTGACGAACACGTCCTGATCGCCGGTCATCAGCCCGCCGTGACGGTTGAGCACCGCCAGCAACATCGCCAGCCGGTTCTGCTCCAGCCCCACCGCCACCCGGCGCGGATTGGACAGGTGCGATTCGTCCACCAGCGCCTGCAGCTCCACCAGCAGCGGCCGGGTGCCCTCCCAGACCACCATCACCACACTGCCGGGGCTGGGCTCGCTGCCACGGCTGAGGAAGATGGAGCTTGGGTTCTTCACCTCCTTGAGGCCGTTTTCCAGCATGGCGAACACGCCCAGTTCATTGACCGCACCGAAGCGGTTCTTGTGGCTGCGCAGGGTGCGGAAACGGCTGTCGGAGGAGCCTTCCAGCTGCAGCGAACAGTCGATCATGTGCTCCAGCACCTTGGGACCGGCCAGGGAGCCGTCCTTGGTGACATGCCCGACCAGAAACAGCACCGTGCCGGTCTGCTTGGCAAAACGGGTCAGGAAGGCCGCGCTCTCGCGCACCTGAGATACCGAGCCCGGCGCCGACTGCACATCGGCCACATGCATCACCTGGATGGAGTCGATCACGATCACCTTGGGCCGCAATTCATTGGCCAGATCGCAGATCGTTTCCACTGAAGTTTCCGACAGCATCTGCAGCTGATCCGCCTTCAATCCCAGCCGCGCTGCCCGCATCGCCACCTGCTGCAACGACTCCTCGCCGGTGATATACAACGCCGGCATCTGCGCCGCCAGATGGCACATGGTCTGCAGCAGCAGGGTACTCTTGCCCGCCCCCGGATGGCCGCCGATCAGCACCGCCGAGCCCGGCACCAGGCCGCCGCCCAGCACCCGGTCCAGCTCCACGCTGCCGCTGGAAAAGCGCGGCATCTCCTCCAGCGCTACCTCGCTGAGTGTGACCACCTTCTTTTTGGTCCCCGCCCCGCCGGCATAGCCGTCGAAACGCGCGCTGCGCACGCCACCAGTCTCCGGGCCCAGGCGCACCTCGGTGATCGTGTTCCATGCCCCGCAGGCACTGCACTGCCCCTGCCACTTGCGGTAATCGGCGCCGCAATCGTTGCAGACAAAGGCGGTTTTGGGTTTGGCCATGGGGAGTCTCCGAGGCAGATGGAAGGCTTGTGATAAGGGCCAATTGTAACAAGCGCGGCGGAAACTCACAGACTGCCATTTGGGCTACAGTAGTTGTATTGCATCATGGACAAGAATTGATCGACCGGTTAATGTCAATTCAATCAAACAGGTGTTCCGATATAGCGCCCCTCCAGCACACATCCGGATCACACACCGGTCAATAAACAGCACCGCCAGGGAGAAGGCAATGCATAATAACGCCCCCAACCTTACCTGGTTTACCGACCTCAGTGGCAGCGGTAAGTCCACACCCGCCCTTGCCCTTGCCCTTGCCCTTGCCCTTGCCCTTGCCCTTGCCCTTGCCCTTGCCCTTAAAGAAAGGCTTGCAGCTTCCGGTATTACACGCATCTATCACCTGGATGGCGACCAACTACGCCATGACATCAATTCGGATCTTGGCTTTAGCCTGACCGGCCGCGAAGAAAACCTGCGCCGCGCCGCCCATATTGCCCGTCTGTTTTTCGAAGCCGACGGCTGCAGAGGTCAAATCAGGTAAAGCTTCGGGCGGAGCTGAGGCAATAACTTCCGGCTCACAAGCAGCTTCCAGTGGTGATTTTTCCCATACTTTCAATATTACGGGGCTAACAGCAAGCACCGATTATGATATTTATATTGTTGCTGAAGATGATGAAGGTACTACAAATATACAATCTTCGGTTACTAAAGTTGATGTTATAACAGCTGTGCCACCGAATTCCGCTCCGACAATAACAACCCCATATAGTTTAGAAAATATAACCTATTTTGATTTGGGTGGTAGTCATAAGATTCATATTACCACTGAGTCAGCTACGGCTATATCAGGAGTTGTTGAACTTTCTAATTCAATTGAGGATGTTCGGAGTCAAATTGCAACCTCTAGCGGACTGGGTGCTGATAATATTCGCCTTATTTTTAATGGTCTTACTTTGCAAAATGAGCGAACACTATCTGAATACAATATTCAAAGCGGTAGTTAAGTTAAAGCCTAGATTTCCATCATAAGTGACACACGCCTGCCCGCCAGATACTCCAACGGAGAAAGATACTCTAACGCTTTTCTTGGTCGCGCGTTAATCAAAAAAGCAGTTCGCTCGATGTCATCATGCGATACCTGGCTCAATGCCATCCCTTTGGGGTAATAGCGTCGTAGCAAACCGTTGGTGTTTTCATTCAGCCCACGCTCCCAAGAGTGGTAGGGCTTGGCGAAATAGATCGTGCAATCCAGCTGTTTGGCCATGTGTTCATGGGCTGCAAATTCGCCGCCGTTGTCGAAGGTGATCGTTTTGCAGAACTCGCGATAGGGAGCAAGCAGGCGACACACGGCATCAGCGACAGCCCATTTGGTCTTATTCGGCACCTTCACTGTAAGCAGCAGTTTGGATACACGTTCGACGAGCGTCACGAGGTAGCTGTCTTGGCCGTACACGGTATCGCCCTCCCAGTGGCCAAGTTCTGTATTGCTGTCAACGACAGGCGGGCGTTCGTCGATGTCGATGCGGTTCGGAATCAGTGCCGCAGCTGCCCCCGAGCCTGCTGATGCTCGGCGCTTCTTGCCCTTGCGTGGCAGCCACTGCCGCCAATTGTGCCTTGTGATGTGGCGATACAACGTGGAGCAACCGAGGGCTTTATCCGGCGCTTCCAGGGCCATACGTCCTGCTACCTGCTCCGGACTAAAGCCCATCTTCAGCAGCCGCTTCAGCTGCTCTTGATGCCAGCTATCAAATCGCACAGCTTTTCTGGCGGAGTGGCGCTGATCATGCGAATGCGCATCAGCTTTTTCGGCACTGTATGCCTCTTGTCCGGCCAACCGCTTCAGTTCCCTTGAAATGGTTTTATTCGAGCGTCCCAGCTCGCGGCTAATGGCGCGTGCAGAGAAATCCAGTTCATGTAAGGCCTGAATCTGGTATCGTTCGCTGAGAGTCAGCTGGCTGTAAAGGGTCCCCATGTGGCACCTGGTTGCTTGTGTGAGAGCTCGTCAGCCTACAGCCAGTCTGGCTCTCCTGTCTAAGTCTAAGTGTGTCGGTTGTTCTGGGAATCTAGGAAGCATATGTAATTAAACCTGCAGAAGATATTACTATTTATGAGGATATAGAAAGCAATATTGACCTGTCAGGATGGAGCTTTTCGGATAGCAATGGTGATAACCTCACTGTAACACTGACTGCTTCTGCTGGTACATTCGCGACGACCTCTGCAGGTAATGTTACGGTAGGCGGCTCCGGTACAGGCACGAGGAATGGAACTTCATCGTCTGACACGGCGCTGCGTGGATGTCTCGAGACATCCGCGCAGCTTCCCGCCAGGTGCCGCCGCCCTCTCCCCCGCCACATCACTCTCGACTTTCGTCTTCCACGCCCCAAGACTCTTTTTCCTGACACTTACCGGTGATTGATACGAGCAAAAGTCCATTATGGGGTGCCATATTGAGCTTCGGGACAAGCGCGGGAAAATGGCTGGTCGAATGATGGACATAAACCTAACCGGTGTTTTAGTCTGCATCTGAACTGCGCAGGTCTGTTCTTGGAGACATGTCCCAGTCCTCGTAAATCGCATCGTGCCATGAACATTACCAACTTGGACAACCTGCTCAATATGGAACGGTCCTTACAACTACCGCCCAAAGTCATCTGGTTCACCGGCCTGAGCGGCAGCGGAAAAACCACACTGGCCACAGCCTTGCAGCAAGCCCTTAGCAAGCGCGGCATCGAGAAGGTGTATCACCTTGACGGCGACCACCTGCGCAGCGGCATCAACGCCGACCTGGGGTTTAGCCTGGCAGACAGAGATGAAAACCTGCGCCGCGCTGCCCATATTGCAAAACTGTTCTGGGAAGAGGGTTACTGGGTGCTGGCCTCCTTTATCACCCCGATGAACAGTCAACAGGCCAGGGTACGCAATGTATTTCCTCGTAGCTGTTTTCACGAAATTCACTTGAGCACCCCGCTGGAAACCTGCCAGCAACGCGATCCCAAGCAGCTCTATGCCAAAACCGCATCCGGTGACGTGCCTGAAATGACCGGTGTTAAATCACCTTACGAATCGCCATTGAACCCCGAACTGCGTCTTAATACAGCGGACTTGAGTGTAGCAGCATCAGTGGACAGCCTCCTGCACGGCCTAGATATACAGCTGGAGGACAACGCCAAATAGGCAATGGACAACCAGTCCAAAAACACTTATCCTCGCCGTTATGTCTGCCTCTGATAACAGTTGATCAGAGAGGTGTGAATGGCTCTCATACTTGCCGAGATACACCTGACGGCCCCCAACCATTCATAGTAGCTTTGTGGCACTTCGGTATACCCACACTCGTTTGTGGCAATCGTATACCGACCAGGTATATCAGCCCATCCAACTGCTGGATTGATACGCCGCCACACTGGATGTTTTCAAGGGGAGCCCAGTGGCAGCTGACACAACCAACACTCCACTGAACGTGTGGAATGAAACCGACCTCCAGCGTAGCGGCTTTGATGCCGATGGCAAACGCAACAGCGAGGCAATCAAAGACGCTGGCAAGCCACAGCTGTTTCCCTCACCCGGCTTCGCCAATTGGTTGGCAAGTACCCAAGGCTCTTTGATCTTCTCGACCTACCAGTCCGGTCGAATCTTTCTGCTCGGCACCCATAACTCAGAGCAACTGTATGCCCTGGACCGAACGGTCGGTACCGCCATGGGGCTGGCTGTCGACAGGGACAAGCTCTGGGTCGGTACTCGCGAACAGATCTGGCGATTCAGTAACGTTGGGACTCACCAAATCGGTGAGCAGCCCTACCAGGCTGTGTTTATGCCGCGCACCTGCCACATGGTGGGCCATAGCAACACCCACGATGCATTGGCGGATGTGAGTTTCCGTGGCCAGCATTACGATTTTCTCTTCGCCAACACCCAGTACAGCTGCATTTCGACTATCGATCCACACTACAGCTTCCGCCCAGTTTGGACCCCCGATTTCATCTCGGAACTGGTGCCCGAAGACCGCTGCCACCTGAACGGCATCGGCAAACGGGAGGGTAAGCTGCGCTATGCCAGCTTTTGTGGCCGCACGGATGCTCGCCTTGCCTGGAAGGAACGCCAAACGGGCACTGGCTTCATCATGGACCTGGCAACTGAAGAGGTGGTCTGTGAAGGCCTATCCATGCCGCACTCGCCCCGCTGGCATGACGGCAAACTCTGGATTCTCAATTCCGGTGAAGGTGAGTTGGGTTACGTGGATTTCACAACCAAATCGCTCATCCCCATCGCCAAATGTGCAGGCTTCGCCCGCGGCCTCAGTTTCATTGGCGATCATGCCGTCGTCGGACTGTCACGCCTGCGCCCCCGTCAACAGGGATTAATGCCCGGTATCAACCTGGCAAAGCGGTTGGAAGAACGTAAAACCTATCAGCGCTGTGGCCTCCAGGTATTCGACCTCAACAGCGGGCAGCTGACGCACTGGCTCAATATCGAGGGGCCTGTGACCGAACTGTACGATGTCGTGTTCCTGCCCGACATCGCCAGCCCTTACTCTCCCGGCTTCCGCGAGCCGGAGCTACACCGAACCATGATGGTACTGCCACCAGAATTTGCCTAGCGCTACTGCCTGTTATTCCTGATTTGCAACAAAATTGCGAGGAGCACCTAAATGAGTGCCGCACCCCAAACCGCTAACGAAGTGATTCTGATCGACCCCAGTGTCAGTGACTACAAAACGCTGATCGCCGGCCTGAGTCCGGACATCCCCGTAATCCTGCTGCCAGAGGCGGGAAACGGCCTGTCCAATCTGGCCGAAGCCCTGGCTGGCTACCAGAGCCTCAGCGGCGTGCATCTGGTGTCCCACGGCAGCAGTGGTCAATTACAGCTGGGTGACCAGCCGGTTGATGCTGCAGCGCTCAGCAGTCACTCAGCCCAGCTTCAGCAGTTAGCACAGGTATTTGCCCCTGGTGCAGACCTGATGCTCTATGGCTGTACAGTCGCTGCGGGTGAACAGGGTGAAGCCTTCATTAGTCAGCTATCCGAAGCGCTGGGCGGTGTGGACATAGCAGCATCTAATGACCGGACAGGTCCATTGAGCCTGGGCGGTGACTGGGATCTGGAGTATCACGAGGGCGAAATTGAGTCGGTACTGCCGTTTGCCGTGCAAGGCATGCAGGATATTGATCATTGTTTGGGATGTGGCCCAGACGGCTATACCACGACTTCTTCGATAAACAGATGTGATTCTGGCGGCAGCAGCACCTCCAACACCCCTCCGGCATTTATTTCAGGCACTTCTTTTGCCGTCTCGGAAAACACGGCCAATACAAGCTCGCTACATGACGTAAATGCCAATGACGGCAATGGAGGTGGGACCGACTCCGGTGTTACCTATAGCATTACCGCCGGCAATACCGATGGCGATAATGACGGTAACCTGCCGTTTGCTATCAACAGCACCAGCGGACAGATCACGCTTAACGACACGGGTGATCTTGATTATGAAAACGGCACGCGCAGCTATTCATTGACGGTGCAGGCCAACGACGGCCAGTCATCGAATAACACGTCAACTCAGACCATTACGGTCACCGTTACAAATGACGGTGATGGTGATTCGTTCGATTTTGAAAGTGTGTCAGATAATGACACAACCTTCGACTCATCCAGCCTGACCTTTTCGCTCTCCGGCAATATGGTTGGTGTCAATATTGCGAATCTGGGCTCCAAGCCTATCGATAGCAATGGCTATTCCGATGGTTACATGGATTCGGGCTATGGGCAAAGCCGTGCCGGCAACATCGGCGGTATTGAAGCCCCGGCAGGATACACCTTCCGCGCACAGATGTTCGATGTCTGGCCGTCCTCGGATCAGGGTGCCCATGTCATGGTCGCGGGGCAGAGTATTACCGTGATCGGCAAGCTCAACGGCAACCAAGTTGTCTCTGCAACCCTAACCACCTTTGCTTATGGCCAAAATCCTGTACCGTCGGGCGGGGCCTGGCAGCGTATTGACCTGACCGGCACCGACTTCCTGACTACGGATATCGATGCTATCGAGTTTTCGATCGGTGATTCTGTCAATTATCTTGCTGTGGATAACTTCGTTTACGACAATCTGACGCTCGCTAACCAGTCCCCGACGCTCACGACGATCAATGATGTCACTGGCGGCTCGGAAGATAGTCAAAAGGAAATCAGTTTCAGTGACCTGCAGGGGCTGGCGGACGATGCCGACAGCGATGGCTCCGTAGACGCCTTTGTGGTCAAGGCCGTGTCAGCCGGCACCCTGAGAATCGGTGCTGACGCTGGCTCTGCAACGGCTTGGGCCGCCAACACCAATGACCTGATCAATGCCGCTAATAAAGCGTTCTGGACTCCGGACACCGATGCCAATGGCAGCCTGAATGCTTTCACCGTCGTAGCCAAGGACGACGGCGGGGCCGAATCCGCATCACCCGTGCAGGTTGTGGTGGACGTCACGGCCAGCGATGATGCACCGGGCCTCTCTGGCACACCCACCGACATCAGGGTGGTCGAAGATTCAGCCAGCAACCTGGACCTCTCCGACCTCACGTTTACAGAGGCGGATAACGAAACGATTACCGTCACCCTGAATATATCCGCAGGCAGCTTTTCAACACCCGCCGATGGTGCAACTGTGGGCAATGGTGTGGCTGAAACAGGCGTCAGCAATACCCGGATAACGCTGCAAGGTAGCGCAGATGATATCAACGCCTATCTGGATACCGCATCCAACATCCAGTACACCGGCGTAGCCAATGCCGCCGGGGAGGACCAGGCCACGCTGACCATCAGTGCCGTTGACAGCAACGATACGGCACTTGCCGGTGGCAACCGGTCGATCAATATCGATATCACGGACATGCCCGATATCACGTCGGCGGCCTATGATTTCAGCACCAACCAGCTGACGGTCAGCGGCAATGGTTTTATCGCCAATGGCGGTGGCAGCGATGTCGATGTGTCTAAACTGACCCTGACCGGACAAGGTGGTGTCAGCTATACGCTGAGTAGCTCAGCGGACGTGAATGTATCGGATGCCAACACGTTTACAGTCACCTTGGGTGGTGCCGATATTCACAACGTGGAATCACTGCTGAATCAGGATGGCACCAGTGCAACCGATACCACGGTCTACCAACTGGCGGCCGACGACGACTATATTACCGCCGCGACCGAGGGTGATATTGCACAGGAGAGCGCGATCACCGTCAGCAACTACGCAATACCGGCCGTGACCTCAGCCAGCTATGACTGGAGCAATGGCCAGCTAGTGCTGACCGGTACCAACTTTGTGGCGGCACCAGATGCGAGCAACGATATCGACGTTACCAAACTGACGATCACGGGTGAGGGCGGCAATACCTACACCCTGACCAGCGACAGTGTGGATATCACCTCCTCTACCTCTGCGACCATCGAACTGAACTCGGAAGATAAGCTGCATGTTCATGGCCTGCTGAACAAAGACGGTACCACGTCTGGAGATGCCACCGGCTATAACCTTGCCTTGGCTGAGGACTGGATGAGCGGTAGCCCGGCTACCGTCACGGTTGCCGATAGCACCAATGGCATAACCGTCAGTAATGTAGCGATGCCGACCATCACCTCGGCGGCCTTTGACGCAGACACAATGCAGCTGCATGTAACCGGTACCAACCTGTTTAAAAAGGCGGGAGCACCCAACGATATCGATGTCTCGCTTCTGACCATCACAGGTGGCAACAGTGAAACCTACACCCTAGACAGCAGCAGTGATGTAGAACTCACCAGTGCCACATCGTTCACGGTTACACTGACTGGAGTTGATTCGAGTAATATCTACAATGTGATTGATCAGCTCGGTAGCTCCTCAACGTTTGGTACCGTCTACAATCTAGGAGCTGCCGATGGCTGGTTGACGGCGGCAGAAGCGGCTGTCGACATATCGGATGCGACCGGCAACGGCATTGACGTCACAATCCCGCCGCAAATCTCGTCTGCCACCTACAATGCCACGACGGGCGTGTTGGTGGTAACCGGTAGCAATATCCAGACAAATGGTGGCGGCGCGGACATTGATGCCTCCAAGGTCACACTCACCGGCGAAGGCGGTGCCACCTATACACTGACCGATACCGCCGATGTGGAACGTGATTCTATCAGTCAGTTCACGCTGACGCTGAGCGCCACCGACCAAGCGGCGATCCACCAGATCCTGAACAAGAATGGAACCCTCTCTACAGGCGGCACTCACTTCTCCCTGGCGGCAGCCGACGACTGGAACACCGAGCACACCACCGGTGATTCCTCTGACAGCGCTCTCCTGACCGTGAGTGGTGTGATGGCGCCAACCATCACCAATGCCGGCTACGACGCCAGCACCGGTGTGCTGACGGTGACCGGAACAGGGCTGCTGACACTATCCGGCATGGCCAACGATATCGATGTCTCCAAGCTGACCCTGACCGGTGAGGGTGGCACCACCCATACCCTGATCAGCAGCAGCGTGGAGATCACCTCTGGCTCATCGTTCAGTCTGACGCTTAATGCCACGGACAAGGCCGCCGTCAATCAGATCCTGAACAAGGATGGTGCCAGCTCGACCTCGGGCACGGCCTATAATCTGGCGGCGGCGGAAGATTGGGCCGCCGGCGCTGATGCCAGCGTGGCGGTGGTGGATGCCACAGGGAATAGCGTCACCGTCAGCAACGTCCCGGCGCCGACCATCACCTCGGCAACCTACACCACGCAGGGAACTCTGGTGGTGACCGGAACCGGTTTCCTGAAAAAGGATGGTGCGGCCAACGATATCGACGTATCGCACCTGACGCTGACCGGTCAAGGGGGGGCAACCTATACCTTGACCGATAGTGTCGATGTGGAGATCAGTTCCGCAACCTCATTCACGGTCGCACTCAGCAGTACCGACAAAGCAGGTGTTAACGCCCTGCTCAACACGGCGGGTACGGCCGCCAATGACAGTACCATCTATAACCTTGCGGGCGACGAGGACTGGGCAGCGGGTGCCGACGCCGGTGTTAACGTGGCGGATACCAGCGGCAACGGCATCACCGTGACCCTCTACACCCCGCCGTCAAGTGGCGGTACCACCAGCAACGACACCACCACAACCGATACGGTTGACGGCATGGAAGTATCAACCTCTACCGACAGCGCCGGTAACGTCACCACCACCATCCCGATCGTGACCGAAGGCCGTACCGAGGACCCGGGCACCAGCACCGGCGATGCGGACATTCCGCTGATCAACGGCGATACCAACAACAATGGCAACGTGGTGACCGCCACCCTGCCGGTCGGCGTTGGCATGAGCGCATCGGGCCCCGCCACCGCACAGACGGCAACTGATGCCTTGACCACGTTGGTTCAGGCAATCGATGCGCGCGATAACAACGCCGAGGCCAGCCTGATCGGCGGTGCCCAGACCTTCCTCACCCATCTGGCTGCAACAACCACACTGGATGTCCGCACCATTATTCCCACCACCACCTCCGCATCGCTGACCTCACCGATCGTGATCACCGGCACCTCGGCATCGACGGGGTCGACCCAGTCCGAAGCCTTCGTGATCGATCTGCGCAGCCTGCCATCCGGCAGCGCATTGCAGCTCGACAATATCGAGTTCGCCTCTATTATGGGCAGCGCCACGGTGACCGGGGGCGCAGGCAGCAACTATGTGGTGGGTGATGACCAGTCGCAGTTTATTGTACTGGGTGCCGACGACGACGAGCTGCACGGAGGTGGCGGTGACGACACCGTCGGCTCCAAGGGGGGTGACGACCGGCTGTTCGGGGATGACGGCAACGATACCCTGTTCGGCGGCGCCGGCAGCGACCAGATGCACGGTGGCGCAGACCGCGATACCGTCACTTATGACGGCAACTTCGACCAGTACACCCTGATCCGCGACCACGGCCTGACCTGGATCACCTCGGCCGACGAGCCCGATGCTCGCGACCTGTTGATCAACGTGGAGCAGGTCGCCTTCGCCGACCAGACTCTGAGCATCGACAGCACCCTGTCACAGGAACAGATCGCCACCCTGTACTCACAGGTACTGGGACGCCAGGCCGAAGTGGATGGCTTCCAGTACTGGGCTCACGCGGTTGAGGGGGGGCTCTCGCTGGGCCAGATGGCGCTGTCGTTCATCCGTTCGGCCGAAAGTACCTACGCCACGGCACCACGTGTGGGCATCGACAGCGAGCTGATCGGCGACCAGATCGAAGTGCTATATGAGGCCCTGCTGGGCCGCTCCTCCGACGCCGCCGGCAAGGCCTACTGGGAAGAGGTAATGCAGAACGGCCTGACCCTGGATCAGGTGGCGGAAGGCTTCGTGCACTCGTTTGAACTCGGCAGCCAGCTGATGACGCAGGAGGAGTGGAACTTCATCGTCTGACACGGCGCTGCGTGGATGTCTCGGGGCACCCGCGCAGCTTCCCGCCGGGTGCCGCCCGCGATCTCCCCCGCTGGCAGTCCCCCACCCCCACGGCTAGAATGATCTTCCCACGACCCACAATGGATTAAAGGACTGTTCATGAAACTGGAAACCCTCGCCCTGCACGCCGGTTACAAAACCGACCCGGCCACCAACTCCGCCGCCGTGCCGATCTACCAAACCACGTCCTACACCTTTGACGATGCCCAGCACGGGGCCGACCTGTTCGACCTCAAGGTACCGGGCAACATCTACACCCGCATCATGAACCCGACCACCGACATCCTGGAGAAGCGTGTCGCGGCGATGGAAGGCGGCGTAGCGGCACTGGCGGTAGCCTCCGGCATGTCGGCAATCACCTATACCATCCAGACCCTGGCCGAGGTCGGCGACAACATCATCTCCACCAGCGAGCTGTACGGCGGCACCTACAACCTGTTCGCCCACACCCTGCCGCGTCAGGGCCTGGAAGTCCGCTTCGTACAGAAGGACGACTTCGCAGCGCTGGAAAGCAAGATCGATGCACGCACCAAGGCGATCTACTGCGAGTCCGTAGGCAACCCGTCCGGCGGCATCGCTGATGTTGAAAAGATGGCCGAAATCGCCCACCGTCACGGCGTACCGCTGATTGTGGATAACACCGTGCCCAGCCCGTCGCTGTGGCGTCCGATCGAACAGGGTGCCGACATCATCGTCACCGCCGCTACCAAGTATATCGGCGGCCACGGCACCACCATCGGCGGCGTCATTGTCGACTCCGGCAATTTCCCCTGGGCCGAGAACAAGGAACGCTTCCCGCTGCTGAACGAGCCCGACGTGTCCTACCACGGCGTGGTCTACACCGAAGCCTTTGGCCCGGCGGCCTTCATCGGCCGTGCGCGCGTCGTGCCGCTGCGCAACATGGGCGCCGCCCTGTCGCCGATGAGCGCCTTCATGCTGTTGCAGGGCCTGGAAACCCTGTCCCTGCGCATGGAGCGCGTCTGCGAAAACACGCAGAAGATTGCCGAATATCTGGAAAACCACCCGGAAGTTACCTGGGTCAACTACGCCGGTCTGGAAAGCCACAAGGATCATGCCCTGGCCAAGAAATACATGAACGGCCAGGCTTCCGGCATTCTCAGCTTCGGCCTCAAATCCGGTCGTGAAGGCACGCGCAAGTTCTACGATGCGCTGCAGATCTTCCTGCGCCTCGTGAATATCGGCGACTGCAAGTCGCTGGCCTCCATCCCGGCGGAAACCACCCACCGTCAGCTTAACGACGAGGAGCTGAAGTCTGCCGGCGTATCACCGGAGATGGTCCGTCTGTCGATCGGCATCGAGCACATTGACGACCTGATCGCCGACCTGGAGCAGGCACTGGCGCAGAGCACCCACTAAGACTTGGGCAAATCGCTCAAGCCTCTGGCGGACAACACGCCAGAAAACGCGCCACCGCAGCGGTATCCGGCCGCTGCCGGTGGCGCAGCAGATAAAGTTGACGACGGATACTCCGCTCCGGCGCCAGCACCTGCAGCTCGCCACTCTGCAATGACTGCTGCACCACATGCCGCGACAGGCAACTGACGCCCAGACCGGCCCGCACCGCATTGTGAATCGCCTCGGAGCTGCCCAGCTCCAGTATCGGCGCCACACCCTCCAGGCCTGACAGCAGCTGCTGCTCGACTACACTGCGGGTGCCCGACCCCGGCTCACGCATGATCCACGGCAAACATTCCAGCGTCTGATCGGCGAAACCGGGCACTGCCACAATCACCATCTCGTCCTGGCGCCAGGGCGTCATCAACAGATCCGGGTGCAACGCACGCCCCTCGATCAGCCCCAGATCCAGCTCGAACCTGAGCATCCGCTCGGCAATATCGTCGGTATTGGCGATCTCCACTCGCTCGCAGGGCAAGTCGGTGCCGGCAGCCCCCAGCAGGCGCGGCAGCAGGTAGTTGCCGATGGTAGTGCTGGCCCCCAGCCGCAACGCCCCACCCTGCCGGAACAGCATTTCGGCATCCCGCGCCTGCACCAGCAGCGCGCGAGCACGCGGCTGCAGCGCCCGACCGCTGGCGTTAAGGATCAGGCGCTTGCCGACCCGGTCGAACAGCTTCTCCCCCAACCGAGACTCCAGCTCCGACAGGGCATTGCTGGCCGCCGACTGGGACAGGGCCACTGCTTCCGCCGCCCGAATGGTAGAACCGGTTTCGATTACAGCAAGAAAGACTTCCAACTGGCGCAGGGAAAGCATGGCTACCTCATCCAAAGAGTACGACGGATCGAGCAACTTATCGAAAAAACAGGTAGATATTACCAAATCAATCCGTTTTTAACTTATAACCAATCGCATTAAAGTGCCCTCCTGTTATCAAGGAGGTGCCCCATGCCACTGCTGCAACGTCTCAATCTGCTGCCCAATACCCTGCAGCCCTTACTGCCCGGCCTGCTGCTGACGTTGGGGTTGAGCCTGGGCGCCCTGCTGCTGGTGCAACTGCCGCTGCCAGGGATCGGCCTGGTCGGGCCGCTGACGCTGGCGATGCTGCTGGGCATTCTGGCCGGGCACCTGAGCAGCGACGGGGTTGAACAGCGCAGCGCCGATGGACTTCAGTTCAGCCGCCACTACCTGCTGCGCGCCGGCATCATCCTCTATGGCCTGCGCATCAGCTTCGACGACCTGCAGAGCGCCGGCCTCAACGCCCTGCTGATCGATCTGGTGGTGGTCATCGGCATTCTGGCCACGGCGGCCTGGGTCGGCATCCGCTGGCTCAAGCTGGATGCGCGCACGGCGGTGCTGATAGGAGCCGGCAGCGCCATCTGCGGGGCGGCGGCGGTGCTGGCCAGCGCGCCGACCATTCGCGCGCGCCAGCAGGCGGTGCCGGTAGCGATCGCCACGGTAGTACTGTTCGGCAGCGCCGCCATGCTGCTTTATCCCTGGCTGTTTGCGCAGGAGTGGGCGCAGGCCCTGTTCCAGGACGGCGAGGCCGCCTTCGGCCGTCTGGTCGGCGCCACCACCCATGAGGTCGCACAGGTCACGGCGGTAGCCGCCACCCTGCCCGCCGAGGCGGCGCATACGGCGGTGGTCACCAAGCTGATGCGGGTGATGCTGCTGGTGCCGGTACTGCTGGTGCTGAGCCAGCTGTTCGGCCGCGATGAGAGCGCCGGAGATACGCCCGGCAAGCTGCCGATCCCCTGGTTTGCGCTGGTGTTCCTGCTGCTGCCGCTGGTCAACAGCCTGGAACTGTTGCCGCCGACACTCCTGGCCCTGCTGCACCAGCTGGACCAGCTGTGCCTGGCCATGGCGATGGCGGCGCTGGGCTTCGCCACCCGCATGAGCGCCATCCGTGCCGCCGGCTGGAAACCGATGGCACTGGGCGCGCTGCTGTTCGTCCTGCTGCTGCTCGGCGGCACCGCCATGACCCTGCTGCTGGGCTGAGCGGTTGCCACAGTCTGAACACGAAAAAGCCCCTTCCCAAAAGGAAGAGGCTTTTTCGTCTCAACACAGCGCCCGGCGCGCTGCTCAGCTGAACGCGCGCGTCGACTGAACGCGGGCAATCGCCTGCTGCAGCTCGGGCTCGACCTCGCCCGCATTGCCGGCACAGAACTCCAGATCGGTCAGGCGACCGTTTTTCAGGCTGTACACCCAGCCATGAATGTTCAGTTCCTGTCCCCGGCCCCAGGCATCCTGCACGATGGTGGTGTTACAGACATTATAAGCCTGCTCCACCGCGTTCAGCTCACACATCATGTCCACCTGGGCCGGCGTATCCTTCCAGGGTCCAACCAGCGCGCGGTGCTTGGTATATATGTCACGAATATTGCGCAGCCAGTTATCGATCAGGCCGTGCGAGCACTGCTCCAATGCGGCACGCACGCCACCACAGCCGTAGTGCCCGACCACCATGACATGCTTCACCTTGAGCACCTCGACCGCATACTGCAGTACCGACAGGCAGTTCATGTCGGTATGCACGACGATGTTGGACACGTTGCGGTGCACGAACAGCTCGCCCGGCAGCAGGTCGACGATCTCGTTGGCCGGCACGCGACTGTCGGAACAGCCGATCCACAGGTACTCGGGGGCCTGCTGGCCCGCCAGTGTCGGAAAGAATGCCGGGTCCTGCTCATGGATACGGTCGGACCAGGCACGATTGCTGTTGAAGAGATTCGATAGTTTTTTCATGGTTGTGCAGCCCCCGGAGACAACACAGGCAGTGATGGATCACACCGCTGCCTGTCAAACGCATAAAATCAGCGCGCATTCTAGCACTCGCAACAGACTCGCGCCCGCCAGGGAGGCTCTTCTGCTCGCGCACAGAGTGCGCTCCCACACCGGGCCGGGTCAGCGACTGACACCACACTTCTGTGAGAGCTCGCTCCGCGAGCGAGGCAACTCTGTTCGCGCACGGGGTGCGCTCCCACATCAGGCCAGATCAGCGACTGGCGCCACCCCTCTGTGGGAGCTCGCTCCGCGAGCGATTAGCGGTGATACTGGGCGCTCAGTTCATGCACCGCATCGACGAACACCTTGGCGCTTTCCGGGTCGACAAACTGGTGGATGCCGTGACCCAGGTTGAACACATGGCCATTGCCGGTGCCGAATCGCTGCAGGATATCGGCCACCTCGGCGCGGATGCGCTCGGCCGGCGCGTAGAGCACGCTCGGGTCCATGTTGCCCTGCAGGGCGACACGGTCACCGACGCGACGGCGCGCATCATCGATGTTGGTAGTCCAGTCCAGGCCCAGGGCATCGGCACCGGTTTCCGCCATCACTTCCAGCCACTGGCCGCCGTTCTTGGTGAACAGGATCACCGGTACCCGGCGACCTTCATGTTCGCGGATCAGGCCGGAGACGATCTGCTGCATGTATTTGAGCGAGAACTCCTGGTACATGGGACCGCTGAGCACGCCGCCCCAGGTATCGAAGATCTGCACCGCCTGGGCGCCGCAACGGATCTGCTCGTTCAGGTAGCCAGTGACCGACTGCGCCAGCTTGTCCAGCAGCGCGTGCATCACCTCGGGAGTGGCGTACATCATCTGCTTGATGTGACGGAAATCCTTGCTGGAGCCGCCCTCGACCATATAGGTCGCCAATGTCCAGGGGCTGCCGGAGAAACCGATCAGCGGCACCCGGCCGGACAGGGCACCGCGGATCTCGCTGACCGCCGCCATGACGTAGTCCAGGTCGGTGGCGGCATCGGGGATCGGCAGCTCGGCCACGTCCTGTTCGGTACGGATGACCTTATTGAAGCGCGGACCTTCGCCCTGCTCGAAGTAGAGTCCCAGCCCCATGGCATCGGGAATGGTCAGGATATCGGAGAACAGGATGGCCGCATCCAGATCGTAACGCTCCAGCGGCTGCAGGGTCACCTCGCAGGCCAGTTCACGGTTCTTGCACAGACTCAGAAAGTCACCCGCCTGAGCCCGGGTCGCCCGGTACTCCGGCAGATAACGTCCCGCCTGGCGCATCATCCAGACCGGAGTCACATCAACCGGCTCACGCAGCAGCGCACGCAGAAAGCGATCGTTTTTCAGTTCAGCCATCTCGCCATCTATCCTGTAAGTCAGAGTTCATTTGGCGCCATTGTACCCGTAAAAGCGGTCAAATGCGCTCCGCCTGATCACATCCGCCCGGTTGCGCTGTATGATTAATAGGCTAAGGTTAACCCGAATAACGATAATGCGGTGACCACGTCCCATGACCCGAAGCACCAAAGTTCTCAGCCTGCCCCCCTCTACCGATCAGCATGACCACCAGCACCACCAGCTGGTGTTCGGCCTCGAGGGTGATACCGCCTTTGAACTGGTGGGGCACAGCCGCGAAGTGCGCATCGGCCATGGCTGCCTGGTGCCCTGCGCCACCGACCATGTGTTCAGCGGGATCGGCGACAACCGCATCCTGGTGCTCGACCTGCCCACGGAGAGCGACGACCGCCTGCAACAGGAGCGGATCGACCGCCTGTTCCAGCAGGCCAGCTACTTCCATTGCCCGCCCGAGCTGCAACTGTTGTTGCGCTCGTTAAGCCGCGAAATCGAGTACAACCCCCTGGATGCCCTGCTCCAAGAAGCCTGCAGCAACACCCTGATCTGCGCCCTGCAGCGCCAGCTCGATCAGAGTCTGCCGCGGCGTATCCAGGGCAAGTTGAACCTGGACCTGCTCGATGACTATATCGATACGCATATGGAGCGCCGCCTGCCGGTGGAGGAACTGGCCGGACTCTTCTGCCTCAGCAGCAGCCAGTTCTTCGCCCGCTTCCGCGAGCAGACCGGCATGACCCCGAGCCAGTATGTCAGCGAACGCCGGCTGCAGGCCGTGCGCCATGCGCTGCTGCACGCCCCTGACTCCATCGCCCAGCTGGCCGGCCGCTACGGCTTCTGCAATCAGAGCGCCCTGACCCGCGCCTTCAGCCTGCGTTTCGACCTGTCACCGGCCCAATTCCGTCGCCAGCGGAGCGATCTGCCACCGGAGAATTGCGCAAAACATTCGTAGGAACTGACAAGACCGCTCCGCAACGACTGTTATTAAATGCCGCTTCAGTGGGCAATTCGGCTCTCTGAACCGGCAATACCCAAGGGTGCCCGCCTGCGACTGACAGCTCGGCATCTGCGGACGAGTTGAGGAAAAGTCTATGTTCAAAGCGATCGATGCACTGCATCCGGGATTGATCGAGCAGCCACTGTCGGCGCTCTGGGAGCAGATCTCCCCGCTTTACGCCATTGACGAGAGCCGCTGGCTCAGGGAACTGATGGCACTGGCCGAACCCACCGGCGATCAGATCCGCCAGGCCGAGTCCCGTGCCACCCGCCTGATCGAACAGGTCCGGGCCGACGATGGCGCCATCCACATGATCGACGCCCTGCTGCTGGAATACAGCCTGGATACCCGCGAAGGCATCCTGCTGATGTGTCTGGCCGAGGCACTGATGCGCATCCCCGATGCTGATACCGCCGATGCCCTGATCCGCGACAAGCTCAGCGTCGCCGACTGGAAAAGCCATCTGAAGAATTCCGACTCCGTGCTGGTTAACGCCTCCACCTGGGGCCTGCTGCTGACCGGCAAGGTGGTCACCATGGATGAACGCGAGGACGGCACCCCGTCCGGCGTCATCAACCGCCTGGTCAACCGCCTCGGCGAGCCGCTGATTCGCAAGGTGATGCAACAGGCGATGAAGATCATGGGCCACCAGTTCGTGCTCGGCCGTGACATCAACGAAGCGATGAAGCGCGGCAGCGACGAACGCCAGAAGGGCTACACCTACTCTTTCGACATGCTCGGTGAAGCGGCGCTGACCCGCACCGACGCCGCCAAGTACCTGAACGATTACAGCCGCGCCATCGACTTCGTCGGCAACTACCGGGACAAGAAGGCCAAGGGTCCCAAACCGAGCGTCTCCATCAAGCTGTCCGCCCTGCACCCGCGTTACGAGCCGGGCCAGGAAGCCCAGGTGATGGAGCAGCTGTTCGAGACCGTGCTCAAGCTGATCCGTCAGGCACGCGCGCTGGACGTGGCGATCACCGTCGACGCCGAGGAAGCCGACCGCCTGGAGCTGTCGCTGCAGCTGTTCCAGAAGCTGTACCAGCATCCGGACTGCCAGGGCTGGGGCGGTTTCGGTCTGGTGGTCCAGGCCTACTCCAAGCGCGCCCTGCCGGTGCTGATCTGGCTGGCCGCACTGGCCAAACAGCAGGGCGATCTGATCCCGGTGCGTCTGGTAAAAGGCGCCTACTGGGATTCCGAAATCAAGTTGTGCCAGCAGAAAGGCCTGGACGGCTACCCGGTGTTCACCCGCAAGGAAGCCACCGACGTGTCCTACCTGGCCTGTGCCCGCTTCCTGCTCAGCAACCCTGTCAAAGGGCTGATCTGGCCGCAGTTCGCCAGCCACAACGCGCACACGGTCGCCAGCATCATGACCGAAGCCCAGCATGACCAGTTCGAGTTCCAGCGTCTGCACGGCATGGGCGACGCCCTCTACGACCGCGTGCTGGACCAGGCCGGTGTCGCCGTGCGCATCTACGCCCCGGTCGGCAACCACAAGGACCTGCTGCCCTACCTGGTGCGCCGCCTGCTGGAGAACGGCGCCAACAGCTCCTTCGTCCACCGTCTGGTCGATGCCCGCTGCCCGATCAGCGACCTGACCGAGCACCCCTGGCTGACCCTGAGCAAGCGCAACCCGCTGCACAACCCTCACATCCCGCTGCCGCGCGATATCTACGGTCAGCAGCGCCGCAACTCGCGCGGCCCGAACATCGAAATCGCCTGCGAGTGGGTGCCCTTCCGCGACACGATCAACCAGTGGCTGGATCACCAGTGGCAGGGCGGTCCGATCATCAACGGTCAGCGCGTCGAAACCGGCCACGTATTCGAGGTCAAAGCCCCCTACGACTGTCGCCACCACACCGGCCAGGTCCACTTTGCCGATGCCGAACTGGTCGCCGAGGCGATCCAGGCCGCCAGCGCAGGCTTTGCCGACTGGAACGCCACCCCGGTGGGTATCCGCACCCAGGCCCTGATGCGCCTGAGTGACCTGCTGGAAGAGAACCTGGAAGAACTGGTGGCCCTCTGCCATCAGGAAGCGGGCAAAACCATCCAGGACAGCATCGACGAAGTGCGCGAAGCGGTGGATTTCTGCCGCTATTACGCGATCCAGGCCAATGAGCTGTGCAGCGCACCGCTCAAGCGAATTCTCGCTGACGGCAGCAGTCACCAGTTGATCCGCGACGGTCGAGGCGTATTCGTCTGCATCAGCCCGTGGAACTTCCCGCTGGCGATCTTCCTGGGCCAGATCACTGCCGCGCTGGCCGCCGGCAATACCGTGGTCGCCAAGCCGGCTGAGCAGACCAGCCTGATCGCCGCTCGCGCCATCGAATTGATGCTGGCCGCCGGTGTCCCCGGCAGCGCCATCCAGTTGCTGCCGGGTACCGGCGCGACGGTCGGTGCGCCGCTGACCAGCGATCCGCGCATCGCCGGTGTCGCCTTCACCGGCTCCACCGAGACCGCGCGCCTGATCAACCGCGCCCTGGCCGTCCGCGACTGCGCGCCGGTGCCGCTGATCGCCGAAACCGGCGGCCAGAACGCGATGATCATCGATTCCACGTCATTGCCGGAGCAGGTGGTTCAGGATGCGGTCCAGTCCGCTTTCGCGTCTGCCGGTCAGCGCTGCTCCGCCCTGCGCGTGCTCTGTGTGCAGAAGGATATCGCCGACCGCGTCATCGACCTGCTCAAGGGCGCCATGGCGGAACTGAAGACCGGCAACCCCTGCCTGCACAGCACCGATGTGGGTCCGGTGATCGACACCGCTGCGCAAACGGGACTGCTCGGCTACATCGAACAGATGAAGGCGCATGCCAACCTGCTGGCGCAGACCGCCCTGCATGAAGAAGCCGAGCAGGGCACCTTCGTGCCGCCGACCGCGTTCGAGATCGACTCCATTGACCGCCTGGGTCGCGAGCAGTTCGGTCCGATCATGCACCTGGTGCGTTACGACGCTCGCGATCTGGACAAGCTGATCGATCAGATCAACCACTGCGGTTACGGCCTGACGCTGGGCATCCATACCCGCAACGAAGGCACCGCCGCCCATATCGAGTCCCGCGCGCGCGTCGGCAACACCTACATCAACCGTAACCAGGTGGGCGCCACCGTCGGCGTGCAGCCGTTCGGCGGCCAGGGCCTGTCCGGTACCGGTCCCAAGGCGGGTGGCCCGCACTACCTGCTGCGCTTAACTCAGCTGCAGCCGATCGCGGCCCGACCGAATGCGGCCCAACCGGCATCCAAAACTGACAAGGTGGAGGGATAATCATGCACCACTCTGATTCTCACGATATCCAGGCCGCCGCTGTCTGGGAAGCCTGGAACCGTCGCGGCTTTGCCGACCGCTGCCGCTTGCTGACCGGGGCGCTGGAACACCTGCCGGCCCACGCCGAGGCGGCACTGACCGAGCGTCTGGCCCGCCAGCTGCTGAACGATGCCGAAGGCCTGGGCGCAACCCTGGAGATGCCGGGACCCACCGGCGAATCCAACGAGCTCTACCTGACCGGTCGTGGTGTCGCCCTGGTGCTCGGCACCGAGAGCAGCAACGAGACCCTGGTGGCCTGCCAGCTGCTGGCCGCACTGGCCTGCGGCAACGCCGTGGTGCTGCGCTGGCCCGGCCAGGAACGCTGGCTGAGCCAGCTGGTGGAAACGCTGCAGCAGGCTGGTGTTCCCCGCGCATTGCTCGCCGTGGACAGCGATACGCCCGAACAGGCACTGTTGCATCACCCCGAGCTGCGTCTGGTGGTCACCAGCTGCAGCCCGAAACAGGAGATCAGTCTGAACCGGGCGCTGGCGATGCAGGACGGGGTGCTGCTGCAGCTGGTGGCCGAAACGGACCTGCAACGCTGTCCGCTGCTGACCAGCCCCGATTTCCTGCTGCGGCTGGTGACGGAAAAAACCCGCACCATCAACACCACTGCCGTAGGCGGCAACGCAACCCTACTGGAGCTGGGCAGCCGTACCGTCTAACATAGCTGGACGGCACTACCCCCATGCCGTTCGTTGTCGACCTGCCTCAGCTTCTCTGAGTATATGCATGAGGCAGGCGTACAATAATCAGGCCCCACGAGGGCTGCAGAGAGGCTTATTGCATGATTGAAAACAACTATGCGGTCTACGGCACCTTTGTCGTTTACCTGATCATGATGCTGGCGATCGGTGTCATCGCCTACCAGCGCACCGCCAACTCCTCCGACTACTTCCTCGGCGGCCGTTCTCTTGGCCCCTGGCCCGCGGCCCTGTCCGCCGGCGCTTCCGACATGAGCGGCTGGCTGCTGCTCGGCCTGCCCGGTTATGCCTTCGGCTCCGGCATGGAAGCCCTCTGGCTGGCCGGCGGCCTGCTGCTGGGTACCTGGGCCAACTGGATGTTCACCGCCAAGCGCCTGCGCACCTACAGTATCGAGGCCGGCGACGCCCTGACCCTGCCGGAGTACTTCGCCAACCGCTTCCGTGACAACTCGCGCCTGCTGCAGGTCATTTCAGCCTTTTTCATCCTGCTGTTCTTCCTGTTCTACACCAGCTCCGGTCTGGTCGCCGGCGGCAAGCTGTTCGAAACCGTCTTCGGCCTCGAGTACACCACCGCGCTGATCGTCGGCACCGTCTGCATCGTCTCCTATACCCTGTTCGGCGGCTTCCTGGCAGTCTCCTGGACCGACCTGGTACAGGGCCTGCTGATGGCGGCTGCGCTGCTGATCGTGCCGATCGCCGCCATTCAGGCGGATGGCGGCTTCAGCGCCATGTGGACGGCTGTGGAAGCGAAGAACCCGGAACTGTTGACCGTATTCAACAACGTGGAAGGCGAACCGCTGAGCCTGATCGCAATCATTTCGCTGGCGGCCTGGGGCCTTGGCTACTTTGGCCAGCCGCATATCCTGGCCCGTTTCGCGGCCTGCCGCAGCAATGAGGACATTCCCACCGCCCGTCGCATCGCCGTGGGCTGGAGCGGTCTGTCCATGGCCGGCGCCCTGCTGGTCGGTCTGGCCGGCATGCTGTTCGTGGAAAGCCAGATGGGTGGCGAGCTGGGCGACGGCGAAACCATCTTCATGCTGCTGGTCAACGCCATCTTCCATCCGGTCGTCGCCGGCATCCTGCTGGCCGCGATTCTGGCCGCGATCATGAGCACCGCCGACTCCCAGCTGCTGGTCTCCTCCTCCGCGCTGGCCGAGGACTTCTACAAGCAACTGCTCCGTAAAGAGGCCTCGCAGAAGGAGATCGTCATGGTCGGCCGTCTGGCCGTGATCGGCCTGTCCCTGATCGCCATGTTGCTGGCGCTGAATCCGGACAGCACCGTACTGGGTCTGGTGTCCTACGCCTGGGCCGGCTTCGGCGCCGCCTTCGGCCCCGCCCTGCTGATCAGCCTGTACTGGAAGAACATGACGCGTAACGGCGCCCTGGCCGGCATCCTGGTCGGTGCCGTCACCGTGGTGGTCTGGAAACAGCTGTCCGGCGGTCTGTTCGACATGTACGAGATCGTCCCGGGTATCGTCTTCGCCACCCTCGCCATCGTTGCGGTATCGCTGATGGGCCGGGCACCCGGTGCCGAGGTTCAGGCTCAGCACGAACGCATGCTGAAGAACCTCTGATGCTCTACCACCCCCGTGGCAACTTCACGGGGGTGGTCCTTATCTAAAGCCTGCCCCTGATTTCCAGCCCGAACGCCTGCTGCTCCAGGTCCGCACGTCCCACACAGGAGTCCGCCTGCAACCGCAGCTCGAACCTGTCGAACTGTATTGTCGGGCCTGCGGCTAGTTTGGCCCAATTCCGGTCGTCTGGCGCGTAGTCAAACCAGCCCTTTCACCCACCCCTTCCGAGAAGTTGGCGCGCACGCCATCCAGAATATCGTCAGGACTGAAGGCGTCATTGGGGAACGATGGCGGATACCGGTGATGACAGCGCAACTGCCAGGGAGAAAACCATCCCTGCCAGCTGCGACCTCGTTCCTTCGAGTCGTGTTCGTTTCATGCTTTCGTCCGGGTTGCCCGATCAACGTTTGAGGTATTCCTGTCGATACTAGCGGCAACCGCCGACATTATCACCTCTGCCGACACTGAACGCTCAGGGAAAGTCGTCAGCATGAGAGACGCTATCCCTCCCGGTTTGCGGCCTTGGAAGACAATGCCTCACCATGTTGCCCTGACCAGTATCGCGGTCGGTGCCGTGACCAGAGGGGCCTCGAAACGGCTACCCGCTTGCCTCCCTCACCCCAGCAACAGGTCGGCCACTGGCTGTGGCTGAACGTTCACCTGCAGAAACGCATGTACTTCATCCACTGACTCGGCAATAAACTCTTCTGATTGTACAAAGCCAAGCACCACGTCCTGACGCGAGCAATGACCGGACTCCAGCTGCTGGGTCCACCAGCCCAAGCCCTCCTGATCCGCCTCACGAGACAGAATATTGTCATACAGGCGACTCACGAATGCGGCGTCATCCGCTCCGGCGTAATCACGCTGAAATTCAGCACTGCCGAGGAAATGATCGGCCACCTGCTCGTACGACAGGCTCCTGTCGAGACGCTCATTCCAGTAGTTGAAACCGGAAGCATCAGGCTCACGATCAAACACCGACAGATAAAGCCTCACCAGCGCTGCATCATCCTGCAAGGTCGGCTCCATGGTTTGACTCTCTGGACGACTATAGTGCTGGGCAACCTCTGCATACAGACCATCACCTCGATCACGGTAGGCCGTGGTTTCGATATAGCCATCATCCGACTCGGTCTTGATCACATCCTGGCCATCCAGCCGGTATGTTTCGCCCCACTCAATGGACTCGCTTTCCCAACGCCCATCATCCCACTCATATACTCGGGTAATCTCACCGTTTTGAATGTCAAAACGCTTCAGCTCCAATGACGACATTTCGTCTCCTGCGACATACAAGGCCTGATCCATGACGTCCCCCCCTGGACGGCTATAGTACTCGGCAACCTCTGCATACAGGCCATCACCTCGCTCACGGTAGACCGTTGTTTCGATATAGCCATCATCCGACTCGGTCTTGATCACATCCTGGCCATCCAGCCGGTATGTTTCGTCCCATTCAATGGGCTCGCTTTCCCAACGCCCGTCATCCCACTCATATACCCGGGTAATTTCACCGTTTTGAATGTCAAAACGCTTCAGTTCCAATGACGACATTCTGCCTCCTGCGACATGTTGTGTTTCTGCAACCGCAGTCTAGATCGGTTGACTGAAACCAAACTTAAAACAGCCTGACGCCGGCATCGGGGTCTTTTGTTTGTCGCAAGCCTGTCACATGCTTTTAAACTCTCCGGTGGAATATGAGTGCCAAATTAAGAGCCCCTACCTTGAGGAGAGGTCAAGATGGCAAACTATACGCTTCAGATTCTGCATGCATCCGACATGGAAGGCGGTGGCGGTGACCTGCGCAACGCTCCGGCCTTTGTATCCATCGTCGACTACCTGGAAGACCAGGCGGACAACTCCCTGTTCCTGTCCAGTGGCGACCTGATTCTGCCAGGGCCTTTCATGTCCGCCGCCGGTGACAGCAGCCTGCGTGGTGCCATACAGCAGGCCAACGAAGCGTTGCTGGGGCTGGAACCGGGTACACTGAGCAACCTGCGTGAAGGCGCCGGGCGGGTCGACCTGACCCTGGCCAACCTGCTTGAAGCCAGCGCCATCACCCTGGGCAACCACGAATTTGATCAGGGCACCAGCGCTCTGGCCGGCCTGATCGGCACCGAGATTCGCTCCAATGACCTCGACGGCGTGCGCTGGCTGGGGGCCCAGTTCCCCTACCTGAGCGCCAACCTTGACCTGTCCGGTGATGCCAGCCTGGCCGGCCTGTTTACCGACCAGGTGCTGCAGAACAACGCCTTCGAATCGTCGATTGATGATCTGGATGCGGCGGCGGCCGCGCCCAAGATTGCTCCGGCGGCCATCGTTGAAGCCGGCGGCGAAAGGATCGGCATCGTCGGTGCCACCACCCAGATTCTGGAAAGCATCTCCAGCACCGGCGGTGTGCAGGTAGCCGGCACCGACAGCAATGACATGCAGCTTCTGGCACAGCAGCTTCAGGTCTACATCGACCAGCTGCGTGACCAGGGCATCAACAAGATTATTGTGATGTCACACCTGCAGCAGATTTCACTGGAAGAAGAGCTGGCAGGCCTGCTGGATGGTGTCGATATCATCATGGCGGGGGGCTCCAACGCCCTGCTGGCGGATGAAGGTGAGGAGCTGTTCCCGGGCATGGGACAGACGCCCTATGAGGCGTATCCGATCATGACCAAGGATGCGTCCGGTAAGGATGTCGTGCTGGTCAACACCGATGGTGGCTGGCGCTATGTTGGTCAGCTCAACGTGGAGTTCGATGCGGAAGGCAATATCATCGCCGACGCCATCAACGATGCAACCTCCACCATCTACACGGCCACTGATGCCACCGCTGCCGAACTCTGGGGCAGCGAGGACGCCGCCTATGCGGAAGGCAGCAAGGGCGCCATTGCTCAGGACCTGGTGAACGCTGTGGATAACCTGGTCACCGCCAAGGACGGCATCACTTTTGGCAGCACCGACGTCTACCTGCAGGGTGAGCGTGCCTTCGTGCGCACCGAGGAAACCAACCTGGGCAACCTGACCGCCGATGCCAACCTCTGGTATGCGCGCCAGTTGGACGATGGCGTCATGGTGTCGATCAAGAATGGGGGCGGTATCCGTGAACCCATAGGTACAACCTATGCGGTTGGCTCCGAAGGTGATTATGAACTGCGCCCGCCTCAGGCCAATGAAAACGCGGGCAAAACGGAGGGCGAAGTATCCCAGCTGGATATCGAATCGTCACTGCGTTTCAATAACGACTTGAGCATCCTGACCCTGACCCGCGCCCAGCTGCTGGCCGTGATTGAACATGCCGTGTCTGCGTCCGATGAAAGCTCAACTCCGGGCCAGTTTGCCCAGGTCGCGGGCATTCGCTACAGCTTTGACTGGACGCAGGAAGCCGGTGATCGAATCCAGAGTGCGGCCATCGTGAATGACAGTGGCAACGTTCTGGACGTACTGGTGGTCAATGGTGAATTGGTGGGCGATGCCGCCGCAACCGTCAAAATCGTCACCCTTGGCTTCATGGCTGATGGCGGTGACAGCTATCCGTTCGGTGACTTCCTGGAACTGGATGCCGCCGCCGTTAACCGCGTTGACCTGATGGATGCCGGCATGGGTGCCGGCTCGGCTACCGAAGCGGCGGCCGGTACCGAACAGGATGCCTTTGCCGAGTACATGCAGAGCCAGTTCTCTGACAGCGCTTTTGCTCAGATCGATACCGACAAGAGCGAAGATCAGCGCATCCAGAATCTGGCATTCAAGGAAGACGAAGTGCTGGCCGACAACACCGATGCGGTTGTCCGCTTGTACGATACCCTGTTCGATCGAGCGCCAGACACCGAGGGACTCGCCTACTGGCATGAACAACTGCTGCAGGGAACCCATCTGGAGAGCGTTGCAACGTCCTTCATCGCATCCGCCGAATACCAACAGGGGCTGGGCAACGGCATGCACACTGATGCCGAATTCATCGACACCCTGTACCAGAATGCTTTTGATCGCAAGGCCGAAGCAGCAGGCGTGGAATACTGGTCAGCCCAACTTGAGCAGCAGCCGGCATTGAACGTGATCCTGGCGATCTCCGAATCGCAGGAGCATGTCGACCTGCTGCTCTGATGGCATAGCGCTTTTCACACAGCAGCAAACCGGCCAGAATTCTGGCCGGTTTCGTGTCTGAAGCGGCTGTACCGGTTTTATACCAGCAGCATATCCGCAACGGTCATGTAGGTCTTCTGCACGTACTCGGCCGACTGGGTCATACCAACAAAGGCGTCAGCCTGGGTTTGATAACCGCCATCCAACTCACCGACCCAATAATCGAAACCAGCCTGATCCGGCACCCTTCCGAACACGCCTTCATACATGTGATTGATGAACTCAGCATTGTCCACCACATGATCATCGTTGAGATCGGCCAATTTCTGGAATTCATCGGAGTGGATAAAGCCCCCCGCCATTGAATTCAAGTCTTGCCGACCCGCTTGAATTTCACCCAACCACCAATTGTAACCAGCCTCATCGGGGGTGCGCCCCATTGCACCGGAATATGCACGGTACAGCTGTGCTTCTTCGGCTTCGATCACAACACCATCCGGGCGTACAATTTGAGCATCCCAGAGGTTACCGTCATCATCCCAGAGTTCGACATCGTCTTCACCGTCATCCAGCAGGTCATCAAAAAGACTGTCGTCCCCATCCACCCGGCCTTCTGCAACCGCCTTGTTGTAGACCGATTCCCACTGCTGGAACCAGGGCGCCGCCATCATCGCTTCAACATAGGCCTGGAGGTTATCCAGGTTGCTGAAATAGTTCTCCAGCAACGCCTCTTCGCCTTCGGTCATATCATCCAGCACATTGATACCCGTCGCTGACTGGATGTACGCTCCGGCCCACTCCTGCATGGCCTGCGTCAGTTCTGCTGACAGCTGCAGGTCGGCATCATCGATAATCTGGAAGAAATCATCATCAGACTCCAATCCGGAGTCGTCCCACTTGGCCAGATATTCCACCAACTCGCTGTACCAGGGAGCAGCCACCATCGCATCCATATATGCGCCCAGGTGACCCCAGTTCTCGAAGTAGTGATCCAGTATTTCTTCTTCCGCGTCCGTTGTCCCGTCCGCCAGGTTCACACCCACGTGCTGCAGAACGTAGCTAACAGTCCAATCATGTATCCGCTGCGCTAAGCCTTCCGGCAGGCCTTCGTAATCGTCCCAATCACCGTCCCAGTAACCTTCTACGTATGTATCAGTCATATCCTTAACTCCATCAATAAGCGTTAACGTACTCGCACCCGGATGTTCCAGGAACAATGACGCTAGTATGAGTAATTTCAGATGAAAGAAAAGTTAACAGGTCGAGTCTATCTCTGTATCAACGAAACAAGCGCTCAAGCGCCAGTAGCGGACAAGCTCGGTCAGTCTCACAGCAGGTATAAAGCCAGCCAGATACAGGGGATGGCTCCCAGTATTCCAAATGTATTGGCTGCCATATCAATCCAGCAAAAACCGGTGCCCCAGTAATGATCCCAGACCTCCTTAAGCAGCCCGATCAACAACACAACGACTGTCGCTACGCCCAGGGAAAACCATGGAGCGGCCAGCAACATCAGCACAAAGCTATAGAAAAAATGCTGACGCTTGTCTTCTTCACGAGAATGAATCAGAAAACGTCTAGACAACTGGGTAATAACGGACATCAGACAACTTCCGTCATGAGCTGACGGTATAGATCAAGATAACTGGCCGACATGTGCTCTGCAGTAAACAGAGAACGGAAGCGCTCATACGAAGCCTGCCCCATACGCTCGCAGGTTGCAGCGTCATGCCAAAGCAACTGCATAGCCTCTCCCAAAACATTGGCATTGGCGGGAGGGACAACAAGACCGGTCACCTGGTCTTCATTGACATAACTGGTGCCCGTGCCAATTTCGCAGGTAATCAAGGGCAAATGCATCATCTGCGCCTCCAGAAGGCTGATACCAAAGGCTTCAGAACGCAAATGGGATGGAAACACAAACGCCCTTGCCAGCGACAGCAAGGCAATCTTATCCACTTCATCAACTTCGCCAACGAAGTGAATATTACCGGCACCGGCGGCCTGTGCCCTGAGTTCCGAAGCCATCTGCCCACCTCCGGCAATCACCACCGGCAACCCGGTCAGCAAAGCGGCCTCAATCAGCCACTTCAGCCCCTTGTAATAACGCAATGCCCCCAGAAACAAAAAGAACTTTTCACCGTAGCGAGCACGGAAATGATCCTGTCTGGACGCAGACAGCACCGGGTAATGCGTCTCACTGATACCCAGCGGAATCATGGCAGGAGAATTCATTTGCCTCAGGACAGGGCTGCTTTCAAGGTACTTGGGCGAGGTTGCCACAATACGGTCAACTGACCGCAGGAACTTGAATGCCAAGGGACGATATAACTTTCCAAACCGTTTCTGACGCACGATATCGCTATGGTAGGTGACGATAGCGGGCGGTAATGTGCGAAAGAGTCTTCCACCGAGATATAACAGATCCTGTATGGGAAAGGGGTAGTGAAAGTGCAGCACGTCAGCCCAGTTCAGTAACTGAAAAAAGTGCTTCAGGTAAGCGGGCCCCACCGGCATGGATGCAAATTGAAACCACATGGGACAGAAAAAGACTTCTGCGCCACACTCCCAACGTTCAATTCTGAAAGTTTTACTGTGGGTAAACACCAACACACGGTGGTGTACGCCAGCAGCGGCGGTACCACGGGCAATATTGGCAATGACGATGCCCACCCCACCGACTTCCTCCGGTGGGGCGGACTTGTAAAGGTGCAAGATATTCAAGATATTCAGCCAGCAGTATCAACAGCTGCATATTTCACGGTATGAATATCCAACAAGGTGTTGATCTGCTGCAAATCATCTTCCGACAGGCTTCCACTCCAACGCTTCAGCACCACATAGCTCAGCAGGAAACTGTACTGAGCTTCCAGCAGGTCGCGTTCGGCGCTGTACTGCTCTCGAGCTCGATCCAGTACATCTACGGCATTATTAATGCCATATGAAAAGCTTTTCTCCGCCGCTTCACGCGCCTTGGCGGCCGAACGCACAGCAACCTGACCGGCCTGCACCTTCGCCAGCGCCGATTCCGCATTCATATAGGCCGTACGGACTTCTTTCAGGACCTGACGTCGAGCAATTTCAAATTCCTGACGCGCAATCAGCATGCTCTCATACGCCGCATCCGTACGGGCGCTGGTCGAGCCGCCCGAGAAAATTGGAATCTGAATCTGCAATGCCGCCACATTCGACTCCGTGCGCGGTGACGGTGAGTTTTCGTTGCCGATATTACTTTTCTGGCTGGACAGCTGCATGCTGATCTTCGGCATGTGGCCACCAAACGCTTCCTTGCGCGCCGCCCGCTGGGCGTTGACGGACGCCTGTTTGGACTGAATCAAAGGACTGTTTGACAGTGCCAGATCACGCCAGTGTTCAAAGCTTTCCAGCTCGAAGGTTTCAGCCAGTTTTGGCTGTGCTACGAGGCGTTCCAGCTGCTCGTATACCGGTCGCCCGATCACTTCGGCCAAGGCTTCCCGGGTGACCCAGATGTTATTGCGGGCTTCAATCTCGTCCGAACGCAGTCGGTCCAGACGCGCTTCGACCTCCAGCTTGTCGGTGATGGGAGCCAACTGACGCTCGAACAGCGATCGTACGCGTTCAAGGTTACGCTCGACCGAACGCTTTTCAGCCTGAATCAGCTCCAGGCTGTCCTGTGCGGCCAATACATTAAAGTAACGCTGCACCAGGTCGGCCGTCGCACCCTGAATATCGTGCTCGCCCTGCTCGGCATATTGCTCGCTCAACGCTCGCGAGCGTTGATAGCTCTGCCATACCGGCGAGTCATAGAGCACCTGAGACATGGAAACGGAGTAACGCTCGCCGCCATAGTAGGTTTCATAGGCACCGGAAGTGTAATTGGTGCGGGTCAGCCGGCTGTCCGCACTCACCTGAGGCAACAACCGTCCAAGCGCTTCACGCTCCTGGTATTCGGCACGCCGCGCTGCCGCTTCCGCAGTCAGGACACGGGGGTCCTGCTCCTGAGCCTGCTGATACAGCAACCACAGGTCGGAAGGCGCCTGTTCGACGTCACTTCCGTCTTCCGCCAGCACAGGGCCCGCCGCCAGCAGCGCCAGCGAGCAGTATCCGACCAGGCGAGAAATCCTTCGCATGTCATCAGTCCTCTATCAATGAACGCGCAAACGCATTGGTGGCCGGCTGTATCAGGTATTCAAGCAGGGTACGCTCACCGGTATTCACCAACACTTCAGCCGGCATGCCGGGTACCAGCACCAGGACTCCCAGGTCCTTGCGCCCGGTTTCGGTCAACTCCACCCGTGCCAGATAGTAAGGCATACCGGTTTCTTCATTGGTCAGACGGTCGGCCGAAATATGCTCGACGCGTCCTTCGATCACCGGCGTGGTTGCCGACTTGAAGGCACTGAAGCGTATATCGGCCAGCTTGCCGGCGCTGACACGGTCAATATCGATGGGGGAAACCTGGGCTTCCACCACCAGATCAGACGCCGCCGGGACAATGTCCAGAATCGGCGCGCCGGACTGCACGACACCACCCACTGTATGTACCTTCATGCCCAGCACCATGCCGGCTTCAGGCGCACGAATGACGGTACGCTCTGCCCTGTCCATCAGCGCACGCTCACGCTCGCGCAGGTCAAACAGGGTAGACTGCACTTCGGATAACCGGTTCACGACCTCGGTATGGAAATCCTTCTTGAGCTGCAGAATGCTCAGGCGCGTTTCGCCCTGCTTCATCTTCGCCTGGGCGATGGATGAGCGGTGGTCCGCCATATCGCCTTCCAGTTCAGACACTCGACGTTCAAAATCACGCAGGCGCTGCTTGTCAACAAAACCATCGTTCAGCAGCTCGGTCAGCTCGGTGATTTCTTCCTTGTAGGACGTCATCAACTCGCCCTTGCTGCGAATGACCGCTTCCAGACCACGAATCTGTTCGCCAATCTGAGTCATACGCTGTTCCAGCACCTCGATCTCGCCCAGATGGGAATTCATACGCGCCTCGAATACCTGCCGCTCACCCTGGACCGACTCGGCCACACGCAGATCAGTCATCTCGAAACCGGCCGGGAAACCGATCTCTTTCTTCTGATCACGCTCGGCCTGCAGTCGTGCTTCCAGTGCCTGGGCCGCAATCAACTGACCTCTGATAATACCCAGCTCTGCACGCGCCTGGGTATCGTCCAGCACCAGCAAGACATCACCGGCTTCAACCTGATCGCCATCGCGCACGTGAATTTCTTCCACAATGCCACCTTCCAGGTGCTGTATGGTTTTGCGGTAGGTTTTAACGGTCACGACACCCGGCGCCAATGCGGCACTGTCCAGCGGCGCAACGGCCGCCCAGGTCCCGAACATGCCAAAGGTGACAAACAGGATCAGCAGCCCGATCAGTCGAGGTTTCTTATCCGAGACATCCAGTTCAAACTGGCCTTCCCGGATGGCTTTCAGTGTTTCTGCACTCATGATTCAACTATCCTCAGGCCGATTTGGATACGGAGGCAGCGCGAGACGCCTTATTCAACTCTGCCAGGACCTGGTCACGCGGACCGAACATGGCAAGTGTTCCGTCTCGCATCACCATCAGCTTTTGCACCTGAGAGAGCACGCTGGCCCGGTGTGTGATAATGAAAACCGTCGCACCGGTCTCCTGCAGATTCTGCAACGCCACCGCCAGTGCGGCTTCGCCCTGATCATCCAGGTTGGAGTTGGGCTCGTCCAATACGATCAGTTTCGGATTGCCGTAAATGGCACGCGCCAGGCCGATGCGCTGACGCTGACCGCCGGACAGGGCGCCGCCCGTCGCACCAATCACGGTGTCATAGCCTTCGGGCAGACGCAGGATCATTTCATGTACGCCCGCCATCTGTGCAGCCTTGACCACGGCATTGGAATCCACTTCGCCGAAGCGGGCGATATTTTCACTGATCGTCCCTTCGAACAGTTCAATATCCTGCGGCAGATAACCGATGTGGGGGCCCAGCTCATCCCGTTTCCAGTTAAAGATATCAGCCCCATCAAGGCGGATTTTCCCCCCCAGAGTTGGCCAGATCCCCAAAATGGCGCGCGCCAGGGTCGATTTACCGGCTGCACTGGGGCCAATCACACCCACCATTTCGCCCGGCTCGACCTGGAACGACACGCCTTTGACCACGGGCGACTTGGTGCCTGGAGGCGCAACCATGATGTTCTCAGCGGTCACCACCCCCTTGGGTGCCGGCAGGGACATCCGCTCAGGCTCCTCTCCCACCTTAGCCAGAATCTCATTCAACCGCTGATATTGTGAACGGGCGCTGACAAACTGTTTCCAGACACCAATCATCTGGTCGATTGGCGCCAGCGCACGGCCCAGCAGAATGGAGCCGGCAATCATCAGTCCCGGAGAAATCTCCTGCTGAATGGCCAGATAGGCGCCCAGGCCCAGCACTAGCGACTGGACGATCAGCCGCGTGGTCTTGGATGTCGACGTCAGGATACCGGCGCGGTCACTGGCAATCCCCTGCAGCGCCAGCACCTTGCGGTTCTTTTCCTGCCAGCGGTCACGAATGCGGCCCAACATGCCCATGGACTCGACCACTTCGGCATTGCGCAGGTTCTTGTTCGTGAACTGGGTGGCACCCATGTTTTCCTTGTTGGCCTCGGCCAACATCTTGCCGGTCACTTTTTCGTTGATCACGGCCAAGGTCGCCAGAATGATGACGCTGATGATGGCGACGATGCCGAACCAGGGATGGAACATGAACATGATGCCGATGTAGATCGGCACCCAAGGCGCATCAAAGAAGGCAAACAGGCCGTTCCCGGTCAGAAACTGGCGCAGGCCTGTCAGGTCGTTCAAGGGCTGAGCGTTGGCCTGCATGCCCCCGGAATAGAGCGCCTGCTTGAAGCTGGCATCATACAGCCGACTACCCAGCAAAGTATCGATACGGGTACTGGCACGCACCATGATACGTGAACGCACCCATTCCAGAGCCCCCATGGTCCCCATCAGCAGCAACATGACCAGCGTCAACATCACAAGGGTCGGCACACTGCCACTGGTTACAACACGGTCGTACACCTGCAACATGTAGAACGCAGGTACCAGCATCAGCATGTTGATAAACATACTGAACAGGCCGACACTGAAAAAACTGGAACGACAAGCGTGTAACACCGCTTCCAGATCAGTGCGTTTCTTTTCCATGGGTCACTCCAAGGCTTTTTGGGCAGGAATCAAGGTGGTTATGTTGGGGTTGACCCAACCGTTTTCAATGTACAGGTCCGTCCCGACAGGGCGACAACCACTAAAGCTGGCGCGAATTCTAGCATACCACCCCCGCGCCCCAATACCCTGACATCCTGTAGGCTTGGTAGACTAAAATTCGGCCATGGCTGATAATGGCATATTCGTACATTCCCCGGATTCAGGAAATATCGTATGTTCACACCGGTCATCATGGCTGGCGGCAGCGGCAGTCGTCTCTGGCCGCTGTCACGTCAAAGTTCGCCCAAGCAGTTTCTCGACCTTGACGGGTCGGGCGCCAGCCTGCTGCAGCAGACGCTGACTCGCCTCAAAGGATTGGACCACGCGGCACCGGTGATCGTCAGTAATGACAACTATCGTTTTCTGGTAGCCGAACAGCTGCGCCAGGCCAATATTGCCTCGCTGAGCACGGTACTGGAACCCTGCTCACGCAACACGGCACCGGCTATCGCACTGGCCGCGCTGACCTTACTGCAGCACGGTGATGATACCGTTATGCTGGTCCTGGCATCGGACCATCAATTCACCCGCCCACAGGAACTGCACCAAGCCATCATCCAGGGCCTGCCTTTGGCCGAACAGGGCAAACTGGTGACCTTCGGCATCAAGCCCACACGCGCCGAGACCGGTTATGGGTATATCAAGACCGGGGACCTCCTGAGCAACAGCGCATTCAATATCGCCGAATTTGCCGAAAAACCAAACGCGGCGACTGCGCAAGAGTTTCTGGCGGGCGGGCAACACCTGTGGAACAGCGGCATGTTCATGTTCCGCGCATCAAGCTATCTGCATGAGCTGGAGCAGCACGATCCGGAGATGCTGAACCATTGCAAGGCAGCCATGGCCTCAGGTACCCAAGACCCTGACTTCATCCGCCCAAGCGCAGAGTTGTTCAGCCTGTGCCCGGACAACTCCATCGATTATGCGGTGATGGAAAAAACCGATAACGCCTGCGTCATCGCCATGGACGCCGGCTGGAGTGACATTGGCAGCTGGCAGTCACTGTGGGATGTCAGCGAACGTGACGACAATGGCAACGTGGCTCTGGGCGATACCTACCTGCACGAAACACGTAATTCACTGGTACATTCACATCACCGTCACGTCGCCACCATCGGGCTGGATAACCATATTGTGGTTGAGACCAAGGATGCCGTGCTGGTGGCCCACAAGGACGACTCACAAAAGGTCAAGGATGTGGTGCAGTATCTCAAGGCCAACCAGCGCTCGGAGTACTCCAATCACAGCCACACCGTGCGCCCCTGGGGGGATTTTGACACCATCGATGAAGGCCATCGCTACCAGGTCAAGCGCATCACCGTTCAGCCCGGCCAGCAGCTCTCCTTGCAACTGCACTATCACCGCGCCGAGCATTGGATTGTGGTGTCGGGAACCGCACATGTCATCTGCGGTGAAGAGGAAAAGATCCTGACCGAGAATCAGTCTACCTACATTCCTGTGGGAGAAAAGCACCGCCTCAGCAACCCCGGCAAGGTGCCTCTGGAAGTGATCGAGGTTCAGTCCGGCAACTACCTGGGTGAGGATGATATCGTTCGCTTTACCGACGTTTACGGCCGCTGTCCGGGCAAGGCATGAAGATAGCGGTTAACACCTACTCCCTTCAGCCCTCACCCACCGGAATAGGCCGCTACACCAGCGGCCTTTTACATGAGCTGGTTCGTCACCCGGATGTCGAAGATATCTGTGGCCTGAGTGCGCGCGGGTTGCTGTCACGCAGCCAGCTGCGCGGACTTCTGCAGAACCTGGACGCGCCCTCGGCACCGCAGAAGCCCTCCTGGCGTCAGCAGCTGGCGAAACTGCCTGGCGCTCATGGTGCCTGGCACTTGCTCAAATCGGCGCAGGCCTGGCGCGCAAGTCGCCAACTGGAAGGCTACTGCTACTGGGAGCCCGGCTTTGTGCTCCTGCCCTTTGCCGGCCCTTGTGTTGCCACCATCCATGACCTGTCGCATGTGCACCACCCCAAGTATCACCCCGAATACCGAGTCAACATGCTCAACCGGATGCTGCCCAAGACCTATGCCCGGGCAACACGCTTGAATGCCGTTTCCGACTTCACACGCCAGTCGCTGCGACAGCAGGGTGTGCAGTGCCCCATTGATCTGGTGTGCCCCGGCGTCGACCCACAATTTTTCAATGTATCGGCGGATGAACGCCAACGCTGCCGCCAGCAGCTTCACCTGCCTGAGCACTACATTCTTTCTGTTGCCACTCTGGAGCCACGTAAAAACCTGGAGCGCGTCATTAAAGCCTTCATGGCGTTGCCCGAAAGCATGCGTCAGTCAACCCCGCTGGTCCTGGCAGGGGCTCGTGGCTGGCACAGTGACGCCATTGAGTCGGCCATTACCACGCTGCAAGCCAGCGGACAGGCGATCCGGCTGGGCTATGTGGATCAGGCACTGATCCCGGCGCTGTACGCCAATGCGACGCTGACGGTATATGTCTCGCATTACGAGGGGTTTGGCATGCCGATCATTGAGTCCATGGCCGCAGGTACAGCGGTTCTGACCTCTGACCGCACTTCCATGCCTGAAGTTGCAGGCGGACACGCACTGCTGACAAACCCCGAATCCGCGCAAGAGATTACAACCCAGCTTCACACCCTGCTGGCCAACGAGACGCTGCGCCAGAACCTGGCGACGACCGGACAACAGCACGCAAGCCGCTATTCCTGGCAGCATTCGACACAGCAGTTACTGGACAGCCTGCAACTGGCACAACTGGAGTACCCGGCATGACACCCGCCCTGATATTGAATTTCGCCCGCCAGGACCTGAAGGATCGCTATGCCGGCTCCATGCTGGGTGGCCTTTGGTCGTTTATCATGCCGCTGATCAACATCCTGATTTTCGCCTTGATCTTTTCTCAGATCATGGGAGCGCGCCTGGAGTCCTTTGGTGCCGAGTTCTCCCAGTACGGCTACAGCATCTACCTGATTTCGGGCATTCTGGCCTGGAATGCGTTTTCATCCACAGTTTCCCGGGTAACCAATGTCTTCCATGACAAACGCAACCTGATTGGCAAGGTCAGCATCCGGCTCGACCTGTTGCCCTGCTATATCCTGCTGACGGAAACCTTCATTTTTACGGTTTCATTCGCCTTTTTCACCGGCTTCCTACTGCTGATCGGCTACCCCCTGTCCAGCTGGTGGTGTCTGTTGCCACTGCTGTATCTGGTACAACAGCTGTTTGCGTACAGCCTGGGCTTTTTGCTTGCGGTATTCAGCGTGTTCATTCAGGACATCAAGGAGCTGACCAACGTCGTCCTTCAGCTCTGGTTCTGGCTGACGCCCATTGTCTATGTCGTCAATATCGTACCGGACGGCATCCGACAACTGCTAATGCTCAATCCGATGGTGCACTTTATAGCGGCTTGGCGCAGCATCATCATTGATCACCAGCTGCCCGATCTGTTGCCACTGGTCATTCTGGGGGCTGCCGGCACCCTCATGCTGGCAGCCGGGCTCTGGCTGACCCGCAAGCTGGAACGTGATATCCGCGATTTTATTTAAGGCCATACGATGATCGAAGTACGCCAACTAAGCAAAAGCTTTCGCCTGTATCGCAAGCCTTCCGACAGACTGAAGGAAGTCTTGCTTCGCCGTCGCTACCATCACCACCATCAGGCACTGAACGATATCAGCTTCAGCCTCAAGAACGGTGAAACCCTGGGCGTACTGGGGCAGAACGGCGCCGGCAAATCGACGCTGCTGAAACTGCTGACCGGCGTCTTGATTGCCGACCACGGCGAGATTCTGATCCAGGGCCGCATCACTGGCCTTCTGGAACTGGGGACCGGCTTCGACCATGCCTTGACCGGCCTGGACAACATCCTGGCAAACGGCCTGCTGATTGGCATGACACGTGACGAAATACTCGCTGCCCGTGATGACATCATCACCTTTTCAGAGCTGGGCGAGTATATCCACGAGCCGGTCCGCACCTACTCCTCCGGCATGGTCATGCGCCTGGCCTTCTCCATCGCCATTCATGCCAACCCGGCCTGTTTTGTCGTGGACGAAGCCTTGTCGGTGGGCGACGGTCACTTTCAGCAGAAATGCATGCGTAAAATTCGCGCATTTCGCGATGCCGGCGGCAGTATCATCTTTGTCTCTCACGACCTCAATGCCGTGAAAATGCTCTGCGACCGCGCGCTGGTTCTGGACCAGGGGCACATTGCCTATGAGGGCGACGCGGAAGAAGCGGTGAACTACTACAACCGCATCATGGCACGCCTGGACGAACAGGAGCAGGTACTGCAGGAGCAATCCCGCACGACCAACAGCTACGGAACGGGAGAAGCCCGCATCCAATCGGCACAACTGACAGGGCTCCGCTCCGGTTGTGATACCGTTGCTGCAGGCGAAGAAGCCTGTATCGAACTTGATATCGAAGCCCGTGAAGCCATTCCGTCGCTTTCGGTCGGCTTCATGATCCGCGACCGGTTCGGTCAGGACATTTTCGGTACCAACAGTCACCTGCTGGGGCAGGATCTGGCCCTGCAACCGGCTGAAAGGTGCACATTGCGCTTCAGCTTGCCGATCAACCTGGCCCCGGGCAAATACACCGTTACCCTGGCGCTGCACTCGGAAGATAACCACCTGGAGCACTGCTATCACTGGTGTGATAACTTCATCCGTTTCGAAGTGGCCGGCAGCCACCTGCCGCTCTTTTCAGGTGTTGTAGCACTACCCACTCAACTGGAATACTCACTCAGCCCATCAGTAGGGATGCAGGACGTTTCATGAACAACCAGCCGCAAACCACCGAGCAACTGCTCGACGCGATTCGCCGTGAAGCCGCCCAGCTGGACATCAACACCCAGCCCGAGCCCACACCGCTACCGGCAGCAGAGTGCCCGGGGCAGATGGCGTTTGAGCAGAGCCTGCGCCTGCCAGCCAAGCCCGTCTACCACTATCGAGAATTCTTGCAGTTCGATGACGAAGCCTTCGTGCATAACGCCTTTTTGTGCATTCTGCAGCGAGAGCCCGACCCTGCGGGACGACAAGGCTATCTCGACAAGCTGCACCAGGGTGTGGAAAAGCAGAACATACTGGCCGAATTAAGCGATTCGGAAGAAGCCCGACGTTACGGCGTCCGCATTCGCGGCCTCAAAGGCTACCGCCTGCTGGCCCGCCTGCGCCATATTCGGACACTGCGCCCGCTGGCACAACGCGCTCTGGGGCTTTATCGTCGTATTTTTGAACTCCCCAACACCGAAGAGATGAGCCACTATCGGGCCAGCATACTGCAGCAGCTGGCCCAGGTGAACGGCCGGATACGCCAGGCGGAACGCGAACTTGGCAACGCCCAGCGATCCACTGAAAGCAGCCTCCAGCGCATGGAGCAGCAGGCGCTTACCCAGGCAGAGGCCCAGCAGGCCCTTGAGCAGACTCTTGGACAGGTCCTTGAGCAGGAACTGACAGCCCTCAAAAAGCAGGCCGCCAACCTGAGCCATAAAATTGCTTACCAGCAGCAAACCCTGGCGGCTTCGTCACCTGCAGCAACACCGTCCACTTCAGCAGCAGACAGTCGAGAAGTGCCGGCTCAGGCTGTCGACGACAGCGACATTGCCGCATTTTATGTGGCGTTTGAAGATGCCTGTCGCGGAACGCGAGAAGAGATTCGCACCAAAATGACTCCCTGGCTGGCACGGTTGCCCGACCACAAGCAGGGCAGCAACCGCATTCTGGACATTGGCTGCGGCCGTGGCGAGTGGCTGCAATTGCTGGGGGAACAGGGGTATGCCGCGACCGGACTGGATATCAACCCGGTCATGGTCAACAGCTGCCGAGAGCAGAACCTGGACGCCGATACTGAAGACGCACTGGCCTGGCTGCGCCGCCAACCGGACGCCAGCCTTGCCGCCATTACGGCGTTTCATGTGATCGAGCATATTCCTTTTGAACTGCTGCTGCGCTGGACCACCGAAGCCCGTCGCGTCCTGCAGCCCGGCGGCGTGCTGATTTTCGAAACCCCCAACCCGGAAAACCTGCTCGTCGGCAGCCACACGTTCTACCATGACCCGACGCACCGCAATCCGATTACGCCTGCGCTGCTCGAGTTCCTGGCCGAATACTGCGGGTATGCAGACAGTGAACTGGTCCGCCTGCACCCCTACCCGGAAGAAGCCCGAGTCAGCGGCAACGATCCCCTGACCGAGCGGGTGAACGGCCACCTGTGCGGCCCTCAGGATATTGCACTGGTGGCGCGCGTACCGGCAGAGGAGGCCGCATGAAACTGCTGGTCACGGCCTGCCAGGTCCCGTTCATGCATGGCGGGGCCGACTACCACATTGACGGCGTAACCGACGCATTGAAACGCGCTGGCCATCAGGTGGAACAGGTGCGCTTCCCGTTCAAGTTCAACCCGACCCGCTCGATTGAACAGCTGATGGAACACTGCGAACAGCAGGACTTCAGCGAATTCAACGGCGTGCCAATCGACAAGGTCATCAGCCTGCAGTTCCCCGGCTACGGCGTCCGCCACCCGGACCATCGGGTCTGGGTCATGCACCAGCATCGTGCGGTTTACGAACTGTTTGCGCAGCAGCCGGATCAGCGCCAGCTGCGCCACTTCAAGGACAGGGTGACCGAATATGACACCCGAGTACTGTCACGCGCTTCGCGCCTGTTTGCCAACTCGGCCAACGTCGCCGCACGTCTGCGTGAATACAACGGCTTGACGGCACTGCCCCTGTATCACCCGCCTCACGGCGCCGAACACTTTTACTGCGCAGACGACTGGGACTACATTTTCTACCCCAGCCGACTGGAGACCCTGAAACGCCAGTCACTGCTGATTCAGGCCGCTCGGCACGTGAAGGCCCCTGTCCGTATACTGCTGGGCGGCACCGGAGGGCAGGAAGCCCAATACCGCGCCGAAATCGAACGGCTGGGCGTACAGGACCGAGTACACCTGATCGGTCGCTTCAGTGAAGCGGAAAAGTACACCCTGTACGCCCGTTCATTGGGCGTATTCTTTGGCCCCTACGATGAGGATTACGGCTACATCACGCTGGAAGCGATGCTGTCTGGCAAGCCGGTCATCACCTGTACCGACTCGGGCGGGCCGCTGGAATTCGTGCGGGATGGCGAGACCGGTTATGTCCGGGAACCCGACCCTGAGCAGATTGCCGAAGCCATTGACAGGCTGTATGCCGACAAACGCGCGGCCGCCGACATGGGCGCCGCCGGGCGCGACAGTTATACGCACCACAACATCAGCTGGCAGCAGGTCGTTAGCAGCCTGCTGGCCGACAACTAAGCAGGACTCAGGATGAAAATTGCCCTGATCGCACCCAGCCCCGTTCCTTTCACCATTGGCGGCGCCGAAAAACTCTGGTGGGGGATGCTGGAGCATATCAACCAGCAGACCGGTCACGAGGCGGAACTGATCAAGATCCCCTCGCCCGAACGCAACTTTCGTGAGTTGATGCGCAGCTACGAAGCCTTCAGCCAGCTGGATCTGAGTCACTTTGATCGCGTCATCAGCACCAAATACCCCGCCTGGATGGTGGACCACCCCGAACACTACTGCTACCTGCAGCACAAGCTGCGCGGCCTGTATGATACCTATCATTTCAGTGGTCAGCCCGAGCAACTGGAGCCGAGCCGTTATCCGGCCGCCTATCAGCCACTGCTGCAACTGCTGCAACGGCCCCCTGAGCGTGAGCAATTGCAGGAGCTTTTTGCCCGTCTCAGAACACTGGAAAAGTCCCCTGACTACGACCGTCATTGCGCCTTTCCCGGCCCGTTGACGCGTGCCATCGTGCACCATCTCGACGCCATTGCCCAGCGCCCCGGCGCCATTCGCCACTACGGCGCCATCTCCTATAATGTGGCCAGTCGACGTGATTACTTCCCTGCGGATGCCGCTGTGCAGGTGGTGCACCACCCCTCAGATCTAAAAGGCATCAGGAGCGGGGACTACAACCATATCTTTACGGTCAGCCGGCTCGATAGTCCCAAGCGCCTGGATCTGTTGATACAGGCTTTCCGGCAGCTGCCGGACACCATCGAGCTGCGTATTGCCGGCAGCGGTCCGGAAGAGCAAAAGCTGAAGGCCCTGGCCGCCGGGGATGAGCGCATCCGCTTTCTCGGCCGCATTACCGATCGTGAGATTACCGACCAGTATGCCGATGCGCTGTTTGTGCCCTTCATGCCATACGATGAGGACTTCGGTCTCATCACCATTGAAGCCATGACAGCCGGCAAGGCGGTCTTGACCACCACCGACGCCGGTGGCGTGAATGAGTTTGTCGAGAACGGTGTCAGCGGCTTCAGTGTAGCGCCTGATGTGAATGCACTGCGCGATGCGATGGCTCAGCTGCTGTCGGACCCGGCAGCCACGATCAAGATGGGAGAACAAGCCCGTGACAAGGTCGCCCACATCAGCTGGGCAACCACACTGGCCCCTCTGCTGGCACCCACGCCCGACACACCCTCCGCCCCGCCGCCGACTAAGCCCGCGCGCCGGAAAGTCGTTGTGACATCGACGTTCCCGGCCTGGCCGCCTCAGGGTGGCGGGCAGAGTCGCCTCTACAACCTGTACGCACAACTATCCCAACAGGTAGACGTAACCCTCGTCTGCACCGGACCCGAGCAACGCCACCTGCGGCTGCTGCCCCATTTGACCGAACATGTCGTACCCGAGTCGTTTGCCCAGAAGGTGCATGCCAAAAAGCTCCAGCACGGCCGCAAGGTTCCCCTCGGGGATATTGCCGCCATTGACGGCATCATCAAGAACACGGCCTACATGGACCTGCTGGAGCAGCAGGTGCGTGATGCCGATCTGGTCATTGCGTCACACCCTTACCTTTACCAGGCCATCCGGGCGGTCTGGAAAGGCCCGATCGCCTACGATGCTCATAACGTGGAAGCCGACATGAAGGCTGCCGTACTGACGGGGCAGAAAGATCCGGCCCCCCTGTTGCAGAAGGTGCGCGAGACAGAGGCGGCCTGCATCCGCGAAAGCGACTGGCTGGTCGCCTGCAGCCAGGATGACCTGGAACGCTTCGCCCAGCTTTATGGCCCCCTCGAATGCCCGTCCGCCGTGGCCGGCAACGGTGTTGACCTGAGCCTGACCCGCTACCACAGCGTCGAGGAGCGGCGAGTCAATCGCACCCGGCTCGGTCTGACAGCCAACCAGGAAGCACTGCTGTTCATGGGCAGCTGGCACGGCCCCAACCTGGAAGCGGCCAAACTGATCCTGCAACTGGCCAAGGCACGGCCCGGACATCAGTTCTGGCTGCTGGGCAGCCTGTGCGACCACCCCGACTTCCAGCAACTGCCCGCCAACGTCGTACCGCTGGGCATGCTACCGGAAGCCGAGAAACAGGTTGTCATGTCATCTGCCTCTGCCGCACTCAATCCCATGATGTCCGGCTCGGGCACCAACCTGAAAATGCTCGACTACGCCGCCTGGGGCCTGGACATCATCAGTACGCCCTTTGGCAACCGCGGCATCGATTTTGCTGAAACGACCGAAATATCGCTGGCAGAGACAGAAGCCTTTGCGACGGCCATTGACGCGCTGTTCTTACTGGAAGACACTGAACGCAATCGCCGCACACTCGCCGCCCGCCACAGGGTTGAACAAACGTTTGACTGATCGGTGTGCGCCACCGCCCTGCTTGAACGAGTTTCCAGGCTGGAACAATGAACATCACCCCAACCGCGTACACCACGCAATGGTTCGCCGGCCTGCTCAGCGCCTATCGCTGGGCTGGCGACACCCTGACCTACAGCTTTCCGTCGGGGACAGCCCAGCATGCCCACAATTACAGCAGCGATAATGAATGGAGCAGCTGGTACGCCTTGAACCAGGCGCACCAAAACGCGTTCAGACAGCTGGCCGAGCAGGTCGGCCAGCTGACCAGGCTGAACCTGATCGAAGTGGCTGACGGGGATACCTACGGTGATCTGCGCATCGCCTTCAACGATCTCATGTCACCCGATACGCTCGGCTATGCCTACTACCCCCGGTCATCGTATGTCGACGGCACCGAAGCCAGTGCCGCTTCCGGCGACATCTGGCTCAACCAGAGTACCTGGCAGGACTCACCGGCCCCCGGTACCTGGCTCAACCTCACCATGATACACGAGCTGGGCCACGCTCTGGGGCTGGCACATTCCTTTGAAGCCGACGAAGGCTTTCCTGAGGTACCCGCCGCCCAGGACAGCTATCAGTACACGGTCATGTCCTATACCGACCACCCCGACCTGCCCTACACGTCGCCAATCGGGTTCCAGTTGATGGACATCGCCGCCCTGCAACACCTGTATGGCGCCAACACGGACTTCAACGCCGGCGACACCCACTACCGTTTTGACCGGGAGATACCCATCCAGACCCTGTGGGATGGCGGTGGCCGGGATACCCTGGACTTCAGCGCTCTGGCCGACCCGATCATAGCGGACATGGAAGCCGGCGGCTTCATCAGCGCCGGTGTGGTCCGCAACATCTGGGGGGAGGTCCTGGCCGGTCGTCACAACCTGGCACTGGCCTTCGACACCGAGTTCGAGCAGCTGATCGCCACCCCCGGGAATGACCTGGTCACCGGAGCCCGACACGACAACAACATCGAGCTGGGCGCCGGCGACGACGTTTACCACTGGCAAGGGGGGCATGACCACATTGCCGGAGGCTCCGGCCAGGACCGGCTGCAGCTCGACCCGCCCGTTGAGCGCTGGACCCTGGATACACGTAATGGCCTCACGCTGGAGCAGCTGTCCCTGAAACTGGACGGCGACTGGAACAACGCCGTCACCTTCACCGGCATCGAGCAGATCCGCTTCAACACCCTGAGTTACACCCCGCATGATCTGATGTTCAATATTGCCGGCGAAGCGCAGCTGGCCTCGCCGAGTTCACCCTGGAACAGCGACATTCTCAGCGGCGACCGGCTGATTGCCGCTGAAGATGCACAACTGTATCGAGCCTATCTGGGCATCATGGGCCGAACCCCCGACAAGGCCGGCTTTGACTGGTGGGCCGACCAGCTGCAGCAAGGCCTGAGCCTGCGGGACATGACTGCAGGCTTCTATGCGTCCAGCGAATTCAGCTCCCGCGCCGACACCAACCACGACCTTCACATCAGCTCGGAAGAGCTGCTCGATGAGCTTTACGGCAACACATTCGGCCGCAGCCCTGATCTGAGTGGCTATAACTGGTGGCTGAATGAGCTATACTCAGAAGTTCGGACACCGGATGAGGTGATGCTGGATTTCACCCAGTCCGACGAATACATCGATGCCAGCCTGCAAATTGTCGGTTTGCAACTCTGGCTTATCTGACCCGAGGTTACTCATGCGCGCATGCTTGTCTCATCTGTCCCTGTTACTGATGATCCTGGCGGTCAACCTGGGCATGACCGGCTCAGCCAGCGCCGCCGCCGCAGCCGGCACCGTCATCCTGGCCGCCGGTGACAGTTGGCGCCTGTCGGCCGATGGCCGCGAGCCTTTGACTCGGCAGACACAGGTATTTGCCGGTGACCACCTGATCACCGCCAACGGCAGCATGACCCTGCGCATGCAGGACAACGCCATCGTCAACCTGCAGTCGCACTCGGAAATGATCATTCACGCCTACCGGCCCGCCACGGCCGACCAGGCAGCCGCTATCCGCTTCGAACTCAAGCAGGGCACCCTGCGCACACGCACGGGCACCATTGGCCAGGCCGCTCACCACCGTTATCGCCTGGATACGCCCTTTGCGGCGCTGGGCATTCGAGGCACCGACTACACCATCAATCTCAGGGACGACACCCTCGGCGTATTCGTCCATGCAGGCGCCATCCGACTGGCCCCCTTCTCCGACAGCCTTGACTGCGTACCGGGAAGCCTGGGAGCATGCGGCACCCCGGAAGCGGCCGACCTCAGCGGCAGTGACCATGCCTGGCTACGGCTGCAGCGGGGCGATGGCATTGAACGCATCAGCGGCACGCCCGACTTCATTACCGACATGAACACACCGGCGGTATTTGCCGCCGGCCTGTATGACGCATACGGCAAGGCCCTGACGCCCACCGCTACCCACGAGCAGGTTCTGGAATTTGTCGAACGCGACGAAGCCCTGCCCGACGGCGAGCAGACGACACAGCCTGTGACCGAACAGCCGGGCATGGACCTGGAAGGCCTGCGCGACGCCATGCTGCTGGACGCCTCCGGTGATACCGATGGCGACGGCCTGTCCGACGAGTACGAGCTGGCCAACGATCTCAACCCCTGGCTGGCCGATATGGACGGCGACGGCCTGAATGACGCCGTCGACGCGACGCCGGGCCAGGCCAACGCGCATCTGTACACGGTGGACAACCGTGTTGACGGCCTGACCGAAGCCCAGATCAGATATTACCTGCGCCATACCACGTTGAAAGTGGATGCCTACGACCCGAATGCCAGCCACAGCATCTACAACCTGCAGCTCAAGCTGCGCCAGAGCCTGGCCCTGAATGGCTGGTTCGACCTGGAAAAACAGCGCCTGTGGGGCAAAACCGGCTCCATTGAAACCCTGCTGGCCGCCCGCTACTGGCCCGAAGGGCTGGTTTGGGACGCCCTGCCTGAAAGCCTGGGACAGGTCGACAGCAGCTCTGCCGGCCTTGAATGGCTGACCACACTGCGCAACGACCAGGTCGAACTCTGGCAACTGGATGCCGGCCGGCACAGCCTCTGGTTCACCCCCGGCGAAGGCCCTGCCGGCAACGGCACCCAGCAGTTCAGCACCCGCTGGAGCCAGCCGCTGGGCAACCCCGCCGGCCATGGCGCGCCGGCGAGCATCACCAATTTCAAGGCCGATGCCGATGGCCGCTTCCAGCTTGAAATCGGTACTCAGCGTTACAACTACAACCTGCGCGGCGCCGTCGGTGAAGCCGGCATGCTGTTCGCCGAAAACGACCATCTCAGCCTCAAGGGTCACTGGCAGGGTAATACCCTGGTCATCCTGATCACCGAGAAGGACTCGCATCAGCAATGGATGTTCGGCCTGCAGCAGACCGGGCTGGATGACAGCCCGCTGCTGGCGCAATGGCAAAGCCGGGAAACCAACGGTGTCACCTGGGGGCACTGGGCCGATTTCGCCCGCCTGGATGAGGACAAGGTGGCGCAACTGTCACGCTATGGCAAAACCTTTGCCTATAACCGCCACTACGCGCTGGAGTTGATGCCGGCTGACAACCTGCCCACCAGCGGTCGTGTCAACTTTGCCCTGAGCGACGCCTCCGCCGTCTATTCCGGCAAGGACGGCCTGCGCCCCGCCGAGGTGATCAACCCCATGCTGCAGGTCGACTTTGACCAGAAGCGTTTCGTGTCCCGCTTCGATGTCACAGCCCCCGGACTGGACAACAACATCGCCATCCAGGGCGCCGGCAGCATCGGCGACAACGGCCTGATGCAGAGTGACGACCAGCTTTCCAACGCCCAGCTTCAGGGCGGTCTGGGGCCGGACGGCGATAGCGCCGCGCTGATCTTCGAACGCGAACTGGGCGAAGACGGCCATGTCAGCGGCATCACGCACTGGCAGTGATGCGCCGCGCCATACGCACCAAGGTGCTGGCCCTGCTGTGTCTGCATGGCCTGATGGCCGTGCTGTACGCGGCCTGGCCCGATCAGGTGCGACAGCTGGAAGCGCCTCTGGATGACTGGCGCATCCGCCTGCTCCAGCCCCAGGTCATTGGACCTGACCCACGTCTGGCCCTGATCGACATCGACGACGCGAGCCTGGCACAGGAGGGGCGCTGGCCCTGGTCAAGGTCTCGCATCGCCGACTTGATTCAGGCACTGCAGGCCCAGGCACCGGCCCTGATCGGGGTGGACATCCTGTTCCCCGATCAGGCCGACCACTCCGACAGCCTGGCGCAGGCGCTGCAGGCCGACAACATCACCACCAGCCTGGTCTGGACCCCTGCCGACCGGCCCGGTCATGGCGCCCTGCCAGGCCAGGTCGAGTGCCGGGGAGACTGTAACGCCCTGCCGCGCATGCGCAGCTGGATTACCAACATCCCGACGCTGCAGAGCCGGGAACAGGCGCATATCACCCCCATCACCGACGCCGACGGCAGTGTGCGCCGCCTGTTTCCACTGGTCTGCCATCCCGACACCTGCGCCGAAACACTGGCCCTGAGCCTGATGCGACAACTGCTGGGCAGTCCCCCTGCCTACCGTTTCGACGCCGCTACCCGATTCCTGAGCAGTGACGACGCCCTGCTTTCACTGCCCCTGGCCACGGATACAAGCCTGCGCATTCCCTGGTACAGCCACGATGGCCGCGCCATTCCCTGGGTCAGTGCCCAAGACGTGCTCAACCAGCAACTGCCGGCCGATTATCTGCAGGGCCGCGTGCTGATTCTGGGCTCCAGCGCCGTGGGCCTGCACGATCGCATCAGCACCCCCATCGCACCGGACTATCCCGCTGTAGAAGCCCATGCACTGCTGCTGCAGGGGCTGCTCAACCAGCAGCTCTGGTACACCCCACCTCATGCCCATGCCGTCGCCTGGGGCGTAGGCCTGATCATCGCCCTGGCCCTGGCCACCACATTGATCCGCCAGTGCCCGTTACGGGGGCTGGCCCTGGCACTCACCGGCGTCACCGGCTGGTGCCTGTTTGCTCTGGCCCGCCAGCCCGACGGGGCCTTTTGGCCGCTGCTGCCGGTGCTGGCGACCACGGGCGGCACTCTTGCGCTGCTGATCCCCTGGACCGCCCTTGACGCCATCCGTGCCCGTGACATACTGCAGCGCCAGTTCAGCCACTACGTGGCGCCGCCGGTCCTGCACCGCATCCGCCGCCACCCGGAACAGGTCATCGGCATGGAGCCTGAGCGCCGCACCATGACCGTACTCTTCGCCGACATGCGCAACTTTTCAGCCTATGCCGCCGATATCGACCCCGAGTATCTGGCCCGCGTACTGCAGATCATCATGGACCGGCTGACAGACGTCATTCACCAGCATGGAGGTACGGTGGACAAATATATCGGAGATGCCGTCATGGCCTTTTGGGGCGCCCCCCTGGCCGATGCCCAGCACGCCCTGCACGCCACCCAGGCCGCCCGCGCACTCTGTGCCGAAATGGACCGGGTGGCGGCCGAATACCGGCTGCCCCTGCGGCTCAGCGTGGGCGTCAACTCCGGTGAAGTGGTCGTGGGCGAGTTCGGCTCCAGCCATCGACGCAGCTATACCCTGATCGGTGCACCGGTCAATCTGGCCGCTCACCTGGAAGCCGCCACCCGCCAGACCCCCTTCGCCATTTTGCTGGGGCCAGGCACCCGGGCGCTCCTGCCCCCGGACGCCGACGGCAGCCCGGTCGACCTGCATCTGTCCAGCCATCCCAAGCCCACCCGGGCCTGGGGACTGGCCCCCATGGAAGAGGTCCGGCATTGATGGCCCGATACACCCACTGGGCATTGGTGCTGCTATACCTGAGCCTGCCCCAATGGACACTCGCCTGCACCCGTGCACAACAGGCCGACTGGCAACAGCAGGCCGACCGCTACCAGGCGCTGGAGCAGTGGCCGCAGGCCTATGCGGCCCTGCAACGCCTGAGCCACTGCCAGCCGCAGCGCGGCGACCTGCAGATCGAACTGCTGCGCCTGGCACTGCGCAGCGGAGACCCGGCCGCCGCCCTGCGCCACCGTCAGTGGCTGGTCGCGCACCAGGTTCCACCCGCCCTGCTGCACCTGATCGATACCTGGCTCGCCGAAGCGCTCGCCGATACCAACCCGGCAGTACCGCCAGGCACCCGACCGAAAGTCAGATTACAGCGTCAAAACCTCGGCCTGCGCCTGAGTCGCGGCTATGACAGCAATGCCAACGACGGCAGCCGTCACGACAGCATCGCCATCGACCTGAACGGTCTGCCATTGATCTGGGATCTGGACACCAGCAGCCAACAGCAGGCCAGCAGCTTCAGCGCCTTCAGCCTCAACTGGCAACACCAGTCCGCCCGCACCTGGAACCTGGGCGGCAGCGCACGCCACTACGACAAGCTGGATGAGACCGAATATCGGCTCTATGCCCTGCTCAACCAGCCCATTCCCTGCCCGGCCGGTCTCAATTGCACCCTGGATGCGTCGCTGAACGGCCTGCGCCAGGACACCCAGGAACGGCTGCAAACCCAACTCGGCCTCAGTGTGCTCGGCCGCCAGTACCGCACCTCGCTGTACGCGCGCCACAGCCGTGACAGCGCCGCACCCGACAGCCAGAGCATCGGCGTGCAGTGGCTGGGCCGTCTGCATCCCCGCGCGGTGCTGATGGCCGGCGCAGAGTATGATCACCCGGAACAGCCGCGCGCCGGCGGCGCCAAAACCAGCGTCCACCTGGGCGCCCGGCTGACGCCTCTGCCCCAACGCCCGCTGGAACTGAACCTGATCCACCTGCGCGAATATGAACAACACGCCTACGCCCCCGGCTTCTGGGGCGAGGACCGCCGCGACCGGCGGCTCAGCCGCGTCGACGGACGTTACAGCTGGCGCCTGAACGCTGCGCTCAGTGTGCAGGCTCGGCTGCAGTGGCGTCATACCGACAGCCCCATTGCCCTCTACCAGCAGGACGGCTGGCTGGCCGAGCTGACCCTCAGCAGCCTGCTCTAGACCTTGTACCCAACCCCTTGTTTTATAGTAATATTGCTCCCCTGGTACAGAGGGTGACGCACTTTTGGCCGCCGATATCATTTATTACGGCAAGGTGTGACGGCGGTCACATAAAATGGCCTATCAGTCTGTTTCAATGCAACGCTGTTGCATGAGGGCAGACAACCGCTGTTACCCGACTGTAACCTTTTGCGGGCATATTGCTGGCAAAACGGCAGTGTGTATTGGCCACTCACTGTCGCATCAAACAAAGCAGAGACGCTTTGTCATATATATGACCAAGTGGTTAACATCACTAATGGAGTAATACTACATGGCTACACAAGCAAGCCTGGACCTGGTCCAGTACGCCTACATCGCATTCTACGGCCGTCCGGCTGACAAAGCTGGTCAGGACTGGTGGGCTGAGCAGCTCGACACCAACGGTGGCGACCTGTCCGGTATCATCGATGCATTCTCTACTTCCCCGGAATATGATGCTCAGTACGGCGCTCTGACCAACGTAGAACTGGTTGAAGCCCTGTACCAGCAGATCCTGGGCCGCGAAGCGGACGTTGAAGGTCGCGACTGGTATGTTGAACAGCTGGACGCTGGCACTATCACCAAAGGTGGTGTTGCACTGGCCATCCTGAATGGCCCGCTGTACAACCCGGAAGCCGCTGCTGACGATGCTGCGACTCTGGCCAACCGCAAAGCGATTGCTGACGAGTTCACCGCTGCTGTCGAGTCTGCTGACAAGGCATACGGCGAAGACCAGCTGGCTGCTGCCAAGGCACTGCTGTCCGCTGTCGACAAGGACACTGTTGTCGAAAACGTAAACGTTGACGGCACTGTTGCCAGCTTCCCTGCCGCTGAAGAACCGACTGGTCCGGGCTCTGAAGGTGAAACCTTCGAACTGACCGATGGCCGTGAAGGCTCTGGCCGTGACGTGCTGACCGGTACTGACGGCGATGACGAGTTTGTTGGTCTGGTTGGTCAGAACAGCGAAGGCGCTATTGCCAACGCTTTCTCCACTGGCGACATGATCGATGGCGGCGCTGGCCGTGACACCATCGAAGCATCTCTGATCGCAGATAACGAAGTTGACGGTGTTGCGACTAACCAGAACCCGCGCCCGATCACCGAAAACGTTGAAGAAGTCTACATCGAAGCGCTGGAAACTGTGACTCTGGACGCTACCCGCATGGAAGGCGTTGAAGAGTTCTGGTCTAACTTCAGCCGTGGTGCAGGCGACACCTTCACTGTCACTGGCGTTAACCTGCGTGGCAGCAACCTGGATATCACCAAGGATGTTACCTTCGGTATCAAAGATACCATGCACGGCACCAACTTCACCGCTCTGTTCGACAGCCTGTCGCTGACCCGTGAAGCCGCTGACCAGTCCAACTCTCAGCTGCTGGTTCGCATCGCCGACGTCAGCACTGAAACTCCGGACACTCCGCTGGCCAACGTTAACCTGAACCTGAGCTTCGACCTGGGCGATGTTACTATCTCCCTGGAAGACGTTCAGTCTACCGACGGCACTTACGCTGGTCTGGTTGAAGCTATCCAGGACGCACTGGCACTGGAAGGCTACGCAGGTCTGACTGTTGAACTGTCCACTCCGTACACCGAAGTGACCTTCGCCGGTAACACCGTTGTACTGCCGTTCGTTGCACAGGAAATCCTGGTGACCGATCCGGCTGGTAACGCGTTTGATAACGTCAACTTCACCCAGAGCGCTATCCAGCCGGTAGCTGGCGGCTTCCTGGTTGCCGGTAATGCTCAGCCGCTGCCTCCGGGCACTTCCAGCAACCTGATCGAGTCCAACCTGGTTCTGGACAACGCTGGTAACGGTTCTCTGGCGGGTGATGTTGTAATCGGCGGCATGTCCAACTCTGACCTGGGTGTTGAACGCATCAACGTCATGGTTGACCGCAGCAGCAAGATCAACTCCCTGAACACCACCAACGATGCGCTGCAGGAAATCCACATCAGCTCTCTGGAAAACCAGGGTGACCTGTACATCGGCAGCACTCAGTCTGACCTGAACGAAGTTGATGCCAACGCGTTCGCCGGTTCAGCACTGAGCCTGGGTGAAGGCGCTGCTGTGTCTGACCTGGACTTCCTGGATGCTTCCGGTACTTCTGCTAACATCACTTTCGTTGCTGATTACGACGGCAACGGCCGTGCATCCAGCGAGCAGGGCTTTGTAGTCAACACCGGTTCCGGTAACGACAGCATCACCGCTGAGCTGACTGGCACTTCTACTTCTGGCAGCACTCAGGCAAGCCTGTCCCTGAGCTCAACCGGCGGTAACAACACTGTTACCCTGAGCTCTACTGCTGTTGAAGTGAACGAAGCGACTGTAACTCTGGGTGCTGGCGCTGACACTGTAACCGGTGGCATGACTGCCCTGACGGCTAACACTGGTGCCGGCAACGATACCATCTATGCCGAAAACACTGGTGCCAAGGCTGTTCTGGAGATTGATGCGTCCAGTGGCCAGCTGGCAACAGTCAACGCTTACGACGTTGAGTTCCTGTTCGGCAAGCAGGTACAGGTAACCCTGTCTACCGACCTGGATGCCGATGGCCTGGTCGTAGGTTTCGAAAGCGAACTGATCGATATCGTTAGCGGTTCATCAGCACGTCTGACAACCGTTGAAGACCTGAATAACGCCATCCTGACTGCAATCAACGATGATCCGGAGCTGAGCAAGCTCGCAACAGCATCCGTTGACTCCAACAACGTCATCACCGTTGAATACCTGGTTGACGGCGTTCAGCTTACTACTGGCGTTGAAGTGAAGTTCTTCGGTAAAGAATGGGCTGACCTGACTGCCACTCAGCAGAGCGCTCTCGAGAACGCTTACTGGGAGCAGGAGCAGAACTCCACTATCGATGTTGAAGCTCGCTATGATGCTGCCGTGCTTGTCACTGCTGGCGGTGAAACTACAGTTGATTCTGCTGACGCCCAGGCTTACAGCTCAATCACTGTTGCCAACTACACCGCGGGCGAAACCATCAACATCACAATCGATGGCACAACCTACAGCGTTGCAACCAACACTGATGAAACCACAACTGCTGGTGACATCGTAGCAGAGCTGACAGCTAACGGCATTTACGCTTCCAGTGCGCTTGGCGTTGTAACCGTTGGTACTAATTCTACCATCACTACCAGTGTTGTAGATGCCAATGGTGCTACTGGTACTACCACAGCAGGTGTAGCTGAGGGTCTGTCTTCTCTGGGCACTGACTCTCTGGCCAACAACGTTGAAAACGTGGTGAATGCAGGCTCTGGTAACGATGTAATCGTACTGAGCTCTGACGACACCGGTGCTAACAACCTGGATACCGTAGAGTTCAATGCAGGCAACATCGGCAATAACACCATTGTTCACTTCGAAGCAGGTGCAAATGCAGACATCCTGGACTTCAGCGCTTGGCTGAACAACGTTGAAGATGCTTCTGCTAACACCAACAGCCTCTCCGAAGCGCGCATTGCAGGTTCTGATGCTGCTATCACTGCTTTCGGTGCCAACACTCTGTCTGTCACTGACTTCACAACTGTCAATGGTGCTACTACCGCTACTCTGGAGTTTGCAACCATGACTGATGCTCAGGTACTGGCGGCGCTGAACGCCAACGCTACCTTCGGATCTGCTGACATGACTGCGACTGACCTCGTCGGTGATACAGCCAACTCTATCCTGCTGGTTGAGAACGTTGACAACAAAGGTGAGTACAAGGTTTACCAGGTCACTTCCGAAGCCGCAGCTGGCACTGACAACTTCACCGACGTGACTCTGGTCGGTACTGTTGACTTCGGTGCTACTCTGCCGGCTCTGGACGCCACCAACATCCTGTAACACCGGACTTAAGCCCTTGTGGCCTGACAGTCACAACCCTCGAAGTGCTTTGCACGGGTAAGGGTTAAATCGAGAACCCTCGGTCTTCGGACCGGGGGTTTTCTTTATCCGCTTGCCGTACAATGGCACCTCTGATTCACATCGACCCCTCAAGGTGATGCATGACCCACTATATTCCACTCACTAAAACCGAGCATGCCCATCAGGGCTGGCGCAAGGCCGAGTCCTTGGGCTTCGCCACCGAGCAGTCCGCCGTCCCCGTGCTGCTGGATGAACTGCCCCACCTGATCCCGACGCTGCCGCTGGCGTTTATTCAGCACAAGACCGATGATGGCCGTCACCATTTCCAGCTGGTCGCGCTGCTGTCGATTACCCCCAACCTGAACCTCTTTGTCGCGCCCAACGGCCGCTGGCTCGGGGGCTATGTCCCGGCCGAATTCCGCGGTTACCCCTTCCGTCTGATGACCGACACCTCGTCAGGACAGCGCCTGCTCTGCTTTGATCAGGACAGCGGCCTGCTCAGTGATAACCCGGCTGCCGATGGTGAAGCTTTTTTTGATGCCGAAGGAGCGCTCTCGGAATCCCTCAAGCGCGTGATGGAGTTTCTGCAACAGTGTGAACAGAGTCGACAGCTCACCCAGGCGGCGGTGAATACACTGGCGCAACATGAGCTGATTGCCCCCTGGCCCATCAATATCAGAACCGCGGATGAAAGCCGCAATGCCGTCAAGGGCCTGTTCCGTATTGACGAAGCGGCCTTGCGCAATCTGGGCGGTGATGGCTTGCAGGCCCTGACACAGTCCAACGCCCTGTCACTGGCGTATGCACAACTGCTGTCCCAGCATCGCTTGAACGGCCTGAGCAAGCTCTATGATCTGCACGCCCGCGCCAAACAGGCCGAAGCCTCGCTGTCCGCAAGCGATGTGGAAGGCGTGTTCGGGACACAGGACGATACGCTGAAGTTCAACTTCTAACCCCGGACAGCTGAAAATGCGATATGCGCTCATCACCGCCGCCGCCCTGCTGCTGGCAGGCTGTGGCGGCGTGCCTTTCGTGCCCTGTATTTGACAGGGCACCGGTGCTGCATCAACCCGGCAGCGCTCGATTTTCATGACAGGCCGCATCGGTGTGCCTGCTCCCCATCCCTCACCTGTGTAAATGGACACATGCAGCATGAAGTACAGGGCCGACATAGATGGACTCAGGGCCGTCGCCGTTTTATCCGTTTGTATTTACCATGCCTTTCCGGCGTGGCTGAACGGCGGATTTATCGGTGTCGATATATTTTTTGTCATTTCAGGCTTCCTGATCACCAGCATCATCACCCACAACCTGAAGGATGACCGTTTCTCAATTATTGAGTTTTATGCGAAACGCATCCGCAGGATATTTCCGTCTCTGCTGCTGGTATTCATGGCGGCCCTGCTGATGGGCTGGCACCTGCTGCTGGATGATGAGTATTACACGCTTATCAAGCATATCTTTGCCGGCTCCCTGTTCGGCTCGAACTTCATGCTCTGGTCCGAGGCCGGGTATTTTGACAGCAGCGCGACGACCAAGCCGCTGTTGCACTTGTGGAGCCTGGCCATTGAGGAACAGTTTTATATCATCTGGCCGCTCCTGCTGATCCTGCTGGCACGGTGGAACAAGAATGCCGCCGCCCCTGTGGCGGCCCTCATTCTGGCCTCCTTCGCACTTAACATCGGCTTCTCCTACCAGGACCAGGCGACCGCGTTTTATCTGCCCCTGTCCCGGTTTTGGGAGATTGCTGCCGGCGGGCTTGTGGCCATTCTCATGCGCCACCGGCCAGCACTGCCGACCGTTCCGGCCTCCCTGTTATCCGCCGCCGGATGTGCGCTCTTCCTGGTCGCGCTCTTTTGCATTCGTGAAACGTCGGTCTTCCCGGGGTACTGGGCACTGGCGCCCGTGGCAGCGGCCTGCCTGGTGATTATGGCCGGCCCCTCGGCCTGGCCCAACCGGGTACTGCTGGCCAATAAACCCATGGTCTTCATTGGCCTGATCAGTTTTCCACTGTATTTATGGCATTGGCTGTTTATCAGCCTGCTGCACATTGTGGTCAGCCAGCCAACGCCCACCATGATGGCCATGGCGCTGCTGGTGTCATTGCTGTGCGCCCTGCTGTCTTACCTGTGGGTCGAAAAACCGATCCGGCATCTCAAACACCCCGGCACACCGGCCGCACTGCTCACCAGCATGGTGCTGGTCGCGACGGTCGGGCTCTACACCTATACACAGGATGCCTTGCCGGCAAGGGCCATCATGCTGAGCAACTCGCATCTGGAATCCGGCTTTGATGGCGGCCTGGCGGGCCGGGATGTCACCTACCAGTGTGATGAGGCGGGGGCCGATTTCAACTTTACCGGCGCCAAATGCATCGCGGAAAAGGATGCATCACCGCGCTTTGCCCTGATCGGGGACAGCAAGGCCGACGTGTTGGCCCCGGGCCTGATTCGCACCAGTTCGGCTGCGGATGGCTGGCTCTTTATCGGCGGCAACGCCTTCGACGGCGCCCCTGTCCCCGTGCTGTCGGACAACCCGGCCTACCAGCGACATCAGGCGTTCGCTCAGGCAACACTGGACTACTTGTCTGCAGCTGAACACCTGGATGCGGTCGTCGTCGCCGTGGCGACACGTTCCCTCTTCAATCTCAGCACTGACCGGCACATACAAGAACTGCCCGAGAGCCCCTACTATGCGGCCGCACTGGCGGGCATGAAGCGTGGCCTGTCGGCACTCACCAGCAGCGGCAAACAGGTCATCCTGCTGGTGGATAACCCGACATTGCCCCCGCCAGAATCATGCCTGCAGCGGCGCACAGCCTCTGAATGGCTGAACAATATGCTGAATCTGGATGAGCAGAGTCATGGCTGCGCCATTGCGCTTGAAAAACATCAGGCACTGTCTGAACAATACCGGCGGCTACTGGAAGAGCTGCGTTTGAGCGCGCCCGAACAGGTGCGGGTGTTCAACACCCTGCCGATTCTATGTGATCAGGCGCGCGACCAGTGCGCCACCTTCAAGGATGGACGGGCTTTATACAGCTTTACCGATCATATCTCTGACTACGCCGCGGGCCTGATCGGTCAAGAGCTCAACACGCTGCTGCAAACACTGGACGATCAGCCGTAGGCAACGCCAGGCCGGCACCGCAAGAGGTGCCGGCCCGGTGCATCATCTCTGCTACCAGACCTGCTGCAGCCGGGCCAAAAAGCCCGGATAGAGCACTCGGTTGCCATGCCCACTGAGGTGGTCACCATCGAAAAACAGCGGCTTGCCACTATCATCGAACGCGGGGCACTCATCCTGATTGCACAGCAGCGGTAACGGGTCCCAGTAGTACACATTATCAAGCTGGCGCTGCAGGCTCTGAATGGAGTTCACGACCGGCTCACGCAGCTGCTGCATGTATTCACGGGAAACGGACAGGCCGCCCGTGCACAACGGGTGTTCACGGTTAAACCAGTCAGAACAGCGATACGGGGGCGCCTTGAGCACCGGTTTGGGCGCATCGATCAACACCTTGATGCCGTTGGCAGCCAGCTTTTGCGCCCACACCATGGTTTCCTGTCGCGCCTGCTCGATGCGCTCAACTTCAGTCTCGCTGGCGCTGTGCGCCAGCACGGCACCGGGGTCACTGCGCATCCATTGGTCGCTCAGGCGATAAGTCCGCAACGATGCCAGAAACACCATGTCACCGGGCGTTGCCTGCTCCAGTACCTGCGCAAGATAGCGATCCGACAGCTCACGGCAGCCCGGCATATCGTTGACCGGATAGAGCATGTTACCAATCGCACATGCCCCCGTTTCCATTTGGCGAACCTCCACCCCGTGTTGCTGACGCAGCTGGTGCAACATGGTGCTGTAGGCACCGGTATGCGAGTTGCCGATCACAAAGAGTGTCCGCCCGGCCATCGGCTTGGGTGAGGCATCATCGCTGGCAGCCGGATACGCGTAGGGATACCAGGTGTAGGTATCGGCCGTCACACTGCGGCTCAGCGCTTCTCTGTGCTGGAACAGCTGCAAGGACACCGCCCATAGCAATGCGGTTGCCGCCACGCCCGCCATGATGGTGGCGGCACGCCGCTCACGCAGCCAGGACGTGCGTCGTATCGGTGTTTCTACCCAATGATAGGATGCCATCGCCAAGGCAAAGGTCATCAGCAGGGCGGCACCGATTGACCAGCCGCTCTCCAGGCCAACCGTCCAACGTAACAGCGTATAAACCGGCCAGTGCCACAGGTACAACGAAAATGAAATCTTGCCGCAGTACACCATGAGGGGGCTGTTCAACAGCGTTGTGTGGCTATCGGTGTGGCGCCAGCTCAGCGCATGGATGGCGAGCACCGCACCCGCAACCGGAAACAGCGCCCAGGGATAAGGAAAATGCTGTACGTCCGCCCACCAGTATCCGACGGCAATCAGAGCCAGCCCCAATGTGAGCACGGCAAGTGCGAGCCGGCTCCCAAGCTTGCCCAAACGCCCGGCATCCTGAAGCTGGAAGAGCATGACCCCGGCTGCCAGTTCCCAGAAACGGCTGGGCAGCAGATAATAGGCCTTGTCCGCGTGATGGGCGCCCATCCAGTACGCCAGATACAAGGAACCCAGCGCCATCAATGGCATCAGACTCCAGCCCAACAGGGCAGTGCTCTGCGCGACATCTTGCCGGCGCGCAACCCGATAGCCAAGCACGACCAGAAAGGGAAACAGCAGATAGAACTGCTCCTCGACCCCCAATGACCAGGTATGCACAAAGGGGTTGTATTCGGCGCGTGGCGAGAAGTAATCATCCTGAAACAGCACCAAAGCGATGTTGCTGAGGCCAAAAAAGGCAAAGAGCCCCACCTGGCTGGTGGTGGCGCTGAGCCAGGAAGCCGGAATGAACAACACCGTCATCAAGCTGGTGATGACCAGGCAAACGGTCAAGGCCGGTAGTATGCGTCGCACTCGCCGTGCATAAAAGCCGGTAATAAACCGTACTTTTGACTCGTTCATCCGCCCGGCCAATGAACGTGCCACCACATAACCCGAAATAACGAAGAAAACGTCAACACCGGCAAACCCGCCAGGCAACCAGGCCGGATTCAAGTGGTAAAGCATTACCGCAAGCACTGCGATGGCCCTGAGTCCATCAATCGCTTTTACATAGCCATACTGTCTGTTAGCGTTTGTTGCAGATTCCATCAGCTGTATTTCCTGATCATGCGCCGTGCAGGCGATTCTATGTATCTGGACGTTAAACCTGCCATCAGGAGGGTAACGCACAGATAAAGTATGAATAGCTCATATTGCTGGTAGTTTACCTCAAGACCCCAAGCGGCCGAAAACAGCACCATGCCAAGCTGCACGGGAAAATGCATGAGATAGATTGAATAGGTCAGATCGCCCAGCACGAAGGCCTGATGCCGCTTTCCGCCTGACAGCTGAATATGTGAAGCGATATGAACGGTTAGCGCACACATGCTCAAGACCAGACCAGCCCGCATCTCCGGGCTTATCGCATAGAAGCCTCCCGCCTGCTCACTTGCCAGCAACATCAACAGGCTACTGGCGATAAGCAGCAGAACAAGACTTCGTCTTAACCAAGGGTGTGACTGACGGTTGACGTAATGCACCAAACCGCCGGTAAAAAACAGCAACACGCACTCCAGAATCGTTTGCTGCTCCAGCCAATACAGTATGCCCACCACCGTGACCAACAGAGCCCTGTTCCACTTCCCGGTCACACACCAGATGAAAAACAGCAGGTAGGCAAGGATCTCGACCGACACGGACCATATTGGTCCGTTAAAGCTGTAACCGTCTTGCATTCCCCAATGGCTAGCCATGAGCAGTTGCAAGAGCAAGTGCTGCCAGTCGTTGTGCTGATAGACAAAATAGTAACCATTCTGTAAGAGAAACAGGCTTTGCAGCGCAATCACCAGCAGAAGCGTAAACAGGTGAAGAGGATAAAGTCTGGCGAAGCGCTTGATCCAGAAGCTTTTAAAGCGGACCTTTGGTGCCGCATTTTCTGCAGTATAAACGTGGAAGAAAACAAAGCCGCTGATGCACCAGAACAGCTGCACGCCATAGGCGCCATAAAGGTAAAAGGGCTCCAGAAAGGTATAAAAAGGCTGGGTGTCGCGCGCAATGACAAAGCCAGATGCACCATAAGCGAAATGCTGAAAGTGCCACACAAGCACAACCAGCGCACTTGAAAAGCGCAAAAGCTCAATGCCCGGATACGATTTATCTGCAGGAGCTGTACGAGAATTCATCGCTGTAGAGTATGTATACCGATAGGAATTCAGATGCTTACGCGCGAAGGCACCACCCTGGCACAGGTTCGCCACCAGCAGCCGCGCGTAACTCAAGGCCGAGGAGTCACCCAGCCCGGAAAGGCCGGGGTAACAAGCGGAGTCGCTATCCTATCACACTCGGCCCCTGGTGCCGCAGCTGCACGTGCAGATGAACGCTGGCTATTGGCGAGTGACTACCTGCCAGCCCTGCCCGGCGTGCGTAAAGGCACAGCGCCGCTTAAGCGGCGCCGCCACGGCGCCTAATCAGCCGATCAACCAATCACCCGAATGGTCCTGATGCAGCAGCATCAGCCAGTCTTCCGCCTGTTGCCGGTTTTCCGGCGAGTCGGCGAATCGCAGCAGCACCTCCGCTTCGGACATGCCTCCATCCAGATAGGACTCCCAGTACCGCTGTCCGGCGGACTCCGGCGCCCGGTTCAGCACATTGAAGTACAGGCGGGTCACGTAGTCAGCGTGCTGCTCGGGGTAGCCCCCGAACTCTGGCGAATACAGAAATCCCTCGGCAATCGCGGTCATGGGGGTACCGGTGTCCAGACGGTCAACCCAGTAGTTCAAACCGGCCTCGTCCGGTCGCCGGTTCAGACCCGCCTCGTACAGCAGTGCCAGATCGATCACCTCATCCCGCTCAGGGCCGTCGCCCTGCCAGCCGATGGAGTCGATACCGGGTACATGGCGCGCAATCCAGTCGTGGTAATAGTCGATGCTCTGGGCAAAGCCAACTTCACCATAGCCGCCATCCACTACTGTGCTGTTGTACTCGACCATGTGGGTCAGGGTGCCGGCCAGCTGACCGTTGACGAACAGACCACCGCCACTGTCACCATGGCCTATGAAGCCCTCGCGCGCGCCCAGGCCGGTGTGATCCAGCCCGAACTGCTGCCCCAGGGTGTCACGCAGGGGGCTGCCCGTGTCATAGTCGAACGCCAGTCCGGAGGCATCGTCAAAAATGCCCAGGTCGGCCGTGGTGGCATCCACCGTGTTGTAGCTGACCTGCAGCAGGGGTACGCCGGTCCAGAAACCATAAGAATCCGAGGCCAGACGCTCGCCATAGCCTTCCAGGCTGACCATGGTGCCGGGCTGCACGTCACCCGTGAACAGGGAGTAGATCCGGGTATCGGAGGGTGCCGAGCCGCTGAGTTCAACCAGTGCCAGATCCGCCCGACCGCTGGACGCATCATAGGCCTCATGGATGATGATCCGTCCGACGTTACGGGATGAGTCGAACATGCCGCGTTCAAATATGACTTCCCACTCCCAGGGCGCAACGCCTTCGACCACATGGGCTGCCGTCAGCAGCCAGCGGTCATCGATCATCACGGCCGAGCCTCGATATTGATCGCTTTCGATCCGTGTGACACCACTATAAGCCATGGTGAATCCCTCCTTGTTCAAAACAGGTTATGGCACTAACTATTTGTATAATTTTGTTCAGGTATCTGCACGCGAGGCGCCCCCTGCTGCCGCAGCCGCTCGGCCAATGCACGTTTGGCCGTGCTGTCGCCATGTACCAGCCGAATTTCGGCGGGCGGTTCATCAATTTCACGCACAAACCGCAGCAGATCGTCCTGGCCGGCATGGGCCGAGTAACCGCCGATTTGATGCACCTGTGCGTGAATGGGGTAACGTTCACCATCCAGCTCGACCCAGCCGTTGCGCGGGCCGTACTCCAGAATGGCACGCCCCGGCGTGCCCGCCGCCTGATAGCCGACAAAGAGCACGTCGTTGCGCGGTTCGTGCAGCAAGGCTTTAAGGTAGTTGACGACACGGCCGCCGGCACACATGCCCGACCCGGCCAGCACCACGCAGGGCCGGTGTGAGCGGGCCAGGTAATCGACCGTGCGCAGGTGATCAGCGTGGCTATCGATCACCGTCAGCTGGTCGAATGCCAGCGGGTGTCGTCCGGCCTCCAGTCGCGCCCGGGCTTCGGCATCCCAGAACGGTTTCAGCTGCCGGTACAAGGCGGTGAAGTTGGCCGCCAGCGGCGAATCCACCACCACCTCCAGGTCATCCATGCCGGCATGGATGATTGCTTCCAGTTCGTACAACAGATCCTGAGTGCGGCCGATGCTGAACGCGGGTATCAGCAGGGTGCCTCCATCCTCAAGGGCATGTTGCAGAATCGTCTGCAGCCGTTGTTGCCGCTGTGCCCGGTGCTCGTGATTGCGGTCGCCATAGGTGCTTTCCAGCACCAGCCGGTCGGCCCGTGCGGGGGCCTCGGGCGGCGGCAGCAAGGGCGCATCCGGCGCGCCCAGATCGCCGCTGAACACGATGCGCTCTTCGGTATCGGGGGTACGGGCATGGCACTCGACGTAGGCCGATCCCAGAATATGACCGGCCCGCTGCAGTCGGACGTCCAGCCTGTAGCCCGGCAAGTCCAGCTTCAGCGGGTGCCACTGGTTGTACGGCAGCGGAACCAGTCGGCTGCGGATCAGCTCCAGCACCTGTTCGATCAAACGTCGGTTGCGGGTAAAACCGATTTTCAACGCATCCTCCAGCACTGCCGGCAACAGCAGTGCGGAGGGTTCCGAACAGATGATCGGGCCGTCAAAGCCCGCCGCCAGCAGGTAGGGAATCCGCCCGACGTGATCGATATGGACATGGGTCACGACCAGCGCACGGATATGCTCGACCGGAAAATCGATCTGGCCGGCCATTGCTGCACCTTTGGCATCCGCGCCCTGCAGCAGCCCGCAGTCGATCAGCATACCGGCCGGCCCCAGCCGCAGTTCATGGCAGGAGCCGGTCACGCCCTGCGTGGCGCCGTGGTGAAGCAGTTCAATCATGCCAACCTCCTTGTGTGTCGCGCTGCTCACTCGACCAGTTGTACGCGGTTCCAGTCATGCCCCAACCGATTCAGCAACTGCTGCAGCGCCGGGCTGGGGTAGTCGACAGCGGCATCATCCCAGCGCCGCTTGACACTGGCGTGCAACACCGGTTCGACTTCACGTACCAGGTGGCGTCGCATGGCACGGTAAAAGCCCTTGTATTCATTGTGCTGACGGCCTGCATGATCCGGTGTCAGCCGGTCGATGAAGTGCGGCGCAAAGGCCAGGCTGCAGTGCCGGGCCTCGCGTGCCAGCCATTGGGCGGCATGGTCTCCCAGGGCGTGGTCGGCATAACCGCCGCCGATGTCGCTGTGCACCCCGGCAAACCAGACCTGCTGCAGATCTGTCCCCTCGGCAGCCGTCCACAGGGCGGGCTCGAAATCCTGACGGTTTTCGTCGATGGAGACCGCATGGCGCGCATGATCGATGATGGCGCTGGGCTGGGTATCGTGAAACAGGTAGCGGGCCGTCCCCAGGGTGCCGAGGAACGGGGCCGGAATGCCCAGTGCACCGACGGTGTCCAGGACGCCGACAAAGTGCACGCGGCTGGTGTCGGCTACCGCATACTGACGCCGGAAGGCTTGCGCCAGCGTACGCCCGGGCGCAGAACGCTGGCCGCGACGGCGATATAGTCGATAGGCTTCTTCGATACGCTGGGCCTGTTCACGGCGCAGGATGCCGCTGTTATGGATCAGCCCGGCCAGTGAACGCACGGTGTAGGCACCGCGGCTGAAACCGAACAGGTAGAGACGGTCACCGATATCGTAGTTGTGCACCAGAAAGCGGTAACAGTCGAGAATGTTCTTGTCGATGCCCCGCCCGGTGATGCCGGCACTGAAGGCCCGGCCCTCCGAGCCCAGCCCCCAGTCATAGAACACGACCTGCTTGCGGCCGGCAGGGTCTTCCGGCGCAATGCCCCTGGCGATCCTGAGCACATGGGTGCCGGCCTGCGATTCCGGCGACTGCCAGGTGCCGTCCGCACAGATGATGATGTTTTTCATGGCTATCCAGTCCTTGGATAAGAGCGGTACAGCTCAGTCCGCCCTGGTCTATTTGACGTATCGTTTCCTCAACGCCAGGAAGGGCTCTTCCAGCGTATGATACGACAGTTTGGCAAAGGCCAGGCTCAGCGCCCCCACCACGATCAGATTCAGCAGCAGGTTAAGCGTAAAGCTGCCGCTGATGTGCAGCGGCCCAATCAGCTGACTCCACAGCCATAATATCAGTGCATGCATCAAATACCAGGAGTAGCTGACCTGCCCCATCAGCTCTAAACAGCGGGACAGTACCCGCGGCAGCGATGCCTGTGTACACAGGTAGGTCAGCACCATGAAGGCCCACAACAGCGCTTCCATCGTGGGCCAGATGATCCACCAGGGCTCCTGCTGCCCGGCCGCCTGGTAGCTGAATTGCGCCGCCATCAGTCCCACTCCGCCCCACACCAGCAGGGCGGCCAGCACTGGCCAGACAGCACTGGTGAGCAGTGCCCGTTCACGACAGTATTGATAGACCATGGCGGCCAGCATGCCGATCAGAAACTGGTCCAGACGGCCCAGCAGGGTGGAGTAATACATGTGCTTGGGGTTGGCGCTGATAAAGTACGCGCCCAGCTTGAACAGCACGACAATCAAGATCAGCCGCGGCAAGTAGGACAGCCCCTTGTTGACCGTCGCCAGCGCAATGAACGGAAACATGGCGTAGAAGGTAAATTCAACCGAAATGGTCCAAGCCGCCCCGGTAATGAAACTGTTGGACGTGGGGGCCTGCCCCAGGTTGGAAAAGAACAGGTAGAGCACGTCCGCGGCGCGGAACTCGTTGCGGCCGATCGAGATGGCGACAAAAAACACAAAGAGGAACAGGGGGAAAATGCGCAGAAAGCGGTTGCGCATGAAGTCCGCATAGCGGATCTCACCGGCCTGCAGTCGGATCAGCATGAAGATGAAGCCCGACAGTACAAAAAACAGACCGACACCCGTATGCCCTTCCACCATCAGCCCCAGATACCAGGCCTCGGGGTTGGGCTGCCAGTGATGATAAAAGTGATGATACAGGTGGTAGATGAACACCAGCAACGCCGCGGCTCCGCGCAGGTGGTCCAGGCGTGGCAGGTAGGCGATATTGGATGACTGCATGTCAGGCGATCCTGCAAAGAGATGAAGCTTGGGGGGTAAACGACGGGGGTAATACCGGCAGCGGGACTGATCAATCCCGGCCTTCGAGTACCCGTTTTTCCAGTTTGGGCAGATCCAGAATCCAGACGCTGCGCCCTTTCTTGTGGATGACGCCGGACTCCTGCAACTGCCCCAGTACGCGGGAGACCGTTTCCCGACTGGTGTTGGTCAGGCTGGCCACTTCCCGTTGTGACGGAAAATCCAGCACCTTGAGGCCTTCCGGGGTGGCTTCATGTCGGGAGCGTAACAGCAAGGCACAAACCCGGCTGTGGGCCTGCTGATAGCCCAGCAACATGATCTGCTGGTTGCAGCGTCGCACCAGCTGCGTCAACGCGACCATCATCCGTGCCGACACGCTGGGTTCGCTGATCATCAGTTCCAATGCCGGCTTGCGCGGCAGAAAGGCGATCAATGATGCTTCGACCGCCAGCACCGCCGCCGAGCGAGGCTGGCCATCGATCAGCGACAACTCACCAAAGTGGCTGACGGCACGAATCAGCGAAAAGCCGATCTCCTTGCCACTGCTGGAATAGGCGACCGCCTTGAGCTGCCCCTTGAGCAGCAAGCCCATCGCATCGGAAGGATCGCCCATGCCCAGCACCGTCTCTTCACGCTGCACCTGGCGCAACTTGAGCAACGGCAGAATACGCTGCAGCCGCTCCTCACTCAACTCCTGAAACAGCGGACACTGACCCAACAGGCCCAGAATGATGCGTTGTTCTTTTTCGGTCATGCTCAAAGCGCTCTCAATGCACCAGGGAAGCGGGTGATTTGGGCTGCATGCGATAGGCCTGCTTGATCCAGTCCGGCCAGATATCCGGCCACTGAGCCTGCAGCCAGTGCCTGTACAACACACCCAGCCAGATACGCGCCTGCTCTTCCTGCAGCGGCAAGACCGCTTCATCATCCGGCAGCTCGAAAATCAACTGCAGCACATCACCACGCGGCTGAAACTTGAGGGTCTGCACCAGAGTGCTGAGTACGGCGGTGTCGGCCGACACCTGTGTGACCGGTTTGCGGTGCTGGGCAACCAGCTGACGCTTGGCCTGTTGCATCACCGAACCGGCATCATCCGCTGATGCTGTCGCCGGCGCGGCCGTCTCGGTGGTCGGCTCTGACGCCGGTGGGGACGCATGAGCGCCTACCCATTCGATCAGATACGGCAATAGTCGCTTCAGCAGCCGCTGCGTTAGCCAGAGATTCACCACCCCGTCACTGGAGTCGGCACTGATCAGAAAGCGGTCTTCGGGTTCGACAAACCGCGTTGTCACTCGGGTCAATTGCATCATTGAGTATCCGACCGGGCTTGCAACCGGGTCAGCTCCACTTCTTCACCGTATCCACGGAGCGCTGCAGCTGTTCGGCCAGTTCCGCCAGCTGACCGGTGTCACGTGCTTCAGCGGCCAGAGCCGCCCGCGCCTGTTTGATCGCCGCGCCGCGCTTGCGGCTGCACACCTCATCCCGGGAGACGCCAAAGCGCTCACAGGTCTTGTGGATCAGCGTGTCGATGGCAGCGTTGGCTGGCGCCGGGGCAGGCTCGGCAGCAGCAGGCGTGGAGGGTGCTGCCGACTGCGCCGCGTGCTGGAACAGGCGTTTGCAGGACTGCTGATGCAGATACAGCAGCGTTCTCGCGGCCGATGACAGGCCTTGCGTTTTGATCACCGAGGCATCCGGGCACGCCAACAGGGTCACGCGTGTGCGCCGGCCATTGCGATGCGCCAGGGTAAGGGTGATCGGTTGCAGGACATTCAGCGCCAACAGTTCCTGCATGATCGGCCGGGTCTGGTCAAACGCCAGCTGTACCGGCTCCAGCTGCTTGATAATGCCCCGCAGGCGTTGCGTCGGCTTGCCTCGCGAGGTGATGATTTTCTCGCCCTTGCCGACAAAGTGAGGCGCCGCCGGATACACCGACAGGCTGGCACTCCCCTGCTGCTGACTGAAGCCAAAGGGATACAGGCGCAGGGCATCCGGCAGGGGACCGCCCTGCCAGCGCATCTGTGCGCTCAGGGCCGACTTGTCTTTTGATCTCAGCAGCATGCAAGGCATGGCGCGCCCATTGGGCAAGGGATAAAACAGAATCGGAAACTGCCGGGCCAGGCGGCTGGCTTCCTTGTAATGCACGGGCACATACAGCCAGTCGGCCGCGAACGCAAAGTTATTGGCAACATGGAACTTCAACTGCCCATGTCGCGCCAGTGACAGGACTTCTGCCCGCCCCGTATTCGGCTTGTCGTTATCCGGCATACTCAATCTGCTTTTCTCCACAACCTGATGTACTGATGGGCGCACTGAGGATAACGACTGTTCAAATACTAGTCCAGCGGACAGGGTACCCAAAACCATATCTGACAGGCTCATTGCTCGCCTCTCGGCACCGGCTGGCTCAGCAATGATGCCGCTCATCTCGACGCGGTGCCGATGGTGATTCTGGATTCAAACTGGCCTCCGGGGCACGGTCGAGCTACTGTATCTGTACAGGGCCAAGCGTTCAGACAGCCGTGCCGGCTGCGCAGGCTCATAGAAGGCTTGTATGTACCGGCCAGAACTGCCGGCAACGTTGTCACTGGCCATTAAGGAACACACCATGCATGTGAAATCGCTTTCCTGCCTGCTCATCAGCGCCCTGCTTCCGGGTACTCTGCTGGCCCAGCCGGGCACCGACCTGCCCGACTGGGCGGCCGATGGCCTGGACCAGACCCATGACACCGTCGGCGGCTGGGTCGACTATTCCGCCCGTCGACTCGACGGCCTCCTGGGTACCGAGGAAAGCCTGACCGTCGATAACGAGTCCTATCTGCGCATCACCCAAGAGACCCTGTGGCAGGAATCGGAGGGATTCAGTGATGATTTCGGCGTCCGCTTCAAACTTGACCTGCCCACCAGCAAGAAACGCCTGCGGCTGCTGATCGAGAGTGACCCCGAGGAGTCTCTGGGCACCCTTGCCGAGCAGGGCAGCGACAGCCAGCTCAACGACCGTCTATCGGGTAACGATGCCATTATTGGCCTGGACAAGATTGATCTCGATGACAAGCGCCAGCACTGGAGCTACCGCTTCGGCGGCGGCATCAAGGTCAGAACACCGATCGATCCCTATGTGCGCGCCACCGGCGAGCGGATCTGGAGCTGGGCTGGCAGCCCCTGGGAGCTGCACAGCTACAACCGACTGTCCTGGTTCGACAGCGACGGCTACTCGGCCCGCAGCCACTGGGACCTGACCCGGCCACTGGACTCGGAGCGTCAACTGCGCTCCTTTACCCAGCTGCAGTGGCAGGAAACCGAGGATACGCTGGAGTTCTCCCAGCGCTTCGAGATTTCCCGCCGCCTCAATGAGCGCAGCAACTGGCGCAACGGCCTGATCCTGGTGGGCGACAGCCTGTCTGATCCCCGCGTCGATGACTACTACCTGCAGAGCTGGTACCGGCGCGATATCCACAAGGGACGGTTGTTCCTCGACTTGATCCCCGAGCTGCACTTCAACCGCGATTCGGACTTCGACCCGCGCTGGGCCGTGACCCTGCGGCTGGAGCTCTACCTGAGAAAATCGATCGATCGCGCGCTGCAGTGACAAATTGCAGGCACAAAAAAACCGGATGCTGTCAGAGCATCCGGTTTTTTTTCGCTCAGTCGCGGAAGGATCAGACTTCGAGGAAGTCCAGGATACCTTCGGCGGCCTTGCGGCCTTCATCGATGGCGGTCACCACCAGGTCGGAACCGCGCACCATGTCACCGCCGGCAAACACCTTGGCGTTGCTGGTCTGGAAGGCAAAGCGGCCCGCTTGCTGCGGCTGCGCCTGGGTCTTGATGCGACCGTCGTCATGCAGTTCGATGCCGAAGTCGGCGAACCAGGGCGCCGGGCTCGGGCGGAAACCGAAGGCCACCAATACGGCATCAGCAGGCAGGACTTCTTCGGAACCCGGTACCACCTCGGCACGGCGGCGACCGTTTTCGTCCGGCTCGCCCATCCGGGTTGCCACCACCTTGACGCCAACGACCTTGCCGTTTTCGCCCACGACTTCAACCGGCTGGCGGTTGAACAGGAACTGGACGCCCTCTTCGCGCGCGTTTTCCACCTCGCGCTTGGAGCCCGGCATGTTGTCTTCGTCACGACGGTAGGCACAGGTCACCGATTTCGCACCCTGACGGATGGAGGTCCGGTTACAGTCCATGGCGGTGTCACCACCACCCAGTACGACCACTTTCTGGCCCTTGACGCTGATGTAGTCGGCCGCGTCCTTCTCGAAGCCCAGGCAGTGGTTGACGTTGGAGATCAGGAACGGCAGCGCATCGTACACGCCCTCCAGCTCTTCGCCCGGGAAGCCGCCCTTCATGTAGGTGTAGGTGCCCATGCCCATGAAGACAGCGTCATACTCGTCCATCAGCTGCTGCATGGTCACGTCGGTGCCCACTTCGGTGTTCAGACGGAACTCGATGCCCATCTCGGTGAACACTTCACGGCGACGGCTCATCACGCTCTTTTCGAGCTTGAATTCCGGGATACCGAAGGTCAGCAGACCGCCGATCTCCGGGTTGCGGTCGAACACCACCGGCTTGACGCCGTTGCGCACCAGGATATCGGCACAGCCCAGGCCCGCCGGGCCGGAACCGATGATCGCCACTTTCTTGTCGGTCCACTGCACCTTGGACATGTCCGGCTTCCAGCCCATGGCGAAAGCGGTGTCGGTGATGTATTTCTCGACGGAACCGATAGTCACGGCACCAAAGCCGTCGTTCAGCGTACAGGCGCCTTCACACAGACGGTCCTGCGGGCAGACACGGCCACACACTTCCGGCAGGGTGTTGGTCTGATGGCTCAGCTCCACCGCTTCCATGATGTTGCCTTCGGTGACCAGCTTCAGCCAGTTGGGGATGAAGTTGTGGACCGGGCACTTCCATTCGCAGTAAGGGTTGCCGCACTCCAGGCAGCGATGTGCCTGAGAGGACGCGTCCTTGGATTGGAACGGTTCATAAATCTCGGCAAACTGCTGTTTGCGCACGCCCGCCGGGATCTTTTCCGGTCCCTGACGGCCAACATCGATAAACTGGAAATCGTTTTTCAGACGGTCAGTCATATTACCACCTCGTCCGGCACCCGCCCCCTGGGCAGGTGCTGCTGTTAGTCGTTCTCTGTGCTTACTCGGGACGTACACGCACAGTGTTCAGAAGTTCATTCAGGCTTGCGGCCTTCGGCTTCACCAGCCAGAACTTGCCGCTGAAATCGTAGAAGTTGTCGAGGATCTCCTGACCCCAGGCACTTCCGGTCTCCGCCGTGAACTCCTCGATCACCGAGCGCAGGTGGTTCTTGTACGCTTCCATCTGCTCGGTTCCGATGCGGTGGATATCCACCAGTTCATGGTTGTACTTGTCCACGAAGCTGTTGTTCATATCCAGTACATAGGCAAAACCACCGGTCATGCCGGCACCGAAGTTGTAGCCGGTTTCGCCCAGCACGGTCACCATGCCGCCAGTCATGTATTCGCAACAGTGGTCACCGGCCCCTTCGATCACCGCATGACAACCGGAGTTGCGCACGCCAAAACGCTCGCCGGCATGGCCGGCCGCGAACAGCTTGCCACCGGTTGCGCCGTACAGGCAGGTGTTGCCCAGAATCGCGGTCTCGTTGGACTTGAAGGTCGCCGCCTCGAACGGGCGCACGACGATCTTGCCGCCGGCCATGCCCTTGCCGACATAGTCGTTGGCATCGCCTTCCAGCAGCAGGTTCTGACCACCGGCGTTCCAGACGCCGAAGGACTGACCGGCATGCCCCAGGAAGCGGAAGGTGATCGGCGCATCGCTCATGCCCAGGTTGCTGTGCAGACGGGCGATCTCACCGGAGGTGCGGGCACCGACGGAGCGGTCGCAGTTGGTGATCTTCAGCGTCCACTCGCCACCCTGCTTGTCGGCAATCGCTTCGCGCGCCAGTTCCAGCATTTCGGTGTTCAGACTGCCGGCATCGTAGGGCTCGTTGCGCGGCTGCTGACAGGTGTGCGGGTACTCTTCCGGCACACCGGCAGTGCCGATGATCGGCGTCAGATCCAGGTTGGCATGTTTCGGCGTCACGCCTTCCAGGATTTCCAGCAGGTCGACACGGCCGATCAGCTCATCGAAGCTGCGCACGCCCAGCTGAGCCATCAGCTGGCGGGTCTCTTCAGCGACGAAGCGGAAGAAGTTCTTCACCATCTCCACGGTGCCGCGGAAGTGGTCGTTACGCAGGTCTTCACGCTGAGTGGCGACACCGGTGGCACAGTTGTTCAGGTGACAGATGCGCAGGTATTTGCAGCCCAGCGCGACCATCGGCATGGTACCGAAACCGAAGCTTTCGGCGCCCAGCATGGCCGCCTTGACCACATCCAGACCGGTCTTCAGACCACCATCCGTCTGCAGACGGATCTTGCCGCGCAGCTGGTTGGCGCGCAGCGCCTGCTGAGCATCGGCCAGGCCCAGTTCCCACGGTGAACCGGCATAGTGGATGGAGGTCAGCGGAGACGCCGCTGTACCGCCGTCGTAGCCGGAGATGGTGATCAGGTCGGCATAGGCCTTGGCCACGCCACAGGCGATGGTGCCGACACCCGGACGGGATACCAGCTTCACTGATACCAGACCTTCGGGGTTGATCTGCTTGAGGTCGAAGATCAGCTGCGCCAGGTCCTCGATGGAGTAGATATCGTGGTGCGGCGGCGGCGAAATCAGCGTCACGCCCGGGACCGAGTAACGCAGACGCGCGATCAGGTCGTTGACCTTGCCGCCCGGCAGCTGGCCACCCTCGCCGGGCTTGGCGCCCTGAGCCACCTTGATCTGCATGACATCGGCGCTCATCAGATATTCCGGGGTAACCCCGAAGCGACCGGAAGCGACCTGCTTGATCTTGGAACGCTTGATGGTGCCGTGACGGGCCGGGTCTTCACCCCCCTCACCGGAGTTGGAGCGACCGCCCAGCTCGTTCATCGCCGTCGCCAGCGCTTCATGCGCTTCCGGTGACAGCGCACCCAGAGACATGGCGGCGCTGTCGAAGCGCGGGAAGATGTTCTCGACCGGCTCGACCTCGTCCAGCGGCACCGACTTCAGGCCCTTCTTCAGACCCAGCAGGTCACGCAGGGTCGCCACGCCACGGTTGTTGACCAGCTCGGCGTAACGATCGTAGGCACGCTGATCACCGCTGGTGACCGCATCATGAATGGTACGCACCACATCCGGGTTGTAGGCGTGGTACTCGCCACCATGCACGTACTTGAGCAGGCCGCCCTGCTGGATCGGCTTGCGCGCACTCCAGGCCAGCTTGGCCAGATCCGCCTGTTCGCTCTGGAAGTCGGCGAAACGGGCACCTTCGATGCGGCTGCACACGCCACGGAAACAGAGGTCGACCACTTCGCTGGACAGACCCACGGCTTCGAACAGCTGAGCGCCGCGGTAAGAGGCCACGGTGGAGATACCCATCTTGGACAGGATCTTCAGCAGGCCCTTGTTGATGCCCTTGCGGTAGTTCTCGTGCGCCTGCATCGGCTCCAGACCCAGCTCGCCGGTACGGCAGAGATCGTTGAGCACGCGGTAGGACAGGTACGGATACACCGCGGTGGCGCCGAAACCGAACAGCACGGCGAAATGATGAGAGTCACGCGCCGTGGCGGTTTCCACAATCAGGTTGGTCTCGCAACGCAGGCCCTTCTCCACCAGGTGGTGGTGAACTGCACCGGTCGCCATGGCCGCATGGATCGGCAGCTTGCCGCGCTGGATGTAGGCGTCGGTCAGCACCAGCAGCACCTTGCCGTTGCGGGCCGCTTCTTCAGCCTGGGCGCAGAGATCACGGACCGCCTGCTCCAGACCCACTTCAGGGTCGTACTGCAGGTCCAGTTTGTGCGACTCGAAGCCCTCGTTCGGGCAGTCACACAGGTAGCGGAACTTGTTGGCCGACAGCACCGGCGTGGTCAGGATGATACGGCGCGCGTGTTGCGGCGTTTCCTCGAACACGTTTTGCTCGGCACCGATGCAGGTTTCCAGCGACATGACGATCGCTTCACGCAGCGGGTCGATCGGCGGGTTGGTCACCTGCGCAAACTGCTGGCGGAAGTAGTCGTACGGCGAACGGATCTTGCTCGACAGCACCGCCATCGGCTTGTCGTCGCCCATGGAGCCGACCGCTTCCATGCCGGACTCGCCCAGCGGACGCAGCACCTGGTCGCGCTCTTCGAAGCTGACCTGGAACATCTTCATGTGTTCCTTGGTCTCTTCCGGCGACATCTCGCGGAAGGACTGGGACTCCATGTCGAAGTTCATGTGCTGCTCGAGGCGAATGGCGTTCTCTTTCAGCCACTGCTTGTAGGGGCGACCGGACTTGAGCTTGTTGTCCACGTCATCGGTGTGCAGCACTTCGCCGGTAGCGGTGTCGATGGACAGCATCTGTCCCGGTCCGACACGGCCCTGCGCGACTATATCTTCCGGCTTGTAATCGAACACGCCAATCTCGGAGGCGGTGCAGATGTAACCGTCGCGGGTCATCACCCAGCGGGACGGACGCAGACCGTTACGGTCCAGCATGCAGACCGCAAAACGACCGTCGGTCATCACCATGCCGGCGGGGCCGTCCCAGGGCTCCATGTGCATGGAATGGTAATCGTAGAAGGCGCGCAGATCGGAGTCCATGGTCTCGACGTTCTGCCACGCCGGCGGCACGATCATGCGTACGGCCTTGTAGATGTCCATGCCACCGACCAGCAGGAACTCGAGCATGTTGTCCATGCTGGAGGAGTCGGAACCGGTGGTGTTGACGATCGGCTGCAGCTCATCCAGGTTCGGCAGCAGTTCGGTGACGAACTTGGTGCGACGTGCGCGCGCCCAGTTGCGGTTGCCATCAACGGTGTTGATCTCGCCGTTATGCGCCAGGAAGCGGAACGGTTGCGCCAGCGGCCAACGCGGAGCGGTATTGGTGGAAAAACGCTGGTGGTAAGTACAGATCGCTGTTTCGAGGCGCGGATCGTTGAGATCCTGGTAGAACACCGGAAGATCCACCGGCATCATCAGGCCCTTGTAGGAAAGAACCTTGTCGGAAAGACTGCAGATGTAGAAATCAGGATCCTGGTTGAGAGCGTTTTCGGTGAGGCGGCGGGCGGTAAAGAGGCTAACGGCAAATTGACGATCATCCTTGCCGTTTGGGTTGATAAATACCTGCTCGATCTGAGGCAGAGTATCTTTTGCGATGGGTCCCAAACAGCCTTGATCGGTTGGAACCTTACGCCAGCCTGCGACTTCCAGGCCTTGCGCCTCCAACGCGCCGTTCAGCTCGTTGCGGGCTTGCTCGGCCAGTGCCGGCTCCCGGGATAAGAAGACCATGCCCACGGCGTAATTGTCGCCGAGCTCAACACCCTGCTCCTCTTGCATCACGGCACGCAGGAAAGAGTCTGGTTTCTGCATCAGCAGACCACAGCCGTCCCCTGTTTTGCCGTCCGCCGCAATCCCCCCGCGGTGAGTCATGCAAGCCAGAGCTTCAATCGCCTTGTCCAACAAGTCGTGGCTGGTCTGACCCTGCATATGGGCCATTAGACCAAAGCCACAGTTATCCTTGAATTCTCCGAGGCGATAAAGACCTTTGTTCATAAGCCGACCTCACTAAAAACTCTTTAAAAACAAATAGTTATAATAACTCCTTTTTCCCGGGGCATACTGGACGGGCAAAAAGGGGAAGCAATTTTACATGCGTGATAGCAAAAGAACAAATTTTACGCAAAAAACTTGACATTTGCGAGACATAAAAAAAGCACCCAAGGGTGCCTTTTTTCACGCTAAATTACTGATTTTTCTGGAAAAATCATTGCGGCTTTTTCCGAATATCGGCCTTCACGCCGGCGATGGACCTGGCCCAGGGTCGAAGCCCCTGCAGCCCCTTCGGCAACGCCTTGACGGCATTCACCGCGGCAGCGCGGTCGGCATACTGGCCATAGACCACCACATGCCAGGGCTTGCCCTTGAGCAGGGTGCTGAAGTAATAAAAGCGCTCCGGCTGCGCCTGGGCTTCGATGAATTTATGCACGCTGGTCGCTTCCCGCGCGCCCAGCATTTGCAGGGTGTATCCCTGCTCCGGCCAGCCCAGCAACTCCTGCTCACGCAGCCAGCGATCGGCCACGCCGGCCGTCACTGGAGGCTGTACCGCTACCGGCTCAGGCTTGGGCTGCGGCGCGGGCTTTGCCTCAGGCACGCGCGGAGGGGCCGGTTGCGGCTTGGGTGCCGCCACCGGTTCAGGTTTTGCTACCGGTTCTGGCTTCGGTGCAAGCTCAGGTTTCGGTGCCGGCGCAGCGGTTACAACAGGGGCCGGCTTGGGCTGAGTCGCAACGGGCGCTTCGGCAACCGGCGCCACGACCGGCCTGATCTCGGCGGGCTTAACTTCAGCGCGGGCAGCCGCAGCATTCGCCGCAACAGACTCAACGGCAGGCGCGGTGGCTTCCGCTCGGACGGCCCCGGCCTCACCCGCGGGCACCCTGGTGCCCACAACCGTTGTCGCGACAGTTTCAGCAGGTGCTGCCATTGGCTTGACCGCTGCCGGCTCAGCGCCCAATGGCGTGTGCGCAGGGGCCGACGGGGCAGAGGCCACACCCAGACGGATCTCTTCCACGGCACCGGTTTGTGCCTGAGGCACGGTGTTGATCGCCAACGGCAGGGTCAGCCGCTCGGCCACGACCGTCTCTTCCTCCTCGTCGGGCAGGTATTGCCAGATGGCAACGGAGAACACCAGCAGCAGAATAATGAAGGCGGCGCTGATATGTTTGGGCGGCATGGGAAGCTTGGCGGGTGTCCGCGCGACGCCGGCATCACGCTTCAGCGCCTCGGCAACGGCCTGGCGCAGTCGTGCCGGACGGCCAGCCGATTGCTCGACCAGCACGCGCAGCTGCCGCTCCTTGAGGGCGATACCGTCCGGCAACAGTGATTCGATGAATTCCGCCGATTCGGTTGTGGTAAACGGCTCCAGGTGCTCGACATGCAGATGCCCTTCGAGACGCAGATCCAGCTCCAGATCACGGAAGCGCTGCTCAAAGGCCGGCGTGCCCGCCAGCAGGATACGAGGCGCAGCGGTGCCTTCCAGCGTGGCGAAGTTGATCAACAACTCCAGGGCATTATTGGTCAGGTAATCGGCATCATCGACCAGCAATACCAGGGGAAGGTCATCTTCGGCCAGTTGCTTTGCCAGGCCATGCAGTTGGGACAGCCGCGCCTGATTGCCATCGGCCGGCTCCATCTGCAAGGCATGCGTCAGCGCCTGCAGCAGCCCCGTCACATCCGCCGTCGCTTCAAAGCCCACCAGCGCCGAGCGACCGCCGCCTGCCGGCCCCTCCTGCTCAAGCTTGTGCAGAAGGGTCGTTTTACCGCAACCTTCGACACCCGCAATCAGGATCATGAAGTCAGAAAAACGCACCAGATGCTGCAGTTTCTCCGACAACTGCAGCCGCGATCCCGGTTCATGGTAGTAACTGGGCACACTCATGTCCGACCTTCCACCTCTCTCTCCGATCCTGCCAGCACTCGGCTTACAGCTGCCCCAGGCGCTCACCCGCGGTCAGCGTTTCCATCAGTCGCTCCGCCGGGAAATCCGATGTCACCACCGCCTTGCCCAGCTGCTGCAGCAACACCAGGCGCAGGTTGCCATCGATCACCTTCTTGTCGACCGCCATCAGCTCCAGGAAGCGCTCTGACGTCATCTCGGCCGGTGGCAGCACCGGCAGGCCGGCGGCCAGCAGAATATTGCGTACACGCTCGAGATCCTGCTGCGACAGCCATCCCAGCCGTGCAGAAAGATCTGCCGCCATCATGGTTCCGGCCCCAACCGCCTCGCCATGCAGCCATTGCCCATAGCCCTGGTCGGTTTCGATCGCATGGCCAAAAGTATGGCCCAGGTTCAACAACGCCCGCACACCGGCTTCCCGCTCATCCAGCGCCACCATTTCCGCCTTGACCTCACAGGAGCGGTAGATGGCATAGGAGAGTGCCTCAGCGTCGCGCCGGCGCAGCGCCGACATGTTCTGTTCCAGCCAGCCGAGGAAGTCGACATCGTGGATCAGACCATACTTGATCACTTCCGCCAGGCCCGCCGACAGCTCGCGCTCCGGCAAAGTCGCCAACACATCGGTATCGGCCAGCACCACCTGAGGCTGATGAAAAGCCCCGATCATGTTCTTGCCCAGCGGATGATTGACCCCGGTCTTGCCCCCCACGGAGGAGTCCACCTGCGACAGCAGCGTAGTCGGCACCTGAATGAAGGCCACGCCGCGCTGATAGCAGGCTGCGGCGAAGCCGGTCATGTCACCGACCACGCCGCCACCCAGCGCAATCAGCGTGGTAGTCCGGTTATGGCGTTTCTCCAGCAGCGCATCGAAGATACGGTTGACATGGTCCAGATCCTTGAACGCCTCGCCATCAGGCAAGATCACCGAGTCCACCTGGAAATCGGACAACTGAGCGGTCACCCTGTCCAGATACAGTGGAGCCACGGTTTCATTGCTGACCACCATCACCTGGCGACCCTTGATGAATGGCGCCAAAAGAGGCTGTGCCAACAGGTTCTGACCGATATGAATAGGGTAGCTACGCTCCCCCAGATCAACATTCAGCGTTTGCATCCGTAAGTCTCCGAAGGCGCGTTAATTAGGGGTATTGAGGGGTTGCTGCCGCTTGAGGAAGCGAACGATATCGTTGACGACCCCCCTGGGATGACGCCGATCGGTCTTGATCAGCAGATCACAGCAAGCGCGATACAATGGATCGCGTTCCTTGATCAAGGCCTCCAGCACGGCGCGAGGATTCTCCGTCTGCAACAGGGGACGATTGCGATCCTTGGCGGTTCGCTCCAGCTGCTGCTCAATGGAGGTATGCAGATAGACTACGGTGCCACGACTTTGCAGATGACGCCGATTGGCCTCGCGCAGTACAGCGCCACCACCGGTGGCCAGCACGATATTGTCCAGCTGACTGAGCTCATCGATCGCGGCTTCTTCGCGCTGGCGAAAGCCCGCTTCACCCTCGACATCGAAGATCCACGGGATATTGGTACCGGCTCTTTCTTCGATTTCACGATCAGAATCGTGAAATTCCAGCGCCAGCTCCTGAGAAAGCAAACGCCCTATGGTGCTTTTGCCAGCACCCATAGGGCCAATGAGGAACACATTCAAATTGTTTTTAACTCTTTGTACTTAGCGTCTGAGTGACTCTCGGATCATTTCAGGTGTGATGAAGATCAGGAGCTCACGTTTTTCGTTATCCGTTACCCGGCTCTTGAACAGATGTCCCAGCACCGGCAGATCACCCAACAACGGCGTTTTCGACACACTCTCACTGGTCTGGTTGCGCAGTACCCCGCCCAGCACAACGGTTTCGCCGTCACTGACGACGATGGAGGTACGCAGTTCCTGCTTGTTGATCAAACGGTTACCCAAATCATCGTAGACTTCACCGACCGAGTCCTCGGTGATAATCAGATCCAGCTGCACCTTATCGCCTGGAATGATCTGCGGCACCACATCCAGCTTCAGGACCACCTCTTTCCACTCAACGGTCGCCTTGCCGTCATTATCAACTGTCCGGGTAGGAATTTCCTGACCCGCCTTGATGACGGCCGGCTTGCCATTGGTGGTGATGACCTTCGGCTGGGAAACAATTTCCAGTTTGCCGTCGGTCTGCATGGCCAGCAGTTCGGCGGACAACAGGAAACGATCATTCAGATAGCCAAAAGAGATGCCTGAAGTCGCTCTCTTGATACCGAGATCCACCATCAGGTTGCCCGGAATGGTGATATTCTCCTTCAGGGCTTCGGAATCCTCAACCGACTCTGCCTGCTCTGCGGTCAGAATAGGATTATGTACAAAAGGCGTGGAGGGGAAATTGGGTGAACCACCAACACTCAAACGATCCCCCTGATAACCGGCCCCCCAGCGAATACCCAGCTCTTTTGCCGCCGTATTGGAGGCCGTCACCAGCCGCGCCTGCACCATGACTTGCGCAACCTCGACATCAAACTCCTTGATGGTATCGCGAATCTCTTTAATCTGCTTGACCGTTTCACGCACCATCAGCGTGTTGGTTTCATCGTCCGCCATCACGAAGCCGCGCTCCGACACCAGCTTAGCCTCTACGATGCGCTCCTTGATATCGGAAGCCTTGCGGTAATCGATCTGGATAAAGTCGGTGGTCAGCGGCGCAAGCTCCTTCTCCTGCTGCTGGCTTTGCATTTCGACCGCTTCGCGTTCTGCAATTTCAGTAACGGTGCCGACCAGCAGTACATTACCCGCTTCGCGCTTGTCCAGCCCCCTGGTCTTCAGCACGATATCCAGCGCCTGATCCCAGGGCACGTTTTTCAGGCGCAGGGTGATATCACCCTGAACCTTGTCGCTGACGACCAGGTTCATCTCCGCCACTTCCGCGATAATCTGCAGCACGGTACGGATCTCGACATTCTGGAAGTTCAGGTCGATTTTTTCGCCCTTGTAGGGGAACAGATCTTCCTTGGCTTTCTGCTCGGCCGGCGTCAACGGCTGGAAATCCAGCACCAGCTGACTGCCGCTCTGGTAGGCCAGGTAATCATAGGGCGCTGAACCGGGCTTGATCAGGATAGTGGCATTCGCACCGTCCACCATGGTGTCGATGTAGTTCACCGGCGTGGCGAAGTCCTGAACATCCAGGCGCTGCTGGAGAGCGGGATCCAGGTTGGCGCCGGTCAGGTTAACCACCACATTCCCTCCCTCTTCGATGATATCGAGGCCTGCACCCGCATCGGTCAGATCGATGGTAATACGGCCACGATCACCTTCGAGGCGATGGAAGTCGATGCCTTGCACCTGGGTACGCTGGTCGGAAGCCGCACGCGCAGCCGGAGCCGCCCGGTTGGCCGAAGCCGAGTCGACCTGGGCCGCGGAAGACGATGAAGCCAAGGCGCCGCCCAGTTCCAGGAACAGCTGCGTGCCTTCGGTACGAATATCGTAGCCAACCGCAGCGTTCAAATTCGCCACGATGCGCATCCGGCCATTGGCTTCGGCGAAATGCAGACTGTCGACCTCACCGGACTTGACCGCCAGCATTTTCTGTTCCAGAGCGCTGCTGGCTCCCCAAAGATCCATCACCAGCCGGGGCGGGCTTTCGATCGCATAGGCTTTGGGAGTGGGCGGTACTGCGTCGAAGCTCAGCTGAATTTCGATCTTCTTGCCCGGCAGGGTAGCGAAACTGACGTCCTGCAGAACCGCATTCTGCGCCATGGCGGTACGCCCAAAGAGAGTCAGCATCAGCACACTGAGCAGGAGCCAGAACGGCGCCAGGCGTTGGGTCTGCATCCGGTTGGTTTCGATCCGTCTATGTCTGTTCACGGTCTGCATCCTTATCAATCCTGCTGTTCTTCTAACGTCAGCGTACGTGGCCGCTTCATCCAACCGCCCCGTCCGTTCGAAATAATCTCTACCAACTGAAGCTCGCGCTCACTGATGGCGGTCACCTCACCATAATCGTTACCCAGGTAATTCCCGGCCACGATCCGATGAACCTCCTGATTGGGGTCCTTGATCAACGCCCACAGGGTGTCGCCGCCCGGCTCGGTGATGATGCCGACCATATGCAGCTCATCAATCGAGAACTCTTCCAGGTACTCCCTGGGCCGCTCCAGATCAGGCTGGATCGCGTCATTACGCCCCACATCTTCACGCTCGCCGCTACTGCGCACCAGCGGCCGGAAAGGGTCCCTGAGACTGGCCCCCTCGTAGACAAAGCTTTCATAGGGCTTGAAGGTCGGCAGAGGTTCAACCTTGCCACTGGGCCGGGCCTGCTGCTCGCGGGTATAACGCTGCAAGTCCTGGGTATCATCAATCCATAGACAGCCTGACAATGGCAACATCAGAAGCAGGGCCAGGCCCAACCGATTTTTTGGCCGAGCAGTCATTCCTTTAGTTCGTATCATCATAGCGGTAGGTCTTCGCGCTGATTTCCATTGACAGTCGTCCGCCTGCTTCAGGCTCGAGAGAGAAGTCATGCAGGGTGACGATACGCTTGATGGCGGCTACGCCACTGACAAATTCGCCCATCTGGTGGTAGCTGCCGCGTACCAGGATCCTGATCGGCAGCTCCACATAGAACTGTTCCTTGCGCTCGGGCTCCAGGGCAATGAGGTTGAAGTCCAAGCCGGCGGCCCTGCCGATTTCGGTGATATCCTCCAGCAGTCCCGGCACTTCCTTATCGGTTGGCAGCTGTTTCAACAGCTCCTCAAAACGACCTTCCACATCGGCCATCTGCTTACGCAGAGTTTCCAGACTGGCGACCTGAAACGCCTTGGTCTGGTATTCCTGCTTGAATTCACGCTCCTTGGTGATCTCACGTTCAACGGCCACATGCTTGTCTTTGATAAAGAACTGAGCGCCTCCCCCGACGACCAATGCAAAGACCAGCAAGTACACGATGGCCTTAACGCCAATTGGCCAACTGCCGGCCTGGTTGATATCCACATTATTGATATCAAACCCCTGGAAGGCATGCTTGAATGTGTTGGCATCCATTATTTTGCCTCCTCAGCATCGGGCCGAGTCATGCCGACCTGCATGTTGAAATGTTTGGCGCCATCGCTCGTGTCGACCTGACGCAGATCAGGCTCGGTAAACCAGATGGAGTTATCCAGACGACGCATCAATTCGGAGACATCATTATTATTCTCGGCCAGGCCGTCGACAGTGATCGCCTCCCCCTTGCGTACCAGGGAGTCGTAATAGATACCATCCGGCAGCACCCTCACCAGTTCGTCGAAGTTACGCACGATGACCGGTCGGTTACCCTGCAACTGCTGAATCGCATTAAGGCGCTCAAGCAGGCGCTCACGCTTGGTACGCAACTCCTTGATTTCCAGAATCTTCTGGTCCAGCTTGGCTATTTCGGCTTTCAAGTAGCTGTTACGTGCATTCTGACGATCCATCTGCACATCGTAGTAATAGCTGATCCCCAGCACGACCAGCACACCCAGCAGGGCTGCCCCGACAACATTGCCGACAAAACGCTTCTGTAGCCGTTCGTTGCGTTCTTCACGCCAGGGCCTGAGGTTAATACGCGCCATACATAATCCCTATGATCCCTAAATATCAAAGCTTCGTTGCGCCAGACCACACGCCTTGAGCAAACTGGGTGCGTCCTTCTGCAGCCGCGCCACATTCACCTTGGAAGCCACCTGCATATTAACGAAGGGGTTGGCGATACAGGTATTGACGCCCACTTCGTCACCGACCATGGCGGCGAGCCCTTCCAGCCCCGCCGTACCGCCCGCCAGATACAACTTGCTCAGCTGCCCCTGAGAGCCGGAGGAGTAGTAGAATTGCAGCGCACGTGATACCTGTTGTACGACGGTTTGCCGGAACGGCAGCACCAGCGCGGCCATCGTCTCTTCATCAAGCTCCCCGGTGCTCAGCAAGCGTTCAACCTCGGCGACTTCGATCCCCTTCTGCTGGTGGATCATGTGGGTAAGGTCGTTACCGCCGAAAGCCTGTTCACGGTTGTAGATGATCTTGCTGCCCTTGAACACGTTAAGGGTCAGGGTTGCGGCACCGATATCGACGATGCCAACCAGCTGCCCACCGGCTTCACCCTGCTCCAGCAGCGGCAGGGTACGTTCGATGGCGTAGGTATCGATATCGACCACTTCGCATTTCAGGCCCGAACCGTTGATCGCTTCTTCGCGGCTATCGGCATCATCCCGGCGGCAGGCCACCAACAGGATATCATTCAGTTCCGGCGCCTTATCGACCGGCCCCTGCACTTCAAAATCCAGTGCAACTTCTTCCAGCGGGTAGGGAATGAACTGATCGGCCTCAACCTGCACCTGCTCTTCGAGTTCCAGCCCCACGAAGGCATTACTGATTTCCAGGCGTTTGGTGATGACGGCGGAAGACGGCACCGCCGTCACGGCATGGGACAGGTTGACACCGCACATCTTGATACCACGTTCGATGGCGCCTGAGACTTCACCCGGGATCTCGACATTGCCGTCAACCACCGCCGTTGGCGGCAAGGGCACAACAGCATAACCTTCAATCCGGTAGGACTGTCCCTGTCTGGTAAGCGCCACCAGCTTGACAGAAGCAGAACCTATATCCACTCCTGCCCAGCCGGCAGTCTTGGGCTTGAATAAGCTGAGCACGACATTTTCCTTATATCATCAACCAGGTGAAGTCCCGCAATCGGTCACAATGTAGCCTGATTAGGGGACAATTTAAACTACCTGTTCACTGTGGACCCTACTAGTTACACCTATATAATGATCCAGCTCTATTTTTTCCAACGGAATCTCCAAGGCCCGCATGCGTATTCTGAAACGGCTCTTCAAATGGCTACTGACACTGTCTCTGATCGGCGTCTTTACTGGCGCTGCGACCTTTGCTGGCGTGTATTATTACTTCAGCCCCGAGCTCCCCGACGTCCAGAGTCTGCGCGAGGTCAAATTCCAGACCCCATTACGTGTTTACTCTGCTGACGACAAGCTGATCGCCGAGTTCGGTGAGAAGAAGCGCACGCCGATTCCGTTCGAGCAGATCCCCGACAACTTCGTCAAGGCGCTCCAGGCGGCTGAAGACGCCCGCTTTTTCGAACACTTCGGCATCGACATCAAGGGCCTGAGTCGCGCCGCTTTCCAGCTGGCCTCCACCGGACGCATCCAGAGCGGTGGCTCCACCATCACCATGCAGGTCGCGAAGAACTTCTTCCTGACCCGTGAACAGACCTTCAAGCGCAAGTTCATCGAGATTCTGCTGGCCCTGCAGATCGAGCAGGAGCTGGACAAACAGGAGATTCTGGAACTCTACGTTAACCAGATCTACCTGGGCCACCGCGCCTACGGCATTCAGGCCGCCGCCAACACCTATTACGGCAAGAACATTGATGAACTGGGCCTGGCCCAGCTGGCGATGATTGCCGGCCTGCCCAAGGCGCCATCCGCCTTCAACCCGATCACCAACCCTGATCGCGCCCAGGAGCGCCGGGACTGGATCCTGGGCCGTATGCTACAGCTGGGTTACATTTCACAACAGGATCATGACGTGGCAGTGGCGGCGCCGGTGACCGCGCGCTACCACCGCAGCGATATCGAACTGGACGCCCCCTATATCGCCGAAATGGTGCGTCAGCAACTGTATGAGCAGTACGGTGAAGAGCTCTATACCGATGGCTATCGCGTCTGGACCACCATCAACAGTCGGATGCAACACGAAGCCACTGCGGCGCTGCGGCGCGGTCTGCTGGACTATACCGACGATCATGGCTACCGGGGCGCCGAAGCCAGTATCGACATCGATACCCTCAACCCCGAAGATCAGCTCAGCGCGCTGCGCCAGCATACCGCCTATGCCGGCCTTGAGCCGGCACTGGTGCTGGAGGTCACCGCCACTGGCGCACGCCTGCTGCGCACCAGTGGCGACGAGAGCCAGCTGGACTGGGACGGCATCAAGTGGGCTCGCCCCTATCGCAGCGTGCACTGGACCGGCCCCGAGCCCAAGCGGCCGAGCGATGTACTGGATGCCGGCGATATCGTTCGCGTGATGCAGGATAATGAGGGCACATTGCGCCTGACCCAGATGCCCCGGGTTCAGGGCGCACTGGTCGCCCTGAACCCGCAGGACGGCGCCATCCGCGCACTGTCCGGCGGCTTCAGTTTCTATCACAACAAGTTCAACCGGGTAACCCAGGCCTACCGTCAGCCAGGCTCCAACATCAAGCCCTTCCTCTATACGGCCGCCCTGGAAAACGGCTTCACCCCGGCCTCGATCATCAACGACGCCCCCGTGGTGTTCCATGATGTCAGCCTGGAAGGCGCCTGGCGCCCCGAAAACGACAATGGCAAGTTCAATGGCCCGACCCGCCTGCGTGAAGCCCTGTTCCGCTCACGCAACCTGGTCTCCATCCGCCTGATGCGCGCCCTGGGAATCGAACAGGCCCGGGAATTCATCCTGCGCTTTGGCTTTGAGCCGGACAACTTCCCCGGCAATCTGTCGCTGTCACTGGGTAGTGCCAGCGCCACGCCCCTGCAGGTCGCCCGCGGTTACGCGGCCCTGGCCAACGGCGGTTTTCTGGTCGAGCCCTACCTGATCGCCCGCATCGAAAACGCCGAAGGTGAGGTTATCCTTCAGGCCAACCCGGCACATGCCTGCCCGGCATGCGATCCGGCCGTTGCCGTCTTCGACGACACAGAACAGAGTGACGAAGAGCCTCTGCCGACCCGCGACGACTCGGCTCCGACCGCCCTGCTGCCGCCGGACGAGATCGCCGCCACCTCACCGGCAGCGCCCAGGATCATAACCCCGCGCAACGCCTTCCTGATTTACGATGTCATGCGTGATGTCATCACCCGTGGTACCGGCCGTCGCGCCCGAGTGCTTGAGCGCGCCGACCTGGCGGGCAAGACCGGCACCACCAACGAGCAGAAGGATGTCTGGTTCAGCGGCTTCAGCCCCGACCTGGTCGCCACCACCTGGGTCGGCTTCGACCAGCCGGCACCGCTTGGCCGTGGTGAATACGGCAGCAGCCGCGCCCTGCCGATCTGGATCGACTTCATGGAACAAGCCCTGCAAGACATTCCGGACAACCCGCCTGCGCTACCCCGGGGAGTAGTCCGTGTACGGATCGACCCGGCCTCCGGCAAGCGCGCCTACACCGGCCAGAAAAACGCCATGTATGAGTACTTCCGCAGCGAGGATGTTCCTCGCGAGACGGCACGCAGTCCGGAACAGCAACTGGAAGCTCCGGCGACCGAAGCGATCTTCGGCTACTGACCCGGTGCCGCTGGCCGCCAGCGGGGCGCGGGCAAAAAAAAACCGCTGCACAGGCAGCGGTTTTTTTATTGTCCCGAAGCGGCCGCGATTTACAGCGGGTAGTTCGCCGGCATCGGCAGACGCGCCACACCAGTATCGATGGCCGCCTGAGCCACAGCGTAGGAGATGGCGCCCAGCAGGCGGGAGTCGGTGGCTTTCGGCAGGATATACTCACGGCTGAATTCCAGAGAATCCATGCCGTAGGCATCCAGCACTTCCTGGGTCACCGGCTGTTTGGCCAGATCAGCCAGAGCACGGACGGCGGCCGCCTTCATTTCCTCGTTGATGGCGCTTGCACGTACATCCAGCGCACCACGGAAAATGAACGGGAAGCCCAGGACGTTGTTGACCTGGTTCGGGTAATCGGAACGACCCGTCGCCATGATCACATCAGAACGGGTCGCACGCGCCAGCTCCGGCTTGATTTCCGGATCCGGGTTCGCGCAGGCGAAGACGATCGGGTTGTCCGCCATCTTCGACAGGTTTTCCGGTGACAGCAGGTCCGGGCCGGACAGGCCTACGAATACGTCTGCACCAGTGATAGCGTCTTCCAGAGTACGCTTGTCGGTTTCAGTGGCAAATGCCGCTTTTTCCGGCGTCAGGTCTTCACGACCGGAGTGGATCACACCCTTGCGGTCAATCATGAAGATGTTTTCGACCTTGGCACCCATGTTGATCAGCAGCTTCATGCACGCGCTGGCAGCAGCGCCTGCACCCAGGCATACGATCTGGGCTTCTTCCAGCGTTTTGCCGGCCAGCTCCAGCGCGTTGATCATGCCGGCCGCGGTTACGATCGCGGTGCCGTGCTGATCATCGTGGAAAACCGGGATGTTGCAGCGCTCGATCAGGGCGCGCTCAATCTCGAAGCATTCAGGTGCTTTGATGTCTTCCAGGTTGATTCCACCGAAGGTTTCAGCAATACGGGCAACCGTATCGATGAACGCCTGCGGGCTCTCGGCGTCCACTTCGATATCGATGGAATCGATATTGGCGAAACGCTTGAACAGCAGGGACTTGCCTTCCATCACCGGCTTGGACGCCAGCGGACCCAGGTCACCCAGACCCAGGATAGCGGAACCGTTGGAGATCACGGCAACCAGGTTACCCTTGGCAGTGTAGCGGTACGCTGCGTCAGGATCCTTGGCAATCTCGCGGACCGGCTCGGCCACGCCCGGCGAGTAAGCCAGGGAAAGATCGCGTGAAGTCTCAGCAGGAGTAGAAAGCTCTACACTGATTTTACCCGGGCGCGGAAACTCGTGGTAATCGAGAGCAGCTTGTTTGAATTCTTGAGACATGGTTGCTGTTTCCAACTAAGGTTTTATAAGACGGACTTGCATCATATAAAAAACCCATAACCACAACAACCGTCCTTAAGAATGGTAATTTTTTTACTTTATCGTGCCTGTATATGGTGTTTTTGCGCCATTTTCAGTAACCAGCGCTGCTGACCTGAAAACAGGCGCTCCTGCCGTTGCAGCCGGTCGATTACCCAGCCACGCGCTTCCAGCAGCTGCCCTTTTCGCCACTGTTCGCCCTGTAACTCAGCCGCCAGTGCCCGCGGCAGAAACAACGCCAGGTGGTCATCCAGATCGATATAAAGCCCTCGCCGGGTCGGCGTGACCCGCGTCACTCGCCCCCGCACCAGGGCGAAACCGGCCCGATCGATCTCCGCCGCCGCAACCGGTGATTGCTGCCAAAGCCGTGCACGCTGCTGTCGTGCTTCACTTTCAGCCGCAAACAGGCAATCCGCCAGACGGTCGTTACGCCCTACCGCCAGCGCAAAGCCCAGCCCCGAGCGCACCAGCCCCTCCGCAGCAAGACCGCCATCTGAAAGGTAGAGATGCGCCAGCAAACGCCCATAGCGATCACGCGATTCAACACCGGGCAGCAGGTAAACCCGCTGTTCATCGGCATGCTGCTGCAGCCAACGGCGCGCCGCCTGGGCATAGGCTTCGTCCGGGCGACCATCACGCCCCAGCTCGGGCGTATTCACACCGATCAGACGCACCTTGCGGCCATCACTCAAGCGCAGGGTATCACCATCATAGACATGCTCGACCCGGGCAGAAAAAACGCCGGGCAGTTGCGGGCAGCGGGCCTGAGCCGGCGAGACAATAAAGAGAGAGGAAAAGAGGACGGAGACGAAAAACGCGGATACAAAAAAGGCACTCGTGATGAGTGCCTTCTTGTGTTCGCGCGGAAGCAGTCGCTTATGACTTGAAGCCACGAGAACCGAAACGCTTCTTGAAGCGGTCAACACGGCCACCAGAAGTCGCTTCTTTCTGCTTGCCGGTGTAGAACGGGTGGCACTGGCTGCATACGTCGACCAGCATGTCTTCACCCAGGGTAGAACGGGTGTTCATTACGTTACCGCAAGAGCAGGTAACGGTGATTTCGGTGTATTCCGGATGGATACCAGCTTTCATCTTAAACCTCGATAAAATTGGCGTGCCGCCACCCGGTCGTATTCTTTTGACGCCAGGCACCGCACATTCAATGGCGTGCTTTCAGCAAGCACGGATATGTACAACTAAGGCGCGAAATTATACGCACCGCCACTCTTGTGGGCAAGCACTCAAAGCCATTCCCTGATGCCGCCAAAACCCCTAGACTGCACCCATGTTCCCAGCGCCCATTCGCCACTCCGAGGCTCCGTTTTGATTTTCCGCGTCGCCATCCCTACGCCGTTGTACCGCCTGTTCGACTACCGTCCGCCGATCTACGGCCCGGAGAGCGCCGAACCCGGCTGCCGCGTGCGCGTTCCCTTCGGTCGGCGCGAGGTCATAGGCGTACTGGTCTCGCTCGAGACCGAGAGCGAATTCCCCCTGGAAAAGCTCAAACCGGCACTGGAACTGCTCGATACCGAGCCGGTACTGATGCCCGACCTGTTCCGACTGGCCTCCTGGGCGGCACACTATTATCAGCATCCGATGGGTGATGCTCTGCAACAGGCGCTGCCGGTGCTCTTGCGTCAGGGGCAACCCGCCCGCTTCCAGCACCAGACCCTCTGGCGGGCCACCGCCGATGCGGCTGTCGCTCAGCTTTCAACCCGCGCCGAACGCCAGCGCGAACTGTTGACCCTGCTGCTGGAACACCCCCAGGGCATCAGCACCGACGCCCTGCGCGCCGAAGGCGGCAACCCGGCCCTGCTGAAAGCGCTGGCCGACAAGGGCTTGGCGGAATCCTTTGAACACCAGCCGTCACTGCCTCATGCCGATGAACGTGGCACCGAAATACTGCGCGAAGCGCCGCTGACGCTGCATGACGAGCAACTGGCTGCCGTCGAAGCGACAAACCAGGCGCAGGGCTTTACTCCCATGCTGCTGGAAGGCGTCACGGGATCGGGCAAAACCGAGGTCTACCTGCAGGCGATCCAGCGCTGCCTTGAGGAAGGCAAGCAGGCCCTGGTATTGGTGCCCGAGATCGGTCTGACGCCACAGACCATCGCCCGCTTCAAGGCCCGCTTCCGCGTTCCCGTACTGGCCCTGCATTCGGGCATGACCGACCGCCAGCGCCTTGACGCCTGGCTCTGGGCGCGCGAGGGCAGCGCCCGCATCCTGATCGGCACCCGCTCGGCCATTTTCACGCCACTGAAGTCGCCGGGCCTGATCATCGTCGACGAGGAACATGACGGCTCGTTCAAGCAGCAGGACGGTTTCCGTTACCACGCCCGCGATCTGGCGATCTACCGCGCCCGCGAGCATGACATCCCGATCCTGCTCGGCAGCGCCACGCCGTCACTGGAGAGCCTGCACAATGCCCTGAGCGGGCGTTTCCGCCACCTGCGCCTGACCCGGCGCGCCGGCAACGCCCAGCCGCCCAGATTCGAACTGCTCGATATCCGCCAGCAAAACCTGGATGCGGGCCTGTCCGCCCCGCTGCTGCAGCGCATTCATGAACATCTGGCCCGCGGCACCCAGGTACTGCTGTTTCTGAACCGGCGCGGCTTTTCACCGGCGCTGGTCTGCCACGACTGCGGCACGCCCGTGGACTGCACCCGCTGCGATGCCCGCATGACCCTGCACCGCCAGCCGCCGCATCTGCACTGTCACCACTGCGACCGGCAGACACCGATTCCGCGCCACTGCGCCCAGTGCGGCAGCAGCCAGCTGCGGCCGGCCGGCAGCGGCACCGAGCGGGTCGAGGACCGCCTGGCGGTGCACTTCCCCGATACCCCGATCCTCCGGGTCGACCGCGACAGCACCCAGCGCAAGCACGCGCTGGAGCGGATCATGGAGCAGGTGCACACGGGCAAGCCCTGCATTCTGGTCGGCACCCAGATGCTGGCCAAGGGTCATCACTTCCCCCGAGTGACGCTGGTCGCCATTCTCGATGCCGACGCCGGCCTGTTCAGCGCCGACGTCCGCGGCATGGAGAAAACCGCCCAACTGATTCTGCAGGTGGCCGGCCGCGCCGGCCGCGCCGACCTGCCCGGCGAGGTCCTGCTGCAAACGTTCAATGCCGACCACCCGATGCTCAACACCCTGGTCCACGCCGGCTACGACGCCTTCGCCCGCGAGGAACTGCAGCTGCGCCGCGGCGGCCACCTGCCACCCTTTGCTCACCACTGCCTGATCCGCGCCGAAGCCACCCGCCAGGGGCTGGCCGAGAATTTCCTGCTCAGCCTGCGCGAACTGGCGCAGCAGCAACAGCTGCTGCCGCCCGGCGCCCAGTGCATCGGGCCGTTTCCGTCGCTGATGGAAAAGCGCGCCGGGCTGTTCCGCGCCCAGCTGCTACTGCAGGCCGGACAGCGCAAGCCGCTGCATCAGGCGCTGGCGGTGCTGATCGGACTGATGCAGGCCCACCCGGAAGCACGGCGTGTTCGCTGGACGCTAGACGTGGATCCGATCGACAGCTACTGATTGGCAATTGACCACATCGGCGGCGTATAATATCCGGTTTATTGCATCATTCTGATCTTCAATTCCAGCCAGAGTACCCCGATGAAAGAACAGATTGCCCAGCTGATCGACGCGGCACTATCAACCCTGATCGCCAACGGCACCCTGCCGGCCGACATCACCCCCAACATCCAGGTGGAAAACACCCGTGACAAGGCCCACGGCGACTTCGCCAGCAACATCGCTCTGACTCTGGCTAAACCGGCCCGACGCAACCCGCGTGAACTGGCCCAGCTGCTGTGCGACGCCCTGCCGGCCAACGCCAGCGTGGAAAAAACCGAGATCGCCGGCCCCGGCTTCATCAACTTCTTCGTCAGCCAAGCCTCCACCTTCTCGGTCATCGGCGAGATCCTGGAACAGGGTGACGCCTTCGGTCGCGGCACCGCCAACTCCGGCCCGCGCATGCAGGTGGAATTCGTCTCCGCCAACCCCACCGGCCCGCTGCACGTGGGTCACGGCCGTGGCGCCGCCTATGGCGCGACCGTCTCCGACCTGCTGGAAGCCGCCGGCGTGGAAGTGGAACGCGAGTACTACGTCAACGACGCCGGCCGTCAGATGAACATCCTCGCCGCCAGCGTCTGGTTGCGCTACCTGGAGCAGCACGAGCAGGAACTGACCTTCCCGAGCAACGGCTACCAGGGCTACTACATCCGCGACATCGCCCACGACCTGATCAAGGATCACGGCGACCGCTTCAACCGTCCGGTCGCCGAAGTCTTCGCCGACATCCCGGCCGACGAACCGGCCGGCGGCGACAAGGAAATCCACATCGATGCGCTGATCGAGCGCGCCCAGCAGCTGCTCGGCGACGACTACGGTCTGGTGTTCGATGCCGGTCTGGACTCCATTCTGGCCGATATCCGCGAAGATCTTGGCGAATTCGGCACCACTTATCAGGAATGGTTCTCCGAACGCTCGCTGACCAGCAGCGGCGACGTCAGCCGTGCCCTGGAACAGCTGGAGGCCAAGGGCTATCTGTACGAGCAGGAGGGCAACCTCTGGTTCCGCTCCACCGACTTCGGTGACGACAAGGACCGCGTGGTCAAGCGCGCCAACGGCCAGACCACCTACTTCGCGTCCGACATCGCCTACCACATGAACAAGTTCGAGCGTGGCTTCGACAAGGTGGTCAACATCTGGGGCGCCGACCACCACGGCTACATCGCCCGCGTCAAGGCGGCGATCCAGGCGATGGGTTACGACCCGGAGAAGCTGGAAGTGCGCCTGGTGCAGTTCGCCATCCTCTACCGCGGCAGCGAACGCGTACAGATGTCCACCCGTTCCGGCTCCTTCGTCACCCTGCGCGAACTGCGCAACGAAGTGGGCAATGACGCCTGCCGCTTCTTCTACGTGACCCGCAAGGCCGACCAGCACATGGACTTCGACCTGGAACTGGCCAAGTCCGAATCCAAGGACAACCCGGTGTACTACATCCAGTACGCCCATGCCCGTGTCTGCTCGGTGCTGCGCAAGCTGGACAGCGAAGGCATGGCCTGGGACCAGGCCGCCGGCCTGACCTCGCTGGAGCGCCTGGAAAGCGAAACCGAGACCGATCTGGTCAAACAGCTGGCCAAGTATCCGGAAACCCTGCAGCACGCGGCGCTCAACTTTGAGCCGCACGTGCTGGCCAACTACCTGCGCGACCTGGCCGGTGACTTCCACACCTGGTACAACGGCCACAAGCTGATCATCGACGATGCCGAGCTGCGCAACGCCCGTCTGACCCTGAGCGTCGCCGTGCGTCAGGTCCTGGCCAACGGCCTCAAACTCCTGGGCGTGTCCGCACCGGAGCAGATGTAATCGATGGCCAAGCAGGATTTCGCCCGCAAACGCCGCAACGGCTCCAGCGCCAGCCGCAAGCCGGCGCGGCAACCGGCTCGCCAGGCGGCTGCCCGGCGTTCGGCGCCGCCGCCGCGTCGTCTGCCCTGGAAACTGCTGCTGATCACGCTGGCGGTTCTGGGCGGCCTCGGCTACCTGGTCTTTACCCTGCTGCAAACGCCGCCGGAGCAAAAGCCGGCGGCGACGACGACCGTCGCGCCCAAGCCTGCTCCGAAACCGGCACCTAAAGCGCCCCCCAAGCCGGTACCGCAACCGGAACCCGAAAAGAGCAAGTTCGAGTTCTATGAAATGCTGCCCAAGGCCGAAGTCGTGGCGCCCAAGGTGGACGTCTACAAGTCCACGCCCAAGGACGCCAAGATGGAGTATCGCTACCTGCTGCAGACAGGCTCCTTCCGCGACCCGGGCGATGCCGAACGGATGCGCGCCAAGCTGATCCTGCAGGGCTTCCCCGGCGTGCGCACCGACCGCTCCGACGGCAGCAACGGCGTCTGGTACCGGGTGCGCCTCGGTCCGTTCGACAACAGGACCGAAATGAACCAGGCCCACAACAAGCTGGGCAAGCTCAACATCATCCCGATGCCGATCCGGATCGACTGATCCGGGTCTCCCCCCTTGAAATCCTGTCACCCGCATCCATATCTGTAACCATTATCGGACCGATAGGATTTTTCTGTTATGACAACAATTGTTTCCGTGCGCCGTGGCGACCAGGTCGTAGTCGGCGGTGATGGCCAGGTTTCCCTGGGCAACACCGTAATGAAAGGCACCGCCAAAAAGGTCAACATGCTGCCCAAGCACCAGGTGATCACCGGCTTTGCCGGCAGCACCGCGGACGCCATCACCCTGCGCGACCTGTTCGAGCAACAGCTCGACAAGCACCAGGGCAACATCGTCAACGCCGTCATCCATCTGGCGCGCGAGTGGCGCTCAGACCGCGTGCTGCGCCGCCTGGAAGCACTGATGCTGGTGGCCAACCACGAAAAAACCTATCTGATCTCCGGCAACGGCGACGTCATCGAACCGGAAGACGGCGTCATCGCCATCGGTTCCGGCGGCAACTACGCCCTGGCTTCCGCCCGCGCCCTGGTCGACAACACCGAGCTGAGCGCCCGCGATATCGTCGAGAAGAGCCTGCACATTGCCGCTGGCATCTGCGTCTTCACCAACGATAACCTGACTATCGAAACGCTTGCCAACAAAGCCCTGGCCAACAGCCGCGAGGAGAGCTGAACATGTCCAACATGACCCCGCGCGAGATCGTGCATGAACTCAACCGCCACATCATCGGTCAGGACGATGCCAAGCGCTCCGTCGCGATCGCGCTGCGCAACCGCTGGCGTCGCATGCAGCTCGATGCTGAGCTGCGCCCGGAAGTGACGCCGAAGAACATCCTGATGATCGGCCCCACCGGTGTCGGCAAGACCGAGATCGCCCGTCGCCTGGCCAAGCTGGCCAACGCGCCGTTCATCAAGGTGGAAGCGACCAAGTTCACCGAAGTCGGCTATGTCGGCCGTGACGTGGAAACCATCGTCCGCGACCTGGTGGAGATGGCGGTGAAGATGGTGCGCGAGCAGGCGATGGAGCAGGTCCGTTTCCGCGCCGAGGAAGCCGCCGAGGAGCGCATCCTCGATGCCCTGCTGCCGCCGGCGCGCCCGACCGGTTTCGGCAATGCCGAAGAACCGAGCAAGACCGACAGCGCCACCCGTCAGATCTTCCGCAAGAAACTGCGCGAAGGCCAGCTGGATGACAAGGAGATCGACGTCGAGGTCTCCCAGCAGCCGATGGGCGTCGAGATCATGGCCCCTCCGGGCATGGAAGAGATGACCAGCCAGCTGCAGAGCATGTTCTCCAACATGGGCCAGGACCGCAAGAAAAGCCAACGCCTCAAGGTGAAGGAAGCATTCAAGCTGCTCACCGACGAGGAAGCGGCGGCTCTGGTCAAGGACGACGAGACCAAGCAGAAAGCGGTCGAAATGGTGGAACAGAACGGTATCGTATTCCTCGACGAGATCGACAAGGTCTGCAAGCGTGGCGACAACAACGGCGGCGGCGATGTCTCCCGTGAAGGCGTGCAGCGCGACCTGCTGCCACTGATCGAGGGCTGCACCGTCAACACCAAGTACGGCATGGTCAAGACCGACCACATCCTGTTCATCGCCTCCGGCGCCTTCCACCTGGCGCGCCCGTCCGATCTGATCCCGGAACTCCAGGGCCGTCTGCCGATCCGCGTCGAGCTGAACGCACTGACGCCGAACGACTTCCGCCGCATCCTGACCGAACCCAAGGCGTCGCTGACCGAGCAGTACAAGGCGCTGCTGGCCACCGAGGGCGTCAACGTGGAGTTCACCGAGGACGGCATCGAGCGTATCGCTCAACTGGCCTACGAGGTCAACGAACAGACAGAGAACATCGGTGCCCGTCGTCTGCACACCATGATGGAGCGTCTGCTGGACGAGCTTTCCTTCGCGGCGTCCGACAAGTCCGGCGAGACAGTGCAGGTCGATGCCGACTACGTCAACGCTCAGCTGGATGAACTCAGCCATGATGAGGATCTGAGTCACTACATCCTGTAACAGCTCTTGAAAAGCTATCTGCGTTGCCGAGGACAGCGTTAAAAACCGGCTCAATATGCTCATTTAGTTCACTAAACTGCGCTTTTTCACCGGTTTTTGCCTTGCCTCGGCGGCCTTGATAACGCTTTTCAACGACCTGTTAAGCTATAAAGAGGCCTTACAATGACCACTTCGGTTCCCCTGCCCTCCGATATCAAGCTGCACCTGAAGTCCCGTACCCTGGAGCTGATCTATGCCGACGGCAATTTCGAGCTGACCGCCGAATTCCTGCGTGTGCATTCGCCCTCCGCCGAGGTGCGCGGCCACGGCATCGGCAACGGCGTGCTGCAGACCGGCAAGCAACATGTCGGCTTCAAGGGCGTCGAGCCCGCTGGCAACTACGCGCTGAAGATCATCTTTGATGACGGTCACGATTCCGGCCTCTACACTTGGGAATACCTGCACGATCTGGCCCATAATCAGGCGCAATACTGGCAGCGCTACCTGGACCAGCTCGAGGCGGCCGGCGCCAGCCGCGACAACGGCCTGATCGCCCGCGGCTGACAGGCACCATCGCGGCAATCCTGTGTACGCAGGTGCGACAAACGCGGGGGCGCAGAGTAGAATGCCCCCAACCAGATCAACAGTCGGACAGAGAACCATGTCAGAGCAGAACGAGAAGAAAACCACTCACTTCGGCTACCAGGATGTCCCGGTCGAGGAGAAGGTCAAACGCGTCGCCGATGTTTTCCACTCGGTGGCGGGCAAATACGATCTGATGAATGACCTCATGTCCGGCGGCATCCACCGCCTGTGGAAGCGAATCACCATCGACCAGAGCGGCGTACGCCGCGGTCACAAGGTGCTCGATATCGCCGGCGGCACCGGCGACCTGACGCGCAAGTTCTCACGCATGGTCGGTCCCGAAGGCAAGGTCGTCCTCGCCGATATCAACGACTCCATGCTCAAGGTGGGCCGCGACAAGCTGCTCAACTCCGGCGTCGCCGGCAACGTCGAGTATGTCCAGGCCAACGCCGAATGCCTGCCGTTCGAGGACAACACCTTCGACGTCATCACCATCGCCTTCGGCCTGCGTAACGTCACCGACCAGAACGCCGCCATCGCCTCCATGTTGCGCGTGCTCAAGCCGGGCGGCAAGCTGATGATCCTGGAGTTCTCCAAGACCGACAACCCGGCGCTGACCAAGTTGTACGACTTCTACTCGTTCAACATCCTGCCGCAGATGGGCAAGGTAATCGCCGGCGATTCCGACAGCTACCGCTATCTGGCCGAGTCGATCCGCAAGCACCCCGACCAGGAAACCCTGAAGGGGATGATGGAACAGGCCGGCTTCGTCAACTGCCGCTACCAGAACATGACCGGCGGCATCGTCGCCCTGCATACCGGCATCAAACCCTGACCCCCGTCATCACAGGAGCCATGCCATGACCACCGGAATGATCAACGCCACCCTGCTGACTCTGGCTGAAGAAAGCCTGAACGGGCTGCTGGCGCGAGACCCGGTGACCCTGGCCCGACTGGGCGAACTGGCCGGACGCGAGATCCGCGTCGAGTGCTCCAGCCCGGACTGGCATCTCTACCTGCTGCCGCACAACCGGGGCATCGATCTGCTGGCCGAAAGCGCCGGCGAGCCCGATGCCTGCCTCCACGGCTCGGCCCTGAACCTGATACGCCTGCCCCTGGCCGGCAACCAGGTGCTGTTCGGCCACGGCGTCACCATCGAGGGGGATAGCGGCCTGGTCCACCGGTTGCAGCAGATCCTGGCCGACAGCCATGTCGACTGGGAAGCCTGGCTGGCCGACCTGATCGGCGATACCGCCGCCCACCCGCTGGCCAACCTGCTGCGCTCCGCCGGCCACCAGCTGCGCTACGGCAGCAGCAGCCTGATCCACAGCCTGGAAGAATACCTGCACGAGGAAGCGCGACTGCTGCCGACGCGGGTAGAGATCGAAATATGGCAGGATGAAGTAGATGAGCTGCGCGATGCTACCGACAGACTTGCGGCACGAGTTGACAGCCTTTCAAATAACCAAAAGAATTAAGCTTTCGTACATTCCGCAATCATATATTAATCTCACTTTCAGAATAAGGAGTTTTCATATTTATAATTAGCCCAAAAGATCGGAGATACTTTTAATATATTCAATGGTATTTAAGTATCAACCAAACATTCAAAAGGGATTATTGAATGAGTAATATATTAGGTGTAAACAGTAATGTAGCTGGCGACAAAAACGATTTCACTAGTGGCCACTCATGGATTACAGTAACGCGTAATGGTAAAACCACTGCGTACGGGTTATGGCCTGACAATCACCCTAGAACTCTAGATAACGGCAGAGGCTCTGATATAAGAATTGGCCTCGAAGGTACAAGATTCCCTTCAGCTAGCCGTTTTTTTAAATTAAATAAGAAACAGGCACTAATACTCGAGCTTCAGTTAAAGAAGAATGTTGGCTGGCGCTATACAAATACCTGTGCATCTTGGGCTTCTGATGTAGTATCCTCAGTTACAGGGATTATCATTGATGCAGATGACTGGGTGGGGTTTGAAACACCTCGTGAGTTGGGTGAGCATATCAACGAGCTCGAGAGAAAACACCCGACATCTCTTTTGCAGCCTAAAACACCAAAAAATAATGATTCTTCCTCATGGTAAAGTTAAATATTTTTTTTGCGATTATCATCTCTTTTATAACAACTGGCTGTACAGCGGATGAAACAGAAAAAATGAAATACGACTTATCACAGTTGAATAATATCAGTTATACAAAAAAAGAAATATATATATATATAAAATACCAGACAATATTAGAAAGTTTGTATTTTTCACCTGGTATGAATATTCATATAGAAAATGAAAAAATTATTCTAGAAGTGTTACGCTGCAAAATAAACGAAAAATGCAAACCGGACTTAACATCGAAATATGATGACCAAGGCTATGCTAATGTAGTTATCACTCAAGATTATGATCCTGGAAAAATATTCATTTCAGGCCACCGTGAAGAAATAGCCTTGGATCAACTTAGTCACCTTGATAATTAAGAAATCCCGAAAATAACAAGGAAGTACAGAAAGTTCTGTCTGTACTTCCTTTGAAGCTGTCCTGTCAGAAGGGTTTGACCACCACGAAGATCAGGATCGGAATGAAGATCAGCAGCGGCAGCTCGTTGTAGAGACGGAAATAACGTCCGCTGCGACTCAGCTCACCGCGCTGCATCTGCTTCAGATAGGCCCGGCACCAGAAGTGGTAGCCGATCAGAAAGGCGACGAACAGCAGCTTGGCATGGATCCACTTGCCCGGGCTGTCGAACCAGTAACCCAGCCAGAGCCAGAGCCCCAGCCCCAGGGTGAACACGGCCATGATGGTCATGAAGCCGTAGAGTTTGCGCGCCATGACTTCCAGCCGCGCCACGTCCTGCCCCGCCTCGCGACCTTCCACGTAATGCACGAAGATCCGCGGCAGATAAAAGATTCCCGCCATCCAGCTGGTCATCGCCAGGATGTGCAGCATTTTGAACCAGAGCATCAAAGTCCCCTTGTCGATACTTGTGTCGGTACGTGTACAGGCACCCTTGTGCCAGGCATACCTCAGTCGTTCGTTTTCCGAACGGCAGTTTCGACCCTGAGCAGGTCAACCAGTTCCACCCGCAGCTGATCGCCGGGCGCTACCGGGCCAACACCGGCCGGGGTTCCGGTCAGCACCACATCGCCCGGTTCCAGAGTGAACCACTGACTGGCATAGGCCAGCAACTTGAGCACCGGTGTCAGCATCTGAGAGGAGTTGCCATCCTGACGCACTTCGTCGTTCACGGTCAGACGAATCTGCACATCGGTGAGATCATTGACCGACGCCGGCGACAGAAACGCCGACAGCGGGCAGGCACCATCGAAGCACTTGGACTTCTCCCAGGGTTGACCCTTCTGTTTCAGCTGGTCCTGCACCTCTCGCAGCGTCATGTCCAGCCCCAGGCCGATGCCGGCGATGGCATGCATCGCTTTCTGTTCGTCGGCATTGCGCAGGGTTTCGCCGATCAGGATGGCCATCTCGGTTTCGAAATGGACGACGCCCTTGTCAGTGGGCACACGGAACGGCTGCTCCATCGACACCACCGAGGTGGCCGGCTTGATGAACAGGATCGGCTCTTTGGGGATGGGGTTGTTAAGCTCCAGAGCGTGCTCGGCATAGTTGCGGCCAATGCAGACCACCTTGCCCAGCGGCAGCTCCAGATCGCGGCCATCGGCCGCACGGTGTTGATAACTCATCGCTAGCGTCTCCTGACAACAGATTCTGTCCACAGTCTAACAGATCAGCTTAAAACCGCGCTCGGCTGACGCTGCTGCAGGCGGTACAGCACGAGACTCAGCGTCAGCGTCACGCTCAGCACCAGCAACGAGCCGACCACCACGCCACCCCAGCCCTGCCACTGCCAGAAGGGGTACAGGTAGAAACCGCCGGTGCTGGCACCGGTGTAGTAGAACAGCAAATACAGCGACGAAGCACTGGCGCGGGCATAATGGGCATTCTGACTGACCCAGCTGCTGGCGCTGGAGTGAGCGAAGAAAAAGCCGAAGCTGTTGATCAGGAAGCCAAGCACGATCAGCCAGAGTTGCGACGACAGCGTCAGCAGGCTACCGGCCATCAGCACCAGAATACCCAGCGCCATGCACAACGGCTGCGGCAGTTGCTGCCCGATCTTGCCGGAGATCGCCGAACCGAAAGTGCCCGCCAGATAGGTCAGGAACAGCATCCCCAACAGGCTGGCCGGCAGATTGTAGGGCGCGTCGGCCAGCACGAAGGTGATGTAGCTGTACTGGTTGATGAAGATGAAGAAGTTGAAGCCGCCGATCAGATAGGCCAGCAGCAAAACCGGATTGCGCAGATGATGGCCCAGGTCGGCCAGCATCCGGCGTGGCTTCAGCGGCTGCGGCTTGAAGTGGCGGGATGGCGGCAGCAGCAGGGCAAACACCGCCAGGCAGACCAGGCTGAGCAGCGTCATTACCATGAACGCCTGCGACCAGCCCAGCCAGTCACCGACAAAACCGCCGATCAGGCGGCCGCTGATACCGCCCAGGCTGTTGCCGCCGATATAGAGTCCCACCGCCAGCAGCACCGCCGGGCGCTCGAACTCGTCCCCCATCCAGGCGATGGCGATCGCCGGCAACCCCGCCAGCAGCACACCCTGCACGGCACGCAGCACCAGCACGCCGGTATAGCTGTCGGTAAAGGCGAGCATCAGCGTGACCAGCGTCGCGCCGCCCATGGTCATCAGCATGATCGAACGCCGCCCCAGGGCGTCGGATAAAGGCCCCCAGATCAGCAGCGACAAGCCCAGTGTCAGGGTGGTCACGGTAAAGGTCCAGCCGGCCTGCAGCGCCGACACCTCGAACGCCTGCGCCAGCATCGGCAGCAGCGGCTGGGTGATGTAGACGTTGGAGAAGATCATGAACGAGCCCAGGCACAGGGCCAGAGTCGCCCGCCAGAAGGCGGCGCTGCCGGAAACAATCATGGGTATTACCTGAATCGAGGGAGCGAAATAGCACTGGCCTGACAATAGCAGCGCGCTTAGAATCATTAAAATATATAGTTTTTATCTAACTCATAATTAATATTGATATGGACCTGCGCAACCTGCGTTACTTCCTTACCGTGGCCGAACAGGGCGGCTTCACCGCTGCGGCCGAACAGCTGCATATCGCCCAACCGGCGGTCAGCATGGCGATCCGCAAGCTGGAACAGCAGCTGGAGCTGCCGCTGTTCGACCGCCAGGGCAAACAGGTCCGGCTGACGGATGAAGGCGAGGTACTGCTGCGTCATGCCCGCAGCATCCTGCAGGCGGTGGACGATGCCGAGCGCGAGATGCGCGAGCTGCACACTCTGGAGCGCGGCGAGGTGCGGGTCGGCATCCCCAGCATGCTCGGCTCCTATTATTTTCCGCCGATCCTGATGGCGTTCCGCCACCGCTACCCCGGCATCCGCCTGGAAGTGATCGAGGCCGGCACCCGCAAACTGCAACAGATGATCCATCAGGGCGAGATCGACATGGGGGTCATCGTCAGCGATGTGCCGCCAGAGGATCTGGAAACGCACCGCTTCCTGCAGGCTCAGATGATGGCCATCCTGCCCGCCGACCATCCGCTCGCATCCGCACAGACGATCAGTTACGACGCCTTCTTCGCCGAGGAACTGGTGCTGTTCAAGGAGGGCTATTTCCACCGCGAAGTGATCGACCGCATCAGCCGCGAGGCCGGGGTCACCCCCAACATCGGCTTTGAAGCCAACCTGATTCCGCTGATCAAGCAGATCGTGTCCCACGGCTACGGCATCACCACCCTGCTGGAGATGGTGGTGGCCGATGATCCCGCCCTGATCGCCATCCCGTTTGCCCCGTCGGTCTGGCTCGACCTGTCGCTGGCCTGGCGCAAGGGCCACCGATTGTCTCGCGCCAACCAGACTTTTGCCGACCTGGTGCTGGAGCAAGCGACCCCGCCTCAGGACAGATGACAGCCAACAGCCCGCCGGATTATGATGCGGCTCCCTACATTCCGGCCATCTGGCCCATGCATTCAAGGAGAGCCCATGCTCAGCACCAACAGCTACTTCGACGGCAAAGTCGTCTCCATCGCATTCGAAACCCCGGAAGGTCCGGCCACGTCCGGCGTCATGCTGCCGGGTGAATTCACCTTCGGCACCAGCCAGAACGAGCGCATGATCGTCACTGCCGGTGAACTGGTCGTCCGTCTGCCGGGCAGCGAAGAATGGACCTCCTTCCCCGCTGGTACCGAGTTCAACATCACCGCCGGTGATTCCTTCGACGTGCGTATCGCCACCACCACCGCTTACCTGTGCTACTACAGCTGATACAGGTTTGAGGCTGCAGGGCTGATCCCCACCTCGGCCCTGATATTCGCCTGCGTTCAAGATGAACTGAATATTTTTCCGCACTGCAACCCTGTGTCGCCACAAAAAAACCATCGACTTTGTGCTACACTTGCGTTCCTCAAATTTTCCCTTGGCTGGACGACTTTCCCGCCCAGCTGCAGCATGAGTCGCAGAAGATGAGCAAAACTACTTCTCTGGATAAGAGCAAGATCAAGATTCTGTTGCTGGAAGGCGTGCACCAGTCCGCGATCGACACGCTGAACGCGCAGGGCTACACCAACATCGAATTCCACACCGGCTCCCTGCCGGAAGAGGAACTGATCGAAAAGATTCGTGACGTTCACTTCATCGGCATCCGCTCCCGCACCCAGCTGACCCGCCAGGTGTTCGAAGCTGCGGAGAAACTGGTCGCGGTTGGCTGTTTCTGCATCGGCACCAACCAGGTCGACCTGCAGGCGGCCACCGAAGGCGGCATCGCGGTCTTCAACGCCCCCTACTCCAACACCCGCTCCGTGGCCGAGCTGGTCCTGGCTGAAGCGATCATCCTGCTGCGCGGCGTAGCGGAAAAGAACGCCAAGGCTCACCGCGGCGAGTGGCAGAAGAGCGCCAAGAACTCCTACGAAATCCGTGGCAAGAAACTGGGTATCGTCGGTTACGGCAGCATCGGCTCCCAGCTGAGCGTACTGGCCGAAGGCCTGGGCATGGACGTGTACTTCTACGACGTCATCACCAAGCTGCCGCTGGGCAACGCCAAGCAGGTCAGCTCCCTGCCGGAACTGCTGGGCATGTGTGACATCGTCACCCTGCACGTGCCGGAAACTCCGTCCACCAAGGACATGATGGGCCAGGCCCAGTTCGAGCAGATCAAGCAGGACGCCATCTTCATCAATGCCGCCCGCGGTACCGTGGTCGTCATCGATGCCCTGTGCGAAGCCCTGAAATCCGGCAAGCTGCTGGGCGCCGCCATCGACGTATTCCCGGTCGAGCCGCGCTCCAACGCCGACGAGTTCATCAGCCCGCTGCGTGAATTCGACAATGTGATCCTGACCCCGCATGTGGGCGGCTCCACCATGGAAGCCCAGGAGAACATCGGTTACGAAGTGGCCGAGAAACTGGTCAAGTACAGCGACAACGGCTCCTCCATCACCTCCGTGAACTTCCCGGAAGTGGCGCTGCCGGAGCACCCGAACAAGCACCGTCTGCTGCACGTACATGAGAACATCCCGGGTGTGCTCACCCAGATCAACAGCGTGTTCTCCGAAAACGGCATCAACATCTCCGGCCAGTACCTGCAGACCAACGAAACCGTTGGCTACGTGGTTATCGACGTGGATGCGGACTACTCCGAGCTGGCGCTGGAAAAACTGAAACTGGTCAACGGCACCGTCCGCTGTCGACGCCTGTTCTAAGGCGACCTGCAGCGCAAGTGAAAAGGCAGGCCTTCGGGCCTGCCTTTTTTGTTTGTTCCCTGCTTGTGCCAGTAATGGCCGACACTGGAACGTCTAGCCACCCGCCACGCGACGCAGCCGTTGCGGTCGGGAGTGGGCCTTGAGCCGCTGACTGACCCGGTCCAGCACCTCACTGCGCCAGGGCTCCGCCTCATTGACCAGATGGTGGCGGGCGGCGACCAGCCGTTCGATACTGGCCTGGGGCAGCAACCCCGCCAGCACCTCCAGATTGTGCTCCCACTCCAGGGTCTGGTCGTCGGTGCCCTGAATGATCAGGGCCGGGAGCTGAACGGGCGTCGCAGATTCAACCTGATGAACCCAGTCCAGCATGGCGCCGACCCAGCCAACATCAACGAAGTTGCCCTGCAGAGGGTCCAGGTGGCGCATGAAGTGGACGAATGTGGCATCGTTGGAGCTCTCGCTGTGTTCGCGATTCACCCGCTTCAGACACCAGTGCAGCCAGCGATAGCTCAGCTCAATGCGACTGTAGTGGCGCGGACGCACCAGCGGCGACAGCAGCACCCTGTCCTGCAACAACAGCCCCCCCCTCTGTCGCTCCAGGGCAACCTGAAGCAGGATCGCCCCGCCGGTGCTCTGGCCGATGCCGACACAGGGCATTGTCAGCTGATGTTCATGCCGCTGCAGTAGGCTGGTCAATTGACGGGCATAGGTGCGAAAGCTGTCGATGGCATAGCGCTGTCCCGATGACAGGCCATGGCCGGGCAGATCATAAATCAACACATCCCAGTGCTGATCGAGCAGGTGGGTGATCAGATGGCCATACAACCCGGCATGATCGGTGTACCCATGCACCACCACGGCCGTGCCCTTGCTGTGCGCGCGGCTGTAATGCTGCACCACCAGCAGGGTATCGCCGACCAGTTCCGTGCCGATGCTGTAGCGCGCCCTGGCGGTGGCCGCTTCCAGGCCATAATAGGCCAGATAGGCCTGCACCTCGGTGCCACACAGCGTCTGTTCCCCCGGGATAAAGGTATCCAGAGACTCGCGCAGGCGGCAGGGATGAAAACCCGGTTCGGCTTGATCACCCGGCGGTATTATTTTTGTTCTGTTCACGGTGATGCTCCTATGCTCTGATTAGCCTGTATCGATTGTGCCTCCTTTCCATGTGCTGATATTGACAAACTGATGACAAAACGATTAATCCAGCGCTGGCTGCTACTGATTGGCCTGCTGCTGACCTGCACTTTAACTTTAGCCGCTTCCCCGGAAGACACCATTCAGCGGCTCGAACAGCAGCTGCAGCAGACTGAAGCCAGCGGCGATCAGACCGCCCTCAGGGAGTTGTATCAAAAAACCCTGAACGCACTGAAAAGTCGCCAGCAGTACCAGAGCCATGCCGACGAACTGCAGCAGCTGCTCGAACGCCAGCCCGAGGACTTGCGCCGGCAACAGCAGGTGCTCAATCAGCACCGGGAGCCGGCGCGGGATACCGGCTACCTGAAACTGAGCCGACCCGATCTGGAACAGGCGATCACACTCAAGCGCGCAGCGCTGCTGCAGCTGGAGCAGCAACAGGAACAGCTGAACCAGCAGATCGAGTTGAACGATCAAAAACTGCTGAGCCTGCGCGAGCAGCTGGCTGAGCTGAAACAGACCCCGTCGGAGCTGCCGCCCCTGCCCTCGGAGCAGAGCGGACGGGCGTTCAACGATGCCCGCCTGCAGCTCAAGAACGCGCTGCAGGAGCGCCGCAGCAGTCATATTCGCGCGCTGGAGCTGGAACTGCTGGCCCTGCCCGGTCAAACTGAGCTGGCCAACCTGCAACTGCAGCAATTACGCCTGCAACTGCAGCAGGCCGGCCTCACCTTGAAAGCGATGCTTGATCGGCGCGAACAGTTGCAACGTGACGAGCTGGAAAGCACCCTGAGCAGCTTGACCGTTCCGGACGAGACCGCCATGGAACACCCGTTGCTGTCACAGCTGCTGCAACAAAACCGCCAGTTGAGCGAACAGCTGCGCCAGCTGATCGAGCAGACCAGCGAGGCGCAGAATCGACGCGCCTCCCTCGAGCGTGAACTGGACCTGATCACCCGCAGCTTCAAAACCATCCAGCAGCAGTTGGAGCTGGAAAGCTACAGCGCCAGCTACGAGCTGCGCCGCTTCACCCAGGAACTGTCACGCCCGGTGGACACCGCAACCACCCGTCAGGCGCTGAACGCCCTGCGCCTGAGCAGCCTGGAGCTCAACCGTCTGCGTCAAGCCGCCAGCAGTACCGATGCTGCAGCGGCCTCGCTGACCGAGGAGCAACGCGGCTACCAGCAACAGCTGTTGCAGAGCCAGCAGACTCTACGCGACCGGCTGCAGGACAGCCGCCAGCAGCTGATCAGCGAACTGTCCCAACTGCTGGCGATCAAGGAACAGCTCAACGAGCGCCTGCAGCAGGCCCGGCGCCTGATCGAACAGCAGCTGTTATGGCTGCCGGTCTCGCCCCCCCTCTCCTGGCAATGGCCCGGCGAGGTCGCGACCGGCCTGGAGGTCCTGCAGCAGCGCCTGATGCAGCTGCTGGCCACGCCGTTGCTGGCCGAAGACGCCCATCTGAACTCGCTGTTGGGCTTTGTCGCCCTGCTACTGGCGCTGGCGCTCAGCGTCTACCGCTACCAGAAGCGACACCGCCAGCGCTGGCGTCAGGAGCTGGGCAACGTGGTGCACGACCGCTTCTCCCGCACCCTGCGCCTGATGCTGGCCGGCGCCATCGCGGCGCTGCCGATACCGGTCCTGTTGCTGCTCCTGCGCAGCTACAGCCTCAACCCGGACCACCCGGACCGCCTGGTGCTCGATCAGCTGCTGCTGCTCTGGGCGTTGAGCCTGCAGTGCTACGGCATGGCGCTGGTCTGGCTGCGTATCCCGGACGGACTGATGTGCGGCCACTTCGCCCTGCCCAAGCCCCTGGCCCGGGTGGTGCGCCGGCAGCTGCACCTGCTGTTCTGGGTCTCCCTGCCGCTGCTGTCACTGCTGCTGGTGGCCGACAGCTACAACGCGATCGAACTGCAGAGCGGCCCCGGTCGCCTGCTGTTCCTGCTGCTGGTACTGAGCCTGGTCCTGTTCTGGCGCGGCTTCTGGCATGTTGGCCACACTTTCGAGCAGCTGATCCAGCAGCGACGCTGGTGGTACAACGCCCACCTGTGGCTGGGCCTGATGATCCTGTTCAACCTGGTCATGTTCGCCCTTGGGCTTTGGGGATACACCCTGACCGCCCTGTTCTTCATGCTGCTCCTGCTGGTGGTGGTCCTGCAGGGCGTGGGCGCTTTCATCCTGTTCAAGCTGGGGCTGCGCTGGCTGCTGATCGAAGAACGCCGCCTCGCCTTCAGCCGCGCCCGCAACCGGCGCGCCGAGATCATCGCCGCCCGCGAGAACAAGGAGGATGCCAGTCCGCTGAAGGAGGATTACCTTGATCTGCAGACCATCTCGGACCAGTCCCGCGTGTTGCTGAAAACGGCCGTGGTCCTGCTGCTGGGCATCTCCCTGTGGCTGACGCTGGGCGACTTCCTGCCGACCCTGCAGGTGCTGGAAAGCGTACAGCTGTGGAGCAGCCTGGAAATGAGCGGCGGTAAGGAGGTGCTCACTCATGTCACCCTGCGTGACCTGGTGGTGGGGGGGCTGATCGTCTGGCTCAGCCTGCTGGCCGCCAAAAACCTGCCGGGGCTGCTGGAACTGCTGGCCCTGCGCCATCTGGAGCTGTCCCCAGGCACCGGCTACGCCATCACCACCCTGCTCAAGTACTCGCTGATCCTGATCGGAGTGATGATCGCCATCGGTCAGTTCGGCGTTCAGTGGAGCAAGCTGCAGTGGCTGGTGGCAGCTCTGGGTGTGGGGCTGGGCTTCGGCCTGCAGGAGATCGTCGCCAACTTCGTCTCAGGCCTGATCATCCTGTTCGAAAAACCGGTCCGCATCGGCGATACCGTCACTCTGGGTAATGTGACCGGCACGGTGTCGCGCATCCAGATCCGCGCCACCACCATCACCGATTGGGATCGCAAGGAGGTGATCATTCCCAACAAGACCTTTATCACCGAGCAGCTGATCAACTGGTCGCTCAGTGATGCCATCACCCGAGTAGTGATTACCATCGGTGTCGCCTATGACAGCGACACCGAGCTGGCAGAGCAGCTGCTGCAGCAGGCGGCACAGGAAAATGAACGTGTTCTCGATGACCCGGCACCGGATGCCTACTTCCGCGAGTTCGCCGCCAGCACGCTCAATATCGATCTGCGCGTCTACGTCAGCAGCATGGCGGACCGGGTCCCGGTCACCAACGAGTTGAACAAGACGATCAACCGGTTGTTTAATGAGCACGACATCGAGATTGCCTACCCTCAGCTCGATGTGCATCTGCATCGCGCCAAGTCTGGACCGACGAGCAGTTAATCAAAAGGAGACTTTGATGAATGAATCCCCAACCCTGACACAGGAAAACACCGGCGAGTCCGGCAATGCCAAGATTGTCTACATCCTCTATCTGGTCGGGCTGGTTGTCGGCATCACCAGCATCGTCGGTGTCGTCATGGCCTACATCTACAAGGGTGACGCACCGGAGTGGCTGCGCGACCACTACCGCTGGCAGATCCGCACCTTCTGGATCGGCCTCCTCTACACCCTGATCGGCCTGGTGACTTCGCTGATTCTGGTCGGTTACCTGATCCTGCTGTTCGTACTGGTCTGGTACATCGTCCGCTGCGTCAAGGGTCTGCAGCGCCTGGACAAACGCCAGCCCCTGGCCGACTCCGGCAGCTGGTTGTTCTAAAATTACGACAAGCCGCTGATTCTGTTTAGCGCTTGCTCAAGGGGCCGCTCAAAGCGGCCCTGCTTGTAAAAAAACAACGCAAAAATTCACGAAAAACTGTCAACACACCGACATCTTTCACGAAAACACCACCAACGGCCCACTTCCTCATACTTTAGGCGCATACGCGGGACAGGCGAAAAAAAATGCGCTATTTTCGCAATGCACAACCCTTTGATGGACAGATTTCCAGTCGTTCTCCGCTGTATATGGAGAACGACAATCATAAAAATTGAGGCAAGAAGATGAGCCAACGGGTACAGGTCGGTGGCCTGCAGGTCGCCAAAGAGCTTTACGATTTCATCAACAACGAAGCACTGCCGGAAACCGGCGTCGACGTGGAACAGTTCTGGAACCGCTTCGACAGCATCGTGCATGACCTCGCACCGCGTAACCGTGAGCTGCTGGCCAAACGTGATGCCATTCAGGCGCAGATCGACGCTTGGCACCGCGACCACCGCAGCGACTTCAACTTCGACAGCTACAAGTCTTTCCTGCAGGAAATCGGCTACCTGCTGCCGGAAGGTGAAGACTTCACCGCCACCACCGAGAACGTGGACCCGGAAATGGCCACCATGGCCGGCCCCCAGCTGGTAGTACCAGTGATGAACGCCCGCTACGCGCTGAACGCCGCCAACGCCCGCTGGGGCAGCCTGTATGACGCCCTCTATGGCACCGACGCCATCTCCGAAGACAACGGCGCCGAAAAGGGCCAGGGCTACAATCCGGCCCGTGGCGCCAAGGTGATCGCCTTCGGTCGCGACTTCCTCGACGAGAGCGCGCCGCTGGCGGGCGCGTCCCACAAGGACTCCGCCGGCTACAGCATCCAGAACGGTCAGCTCTGCGTCGCCCTGCGCGACGGTGGTGAAACCGGTCTGGCGAGCCCGTCCCAGCTGGCCGGCTACACCGGCAGCGCCAGCAACCCGACCGCCGTTCTGCTCCAGCACAACGGCCTGCACTTCGAGATCCAGATCGACCGCGACAGCCAGATCGGCAAATCCGATGCCGCCGGCGTCAAGGACATCCTGATGGAAGCGGCGCTGACCACCATCATGGACTGCGAAGACTCCGTTGCCGCCGTTGACGCGGCCGACAAGGTGCTGGCCTACAGCAACTGGCTGGGCCTGATGAAAGGCACCCTGACCGAAGCGATCAACAAGGGCGGCAAGACCTTCACCCGCAGCATGAACCCGGACCGCGAATACACCGCACCCAACGGCGGCAGCCTGACCCTGAAGGGCCGTAGCCTGATGTTCGTGCGTAACGTCGGCCACCTGATGACCAACCCGGCGATCATCGACCGCGACGGCAACGAGATTCCGGAAGGCATCATGGACGGCGTGGTCACCACCCTGATCTCGCTGCACGACCTTCAGGGCAACGGCCCGTTCCGCAACGCCACTACCGGCTCCATCTACATCGTCAAGCCGAAAATGCACGGCCCGGAAGAAGTGGCCTTCGCCGACGAGCTGTTCGGCCGCGTGGAAGATGCCCTGGGCCTGCCGCGCCACACCATGAAGATGGGCATCATGGACGAGGAACGCCGCACCACCGTCAACCTGAAAGAGTGCATCCGTGCCGCCAGGGAGCGCGTGGTGTTCATCAACACCGGCTTCCTCGACCGCACCGGCGACGAGATCCATACCTCCATGGAAGCGGGCCCGATGATCCGCAAGGGTGACATGAAAGGCGCCGCCTGGATCAAGGCCTACGAGGACTGGAACGTGGATATCGGTCTGGCCTGCGGCCTCAGCGGTCGCGCCCAGATCGGCAAGGGCATGTGGGCGATGCCGGACCTGATGGCCAACATGCTGGAACAGAAGATCGGCCATCCGCTGTCCGGTGCCAACACCGCCTGGGTGCCGTCGCCGACCGCCGCCGCGCTGCACGCGCTGCACTACCACAAAGTGGACGTGTTCGCCCGCCAGCAGGAGCTGAAGAGCCGCCCGCGCGCCAGCCTGGACGATATTCTGACCATCCCGGTGGCGCAGAACCCGAACTGGAGCGCCGAAGAGATACAGCAGGAACTGGACAACAACGCCCAGGGCATCCTCGGCTATGTGGTGCGCTGGGTCGACCAGGGCGTCGGCTGCTCCAAGGTGCCGGACATCAATGATGTGGGCCTGATGGAAGACCGCGCGACCCTGCGTATCTCCAGCCAGCATATCGCCAACTGGCTGCATCACGGCATCTGTTCTGAAGAACAGGTGATGGAAACCCTGCAGCGCATGGCCGCCGTGGTGGACCGTCAGAATGCCGATGACGAGCTGTACCAACCGATGGCGCCCAACTTCGATGACAGCATCGCCTTCCAGGCGGCCTGCGAACTGGTCATCAAGGGCTGCGAGCAGCCAAGCGGCTACACCGAGCCGGTGCTGCACCGTCGCCGTCTGGAGCTGAAGGCCAAACTGGCCGGTTGATCCAGACTCGACAAGCCATAAAAAAGCCCCGCCGGCCAACGCCTGCGGGGCTTTTTTGTTCAGGGCTCAGGGGCAGTCTGCGGCGGACCCACAACGCTGTTCGGCCAGAGGGCTGGCCTCCCACAACACTCCACAGCTTCTACAACAGCAGCCAAACTCCCATAGCACTACCTACCTGCTACAGCAGCAACCACATTCCCATAACACTACCTACCTGCTACAGCAGCAACCACATTCCCGCTACAACACCCGTTCTCCACACAGGGCCAGCCCGTCGGCCCGGCACCACCACCGTTCGCCCTGATATTTTCACGGTAGGAGCACACACACTAGGAACTCAAACTCTGGGAGCTCAAACTGTGGGAGCGCACTGTGGGAGCGCACTCCGTGCGCGAACAGGTCTGGCAACAAGCCCCCTTCAGCCAGAGGACTGGCCTCCCACAACACAACTCATCGCTGCAACAGCAGACAGGCTCCTGCTACAGCACCGGCCTCCTACAGCGCCGTCGAGTCCGCTCCAGACGGCTAGTCCCTGAACTTGTCGTGACAGGCCTTGCAGCTCTGTGCCAGATGCCCGACCAGCGGGCGCAGCTCGTCCCGCTCACGGCCTTCGACGGCTGCCTGCTGTAACGCCTCGCTGCGCGCCTGCATCTCCTGCATCAGCGCCTGGTAGCGATCGGTCGCATCCCAGATGCGCCAGGAGGCACGGGTCTCGACCGCGTCGCCCTTGGCGCTTTTAGCATCGGCGAAACCCTCGCCCACGACCGTCCCCAGCAACCGCAGCCGCTCGGCGCGACGGGCAAAGTCGTCCACCTCGAACGCCGTCCGCCCCTGCGCCATGGCGGCCATTCGCGTCAGGTTCCACTCCATCGCCCGGAAGACACCCTGGCGATACTTAATCGCCTTGTCCTCGTCCGTTTCCGCCAGCGCGAACGGGGCCGACAAACTCAAGACTCCTGCCGTCAGGATCACGGCCAGCTTCATATTTTCACCTCAAATCGCTCGATCAAAATAGAGTTCAACCCCACCCAACTCGGCCACTTCATACAGCCATCGTTTCAGACGAGGCGGAAATATCAGGCCTTTCACCAGGGTGAGATACTGCAACGACGGGAAGTTCATCACATCGTTCCAGCTCAGCGTATTGCCCTGCTCCGACGGCAGAGCCAGCGGCGGCAACTCGGCCAGCACCTGCTCGATCACCGCCTTGTGCCTCTCGGTCTCGGCCAGCGCCTGCTCGAAGCTGCAGTCCAACAGCGCTTCCTTCTTAATGCGGAAATATTCGCGCGCCGACTCGGTGGCGAAGGTTGCCATCCCGATCCGGATGACACGGGGAAAACTCAGTGCCTGGCTGTGCGCCTGCACCGGCTGCAGCAGCGGCTGAATCGCTTCACTCAGCTGCAGCGGACGGATCTTCCGCTCCGGTTCGCCCAGATCATCCAGCAGTCTGGCAATATCCATGCTCTCGCCGATCGCCACCCCCTGATGCTCGAAGATCGGCACCATTTTCTTGCCGATCAGGCGGTGGCAGGTTGCCTCATCGTCGTTGGCCAGCACCACCTGCTCCAGGTCGGATACCCGCTTGTAGTGGGCCACCAGCATGACGCGGATACAGAAGGGGCAGTGATCGTAGATATACAAACGTGACACTTGATTACGCACTCCTAAGGCCAGGGATCAATCTTTCAGGCGAGTATACAGGTGCGCCAGATGCATCACGACCTCGCGGGAAATACGGGCAAAATCACCATGATTGATATCCTCGGCCGCCATTTCCTTGCGCCCGGACTGAGCCAGCATCAGCACATGACCTGCACACACATGAAAGTGGGCATGACGACGCTTGAGTTCGGAAAACTCCGGCTGGTCAGAAAAGTTCTCGCCCCCCACGCCATGGATCCACTTACCCAGAGCACAGCAGTCGTCCCGTGCAACCGTCGCCGGGTCCAATTCTTCCTCTGAACGCCCCGCGATCACATCATTCAAGCGGATCTTCCAGCGCTGATGCGCCTCAATGGCGCTCTTGAAGTCCAAACCGGCAGCTTCAGCTTCCAGAGGGTCTTCGGGCTCCGGTATGGCCTCGCTCAGCACTTCATGCTGAACCGACAGGTCCCGCTCGGTATTATCGCTCTTGTCCTGCCCCCCCAGGGCCTTGATCAGCCAACGCCTGAATCCCATATTCTTGGCTCCTTTTGATAACCGGCATCATCCAGTCCCTCTGCCAGCCTGTTGAGTTGTTATAGTCTTATGCTAATTTCTTATACTGTGCTCACCATCAATTGGCAAAGGGAATAGGCGCGCAGTCCACCAGGACGGGATAAGTTGGGCATTAATGACCCAGTCAGACGACACTTTCCGGGTAAGTTGTTCCCACAGTATGCGCTCAGCCCAATATCCGGCTGTCATGGCTGAAAACGGACTTGGCCCATCAACAGTTTGCGGGAACCGCCATACCCTCAACTAAATCCAGCCCAACAGCTGCCACCAGAGGTAATCCAGCGGCAGCAGGATCAGCACCGTGAGCCCGGCCAGGATCAGGCACAGCCGGGCGGCATGACCGATCGGCACCCCGGCCAGCGGCATCGCCATCATCAGCGGCACCGACTGGTAGGTAAAGACCACGGTGGAGAAGCCGAACACCTGCGTCATCAGTACCGCTTCCAGACTGAAGCCGGTCATCTGGCTGATCTGCGCCGCCAGCGGCGTCAGCGTGGCCGGCACCCCGGCCAGGGTCGCCACCACCCCGGTGAGCATCGCCGCCAGCGACAGCGAGAAGAAGTTGACCGCATCCTGGCCCGGCGCCAACGGCAGCCAGTCCAGCACCCGCTCGCCCACCACCTGGCTGACCTGGCTGTAGTTGATCAGGCTGGCAATGCCCAGCAGACCCGCCACCACCAGAATCGAGCTGATATTGACCTTCTCGTTGAAACTCTTCGGCGACACCATGCCCACGCCCGGCAACAGCAGCAGGGTCGCGGCCGCCAGCCCGATCCAGGCCGCCGAGATATGGTGTACGGAATCGGTCAGCCAGAACCCCAGCGTCACCAGCATGATCAGCAGCAAACGGCTTTCCCTGAAGCTGAAACCGTCATTACGGCTAACCGCCGTGGTCTTCTGCGGCGTGTCCGGGTAAAGCTTCAGAATGATCAGAATCAGCAGTACCGCCTTGAGCGCCCCCAGCACCGGAAAATGCAGCAACAGGTACTCGGCGAACATCGGCGTCCAGCCGTGAATGCTTTCGGCCGAGCCGATCATGATCATGTTCGGGATATTCGCCGGCAAAATGGCGAAGGTCGGCAGATGACAGCCGAACGCCGCCGCCAGCAGCACGCCATGCTGACCCTTGCTGCCCCGGGCGAAACCGCAGTGCTCGGCGATCGCCAGCGCGATGGGAATAAACAGCACCACCCGTCCTACGGACGAAGGCATCACGAAGCCCAGCAGCACCCCCATCAGTACAATACCGGAGATCAAGCGGGCGTAACTGCTGTCCAGATAGCGGCTGAAACGGCTGGAGATGCGTTGCGCCAGCCCGGTTTCGGCGATGGCGATGCCGATCACCAGGCCGGAGAAGATCAGCCAGCAGGCTGTCGAGGTCAGCCCCGAGAACACCACCTCGGCCGGCGCCAGCGACAGCAGCATCGCCAGCACCAGCACCACCAGCGCACTGACGAATTCCGGCAGCGCACCGGTGGCGAAGAGCACCATCCCCGCCATGATCAGCAGCGCCGACAGCTGCTGCTTGCCGGTAAACAGCTCCGCCGCCGGCGTCAACAGCAGCAGCGACGACAGCAACGGAATCAGAATCAGCGCAACGATCTGCGAGCGTTTCAGTGAAAGCGTCATACCTAACCCCCGAATAACTGGATACTGGCTATTCTGCCAAAGCCCGGTTAAGGTTTAAGTCGACAAAATGACATTCAATATCGAGTTTCGGACATCATGACCGGGAACCCCCTCACCCCGCGCAAGCGCTTCCGCTCCAAACTGGGTCTGAGACTGGACCCGGCGCTACCGATTCTCGGCCTGCACGACCTGGTCCTGACCGACTTCGAGTTCGATTTTCACCGCCACCCGCGCGGTCAGCTCGCCTACGCCTCCTCCGGCGTGATCAAGGTCTACACCGACAGCGGCAGCTGGATCGTGCCGCCTTCCCAAGCCCTGTGGATACCCGGCGGCATGCGCCACTCGGTGAACCCTGAAGTGACCTCGGAGATCCGCCACCTGTTTGTCGATCCCTCCTGCCTGCACCGCTTTCCGGACCAGTGCAGCGTGGTGGAGGTATCGCCGCTGCTGCGCGAACTGATCCTGCGCCTGGCCGACTTCGGCGACACCTACGCTCCCGGCAGCCCCGCCAGCCGCGTCTGCGCCGTGATTCTCGACGAACTCCAGGCGCTGGAGCCCTCGCCACTGCACCTGCCCCTGTCCAGCGATCGCCGCCTGCAACGCGTCATGCAGGGCATGATCGAGCAGCCCGCCGCCGATACCGGTCTCGCCTACTGGGCCGACCAGGTCGGCGCCAGCGAGCGCACCCTGCGCAGGCTATTTCTCAGGGAAACGGGAATGACCTTCCAGCAGTGGCGTCGCCAGCTGTTGCTGCATGAAGCGGTGGACCGACTGGGGCGGGGCGATTCGGTGATGCAGGTGGCGCTGGAGCTGGGTTACCGCAGTCCCAGCGCCTTTGTGGCGATGTTCAGAAAAGCATTGGGCAAGCCACCGGGGCAGTATTTCAGGGCGGCTGAGTAATCAGCGTGCATGCCGCCCGAGGAGCGATGCTCAGCACGGTGACAGCCTGAATGCTCGGCCATGCGCTCGCAGTACCGATATGAGCAAAAAAATCCCTGCCGAAAACCGGAGTTTCCAGACAGGGATCTCTTAGCTTACAACTATGCTGCCGTTGTTACGGCTGCTTGGTGGTACGCAGGTAAGGCAGTTTGACATCGATCTCGCCAAACTTCGCTTTCGCTTCTTCGTCATTCAGCGACAGCGCCACGATCACGTCTTCGCCGACTTCCCAGTTCGCCGGAGTCGCGATCGGCGTCTGGTAAGTGGCCTGCAGGGCATCCAGTGCGCGCACGACTTCAGCGAAGTTACGACCGATGGACATCGGGTAGGTCATCGCCAGCTGCAGCTTCTTGTCCGGGCTGAAGATAAACACGACACGCACACTGGCGGAGTCAGCCGCGGTGCGGCCATCCGGCAGGTAAGCATCAGCCGGCAGCATGTCCAGCGCCTTGGCAACCGCCATGTCCTCGTCTGCGATGATCGGGAACTTGGCCGGCGCACCGGCGTATTTCTCGATGTCTGCCTTCCACTCAACGTGTTCGTCAACGCCATCGACTGACAGGCCGATCACTTTGGTGCCACGCTTTTCCCACTCTGCGGCCAGCTGAGCAACAGCGCCAAACTCGGTGGTGCATACCGGAGTAAAGTCTTTCGGGTGACTGAACAGGATCGCCCAGCTGTCGCCGATGAAGTCATGAAGCTTGAAATCACCCAGATCGGTTTTCAAATCAAGGTTCGGTACGATGTCATTGATACGAAGTGCCATCTGTTATTTCTCCAGTTTTCGTCCGTTGATGGGCAGTTGCGCCCTTGCTGAGAACATAATCACCCAAGCCTGTATCTTTTGAAAATTTAACATCTCTATGAGGATGATAGTAGAGACTTATCGCAATGTTGCCAGCCCTTGATACAGCGGCTGATCGTAAAGTCCGAAACAGGGAAGACTTCTGAAACATTTCCACATATTGGACGTTTAGAAAACCCGTGATTCATCAGTTTATGTCTACTCTAGGCGGAAACATACCTCGCCCACCAATTACCAGTTGACCCCACCCCCCGTTCTGATACCGTACTAGTACATGAATACAACCCATTTGAATGAGCTGCTCGATCACCTGCAGGGCATGCGCGAGCGCGACGCCCTTGAGGAGGCGCTGCGCGACCTGCTGACCCCGGCGGAGCTGACCGAGGTCAGCAATCGGCTGCAGATTCTGCGCATGCTGGAAGCCGGCATGCCCCAGCGGGAGATCGCCAAACAGCTCGGCGTCGGCATCGCCACCGTCACCCGGGGCGCACGCGCCCTGAAGATCAAACAACGACAGGGATTAACATGAGCCAGAAACCGGCCCGCATCGAGCTGCCCCGCAAGCCACATTATGTGACGCTGGCGGCCGATATCGACTTCTTCGGCCTGTTCAAGAAGATCGAGCAACGCTTCGACAACTGCTTCATGCTGGAGTCACTGGGCGAGGAGAGCCACATCTCCCGCCACTCCATCATCGGCTTCGACCCGGAGCAGATCCTCTGGGCCACCGAGGGTGAGCTGCATGTGCAGGGCCGTGACGGCGCGGTGCAGAGCTACGCCAGCGACAATCCCTACTACCTGCTGCGCGAAATCGTGCCGCAGGACATCATCTCGCGGAAGTACGCCGGCGGCCTGACCGGTTACATCGGCTACGACTGCATGAACTACTTCGAGCCGAGCCTGAAGCTGCAGCACAGCGAGATGTTCGATGTGTTCCGTTTCGGCGTGTTCAAGGACGGCCTGATTCTCGACAAGATGACCGGCGAAGTGATCTATTTCCACTACGACGACAGCCGACTGGCGATGATCGAGCAGATCCTGGCCGAACCGGCCGTCGACAATGGTCCGCTGACGGTGACGCCCGCCGGCGAAACCATGACCCAGGCGGAACACGCGGCGGCGGTGATGAAGGTGAAGCAGGACATCATCGACGGCAAGATCTTCCAGTGCGAGGTGGGCTTCAAGAAGCGCTTCCGTCTGGAAGGCGACAGCATCAATCTGTACGAGCAGCTGCGTGAAGTAAATCCCTCGCCGCAGATGTACTACGTCAAGTTCGGCGAACAGAAATTGATCGGCGCCAGCCCCGAACTGCTGTTCCGCCTGCGTCAGGGCGAGATGGAAACCTTCCCGCTGGCCGGCACCACCAAACGCGGTACCAATGAAACGGAAGATACCCAGTACGCCCGCACCCTGCTCAACGATCCCAAGGAGATCGCCGAGCACAACATGATCGTCGACCTGCACCGCAACGACATCGGCCGCGTGGCCCGCTTCGGCACCGTCAAGGTGCGCAGCCTGATGGACATCAAGCGGTTCAGCCATGTACAGCACATCTCCAGCGAGATTGTCGGCATTATTTCCGAAGATCACGACATGTTCTCGGCACTGGCCAGCAACTTCCCCGCCGGGACCCTGACCGGCGCGCCCAAGATCGAGGCGATGAAGATCATCGACGACCTGGAATCGGACGGTCGCGGCCCCTACGGCGGCGCCGTGGGTCACTTCTCGTTCAACGGTGACTGTACCTTCGCCATCCCGATCCGCACCGTGTTTGCCAACGGCGAGAACGCCTACGTGCAGACCTGTGGCGGCAACGTCTACGACTCCAACCCGGAGGACGAGTACGAAGAGATCCGGCGCAAGTTCGCCGGCACCAAGAAGGTTCTGGACCAGTTCAGCGCGGAGGCCAAGGCATGAAGGTCTATATCATCGACAACTACGATTCCTTCACCTACAACCTCTATCAGTACATCGGCGAGATCCTCAGCACCGAGCAGCATCAAGGTCGTCTCGACAGCTTCGAGATCGTCGTCAAGCGCAACGACGAGGTGACGTTGGATGACGTGCGTGCCGCCGCGCCGGACCGGATCATCATCTCGCCAGGACCGGGTTCCCCCGAAGACCCGGACTACTTTGGCGTCTGCGCCGAGGTGATCCGTGAACTGGGTCCGCAGATCCCGCTGCTGGGCGTGTGCCTGGGCATGCAGGGCATCGTCCATGTGTTCGGCGGCAAGGTGGTCAAGGCGCCGCTGCCGATGCACGGCAAGATCAGCCCGATCAGCCACACCGCCGAGGGCGTGTTCGCCAATACGCCGGACCAGCTGGAGATCATGCGCTACCACTCGCTGATGGCCGAGGCCCAAAGCCTGCCGGAGTGCCTGGACGTGACCGCCGTGGTCGGCGACCTGCCGGTGACCAGCTTCACCGATCACGCCCGCATCCATCAGGGCGGTGATTTCGAGATCATGGGCGTGCGCCACCGCGAGCACCCGATCCACGGCATCCAGTTCCATCCGGAATCCTTCGCCACCGAAGGCGGCAAGGAACTGATCGCCAACTTCCTGTTTCAAGCTTGAGAGCAGAAGGGCAAGCACCTGCTTGCCCTTCTTGTTTTACATGCCTTCACTACCTTTAGCGAAGTAATCCCTGAGTGAGTCAAGATGATTATAAAATGGAATATAATTAAAGGTTGTCTTGATAACCAGATCCTTTTCATTTGTCCTAATATTTATTTTATTTTTCATGAAAAAAAATAATGGATGACGAAGATCAAAATCAATGCCATTAATATCCCTAAGGCTTATTGAGTATTCCTTTTCCAAATAAAAGAATAAAAAACCATCCCTATACTCAATTACTTTTTTTCTGGAAAAAGGAATGATACTCAAGAAAAATGTCATACTCCAGATAACAGTAGATATAGAATAGGCTAAAATAATAGCAATGAAAAAAGAATAAATCCCGCCTCCCCCCACTGCAGCATCAACTACTTTTTTCTTGATTATAAACACCATAACCAAAACAAGAAAAAGCTTGAAAAGCCTATATAGAATACTAATTTCCGCACTAAAAACTATACGTGAGCATTCGAAGTCAAATCTCATGAGAATTAACCCTTCGCATAAGTTCACCTTCACTGGCCATTTGAGATTCATTATTAATGTAGTAAAGACCCATACCAAGAATTATTAATGCAGGATGGCCTAGGCGAGAACCTTTAAGTTTTTTAGTTGCGACTTTTTTGTAAAGATCACCGGCTGACGTTATTGAAATACCTCCTATGCCTAAATAGCTAAGAACAGTGGCAACATCGCTTCTGAACTTATGCATTTCCTTTAATTCATCGGAGCTAACAGACCAAAGTCCCCAATATTTGTTAACCATAGGATCTGTTATTTTGCTTATCAATATAGAGTAGGCGGGGCTGCCCGAAAAGTTGTCTCTTATTTTTATCAAAACAGTTCTTTTCTGAAACCTATCTAACAAATGATAAGTAACTACTCCAACTAAAATTTCCACAACAACTTGATCAGGCACTTTATTTTTTCCGTTATAAGAAATAAAAACGCCTTCAGGAAGATTAATAAGCGAAGATATAAATTTTATCTGACCTTGCAAACTACTAGGCAATTCATAAGGAAGGTGGGAAGGTGGGAAGGTGACATCCATGTTATCAACCCTTTTATAAAAAATTTTAAAATATCAAATAATATGATAAATTTAAATAAGAATTTAACGTAGGTATAGTCACCATTTAGTGACATTAGATTTTAAAAATTTAGCTAAAATTTTTAAGACTCATAAAACTTATTTCCTAGATTCCCAGAACAACCGGTAACTGTCAACGTAGTTGTCGCGTATAAGTTATCAGCTCCTTAAATGTCGCATCCCGGATGATCACATAAGCCAAAAGCGTTATCCTTGGTTCATTGCTCGTGACGTCATGCAGCGCGCCATTGAGCAGTTCATCCAGCAAGCACAGGGGGATCAGCCGACATGATGGTATCTTTGCATAAACGGGCACGCACCACCCCTGCCATTCGTGAAGAACTGGCAGCCAGTACCAAGCCTGTCCGCGAACTGGCCCGGCAGTATGGCATCAGCGAGGCAACCTTCCGCAAGTGGCGCAGCCGCTCCAGCACGGAAGACCGCTCGCACACACCGCATCGACTGCAGACGCACCTGACACCGGCTCAGGAGGCGATCGTCGTCTATCTGCGCAAACAACTGTTGCTGTCTCTGGATGACCTGTTGGCAGTCGTCAAAGCCTTCCTCTGCGACAAGGTATCCCGTTCTGGTCTGGACCGCTGTCTGCGCCGCCACGGGGTCAGTAACCTGAATGATCTCAAGCCTAAGGCGCCTAAACCGGCCCCCAAGACGTTCAAGGCCTATCAGCCCGGATTCTTCCATATCGACGTCAAGTACTTGCCGCAAATGGCGGATGAGACCAAGCGTCGATACCTGTTTGTGGCCATTGATCGTGCCACCCACTGGGTCTTTGTGCAGATCCATCCGAACAAAACGGCCGCGACGGCTCGGCGCTTCCTGGACAGCCTTCAGCAGGCCACACCTATCAAGATTACGCATATCCTGACGGACAACGGCAAGGAATTTACCGACCGTCTGTTCCACTCAAAGGCCCGTGATCCCAGTGGGAATCATGAGTTCGACCGCCTCTGCGCTGACTTGGGGATTGAGCACCGCCTGACCAAGCCCAGAACACCCCAAACCAATGGCATGGTGGAGCGTTTCAACGGGCGTATCACCGATGTGCTTAAGGGGGCCTCGAAAAACCCAGCTACACAGCCGGCTGAAGGTTCAACAGCCGGCAACATCGGTTATCGACTCAATTTCATACGGATTTTCGGGGCACTAACCCTGGTATTGGCGGGATCTCAATGTGCCCTCCTGGCACACTGAGTCGCCGCCAACGACTCAAAACGCCGTAATCCCAGCGCGCTGGAAGTACACCAACCGCTTCAGGTTGTAGCAGGTGGCCATCATGGTCATCGCAAAGTTGGCCCGCGCTTGGCCTACTGTACGGATCAACTTGCCTCCCATCTGATTGATGCTGGCGAACACATGCTCAACGCGCGCACGGGTTGTGGCAATTCGTTTGTTGCGTCGCTGTTGGCATGGCGATAACGGTTTGTGACGATGCCCTTTTCGCTGGATCTGGTTGCGATAACCGTGGGTTTTGAGCCAGGCTTCCCGTTCAGTCGATGGGTAACCGCGATCCGCATAGACATCCCGGCTGGTGTTGTGCCGATCAACGACGGCATCGAAATGCTGACTGTCATGCACTTTGGCGGTATCGCACTGAAAGCGCCTGATGACCTTGTACTTGGCATCAACATTGATCGACAGCTTGTAACCAAAGTAATGTTTGCCGTGTTTCTTGGTCCAGCTGGCATCCGTGTCCTTCTGTCGACGTTTGGCAGGTTTCCAGTCGGCTGGCATGGCCTTCTGGTCCAGCAGTTCCTTGTCGCTTCGCCGGTTATGTTGCTTGGGAGCGGGTACCAAGGTGGCATCAATGATCTGACCGCCACGAGCGATGAAGCCCTGCTTGTACAGTTGCGTAGACACACCATCGAACAGGGCCTGAGCACCGGCTTCACCAATTCGGTTCTCAAAGTGCCAAATCGTCGTGCGGTCCGGAATGTTGATTGCCTGGGTCAGCCCGCAGAAGCGTTGATAACTCATACGGTCCAGCAGCTGATACTCCATCTGCTCATCCGACAGGTTGTAGAGGCGCTTGAGTACCAGAATGCGAACCATGGTTTCAGTCGGGTACGGCGGCCGTCCACCCTGGATGCTTTCGATGCGAGGCGCGATGCAGTCAACTTCAGCGGCCAGTGCGGAGAAGTTGATGTGCTGCTCAATCTCAGCCAAGGGATCGCCGATGCGGTCGATCTTTTCACGGTGATGTTCGCTGACAAAGAGGTCGTTTTTGATGGCGCTACGCTTCTTCATGGTACTGACGGTTCAGATAGATGTTGATGGTCATTCGATGCTATCACAGGGCTACCGGTACTGTGAGGGAGGTTTTTCGAGGTGCCCTTAAGACCCACCACTTCGATAGCCGTGAAGATCTTGAGCAAACCCTGCTACGCTATGTACATTTATATAATCATCAACTGCCGCAGTCCGCGCTGAAGTCCAGGCCACCCATTATGGCGATGAAGGAATGGTACAAAACCCACCCAGAGCTTTTTAACAAACGCCCTTATAACCATACGGGACGTGACACTTAAAAACTCGCCGCCTTTTCCGGGTTCAGTGTGACTGACTCCGGCAAGCTGAAGTCACGGATATCGCCTGACCAGCGTTGGGGGTTCTTGGCCTTCTCGGCTTCGAGAACCCGTTTGCGTTGCGCCAGGATATACTCGGCCTCGCCGTTATGACGCTGCTCAGGTGTCACGTATTTCAGAGCACTGTGCCGATGCTCGGTGTTGTACCAGCGCACGAACTTCAACACCCAATGCCGTGCCTCTTCGAGCGTCTTGAAGCCATTCACCGGGAACGCCGGTCGGAACTTCAGGGTTTTGAACAGTGACTCCGAGTAGGCGTTGTCGTTGCTGACGCGAGGTCGGCTGTTCGAGGGGGTAATGCCCAGGTCGTACAGCTTTTCCAGGAACGTCGCGGCCTTCATGGGGCTGCCGTTATCAGAGTGCAGCACCAGCGGCTTGGACCGGGCGGCCAGATGTTCCCGCCAGTAGGCCTTTTCGACGAACTCGCTGGCCAGTTCTCCGGTTTCACGCGCGTAGACTTCGTGGCCCACGATCTTACGGCTGTAGACATCCATCATCAGGTACAGGTAAAACCAGGTGCCACGGGCAGGTCCAGGCAACCAGGAGATGTCCCAGCACCAGAGCTGATTCGGCTCGCTGGCTTCATGTGTGGTTGCCTGGCGTTTGCGCTCAGGCGGTTTCTGCCGGCCTCTGGCATGCAGCTGATCGTATTCGTGCAACACCCGGTAGAACGTAGATTCCGACGCCAGATAACGCCCTTGATCCAGCTGATCCGCCACAATAAACGCCGGCGGGGCACTGCGATATCGCGGCTGATTACAGAGCGATACCACGGCTTCACGCTCCTGCTCTGACAGCTTGTTGTGCGGTGCAGGTCTGGGCGCGATCGGTCGTTGATCCGCATGGACCAACTGATTCGCCGTCCAGCGCTGGTAGGTGCGCACACTCAGGTTTAGCAGGGCACAGGCCTTGACCAGCGGAGCACCGTTGCTCTGAGCCTCCTGGATCAGACTAACGGCATGCTGGCGATCCGGGAGGCTGGTCATTCGTCCTCGTCTTTGGGGCCCCAGATCGCCTCTGCTTTTTTTGACAGTATTAGCAGCGCGGCCGTCTCCGCGAACGCCTTCTCCTTGCGGCGTAGATCAGCTTCTAGCTGCTTGATCCGTTTGCGCTCGGCCTTGGTCGCTTGGCGATGCTGTTTGGCTTGCTCATCTGCTTGCGCATTGGCGCCCATACAGGCCGCCTTCCAGGCTTCGATCTGCTCCGGGTACACACCGCGCTGGCGGCAATATTCGCCGATCTCCGCTTCGCTCATCGGAGCGGTCTCCAGCACCATGCGGAATTTTTCTTCGCTGCTCCACTTGTCCGGGGCGGCTGAGTTGGATGGCAAAACGGCACCTCGTTCTCTGGCGGCTTTACGCCAATTGTACAGGGTCGCGGTACTGATGCCTTCCTGACGAGCCCGCTCGGCTACTGTCATGCTGTGAGGCGGCGCCATTTTTTGGAGGATGGCTTCCTTACGTTCCGGTGAATAGTGGGGGCATGGTTGTCCTCTGAAATTTTCAGGCGACAACTACGCTGACACATAGGGAGACCTATGCGTCCGGCTTCACCGCCCTGAAGTCGATCGACCTGGAGATCCGACGCGGCGAGATTTTCGCCCTGCTCGGCCCCAACGGCGCGGGCAAGACCACGCTGATCAGCATCATCTGCGGCCTGGTCAACGCCAGCTCGGGCCGGGTGCTGGCCGATGGTGTCGATATCGTCGACGACTATCGCCAGGCGCGCAGCCTGATCGGTCTGGTACCCCAGGAGCTGACCACCGATGCCTTTGAAACGGTCTGGAATACCGTCTCCTTCAGCCGTGGCCTGTTCGGCAAGCCGACCGACCCCGCCTATATCGAGAAGGTGCTGCGCCAGCTGTCGCTGTGGGACAAGCGCAACACCAAAATGCTGGCCCTGTCCGGCGGCATGAAGCGCCGCGTCATGATCGCCAAGGCGCTGTCCCATGAGCCCAGTATCCTGTTCCTCGACGAGCCCACCGCCGGCGTCGATGTGGAGCTGCGCCGTGATATGTGGCAGATGGTGCGCGGGCTGCGCGAAAGCGGCGTGACGGTGATTCTCACCACCCACTACATCGAGGAGGCCGAAGAGATGGCCGACCGCATCGGCGTCATCAACCGCGGCGAGCTGGTTCTGGTCGAAGAGAAAGACACGCTGATGCAGCAGCTGGGGCAAAAGCAGTTGCATCTGATCCTGCAGACACCGCTGGAGACCCTGCCGGATGCGCTGCGCCAGTACAACCTGAGCCTGAGCGACGACGGCGGCCAGCTGACCTACACCTTCGACGCCCACCAGGAAACAAGCGGTATCGCCGAGTTGTTGAGCGGCCTCAGCGAGCAGGGCATCGCCCTCAAGGATTTGCAATCTCAACAGAGCTCGCTGGAGGAGATCTTCGTCAGCCTCGTCCACAACCCGGAGAACAGCCAATGAACCTCAACGGCATCCGCGCAATCTACGCATTCGAGATGAACCGCACCCGCCGTACGCTGATGCAGAGCGTGATCTCACCGGTGCTGTCCACTTCGCTCTACTTCATCGTATTCGGCACCGCCATCGGCTCACGCATGGGCGAGATCGACGGCGTCAGCTACGGGGCGTTCATCATCCCCGGCCTGCTGATGCTCTCACTGCTGAGCGAGAGCATCTCCAACGCCTCTTTCGGCATCTTCTTCCCCAAGTTCTCCGGCACCATCTACGAGGTACTGTCAGCGCCCGTTTCGCCGTTCGAGATCGTCACTGGCTATGTCGGTGCTGCCGCCACCAAGTCACTCATTATCGGCGCGCTGATTCTGCTGACCGCCCGCCTGTTCGTCGACTACAGCATCGCCCACCCGGTCTGGATGCTGGCCTTCCTGCTGCTCACCGCGCTGACTTTCAGCCTGTTCGGCTTCATCATCGGCGTCTGGGCCAACGACTTCCAGCAGCTGCAGGTGATCCCGCTGATGGTGATCACGCCGCTGACCTTCCTCGGCGGGGCCTTCTACTCGATCAACATGCTGCCGGAACCCTGGCATACGCTGACCCTGTTCAACCCGGTGGTCTACCTGATCAACGGCTTCCGCTGGGCATTTTACGGCGTCGCCGATGTGCATATGGGGCTGAGCCTGGGCATGACGCTGATGTTCCTGCTGGTCTGCCTGACGGCGGTCTGGTGGATATTCCGCAGCGGGTATCGCATCAAGCCGTAGCCGGATTGCCGGGGTGGACCACCGCCGTCCGCCCCGTGCTCACCGGGTTTCGGCCTGCACAGATTCAAGGGTCACCGGGTCCGGCTCGCCGCCGTAATACCGGTCCAGCACCCGTTCGAACACCGAGCCCGCCGTGTCCACCTGAGCAAACAGGGTGGCACAGGATCTCAGCTTGAGATCATCCGGCGAACCCAGGAGCTCATGGCAACGCTAACGAACCCGAAAGAGCCATTATTCCAGCAGCCGAATGGCCCAGTCGGGATAGGCCGATGCTGGATTAATCCATCTGAACCGGCTAAGGTGACCGGATAATAATTAATGGCTGCAGGACATGATCAACCGTTCCATGCACAAACATCAATGGCGTCTCTCGATCGGCCAACACTGGTCGCGCAGCATTCGTGGCATCGCCATCCCCCCTCCCTGTTTCATCGGACAGATCTGATCTGGCCGAGCTTTTCCACATCTCCATTTTCAGTAGCGACTGTCGTTTCGGCTGATTGTTGTTTCGGCTGAGACATCCGTTCGTGTCCGCCGCTTGCGCTGATCCCTGATTATGCAAACTGCGCATTGTGCACATCGGCAGCGGCGCGCAGATGCCAGTGCAGGCATCGTTCCACGCCGTAACGGTCCGCAACCGGATGGATACCCCGGCAAAAGTACCGACCGAGCCCAGGCTCGGCGCTGTACCCCTGGCTGCAAGCCACTGCGGGTACGGGCGGCCAGACAACTCACACCAGGTTTTTATTCGTTACCTAAAAAGAGTTTTCTGCGTCATGAAACCAAACAGCATGAACAACACCGCCAAGAAAAAAATGACCGCTGGCGAAGCCATGATCGAATCCGCCGTCGCCAACGGCGTCGATACGGTATTCGGCATTCCGGGGGCACAGATCTATCCCCTTTTTGACGGCATCCACAAGCGGGACCTCAATCTGATCGTGCCGCGCCATGAACAGAGCGCGGCCTACATGGCGATGGGCTACGCCAAGTCCACCGGCAAGACCGGCACCTTCGCCGTGGTCCCCGGCCCGGGCATCCTCAACACCACGGCCGCGCTCTGCACCGCCATGGGCAACTGCAGCCCGGTGGTGGGGCTGACCGGCCAGGTACCAACCCCCTTTGTCGGCCAGGGCCGTGGCCACCTGCATGAACTCAAGGATCAGGCCGGCACGCTGAGATCGATCATCAAGGACGCCTTCAGCATCGACCGGGCCGAAGATACGGCCGAGGTGATGAACCGGGCCTATAAGACCGTCCGTACGGGGCGACCGGGTCCGGTCACTGTGGAGATGTGCTGGGACACCATGGCGGCCGAAGCCGAGTTCGCCTCGCCCGCACCGGTGCCGACAGCCGAGCCTGAACCCGAGTTCAACCCGGATTCACTCAGGTCCGCCGTCGAGATGATCGCCAAGGCGCGCAAGCCGATGCTGATGTGCGGCGCCGGCGCCCTGCATGCCTCCGAAGAAGTCACCGCGCTGGCCGAACTGCTCAATGCGCCGGTCACCGCCTTCCGCAGCGGCCGTGGCGTGGTATCGGAAGATCACCTGCTGGGCCTGTCCGCCGTGGCCGCGCGCCAGCTGTGGGACGACTGCGACCTGCTGATCGGCATAGGTTCGCGACTGGAGATGCCCTACCTGCGCTGGGGCAACTACATGCAGTACGAGCGCAAGCCGAGCAACGGCCCCCTGTTGATCCGCATCGATATCGACCCGGCGCAGTTGGAGATCTTCGCGCCGGACCTGGGCATTATCGGCGATTCGGCACAGGTGTGCCGTGCCCTCTACGATCGGTTGATCACCAAGGCCAAACCGAACCCGGACCGTCTGGACGAGATCACCCGCGCCAAGGCCGTTGCCCGGGAGGCGCTGCAGAGCGTGCAGCCGCAGATGGCCTATCTCGATGTCATCCGTCAGGTGCTGCCACGCGACGGTTTCTATGTGCCGGAACTGTCACAGATGGGTTTCACCAGCTGGGTCGGCGGCCTGCCGGTGTACCAGCCGCGTACCTATGTGGAGGGCGGTTACCAGGGCACCCTGGGCTTCGGTTTCCCGACCGCACTGGGGGTGAAAGTAGCCAACCCGGACAAGGCGGTGATCTCGGTCAGCGGCGATGGCGGTTTCATGTTCGGCGTGCAGGAGCTGATGACCGCCGCCGAGTTCAATATCGGCCTGGTCTGCATCGTGGTCAACAACCATTCCTATGGCAATGTTCGCCGCGACCAACAGATGGGATTCGGCAGCCGCTTCAGCGGTTCCGAGCTGAGAACGCCGGATTTCGTGCAGCTGGCCGAAAGCTTCGGCGTTCGCGGCTACCGGGTCGACAGCCCTCAGGCACTGAAACCATTGCTAGCCAAATGTATCGAACTGGACCAGCCCTGCCTGATCGAAATCCAGTCCGAGCGCGGTGTGGAAGCGTCGCCCTGGCCATTCATTCATCCGCAGGGTCCGCTGGAATCGGCCTGATCGCTTGTATGAGGTAAGATGAGCTGACATTCAGAAAGACCACAAGGCAGGACGACAAAGTCGTTCTGCTGTCATGCCAAATCAAAATCCAATAACAAGCCCCAATAACAAGAGATCATTATGGCGATTTACGAATACGATGGTCAGCGTCCCAATGTGGACAGCGAGGCCTGGGTACACGAGCAGGCGACCCTGATCGGTCAGGTCAGGCTGGAGGCCGGCGCCAGTATCTGGCCACAGGCCGTGCTGCGCGCCGACAACGACCTGATCCATATCGGCCGCAACAGCAACGTGCAGGACGGTGCCGTGCTGCATACCGATCAGGGAATAGAGCTTCAGGTCGGGGACAATGTCACCATCGGCCACCAAGTGATGCTGCACGGCTGTACCATCGGCGATGGTTCCCTGATCGGCATTCAGGCCGTGGTCCTGAACGGCGCCAGAATCGGCAAGAACTGCCTGGTCGGTGCCGGTGCCTTGGTCACCGAGGGCAAGGAGTTCCCGGACAATTCGCTGATCATGGGCAGCCCGGCCCGCGTGGTACGGGAGCTGGGCGAGGACGCGCTCAAAATGATGAGTGCCGGCACCCAGTCCTATGTCAGCAAATCCCGTGATTTTGCCAGCAAGCTGAAACGGATCGACTGAGGTGCCCCTGACCAGGCATCACTCGTCGTCATAGCCCTTGAGCAACCGGCGCAGGTACCAGAACAGCACCAGCGCCATCAGCGGCACCAGCAGACTCAGGCCCAGTGACAGCTGACGTTCCAGCTCGGTATCACCGAGGATGTTTCTCAGCGTGCGGTCGATCAGGTCGAAGGCGTAGTAGGTCACCACGATAACGGTGAAGCTTTCCAGCTTGGCCTGCATGCGAATCTGACGGCGGGCACGGCGGTTGAGTCCTTCCAGCAGGTCCTTGTTCTGGCCCTCGATGGACAGGTCCACCTGGGAGCGGATCAGATCGGTGGAGCGGGCGATGCGCTTCGACAGCCGCTCCACTCGCTCACCGGTGGCGCGGCAGGTGCGCCGCGCCGGGTCCAGCCGCCGGTCCATGAACTGCTCGATGGTCTGGATTCCCTCCAGTCGCTCCTCGCGCAGCTCCTCGATGCGGCTGTAGAGCAGCGCGAAATAGGCCTCGGACGCCGCCAGCCGGTTGGCGCTGCGGGCGGACAGGTCCTCCACCCGCGCCGCCTGCTGCATCAACTCGTGCACCAGTTCCGCCGGCTCCCTGCGCGCTTCGGCAATGGCCGCCACCGTCTCGGCCAGTGACTGGTCAAGCCGGGTCACTTCCGGCATCACTTCATTGCTCAGCGGCAGGCCCAGCAGCGCCATGTGCCGATAGGTCTCGATTTCGCAGATCCGTTGCAGCAGACGCCCGCAGCGATACTCGATCATTTTCGGCTGCTGCAGTACCAGCACCCGACTCATGCGGCTGTCGGGCCGCTCACGGAAGTCGGTATAGACCCTGCCGGCCGCCCCCATGATCGATGCCCCGGACACCTGATGGTCGCCAAAATGTTGTTCAAGCAATGTTTCCAGATCCCTTTCAGGGCTGGGCTGGCAGATGACTTCCACCCCGCAGAGGTAAGCGCCCGGAAGCGCTTCATTGTCCTCGGATCGCCAACATGGCACAGACAATGTATCCAGCGCATAGAGGGTCAGGCTGTAGAACTCGCTGTGCGGTTCGAAGCGCAGCGCCAGGCCCGAGTTCCGGCTAAAAAAGAACCCCTCTGCGTTCTCCGGCAACGGCAGCCCCCAGCCCGTAAGCTGTTGGCGTACCGCACGATTGACCTCTGCCGCAGAAACGCCTTCATACAGAATCGCCTTATGCGACAGCGTCAGCGGGCCGCTGAGCTTCTGAAACGGGCGGGCATGGACTTCGGCAACGATTTGGTCACGCAATGAATGGTCATGCATACTGGCGAGGCTCCCGGAACGGCAGGATATGAACACTAACCGAGAGCATACCAGACGCGGATTAAGGAGTTGTGCACAGGATGAATGTTGGCGACACCCATACGTTGGCCACCGAGTTGCGCGATTTCCCCGAATGGCATCGCGGTATCCGCCATTACGCCGTCTGGGCGCTGCCGGTGGAGGCCCCCTCTTGGCTGGCGCGGATCGCCCATCTGCAGCAACAACTGGCCCCGCTGCTGCACCCCGGCTATGTCCGCCAGCCCCATATCACCCTCTTCGCCTGTGGGCTTGTGGACAAACATCACTTTCGGTCGGAGCAGGCCCGGCAGCAGGCCGACGCCCTGCGCGCCCTGAACTTGTCCACACTACAGCTGAACGCAACCGGGTTATCCACCTTCACCACCGCCCCCTGGCTCGGCGTTCGGGCTGTGGATAATCGTTTGTCACTGATCCGCCGCACACTGGCCGCGATCACAGCGGAAGACTCCCCGGTCCGCCATTACCGGCCCCATATCACCCTGGGATTCTATCCACAGGCTTACGCGCTGGATCTGATCCACAGCCGGCTGGCAACGCTGGACGCCGGCCTGCCGCCGCTGCCCCCATTACCGATAAAACGGTTAGAATTGTGTTATTACGCCACCAACACGATTCAGGGGGAACTGAGCGTGCAAGACTCGATTGAACTGAAGACCACTGAGGCCGATGGCCTGCAGGAAACACTTGATCCGCTGGAGGCGATCCGGCAGATGCGCAAGGCGCAACTCAGGGTCTGTGCGCTGAAGCAGCAGGCCGACATCGATCGCCTGGTCGCCGGCGCCGAAGGAGCCGTCAATCACGAGCCCAGAGTGGATGAAGCGCGGACGGTCACCGACGGCCAAAACTAGACACTCGGTCTAATACTGCCGATAATCCGCCCAGTGCCTGAACAGCGAGAGACCATGCCGTCCGATCATCCCGAAAAACCCGTGCGCCGTCGCGGCCGTCCGCCCAAGGACAGTGCCCGTCCCTACGCCGAGACGCGCCAGGCGTTGATCCAGGCAGGCCTCGCCATGCTGACCGAGAAAGGCTATTCCTCCGTGGGCATCGACCAGATCCTGCGCTCGGTCGAGGTCCCCAAGGGCTCCTTCTACCACTACTTCAAGAGCAAGGAGGCGTTCGGCCAGGCACTGATCGAAGCCTACGCCGAGTATTTCGCCCGCAAACTGGACCGTTTCCTGCTCAACCCGGAGGTGACGCCGCTGCAGCGCCTGCGCAACTTCATCGATGATGCCGGGCAGGGGATGGCCCGATATGAGTTTCGTCGTGGCTGCCTGGTCGGCAACCTGGGACAGGAGATGAGCCTGCTGCCGGAGTCCTTTCGCCAACAGCTGAGCGCCGTATTCGAAGACTGGCAGCTGCGGACCGCCCGCTGCCTGCGAGAAGCCCAGGCGGCGGGGGAACTCGCCGCCGAACTGGACAGCGACCGCCTGGCGGCCTGGTTCTGGATCGGCTGGGAAGGCGCCGTGCTCAGGGCCAAGCTGGAAGCCTCCACGCTGCCGCTGGAGATCTTCGCCGAGGGTTTTTTCCAGCGGCTGCAGGCCGGCTCTTAGTCCTGAACCACCGGCCTGAATCACCTCCCTCGAGGGACGCCTTGAAACGCCCCTCGACCGGTCGGCTCAGCGCGGCTGGCGACCGAGGTTGTAGAACTCGTCGTTCGGCCGCATGCTGGTCACGTTAGCCATGCGGTTGGACAAGCCGAAGAAAGCGGCAATGGCGGCGATATCCCAGATATCCTCTTCGTCGAAGCCATGTTCCTTCAGGGTGAGCATATCCTCGTCACCCACTTCATACGCCTGCATCGACACCTTGACGGCAAAATCCAGCATCGCCTTCTGGCGCGGGCTAATGTCGGCCTTGCGGTAGTTGATCGCCACCTGATCGGCGATCAGCGGGTCCTTGGCGCGGATGCGCAGAATCGCGCCATGGGCCACCACGCAGTACTGACACTGGTTCAGGTTGCTGGTGGCGACGACGATCATCTCGCGCTCCGCCACCGTCAGGTTGCCCGGTTTTTCCATCAGCGCATCATGGTAGGCGAAGAACGCCCGAAACTCTTCCGGGCGATGCGCCAGCACCAGGAACACGTTGGGCACAAAACCGGCCTTTTCCTGCACCGCCAGAATCCGATCGCGGATATCCTCCGGCATCTCGGACAGCTCCGGAATCGGAAAACGGCTGATGGCATGCTGTTTGGCTTCACTCATAACACTTCACTCCTTTGTTGAGGGTTTCGCGGGTTATTCGCCGGCGACCGGCACCACGATGCGGCCACGGATCTGCCCCTGCATCATCAGCGGCGCCTGCTCCAGTACCGACTCAAAGGGCACATCGGTGATCAGTTGTTCCAGCTTGCTGATATCCAGATCAGCGGCCAGACGCTGCCAGGCTTCCAGACGCTCGGCTTTGGGCGCCATGACACTGTCCACGCCCACCAGAGTTACGCCGCGCAGGATGAACGGCGCCACTGTGGCGGGGAAACCCATGCCCGCGGCCAGCCCACAGGCCGCCACCACGCCGCGATACTTCATCGCGGCACAGACATTGGCCAGCACCTGGCCACCGGCGACATCAATCGCCCCGGCCCACTGCTCTTTCGCCAGCGGCCGGCCCTTTTCGCTGTACGCGGCGCGATCGACGATGCTGGACGCACCCAGCATCTTGAGGAAGTCGGCTTCTTCAGGGCGCCCCGTCATCGCGGCCACCTCGTAGCCCAGCTTGGCCAGCACGGCGACGGCGACACTGCCCACGCCACCGGCGGCACCGGTGACCAGAATCGGGCCATCAGCCGGCTTCACGCCCTGCTTCTCCAGCGCCAGTACGCAGAGCATGGCGGTATAGCCAGCGGTGCCCAGCCCCATCGCCTGACGCGGCGTGAACGGCGCCTGCAGCGGCACCAGCCAGTCGGCCGATACGCGGGCCTTTTCTGCCAGACCGCCCCAGTGCTTCTCGCCCACACCCCAGCCGTTCAGCACCACCTGGTCACCGGGTTTGAATTCCGGGTTATCAGAGCTTTCCACCACACCGGCAAAATCGATGCCCGGCACCATCGGGTAGCTCTTGGCGATCGGCGCACTAGCGGTCAGCGCCAGTGCATCCTTGTAGTTCATCGTGGTGTAGGCCACCCGGACGGTCACGTCACCCTCGGGCAACTGAACCTCATCCAGTTCCTGGAACGCAACGGTCTGCTGATCTTCCACCTTGTCGAGCACGATAGCCTTGAACATAAGTCCTCCTGGAGTCTGAACGATAGCGGCCGGGACACGGCCACGAATTAATTAGACGACCGTCTAATTAATGCCGCAAATCAGTTCCCCTGTCCACTCATTTTGAATGCTTTTGATCATTTCTGCCCAGGAGAAGTTGACCTTCATGAACTTCTACACTAATTTCTGTAATGACAGAAATAAACGAAAGGAAACACCATGCAGCTCAGCCCGACCATGCAGACGTTCATCCTTCACTGGGGCGAGATGGGCTCCCGCTGGGGCGTCAACCGAACCGTGGCGCAGATCCATGCCCTGCTATACCTGGCTGGTGAGCCACTGACGGCCGAGACCATCACCGACACACTGGGTGTTGCGCGTTCCAATGTCAGCACCAGCCTGCGCGAGCTGCAGTCCTGGGGACTGGTACAGGTGTCGCAGAAACTGGGTGACCGCCGCGACTACTTCGCCGCCCAGCAGGATGTCTGGGACATCTTCATGACCATTCTGGAAGGTCGCAAGCAGCGCGAGCTGGACCCGACCCTGACCACCCTGCGCAGCTGCGCCGTGGAGGGCAAGGACGACGCTGAAACACCCGCCGAGGTACAGGACCGCATCGACGACACCCTCGCCTTTCTGGAGCAACTGCTGGGCTGGTACGGCCAGATGAAGTCGGTCGACCGCAATACGCTGATCAAGCTGATGAAGCTGGGTGCCCGCGTGCAAAGCCTGATCGGCAAGTAAAAAATTTAACCCGTTATTTCGGTTCTGACAGAAATAACAAAAAATTACCGGCAATGGATTGCACTGGAGGTACGCCATGCGTGTACTGCTGACCGGCGCCACCGGTTTTATCGGTCGGCACCTGCACAAGGCTCTGCTGGAACAGGGACACGAAGTCATCGCCTGTTCCCGCCGGCACCCCGGCCTGCCCTGCCGGGCCTTTATCCCCTGTCATTTCGCGCACGACCTGACCCCTGACGCCTGGTTGCCCCGACTGGAGGGCGTGGAGACGGTGATCAATGCCGTGGGCATCATTCGGCAAAGCCGGAGCCAGACCTTTCAGGCCCTGCACAGGGATGCGCCCAGTGCGCTGTTCGCCGCCTGTACTCGGGCGGGTATCAGCCGTGTCATCCAGATCTCGGCGCTGGGTGCCGACGACCAGGCCGAAACGGCCTACCACCTCAGCAAGCGGGCGGCGGATGACTATCTGGCACAGCAGTCACTGGACTGGCTGATCCTGCGCCCCTCACTGGTCTATGGTCCGGGTTCGGCCAGCAGTAGCCTCTTTGTCGGTCTTGCCGCCCTGCCGGTCACACCGCTGATCGGTGACGGCCAGCAGCCAGTGCAGCCAATCCATATCGATGACCTGGTCGAAGCGGTCATAGGTGCGCTGGCTCGTGACGCTCCCTCGAAGCAACGGATCGACTGCGTCGGGCCGACGCCCCTGGCGTTTCAGACATGGCTGGAGGGCTGGCGGCGCTGGCTGGGAAGCAGGCCTGCACCGGCATTCGCCGTCAGCTTCGGCCTGGCTCGCACCACGACCCGCCTGTGTGCCCCTTTCAGTCGCCTGCCGGCAGATGCGGAGAGCCTGCAGATGCTGCAGCGGGGCAATGCCGCGCCGATCGAGCCCTTCGTGCAGGCGTTTGGATTCGAACCACAGAGCTTTGAACAATGGGCTGCCCTGGCCCAGGCCAGTGCCGCCGAACGTCAGCAGGCCCGGCTGTTTTTCCTCTGGCCGCTGTTGCGCCTCTGCCTGGCCTTCATGTGGATCTGGACCGGGCTGACCTCGGCCTTTTTCCACCCGGTGGAGGACAGCTACCGGATGCTGGCCGCCGTCGGGTTATCCGGTGTGGCGCTGCCTGTCGGGCTCTATGGCGCTGCATTGCTGGACACCCTGCTGGGACTGGCGCTGTTGCTCAACTTTCGGCTGCGGCAGGTAATGGCCGTACAGCTGACGATGATGCTGGGCTACAGCCTGATGCTGTCGCTGTGCCTGCCAGAATTCTGGCTCCACCCGTTCGGCCCGGTCAGCAAGAACCTGCCGCTGATCGTCGCCACCCTGATGCTGTATGTTCGCGAAGGAGACGCCCGATGAGTATCTATCTGATCCTGAAATGGAGCCATATTCTCAGCGCCTTTCTGCTGTTGGGCACCGGTCTGGGCAGCGCCTTTTACAAGTTCATGAGTTACCGCGGCGGACAGGTCGCGGCGATCGCCGAAACCGACCGTCTGGTAGTGCTGGCCGACTGGCTGTTCACCACGCCCACGGTGATCATCCAGCCGTTGACCGGGGTCGCGATGCTCTGGCTGATCGGTCTGCCGCTGAGCACCCCCTGGGTGTGGCTGACCTTGGCGCTCTATCTGCTGGCCGGGCTCTGCTGGCTGCCGGTGGTCTGGTTGCAGCTGCGCATGAAGGCGCTGTCGCGACAGGCTGCGGCTGAGAATACGCCCTTGCCCGAGACCTATCATCGCTACAGCCGCTGCTGGTTCTGGCTCGGCGTACCGGCGTTTGTCGCCATGATGATGGTGCTGGGGTTGATGGTGTTCAAGCCGTATTTCTGAGCTTTAACGCCGATCACTGATTGGGCGGCGGTTCCGGACCTACGACCCGCCTCAGCCCCCGAGCGGCCGGGGAGCCGGTTCACTGAACAGAAAGCCCTGGGATTCATCGATCCCCAGAAAGCCGATGATGTCCTGCACATCCTGGCTGTGGACAAACTCGGCCACGGTCCGGATGCCGGCATTGCGGGCAAAGAACACGATGGCCCGCACGATCTCGTAACTGGTCACATCCTGATGGATATTGCGGATATACTTGGCGTCGATCTTGAGCATGTCGATCTCCAGCTCGAGAATGCGCTCGAAATTGGAGTACTCGGTGCCGAAGTCGTCGATCGCCAACTGATAACCGCAGCGCTTCAAATGCTGCAGCTGCTCCACGTAGGCCGCCTTGCTGCCGCTGCTGACCCCTTCGTGAATTTCCAGGATCAGTCGACAGGGCTCCACCCCTCTGGACGCCAGGGTCTGGGCGAGAAAGTCGGGCAGATAACCCAGCTCCAGGTCTGTCTCGGTGATATTGACGGCGATGGCGCCGTTCACCCGGGTCAACTGGTCCACCGCCTGCTTGACCACCTCGCGGGTGATCGCCGGCATCAACCCGGTCAGCTCGGCCACCGGCAGAAACTGCCCCGGCCCGAACACTTCGCCTCCATGCTCCAGCCGCACCAGCGCTTCCCATTTGCGGATCTGGCCGTCCCGATTGTCACGCACGCCCTGGAACCAGGCCCGGATGCCGCCATTGCGCAGTGCCTCGTGCAAACGCAGGTTCCAGCCGATGTAATCAACCTGCTGCTGCCTGGCCGGCTCATCGGTCTCCGGATTGTAGAGGTGAGTGGCGTTTTTGCCCCGGTCCCGTGCCCGTTTCAAGGCTACCATCGCGCGACGCAGAAGATCCTGTCCCTGGTCGGCTACACCGGCATTGAAGGTCAGATAGAAGCTGACCGAGTCCAGCGCCACCGGCTGGGTGAAGAAATGCTGCTTCAATTGCTGCAGCTCGCTTTGGGGGTCCGGCAGCTGGTCGTACAACAGCACAAACTGGTCGGCGCTGCCGCGGAACAGCTGCCCATCTCCCGACAAGGGTCGCAGGGCCTCGGCAAAGGCCTGCAGCAGCTTATCGCCCATGACCACGCCGTAGCGGGCGTTGACCAGCCCCAGGTTGTTCAGGTTGAGCAGTACCAACACGGCCGAATCCGGTACCCGGGAGAGTGCTTCCTGCAAACTCGGGGTAGTCGGTAATCCGGTCAGCGCATCCTGTTTCTGTTGCTGCTCCAGGCGTCTCTGCTCGCTGTACAGGTGCTGTTGTTGTAGATGACGCACCAGCACGATTGAGATCAGAGCCGCGCCCACATCCAGCAGGCGTCGGTGATAGGCGGAGGGATGGCGGTGTTCGAATGATGACAGGGCAAAGGAACCGATCACTCGGCTCTGCGTGTCTCTAAGCGGTACGGACCAGCAGGAGCAGAGATTGAAATCCACCGCCAGCTGGCGCAGATTGGACCAGCGCGGATCCTTGAAAGTGTTGTAGACGTATACCGGTTCATTGCGATACACGGCATTGCCGCAGGAACCGCTGTCCGGCCCCGGACGCATGCCCTGCAAGCGTTCGATACCTTCCGGCGGCACACTGGGCGCGGCCAGCACCTGCATCCGTCCGGAATCCGGGTCCAGCCGCATGCACGAGGCCACCGCGCCCGGCAACAGCTGCTCGGCCATGCGGCAGGTTTCGTTGAGTACATCGAGATAGGACGCCTCTGAGGCCACCAGACCGCAAATCGCCTGCTGCAAGCCCAGAATATGGTCGAGCTCGGCGAGGCTCAGATCGGCCTCTATTTCATGTGCTGGCAGCATGTACGCTTCCATTCATCCGTGTCCTTGATGCTTTCTCGATCCGCCGAGTTTAGCTGACAACGCTCTCGACTCGGCGGCATTATATACTACAGGGTTCTCGGTTCACGGAAACACTCCGGGCTAGACTTGCTCACCGGGGGGAGCCTCGGCAGCCGACGGCGGCTTCCTGTCCTCGGCCCAGCTATGAAACTGGCTGAACAGATCCACCGGCAATGGAAATACGATGGTGTGGCTGTGCTGACCGGCGATCTCGGTCAACGTCTGCATGTAGCGCAGCTGGATCGCCTGCGGCTGCTGCGCCAGGGTCTGGGCCGCCTTCAGCAACTGCTCCGAGGCTTCCTGTTCCCCCAGGGCGTGAATCACCTTGGCTCGACGAGCGCGCTCTGCCTCCGCCTGACGAGCGATGGCGCGGATCATGCTTTCATCCAGATCAACGTGCTTGATCTCCACATTGGCAACCTTGATCCCCCAGGCATCGGTCTGCTTGTCGAGAATCCTCTGGATATCCACGTTGAGCTGGTCGCGCTCCGACAGCATCTCGTCCAGTTCGTGTTGCCCCAGCACCGAACGCAGGGTGGTCTGCGACAGCTGGCTGGTCGCTTCGAGGTAGTTTTCCACATGGATCACCGCCCGCTCGGGGTCGACGACGCGGAAATAGATCACCGCGTTGACCCGCACCGACACGTTATCCCGCGAGATCACGTCCTGAGTCGGCACGTCCATCACCAGGGTGCGCAGATCCACCCGCACCATCTGCTGGATGATCGGCACGATGATGATCAGCCCCGGCCCCTTGACCCTATAAAAGCGACCCAGCAGAAACACCACGCCTCGCTCGTACTCGCGCAGAATGCGAAACATGGAGATCAGCAGCAGGATGACCAGCACGACAACCGTCGTCATGAAGTAGGGAAAGCCAAACATCTCATTTCTCCTGTTTATCGACCAACAGATGCAGGCCCGCACTGCCCCTGACCCGCACCTGATCGCCCGGGGCCAGCGCCTGATCGCAGCGCACCGGCCAGAGTTCACTCTCGAAACGCACCATCGCCTGGCCATCCTGCAACTGCTCAACCTGCAACAGCCGCCCCCGGGCGGCATCGGTGCCCAGGGTCTGCGGCCGGTTGCGCGCCCTCAGCGCCATCGCCACCACGCCGAAGGCCACCAGCAGAGTGCTGACCCCCAGAGCGATGATCACCGGCCAGGCGATGCGATAGGCGGGCAGCTCGGTATCCATCAGCATGATCGACCCCACCGTAAAGGCCAGCGCCCCGCCGATGCCGAGGATGCCGAAGCTGGGCGCAAAGGCCTCGGCCACCATCAGGCCGATCCCCAGCAGCATCAGCCCCAGCCCGGCATAGCTGATCGGCAGCACCTGAAACGCATAGAGAGCGACCATCAGGCTGATCACGCCCAGCACCCCGGGCACGCCGAATCCGGGGTTGGAAAATTCGAAAATCAGGCCGTAGATGCCGATCAGCATCAGCAGATAGGCCACATTGGGATTGGTGATCACGGCGAGGAATTCGGTGCGCCAGTCCGGCCGGTATTCGACCCGGGGCGCCGTACTCAACTGCAGAGTCAGCTGGCGTCCGTCAAGCACGATCTGCCGACCCTCCAGCTGCGCCAGCAGCTGATTCAGGTCGTCCGCCATCAGGTCGATAACCTGCTGTTTCAGCGCCTCAGACGCACTGAGACTGCTGCCCTCGCGCACCGCCTGTTCAGCCCAGTCGGCGTTGCGTCCACGCAGCTCGGCCAGGCTGCGGATATAGGCCACGGCATCATTGATGATCTTGTGCTCCATGGCGCTGCCGCTGCGCCTGGGGGGCGCCGGGTCGCCATCGGGGGCCGGTTCAGGATCGATACTGGGCACGCCACCGATGGACACGGGCGTCGCCGCGCCCAGGTTGGTCGCCGGGGCCATGGCGGCGATATGGCAGCTGTACAGCAGGTAGGTGCCGGCACTGGCGGCACGGGCACCGCCCGGTGACACATAGCCAATCACCGGCACCGGCGAAGCCAGCACGGCGCTGATCATCTGCCGCATCGACAGATCCAGCCCGCCCGGGGTATCGATCTCCAGCACCACCGCCCGGGCATCGCTTTCGGCGGCCCGCTCCAGTCCTCGAACCAGATAGTCCGCACTGGCCGGCCCGACCACGGCCTCCAGGCGCAGCACCCAGACCGCAGGCTCAGAGGTTTCGGCCGCCTCCGCCCGGACCATGCCGGCCGGCGACAGACTGCTCCAGAGCAGCAGGCAGAACAGCAAACGGATATATGCTGACATCATCGCCCTCTCCACAGATGCTTGCAGTATAGGAGATCGACACCAGGGTGCTGTCAGGGCGCAGAGAAAATCGTGATCGCAGGGACAAGCGACCGCTCAGCGGTCGCCGGGGCCATCAGGCCGAATAGCCGCGCAGAAAGAGGTCGACACTGCTGACGATATAGGCATCGATCTCAGCGTCACCGAGCTGGGGTTCAATGCCCAGTTCGGAGCGGATCCGAGCCTCGCCCTGCACCATCAGCAGAAACTGGATCGCCGCATGGCGCGGATTGGCGATGCTGAGCCGGCCACTGGCCGCCTCACGCGCCAGCATTTCGCTCATGCCGGTGATCACCGTCTGCGGGCCGGCCGCAAAGAACAGCTCGGCCGCCTGCGGCTGGGTATCCACCTGGGCGATGCAGGTGCGATGCACCCGACAGGCCTCCTCGGACAGCATCAGCTGCACGAGTTGACGGCCGATATCAAGCAGGCGCTCACGCAGCACGCCTCCGGTCGCGACAAAAAGATCGTTCAGTTCATAGCGCCGGCACTTGCATTGAATCGCCGCAGTGAACAGCTCGTCCTTGTTGCCGAAGTGGCTGTACACGGTCTGCTTGGAGACCCCGGCATGCTGGGCCACCAGCTCCATGCTGGTATCGGTATAGCCATGCTGAACAAATAGGGTCGAAGCAGCTTCCAGAATCTGCTCCCGTTTGGCGGCACTGCTGGGTCTCAAGATCGACTCCCGCTTAAAAATCAAACTGGACAGTCCAGTATTGTAAATCTAAACTGGACCCGCTGGTCTACTTATTATAGCGGGAATGACGCCATAACGATCTCATGCTGCCCCTTCCCCTGATTCTGGTGAGCCGCTGGCTCCCGATGTCGGGTTACCGGCACGGCGCGAAGCAACACCCATCATGCAGTTCAATTTACAGGTTCAGGTATATGTATTTAGCGGGTACTGAGAGGATGTCCGTACAGTCACGCCTTGCGATAGTGACAATGGCAACCGTTGTTTTCGCCCTGTCTCTGAGCGGTTGCGACCGGTCAACCGGCGCCAGCGACAGCCCCGTCATGCAGTCGCGTCCGGCCAAACTCTATGAAGTGCACAATCCGGCGGCCGCGCTGCAGCGTAACTTTCCGGCGACCGTCGAGGCCTGGCGCACCGCCTCGCTCGCGTTTCGCGTTCCCGGCACGCTGGAGCAACTGCCGGCCCAGGCGGGTATGGAAGTGGCCCGGGGTGACCTTCTGGCACAACTGGATCGCACCGACTACCAGCGGGTACTGTCCGAGCGAGAGGCCCGCTTCGAGCTGGCCCTGATCCGTTTCAAGCAACAGGAGTCGTTGCTGTCGCGCAATTTCACCTCTGAAGTCAGCCTGGATGAAGCCCGGGCCGAGTTGAAAGCGGCGCGGGCAGCGCTCGACATAGCCCGGGATAACCTGCGCTATACCCGTCTGGAAGCGCCATTCAGTGGCACCCTGTCACAGCTGCAGACCGAAAATTACCAGCAGGTACAGGCGCAACAGCCGATCCTGATGCTCCAGGACGAGCGCTACCTCGATATCCGTTTTGCCGTGCCCGAGTCCATTATCAGTCAGTTACGTGCCGATCTTGAGCCGAGCGAGGCCATCTGCGGCCAGGTTCGCTTTGCCGCCCACCCCCAGCACGCCTTCGATGCCTGCTATGCCGAACATGAGGTGATCTCGGATCAACGCACGCGCACCTATGCAGTCGTGTTTCGCATGGAGCAGCCCTCGCTGTTTCCGGCGCACAGCGGCATGAGCGTGGAAATGAGCGTCGATCTGGCGCCGCTGATCCAACCTATGAGCGGCGCTGGCGTCCCGGTGCCGGTCGGCGCCGTGTTCATGCGCGACCAGCAACATTTTGTCTGGCATCTCGACCAGGAAGGCCGTGCCCGGGCGCTGGCGGTCAAGCCCCTGGAAGTGCGCGGCCAGTGGATGCTGGTCTCGGCCGACCTGCTGCCGGGCGACCGCCTGGTCGCGGCCGGGACATCGAAGGTGCGTGACGGCATGCCGTTACACCCGATCACCCGCGAACGCGGACTGTGAGTGGAGGCGTTATGAACCTGACCGAATACGCCATCCGCCAGCGGGTCGTCAGCTGGATGTGCGTACTCCTGCTGTTCGTGGGCGGGATTGTCTCCTTCTTCCAACTGGGCCAGCTGGAAGATCCCGAGTTTACCGTCAAGGAAGCGATCATTGCCGTGCCGTATCCCGGGGCCTCCGCGCTGGAGGTGGAGGAGGAGGTCACGCTTCCCGTCGAGCTGGCGCTTCAGCAGCTGGCTCAGGTCGACACGGTGGAATCCATCTCTTCGGCCGGCCTGGCCCAGGTCACGGTCACCATGAAAAGCACCTACCGTGAGCAGGAGCTGCGCCAGATCTGGGATGAGATGCGCCGCAAGCTTAACGATCTGGAACCCAGCCTGCCCCCCGGCACCGGCGCCATGCAGATCAATGATGACTTTGGTGACGTCTTCGGCATTTTTCTGGCGCTCACCGGTGAGGGCTTCGACTATCGCGCACTGGAAGATCACGCGGACTTCCTGCGCCGGGAGTTGGTGCTGGTTGACGGTGTCAGCAAGGTCAGCATTGGCGGCAAACGACAGCAGCAGATCGTGGTAGAGGTGGATCGCAACCGCATGGCCGCCATGCAGGTTTCGCCACAGATGATCCAGGCCGCCATCAACTCGCAGAGCCTGGTGAGCAACGCCGGCAGCCTGAGGATCAATGGTCAACGGCTCTATGTGCGGCCACAGGGCAGCGCCACCTCGGCGGAGCAACTGAGCGACCTGCTGCTGGGACAGGCCGGCGGCAAACTGGTGTACCTGAGCGATGTGGCCAGGGTTTACCTCGACTATGCCGAGCCGCCCGGACATCTGTACCGCTACAACGGGCAGCAGGCCCTGACGCTGGGCGTCTCCTTCGCTTCGGGCGTCAATGTCGTGGCGGTGGGCCAGGCCGTACAAGCCAAACTGGCGGCAATCGAGTATCACCAGCCGGTCGGCATGGCGCTGGAGACCATCTATGACCAGCCTCGGCAGGTTGAAACCTCGGTCAACGACTTCCTGATCAGCCTGGCGCAAGCCATCGCCATCGTGGTGCTGGTGCTGCTGGTGACCATGGGCGCGCGTTCCGGCCTGTTGATGAGCCTGGTGCTGCTGCTGACGATTCTCGGCACCTTTATCGTCATGAATCTGGCATCGATCAGCCTGCACCGGGTTTCGTTGGGGGCGCTGATCATCGCCCTGGGCATGCTGGTCGATAATGCTATCGTGATCACGGAAGGCATTCTGATCAATCTGCAGCGGGGCTATTCCCGGCTGGAATCGGCGGTACGCATCGTCGGCCATACCCGCTGGCCGCTGCTGGGGGCCACCCTGATCTCCATCACCGCGTTTGCCCCCATCGGCCTGTCGCCCGATGCGACGGGGGAATTCACCGGCAGCCTGTTCTGGGTCCTGTTCATCTCGCTGCTGCTGAGCTGGCTGCTGGCCATTACCATTACGCCGTTTCTGGCCGCCTGGCTCTTTGCCGAGCCCCAGCAGGATCAGGCCCAGCGCGAACCCTACCAGAGTCTGTTCTACCGGCTTTTCAGCGCGGCCTTGTTAGTGGCCCTGCGCTGGCGCTGGCTCAGTCTGACGCTGGCGGCCGGGCTGCTGGTTGCATCTGTGGCGGGCTTCACACAGGTGCGCCAGGGCTTCTTTCCGGATGCGACCCTGCCGCTGGTGCAGGTGGATTACTGGTTGCCGCAGGGCAGCGATATCCGCACCACGGAAGCGGATATCCGCCAAATCGAGACCGACCTGCTACAACTGGACGGCATCGAGCAGATCACCAGCACCCTGGGCCGGGGGGCGGAGCGCTTCATGCTGACCTACGCGCCGGAACGGCAATACCCCAGTTACGCCCAGCTGCTGATTCAGACCGATACCGCTGAACGCCTGGCGCAACTGCAACCGAAAATACGCCGCTATCTCAGCCGACAATATCCCCAGGCACAAACGAAGCTGACCCGCATCTCCATCGGCCCCACCACCAAGTCCAAGATTGAAGCCCGGATCAGCGGCCCGGACGCCGACACCCTGCGCCGTCTGGGCCAGCAGATGATCACTCAAGTCTTCGACCAGACCCCGGGCACCATCAATATCCGCCATGACTGGCGTGAGCGCACACCGGTCATCGAGCCCCGTTTTGATGAGGCCGAGGGCCGACGCCTGGGCATCACCCAGGCCGACCTGAGCAGCGCCATCGCACGCAATGTCGACGGTCAGTACAGCGGCCTGATCCGCGACGGCTCGCAATTGCTGCCGGTGCTCCTGCGCCCGCCCCCGGAGCAGCGTCAGACCCCCGAACAGCTGGAGTCACTGCCGATCTTCAGCCAGACATTGCAGCAATGGGTCGATGCAGGTCAGGTCATGCGCGAACTGAGCATCAGCTGGGAGGATCCCTTGATCATGCGGCGCGACCGCAAGCGCACGCTGACCGTGCTCGCCGACCCGGACCCGGCCAGCGGCCTGACCGCGTCGGCCCTGTTTGCCGAGCTTCGCCCCCGGGCGGAAGCGCTGCCCCTGCCGCCGGGCTACAGCCTGAGCTGGGGCGGCGAACATGACGCGCAACAGGACGCCAACAAGGCCCTGTTTGCGTTTGTTCCCGTCGGGGTGCTGGTGATGGTCGTGCTGACCGTGTTGCTGTTTGGCTCCGTGCGGCAGACACTGGTGGTTTGGCTGACGGTGCCGATGGCCATTATCGGTGTCTGTATCGGCCTGCTGGTCATGCAGACGCCCTTTGCCTTTACCGCGCTGCTGGGCATCCTGAGTCTGAGCGGCATGCTGATCAAGAACAGCATCGTCCTGGTGGAAGAGATCAAGCGCCTGCATGACGAAGACCAGTGCAGCTGGCATGATGCCATCGAACAGGCCGCTGTCAGCCGATTGAGACCGGTCAGCATGGCCGCCCTGACCACTATCCTGGGCATGCTGCCGCTGTTGCCGGATGCCTTCTTCAGGCCGCTGGCCGTCACCATCATGTTCGGTCTGGGCTTCGCGACGCTACTGACGCTGCTGGTCGTGCCGGTGCTGTTCGCCGTGATGTACAGGGTCAGGTTCTAGCGGCACCGGGCCGTTTCGGCTCAGGCCGAACGGTCCAGGTCTGACGCCCAGGCCACCCGGTTGCGGCCCTGCTCCTTGGCGCTATAAAGCGCGGCATCGGCCCTCGCCAGCAGCGCATGGGCCGACTCGCCCGGCTGCCGCACCGCCACGCCGAAACTGGCGGTCACATGCAGGCGGTGCTCGTCGACCGGGCAACGCCGTTCATCGAAGCGCTGCCGGAAGCGTTCCGCCAGCGGCAACAGATTGTCCATGCTCACATTGTCGAACACGACCAGGAACTCCTCGCCGCCGATACGGCCGAAGCCGTCACCGGCACGCAGCAGCTCGCGGATTTCCTGAGTGTAGTAGGCCAGCACCCGGTCCCCGGCGGCATGCCCGTAAGTGTCATTCACCTGTTTGAAGTGGTCGATATCAAACAGCACCACCCCGGGGTAGCTGTCGGGCGATGCCAGCAGGCGGTCCAGCAGCTGCAGGGTCGCCCGGCGGTTCAGACAACCGGTCAGTTCATCGGTCATCGCCTGGTGACGCAGCTGGTTTTCGGCTTCCAGATGGCCGCTGTCATCGCTGAAGGTAATGATCGCCCCGCCTTCATCCGCCGCGCCCGGCAGGGGGGTGACGGTGGTATGCACCGGCAGGATCTTGCCCTCACGGGTACGGAAGAAGTCACGCTCGGCATGTTGACGCTCACCGGTGCGCAGCGCCTCCAGCGTCGGACAGGTATCCGCATGCAATACCTGTCCGCTCAGGGTCATATGAATCATCGGATGCAGCTCCTGACCCAGCAATTCCGCTTCCGTCCAGCCCAGCAGGCGCTCGGCTTCCGGATTCAACCAGCGCACCCGTCCCTGTTGATCCACCCTGATCAGGCCGCTGCCGACCTCATCGGTGATCAGCCGCAGTTGATGTTCGCTCTGCCGAATCCGCTGGTCCAGCTGCCACTGCCGGCAGCGCAAACGGTACCAGCCCCAGAGCAGCAACAGCCCGCCGCCGACACTCGCCGCCAGCAGCTGCCCTCCGCGCTCCAGATAGCGGGTTTGCAAAGCCGCACAGTCCTGCCCCCTTTCCTTGAACCCCAGCAGCCAGCGGGGCGCCTTCAAGTGACCACCACCATAATCGACCCATTGATACACATAGCAGTCGTTGCCGGCGGTCACCTCACCCTGAGCCTGCTGCTGCATCTGTGACCACTGGGCGGGCATTTCCACCGACAGGCCGGTCTTTTCGGTAAACATGAACTGCCAGTCACGCCCTTCGCCGCCGTGCAGCCAGTGCCCGGAGGCGTTCCACAGCAACGGCGCCATTGATCGGGGCAGGGTGGTCTTCAGGTTATCCAACAGCTCCTGTCCCAGGTAGTTGATGACGATCAGTCCCTGCAGTTGCTGCCGGTGATAGACCGGCATGGAAAGCCTCAGCATCGGCTTGTAGGGAATCTCCACCTCATGCCGTTCGATATTCAGATCCAGGGGCGAAAGATAGAGCTCACCCGCCGCCAGGCGCAAGGCTTCGGCAACGTAGTAGCGATGGGCCTTGTTCTGCAGTTGCGCCGCCGGTACCACATAGGCGTCGCCGCCGGACAAGCGGTTGATGCGCACCAGCTCCATGCCGTCCCGGTCGATAAAGCGAACCTGATCGTATTCGGGCCGGAGGCGCGCCAGGGACAGGTAACTTTGCTGCAACAGCGGCAGCCAAGCGCCCTGCGGCTGATCGAGATACTGCTGCAGCAACGGAGCAGAGGCCATCCGGCTGACATCCAGCTCCACCGCCGCCAGGGTTGTGCGGATACTCTGACGCAGTTGCGTCAGATAGTAGGCTCGTTGTTGCTGCTGCAACCGTTGCTCCTGCTGCAAGGAGCGGTAAAGGCCAAGGACCAGCACCACCGCCAACAACAGCAGCGCCAACAGGCCAATGGACCAGAAATACCAACGTTGCGGATACCGCGATCTACACCTGAACATCATCCAAACCTACGTCGGCCCTTGGGGCTCAAGTTCCTTTCAACTGCCATGCAGATAGCTTCAACGCCCATCCTAACAGGCGGTTGGCATTCTAGGTATACGCTATATCAGGCTTAACCCGGCCCCCAGCAGCGCCACCTCGACCAGCTCGATCAGGGCCCCGGCGGTATCGCCGGTATAGCCCTGCAGGCGCGCCAGCATCAGCCGCCTGAGCCACCAGAACAGCAGCAGCGGCAACAGCAACAGTAACGGCTGGCTGCCCAGCAGCACCCAGGCCAGCACGGCCGCCGTCAGCCAGACCGGCGTGCGCGCGGCCTGCTGCAGGCCCTGGGCGATCCCCTGGGGACGTGCATAAGGCGTGGTCAGCAACAGCCACTGGGCGGCGCAGCGCCCGACCAGCGGCGCCAGCAGCAGCGGCCAGAGCAGCTGTTCCGCCAGCAGGGCCTGCAGCAGGCTCCACTTGAGCAGCAGCTGCAGCATCAGCGCCAGCGCGCCCGTCGCGCCAATATGCGGGTCCTTCATGATCTGCAGGGTGCGTTCGCGATCCCCGAGTCCCCCCATCCAGCCGTCGGCGCTGTCGGCCAGGCCATCCAGATGCAGGCCGCCGGTCAGCACACACCAGAGCAGCAGCACCAGCGTGGCCTGCACGGCCACCGGCAGCCCCTGGGACAAAACGGCCAGTCCCGCCAGCAAGACGCCAAGCAGCAACCCTACCAGCGGGTAGTAGAGCAGGGCTCTGGCCTGGGTGGCGGGGTCGGGCATGCCGGACAGGCGTACCGGAATCAGGGTCAGGAACTGCAGCGCACAGAGAAAGGATTGCCAATGTCCCCTCATCGGCGCGCGTCCCGGAGCGAATGCAGGCTACCGTGCCCCACCGGGTAGTTGAACATCTCGCTGACCGGCAGACCGTTCAGAATCGCGTGCAGGGCGCGAATGACACCGCCGTGACAGATCAGCAGTACGGCGCCATGATGACGCCGCTCAAGCTCATCGACCAGAGATTCCAGGCGGGCAAAGAAGTCGACCAGAGATTCGCCGTTGGGCGGCGGGTTGCGCCAGGGGTCGGCCCAGAAACGCCCCAGCGGCTCGGGATCACGGGCATGGACCTGGGCCGCAGTTTCGCCGTCCCAGTCACCGAAATCGTATTCGCGCAGACGCTCGTCGATCTGCAGGCGACGGGAGTCGGCCCACTCCCGGCCGAACGCGGCGCAACGCTGCAGCGGCGAGCAGTAGATGCGTGCATAGTCCTGCGGCGAGACGCCAACCAGCCCCAGCTCCATCTGCTGCCAGCCCTCCTCCGTCAAGGCCGCATCGGTGCGTCCCAGAAAGCAGTTGCCGCGCTCGGTCATGCCGTGGCGCAGCAGGTCTATACGCAGCTCACTCATGCCCCTTTCTCCGACACGGCCGCCTCGGCAAACGTCGCCATCTGCGCATGCAGACTGCAGGCCATGCGCAGCAGCGGCACCGCCGTGGCCGCCCCGCTGCCCTCGCCCAGGCGCAGCCCCAGATCCAGCAACGGAGCCGAGGGCAGCGCCTGACGCAGCAGACGATAACCGGGCTCGGCGGAGTGGTGGGAAAACAGCAGCCAGTCGGCCACATCAGGATTGAGCCGGCAGGCCAGCAGTGCCGCCACGGTGCAGATGAAACCATCGACCAGTGCCGGAATACCCTGCTGGGCGCAGGCCAGATAGGCTCCAGTCAGTGCCGCAACCTCGAAGCCGCCCAGGGAGGCCAGCAGCGCCAAAGGCTCGCGATCGCTGCCATGACGCGCCAGCGCCTGCTCGATCACCCGGCACTTGTGTGCCATGCCGTCCGGGTCCAGTCCCGTGCCCGGCCCAACCAACTCCGCAACCGCTTGCCCCAGCAGCGCCGCCGCCAGCGCCGTGGCCACCGTGGTATTGCCGATACCCATCTCGCCGCCGATGAACAGCTCGGCTGGGGTGTGCAGCACCGCTTCACGTCCGCTGGCCAGCGCTCGCTGCAACTGCTCGTCGGTCATCGCCGGCTCACGCAACAGGTTGCCGCTTTGCGGCGCAATGATCCGTGACTCGACACCGGGCAAGGCCTCCAGCGGCGTCACCGTGCCCAGGTTCCACACCCTCAGCTCGGCACCAAGCACCCGGGCCGCGACACTGATCGCCGCGCCGCCACGGGCGAAGTTGCGGATCATCTCGGCGGTCACCGCCTGCGGATAGGCCGAAACGCCTTCGGCTGTGACGCCATGATCGGCGGCAAAAACCGCGATGCTGACCCGCTCCAGCTGTGGGCACGCCCGCCCCTGCATGCCCGCCAGACGGATTGCCAGCTGCTCCAGTCGGCCCAACGCGCCCAGTGGCTTGGTCAGCTGCTGCTGGCGTTCCCGGGCCGCACGCTGCGCCGCCTGATCAATCGGTTTGACCGGTTGTGCGACCCAATTCATCGGCGACTCTCCAGCGCCGGTCCCTTGATCACCATCGGGATGCCGGCCACCATTAGCACCACCTGATCGGCCAGCGCCGCCACCGACTGGTTGAGCCAGCCGGCCTCGTCACTGAAACGGCGGCTCAATTCGCCCATGGGCACCACGCCCATGCCGGTCTCGTTGCTGACCAGGATCACTTCGCCGCGCGCGTTTGCCAGCGCGGCACAAAGCGCCTCGCGCTCGGCCTGCATGTTGGCGTCATCCAGCAGCTGGTTGGTTAGCCAGAGGGTCAGGCAGTCGATCAGCAGGCAGCGGTCCGGCGCCTGCAGAGCCAGCAGGGTCGCCGCCAGTTGCAGCGGCTCCTCGACGGTCTGCCAGTGCACAGGACGTTCGTCACGGTGCCGTTCGATGCGCTTGAGCATTTCATCGTCGTGAGCCTGAGCGGTGGCGATATAGAAGACGTCGCGTCCGGAAGCGAGAGCGAGCTGCTCCGCCTGCCGGCTTTTGCCGGAGCGGGCGCCGCCGAGGATGAGTCGAATCACAGAATTCTCCGCCGGGTCGGTTAGAGGGGGACTTACCCTCTAGTGTAACCGTGAACCGACGGATTACAGAAACTCCGCACGCAGATCGCAGCTGCTGCGCTTGCCCAGATGCTGTCCTTCCGCGTCCAGCCAGCGCTCCATCTGCGCAGCACCTCGCTGCTGCAACGCCAGCAGGAAGCTGCGCCGGGTATCGAGCTTGGAAGTGCGGTGCAGGTTGCTCAACCGCTCATCGGGACCAATCAGGTGCAGGCGCATACGCCGCACACGGCGCTCCGTATCCCCCAGCAGCCAGGGACGGTATTTCAGCCGTTGCTGCATCGCCGCCAGGGCGCGCATCTCGCGCATGAAGGTGGTCTGAAACCCCAGTTCGGCAACGCGGTCGGCAATGGCCTGGGCCGAGGTCGGCGTGACGGCCTGCGTGTGGGGGTGCAGCAGCAACAGCATCAGGTCCGGCGCCGCACAATCGAATACCAGCGGATAGACCACCGGGTTACCGACGAAACCGCCATCCCAGTAGGCTTCGCCGTCGATCTCCACGGCCTGGTACAGCTCGGGCAGACAGGCCGACGCCAGGAGATGATCGGCGGTCAGTTCCTGTTCGCGAAACAGCCTCAATCGACCCGAGCGGACCTCGGTTGCGGCGATGAACAGCTTGCAGGGCGGCTCCCGACGCAGACGCTCGAAATCGACCAGCTCGGCCAGCAGGTTACGCAAGGGATTGATATCAAAAGGATTGAGGTCATAGGGGGAGAGGTGCTTGGTCATGTCGCGCCACCACTGGGACCAGTGCTGACCCAGCCCGGCCGGATCCAGCGGTCCCGGCAGCATCAGGCCGTGCCAGAAGCGGGACAGCAGCTCGCGCGCCCCTTCGGCGCCGCCCTGTTGCCAGCCCGCCGCCAGCAGCACGGCGTTCATCGCCCCGGCGCTGGTGCCGCTGATCCCCTCGAAACCGATGCCGTCATACTGCAGCAACCGGTCCAGCACCCCCCAGGTGAAGGCCCCATGGGCACCCCCGCCCTGCAGAGCCATGTTCAGCTTAAGCGGCTTCATGGCAGCCCCTCCGCTTTATTGTGCAGTGCAGCAATAATCGCGGTTGGCGCTGGGAGTTGTCAACAAAAACTGGTTATTAAATCACCACTTGTCAGCGGGCGCCTGGTATTGCTGCACCGCCTTCAAAAGGGCGTCGGGGTTATCCACAACCTGCAGCATCGCGGTATGCGCGGGCTTGATAAACCCCTCCGCATCCAGGCTGTGGATAAATTCCAGCATGCGGTTATAGAAGCCGTTGACGTTGTACAGGATCACCGGCTTGGCATGATGCCCCAGTTGTCCCCAGGTCCAGACCTCGAACAGCTCTTCCAGCGTACCTATGCCACCGGGCAGGGCGACAAAGGCGTCGGCCAGCTCCGCCATCCGCGCCTTGCGCGCGTGCATGTCCGGCACCACCTCCAGCACCGTCAGGCCATCATGGGCCAGCTCGCGCGACTGCAGATACTCCGGGATCACACCGTGCACCCGACCGCCGGCCTCCAGCACGGCATCGGCTATGGTGCCCATCAGCCCCACATGGCCGCCGCCGAAGACCAGCTCAATTTCCTGTTGGGCGAAAAACTGCCCCAGCTCGGTGGCGGTTTCCCGGTAGATTGGATTATCGCCGTAGCTGGAACCGCAGAACACAGTGATTTTCATGATGCCATTCCTCCTGATACAGACATGGTGTGATTTAACAGACATGGAGTAATGTATTTATCGGTAGTCGGCAGCTGTCCAATCCATCATGGGTGCAACACAAGAATGCACCGAACTCATGCTGCCAAGGACAAACAGCCCCTACTCCGAGTCCGGCCAGCGATTCTCCGCCAGCAGGGCCTCCAGCGGCTGTACTTCGGCCCAGCCTTCCTGTTCAAGCATCGGGCGTTCGTAGAACTTGTCCACAGGGCCGATGCAGAGCACGGCGATCGCCTTGCTGCCCTCTGGCATCTGCAGCAGGTCGCCCAGCGCCTCGGGATCGAACAGCGAGACCCAACCGACGCCAACACCTTCGGCACGTGCAGCCAGCCAGAGGTTCTGGATGGCACAGGAAACCGAGGCCAGATCCATCTCCGGCAGGGTGCGGCGTCCGAATATATGCTTCTCGCGCTGGTCCATCAGCGCCACCACCAGCACCTCGGCGCACCTGTCCATGCCTTCCACTTTCAGGCGCAGAAACTCGGCTTCGCGCTCGTTCATCACATCGGCAGTCGCCTGACGCTCCTGCTCCACCAGGCCGCGGATGCTGGCACGCAGCTGGCTGTCGGTGATGCGGATAAAGCGCCAGGGCTGCATCAGCCCCACGCTGGGGGCCTGATGGGCGGCCTGCAGCAGCCGCTTCAGAATTTCGGAATCCAGGGGTTCGCCGCTGAAGTGGCGCATGTCGCGACGCTCGCGGATGGCTCGGTAGACCGCCTCACGTTCGGCGGCGCTGAACTGCCAGGGATTCTCTGTCATGCTTGTCTCCTCTTGCGCCTCAGCCCAATACACGGATCAGCGGCTGGTCACCACTGAAGTCGACCTGAGCGTCGACCTGATACACTTGGCGGATCGCCTCAGGTGTCAGCACCTGTTTCGGCGTGCCGATGGCATGCACGCGGCCGCTGTCGAGCAGCACCAGACGGTCGCACCAATGCGCCGCCAGATTCAGGTCATGAAGCGACAGGATAACACTGCGTGTCCCCTGTGCGTGTTTGCGCAACAGCTCCAATACTCGCTGCTGGTAGTGCAAATCCAGACTGGCAAGCGGCTCGTCGGCGAGGATGATATCGGGCCGGCCCGCCAGTACCCGCGCCAACCAGACACGCGCCTGCTCGCCACCGGACAGGTGATCGACGCGGGAGTCGAGCCACTCGGACACGCCGGTATGCTCCGCCGCCTGCTCGATCAGGCCCGCATCCTCGTCGCCCCAGGGCAGGCGTCCCAACGCGATCACATCAGCTACTTTCAGCGCCCAGGCACTCTGGCAGCGCTGGGGCAGCAGCGCGATGCGCCGTGCCCGCTTAAGGCCGTGCAGCTGGCTCAGATCCTCTCCTTCCAACGCGATGTGGCCACCATAGGCCTGCAGCCCGGCGATACACTCCAGCAACGACGACTTGCCGGCGCCATTGGGGCCGATGACGCCGAGCAGCTCACCCGACTCCAGGCCCAGGTTGATACCAGCCAAACGGCTGTCCAGCTGCAGTTGTTCGATGGAGATCAGAGCCATTTTTTGCGCTCCTGCCAGACCAGCCAGATAAACAGCGGCGCGCCGATCAGCGATGTCAGTACGCCCAACTTGAGTTCGCGGCCCGGCGGCATGCCGCGCACGGCGATATCGGCCAGACAGACCAGAATGGCACCGGCCAGCGCCGCCGGGATCAGAATGCGGTCGGGCCGGTTGCGCACCAGCGGCCTCACCAGGTGCGGCACCAGTAGGCCAACAAAGCCGATGGCACCGGCCACTGCCACCGAGGCCCCTACCAGCAGGGCGGCGCCAAGAATGATCAAACGACTGCCACGGGCGTAGGAGAACCCCATGCTCTGCGCCACCTGTTCACCCAGACTCAGGCCCAGCAGCAAACGGCGCTGGCTCCAGATCAGGCCGCCACCGAGCAGCAGCGCCGGCAGCAATATCCACAAGTGATCCAGCCCCCGTTCGGAGACCGAACCGAGCAACCAGAACACCAGCTCCGACAGAGCAAAGGGGTTGGGGGCAAAGTTCAGTACCGCCGCCAGCAGCGCACCGGTCAACGTGGAGATCGCCAGCCCCGCCATGATCACCATCGCCTGTCGCGAAGGGCCGGCCAGCAACAGCATCAGCGACATGGCGATGCTGGCGCCAATCAGTCCGGCCAGCGCCGGGGCCGCCGCACCCGCCGCCGGGAAAAGGCCGAAATAAAACACACTGGCCGCGCCCAGCGCCGCGCCCTGACTGGCACCAGTCAGCCCCGGATCGGCCAGTGGGTTGCGCAGCAGCCCCTGCAGGGCGGCGCCGCTCATGCCCAGCGCTGCCCCTACAGTCAGCGCCAGCAGGGTACGTGGCAGGCGAATCTCGCCGATGACGATGGCAGCGGCACTGTCAGCGCCCTGCAGCCATTGCCAGAGGCCCTCCAGCACGGCGATATCGCTGGAGCCCACATGCAGCGACACCAGCGCGGTCAACAGCATCAACAGAGTCAGTGCGGGGGTCATTTCGTCCTCTTAGTGTGTGAAGGGCTTTGTAACAGGTGTGATAACCGTTGTTGTAACTGCTTTTGTAACTCTTGCCGCAACTGTTCGATCAGCTCCCAGGTCCATGGACCGGGGCATTGCCAGCGCCAGTTCTCGGTTGGCAGCCAGCCGCTGACTGACACACTGTGCCTCAGCGCCGGGTGGTCGGCAAAGCGGCTGGCCAGCGCCTGAGCCTCGGGGCTACTCCATAGAATGGCGTCGGGCGGGTCAGTAACTACTCGCTCCAGATCCAGCCGTTCGTAGCGTACTCCGGTCAAATAATTGCGCCAGCCCGCCTGACGTATGATCTGGTCTTCAAAGGTATTCGGGCCGGTACCGATGCCGTTGGGGCCGAGCAGCAGCAGGCGGGGGGCATCGACGGCAGGCTCACGAGGTTCAGGCGCAGGATGGGCCAGGTCCGGCGAGCGCCCGATCAGGCTCAGTACACGCCCCTCATAGGCTTCAATTTCAGCCAGAGTGCGCGGCAGCGTTACCAGCTCAACCGGCAGCTGCAAGGTTTGCAAGCGCTTACGCAGCATCAGCGCATTGTGCTGGCCGACGATGATCAAATCGGGCTTGAGGCTGAATACCTGTTCCAGCGAGCCGTCATGGCTGGGCCAGCCCTCCAGGGGCCAGGGTAGCGGGAAGCGCTGGTGCATCGGCGACAGGGCGGCGACCTGAGCGCGGTCGGCATGCAAGGCCAGCATCCGATCCATGCACAGATCCAGCGAGACCACTCGCTCGGGGCGCACCGCGGCCAGAGCCGGCAAGCTGAGCAGGCCGGTTAATACCAGCAGGCCTATCCGCAGTAACCTTGGCCACAGCGGGCCGGGCCGCAGCCGCCCTCTCATGCGCCAGCCTTGTGCGCGGGCAGATCCAGCAGCGCCAGCACCGCGTCCATATCCAGATGCTGCTCCAGCGTATCGGCGAGACGGTTGATGCCGTCCTCTCGCAGCTGGTGATAGTCCAGCGCTTCGGCCTGCTCAAGCCCCGCCCAGCGCAGCACCAATTGTGTAACTTCAGGGGTTTCGAACAGGCCGTGCAGGTAAGTACCCACTATCTGGCTGTCATCCGACTGAGCGCCATCCGGTCCCTCTGCCAGCTGCACCAGCGCGGGACAGCCCTCGCCCACCTCGGTAACGCCGCAATGGATCTCGTAGCCGCTGACCGGCACCGTCTCGCCGGCCAGCGTCATCCAGCCCTGCACATTGAGCAGCGCCTTTTCACCTGCAAGGACCGTGCGGATCGGTAGCCAGCCAAGACCGGCACTCTCGCCCTCCTCCCCTTCGATGCCCTGAGGGTCGGCGATGCACATACCCAGCATCTGGTAGCCGCCACAGATCCCCAGCAGCTTGCCGCCATAGCGCAAATGACGCTGCAGGTATTCCTCCCAGCCCTGAGACCTGAGCCAGTTCAGGTCCGGCCGGACCGCCTTGGAACCGGGCAGAATCACCAGATCGGCCGATGGCTTGGGCTGGTCCGGGCCAACGAAGTGCAGCCGCACCTGGGGATGCAGGCGCAGCGGGTCGAAGTCGGTATGGTTGCTGATATGCGGCAGCACCGGCACTACTACATCCAGCACCCGGTCGGCGCGTTCGATATCCGGTTCTTCGCTGATCGCATCTTCGGCTTCCAGGTGCAGACCGTGCAGGTAGGGCAACACGCCCAGCACCGGCTTGCCGGTATAGCCTTCCAGCCAGTCCAGTCCCGACTGCAGCAGAGCAATATCGCCGCGGAAACGGTTGATGACGAAGCCCCGGATCCGCGCCTGCTCGGTTTCGCTGAGCAGCGCCAGGGTACCGACCAGATGAGCGAAGACGCCGCCCTTGTCGATATCGGCAATCAGGAGCACCGGGCAATCCACTCGCTCGGCAAAGCCCATGTTGGCGATATCGCGGTCGCGCAGGTTGATCTCGGCGGGCGAGCCTGCCCCCTCTACCAGCACCGCGTCGTACTGCTCGCAGAGACGCTGGTGGGACTCGGCCACCGCCTGCCAGGCGATGGACTTGTAATCGTGGTAGCGCTTGGCTTCCATGTTATCCACAGCGCGGCCGTGAATGATCACCTGAGCCCCGGTATCGCTGCAAGGCTTGAGCAGCACCGGGTTCATATCCACATGGGGCATTAATCCACAGGCCTGAGCCTGCACCGCCTGGGCGCGGCCGATCTCGCCGCCCTCGGCGGTGACGGCACTGTTCAGCGCCATGTTCTGCGGCTTGAACGGCGCCACGGCGATGCCGCGTTGCTGCAGCACCCGACACAAACCCGCCACCAGCGTGCTCTTGCCGGCATCGGAGGTGGTGCCCTGCACCATCAGGGTTTTCTGTCGATCGGTCATTATCGAATCTCGTTGAGTAGATGTTCGAGCCGCTGCCATTCGACTTCGTTTCCCGGCAGGCCGAAGCGCAAGGCAGCAGGCTGCTCGAAGCGTCGAATCAGAATACCAGCCCGAGCACACTGATGCTCAATCTCGACCGCCTGCCCGGTTACCACATAGCCAAACAGTGCCGTGGTTAGTACAGGCTCGGACAGGTATTGCTCCAGCAATCCCTTCAATCGGGCCTGCTGAAGCTGAAGGCTGTCTCTCGTGCCCCGCTGCCATTCCCGGTCCGCCAATGCCTGGCGGGCAATATAGCGAGCGGGATGACTGATCGCCCAGGGACCCAGCTTGTGCGACAGCAGTTGCAGCAGGTCGCTATGCGCACAGACAGCCCCGACACGGAGACCGGCCAGGCCGAAAAACTTGCCCAGTGAGCGCAGCACGATCAACCCTTCCGGCATGGGATCTACGATCAGGCTAAGCTCCGGCGTGGCATCGATAAAGGCTTCATCCACCAGCAGCCAGCCGCCGCGGCGGGCCAGCCGGGCGTGCCAGTCACGCAGCTGCTCGACACTGAAACGAACGCCGCTCGGGTTGCAGGGATTGATCAGCACCAGTACGTCGAGCTCATCGATGAAGGCATCAATCTGCTCGGCCGACAGTGGCTGCAGCTGATGCCCCTGTTGTTGCCAGCGATAACCGTGTTCCGCGTAAGCCGGGTTCAGCATGCCGATCAGCGCACGTCCTCGTTGTTCAAGGAAACACTGCGGCAGTGCCTGAATGGCGGCCTGGGAACCCGCTGCCAGCAGCAGATCGCGACTGCCGTAATAGTCGCAGGCCACCTGTTGCAGGCCATCGTCCTCTTCCGGCAAGCGGCAGAACACCTCGGCCGGCAGTGCGGGCACTGGCCAGCCGTTCGGGTTGATGCCGGTGGACAGGTCCAGCCACTGCTCGCGCGGAATGCCGTATTGAGCCACAGCTGCGTTCAGGCGACCGCCATGCAGCGGCACTGGGGATAATTTATGCACAGCAGGCCCCGCCCTTCCGGTACTGTGGGTAATTTTGCCATCGAACAGGTGAGTGGATAAAAACGGTCACTGAGTTCTTCCCAGCACGACCAGCAACGCGATAGAAAGTATCCACAGCCCCAGCGCCGAATCGACCAGCCTCAGGGCGCGGGACAGGTCACGCGGTTGCGCCTCGGGCCCCTCTCCCAGCACCGGCTTGTCGACCCAGCGACCGCGATAGCAGGTCGGACCACCCAGCTGTACCCCCAGCGCTCCGGCCCCGGCGGCCATCACCGGGCCTGCGTTGGGGCTGTCATGCCGGGGCGCCTGCTTGCGCCAGCAGCGCAATGCCCGCCGGGTATGGCCGCACAGGGCATAACTGAGCGCGGTCAGCCGCGCCGGGACCAGCCCGACCCAATCGTCCAGTCGCGCCGCCGCCCAGCCGAAGTGCAGCAAGCGCTCGCTGCGATAGCCCCACATGGCGTCCAGGGTATTGATCAGACGGAACGCCAGTGCGCCCGGCGCGCCCGCGATGCAGAACCAGAAAATGGCGCCGAACACCGCATCACTGCCGTTTTCCAGCACCGACTCCACCGCCGTGCGCTCCACCTCCAGCTCGGCGGCATCACGACTGCAGATCCAGGAGGTCAGGCGACGGGCTTCATTCCGGTCACCCCGCAACAGCGCTCGCATAATCGGCTGGATATGCCGTTTCAGGCTTTCCAGTCCCAGGGTGAACCAGAGTACCAGCACGGCGATCAGCTCACCCAGTACCGGGATCTGCACCAACGCCGCGATCAGCAACACCGGCGGCAACACCAGCAAGAGCACCAGCAGCAGGCCTTTCAGCCGGCGCATCTCACCTGAGTTGAATCGGGCCTCCAGCCAGTTGGCACAGCGGCCAAAGCCCACCAGCGGATGCCAGCGAGCAGGCTCGCCCAGCCAGCGGTCGATCAGCACGGCGACGATCAGCTGCAGCGCCAGCATCGAGGACTCAGGGCTTGAACAGCTGAGCGACAGCTGCCGGGTTGGAGGGGAAATAGAGATGGATATAGGACGCCGTCAGCCGCTTGAGCCGATAGACCGGCTCGGCGGCACGACGGCCGTTGGGGCATTCACCACGCGCGATCGGCGCCAGCTCGGTGTCAGTGACCGAATGGTGGAAGGTGTGGCCGCGCAGCTCCCCACCGTCCAGTTGCAGGCGCTGCAGCCCCAGCGCGGCAAAGCGCTTTTGCATCCGGGCCCGCGAGGGCAGCAAACTACAGAGTTCGGCCGACTCTCCTTCCAGTGTGGTCAGCTCCTCGCCCAGCCAGAGCATGCCACCGCATTCTGCCAGCATCGGTTTGCCGGCCTGATAGTGAGCTCTCACATCCGCCATCAGAGACCTGTTGCCGGACAGCGCTTCCAGATGCAGTTCCGGGTAGCCGCCCGGCAGCCAGAGCGCATCCACCTCGGGCAGATGCGGATCGGCCAAAGGCGAGAAAAACACCAGCTCGGCCCCCAGCCGCTCAAGCGTGCGCAGGTTGGCCGGGTAGATAAACGAGAAGGCGGCATCACGAGCGATGCCGATGTGCACGCCCTGCAGCAGGGGTTCAATCGCGGCCACCGGCTGGGGTTCGAAAGTAATCGCCGGGGGCAGCTCGCTGCCAGCGCTCTGTTCCAGCGCCTGGGCGGCAGCTTCGATACGCTGTTCCAGATCGGCAATTTCGTCGCCCTGCACCAGTCCCAGATGACGGCTGGGCAAACTGATCGCCTCATCGCGTGGCAGCGCGCCGTACCAGCGCAGCGGCTTTTCGTGTGGCGAGGCGAGCAGGGCTTCGGCCAGCATCTGGCCGTGGCCGGCACTGCCGACCCGATTGCCCAGTACGCCGCTGAACGGCAGGCCGGGACGGAAACAGGCCAGGCCGTGCGCCAGTGCCGCGAAGGTCTGCGCCATGCCGCCGGCATCGATCACCGCCAGCACCGGGATGCCGAACAGCTCGGCCAGATCGGCACTGGACGGGTTGCCGTCGAACAACCCCATGACGCCTTCAATCAGGATCAGATCCGCCTCGCCGGCGGCCTCCCAGAGCTGCTGCTTGCACAGCTGCGGCGAGCCCATGAACAGGTCCAGCTGCTCGACATCACAGCTGGCGGCGCGGCTCAGAATCATCGGATCAAGGAAGTCGGGACCGGTCTTGAACACGCGGACCCGGCGGCCCTGGTTACGGTGCAGGCGCGCCAGCGCAGCGGTCACCGTGGTCTTGCCCTGCCCCGACGCCGGCGCCGAAATCAGCAGTGCCGGACACTGCCGGGGCTCGGCGCTTACAGGCAGGTCAGTCATCACAGCTCCACGCCCTTCTGGGCCCGGATGCCGTCCTTGAAGGCATGCTTGACCACCTGCATCTCGGTGACCGTATCGGCGGCGTCGATCAGTGCCTGAGGCGCACCGCGACCGGTGACCACCACATGCTGCATTTCGGGACGGTTGCGCAGGGCTTCGAGCAGCTCATCCAGGTCAACGTACTGGTACTTGAGCGCGATATTCAGCTCGTCCAGCACCACCAGCGACACCGCGGGATCGGCCAGCAGTTCGCGCGCCTTGTTCCAGGCGTCGGTGGCGGCCTTGAGGTCACGCTCCCGATCCTGGGTCTCCCAGGTAAAACCCTCGCCCATCACGTGGTAGCGCACCTCGGGGAAGCGGCGGAAAAACGCCTCTTCCCCGGTGCTGAAGCTGCCCTTGATGAACTGCACCACGCCCACCTGCATGCCATGACCCAGTGCCCGTGCCAGCATGCCGAAGGCGGAACTGCTCTTACCCTTGCCGTTGCCGGTCAGCACCAGCAGTACGCCCTGGTCACGGTCGGCGCGGGCGATCGCTTGATCAACCACGGCTTTCTTGCGTTCCATGCGCGCCTTGTGGCGCTGGTCACGGCTTTCTGTACGGGACGGGTCATCACTCATGTGCGGGTGAGCTCCAGATAGGTTTTGAATTGGAGAGACAGGGTATACAGCATTGACGCCAGGCCAGTGTAACCCAGCAACGCCGGCAGTTTACCCGGAAAATACTGCTCGATGCGGCCCCAGAGCCCCGCCAGGCTGGTGGTTTCGAAGTTGCCCGAGAAAAAATAGTAGCCGCCGCTGGAGAACAGGTTGCTGACAAAGGCACCCACCAACAGGCACAGCAGCAGCGGGCCCAGCGTGGACAGGCGGTCCCGGTGCAGGCGTGCATACCGGCGCCCGGCATACCAGAGCGTGGCATAGGCCGGCACCAGCATGCCATAGGCCGGAGTGATGCAATGCGCTTCGGCACCGCTCCAGCCGTAGTAGCTCAGGTCCAGCAGCACCGCTTCCAGAAACAGCAACGGAAAACTCCACAGCGGACGCAGGAACACACCGGCCAGGAAGAACACCGCCCAGGACGCGCTGGGCAGGTGTTCAACCGAAGCAAAGTGATGTCCCCGCGTCAGCGCCAGCAGCAGAATCAGGCCGAGGCCGGTCAGCAGCTGGGCGCGTGACGACAGGTTGATCATGAGAAGGCTCCGTCAGATTCAGGGGGCGTAGTGCAGTGACAGCCAGTAAGTGCGGTCCGGCTGGTTGTAGCCGTAAGCGGTCTGGTAGCCTTCGTCGAGCAGATTTTCGACCTTGGCTTTCAGCGACCAGTCCTGACTCAGCTGGTAGCGGCCGCGCAGATCGACGGTGGTGTAGCCGGACAACCGTTCATTGCCATCCTGGCGCTTGCCAACGGCATGCAGAGTGCCACCCAGTGCGTAGGCGCCAAAATCACGGTCGGCGGACAGGGTGAACGCCTTGCGGGCACGGCGGTTAAGCAGAGAGTCATCAGCACGGTCTTTCGGGTCCATCAGGTCCAGGCTGGTGCTCAGATCCCAGTTGGCAATCTGGGTCGCCGCTGTCAGTTCCAGACCACGGATACGGGCTTCGTCGACGTTGACCGGGATCCAGCGCCAGGGATCAGCCGATGTCGGTGCCGGAGCCCAGGCGATCAGGTTGTCGATATCGGTCTGGTAGAGATTGGCCGACCAGTTTACACCGGCATGATCACCGGACAGTCCCAGCTCCCAGGAGTCGGACTCTTCCGGCTGCAGATCAGGGTTGCCGGCACCCGGCCAGTAAAGGTCATTGAACGTCGGCGCCTTGAATGCGGTGCCATAGCTGGCGGTCAGACGGAAATTGCGTGGCAGTTCCACACCCCAGGCCAGGGACCCGGTGGTCTCGCCACCAAATTGCTCGTTATCATCGTGACGCAGGCTAACGGAGACATCATGCGCGCCGAGGTACATCTGGTAAAGCCCGAATACCCCGGTATTGTCGCGGCTGGTGACGTCGTAGTTACTGCTGTCGCTGCTGATTTCGTCATCCTGATAGTCCACGCCCCAGGTCAGCTGGTTGCTGACGCCTATCTGATGGCTGCTCTGCAGGGAGAGGCTATCCCGCTCAGTATCGAAATTGCTTGTCCAGTCACCACTGAGGTAATTGTCAGATTCATCCTGATTGCGGCCGATACGGGCTTCAAGCTGCCAGCTATCCGTGGGATTCAGGCGTAGAACACCTCCCAGCGTTTGAATACGGCTGCGACTTTCATTCTGCCAACTGCCGTCGAACTCGTTGTCACCCTCGTTACGAGTCCAGAAGAGTTCCGCCTCAACCTGCTCAGAAAAACGGTAGCCACCACGCAGCGCGTAGGAGCGGTTGTCGTAACCATCATCGTCCAGCTCGCCGTCATTCTGGGCATCAAAACCATCGGTGGTGTAGTCACTGACGCTCAGGTTGTACCAGCCCTGACCCTCGCCACCGGAAACTCCCAGGGTCACTTCACGGCTGTCATCACTGCCGACACCGGCGCTGAAGCGGGGCTTGAAGCCTTCGCCCCCCTTGCGGGTGAAGATCTGGATTACGCCACCAATCGCTTCGGAACCGTACAGTGAAGAACGAGGACCACGGACGATCTCGATCCGTTCGATCTGCTCCGGTGCCAAATCCTGAAAGGCCACGGCGCCATTGGTCGCAGAACCGGCTTTAATACCATCGATCAGCACCAGCACATGGTCGGAGTTGGTACCGCGCAGGAAGATGGAAGTCGCCTTGCCACGACCACCAGTGTTGGTCACCACCACGCCCGGTGTCTGCTCCAGCAGTTCGGTGACGGTCTGCGCCTGCTTGCGCTCAATCTCTTCACGATCGATCACGGTCACGGACGCCAGCGCCTGGTCGGCAGTCTGCGCCGTGCGCGTTGCCGTTACCAGCAGGGTATCGGGGTTGGTCTGAGCCTGAGCGGCCAGGGTAGTGGTACCCAGCAGCAGTACTGCCGGAAGGGAAATTGCTTTCATGATCTGCCTGACTTTGTGCGCGTGCCAGCCCGCACGCGATTTGAAATAAAGATAACGCTCAGGCATGGACGGACAGCAGCCAGAAGGGGGAAGGACTGCGCCAGTCATTACCGCCCACCGCGATACCGACTACAGTGCTTCAGGCCGGTCTCCGGGCTCAGGCGTCAGGCCGTATGGCCAGGAGGGATGACGCCTTCCCATATCCGCGGATACAGTGGCTTTTCGTCATCACCTCACGCCTCTACCGTTGCGGGGGCAGCGTCGGCATTGCACCCGATCTCCGACCGGGTACGCACCGACTTCCCGTTTAAGTGCTGAACAGCTGTTCAGTACACCGGAAGCACGCGCGGATTCTAGGGAGTAGGACAACTGAGGTCAAACGGAGACTGTTCAAGTGAAGATGAGCGGAACCGAACCGGCAAAAAAATCGCCGCCCTCCGGGGGAGTGGAGGGCGGCGCCAATCACCTTGGGCACACGGCTGTCATGCCTTTAGTGAGTCAGACCTGTCAATGAACGATTGATAAGATAAAGCGAATCATTCTTATTTGCAATACTTTCTTTGCAACTTTATAGTCGCGCCTCTGACGACCGGGGTGCGCGCGACGCCACCGAGACCTAAACTCCGGATAGTGCCCCGCACCCTGTGCACCGTCAGTCAATGAACACTGTAGAGAGGATTTCACATGAAACATGACCAGGCACTGGTTCAACAGTTGAACAAGGTGCTAACCCTGGAGCTGACCTGCATCAACCAGTTCTTCCTGCATGCGCGCATCTTCAAGAACTGGGGGCTGGAAAAGCTCAATCACAAGGCCTACAAGAAATCGATCCTCGACATGAAGCAGGCTGACAAGCTGATCGAGCGCATCCTGTTTCTGGAAGGCTTGCCCAACCTGCAGCACCTGGAACGCCTGCGCATCGGTGAAGACACCGAAGAGATGCTGCAAGGCGACCTCAGTCTGGAGATGGAGCAGCTTGCCCTGATGCGTGATGTCATCGCCCAGTGTGAAGCCGGTGGCGACTATGTCAGCCGTCAGCTGCTGGTCGAGATCCTGGAGCAGGAAGAAGCGCACGTGGACTGGATCGAGGCGCAGCAGCACCTGATCGGCGAAATCGGCATCCAGAACTATCTGCAAACGGCCATGGAAGAGGAGTAAGGCAATGAAAGGCAACCAGAAGATTATCGACGCCCTGAACAAGCTGCTGGCCGGCGAGCTGGCCGCCATGGACCAGTACTTCATCCACTCCGAGATGTATGCCGACTGGGGCCTGAACAAGCTGTACGAGCGCATCGCCCACGAGTTCGACGACGAAAAGGGCCATGCCAAGCTGATGATCGAGCGTATACTGTTCCTGGAAGGCACACCCGACATGACCCGGCGCGATCCCATTCACGTCGGCAAGACGGTGCCCGAGATGCTGCAGAACGATCTCAACACCGAATACCAGGTGGCGCACAACCTCAAGCAGGTGATCGCCCTGTGCGAACAGGAGCAGGACTACCAGACCCGTGAGATGCTGCGCCAGCAGCTGGCCGATACCGAGGAAGACCACGCCTACTGGCTGGAAAAACAGCTGGGCCTGATCAACCGCCTCGGCCTGCCGAACTATCTGCAATCGCAGATGTAAGAGCAGTTCGTCCCCCGGGGCCGGTGTCCGCCCGCCGGCTCCGGGTCAGACGACATAGTCACACACCAACGCCTGCGGGCCGTCGCTCATGCGCAGGCTGATCAAAATACGTTCGTATTCTCCTGCCTCAACCAGCTGACGATGCTGCGCAAACGCCTTTTCCGCATCTTCTACCGGGTGATATGACAACTGCTGTTCGACCGACAACCGCTGCCACCGGGCCTGTTCTTCATCGTCCGCTCCCAGATCAATATGCCCGGTTCGCATATCACCGGCCTCTATCGCAACATCCTCTCGGCAGGCCTGAATCCCGGCCGGCAGTTCAACCCAGCGAAAGGCGAAATGGTAGTCCAGCAGCGATACCTGCAGCACCCTGCCCTGTTCAACCACGATGGCACCCAGTATCTCCAGCTGTTCCAGCACGTTTTCTCGGGTCAGGGGCTCCGCAACAAACCTGAACACCTGCGACTCCTCCAATGATCATTTCGGAACGAGTATAACGGTCCGGGCAACCGGGGGTTAGAAACCAGGGCTTGGAAAACAGGATTCAGCAAGAGCTGTTGAGTGCCGTCTGCATGAACTCGCCATAGCGACTGAACGGCAACGACGCCAACTCAGGATCCTTGCCCTCGTCATCCCAGCGACGCAGCTTCAACGCCGCCTCGAAATGCGGCTCCTGTCGGAAGCTGGCCACCTCAGCGTCAGTCATCAAACCGCCCTGATGCTGCAGCGAATACACCGATGCCTCCGACAGACAGGCCAGATAGCCCTCCTCTACCGTGCACAGATAACGCTTGGCCTGGGCATGCAGGCGCACCGGCTCGGCCACCTCTGGACCGAACAGAGGGCGCAGATACTCCGCCCCGACCTTGTCATGGCGGAAATTGCCGTGCTCGGCACTGACCTCTTCCAGCAGGTGGCCGATATCGTGCAGCAGCGCCGCCGTGATCAACGCCGGACTCTCCCCGGCCCGACGCGCCAACTCGGCACATTGCACGCCATGCTCGGTCTGGGTGATCCCTTCACCGTAGGTATTCTGCCCCATGCGGGCGTAAAGTTGTTCAATGGCGGCCAGTGCCGCCGGCTGGCTTGCGCTCATAACAGAAGACCCCTGAGTCTGGTATATACCAGAAAAAGTCTAGGCCGTTATATTTACAGCCCGGTGACACCCCGATGACAGCGCCGCGCTTCGGGCAGCCGCGCCCAGGACCTGTGCAACCCGCCCCATCCTCGCACCGGGCTGGTACACTGAAGGCAGCCACAACTGCGAGATCCAGACCCATGAACCGACGACTGATCATCTTCACCGGCGCCGGCATCTCCGCCGAGTCCGGTGTCCCCACCTTCCGCACCGGGCCGGACGGTCTCTGGCACAACCACCGCATCGAGGATGTCTGCCATATCGACACCTTCGAGCAGAACTACGATCTGGTGCACCAGTTCTACAACGACCGCCGCACCGCCCTGCAGGGGGTCGAGCCCAACGCCGCCCACCGCGCCATCGCCGAACTCCAGCGCCGGCACGGCGAGCGGGTCACGCTGATGACCACCAATGTGGACGACCTGCACGAACGCGCCGGCAGCCCCGAGGTGGTGCATATCCACGGCAACCTGCTGGAACTGGCCAACCTGGCCGAGGGCCGCATTGAGCCGATCGGCTACGAGAGCTTCGATCACGCCGCGCACCCGCCCCATTTCAAGCCCAACGTGGTGTTCTTCGGCGAGGCCGCGCCGGTCTATCGCGACCTGTTCACACTGATGAACTCGCTGAGCCGCCACGACCTGGTGCTGGTGGTCGGCAGCAGTGAATCGGTGCTGCAGTTCTGTCTCGAGGCCTATCACGGCAGCCAGGGCGAGGCGGTGATCCTGTACGTGGATCCGACCGATACCTGCCCCTACGACCGCCTGCTCGGGCCGGGCCTCAAGCCCTACACCGAGCACTTTCGCATGGGGGCCGTAGATGCCCTGGCAGAGGGTTCGCCGGTGCGGGAGTGGATCGAGGAGTGGATGACACGCTGATCGGAACCGCCGGCCGGGGCAGGATTAGCTTGAGCGGGATGAACATGCTGTGGTCTCAGCGCGTTCATCATCGCCCGCTGCCGCCAGAGCAGGGATTCAATGCAGAGACATTAGCGACCTGATGATTCAATAGTTATACAGCAACCTATAGCCATCAACCCTGCTAAGATGATCATGTTGATCAAAATAATCACTCATGAGGTGAATATGGAACTGAGCGCTACCGAGGCCAAGCGGGAGTTCGGCGACTTGATCCTTAAAGCCCAGTCAGAGCCCGTTCGCATCCTGCGAAACGGGAAGAAGGTTGCTGCAGTAATCTCCAACGAAGAGTTTGAGCAATACGAAGCCTTCAAGCGCCAACAGCTCAGGCAAGCAATCAGCGAAGGTCTGGAAGATCTACAGCAAGGCCAAGTCCATGATGGACCGGACGTGTTTGCATCCCTGATGGATAAAGCGAGGGGCTAATGTCATTTACGCTCACGGAACGAGCAAAACAGGATCTGGGAAACCTTACTGACTTCAGCATGCTACGGTTTGGTCATTCTCAAACTCGAGCCTATCTGCGCCATCTTGAGTCGGCCCTGATCCAGCTGAGTGAAATACCAGCCCTTGGGCGGTTTCGCCCCGAGCTGGCCAATGGCCTGAGAAGTTATCCCTGCAGTCGTCATACGATCTACTATCTGGAGCAGGATAACGGAGTTGTGGTTATCCGCATCCTGCACCAACGCATGGAGCCTTCCCGCTGGCTTTAAGCCGCTGCCGCCCTGTCTTCACGCAGCACCCTGGCCGCTTCGACCATGTTCTGCAGCGCCGGAATCACCTCGCTCCACTGGCGGGTTTTCAGGCCGCAGTCCGGGTTGACCCAGAGGCGTTCCGCCGGGATCCGCTGCGCCGCCAGGCGCATCAGTTTCACCATCTGCTCCACCGACGGGATGTTGGGGCTGTGGATATCGTACACGCCCGGGCCGATCTCGTTGGGGTAACGGAAGTCATCGAACACGTCCAGCAGCTCCATGTCGGAACGGGAGGTCTCGATGGTGATCACGTCCGCATCCATGTGCGCGATCGCCTCGATGATGTCGTTGAACTCCGAATAGCACATGTGAGTGTGGATCTGGGTGCCGTCCGCGACGCCGTTGGCGGTGATGCGGAAGGACTCCACCGCCCAGGCCAGGTACTCGGCCCACTGGCTGCGGCGCAGCGGCAAGCCTTCACGCAGCGCGGCTTCATCGATCTGGATGATGTCGATGCCGGCCGCTTCCAGCTCCTGCACTTCCTCGCGGATCGCCAGCGCCAGCTGCTGACAGCTGACCGCGCGCGGCTGATCGTCACGCACGAAGGACCAGTTCAGTATCGTCACCGGGCCGGTGAGCATGCCTTTCATCGGCTTGTCGGTCAGCGACTGGGCGTAATTGATCCAGTCGACGGTCATCGCCCTGGGACGGCTGATATCACCGAACAGGATCGGCGGCTTGACGCAACGGGAGCCGTAGGACTGCACCCAGCCGAACTGGCTGAAGGCGTAGCCGTCGAGCTGCTCACCGAAGTATTCCACCATGTCGTTGCGCTCGGCCTCGCCGTGCACCAGCACATCCAGCCCCAGCGCTTCCTGCTGCTGCACCGCGAACTCGATCTCCTGCTTCATGCGGGCTTCGTATTCGCCTGCATCCAGCTCCCCCCTCTTGAATGCCAGGCGCGCCTTGCGGATCTCCTGCGTTTGCGGGAAGGAACCGATGGTGGTGGTCGGGTAGAGCGGCAGGTTCAGCTTGTCACGCTGCACCGCCGCACGCTGCGGATAGGCGCTTCGGCGCTCGCCCAACGCGGCGTCGATGGCAGCGACGGCCTGCTGCACGCGGGGGTTATGCACACGCGGCGAGGTACGACGGCTGCTCAACGCCGCCAAATTCTCGGCCAGCTCGGCGGCGACAGACGCGCGGCCATGATTCAGGGCGCTGTGGATAACCCGCAGCTCATCCAGTTTTTGCTGGGCAAAGGCCAACCAGGAGCGGATCTCGGCATCCAGTTTCTGTTCGCTGTCCAGATCCACCGGCACATGCAGCAGCGAGCAGGACGGCGCAATCCACAGGCGTTCACCCAGCTGTTTCGCCACCGGTTCCAGCCAGTCCAGCAACGCGCTCAGGTCGGTTTTCCAGATGTTGCGGCCGTTGACCACACCCAGCGACAGCACCTGTTCATCGCTCAGCTGCTCGATCACCGTACCCACTTCCTCGCGAGCGTTGATCGCATCCAGATGCAGACCCGCCACCGGCAGGCTGCACGCCAGTTCCAGATTCTCGCGCAGCTGGCCGAAATAGGTGGCCAGCAGCAGCTTCACACCGCTGTCGGCCAGGGCCGCATAGGCGGTGCGGAAGGCGTCCTGCCACTCCTGCGCCAGCTCGGTGACCAGCGCCGGTTCATCGATCTGCACCCATTCGACACCTCTGTCGGCCAGCAATGAGAGCAGCTCGGCATAGACCGGCAGCAGCTGCGCCAGCAGGCTCAACGGGTTGGTCTCGTCCTTGGCCTTGCCCAGCAACAGATAGGTCATCGGCCCCACCAGCACCGGCTTGGCGTTATGGCCCTGCTCGCGGGCCTCTTCCAGCTGGCCCAGCAGGCGATCCGGGTTCAGGCTGAAGCGGGTATCGGCGCTGAACTCCGGCACGATGTAGTGGTAGTTGGTGTCGAACCACTTGGTCATCTCGCCGGCATGGACGCAGTTGCAGCCGCTGTCGTTGGCGGAGCGGCCACGGGCCACGCGGAAGAACTGGTCCAGCTCGCTGCCATCCAGCCCCTGCACGCGGGCGGGCAGGTTGCCCAGGGTAACGCTCAGGTCCAGCACCTGATCGTAGAGCGAGAAATCGCCCACCGGCACGAGGTCCAGACCGGCCTGACGCTGCCAGTTCTGCTCACGCAGTGCGGCCGCCGTACTCAGCAGTTCGGCTTCGCTTTGCTCGCCTTTCCAGAAGGCTTCCTGGGCAAATTTCAGTTCACGACGGGCCCCGATGCGCGGGAAACCCAGGTTATGCAGACGACTTTTTGGGGTTGGCTGAAGGCTATTATTGTTGCTTGGCTGAAGGCTCATGTCTCTCTCCATATTTCAATTCGAGAAAGATGCTAGCCCTTATAAATCATGAAAAATAATGGCATTATCTCATAATTCCATTAAATTTAGTCATGCTTCTAATGCAAAAAATGATTTTGTTCGCTCCAAATAAACACCCTTAACTTAGTATCAGTGACCACCCATTTCCTGTTCCAGGATCTCGCGTACCTCATCAACAGTTTCTCGGTAGTCGTACACAACCATGTAGAACAGCGCCAGCTTGAAAATATCCATACCTCTATCATTGGTATGCATGACGTCAACATCTTGGGTCCGCAGGTATTTCACCATATTCGGGCTATTGTATTTAACAGCATAAAACACAGGTGTGGAACCTGAAGCATCGGTCTGCTCGAGAGAAGCTCCCGCCTTAACCAGAACTTGAAGACACTCGGGACTTTTCTGTGTCGCGGCTCGGTGAATGGGCCAGGTTCCATCTTCGGCAGGCTGATGAATCTGAGCACCCTGTTCAATCATGGCTTCAAGCATGTGGGCAGCACAATCGGTACTCAGCAGCTCAAACATGGGGGACATCCCCGTGATTGGGTTAATGACGTTGGGATCCTCGCCTGCAGCAAGCAGTTGCCTGAATGTGTCCCAGTCCTTATACGCAAGGGCCTTGCTCAATGGTGGCAACGCCTGAAGAACAGCCTGATGCGTCTGCTCATTCTTCTTGGTCTCACGCTCGGCACCACACACAAGTGTCGACACACTAGTCAATAGAGCACTTACCAGAAGAGCTGATTTAATGTAATTATTCATGTGATCAAAGTTCCTTTATTCTTTGCCACAGACTCTTAAATTCACACTCGTCTTTTTCTGAAAATTTAACTAGAGCACCAACGTAATCTTTTCTTGAAATCATATCAGTCACACTCAAATACCAGCCCAAGTCAGTTCCATTTTTATAGGCACATTCTTCGGCGTTCTTCCTAAATATTATACTTAATAAAGCATTAGCCCCCTTTGCATCCAAAAGAGCTATTGCCGGACCAATCATAGCTCCAGATGCTTTAGACAAGGTTGCTTTCATGAAGGGCCTTCCTGCCTTGGGCTCTCTGGTCAGGATCACACCTTCATGCTGAACCAAGATAGTTATCCCATGCTCAGCTTTAAGATATTCACATGAAAGACGCCCAGGAAAATCTCCAAAAGACTCTTCTATAAACGCCTTTAAGTCATCATCCACACACAAACTAGATGTCATAAATCAAATTCCTTTTTTAATTTATTCCAATTATGTATTATGATACAACGATATATGGTAATTACTTATACGATATCATTAAGTTTAGGTAAACTATTAAAAGCTTCATAACAAATAATTATATGATCATAAGTTTATATTTATAAGAATATGTCTGTAATTAAATACGATTTAAAACAACTTTTGGTTTATTAGTCGGATATTAAAACTACTGGACCGTAACAATATAACCGAAACCTACATATAAGACTTTATGGTTACCATGGACAAGATCTCATGCTCGAACGTCACCACCTGATGATCCTTCGCACCGTAGACCAACAAGGGTCGCTGACCGCCGCAGCCGAGAAACTCTGCCTGACCCAGTCCGCGCTGAGCCACTCGATACGCAAGCTGGAGCAGCAGCTGGGCACGCCCGTGTGGCAGAAGGAAGGCCGCCGCCTGCGCCTGACCCAGGCCGGCGAATATCTGCTGCAGCTGGCTGAACGGCTGTTGCCCCAGTTCGAGCACGCCGAAGATCTGATGCAGCAGTTTGCCAGCGGGTTGCGCGGCACCCTGCGCATCGGCATGGAGTGCCACCCCTGCTACCAGTGGCTGCTCAAGGTCGTAAATCCTTACCTCAGGCAGTGGCCCAATGTGGATGTGGATGTGCGGCAGAAATTCCAGTTCGGCGGCATGGGCGCGCTCTATGGCCACGAGATCGACCTGCTGGTGACGCCGGACCCGCTCTACCGCAGCGGCCTGATCTTCGAGCCGGTGTTCGATTACGAGCAGGTGCTGGTGGTTGGCCCCGAGCATCCACTGTTCGGCCAGTCGCAGGTCGAGCCGCAACAGCTGGTGCAGGACACCCTGATCACCTACCCGGTGGAGCCGGACCGGCTGGATATCTTCAGCCGCTTCCTGACGCCGGCCGGCTGCAACCCGCGCCGGCACAAGCAGATCGAGACCACCGACATCATGCTGCAGATGGTGGCGGCCGGTCGCGGTGTGGCCGCGCTGCCGCGCTGGCTGGTGGAAGAGTATCAACCGCGCCTGCCGCTGCATCCCCTGCAGCTGGGCAAAACCGGTGTGGATAAACAGATCTTCCTGGGTCTGCGTAAAGACGACGTGGCGACCGACTACCTGCACGCCTTCGTTGAACTGGCTCGCCAGTACAACCAGCCGCCGAGCTGATCAGTCCGACGCCGGGTCGACGCCAAGATGATAGCGCTGTTTGGCGCGGTACATCTGCCGATCCGCATCCCTCAGCAAGTCGCCTGCCGATGTCCCCTGTTCGGGGAACAGAGCACATCCCACACTGGCGCTGCTGTGCAGTCGCCGACCGTCGATGTCAAAAGGCGGCTGCAAGGCCGCGTTGATTCTTGCCATCAGTCGTTCGGCCCCGGCTTCCCCCGTCACCTCGGGCATCAGCACCACAAATTCGTCGCCCCCCATACGCGCCAGCGTATCCGAGTCTCGCAGCAAGGCCTGCAGCCGGTCCGCCACCGCCTGCAGCAATCGATCCCCCACAGCATGGCCATGGGTATCGTTGACCTGCTTGAAACCGTTCAAGTCGATGAACAGCAGCGCCAGCGGCTGGCCGTTGCGTTGCGCCAGCGCCAGGGCCTGCTCCAGGCGTTCCATCAGCAAATGCCGGTTGGGCAACCGGGTCAGACTGTCGTGCAGCGCCAGAAAGCGCACGGCTTCTTCCGCCGCCTTGCGCTCACTGATATCGGTAATGACATTGAGCGTCGCCGGTGTACCACGCCAACTGATCAACACACCGCTGATTTCGATGGGATAGCTGCTGCCACTCCGTTTCAGAAACAGGCTTTCATACCGATTGGGAGAGGGCTCGCCGGACAGGCGCCGCAGGTGGTTTTTCAGCATGGTGTCACGGGCGCTGGGGGCGATCAGTGGCAGAAACGACTCCAGCGCCATCAGTGCCGCCTTGTCGTAGCCCGTCATCTCACACATGCGCTCGTTGATGTATACCAGACGCCGGTTCTGCACGACCGCTATCCCTTCGTGGGCGGTCTCCAGCAAATAGCGAAAGGAGTCCTCGCTCTCCCGCAACTCCTGGCTCAATGTGGAAAAGCGACGTTCGATGCGACGGTAACGCCAGCCCTGCCAACAGGCCAGGCCTGACAACCCCAGCAGGGCCACTAGCAGTATCGGCTCAGACGCCAGCAGATAATCCATATCCTTCATCCTCACATTCCTCTAAATGCTCTCCATCCACTGCCATTATGGATAAACCGGGTCCGGCAGCCTAGACCGGACTCTCCAGAGTAAACCTCATCGTTTACGCTGTCGTACAATGACATTGAATCCCCTATGCACCAACGATGACCAACACAGCGGAACCCGACCATGTCCCATATCGAACTGACCCGGTTCATCCGTCGCCACCCTCGCCTGCTGGTGCTGACCGGCGCCGGCATCAGCACCGACTCCGGCATCCCCGACTACCGCGACCGGAACGGCGAATGGAAACGCAAGCAGCCGGTACAGCACCCGGACTTCATGCGCTGCGAACATACCCGCCAGCGCTACTGGGGCCGCAGCCTGGTGGGCTGGCCGGTAATGCGCGATGCCCGCCCCAACCAGGCCCACGCAGCCCTGGCGCAGCTGGAGCGGCTGGGCCATATCGACCTGCTGGTGACCCAGAACGTGGACGGCCTGCACCAGTGTGCCGGCAGCCAAAAGGTGATCGACCTGCACGGCCGCTCCGACCGGGTGATCTGCATGAGCTGCAATTTCGGCTGCAGCCGGGATGAGGTCCACCAGCGCAGCGCCGAGCTGAATCCGGCCTTCAGCCGCTACACGGCTACAGCCGCCCCCGATGGCGATGCCGACCTGGAAGTGGATTTCAGCGGCTTCCGTATTCCGGACTGCCCTCAATGTGGCGGCATCCTCAAGCCGGACGTGGTGTTCTTCGGCGATAACGTGCCCAAACAGCGCGTGCTCGATGCGCTGGAGGCACTGCAGAACGCCGATGGCCTGCTGGTGATCGGCTCCTCGCTGATGGTCTATTCCGGCTTTCGTTTCTGCCGGCGCGCCAGCGACTGGCACAAACCGATCGCCGCGCTGACCCTGGGCAAGACCCGCGCCGACGAGCTGCTCAGCCTCAAGCTGAATTCCGCCATCACCCCGGTGCTGAACGCCGCTGTCGCCGCACTGTCATCGTAAACTCGCCGGCCAGCAGGTGCGCGTGGTACTGACCGGTCACACCTTCAACGACGCCTGTGCCGACGCCCGTAAGTTCCAGCGCCAGCAGGGGGCCTGCTTCATCTCCCCCTTGTGGACGGTGCTTCCAGGCTGCGGATCGGGGAACTCGACTTTGAGATCTGTTGTCAGACGCTGGACCGAGCGACCTCCGTTGAGGGTGCCGACACCTGCCAGGCACTGATCGACCTCTATCAGGAATAAGCAATCGTCGCGGAGCTGTCCGGCTGCGCGAGCATCGCCGCACTGAAAAGGTTCAGGCAGCCGCTGCATCGCAGATCGGCTCCCTGGTGCAACATCGGCATCAGCGCCCCTGCGGCAGGCAGATCTGGTCGCCATAGTAGTTGTTGCTGTAGTTGCAGTGCTGACACGCCTGCCCCTTGGGCGCAGCCGCCTGGGCGGTCTCCGGGCGGGCAGCGGATGCAGATGCTTCAACGATGTAACGTGCAATGTGAGCCATGATGTTGTCCTCCGGTGTGTTATGGAGCCAGATTAACCAAGAGATGTTATTTGTTGAAATTTATCTTTTAACTAAGACCGATTGATTTAAACAATCGATAGATTCGGCAAGGACTGCCAACGATCCTGACAGGAAAAGGAACCTCCACCGATGAATGCGCACACCCCATCATTTCATACCCGCCTGATGCGCCAGCTTGAACAGCAGGAAGGCCGCATCAACCATATGTATCGCGACACCCGAGGCTTTATCACCATCGGCGTTGGCCACCTGATGCCCTATCCGCATACCGCTGCCCGATTGGGGTTTGTGCACAAGGAAAGCGGACGCCCCGCCCGCGATGCCGACATCCGTGCCGAATTCCGCCAGCTGCTGACCCGCCCCTACGGGAAGCACCTGAACGCCAACAGCTTCAAGCCCCACACCCGACTGATTTTGCCCGACACCGAGATCGATGCCCTCACCCGCCGGCACATCAGCATCTTCACCGGGGAACTCGGCGACCTCTATGGCCAGGCCGAACTGGCCGCCATGCCGGAACGCGTACAACTGGCCCTCTACGACATGATCTTCAACCTGGGCCTGCCCAAACTGAAGCGCGGCTTCCCTCGCTTCAATCAACATATCCACAACGGCAACTGGGCCGCCGCCGCCCATGAAAGCCACCGCAAAGGCATCAGCGAAGCACGTAATCGGCATGTATACAAATTGCTCAGTGGAAAAGTCCATCAACAGGATACTACACAGGCCGACACATAGTTACGCACAGGCCAGATCCATGACCTTGATCTGCTTTATGACATGCGGGTTACGTTGTTCAGGTATTTGAGCAATGCCTGAACAGTTTTACAAACCCCGTATTATAAGGGCTTGGCAGAGATGTGCGGACCTGTTGTCCTGAGCTTATCCACAGAACTACTCAGGGGTTCTGGGGGTAAGTTTGTATGGCATTTTTGAATGAACTTCCAAGCATGAGTCTACCCTGAAGTTTTATGCACAGCCATGACATGAAAATCAGCTGTGGACAATTAGCCCTGATTGAGTGACCTTAGTATCAATAACAATCATCAAGCCAAGAGCGACCAATGACGGATATTGTTGATAAGGCGACTCGCTCAAGAATGATGTCATCCATCAGAGGAAAGGACACAAAGCCAGAGATGGCCGTCAGGCGATTGTTACATGCAGCTGGCTTTCGCTACCGCCTTCACCGCAAGGATCTGCCAGGCAAACCGGACCTGGTCCTGCCAAAATATAACTTGGTCATTTTTGTTCATGGCTGCTTCTGGCACCGGCATCCGGGATGCCATTACGCATATACGCCAGCATCAAACAGTGACAAGTGGAAGGCAAAGCTGGAAGGGAACAGGCAACGGGATCAAATCCAGCAGCAGCAACTGCTCGATATGGGGTGGCGTGTGCTGGTTATTTGGGAATGTGGACTAAAGCACCTGGAAGCAAATCTCGCGGAAATCACATCGATGATTTTGGGCCACGCTGAAATCTGCGAGTGGCCCAAAAAGCCGCCAAGAAAAAAGGCCCGAAGCTAAAGGCTACAGATACATCATCGCTGGTTTACGCCTTCCAGCCTCCAGCCATTTATCAAGCGCCTCAATGATAAGGTTGAAGTGCTCACATATCTGATCAACGCTCCAACCGTCCCACTCGTAAAAGGATCCTGTCTTCGGATCAACACAATCTTCATTAATCAGATACATATTTGCATCAACATAATCGTGCGCATCAGAGAAGGCACAAATTTTCATTGGGAGGCTTCCTATTCGGATGTCTTCCTCAATGAAGCAGGCAGCAACTTTTAGTCTGTGCCGAACAACCAGATCAGGTTAATCAACAGGGTCATTGAGAATACCACTCAATTTTTCGATCTGCTTAAGGGCTTTTGGATCCTCAGTTACACTATCATATTTCATATTCAGCTTATTGAAATTATTAACTTCCTTGTAAACCACCATCCTATAAACAACTATTTAAATATAGTTGAGTCATGGTTAAATTAAAACCGAATTACTATTCCAACAGATCGTAAACCACTTTCGCGATCTTATAAGCTAAGTAAGGTGGTATCGCATTTCCCACCTGAACATATTGTTGCGTTCTGTTGCCTTCAAAATGATCATCATCCGGAAAGGTCTGAAGTCTGGCGGCGTCCCTGACTGTAAGGCTCCTGCACTTTACAGTCGCGGATAAAGACATAAAAAAGACCTACCTAATAAAATCGGCAGGCCGACGGTTCTAACACAGAAAGTAATTTAGGATAAACTACCTATTATCTTTCACCCTTAGCCCATAAAGATGCAGTCTTGAGCAAAACATTGAGGTCGGGAAGGTCCAGCATTCCTATATCACGATATCCGTTAATCAATGTCAGGTACTGCATGATTCGATGAAGATATTTATCAGTTGCCTTCTCACCTAAAGATGCTGCATGGTTTAGCACCGCTTTCGTTATAGTAGAAAATGCGCCGACCTCACGATCGAAAATCGCATTAAGTCGATCTTCTTTTTTGAACACTTCTTTCGTATATGCGTACGGATCATATTTTGCGATACCTGACTTATCTTTTCCCTCGTAAGTCAAATGCGCAACCCACCATAGACGGGCAATACCATGGCGTACAAGCCGCCCCCTTGTAACAGAATCGCTGTGCAGCAACCAACGTGTTCTTACACGATCCTTCCACTTTCCTCCCTGCTCGTAGATAGTTTCCAATGGCCAACGTTTCTCCATATAATCCCGATAGGTTCCAAAAGCCAAATACACCCACAATCTAGCGTCAGCGGCATTTGCACGGTCCATCTCCCCTAGATATTCATGCACACGAGGGGCATTATCGACATCCACGCCTTTTATACCGGCAATACTCAAACTATCAGGTACACCATGCTCTATCGGTAGCGGAAGGTGATTATTTGGGTTGGCAACAATAGCATCTGCATTACCCATAAACTCTTCAGGTGAGGAGGCCTCACTCAGCGCATTAAAAATCTGAATTAATGCCGATTCAGTCAGTGCTCTGGCCTCAGAAATCCGTTTTTTCATCAAGCTTCTTCCTCCTCAGACATAAGCCCTGCGCGAATAGCTGTATCAATTGGATTTTCAAGAATCTTCTGCGCAAGCTCAAGCAGAGACTGATTCCAGCCACCACGAGCTTTGACCAGCTTATTTATCTCCATGTACCAAGCTTTGTCATCAAGGGGCTCTTCTTCTTTCTCTTCGTTTGTTTTTATGAAATCGAGCGTTTCTATAAGTGCAGGGAGTACTATCAGTGAAATCTGCAGATCGGGTCGATGACCGAACAAATGGAATTGGCCAAAGGTTTCCTCTGGAATCTGAACATCTACAGTATCGTTGCCATCAAAAGCTACTTTGATTCCCTTACGGTGCGGGCTGCACACAAACCTGAAACAGCTTCCAACCGGTGGATTCAGCGGGTCATACATTTTCTCAGCATCAAACAGGAAACTCCCCCCATCAGCAAGAACATCCCCCGGCTGAAGGTTAAAACACGCATCTCCGTAATCAGCATGCTGATTCGTCCAGCGATGGTTCGGCAGCTCCTTCGCAACAATAATGCGCACATCTGCATCAACTCTGCCTTTAACCAACTGTTGATCCAGCCAAGCCCTTAGCTTGAACCCTGCAGGTGTTCTTTGATATTCCTCCGGCATCATCTCACCGGTTGATATGGTGGAAGAGCAGCGCCAACGCAAGCTATGGACTGCGTAGCCATTGTCTAATAGATGCTTGAGATCAGGGTCATCCGTCCTAATTTCATAGGATATTTCGATATCCTGCTGGCTAGTATCAACAAGCACATTTATAACATTGAAGTCAGAAGATACGTCATCGGCTATATCAATAACCGGATGAGGATATGAGCCACGACTTGCCATTATGCTACCCCCAGACGGTAACGCTCACCGGCAGGCATATAGATATCAATACGTGTCATCTGGCCGCCCTCTAATGTCAAATTTTTCAGCGTGTTTCCCGAAAACTCAAGCTCAACAGACTTATCGGACTGATGCAGAATTACGCTCGAAATAGGGAGTTCATAATCCTTTTCGGGATCTCCTGCGGGGCCTAAAGCCAAAAGTTTAAGGTCGCCGGTCTCGTTCCTTTCTGCCTTAATGGCTAATGCCGTTACTGAAGCAGTTTCATGACCGCTATGCATGCTCCAGCTTCGGAAGGACACATCTTGACCTCTAATACGAGATGCACCTTCGCCTTCACCCCCTTTTCCCGGAATACCCGTTTTATCACTACTGCGTTTTTTTGGTCCGCCCCTAGTTTTACCCTGTTCTGCTTCATCTTCACCATTATCCGTTGCTGGCGTACGGATTTTGACCGAAACTTTTTTCCCAAGTGAAGCTGGGGTGATTTCTTGCTTCGCAGCTCTACCTGTAACAGTACTGGATTCAGTTTCAGCACCTTCTTCAGTTGGTTCTGATGTAGGGATTACAGGCTCGCCTGACGTGTTAGAAAACACATTTTTGGTAGGTAAAAAGCGTGCAAGCCCTTCGATTTTAACTTCATCACCTGTTTCTGTAGTAATCCTCTCCTTGAGTGATTCACGCACAAAAGCCTTTAGGTCACGAATGACCTTCGCTCCATTCTGTAGATCTCTGGCAGCATCCCACTCATGATGCTGGGGTGGCTCCAGTTGTCGCAAATATTTATTGCCTTCCTTGCTGTCACAAACTAGCACCGCAGCGTACTTCGCTGAAATCGAGTTGTGTCTGAAGATGTCGATCTTCATCAAGGGTGCACGCATTGTTATGGTGTGCAGTTTTTGCTTAAGGCTGTCATCTATGTTGATGAACAATTTTACCCTCCCAACATGCTTTATATCTTTCTCAGCTGGGTTAGGATCTTGAAGTGCCTGATAGAAAGCGTTGGCAACTGGACGAGCTTTGACAAACTCAGGCAAAGTCGCAGCATCAAGCATCCATTGATTTTCGGATGCGATACCTTCAACTATAAGACGCCCCTCTTTAATCGCAGCCATGAAGTTGTCTATCATCGCATCACGAACCCGCTCTAACTTCGGGTCCTTCTCCGCCATTCTGTAGCCCAGAATGTATATATCGGTGCCGTGTTCAGTTCTTGCCGGGAAGGGGCCGATCTTCGGTGCTGGTCTCTGATATTCAAAATCGTTTTTACAATCCAACCATGTAAAATACCCCTCTGCGCGATACCTGGTGTCATTCAGGGTATGGGTTGCAAGCCTTGTATATCCAGCCATAACCGACTTATGCGTATCCTCGGGGAGCGAGGTATAAAGCACCGTGCACAAGTCTGAAGCCATAGGGCCAACGGCTGATCCAATCCCGAATGATCCGCCACGCTCGTCATCGCTTGATCCACCTTTACCACGGGTCAATCGACTGATTGGCGAACCTTTAGCAGCCAAGGCCTCGCTGCCTGTAAGCCCTGTAGTGTTGTAGTCCGAAATCCTGAGTACCGATACTGTCTCTTCCTTCGACAAAGCAGCAGCCTTGACCATTTTGGCATGGCCTTGTTGGCTCTCTGTCTGCTCCGCAGCGGCATTGAAGTGCTCTCGCAGGCCATCAATCCCAGGAATGTCGCTGGTGTTCATGACCGAAAGCTCAAAGACCATCCGGATAGGACCATCAACCTTCTTGCCAGGATTATCCAGAGTGTTCTGGCCAGTCTCACGTACAACCGCATGGTCAGCATGAGAACCTTCGAAATATTGTTGCGCAGGATCGATAGGCCCCTCGTCACCAGACAAGCCCTGCTTTTCAAAATAAAACCCGTAGTTGTTGTCCGACATTAGAAACTCACCTTCCTTGTTGATGGAGACTCAGTATCGAAAAGGGCTCGAACTTCCTTTAGTTCTTGCAGAATCGGTTCAAATAGCCGCTCAACTTCTTCCTCTGAGTAGGAATAGTTCTTTCGATTAGCCAAGTTTCCGAGTAGAGAAATTTCACGGATTAGCCGATTGCCTCTGGACTCGGCAAGCCTTCTGAATCGTTCATTTTTTGTTTCAGTGCTCATATCTGCGTCAGGAACTTCTATATATAGGATATATATCCAATATATTCTCTATATATAGGTTTCGCAACTCCCATTTCCACACGATAATTTGTTAAGGCTGATTCAGGGCCAGTCAGTGTCAGAGGGTATGAGATTACCCTAGACCATGTCCTGATGACGTTTCCAATGAACGCAGATGATCCAAACTATGCTCATCAAAAATGAGAACCCTGAAGTGGTAAACCGACTCGCTTTCGTTATTAATAGTGAGTTCAAAATCGGTAACTCACACTGTGAACTGGAAAAAACAGGAGCTGGAGCTAGGTGAGAAAATCTAGACAAGCAAATGATAGCAGAGCACTGGATGGGTTAGATGTTAACTGCTGTGCAAGTTGAGCGGGAATCCTATGGAGTGCTTTCAGGTTAGAAGCTGATGCTGATTGTTTGGCAATAGAGTTCAGACAGTCAAAACAACCGTCTTGGTCTCTGCGACTACGCATGACCAGCCCCCTTCCCTGTTACCAAGAAGAAAGGGGGCTTGTATCAAATAATTTTTGCAACAATACCTGCGAGCTGAAAAGCCAGATACGGCGGTACTGCATTACCTACCTGCACATACTGTTGAGTGCGATTCCCTTCAAAAAAATAATTATCGGGGAACGTCTGAATCCGGGCAGCCTCACGCACTGTCAAGCTCCGGCATTGGGCAGGATCCGGATGTATGAAGTAGTGACCATCTTTGGAAATGTGGCTGGTCACTGTAGTCGCAGGCCGGCCATAGCGCTGTACTCTGAAGCGATCAGCGAACTTGCCACTTTTCCAGTTTGCATGCGCAGGAGCAAGTATTTTCGGGTAGTCTTCCGATTTAGGAAACGGCTTATCCGTACTTCCATATACATCAGGTTGAGCCCAACAAGCACTGAACAAGTAACGGGCGAGATCACTGTTCATATGCCCTCTTGCATGATGGTTCAGCACTTTTCCCGGCTTATCCGACAGCAGCCAACGTCTGATTTCTACCCCAAGCTCTTTCTGCCCTTTGAGTTGTTCCGGATAGTCAGTACCAATGATAGGCGCACTGTATGCAAGGTATTGCATGGTGTCCCTCATCTCATCTACTACTTTCTGATACTTAATGTTGCTACTCAGTGACGCTTCCACACCTCTGACAGCATCATGGATAACTTCACGCCAAGCATCAGAGCTGTCCTTTTGCTTAGAAAGCTTGCTACGAAGCACAGGTAACCCATCCAGAACCGCTTCAACAGGTACTTCTTCCTGCTTCACAAGTGATGATGGCGTCACCTCAGCATCTACTGCAACCCCCAACAAAATAACCCTGTGACGAGCTTGCGGTACACCGAAATCTTCAGCTCGGATGACGAAGTCGCTGATGTCTTTATACTCAGCAGCCTTATAGTCACCTCTGTCAGGTTGTTTCACAAAGGAGTAAACCCGATACTTTTTACCATTAGGGCTCTGATGAACCGCTAAATCAGGGTTCATCAGGTCTTGAAGTATCTTGGGAAAGATATGCTCGCCGTCCACTTTCGCCGACAAAATGCCTTTCACATTCTCCATGACAAATACATCAGGCTTCATGATAGACAGTACATTGAGGTATTCCCGATAGAGAAAGTGGCGATGATCATCTTTCGCTGAATATCCCACAATTCCCATATTCCTCGCACGTCCAACCAATGAATATGCTTGGCAGGGCGGCCCTCCAATCACGACCCAGGGTTCATCTTTGTATTCAGATTTCAACTCTCTCAATCGGGAGTGAATCTTGTCGTTATCATCTCCCAGAGCAGTTGGCCCACCTAATGTCTCTTTTCGTGCCTCTTCCCACAACATCGGATGACCAGAAGTTAAAGAGGCCTTAGAAATACGCCCTTCCACATAGTCGAAATATGCAGCCGTATTGCCCTTTTCTTTCAGCAAACGGAAAAATGCACGAAGCGTCAGTGTCTTATGAGCACTCTCTTCACGCTCAACTGACATACGAATTTTGAACTCGGCCTTTTCAGACTCAAACGAGCTGAAGCCTTCACCCAAGCCACCGGGACCTGCGAATAAATCAATAATGTTTACAGTTCTTTTCATTGGGGCAGCACTAGATAGTTTGGCGGCAGGTTAATGATCTTTGCTCTAAATATCCAGGGCAGGTTGTTTAGGCAAGTTGGCTGGCATCCACCCCAAAGCTACACGCAGCAAAACATCGCTTCAATCATAGCAAGCCCACAATACTAGCCCAATCGGGGCCACGCTTTTGTGCGGTAAGATGACCTACAAACTGGATTCCACCTACAGTAGACTCAGATACTCTGACACCCGCCCAATCAAAGATCACGCAACCGCTTGATCCACTTCTGCAGCCTTGGGCCTCATCACCCGCACCCAGCGTTCTCCTGTAAACTCCACCGGGAAACCGACCCACTCCCGAAACTCTCTCAGCGTGCAGCTGCCGGTTTCGTAACTGCCGGCGCCCGCAACGGTTTTGAACACCAAAGTGCTGCGCCCCGCGTCCATGTTGTCCGGGCCATTGAGGATCTCACGCACCGCCCACTGTTGCCCCAGCAAACCGTTGCTGTAGTAGCCGCCGATTTCCAGCTTCAGGGGCAGGTGCCGGGACTGGGTGGCATGCTCTACCGCAAGATCGAACAGCTCGGCCAGCTCTTCCGAGGTCACGTCCACATAGGAATTGATCTGCTCCATGGCGGCGGCCAGGTCTTCGTGGGTCAGCATGCTGCCGTGTCGCTGCATCGCCGGGGTATCGTCCGCCGGTGCCTAACGTCGCGCCAGCACGGTGGGGTAACGACGCCAGTGGAAGAGTCCGTTGAACAGGAAGGCGACGCTGAGCATACAGAGCAGGTTGAGCAGCACCGGCGTCAGCAGGTTGAGCAGCACCGGCGTCAGCAGGTAGGTGTAGCCCAGGGCATGGATCGCATCGCCACCAACTACGGCGGTCAGGGCCGTAGCGCCGCCGGGCGGGTGGATGCAGCGCAGGTAGTGCATGGCGGCCACGGCAAGGCCGACCGCCAGTGCCGGAGTGAGTGGACTCTCGGGCAACAGCAGTTGGCAGGTGACGCCGATGGCACCGGAGACCATATGGCCCACCAGCACCGCCCATGGCTGGGAGAGAGCGCCGTAGGGCACCGCAAACAGCAGCACGGCGGTGGCTCCCATGGAGGCGACCATCAGGGCACCGCTGTACGATTCCAGATACCAGTGCGAGATGAAGTAGACCAGGACCAGACTGAGCATGGCACCCTGGCCGGATATCAACTTTTCAAGATGGCTGGTGGTGTTGTCACCCAGCCCCAGCAAGGCTCGCAGCCATGACTCATCTCGTTCCAGCTTCACCTTTCATCGCCTCCTCTATCCAGCCTGTTGTATCAGCCCAGAGTTGCCTTTGCCGCATGGGTGCGCTGTCTTTCGACGATGCTTTTGCCGGATGACGACCAATGGGAGATTCAGTGGGAGCAATGCTTCCAAAACATGTATTCAATATCAACCATTAAAATATTGCGGGCTTATTTCTGACAATAGATAAAACCTATCGCCCTTATCGTCATGATCAATTTCTAAAATAGAACTCCTCTCGTTATGATCCTCCCCAGATTTGAAGACGACTTCTCAAATGTTCAGGAGATCAACACATGGGTATCGTTAACACCGAGATCAAGCCGTTCCAGGCGACTGCGTTCAAACAGGGTGAATTCGTTGAAATCACCGAAGCGGACGTGAAAGGCAAGTGGGCCGTATTCTTCTTCTACCCGGCCGACTTCACCTTCGTCTGCCCGACCGAACTGGAAGACCTGGCCAGCAAGTACGAAGAGCTGCAGGGCATGGGCGTTGAAGTGTTCTCCGTGTCCACCGACACGCACTTCTGCCACAAGGCATGGCACGACACCTCTGAAGCGATCGGCAAGATCAACTACTACATGGTCGGCGACCAGACCGGCACCATCACCAACAACTTCGGTGTGATGCGTGAAGGCCAGGGCCTGGCAGACCGCGCGACCTTCCTGATCGATCCGGAAGGCGTGATCCAGGCAATGGAAATCACCGCTGAAGGCATCGGCCGTGACGCTGAAGACCTGCTGCGCAAGGTGAAAGCGGCTCAGTACGTCGCCGCTCACCCGGGTGAAGTCTGCCCGGCGAAGTGGAAAGAAGGCGAAGCGACTCTGGCTCCGTCTCTGGACCTGGTCGGCAAGATCTAAATCCGACCGCTTCTCGCCGGTTGGCACTGACCGGCAGAAACGTCCGGCACAGCACGTATCGCCATGCTGTGCCCATGCGCCGCCCTTCGGGGCGGCGTTTTCGTATCTGCGCCCTGCCCGCGTACCGCACATTATTAATAAAACCTATCGACCTGTTATGTACGATTAATTTCAAACATTAATCATGGCTGGTTAAGATGGTTCCATATTCGAGCTGAGCAGCACCGCCGCAACAGGAGATCCACGGGGCGGACGCCGTTCAAATACTAAGACCTGATTTTGGCATTGAAGGAAGACGAACCATGTTGGATGCAAACCTGAAACAGCAGTTGAACGCTTACCTGCAGAACATCGTCGCTCCGATCGAGCTGACCCTGACCACCAATGACAGCGCCAAGTCCCAGGAACTGGCCGAGCTGACCCATGAGATCGCCGCGCTGTCCGACAAGATCAGCGTCAAGGCCGGTAACGACCGTCGCGCGCCGAGCATGGCCGTGGGCGCCGCCGATGCAGCGCCGCGTATCAACTTCGCCGGCATTCCCATGGGCCACGAGTTCACCTCACTGGTGCTGGCGCTGCTGCAGGCCGGTGGCCACCCATCCAAGGCCGATGCCGAGCTGCAGGAGCAGATCCGCAACCTGAAAGGCGAGTTCCACTTCGAGACCTACATCTCGCTGTCGTGCCAAAACTGCCCGGACGTGGTCCAGGCGTTGAACCTGATGGCGGTGCTGAACCCGAACATCAGCCATACCATGATCGACGGCGCCCTGTTCCAGCAGGAAGTGGATGAACGCCAGATCATGGCCGTGCCCTCCGTGTACCTGAACGGTGAGCACTTCGGTCAGGGCCGCATGACGCTGGCCGAGATCGTCAACAAGCTGGACAGCGGCGCTGCCGAGCAGAAGGCCGCCGCGCTGAACGAGAAGGACCCGTATGAAGTGCTGGTCGTGGGCGGTGGCCCGGCCGGTGCCTCGGCAGCGATCTACGCCGCGCGCAAGGGCATCCGCACCGGTGTCGTCGCCGAGCGTTTCGGTGGTCAGGTGATGGATACCGTCGGCATCGAGAACTTCATCTCCGTGCCCTACACCGAAGGCCCCAAGCTGGTCGCCAGCCTGGAGCAGCACGTCAAGGAATACGATGTGGACGTGATCACCGAACAGTCCGCCACCAAGCTGAAAAAAGGCGAGCTGATCGAGGTGGAACTGGCCAGCGGCGCAACATTGAAAAGCCGCAGTGTAATCCTGGCCACCGGTGCCCGCTGGCGTGAAATGAACGTGCCGGGCGAGCAGGAATACCGCGGCAAGGGCGTGGCCTACTGCCCGCACTGCGACGGCCCGCTGTTCAAGGGCAAGAGCGTGGCGGTGATCGGGGGCGGCAACTCCGGCATCGAAGCGGCGATCGATCTGGCCGGCATCGTGAAAGATGTGACCGTGCTCGAGTTCTCCGACACCCTGAGGGCCGATGATGTACTGGTGAAGAAGGCGGAATCTCTGGCCAACGTGACCATCATCAAGCAGGCGATGACCACCGAGGTACTGGGCGACGGCAACAAGGTGGTCGGTCTGAAGTACAAGGATCGTCAGACCGAGGAGACTCATGTAGTCGATGTGGCCGGCATCTTCGTGCAGATCGGCCTGGTGCCGAACAGCGAATGGCTGAAGGACAGCCTGGAACTGACCGAGCGCGGCGAGATCGTCATTGACGGCCATGGCGCCACCTCCATGCCGGGCGTGTTCGCCGCAGGCGACGTAACCAACACGCCGTACAAGCAGATCATCATCTCGATGGGATCAGGTGCGACCGCCGCACTGGGAGCCTTCGATCACCTGATCCGCAACTAAACCGAGTTAACCTCTCTCTTCCTTCTTGCCGCCCTTCCGGGCGGCTTTTTTCGTTGTGGATAACCGGCGTCAGGTCATCGACAGCAGCGCCGAGACCAGCTTGTTGTTGTCATACTGCTGCGGGCGCTGCGGGTCGGTCAGGTCCATGTCCACCAGCTGGATACCCAGCGCATCGAGGCGCGCCTTGAAGGCCGCGTCCACGCCCGTCAGGAAACGGCTGTCGAGCAGCACGATATTGAGCAGGCGTGATACGGCCACCGGCTCATCCTGGTCGGCCTGCAGGTAGTCCAGCAGCGTCTCCACCTGCCGCTGCGGCGTCATGTCGTACTGCTCCGGGTCCTGGCCCAGGTTGGGGACATACACCTTCGGGCAGGGGTTTTCGGCCACCGAGGCACCCACCCGGTCCACCAGCAGGTTGGCCATCAGGCTGCTGTAGAAGCTGCCGGGCGGATAGCAGATCAGCTCGGCGGAGGCGAGCAGCTTGCGGTTGGACTTGCGCAGCTTGGAACCGGACGGTTTGGGTTCCTGCTGGGAGTGCACCAGTTTCAGGCGTTCGACCCGGCTGCGGATCGGCGCGACCTCCTTGCCGGTAAGCAGGTGCTGGCCCACCACGCGGCTGCCGTCTGCCAGCTGCGCCATCAGTTGACGCTCATCGCCGGAGATGGCGCGCACGACGCCGCGCACGTTCACCAGTTGCGAGAACAGGAAGATGATCGGGTCCAGCGAGCGGTTGTTGTTCAGATAGCCGCCGGTAAGGATCAGGTTGCCGATACTGGCGCCGCGCAGGTCGAAGTCAGCCGGCATCGCCTGCTGAAAATAGCCCAGATGATTGCAGATCAGGCTGCGCATCGGGTTGGGAATGTCCCGCACCAGCGGATCCTTGCCCTGTACCAGCCGGGTCAGTTGTGTGCGCAGATTGGCATCATCCGCCACCTTGGGCATGCGGTAGCTGAACAGCTTGACGATCTCGGGATGCCCCAGCACGGTCTCGTCGGCCAGCGCCATCAGGCGTGAACGCAGATCGCCCACCGCCGGCATATCGAAGGCCCCACGCAATACGGCGGAGCTGCCGCCGGAATCGAAGGTCGACACCAGGTGGATGGAGTTGTGCGTGTACTGCTTGAGCGTGCGCGACAGCCCGTTCAGGGCGGAGCCCCCGCTGAAAAACAGGATCCGCGGCCCCAGTTCGGGCAGTTTGCGGTAGCGGGTCAGCTTGAGTGAATCCGGTATGTTGACCTGATGGGTCATGAGTATGCGTGGCATGCTGTCCTCTCTTGCGGCGGGCTGATCTCTTAACAGCCCCGTCATGTCCCTGTCATGTTACGGTCGGGGGCATTAACGTATAGTGACACCCGAATTTCTGCAGCAGCCGGCATCCATGAGTGCGTTAAGTCAAATCATACAGGAAAACCTCCACTTTCTGGTCAGCGAGGTCGAGACCCAACTACAGCAACTGGTCCGGTTTTTCCGTGAGCCCTCGGCCGCGCCGCTGGCCACGCTGGAATCCCGTCGCGGCTATGTCGGCAACCTGCGCATGCGTGTCCAGCGCGAGACCATCCGCCTGCTCAGCCGCAGCCGCAAACCGGCGCAACAGGAAGTGCGCATGCGCGCGGTGGACAACCTGGCCCGCTCGCTGGAACAGCTCACCGATGCCGCCCGCAGCTGCCTCGGCGAGTTCATCAAGCCAACCGACACCGACCGGCCCCCGCCGCCCAAGCGCAAGCAGTTTCGTCGCCTGATCAAACGGATCTCATCGGCGCTGGAGCTGGTGGAACCGGGCCTGTTCGAGGCCGACGCCCATGCCGCCGTGCGCCTCAAGCAACGCACCGACCGCATGCTGCAGACCTGCGATGAGCTGCAGGCCGAACTGATCAGCGATGCACCCGCCGATCAGCCCGCTGCCCGGCTGCCGGCCCTGTTTGCCTGTTATGCCCTGCGCCAGATGGTGCAGGCGCTGGAGCAGATCGCCGAGGCGATACTGTCGGCCAACCTGGGACAGAGCTTCAGCCTGTCCAACCTGTCCCATATCCGCCAGGCCGCCGCCCAGCTGCAGAAACCGCTGAAGAAGCTGGAGTTCAACACCCTGGCGGAAACCCGCTCGGGCAGCGCCATCGCCGGCATTCGCCAGAACGGCTCCAACCGCTATCTGGCGATCTACAAGGAAGGCGACCCGAACAAGGTGGTGGAAGAGGTACAGGGTGTAGAGAGCTGGCACGCGATCTACCCCGGCCTGGCCCCCCGCATTCTGGGCCATTCCGAGAAGGACGGCTCGGCGTCCATGCTGATCGAGCACCTGCCCGGCCAGACCTTCGAATCGCTGCTGTTCGCCGAAGATGAGGTGTTGCTGGACCAGGCCAGCCGTCAGCTGATGCGCACCCTGCGCAGCCTCTGGCGCGAAACCCGGAACCCCGGGGCGGAACCGGCCCAGTTCATGCGCCAGCTGGGCAAGCGGCTGCCCTCGATCCTGGCGGTGCACCCGGAGTTCGACCGACCACGCCAGCAGATCTGTGGCGAGACCCTGCCGTCGCTGCAGACCCTGGTCGCGACCACGGCCGCCGTGGAGGCGCGCTGCCCGCCGCCGTTTTCGGTCTACATCCACGGCGATTTCAATGTGGATAACATCATCTACGACCCGGCGGAGAAGCGGATTTTCTTCATCGACCTGCACCGCTCCCGCTATCTGGACTACTGCCAGGATATCTCGGTGCTGATGGTGTCCATCTACCGCCTGCAGATACTCGAGCGTGACCGCCGCCGTCGCCTGATGGCCGTTGCCCGGACCCTGTTCAATGCCTGCCGTCGCTTTGCGCAACAGCAGAAGGACGACACCTTTGACCTGCGCCTGGCGATTGGCCTGGCGCGGTCGTTCATCACCTCGACCCGTTTCATTTTCGACAAGTCTCTGGCTGGCCGCATGTACCTGCGCGCGCTCTATTTGATGGAGCGGATCAGCGCCGTCAAGGCCGGCGAGGAGACCCGTTTCAAACTGCCCCTGAAGGAGTTGTTCCTTGAGTAATCTGCGTATTGGTGTTGTCGGCATTCCCGGCAAGTGGTCTACCGAAGCCCTGGCGGACGCCATCGAAGCCCGCACCGGCTACCGCCTGGTGATCGATATGGCCGAGGTGGAGCTGCAGCTGGACAGCAACCGGCTGCTGTATCGCGGTGTCGACCTGAACACCCTGGACGCCCTGGTGGTGAAAAAGATCAGTGAGGTGTACACCCCGCATACGCTGGACCGCATCGAACTGCTGCGCCATGCCGAACAGGCCGGGGTCCGCGTGTTCAGCCCGACGCGCAGCCTGCTGCAGTTGATCGACCGCCTCAGTGGCACCCTCGGTCTGGCGCAGGCCGGCATTCCCATGCCGCCCACCCGCGTCACCGAATCCCTGCCCGCCGCCCTGCAGGCGGTGCAGGACTTTGGCAGCGCCGTACTCAAGCCGCTCTATTCCACCAAGGCGCGCGGCATGACCCTGGTGGATGCCGCCGATCCGACCGCCCCGCGCCAGCTGGAAGATTTTGCGGCCAGCAACGCCATGCTCTACATTCAAAAGAAACTGGACCTGTCCGGGCGCGATCTGGGCATGGTGTTCGTCGGCGGACAGTATCTCTGCACCTATGCCCGCGTCGGCAGCCAGGGGGCCTGGAACACCACCATCCACAGCGGCGGCTGCTATGAGCGCTTTGAACCCGATGCCGAGCTGATCGAGCTGGGCCGCAAGGCCCAGGCCTGCTTCGAACTGGACTTCACCACCGTGGATATCGCCCTGACCGATGCCGGACCGGTGGTGTTTGAAGTCTCCGCCTTCGGCGGTTTCCGGGGCGCGCTGGAAGGCTGTGGCGTGGATGCGGCGGCCGCCTATCTGGACTGGATCCTGCAGACCCTGGAACAGGAGCGCTCATGCTGAACAATCCACTGGACCCGCAACAGGTCAGCGCCGCCATTGCCCGCTGCCAGCACCATTTCCTGCTGGAACTGGACGGCTTCGTCGCCCGTGTCGGCAGCAACAGCGCCGCACTGATCGACGCCCTGCGCGATTACTATCGCAGCTATCCGCAACCGGATGCGGCCGACGCCGATGTGCAGATCTGGATGATCGACCAGCCCGCCATCAAGCCGGCGCTGGACTGGCACGACTGGCCCCGCGAGACCGGCAAGAGCGGCCTCAAGGAAGCGATCCTCGACCTGCCCGACGGCCAGCGCCTGATTCACAAGATCAAGACCGGCATGCTGATGCTGCAGCGCCGCCAGGACCCGCTGCTGATCGGCCCCGCGCCGGAACACCTGGCCCAGGCGGTCAATTTCATCAACAACCAGCACATCAATCACCTGCAGCACCGGGGCGGCCTGATCTGCCATGCCGCCGCGCTGTCCTGCGGTGGCCGAGGCGTCGCGGTGGCGGCCAGTTCCGGCGGCGGCAAGTCGACCCTGATGCTGCGCCTGATGGAACTGCCCGGCGCCCGCTTCATCACCAACGACCGACTGTTCGTGCAACGCACGGATACCAGCACCCTGGGGCATGGCGTCGCCAAGCTGCCGCGGGTCAACCCCGGCACCCTGCTCAACAATCCGCGCCTGAAGCCGGTCCTGAGCGAGGCGCATCAGCGCGAATTTTCCGCCCTGTCGACCCCCGAGCTCTGGCAGCTGGAGTTCAAGTCCGATGTGCCGGTTGAGGACTATTACGGCACTGGCACGCTGACGCTGAGCGCCCCCCTGCACGACCTGATCCTGCTCAACTGGTCCCACCAGAGCGACCAGCCTTGCCGGATCCGCCGCGTCGACCTGGCCCGGACACCCGAGCTGCTGCCGGGCATCATGAAATCCCCCGGCGCTTTCTATCAGGACAACGAGGGCCGCTTCCTGACCGCGCCCACCCTGCCCCCCGAAGCGGACTATCTTGCACAGCTGGGCGGCCTGAATGTGTACGAAGTCACCGGCCGCGCCGATTTCGACCGGGTCGCGGACTGGTATCGTCAGGAGGTATTGTCCCTTGGCTGAACTGCTGCTGTTACGGCACGGCAAGGCGGAAGCCGACCATGCCGACGGCGACCACGCCCGCACGCTGAAAAATCGCGGCAAGCGTGACGCCCAGCGTATCGGTCACTGGCTCGGCCAGCAGTCGCTGCAGCCGGACCTGATCATCAGCTCCCCCGCCGAGCGCGCCCGGCTCACCGCCGAGAAATGCGGCAAGGTGCTGGGGCTTCCGGCACCGGCCATCCGGGTTCAGGACGAACTCTATCTGGCCTCCCCGGACGCGATGCTGGCACAGCTGCGTCCGCTGCTGAGTCAATACCCGCGCATTCTGCTGGTGGCGCACAACCCGGGGCTGGAACAGCTGTTGCAGCAACTGCTGGATGAACCGCTGGCCGCCCCGGATGACGGCAAGCTGCTGCCCACGGCCGCGCTGGCGCACCTGACCACCGAAACGGCGCAGCCCGAACCCGGTCAGTGGCGGCTGGAGCGGTTGATCCGGCCACGCAGCCTGCCCCGCCAGTTCGCCATCCAGGTGGACGGCCAGACGGTCTGGCGAGATCGCCCGGCCTACTATTATCAACAGTCCGGTGTGCTCGCCTATCGCATCCACGATGGCCAGCTCCAGCTGCTGATGTTCAAAACTATCAACAACCCGCTGTGGAAACTGGCCAAGGGGATTATCGAACCCGGCCTGAGCGCCGCCGAGTCCGCCGCAAAGGAGGCCTGGGAGGAGCTGGGCATTCGCGGTGAGATCGACCCCGAGCCGCTGGGCGATACCCGCCATGCCAAATGGGGCGGCGAGTGCGAGCTGCGGCTCTTCCCCATGCGCGTCACCACTGCGCCGGGCGAGGCTCACTGGTGGCACGACAAACGCTTCTGCCAATGGCTCAGCCCGGAAGAAGCCGCGCCGGCCTGCGTGATCGAGGATATTGCCCGCTTTATCCGTGTGCTGAACGACAGGATCGCAACATGACGCAACTGATCGCCCTGATTCGCCACGGCGACTATGAGCAGCTGGCCGACACGCCCAGCGCCCTCCAGCCCTACCCGCTGACCCCGGAAGGACGTGAAGAGGTGCGCCTGCAGGCCCGCCGCTGGGGCGAATGGCTCCGCGCCGAGGGCATACAACTCAGCCCGGATGTCCACAGCTCGACTCTGCTGCGCGCCTGGCAAACCGCGCAGGTGTATATGGACGAGCTGGCCGATTGCTTCACCGCGACGCCGGAACTGACCAGCTGCTCCGCTCTCTGCGAGCGCCGGGTCGGCTCCGCCGCCAATCTGACCACCGCCGAGATCGAGCGCATCCTGATGCTGGACCCGCGCTTTGAACCGCCCCCCGCAGGCTGGAAGTCGGACAGCCACTACCGCCTGCCACTGGAAGGCGCGGAGTCGCTGCTGGACGCCGGCACCCGCATAGCCGACCATCTGCGCCGCTGCGTTCAGGCCGAAAACCGGGGACTGCAGCTGATATTCGGCCACGGCGCCGCCTTCCGTCATGCGGCCTATCATCTGAATGTCATGGAATTCGACGATATTAAACGGTTAAGCATGTACCACGGTCGCCCTGTGGTGCTGGCCCACGACCCGGTTTCCGGCTGGCGTCACCACAGCGGCGACTGGAAACTCAGACAGCGAACCGAACGCCCCGACTGATCGGGGCTGCCACCGAGGATGCCATGCCGCAGCCTGCACTGCCCAGAATCAAGCCCCGGTCCACCCACACCGATATCCGCGCGGCCCTGCCGCTGACCAGTTGCGCCTGGCCGCTGGAAAAGGGCTCGGCCGACAGCGAACTGCGCGATGAGGCGCAGCTCCAGCAGGCGCTGATCAATTCCTCGCCTGACTGCGGCGACGACTGGCGCTGGCCCAAACGCCCGGTGATCTTCATCTCCGACCCCCATGCCGATGCCGAAGCCTTTGAAGCCTCGCTGGTGGCCAGCGGCGGTGTCCAGCTGGAGGAAAGCGCCGGCAGCGCCCGCTTCGAACTGACACGCCAGGGACGCCAGGCCGAATTCATTATCGGCGGCGACTGCCTCGACAAGGGGCCGAGCAACCTGCAGATGCTGCGCAGCCTCAAGCGCCTGTACGACACCGGTGCCAGGGTCACCCTGCTGGCCGGCAACCACGACCTGCGCCTGCTGATGGGGTTGCTGTCGATGCAGCAGACCCGACACACCGGCAACGAGCACCTGTTTGCTCGCATGGGCAAGAAGGTGATCCCCCTGTTCCGGGAGGTGTTCGATGCCCATCCGCAACGCAACTGGCTCAAGGGGGTGCCCGATGCCGACGCCTGCCGCACGCTGCTGCTGCCCAAGGACGACTGGTTCGAGCGTTTCCCCGACCATGCCCGTGGCATCCTGACCGAGGCGGGGATTGCACGGGAACTGAAAAAGATGCGCAGCAAGGCGGACAGCTTCGAACGCCACTGCCTGGCGGCCGGGCTGGATATCCGCACGGTCTACGGCGTCGCCCGCCACTGTCAGCGCCTTTTCCTCCAGCCGAAGGGCGAGTTCCACTGGTTTTTCAAACGCATGCAGCTGGTCCGCCGGAGCGGCTCGTTTCTGTTCCTGCACGCCGGGCTGGATGATGGCATGAGCCGGCGCATTGCCGAGCACGGCCTCAAGGACGTCAACAAGCGGTTCCGCAAGGCGCTGCGCAAGGACCTGTTCAGCTTTTACTACAGCTCCCTGGCCAACACCTTCCGAACCAAGTACCGCGCCGCCGATCTGCCGTTGACCAACGACGGCGTAGAACAGATTCACAGCTGCGGCGTGCGTGTGCTGGTCCATGGCCATATCAACCGCACCCGCGGCCAGCGCCTGGCCCTGCGGCAGGGATTGCTGCATGTGGAGGGCGATATCACGCTGGATCGCAACTCTCGCCAGCAGGAAGGCTTGCGCGGATACGGTTGCGGTGCCACGATCATCGACCCCAGGCGGCATATCCTCGGCATCAGCAACGACTACCCGTTCGCCAAGGTGTTCCGCCCCGATACGTTCAACCCGGCGAGGTAACCATCCGTTCATGAAAGCCAAAGACGAATTCGTGCACGAGTCCTATCAGGACGGCAAATCGATCCAAGGGCTGCTCAAGGCGATCGCCCGCGGCCTGGGCAAGGGCAAGCTGGAATTCAGCGATGGCGACCGGGAGATCGAGCTGACACCCGAGGGGTTGCTGCACCTGAAGGTCTCCGCCAGCGAGGATGAGACCCGCAACCAGCTCAGCATCCGTATCCGCTGGGAGGAGCACCCGCGCGAACCCTCCGAAGAGCTGCTGAAGGTCAAGTAAGCCTCACCAGGGCAGGCCGTCGCCGAAGCGTTCGAGCAGGAAGTCGCACAGCAGCTGCAACCGGGGCGAGCGCTGTCGTGCCTGTGGATAAACCAGCCAGACGCCGCTGAACGGGTAACGATACTGCTCCAGCATCGAGATCAGCTCGCCGCGCGCCAGCGCCGGCTCGACGTAATAGTCCGGCAGCTGGGCGATTCCCAGTCCCTTGGTCACCGCATCCAGCAGCGCGGGTCCCGAATTGGAGCGCCAGTTGCCGCTGACCTTCAGCTCGCGGCGCTGGCCGTGCTCGCTGAACAGCCAGAAGGTGTTGGAGCCGAGCAGGCAGTTGTGCCGGCTCAGTTCGGCCAGGGTGTGCGGCATCGGATGGCGCTGCAGGTAATCGGGGCTGGCACAGAGATACTCGCGCCGGCCACAGAGCCGCCGTGCCAGCAGCGAGGAGTCCTTCAACGTGCCCATGCGCACGGCCAGGTCGTAGCCTTCGGCGATCAGGTCGGTCTGGCGGTTGGTCAGGTGCAGGTCGAGGCTGATCTTCGGATACTGCAGCATGAAGTCGTTGAGCTGCGGCGCCAGAAAACGCTCGCCGAAGGTCGTCGCGCAGGTGACGCGCAACTTGCCCGAAGGCTCAGCCTGGAAACTGGCCAGCTCCTCCTCGGCAGCGGCAAAGCCGTGCATCAGCTCGCGGCAGTGCTGGTAGTAATGCTCGCCCGCCTCGCTGAGCCGAAACTTGCGCGTGGTGCGGTACAGCAGCGGGGTGCTCAGGTCCGCCTCCAGCCGCGACACCAGCCGGCTGATATGCGAGGGCGACACCTTGAGCTTCTGCGCCGCCGCCGAGAAGCTGCCCTGCTGCACCACCTCGACAAAGGCTTCGATCGCATCCCAGTTACGCATGCTGACTCCCGTTAGTGCCGGCGGGCGCAGCTTCGCACCCGGATTGTTGTTGAACAACAATAATGTACAGAATTTCGGACCCTTCTGCCTCAGGACACTCCCGGTCAGTGTTCATCCCGCGCGGGGGCGGCGCCGAAACCCGTACATCACCCATGAACAAAAGCCCCCTCTACAGAAAAATCTCCTGTAAACCCGGCAAAATCTCATAGTAAACAGCCAAACATATCGGTTAAAACTGTAGAAAATACAGGCCGTCATTCATAACCCGGTGGGTTGAGAACACCCGCCCATATTCAAACCCAACCAGGAGCCATCCATGTCGATTGAACGCATCCACTCCACCGACCGCATGAGCCGTATCGTCAAGCACAACGGCACCGTTTACCTCTGTGGCCAGACCGCCGGCGAGGCGGAATGGGATATCTCCGAGCAGACCCGCCAGTGCCTGGCCAAGATCGAAGACCTGCTGGATGAAGCCGACAGCAGCAAGGCGTCTCTGCTGTCCGTGACCATCTACATCCGCGACATGAAGGACTTCGCCGCCATGAACGCCGTCTGGGATGCCTGGGTCGCCGATCTGCCCAAACCGGCCCGCGCCTGCGTCGAGGCCCGCATGGCGCGCCCGGAGATACTGGTGGAGATGACGGTCACCGCCGCTGTGGAAGACTGATCCGACCCGGCCTGTGGATAAACCTCAGGCCTCCCCCCTCTATTATTGCTGTTGAGCAAAAATGCTTTTCGATTGGTGCCATTATCGCCGGCGTCCATCGGGTCTAGACTGTGTTCAAACCGAATACAGGAGACTCCATCATGAAATCACGCGCGGCCGTTGCCTGGAAAGCAGGCGCCCCCCTCACCATCGAAGAAGTGGATGTACAAGGCCCTAAGGCCGGTGAAGTCCTGGTGCGCATCGTCGCCACCGGCGTTTGCCATACCGATGCCTTCACCCTGTCCGGTGCCGACCCCGAAGGCATCTTCCCCTCCATTCTGGGCCACGAAGGTGCGGGCGTTGTCGAAGAAGTGGGTCCGGGCGTGACCACGCTGAAGCCGGGTGACCATGTTATCCCGCTGTACACCGCCGAGTGCGGCAAGTGCAAATTCTGCCTGTCCGGCAAGACCAACCTTTGTCAGGCGGTACGCGCCACTCAGGGTCAGGGCCTGATGCCGGATGGCACCAGCCGCTTCTCCCTGAACGGTGAGACCCTGTACCACTATATGGGCACGTCTACTTTCTCCGAGTACACCGTAGTACCGGAGATCTCGCTGGCCAAGATCAACATCGACGCGCCGCTGGAAAAGGTCTGCCTGCTGGGCTGCGGTATCACTACCGGTATCGGTGCGGTGCTGAACACGGCGAAAGTTGAACCCGGCTCCACCGTGGCCATCTTCGGTCTGGGCGGCATCGGCCTGTCCTGCATCCAGGGTGCCCGCATGGCCGGTGCCGAGCGCATCATCGCCATCGACATCAACGAAGACAAGTTCGAGATGGCACGCCAGTTCGGTGCCACCGACTGCATCAACCCGAAGGACTACTCCGATCCGATCCAGCAGGTGATCGTCGACATGACCGACGGCGGCGTGGACTACTCCTTCGAGTGCATCGGCAACGTCCAGGTGATGCGCCAGGCGCTGGAGTGCTGTCACAAGGGCTGGGGCGAGTCGATCATCATCGGCGTGGCCGGCGCCGGCGAGGAGATCTCCACCCGTCCGTTCCAGCTGGTGACCGGTCGCGTCTGGAAAGGCTCCGCCTTCGGTGGCGTCAAGGGCCGCAGCCAGCTGCCTGGCTACGTCGAGGACTACATGAACGGCAAGATCGAGATCGATCCGTTCATCACCCACACCATGGGTCTGGAAGACATCAACAAGGCGTTCGACCTGATGCACGAAGGCAAGAGTATCCGTTCGGTGATTCTGTTCGATCAGTGATTGAGACTTGGCACCCGACTTTGCAGGCGTGGGGCGGGCACTGTTGATCGACCCTATGGCGCCATGGACGGCGCCATCGAGCCCCCAGGGATGGGTTCACGGCGTGTCGAGCAACAGTGTCCGCACCTGAGCCCTCTCCGAAGCAAAACACATCGATCAAGGAGAACACCATGTCACAAGCAGCTCCCGAGCTGATCGCCAGCAACAAGTGCTTCGACGGCTGGCTCAAGCGCTACAGGCACAGCTCCACTGCGACCGGCACGGAGATGATCTTTGCCATCTACCTGCCGCCGCAGGCGCAGACGCAGACGCAACCGGTGCCGGTACTCTACTGGCTCTCCGGCCTGACCTGCACCGACGAGAACTTCATGCAGAAGGCCGGTGCCCAGCGCATCGCCGCCGAACTGGGTATCGCCATCGTTGCGCCCGATACCAGTCCGCGCGGCACCGACCTGCCCGGTGAGCATGACAGCTACGACTTCGGCTCAGGCGCCGGTTTCTACGTCAACGCCACCGAGGAGCCATGGTCAGCCCACTACCGCCTGTACGACTACGTCACCGACGAGCTGCCGGCGCTGATCGAGCAGCACTTCCCGGTAACCGACAAGCGCGCCATCAGCGGCCATTCCATGGGCGGCCACGGGGCACTGATCTGTGCGCTGAAGAACCCGGGCCGTTATGCCTCGGTGTCGGCCTTTGCGCCGATCAGCAACCCGAGCCACTGCCCCTGGGGAGAGAAGGCACTGACCGGTTATCTGGGCGATGATCGTGAAGCCTGGAAGGCGTGGGACAGCTGTGAGCTAATCAGCAGCGCACAGGAAAAGCTGCCGATTCTGGTGGACCAGGGTGAGGCCGATGGCTTCATGCAGGAACAGCTGAAACCGGAAGCCCTGCAGGCAGCCTGCGACATGGCGAACTATCCACTGGAACTGAGACTGCAGCCGGGTTACGACCACAGCTACTTCTTCATCGCCAGCTTTATCGAAGACCACCTGCGCCATCATGCCAAGGCACTGGGTGTAGCCTGAACAAAAAAACGCCGGTCAGCACAACACTGATCGGCGTTTTTCATATGCTGTATCCGAAGACTTAGAGCGCGGCCAGAACGGTCTCGGCGCTGCTCTTGTCGATGCCCTTCTCGTCCACGTTCAGCAGCTCGACCTTGCCGTCGTTGACGATCATGGCGTAGCGCTGGCTGCGCGTGCCGAACTGGATGCCGGACAGGTCCTGATCCAGGCCCATGGCGGCGGCGAACTCACCGATGCCGTCGGCCAGCATGGTGATCGCCTCGGCGTTCTGCGCCTTGCCCCAGGCATCCATGACGAACACATCGTTGACGGCGGTGCAGATGATGCTGTCGACGCCCTTGGCCTTGATCTCGTCGGCCTTGACCACGAAGCCCGGCAGGTGGGTCATGGAACAACCCGGCGTGAAGGCGCCCGGCACGGCAAACAGAACCACTTTCTTGCCGGCGAAAAGATCCGCCGTATTAACCGCTTCCGGTCCTTCTGCACCCATTACGCGCAGTTCTACATTAGGGATGCTATCGCCGATCTGAATGCTCATGCTCTGCTCTCCATGGAGTCCATAGTTGACTGATTCACTCGGGATTGTAGCAGCACATGATTACACTTGCCTATGACTCAGGCAGCCAGATACTCGATCCAGCCCCGCAACAGACCGATGAAATCCTCCAGCCCCGCTTCGCAGGCCTCATCGGCCAGACCGAACCCCTCCTCGAGATCATCAAGCTCACCCTCGGCCTGCAGCCAGACACGGGCGCTGTCGCTGTCCAGCTGCAGGCTCAACTCGCTGCCGTGCCAGTCAAACTGCCCCCGGCGCTCGGCCAGCAGCCGCACGGCCTGCTGCAGGATCTGCCCCGCCTGTGTCCGGTTCTCGCCCAGCTCCTCGCTGAGCCAGCGACCGAACAGCGCCTGTTCCATCTCGACCACGGCTTCCGGCTGGTCATAGAGATCGCGCCTGAATTCATATTCCACGTTATACCGCCTCAATCATGCTTCTGTTCGCGCCCCGGCGCCTAAGGCGCCTAAACCGGGCATCATACCTCAGCCGACACCGTCCCGGACGCCCGCCCTGCGCCTATTCGTCGGCCGCCGCTGTCCAGCGAATCCTGACCTCGCGCACACCCCAGTTGCGCGCGGCCGCCACATCCTCGCCCATGTAGATATCGATCTTGCGTGTCCAGCGCTTGTGCATCTTGTCCAGCACCCGGTATCGACCGGGCAGACCTTCGATCTCGATCAGGGTATTGTGGGTCAGACCGGCCTTGATCAGATCACGCGACACGGCCACCGCCTTCATGCCCGGCTTGAGGGTGTCGCCCCAGGCCGCCAGCGCGGGTTGCGCACTGGTCTGCGCCGCCAGCGAATTGTAGGCGCTTGCCTGTACTTTCAGTGTCTTCACCTCGGACACCGCTTCACTGCAGCCGACCAGCGCCAACAGCGCCATAGAGAACAACCACTTAAAAGAAGAAGAAAGCATTTGAACTCATCATGTGAACTTTTTCGTGACATTTAGCGAAATCAGCAGTATACAATATCCTCCTGTAACTGGAGGATGCATGCGTGTATTCACCCCCTGATATCACCCTCGACCTGCAACAGAGCCTGTACGATCAGATCGCCGATGCCCTGATCGACACCGGCTACGTTAGCCTGCCTTCGGCGCTGCCGGAAACCCTGACCAGCAAGCTTTACCAGCACCTGCAGGCGCACAGCGCGCAGCAGTTTCAGCGTGCCGGGGTCGGCCGCGAGCAGGATCATCAACTGCATGGCGGCATTCGCCGTGACCAGATCCGCTGGCTGAGCCGCCAGCAGCCAGTCGAGGCCGAATACCTGGACTGGATGGAGGGCCTGCGCGAGGGACTGAACCGACGCCTGTTCATGGGCCTGTTCGATTACGAGGCCCATTTCTCCCACTACCGCGCCGGCGCCTTCTACAAGCGCCACCTGGATGCGTTTCGCGGCCAGACCAACCGCGTGCTGACCACGGTGCTCTACCTCAACCCGGACTGGGACGAGCAGCAGGGCGGCGAACTGCTGGTCTGGCCGGAACCGGACAGCGACAGGGTGATCGAACGGGTGGTGCCGCAGATGGGCACCCTGGTGATCTTCCTCAGCGAGCAGTTCCCGCATGAGGTACTGCCCGCCACCACCGACCGCTACAGCATTGCCGGCTGGTTCAGGGTCAACACCAGCATCAACAACCAGATCGACCCGCCGCGCTGATACAGCCCCGACACGACCGATCGCCGCTGGACGCTAGAGCAGCGTCAGCGGCGGCTCACGCAGGGCGCTCAGCTGTTCGCGCAGCTGCAGAATGTGCTCGCCCCAGTAGCGTTCGGTATTGAACCAGGGGAAGTTGTGCGGGAACGCCGGGTCCTGCCAGCGCCGCGCCAGCCAGGCGCTGTAGTGCAGCATGCGCAGGGTGCGCAGCGCCTCCACCAGATGCAGCTCACGCGGGTCGAAATCGGCGAACTCGCGGTAGCCCTCGATCACCTCGGACAGCTGAAGCTGCTGCTGTTGCCGATCGTCCCCGGTGAGCAGCATCCACAGGTCCTGGATCGCCGGCGCCATGCGCGCATCGTCGAAGTCGACGAAGTTGGGCGTATCCTCGCGCCAGAGAATATTACCGCCGTGGCAGTCGCCATGGACCCGGATCCGGCGGACATCGCCTGCCGCCCGGTAGCATTCGTCTATGCCCACCAGCAGGTCGGCGGTCAGGCTGGTGTAGGCCTCGCGCAGGGAGGGCGGAATGAAGTCGCGGGCGATCAGCTCGATGCTGTCGCGACCGTAGCTCTGAATATCCAGCTGCGGCCGGGTCTGGAACGGATGCATGGCACCGACCAGGTGGATACGCCCCAGCGTCTGCCCCAGCTGGTACAGATGATCGGGGTCGCCCAGCTCCGGCGCACGGCCACCCCGACGGGGATAGAGCGCCAGGCGGTAGCCACCGAAATGGAACAGGCTTTCGCCCTGAGCATTGCACAACGGCGCCACCACCGGCAGCTCCTGTTCGGCCAGCTCGAAGCAGAACTGGTGCTCCTCCAGAATCTGCGCATCGCTCCAGCGCCCGGGACGGTAGAACTTGGCGATCAGCGGCTCACGTTCGTCCAGTCCCACCTGGTAGACCCGGTTCTCGTAGCTGTTCAGGGCCAGGATGCGGCCATCGCTGAGATAGTCCAGCGACTCGACCGCATCGATGACGGCATCGGGAGTAAGCTGGTAGAACGGCTGGCTGTTGTCCGACATGGCGCACCTGCATCGTGGATAAACGCCTATTCTAGCGCTGCAGTCCGGTCCGGCTCCAACCTTTCGGTCGACAATAGCGGGCTGATGAGATGGTTTGACCCCGCCATTGGCCTTTCGGAGTACCCTGCCCCTGCCACATGCGCAATAATAGCGTCAGACATCAACACATGGAGCGACCGATGAAAGCGATACCGACAATGCTGCTCGCAGCCAGCCTGAGTGTAGCCAGCGTCCAGGCTGAACCCCTGGTTGACGCCACCAATCCGGAAACACTCGTCCAGCTGGTGCGGGGATTCGGCTCGGCCACCCTGGAGAAGGATGACTATGGCGATCCGCTGATCACCGGTCGTATCAACGGCAGCAAATACGGCATCTACTTCTACGGCTGCGACGACAACCGCAACTGCAACGACGTCCAGTTCTCTGCCGCCTGGTCCGGCTATGACGTCTCCATGAGCCGGCTCAACGAGTGGAACAAGACCAAGCGCTACGGCAAGGCCTATCTGGACGACGACGGCGATCCCAACATCGAGTTGATCGTCAACCTGAAGTACGGCGTCAGCCGTGACAACTTTGACGACACCATCGACTGGTGGATGCTGACCATGAAAGAGTTCGAGCAGTACATCAACGAATGATCCCCGGCCGGGGAGGCAGCAGCGCCGCCCCGGCCTCTTTACAGCTGATCCTGCAGCATCTCCCGCAGCATCCAGTCGCGGATTGCCTCCATTCCGTGGGTCAGCTGGCGCTTTTCCTGGTACACCAGATAGAACCCCTTGGGCTTGTCCAGCGTAATGTCGAACGGCACCACCAGCTGGCCCGAGTCCAGTTCGCGCTGCACCAGCGCCCGGTCCGCCAGCGCCACCCCTATGCCTTCGATGGCGGCGGAGACCGCCAGCGCCGTGCTGGAAAACGACATGGTGCGGGTCAGGCCGGTGGCGCGTACGCCCAGCTGCCTCAGGATCTGCTGCCACTCCTGCCGCCGCCCGCTGACGTGGATCAGCGTCGTGCTCAACAGATCACACGGCTCCTTCAGTCCCTTATCCAGAAGCGCCGGGCTGCACACCGGCGTCGACACCAGATGGCGCAGAAAATGGATATCCACCCCTTTCCAGTCGCCCTCGCCGTAATAGACCGCCATATCGGTATCCGAATGCTCGAAGTCGACATAGCCGGTGGTGGCGCTGAATCTAAGCTCCACATCGGGATACTGCTCCTGAAAGCGGGAGATGCGCGGCACCAGCCAGCGGCTGAGAAACGCCGGCGCAACACTGATATTGACGGCGCTGAGGTTGGGCGAGGTCATCAGCCGGCGGGTCGCGCTCTCCACCTCGTCCAGCGCCAGCTGGATGGAGGGCAGGTAACGTTCACCGGCGGCGGTCAGGCTGACCTGACGACGCTCACGCCGAAACAGCTTCAAACCCAAGAATTCTTCAAGTGACTTGACCTGATGACTGATCGCCGAAGGCGTGACGCACAGCTCCTCGGCGGCCTCGTTAAAGCTCTGATTGCGGGCGGCAGACTCGAAACTGCGCAGGGCATTGAGTGGCGGAAGGCGACGGATGACAGGCACTCCTGTGACTGTTTAGTTTTTTTCAACTATAGCCTGAAAATCTATCCTTTGTCGCCTATCCGGTTAGACCTTAGTATAACCCTTGTAAATTAACTACAAACAAGGAGCTCTACTCTAATATGTCCGACTTCAATCGCATGGTAATGACACAGAATGGTCTGGTCGACGTGGATTACTATGTTGAGCAGGCTCGCCGCGAGCGCGCCGAGTACATCGCGAACGGCATCAAGTCACTGGTCAGCGGCATCGCCCGCATGCTCAAGCCCCGCCGCCCTCTGGCAGGCGCTTCAGCACTGGTACACTGAGTAGACGCTGGGGCGGATTCAATGTTCCGCCCCATCAGTCGACTGCCGCCACCAACCTTTCATTCCCCCCCTCTTCCACCTCGACCACGGCCTGCCGCAACGCCTCGAAGCAGTACGCGTCAATCGCGGTATGTACGCTCTCGGCCATCATTTCCAACGTTCTGGGCACCGGGATAGCCCCTCGATAGGGCCGCTCGGCAGTAATGGCATCAAAAATATCCGCCGTGGTGATGATCCGGGTCTCCAGTGAGATTTGTTCATCCTTGAGTCCGCGAGGGTAACCCTTGCCATCCAAACGCTCATGATGGGCTCCGGCCACCTGGGCCAGTTCGTCGAACACACCAATACGTGACAAGATCTCTTCCGTGAAACGGGCATGTTTTTGTACCTGCCGCCATTCCTCGTCGTCCAGTTTACCCGGTTTATCCAGAATGCTGTTGCTGACGCCCAACTTGCCGATATCGTGCAACAGCGCGGCACGCCGCAGCCAGCGTCGCCGTTCGTCCGAAAGCCCCAGCTGCTTGGCAATGAGGTCGGTGTAGAGCGCCACCCGCTCACTGTGACCGGCCGTATAGGGACTCTTGGCATCGACCACCTGACCAAACGCCGCCGCTATCCGGTCCAGACAGTCATCGTCCACCGGCCATTCATGGGCCGCCGGCGGCAGGGTCAGGACCTGCTGCATCAGTTCATCACTGGCCAGGATGTGCCAGAAGGCCGGCTGTATCGCCACACGTTCCAGGGCATCCACCAGGGCCGGGTCAAACCAGCGTCCACAACGGTCACGCGCCTCGGCCAGCGCGGCCTCGGGGCCGGCAGCGGTATGGAAAACGTCGACCACCTGCGCCAGCAGTGCAATACGGGAGAACAGCGGAATCTGCTCACCGGTTAATCCTGCGGGCCGACCGCTGCCGCTCCAGTGTTCGTCAAGGCTGTGAATGCCGGCCGCCACGACCTCGCTGAAGCCCAGATCGCGTGCGATGGCGGCGCCGCGCTCGCAACGGGTCTGGATCAGCTCATTCGCCAGGCCGTCACCTTCCCGAGCGATCCGCAGCAGGCGCTGGAAACGCTCGACAAGCCCCTGGTCACGGCCCGTGTGCTGAAGCAGAAAACGCACCACCTGACCCAGACTGCCATCGACCCATTTGAAATCACGCTTGAAGCCAAGGTCATCAGCGCCATAAAGTTCGCAGATGCGTGCCGCATTGCTGCTGCAGCCAAGATCCTTGAGCAGCAGGGTGTAGTAGAGCTCCCAACGCGCCTCCGCTTCCAGCTCCAGCTGGTCGGCCAACTGCATACCGATCCAGCAACAGCGCATGCAGTGCCCGGGCGGCTGTCCCTCGGTCATGTCCAGCGCATGCGACAGCGCACTGATCAGCTCAGACAGCTTAAGCCCGCTGTAGCGAATCGTGCTCCAACGTTCCATATTCCCTCCTGCGCAAACACCTCAATCGGCCATCGGGCCGATCCATACCTGTTAGATCACGCCCAACGAGACCCCTGACGGAACCAGCGCGTCCAGGCCGCGTTGAGCCAGATGGCGGCCAGAATCACGCCGCCGCCGATCAACAGACGGGACAGGTCCGCCTCCCGGTTCCAGATCAGCAGATTGACCACCAGCCCCGCCGGGATCAGTGCATTATTCATGATCCCCAGCGTCCCCGCATCCACCCGGGTGGCGCCGCGGTTCCAGAAAAAGAATCCCAGCCCCGAGGCCACCAGCCCCAGCCAGACTAGCACCCCCCAGTGTAGCCCGGTCTGCGGCAGTTTGTCCGAATTTCCCAGCAACAGCCAGGCCGGCAGTACCAGCAGGAAGGCTCCGATGAAAAAGAAGCCGAAACTGTGCCAGGCCTGGCGAGCACTCTGAGCATAGTGACGATTCAAATGCGCGTAACCGACCTGACCCGCCGCAAACGCCAGGTTGGCCAGCTGCAGGATCAGGAAACCTCGGATGAAGTCGTCACTGACATGGTCATAGCGAATGATGGCGGCGCCGATCACCGCCACCAGCGTCGACACCAGCGGGGCCAGACTGAAGCGACGCCGCAGGGTGTTGTCGATCAGCGCCACGTACAGCGGCGTGAAGATGGTGAACAGCAGCACTTCAGGCACGCTGAGAAATTCAAAGGAGAGATACAGGCAGATGTAGGTCAGACCGAACTGCAGCGCACCCACCCCGGTGATGCCGAGCATAAGGCCCGACGGCAACCGCGCGGGGCGCAACAGCGGCAGGAAGATCGCGCCGGCCAGCACCACACGGGTCAGCACGGCAAAGTAACTGTCGACCTGGCCGGCCAGGTATTCGCCGATCAGGCTGAACGAAACGGCCCACAGCAGGGTGACCGCAATCAGATGGGGCATGGGAGATCCTTGCAGCTGCGAAAACAGCCTAGGATACCCTGTCTGCCGCTGGGCAACACTGCCGTTCAGAGGATCAGCGGAGCCGGTGTGTCGGCCGTGTGCAGCGCCAGATACTGGTCCGGCGTCAGCACCTGCGCTTGCGCCAGATCCACCTCGATCCCGGCCTCGTCCCGCAGCAGCTGTTCCAGCTGCTCCAGGTCCGGCTGGCCGTCAAAACTGATCTGCCGACTGTCGTCCACGGCCCCCGCATCGGCGCCACGCCCACCGGGCAGGTAGATGGTGCCGTTGCTGAAGTCCACGGCGAAGGCGATCACCCCCGGGACGAAAAAGAACAGCAGCCCCAGTCCGTCCAGCACGGCCACGCCGGGGTCAATGCGGCCGCTGATCTGCCCCTTGCGTTCGGGATGCATGATGGTGCCGCAACCGCTCAGCACCAGCGATAAGATAAGCATAGCGATACCCGTTCTGGTCGACTTCATGGCAAACACCTCCTCAGCTTTTGGTGTCAGCGATCAACGCCTCGGCATAGGGCTGCAGCTGGCTCAGCTGCGGCCCGTCGATCGCCTCCACGGGCATCAGCACTTCCGGCGGCTGAACGGTCAACGGCGGGATCACATGGGTCCGCGCACGGGGATTGAGCACATGGGGCTCTTCATCCGTAGTCAGGATCACCAAACGCGGTTCACTCTTGAACAATAGCGGTTTCAGGGCTTCCGGCAACCCGATCACCGCCAGCATCACGGTCAATACCAATGTCAGACGTAGCATCCTGTTTACTCCTTTTTATGACAGCTGCCATGCCTAATCAATCGCCGTGCCAAAAAACAAATTACTCTTTAAAAACAGTGTGTTACATAATGACTTATTGGCTCATCCCGGGTTAAGGCCGGAACTGCTATGGCCAGGGCCAAAAAAGTGTCGCCATTTGCCTGATTCATCCTGCATTCATTATTACAGCCATTATAAATCAATGGCTTATAGAGTCTTTAAACGGCGACAGCCGGATCCCCCATGGCCCGGGCACAAAAAAACCCGGCGCGGGCCGGGTGGGCCTGAGCCGGGTTTTCGGGAACAGGGACGGGGATCAGTTAATCTTGGCGTCCAGCTCACCGGTCATGTAACGCTCGGACATGTCTTCCAGCGAGATCGCCTTGATCTTGCTGGCATGGCCGGCGGTACCAAAGGCTTCATAACGAGCAATGCAGATTTCGCTCATCGCCTGCATGGTGGCCTTGAGGAATTTGCGCGGGTCGAACTCGGCCGGGTTTTCCGCCAGGAAACGACGCACGGCACCGGTTGACGCCAGACGCAAGTCGGTGTCGATGTTGACCTTGCGCACGCCGTACTTGATGCCTTCGACGATCTGCTCGACCGGCACACCGTAGGTTTCCGGGATCTCGCCACCGAACTGGTTGATCACCGCCAGCCATTCCTGAGGTACGGAGGAGGAACCGTGCATCACCAGATGGGTACCCGGGATACGGTCGTGGATCGCTTTGATGCGATCGATCGCCAGAATGTCGCCTGTCGGCGGCTTGGTGAACTTGTAGGCGCCGTGGGAGGTACCGCAGGCGATCGCCAGCGCATCCACGTTGGTGGCCTTGACGAAGTCGGCCGCTTCATCCGGATCGGTCAGCATCTGGTCGTGGGTCAGGATACCCTCGGCACCAATACCGTCCTCTTCACCGGCCTGACCGGTTTCCAGGGAGCCCAGGCAGCCCAGTTCGCCTTCCACGGAAACACCGCAGGCGTGCGCCATCTCAACGGTGCGACGGGTCACGTCGACGTTGTATTCGTAGCTGGCCGGGGTCTTGCCGTCTTCGCCCAGGGAACCGTCCATCATCACGGACGAGAAGCCCATGGCGATGGAGCGCTGACACACCGCCGGGCTGGTGCCGTGGTCCTGGTGCATGCACACCGGCACGTCCGGGAACTCTTCGATCGCGGCCAGGATCATGTGACGCAGGAAGTTGGAGCCCGCGTACTTGCGCGCACCGGCAGAGGCCTGAACGATCACCGGCGAGTCGGTCTTGGCCGCCGCTTCCATGATCGCACGCATCTGCTCCAGGTTGTTGACGTTGAACGCCGGAATGCCGTAGCCATATTCGGCGGCATGGTCCAGCAGCTGACGCATGGAGATCAAAGCCATGGTTTCACCCTTTGAATTGGTTAATCAAAAATCTTACTTCGCCGCACGCTCTTCCAGAACGGCAACCGCCGGCAGCACCTTGCCTTCCACGAATTCCAGGAAGGCGCCACCGCCGGTGGAGATGTAGGAGATCTTATCAGCGATGTCGTATTTATCCACCGCAGCCAGGGTGTCGCCACCGCCAGCGATAGAGAAACCGGCGCTGTTGGCGATCGCCAGTGACAGTGCCTTGGTGCCTTCGCCGAACTGGTCAAACTCGAACACACCCACCGGACCGTTCCAGATGATGGTGCCGGCGCTGGTCAGCAGACCGGCCAGGTTCTTGGCAGACTCCGGACCGATATCCAGGATCATCTCGTCCTCGGCCACATCATCAGCGGACTTGATCACCGCTTCGGCGGTCTCGGCGAACTCCTTGGCCACCACCACGTCGACCGGCATCGGGATGTCGACCTTCTCCATCAGCGCCTTGGCCGCCGGAATCAGGTCATGCTCGCACAGCGACTTGCCCACCGGCTTGCCAGCCGCCGCCAGGAAGGTGTTGGCGATGCCGCCACCGACGATCAGCTGATCGCACTTCTCGGACAGGGCGTTGAGCACTTCCAGCTTGGTGGACACTTTGGAACCACCGACGATCGCCGCCATCGGGCGTGCCGGGTTATCCAGCGCCTTGGCCAGGGCATCCAGCTCGTTCGCCAGCAGGGGACCTGCACAGGCCACCGGTGCGAACCTGGCCACGCCGTGGGTCGACGCCTGGGCACGGTGCGCGGTACCGAAGGCGTCCATCACGTAGACGTCGCACAGCGCGGCCATCTGCTGGGATAACGCTTCATCGTCCTTTTTCTCACCCGCGTTGAAGCGGACATTTTCCAACAGGACCAGCTCACCTTCGCCTACTTCGAAGCCGCCGTCCAGCCAGTCCTTGACCAGCGGAACCGGACGCTGCAGCAGTTTGCTGATGTGCTCGGCGACCGGTGCCAGCGAGTATTGCTCTTCGTATTCGCCTTCGGTCGGACGACCCAGGTGAGACATCACCATCACCTTGGCGCCGGCTTTCAGGGCCACTTCGATGGTCGGCAGGGAAGCACGGATACGGGCGTCGGAGGTCACCTGACCATCCTTGACCGGGACATTGAGATCTTCACGGATCAGCACGCGCTTGCCGGCCAGATCCAGATCAGTCATCTTCAAAACGCTCATCAGAGGGATTCCTGTTTCTTGTTTGAGTCGGTTATTCAGTCCTTGAGCCGCAGCCAGTACCGGGAGATATCCAGCATCCGGTTGGCAAAGGCCCATTCATTGTCGAACCAGCACAGCAGCTTCAGCAGTCGCCCCCGGGAAACCCGGGTCTGGGTACCGTCCACCACCGCCGAGCGGGAGTCGGTATTGAAGTCCATCGAAGCGTGCGGCTCTTCGGTATAGCCCAGCAGCCCGGCCAGCTCGTTGTCGGCCGCGGCGCGCAGCATGGCGTTGACTTCGGTCGGGTCGGTATCCTGCTGCAGATTGATCGACAGATCCATTAGCGAAACGTTGATCGTCGGCACCCGCACATGCAGGCACTCGAAGCGCCCGGCCAGGTGCGGCAGCAGGCGATCGATACCGCGACTGAGCCCGGTATCCACCGGCACGATCGACTGCATGGCGCTGCGCGCCAGACGCAGGTCGGTGCGGTGGTAACTGTCGATCACCGGCTGGTCATTCATCGCCGAGTGGATCGTGGTCGTGACGCCGCTGTCGATGCCGAAATGGCGATCCAGCAGATCCAGCACCGGCACCACGCAGTTGGTGGTGCAGGAGGCGGCCGAGGCGATGCGGTGTCCGGCCTTGAGACTGGACTCGTTGTAACCGAAGATCAGGGTGGCATCGATATCCGGCTGCGCCGGATGCGAATAGAGCAGCCGCCGGGCGCCGCTGGCCAGATGGCGTTCGGCGTCGGCGCGGGTCTTGAACGCACCGGAACATTCCAACACCAGGTCCACGTCCAGCGCACCCCAGGGAATCTGCTCGGGCTCCGCCTCGCTGAACACACGGATACGATCACCGTTGATCAGCAGCGCTTCACCGTCATTGCTCACCGGGCAGGGAAAACGACCATGGGTGGTATCGTAGCGGGTCAGGTAGGTCAAAGTGTCCAGGTCGGACAGCTCGTTGATCGCCACTACCTGCAATTCATGCTGCAGACCACGCTGATAGATGGCACGCAGCACACCCTGGCCGATACGGCCATAGCCGTTGATCGCGATTCGATAGCTCATGTCGACGCTCATATGGAGAGCATGGCCGGGCGCACTCGGCGCCCGGCAGACCGCTTAGAGCAGGCCTTCAACGGTGCTGACAACGTTATCGACGGTGAAGCCAAACAGCTTGAACAGTTCACCAGCCGGAGCCGATTCACCGAAGCTGCGCATGCCGACGATGGCGCCGTTCAGACCGACGTACTTGTACCAGAAGTCGGCGTGAGCCGCTTCCACCGCCACGCGTGCGGTGACCGCTGCCGGCAGGATCTGCTCCTTGTAGGCCGCGTCCTGCTTGTCGAACCGTTCGGTACAGGGCATGGACACCACGCGGATCTGCTTGCCCTTGGCGGTCAGCGCTTCCGCCGCGTCCATCACCAGAGAGACCTCGGAACCGGTGGCGATCAGGATCGCATCCGGGGTGCCGGCGCAGTCACGCAGGATGTAGCCGCCGCGCTCGATCGCCGCGATCTGGTCGGCATCGCGGTGCTGATGCGGCAGGCCCTGACGGGAGAAGATCAGCGAACTCGGACCGTCGGTGCGCTGCACGGAGGCTTTCCAGGCGACGCCGGATTCCACCGCATCGCAGGGACGCCAGGTTTCCATGTTCGGCGTCAGACGCAGGTTGGCGATCTGTTCGATCGGCTGGTGGGTCGGGCCGTCTTCGCCCAGACCGATGGAGTCGTGGGTGTAGACGAACAGCGCACGCTGCTTCATCAGCGCCGCCATGCGCACGGCGTTGCGGGCGTATTCCATGAACACCAGGAAGGTGGCGCCGTAGGGGATGAAACCGCCGTGCAGAGCCAGGCCGTTCATGATCGCGCTCATGCCGAACTCACGCACACCGTAGTGGATGTAGTTGCCGCTGGCGTCGTCGCGGGTCAGGCCCTTGGAGCCGGACCAGAGGGTCAGGTTGGAACCGGCCAGGTCGGCGGAGCCGCCCATGAATTCCGGCAGCATCGGGCCGAAGGCTTCGATGGCGTTCTGCGAGGCTTTACGGGAGGCGATGGTGTCGCCTTTCTCCGCCACCTGCGCAATCCAGGCATCGGCTTTTTCGCCGAAGTCTGCCGGCAACTCGCCGGACAGGCGACGCAGCAGTTCTTCGGCCAGTTCCGGATAGGCGGCGGTGTAGGCGCTCAGACGCTCGTTCCACTCGTTCTCGGCGTGGGTACCGGCTTCACGAGCATCCCAGTCGGCGTACAGTTCTGCCGGCACTTCGAACGCCGGGTGGGTCCACTGCAGGGCTTCACGGGTCAGCGCGATCTCGTCGTCACCCAGGGGCGCGCCGTGGCAATCTTCCTTGCCCTGCTTGTTCGGGGAACCGAAACCGATCACGGTCTTGCAGCAGATCAGCGTGGGCTGTTCGCCGTTGTCGCGCGCCTGCTCGATGGCGGCGCGGATCTGGTCGCTGTCGTGACCATCGACGCCGCGAATCACCTGCCAGCCGTAGGCTTCGAAACGGGCCGGGGTATCGTCGGTGAACCAGCCTTCCACTTCGCCGTCGATGGAGATGCCGTTGTCATCCCAGAACGCGATCAGCTTGCCCAGGCCCAGGGTGCCGGCCAGCGCACAGGATTCGTGGGAGACACCTTCCATCAGGCAGCCGTCGCCCATGAAGGCGTAGGTGTAGTGATCGACGATGTCGTGACCGTCGCGGTTGAACTGCGCCGCCAGCGCCTTCTCGGCGATCGCCATGCCCACCGCATTGGTGATGCCCTGACCCAGCGGACCGGTGGTGGTTTCAACACCCGGGCAGTAGCTGTATTCCGGGTGACCAGCGGTCTTGCTGTGCAGCTGGCGGAAGTTCTTCAGGTCATCGATGCTGACGTCGTAACCGGTCAGGTGCAGCAGGGAGTAGATCAGCATGGAGCCGTGGCCGTTGGACAGCACGAAGCGGTCGCGGTCGTACCAGTGCGGGTTGCCGGGGTTGTGCTTCATGAAATCGTTCCACAACACTTCGGCAATATCCGCCATGCCCATGGGGGCACCCGGGTGACCGGATTTGGCTTTCTGTACGGCGTCCATGCTCAATGCGCGGATGGCATTGGCAAGTTCTCGGCGAGAGGACATCAATCTACTCCTGGGGCTGGACCCAACCTGAGGTTTACGGATTCGGGAAATTAAGGGCGCAATTTTCACCCAGATGGCCACCGGCTTCAAATCCAAAAACGCAAATAGAGCGTTTTTCATGTCCAATACGCAAAATTTTCAAGCAAAAAGCCGATCGAGGTTATGCAAGCGACCAAGGCTGGCGTTAAAATAACCGGTTTTAGACAACACTCTAATCTTCAGCCCGGCCCACTCCCGATGCCTGCGGCCGCGCCTGACCCTGTGTGAGGATTTTTCCCGGAATGAGCGAATACAGCCTGTTCACCTCCGAGTCCGTGTCCGAGGGACATCCGGACAAGATTGCCGACCAGATCTCCGATGCCGTGCTGGATGCGATCATCGCAGAAGACAAGTATGCCCGTGTTGCCTGTGAAACCATGGTCAAGACCGGCGTGGCGATCGTTTCCGGTGAAATCAGCACCTCGGCCTGGATCGATCTGGAAGACCTGGTGCGCGGCGTGATCTGCGACATCGGCTACACCTCGTCCGACGTCGGTTATGACGGTGAAACCTGTGGTGTGATCAACATCATCGGCAAGCAGTCCGTCGACATCGCCCAGGGCGTGGACCGCAGCAAGCCGGAAGACCAGGGCGCGGGCGACCAGGGCCTGATGTTTGGCTATGCCGCCAACGAAACCGACGTGCTGATGCCGGCACCGATCACCTTCTCTCACCGTCTGGTGGAGCGTCAGGCGGAAGCGCGCAAGTCCGGCCTGCTGCCCTGGCTGCGTCCCGACGCCAAGTCCCAGGTGACCTGCCGCTACGAAAACGGCAAGCCGGTGGCGATCGACGCCGTGGTGCTGTCCACCCAGCACAACCCGGACGTGTCCCAGGCCGACCTGCAGGAAGCGGTGCAGGAGCTGATCATCAAGCACGTACTGCCGGCCGAACTGCTGCACAAGGGCACCCAGTACCACATCAACCCGACCGGCAAGTTCGTCATCGGCGGCCCGGTGGGCGACTGTGGTCTGACCGGCCGCAAGATCATCGTTGACACCTACGGCGGCATGGCCCGTCACGGCGGCGGTGCCTTCTCCGGCAAGGACCCGTCCAAGGTCGACCGCTCCGCGGCCTACGCCGGCCGTTACGTGGCCAAGAACATCGTCGCTGCCGGCCTGGCCGACCGTGTCGAGATCCAGGTGTCCTACGCCATCGGCGTAGCCGAGCCGACCTCGGTATCGATCAACACCTTCGGCACCGGCAAAATCAGCGATGACAAGATCATCGAACTGGTGCGTGAGCACTTCGACCTGCGTCCGTATGCGATCACCCGCATGCTCGACCTGCTGCACCCGATGTACCGCCAGACAGCGGCCTACGGTCACTTCGGCCGCAACCCGTTCGAGATGACCGTGGGCGACGACACCTTCATGGCGTTCCCCTGGGAAATGACCGACAAGGCTGACGCCCTGCGCGCCGCTGCCGGCCTGTAACCACAGGTCTATTCTCTGATTCGCGCACGGAGTGCGCTCCCACATCACTGCCCTCATCGGCAGCCCCCTGTGGGAGCTCGCTCTGCGAGCGATCTGTCTCTGACAGACAACAACCTTCACAGGCCCACGCGATCCCTGCTCGCCCCACTGGCATCCCCTGCGCTCCATGCGACATAATAGCGGCTTGTTTATCCAACCAGCAGGACGCTCATGCGCATACCCCGCGTCTATGAATCCCAGCCGCTGTCAGCCGGCGCGCTGATCGAACTGTCCGACACCAGTATCCAGCATGTCGTGCGCGCCCTGCGCCTGCGAGAGGGCGACCTGATCCGCCTGTTCAATGGCGAAGGCGTGGAATGCACCGCCGCCCTGACCAGCGTCGACAAGCGACGCGCCAGCGCGCAGATCACCGAGGTGACGCAGCCCGCCGTCGAATCCGGCCTGCAGATCCATATCGGCCAGACCCTGTCGCGCGGCGAGCGTATGGACTACGCGGTGCAGAAAGCCACCGAGCTGGGCGCGACCTGCATCACGCCACTGACCAGCGAACGCTGCGAAGTGCGCCTCAAGGCCGAGCGCGAGGACAAGCGCCTGCGCCACTGGCAGCAGGTGGCGATCAGCGCCTGCGAGCAGAGCCTGCGCACCAGTGTCCCCGAGATCCTCGACGTCAGCTCGCTGGAACAGTGGATCCGGAGCGTGGACGCCGAGCTCAAGCTGGTGCTACACCACCACACCGCACAGCCGCTGCAGACGATGGACGCTCCGGCCTCCGTCGCCCTGCTGATCGGCCCCGAAGGCGGCCTCACCGAAGCCGAGGTCGAAGCGGCCCTGGCCGCCGGCTTCAAGCCCGTGGCCTTCGGCCCCCGGGTGATGCGCACCGAAACCGCGCCGGTCGCAGCCTGCGCCATTCTGCAGTACCTCTGGGGCGACCTGGGGTAACTTCCATCCATTTCACACAGGACATTTGTGATGACAGTCAAAGTCGGCATCGTGATGGACCCCATCGAGGCCATCAGCTACAAGAAAGACAGCTCCCTGGCCATGCTCTGGGCCGCCCAGCGCAAGGGCTGGGAACTGCACTACATGGAGCAGCAGCACCTGTTCCTGCGTGACGGCACCGTCAAGGCGCAGATGGCGCCACTGCAGGTCGCCATGGACCCGGACCACTGGTTCGAGCGCGGCGATTACGTGATCCGCGACCTGGCCGAGCTGGATGTCATCCTGATGCGCAAGGATCCGCCGTTCGACAACGAGTTCATCTACACCACCCACCTGCTGGCGATGGCCGAGGCGCAGGGCACCCTGATCGTCAATCGCACCGGCAGTCTGCGCGACTTCAACGAGAAGCTGTTCGCCACCCACTTCCCGCAGTGCTGCCCGCCGGTGCTGGTGACCCGTCGCGAGGACCTGCTGCGCCAGTTCCACGCCGAGCATAAGGATGTCATCTTCAAGCCGCTGGACGGCATGGGCGGCTCCTCGATCTTCCATATCCGCGAGGACGGCACCAACCTGGGCGTGATCATCGAGACTCTGACCGCGCACGGCACCCAGACCATCATGGCGCAGAAGTACATCCCCGAAATCAAGGACGGCGACAAGCGCATCCTGATGATCGATGGCGAACCCGTGCCCTACGCCCTGGCGCGCATTCCCATGGCCGGTGAAACCCGCGGCAACCTGGCCGCCGGCGGCCGTGGCGAAGGCCGCCCGCTCAGCGACCGCGACCGCTGGATCGCCGAGCAGGTCGGCCCGACCCTGAAAGAGAAGGGTTTGCTGTTCGTCGGCCTGGATGTGATCGGTGATTACCTGACCGAGATCAACGTCACCAGCCCCACCTGTATCCGCGAGCTGGACGACCAGTTTAAGCTCGACATCGGCATGGAGCTGATGAACTGTATCGAAGGAAAGCTGGAAGCACGATGATCACCCGGGACGACCGTTTACCCTTCTGGCACCACCTGAACAGGGACAGCTTCGGCTTCATGCTGTTCATCGCCACTCTGGTTCACGGCGTCCTCCTGCTGGCCCTGAGCTTCAACCTGCCCGACGTGGAGCCGCCGCAGCAAACGCTGGACGTCACCCTGGCGCAGTACCCGCAAAAGGAAGAACCGGACCAGGCCGACTTCATCGCCCAGCACAACCAGCGCGGCAGCGGCAGCTCGGACACGGCGGCCACCCCCTCCACCACCGAGGTAGCGCCGCTGGCCAGCACCGAATCGCGCCAGCAGGCCGCGCAGCCAAACGCCGCACCGGTGCCGGCCGAACCCAGCCCGACGACGGAACCCGCCAGGGGGCAACACGCCGACCAGCAGGGCAAGGCAACCCGCCCGGAGCGGACCGAGGTCACGCGCCAGGCCCCCGAAGCACGGCACAACACCCAGGTGAACGCCGGCAAGCAAGCCGCCACTCCGGCCCCGCAACCGAACAGCTCCACCTCGCTGATGGCGCGCAGCCTGGAGATGGCCAGCCTGCAGGCTCAACTGGACCTGATCCGCGAAGAGCGGGCGAAGAAACCGCGCGTATTGCGCCTGACCTCGGCCGATACGCGCGCCCACCGGTATGCCGCCTATCTGGACAACTGGCGCCGCCGGGTCGAAACGGTGGGCAACCTGAACTACCCGGAACAGGCCCGGCGGCAAGGGCTTCAAGGCACCCTCAGGTTGCTGGTGGCGCTGAACCCCGACGGCCGGGTGGTCAATATCGAGGTCCTCGCCTCCTCCGGCTACCGGATCCTGGATGACGCCGCCATTCGCATCGTCCAATTGGCCTCTCCATTCCAGAGCTTCCCGGTGGAGATGCGCAAGAACGTCGACAAACTGGAGATCATTCGTACCTGGAAATTTGAGAAACAGGCGCGAGTGTACTAAGCCTAAGCTACCTTACGTTCAACGAAGAGAGCCTTACTATGCCCTTCACCTCACTTCGTGACCATTTCCTGATCTCGATGCCGCACCTGCTGGATGACACCTTTGCCCAGACCGTGGTCTATATCTGCGACCACAACGAGTACGGCGCCATGGGCATTGTAGTCAATCGTCCCAGCGGTATCCGCATGTGCGACCTGCTCAGCCACCTGGAGCTGGACAACCGGACAGGACCGGAATCCGAACGCCCGATCTTCAACGGCGGACCGGTGCGCGACGACCGCGGCTTCGTGCTGCACCCCCCCACCCCCGATCGGGAATGGCTCTCCTCCCACGCCATCAGCAACGAACTCTGCCTGACCACCTCGCTGGATATCCTCGAAGCGATCGCCCATGACGAAGGCCCCGACACCTTTCTGGTGGCGCTGGGCTACGCCGGCTGGGGTCCCGAGCAGCTTGAGCAGGAGCTGCGCGACAACCTCTGGTTAAGCTGTCCGGCAAATTCGGATATACTTTTCCACCTGCCACTGGAGGACCGGCTGCAAGCCGCCGCCGCCACGCTAGGCATCAATCTGAACCTGCTGCCGGCCCATGCCGGACACGCCTGACTGAAGCGACTGGATGAGCAGCGACACCCAACTGGTGCTGGGATTCGATTTCGGCACGACACGTATCGGCCTGGCGATCGGCCAGAGCCTGACCGCCAGCGCCAGCCCGATCGACCCGATCCGGGCTCGCGACGGCATTCCCGACTGGGACGCCCTGGACGCCACCGTCAAGCAGTGGCAGCCCAACGTTCTGGTGGTGGGCATTCCGCTCAACATGGATGGCACCATCTCCGAGATGGCGCGCCGCGCCCGCAAGTTCGCCAACCGCATCCAGGACCGCTACCAGCTGCCCTGCTTTCTGTGTGACGAACGCCTGACCACGGCCGAAGCCAAGCGCATCCACCTGGATGCCGGCGGCGGCACCAACTTCAAGCAGGAATCGGTGGACGGCATCGCCGCCCAGCTGATCCTCGAGGACTGGTTCAACAGTTCCGACCGCATCCCAAGCCACACCCGACTGGAGGACATTTATGGTCTCGGGCACCCTGAGCGTTGATGCACTGCTCGACAAGATGGCCGGTGAAACCCGCGCCCTGATCACCCAGCGTAATCTCAAGGATCCGCTGATGATTGGCATCCGCACCGGCGGGGTCTGGCTGGCAGAACGCCTGCACCGGCAGCTGGAACTGACCAGCCCGCTGGGCATTCTGGACATCAGTTTCTATCGTGACGATTTCACCCAGGTGGGCATGAATCCGAAAGTGCAGCCGACCCAGCTGCCCTGCGCCACCGAAGGCCGCGACATTCTGCTGGTCGATGACGTGATCATGAGCGGGCGCACCATCCGTGCGGCGCTGAACGAGCTGTTCGACTACGGCCGCCCCGCCTCGGTCAGCCTGGTCACCCTGCTCGACCTGCAGCGCCGCGAGTTGCCGATCCAGGCCGATGTCATCGGCGGCACCCTGGCGCTCGGCCCCGACCAGCTGGTCAAACTCAACGGCCCCGATCCCCTGACGCTGACCATCCGTCAGCGTGACTGAAACGACAAGAGCACATCACCATGTTTGAGGCTAACGACCCGAACGCGATACAGCTGACCGCCGACGGCCAGCTGCGCCATTTCCTGACCATCGAAGGGCTGCCGCGCGAGCTGCTGACCGAGATCCTCGATACCGCCGATTCCTTCGTCGACATGAGCCAGCAGCAGGTCAAGAAGATCCCGCTGCTGCGCGGCAAGACCGTGGCCAACCTGTTCTTCGAAAACAGCACCCGCACCCTGTCCACCTTCGAGCTGGCGGCCAAGCGCCTGTCCGCAGACGTGTTGAACCTGAACATCAACACCTCTTCGACCAAGAAGGGCGAGACGCTGAAAGACACCCTTATGACGCTGGAAGCGATGCATTCCGACATGTTCGTGGTGCGTCATTCCGACAGCGGCGCCGCCCACTTCATCGCCCAGCACGTGACGCCGAACGTGGCCGTGATCAACGCCGGTGACGGCCGTCACGCCCACCCGACCCAGGCGATGCTGGACATGCTGACCATCCGCCGCCACAAGGGCGACTTCGCACCACTGAAAGTCGCCATCGTCGGCGACATCCTGCACTCCCGCGTGGCCCGCTCACAGATCCACGCGCTGCGCACACTGGGCGTCGACGAAATCCGCGTGATCGCACCCAAGACCCTGCTGCCGCGTCATATCGAGGCGCTGGGCGTCAAGGTCTACACCGAGATGGCGCCGGGCCTGCGCGACGTCGACGTGATCATGATGCTGCGCCTGCAGAAGGAACGCATGCAGAGCGCCCTGCTGCCCAGCGAGTCCGAGTTTTACAAACTCTACGGCCTCAATCGCGACAAGCTGGCCTACGCCAAGCCGGACGCGGTGGTGATGCACCCGGGCCCGATCAACCGGGGCGTCGAGATCGAGTCCGAAGTGGCCGATGGCCCGCGCTCGCTGATTCTCGACCAGGTCACCAACGGCATCGCCGTGCGCATGGCGGTGATGTCCAAGGCGATGGGCGGGCAGTTGTCACAACGCGGCGAAAGCGGTCAGGAGGAGCAGGCATGAACATTTTGATTTCCGGCGGTCGCGTCATCGACCCGACCCAGCAGTGGGATGAAGTGGCCGACCTCTACGTGCAGAACGGCGAGATCGCCGCAATGGGTGAGGCGCCCGAAGGATTCGTTGCCGACGAGGTGATCGACGCCAGCGGCCAGGTGGTCTGTCCCGGCCTGATCGACCTGTGCACCAATCTGCGTGAGCCCGGCTTCACCCAGAAAGGCACCATCGCCAGCGAAACCGCAGCCGCAGCCGCCGGCGGCATCACCACGCTGGTGGTGACGCCCGACACCCAGCCGATCGTGGAAACCGCCGCCGTCGCCGAGCTGATCCAGGACCGGGCCGCCGATGTCGGCTTTGCCCGCGTACTGCCGATGGGTGCGCTGACTCGCGGCCTGGACGGGGAACAGCTGGCGCCGCTGCACGGCCTGGCCAGCTCCGGCTGCATCGCCTTTACCAACATGCGCCACAGCATCGCCAGCAGCCAGACGCTGCTGCGCTGCCTCGAATACGCCGCCACCCATGACCTGCTGGTAGTGTTCCAGGCCCAGGACGAGGCTCTGGCCGCCAACGGCTGCATGCACGACGATACCACTTCGACCCGTCTGGGCCTGAACGGCATCCCGGAAGCCGCGGAAACCATCGAGGTCTCCCGCTGCCTGCTGCTGGTGGAGCAAACCGGCGTGCGCGCCCACTTCGGCCAGCTTTCCTGCGAACGCTCGGTGCGGATGATCGACGCCGCCCGCGAACGCGGCCTGGACGTCACCGCCGACGTGGCGATTCAGCATTTGCTGCTGACCGACGAAAGCGTCAACGGCTTCAACGCCGCCTACCACCTGCAGCCGCCGCTGCGCAGTCAGCTCGATCGCGCCGGCCTGCGCCAGGGTCTGGTGACCGGCACCATCGCCGCGATCTGCTCCGACCACCAGCCGCACGACCCCATCGCCAAGCAGGCGCCGTTCGCGGCCACCGAGCCGGGCATGACCGGACTGGAAACCCTGCTGCCGCTGAGCCTGTCGCTGGTGGAACTGCAGTTGCTGGAGCTGCCGCAGCTGATCGAGACGCTGACCGCCGCACCGGCGCGCATTCTCGACATCGAGGCCGGCACCCTGGAGGTCGGCTCCCAGGCCGATATCTGCATCTTCGATCCCGACGCCGAATGGGAACTGACCGCAGACAGCCTGAGATCCGCCGGCAAGAACAGCCCCTTCCTGGGTCAGACGCTGAAGGGCCGCGTCAACGTCACGCTGATGGACGGTCGCATCGTGTTCCGCCGCTGAGCATCGGCAACTGACGCAAAAAGGGGCGGCACCCGATGGGACCGCCCCTTTTTCGTCTGGTCGCCGCCGCTTCCGGCGACGTGCCTACATGCCCTTGACGTCGAGTTCGCCCGCCATGTTGAGGTCGTCATCCTCGTCCTGCAGGGTAAAGCTGGGCATGTCCGACTCTTCCTGGACATCCGGCTTGCCGTTGGTCTCGGCATCCAGCTTGATCATCAAACGCAGATCGTTGGCGGAATCCGCATGCGCCAGCGCCACCTCATAGGTGATGATACCGTCGCGGTAGAGGTTGAACAGCGCCTGGTCGAAGGTCTGCATACCCAGGTTGGTGGACTTCTTGATCACTTCCTTGATCTCGTGCACCTCGCCCTTGCGCACATGGTCCTGAATCAGCGGGGTATTGATCATCACCTCGATGGCGGCGCGGCGACCCTTGCCGTCTACCGTGGGCAGCAGCTGCTGGGCCACGATCGCCTTGAGGTTGAGCGACATGTCCATCCACACCTGGTCGTGATGTTCGGGACCGAAGAAGGAGATGATGCGGTCCAGCGCCTGGTTGGCGTTGTTGGCGTGCAGCGTGGCCAGACAGAGGTGACCGGTTTCGGCAAAGGCCAGCGCGTACTTCATCGTGTCGGCGGAACGGATCTCACCCATCAGGATCACATCCGGCGCCTGGCGCAGGGTGTTTTTCAGCGCCACTTCGAAGGACTCGGTATCGATCCCCACTTCGCGCTGGGTGATGATGCTCTTCTTGTGGCTGTGGACGTACTCGATCGGGTCCTCGACGGTGATGATATGACCGGCATGGTTTTCGTTGCGGTAGTCGATCATCGACGCCAGCGAGGTCGACTTGCCGGTGGAGGTTCCGCCGACGAACAGGATCAGGCCGCGCTTGGTCATCGCCAGGTCGCGCAGCACGTCCGGCAATTTGAGCTCGGCCATGCTCGGGATATGGCTGTTGATCGAACGCAGCACCATCCCCGGCGTGTTGCGCTGCATGAAGGCGCTGACACGGAAACGCCCGATGCCCGGCGCACTGATGGCGAAGTTGCACTCGTTGGTGCCTTCGAACTCGGCCAGCTGCTTGTCGTTCATGGTGCTGTAGACCAGCGCGCGGGTCTGGCTGGGTTTCAGCTTCTCCTTCGTCAAGGGGCGGATGGTGCCGTCCACCTTGATCGACGGGGCGGCTCCGGCGGTCACGAACAGGTCAGACGCGCCCCGATCCACCATCACTTTCAAAAGTTGAGTAAAGTCCACTGTTTGACTCCTGTGTCATCCGGCCTCAAAAAGTGGCGGGGTTCTTCGCTTTTTCGCGGGCCAGTTCCTTGGAGATGATGCCCTTCTGCATCAGCTCGGTCAGCGACTGGTCCAGTGTTTTCATACCATAGGCGGCGCCGGTCTGGATCGCCGAGTACATCTGCGCCACCTTGTCCTCGCGGATCAGGTTGCGTACCGCCGGGGTGCCGATCATGATCTCGTGGGCCGCCACGCGCCCGCCCTTGACCCGTTTCAACAGCGTCTGGGAGATCACCCCCTGCAGGGATTCGGACAGCATGGAGCGCACCATGTCCTTCTCGGCGGCCGGGAAGACGTCGATGATACGGTCGACAGTCTTGGCGGCCGAGGTGGTGTGCAGAGTGCCGAACACCAGGTGGCCGGTCTCGGCGGCGGTCAGCGCCAGGCGGATGGTTTCCAGGTCGCGCATCTCGCCCACCAGAATCACGTCCGGGTCCTCACGCAGCGCCGAGCGCAGGGCGTTGGAGAAGCTGTGGGTATCGCGGTGCACTTCACGCTGGTTGATCAGGCACTTTTTGCTTTCGTGAACGAATTCGATCGGATCCTCAATGGTGAGGATATGGTCGGAACGGGTGTCGTTGACGTAGTCGATCATCGCCGCCAGGGTGGTACTCTTACCGGAACCGGTCGGGCCGGTGACCAGTACCAGACCCCTGGCCTGTTCAGACAGGTCCCTGAACACCTTGCCCATGCCCAGGTCATCCATGGTCAGCACCTTGTTGGGGACTGTACGGAATACCGCCGCCGCACCGCGGTGCTGGTTAAAGGCGTTGACACGGAAACGGGCCAGCTTGGGCACCTCGAAGGAGAAATCCGCTTCGAAGTTTTCTTCATACTCCTTGCGCTGCTTGTCGTTCATGATGTCATAGACAAGCGTGTGCACCTGTTTATGATCCAGCGCCGGGAGCTTGATACGCCGCACGTCACCGTCGACACGGATGATGGGCGGCATGCCGGCGGTCAGGTGCAGGTCGGACGCACCCTGTTGCACGGCAAATGATAAAAGTTCAGTAATATCCATAAGCAGTCGAGATCCGAGGCAGCTTCCATTAAACTTTAGTGTTCTAGCAGAATAGGCATAACCTGCCAATGACAGCCGTCAGTATTCATGGGTGATTATGTTAGCAGACAAGTATGACAGTGTTCGCCGGCAGATTCTGAGCGCCTGTCGGGACAGCCAGCGCGCGCCCGAGAGCGTGCAGCTGCTGGCGGTCAGCAAGACCCGAGGTGCTGACGAGATCCGTCAGTTGCACGCCTGCGGCCAGACCGCCTTTGGCGAGAACTATCTGCAGGAAGCGCTGGACAAGATCGCGGCGCTGCAGGAGCTGCCGCTGGAGTGGCATTTCATCGGCCCGATCCAGTCCAACAAGACCCGCGCCATCGCCGAGCAGTTCGACTGGGTGCACAGCGTCGACCGGCTCAAGATCGCCCGCCGCCTGTCCGAACAGCGCCCGGGCGAGCGGTCGCCGCTGAACCTCTGCCTGCAGGTCAACATCAGCGGCGAGGCCAGCAAGTCCGGCTGTACGCCTGATGAGCTGCCCGAGCTGGCCCGAGCCGTCGCGGCGCTGCCCGGGCTGCGCCTGCGCGGCCTGATGGCGATCCCGGAAGCGGAAACCGATCCGACTCGCCAGCGCGCCACCTTTGCCCGCGTGCGCGAACTGCTGACAGCACTGCAGACAGAACTGCCCCAGCTGGATACCCTGTCGATGGGCATGTCCGGTGACCTGGACGCGGCCATCGCCGAAGGCTCCACTATGGTCCGGGTCGGCACCGCACTATTCGGTCCGCGCCACTATAACAACGCGGGGGCCAATTCCGGGGCCAGCTCAGAGGCTGACTCGGGAAGCCATCCCGACGCCGACGACCCCGGCGCCACCACCAATGTTTGAACCACAGGAGTAGATTCGTGAGCCAACAACCCGTAGTCGCTTTCATCGGTGCCGGCAACATGGCCCGGGCCATCATCGGCGGCCTGCTCGAGAACGGTTTCGCGCCACAGAACATCTGGGCCGCGGAACCCGAGTCTGCCCGCCTGGAAGATCTGGCCGCCCAGGGCCTGAACACTACCACCGACAATCAGGCCGCCGTGGCCGCCGCCGACCTGGTGGTGCTGGCGGTGAAACCGCAGATCATGCAGAGCGTGGCGGCCGACCTGGCGACCGCCGCCCGACAGCACCAGCCGCTGTTCGTCTCCATCGCCGCCGGCATCAGCCTGGAAGCCCTGGACCGCTGGCTGGGCGGCAGTGCCGCCGTGGTGCGCTGCATGCCCAACACTCCGGCACTGGTGCAGACCGGCGCCAGCGGCCTGTTCGCCAATGAACGTGTTTCTGACCTCCAGCGTGAGCAGGCCACCCAGGTGCTGCAGGCTGTCGGCATCGCACTTTGGGTGCAGAGCGAAGCCGAGCTGGATGCGGTGACCGCCGTCTCCGGTTCCGGTCCGGCCTACTATTTCCTGATGATGGAAGCGATGACCGCCGCCGGCGTCAAGCTGGGCCTGAGCGAAGCCACCGCCCGCAACCTGACGCTGCAGACCGCACTGGGTGCCGCCCGCATGGCCAGCAACAGCGACGTGGATGCCGCCGAGCTGCGTCGTCGCGTCACCTCGCCCAAGGGCACTACCGAGCAGGCCATCAACACCTTCCAGGCCCAGGGGCTGGAAGCGATCGTGGAGCAGGCGATGACCGCCTGTCGCGACCGCGCTGTCGAAATGGCCGACGAGCTCTGCAAACACTGACGATTCATCTGCCGAACAGGACCGATCATGGGACAGGATCCGATTACCCTTATTGTCAGCCTGGTGGGAGGCATCTTCTCCTTCCTGCTGCTGATGCGTTTTGCACTGCAACTTTCTCAGGCCGATTACTACAACCCGATCTCGCAATCCGTGGTACGCATCACCCAGCCGGTGGTCGGCCCGCTGCAGCGGATGCTGCGCCCACGGGGACGTTTCGATTTCGCTACGCTGATCGTCGCCCTGGTGGTCAAGGCGATCGCCATCCTGCTGCTGATTCAGTTTTCGCCGCTGTTTGCGTCCGCAGGCGGGTCGATCAATCCGTTGCACCTGTTGATCTTCTCATTGACCGGCGTACTCAATACCCTGTTGACCATCTATTTCTGGCCACACTGGGCGCGGTGATCATCAGCTGGGTCGCACCGGACAGCTACCACCCGGCGCCGCAACTGCTGCTGCAGCTGAGCGAGCCGCTTTTTGCACTGGCGCGCCGGGTGATTCCGCCGATCGGCGGGCTGGATCTGTCACCAATCCTGATCTTCCTGTTGATCCAGATCGTGCAGAGCTATCTCAAGGCCTTCGTTATCATCTGATATGAACATGCCCTACTATAGCTGGCAGGGCGAGGATCTGATCCTGCGCTGCCACCTGCAGCCCAAGGCATCCCGTGACGAAATTTCCGGGCTGCACGGCGACAGTGTTAAGATCCGCATAGCGGCGCCGCCCATCGAGGGCCGCGCCAACGCGGCGCTGGTCAAGTTTCTGGCCAAGACCTTCGGCGTCGCCAAGCGCGATGTCAGTATCATCAGCGGCGAGCTGGGCCGGGAAAAACGGGTGCGTATCCACGCCCCCGCCAAACTGCCGGACGGGCTCGACCTATCATCGGACTAAAAGGGACAACACGTTGTTTACAGCCAGGTTTCTGATGCTCTGCCGGGTGTTGCACTACGACATGTGATGCTCGAATCGAGGCGCCCGAGCGCCACCCCCCGACACATCCTGCATCCTGAAAAGTGAGAACCACCATGCCTGCTGTAATTCCCGATGACTCCGTGGGGCTGGTCAGCCCCGAGCGCATCCATTTCGATCATCCGCTGGAGCTGAGCTGCGGCCGCACGCTGAACAGCTGGGACCTGATGATCGAAACCTACGGCGAACTCAACGCCGACCGTTCCAACGCCATCCTGATCTGCCATGCCCTGTCCGGCCACCACCATGCCGCCGGCTACCACAGCATGGACGACCGCAAGCCCGGATGGTGGGATTCCGCCATCGGCCCCGGCAAATCGATCGACACCAACCGCTTTTTCGTGGTCAGCCTGAACAACCTGGGCGGCTGCCACGGCTCCACCGGCCCCAACACGCTGAATCCGGACAGCGGCAAGCCCTATGGCCCCGATTTCCCGATCATGACCGTGCAGGACTGGGTGCACAGCCAGGCCCTGCTGGCCGACCATCTGGGCATCGACCAGTGGGCCGCCGTGGTTGGCGGCAGCCTGGGCGGCATGCAGGCGCTGCAGTGGTCGATCAGCTACCCCGACCGACTGCGCCACTGCGTGGTGATCGCCTCCGCGGCCAAGCTCAGTGCCCAGAACATCGCCTTCAACGAAGTCGCACGCCAGGCGATCAGCAAGGACCCCGAATTCCATGCCGGCCATTACTACGAGCATGACACCGTGCCCCGTACCGGTCTGATGCTGGCACGCATGGTCGGCCACATCACCTACCTGTCCGACGACGGCATGCGCGACAAGTTTGGCCGCGAACTCAAGGACGGCAAGCTCAGCTTCGACTTCAACGCCCAGTTCGAGGTGGAGTCCTACCTGCAATATCAGGGCGAACGCTTTTCGACCTCATTCGATGCCAACACCTACCTGCTGATGACCAAGGCGCTGGACTACTTCGACCCGGCCGGTGAGCAGGGACACGATCTGGCAGCCGCTCTGGCACCAGCCCAGTGCGACTTCATGGTCACGTCGTTTACGACGGACTGGCGCTTCTCGCCGGAGCGCTCACGGGAGCTGGTCGATGCCCTGGTTGCCGCCGGCAAGCCGGTCAGCTATGCCGAAATCGACGCCCCCCAGGGACACGACGCCTTTCTGATCCCGATTCCGCGTTACATGGAGGTCTTCAGCACCTACATGAACCGGATCGCCGATGCCCTGCCCCAGCCGAATGGAGGAACCGACGATGCGCGCTGATCTGGAGATCATCAACGAGTGGATAGCACCCGGCTCCCGGGTCCTCGACCTGGGCTGCGGCGAGGGTGAGCTGTTGGCGCACCTGAGCAGCGAGAAGGGCGTCCGGGGTTACGGTCTGGAGATCGACCACGACAACCTGACCGCCTGCATCGAAAAGGGCGTCAGTGTGATCGAGAAGGATATCGACGACGGCCTGGCCTCGCTCGGCAACGACAGCTTCGACACCGTGATCATGACCCAGGCGCTGCAGAGCATGCACCGGCCGGACCTGATCGTCGACGAAATGCTGCGCATCGGTCGCGAGTGCATCGTCACCTTCCCCAACTTTGCCCACTGGCGCGCCCGCGGCTACCTGGCTTTCCGCGGCAAGATGCCGGTGTCCAAGTTTCTGCCCTATACTTGGTACAACACGCCGAACATCCACTTCTGCACCTTCAAGGATTTCGAGCAGCTGTGCGTGGACCGCAACATCGAGATTCTGGAGCGCACAGTGGTCGACCATCAGCACCGCCATCACTGGTGGATCAAGCTGTGGCCGAACATGCTCGGCGAGATCGCTATCTACCGTATCACCCGCTAAGGACGAGGAACCGATTATGCGCTCTTATCCTGCCACCCTGAGCCGCCTGCTGGCCGTGGCGGCGCTGGCATTCAGCCCGCTGGCGCTGGCCGAACAGATGATGTCCGACGGCCACTACGAGATCCACTACAACGCCTTCAACTCCAGCTTCATCACGCCGGAAGTGGCGCAACAGAACGGCCTGATACGCAGCAAATACCGTGCACTGGTCAATGTATCGGTGCTGGAGATCCAGGATGACGGCAGCAAGCAGGCGACCACTGCAATCGTCTCCGGCCAGGCCGCCAACCTGATCGGCCAGGCGCAGCAGCTGGAGTTCAAGAAAATCGATGAAGGCAACGCCCTGTACTACATCGGCGGCTTCCGCTTCACCGAGGACGAACAGCTGAAGATCACCCTGAGCGTGCAGCCGGACCCGAACCAGCCGGCCTACAGCATTGAATTTGACCAACGTTTTTACGTCGATTGAGTTAACCAAAGCACATGATAGACAAGATCGTTCTGGCCAGCGGCAACCGCGGCAAACTGAAAGAGTTCGGCGAGATCTTCGCCCCGCTGCAGATCGAGGTGATGCCGCAGTCGGACTTCGCCGTCCATGACGCCGAGGAGACCGGCCTGAGCTTTGTCGAGAACGCCATCCTCAAGGCCCGTCATGCCGCGCGTATCACCGGCCTGCCGGCGCTGGCCGACGACTCCGGCCTGGAGGTGGACGCCCTCAACGGCGCGCCGGGCATCTACTCGGCACGTTACGCCGGCGAAGGCTGTGGCGACGACGAGAACAACGCCAAGCTGCTACAGGCGCTGGCCCAGCTGCCGCAGGAGCGGCGCAGTGCCCGTTTCCAGTGCGTGCTGGTGTTCATGCGCCATGCCGAAGACCCGACGCCGCTGATCTGCCAGGGCAGCTGGGAAGGCCGCATCCTGACCGAGCCCCAGGGTCATAACGGTTTCGGTTACGATCCGCTGTTCTACGTGCCGGAAACCGATTGCGCCAGCGCCGAGCTCAGCCCCGAGCAGAAACAGCAGTACAGCCACCGCGGCAAGGCGGTGCGCCAGTTCATCGACGCCATCGGCCCTTGGCTCAAGCACGCATGAGCCTTCAGCCAGACGAGAGCCTTCAGCTGGAGGAGAGCCATAAGCCAGGGGGCCAGTTGCCGCCCTTGTCGCTGTACGTCCACATCCCCTGGTGTGTGCGCAAATGCCCCTATTGCGACTTCAACTCCCACGCCGCCCCGGAGCAGCTGCCCGAGGCGGTGTACGTGGACGCCCTGCTGGACGACCTGGACGCGGACCTGCCATTGACCGGCGGCCGACCGCTGCGGTCGATCTTCATCGGCGGCGGCACACCGAGCCTGTTCAGCGCCGAGTCGATCGACCGCCTGCTCACGGGCATCGCCGCACGCGCGCCCCAGGCGGATGACATCGAGATCACCCTGGAAGCCAACCCCGGCACCTTCGAGCTGGCACGTTTCGAGGGCTACCGCGCCGCTGGCGTAAACCGCCTCTCCATCGGCGTGCAGAGTTTCAACGCCGCGCACCTCCAGCAGCTCGGCCGGATCCACAACCCGGACGAGGCCCTGCGCGCGGCCGAAGCCGCCGTGGCGCTCTTTCCCCGGGTCAATCTGGACCTGATGCACGGCCTGCCGGGGCAGAGCGTCGATCAGGCCCTCGCGGACCTGAAACAGGCGCTGGCCTTCGACCCCGGCCACCTGTCTTGGTACCAGCTCACCATTGAGCCCAACACCGAGTTCCACGCCCGCCCGCCGCAACTGCCGGTGGACGAGACGCTCTGGGAGATCCAGGAGCAGGGACAGGCCCTGCTGGATACTCAGGGCTATCGCCAGTACGAGATCTCCGCCTACGCGCGCCCTGGGCAGCAGGCCCGCCACAATCTCAACTACTGGCAGTTCGGCGACTATCTGGGCATCGGCGCGGGCGCCCACGGCAAGTGCAGCCAGCTGGACAGCGACGGGCAGCTGAAGATCCACCGCCGCCACAAACTGCGCCAGCCCAAGGGTTATCTTGACCCTGGTCGCCGTCTGGCCGGCGATGAGCCGATTCCACACGAAGACCGGGCGTTCGAATTCATGCTGAATGCGTTACGATTGACCGAGGGCGTCCCCGCGCACCTGTTCAGCGCGCGTACTGGCGTCGATTTATCCCTGGTTGAGGCGTTGCTGCGGCAGGCACGGCAGCGAGGACTGCTGGTCAGCGACACCGCCCGACTGGCACCCACGCCCCAGGGACGTTTGTTTCTGAATGACCTGCTGGCACTGTTTCTGGACTGAAATATGCCCTGTCCCCCTGCATGGATGCTGTTTCCCGGCACTGGATGTTTTACTGTATGACAATTAGACAGAAACTGAGCACCCTGATCGTCCTGATCCTGATCGGCTTCATCGCCATGGGCCTGATCATCTTCCACACCCTGGAGCAGTATCGCGAGCTGGTCACCATCAGCGAGACCCTGGCCCGGGTGGAAAACCACAAACAGGACCTGCGCCGTCATGAGAAAGATTTCCTGGCGCGCCTGGACAGGACCTACCTGCAGCGCTTTGAGGCCAGCTACGGGCAGTACCAAACCGGGCTCGAACAGCTCAAACGGCTACTGCCGGAACCGAGCCTTCAGGACGAGTTGAATACCTTCGCTGAGCGCATGCATGCCTATGAGCAGGTCTTCACGGCCGTCAGCAGGCTACGCATTCAGATCGGCCTGGACGAAGAGTCCGGCCTGCGCGGCCAGCTGCGCGGAGCGATCCATGGCGTCGAGCAGGAGATCCGCGCCACCGACAACAGCGAGTTGCTCAGCAGCCTGCTGATGTTGCGCCGTCACGAGAAGGATTTCCTGCTGCGCCTGAATGCCAAGTATCTGGACCGCTTCCTGAAACAGACAGACCACTTCGGCCAGCAGATCGACATGCTGTTGCTGCCCGCGCACAGCGCATCGCTGCACCCTCTGCTGACCCAGTATCGTGGCAGCTTCCAGCGCCTGGTCGAGGCCTACACCCAGCTGGGTCTGACGGTCGATGACGGCCTGATGGGCCGGATGCGTCAGGCCGTCAAGAGCACCGATGAGCTCCAGAGCACACTGGAACAACACCTTGATCAGCGCCTGGAGAATGAACAGCAACGCCTGATGACCACCGCCGTACTGGCCATCATTCTGGCCGTACTGGCCACCGTAGTGCCGGCTCTGCTGCTGGGCCGCAGCATCCTGCGCCCGATCAATGCCCTGGCCGTCACCATGAAGCGCGCCAGCGACGAACACGACCTGACACTGAGATTCACCACCGACGGCCAGGATGAAGTAGCGCGGATGGCCCAGGACTTCAATCGAATGATGGACAGCTTCCGCGCGCTGATCGCCCGTGTCGCCGGCACCTCAGCCCAGCTGGCCGCCGCCGCCGAGCAACTGTCGGCCACCACCCGGGACACCTCTGAAGGCCTGAGCCAGCAACAGGCCCAGGTCCTTCAGGTGGCCGCCGCCGTGCAGGAGATGGAAAGCTCCATGCAGGAGATCGCCGGCAATACCGAAAACACCGCCGCTACCGCCGCTCAGGCACAGCAAGACGCCAGCGAGAGCACCGCCCGCATGCGTGACAATATCGATGCCCTGCAGCAGATGGCCGAGAAGGCACGGGAAACGGCCGGGGTGGTCGACCAGTTGCGCCACGAAAGCGACAACATCGGCACCATGCTGGATGTGATCAAGGATATCGCCGATCAGACCAACCTGTTGGCCCTGAACGCTTCCATCGAGGCGGCCCGGGCCGGCGAACAGGGGCGGGGCTTTGCCGTGGTTGCGGATGAGGTACGGACCCTGGCGGCCCGTTCACAGCAATCGGCTGCCGAGATCGAGCAGCGGGTGCTGAGCCTGCAGGAAAAGACGCACAATGTCAGCCGACTGATGCAGGAGAGCGTCAGGGACAGCGAAGCAAGCGCAGAACAGGCCGACGCCACCATCAGCGCGCTGGCCACCATTACCAGCGGCGCCACCAGCATCGTCGACATGACGACTCAGGTCGCCTCGGCCACCGAAGAGCAGGCGGCGGTGGCGGCGGAGATCACTGGCAACATCGAGCAGATCCGCACCATCATGGCCGGCGCCAACGATCAGGTGGGTCAGAACGCCGACGCCAGCCATCTGGTAGCTCAGCAGGCAGCCGAGCTGCAGAGCGCAGTGGCTCGCTTCCGTACCTGAGCCGGCTAGAGCGTCACTCGGTCATCGCTGCATGGTGCCAGTCGGCCAACCTGGTCGGGAATCTCCGACAGACAGCTGACCCGCGCATCCGCCCGGGCCGGCTGCGGCCACACCTGCCCCGGCAGGTTGACCCAGAGCGTCCACATGCCCACCTCGCGCGCCGCCTGAATATCGTTGATCGGATGGTCACCCACATGCACCACCTGCTCCGGCCGCAGTCCGGTGTAGTGCAGCGCTTGACTGAACATCTGCGGATGCGGCTTGGCGTAGCCGACGGTATCGGCGTTGTACTGAAAGTCGAACAGATGGCCCACCAGGGTCTGGTTCACATCGGCGTTGCCGTTGCTCAGTGCGCCGATGATGTAACCCTCCTGACGCAGCTGTTCCAGCATCGCCTGGGCATGTTCGAACAGCTCGACCTGATGCCGCGCCTGCATGAACACCTCGAACGCCCGCTCCGCCAGCAGGATCGCTTCCGTTTCGGTGTAACCGGCGGCAATGCAGCCCCGTTCCAGCAGCTTGACGCGGATCAGGCTCATGCTGTGGGCGATCTCCGGCATCGCCTGCAACAGGTCATTGCGCAGTGCCGAGCCTTCGGCCAGATCAGCCAGTTGATGACAGCCGGTAAACAACGGCGCATTTTCTTCCAGCCACTGCCAGAGTGTTTTATTCGCCTGGTGGATCACCGGGTCGACCGCCCAGAGGGTGTCGTCCAGATCGAAGGTGACACATTTAATCATCGCGTTTCTCCCTTGCCCGCGGATGAGCCTGTTCATAGACCTCCATCAGATGCTGGAAGTCGAGGTGAGTATAGATCTGGGTAGTACTGATATTGGCGTGCCCGAGCAGCTCCTGTACCGCACGCAGGTCGCCGCTGGACTCCAGCAGATGGCTGGCGAAGCTGTGCCGCAGACGGTGCGGATAAACACGCCCCTGGGTCCCCTGCTCGGCACCGCGCTTGCGCAGCCGCTGCTCCACCGCCCGGGTGGTCAGTCGCCCGCCCTGCTGGCCGACGAACAAGGCGGTCTCTTCGGCCTTCACCAGTGTCTGCCTGACCGGCAGCCACTGTCGAATCGCGTCTTGGGCCATCTGTCCCACCGGCAGCTGCCGGGTCTTGTTGCCCTTGCCCAGCACAATCACCACGCCCTCGGCCAGATCCAGGTCACGCAGGTCTACGCCCACCAGCTCGGAGACACGCAGCCCCGAAGAGTAGATCAGCTCCATGATGGCGCGATCGCGAATATCCAGGGGCGCATTGCCGCTCACATTCAGCAGCGCACCGACCTGCTCGGTATCCAGCGTCTGCGGCAGCCGTCTGGCCGCCTTGGGCGCCTGCACCGACAGAGCCGGGTTGCGATCCAGCCAGCCTTCGCGGGCCAGAAAACGGTAGAAGGTGCGAGTGGCGGAGAGCAGCCGCTGCAGGCTGCGACCGGACTGACCCTGGGCATGCAGGGCGCCGATGGCGTAACGCAAACCGGTTTCGTCCAGGCCACTCCAGGGATGAAAGTCAGCGCCGATCTCGGCCAACAGGGTGGCGAGATCGCGCTGATAATTCTTCAGCGTATGCGGGGAGAGCTGGCGCTCCACCCGCAGGTAGTGCAGAAAATGCTGCGGCCAATCGGCTTCGGCCGGCGCGGACATCTCAGCGCGCCTGTTCCTGCAGGATGCGGCAAATCACCCGACTGAGCACTTCGCCGACATAGCTCAGGAACAGGGTGCCCTGGCTGCTCTGGAAGTAGTTGGGATCATGGCTGCCGATCGCCAGCAGGCCGAGGGTGTCACCCTTGACCAGCGGCACCACGGCGGCGGACTGCACCTTGACGCTGCGTTCCTGGAACAGGAAGCGGTTCATCGCCTCGGACAACTGGCCGCAGCTGGGCAGATTGGTTTCGATCAGCGGCTGCACCAGCGAATCTTCGGCGCGCGCCAGGGTACGCACGCTGTTGCTTTCCAGCGAGCGTTCGCTGAACAGCAGCAGCACCGTTTCGTCGCCGTAGAAGTCGCGGCACAGGCTCTCCTCGATCGCCACCGCCACATCGTCCAGCGTCCAGGCCTCGAGCAGCGCCAGCACCATACGCTTGGTCTTCTCGAACTGAATATCGTTATAGCGCGCCGCATCGATCAGTTCAGACAGGTGCCCATGCAGCTGCTGGTTGCGCTCACGCAGCAGCGAAGTCTGGCGCTCCACCAGCGACACCGCCGTGCCGCGCTGGTGCGGCACGTAGAGTTTCTCCAGCAGATGGGTGTACTGACTGAAGAAATCCGGATGCTCGGCCAGATAGTCGGCCACCAGATCCGCGGTCACGGCAGGTTGTTCCAGTACTTCACTTGCGTCATTCATAGGTAAAGCTGTCCTTCGAATACGGTTGTCGCGGGGCCGGTCATACGCACGGCCTGCCCCTCGCCTGGCCAGCGGATGCGCAGATCGCCGCCCGGCAGATGCACCATCACCTCTTCGTCGAGCAGGCCGCGCAGACGACCCGCCACCACGGCGGCGCAGGCGCCAGTGCCGCAGGCCAGGGTTTCGCCAGCGCCGCGTTCATAGACGCGCAGGCGGATCTCGCCCCGGTTAACCACCTGCATGAAGCCGATATTGGCTTTCTGCGGAAAACTCGGATGCGGTTCCAGCATCGGTCCCAGCGTCGCCACCGGCGCGGTATCCACATCGTCGACCACCAGCACGCCATGCGGATTGCCCATGGAAACGGCGCTCAGCTCGACCGTCACGCCGTTCACCTCGATCGGGTAGGTCACCGCCTGCCGTGCGGCCTGGAAGGGCACCTCGGCGGGGCGCAGTTCGGGCGCGCCCATGTCCACATCGACCTGACGGTCCGGCAGCAGATAAAGCACCGCCTGACCACGGGCGGTTTCCACATGGATCTCGTCCTTGATGGTCAGCCGGCGTTCACGCACGAAGCGACCGAAACAGCGGGCACCGTTGCCGCAGTGCTCCACCTCGGAGCCGTCGGCGTTGTAGATACGGTAACGGAAATCCATGTCCGGGCGGCTCGGCGGTTCGACCAGCAGCAGCTGGTCGAAGCCGATGCCGGTATGACGATCCGACAGCTGGCGCACGATCTTGGGCGTGATGCGCACCCGCTGGGAAACCGCATCGATCACCATGAAATCGTTGCCCAGGCCGTGCATCTTGGTAAAACGTACCAGCATTGACGCGCTCCCCGCTCAGGCCTGTGCCGGCAGCAGCTGTTCACCGCGCATCAGGTCGTTCAGGGTTTCACGCTCACGCACCAGGTAGGCCTGGTTGTCATCCACCATCACCTCGGCCGGACGCGGACGGGTGTTGTAGTTGGACGCCATGACGAAGCCGTAGGCACCGGCGGAGCAGACCGCCAGCAGGTCGCCCGGCTGCAGGTTGAGCTGACGATCCTTGCCGAGGAAGTCGCCGGTCTCGCAGACCGGACCCACCAGGTCCCAGGCCTTGGCTTCGCCTTCTTCACGCAGCGCAACCGGGATGATCTCCTGGTAGGCGCTGTACAGCGCCGGGCGGATCAGGTCGTTCATGGCGCCGTCGATGATGGCGAAGTTCTTGTCACCGCTCTGCTTGAGGAACTCGACACGGGTCAGCATGACACCGGCGTTGGCGGCGATGGAGCGGCCCGGCTCGAAGATCAGCTTGTAGTCGCGACCGGCCAGCTTCTGCAGCACCTGCTCGATGTATTCGCCCGGCGTCGGCGGGACTTCATCGGTATAGCAGACGCCCAGGCCGCCGCCCAGATCCAGATGGTGGATACGGATGCCTTCTTCCGCCAGGGTATCCAGCAGCACCAGCAAACGGTCGATGGCATCGAGGAAGGGGCTGACCTCGGTCAGCTGGCTGCCGATATGGCAGTCCATGCCGACGACATCGACATGTTCCAGCGCCGCCGCACGGCGGTAGACATCCACCGCCGTATCGATGGCGATGCCGAACTTGTTCTCTTTCAGGCCGGTGGAGATGTACGGGTGGGTACCCGCGTCCACGTCCGGGTTGACGCGGAAGGAGACCGGTGCCTTGACGCCCATCTCGCCGGCCACCGCATTGACGCGGTCCAGCTCGGCATCGGATTCGATGTTGAAGCAGAGAATCCCGGCTTCCAGCGCGCGGCGGATCTCGGCCGGCTGCTTGCCGACACCGGAAAACACCACCTTGGCCGGATCGCCACCGGCGCGCAGCACCCGCTCCAGTTCACCGGCGGAGACGATGTCGAAACCGGCGCCCAGGCGGGCCAGCACGTTCAACACGGCCAGGTTGGAGTTGGCCTTGACGGCGTAGCAGACCAGCGCATCACGCCCTTCCAGCGCCCGGGCATAGCTCAGGTAGGCGCGCTCCAGGGCGTCACGGGAGTAAACATAGGTAGGGGTGCCGAACTCTTCGGCGACGCGGTCCAATGCCACCTCTTCGGCGTGCAGGCGACCGTTGCGGTATTCGAAATTGTCCATGGAATCTCTCATTGTGACTGATGTTGTGAGGCGGTGTTATCGGGCAGGTACAACGGGCCCTTCTGACCACATCCCGACAGCAGCAGAGCGCCCAGCAGCAGGGCGGGCCAGCAGCGTTTCATCATCATCAATCCTTGTATATCCGGTTGCGCCCGGGGTAGCCCCAGGTTATTAATCGACCGATTATACCCTCAGCTACAAGGGCTGAGTACCGCCCGCGGCTGAGTTATACTCATCCACCGAATTTTCATGCAGAGAAGAGATACCGCAATGACCGAATCCGAATTCATGAGCCGGGTGGATGCGACCCTGGAGCAGATCGAAGAGATCCTGGATGACGCCGAGAGCGATCTCGACTACGAAAGCCAGGGCGGCATGATGACGGTGAAGTGCGAGAACGGCAGCCAGATCATCTTTACCCGCCAGCCGCCGGTGAAGCAGCTTTGGGTCGCCACCCGCGACGGCGGCTTCCATTTCGACCACGATGGCAGCCAATGGCTGCGCGACACCGATGGCGCCCCGCTGACCGAGGTACTGAAGGCGGCCTTCGCCGAGCAGGCCGGTGAGGATTTTGACTTCAGCAACATCTGAGCCGGGAGGCTGATGGCCGGGCGCAGGATCCGCTTAAGCGGTCCGCGCTCAACCGGCCTCAGTTCAGCAGGCGTTCCACCGCCTGCTGCAAGCGCGCCAGCGCACCGCGGTTGGCGGCGACAAAGTCCGCCCCCTGTGCACCCGCGGCACGACGCTGACCCGCCTCGCCCAGCCAGACCGACAGTTGCGCCCGAAGGCCGGCGGCATCCTCGACGCGTACCAGCCCGCCAGCGTCGCACAGCGCATCGGTAATGGCCTGGAAGTTGAAGCAATCCGGCCCCATCATCACCGGCAACCCCAGCGCCGCCGGTTCCAGCGGGTTATGACCGCCGGTGCCACTGAAACTGCCGCCGACAAAGGCGATATCCGCCGCCGCGTAGAACAGCATCAGCTCGCCCATGGTATCGCCCAGCAAAAGCTCGGTCTGCGTATCCGCCTGTTTGCCACTGCTGCGGCACACCAGCCGTTCGCTGTAGCGACGGCACAGCCGGGCCACATCGGCAAAGCGTTCGGGGTGGCGCGGCACCAGTATCAGCACCAGCTCCGGATGCGTCGCCTTGAGCTGCTGCCAGGCCTCAAGCAGGATCTCATCCTCACCCTGATGGGTGCTGGCCGCGATCAGGACCGGGCGGTCCGCGCCCAGCTGCTGACGCAGTGCCCGTCCCGCCTGAACCTTGTCGGCATCCGGCTGCAGATCGAACTTGATGCTGCCGGTGACCTCTACCCGCTCGGCCGGCATGCCCAGCGCGACAAAGCGCTCGGCATCGGCCGGGTTCTGCGCCGCGATCAGGCTCAGTCGCTGCAGCATGGGGCGGGCCAGCACCGAGAATTTGCGATAACCGCGGGCGGAGCGCTCCGACAGACGGGCATTGGCCAGCAACACTGGCACCCCGGCACGGGCGCACTGGGCCACCATATTGGGCCAGAGTTCGGTTTCGACGATAATGCACAGCTCCGGTTGCGTGCGGCGCAGGAAGGCTTTCAGCGCCAGCGGCAGATCCCAGGGACAGAAGCGCTGCTCGACCCGATCGCCAAACAGCGTGCGCACCTGCTCCGCCCCGGTCGGGGTCATATTGGTAACCAAAATCCGGTGCTGTGGATAACGCACCAGCAGCCAGCGCACCAGCGGCGCAATCGCCACCGTTTCGCCCACCGATACCGCATGTACCCAGATCACCGGCTGACGGATGGCGGCGCCAAGCCCCAGTCGCTGAGTCCAGTTGCGCCGATAGCCCCGCGCCTTGCGGCCACGCCACCAGAGGCGCAGCAGCAGGACGGGGGTCAGGAGGTAAAACAGGGTGCTGTAGAGGACAAGCAGCATGACGGTCACTCTACTGACCCGGCGTCGGTCTGCAGAATATGAAACTTCGAATAGGCGCCCTGCTGCTCCAGCAGCTCGGAATGGGAACCCTGTTCGATGATACAGCCTGCTTCCATCACCACGATGATGTCGGCCTTTTCAATGGTCGACAGTCGGTGGGCGATCACCAGCGTCGTCCTCCCCTTCATCACCTCCTCGAGCGCCTCCTGTATATGGCGTTCGGAGGTGGTATCCAGCGCCGAGGTGGCTTCATCAAGAATCAGGATGGGGGCATCGTTCAGAATGGCGCGCGCGATGGCGATGCGCTGACGCTGGCCGCCGGACAGCAACACCCCGTTCTCGCCGACCCGGGTATGAAGGCCCTCCGGCAGACGCTCAACGAATTCCATCACATGTGCAGCTTCTGCCGCCGCCCGGATTGCCGACTCGCTGGCCCCGGCCATGGAACCGTAGGCGATGTTTTCCGCGATGGTGCCGTTGAACAGCACCACATTCTGGTTCACCAGAGAGATGTTGCTGCGCAGGCTTTCCAGGGTAAACGATTCCAGCGGCTCGCCGTTGACCAGCAGCTCACCGCTCCAGCCGTCGCTGAAGCGTGGCAACAGACTCGCCAGCGTCGTCTTGCCACTGCCGGAACGGCCCACCAGCGCCAGGCTCTTGCCTTGCGGCAGCCTGAGACAGATATCCTGCAGTACCTGCTTGTCGGTGCCCGGGTAGGCAAAGCCCAGATGGCGGAATTCAATATCGCCCACCCGCTCCAGCTGACGGGTACCGCTATCCTGCTCCACCGGTTCGTCCAGCACTTCGAACAGGCTTTCGGCCGCGGCAATCCCCTTCTGCACGATCGACGTGACATCGGTGAGCAAGCGCAACGGTTTGGTGATCATCCCGGCCGCCGTCAGAAAGGCCACGAACCCGCCGGTCGTCATGCTGCCCATCACATCCGGCTGCATCGCCAGGAACAGCAAAGCCGACAGCGCCATCGCCACCAGCAGCTGGATAATCGGCGTGTTCAGCGACTGGGTCACCACCAGTTTCATGAACTGTCGCTTGTTGTGCAGGCTCACCTGCTGGAAGCGCTCGCGCTCGGCATCGGCACCGCCGAAGATACGGACCACCTGATAGCCCTTGATCGACTCGGAGGCGGCTTCGGTGATATCGCCCACCGATTTCTGGATACGTCGGCTCAACTTGCGCATCCGCTTGGAGGCCATGGACACCACCAGGCCGATCAGCGGACCGGCGGCGATGAAGATCAGGGTCAACTTCCAGTTCAAGTAGAACATGTAGCCCATCAAGCCGGCAACGGTAAGTCCCTCGCGGAACAGCACCTTGATGGCACTGGTGACCGCCTCGGTCACCTGCTCCACGTTGTAGGTCAGCTTGGCCAGCAGCTCTCCGCTGGAATGATGGCTGTAGAAACTGGAGGGCAGCAGCAGCAGACGCTCAAAGACCTGGGTGCGCAGGCGATGGATCACCTCGCGCCCCACATAGGCGATGCTATAGTTGCCGATGAAACCACCCACTCCGCGCAGGATGAACACCCCCATCACCGCCACCGCCAAAAACCAGCGCTGTTCGTAGTCGTTTTGCTGTACGGTATCAACCACCATCTCCAGCCATTTGGCAGACAGCGCCTGCCCGGCGCCATAGATGGCAAAGCCGATGAAGCTTATGACGAAGACGAACCAGAGCGGCCGCACATACACCAACAGCCGCCGGTAGGTTTGCCAAGCGTTGTCTGTGGTCGCTGCATCTTGAGACGTTTCTTTTCTCTGCAAATTGGACATCAGGAAAAATCCGGCACCTCAGCGATTTCAGGAATCGCTCTCAAAAAGGTCACGAGTGTATACCTTATCGGCACAATCTCTAACCTCATCGGTCACCCGGTTGGCCACAATGACATCACTGACCCGCTTGAACTCGTCCAGATCGCGAACCACACGGGAGTTGAAGAACAGCTCATCATCCAGTACCGGCTCGTAGACGACAACTTCGACACCCTTGGCCTTGATCCGCTTCATCACGCCCTGGATCGCCGAGGCTCGAAAGTTGTCGGACCCCGATTTCATGACCAGCCGGTAGATGCCCACGACCTTTGGATTACGTGCCAATACCGCGTTGGCAACGAAGTCCTTGCGGGTGGTATTGGCATCAACGATGGCGCGAATCAGATTGTTCGGCACCTGGTCATAGTTGGCCAGCAGCTGCCGGGTGTCCTTCGGCAGACAGTAGCCACCATAACCGAAAGAGGGATTGTTGTAATGCCGGCCGATACGCGGATCCAGCCCAACCCCTTCGATAATCTGACGGGAGTCCAGCCCAAAGGTTTCGGCATAGGTATCCAGCTCGTTAAAGTAGGCAACCCGCATCGCCAGGTAGGTATTGGCAAACAGTTTGATCGCCTCGGCCTCGGTAGCGTCGGTATACAGCACGGGCACATCCGGCTTGAGGGCTCCCTGCTGCAACAAACCGGCGAAGGCGGCTGCGCGCTCCGATTGCTCGCCGACAATAATGCGGGACGGGTAGAGGTTGTCGAACAGCGCCTTGCCCTCACGCAGGAACTCCGGCGAGAAGATCAGGTTGTCGGTCCCCAGTCGTGCCCGGAGCTCCTGAGTGTAGCCGACCGGCACCGTAGACTTGACCACCATCAGTGCCTGAGGATTGAGGGTCAGCACATCCTCGACGACTGTCTCCACACTGCGCGTATTAAAATAGTTGGTCTGCGGATCATAGTCGGTCGGCGTGGCAATGATGACGATCTCAGCACCGACATAGGCCTCATGCTTGTCCAGCGTAGCACGCAAGTGCAGCTTGCCGGAGGCGAGATACTCTCTGATTTCAGCATCGTCGATCGGTGACTCGCCGCAGTTGAGCTGGTCAACCTTGGCGCTCAGGATATCCAGCGCCACAACCTCATTGTGCTGCGCCAGCAGAACCGCGTTGGAAAGCCCGACATAGCCTGTACCTGCAACTGCTATCTTCATCGCTGTAACGTCCCAGGGTGATCAAACGTAGGTCGTCATCATAACATGATCATGATTGACGTTATGGCTACAGCAACCGTCTGAACAAGCCGCTCTCGCTATTGCCAGGACCAATACTGTCCGCCACGCCTACGCAATGGATAAACAACCGGAGATGCTCAGGACCGATAGCCCGCTGGATTCTTCTGCTGCCAGCGCCAGCTGTCGCGCATCATATCGTCCAGGGTACGCTCTGCACGCCACTCCAGCTCTCTCAGGGCTTTTGACGGATCAGCCCAGCACTCCGCAATATCACCCGTACGGCGGGGAGCAAACCGATAGGGTACTGAGCGCCCGGAGGCCTGTTCGAAAGCACGTACCATTTCCAGTACCGAATATCCCTTACCCGTCCCAAGGTTCCAAACGTTGGCACCTGAACGATGATCCAGCACACCCAGTGCCTTCAGATGTCCCAGCGCCAGGTCGACCACATGGATATAGTCTCGAACCCCTGTGCCATCGGGCGTTGCATAGTCATTACCGAAAATCGACAGATACTCCAGTCGCCCGACGGCAACCTGGCTGATATATGGCAGCAGGTTGTTAGGGACGCCATTGGGGTCTTCACCGATCAATCCACTTTCGTGTGCCCCTGCGGGATTGAAATAGCGCAGCAGGGCCACACTCCAGCGCTCATCCGATTGACAGAGGTCCTGCAGCATTTCCTCCACGATCAACTTGGATCGCCCGTAGGGGTTGGCGGGTGCTCCGGTGGGAAAGTCCTCCCGAATCGGCATACTGGCGGGCTCACCGTAGACAGTGGCCGAGGAGCTGAAGACCAGCTTGGCGACGCCCGCAGCTTGCATAGCCTGGAATAATGTGACACTGCCTGCGACATTGTTCTCGTAGTATCTCAATGGCTGCGTCACACTCTCGCCGACCGCCTTCAAGCCAGCAAAATGCAAGACTGCGTCAATTGAACACTTGGCAAAGAGGTTATCCAAAAGTGCGCGATCACGAATGTCTCCTTGCACAAAATGCGGCGCCTTGCCGCAAAGCTGTCGCACCCTGTTCAAGGATTCAGCAGAACTGTTACAGAGGTTGTCCAGGACCACAACATCGTAACCCGCCTGAAGCAGGCACAACACTGTATGTGAACCGATATAACCGGCTCCACCGGTAACGAGAACCGTACTTGTCATAAGTCTACCTCAACGCTGAATTGGATAGTTTCGTCTCTCACTCGTTGCTTCAAATACTGTTCCCACTATCTAAAGTCTCAAGACAAGCACGGAACCTCCAGAAAGACACATGCTAGGCATTTGTTGTGGTTCCGTCAGCTGCCGGAGTATTTGGCCAGCCCGGAGTCAGGCCGACAGCCTACTTAAAAAGCCCATTTGCCGCATCCCTGCAGCCGCTTTACAATTCCATGTTTTCCCGACTGTAAGCATACCCGTGAAACAAGCATCTGCGACCAATCGTTTCTACAGCCCACGTTTCTGGCCTGCCTGGGCAGGCTTGGGCATGTTATGGCTGCTTAATCGCCTCCCCTGGCGCTGGCAGATCCACCTTGGCCGGGCGTTGGGGCTCTGTCTTTTCTATCTGAGTCCACGCCGTCGCCATGTCACGGAGGTCAATATCCGCCTCTGCTTTCCCGAATTCAGTGCAGAGGAACACGCCAAACTGGTCAAGAAGGTGTTCGCGAATAACGGCATTGGCCTGTTCGAGACCGCCATGGCTTGGTGGACACCTCTGAGCAAGCTGAAAGATCAGTATACGCTCAAAGGCCGCGAGCATCTGGATGCCGCACTGGCGCAAGGCAAAGGCGTGATTCTGCTGGGTGCCCACTTTTCCACCCTGGATTTGGGCGGGCTGCTGTTTTCGGACACCTATCCCGTTGATGCCATGTACCGCCGCCATAACAATCCCATGCTGGAAGCCTTCATTACACGCCACCGGCTCCGTTACTTTGGCCAGGCAATTGAGCGCTCTGACATACGCAGCGTTATTCGTGCCTTGAGGAAAAACCATATCATCTGGTATGCGCCCGATCAGGATTTCGGCATCAAGCAGTCAGTCTATGCCCCCTTCTTCGGTGTGCCGGCCGCCACGATCACAGCAACCACGCGGATGGTGAAACTTAACGGTTCACCGATCCTGATGCTGGCCCAGCACAGACTGCCGGATGATTCCGGCTATGAGCTTGAACTTTTCCCCGTAATCGCCCCCTTCCCGACCGGTGACGATGAAGCGGATGCCACTCGTATCAATGCCGAAATCGAGCGCGCCATTCGTAAAGATCCGGCACAATACATGTGGGTACACCGGCGCTTCAAGACCCACCCCAAGGGGAAAAATCATGTCTACAACAGCACGCATGATAACTGACAGGAAAGCCTCATCTGCGACCCTTGCTGGCTGGATACTGGTCGTAGGTGCACTTTTCCTGATGGTCTATATCCCGGTCAGCCTGATTGCTCAAACCAATGCAGTTGCCGCGCTGTTACTTTTAATCTCAGTGGCTTACACGCCATACTTCAGTTTTGTGCGTCAACATGCCAAGGCTGTGATGGCCATTCTCTTATTCCTAACCGCCAACGTCGCACTGTCTCCACTCCCCAAGGATGCAGCGACCGGCGCGTTCAATGTATTCAAGGGGCTCTGGTTGTTCCCACTGGCGATCCTGGCCTACCCTCTTTTCACGCGGCGAAGGTTTGGCTGGTCTGCGCTACTCCTGTGCATCATCAATGCATTGGCGGCACTGGCGTTGCTGATCTGGATCGTTGACTGGTCCAACATCTATCTCTCGCTACTCACCTGGTCAGACAAGCATGTCGGTAATCTCCATAACCTGAATAACTTCCTCTTTGTCAGTGATCTGCTGGCCCTGACACTGATCTTGCGATATCAGGAAAGGCTCTTCCGCTTTGGAGCATTGTTTTGCCTGTTACCGCAGGCGATATTGAGCGTACTCGTACAGTCTGAAGGCTCAGTATTAGCGATGCTTTGCAGCTGCGTGTTACTTGCTGCCTTGCACTTCCAAGGCCGGAAACGCATTTACTTACTGATCTGTTCGGTATTGCCGCTAATCGCGCTACAACTGTTGTATGCATTCCCAGAGCTGTTAACCACCCTTACCGGCCTGAAATCCCAAACGTTGAGCATACGCTCTCAGATATACGCACAACTGATTGAAACCTGGCAGCATCACCCTCTCACGGGCTGGGGCATTGCTACTTACAAGTATGTGGAAGAAACGGCCGTTAATGGCAAAGAGTTTCTATACCCTCACAACCTCTATCTGGAAGCGCTGTTTTCCCTAGGCCTCATCGGCACCTTGATCACTGCTCTTGTAGCGGCACGCATGCTGCGCAGCATTGATTACAGTTCCGCCATACAGAACCCTGTACAGCTGTTTGCACTGGCAACGCTCACCTACCTGAGCATCAAGGGGATGAGTGATATGAAACTGATGTCAGCACATACCATTGGCTGGCTCTCCCTTTGCCTGGGCCTGCTACTGGCCAGCAACAGCCGCTACGATCATATTCGAAGAGCTGAAGACCACAGGACCTACTCTCAATAATGCATATCATCAATACCGTATTCGGCAGTGCTCGCGGCGGTCGCTGGCAGGTGCTGGTAGATTACAGCCGCTGGCTGCGTGAAGCCGGCCACAGGGTCAGTGTCATTATCGGCAACCAAGCGGATGAGCCGACAGCAGAGCTGGAAGCGATGGGATGTGAAATCATCCGTCTGCGCAACTCAGGCTTTTACGATCCCGTTGCCACATTCAAGCTCTGGCGCCTTCTGCGCCAGCTGAGTCCTGACGCTATTATCAGCCATGGTGGCCGCTCAACTTGTCTATTCAAGCGCGCCAAATCGGGACATATCCCTCTGATCGCAGTTAATCATTCCAATAATGTCAAAAGGTCAGTCGGAGCTGATATCTTTTTCAACATCTCGGACCACATCGAGCAGCTCATTCGAAGCCGCACCTCAAAAGGGCTTCACTATAGGGTCATCAACTGCCCCAGGGAATTATCTACTCGCTCACCCCATCCGTCATCCAACCCCGTTCAACTCAGTTTCATGGGGCAGCTAATTCCTCGCAAGGGTGTCAATATTCTGCTGCAAGCCTTGGCTAAACTGGATGCGCAACAAATACACTTCCGTTGTAGCATTGCCGGCTCAGGTGAACAGAGAGCGGAACTGGAAGCACTGCGTGACCAGCTGAGTCTGGAAGACAAGGTCAGTTTTGCAGGTCAGGTCAGCAATCCGATCGAATTTTTGGCAAGTGCGGATATTTTTTGCTTCCCGACGCTTGGTGAGGGGTTTCCCATCAGTCCAATTGAAGCCTTTGCCGCCGGTTGCACGGTCATTGGCACCGATGACCCCGGCACAGCCGAATTGCTGGAGCAGGGAGCACTGGGACTGGTGGTACCCCGTGGAGACGTTCAGGCATTTGCCGATGCGCTGGCACAGTTGATCCAGAATCCAGAGCAACGTTTAACCTTGGCACAGAGGGCGCAGCAGCGATATCAGGAGCGGTATACACCGGAAAAAGCGAAAGCCTGCTTCTTACAGTCGCTCCAGGACAGCATCGCTCAGTTCAAACGCTGAAAGTGTGACAGCTCCAATTGCGCAGCCAGTTGATCAAGCAGCGCCTCGCGAGCCTCGGTAACGGCCATGGAATCAGACGTGGCTGGGGCCAAGGGCTTGCCAAGTTCCGCCAGGCGACATAGATCCAAACGATCATAACGCTGCAGGGCCTCATGGTAACGTGGCTCCGGTTGTGCCTTTTCAGGCTGCAGCACAACAGTGGGACGGGTGCTGGCGATCGCCTCCGCTATCATCGACATGCTGTCCGCGGTAACAAACAGCATATCAGCAGCGCCCATGTAGGCCGCCATCACCTTGCGCGGGGCTTCCGACCACCAGACAGCATCAGCCAGCAGTTCGGCAGGGATCGCCCCCTTGAGCTGCTGCTCAAGGGCGGCCCCGGTCCGACGCGAGGTCGTCAGCAGCCAGCGCCTGCCAGTCCTGTGATGCTCCTGCACCATCAGCTGTACCAGCTGCTGCACCGATTGGCTGTCATACTGGTAACCGGCACCATTGCCACCAATTGCCACCATATTCAGTTTTTCTTCCGCGGCCAGGCCAAGTGTCGATCTCAGTTCTTGTCCCTTGTGCTGCAGCTGTTGCGGATCAACAAGTGTGGGGGCCAGCGTCATCACAATATTGTTAGGCTCGCCCGTGGGTTCCAACGTCAGATGAGCGGCAAAATCATCCGAGTGCAGACGGCGCTTGGACCCCAGAAAGACATTAGGGATCTGCCATCGCTGCGCCAAGGCCACATTCAGAAAAGAGGTATTGCCGCCAGCCGATATAATCAGGCCCGGCACTTGAGACAAGGACGGGGCCGTACGGTAAAAGCCAGGCGTGATTGCTGCACCAAGCCGACCGCCATGCAGCAAGCATGGCAACAGCACACGGGCAAGAGGCCTAAACCGCAGCGAGACATCCAATTCCTCGACCATGCAGCTATATCGCTGCGACAACCAGCTGACCAGTCCACGTGACTGATTTGCATGACCGGGCAAGCCATCCGACAACAATAGAATGCGCAATGTTTTCGACGTCGGCATTTCAGCAGCTTCTCCGACTATGGGTCACATCCTGGTAGATCGCTAGCGTATCCGCGAGCATCCGCTCGATCGACAGTGACTTTTGCGCCCAGTCGAAAAGTGCGGCCTGATCTCTACGCGCCACTTCCGGGACTGCCAACACACGTGCCAAGGATTGATTCAGGGCCGGTACATCGTTGATTGGCACCAGATAGTCATCGGGCAAGACCTCTACAGCACCGGGGACAGCCGTTGAAAGCACCGGCAACCGAGTCAGCAATGACTCCGCCAACACATAGCTGAAGCCCTCTCTATGGGACGAAAACACCAGCAAATCCGCTGCTGACATCAATGCTCGCACATCATCGCGGAACCCCGCCAGGAGGATACGCTCTCCCAAGCCACGCGCGCTGATCAGCGTCTCGAGGGACGCCCGTTCGGGTCCGTCTCCAACAATCACAAGCTGGCCAAAAGAGGGCCCCCAGGCATTGATCAGATTGTCGAACGCCTTAACAGGTGCTAACCGGCCCACGGCCAATGTTACGTTCAGCCCCGGACTCAACCCCAGCAGGGCCACCAGCTCCTCACGATCATAAGATCTGCCGTGATACGACTGTATGCCGTTATACACCACGCGGACATCCGGATGTTCAAGCCCTTCCACCACGCCGCGGCTGACTCCAATCACCGTCTGCATCCGGGCGTACATTCCCAGATTCTTCTTGCGTCCATGCAACGTCCCCACTCGGTAACCGGGCACGAAAGCACGAATGCGTGCCAGCATATCGACAGCTTTGTTGGCCTGCGCATGAACGATATCCGGCGCTTCTTGCCGGATCAGTCGCGCCAGGCGAAACAGCAGCCAGGGATTACGCCGCCCGCCGCTCAGATCCAGAGGCAGGAATCGAATGTCGGGTCGGAAGCGGTCGCGGTATTTTTCGTGAGCGATCACCACCATTTCATCGACTTGATCGCTCAGGCCATTGCTGAGTTCGACAAAATGACTTTCCAGGCCGCCTTCTTCATCGCCGGCCATGATCTGACATACCTTCATGCCTTATCCCCTTCTGCCTGTACGCATTCGCAGACGGAATGCCAGCCGGTTGTCCTTGCCTGAAATCTTGACCCGACGCAGCTCATGGCTACGCCCGCGAAGATCACTATCTATGCCCTCAACCGTCGTCACGGCACTGGTAAAACCGGCCTGCTCCGCCAGTGCAACATCGACCTTGTCATAGATGCCGAACGGATAGGCGAAACTGGAGATCGGCACCGCAAATCGGGCGGCCAACTGCTCACGACAGCCTTTGATTTCAGCCAGCTTCTGCGCCTCGGTAAGGCGCGCCAGATTGGCATGGGTCAGGGTATGCCCGCCCAGCTCCCAGCAGCCACTGGCCAGCATCTCGGTCACCTGCTCGTCGCTCAGCTTGGGCTCGCGCATCAGCTCACCGCTGTTGTGATGGGCTTTCTTGGCCGTCGACCAGTCGCGGTCAACGCGATCTACCACCAGATAGAGCGTTGCTCTGGCACCATACTTCCGCAACACCGGATGGGCCTGATGGTAGTTGTCGGCAAAGCCATCATCGAACGTCAGGAAAACCGTTTTTGCCGGCAGTTTTTCCGGCGTGGCCAACTCTGACATTACGGCAAAGTGCCAACCATTTTCATGCAACCAGCGGACTTGCCACTCAAAACAGTGCGGCTTGACCCTCAGCTTGTTGAATTTCGCACCTGGCCGATGATCACTGACCATGTGGTACATCAAGATACGCGGATGCGTTTGCCCTACTGGGGAACGCCACCAGGCATAGCGCTTGCTGAACACCAGCAGCGCCAGAGCAGCCAACAACAGCGCTGACCAGATCATCGAACCAGCTCCTGATAGCAGTCCAGGGTCTGCTGAATCATTCCACTGCGCAAAAAACGATCATTAGCGGGCCGGTCACGGGTCGTTCCCAGGCTGTCCGTCACGGTCTGATACAGAGCCCTGGCATCCTTAAGCGGCACCCGCCCCTGTGGATAGAGCTGAGCGAGCACCTCCCCCACTCCACCATGGTCATAACCAATCACCGGTACCCCCATGCCCAGCGCTTCGACGACGGTTCGGCCAAAGGATTCTGGCTTGGTCGACAGGGACAGCACCAGATCGGAAACGGCAAATACCTCACGTATGTCCTGCCGCGCCCCCGTCAACAGAATGCTGCTTTCCAGCGACTCTTCAACAATCCGCTCCCGTATTTCCTGCGCATAGGCCTTTCGCTTGGGGTCTTCCCCGCCCACAATCAGACCCTGCACCGGCTGGCCGGAGTCCCGCAACTGCTTGATCAAATCGATGAAGTCATGATGGCCTTTTAGCCGCGTCAGCCGTCCCGGCAGCGTCAACACCCTTTTATCTTTGAGCTGAGGGTACTGCCGATACCATTGCCCCAGCCAGTCATCGGAAGGCCGGTAACCCTGAGGAAACTCATCCGGGTCGATCCCCCTGTAGATAACCCGAACCTGCTCCATATCGGTGTTGGGATAGTGATCGCCAATATAGCCTCTCACCGTATTGGACACGGCTATCACACGCTCGCCACGACACATGATCGCGCTGTAACGGCTGACCGAATAAAGCCCGTGAACGGTTGTGACCAGATGTGGACGCTGGTTTTCAGGCAAGCCCTTCCAGGCCAGCCAGCACACCCAGGCCGGCATCCGTGAGCGCAAGTGCAGAATGTCCGGCTTTTCCTGTCTCAGCCAGCGGCGTAAGGCCCAGACATGGCGAAACGTCAGCGGTGACTTTGTACCCAAGTCCCAGGTAAGGTGGCGGCTGCCCTCAGCTTCCAGTTGTGCAACCATTCGCCCACCTGCCGAAATCACGACCGATTCATGGCCAGCCTCAACCAGCCCTCGGGCAATTTCAAGCGTTCCCTTTTCGACACCACCACCCTCCAGCGCCGGTAAAACCTGTACAACTTTCATAAACACTCGCTCGTAATAACCATTACAGCCGCAGATCCACCTGATCCGCCGGTAGCACATATTTCAGGTCATAGAGGACATGCTCGGCCCGGCCCCACTGATGTACCGCCTCAGCGCCCAGCTGATGAAATTCCTCATGGGCAACCGTCAGCATGATAGCGTCATATTGCCCCTCTTCAGGCTGGGCAACCGGCCGTATGCCGTATTCGGCCTCAGCTTCATCGGCATCTGCCCAGGGGTCATACACATCCACCGTCGCACCGTAGCCTTCCAGCACCTGAATAATATCGACGACTCGGGTGTTGCGCAGATCCGGGCAGTTTTCCTTGAAAGTCAGGCCCATGACCAGCACGCGGCTCTCGGCCACATGGATACGCTTGCGCAGCATTGCCTTGACCAGCTCGTCGGCGACATAGGCCCCCATGTTACTGTTGATCCGTCGCCCGGCCAGGATTACATCCGGGATATAGCCCGCAGATTGGGCTTTGTAGGTCAGGTAATAGGGGTCGATACCGATACAGTGGCCACCGACCAGGCCCGGGCGGAACGGCAGGAAGTTCCACTTGGTACCGGCAGCTTCCAATACCTCCTCAGTGTCGATACCGAGCTTGTTGAAAATGATCGCCAGCTCATTGACCAGAGCGATATTGAGGTCACGCTGAGTATTCTCGATCACCTTGGCGGCCTCCGCTACACGGATGCTGCTGGCCTTGTGGGTGCCGGCGGTGATGATTTCGCGATAGAGCGCATCAACCAGGTCAGCGACTTCAGGTGTCGAGCCTGAGGTTACTTTTTTGATCGTGGTAACCCTGTGTACCTTGTCACCCGGATTGATCCGCTCAGGGCTGTAACCGGCAAAGAAGTCACGGTTGAACATCAGACCGGACACCTGCTCGATAACGGGGATACAGTCCTCTTCAGTAGCCCCGGGATACACCGTGGACTCGTAAATCACAATGTCGCCACGTTTGATCACCTGTCCCAGCGTTCTGGAGGCGCTGATCAGGGGAGTCAGGTCCGGCTGTTTCTGTCCATTGATCGGTGTGGGAACGGTCACGATATAAACATTACAGTCAACCAGGTCATCAAGATCGGCACTGAAGCTCAGGTTCCTGGCGGCAGCCAGTTCTGCCGGGGAGACTTCGAGTGTCTGATCCTCGCCGGCATTGAGCTCACTGATGCGCTTCGCGTCAATATCGAACCCCACCACAGGCTGATGCTTTCCAAACTCTACCGCGAGCGGCAAACCTACATAGCCAAGACCAATGATGCCCAAACGGACCTGTTCCAGAGACATCAGTTTCATACCCACCCTCTCTTGAGCACTTCTTCAGCACAGCGTACTGCTTCGTTAAATTCTGTTTTGGTGGCGACCAGCCCCGCCAGCGGCCAATCCGGCGAACCGCTGACGATACCCTGCTCGCGCAGCGCATCCACCCCGCGGCTGATACGGTTATCCGCCTGCTCATCAAGCGTCAGCACGCCGACCTTGCAGCCGGCTGTCAGCGCCTCGTACACCATGGACGCACTGTCCTGGGTCACCCAGCAGGCCTCTGTCCGTGCCAGCTGCTGTGGCAGCCAGTCGGGCCCGGTTTCGGCCGCCGGGACAAAACGCTCTCCGACTAATGTTTTCAGCGCCTGCTCGGTGCCGGCGGGCGTGCGGCGCGAGGAGCCGATCAGCCAGTCGCGGGCGTCCGCCGCCAGCAGGGCTTCGACCTGCTTCAGCACCGCCGCTTCATCCCAGCCGAAATGCTTCGACGGTCCACCGACCAGAATCACCCCGCTGCCCGGCACCTTGTCGCCCGGCCGCATCCGGTTCAGCGCCCCGTGCGTGGCAATGATGTTAGGGCGTTCAGGCGGCTGGTCATGCTCCGGAATCAAACAAAGATCGAAGAAACCGGTGGAGATCGACGGTTTCATCAGCACCACCGCCGGGGCTCGGTAGAAGCGGCGCAACGCCAACAGGGTCAGATGGGTCCCATGGCCGGCGCCGATGATCAGGGCGGGCCTGTCGTCCACGCGCGGCAAGCCCGCCCCTAAGCAGAGGCGCAGCGCCTGCAGCTTGCCCATCGGCGGCTGTTCGCTGATGATCACGTCCCGTCGACGGGCGATCGCCTCGGCCAGCCCCCGGGACTGGTTCAGGTGCCCCGGCTTGCCGTCACTGACAATCCAGATCTGTTTGCTGTTGTCGTTGCCGCTCACGCCTGTCTCCGCCGCTGGCGGTGCCTGTCGCCTTGATTGGTCCGCCGCCAAAAGGATCATGGTACCACCGGCACAGGGCCTCAACGAAGCGCGCAACAGTATTTCTGCCTTCGGGTCATTCCATTTTTGTCCTGAATGCATACAATCTAGAATTGCTGCAGCTCTCCGCGCAATGCACCTGCGGTTTCACCTCCCCGATCTCTTTCAAACCAGCTTGTTAGGAAGGTCTTATGTCTGCTTTTGGTTCCGTTTTCTTGCCTGAAATGGCGATTTCCCGATTCGACGGCTCTCAGTGGAGCGACGCCGAGGTGGTATCGAGCGACAGTCTGCAGCTGCATCCCGGTGCCCACGTACTGCATTACTCCAGCACCTGCTTCGAAGGCCTGAAGGCGTTCCGTCACGAAGACGGTTCGGTCAAGATCTTCCGCATGGAGAAGAATATTCGCCGTCTGGCGCAAAGCTCCGAACTGCTGGCCCTGCCGGCATTCGACGAAGCCATGCTCGAAAACATGATCCGCGACATTGTTGCCCGCTTCCAGAACGACGTCCCGGCACCTCCGGGTTCACTGTACATTCGCCCGACCCATATCGGCACCGAACCGGCCATCGGCAAGGCTGCCGTGCCGTCCCTGACCTCCTGCCTGTATGTGCTGCTGTCACCGGTGGGTGATTATTTCACCGGTGGCGACAAGGCGCTGCGCCTGCTGCTGGATGACGAAAACATGCGCTGCCCGCCCCACATGGGTGTGGTCAAGTCCGGCGGCAACTACGCCGGCGCCCTGCAGCCGACCATGAAGGCCCGTGCCGAGTTCCAGGCCGACCAGGTGCTGTTCTGCCCGGGTGGCGATGTTCAGGAAACCGGCGCCGCCAACTTCCTGCTGATCGACGGTAACGAGGTTATCACCAAGGCGCTGGACACCACCTTCCTGCACGGCGTCACCCGCGACTCCATTCTTACCCTGGCCCGCGACATGGGCATGGATGTACAGGAACGCGAGCTGACCGTGGAAGAGCTGCTCGAGCGCAGCGCGCGCCCGGGTTGCGAAGCGGCCCTGTCCGGCACGGCGGCCGTGCTGACCTCCGTCGGCACCCTGATCCACAACGGCAAGGAATATCCGGTCGGCAACGGCGGTATCGGCGAGACCACGGTCAAGCTGCGCCGGGCCCTGAACGACATCCAGTGGGGCAAGGCGGAAGATACCCACGGCTGGCTGACCAGCCTCTAAGGCGTTACGCCTCCCGGAAAAAAGCCGACGCATGCGTCGGCTTTTTCGTTTCGGGAACGCACAGGAACGCCCAACATCAGCCGCCCAAAACCCGCTGCCAAATAGCCGATACGTCCTCGCGATATTCCCGCATCGCTTCCTCCCCCAGCACCCCGGACCGGTTCTGCAGCGTCAGTCGGTGACCGGCGGCACGATAGGCCTTATAGGCCTCGCGCAGCAGCTCCACCTCGTTCGAGGCCAGCAGCCCCTCATGCTCGATGCTGGCCAGGATGCGAATATTGTCGGTCCAGCGCATCATCCCCGGCCGCGCCTGGGCATAGCGCAGCACCAGATACTGCACCATGAACTCGATATCGACGATGCCACCGCGGTCCTGCTTCAGATTAAACACCGCCGGCGCAGCATCGGCCGGCTTGCTGCCCAGATGCTTGCGCATCTTCTCGCGCATCTCCACCACCTCGGTGCGCAACTGATCTTCGTCCCGGGGCCGGGCAAGGATCTCCTCGCGTACCGCCTGGAATCGCTCGGCCAGCGCCGGGCTGCCGGCGACCACCCGGGCGCGTACCAGCGCCTGATGCTCCCAGGTCCAGGCGTCCTTCTGCTGATAGTCGCGAAAGGCGCTGAGCGAGCTGACCAGCAGGCCGGAATTGCCGGAGGGCCGCAGACGCATGTCCACCTCATAGAGGATGCCGGAGGGGGTGAAGGTGTTGAGGATATGGATGATGCGCTGGCCCAGACGGTTGAAGAACACGCTGTTGGCGATCGGGCGCCCGCCATCCGTTTCCAGATTGGCCTCGGCATCGTGCAGGAATACCAGATCCAGGTCCGAGCCGTAGGACAGCTCAATGCCACCCACCTTGCCGTAACCGACAATGATGAAATCCGGATCACAGGGCACACCCGGGCTTTTCTGCGGCGTGCCGTGTTTCTCGGTCAGGTTGCGCCAGGCGATCTCCAGCACCGCTTCCAGCACCGCCTCCGCCAGCCAGGTCAGATAGTCGCTGACCCGCATCAGCGGCAGCACACCGGTAATGTCCGAGGCCGCAACGCGCAGCATGTGGGCATGCTTGAAGTAGCGCAACGTCTCCATCAGCTGCTCGATGTCATCTTCGGGAATGCGCAGCAGTTGCTGACGCAGCTCGGTACGCAGTTCGATCTGGTTCGGCGGGGCATAGAGGGTCCGCGGATCGATCAACTCGTCCAGCAGCACCGGCTGTCGGGCCAGCTGCTCGGCAAACCAGGCACTGGCCGAGCAGAGACGCACCAGCTGTTTCAGCGCGGCGGGGTTTTCTGCCAGCAACACGAAATAGGCTGAACGACGCAGGACCGCCTGCACCAGCACCAGCACCCGCTCCAGGGTCACCTCGGGGTTATCGCACAGCCCCGCCTGCTCCAGCAGGGGCGGCAACACCGCCTCCAGCCGCTCCAGCGCAACTTTCTGCAACACTTGAACGGTACGCAGCCCCTTCAGGTCGCGCAGCGCCTTCAACGCCACGGACGGCTCGCCATATCCCTGTTCCTGCAGAAACTCCAGCGCAGCCGCATCCTCCATCATTCCCTGCCAGAGCGCGAGCCACTCGGTACGCAGGTCTTCAGGCCCCGCTTCGCCTTCTTCCGCCGGGGCAATCACATCGGCAAAATGGCGTGACACGGCCGCCCGACAGGACTCCAGTTCCTGGGCCAGCGCCTCCCAGTCAGCATAGCCCTGGGCAAAGGCCAACCGGGCACGACCCTCGTCATCCGCCGGCAATTCCTGGGTCTGCTTGTCGGCGATCGCCTGGATGCCATGCTCGACGTTGCGCAGGAAGGTGTACGCTTGCGTCAGCTCGGTCACCGCCTCGGCCGGCATGCCGACCTTTTCCGGCAGCTGCGGCAGGATGTTGAGCAGCTCCCGCTGCCGCAGGTCAACGTCGCGGCCGCCGCGGATCAGCTGGAACGCCTGGGCGATGAATTCCACCTCGCGGATGCCGCCGGCCCCCAGCTTGACGTTCTGGTCCAGCCCCTTGCGCCGCACTTCGCGGTTGATCATCGCCTTCATGTCACGCAGCGATTCGAAGGCGCTGAAATCGATGTACTTGCGATAGACGAAGGGGCGCAGCAGCTGCATCAGCTCGGCCCCCGCCGCCTGGTCACCGGCCACCACACGCGCCTTGATCATGGCGTAACGCTCCCAGTCACGACCCTGATCCTGGTAATAGTTTTCCATCGCCGCAAAGCTGCACGCCAGCGGGCCGGCCGAGCCGAAGGGACGCAGGCGCATGTCGACGCGAAAGACGAAGCCGTCCACGGTCAGGTTGTCCAGCGCCTGGATCAGCTTCTGTCCCAGACGGATGAAGAAGTCCTGATTGTCCAGGTTCTTGCGCTCGCCGTCGGTCTCGCCGTTGGCCGGGAAGGTGAAGATAAGGTCGATATCGGAAGACAGGTTGAGCTCGTCGGCCCCCAGCTTGCCCATGCCCAGCACCACCATTCGCTGCGGCTGGCGCAGGCCCTCTGCATCGGGACGGGAATGGGGCACGCCCCAGCGCTGACAGGCCTGATCATAAAGCCAGTCCAGGGTACGATCGATACAGGCATCGGCCAGGCGAGACAGCTCACGGGTGGTGCCACGCATGTCGCTCAGCCGATTGAGGTCGCGCCAGATCAGCCGCACCATCTCGCGCTGGCGAAACAGGCGCAGCTGACGGTGCAGCTCCTTCTCATCGCTGATCTCGTTCAACAGCGCCTGCAGGCGTTCGGCGTAGGTGCTGTCGGCATAGGCCTGCTGCAGATCGCCGCTGCGGATCAGCTCGCTTAGCCACGCGGGCTGGCGCTGCAGCTGCTCGGCGACGTAGTCGCTGCCGACCAGCACCCGGGCCAGCTGGGTCTGCAGCGCCTCAGGCAGGAGATCCAGGCTGGCCAGCGCGTCCTCGACACGGGCCAGATTACGCTCCAGCAGCGGGTGCAGCGCTGCCGGTACTGAGGTATAGAATTGCTCTGCCTGCTGCATGAACTTCCCCTTATTGTTCGTTTTGTCGGCACTGCCGGAACAGCTGATAGCCGCGCTGCGCCTTGCTCAGGTCGAACGGCTGCAGCGCAACGCTGCGACCCAGCTCAGCCGCCAGCGCCAGCAACGCCGAAGCCTCACCGGACTTGAGCTCCAGCTCTACCTCCAAGATCTCATCCTGCAGACTGCCGCCTGATGGGCAGTCACAGCGGATCTGCCCCCGGTCCAGCGCCACCTCGATCTCGGCCCCCTGATACTGGAGCAGCCAGGTTTCCCGCTCGAAGTCAGTGGTAAACACCGGCACCAGCTGCAGCTGGGACGCCGGCGGCAGGCTCTCCGGCCAGATATCGTCGCGCAGCAGCCCGGTATCCAGCACCGCCTGCGGCAGCTCCCATTCCCACTCGCCACGCTGATGCAGGCCGTTAACGCTCTGGCCCTTCGTCTTGAAGGTCTGGATGCTCTGTCCACCCTGACGGCGCAGACGCAAGGCAACCCTTGCGTTGGCCAACGCCAGGTCGGCGCTGTCATAATAGGTATTGAGCAACGTGCTCGGCCCGGCAGCGGTTGCGGCCTGCAGCCGTGGCTGAGCGCGGAATGCATCAAGATCGGCGGCGTTAAGTTGCAGTTTCAGTTCGGTTTCTGTTGCCATCGTTCAGCACCGGTAATTTTTTACCAGTGTACCCAAGGATTTGCGCGGATGGACGTCAGATTTCAGCTTTTTTTGTGACATCATCACTACAGATATATGAAACCAGCACGTATACTTGCGCCGAGTTTTTCCACCTGCAACAGGAACCGCAACATGGTTAACAGCCCCATCATGCAAATGTTTGCACGTTCCCCGTTCAAGCCGATGCAGGAGCACATCGTCAAGGCGCAGGCAAGCGCCGCGGAACTGATCCCCTTTTTCGAGGCCGTGATCAGGAACGACTGGGATACCGCTTCCGCCTGTCAGCAACGCATCGCCGATCTGGAGAACGAGGCGGACGACCTGAAACGTGACATCCGCCAACGCCTGCCCGCCAGTCTGTTCCTGCCGGTGCCCCGCACCGACCTGCTGGACCTGCTGCGCATGCAGGACAAGATCGCCAATCGCGCCAAGGATATCGCCGGCCTGATGCTGGGCCGCCAGATGCAGATCCCTCAACCGATCCAGGAAGAGTTGTTCGAACTGCTGCGCACCACGCTGCTGGCGATCGAACAGGCCGTCCTGGCATTGAGCGAACTGGACGAACTGCTGGCTGCCGGCTTCCGCGGTCACGAAGTCGACATCGTCGAGCGTCTGATCACTGAACTGGATCAGCTGGAGCACAAGGCCGACGAGCATGAGCGCAAGCTGCGTTCTTCGCTGTTCGCGGTCGAGCGCGAGCTCTACCCGATCGACGTCATGTTCCTCTACCAGATTATTCAGTGGGTTGGCGACCTGGCCAACCTTGCACAGCAGGTTGGCAACCGCCTGCAGATGCTGCTCGCCCGTTAAATTCTCACGATCAAGGCTACACAATGGATATCATTGCTCAGTACGGCAACATCATGGTCATCATGGCCTGTGTCTTCGGCTTCTTCATGGCCTGGGGTGTAGGGGCCAACGATGTCGCCAATGCGATGGGAACCTCCGTCGGCTCCCGCGCCCTGACCCTGAAGCAGGCGATTCTGATCGCGATCCTGTTTGAATTTGCCGGTGCCTATCTGGCCGGTGGCGCGGTAACCGCCACCATCCGCAAAGGCATCATTGAGCCTTCGCTGCTCTCCGGCAATCCGGAACTGCTGGTGTTCGGCATGATGGCCGCACTGCTGGCAGCCGGCATCTGGCTGCTGGTAGCAACCCACTTCGGCTGGCCGGTCTCCACCACCCACTCCATTGTTGGCGCCATCGTCGGTTTCGCGGCCGTGGGCATCTCGGTGGATGCGGTGCACTGGACCAAGGTCGGCACCATCGTGGCCAGCTGGGTGGTCTCGCCCGTCACGGCGGGCATCATCGCCTTTTTCCTGTTCCGCAGCGTGCAGAAGCTGATCCTCGATACCGAGGATCCCTTCGCCAATGCCAAGCGCTATGTGCCCTACTACATCTTCCTGGTCGGCTTCATCATCGCCATGGTGACCTTCACCAAGGGCCTGAAACATATCGGCCTGCACCTGAGCTGGTTCCAGAGCGCCGGGGTCTCCATCATCATCGGCCTGATCACCATGGCCGCAGGCGTGTTCATGCAACGCAAGATCAAGGTGGATCCCAGCGCCGATCGTGAATTCCACTTCACCAGCGTGGAAAAGGTGTTCGGCGTGCTGATGATGTTCACCGCCTGCGCCATGGCCTTCGCCCACGGCTCCAACGACGTGGCCAACGCAGTCGGCCCGCTGGCCGCCATCGTCGGCGTCGTCAGCGCCGGGGGTGAAGTGGCGCAAAAAACCGCCATGCCGACGTGGATCCTGCTGCTCGGCGGCGCCGGCATCGTCGCCGGTCTGGTTATGTACGGCCACAAGGTGATCGCCACCGTCGGTCAGAACATCACCGAACTGACGCCGAGTCGTGGTTTCGCCGCGACTCTGGCGGCGGCCTCCACGGTGGTCGTGGCCTCAGGCACCGGCCTGCCGATCTCCACTACGCACACCCTGGTCGGCGCCGTACTCGGTGTCGGCCTGGCCCGTGGCATGGCGGCCCTGAACCTGAAGGTGGTCGGCACCATCTTCGTCTCCTGGATCGTGACCCTGCCGGCCGGCGCCATTCTGGCCATCATGTTCTTCTTCATGCTCAAGGGCATGTTCACCTGATCCAGACCGGAGGCCCGCTACGGCGGGCCTCGTCTTCAGGCGTGGACCCGCTGCGCCAAAGGTTGCACAATGAGGGCTGTACACAGCCTGATCGGGAGCCAACCTTGAGCGCCAGCAACGCCGCCACCAACTACGTCAACTGGTTCCGCCACTCCTCGCCCTATATCAACGCGCATCGCGGCAAGACCTTCGTGCTGATGCTGAGCGGCGAAGCGATTGCGGATGCCCACTTCGCCAACACCGTCCACGATATCGCCCTGCTCAACAGCCTGGGTGTGCGTCTGGTACTGGTGCATGGCGCCCGCCCCCAGGCGGAACGGCGGCTGCAGGCACGCGGCCTGGAAACCCGTCTGCACCACGACCTCAGGGTCACCAGCAGCGAAATTCTGGAATGCGTCATCGACGCCGTGGGCAGCCTGCGCACCGAGATCGAGGCCCGCTTCTCCATGGGGCTGGCCAACACGCCGATGCACGGCGCCCGTATCCGCCTGTGCAGCGGCAACTTCGTCACCGCCCGCCCGGTGGGCGTGCTCGACGGGGTCGACATGGGCCATACCGGCGAGCTGCGTCGGGTCGACCATGAGGGCATCCGCCGCCTGCTGGACCTGAACCAGATCGTGCTGCTGTCCAACCTGGGCTTCTCGCCCACCGGCGAGGTGTTCAACCTGTCGGTGGAAGAGGTCGCCACCCAGACCGCCATCGCACTCAAGGCGGACAAGCTGATCCTGTTCGGCTCAGAGGCCGGTATCCACGACAGCCGTGGCGAACTGCGCAGCGAGCTGCTGGCGGAAACCGCCACCCGTCTGGTGCACCAGTATCTGGCGCGGGTGGCAGACCCTGAACAGCCCTACAGCGAAACCGCCTGCCTGCTGGAAGCCGCCGCTACGGCCTGTCAGCAGGGCGTGCCCCGCTGCCACCTGATCAGCTACCAGCAGGACGGCGCCCTGCTCACCGAGCTGTTCACCCGCGACGGCCAGGGCACCATGGTGGTCAGCCACTCCTATGAGCAGGTGCGCCCGGCCAGCATCGAGGATGTAGGCGGCATTCTGGAACTGATCGCGCCGCTGGAGGAGAAAGGGGTGCTGGTGCGCCGCTCCCGCGAGCGGCTGGAGAGCGAGATCGAGCAGTTCACCGTGGTCGAGCGCGACGGCGCCATCATCGGCTGCGCCGCCCTATACCCCTTCAGTGACGAAGCGATCGGCGAGCTGGCCTGCGTCGCCATCGACGGCAGCTATCGTGGCGGCCAGCGCGGTGACCGCCTGCTGGCCGCGATCGAGGATCAGGCCCGGGAGAAGGGGCTACGGCGACTGTTCGTGCTGACCACGCGCACGGCGCACTGGTTCGTCGAGCGCGGCTTTGCCAGCGCCGAGCTGGAGCAGTTGCCGCAGGAGAAGAAGGCGCTGTACAACTTCCAGCGCAATTCCAAGGTGTTCTTCAAGCCGCTGTAAGCTTCTCGCCCGGCAGGGTAACCCGAAAGCAGGCGCCGCCGAGGTCGGACTCGCTGACCTCCAGCTCGCCGTCGTAGCTGCTGACAATATCCAGCGCCACCGCCAGACCGATACCCTGGCCCGGCGCCTGGGTATCCAGTCGGGCGCCGCGCTGCAGGATCACCTGGCGCTGCTTGGGCGCAACGCCCAGGCCATCATCACAGACGGCAATGCGCAGCACACCGCCCGCCTGCTCCACGTCGACCCTGACCTGGCTGTCGCCATACTTGAACGCGTTATCGATCAGGTTGCCGAGCAGTTCCATCAGGTCGCGCTCGTCACCGGCAAAGCCCGCCGTGGCATCCAGCCGGGTTGCCACCTCCCGGGAGTGACGCGCATAGACCTTTTCCATCACCCTCAGCAGACGCTCCACCACCGGCGCCACCGGCAACGCCTGCGCCAGCGTTCGGCCTTCGCTCTTCACCGCCCGCGCCAGCTGATACTGGACGATCTGCTGCATCCGCTGCGCCTGCTCCTCCACCTGCTGACGGTAGCGGTCAAAGTCGAGTCCTTCCTCGCCGGCGCCACGCATCACCGCCAGCGGCGTTTTCAGACTGTGCGCCAGGTCCCCCAGGGTATTGCGGTAGCGCTCGCGCTGCTTGCGTTCGGTATCGATCAGACGGTTGAGGCTGTCGGTCACGCTCTGCACCTCCAGCGGGTAACGACCGTCCAGCCGGTCGGTGTCACCCGCCTCGATCCGATCCAGATCCCGGGCCATCTGATCCAGCGGCCGCAACCCCCAGCGCATGATGAAGTACTGCGCCAGCAGCGCCACCAGACAGATGCCGCTGAGCCAGCCCAGCAACTGCAGGCTGAACGCCTTCATTTCACTGCGAATCTGCTCGTCGCTGCGCAGCACCGAGATCAGAAAACGCACCTCACCGGCCGCCGTCTCCCAGATCACCGGGTACTGAAACAGGTAAAGCCTCTGATCGGGCAAGTGGCTGAACAGCGACTGCCCCGGCCGCAGAGCGTTACTGGGCAGCCGCTGCACCAGCTCGTCCGCCAGCATCAGGCTGGAGTTGGAGCGCCAGAACAGCTGGCCATCGGGTCCGTGAATGAAGCCGTAGACTCCGGAGCCGAGCCGACTGAAACCCGGGTCCAGTACCCGGTCGGGCAGGCGCAGGTGTCCCGCGTCCACTTCGATGGCTCCCAGCAGCAGGTAGACCTGCAGGCGCGCCTGGGAGGCCTCGGCGTTTTCCAGGCTGGAGTGAAAGGCCTTGAGCAGGGCCAGGCCGGCGAACACGATCACCAGCGGCAGGATCACCGCCGAGGCGCGCAGCAGGCGCCCCCGCAGTGACAGCGGGACGACTGAAAGTGCGGTCACGCCTGGTCGGCGCTGTCGAGTGAGAAGCGGTAGCCCAGGCCGCGCACCGTAGTGATCGGCTTCAGGCTCTGGTCGGGATCGAGCTTCTGGCGCAGGCGGCGGATGAACACCTCCAGCACATTGCTGTCGCGATCATAATCCTGATGGTAGAGGTGCTCAGTCAACTCGGCTTTGGAGATGGTCTTGCCGGCATTCAGCATCAGGTATTCCAGGGTACGGTATTCATAGCTGGTCAGGCGCACTTCCTCGCCGTTAAGCTTAACCACCCGCGCCGAGGTATCCAGCTCCAGCGGACCAAAGCCGAGCACCGGACTGGCATGACCTGAGGCACGGCGCACCAGGGCGTTCAGTCGGGCCAGCAGCTCTTCGGTGTGGAACGGCTTGGCCAGATAGTCATCCGCACCGGCTTCCAGCCCTTCCACCTTGTCCTGCCAGTCCCCTCGGGCGGTCAGCACCAGGACCGGCACCACCTTGCCCTGGGCGCGCCAGCCGCGGATCACATCCAGCCCGGACACTTCCGGCAGGCCGATATCGACCACGGCGATGTCGTACTCGTACTCCAGGCCCAGATAGAGCGCCTCGCGGCCGTTGCCGCTCTCTTCGACGGTATAGCCGCGCTGTTCCAGTTGCTGCTTGAGCTGACGACGCAGGTCGCTGTCATCCTCTACGATCAGTGCCTTCATTCGGTCTCCTCGCTCTGTCCCGGTGATAGCATTACACCCGTCGTGGCATCCACCAGCGCCTCACGCACCCGCCCGCGATCCAGCAGGCGAACCATGTACACCGCGCTGCCCCGGTACCGGGTCAGTTCAGCCTTGATTACTTCGCCCCCCAGTTCCATCCGCGCGATCCGGGATGCCTGCACCAGGTCAACAGGCTGCGACCCGGCCTGACCTGAATTCCGCCCCTTGCCCTCAGGCTCGGCGTTCACCGGCAGGGCCAGCATCACCAGCAGGCCGGTCGCCAGACTCAGTGGCTGCCAACGCCTGTGCCACCGTGTTGATTGCACCCCCAATCCTGTCACCTCCCTGCCGTGGTTATCCTGACGTCGTGGTCGCCCGGGTTTTAAAGGGCTCTGATGCTAGGACCGAGGGTCTGAACACAGCATGAATCTCAGGTTCTGCGGCGGCAGGTACGGATGCCCAGCAGGCTGTACAGCGGACAGGTCCCGGAGATGGCAATGGCGATGATCGGCACGCCGATCAGCCCCCACCAGGTTTTGGGACCGAAGAAGATAAGCACGATGAAGACCAGGCCGATCAACACACGTACCAGTTGATCCAGAATACCGATATTCTTTTCCATGATGACCTCGCTTGCGCTGTTGCTTCAGGAATGGGTAGACGTACGCTTGGCACGCTGCATCAGCAGCAGATACCGCAGGTTGTAAACCAGTCCGATCAGCAGTACCGGGGGCAGGGTCAGAATGAATACCCAACCCAGCACGCCACTGCCGGTCCACTGACCGAGCCACAGACTGAGTACGCAGATCAGGGCCAGCGGTATGCCCATCTTCATCAAACGCTTGAGCCAGAGATCTGAATGTATCTTGTTTTTTTCGTGCATCAGACGCTCCTCATAGGGGCTTCTGAGCATAGAGCGAGCCGAACGGGGTTTCAAGCGCCGCCCAGCTCCTCCCGGGGCGGGTGCAACGGCAGCTCGAACGCCTCGGCCACACCAGCGCAGGTCACCCGACCGGAATGAATGTTCAGGCCGCTGTCAAACCCCGGCACCTCCTGCAGCGCCCGGCGCCAGCCGTGCTGCGCCAGCAGCTCCACATAGGGCAGGGTGGCGTTGGTCAGCGCCAGCGTGGAGGTCCGCGCCACCGCCCCCGGCATGTTGGCGACACAGTAGTGGACAATGCCGTCGACATCGAAAACCGGGTCGTCATGGGTGGTCGGATGACTGGTCTCGAAACAGCCGCCCTGATCGATCGCCACATCGACCAGCACCGCGCCGGACTTCATCTCGGCCAGCATGTCGCGAGTCACCAGCTTGGGCGCCGCCGCGCCGGGCAGCAGCACCGCTCCGATCACCAGATCGGCCTGGGTCAGCTGCTGCTCGATATTCTCCCGTGTGGAATAAAGCGTGGTCAGGGCACCATTGAAGCGCTCGTCCAGCTGCTTCAGGCGGGGAATCGACTTGTCCAGCAAGGCGACTCGCGCGCCCATGCCCAGCGCAATGTACGCTGCGTTTTCGCCCACCACGCCGCCGCCAATGATCAGCACCCGTGCGGGACTGACCCCCGGCACACCGCCGAGCAGCACGCCGCGCCCGCCCTGCGCCTTCTCCAGACAGTGCGCCCCGGCCTGTACCGCCATGCGCCCGGCCACCTCGCTCATCGGCGCCAACAGGGGCAGGCCGCCATGCCGGTCATGCACCGTCTCGTAAGCGATGGCGGTACAGCCGCTGGCCAGCAGCGCATCGGTGAGAGCCCGGTCCGCGGCCAGATGCAGATAGGTGAACAGCACCTGATCACCGCTGAGCCAACCGCATTCGTTTGGTTGCGGCTCCTTCACCTTGACGATCAAATCAGCCCAGGAAAACACCGAACGGGGATCGTCGACCAGTACCGCCCCCGCCTGCTCGTAGGCCTGGTCGCTGAAGCCGGCCGCGACACCGGCGCCCAGCTCCACCTGCACCTGATGCCCCTGCTCCACCAGTTCGCGTATCCCCATCGGGGTCATGCCAACCCGGTATTCACGGTTCTTGATCTCTCTCGGCACGCCGACACGCATTTTGCTGCTCCTTCCGCCTGAGTTCTCATGCTCAGTGTAGACGAAAATCCGTCCCCGCCTTCGTCCTCGGCGGGCGCGGTTTATCTGATATACTCGGGCTTATTTGACACCGGATTCCGAGGGGAGCCCCATGCCTGAGTATCGTTCCAAGACCTCTACCGCCGGCCGCAACATGGCAGGTGCCCGCGCCCTCTGGCGCGCCACCGGCATGAAGGACGACGATTTCCACAAGCCGATCATCGCGGTTGCCAACTCCTTCACCCAGTTCGTGCCCGGCCACGTCCACCTGAAAGACATGGGCCAGCTGGTGGCGCGCGAGATCGAAGCGGCGGGGGGCGTCGCCAAGGAATTCAACACCATCGCGGTCGATGACGGCATCGCCATGGGCCACGACGGCATGCTCTACTCACTGCCGAGCCGCGACATCATCGCCGACTCCGTCGAGTACATGGTCAACGCCCACTGCGCCGATGCCCTGGTGTGCATCTCCAACTGCGACAAGATCACCCCGGGGATGCTGATGGCCGCCATGCGCCTGAACATCCCGGTGATCTTCGTCTCCGGCGGCCCGATGGAAGCGGGCAAGACCAAGCTGTCCGAGCACAAGCTGGACCTGGTCGACGCCATGGTGCTGGCCGCCGACCCCAACGCCTCCGACGAAGAAGTGGCTGAAGTCGAGCGCTCCGCCTGCCCCACCTGCGGTTCCTGCTCCGGCATGTTCACCGCCAACTCGATGAACTGCCTGACCGAAGCCCTGGGCCTGTCCCTGCCGGGCAACGGCACCATGCTGGCCACCCACGCCGACCGTGAAGCACTGTTCAAGCGCGCCGGTCACACCATCGTTGAACTGGCCAAGCGCTACTATGAAGGCGATGAAGCCGACGTACTGCCGCGCGCCGTGGGCTTCAAGGCGTTCGAGAACGCCATGACTCTGGATATCGCCATGGGCGGTTCCACCAACACCATTCTGCACCTGCTGGCGATCGCCCAGGAAGCGGAGATCAACTTCACCATGAAGGATATCGACCGCCTCTCCCGCGTCGTGCCTCAGCTGTGCAAGGTAGCGCCGAACACGCAGAAGTATCACATCGAAGACGTCCACCGCGCCGGCGGCATCATGGGCATCCTCGGCGAGCTGGACCGCGCCGGCAAGCTGCACACAGACGTACCCACCGTGCATGCCGCGACCATGAAGGATGCGCTGGATCAGTGGGACATCATGCGCAACCCGACCCCCGAGGTGATCGAGTTCTACAAGGCAGGCCCTGCCGGTATCCCGACCCAACAGGCGTTCAGCCAGGCCACCCGCTGGCCGACGCTGGACGGCGACCGCGAGCACGGCTGCATCCGCTCCCTCGAACATGCCTTCTCGCTGGAGGGCGGCCTGGCGGTACTGTACGGCAACATCGCGCTGGACGGCTGTGTCGTGAAGAGCGCCGGTGTTGACGAGTCGATCCTGGTGTTCGAGGGCACCGCCAACGTGATGGAATCCCAGGACGAAGCGGTACACAAGATCCTGAATGACGAAGTGAAGGCCGGTGACGTGGTCATCATCCGCTACGAAGGCCCGAAAGGCGGTCCCGGCATGCAGGAGATGCTTTACCCGACCTCTTACCTGAAGTCCAAGGGACTGGGCAAGGAATGCGCCCTGCTCACCGACGGTCGTTTCTCCGGCGGCACCTCAGGCCTGTCGATCGGCCACGCCTCCCCTGAAGCGGCTGCCGGCGGCGCCATCGGCCTGGTGCGCAACGGCGACCGTATCCTGATCGACATCCCCAACCGCAGCATCGCGGTACAGGTATCCGACGAGGGGCTGGCGGCGCGCCGCGCCGAGCAGGACAAGCTGGGCTGGAAACCGGCCGAAGAGCGTCCGCGCAAGGTCTCTGCAGCGCTGAAAGCCTACGCCAAGCTGGCCACCTCCGCTGATAAGGGCGCGGTGCGCGACCTGTCTCTGCTGGACTGAGCCACACCCCCGAGCCCTCGTTCGAGGGCTCTCAGTCGCAGGTCACCCGTCTTCATGGGTATGGCCTGCGGCCTGATCCAAATGCCCCTGCCGACAGTATCAGTTCCCATGCCCGGTGGCCGAAGCGAGCCTTGCGCCGTCTGCGGCTGTCTATACTGAACTGACCTCAGGTCACAACCGGATCAGGACTGCACATGGAACGCCTCACCCGTACCCCTCGGCTGGATAACCCGGACTCTGATGCCTTGCGTCGCGAAATCCTCGACTACTTTCATACCACCTTCGACCGTTACGAGCAGCTGTTCGAGGTACTCAGCTGCGATCAAGCCTGGTACGTCAAGCCGATCCCGCTGCGCCATCCGCTGATCTTCTACTACGGCCATACCGCCAGCTTCTTCATCAACAAACTGCTGCTGGCTGGACTGGTGCAGGCACGCATCAACCCGCATTTCGAATCGATCTTCGCTGTCGGCGTCGACGAGATGAGCTGGGATGATCTCAACGAAGAGCACTACGACTGGCCCTGCATCGCCGACGTTCAGGCCTATCGCGATCAGGTTCGCCAGACGGTCGACCGGGTCATTCGAATGACGCCGCTAAGCCCCCCCATCGGTTGGGAACACCCCTGGTGGACAATTCTGATGGGGATTGAGCACGAGCGCATTCACCTGGAAACCTCGTCGGTACTGATCCGTCAGCATGCCCTTGAATACGTTCAGCCACACACCGCCTGGCCCAGCTGCCGCGATTCAGGCCCCGCGCCCGCCAACCAGCTGATCGACGTCCCTGCCGGGCCCCTCACCCTGGGCAAGGCGCGACACGCTGCCGTCTATGGCTGGGACAACGAATATGGCCAGCGTGAAGTGAAGCTGGAGGCGTTCCAGGCCGCGCAGATGCTGGTATCCAATCAGGAATTTCTCGCTTTTGTCGAGGCGGGAGGTTACACCGATGCGCAATGGTGGAGTGACGAAGGCTGGGACTGGCGCACCTTTGCCGACGCCGAACATCCCACGTTCTGGCGGCAGCAGGGCGATGACTGGCAGTTGCGACTGATGTGCGAGCAGGTGGCCATGCCCTGGGACTGGCCGGCAGAGGTCAACTGTCACGAGGCCGAGGCTTTCTGCCGCTGGCAGGCCGTGCAGACGGGCCTGCCGATCCGCCTGCCCAGCGAGGATGAATGGTACCGGTTGTATGACCTGTCCAGTGTCGCCGAGCCGTCACCCGACCATGCCGTTAGCGCCAACCTGCACCTGGATCATTTCGCCTCTCCCTGCCCGGTATACCGCTTTGCCCAGGGCGATTTCTACGACCTTAGCGGCAACGTCTGGCAATGGACGCAAACCCCGATCTATCCGTTCGAGGGCTTTGCCGTCCATCCGTACTATGACGATTTCACCACCCCGACCTTCGATGATCGGCACAACCTGATCAAGGGCGGCAGCTGGATCAGCTGTGGCAACGAAAGTCTGCGCACTGCCCGTTATGCTTTTCGATGCCACTTCTTCCAGCATGCCGGTTTTCGCTACGTGGCGGGTGAGCCGCCCGCACCGGCACCCGACTCCCGTTATGAAAGCGACGAGCTCGCCGCCCAGTACGCCGAATTCCACTACGGTGACCAGCACTTCGGCGTCGCCAACTTCCCGCAGACACTGGCCCGTCTGGCGACCGAGGTGTGCGGCAATGGCCCCGCCGGCAGGGCGCTGGATCTGGGCTGCGCCACCGGCCGCGCCAGCTTCGAACTGGCCCGTCATTTCGGCAAAGTGGACGGCGTCGACTTCTCCGCCCGCCTGATCAGTCTGGGCGTTCAGCTGCAGCAGGGGCGGCTGCGCTATACATTGCAAGACGAAGGTGAGCTGCTCAGCTACCAGGAACGCGACCTGGCCTCACTGGGCCTGGCCGACGTGGCCAACCGGGTGCAGTTCAGCCAGGGCGATGCCTGCAACCTGAAACCGACCCTGACCGGCTATGACCTGATCCTGGCCGCCAACCTGATCGACCGCCTGTACAGTCCGCGCCAATTCCTGTCGCAGGTGCATACCCGACTTAACCCTGGGGGCATGTTGCTGATCGCCTCGCCCTATACCTGGCTGGAAGAACACACGCCAAAAGAGGAATGGCTCGGCGGCTTCAAGCGCGACGGTGAAAACTTCACCACCCTGGACGGCCTGCATGAGGTGCTGGATCCGCACTTCGAGCTGATTCGCGGCCCCGAGGCAGTGCCTTTCGTGATCCGCGAAACCCGTCGCAAGTTCCAGCATACGCTGTCGGAGGTGACCTGCTGGCGGCTGAAAGACTGAAGCCAGTACCAAGGCGACAGGACCGGTGGTATCGCCTGTGAGCGACTGTCTGCCGCCAGGGATGGCGGCAGTCAAGCGGTCAGGGATGACAAACAGCGTGTCGCATACAAGTATGCTCCATCCCTGTGGTCAGACGATACTTCGCTCGCTAGAATCGAAGCACGCACTCCACAGGACGTACCCATGCTGCACCGGATCTGGCTCGGCTTCTTCTTGATCGCCTTTGTCGCCGCACTCTGGCAGTGGCTGGGCATGGGTGATTCCGGCGTATTCCAGCGCATGGTGGACAGCACCTTCAGCATGTCGAAGCTGACCGTCGAGCTGGCGATCGGCCTGATCGGCACCCTCGCCTTCTGGCTCGGCATGATGAAACTGGCCGAGGCTTCGGGGCTGATCGACACCCTGGCGCGGGCGCTGGGGCCGGTATTCACCCGGCTGATGCCCGAGGTGCCGCCGCGCCACCCGGCGATCGGCTCCATGACCATGAACCTGTCCGCCAACCTGCTCGGTCTCGACAACGCCGCCACCCCGCTGGGCCTGAAGGCGATGCAGGATCTGCAGACGCTGAACCCGGACAGGCACACCGCCAGCAACGCCCAGATCCTGTTTCTGGTGCTCAACACCTCCTCGGTGACCCTGTTTCCGATCACCGTGTTCCTCTACCGCGCGCAACAGGGCGCGACCGACCCCACCGCCGTGTTCATCCCGATCCTGATCGCCACCAGCTGCTCGACCCTGGTGGGCCTGCTGGTCACCTGCTGGGCACAGCGGATCAACCTGCTGCAGCGCACCCTGCTGCTCTGGTTCGGTGCCGGCATCAGCCTGCTGCTGGCATTCATCGGCTACTTCGCCAGTCTGGGTGTCGACGAACTGCAGCGCCAGTCGGCGCTGGTGGGCAATCTGGCCCTGTTCAGCGCCATCATGCTGTTCCTGCTGCTGGCCCACCGCAAACAGGTCAACGTCTACGACACCTTCATCGAAGGCGCCAAGCAGGGCTTCGAGACGGCGATCATGATCATCCCCTACCTGCTGGCGATGCTGGTAGCGATCGGCGTGCTGCGTGAAAGCGGGGCGCTGGAGGGCTTTATCTGGCTACTGCGCGAAGGCATCGGCCTGTTCGGGCTGGACACCCGCTTTGTCGACGCTCTGCCCACCGCGCTGATGAAACCGTTATCAGGTTCCGGCGCCCGGGCGATGATGCTGGAAACCATGAACAGCCACGGCGTGGACTCCTTCGCAGCCCAGGTCGCCTCGATCATTCAGGGCTCCACCGAAACCACCTTCTATGTTCTGGCGGTCTACTTCGGTGCCGTCGGCATCCGCCATACTCGCCATGCGCTCTGGTGTGGCCTGAGCGCCGATCTGGCCGGCATCATCGCGGCCATCCTCTGCGGCTACTGGTTTTTCGGCTAAACGTTCTACACTGACACATGTCAGTAGGTACTCGACCTAAGTAGCCCCTGCGGGACCAACTCTGTAGAATTCACGCTCCTTTCAACCTGTACTGGAGATACACATGTCCGGCAAGTGGATCACTTTTCTGCTGGCAGTACTCAGTGCGGCCGGCATCTGGTTTCTGGCCCCACTGGAGGCCGAACTGCGCACAGGTCTCGCCATTTTGGCCGTCATCGCCATTCTGTGGATGACCGAAACGTTTAATATCACCGTCACCGCCCTGCTGGTGCCGGTGCTGACCGTGGTGGCCGGCGTGTTCTCGGTGGCCGATGCACTGAAGAACTTCGCCAACCCGATCATCTTCCTGTTTCTGGGCGGCTTCGGTCTGGCCGCCGCGCTCAACGCCCAGGGACTGGACAAGTACATCGCGGGCCATGTTATCCGCCTGGCGCGCGGTCATCTCGGCACAGCCTCGATTCTGCTGTTCCTGACCGCCGCCGGCCTGTCGATGTGGATCTCCAACACCGCTACCACGGCGATGATGCTGCCACTGGCCCTGGGTCTGCTGCGCCAGCTGCCCTATGAAGACAACCAGCGCACCTACTGGTTTGTGCTGCTGGGCCTGGCCTACTCGGCCAATATCGGCGGTATCGGCACCCTGGTCGGCTCACCGCCCAACGCCATCGCCGCCGCCGAGGTGGGGCTGAGCTTCACCGACTGGCTCAAGTTCGGCATCCCCACCGTGATCCTGTCACTGCCGTTGATGATCCTGGCGCTTTACTTTCTCTGCCGCCCGGAAATGAGCCATCGCTTCCGCGAAGTGCACCGTCATGATCCGCTCAACGGCAAACAGTGGATGACCCTGGGCGTGTTCGCACTGACCGTGGCGATGTGGCTGTTCAGCAAGCCGCTGTCCGGCCTGATCGGCATTGAAAAGGGGCTGGACTCGATCATCGCGCTCAACGCCATTCTGCTGCTGTGCATGCTGCAACTGGTCAACTGGAAACAGATCGAGAAATCGGCGGACTGGGGCGTGCTGCTGCTGTTCGGTGGCGGTCTGACGCTGTCGGCGATGCTGAAAGCCACCGGCGCCAGTCTGTTCCTGGCCCAGGGCATCAGCGACCTGATGGCCGGCGCCTCGGCACCGCTGTTCCTGCTGGTGGTCGCCGCCTTCGTGGTAATGCTGACCGAAATCGCCAGCAACACCGCCAGCAGCGCACTGCTGGTGCCGATCTTCGTCGGCATCGCCGGCAGTCTGGGCCTGCCCAAGGATATCATGGCGGTCGTGATCGCCATCGCCGCCTCCTGCGCCTTCATGCTGCCGGTGGCCACGCCGCCGAACGCCATCGTTTACGGCTCCGGTTACCTGCCACAACGGCAGATGATGCGGGCCGGCGTGGTGCTCAACATCATGATGACCGCCGTCATCGCAAGCGGTGCCTGGGTGCTGCTCTAGCAGAGGCACCGGCCGGGCATAACCGACCCGGCCGGTTCAGTCCGCGTCCGGCAGGGCACGAATATGTCCCTGCTGGTCGATCGCCACCTGGACGGACTCGGCACTGGTGACCTTGCGCAACTCGTTGCCGTCGGGGCAACGCCCCCACACCTCGACCTGAATCCGCAACGAGCTGTGCCCCCGTTCCAGAATGCGGGTGTAGAAACTGAGCACCGTGCCCCTCAGCACCGGTGACATGAACTTCATGTGTCCCACCGATACCGTGGCCACACGCCCCCGGGCTTCCCGGCCGGCACGCATCTCACTGGCCAACACCAGCTGGGAAGACACCCAGCCGCCATAGACATCACCAAACATGTTCACGGCGTCCGATCCCGCCGGCAGTTGCAGGCTGAGTTCGCCTTCGGGCGTCAGCAGCTGATCTTCACTTGTTGTCATTATCGCGATCTCACTGAATGGAAAGAGGCTCCCGGCCCCGGTTTATGCTGCAGTGCATATACTACTTAGGTTGCACCCAAAGGGCAGCCCCGGACAAGCCGGCAAACGCGACTGACGGCGAACACCACCACTGTCATCTTAGCGTCATAAAGCGGCCCTATAGTGCGCCCATGTCAATTCAATAACCCGATTCCTAATCAGGAGCCGATGATGAAACCGATGAAAAAGCTGTTCGCGGCTGTTGCCATGACCGCTACCTGCTTCACCGCTCAGGCAAGCGACCTGCTCGATCCGAACCTGCCGGTTTATGAAAAAGCTTCCGGCGTTTCCGGCAACCTGTCCAGTGTCGGCTCCGACACCCTGGCCAACCTGATGACCCTGTGGGCGGAAGAGTTCAAGCGCAACTACCCGAACGTCAACATCCAGATCCAGGCTGCCGGTTCTTCTACTGCACCGCCCGCCCTGACTGAAGGCACGTCCAACATCGGCCCGATGAGCCGCAAGATGAAGGACAAGGAGATCGAAGCGTTCGAGAAGAAGTACGGTTACAAGCCGACGCCGGTGGCCGTTGCCATCGACGCCCTGGCCGTCTTCGCGCACAAGGACAACCCGATCAAGGGCATGAGCATCGATCAGGTTGACGCTGTCTTCTCCTCCACCCGCAAGTGCGGTGCGCCGGAAGCGGTCAACAAGTGGAACCAGCTGGGCGTGAGCGGCTCACTGGCAGACCAGAGTATCCAGCTGTTCGGTCGTAACTCTGTATCCGGCACCTACGGCTACTTCAAGAAAGTTGCGCTGTGCAAGGGTGACTTCCAGAACGGCGTCAACGAACAGCCGGGCTCCGCGTCTGTTGTTCAGTCCGTCTCCACGTCTCTGAACGCACTGGGCTACTCCGGCATCGGCTACAAGACTGCGTCCGTACGCGCGCTGCCGCTGTCCAAGTCCGGCACTGACTTCGTCGAGCCGACGCCGGAAAACGCCATCACTGGCAAGTACCCGCTGGCACGCTCCCTGTACGTGTACGTGAACAAGAAGCCGGGCCAGAGCCTGCAGCCGCTGGAGCGTGAGTTCCTGAAGCTGGTACTGTCCAAGGTCGGTCAGGAAGTGGTTGTGAAGGACGGTTATATCCCGCTGCCGGCCAAGGTTGTTGAAAAACAGATGAAGGATCTGGGCCTGTAAGACACCGGTCTGAACCCTTGAAGGGGAGCCCTAGGGCTCCCCTTTTTCTTTTGTTACAGCTGTAACAATACAGTCATCTATTTGACTTATTGTACCCGCCATATCAAGTTCGACACTTCTCAGGACCCTCGACCATGAGTATTGAGCAAACCAACACCGTGCCGGAGCTGGACTTCAACACCCCCGCTCAGCGCCGTCTGCGACAGGCGCGCATGCTGAAGGACAAGTTGGCGGCCAGCGGCATTGCCATCGGCGGCATCAGCGTCATCCTCGCTGTCGTCATGATCTTCTTCTACCTGCTGTACGAGGTTGCGCCACTGTTCCGTTCGGCCAGCATCGAGCCCTGGGGCGGTCAGCAGGAGGTCAGCTACGCCGTGCCCGGCCAGGGGCGCACCCTCTATCTGGCGGTCGAGGAACAGGCCGAGATCGGCTTCCGCGCCACGGATAAGGGCTCCATGGTGTTTTTCGATACCACCAGAGGTCAGGTGCTGAAAGAAGAGCAGCTGGCACTGCCGGAAGGCGTCGAGATCAGCAGTTTTGCCCTGCTGTCTGAAGCCAGCCAGACCTTTGCGCTGGGCCTCAGCGACGGCAGCGTCAAGGTGATCAAGCACAACTACAAGGCCACTTATCCCAACGGCCAGCGGGTCCTGAACCCCGAACTGGTCTACCCGCTGGGTGAAGCCCCGCTGCAGATCACCGAAGGTCCAGTTGAACTGTTGACCCTCGCCCATGACAGCGACGCGTGGAGCCTGATCGCCCTGAGTCAGGGTCAGCTGGTCGAGCTGTCCCTGTCAATGAGCGAGAACTTCCTCACCGGTGAAGTGGAAGTCGAGCAGAGCAACCGCTCACTGCCGACCATCGGCATCAAGCCGAACAAGCTGTTGATGACGCCGGATCAGCGCTGGCTGATGGCCAGCCTGCCGCAAGGCAAGGTCGCCGTCATGTCACTGGGCAACAACCCGACCGTCACCCAAATGGCCGAGGTCTCCAAGGCCGAAATCACCAGCTTCGAGCTGCTGCTCGGTGGCAACTCGCTGATCATCGGTGATGCCAAGGGCAAGCTGTCGCAGTGGTTCTTCGTCCGCGACGAGACCAACCAGTTCCAGCTGACCCATATCCGCAGCTTCGAACACGACAGCAGCGCCATCACCAACCTGACCACCGAGCAGCGCCGCAAGGGCATCGTCACCCTGGCCGCCGATGGCACGCTGAACCTGTACAGCAGCACCGCCAACCGCCAGGCGCTGAGCGAACCGCTGTTTGACGGTGCCGCCGATGCCATCGCCCTGGCGCCGCGCGCCGACGCTCTGCTGGTGCAGCAGGGTGATCGCCTGAGCTATTGGCATGTGGACAACGAGCACCCGGAAATTTCCTGGAGCGCCTACTGGGAAAAAGTCTGGTACGAGGGCTATGAGGAGCCGGACTACATCTGGCAGTCTTCCGCCTCCAACAACGACTTCGAGCCCAAGTACAGCCTGATGCCGCTGGCGTTCGGCACCCTGAAGGCCGCGTTCTACGCCATGCTGCTGGCGACGCCGCTGGCGATTGCCGGCGCGATCTACACCGCCTACTTCATGGTGCCGGCGATGCGCCGCAAGGTGAAGCCGTTCATCGAGCTGATGGAAGCCCTGCCCACCGTGATTCTCGGCTTCCTCGCCGGTCTCTGGCTGGCGCCGTTCATGGAAGCCAATCTGGCCGGCATCTTCACCTGTCTGCTGGTGATTCCGGTGGCCGTGATCCTGTTCGGCTTCACCTGGAACAACATGCCCAACAAGGTCCGCTTCCTGATTCCGGAAGGCTGGGACGCGGCGCTGCTGGTGCCGGTGGTCATTCTGGCGACCTGGCTCGGCCTGGCGATCGCCGGTCCGATCGAACACGTCCTGTTCGGCGGCGATATGCCGACCTGGCTGACCAACGAAGTGGGCATCCCCTACGACCAGCGTAACGCTCTGGTGGTGGGTATCGCCATGGGCTTTGCGGTGATCCCGACCATCTTCTCGATCACCGAGGACGCCATCTTCGCGGTGCCCAAGCACCTGAGCTACGGCTCCCTGGCGCTGGGCGCCACCGCCTGGCAGACGCTGACCCGCGTGGTCCTGCCCACCGCCAGCCCGGGTATCTTCTCGGCGCTGATGATCGGCATGGGCCGTGCCGTGGGCGAAACCATGATCGTACTGATGGCCACCGGCAACACGCCGATCATGGACGTCAACATCTTCGAGGGCATGCGTACCCTGGCCGCCAACATCGCCGTTGAGATGCCGGAATCCGAAGTGGGCAGCACCCACTACCGCACCCTGTTCCTGGCCGCCTTCGTGCTGTTCCTGTTTACCTTCGTGGTCAACACCCTGGCCGAAAGCATTCGTCAGCACCTGCGCAAGAAATACGGTTCCCTGTGATCGGTGAGAGTGAGGATTAATTAGATGCGTTATTCAGTAAGCGAATGGACCAAATCCGGCTCACCCTGGGTCTGGCTCAATGCCGGCGCGGTCGCAATCTGCGTGATCATGGTGGTCGGCCTGCTGGGGCTGATCGCCGTGCGCGGCCTGGCTCACTTCTGGCCGGCCGATGTGATGCAGGCCACCTACACCCATAACGGGCAGAGCGGCCGTATCCTGGGCGAGCTGGTGCAGCAGGAAATGGTGCCGGCCGAGCAGCTGCGCGGCGCCGGTGTCGAGGTGCCTGAAGGCGTCGAAGCGATGCGCCGCGACCTGCTCAAGGTCGGCAACCGTGACTTCGGCTCCGCCGACTTCGTCTGGGCGATGGACCACCTGGTCACCGATAAGAGCCGCCCGGAAATGATCATGGCCGCCGAACGCCTCGAGTGGGGCAACTTCTACGGCTATTTGCGCGAAATCCGCCAGAACGGTGAAACCGTGGCCCGTCACGAAGGCCATACCAAGTCTGACGAGTACCTGAGCGTCTGGGCCGAGTTCCAAAACCGTCTCGACCGGGTGCTGGAGATCCGCGAGCAAATCCTGGAGATCGAAAAGCACAAGATCGGCAGCATCAACTACGAGCTGGAACGCCTGCGTCTGAAAGAGCGCTCACTGGAGCTGGAACAATCCACCGATGCCCAGGCCTATGCCGACATCGAAGCCCGCCGTACCGAGCTGAACGCCGACTATGAAGTGCTGCAGCAGGACCTGATCGATCTTTACACCCAGATCAACCGCGACAGTTTCACCGCCGAGATCGCCGATGGTCGTGAGGTCGAAATCCACATCGCCAAGGTGGTGCGCGCCTTCCTGCCCAACAACATGGGCACCGGCGACAAGCTGATCCACTACGGCGCCAAGCTGTGGGAATTCCTGTCCGACGAGCCGCGTGAAGCCAACACCGAGGGCGGTATCTTCCCGGCGATCTTCGGCACCGTGATGATGGTGATCCTGATGTCCGTGCTGGTGACCCCGTTCGGCGTGATCGCCGCAGTCTACCTGCGTGAATATGCCACCCAGGGCTTCATCACCCGCCTGATCCGCATCGCGGTGAACAACCTGGCCGGCGTGCCGTCCATTGTATACGGTGTGTTCGGCCTCGGTTTCTTCGTCTACTTCCTGGGCGGCAGCATCGATGATCTGTTCTTCCCGGAAGCCAAACCGGCGCCGACCTTCGGTACCGGCGGCCTGATGTGGGCCTCCATCACCCTGGCGCTGCTGACCGTGCCGGTGGTGATCGTCGCCACCGAGGAAGGCCTGGCCCGTATCCCGCGCTCGGTGCGTGAAGGTTCACTGGCCCTGGGTGCGACCAAGTTCGAAACCCTGATGAAGGTAGTGCTGCCGATGGCCAGCCCGGCGATGATGACCGGTGTTATCCTGGCGATCGCCCGTGCCGCCGGTGAGGTGGCGCCGCTGATGCTGGTGGGTGTGGTCAAACTGGCCCCGAGCCTGCCGCTGGACGGCAACTACCCCTTCCTGCATCTGGACCAGAAGTTCATGCACCTGGGCTTCCACATCTATGATGTCGGTTTCCAGAGCCCGAACGTGGAAGCGGCCCGCCCGCTGGTGTACGCCACCGCATTCCTGCTGGTGGTGGTGATCGCCCTGCTGAACTTCTCGGCCATCGCGATCCGTAACCACCTGCGTGAAAAATACAAAGCGCTCGAGATGTAATCGCTGCTAAAGAACTCAGAATTTGAAGGTTTACCGATATGACTAGCGAAGCCAAAACCCACGCCATCGATATCTCTTCCATGCAGCGCGGCGAGAGCAATCTCAACCTGGCCGACGAGCACATCACGCTGCAGGTCAAGGACCTGCGCCTGAGCTACGGCGACAAGGAAGCCCTGCACGGCATCAACATGGATATCCCGAAGAACCGCGTCACCGCATTCATCGGCCCGTCCGGCTGCGGCAAGTCCACCCTGCTGCGCTGCTTCAACCGCATGAACGACCTGGTCGACAGCTGCAACATCACCGGCCAGCTGCTGCTGGACGGTGACAACATCTACGATCGTACCGTCAACGTGGCCGACCTGCGTCGCCGCGTCGGCATGGTGTTCCAGAAGCCGAACCCCTTCCCCAAATCGATCTACGAGAACGTGGCCTACGGCCTGCGTATCCAGGGGATCAACAAGAAGCGGGTGATCGACGAGACCGTCGAGTGGGCGCTGCGCTCCGCCGCGCTCTGGGATGAGGTCAAGGATCGCCTGCACGAAAGCGCCCTGGGCATGTCCGGCGGTCAGCAACAGCGTCTGGTCATCGCCCGCACCGTGGCGGTAAAACCGGAAGTGCTGCTGCTGGACGAACCGGCATCCGCGCTGGACCCGATCTCCACGCTGAAGATCGAGGAGCTGATCCACGAGCTCAAGGACGACTTCACCATCGTCATCGTGACCCACAACATGCAGCAGGCGGCCCGTGTCTCCGACTACACCGCGTTCATGTACATGGGTGACCTGATCGAGTTTGGTGCCACCGATGCGCTGTTCACCAAACCGGAAAAGAAACAGACTGAAGACTACATCACTGGCCGTTACGGTTAATCTGGCCCGAGTCAGCAACGGAGAAACATCGTGGAACTCGAAAACGCTAATTACTCGACCCATATTTCCCAGCAGTTCAATGAAGAGCTGGAGAAAATCCGCACGCAGATGCTGACCATGGGCGGCATCGTGGAGCGTCAGGTCAGCGATGCCGTGGAGGCCCTGCTGAACGGTGATGTGGAACTGGCCGAACAGTCCCGTCGCATCGACCAGCAGACCAACGCCATGGAGCTGATGATCGACGAGCAGTGCACCACCACCATCGCCCGTCGCCAGCCGGCCGCCAGCGACCTGCGCCTGATCGTATCGATCAGCCGCGCGGTGTCCGACCTGGAACGGATCGGCGACGAAGCGACGCGCATCTGCAAGATGGCGATCGAACTGGCCGACAGCGGCGCCAACCAGCGCGGCTTCCAGGAAGTCCGTCATATCGGCAACCTGGTGCGTGACATGGTCAAGGATGTACTGACCGCATTCGCCCGCAACGACCTGGAGATGGCCTATCGCGTCGCCAAGCAGGACAAGAGCGTGGACCAGGAATACCGCACCGCCATGCGCTCCCTGGTGACCTACATGATGGAAGATGCCCGCGCCATCTCCAACGTGCTCAACGTGATCTGGGCGCTGCGCAGCCTGGAGCGTATCGGCGACCATGCACGCAACCTGTCCGAGCACCTGATCTATCAGGTCAGCGGCACAGACGTGCGCCACCAGAGCCTGAAGCAGATGAAGCAGACGGTTCAGGAAGAAGCCGAAGGCAGCCTGCAGGACGACGAAGGCAGCGAGGAATAACCCTCCTCTTCGCGCATGGAATGCGCTCCCTCACAGCAGTACACATCGACTCCCTCAGGTGTTTCACCTGGGGGAGTCTTGCTTTGTGGCCCTGCTGTGAGGTCCTGCTGTGAGGCCTGTTGTCAACACCTCAGGGTGGGAGCCCAGTCTGCGGGCGACAGTCTGCCTGATCACTGGCGCTCTTTGCCTGCGCCACCCAAAACCCTGCACCATCGCGCAGTGAACCGCTCGAGGTGATACACTCAGGCACTTTCGAACTGACGGAAACTCATACGTGTCGGCGCGCAGTGCCCTTCTCAATCCGCTCAAACTGAAACGCTGGACCCTCGCCGAGGGTGCGCACCGGGCACCCCGTCACTGGCGCCCCTGGTTGCGCGACAGCGGCTCCCTGACCCAACGCCTGACCCGCGCCGCCGGCGGCGAATTTGCCGTGCGCGTGCTGTCCCAACGCTGGGCCGCGCCCACTCCCGATGAGGCCCGCGCCCTGGGCATGCCGCCGCGCCAGCTGGCGCTGATCCGCGAAGTGGAGCTACTCGGCCGTCAGGGCACGCCCTGGGTCTACGCCCGCTCGGTGCTGCCGGCCAGTACCCTGACCGGTCGCGAGCGCCGCCTGAGCCTGCTCGGCAACCGCTCACTGGGCTCCTTGATGTTCAGTGACCCCAGCCTGAGCCGCAGTCCGCTGATGGCCAGCTGCCTGCAGGACGAGGATGACCGCCGCTACTGGGCCAGACGCTCGGTGTTCCGCCTGCACGACAAGCCGCTGCTGGTGTGCGAGGTTTTTCTCCCCGCCATGGAGCACGTACAATATCCGCTCTGATCCCCAGTGCAGGAGTCACCCATTGCAGATCTCAGCCCCACGCCCCCTGAAGCAACGCCTGCTGGCCTACGTCCACCTGATGCGCGCCGACAAGCCGATCGGCACCTACCTGCTGCTCTGGCCCACGCTCTGGGGACTGTGGATCGCCGCCGAAGGGCTGCCAGCACTGGATCTGCTGCTGATCTTCTGCCTCGGTGTGTTCCTGACCCGCTCCGCCGGCTGCGTGATCAACGACTTTGCCGACCGCCATATCGACGGCCACGTCAAACGCACCCACCAGCGTCCCCTGCCGTCGGGCCGGGTCAGCGAACGCGAGGCGATAGGACTGTTCGTCGGCCTGATGCTGACCGCCTTCCTGCTGGTACTGATGACCAACAGGATGACCATCCTGATGTCATTCGGCGGCCTGGCGCTGGCGTTCATCTATCCGTTCATGAAACGCTACACCCACCTGCCACAGCTGGTGCTGGGCGCCGCGTTCGGCTGGGCGATCCCCATGGCCTTCACCGCCATTCAGGAGCAGGTCCCGCTGACTGCCTGGCTGCTCTATGCCGCCAAACTGCTTTGGACCGTGGCCTATGACACCCAGTACGCCATGGTCGACCGCGACGACGACCTGAAGATCGGAGTCAAATCCACCGCCGTGCTGTTCGACCGTTTCGACCGCCTGATCATCGGCCTGCTGCAGCTGGCGTCTCTCGCGGTGCTGGTCTGGGTGGGCCAGCTGGAACAGCTGGGGCTCTGGTACCATCTGGGGCTGGTCGCGGCGTTGGGCTTTTTCATCTATCAACAGTGGCTGATCCGCCACCGCGAACGCATGCCCTGTTTCCGCGCCTTCCTCAACAACCACTACGCGGAGCTGGCGGTGCTGAGCGGCATCATACTGGACTATACCAACCTGTAACTCACAGAAAACAATGATCTTTTCTGGCAGATACCGCATCACCAACATCTGTGTCATATTAGTGTAACGGAAACGTCTTGTAATAGTGGCCTCCGATAACATCTGTAAATGAGGCAGAGAACGATGTCTGCATCCAAACGTGTGCTGATCGTCGACGACGAAGCACCCATCCGCGAGATGATCGCCGTCGCCCTGGAAATGGCCGGCTACGAGTGTAGCGAAGCCGACAACGCTCAGGATGCCCATGCCCAGATCGTGGACAACAAGCCCGATATGGTGCTGCTGGACTGGATGATGCCCGGCACCAGCGGCATCGAATTCGCCCGCCGCCTGCGCAAGGAAGAAGTGACCGCCGATATCCCGATCATCATGCTCACCGCCAAGACCGATGAGGATAACAAGATCAAGGGGCTGGAAACGGGTGTCGATGATTACATCACCAAACCGTTCTCACCGCGTGAGCTGGTCGCCCGCCTGAAGGCCGTCTTGCGCCGCACCACGCCCAAGGGCGTCGAGGAACCGGTCACCGTGGACGGCCTGACCCTGGATCCGGTCTCCCACCGCGTCACCGCCGACGGCCAGCCGATCGACCTGGGACCCACCGAGTTCCGTCTGCTGCAGTTCTTCATGACCCATCCCGATCGCGCCTACTCACGCAGCCAGTTGCTGGACATGGTATGGGGCGGCAACGTCTATGTAGAGGAGCGTACCGTGGACGTGCATATCCGCCGTCTGCGCAAGGCGCTGGGCGAGCGCCACGACTACCTGGTGCAGACGGTGCGCGGTACCGGTTACCGCTTCTCGGCTCAGGTCGCCTGAGCCCGCCGGCCCCACCGGCATGATCGACCACAGGATGGAGCCTTTCGATGCATGTATCACGACACGCCCTGATCATCAGTCTGCTGGCCCTGGCCGGTGCAGGCGTACTGGGCGGCACCCTGCTGGGGCATCCCCTGGCGGGGCTGAGTCTCGGTTTGCTGGCCTGGAGCCTGAAACAGGTGCGCCAGTTCAACCGGCTCAATGACTGGCTGCAGCGCGAGGACGGTTCCGAACCGCCGGAAGCGAATGGCGCCTGGGGCGATCTGTTCGACGAACTGGCCCGGATGCAGAAACGCAGCCGTGCCCGCGAACAGTATCTGCGCGGCATCATCTCCCGGTTTCAGCAGTCCTCGGCCGCACTCAGCGATGCCATCGTCATCATCGACAGCCAGAACAATCTGGAATGGTGGAACCGTTCCGCCGACCGCCTGCTGGGGCTGAAGGCGACCTCCGACCGCGGCAAGCCACTGATCAACCTGCTGCGTGATCCGCGCTTCGTGCGCTACTTCCGCAAGGGCCATTACCAGGAACCGCTGGAGCTTCCGTCACCGGTCAACGGCGACCTGCAGCTGCAGTACCAGATCAGCAAGTTCGGTGAAGGCGACCGCCTGCTGGTGGCGCGCGATATCACCCGACTGATGCGCCTGGAACAGACGCGCCAGGATTTCGTCGCCAACGCCTCCCATGAGCTGCGCACACCGCTGACCGTGATCCGCGGCTATCTGGAAACCTTCCTCGACCAGGAACTGCCGCGCCCACTGCAGCGCGGCCTGGCACAGATGCAGCAGCAGGCGCGACGGATGGAAGGGCTGGTCACCGACCTGCTGCTGCTGTCCCGACTGGAGGCCAGCCAGCATATCAGCGACGAGCATCCGATCCTGATTCAGGACCTGATCCAGCACATGTACCAGGATGCCGAAGCCCTGGCGGTCGGCCGTGGTCATACCTTCCAGCTGGACGTGGACGGCGAATATGACCTGCTCGGCCAGGCCAACGAACTGCAGAGCGCCTTCTCCAACCTGGTGTTCAACGCCGTGCGCTACACGCCGGATAACGGCCACATCAGCCTGCGCTGGTGGGTCGATCACACCGGCGGCCATTTCTCGGTCAGCGACGACGGCATCGGCATCGAGGCGATGCACCTGCCGCGCCTGACCGAGCGCTTCTACCGCATTGACGAGAGTCGCTCCTCCGCCAGCGGCGGCACCGGCCTCGGCCTCGCCATCGTCAAACATGTGCTGGTGCGCCACGGTGCCCATCTGAGCATCGACAGCACACCGGGCAAGGGCAGCACCTTCACCTGCCACTTCCCGCCCGACATGGTGGCGCCGCTCAGGGACGCGGACTGATCTCCCGCGCCTCGCTGGCGTATTCCTCGACCCAGAAGATGGTCGCGCCCACGACAGCCGCCGGCATCAGTATCAGATTGACCACCGGCACCAGCATGCCCAGCTGCACCAGGCCGCCGAAACCGATCGAGGTGACTCGACGCGCCTTCATCAACCGCTTCATCTGGTGGAAGCTGATCTTGTTGTTGTCCATCGGGTAGTCGCAGTACTGGATCGACATCATCCAGGCACCAAACAGGAACCAGAGCAGCGGCGCGACCAGGTTGATCCCGGGGATGAAGGTGATCACCAGAATCAGCAGAAAACGCGGCAGGTAATAGGCCAGCTTGTGCAGCTCTCGCTGCAGCGCCCGTGGAATCATCTTTACCACTTCGGCCCAGCCCTCGTCGGTCACCGGCGCCCCGCGCAGCTGCTTCTCCACCTTCTCCGCGAGGAAACCGTTGAACGGCGCCGCAATCAGGTTGGCGACGATGCTGAAGCCGTAATAGACCGCCACCAGCACCAGCAACGCAAACAGCGGCCAGAACAGCCAGGTGAGGAAATCGGCCCAGTCCGGCAGGAAACCGAGCCAGTAGTCTACCCAGACACCAAACTGGTCCACCAGCAGCCAGATGGCGCTGATGAACAGCAGCACATTGACCAGCAACGGCACCAGTACGAAATGACGGATGCCGGGCTGCGGCAGCATGACGGCGCCACGCAGCAGATAGCCGGCGCCGCGAACGGGGTTACCTTTCATCTATTCTCCTTGTCACAATGTTTGCCAGATCACGCAGGATCACTTTACTCTTGCGATCAGTAGAGGATTGTTACCGGCCGATGAACTGACCGGAAAGCGGGGAGATTAACATGAAAGCGATACGCATCCATGCCTTTGGCGGCCCGGAAAACCTGCAGCTGGACGAGGTCGAAAGGCCCCGTCCCGAGACGGGCGAGGTGCTGATCCGTAACCGGGCCGCGGGGGTCAATCCGATCGACTGGAAAACCTGTGCCGGCGGCGGCGCCAGCGCGTTCATCGACGCCCTGCCGTTCTGTCCCGGCTGGGAGTTTGCCGGTACCGTCGAGGCGCTGGGCGAGGGTGTCGACCGGTTCCGAACCGGCGACGAGGTGCTGGGATTCACCCGCTTTCCACAGGAAGCCGGCTGCTATGCCGAATACCTGGTGGCACCGGCCGAACAGCTCGCGCTGCGCCCGGCGGCGCTGGATCCCCTGTCCGCCGCAGGCCTGGGCCTGGCGGGTCTGACCGCCTGGCAGGCGCTGTTCGAGGCAGGTCAGCTGAAAAGCGGCCAGTCGGTGCTGGTGCTGGCCGCCGCCGGGGGCGTTGGGCATCTGGCGGTCCAGCTGGCCAAGTGGAAGGGCGCCTATGTGATCGGCACCGCCTCGGCCGGCAACAAGGGGTTCCTGCAGAGCCTGGGGTGTGACGACACCCTCGACTACGCCCGCCAGCAGGTCGAACACCTGATCCACGATGCCGACCTGATCATCGACGGCGTGGGCGGCGAAACCGCGATCAAGGCGCTGGCCTGTCTCGCCCCCCAGGGCAAGATGATCACCCTGCCGTCGGTCACCGCCGCCGAGGTGATCGCCGCCGGCCAAGCCCTGGGGCTGAAGGTCAGCGGCATCCGCGCCCGTCCGGATGGCGACCAGCTGAGGGAGCTGGCCAAGCTGGCCTCCTGCGGCAAGGTGATGCTCAACCTGACCGACAGCCTGCCGCTGAGCGACGCGGCCAGGGCGCATCAACTGAGCGCCCAGGGCCATGTTCGCGGCAAGCTGGTGTTAACCCTCTGACGCGGCTGCCGCAGCGCGCTCCCCGGCGGTACTGCAGAACAGCTGCTGCTGGCGCATCAGCAGGCGGCAGCCCTCGCCGCGGATATTGCGCTCCCAGCAGGCATATTTGGCCCATTTCTTGTCGTCTTCGGTCGGCTCCTCGCGAAACGCCGGCACCCCCGCGCAGAAGCCCTCGCTGGCCGCCGACGTCTCCAGACAGGCGTTGAGGAAGCGGCCATGATCGACCGTACAGGCAAAGCCGGTGCAGCCGTCAAACTCGGTCAGGGCCTTGTCCAGGCACGCCGCCTGGTCGTGCTGGCGACCGAAGGCCAGGCCATCCTGACGCCAGGCCGCCGCCCGCTCGGCCCGCTCGGTATTGAAGTCGGCCAGCCACTCCGCCTTGGCGGCCTGCCACCAGGCCGGCTCCACCTGCCACACATACACGCCGGCCAACACCGGGATCAGCACCAGCGCCAGGATGATCTTTTTCAGCATTGAAAACTCCGTAACTTAGCGACGGCGGTAGAGTCCGCCGATACACAGCAGCAACCCCAGCACCGACAACAGCATGCCGCCGTTGACCCAGAGCGGATGGCGCACCATGAACGGCACGAACGGGTGGTCGGCGCCGGCCTGATCACAGCGGGCGGCGCGATAGTCCCAGGAGCCGCCTTGATCCAGGCAGGCGTCGGCCAGCGACAGGCCATACATGTAGCCCGCCATCAGCAGTACGGCGGGCACCACCAGCAGTATCAGTCCCAGACGCAGCATGATCAGTCGTCGTCGCTGATGCCGATGTTGCTGACCCCTTCATTGCGCGCCAGTTCACGCAGGGCCGCGATGAAATCGGCATTGGCGTGTTTCTGGCCGCGCAGACGCTCGATCACCTCGTCACGGAAGGCGTCCTCGGACTGCATCAGGTCATGGGTATTGATCAGCTTGACCAGCTCCTCGTCGGACATCTGGTCGTCGCCCTCGGTGACCTCGAGGAAAGTGGCGACACACTCGCGCGACAGCTGACCGATGCTGGCCGCCACCGAAGCATCCTTTTCCAGGATGCAGTTCAGTGTGGCGGTCAGCGCCACCACCGCGTCCAACGCCGGCCAGGCGCCGTACATGTCGTACTCGTCCAGATCCGGCATGTTGGCGTCAACGGCGTCGAGCTGAACCTCGAAGTTCATCTTCGCCCCCTGCCCGGACAGGCTGTTCCAGACGCCGTCGAGGATCTGGCGCAGCTTGGCGGCATCGCCGAACTCGACCAAACGTGCGAACAGCGCGAAGTTGGGGAACATACGCTCGGTCAGCGCCGCCGAAAAGGCTGTCAGCTGCCAGGGCTCGAAGGTCTCCAGCTCAGGCTCCAGATTCAACAGTTCAGTCATGGGAAGTCTCCACCTTGGTGTCTGTCCGCCTATTGTACGGCTTTGCCGGCCCGAGCAGTAGTCATGGGCCGCTGCCGTTATAGTGGATTTTACTGATATACTTTTGCCCGTTTGTCTACCAAAACGAGAACACCGATGAGTCAATCCCCCCCTGCTGCCGCTCTGCTCAGGCTGCTGGACGGTTTCAGCGAATGGACCGGTCGCCTGATCGCCTGGCTGACCCTGCTGATGGTCGTGGTTACCTTTGTCGTCGTGGTCATGCGCTACGTCTTCGAACAAGGCAATATCGCCCTGCAGGAGTCGGTCATCTACATGCACAGTTTCGTGTTTCTGCTCGGGGCCGCCTACACCCTGAAGCATGACGGACACGTCCGTGTCGATATTATTTACCGCCCACTCAGCGAGAAGGGCAAGGCCTGGATCAACCTGTTCGGCACCCTGTGCCTGCTGCTGCCGGTCTGCGTCTTCCTGTTCTGGATTTCCTGGGAATACGTGGCCACCTCCTGGGAACTCCGGGAAGGCTCCCAGGAAGCTGGCGGCATCGCCTATCGCTACATTCTCAAATCGGCCCTGCTGGCGATGCCGGCGATGATGGTGGCGCAAGGGATCGCCGAACTGCTGCGTAACCTGCTGGTGATTGCCGGTCGCGCCCACCTGCCACCTGCTGAAGAGGAACACGCCCTGTGATCGAACTGCTTCCCCTGTTGCTGTTTGTCGGCGCCATTTTCATTCTGCTGATGGGCTACTCGGTAGCCTTCTCGCTGGCCGGTACCGGCCTGCTGTTCGCCGCCATCGGCACCCTGACCGGACACTTCGACAGCGTCTTTCTGGAAGCGGTGCCCAACCGCATCTTCGGCGTGATGAACAATGAAGTACTGATTGCCGTGCCGCTGTTCGTATTCATGGGCGTGATGCTGGAGAAATCCAAGATCGCCGAGGAGCTGCTCGACACCATGGCCGCCCTGTTCGGTTCCATGCGCGGCGGCCTTGGCATCTCGGTCACTCTGGTCGGCATGCTGCTGGCCGCCAGTACAGGCATTGTCGGCGCCACCGTGGTCACCATGGGCCTGCTGTCGCTGCCCACCATGCTCAAGCGCGGTTACGACCCGGCTGTGGCCACCGGTACCATCTGTGCGTCCGGCACCCTGGGCCAGATCATCCCGCCGTCGATCGTGCTGGTGCTGTTGGGTGATGTCATTTCCTCCGCCTATCAGCAATCCCAGATCGACCAGGGCATCTTCTCCCCGGAAACCGTCACCGTCGGCGACCTTTTCCTTGGCGCTCTGGTGCCGGGCCTGCTGCTGGTGACAGCCTATATCGGCTACATGGTGTTCGTGTCGATCACCCGTCCCCAGGCGGTACCGGCCATTCCCGAGGAGGAACTGAGCCAGATCACCAACCTCTGGCTGCGTGCGCTCAAGGCGCTGGTGCCGCCGGTGGTGCTGATCGGCCTGGTGCTGGGCTCCATCCTGGGCGGCTTTGCCACCCCGACCGAAGCCGCGTCCGTGGGTGCCGTCGGCGCCATGGTGCTGGCCGCCATGCGACGCGCTTTCACTCTGAAGACGCTGAACGAGGTGATGCGCTCCACCACCCAGGTCAGCTCCATGGTATTCATTATCCTGGTCGGCGCCTCCATTTTCTCGCTGGTATTCCGCGGCTACGGCGGTGACGATCTGGTACGCGACTTCCTGCACGACCTGCCCGGCGGCGTGGTCGGCGCCATGGCGATCGTGATGCTGATCGTATTCCTGCTCGGTTTCTTCCTCGACTTCATCGAAATCACCTTCGTGGTGGTGCCGATCGTCGCGCCGATCCTGCTCAGCATGGGACTGGACCCGGTGTGGCTCGGCGTTATGCTGGCGCTGAACCTGCAGACCTCCTTCCTGACCCCGCCGTTCGGCTTTGCCCTGTTCTATCTGCGCGGCGTCGCCCCGGCCCATGTGTCCACCGGACAGATCTACAAGGGGGTGATCCCGTTCATCCTGATCCAGCTGGTGATGCTGGCGCTGCTGGCCTGGCAGACCGAACTGGCGACCTGGCTGCCGGACCTGGTCTACGGCTGAGTAAAGAGGAATACGGAAGACCTGTTTACAAGCGCCAGGTTCTGAGCCACGCTGTGAGAGCAGCTGCCCGTTGCGGTAGAACTCACTGGGCAGGCATAAAGGGACTTAACGCATGTCAGCTTCCGAATTACTGCAGTTCAGCCCAGCTCAGACATCCTCGACGTCAGCACCGCCCTGGAAGGTGCTCAGCGTCGAGGATGACCCCGGTTATCAGTCCTCGCTGCTGCACGCCCTGTCCAGAATCAGGGTCGATGAGCGGCCGCTGGAGGTGCTGACCGTCAACTCGGCGCTTGAAGCCGCCCGGCTGCTGCCGGACCATCCGGATATCAGCGTCATCCTGCTCGACGTGGTACTGGAACAGGATGATGCCGGCCTGCAGCTGGTACACACTATCCGCAAGGTGATTCGTAATAATCAGGTGCGCATCGTCCTGCTGACCGGACAACCCGGGATCGCCCCGGAAGCCGAGGTGATGCGCCGCTTCGACATTGACGACTACTGGTGCAAGTCGGAACTCACCCTCGAGCACCTCAGCTCGGTGCTGACCGGCAACATCCGCACCTGGGAGCGCACCTCCCAGCTCGAACATGCCCGCCAGGGACTGCAACTGCTGGTGGATGCAGCGCAAACCTTCAGCCGGCATCACGACCTCAATGGCTACCTCGACGGCATCCGGGACACACTGACAGCCCTGCTGCGCGGCCAGCAGGGGATCCTGATTGCGGCCCAGTCGGACAACGGACAGCCCCCCCAGGTATTGGCCGCCCAAGGCTGTTTCAAGCCGCTGCACAACGCCGATCGCCGACAGCTGGAGCGTTTGGCCGGCCAGCTCAATCTGACCTGCAGCGACAGTCTGGAGTATCGCAACAACGAGCTGCTGCTGGATGCCGGCGCCCTGGGTCCATCTCAGCGTCGCTGCCGCATTCTGATCCGCCTGGCGCAGCCACCCGAATCGGCCGATTACAAACTGCTGCAGCTGTTCTGTCAGCAACTCGGCACCAGCCTGGCCAATCTGTCGCTCTATGACCAGCTGGCCGATCTGGCCTTCCAGGACCCTCTGCTGGGCATCGCCAACCGCAACGCCTTCAAGCGCACCCTGAGCAGCCTGACGCCGACCCAGCTCGGTCAACATCAGCTGTTGATGCTGACCCTGAGCGAACTCAACGAAATTGCGCTGCATTTTGGCGAAGCCTTCTGTGACCAGGTGCTGTTTGCGGTCAGCGATCGCCTGCAACGCCAGCTGCCGGACCAGGCTGTGCTGGCACGCACCGACCGCAGCAGCTTCGCCCTGCTGCTGCCGCCGGACAGCCAGGTCGAGACCATCACCCAGATGCTGCAGCAGCCTTACCGCATCGACGGCGGTGAACACCTGATTACCCTGTTCATGGCCCTGGTGCCTCTGGAACTGGCCAGTCAACACCCGGCCGCACACCTGCTGCGGATTGCCGAGCAGACCCTGACCGATGGCCTCAGCAACCAGCAGCGCTGGTCGGTCTACAACCCTGAACTGGAACAGCAGGTACGCGAGCGCTACACCCTGCTGCAGGAGCTGCGTCAGGCCCTGTCCGAGGGTGCCTTCACCCTGGCTCTCCAGCCCAAGGTCGAGCTGGCCAGCGGTCGGCTGGCCGGATTCGAAGCCCTGGTCCGCTGGCCTCAGCCCGACGGCAGCATGCGCATGCCGGACAGCTTCATCCCCATTGCCGAGGCCAGCGGCCTGATCAGCGAACTGGACCTGGAAGTACTGCGGCAAACCCTGAGTGCACAGCAGCAGTTGATGACCGCCGGTATCCGCGTTCCCCTGGCGTTTAACACGTCCTCCATCGACCTGCTCAGGCCCGGCTACTTCGAGCAGATGCTGGCGCTGATCGAGGCCTCCGACGTGCCAGCTCAGCTGCTGGAACTGGAGATCACCGAAAGTCAGGCAGTACCGGAGTATGCCCGTATCGCGGACCAGTTGAGTCGACTGCTGCAGCGAGGCATCGGCGTCAGCATCGATGACTTCGGCACCGGCTACTCCTCGCTGGCGCACATCAGCAACCTGACCGCCTCGGCGCTGAAGATCGACCGCAGCTTCACCCGTCGCCTGGGCCAGTCACGCGAAATCGAACACATCACCGGAATGATCGTCCAGCTCGGTCGACAGCTGGGCTGCACTGTGATTGCCGAAGGAATCGAAACCGAGCAACAGCAACAGCAGTTGCTGGCGCAGGGCTGCACCCTGGGCCAGGGCTATCTGTATGCGCGGCCACTGCCCCTGGACGCAGCCATTCTCTGGGCCCGGGAGCACGCCTAGATGTCGCCGGCGGAACGTGCCTCCCGCCACCTTCCCCGCTGGCTGATCTGGCTGGTGCTGATGCTGCCGCTGCTGGGACTGGTGGCGCTGGCGTCGGGGCTGGCCTGGTCCAAGTGGAGCCAGCTCAAGCGCCTGCCGGTCAGTGTAGAGCATGGCCAGCTGCTGGACCGCATTACGCAGCGTCTGAGCCAGAAACAGGCGCATCTGATTCAGCTGACCCGCCTGCTGCAAAGGAGCCAACCCTTGCGACAGGCGCTGAATGCCGAGACCGGTTTCGACTCGGAGGTGCTGGGACAGCTGTTCCTGCGCGTCAGTCAAACCTCACCACTGATCGACCAGATCCGCTGGCTCGACCTCAACGGACAGGAACGCCTGCGCCTGGATACCGGTCCGGATGGTCCCCAGCTGCAGCCACCGGCGGCGCTGCAGAACAAGGCCCACCGGGACTACTTTCAGCGGGCGCTGAGTATCACCAGCGACGAGGTCCAGCTGTCTCCACTGGATCTGAACGTCGAACACGGCCGAATCGCCATGCCGCCCAAGCCCACCATCCGCAGCCTGGTCCACACCGGGCTCAATGACGGCCTGCTGCCGGGCATACTGGTGATCAACTTCAGTCTGCACCAGTTCTTTGCCGACCTGGAGCATCTGCAGTCCGATCAACTGGATGTCTGGCTGGTCAATAATGACGGCTACTGGCTGATCCATCCCGACGACTGGCGGCGCTGGGGCTTCATTTACCAGCAGCCTGAACTGGTGGTGGCCGAAGACTTTCCCCTGCTCTGGCAGCAGATGCAGCGGCAGCCTTCCCGGCGCGACCTGCGACTTCAGGACCGGCTCTGGAGCTATACCCGCATCGACCCCGAACCCGGGGTATACCAGCAAACCGAAGATCTCTGGTACCTGGTGCTGAGTACACCGCCGGAGTTCCTCGCCCGGCAGCGCCTGTCGCTGCTGACCCCGCTGGCGAGCATCGCCGGCGGCATCCTGCTGCTGGGCGGCGGGATGCTCTGGCGCCTGGCCGGTGGCGAGCAGCAGCGGCGCCTGCTCATAGGCCAGCTGGCCCGGGAGGGCGATCGGCTCAACCAGCGCAATTCGGCACTCGACCAGGCCCTGCAGCGGCAACAACTGCTGCAGGACGAGCTGGTTGAGACACGCAAGCTGTCGTCATTGGGGATGATGGTCGCCGGGGTCGCCCATGAGCTGAACACGCCCAGCGGTGCCGTGCTGATGACCCTGTCCACGCTGCACCAGGATCTGCAACAACTGCAGCAGGCAGTGGACCGGAACCAGTTGACGCGAGAACAGATGACGACCTATCTGCAGCATACGGATGAAGGGCTGGTGCTGGCCGAACAGAACATTCGCAAGGCCACGGGACTGATCCGCAGCTTCAAACGCCTGGCCCTGGAGCGCAGCCTGGAGGCACCGGTCAGCTTCACCCTGAAGGACTGCCTGCAGGACCTGATCGCCAGCCTGCAACCCAAGCTGAAACAGCACCCTGTGCAATTGCACCAGCAGCTGCCTGACTGCACCCTGTTCAGCCACCCCGGCATCCTCTCTCAGGTGCTGCAGAACCTGATCGACAACGCGCTGGAACACGCCTTCGAGGCAGAGAGTCCGGGAGAGGTCCGGCTGCAGGGTCAACGGCTGGCAGAGGGTGAGCTGGAGCTTCAGGTCTGCGACAACGGCAGCGGCATTCCCGCGGAGATGCTGCCAACACTGTTCGATCCCTTCGTCACCAGTGGCCGCGGACGCGGCCATACCGGGCTGGGGCTGCATCTGGTCCACCAGTGGGTCAGCCAGATCCTGCAGGGATCGATGCGGGTGGAGAGCACGCCGGGGCAGGGCAGTCGCTTTATCCTGCGCCTGCCGATGGACCTCAGAGATCGTCAAACATCCCCTTGAGGCTGTTCAACGTGGCCCGCCCCCGGGCCCGGTTCTGTTCTGGACGCGCCTCGCCCCGCCCTTCGTGCTCGACATCCTCCGCCGGCAGCTCTTCCAGGAAACGGCTGGGCATGCACTCCATCCATTCACCGAACTGACGGCGCTGCTTGGCCAGCGTCATAGTCAGGGTCTGCTTGGCCCGGGTGATGCCCACATAGGCCAGCCGGCGCTCCTCCTCGATGGTGTCCATCTCGATGCTGTTGCGGTGCGGCAGCAGCTCCTCTTCCATGCCGAGCAGGAACACATGGGGGAACTCCAGCCCCTTGGACGCATGCAGCGTCATCAGCTGCACCCGGTCGGAGTCGTCTTCCTCCTCCTGGCGATTGAGCATGTCGAGCAGCACCAGGCGGGCGATGGCGTCCTCGATGCCGGCGGCCTCGTCCTCCTCCTGCAACCGCTCCAGCGTCGATTGCAGCGACTCGATCAGAAAGTAGACGTTCTGCATCCGCTTCTCGGCCACCACATCGCTGGAAGCGTTCTGGCGGATCCAGCCGGCATAGTCGATATCGTCGATCAGTTCATGGATGGCGGCGATCGGATCGCCATCGACACAGCGCTCGTAGAGACGATCGATCATGGCGCAGAAACGGCGCAGTCGGTCCACACCCTGAGCCGGCAGGACCTGCTCCAGTCCCAGCTCACCGCAGGCCTGGAACAGGCTGATCTCGCGCCCCGAGGCATACTCACCGAGTCTGTGCAGGGTGCTGGGACCAATCTCCCGCCGGGGCAGGTTGATGATGCGCAGGAAGGCGTTGTCGTCATCGCGGTTGATCAGCACCTTGAGGTAGCTCATCAGATCCTTGATCTCGGCACGGGCAAAGAAGGAGGTGCCGCCACTGAGCTTGTAGGGAATCTGATAGCTTTGCAGCTTCATCTCCACCAGCCGAGACTGATGATTGCCGCGGTACAGGATGGCGAAATCGCGGAAGGCGATGCGCTGGCGCAGGTGGCGATCGAGGATCTCGGTGGCCACCCGCTCCGCCTCGGCATCATCGTTGCGCGCATGGAGCACCCGCAGCGGCTCGCCGAAGCCCATCTCGCTCCACAGCGTCTTCTCGAACACATGCGGATTGTTGGCGATCAACGTGTTGGCCGCCTTGAGGATGCGGCTGGTGGAACGGTAGTTCTGCTCCAGCTTGACCACTTTCAGGCTGGGATAATCGGTCTGCAGCTGCGCCAGGTTCTCCGGCCGCGCGCCCCGCCAGGCATAGATCGACTGGTCGTCATCGCCCACCACGGTCAGGCCGCCACGGTGACCGACCAGCTGGCGCACCAGCCTATACTGCGACAGGTTGGTGTCCTGGTACTCATCCACCAGCAGATACTGGATGCGGCGCTGCCAGCGTTCCAGCACATCGGGGTGATCGCTGAACAGCTGCACCGGCAGCAGGATGAGGTCATCGAAATCGACCGCATTGTAGGCGCGCAGGTGGCTGTTGTAGGACTCGTAGGCGCGGGCGGCCAGAATATCCTGGGGCAGTTCAGCGCTGCCCAGGGCCTGGTCCGGCGTCACCATGTCGTTCTTCCAGTTGGAGATCTGGTGCTGAACCTCGTTGATCTGATCGGTATCTTCGTCGTTCTGCAGCATCAGGTCGCGCAACAGCGCCTTGGTGTCCTGATCGTCGAACAGCGAAAATCCCGTCTTCAATCCCAGGTGCTTGCGCTCGCGACGGATGATCGACAGTCCCAGGGTGTGGAAGGTGGAGACGGTCAGGCCGCGCCCCTCCTGACCGCTGAGCAGATGACTGACGCGCTCCTTCATCTCCCGCGCCGCCTTGTTGGTGAAGGTCACGGCCGCAATACGCCGCGCTTCGAACCCCGCTTCCTGGATCATCCAGGCGATCTTTCGGGTAATCACGCTGGTCTTGCCCGAGCCGGCACCGGCCAGTACCAGCAGGGGGCCGCCGATATAGTGCACCGCTTCACGCTGACGGGGATTGAGTCTGCTCATGACACCTCAGAAAAACAATTAAACCGGGTCAAAAAACGGTCGAAAATTCATTAAGTGACTGCATTTGGAGCCGAATTATCAGCTTCAAGACACGGGCCAGGGCACACTGTTTATAGACACTGAAAAACCGTGCTAATCTCGCTCCGGCGATACGACGCCATCGCCACTTTCGCCTATTATGACATGGCCCCCTGATGAAATTCAGTTCCCGCTGGATGGGATTTATTCAGGTGTGACGGGGAAGCAGTACCATGCAGGTAGACACAGCGCAGACAGAATCAGTTCTCGTCCAGCCGCCGCTGGTCCTGATCAGCCACTCCGAAGCCCTGGAGGTATGCTGGCAGGACTGGTTGCAGCCCTGGTGGAGCGGTCGTTTTTGCCGTTGCCACTCGGTCGACGCCGCCCTTCCGGTGCTGCAGCATCTGGAAGAGCCCATCGTGCTGCTGGACTCGGACAGCCCCGATCAGGCCGAGCAGGCGATGCAGCGGCTGCGCAGCCAGCTGCCCCCGCTACCGGTGGTACTGCTCAGTTCATCCCCGCAGCAGTCCGACTGGCAAGCGCTGCTGGCCGACCCCTGGAACGACTACCTCTATCTGCCCGGCAGCAGCCTGGACACCATCCGCCGCATTCTGCGCTATTGTCAGCAGCTGCTGCAGCCCAGCAACCGCGAGGCAGCCGACACACCGGCCCTGGAAGCCAGCCTGATGAACGGCTATGACCCCGAACTCTGGCGCGCCCTGCAGCGCGAGGAGTTCGAGCTGTTCTACCAGCCGCGCATCGACCTGCGCCGCGGCTCCATCTGCGGTGCCGAGGCTCTGATCCGCTGGCGCCATCCCGAACGCGGACTGCAGACCCCGGACAGTTTCATTCCCGCCTGCGAAGCCTCGGGACTGATCGTACCGCTGGGCTACTGGATCATTCAGGAAGTGGGCAAGACCCTGCCCGCGATGAAGGACGCCGGGCTCGATGGCCGCATCGGCATCAACCTCTCCTTCCGCCAGTTTCAGGACCGCTGCCTGGCCCCGACCATCGAGCGGCTGATGCAGGAACACCTGATGGACACCCGCACGCTGGAGTTCGAGCTGACCGAAACCGCCCTGTGCAGCGACGAAGAACATGTCCGCGCCACGATCAGCCAGCTCAGCCATCAGGGCGTGGAGTTCTCGCTGGACGATTTCGGCACCGGCTACTCCTCGTTCAGCCTGCTGCAGAAACTGCCGATCACCACGCTGAAAATCGACAAGTCCTTCGTCGACGGCATTCCCGGCAGCCCCGATGACGAAGAGATCGTACGCGCCATCATCAACCTGGCCCACAACCTCAACAAACAGGTGATCGCCGAAGGGGTCGAGACCCGTGCCCAGCTGGAGTTCCTGATCCGCCACGATTGCGATCAGGTCCAGGGCTTTTTCTTCAGCCGCCCGGTCTGCCTGGAGCAGTTCCTCAGTCTGCTCAACACTAACCGCCGCCAGCAAGCCCTCTGAACGCCAGCGCTTCCAGCAGCTGCGCCCGCTCGACCCGCTCCTGACCGGCCAGGTCCGCCAGCGTGCGCGCCACACGCAGTAATCGATGACAGGCACGGGCCGACAGCTGACTCTGCTGCATCACCCGCACCAGCAGCGCTTCGCTGGCCGCATCCAGGGCACAGACCTGTTCCAGCTCGCGTCCGGACAGCTCCCGGTTCATCTTGCCCTGACGCTGCAGCTGCCGCTCAAGCGCGCTCATCACCCGTTGCCGAACGGCAGCGCTGGATTCCCCCGCAGCACCCGACTGCAGCAGGGTTTCGGCCGGCAGCGCCGGCACCTGCAACTGCAGGTCGATACGGTCCAGCAGGGGGCCGGAAATTTTCATCTGGTAACGGCGGATCTGATCCGGCGTACAGATACAGCGGTCGGTGCCATCGTCATGGTAACCGCAGGGACAGGGGTTCATCGCTGCCACCAGCTGGAAGCGGGCGGGGTAGCGAGTCTGACGCGCCGCCCGCGAGATCAGGATTTCGCCGGTTTCCAGCGGCTCGCGCAGTACCTCCAGCACCCGACGCGGGAACTCGGGCAGTTCATCGAGAAAGAGCACGCCCTGATGCGCCAGCGAGATCTCACCGGGACGCGGATGACTGCCACCACCCACCAGGGCGATGGCCGAAGCCGTATGGTGAGGACTGCGGAAAGGGCGGATACCGGCGCAGGCCGGCGCCACACTCTGCCCCGAGACCGAGGCGATCGCCGCCACTTCCAGTCGCTGATTCAGCGCCAGTGGCGGCAGCAAACCGGGCAAACGTGCCGCCAGCATGCTTTTGCCACTGCCTGGAGGCCCCGAAAACAACAGGTTATGCCCACCGGCTGCGGCGATCTCCAACGCTCGCCGCGCCTGCAGCTGCCCCTTCACGTCCGCCAGATCAGGCACGGGCTGCTCGCTTTCAGTGCATTCACCAGCCACCGCGGCAGGCAGAGGCTGCTGCCGAGTCAGGTGCGCCACCAGCTCCAGCAGATGTCCGGTCGCGAACACCTCCGTCCCCTCAGCCATCATCGCTTCGTCGGCATTCTCCTTCGCCACCACCAACGCCCGCCCCAGCTTGCCGGCCGCCACCGCCGCCGGCAGGATGCCGCGCACCGGTCGGATATCACCGGACAGCGCCAGCTCACCGATCATCTCCAGCGCCGGACTGGCCTTCCAGCCCTTGAGCTGATTCGAAGCCGACAGAATGCCGATGGCGATGGCCAGGTCATAACGCCCGCCCTCCTTGGGCAGGTCGGCGGGCGCCAGGTTGATGGTGACGCGGCGCTGGGGAAATTCGAAACCGGCGGTGATCAGGGCGCTGCGGACCCGCTCACGGCTCTCCTTGACGGCCGTTTCCGGCAGGCCGACGATCGACATGGAGGGCAGGCCCCCGGACAGGTGCACCTCGACCGCAACGGGAGGCGCTTCGATTCCGAGCTGGGCCCGGGTATGGATAACGGCAAGTGACATGGGGCCATCCTTGGCTCAAATGCATGATATGGGGGTCAGTCGCGGGAATCGGCCGGCTCGTCTTCGGACGTCTCGACCGCCGGCACTTCCGCGGCCGCCATGCCATCGGATTCCAGCGCCGCCAGGCGAGCCTCCAGCTGCTCCAGGCGCTCGCGGGTGCGCATCAGCACGGCCTGCTGGGCATCGAATTCATCCCGGGTTACCAGATCCAGCTTGGCAAAGCTCGACTGCAGCATGGTCTTGATCTGGCCCTGCAGCTCCTGCTGCCCCGGCATTTCGGGGCGATGGCTCAGCAGCTGGCTGAACTGGCTGGACAGGCTGTCGATCAGTTTTTGGTGAATCATCCGGGTCTCCAGGGTTATAAGGGTCTCAGCGCTCACTATAAACCAGAACGTCGGTCAGGTCAGACCGAAAGCGGCGCACCCTGACAGTGCATGCACCAAATTAGTGCGCAAAAACACCCCACCAAGACCGCCTTTACCGGCTCCAACAACGCCCCCGCCTCCCGCAAAAAATCTCAACCGACTGTTTTAACTACATAAAAACAAGTTGGCACAGCCTTCGCTTATACCGGGTATAACGCCCGCCATCCGCTTTGGGGTGGCCGTCAGCTGAACACTGAGCAGAGGAATGATGCCATGAAACTGATTTCAGCGATCATCAAGCCCTTCAAACTGGACGACGTTCGCGAAGCCCTGTCCGACATCGGCGTGCAAGGGATCACGGTCACCGAAGTCAAGGGTTTTGGCCGCCAGAAAGGCCATACCGAGCTGTACCGCGGTGCCGAATACATCGTCGACTTCCTGCCCAAGGTGCGCATCGATGCCGCCGTGGCCGACGACATCGTCGACCAGGTGCTGGAGGCGATCACCAAGGCGTCCCATACCGGCAAGATCGGCGACGGCAAGATCTTTGTCACCCCGCTGGAACAGGTGATCCGTATCCGTACCGGTGAAACCGGCCACGATGCGCTTTGATCCCGCCTGAATACGATTCCGATTATCTCTGGAGGATACAACAATGGAAGAACTGCTGAACTCGACAGCCGGGGATCTTGCCCAGCTGAAATACGCGGTCGACACCTTCTATTTCCTGGTGTGTGGTGCACTGGTGATGTGGATGGCGGCCGGTTTTGCCATGCTCGAAGCCGGTCTGGTGCGTGCCAAGAACACCACCGAGATCCTGACCAAGAACATCGCCCTCTACGCCATCGCATGCACCATGTACCTGCTGTGCGGTTACTACATCATGTACAGCTCCGACGCCGGCGGCGTACTGCCGAACCTGGGCGCGCTGATCGGCGACGAAAACGCCGTCGATGCCGTGCTGGCCGGGGGTGAAGACGCACCCTACTACTCGGCCCGTTCCGACTTCTTCTTCCAGGTCGTGTTCGTGGCGACCGCCATGTCGATAGTTTCCGGTGCCGTGGCCGAGCGCATGAAGCTCTGGGCCTTCCTGATCTTCGCCGTGGTCATGACCGGTTTCATCTATCCGACCTCCGGCTACTGGACCTGGGGCGGCGGCTTCCTGAGCGAAGCGGGCTTTTCCGATTTTGCCGGTTCCGGTATCGTGCACATGGCAGGCGCGTCTGCCGCCCTGGCCGCCGTGCTGGTGCTGGGGGCGCGTAAAGGCAAGTACGGCAAGAACGGCGAGATCAACGCCATTCCGGGCGCCAACCTGCCGCTGGCGACCCTGGGTACCTTCATCCTGTGGATGGGCTGGTTCGGCTTCAACGGGGGCTCCGAGCTGAAACTGTCCGATGTCGGTGAAGCCAACGCCGTGGCTCAGGTGTTCGTCAACACCAACGCGGCGGCTGCCGGTGGTGTCATCGCGGCGCTGATCGTGGCCCGCCTCTGGTTCCGCAAGGCGGACCTGACCATGGCGCTGAACGGTGCCCTGGCCGGCCTGGTCGCCATCACCGCTGACCCGCTGTCGCCGAGCGCCCTGGCCTCGACCCTGATCGGTGCCATCGGTGGGGCCCTGGTGGTCACCGCCATCGTCACCCTGGACAAGCTGCGCATCGACGACCCGGTCGGCGCCATCTCCGTCCACGGCGTGGTCGGCATCTGGGGCCTGCTGGCAGTGCCGCTGAACAATGCCGACGCCACCTTCGGCGCTCAGCTGCTGGGGATCGTCTCCATCTTCGGCTGGGTGTTCGTGGCCAGCCTGATCGTCTGGTTGATCCTGAAGGCGGTGATGGGCATCCGCGTCAGCGAAGAGGAAGAGTACGAAGGGGTCGACCTGGCCGAATGCGGCATGGAGGCCTACCCCGAATTCTCCGGCGGCAAGAAGTGATTCCTGCCAACGGACAACTTTCAGGCTGCGCATATTATGCGCAGCCTTTTGATTATGGGTATACTGGCGCCAATGGTTTCTCCGCCGGCCTTCCGGCTGGAGCGAAGTGGGACAGCCAAAGATCTATGAGGACTTGAATGATGAAACTCGTCTCCGCGGTGATCAAACCGTTCAAGCTGGATGACGTTCGTGAAGCTCTGTCCGATATTGGGATTCAGGGCGTGACCGTTACGGAAGTGAAGGGCTTCGGCCGTCAAAAGGGACATACCGAGCTCTATCGCGGTGCGGAATACGTGGTCGACTTTCTGCCCAAGGTGAAGATCGAAGTGGCCATCGACGATGACATGCTCGATCAGGTGATCGAGGCGATCAGCAAGACCGCCAACACCGGCAAGATCGGCGACGGCAAGATCTTCGTCATGCCGCTGGAGCAGGTGATCCGCATCCGCACCGGCGAAACCGGCCCGGACGCGCTCTGATACAGCCGCCCGGCCCGCGTCAGTATCGACCGGGCCGGTGCCGCTGCAACGGGATCAATTGCTGGCGTTGCGCGCCGCGTCCCGAATCGCTTCTCCCGCCTTTTCGATATCCTTGCCTGCGCCTTCAATGGTACTGCAGCCGCTGACGGCGGTGCCCAGCGCCAGCATCATCAGGCCGCCCAGCAGCCAACCGACCAGTCTCTTGTGCATCGTGCTTTCCTCAGTGACAACCCGTTGCAGATCATACCCCTGTGTCGCGATGCCTGTCATTATGCCGGGCCCGCCTATACTCTAAGCTGAATGTTCTCGGTTGCAGGAGGCCAACAGCATGCTGCGCGTACGCCCGATCACCCCCGCAGATAGCGACCTGCTCAAGACCATCGCCATCGAATCCGGTACCGGTTTTACCTCGCTGCCCGACGATGAAGCGCTACTGGAGCGCAAGATCGAACAGTCGGTCAGCCAGCTGGCCCGGGATGCCGACGGCCCCTCCCCGGTCACCTACCTGTTCGTGCTGGAGGAGACCGACAGCGGCGAGGTGCTGGGCACCTGCGGCATCACCTCGGCGGTGGGCCTGGATGCGCCCTGGTATCACTATCATATCGGCACCATCGTACATGCCTCTCACCAGCTGGGGATTTACAACGAATTCCGCACCCTCTACCTGTGCAACGACTACACCGGCAGCAGCGAACTCTGCTCGCTCTACCTGCGTCCGGCCTACCGTGGCAGCGGCGGCGGCGGCCTGCTGTCCCGGGCCCGCTTCCTGTTCATGGCCGAACACCGCCAGCGCTTTGCCGACCGCCTCATCGCCGAGATGCGCGGCTTCACCGACCAGCATGACAGCAACCCCTTCTGGGAGGGGCTGGGCCAGCATTTTTTCTCGATGCATTACCAGCAGGCCGACTTCCTCACCGGCTCCGGCAACAAGGTGGTGATCGCCGAGCTGATGCCCAAACACCCGATCTACATCCACCTGCTGCCCCCGGAGGCCCAGGCGATCATCGGCCGCGTGCACCCCAACACCGAGCCGGCCTGCCGGATGCTGCAGACGCAGGGCTTCCGCTTCGAAAACTATGTCGATATTTTTGATGCCGGCCCGACGCTGGCGGCGCGGCCCGATGAGGTCGACGCCATCCGACGCAGCCGGCGGGTCGAGGCGGTGATTGATGCCTCCCCGGCACCGGACGACGCCCGCAGCTACCTGGTCAGCAACACCGGCAGCGCCAATTTCTGCTGCGTCCAGGCGCCACTGCAGCCGACGCTGAACCGGGTACGGCTGACGCCGGCGCTGGCGGCGGCGCTGGAGATCGATAGCGGCGACCCGGTGCGACTGGTCAGCCTGCCAACGGCAACAGGATCCTGAGTTCCAGCCCGCCCTCTGGGCGGTTGTGGGCACTGATTTCGCCACCGAGCTGTTCGACCGCCCGCCGGGCGATACTCATGCCCAGACCGAAGCCGTCACCACTGCCGTTCTCGTCACGCACGAAGGGTTCGAACAGGCGCGGCAGCAGTTCGGGATCGACCCCCGGCCCGGCATCCGCGAGCCGCAACGACAGGCGGCCGTCGGCCAGCTGCTGTACGCTCAGGCTGGCCGCCACCGTTTCCGGCGTGTGCCGGAGAATGTTCTCAAGGCCGTTCTGCAACGCCCGGCGCAGCAGCTCACGAGCGCCCCGGTAGTGCACCTCAGCTGCGGGCAGCTCGAGACTGAACGGCCGCTGCGGCTGACGCAGCAGCACCTCCTCCTTGAGTTCGCGACACAAGGCGCTCAGTGAGAACTCGACATCAGCCTGATCCCGCTGCTGGCGGCTGAAGCTGAGAATTTCGCCAATCAGCGCATCCAGGCGCTCGCACTCGCGGTTGATCCTGTGCAGCATCGGATCATCGCCTGCCAGACGCTGTTCGATCAGGCCGGCCGCCGCCTGCAGCCGCGCCAGCGGCGCTCTCAGTTCATGGGAGACGTCCTGCAGCAGGCGCTGCTGTGCCAGCAGGGTCTGCTCCACCGACGCCACCATGCGGTCGAATTCACGGGTCAGGTCGCCGATCTCGTCCTGACGACGGCTCAGCCCCTGATCCGCCCTGAGAGTCAGATCCTGCGCCTGGTGCAGATCGCGTACATGATCGCGCAAACGCCTGATCGGCCGCACCACCAGCGCCCCCAGCAACAGGCCTGACAGGCCCGAAACGACGAGGATCAGCACCATCTGCAGCGAGAACAGGCGCCCCAGCATGCGCTCGACGAAAAACGCCTCGCGTGGCAGCGCCACCTGGGCACGGTATTGCCGCCCACTGTCCGTGGTCAGCGCCAGCGGCAGCGTTTTGCGCGGCGGGTCATGCATCCCCGACATCAGCGGCTTACCGCTGCCGGCGTCGAACAGCCACAGGGGAACCGAATGACGCCGTCCCGGCAGCTTCTGCCAGTCGGGTAAGCCCTCTTCGTAACGCTCCAGCATCAGCATCGCCTGACCACGGGCGCGCGCCTCCAGCAGTTCCAGGCGGTGGTCCTGGTCGTAGCGGCTGCTGAGCAACAGAAATACGCTGCCCATCCCCACCAGGCTGACCAGCCAGATGACCAGGAACATTTTCCAGAACAGGCGCCGATACCACTTCATGCCCGGCTCCGAATGAACTGGTAGCCCTGGCCACGCACCGTCTTGATCAGTTCTCGCTCATCGCCCGCCACCGCCGCCAGTTTCTGTCGCACCCGGCTCACATGAACATCGATGGCGCGGTCATAGGCGCTCAATTCGCGGTGCAGCACCCAGCGGGTCAATTCCGCCTTGCTCAACACCCGACCGGCATGCTGCATCAGACAGGCGAGCACGTTGAACTCGGCACTGGTCAGCGACAGCGGTTGTCCCGACAAGCTGACCTCACGCTGTCCGGGGTCAAGCCGCAGTCCTTCCAGCTCCAGCAGGCGGCTTGGGAAGGCGCCATCATCCGCCGTTTCAGCGCCGGAAGACGCGCTGTCACAACGGCGCAGAATGGCCTTGATCCGGGCCGACAGTTCGCGCGGATGACAGGGCTTGGACAGGTAATCATCGGCGCCCATCTCCAGCCCCAGGATGCGATCGATCGCTTCGCCGCGCCCGGTCAGCATCAGTACCGGCACATCCGTGCGTGGACGCAGCTGCTGCAACAGCTCCAGCCCGCTCATCCCCGGCATCATGATATCCAGCACCACCAGGTCGGGTCTGACCTGTTCCAGCGCCGCCAGTGCAGCCTCTCCCGAGTACACGGTTTCGACCCGGTAGCCCTCGTGCCCCAGGTATTCGGCCAGCATGGCGCACAGCTCGCGGTCATCGTCCACCAGCAGCAATGTCTTGGTCTGCATCTTTCGCTCCTCCTGCCGCCATTCTAGACCGGCCGATTCAAACACCGATCAGGCTTTACCTAACTTTACCCCTTGTGTGCACAACTTTGCGCGGGCTTTGCCCATACTGGCCAGCAGATCAACACAGGAGACCTTTCCGATGAAAGCACGCAAAACAATCGTATCCGCACTGGCCGTGACCCTGATAGCCGGCAGCAGCGCCCTGGCCTGGGCCGGCCAGCAAGAGGGGTGCAGCGTGGCAGACCGCGCCGACAAGCGAGTGGAGCGCATGGCGCGCCATCTGGAACTGGACAAGGCGCAGCAGACTTCGCTGCAAGCGCTGTTCGCGGACCGTGCCGAACAGCGTTCGGAACAGCCCCGCAAGCGGATGGCCGGTCTGGCGGCACTGAACCCCAATGCCCCCGATTACCAGCAGCAGGTCAAGCAACTGATCAGCGAGATGCAGCAGCAAATGGCAAAACGGATGCAGGCACGTGCCGACTTCAAGGCATCACTCTTTGCCATCCTGACCCCGGAGCAGGAACAGAAACTGGCCGAGCTGCGTGCACAGAAACGCGGCAAGCATCATCACGGAGACCATGGCCCCCGTCATGAAAGGTCAGGTGACCGCTGGTAAGCCCCGCGTCAGGCCCCCCCTGCCAATCGCCCCCGCAAGCGTCGCTCACGGCGCTGGCTCAGCAAGGCCTGAGCCACGCCTGAGCCCAGGATCAGGCCACAGCCGGCCAGCTGCAGCCCGTTCAACGACTGATCGAACAGCACCCAGCCGAAGGTCACCACGGCGATCGGCTCCATGTAGGCCAGAGTGCCGAAGGTGGCCGCCGGCAGTTCTCGCAGCGCGATCACCGCGAACAGAATCGCCAGGAAGCCCGGCAGCAATCCGGCCAGCAGCAGCCAGCCCCACTGTTCCAGATTGATGCTTTCCCCCTGCTGCAGCATCAGCGGCAGCATGCACAGCGCCCCTGCCAGCAACTGATACCAGCAACGGGTATAGGCATGCAGGTGCACCGGCATCACCCGGTTGAGCAGCATGAAACCGGCATAGGCCAGCATCGCCAGTGCCGCAAACACCATTCCCTTGGCATCATCGGCATGGTCGAAGCTCAACTTGAACTCCATCATCATGGCAAAGCCGAACAGCGCCAGCAGTATCAGGCCCACGCCAGCGGGTGTCAGTCGTTCGCCGAGCAGGAAGTGGGCGATCACCGAAGCCAGTACCGGTGACAAGTAGACCATCATGATCGCGTTGGCCATGCTGGTGTAGAGCATCGCCTGCACATAGCAGACGATGAAACCCGCCAGTAGTCCGCCATTGATCAGCACCCGCCAGGAGGGCCAGGTCAGCAACAGGCGCACCTGGCCGGCCAGCAACAGATAGCCCAGCATCAGCGCAGCCCCCAAGCCCAGGCGGTAAAAGGTCAGGGTCTCGGCACTGAGACCGGCATACTTCGAGATCACGCCGATGGTGCCCATCAGTACCGCCGAGGCGACCGCCATAAACAGAAAGGGGGCTGAACCAGCCCCCTGAGTGTGCTTGCTCATCCGCACGGCCTAGTCCGCAGTCACACCCAGTGCCGCCAGCGCCGCTTCGGCACAGGCGATATCCTCGGCCTGGGAGGCCCCGGACACGCCGATAGCGCCGATGCACTCACCCGCCAGCCTGATCGGCAGGCCACCGCCGAGCAGCAGCAGGTCCGGATGGGTATCCAGCGCCGCCAGCAGGTGCACGTCATCCGCATTCTTGTCACGGAAGAAGTTGCTCGCCACCTTGAAGCCCGCCGAGGTACGCGCCTTGCGCAGCGCCAGCAACGCCGTCTGCGGCGGGGCATCGTTGAGGCTCAGCTGTGCCAGGGGGTGACCGGCACGACCCACCACCGCAATGCTGACCCGGACACCCAGGGTTTCGGCCTGCTCACTGGCCGCCGAGACAGCCTTCAGCGCGGCACGATAATCCAGGGTTTGCTGTGTTAGCGCCAGTGTATCCGTCATCAGGCCGTCTCCTCTGTCTGCCTATTCCGTACGTTCGAACATCAGGTCCCAGACACCGTGTCCCAGACGCTCACCGCGCTGCTGGAACTTGGTGACCGGTCGCCACTCGGGCTGAGGTGAGTACTGCCCGTCACCGGCACGGTTGCGATATCCCTCTGCGGCAGACATCACCTCCATCATGTGCTCAGCGTAGTTTTCCCAGTCAGTCGCCATGTGGAAACAACCGCCGATGCTCAGCTTCTGGCGGATTTTCTGGGCAAACTCCGGCTGCACGATACGGCGCTTGTGGTGACGCTTCTTGTGCCAGGGATCGGGAAAGAACAGCTGCAGCGTCTCCAGACCGGCGTCAGGGATGCACTGCGCCAGTACCTCGACGGCATCGTCACAGTAGACCCGGATATTGGTCAGGCCTTCCTCGGCCACGCGGGACAGCAGGCGCCCCACACCCGGCGGATGCACTTCAATACCGATGAAGTCCTTCTCCGGCGCCTGGCGCGCCATTTCGATCAGCGAGTCGCCCATGCCGAAGCCGATCTCCAGCACCACCGGCGCTTCACGGCCGAACACGGCGGAAAAATCGATCGGGCCGTCCTTCAGCTCCAGGCCATACTTGGGCCAGTTCTCGTCCATGGCGCGCTGCTGGCCTTCGGTCATGCGGCCGGCGCGCACGACAAAGCTGCGGATCCGGCGAATCGGTTTCTGTTCGTCTGTCATCATCACGTCTGTCTGTAGCGGGAGCCCCGCAGGGCTCCAAGTGTTTGCGTTTAGCTGCCGCTGATCACGCCGTCCAACGGCGAGGAGGCACTGGCGTAGGCACGGCGCGGCATGCGCACGGCCAGATGGGCTTCACGGCCGGCCTGCACCGCCTTCTGCATCGCTTGCGCCATCAGCACCGGATTCTGCGCGCCGGCAATGGCCGAGTTGACCAGTACGCCTGCACAACCCATCTCCATCGCCATGGCGGCTTCTGAAGGTGTGCCGATGCCGGCATCGACCAGAATCGGGACATTAGCCTCTTCCATGATCAGGCGGATATTGTGCGGGTTCTGGATGCCCAGACCCGAGCCGATCAGCGAACCCAGCGGCATCACGGCGACGCAGCCGATCGCTTCCAGCTGCTTGGCCACGATGGGGTCGTCGTTGGTGTACACCATCACCTTGAAACCGTCCTTGACCAGCGTTTCGGCGGCCTTCACCGTCTCGATGATGTTGGGGTACAGGGTTTTCTGATCGCCCAGCACCTCCAGCTTGACCAGATCGTGGCCGTCGAGCAGCTCACGGGCCAGGCGGCAGGTACGCACGGCATCCTCGGCGGTATAGCAGCCGGCGGTATTGGGCAGCAAGGTGTAACGGTCGGGGCTGACCACGTCGAGCAGGTTGGGCTCATCCGGGTTCTGGCCGATATTGGTGCGACGCACGGCCATGGTGACGATCTCGGCACCGCTGGCTTCGATGGCGGCACCGGTTTCGGCCATGTCCTTGTATTTGCCGGTTCCCACCAGCAGGCGGGAGTTGAAGGACTGTCCGGCAATGATCAGCGGGTCGTTGTTCTCTAGCTCTGACATCATCTGTACCCTGATATGAAAGTGGTTGTATGGCACGTCGCGAAGGGGGTTACCTCAGCCGCCGCCGATCGCGTGCACGATCTCGACCTGGTCACCGGCGCTGAGCCGGGTCGCGGCATGTTCGCTGCGCGGAATGATCTCCAGATTCAGTTCGATCGCGATCCGCTTGCCGGCCAGTTCAAGCTGCTCGACCAGCTCGGCAAGGGTTGCGTTCTCGCTGACATCCAGCGCATCACCATTTACCTGAATCTGCATGCTATTGGTCCTGTTGAAAGATCGATACGGCCAGGCTCAGCCAGCCGATGATGAAGGCGGTGCCGCCCAGCGGGGTGATCGCCCCCAGCCAGTGCACGCCGCTCAGCGCCAGCACATACAGGCTGCCGCTGAAGCAGAGGATGCCGACCATAAACGCCAGCGCGCTGACTTTCAGTCCCCGGCGGTTCTGCGTCTGTTGCAGCAGCCCGGTGACGAGCAACGCGGCCACATGCCAGAACTGGTAGTCAACGCCGGTCTGGAATACCTCCAGCATGGGTGCGCTGAGCACGGATTTGAGGCCATGGGCGGCGAAGGCCCCCAGCGCGACGGCCAGAGCCCCCAACAGGGCGGCGGTTACCAGCGTGAAACGGGCGGACATCGGTTCTCCTGGGCAGCATTATAACGGGTTTGTGGACAGTGCCTGAAATGAAAAAAGCCGCACGGTGGCGGCTTTCTCGCGTCGGCGGTGCGCCGGCTCAGGCTTCGAGCATGGCACCGCGAATCTTTTTCATCGCGTTCTTTTCCAGCTGGCGAATACGCTCTGCGGAAACGCTGTATTCCGCCGCCAGCTCGTGCAGCGTCGCCTTCTCCTCGGCCAGCCAGCGGCGGGCCAGGATGTTGCGGCTGCGCTCATCCAGGGCATCCATGGCGCTGAGCAGACGGCGCTGGGAATCCTCCTCCCAGTTGGCGTCTTCCAGCTGCTGGGCCGGATCGGCGGCGTGATCTTCCAGGTAGGCCGAGGGCGACAGGTAACTGCTCTCCTCGTCCTCGCCGGCCGGGGCGTCAAAGGCGGTATCATTGGAAGCCAGACGGCCTTCCATCTGGCGCACGACCTTGGCATCCACGCCCAGGTCTTCGGCCACCGCCGCCACCTCGTCGTTGGTCATCCAGCTCAGTCGTTTCTTCTGCGAACGCAGGTTGAAGAACAGCTTGCGCTGCGCCTTGGTGGTAGCGATCTTGACGATACGCCAGTTGCGCAGGATGAATTCGTGCATTTCGGCCTTGATCCAGTGCACCGCAAAGGAGACCAGGCGCACGCCCATGGTCGGGTCGAAACGCTTCACGGCCTTCATCAGGCCGACATTGCCTTCCTGGATCAAGTCACCCAGCGGCAAGCCGTAACCGGAATAGCTGCGGGCGATATGCACCACGAAACGCAGGTGCGACATGACCAGCTGGCGTGCCGCTTCAAGATCGCTCTGGTAATGCAGGCGCTCTGCCAGCTCCCGCTCCTCTTCAACGGAGAGGATGGGGATGGCACTCACAGTCTGAACATAGGCATCGACATTGCGGCCCGGTGACAACTGTTCAACAACTTGCAAGCTTGTGCCCATTCAGGAATGACCTCGCAAAACTCTTGATTCACTCGATAACGACAGGTGTGCCGTAACAACTCAGAGATGAGACGCCCGGACGCCGGAAAAGTTCACCGCAACGGCACCGCTCGCCTCATCAACGGACTGGAAAACTTAGCGTGAAATAGTCTGCGGGGCAAGTATTACAAAAACCTTACACCTCTCCCGGCGTCGCCACGCCCGGCTCTATTTCGCGCAGGTGCCGGGACACGGCCAGCCAGGAGCCGGACAACCCCAGCAGGGTGGCGGTGGCCAGCATGATCAGCGAACCCAGCACGCCCAGTCCCTGCAACTGGAACTGGTTCAGATAGAGATCAGCCAACGCCTGCGCCGGCTGCGCCAACAGCAGCAGCGCCAGTTGCACCAGCAGCCAGGCCAGCACACCGCCCAGCAGGCCGAACCAGAAACCGCTGTAGAGGAAGGGACGGCGCACCCAGGCGTCGGTGGCGCCTACCAGCTTGCTGACCAGGATCTCGTCGCGCCGGCTCTCGATGGTCATGCGCACAGTGTTGCCCACCACCAGCAGCACCGCCAGCGCCAGCAGCCCGCCCAGCACGTAACTGCCACTCTGGGCCAGCGCCAGCACCGCCGCCAGGCGCTGCACCCATTCCATGTCGAGCTGAGCCTCATCGACCCCGGGCAGGGCGGCCAGCTCGTTGCGCAGCAACGGCAACTGCAGCGTCTCGGCGTCGCGCGGCAACACCATGATCACCGCCGGCAGCGGGTTGCTGTCAAAACGTTCCAGCAGGTCGGCAAAGGCGCTGTACTGGCGGAACTCTTCCAGTCCCTTCTGCCGGCTGATCAGCTCCACCGAGCTGAGCTCCTCGCGCAACAGCAGCTCGCGACTGAAACGGTCGATAGCGGCGTCACTGAGTTCGGTCTGCATGTACAGAGCAATGCGCGGCTGGGGGTCCCAGCCATCGGTCAGCGCCTGCAGGTTGCCCAGCGCCGCCAGCAGGAAGCCCGGCAGCGCCAGTGCGATCGCCAGCACCGCCAGCGTCATCAACGACGCGACCGGGGTCTGTTTCAGTCGCAGCAGCGCCTCCCGCGCCACATTCAGGTGATGACGACGCCAACTACGGCGTCGGTCAGCCGATTCGACACGGTGCTGCTGGGCGCCACGACGGGGTGCCGCCGGGCGGCGTTCCGTCGGCCGGCGCTCCAGCTGACGTGGCGTCGCCTGACCTCCCCTGGCCGGTCGCGGCCCGCTGCCTGCCTGTTCCTTGCGTCCCGGTTTAGCCATCGGCCACCAGCCTCCCGTTTCTCAGTGTCAACATCCGGTGCTGCATGCGATTGATCAGTGACAAGTCATGACTGGCGATCAGCACCGTGGTGCCGATGCTGTTGAACTGGCCGAACAGACGCATGATGTCCTCGGACAGTTCAGGATCCAGGTTGCCGGTCGGCTCGTCCGCCAGCAGCAGCTTCGGCTTGTGCACGATGGCGCGGGCAATACCGACCCGCTGCTGCTCGCCGGTCGACAGCGTCACCGGGTTGTGTTTTTCCCGCGCCAACAGGCCCACCTTGTCCAGCGCCGCCCGGGCGCGACGCGCCGCATCGGCCGGATCGTAGCCGCTGACCTGCAGCGGCAGGGCCACGTTGTCGAACACCGAACGGTCGAACAACAACTGATGGTTCTGGAACACCACGCCGATCTGACGCCGCAGGTAGGGGATCTGCGAGCGGTGCAGGCGGGACAGATCCTGCTGCCCCACCCAGACCTGACCCCGGCTGGGCCGTTCCATCAGCATGATCAGCCGCAGCAGAGTGCTCTTGCCGGCGCCTGAATGACCGGTCAGGAATGCCATCTCGCCCGATTCGAGCTCGAAGTTCACTCCCAGCAGGGCATCCTGGCCGCTGGCATAGCGCTTGAAGACATTACTGAACCGGATTGCCGCCATTCATCACCTCAGTCGAACAGTGCCTTGACAAACTCATCAGCCTCGAACGGGCGCAGGTCATCCGCCTGCTCACCCACACCGATAAAGCGGATCGGCAGATCGAACTGCTTGGCGATGGCGAAGATGATGCCGCCCTTGGCGGTGCCATCCAGCTTGGTCAGGGTGATACCGCTGACACCCACGGCGCCCTTGAACTCCTTGGCCTGGCTGATGGCGTTCTGGCCGGTACCGGCATCCAGCACCAGCATCACTTCGTGCGGCGCCTCCGGGTCCAGCTTCTGCATCACCCGGACCACCTTCTGCAACTCCTGCATCAGGTTGTCCTTGTTCTGCAGACGACCGGCGGTGTCGGCAATCAGCACGTCAACACCCTTGGACTGGGCCGACTGCAGCGCATCGAAGATCACCGAGGCGGAATCGGCACCGGTGTGCTGGGCCACCACCGGCACGTTGTTGCGCTCACCCCAGACCTGCAGCTGCTCGACCGCCGCGGCACGGAAGGTATCACCGGCCGCCAGCATCACCGACTTGCCTTCGGACTGGAACTTCTTCGCCAGCTTGCCGATGGTGGTGGTCTTGCCGACGCCGTTGACGCCCACCATCAGGATCACCGCCGGCTTTTTCTCCGGCAGCTGCAACTGATGCTCGACGTTGCCCAGCAGCGCCGCCAGCTCCTGCTGCAGCGCCTCTTTCAGCGCTTCGGCATCCTTCAGCTGCTTGCGCTCGACCCGATCGGTCAGACGCTCGATGATCTCGGTGGTTGCCTCAACCCCCACATCGGCCATCAGCAGGGTGGTCTCGATCTCTTCCAGCAGATCCTCGTCGATCTCCTTGGCACCGAGGAAGAGGTCACCCAGCTGCTCGGTCAGGTTGGCCTTGGTACGGCTCAGGCCGCTCTTGATACGGGCAAAGAAACCGCCTTTCTTCTCTTCAGCCGCCGACTCTTCTGCTGCCTTGCGCTCGGCTTCTTCAGCAGCGGCCTGCTCCGCCGCCAGACGCGCTGCCTCCTCCTCGGCGGCCTTGCGTTCTGCCGCTTCACGGGCCTGACGCTCCGCTTCTTCCCGCGCCTTGCGCTCGGCTTCTTCGGCTGCGGCCTGCTCCGCTGCCAAACGTGCGGCCTCTTCCTCGGCAGCCTTGCGTTCCGCCGCCTCACGGGCCTGACGTTCCGCTTCTTCCCGCGCCTTGCGCTCGGCCTCTTCGGCTGCGGCCTGCTCCGCCGCCACACGTGCGGCCTCTTCCTCGGCAGCCTTGCGCTCCGCCGCCTCACGGGCCTGACGTTCCGCTTCTTCCCGCGCCTTGCGCTCGGCCTCTTCGGCTGCGGTCTGCTCCGCCGCCACACGTGCGGCCTCTTCCTCGGCAGCCTTGCGTTCCGCCGCCTCACGGGCCTGACGTTCCGCTTCTTCCCGCGCCTTGCGCTCGGCCTCTTCGGCTGCGGTCTGCTCCGCCGCCACACGTGCGGCCTCTTCCTCGGCGGCCTCCCGTTCCGCCGTTTCACGAGCCTGACGTTCAGCTTCGACACGTGCACGTGCGATGGCATCCTGCGCCTGCTGCTCGGCTGCTTGCGCCTCTTCCTCTGCCTTGCGCGCTGTTTCAGCATCAGCCGCGACGCGGGCAGCCTCGGCTTCGGCGGCTTCACGAGCCGCAGCAACCGCGGCCTGAGCCTGACGCTCCGCCTCGACCGTCTCCGCTTCCAGACGTGCCTGCTCGGCATCGGCTTTCGCCTTGCGCTCCGCTTCCTCGACAGCCGCTTGTTCAGCGGCTACCCGGGCCGCTTCTGCTTCAGCAGCCTCGCGAGCCGCGTCCCGTTCTGCCTCAGCCTGCTCCTCGGCCTGACGCTGTGCCGCTGCCTGTGCAGCCTCTTCCGCCGCCTTGCGATCCGCTTCTTCCTGCAGCCGCGCCTGCTCGGCGGCGTTCTGCTCTGCCTTAAGGCCCGCCTGGCGACGGCTCGCACGCAGGATCACCAGCAGCAGTACCACCAGCACGGCACCGGCGATGTAAGGGAAGGTAGCAGGATCAAGACCCTGTTCGGTCATCCAGGTGTAGAGCGCATCCATAATCTGTAATATCCGCTGTAGAGAGCCCCCTGCAGGGGCGCTGAAATTCATTAACCAACTGGCCGGCTATCTTAGCACAGAGCCACCCCGGACAAACCCGGCCAACACAGGCTGATCTCTGCCCATGACACGCCCATTACTCAGTCGCCGCCAGCTCAGCCTGCTGATACTGCTTCTGCCTGGTCTCATCCTGCTGCTGACCCTGATCGGCCCGGAGCCAGCACCGACACCCTGGCAAACCGGCCCGGACCAGCGCGTCTACTGGCAGCCACAGGAACGGGCGGACTACCGGCTGCATCTGCTGCTGCCGCAAACGCCGGCGCACTCGGCCAGTGAACAGCTGCAACAGCGCCTGCTCCTGGCCGCCCTGCAACAGCAATTGAACCGGACAGCGCCCCGCTGGCATGCCCTCCTGGACGCTCAGCCACAGCTGCGGTCCCGGCCGGGACTGTTGCTGCTTGAACTGCAGTCTGATGTTCAGCCCAATGCGGATCAGCTGGCCCGGTTGCTGACAGAGTTGCGACAGCCAACCGCGCTGGACTGGCACGCCCTGCTGCAGCGGGTACAGGCCGAGCAGTATCTGCACCGCCAACAGCCCGAATACTGGCTGGCCAGCCAGTTTCCCACCGCCGCCGAGCCGCTCCGATCCATTGATCCGGCGGACGCCTACTACCGCTGGCTGGCCCCCGAGCGCTGGCAGCTGACCCTGTCCGGCCCGGCCCCCCAGCCCCTGAACCTGCCGGCAACCGGGGAGGCAACGCTGCAGCGGCCGGGAACGATGCTGTCACTCCGGCCGCTGCCGGTCCCTGAACCCAGTACCGCGACATCGCTGCAGCTGCACCGCTGGCCCCTGCCGCGCCTCGCGTCGGTCGACCAGCTGGCCTTGAGCCTGCTGGCGCGAGAAGCGCTGCAACAGCCGTTGTCGGCCGCCTTGGCGCAACGCCGCCAGGCGCAGAGCAGCGGCGGTTTTAGCCTGCAGTGGATGGCCACGCTGCCCCGGGGACGGGCCAGTCTGGTGTTGCAGGGAGATGATTGGCCGGAGCTGCGCACCTGGCTGCCGGCACAGCTGGCGGCGGCCGATCTGACTGCGGCCCGACAGGCCGTGCAGGCGCAGCTGCAGCAACCGGGCCAGCAGCAGGCCTGGGTCGACCTGCTGGCGCTGCACCGACTGCCGGCCGACGGTCTGGCACGGCTGCCTGCGGCGCTGGACGCTATCGATGCGGAGGCATTGAAGCACTGGTTGCAGGCGCAGCTGGAGTCTGATTACTATCACACCCTTTCATTACCCGCTTCACCTTAAGGATCGCCTCGATGCCACGCCGCAACAACCACCGTTCACGCCGCCCGACGGCTCCTGCTTCCCAATCCAGCGTTCGCATCATCGGCGGCGAGTGGCGGGGCCGCAAACTGGACTTCCCGGCCATCGAGGGACTGCGCCCCACCCCGGATCGGGTGCGCGAAACCCTGTTCAACTGGCTGCAGGCCTATGTGCCCGGCGCCCGCTGCCTGGACCTGTTCAGCGGCAGCGGCGCCCTGGGGCTGGAAGCCCTGTCACGCGGCGCCGCCTCGGTAACCTTCGTCGACCAGGCGCCGGAGGTGATCAGCCAGTTGCGCAGCAACCTGAATGCGTTGAAGGTGCAGAACGCCGAGCTGATCGGCAGTTCGGTGCCGACCTGGCTGGAACAGCGCGCGACCAATGAGGAGATTCGTTATGATCTGGTGTTCATGGACCCGCCCTTCCGCAAGGGACTGGCTGGCCCGGTCTGCGCCCTGCTGGAGCAGTATCAGATGCTGGCCGACGAAGCGCTGATCTATATCGAAACCGAAGTGGAGCTGCAGCTGGATCAGCTGCCCCCTAACTGGCAGCTGTATCGTGAAAAGCGGGCCGGCCAGGTGGCCTACCGACTATTTATGCGGCAGCCCAGCCACTAGGATCGCCAGCAGCGCCAGCCCCTCGGTCTGCAGATCGAAGCCACCATCCGATCGCAGCCATTCCTGCAGCAGCCCGCTCAGCGCCGCCTGCAGGGTGAAGGCCAGCGCCGCCGGTGCACAGTTTTTGCGCAGCTGCTTCTGCTTGCGCGCCTGCTTGAGAAAGAAACGGAGCTGGTCGAGCCACTGGGTCCGGTTGGCGCTGAGCTCGGGTTCCACCTCGGCCAGGTCCGCCACCGGCGCTCCCGGCATATAGAACACCCGATAAACCGCTCCGGCCGTCGGGCTGCGGGCAAACTCGGCCAACACGCCGCTGATGTACTGCTGCAGCGCCGCCAGCGCATCCTGCTGCACCCCCTGACGCTGCTCCAGATACTGGGCTTCAAACGGCAGCTCGTAGGCGTGGTGGATCTGCAGCAGCAGATCGGCCCGGTTACGAAAGTGCCAGTAGAGCGCACCATGGGTCACCCCGGCCGCCTGGGCGATCTGCTTCAGGGTCGTACTTTCGATCCCCTGACGGCTGAACAGGTTCAGTCCCGTATCGATCAGCTGCTGCCGGGTCCGGGCCGCTTCTTCCGGAGTTCGTCTTGCCATAATGCGGGGGCCTCCTTGATTGACATTGGCAAAGGTATGTTTGGGCGCAGACCATAGAGAGCCTGCTCCTGCAGCTCAAGGCCTGACGGCAACCTTAACCAAAATGTCACAAATATGTCACAGTCAAATATAACACATTTAAATAAAGGATTTTTTTTTAATAACCATATTGGTACTTATCATTCCTCTAATCTATTTGTGCCACTTGGCCAATTCGGCTAACATCCGCTCAACAGTGTTGCCCATTAGTCCCAATTAGGTCAGCTGAACCGCTATGAATACGGCAATCTACCCCGGTACCTTTGACCCGATCACCAACGGCCATTCCGATCTGGTCGGCCGCGCATCGCGCATGTTTGACCGTATCGTGCTTGCCGTGGCGGCCAGCCCCAAGAAGCAGCCGATGCTGCCGCTGGAACAGCGTATCGAGCTGGCCCGGACCACACTGGCACACCTGCCCAATGTTGAGGTGATAGGTTTCGACTGCCTGCTGGCCGACTTGGTCCATGAGCAGAATGCCAACATCATCCTGCGTGGGCTGCGTGCCGTGTCCGACTTCGAATTCGAGTTCCAGCTGGCCAACATGAACCGCAAGCTGGCGCCGCAGGCCGAAAGTCTGTTCCTGACGCCGGCAGAACACCTGTCGTTCATCTCGTCGACGCTGATCCGTGAAATCGCATCCCTTGGCGGTGATGTCAGCGAGTTCGTACATCCTGCCGTCGCCAGTGCGCTAAAGCAGCACCTGAGCCAGAAATAAAGAACCTGTCAGATTGAGTGAGGTAGCCAGCCATGGCTTTGATGATTACTGACGAATGCATCAACTGTGATGTATGTGAACCGGAATGCCCCAACGAAGCGATCGCGCCGGGTGACGAAATCTACGAGATCGACCCGAACAAGTGCACCGAGTGTGTGGGTCACTATGACACGCCGCAGTGCGTGGAAGTCTGCCCGGTCGACTGTATCCCGAAAGATCCGGATCATGTCGAGACCGAAGAGATGCTGATGGACAAGTATCACAAGCTGACCGGCAAGTAATTGCCCGGTTCGGTTTGGCAAAACGGCGACCCTCGGGTCGCCGTTTTGGTTTAGAGCAGAGTGTTGATCGAAAAAGTTCGGCAACCGAAAACAGCAGCGATCAGAGACGGATATCGATGCTGCTCAGGGCAAACTCCTGCTCCAGGCGCTCACCGATCACGTTGTCGCCATCCGCCAGCCAGTGTGCATACTGCATGTGCAGGCAGCGCACCTTGTCCCACTGGGCGATACCGCCGATGCCGTAACGGTCAAACAGTTCGCTGAACCCTAACTGCTCAATCCGCTGCCGGTCCTCGTCGCGCATCAGCCGCCAGCGCTTGTCCACGTAGCGCTGCTGCTGGGCCAGATAGGTGGCGCGCAGTTCATCGTTCTCCTGCAGCTCCTGCTCGATCTGCTTGACCCAGCCACTGTCCTCGATGCGACCGATCGCCCGGCAGAGGTCACGACAGCTGAGCCAGTACAGCGTCGGGAAAGGCTGCTCCGCCACCAGCGTGCGCATCTGCAGCACCAGCGGCAGGCCTGCCGCAGTCGCGCAGGCGACGGCTTCGATGCCGCGCGGCTCGCGGCCGATCTGTTGTTCGATCAGCTCCAGCTGGGCCGGGGTCGGCGGCTGGCGCCGGGTGTCAAACCTGTGCATAGATGTCTCCATTGCCCAGCCAGCGTCGGATCAGGGCTTCGTTGAGGGCCGGCAACCGTTGCAGCTCGGCGGCCACCTGATGAATTTTGGGCAGCAGGTCAGCATCGCGCTGCAGATCGGCGATGCGGAACTGCATCATGCCGGTCTGGCGGGTGCCCAGCACCTCGCCCGGACCGCGCAGCTCCAGATCCTTCTCGGCGATACGGAAACCGTCGGTGGTCTCGCGCATCACCGCCAGCCGTTCGCGCCCCTGTTTGGAAAGGGGCGCATGGTACATGAGCACGCAGAAGCTTTCGATACTGCCCCGGCCCACGCGGCCACGCAGCTGGTGCAGCTGCGCCAGCCCCAGCCGTTCCGGGTTCTCGATGATCATCAGGCTGGCATTAGGCACATCGACCCCGACCTCGATCACCGTCGTAGCCACCAGCAGGTCCAGCTCGGCGGCCTTGAAGCGGGCCATGATCTCGGCCTTTTCCGCCGGCTTCATGCGCCCGTGCACCAGACCGATGCGCAGCTGCGGCAGCGCCTCCCTGAGACTTTCGGCCGCCACCTCCGCCGCCTGGCACTGCAGCGCCTCGGATTCCTCGATCAGGGTGCAGACCCAGTAGGCCTGACGACCCTGCTCACAGGCCTGGCGGACCCGTTCGATCACCTGATCACGCCGGGAATCGGCGATCACCACGGTCTGCACCGGAGTACGTCCCGGCGGCAGCTCGTCGATGATCGAGCAATCCAGGTCAGCGTAGGCACTCATGGTCAGGGTGCGCGGGATGGGCGTCGCGGTCATGATCAGCTGATGCGGGCTGCGCTCGCCGTTGCGCCCCTTCTCCTTCAGACTCAGCCGCTGATGCACGCCGAAGCGGTGCTGCTCGTCGATCACCACCACGCCGAGATCGGCAAAGGCGACCTCCTCCTGGAACAGCGCATGGGTACCGACCACCACCTGAGCTTCGCCGGTGCGGATCAGTTCCAGCTGGGCTTCCCGCGCCTTGCCCTTCACCTTGCCGGCCAGCCAGGCCACCTTGATGCCCAGCGGCTCCAGCCAGCCGGTAAAGTTGATATGGTGCTGCTCGGCGAGGATCTCGGTGGGCGCCATCACCGCCGCCTGGAGGCCGTTCTCCACCGCCTGCAGCGCCGCCAGCGCCGCCACCACCGTCTTGCCCGAGCCAACATCGCCCTGCACCAGGCGCAGCATGGGGACTGGTTTCTGCAGATCCCGCGCCACCTCTCGGGCCACGCGCAACTGGGCTCCGGTCAACTCGAACGGCAGCGCGGCCAGAAAGGGGCGACTGAACTCGCCAGTGGCCTTCAGCAGGGGAGCCCCCTGCTGCTGCACCTGCTGACGAATCTTCTGCAATGACAGGTGGTGCGCCAGCAGTTCTTCCATCGCCAGCCGTCGTTGTGCCGGGTGTTTACCTTCCAGAAGCAATGCCTGATCGGCGTCCACCGGCGGATGGTGCAGGTAATGCAATGAGGTTGTCAGGTCAGGCAGCTGCCACTTCGCCAGCAGAGTGCCAGGCAGAAGATCTTCCAGCCCTTCCCGGCTCATCCATTCCAAAGCCAATGTTATCAGCGATCGGATCCGGTTCTGGGTCATGCCCTCGGTCAGCGGATAGATCGGCGTCAGGCGGTCGGCCATGGCGGCCGGCGCTTCGGTCTTGAGCAGCTTGTATTCGGGATGCACCATCTCCAGCCCGCCGGGTCCCGGGCGGGCTTCGCCAAAGCAGAGCAAACGCTTGCCGGGGCGGAAGCTGTTTTTCTGCGCCGCATTGAAGTGGAAAAAGCGCAGCGTCAGGGTACCGCTGCCGTCCTGGACCCGGCACAGCAGACTGCGGCGGCGCCCCTGCACCACATCGGCGGCCCGAATGCTGGCATCGATCACCACCTCGTCACCGGACCTGAGACTGCCAATCGGCACCACTCGGGTGCGGTCCTGGTAACGCAGCGGCAGATGCAGGATCAGATCCTGGACCGTGCGGACCCCCAGCCGTTCCAGCTTGAGCTCAAGCGCGGTGCCCACGCCTTTGAGTTCGGTGACCGGAACGCCCTGGGGTGAAGCGTCCTGTTCAGTGCTGACCATCGCCCCCGGCCTTCACCTGGCAGTGGTTGATCGCCTCCACCAGCACGTCGATCGCCTGAGGACGCGGGAAGCTGGCCCGCCAGGCCACGGCGACGGTGCGCATCGGCTGTGGCTGCTTGAACGGACGGATTTCGATCAGATCGCTGGCCGGGTGGTTTTCGATCGCCGACAGCGGCAGCACACTGGTGCCCAGACCGGAAGCCACCATCATGCGGATCGTCTCCAGCGAGCTGCCCTCGGTCACCGTATGCTGGTCATGGGACGACTGGTTCAGCGTCGGGCAGGCTTCGAGCACCTGATCGCGGAAGCAGTGCCCTTCGCCCAGCAGCAGCATGCGGATCTCGTTCATCTGGTGCGAGTCGATCTCCTCCTGTTGCGCCAGTTCGTGCCCCTTGGGCATCACCATAAGGAAGGGCTCGTCATAGAGCGGGCGGGTCAGCACATCCGCCTCGTGGAACGGCAGCGCGATGATGATCGCATCCAGCTCGCCGTTGCGGATCTTGGTGCGCAGGTTATCGGTGAAATTTTCCTCGATATACAGCGGCATGTCGGGTGCCAGGCGCTGAATCTGCGGAATCAGCTGCGGGAACAGGTAGGGGCCGATGGTGTAGATGGCGCCGATGCGCAGCGGACTGGCCAGCTGGTCGCGCCCCTCACGCGCCAGCTCCTTCACCGCCTCGGCCTGCTCCAGCACCGTCTGTGCCTGGCGCACCACCTTCTCGCCCACCGGCGTGACTCGAACGGCGTTCTTGCTGCGTTCGAACAGGGCCACACCCAGTTCCTCTTCCAGCTTCTTGACCGCAATCGATAATGTCGGCTGGCTGACAAAACAGCGCTCGGCGGCATGGCCAAAGTGCTGCTCCTGGGCCAGGGTGACAATGTATCGAAGCTCCGTCAGCGTCATCAGGGCGTACCTCTGTTAGGATGATCAAAACCAAGTGCTATAGGGGTCAATATGCGGGAACAACGAGTGCTGATCGCCGGCTGTGGCGATATCGGAACCCGGCTGGGGCTCAGACTCAGTGCCGTCGGGGCACAGGTGTTCGGGCTTCGCCGTACTATAAACCAGCTGCCCGACGGCATCCACGGCATTGCCGCCGATCTGGCCGATCCTGCCAGCCTGAATGGCCTGCCGGCCTGCGATTACCTGTTCTATACAGCGGCCGCCAAGAGCCCGGACTCCGAGGTCTACCGCCGCACCTACGTCGACGGCCTGAAACACCTGCTGGCGGCCCTGCCGGAGCCACCGCGCCACCTGTTCCTGACCAGCAGCAGCAGCGTCTACCACCAGCACGAACATGACTGGGTGGATGAACAGTCACCCACGCAGCCGGACAGTGAGCGCGGCCGTCTGCTGCTGGAGAGTGAGCAACTAGCGCTGAACAGCGGCATCCCCGCCACGGTAGTGCGTTTCAGCGGCATCTACGGGCCGGGCAGAACCCATCTGCAGCGTCAGGTGCAGGCCGGCATCGCCGCGCCCGCCGAACCCCTGCATTACAGCAATCGCATTCATCGGGATGATTGTGTCGGTGTGCTGCAGCACCTGCTGCAGCGAGTGGAAGATGGGGTCGCTCTGAAGCCGCTGTATCTGGCCAGTGACGACTGTCCGGCCCCGATCCATGAGGTGATGGAGTGGCTGGCCGAGCAGTTGGGAGTCGAGATTGAAACGCGTCAGCCGGTGCGCCGAGGCGGCAGCAAGCGCTGCAGCAACCGCCGACTCAGGGCCAGCGGTTACCGTTTTCTCTACCCGGATTACCGCAGCGGCTACGCCAGCCTGCTGCGGCGCTGATCAGGATGCCAGGTCGTCCAGCAGGGCCTGCTGGGCGCTGAAGCGTTCTTCGCCCTCGGCCGGCTGCACCAGGGTGTAGCTGCCGTCGGAGTGCAGCTGCCAGGCCTGGGTGTTATCCCTGAGGTAGTAGTCCAGCTCACGGCGAATTCGCTCGGCATGCTTGCCGGACAGTTCAAAGCCGGTTTCCACCCGGTTGAGCATGTTGCGCTCCATCCAGTCGGCACTGGAACCGATCACCACCGGCTTTCCGCCGTCGTTGGCGAACCAGTAGACACGGGTATGCTCGAGGAAGCGGCCGATGATCGAGCGCACACGGATATTCTCGGATACCCCTTCCAGTCCCGGACGCAGGCGGCACATGCCGCGGATGATCAGATCGACCTGCACCCCTGCCTGAGACGCTTCGTAGAGTCCCCGGATCAGCTTGGGCTCGGTCAGGCCGTTCACCTTGATGATGATATGGCCCTTCTTGCCCGCCTTGACGTTGCGGATCTCGTTCTGCATCAGCTCCAGCATCTTGGCATGCAGCGTGAAGGGTGCGTTGTAGAGCTTCTGCAGCTTCTGGATCTTGCCCATGCCGGTGAGCTGCTGGAAGATCTTGTGCACGTCCTCGCCTACCTCGGGGTCGGCGGTCATGTAGCTGTAATCGGTATACAGGCGTGCCGTGCCCGAGTGGTAGTTGCCAGTGCCCAGATGGCAGTAGCGCACCAGCTCGCTGCCCTCGCGGCGCACCACCAGCATCATCTTGGCGTGGGTCTTGTAGCCGACCACGCCGTAGACCACCAGGCAGCCGGCTTCCTGCAGACGACTGGCCAGCTGCAGGTTGCTCTCCTCGTCAAAGCGCGCGCGCAGCTCAATCACCACGGTCACTTCCTTGCCGTTGCGAGCGGCTTCCACCAGCGCATTGACGATATCGGAGTTGACCCCGGTGCGGTACAAGGTCTGCTTGATCGCCACCACCTGCGGATCCTTGGCCGCCTGGCGCAGCAGATCCACCACCGGGGTGAAGGACTGGAACGGGTGCTGCAGCAGCTGGTCGTTCTTGCGCAACGCGGTGAAGATGTCATCGCAATTCTTGAGCCGGTTGGGCATGCCCGGCGTGAACGGCTTCCAACGCAGTTCGGGACGCTCGACCAGGTCACGCACCGCCATCAGGCGAGTCAGGTTGACCGGGCCGTTGACGCGGTAGACATGACTGTCCGGCAGGTTGAATTCGCCCTGCAGGAAGCCGATCAGCGCCTCCGGCGTGCGGCTGTCCACCTCCAGGCGCACCGCATCGCCGAACTTGCGCGAGTGCAGTTCGCCACGCAGGGCGCGGGCCAGGTCCTCGATCTCCTCGAAGTCGAAGCTCAGGTCGGCGTTGCGGGTGATGCGGAACTGGAAGCAGCCATCCACCTTCATCCCCGGGAACAGGTCCTCGGCAAACTCGTGAATGATCGAGGACAGGAAGATCAGGTTGTCGCCCCCGTCGCAAAGCTCGTCCGGCAGGCGGATCAGGCGCGGCAGCGAACGCGGCGCCGGGATGATCGCCATGCCGGTCTCGCGACCGAAGGCGTCCTTGCCGTCCAGCTCGACGATGAAGTTGAGGCTCTTGTTGACCAGGCGCGGGAAGGGGTGAGAAGGATCCAGCCCGATGGGGCTGATCACCGGCAGCAGCTGGTCCTCGAAATATTCCTGCACCCAGGCGCGCTGGGCGTCGGTCCATTCGGCACGACGAATGAAGCGGATGCCTTCCGCTTCCAGCGCCGGAAACATGATGTCATTGAGGATCTTGTACTGGCGCTCGACGTTGACCGCACAGATCTCGCTGATCTTGTCGAGCACCTTCTGCGGGTGCATGGCATCCGGCCCCACGGCCTCACGGCCGTACTTGAGCTGGCGCAGCTGATCGGCCACCCGGATCTCGAAGAACTCGTCCAGGTTGCTGGAGAAGATCAGCAGGAACATCAGCCGCTCCAGCAGCGGATAACTCTCGTCCAGCGCCTGCTCCAGCACCCGCACGTTGAACTGCAGGTGACTCAATTCCCGGTTGATGTACAGCTCGGGCGCCTTGAGATCGACCGGCACCTCCTCGATGGGGTCGATGGTAGGCAGGATTTCGCGGCTCTCCAGCAGTGCGGCCGTGGCCTCACTCTGCTCCGGGACCATATCCAGGTCCAGTGGGGTGTCGCTCATGATGTAATCTCCCAGATCCAAGCTGTCATCCATCGAGTATATTCTCTATTTGCGGTTAAGTATCTCCGCCGCCCTGACCGCGAAGTAGGTCAGGATGCCATCGGCGCCGGCTCGCTTGAAGCTGAGCAGACTCTCCATGATGATGGCCTCCTCGTCCAGCCAGCCGTTCTGGAACGCCGCCATGTGCATGGCGTACTCTCCACTGACCTGGTAGACGAAAGTCGGCGCTTTCAGTTCCGTTTTGACGCGATGCACGATGTCCAGATAGGGCATGCCCGGCTTGATCATCACCATATCGGCACCTTCGGCCAGGTCCAGGGCGACTTCATGCAGCGCCTCGTCACTGTTGGCCGGGTCCATCTGGTAGCCGTACTTGTTGCTCTTGCCCAGGTTGCCCGCCGACCCCACAGCATCGCGGAAAGGACCGTAATAGGCACTCGCATACTTGGCTGAATAGGCCATGATGCGGGTGTTGACCAGGCCGTGGCTTTCCAGTTCATCACGGATCACGCCGATGCGACCATCCATCATGTCGCTGGGCGCCACGATATCGGCACCGGCTTCGGCATGGGACAACGCCTGCTTGACCAGCGTATCCACGGTACGATCATTGAGCACGTAGCCGTCTTCGTCGATGATGCCGTCCTGACCATGGGTGGTGAACGGGTCCAGCGCCACATCGGTCATGATGCCCAGTTCCGGCAGGGCTGCCTTGAGGGCGCGCACGGTGCGCTGTACCAGGCCATCCGGATTGTAGGACTCCTCGGCAAACTCGCTCTTGGCGCTGGCCGGGGTCACCGGGAACAGCGCCAGCGCCGGAATGCCCAGCGCATGCCATTCACGCGCCTTTTCTACCAGCAGGTCGATGCTGTAGCGCTTGACGCCCGGCATCGACGACACCTCTTCCACCTGTCCCTCACCCTCGAGCACGAACACCGGATAGATGAGGTCATCGGTGGTCAGGACATTCTCGCGCATCAGGCGACGGGAGAACTCATCCGCACGCATGCGGCGCATCCGGGTTTCCGGGTAGAAACGCTGGCTATTGGTAAAGGCCACGGCTAACTTCCTTTTCTCGGCAGTATTGGACGATACAAATGTGACGCTTATGTGACAGTCGGTAACTGACAACATTCTGGCATCACCACTTCATTTGGTATTGCTTTCCATCTTAACGTAATCTGTGACAACTTCGACATGACGCTTGGCAATGCCCGTCATCCCCAACAGGTCGGCAACTGAGGAGATACGAGACCATGAAAAATATTGCGGTGATCTTGTCCGGCAGCGGTGTATTCGACGGTTCGGAAATCTACGAGTCGGTACTGACCTTCCTGCGCCTGGAGCACAACGGCGTCCGCTACCAGTGCTTCGCGCCCAATATCGATCAGCTGCATGTTATCAACCACCTGACCGGCGAAGTAGCCGAAGGTGAGAAACGCAATGTTCTGGTCGAAGCCGCCCGCCTGGCACGGGGTGAAATCAAGGACCTGGCCGAGGCCAACGCCGACGAATTCGATGCGCTGATCATTCCCGGCGGTTTCGGCGCCGCCAAAAACCTGAGCGACTTTGCCGTCAAGGGCGCCGACTGCAGCCTCAACGACGACCTGGTGCGCTTCGCCCGCGCCATCCACCAGGCCAGCAAGCCGGTGGGCCTGATCTGCATCGCCCCGGCGATGACGCCCAAACTGCTCGGCAGCGGCATCCAGTGCACCATCGGCAACGACGAAGGGGTAGCAGGGGCCATTAACGCCATGGGCGGCCAGCATCAGGCCTGCGGGGTCGACCAGATCGTCGTCGACCAGGCCAACAAGGTCGTGACCACCCCCGCCTACATGCTGGCCGGCTCCATTTCCGAGGCCGCTGCCGGTATCAACAAGCTGGTCGACGAGGTGGTCAAACTGGCCTGAAATGAAAAATAGGAAAAATTCCTATATCCAGAATTTCCCTGATGGTCATAATTACCAGTGTGGATCTCCTGTTCAGGGAATGAATATTCGGATGGCCTCGCAGCGGTACAGGACAACAGGACGTATCAGGCAGGATGCTTCTCGACCGCAGGGATAGGACAGCCAGAGGAAGAAGTGCGTTGAAGGATCAGCGTGCTTCTTTCGCTTATCAGATGGCCCCCACCTTTCTGGCCTGACTGTCCCCTTTAGCCTTCATTCCAAACCCGCACGCACGCGTCAGCCCCTTGTCAGCAAGGCACCCGCTGATCACCGCCTACACCCTCAGGATGCAAGACTGCTCGCAGTATCAGCTCAATGCCGGCTGAGTTTCCTGCTGCCAGAGTTCTCGCGCCAGCGTCGCCAGCGGAACCTGACGTCCCGTCGTCAGCCAACGCGCCAGGGTCCCCGCCACATCCGGCCACTGGATCGGCATTCCCGAAGCCTGCTCCAGCCAGCGCTCGATCTTGTCCATGTCGAAATCGAACATCACCTCGGCCAGTCCCATCTGCGCCAGCACAGCCGCATTGGAACTCTGTTCCACCTGATGCCGCAGCGGCTTGACCAGCAGTTTCTTGCCCGCCTGCACCGCTTCACTGCACAGTCCGAAACCGGCGTTGGCGATCACCCCTTCACAGCTGTGCAGATCCTGCTGAAAGCCCTGTCGTGAAAAGGGCTGGAGCTCCAGCGAACCGACCTGTTTCGGTGCCTCGACAGCGCAGTAAACACGGAAGCGATGACCGCTAAGCGGTGACAGCCAGTAGATGGTTTCCTCGATCGACTCAAACGGCAGATACACCAGGATCTTGCCGGCCTCTTCACTGAGCGGGTAACCGCCCGGCTCGATCATCGGCGGCAGGATGGGCGCATTGAAATGGTGCCAGTGCAGGCCTATCGGCTGCCCCACCGGGGCAAACAGGCGAATGCAGGTCTTCAACCAGGGGGTGAAGCCGGTGCCCGGTACCGAATAGTGAAAGGCATACTGGTGCGCGACGCCCACCGACGGCACCCGCTGGCGGCGCGCCGCCCAGGCCGTCAGCGGCTCGAAGTCGCTCAGAACCAGATCGTACCCCTCCAGATCCAGGGCGTTGAGATCGCGCCGGAACTGCCACAAGCTGTTGCGCATCAGCGTCTGCCAGCGCTGCACCTGCCCGGCTTCGGTGACGAAGGTAAAACCGCGCCGGACCCGGTAATCGCCAAAAGGCTCCATATTGAACAGCCGCTCCGGTTCTCGGCCGCTGAACAGCATGTCCACCTCAGCGCCGACGGCCTGAAGTGCCGGCAGCAACACCCGGGCTCGGGTGATGTGCCCGTTCCCGGTTGCCTGTACCCCGTAGAGAATCCGCATCAGAGCATCTCCCAAAGGTTGAACCCCAGCAGTGCCGTGGCGATGCCCAGCAGCGCACCAGCCGCGATATCAGTAGGATAGTGCACGCCCAGCATCACCCGGGAGGCCCCCACCAGTCCCGCCAGCATGAAGGCCGGAAACATCAGTGACGGATAAAACTCGGCGACCAGCATGGCGAAGACAAAGGCGGCCGCGGCATGGCCGGACGGAAAACTGAACTTGTCCGACGGTTCAATCGCCGCCTGGAAGTCCTTCAACCGGTGGCAGGGGCGATCACGACGAATGGTATTCTTCAACAGCAGATAAAGCGGCAACTCGATAGCGTAGGCCAGCAGGCCGGCCAGCAGGAAGGTTTCCCCGTCCTGCTCTTCCCAGAGCGCCAGGCCGATGCCCAGCACCAGATAGAGGCCGCCATCCCCCAGCCGGGAGATCCAGCGGCTGCTGGTCAAGACAGGCGAAGACCGACCGTAGCCGTTGCACCAGTGAAAAGCGCGGGTATCGAAGGCACTGAGTTTCTGCAGACGGTTCATGGCAACCACCCCTGACTTGGCTTCAACCGCATTGTCGCCAGTCGAGGGTGACAGCCCCGTGACCACCCTTTTAAGCTTTGGTGACAACCTCTGGCTGCAGCCAGTCGGTGAGAATCCGGACCAGCTCGGCGGGGTTGTCCCAGGGCAGCATATGCCCCTCGCCTGCCACCGGCTGCAGCGCAAAGGGGTGCGCCAGCACTTCCTGCACCCGCGCCGAGTAGCTCAGCGGCAGCACCTCGTCGCGATCGCCATGGATGATCAGACCGCGAAAGCCATACTGCTCGCGCAGCACGCCAAGCCGATGGGTAAACAGGCTGGACAGGGTCTTCAGCGGGTAATCGAAGACGATCCGTGGATCGGCATTGATCTCCTCCCCGGCCGGGTGTCCGGCCAGCAGGCGGTCATAGTCGATGAAGCTCTTCATCGGCAGTGGCATGCCCGGCATCAACAGGGCACTGCCCCAGATCCAGGACCAGCCCAGCTGGTGCAGCATATCCGGCGCCACCTCAGGCACCAGCAGGGTGCCGCAGACCACGGCCTCGACCCGCGGTTCCTGCTCGGCCGTGGCCACCGCCAGCAGCGCACCGATCGAATAGCCGTAGATATAAACCGGACCCTGGATTGTCTGGCGATAGTGATCGATTACTTCCCGGCAATCGGCCACCACCTGTTCCACGGTATAGAGGCCACGCGGGCCGCCTGAATAACCATGCCCGCGCAGATCCACGCCCACCACGTTGAAGCCTTGCTCACAGAGACCAGACAACAGTTCGGCGTAAAGTTCCGAGTAGGTGCCGATACCGGGCAGGAACAGTAGCAGCGGCGCCGCGGCATCATGATGGTAGTATTCGGTATGCAGCGGCAGGCTGCCGATGCTGACCTGTTCCCGCTGAGGCAGCAGTGACTCTATGCCCAGCTTGCGACGCAGCTTGAGACGCTGCAGATCAATGTTCTCTTCTCGTTTGCGATTCATCATTCGCCTCGATTAACGCTGGCACTGACGGCAAAACACCGTGCTGCGCTGGCTCAACTTCACTTCCGACAATGGCTCACCACACTGGTGACAGGGCGCTCCGCCCCGTCCGTAGACATGCAGCTCCTGCTTGAAATAGCCGGGCTTGCCGTCGCCGCCGACAAAATCGCGCAGCGTGGTGCCGCCCTGCTCGATCGCCGCCGCCAGCACCCGCTTGATCGCCGCCGTCAGTCGCTCCAGCCGAGCCGCCGAGATCCGTCCCGCCGCCCGGCGCGGATCGATGCTGGCAGCATACAGGGCCTCGTTGGCATAAATATTACCGACCCCGACCACCACGGCAGCATTCATGATCAGTGCCTTGATCGCGGTTCGGCGTCCGGCACAGCACTGCTGCAGATACTCGGCGCTGAACGCCTCGTCCAGCGGCTCCGGCCCCAGGGAGCTCAGCAGAGGGTGCTCGGTGCCGTTCTCCTGCCAGAGTACGGCACCGAAACGGCGCGGATCGGTCAGCCTCAACAACTGCCCCGAATCCAGCACCAGATCCACATGGTCATGCTTGCCCGGCACCTCGTCGGTAGCCAGGATTCTCAGGCTACCGGACATGCCCAGATGCACCAGCATCGTGCCCCGAGCAAACCGAAACAGCAGGTACTTGGAGCGGCGCTCGATCCGCTGCACCCGATCACCCTCGATCCACTGCGCCAGCTGCTCCGGTATGGGCCAGCGCAGCCGGGGCTGACGCACCCGCAGCGCCACCACCTGGTGCTGCTCGACATGGGGCGCGATACCGCGACGGGTGGTTTCGACTTCAGGCAACTCGGGCATGGATACTCCTCAGGACAACAAGCGAGACGGCATAGCATATCAGCTGACCGGGCGCGTTCTCAGCACCAGATAGACCCCGACCACTGCCAGCAGCATCCCGCCCAGTGCCAGCAGCGACAGCTGCTCGTCGAACAGCCACCAGGCCTCCAGCGCAGTCACCGGCGGCACCAGATAGAAATAACTGGCCACTCGGGAGACCTCACCTTCACGGATCATCAACATCAGCAGCAGGATGGCGCTGACCGACAGGCCGAACACCAGCCAGAGCAGCGCCCCGATCAGCTCCGGGTGCCATACAATCTGCTGAGTCTCTAGACTGAAGGTCAGCAGCGCCATCATCAGCGCCGTGGACAGGTACTGATAGAAGGAGCCGGTCAACAGGTCGGTACCGGCACCAAAGCGCTTCTGGTACAGCGTTCCGACCGAGATACCGACCAGCGCCACCAGCGCCGCCAGCACGGCTTCCGGGCGCAGTTCGAACCGGCCCGGCTGCAGGCCGGTGCCCAACACCAGCATGACACCGGCCAGCCCCAGCAACAACCCCAGCCACTGGCGTGACTGCAGCCGCTGCCCCCAGAGCCCCCAGGCCAGTACGGCGGTCAGTACCGGCTGCAACCCGACCAGAATCGAGGTCACACCGGCCGGCAGCTGCCACTTGATCGCCGCGAAGACACCGCCCAGATAGCAACCATGTACCAGCGCTCCGGTGACCATCTGGTGCAGCGCCTGTCGCGGTGATGGCCAGGGCGAGCGGAACACCAGCATTAGGCCTGCGAACACCACCAGCGTCAGCAACATGCGCAACAGCAGCAGGTAGAAAGGCTCGATATAGGGCAGGCCGTAGCGGGCACCGATAAAGCCTGTACTCCACAGCAGCACAAATGCCAGAGGCACGTAACGGATCAGACCGGACGGGATGGACATGGCAGGGGCCTCAGGAAAACTGTAATGATCATTATCCTAGCCGACCCGCCCCCATGCCGACCAGCATAAAAAAACCCCGCAGGGCACAAGGCCTTGCGGGGTTCCGGGATCTCCGGTCCAGAATCAATTACTTGATCTTGGCTTCCTTGTAGATCACGTGCTTGCGAACAACCGGGTCGTATTTCTTGAATTCGAACTTGTCCGGAGTGTTACGCTTGTTCTTGTCGGTAGTGTAGAAGTGACCGGTACCGGCAGAGGATACCAGGCGGATCTTCTCGCGTGCGCCTTTAGCCATGATTCAATCTCCTCAGACTTTCTCGCCGCGGGCACGCAGTTCGGTCAGAACTGTGTCGATGCCCTTCTTGTCGATGATACGCATGCCCTTGGAGGAAACACGCAGACGAACGAAACGGTTTTCGCTTTCTACCCAGAAGCGGTGCCAATGCAGGTTCGGCAGGAAACGACGACGCGTTCTACGCTTTGAGTGAGAAACGTTGTTACCGGTGACCGGGCCCTTGCCCGTTACCATGCAAACTCGAGACATAGTGAAAAACCTTTTTTAAAAGGATTAAGTTACCTCTGTTCGATGTTTATTGACCCTGCAACCGGCAGAATCTCAGGCGGAGCGTCCAGTCGTATACGGACAGAATACCGTACCATTAAGGAACAGAAGGCCGCGAATTATACAGCCGCATGCCTGCTCTGGCCAGACAATTGTCGATTTTTTCACCAGGGGCCTATAGCAGCCCCCGCTCGGCAAAGGAAACCGACTCGCCATCGCCGATGACGATGTGGTCCAGCACCCGGATCTCGACCAGTCCCAGCGCCTGCACCAGCCGATCGGTGATCTGCCGATCCGCCATGGAAGGCTCGGCCACGCCAGAGGGGTGGTTATGGGCCAGAATCAGCGCCGCCGCATTGTGCGCCAGGGCCAGCTTGACCACCTCGCGCGGGTGCACGCTGGCGGCATTGATGGTGCCGTAGAATAGCGCCTCGTAGCGGATCACCCGGTGGCGGTTGTCCAGCAGCAGGCAGGCGAACACCTCCCGCGGCTCGTGACGCAGGCGGCTGGCCAGGTAGCGGCGTACCGCCGTGGGGCTTTCCAGCGCCGATTCCCGCATCAGCTGCGCCTCCAGGTGGCGGCGCGACATTTCCAGCACCGCCTGCAGCTGCACATATTTGGCCGGCCCCAGGCCATGGGCGGCGCAGAAATCCTGCTCCCCGCATTCCAGCAGCGGCCTCAGCCCGCCGAAGTGCTCCAGCAAATGTCGCGCCAGATCCACGGCGCTGCAGCCCTGAACCCCGGTACGCAGAAAGATCGCCAGCAACTCGGCATCGGACAGCGCCTGCGCTCCGCGCGCCAGCAGTTTTTCCCGTGGCCGCTCTTCGGCCGGCCAGTCTCTTATCGCCATGTCTCACCTCCCTGTGAGTGAATCCCCATCGGCTGAACCCTCGCTACGCTTTGACCAGCCGAAGTGGTATCTTAACGCCCTGTCCCAAGATCAGAAACAACCGGATACTCAGGGTATGCAGAGACTTACTAACCGGCGCATTCTGCTCGGCATCAGCGGCGGTATTGCCGCCTACAAGAGTGCCGAGCTGACCCGCCTGCTCAAGGGCGCCGGCGCCGATGTCCGTATCGTCATGACACCGGCCGCCACCGAATTCATCACCCCGTTGACGTTACAGGCGCTGTCGGGCCACCCCGTGCACCTGCAGCTGCTCGACCCGGAAGCGGAAGCCGGCATGGGCCACATCGAACTGGCCAAATGGGCCGACCTGATTCTGGTCGCCCCGGCCAGCGCCGACTTCATCGCGCGCTTCAGCGCCGGCATGGGCGATGACCTGCTGACCACCCTCTGCCTGGCCACCGATGCCCCCATCTGCCTGGCCCCGGCGATGAACCAGGCGATGTGGCGTGATCCGCGCACCCAGGACAACGTGCACCAGCTGAGCGCCCAGGGCGTCACCCTGTTCGGCCCCGGTGTCGGCGCCCAGGCCTGCGGCGACACCGGTCCCGGGCGCATGCTGGAACCGGAAGAGCTGGCCGAACTGGCCGCGGCCCAGTTCGAGCACGGCGCGCTGACCGGCAAACGCATCTTCATTACCGCCGGACCGACCCGAGAACCCCTGGACCCGGTGCGCTATATCTCCAACCACAGCTCCGGCAAGATGGGTTATGCCCTCGCCGAGGCGGCCGTTGATGCTGGCGCCAGCGTCAGGCTGATCACTGGCCCGGTAACCCTTACACCGCCGCCCCGCGTCGACTGCGTGCAGGTCGAAACCGCCGAGCAGATGCTGGCGGCCGCACTGGAGGGCATCGGCGACTGCGACCTGTTCATCGCCGCCGCCGCCGTGGCCGACTATCGCCCGGTGTCCGTGGCCGAACACAAGATCAAGAAGGGCAGCGAAGAGATCATGGAACTTCACCTGGTGAAGAACCCGGATATCGTCGCCACCGTAGCCGGTCTCAGCGAACAGCGCCCCTACACCGTCGGCTTTGCTGCCGAAACTCGCGATGTCATCGGCTATGCGCGCAGCAAGCTGGCCCGCAAGGGGCTGGACCTGATCGTCGCCAACGACGTGTCCAACCCGGAGATCGGTTTCAACAGCGATGACAACGCCGTCACCCTGGTCAGCGCCGACGATGAAGTCAGCCTGCCCCAGGCTTCCAAGCGTCAGTTGGCCCGCCAGCTGATCGAACAGATTGCCCAGCACTATCATCAGAGCACGAAATGAAAGCACTGCAAGTCAAAATTCTGAATGACCGTATCGGTCGCGACATCCCCCTGCCCGCCTACGCCACCGAAGGCTCCGCCGGTCTCGACCTGCGCGCCTGCCTTGACGAGGCGCTGACGCTGGAGCCGGGTCAGACCGAGCTGATCCCCACCGGCCTGGCGATCCACATCGAAGACCCCAGCCTGTGTGCGATGATCCTGCCGCGCTCGGGCCTGGGCCACAAACACGGCATCGTGCTCGGCAACCTGGTCGGTCTGATCGACTCCGATTACCAGGGCCAGCTGTTCGTCTCCTGCTGGAACCGTGGCCAGACGACCTTCACCATCGAGCCGGGCGAGCGTATCGCGCAGATGGTGCTGGTGCCGGTGGTCCAGGCCGAGTTCGAGATCGTCGCCGAGTTCAGCGACTCCGACCGCGGTGCCGGCGGTTTCGGTTCATCCGGCCGCTACTGAGCCAAGAACGTGAATACTTACTGACCACAGGGAAGCCGTTAGATGCCTTATCCGCTTGAGCAGTTCGATCGTGAAATTTTCCGTGCCTATGACATCCGTGGCATTGTCGGCCAGTCGCTGACAGACGCGACCGTGTACCATATCGGCCGAGCTTTCGCGGCCGAAGCCATCAGCCGCAACATCACCGAGGTGGTGGTCGGCGCCGATGGCCGCCTGTCCGGGCCGCGGCTGAAGGAGCTCCTGATTCAGGGCCTGACCGACAGTGGCTGCACCGTTCAGGATATCGGTTATGTGCCGACACCGACGCTCTATTTTGCCGCGCACCAGCATGCCGACCAGACCGGCATCATGATCACCGGCAGCCACAACCCGTCCGACTACAACGGCTTCAAAATGATGCTCGGCGGCGAAACCCTTTCCGGCGACCAGATCCAGACCCTGGCTGACCGCATCGAAGCCGCCGACTACGTCGATGGCGAGGGGCGCTCCGAGATTCTGTCAGTCGATCAGGACTACCTGCAGCGTATTCTGGGCGATATCCAGCTCAAGCGCGGCATGAAGGTGGTGGTCGACTGCGGCAACGGCATTCCCGGCAAACTGGCTCCCGGTCTGATCGAGCAGCTGGGCTGTGAAGTTATCCCGCTGTTCTGCGACGTGGATGGCACCTTCCCCAACCACCACCCGGACCCGGGCAAGCTGAAAAACCTGCAGGATGCCATCGCCGCCGTGGCGGAGCACCAGGCCGATCTGGGCCTGGCCTTTGACGGCGATGGCGACCGCGTCGGCGTGATCACCCCAACCGGCCATGTCATCTACCCCGACCGGGTGATGATGCTGTTCGCCGAAGACGTGCTCAGCCGTAACCCGGGGGCCGAGATCCTGTTCGACGTCAAATGCTCGCGCCTGCTGCCGCAGGTGATCGAGCAGGCCGGCGGCAAGGCCACCATGTGGAAGACCGGCCACTCGCTGATCAAGCGCCAGATGAAGGCCTGTGGCGCCCTGCTGGCCGGAGAAATGAGCGGCCATATCTTCTTCAAGGAGCGCTGGTACGGCTTCGATGACGGCCTGTACAGCGCGGCGCGCCTGCTGGAGATCCTGTCCGGTCGCGACGAGGATGCCGATGCGATCTTCGCCGCCTATCCGGAAGATATCAGCACACCGGAGATCAATATCGAAGTGCGTGAAGACAACAAGTTCGCCTTGGTCGAGGCCCTGCAGCAGGCCGAATTCCCGGGCGGTAATGTCAGCCATATCGACGGCGTACGCGTCGACTATGCTGATGGCTGGGGCCTGATGCGCGCCTCCAACACCACTCCGGTGCTGGTGCTGCGCTTCGAGGCCGAAAGCGCCACTGCCCTCAACCGAATCAAGACCGAGTTCCAGGCCCGCCTGAGCGCCATCGATGCCGCGCTCCTGATTCCCGACGCCTGAACCGAAGTGACCCCACAAGGAGAGATTATGCCTCTGTCCCGTAAGCAAGCGATGTCGACCGCCGATGTGCTGTCGGTGGCGATGCCCTATATCCAGCGCTTTGTCGGCAAGACCATCGTCATCAAGTACGGCGGCAACGCCATGATCGACGAGAAACTCAAGGAGAGTTTCGCCCGCGATATCGTGATGATGAAGCTGATCGGCATCAACCCGATCGTGGTCCACGGCGGCGGCCCCCAGATCGGCAGCTTGCTGGAAAAGCTGAAGATCGAATCCCATTTCATCAACGGCATGCGCGTGACCGATTCCAAAACCATGGACGTGGTCGAGATGGTGCTCGGCGGCATGGTCAACAAGGAGATCGTCGGTCTGATCAACACCGCCGGCGGCAAGGCGATCGGCCTGACCGGCAAGGACGGCGAGCTACTGCGCGCCCGCAAGCTCAAGGTCAAGCACAAGACCCCGGAGATGGAAGCGCCGGAGATCATCGATATCGGCCACGTAGGTGAGGTTGAAGGCGTCAACGTCCAGGTCCTGGATATGCTGGTCAATTCCGACTTCATCCCGGTGATCGCGCCGATCGGTGTCGGAGAGGATGGTCACGCCTACAACATCAACGCCGACCTGGTCGCCGGCAAGGTCGCCGAAGTGCTCCAGGCCGAGAAGCTGATGCTGCTGACCAACATCTCCGGCCTGCTCGACAAGGACGGCAACGTACTGACCGGCCTGACCACCGAGCAAGTCGACGCCCTGATCGAGGACGGCACCATCTACGGCGGCATGCTGCCGAAGATCGACTGCGCCTTGGGTGCAGTGAAGAGCGGCGTCAGCAGTGCGCACATCATCGACGGCCGTGTCGAGCACGCCTGCATGCTGGAGATCTTCACCGATGAAGGTGTGGGTACCCTGATCACCAACACCAGCGACCAGACCCCGGCGGCATGACAGACAACAAGGCACAGAAGATCTCCCGCCGCGAGCAGATCCTGCAGGCGCTGGCGCAGATGCTGGAAAGCAACCCGGGGCAGCGAATCACCACCGCCGCCCTGGCACGCGAGGTGGGTGTGTCCGAAGCCGCCCTCTACCGCCACTTTCCCAGCAAAGCGCGGATGTTCGAGGGCCTGATCGGCTTCATCGAGGAGACCCTGTTCTCGCGCATCAAGCTGATCATCGGCTCGGAGATATCGGCGACCCGCCAGTGCGAACAGATGCTGACGCTGCTGCTGGCGTTCGTGGAGAAGAACCCGGGCATGGCGCGCATCCTCACCGGTGATGCCCTGGCCGGCGAAACCGAACGCCTCAGGGTTAGGGTCAACCAGCTGTTCGAACGGCTGGAAACCCAGCTCAAGCAGGTGATGCGGGAAGCGGAACTGCGCGAAGGCCTGCGCACCGAGGTGCCGGCCGGCTCCGCCGCCAACCTGATGCTGGCCGCCGCCGAGGGACGCATCCGCCAGTTCGTGCGCACGGAGTTCAAGCGCCGACCGACCGAACACTGGCAGGAACAGTGGCACCGCCTGGCAGCCGGGCTGTTCCGGGCGCTGCCGGCGCCAACACGGCAGCCGGCATGATATGACAAGGGGGCCAACGGCCCCCTTTTTCGTATCAGCTGTCCGACGGGTTACGCTGCAGGATCTGCATTGCCTTGAGCAGGTTAAGCGCCTCGTAGAGCTGGAAATCGCGTGATGACAGGCCGTTATTCGCCGCCGCCATCTTACCAGCATCGCCATTGGCGTTTTCCAGATGGCCCGCCAGATCGCGTTCCTTGATCCGCTCGCCATTGTCAATCCGGGTCAGGCGGGCATCATCGACACGCAGATCCGGCTGTATACCTTGCGCCTGGATGGAGCGGCCACTGGGGGTGAAGTAACGCGCCGTGGTCAGCTTGATCGCCCGGTCCTCGCCCAGCGGCAGCACGGTCTGCACCGAGCCCTTGCCAAAGCTGTCGGTGCCCATGATCACCGCACGCTGGTGGTCCTGCAGCGCACCCGCGACGATCTCGGAGGCCGAGGCGCTGCCGCCGTTGATCAGCACCACCAGCGGGGTGTCCGGCGCCACCGTCTCCGAGCTGGCATTGAAGCGCAGCTCGGAGTTGGGCAGGCGACCTTCGGTGTAGACGATCAACCCCTCGTCGAGGAAGGCATTGCCGACCTCCACCGCCGCCTGAAGCACGCCACCGGGGTTGTTGCGCAGATCCAATACCAGGCCTTGCAACCGGCCCGTCCGCTGCATCTCGCGGACCGCTTCGACCAGATCCTCGCCGGTATGGGCCTGGAACTGGGAGATGCGCAGGTAGCCGTAGCCCGGCTCCAACAGCTCATGACGCACACTGGCCACCTTGATCACGTCACGCACGATCTCCAGCTCCAGGGGCTGGTCACGCCCTTCTCGCATGAGGGTCAGCCGGATCGGGGTACCGACCTCGCCGCGCATCATGTCGATCGCTTCATTCAGGTCCATGCCCTGTACCGGGGTATCATCGAGCTTGATGATCAGGTCACCGGCGCGCACGCCGGCCCGCTGCGCCGGCGTGTCATCGATCGGCGCGATCACGCGGATGAAGCCCTCGTCCAGGCCCACCTCGATGCCCAGGCCGCCGAATTCGCCGCTGGTATGGATCTGCAGGCTTTCAAAGGCTTCCGCTTCCAGGTAGGCCGAATGCGGGTCGAGCCCGGTCAGCATGCCGCGGATAGCATCTTCGAGCAGCTGACGGTCGTCCACCGGCTCGACATAGGCCTGCTTGATACGGTCGAACACGTCGGCAAACATGCGCAGCTCGGTCAGGGGCAAGGTCTTGCGTTCGCTCTCTGCCGCCTCTTCGGCCAGAGCCGGAGCCGCCAGACTCAGAGTGCAGCCCAGAAAGGCGGCGGCAAGCGGTGTACGACTGAAAAGCTTCATCATCGAGTTCCCTGCAGGTAAGTTAGCGCCGTTTGAGCCAGGCGATCGGATCGGTCGAGCGTCCCTGATATCGGATGGCGAAATAGAGTCCGGGTTCCGTGCTGCCGCCACTGCTGCCGGCCAGCGCCAGGCTGTCACCGGTCCCGACCCACTCCCCGGGTTCATGCAGCAGACTTTCATTGTGACCGTACAGCGACAGGTAACCGTTGCCATGGTCCAGAATAATCACCAGGCCATAGCCCCGCAACCAGTCGGCAAACACCACGCGGCCATGATGTACCGCTTTGACCGTCGCCCCCGGCTGCGCCGCGATCAGCATCCCTTCGTAGGATACATTCTCGACCCGGCTGCCGAAGGCACGCTTGACGCGACCGGCCACCGGCCAGTCCATCTTGCCCTTGCGCTGGCTGAACTTGAGGCCATCCTGCTTCAGCCGGATCTGCTCCAGCGAGCGTCGAATCTCTTTCAACACCGCTTCCAGCTCGTCCTGGTCCGCTTTCAGACGTCCCAGCTGTCGGCTGTCCTGCTGGTGTGCCTTGCGCAAGGTCGCCAAGGTCTGTGCCTGGCCCGCGCGCGCATCGGCCAGCACCTTTTGCTGTTGCTGCAGGCGCGTCCGAGTCGCCAGCAGCTCAGAGTCGGTGGCGGAGATGGCACTTTGGGTGGCCGTCAGCTGCTGCAGTCGCCCACGGTAGGCCGCCAGCTCCGCTCCCAGGCGGGAGGTCAGGCTGTCGTAGTAATGCAGCATCCGCGACAGTTGCTGCGGATCCTGTTGTGATAATAGCAGTCCGATGGCGGGCTGGCGGCCCAGCTTGTACTGCTCTCGCAGCAGATCACGGATCAACGCCTCCTGCTGCTGCAACTGAGCCGCCAGCCGGGCCTCGTCATCACCGAGACTGCCACGTTGGGTCTGCAATTGCTGCTGGCGATCATCAAGCTGACGCAGCTCGGCGGTTACGGCGCCAACCCGCTTGTCGAATTTGCGCAGCTCCGCCTCCGCCTTAGCCAACACCTGCTTGCGCTTGGCCAGCCTGGCCTGCAGCGAGCTGATCTGCTGTTTGACCTGTTTCAGCTGCTGCTCGGTCTTGGCCGGATCCTGCGCTGCCTGCGCGCCCAAGCCACCAAGGCTCAGGCAGAGCAGCAGCAACAGGCGGTGGCAGGCTCGCACGCCGGACCGTCTCAGGCCAGGGTCGCCAGAGTGTGACCAGTCATCTCGGCCGGCGCTTCCAGCCCCATCAGGGCCAGCAGGGTCGGCGCCAGGTCACATAGGGCGCCGTCGGCCAGCTGCAGCTGCTCGCTGCGGGGACCGGCATAGATCAAGGCCACCGGCCAGGTGGTGTGGGCGGTGTGCGGCTGACCGCTGTTGGGGTCACGCATCAGCTCCACGTTGCCGTGGTCGGCGGTAATCAGCGCCTCACCCTGAACGTCGGCCAGCGCCGCCAGCACCTGGGTCAGGCTCTGGTCGACAGTCTCCACCGCCTTGACCGCAGCCTCGAAGTTGCCGGTATGACCGACCATATCGCCGTTGGCGAAGTTGCACACGATCAGGTCATATTTGCCACTGCGAATCGCTGCGCAGAGTTTCTCGGTCACTTCCGGCGCACTCATCTCCGGCTGGAGGTCATAGGTCGCCACCTGCGGCGACGGCACCAGGATGCGATCCTCGCCCGGGTAGACCGCTTCCTGGCCACCGTTGAAGAAGAAGGTCACATGGGCGTACTTCTCGGTCTCGGAGATGCGCAGCTGGGTCCTGCCCAGGCCGGACAGGTATTCGCCCAGATCGTTGCTGATCCGCTGCGGCGGGAAAGCGACCGGGGCCGGGATATCGGCCGCATATTCGGTCAGCATGATATAGCCGCTCAAAACCGGGCGTGCCTGGCGGGTAAAGCCGTCGAAGTCGTCCTCGACGAAGCAGCGGGTGATTTCACGGGCGCGGTCCGGACGGAAGTTGGCGCAGATCAGAGCATCGCCATCCTGCACCGTCGTCACCGGCTGGCCCTGGGCATCGGTGATGACGGTCGCCGCCACGAATTCATCGTTTTCATCGCGCGCATAGGCACCCGCCAACGCCTCGGCAGCAGAGGCCGCCTGCTGCGGCGCCTGTCCCAGGGTCATGGCGTTGTAGGCCTGCTCGACACGGTCCCAGCGGTTGTCCCTGTCCATGGCGTAGTAGCGTCCCACCACCGTCGCGATAGCGCCGGTGCCCAGACGTTCGAAGGTGGCTTCAGCAGCCTGCAGTGACGGCTCGGCAGAGCGCGGCGGCATGTCACGGCCGTCCAGGATCGCGTGCAGGTAGACCTCTTTGGCACCACGTTTCACCGCCATCTCCAGCAGCGCGAAGATATGTTCTTCATGGCTGTGCACACCACCCGGTGACAGCAGGCCCAGTACATGCACGGCACGGCCGGCGGCGATCGCCTTGTCCATCCCGTCACAGAGAGCCGCGTTTTCAAAGAAGTCGCCATCCTCGATCGATTTGGAGATGCGGGTGAAGTTCTGGTACACGGTACGACCGGCACCGATATTCATGTGTCCCACTTCGGAGTTGCCCATTTGGCCCTCCGGCAAGCCGACCGCCATACCGGAGGTCTGGATCCGCGAGTTGGGGTTCTGCGACAGCAGGCGGTCCCAGGTCGGGGTATTGGCTGCTTCGATTGCTGAAGAGGGCGTGGACTCCACGCCGAAGCCGTCAAGAATGATCAGGGCCTTGGTTGCGCGTGCTTCTGTCATGGTGGGCTACGTCTGTCCGGTCGATTAAAAAACAGGCAGCCATTTTACTGTCTTGCGGCCGGATTAGCTAACCGTCGACGTCCAGCTTTTGAACCCATGCCCTTATCGCTGTCACAGTGGCATTGTATACTTGCTGACTTTCTATCCGTCCCTTTGACCGGAATGACTATGGAACGCCTGATCGAATTCGCAACACAGCATTACTATCTGGTCGGTGCCTGGGTGCTGACGCTTCTCATTCTGCTGGCCACCGAAAAGCGCAAGGCCGGCAAGTCGGTCACCCCGGCGGAGGCCACCCGCCTGATCAACAAGGAGTCCGGCGTGGTGCTGGATATCCGCACCCGCAAGGAATGGGATACCGGCCGCATCACCAGCGCCCACCACATCCCGCTGGCCGACCTGGATCGCCGTCTGAGCGAGCTGGACAAGTTCAAGGACAAACCAGTCATCGTGGTCTGCAACCTCGGTCAGGCAGCGGGAACCGCAGCCAAGAAACTGAAAGCGGCCGGATTCCAGCAGGTCGTCCGTCTCAGCGGCGGCATGACCGAATGGAAAGGCCAGAACATGCCGATCATCAAGTGAGTACCATGACTGACGTAACCATCTATCTGACCCGCTGGTGCCCCTTCTGCACCCGTGCCATTGCTCTGCTGGACAGCAAGCAGGTGGAATATACCGCCATCGATGTGGACGCTGATCCGGCCCTGCGCCAGGAAATGATGCAGCGCAGTAACCAGCGCACGGTTCCCCAGATTTTCATCGGCCAGACCCACGTGGGTGGCTGTGACGACCTGTTCGCACTGGAGCGTCAGGGACAGCTTGACCCGCTGCTCGCCAGCTGAAGCCCGACAACAAGACCGATACAAGGATTCTCAAATGTCTGAAGCAAACGCAAACCAGCCACAATTCGCCCTGCAGCGTGTCTATATCAAGGATGCGTCGCTGGAAACACCGGCAGGCGCCAAGGCCTTCACCCAGCCCTGGCAGCCGGAAATCAATCTGGAAATGAACACCCGCACCAATGCGCTGGACGAGAACCACCACGAGGTTGTCCTGACCCTGACCGTCACCGCCAAGAATGCCGGCGAAACGGCCTTCCTCGTTGAGGTTCAGCAGGCCGCGATCTTCCTGATCGCCGGTATCGAAGGTGCCGAACTGCACCACACTCTGGGTGCCTTCTGCCCCAACCTGTTGTTCCCCTACGCCCGCGAAGCCGTCGACAACTTCGTCACCAAGGCCAGCTTCCCTCCGCTGATGCTGGCACCGGTCAACTTCGATGCCCTCTATGCCCAGCAGATGCAGCAGCGCGCCGAAGAACAGCCGGCTGCCGAAGAGACCCACTAAGGGTTCTGGCTCGATGGGAGCGCTTATTCAGGCTCCCGTTTGGCCCAACGCCGGCGTGTGGCGATATAGCTGCGGTTGAAACGCTCGAAATACCCCTCCAGATGATCGGCAGCCGCCTGATCACCCACCTGCTCCAGCAACGCCACTGCCACCTCCGCCGTACACAGGTGATGATCGATGGTTGAGCGCCTCAGCTTGTAGCGGCTCAAGCGGTCCGTCTGCGGCTCGATCACCGGCAGGTGCTGCAGATAAAGGCTGTGACGAAACATGCGTCGTGCCTGCCTCCAGGTGCCGTCCAGAATGATGAACACGGGGATCCGGTCAGCCGGGAGACGCGCATCATCATCCACCTGCTCAACCATCCGCTCCCGATAATCCTCCCCCGCCGGGAACACCAGGCAGGGGGCGTAGCGCTTATCGGCCAGGGCTGCCAACAGCTCGGCAGGTGGCTCGGTGCGCGACCACTCGAAGATGCGGGAATGCTCGATCGAGTCGATAATCAGACGACCGGTATTGGTCGGCTTGTACAGCTCATAACGATGCGTCAACAGCCAGAACTGACAGCTCGCCGGGACGGTGTATCGCCATTCACAGATACACACTTCCTGCGGCAAGCGGCAGTCATCACACCGCTGTACACCCGAACCGCGGGCAACGAAAGGTTTTCGAGGAGGATTTTCAACTTTCACAATACAACCTGCTGAATCTGACACAGCTCGGCACTATACTGGCGGCTCTCCAGCCAAACAAGGAACGCTGTTGCAAGCTGTTCAATTCATGCACAAATCCTTTAGCTCTTTAATTCCACCACAGCCCGAGATTCTTTTGCAACTGGCTCAGAAATGCCGGCAGGATGACCCTGACATCGCCGGCATTGCCCGCTTGATCAACTGCGATGTCGCCATCTACTCCGCCATCCTGAAAGTGATCAACAGCCCCTACTACGGCTTTTCCAGGCATATCACGTCGATCCCGCACGCCATTAGCCTGCTTGGTGTTGGTCGCATCTTCAGCCTGGTACGGCTGACCATCCTGCGCAACACCCTGAGCAAGACCGGCCGTATGGAGCGCTTCTGGGACACGGCACAAGACGTGTCTCGGCTGTCAATCAACCTGGCCGATAAACTCGGCGTGAACATCGACCGCGATGAGCTCTATACCCTGGGGATGCTGCATGACTGCGGCCTGCCACTGATGGTGCAGGCCTTCAAAGACTACCGGGATTTCCTGAAGAGCATCCAGGGCTATGACAGTGCCACCCTGCAGCAGCAGGAGATTCAACGTTTCGGCTTCTCTCATTATCAGATCGGTGCCCGCATGGCTGAACGCTGGTACTTGCCGGAGCCTATTGTCGAGAGCATCCGCCTGCAGCCAAACCTGATCCAGGTACTCACGGACCGTGTTGAAGCGGACGAGACAAGCCGCCATCTGCTGGCGCTGCTGACTCTGGCACAGGATATCAGTGCCGAGTATCGCTACTACTGGCGCATTCGCTCCAGCGACAGCAACGCCCGCGTGGAGGCCGCTCTTACCTTCCTCGCGGTTCCCGAATATGACTATCTTTCCCTTAAGGAAATCCTGATCGACGCCATGGCCTGATTCTGGAGCAACCTGTGTCACCTCGGCCAAACAGGTGACATGGGTCCCAGGCGGCTCAACCTTGCATTGCTACTCAGGCACGGAAGCGGGCAGGATATATGACGGTAAAGAGATTTCTGCAGGTGGTTTCTTCAGTCTTGATAGCCCACAACGCAAAAACCCCGGCCTCATCGAGGCCGGGGTTTTCACTTAATTAAATGCTTGGCGATGACCTACTCTCACATGGGGAGACCCCACACTACCATCGGCGATGACGCGTTTCACTGCTGAGTTCGGGATGGGATCAGGTGGTTCCACGGCTCTATGGTCGCCAAGCAAAACTGGTACAAACTGGATCTTTCAGTAAAAGCCTTTTGGGCTCTCGCTGTGATTGTCTTTGTCGTATCGTCGCTACAAGCGTTCAACCGGTGCTCTTTCGAGCTGCGATAATCTGTTCTACGTTAACCATTCATCTCAAACGCCTTGGGCGTTATATGGTCAAGCCTCACGAGCAATTAGTACTGGTTAGCTCAATGCCTTACAACACTTACACACCCAGCCTATCAACGTCCTGGTCTCGGACGGCTCTACAGGGATCTCAAGGATCCAGTGAGATCTCATCTTGAAGGAGGCTTCCCGCTTAGATGCTTTCAGCGGTTATCCCGTCCGCACGTAGCTACCCGGCAATGCCACTGGCGTGACAACCGGAACACCAGAGGTGCGTCCACTCCGGTCCTCTCGTACTAGGAGCAGCTCTTCTCAAATCTCAAACGCCCACGGCAGATAGGGACCGAACTGTCTCACGACGTTCTAAACCCAGCTCGCGTACCACTTTAAATGGCGAACAGCCATACCCTTGGGACCGGCTTCAGCCCCAGGATGTGATGAGCCGACATCGAGGTGCCAAACACCGCCGTCGATGTGAACTCTTGGGCGGTATCAGCCTGTTATCCCCGGAGTACCTTTTATCCGTTGAGCGATGGCCCTTCCATACAGAACCACCGGATCACTAGAACCTACTTTCGTACCTGCTCGACGTGTCAGTCTCGCAGTCAAGCACCCTTCTACTCTTGCGCTCATTGGCTGATTTCCGACCAGCCTGAGGGTACCTTCGTGCTCCTCCGTTACTCTTTGGGAGGAGACCGCCCCAGTCAAACTACCCACCACACAATGTCCTCGATCCCGATAAGGGACCTGAGTTAGAACCTCAACAGTACCAGGCTGGTATTTCAAGGTTGGCTCCACCACAACTGGCGTCATGGTTTCAAAGCCTCCCAGCTATCCTACACAAGTAATGTCAAAGTCCACTGTGAAGCTATAGTAAAGGTTCACGGGGTCTTTCCGTCTAGCCGCGGGGACGCTGCATCTTCACAGCGAGTTCAATTTCACTGAGTCTCGGGTGGAGACAGTGTGGCCATCGTTACGCCATTCGTGCAGGTCGGAACTTACCCGACAAGGAATTTCGCTACCTTAGGACCGTTATAGTTACGGCCGCCGTTTACCGGGGCTTCGATCAAGAGCTTCGCCGAAGCTAACCCCATCAATTAACCTTCCGGCACCGGGCAGGCGTCACACCCTATACGTCCACTTTCGTGTTTGCAGAGTGCTGTGTTTTTAATAAACAGTCGCAGCCACCTGGTATCTTCGACCGACATCAGCTTAGAGAGTAAATCTCATCACCAACATCGGCGTGCCTTCTCCCGAAGTTACGGCACCATTTTGCCTAGTTCCTTCACCCGAGTTCTCTCAAGCGCCTTGGTATTCTCAACCTGACCACCTGTGTCGGTTTGGGGTACGGTCACACATAACCTGAAGCTTAGAGGATTTTCCTGGAAGCATGGCATCAACCACTTCGACTCATAAAGAGTCTCGTCATCAGGTCTCAGTCTTAAGGAGCCGGATTTGCCTAACTCCTCAACCTACACCCTTAAACGCGGACAACCAACGCCGCGCTGGCCTAGCCTTCTCCGTCCCCCCATCGCAGTTATGCGTGGTACAGGAATATTAACCTGTCTCCCATCGACTACGCTTTTCAGCCTCGCCTTAGGGGCCGACTCACCCTACCCTGATTAGCATTGGATAGGAACCCTTGGTCTTCCGGCGAGGGGGTTTTTCACCCCCTTTATCGTTACTCATGTCAGCATTCGCACTTCTGATACCTCCACGGTGCCTTACAGCTTCCGCTTCAACGGCTTACAGAACGCTCCTCTACCATGCCCTAAGGCATCCGCAGCTTCGGTGTCTAGTTTGAGCCCCGTTATATCTTCCGCGCAGGCCGACTCGACTAGTGAGCTATTACGCTTTCTTTAAAGGATGGCTGCTTCTAAGCCAACCTCCTAGCTGTCTGAGCCTTCCCACATCGTTTCCCACTTAACTAGAACTTTGGGACCTTAGCTGGCGGTCTGGGTTGTTTCCCTTTCCACGACGGACGTTAGCACCCGCCGTGTGTCTCCCATGATTGCACTCTTGGGTATTCGGAGTTTGCATCGGGTTGGTAAGTCGGGATGACCCCCTAGCCGAAACAGTGCTCTACCCCCCAAGGTGAGACATGAGGCGCTACCTAAATAGCTTTCGAGGAGAACCAGCTATCTCCGGGCTTGATTAGCCTTTCACTCCGATCCACAGGTCATCCGCTGGCTTTTCAACGACAGTCGGTTCGGTCCTCCAGTTGATGTTACTCAACCTTCAACCTGCCCATGGATAGATCGCCCGGTTTCGGGTCTACTCCCAGCGACTTGGCGCCCTATTAAGACTCGGTTTCCCTACGCCTCCCCTAAACGGTTAAGCTTGCCACTGAAAGTAAGTCGCTGACCCATTATACAAAAGGTACGCAGTCACCGTCCGAAAACGGCTCCCACTGCTTGTACGTACACGGTTTCAGGGTCTATTTCACTCCCCTCACAGGGGTTCTTTTCGCCTTTCCCTCACGGTACTGGTTCACTATCGGTCAGTCAGGAGTATTTAGCCTTGGAGGATGGTCCCCCCATATTCAGACAGAATATCACGTGTTCCGTCCTACTCGATTTCACGGTCTATAGGTTTTCGCATACGGGGCTATCACCCACTATGGCCACACTTTCCAGAGTGTTCTGCTAACCACAAGACCGCTTAAGGGCTAATCCCCGTTCGCTCGCCGCTACTAAGGGAATCTCGGTTGATTTCTTTTCCTCCGGGTACTTAGATGTTTCAGTTCCCCGGGTTCGCCTCTCAACACCTATGTATTCAGTGAAGAGATACCCGCAAGCGGGTGGGTTTCCCCATTCGGAAATCCTCGGATCAAAGTCTGTTTACCGACTCCCCGAGGCTTATCGCAGGTTACTACGTCCTTCATCGCCTCTGACTGCCAAGGCATCCACCGTGCACGCTTATTCACTTGACCATATAACCCGAAGGCGTCTGGAAAAATGAATGGTTCGTAACGATTATCGCCGGTTGGCGCTTGTATCAAACAATACAAGACAATCTTTCAGATCCAATTTGTTAAAGAGCGTTTAAAGCATTGAAGCTTTAAAAGATGGACTCAATCATGAGTACACGTTTTAAAGCTCCGTCAGCTTCAACAGTTCGATCAGGTAATATGTGTGAACGCTTGCCAGAACTTCGCAATCGTTTAAGGAGGTGATCCAGCCCCAGGTTCCCCTAGGGCTACCTTGTTACGACTTCACCCCAGTCATGAATCACACCGTGGTAACCGTCCTCCCGAAGGTTAGACTAGCTACTTCTGGTGCAACCCACTCCCATGGTGTGACGGGCGGTGTGTACAAGGCCCGGGAACGTATTCACCGCGACATTCTGATTCGCGATTACTAGCGATTCCGACTTCACGCAGTCGAGTTGCAGACTGCGATCCGGACTACGACCGGTTTTCTGAGATTAGCTTACCCTCGCGAGTTCGCAGCCCTCTGTACCGGCCATTGTAGCACGTGTGTAGCCCTACTCGTAAGGGCCATGATGACTTGACGTCATCCCCACCTTCCTCCGGTTTGTCACCGGCAGTCTCCTTAGAGTTCCCACCCGAAGTGCTGGCAAATAAGGATAGGGGTTGCGCTCGTTACGGGACTTAACCCAACATTTCACAACACGAGCTGACGACAGCCATGCAGCACCTGTCACTGCGTTCCCGAAGGCACCAAGGTATCTCTACCAAGTTCGCAGGATGTCAAGAGTAGGTAAGGTTCTTCGCGTTGCTTCGAATTAAACCACATGCTCCACCGCTTGTGCGGGCCCCCGTCAATTCATTTGAGTTTTAACCTTGCGGCCGTACTCCCCAGGCGGTCAACTTATCGCGTTAGCTGCGCCACTAAAGGATCAAGTCCCCCAACGGCTAGTTGACATCGTTTACGGCGTGGACTACCAGGGTATCTAATCCTGTTTGCTACCCACGCTTTCGCACCTCAGTGTCAGTATCGGTCCAGGTAGTCGCCTTCGCCACTGGTGTTCCTTCCGATCTCTACGCATTTCACCGCTACACCGGAAATTCCACTACCCTCTACCGTACTCTAGCTCAGCAGTATCAGGTGCAATTCCCAGGTTGAGCCCGGGGCTTTCACATCTGACTGACTGAACCACCTACGCGCGCTTTACGCCCAGTAATTCCGATTAACGCTCGGACCCTCCGTATTACCGCGGCTGCTGGCACGGAGTTAGCCGGTCCTTCTTCTGCAGTTAACGTCACAGCATGCCAGTATTAATGACATGCCTTTCCTCACTGCTGAAAGTGCTTTACAACCCGAAGGCCTTCTTCACACACGCGGCATGGCTGGATCAGGGTTGCCCCCATTGTCCAATATTCCCCACTGCTGCCTCCCGTAGGAGTCTGGGCCGTGTCTCAGTCCCAGTGTGGCTGATCATCCTCTCAGACCAGCTACGGATCATCGCCTTGGTGAGCCTTTACCTCACCAACAAGCTAATCCGACGCGGGCTCATCTGATAGCGTGAGGTCCGAAGATCCCCCACTTTCCCCCGAAGGGCGTATGCGGTATTAGCAGTCGTTTCCGACTGTTGTCCCCCACTACCAGGCAGATTCCCACGCGTTACTCACCCGTCCGCCGCTCGTCATCTTCTAGCAAGCTAGAAATGTTACCGCTCGACTTGCATGTGTTAGGCCTGCCGCCAGCGTTCAATCTGAGCCATGATCAAACTCTTCAGTTCAAATCTACGGTGAGTCTTTTAATGAGAGAGGAATATCTCTCAGACTCGGCTCAAGGTATTACACAACGCTAAATGAATATTCAGTTAGGTTGCTTGCCTTGATTAAGCTTTGTGTGCTCAATCCTGACAAGCGCCCACACATATTACCTGATCAATTTGTTAAAGAGCGGGCTTGAGCAACCTGCCGTTTGGCAGAACCTGTTGTCTCAAGCGAGACGCATATCTTACTACGCCGATTTTCGATGTCAACCTTTATTTTCGTTTTTTGTTTCAGTGCCGAAGCACCTCACAACGAACCGGTTGAAATCAAGGAGACAAATTCTACATCAGAAATCTTATTGATTTCAAGAACTTATTTCCTTCTCGTTCAAGGCTTCAGTGTTTCGCGAACCCTGTCGTCTCAAGCGAGGAGGCGTATTCTACTGATCCCCACCTGGGTGTCAACGCCTTGCTGAAAAAAAGTTTCAAAAAGATTAAAAACGAAAACAGGCGCGCCTTTCAGCAAAATGAGGTGCCGGCCATGGCTGGCACGGGTCAGGATTATCTACGCGCGTTATCCCTCGCGCTCGCGCAGGACCATAACCGAACAGTGCGCCCGCTCCACTACCCTGGAAGTTACCGAACCGATAAGGATGTTTTCGACCCGGGTGTAATTATGACTGGGCATGACTATCAAGTCCGTTTGCAGCTTTTCAGCCAGACTTATGATTTCACGTGCAGGACTCCCTTCAGCAATATGCTCATGGCAATGCTTTACATCCGAAGCCCCCTGCTGCACCAGCTGATGCAGCTCTTTTTCCAGACCATGCAAGGCCTTCTCGACGGCATCATCCGGAAAGTATGCCGCCACCATCGGCATGTTCAGGCCGGGCAGCACCGCCATCACATGCAACTCGGCCTGGTCATCGGCGAGAAAGCGGCAGGCCTCCCGCAACGCCTTGAGTGCCGTCTCCTTGTCCTGCAGATCGACCGGCAACAGTATTCTATTGAACATATCTCCTCCTAGGCCACTGCCTGTTGATGACGGCGGCGCAGCTGCAACATGGCCAGACCCGCCAGCAAGAGCAGTGCCGGAATGACCATCCACTGCTTGTCCGGACGGTCGGCTTCCTGCTCGATCCCCAGAATCTGCCAATCGAAGTCCAAACCCGCATCTTGCGCCGGACTGCCAAAGCCAACCAGCTCCACAAGCACCTGATCGTCGCTGATCGCGAGGGTCAGACCAGCATCAGACAGTTTCTCCGCCCCGGTTGCCCCTTCACCCAATGGCAGCCGAATCAATTTGCTGACCATATCGCCATCAATGGTCATCCCCTCTGCCAGCAGCATCAGGTGGCCGCCCGGCGCTACTTCGGCCGCCAAGCGCTCAATCTGTTGCGGCGGGGAGGTCACGATGGGCGGATAGATTTCATCCCACCAGAACCCGGGACGGAACAGGGTGAAGGCTACCAGCAGCAGCAGCAGGGTTTCATACCAGCGGCTTTTCACCAGCCAGAACCCCTGAGTCGCGGCAGCAAAGATCAGCATCGCGACCACCGCCGTGGCGATGGTGACCAGCAGGTGCGGAAGGCTCTCGATGCCGATCAGCAGCAGTTCCGTATTGAAGATGAACATGAACGGCAGCACGGCGGTACGAATATCGTAGGTAAACCCCTGGACACCGGTACGTATGGGGTCAGATCGGGCAATCGCCGCGGCCGCAAAGGCCGCCAGCCCTACCGGGGGGGTATCATCGGCGAGGATGCCGAAGTAGAACACGAACAGATGCACGGCGATCAAGGGGACGATCAAGCCCTGCTGCGCCCCCAGGGTCACGATCACCGGCGCCATCAAGGTGGACACGACGATGTAGTTCGCGGTGGTTGGCAATCCCATCCCCAGAATCAGGCTGATTGCCGCCGTGAACAGCAGCATCAGCATGATGTTGCCGGCCGATATGAACTCGACGAATTCGGTCATCACCAGGCCAATGCCGGTCAGGGTCACCGTGCCTACCACAATACCGGCCGCCGCCGTTGCCACGCCGATACCGATCATGTTGCGCGAGCCGGTCACCAGCCCGTCAAGGAGATCACAGAAGCCCGCCTTGACGCCAGCGGCAAAAGATTCCTCACCGGAACGGAACAGCGCCTTCAACGGTTTGTGGGTCAGCACGATCGCGATCATGAAAATCGTGGCCCAGAACGCGGACAGCCCCGGCGAGAACCGCTCCACAGTCAGGCACCAGACCAGTACGAACACCGGCAGCAGATAGTAAAGGCCGGATTTCACCGTCGGCCCCGTCTTCGGCAGGGAAACGATCTCCGCATTGGGATCATCCACATGCAGTTCGGGGTAGCCCGCCGAATAGCGTATCAGCAGGATGTAAACCAGCAGAATGAGACCCGCCATCAGCCAGTAACTGGCGTTGCCGAGATACCCCTTGGTCCAGCCAATACCATAGTAAAGCCCCAGCGACAGCAGGCAGACACCGACGACGATGCCGCACCAGGTCGCCAGCTTCTGCGCCAGAGTACGGCCTTCGTCCGGCTTGGGCAGCCCCTGCATGCCCGCTTTAAGGGCTTCCAGGTGAACGATGTAGATCAGCGCGATATAGGAGATCAGCGCCGGCAGGATGGCGTGCTGAATCACCTCGATGTAGGAGATGCCGACATACTCCACCATCAGGAAAGCTGCCGCGCCCATGATCGGCGGGGTCAGCTGGCCATTGGTGGATGCCGCCACTTCAACGGCACCGGCCTTGTAGGCCGGGAAACCGACCCGCTTCATCAGCGGGATGGTGAAGGTGCCGGTGGTGACCACATTGGCAATGGACGACCCCGAGATCAGCCCGCTGAGGCCGGAGGACACCACGGCGGCCTTGGCCGGCCCGCCGCGCATATGGCCCAGCAGCGAGAAGGACACCTGGGTGAAGTAGTTGCCGGCGCCCGCTTTCTCCAGCAGGGCGCCAAAGAGCACAAACAGGAATACAAAACTGGTCGAGACCCCCAGGGCGACACCGAACACCCCTTCGGTGCTCAGCCATTGATGCGACATCGCCTTGGACAGGCTCGCGCCCTTGTGCGCGATGACATCCGGCATATAGGGACCGGCAAAGGTATACAGCAGGAATACCGCCGCCACGACCATCAAGGGCGGCCCCAGGGCGCGCCGGGTTGCCTCCAGCAACAGCAGCATACCGGCCACCGCCACCACAATATCGGCGGGGGTCGGCGCCCCGGCGCGTGTCGCCAGCTGGTCTTCGAACAGCACCAGATAGGCCGAGGCGAAAGCGCCTCCCAAAGCAAACAGCCAGTCGTGCCAGGGAATATGGAAGCGTGGCGAGCTTTTCAGCGCCGGATAGGCGGTGTAGGCCAGGAAGATCGCAAACGCCAGGTGCACCGCCCTGGCCTTGGAGTCATTGATAACCCCGAAATCGAAAATGAAGGGCAGGGGCGACGCATACCAGAGTTGAAACAGCGCCCAGGCCAAGGCGACGCCCCAGAGCAGCTTGCCCGGCAGCCCCCTGGGGGTTCGTGCGCCACTGTCAGACTGGGCCACCAGCTCCTGAATGTCGTCGTTCGTGGTTTTGTAGGCATCATCCTGGGACACGGCGAACACCCTTCAGCAGAAAAACAAATCGATGGGGGTGCGAGGCACCCCCGCGCAAAGCCGGCTTACAGCAGGCCCACTTCCTTGTAGTACTTCTCCGCGCCCGGGTGAAGCGGCGCGGTCAGAGCATCACGGACCATCTCTTCTTTCTTGAGATTAGCAAAGGCAGGATGCAGCTTGCGGAAGGTATCGAAGTTCTCGAACACCGTCTTGACCACGTTGTAGACCACCTCATCGGGCACCTTGGCCGAGCTGACAATGGTGGCACCGACACCAAAGGTCATCACATCATCCGGGTTGCCACGGTACATGCCGCCCGGGATGGTCGCCTTGCGGTAATAACTATGGTCGGCGATCAGCTTGTTCACGGCCTCGCCATTGACCGGCACCAGCGTACTGTCGCAGGAAGTGGTGGCTTCCTTGATGGCCCCACTGGGGTGGCCCACCACATAGACCATGGCATCGATCTTGTTGTCACAGAGCGCACTGGCCTGCTCGGAGGCTTTCAGCTCGGACGCCAGGGCCAGATCATCACGGCCCCATCCCTTGGCCTGCATCACCACCTCCATGGTACCGCGCTGACCGGAGCCCGGATTGCCGATATTGACGCGCTTGCCCTTGAGGTCATCGAAGCTTTTGATCCCGGAGTCGTCACGCGCCACCACGGTAAAGGCTTCAGCATGCAGCGAGAACACGGAGCGCAAGTCCGGGTTCGGCCCCTGAGCGGCAAAGGTATCGGTGCCGTTGTAGGCATGGTACTGCCAGTCCGACTGGGCCACACCGAAATCCAGCTCACCCGAACGGATGGTATTCAGGTTATAGCCGGAACCACCGGTGCTCTCGACCGAGCAGCGGATGCCATGTTCAGCGCGATCCTTGTTCACCAGACGGCAGATCGCGCCGCCGGCCGGATAATAGACCCCGGTCACGCCACCGGTACCGATCGTGATAAAGCTTTCAGCCCTGGCCACAGAGGTGGTGACCAGACCACTTGCTGCTACAACAGCGGCCATGGCCGCGGACATCAACGTCTTTTTCAGTGCCATATAGAACTCTCCTTTTTCCATTCAGAAAGGCTCTGCCACTTGATCACCGAGCCGGTTCAGAACTTCAGTATTGGTCAGGCTCATGACCTCTTCAACTTTTACCGGGATTTTCCTGTAAAAACGGTGACATAGATCTGTAGTAGATAAAAACCCCAAGACTCATCAGCGTCATCCAATTCCGCTATAGTGAAATCCAATACAGCTGATGGAAGGAGCCGAGATGTATACCCTGCCCGACCTGGAAGCGCTTCGCGACTTCAACGCCATCGCCGTACTGACCAGCGGCGGTGATTCTCCCGGCATGAACCCGGCGGTACGAGGTGTCGTCCGTGCGGCCCTGAATAACGATATCCAGGTCTACGGTGTGCAGCGGGGCTACAGCGGCCTGCTGGCCGGAGACCTGCGGATGATGACCTCGGCCTCGGTGCGCAATATCGTGCAGCGCGGCGGCACTATTCTGAAAAGCGACCGTTGCGAGGCGTTCAAGCAGAAGGAGGTGCGCCAACAGGCGATCAAGGTACTGGAAAAGAACGGCATCGATGCCCTGGTGGTGATCGGCGGCGATGGCTCGCTGACCGGCGCGCACCTGCTGGCCGAAGAGAGCGACCTGGCCGTGATCGGCCTGCCCGGCACCATCGATAACGACATTTTCGGCACCGAGGACACCATCGGCTTCGACACGGCGGTCAATACCGCCCTGGACGCCATCGACAAGATCCGTGATACCGCCTCGTCCCATGAGCGCCACTTCCTGGTCGAAGTCATGGGTCGCAACTCCGGCTTTCTGGCCACCCATGTCGGCATCGCCGCCGGCGCCGAGATGGTGATCGTGCCGGAGTACGAGGTACATATCGAGCAGCTGGGCCAGCAGCTCAGCGAAAGCCGTCGCACCGGCAAAGGCTCCAGCGGCATCATCGTGGTGGCCGAAGGGCAGGAAGCGGGGTTGACCTACCGTCTGGCGCAACAGCTCAAGCAACAGGGCGAAGAACCCAGAGTTTGCATCCTGGGTCATATCCAGCGCGGCGGTCGCCCCAGCGGTCACGACCGGGTACTAGCCTCCAGCCTGGGCGCCATGGCAGTCAGCTACCTGATGGCCGGCTACAGCGACATTCTGGTCGGCGTTGCCGATGGCGCCATCGTCGACGTGCCGCTGGACAGCGTGATCCGCTACCGCAAGGGCCTGGATCCCAAGCTGTTCGAGCTGGCCCTGCTGCTGCACAAGTAACCGGAGGGCCCTGATGCGACTGCTCCTGCGGCTGTTCTTTCAGGGCCTTCTGAGTCTGCTGCCGCCGGATCGGCCACCACTTTTAAGGTCAATGGCAGAATCGCCCCCTGCACTGGCGGCGGCGGACGCTAGCCGAAACGATCCGCGACAAAGGGGTTGGTCTGCCGTTCCAGGCCAAAGGTCGACATGGGGCCATGACCCGGAATGAAATCAATCTCGTCACCCAGCGGGAACAGCTTCTCGCGGATCGAGCGGATCAGGGTGGCATGATCGCCACGAGGGAAATCGGTGCGCCCGATCGAGCCCTGGAACAGCACATCCCCCACCAGCGCCAGCGCCGAGGGACGGTGGTAGAACACCACATGACCCGGCGTATGCCCGGGGCAGTGGATCACCTCCAGCCTGACCTCGCCGAAACTGACGCTGTCGCCATCCTCCAGCCAGCGATCCGGGGTGAACACCTCCACATCGGGAAAGCCGAACATCTGGCTCTGTTTGGGCAGGCCCTCGATCCAGAACTCGTCCTCGCGTCCCGGCCCTTCAATGGTCAACCCCAGTTCACGGGCCAAGGCGGCCGTCCCTCCGGCGTGATCGATATGAGCATGGGTGAGCAGGATCTTTTCCAGCTCGACGCCCTCTTCGGCCACGGCGGCCTTGATCCGGGCCAGATCGCCACCCGGGTCGACCACCGCGGCCTTGCGGGTCTGCTCACACCAGAGCAGCGTGCAGTTTTGCTGAAAGGGAGTTACGGGAATGATGCGATATTTCATGACGCTCCGCCGTTGCTAGCTTTCGGATGCACCCAGTATATCGGTCCTGAGACGGAAAAGTCATGACTGCCCGAGGGTCGTCAGTCACCGCTTCCCCAGCATTGATACAGGCGCCGGCACCGCCGTGCGGGCGATTTGCAGGCATAGGCGCGACGTCCCAACTGCAGCGCCTGCTCAACCGGCCGCTGCCGTGCCTGCGCCAGCACCGGCTCCAGCAGCGCCAAGTCATCGGCCGCCACCCCGGCCAGACGCAGCTGCCCGGCCAGCACATCCAGGTCATGAATATCGCCAAGGCAGCTGCCCAGCGGCTTGAGCGCCGACGCCCAGCGTGGCGACAAGTTGAGCCACTCCAATTGGTACAGCAGTACCTTGGCCCATTTGCGCCAGCGATGCAGGGCGTCCATGTCATCGCCCTGGCGCGAACGTCGATATCCCTTTAGCCCCTTACCGAAGCTCTGCTCCAACCCTTGGCGGATATGCGCGCGACGCACACTGGCAAACTCTACCTCCTCCAGCAGCCGCTTCAGTTGCCGGTAACGCTCCAGCGCCAGCTCCAGTTCCGGGGCCTGCGCCGCCGTGGCATCCGACAGGGCACCGGCCAGACGCCAAACAACCTCAGCCGGCAGCGCAGCGGCCACAGCGGCCAGTGTCGCCTGCATCACCTGCCTGTCGCGGGTACCGCCCAACCCCTGAGCCAATTCACGACTGGCCAGATGCAGGCGCGGTCCTGGCTCATCCAGCAAGCCCGGCTGAATCAAATACCAGAGTGCCCGCAAGCGTTTCATATCGACCCGCGTCTGGTGCACCACCTCTTCCAGATCCGGCTCCTGCCCGCCAACGGCCAATCGCAGCCGATTACAGCCCTGACCCACCAGGTCCCGGGCTATCATCTGCACTGCCAGCCCCGTCGCATCCGCCGACAAGGGGCGCGGCCGGCTCTTGATTCCCCGCTCCACCATTTCGGATATCAGCCCCCCTCCCGCTCGACCCTCACTTCCGGTTCGCCCTCGACACCAATAACAACATGGACCGTCATCGGGCTGCAGCAGACGCTGCAATCCTCCGTGTACTCCTGTTCGGGTTCAGTCACATCCACGGTCAGGCTTATCGGCTCACTGCACCAGGGACACATCAACTCAACCACTTCCAATGGATTCATCAGGGACCCTCCCATTGTTCGGCACCCACCTGGTTACAGCATAGACAGTTCGATCTGGAGTGCCTAAACTAGCGACTGATTCTTGGTCGGGGTGCCCGCTTGGACGGGCTGAGATGAGACCCGCTGAACCTGATCCGGTTGGTACCGGCGTAGGAAATCGAGATGACCGTCACGAACGCACCATGCACGCGCATGGCCGGTGCGGTTTTCTCCCGTACAGGAGCATCCGCATGACACACACACGCACCCCCGTCGCCCTCACCATCGCTGGCTCAGACAGCGGCGGCGGAGCCGGTATTCAGGCCGATCTCAAGACCTTTTCCGCTCTGGGCGTATTCGGTACGTCTGTGATCGCCGCGCTGACGGCGCAGAACACTCGCGAAGTCCGCGCCATCCACGACGTCCCGCCGGCCTTTATCGCCGACCAGCTCAATACGGTACTGGACGATATTCGGGTCGACGCGGTCAAGATCGGCATGCTCAGCCGCCCCGAAACCATCGTTACCATCGCTGCCATACTACGCGAACGCGGGCTGGGCAACATTGTGCTCGATCCGGTGATGGTGGCCAAGAGTGGCGACAAGCTGCTGGCGGACGAATCCGTCGAGGCCCTGCGCGAGGAACTGCTGCCACTGGCGACTCTGATCACGCCCAACCTGCCGGAAGCCGCCGTGTTGCTGGCCTGCGATGAAGCCGCCGACACCGCCGGGATGCAGGCCCAGGCGGAACAGCTGTTGGCCCTGGGGCCGAACGCCGTGCTGGTCAAGGGCGGTCATCTGGCCGATTCCGCCAGCGACGACAGTGCTGACCTGCTGCTCGGCGCCGGTGAACCCCAGTGGCTGCCGGCCAGGCGCATCGCCACCGCCAACACCCACGGCACCGGCTGCACCCTGTCCTCCGCCATCGCGGCCGGGCTGGCCAGGGGGATGGACGTGCCGACCGCCGTCAAGGAGGCCAAGGCCTATATCACCGCAGCCATCGCCGCGGCCGACCGGCTTCAGGTGGGCTCAGGTCACGGCCCCACCCACCACTTCCACGCTTGGTGGTAAGGCTTGGATATCCGGCTTGAGCAGGCCAGTCTGCACTGGCAGCACCATTGCGTATTCAGCGACTTGAACCTGACACTGCCCAGTGGCCGGTGGACCAGCATTCTGGGTCAGTCCGGCGTCGGCAAAAGTTCGCTGCTGCAACTGCTGTGCGGCATCGCCGACGCGGCCGATATCAAGGGCCGCATTATCTGCAGCGACGGCCGGCCACTGACCGGCCGCGTCGCCTGGATGGCGCAACAGGACCTGTTGCTGCCCTGGCTTTCGGTGCTGGATAACGTGCTGCTCGGCGCGCGTCTTCAGGGCGGCAAGGTCAGCGCCGAGCAGGCCGAGCAGGCCCGCTACCTGCTCGGCCAGGTGGAACTGGGCGACCGCGCCAACGCTCGCCCGGCCCAGCTGTCCGGCGGCCAGCGCCAGCGCGTGGCCCTGGCCCGCACCCTGTTTCAGGACCAGCCGCTGGTGTGCATGGACGAGCCTTTCTCGGCGCTGGATGCGATTACCCGACTGAAGCTGCAGGACCTGGCCGCCGCACTGCTGGCTGACCGCACGGTGCTGATGATTACCCATGACCCGCTGGAGGCCCTGCGCCTGTCCGACCGTATTCTGGTGCTGCAGGGCGCACCTGCGCGCCTGTCTGATCCGATTGTTCCTGTCGGGCAAACGCCCCGCGCGGTGCATGATGATCAGGTACTGCAGCTGCAGGCGCAGCTGCTGGAACTGCTGGCGGGAGACGCACCATGATGGCGCTGATCAGATCGACCGGCATCGCCCTGGGCCTGCTGCTGAGCTGGCAACTGATCGTCTGGCTCACCGACGCCCCCCGCTTCATCCTGCCCGGCCCCCTGTTGGTGTTCGATACGCTGATCGCCCAGTTCCCGCTGCTGATGAAACATGCGGGCGTCACCCTGGCCGAGATTCTGCTGGGGATGCTGCTGGGAACCGGGCTGGGGCTGGTCAGCGCCCTGTCGCTGATCACCTGGGGCCGACTGCGCCGCTGGCTGCTGCCGGTGCTAGTGATCAGCCAGGCGATCCCGGTCTTCGCCCTGGCCCCGGTGCTGATGCTATGGCTCGGCTACGGCATGGTTTCCAAGGTGGCGATGGCGACGCTGATCATCTATTTCCCGGTGACCGCCGCCTGCTTCGACGGCCTGCGCCAGACCCCTACCGGCTACCTGCAGCTGGCCCGCACCCTAGGCGCCAGCCGGCGTGCCCAGCTGCTGCAGATCCGCCTGCCCGCCGCCCTGCCCGCCTTCGGCTCCGGCCTGCGCGTGGCCGCGTCGGTGGCGCCGATCGGCGCCGTGGTCGGCGAGTGGGTCGGCTCCTCCACCGGGCTGGGCTACCTGATGCTGCACGCCAACGCCCGCATGCAGGTGGACCTGATGTTCGCCGCCCTGCTGGTGCTCGCCGTGATGGCGCTGACACTCTATTTTTCCGTCAACCTGATCGCACGACGGCTCACGCCCTGGCTGGATGAGTCCACGTCGTCGGCAACCCGAGGTGCTTCCTGATGAAACGATTTTCTGCCCTGCTGTGCGGCTGCCTGTTGTCCGCCCAGGCGCTGGCCGCCGACAAGGTCGAACTGCTGCTCGACTGGTTCATCAACCCCGACCACGGTCCGCTGATCGTCGCCCAGCAGCAAGGCTACTTCGCCGCTCAGGAACTGGAGGTGAGTCTTGTGGAACCGGCCGATCCGTCGATGCCACCCAAGCTGGTTGCCGCCGGCAAGGCCGACATGGCGCTGACCTACCAGCCGCAGCTGCACGTGATGGTCGGCGAAGCACTGCCGCTGACCCGCATCGGCACCCTGATCGCCACGCCGCTGAACTCGCTGGTGGTGCTGGATCAGGGCCCGATCAAGACCCTGGCCGACCTCAAGGGCAAGAAGGTGGGTTACTCGGTGGGCGGCTACGAGGAAGCGCTGATGCGCGCCATGCTCAAGCCGCACGGCCTGACCCTGAACGATATCGAGATGGTCAACGTCAACTGGTCGCTGTCGCCGTCCCTGATCACCGGCAAGGTCGATGCGGTGATCGGCGCCTACCGCAACTTCGAACTGAACCAGATGGATATCGAGGGCCATCCGGGCCGCGCCTTCTACGTAGAAGAGGAAGGCGTCCCCGCCTATGACGAGCTGGTGCTGGTGATCAACAACCAGGATCGGGGTGACAAACGCTTCGCCCGTGTGATGGCCGCACTGGAACAGGCGACCCAGTACATCGTCAACCACCCGGATGACGCCTGGAAAGCCTTTGTCAGCTACAAGCCGGATGAACTGAACACCGAACTCAACCGCCGCGCCTGGGCCGACACCCTGAGCCGTTTTGCGCTGCGCCCGGCGGCACTGGATGAGGCCCGTTACCAGCGCGTCGGCGCCTTCATGCAGGAACAGGGGCTGGCCAAGCGCAATCCGCCGGTGGCCGACTACGCCATCGTGCCCTGAACACCCACATGGACAGCCTTGAGCGACCAATATGGACAGCCTTGAGCCAAACAAAATGGAAAGCCCGATGACCTTTGCCGATTACCGCCAACAGCACCCGCAGCAGCCGCTGAGCGAGCAGCTGCGCGGCTACGCCGAAGCCGACTGGAACCGGGCGGTGAACCATGCGTTCACCGACGCGCTGGGCGATGACCGCCTGGCCGATGAGGTCTATGTCCGCTATCTGGTGCAGGACTACGCCTTCATCGACACCCTGATCAACCTGGTCGCCCGCACCCTCGCCAACGCCCCGGCGATGCCGCCAAAAACCGTGCTGGCCGGCTTTCTGGCGGCGCTGACCAGCGACGAGAACACCTATTTCCTGCGTTCCTTCGAAGCACTGGGGCTGAGCGAGGCTGATTACCTGAACCCGGCATTGCACCCGGTCAGCCGGGCGATCATCGACACCATGAAGGCGTCCGAAGTCAGCTACGAACGCGCCATCATCTGCCTCTGCGTGGCCGAATGGTCCTACCTGAGCTGGTCGCAGCAACAGGCGAAAAAGCCGCGCGGCAGCCGTTTCTATCTGCAGGAGTGGGTCGATATCCACGTGCTGCCCGAGTTCGAGCAGTTCGTCGCCTGGCTGCGCGGCCAGGTCGACAGCTTTGCCAACCGCGATGATGCCACGCTGGAACAGCTGGCCGAGCTGTTCCAACTCATGTGCGTGCTGGAACACCAGTTCTTCAGCGCCAGCCTCGACCCCGCATCCGTGACTGAACAGGAGGTTCCGCGTGTCTTTAAATAAGTCTCTGTATGAGCATCTGAAAGCCCAGTGCAGCAACGACTGGAACGCCTACATCCAGCATGACTTCGTGCGCCAGCTGGGACAGGGAACCTTGCCCAAGGAATGTTTCCAGCACTACCTGAAGCAGGACTACCTGTTCCTGATCCAGTTCAGCCGCGCCTGGGGCCTGGCCGTGTTCAAGAGCGAGGACCTGGCCAGCATGCGCTACGCCCAGTCCGGCCTCAACGCCATGCTGGATACCGAGATCGGCCTGCATGTGGACTACTGCCGCAACTGGGGCATCAGCGAAGAGCAGCTGCAGGCGCTGCCGGAGGCCTCGGCCACCGTGGCCTACACCCGCTATGTGCTGGATGCCGGCTTCGCCGGTGACCTGCTCGACCTGCACGTGGCGCTGGCACCCTGCATCATCGGCTATGCCGAGATCGCCCAGTGGCTGGCCGAGCAGCCCGATACCCGTCGCGAGGGCAACCCGTACAACGCCTGGATCGAGATGTACCTGAGCGAGGAATACCAGCAGGCCGCCAACACCGAGCGCGAACTGCTGGAGCAGCTGGGGCAGGACTTGCCCGCCAGCCGTCTGACCGCACTGGAGAAGCGCTTTCGCACCGCCACGCGCATGGAAGTGAGCTTCTGGCAGATGGGCCTGGACCTGGCCGACTGAGCATTAAAAACATAAAACTTCGGAGAGCATGATGAGCACCCAACATTTGAGCCCTACGCCTCTTAACAAGAGCGCTACCGTCGATACGGATTCCGTGCAGCCCTTCCCCAAGTCCCGCAAGGTCTATGTCGAAGGCAGCCGCCCCGACATTCGCGTGCCGATGCGCGAGATCACTCTGGATGACACGCCCACCGATATGGGCGGCGAGAAGAACGACCCGCTGTACGTCTACGACACTTCAGGTCCCTACACCGACCCGGAGGCGAGCATCGACGTGCGCAAGGGCCTGGCGCCGCTGCGCGAGAACTGGATTCTGGAACGTGAAGACACCGAACAGCTGGACGGCCTGACCTCCGAATACGGCCGCGCCCGCGCCGCCGACCTGCGCCTGGACGAGCTGCGCTTCGAGTTGACCCGCCAGCCGCGTCGCGCCCAAGCCGGCAAGAACGTGACCCAGCTGCACTACGCGCGTCAGGGCATCATCACCCCGGAGATGGAATACATCGCCATCCGCGAGAACATGAAGCTGGCCAAGGCCAGGGCGGAAGGCAATATCGTCGCCGAGCAGCACCCGGGCCACAACTTCGGCGCCTACCTGCCGGAGGAGATCACGCCGGAATTCGTGCGTCAGGAAGTGGCCGAAGGCCGCGCCATCATCCCGTGCAACATCAACCACCCGGAACTGGAGCCGATGATCATCGGCCGCAACTTCCTGGTGAAGATCAACGGCAACATCGGCAACTCCGCCGTCACCTCCTCCATCGAGGAAGAAGTGGAGAAGATGACCTGGGGCACCCGCTGGGGCGCCGACACCATCATGGACCTGTCCACCGGCAAGAACATCCATGAGACCCGCGAATGGATCCTGCGCAACTCGCCGGTGCCGATCGGCACCGTGCCGATCTACCAGGCGCTGGAGAAGGTCAACGGCATCGCCGAAGACCTGAACTGGGAGGTGTTCCGCGACACCCTGATCGAGCAGGCGGAACAGGGCGTGGACTACTTCACCATCCACGCCGGCGTACTGCTGCGCTACGTGCCGCTGACCGCCAAGCGCATGACCGGCATCGTCTCCCGTGGCGGTTCCATCATGGCGAAGTGGTGCCTGGCGCACCACGAGGAAAACTTCCTCTACACCCACTTTGAAGAGATCTGCGAGATCTGCAAGGCCTACGACGTGGCCTTCTCCCTCGGTGACGGCCTGCGTCCGGGCTCGGTCTACGACGCCAACGACGAAGCCCAGTTCGCCGAACTGGAAACCCTGGGCGAACTGACCAAAATCGCCTGGCAGCACGATGTGCAGGTGATGATCGAAGGTCCGGGCCATGTGCCGATGCACATGATCAAGGAGAACATGGACAAGCAGCTGAAGGAGTGCCACGAAGCGCCCTTCTACACCCTGGGCCCATTGACCACCGACATCGCGCCGGGCTACGACCACATCACTTCCGGTATCGGTGCGGCGATGATCGGCTGGTACGGTTGCGCCATGCTCTGCTACGTGACACCGAAGGAGCACCTAGGCCTGCCCAACAAGGATGACGTGAAGACCGGCATCATCACCTACAAGATCGCCGCGCACGCCGCCGACCTGGCGAAAGGCCATCCGGGTGCACAGATCCGCGACAACGCCATGTCCAAGGCGCGCTTCGAGTTCCGCTGGGAAGACCAGTTCAACATCGGCCTGGACCCGGATACCGCTCGCGCCTACCACGACGAAACCCTGCCGAAGGAATCCGCCAAGGTGGCCCACTTCTGCTCCATGTGCGGACCCAAGTTCTGCTCGATGAAGATCTCTCAGGAAGTGCGTGATCTGGACGAAGCCCAGGTGGCGGCGATCAATGCCCAGGCGGAACAGGGCATGAAGGAGAAGTCGGAGGAGTTCAAGGACAGCGGTGCCGAGATCTACCATAAAGTATAATGGCTATACTTTGAGAGGGCTTCATGCCCTCTTTATGTCTGAATATAGCAGCGTAAAGTTATCATATTCATTTGTGAGTAATTTGTATCTCATACGGTACAAAAAAATTGCTTGAATACCATAAAATGGTTATGTGATAATAAAATTATATTAAAAACTATTACATGGATGTAATATGTCAACTTTATCTATAAAAGACATCCCATACCAAGTTCCTCAAGATACCAAAGGTCAGCTAGCATACCTCGCCTCTATTTTACGCATTGATAAGAGTAAGGCTATAAGCAGCGGAGAGCCTGGACTAAATGCTATGATTTCTGTTCTTGTGTATCGACACTTGGATCGAAATCAGCGAATCGTAGCTTTGCGATCAATAAGAAAGCTATCCTCTATACCGGACTCACCTGGGTTATATCACTTACCAAATAGTCTTACTGCAACAGAGTCAAGATCTCTCGAGCAAGCACTCATACATAGGGTTTCCTAGATTCCCAGAACAACCGACACACTTGGACTTAGACAGGAGAGCCAGACTGGCTGTAGGCTGACGAGCTCTCACACAAGCAACCAGGTGCCACATGGGGACCCTTTACAGCCAGCTGACTCTCAGCGAACGATACCAGATTCAGGCCTTACATGAACTGGATTTCTCTGCACGCGCCATTAGCCGCGAGCTGGGACGCTCGAATAAAACCATTTCAAGGGAACTGAAGCGGTTGGCCGGACAAGAGGCATACAGTGCCGAAAAAGCTGATGCGCATTCGCATGATCAGCGCCACTCCGCCAGAAAAGCAGTGCGATTTGATAGCTGGCATCAAGAGCAGCTGAAGCGGCTGCTGAAGATGGGCTTTAGTCCGGAGCAGGTAGCAGGACGTATGGCCCTGGAAGCGCCGGATAAAGCCCTCGGTTGCTCCACGTTGTATCGCCACATCACAAGGCACAATTGGCGGCAGTGGCTGCCACGCAAGGGCAAGAAGCGCCGAGCATCAGCAGGCTCGGGGGCAGCTGCGGCACTGATTCCGAACCGCATCGACATCGACGAACGCCCGCCTGTCGTTGACAGCAATACAGAACTTGGCCACTGGGAGGGCGATACCGTGTACGGCCAAGACAGCTACCTCGTGACGCTCGTCGAACGTGTATCCAAACTGCTGCTTACAGTGAAGGTGCCGAATAAGACCAAAGGGGCTGTCGCTGATGCCGTGTGTCGCCTGCTTGCTCCCTATCGCGAGTTCTGCAAAACGATCACCTTCGACAACGGCGGCGAATTTGCAGCCCATGAACACATGGCCAAACAGCTGGATTGCACGATCTATTTCGCCAAGCCCTACCACTCTTGGGAGCGTGGGCTGAATGAAAACACCAACGGTTTGCTACGACGCTATTACCCCAAAGGGATGGCATTGAGCCAGGTATCGCATGATGACATCGAACGAACTGCCTTTTTGATTAACGCGCGACCAAGAAAAGCGTTAGAGTATCTTTCTCCGTTGGAGTATCTGGCGGGCAGGCGTGTGTCACTTATGATGGGAATCTAGGTTTTAGATACAACGTTTGTAAATAACCAATGGTGGGGACTTTGGGCACTAACAACAGAAGAGCTGAAAAGTGACTTAGACTTTCATGGTATTGTCAATGATGCAGGTGGATCTATAGGTATCACAGTGTCAGCCATGAGTTTCAAAGACTTCTTGGACAAAGCCATTAAAAGTAAAGGCATCAGTAAAAAGGATGGATCTCATTAATAATTTGGATATCATTTATCGCTAACAAGTCAAGTTTAGATGCAGCGGAAGAAGAAATAGATCGACGTACAATAAGAAATCAAATTGAAACCGGTTTTCACTAAAAGTCATGTTTAGAAAAACATATATTATTACAGTTTATTTTTTGATTTTTTTCATGAGTCTATATGCTTGGGATAATATATCAAACAAGCCATATACATTTATAGTATTTACAGCTTTTCTATTAATTTATACTTTCTTTTTAGAACGAAAATTAGTCAATAAAGGTTCGATTAAACCAAAGAAAGCCATAACCATCTACTTGATTTATTTTACATTGAATACTGTCATAATAATATTATATTTTTCATTAGCTTACTCAATATCTATCTTTTTCTATTCAGTGTTTTCAATTGGGATTGTTTTTATTAGCACTTTAGGTTATATGAGTTCCAAAAAAAAAATTAATAATCAAAACCTTCCTGAGGAGTAGATTCCGGAATCCAGGCAAGGGAAACTATGAACAAGCACATAACATCTCTGGCTTACCAGCTAGGCTGGCGCACCCTCATTTCCAGTAGTTTATGACCGAACCTCTCATCTTGATCAACGTGTCTTCATAAAAATAAGATGAAAACCGAACACACTGAACGGCTAAAGCTACACTAGGCGACTTTGGGGATAAATGATATGAACCGTTATCTAATACTTACGGCAGTTACTGTAATGCTGACCGGCTGCTGCGGTGTCCCTTTCGTACCGGGAATCTAAATTCGAACCTAACGACAGAGTATTCTGTCAGCGTTACCCAGACAGAAAAGGCCGGAGAGTCTCCAGCCTTTATCATTTACTTACACCTTCCGATCAGCCCAGCGAACGGGCGTTAAGGTAGGCTTGCTCGGATACCGCCGTCCATTGCTGGACCTGATCGCGGAACGCCGTGAATGACTCGTACACCTTGCGCGAAATTTCATCCTTCTGCGCTTCCTCGGCGACCACTTCATCCGAAAGGGTGCGCAGTTTGAGGAGAACGTCATCCGGGAAGTTGCGCAGTTCAACGCCGTGCTTGTTGACCAGCTGGTCCAGCGCCTGATTGTTCTTCATGGTGAACTCGGCCAGCATATCCTGATTGGCAACGCGCAGAGCGCTACGCACGATCACCTGCAGATCTTCCGGCAGTGCCTGGAAGGCTTCCTTGTTGATGAAGCACTCCAGCGTGCTGCCCGGCTCATGCCAGCCCGGGTAGTAGTAGTATTTGGCCGCCTTGTGCAGACCAAACGCCATGTCGTTGTAAGGCCCGACCCACTCGGTGGCATCGATGGTGCCGGACTGCAGTGACGAGAAGATTTCGCCGCCCGGCAGCAGTACCGGGGTACCGCCGGCACGCTTGAGCACTTCACCGCCCAGGCCCGGAATACGCATTTTCAGACCCTTGAGATCGTCAACACTGTTGATCTCCTTGTTGAACCAGCCGCCCATTTGCACGCCGGTGTTGCCGGCCGCGCCCGGTACCAGGCCGAACTTGCCATACACCTCTTCCCACAGTTCCATGCCGCCGCCGTGGTAGAGCCATGAGTTCATCTCCTGTGCGGTCATGCCGAAGGGAACAGAGGCAAAAAACTGTGCCGCCGTACTCTTGCCCTTCCAGTAGTAGGCCGCACCGTGGCCCATTTCAGCGGTGCCGCGAGATACGGCATCAAAGATTTCCAGTGCACCGACCAACTCACCGGCACCGTAGACCTTCACCTGAATCCGGCCATTGGACATGGCATTGATCATCTCGGCCAACCGGTTGGCACCGGTGCCCAGTCCGGGGAAGTTCTTCGGCCAGGTGGTCACCATTTTCCATTTGAATTGCGGTGCGGCAACGGCAGGAGCAGCGATCATGGCACCCGCCGCTACGGTGGCGGCACCGGCACCACGGATAAATTGTCTGCGTTTCACGGCTTGATTTCCTTGTTGGTTGTAAACCGGGTGTAACATCGAGATGAAATTAGCACGCTCCCCCAGCCCCTGCAATGCGACATGGGAGCAGCGAGCTTGGCCCATGCGGTCATGGGCTGGTACGGCAATCATTGTTATACTGCCGGGAAAACAACGGTTAACTGGAACTCTCGGAGATGAACTCCTTCAATCTGCTCAAGTCGATTGCCGATGCCCGCTCCAGACTGCGCAAGTCCGAGCAAAAGGTGGCCGATTACGTCCTGGCCAACCCGAACGAAGTGATCCATATGCGGATCGTCGACCTGGCCTCCGAGGCCCAGGTCAGTGAGCCCACCGTGGTGCGCTTCTGCCGCGCGCTGGACTACGACGGCTTCCAGGACTTCAAGCTGACCCTGGCCCAGGGGCTGGCCAGCAATGCCAGTTACGAGCAGTTTTCGCTCGATTCCAAGGATACGGTGATCGAGTTCAAGCAGAAGATCTTCGATTCCATGATCGGCAACCTGATCAATATCCGGGATCAGCTCGACCCCGACACACTCGAGGAAGCGATCGATGCCCTGGCCAAGGCCAACCGCGTCGAATTCTACGGTTTTGGTGCCTCGGCGCCGGTCTGTGCCGATGCACAGCACAAGTTCTACCGCCTGATGGTGTCTGCGGCGGCCTACTCCGACCCGCACATGCAGACCATCTCGGCGCTGACCCTCGGCGAAGGCGATGTGGTGGTAGCGATCTCCCAGACCGGCCGCACCAAGGACCTGCTGCACACGGTCAAACTGGTCCGTGACAAGGGCGCCACCGTGATCACTCTGTGCCCGGGCGGTACCCCGCTGGCAGACCTGGCGACCATTCCGATCCATGTCGATGTGGAAGAGGACAAGGACCTGAGCACGCTGATGTCCTCGCGCGTGGTACATCTGGTGATCATCGATATCCTCGCCGTGGGCGTGGCGATGAAGCTGGGTCCGGCGCTGGTCGATCACCTGAAAACCATCAAGCGCAGTCTGCGCAATCTGCGTCAGAACGATAAGCGCATCCCGCCAATGCGCCGCCCCTCTCTGGACACCGACGGCGAGTAATCACTCGCCGTCATCCTGTTGCAATACGCCTGCTCTAAGCTCAGCTCCATCCCTTCGGGGATTTGATCTTTTGTCCTCAACGCGGTACAAAAAAATCTCCATGCGTGTTTGCTGCAATCAGTCAGGCACCCTATGTCTCCTGATTGCAGTAACCCTGAGATCGGAGCAAGGCTATGCTGATACGGAAAGAGCAGGACCTGGACCCTATCCAGACCGAGGTTTTCGACATCATGGTTGGGTACGATGTCGAACAGAAAAATCGTCGCAAACAGCATGCAACCCGCCGCCTGTTGGAAGCCAGGCGCGCCATCGAGAGGCATCGGGAGGAGAAAGAGTTGATGTCCTGGATCGATGAAGAATCCTGGTTCGAAGACGAGCACTGATACCGCAGGAGGAGCCAGCCCCGAGGGGCTGGCTTTTTGCTGTCAGGAGCTAGGGTAAAGAATATTCAGCGGCACGGCGCCGCCGCCATCGACCACCACGGCGGCGTGCTCACGGCGCAGCTGGCGCGGTTCGGTGACGCCGCAGGAATGGGCAATCAGCTCCACCTCATGCACCAGGTTATGGTGGAAATTGGCCACCCGCTCCGCCTTCACTTCCGGCACCAGTCCCTGCTGCAGCTTGGGATCATGGGTGGTGATCCCGGTCGGGCAGGTATTCTTGTTGCACTGCAGCGCCTGAATGCAGCCCAGCGCGAACATGAAGCCCCGCGCGGTGACCACGAAATCGGCTCCCAGACAGATCGCCGCCGCCACGTCGGTGGGGTTGATCAGCTTGCCGGAGGCGATCACTCGAATTCGATTGCGCAGATTATGCTGCGTCAGCTTGTTGACCAGCAGCGGCAGGCTTTCACGCAGCGGCAGACCAACGCTGTCCATCAGCGGCATGGGAGCCGCGCCGGTGCCGCCATCGGCACTGTCCAGAGTGATAAAGTCCGGCGCCGACTCGCTGCCGCGCTTGGTCACCGCCTCGCAAAAGCTGTCCAGCCAGTCGGTGGAGCCCAGCACCAGCTTGAACCCCACGGGCTTGCCGGTCACTTCACGCACATGAGCGATGAAGTCGAGCAGATCGTCAATACTGGAAATCTCCGGGTGGCGGTTGGGGCTGATCGAAGCCTGGCCGGCCGGAATACCGCGCGCTTCGGATATTTCAGCGGTCACCTTGTCCGCCGGCAGAATGCCGCCCTTGCCGGGCTTTGCGCCCTGGCTCAGCTTGATCTCGAACATACGCACCTGCTCGATCGCCGCCACTTCGGCCAGGCGTTCGTCATCAAGCCGGCCATGCTCATCCCGTACCCCGTATTTGGCGGTACCGATCTGGAACACGATGTCACAGCCCCCTTCCAGGTGGTATTTGGACAACGCCCCCTCACCGGTATTCATCCAGCAGCCGGCCTTGGCTGCCCCCATCGACAGCGCTCGCACCGCCGGGGCCGACAAGGCCCCGAAGCTCATGCCGGAAATATTGAGAAACGACGGCGCATCATAGGGGCTGCGGCAATAGGGACCGATCCGCATCGGCTGGCTGGCCGCCGCATCCTCGCTCAACGTCGGGAAGGGGCAGTTGAGGAAGTAATAGGTACCGGGCTTGCGCAGATCGCGCGTCGAACCGAAGGCCACGGTGTTGTCGACATTCTTCGCCGCCCGGTAGACCCAGGAGCGCTGGGCGCGGTTGAACGGCATCTCTTCGCGATCCATGGCGAAGAAGTACTGACGGAAGAACTCGCCCAGCTCCTCGAAAAGGTAGCGGAAGCGCCCCAGCAGGGGGTAGTTGCGGCGAATGGTGTGAGCGGTCTGACGTTTGTCGATCTGGTACATGACCACCGCCGCGATCAGGGCGCCCAGTAGCGCCAGCAGCACGACCACACCGATCAGCGCAATAAAGCCGATCGCCAGCGTGAAAAGGGTATCGTTCATCTCGTTCCTTGTCCCCGTCAGTTCAATATCGCCCTATCCTAACCTGCCGTCCGTGTAACGGCCATGACCTGCAGCGCCGACTTCCCCGATCCACCAACCGGCGCTAAGCTGGGCAGGCCAGATGGAAGGAGCCATGGAAAACATGAAACTGAAAAAAGTCGTGGTGCTGCACGGCCTCTACATGTCGGGACTGGTGATGCAGCCGCTGTGCCGACGCCTGAACAAACAGGGATACGCCACCCTCAACCTGAGCTACAACACCCTGTCGCCGGACATGGACACGATCTGTGACCAGATTGATGCCTTCATCGACGCTGAGCCCACCGCCTTTGTCTGCCACTCGATGGGGGGGCTGATCGCCCGGCGCTACCTTGAACGTGACAGCACGCAAAGTCACTGGGTCGACCCGGTGATCACCCTGGGCACACCACACAAGGGCAGCTCCCTGGCCCAGGAGATCAGCAACTCGAAGCTCAAGGGCCTGCTGAAGAACAGCATCGATTACCTGCTGGCGGACAACCGACACTGGCCCTTCAATGCCCGCCTCTACAGCATCGCCGGCGACCTGCCGGTGGGCCTGATGCCACTGTTGAGCCCCGAGTCGAAATCGGACGGTACGGTGTTGATCGACGAGACCCGCGTCACCGGCATGCACGAGCACAAGGTGTTTCCGCTCAGTCATACCAGCCTGATCTACTCACGCCGGGTAATCGCCTACATCCTGGAGGTGCTGGCCCGCCCCCGGGCCGAACGCGCAAGCCATTGAATTGAGCTATCGCAACAAGTGAGCGGATAAATTGTTCATACGTCTGAAATCCCCCCATTATCTATACTGAAGTGGTCGAACCGCGACGGAACCCTGGCATGCAACCAACACCGCCTCAGCAACAGACAACAACACCGGGCCAGCTGCGCTGGCTCTGGCTCCTGCTGACCTGGGTCTGCATCGCCCTGGCCATTCTGGGCGCGCTGCTGCCGGGACTGCCGACCACGGTGTTTGTACTGATCGCCGCCTGGAGCGCCTCGCGCTGCTCCCCTCGCCTGCGTGGCTGGTTGGAGCAGCATCCGTTGTTCGGTGAGCGCCTGCGCAACTGGGAACAGGGGGGCTACATCGACCGGCGCACCAAGTGGGTCGCCAGTGCCGGCATGCTCGCCGCCCTGGTGATCGTCCTGGTCAGCATTCGCCACCCCCTCCTGCTGACGGCTATCCTGCTATTCATCGCCACCGGCGCCGGCGTCGTCTGGACACGCCCGGAGCCGGACCGGGAGGCAGCAGCCTGGCCCGATTCCCAAGATTCCGCCTGAGCCAAACGACAACGCCCCGCTGGAAGCGGGGCGTTTGAGGTTCACAGCGTCGAAAGCCGCCTTACTCCACAGTGACGCTCTTGGCCAGGTTGCGCGGCTGGTCCACATCGGTGCCCTTGAGCACCGCCACATGGTAGGACAGCAGCTGCAGCGGCAGGGTAAAGGCGATCGGGTCCAGTATCTGGGGCATGGCCGGCAGATGGATCACATGCACGCCCTCCTGCGGCTGGATGCTCTCGTCGCAGCCGGCAAACACGAACAGCTCACCACCACGGGCGCGCACTTCCTGCAGGTTGGCCTTGAGCTTGTCCAGCATGCCGTTGCGCGGCGCCACCGCGATCACCGGCATTTCCTTGTCGACCAGCGCCAGCGGGCCGTGCTTGAGTTCACCGGCCGGGTAGGCCTCGGCATGGATGTAAGAGATCTCCTTGAGCTTGAGCGCCCCCTCCATCGCCACCGGATAGAGGCTGTTGCGACCGAGGAACAGGGCGTGATGCTTCTCGGCGAAGTGCGCCGACATCTGCTCGATGGGACCATCCAGTTCCAGCAGCTGCTCCAGCAGGGCCGGCAGCTGTTGCAGCGCCGCAACCAGCTCGGTTTCCGTGTCAGCATCCAGGCCATGACGACGGCCCAGGGCGATGGCGGTCAGCATCAGCGCCACCAGCTGCGAGGTGAACGCCTTGGTCGAAGCCACGCCGATCTCGGGACCGGCATTGGTCATCAGGCTGAGATCGGATTCACGCACCAGCGAGCTGCCCGGCACGTTGCAGATCGCCAGCGTCGCCAGTACCCGGGTTTTCACGTCGCGCAGCGCCGCCAGGGTATCGGCGGTCTCGCCGGACTGGGACAACGTCAGCAGTAGAGTGCCTTCGGGCAGGACCACTGGGCGGTAGCGGAACTCGCTGGCCACTTCCACCATGCAGGGGATGCCGACCAGCTCCTCGATCCAGTATTTGGCGACCATACCGGCATGATAACTGGTGCCACAGGCCACGATCTGTACCTGCTTGACCTGATCGAACACCGCCCCGGCCTCGCTGCCGAACGCTTGCTCCAGCAGATGCCCGGAGGCGATACGGCCTTCCAGCACCGCCTGCATGACACGCGGCTGCTCATAGATCTCCTTAAGCATGAAATGACGGAATTCGCCCTTCTCGGCACTGCCCTGGCCATGCTCGAAGGTGGTCACGACGCGTTCAACCGCCTGCCCTTGAGCATCCAGCACCTGAATGCGCTCGGCTTCCAGGATAGCGATATCGCCGTCCTCCAGGAACATGAAGCGGTCAGTCACCGGCAGCAGGGCCAGCTGGTCGGACGCGATGAAGTTTTCGCCAATGCCCACGCCGATCACCAGCGGGCTGCCCTTGCGCGCCGTCAGCAGCTGATCCGGCTGGTCGGCATGAATCACGCCCAGAGCAAAAGCGCCTTCGAGGTAGCTCAGCGTCTGACGCAGGGCTGCCGGCAGATAGAAGCCCGCCTTCAATTCCCGGTCAAGCAGGTGCGCCACCACCTCTGTATCGGTCTCCGACGTAAACACGTAGCCTGACTGCTGCAGCTCGTGTTTGAGCGGCTCGAAATTCTCGATAATGCCATTATGCACCACCGCAAGCCGCTCGCCAGACATGTGCGGGTGGGCGTTCTGCTCCGACGGTTTGCCGTGGGTCGCCCAGCGGGTATGGGCGATGCCCAGATGTCCGGGCAGCGGCTGCTGCTCACAGGCGTCCGCCAGCGCCTGTACCTTGCCGATACGACGCAGTCGATTGATCTCGCCCTGATCGAGCACGGCCATGCCCGCCGAGTCATAGCCACGGTATTCCAGGCGGCGCAAACCTTCCAGCAGGATGCCCGCCACGGGACGCGCCGCGATGGCGCCAACGATTCCACACATGTTCAGGATCCTTTTTTCTGCGGGCGAGCCCAGTTGTCGAGATTGGTCTGTTTGCCTCGCGCAACGGCCAATTGATTATCGGCCACCGCCTTGGTTACCGTGGAGCCGGCCCCTACGGTGGCGCCGGCACCGATTTCCACCGGCGCGACCAGCGAACTGTTGGAACCGATGAAGGCGCCATCACCGATGCGAGTCAATGACTTGTTGACGCCGTCATAGTTGCAAGTGATGGTGCCCGCGCCCACATTGACCTCACGGCCAATCTCGGCATCGCCGATATAGGTCAGGTGGTTGACCTTGGAGCCTGCACCGATACGCGCCTTCTTGGTTTCGACAAAGTTGCCGACCTTGCTGCCGGCCGCCAGCTCGGTGCCGGGGCGCAGGCGTGCGAAGGGACCGACTTGGGCATGCTCGGCCACGATAGCGCCATCGATGATGGAATTGGCCTCGACTCGTGTGCCAGCCCCGATGCGGGCATTACGGATAATGCAGTTGGCGCCGATTTCGACAGCTTCGCCCAGCACCACGTCACCCTCAAAAATGGTATTGATGTCGATCAACACATCACGACCCGTCGTCAGTTCACCACGAATGTCGATCCGGACGGGATCAGCCAGGGTGACCCCCTCGGCCATCAGTTCTTCAGCCAGTTGACGCTGATACCAGCGCTCCAGCTGCGCCAGCTGCTGGCGGTTGTTAACCCCCTGCACTTCCTGCTCGGCGTCGGGCTGGATAGCGCGCACGCGCATGCCCTCTTCCGCCGCCATGGCGATGACATCGGTCAGATAGTACTCACCCTGGGCGTTGTCGGCAGACAGTCGGGGCAGCCACTCATGCAACGCCGACGATGGCAGCGCCAGGATGCCGGTATTGACCTCGCGGACCAGCTTTTCCTGTTCGGTAGCATCCTTGTGTTCGACAATGGCAACCACATCGCCCACCGCGTTGCGGATAATGCGGCCGTAACCGGTCGGGTCTTCCAGACTGACGGTCAACAGCCCCAGGTCGCCCTGGGCAGCGATCCAAATCAGCTGCTCGAGCGTTTCCGGACGGGTCAGCGGCACATCACCATAGAGCACCAGCACCACCGAGTCCCGGCCAATGTTCGGCATCGCCTGAGCCACGGCGTGCCCGGTGCCCAGCTGCTCACGTTGCCAGACGAAACTCAACGGCTGGCCCGACATCGCCTGCTCAACCTGCTCGCCCCCATGGCCGATCACCACATGCAGAGCCTCGGGTGCCAGGACTTTGGCACTGTCGATCACATGCTGCAACATCGGTTTGCCGGCCAGGCCGTGCATCACTTTCGGCAGTGCCGACTTCATGCGACTGCCCTGTCCGGCAGCCAGAATCACTACGTCCGTTTTCATATTGTCTCGGTACCCTGGAGTCGCAACCGCCTGTCACAACATTGAGATATAAATGTGCACGAAACTTTAGCGTATACTCGCTCTCAATCAATACTATTTGTCACAAAAAAATTGACAAAATGACGCCTGAAATTTTCGACCTGCTCGGTCTGACCGAGCGCGATATCAGTATCTACAAGGCTTTGCTGGCCCTGGGACCAAGCTCGATTCGAACCGTAGCTGAACGTGCCGGTGTCAATCGCGGCAGCACATATGAGTGCCTGAAGAGTCTGCAGCAGCGCGGTATCGTCACCTATCTGCCCAAGGGCAAGCGGCGCTACTTCTCGGCGCGGGAGCCGGAAGTGCTGCTGCAGCTGGCCGATGAGCGCCGAAACCAGATGGAACAGGCGATCGATCGACTCAAAAGCTCGGTCATTCCAGAACTGCACCACCTGAAGCCCGATTTCAGCACCGCCAATGTGGAGTTTTATGAGGGTGATGCGGGTATCGAGCAGGTGCTGCGCGATATCCTCAACCGGGTGGGCGCACAGCGGGACCCTGTCTATTCGGTGTTTTCATCCAAGCCGATCCGTCCCCTGCTCTACCGCCCCTTTCCCAATTTCACGGCACAACGGGTCGCCCGCGGCATACGTGTGCGTGCAATCGCCATCGGTGAAGGGGGGGAAAGCGCCGAGCTGTCGGAACGCAAGTGGATTCGCACCGATGGCCCGGTGGAGGCGGCCTATATCGCCATATACCCGCCGCGCTGCGCGATCATTTCGCTGGCCTCGGACAACTACCCCACGGCGGTGGTGATCGACTCCCGTGAGGTCGCCGGCGCTCAGCAGATCATTTTCAATACGCTGTGGGGGTTGTTATAAACACAATTGGATGAAGAGAAGAATATTTCTTACAATCTTCTTTCTGAGGATTTGACGGTTAACTGCCGTCCTGAATTTTATCACTCATCAAGGAAAGATAATGAAGATAAAACTGCTCTTCGCCTCTGCTGTTATGCCCTTTGCACTCTCCCTCAGTGGCTGTAACAGCGCCAATATTCAATCTGCCGTTGAATCCGCCGCCAATAGCCTCGTTCAAAGTACGCTGCCGCAAACACGCACAAGCCGTACGTCGTCAACTGCTTACTCTATTTCTGATGAACGTATTCACCCGTTTAAACCAACCAGAACCAGTCGTGATTTTGGTACGATCAGCCAGAGGACAGAAAGAAATCCTCAAGGTCTTACGCTGGTAAAACTAGTCTCAGTTTCCCAACAAGATTCCGGTGGAGAGTTTAAGAATGGATTTGTAAGTCTTTTCCAGATGTCCCCAGAAGGCTGGCTATCCGAGAAAAGCACCTATGCCCCTAAATCAGGTCAACCCAAGGCTATCAGTAGTGGCCGGTACTACTTGAAAGGTGCAGATCACGCGCAGGATTTCTACACCAGCGGAGAAGTGAGCATCAAAAGAGGCGTAACGAACCTGATTTCCATCCGTGTTGAGTAACGCCTAGATTGTTAGCAGGCACAAAAAAAGCAGCCCAAGGGCTGCTTTTTTAACGCTGTCGGAAAACCGGTTATTTACCGGCCTTGCGACGAATCTGCTGCAGGGTGCGAAGCTGGGCAGCTGCCTCAGCCAGCTGTGCCGCAGCACGGGAGTATTCAAACTCACCGCTCTTGTCGGCCATCGCATGCTCGGCATGCTTCTGAGCCTCAAGTGCTGCAGCTTCACTCAGATCACCCGCGCGCAGTGCTGTATCAGCCAACACTGTCACCTTGTGCGGCTGGACTTCGATGAAGCCACCGGAGACGTAGAATACGTCTTCCTTACCGCCCTGCATACGCAGCTCGACAGGGCCTGGTTTCAGTTCCGTCAGAAGCGGAGCGTGACCCGGGAAGATACCCAGGTCACCCAGGCTACCTGTCACGGAGACGAACTCGATAAGTCCGGAGAAAATCTCTTCTTCGGCACTTACGATGTCACAATGAACAGTCATAGCCATCTTGATTACCTCTTAAAAGGTTCCGCTCGGAACTTACAGGCCTTTCGCTTTCTCGACAGCTTCGTCGATAGTGCCGACCATGTAGAACGCCTGCTCCGGCAGGGCGTCGTATTCACCGTTCAGGATACCCTGGAAGCCACGGATAGTGTCTTTCAGAGACACGTATTTACCCGGTGCACCGGTGAAGACTTCGGCTACGAAGAACGGCTGAGACAGGAAGCGCTGGATCTTACGCGCACGGGATACGGTCTGCTTGTCTTCTTCAGACAGTTCGTCCATACCCAGGATCGCGATGATGTCCTTCAGCTCCTTGTAACGCTGCAGAGTAGACTGCACGCCACGAGCGATTTCGTAGTGTTCCTGACCGATAACCAGCGGATCCAGCTGACGAGAGGTGGAATCCAGCGGGTCGATCGCCGGGTAGATACCCAGCTCCGCGATCTGACGAGACAGTACTACAGTCGCGTCAAGGTGGGAGAAGGTGGTCGCCGGAGACGGGTCAGTCAAGTCATCCGCCGGTACGTATACCGCCTGGATAGACGTGATGGAACCGGTCTTGGTAGAGGTGATACGCTCCTGCAGAACGCCCATCTCTTCCGCCAGTGTCGGCTGGTAACCTACCGCAGACGGCATACGACCCAGCAGTGCAGATACTTCAGTACCCGCCAGGGTGTAACGGTAGATGTTGTCGACGAACAGCAGTACGTCACGGCCTTCATCACGGAATTTTTCCGCCATGGTCAGACCGGTCAGTGCTACACGCAGACGGTTACCCGGCGGCTCGTTCATCTGACCGTAGACCATTGCTACTTTAGACTTGTCGAACTGCTCAACGTTAACAACGCCCGCTTCCTGCATCTCGTGGTAGAAGTCGTTACCCTCACGAGTACGCTCACCTACACCCGCGAATACAGACAGACCGGAGTGCTGAGTCGCGATGTTGTTGATCAGCTCCATCATGTTGACGGTTTTACCTACACCGGCACCACCGAACAGACCGATCTTACCACCCTTGGCGAACGGGCAAACCAGGTCGATAACCTTGATGCCGGTTTCCAGCAGGTCGTTGGTTGCTGCCTGATCTGCGTAAGACGGCGCCTTACGGTGGATCGGGTAACGCTCTTCTTCACCGATCGGACCACATTCGTCGATCGGGTTACCCAGCACGTCCATGATACGGCCCAAAGTGGCCGTACCGACCGGTACGGATACCGGAGCGCCCGTGTTGGTGGTTTCCAGACCACGGTTCAGACCTTCGGTCTGGCCCATGGCGATTGCACGTACGACACCGTCGCCCAGCTGCTGCTGAACTTCCAGTGTCAGGCCGGTTTTTGCGACGGTCAGTGCGTCGTAAACCTTCGGTACGTTGTCACGCGGGAATTCCACGTCTACAACCGCACCGATAATCTGAACAATACGTCCGCTACTCATGTTCGGATCCTCTCAACTTTTAAACCTGTTCACTGCATCAAACAGCCGCAGCACCACCGACGATCTCGGAGATTTCCTGAGTAATCGCCGCCTGACGGGCCTTGTTATAGACCAGTTGCAGTTCATCAATCAGGTTGCCGGCGTTATCGGTTGCGTTCTTCATCGCCAGCATTCGTGCTGCCTGTTCACAGGCATTGTTTTCAACCACAGCCTGGTAGACCAGTGACTCGATATAGCGCAAAAGCAGGCCATCGAGCAGCTCTTTTGCATCGGGTTCGTACAGATAGTCCCAGCTGTGCTTGAATGTCTCTGCGTCTTCTTCGTTCGCCTCGATCGGCAACAGCTGCTGAACGACCGGCTTCTGAGTCATGGTGTTCACGAAATCGTTGGATACGATGAACAGCTTGTCCAGTTTGCCTTCGTCAAAAGAGTCCAGCATCACCTTGATCGAACCGATCAGCTGCTCCAGTTCCGGCGCATCGCCGAGACCGCCTTTCGCTGCGACAACGTTACCGCCGAAGTTACGGAAGAAGGTGATTGCCTTGGATCCCATGGCACAGATGTCGACTTCAACATTCTGATCATGGAACTCTTTCATTTTGCTTACAGCTGCCTTGAACGCATTCACGTTCAAACCGCCACAGAGGCCACGGTCGGATGCCACTACAATGAAACCGACCCGCTTGACCTCACGCTCGTGCATATACGTATGACGATATTCAGGATTGGCCGTAGCCAGGTGCTGAATGACTCCACGGATGCTCTGCGCGTACGGACGGGAAGACTGCATGCGGTCTTGGGCCTTGCGCATTTTCGACGCAGCTACCATTTCCATGGCGCTGGTGATTTTGCGCGTGCTGCCGATACTCGCGATCTGCGTCTTAATCTCTTTTCCGACTGCCATAGTTCCGCCTATTAAACTTGAATCAGTATTGGACCGGCCGCTGTTGCCGGCCGGTCACCTGCTCTAACGAGCAATTACCAAGTTTGGGTAGACTTGAACTTCTCGATGCCAGCCTTGAACTGAGCCGCGATTTCGTCGTTGTAATCGCCTTTCTCGTTCACTTTCGCCATCAGATCAGCGTGTTCGCTGTTGAAGTAGGCGATCAGGGCTGCTTCGAATGCACCGATCTTGTCCAGCTCGACACCTTTCAGGAAGCCTTCGTTGGCAGCGTACAGGCTCAGACCCATCTCAGCGACAGACATCGGAGTGTACTGTTTCTGCTTCATCAGCTCGGTTACGGCCTGGCCGTGTTCCAGCTGGTTACGAGTAGCATCATCCAGGTCGGAAGCGAACTGCGCGAATGCTGCCAGTTCACGGTACTGAGCCAGCGCCAGACGCACACCACCACCCAGCTTCTTGATGATCTTGGTCTGGGCAGAACCACCTACTCGGGATACGGACAGACCTGCGTTGATCGCAGGACGTACGCCAGAGTTGAACAGGCTGGTTTCCAGGAAGATCTGGCCATCGGTGATGGAGATCACGTTGGTCGGTACGAACGCGGATACGTCGCCACCCTGGGTCTCGATGATCGGCAGCGCGGTCAGGGAACCGGTCTGGCCTTTCACTTCGCCCTTGGTGAACTGTTCAACGTAGTCGGCGTTGACGCGGGACGCACGCTCCAGCAGACGGGAGTGCAAGTAGAATACGTCACCCGGGTAAGCTTCACGGCCCGGCGGACGACGCAGCAGCAGAGAGATCTGACGGTATGCCCAAGCCTGCTTGGTCAGGTCGTCAAATACGATCAGTGCGTCTTCACCGCGGTCACGGAAGTATTCACCCATGGTTGCACCGGCGTACGGTGCCAGGTACTGCATCGCAGCCGGATCGGCAGCGCCTGCAGCCACGACGATGGTGTGATCCATTGCGCCGTGCTCTTCCAGCTTGCGTACCACGTTGGCGATAGTGGACTGCTTCTGCCCGATCGCAACGTAGATACACTTGATGCCAGTGCCTTTCTGGTTGATGATCGCGTCGATGGCGATCGCGGTCTTACCGATCTGACGGTCACCGATGATCAGCTCACGCTGACCACGACCAACCGGCACCATCGCGTCGATCGCTTTCAGACCGGTCTGAACCGGCTCATCAACGGACTGACGTGCGATTACGCCCGGCGCTACTTTTTCAACAGCGTCGGTGATTTTCGCGTCAACAGGACCTTTACCGTCGATCGGGTTACCCAGCGCGTCTACAACGCGGCCGAGCAGTTCCGGACCAACCGGTACTTCCAGGATACGACCGGTACAACGGGCAGTCATGCCCTCTACCAGACCCTGGTAGTCGCCCAGTACTACGGCACCTACAGAGTCACGTTCCAGGTTAAGCGCCATACCGTAGACGCCACCCGGGAATTCGATCATCTCGCCGTACATGACGTCGGCAAGACCGTGGATCAGGATAATACCATCGGAAACGCTGACGATGGTGCCCTCGTTACGGGCTTCAGAAGACACGTCGAGCTGTTCGATGCGCTTCTTGAGAATCTCGCTGATCTCAGAAGGATTCAGTTGCTGCATTGTTATTCCTCACACTCAGGAATTCATCGCTTCGGCCAGTTTCGCCAGTCGTGCACGAACGGAACCATCGATCACAAGGTCGTCGGAGCTAACTACTACTCCCCCGATGATGGACTTGTCCACCTGGGTAGTCAGCTTCACTTCGCGACCCAACTTGGTGCTGAGGGCCTTTGCCAGTTTCTCCTGCTGTGCATCGTCAAGCGGGAAAGCCGTGGTCAGGTCAACATCGACCTTTTTCTCCAGATTGGCTTTCAAACGCTCGAACTGCACGGAGATTTCCGGCAGCAGGCTCAGCCGGCCATTTTCGGCCAGCAAGCGAACAAAGTTCTGGCCTGCCTGTTCAGCCTTCTCGCCGAGCACCGACAAAACCACATCGGCTTTTTGCTCGCCGGTCAGGGCGGGATTGCTCAGCACACGGGTCATCAGACTGTCGTTAACCGCCTGAGCGGTTAACGACAACATCTGTGACCACTGATCGAGGCTGCCCTGTTCGCGCGCATATTCGAATGCGGCGTTGGTGTAGGGCCGGGCGACTGTATTGAGTTCAGCCATCGTAAACCTCGCTTAAAGCTCAGCGGCCAGTTTCTCAACCAGCTTAGCGTGGGCTTTCTCGTCGACAGAGGCTTCCAGGATCTTCTCGGCACCGGCCATAGCCAGTACACCAACCTGTGCACGCAGAGCGTCTTTGGCACGGTTGATTTCCTGTTCGAGTTCAGCCTGAGCAGATGCTTTCACGCGGTCGGCTTCGACGCGCGCCTGCTCCTTGGCTTCATCGATGATCTTGTTAGCCCGTTTGTTGGCCTGCTCAATGATGGCGGCTGCCTCTTCCTTGCTGGCACGCATGTCGTTGGCGGCTTTTTCCTGAGCCAGCTTCAGATCACGTTCAGCACGGTCGGCCGCATCAAGCCCTTCGGCAATCTTCTTCTTACGTTCTGCCAGCGCGCCGGTGATCGGCGGCCAGACGTATTTCATACAAAATACAACGAAAATGAAGAATGCAATGGCCTGACCAATGATGGTGAGATTGATATTCACGCCATTACCCCTCGCAGTTGAATATTCTCGTGAGACCCGAAAGAGGTCTCAACTTTGGTTTGAAACCGGAATCAACCTGCGAACAGAATGTACAGCGCCATACCTACGCCGATCATCGGCACCGCGTCGACCAGACCTACCACGATGAAGAACTGGCTACGCAGAACCGGAACCAGTTCCGGCTGACGAGCAGCACCTTCGAGGAATTTACCGCCCAGCAGGCTCACGCCCAGTGCACCTGCCAGAGCAGACAGACCCAGCAGCAGAGCAACAGCGATATAAGTGATCTCCATTTTATTTCTCCAGAGTTTTCAAGGTTTAAGTTAAGTTGAATTTCAAATAAAACAGTTTTTATCGGGTGCCAGGCACCTTAGTGATCATCGTGTGCCATAGCCATGTAGACGATGGTCAGCACCATGAAGATGAATGCCTGCAGCACGATAACCAGAATATGGAAGATCGCCCAAGGCACCGACAGAATCCACTGCGCCCAGAACGGCAGCAGTGCAATCAGGATAAAGATGATCTCGCCCGCGTACATGTTGCCGAAGAGTCGCAGACCCAGAGAGACCGGCTTGGCCAACAGGTTGACCACTTCAAGGAACAGGTTGAACGGGATGAAGTACTTGCCCAGCGGCTGCAATGACAGCTCGGCGGCGAAGCCGGACACACCCTTGACCTTGATGCTGTAATAGATGATCAGGAAGAACACGGAGATACTCATGCCCATGGTGGCATTGATATCGGTGGTCGGCACGATTTTCCAGTACGGAATGCCCATTTCACCCGCGATGTACGGAATGAAATCAACCGGAATCAGCTTGAGCGAGTTCATCAGGAAGATCCAGACGAACACGGTCAGTGCCAGAGGCGCGATCACCGGGTTCTTGTGATGGAAGATGCTTTTGACGTTGTCATCGACAAACTCGATAACGGACTCGACAAAGTTCTGCAGGTTGCCCGGCACACCACTGGTGACCGACTCGGCTACCTTGCGGAACAGCCAAATGAAAATCGCACCCATCAGGATGGAAAAGAACATGGTATCGACATTGATCGCCCAGAACCCCATCTCCGCCGCTTTTTCGCCGCCGGCAAAGGTCCAACCCTCTGAGGGGTGGTTGCCGAAGGTGAGATTGCTCAGGTGATGCGATATGTATTCTGAGGATGTAGGGTTTTCGCTTGCCATTCTCAGCTTCTCTCAGTCAAAAGTTTTTCAGGAACCGGTGTTGAACAACCTCAACTGCAGCATCCATCCGGATAGTTGCAATAATATGAAGGTGCCAAATAGGGAAAATGGGCTCAACGGTTGAACCAGCATGAAGGTCGACGCAAACAGCGCCGCGACTAGCAGCATTTTCCCTATTTCGCTCGCATACATGTTTGCCAGCGCATTACGTGCACCGGAGACATGCCTGTTGCCCATGACACGCAAGGTAAAATATCCATTGGGCACCAGATAGATCAGACCGCCAAGCAGCGCCGAGTAGGCTTGAACCTTGCTTATCAGCAAACAGGCCGCAGATACCAGAAGTATCAACGCGGCCTGCATCAAATGAATGCGCACAAACGCTTGAAAACTGCGCCGCTGATGTCGACTGACGGCGGCCGGCGCCTGTTCTGCTTCACCCTTGCCCAACTCTGATCCTGCTTTCAGTCTGAACAGTGCCCAAATAGCGGGCAGATTATAGGCATTCCCCCCCACATTCTCAACTCAATCCCGCCAGTTTTGCACTAAGGTCTTAACTTCTTGCCTAACGGATGTCTTTGGTCAAGAAATGATCTTCAGGATCGCTTCCAGCTGGTCACGCGATTTGAAATCAATGGAAATTTTCCCCTTGCCGTTGGCGCCGCTGCGAATGTTGACATCGGTCGACAACCGTTTGGAGAGACTGCCTGCCAGCTGCTCCAGGTCGGGATCAGGCTGGGGCTGTGATTTTGTCGGAGCTTGGGCTTCGCCCTGATAGCGCTTGACCAGCTGCTCGGTCTGACGCACCGACAGATCACGGGCCACCACCTCATCGGCGGCCTTGATCTGTACCAACCCCTGCAATGCCAGCAGGGCACGCGCATGACCCATCTCCAGGTCTCCATGTTCCAGCAGCGTGCGCACTTCCGGTGTCAGGTTCATCAGCCGCAGCAGGTTGCTGATGGTGGAGCGCGACTTGCCCACCGCATCCGCGACCTGCTGCTGCGTCAGCTCGAACTCGGTCTGCAGCCGCTGCAGCGCGACCGCCTCTTCGATCGGGTTTAGGTTTTCCCGCTGAATATTCTCGATCAGCGCCATGGCAATGGCGGCTTCATCAGGGACGTCGCGAATGACAACCGGGATATGCGACACCCCCGCAAGCCGGGTCGCGCGCCAGCGGCGCTCCCCGGCGATGATCTCATAGCGCTCATCGGCGATGGGGCGCACCACGATCGGCTGCATCACGCCCTGACTGCGGATGGAGCTGGCCAGTTCTTCCAGGCTGTCGGCGTTGATATCCTGACGAGGCTGATAACGGCCCGGCTCGATCACGTCGATGGCCAGCTCGCGTGGACCGCTCGATGCCTGTGTCTCAGGCTCGGATGTGACCAGCTCTGCACCATACCCCTGACTCCCGGATACGTCTGCCAAGAGTGCATCCAGCCCCCGTCCCAGTCCGCGTTTTTTCGCTACCATCTACTCTGTTTCCTGTTCCGTCAACGCTGTTTCCGTCGGGGCCTGGGCGGCCGCCAGCTCCTGATCGGTGCGCCGAATCAGCTCGCCCGCCAGGGCCAGATAGGCCAGGGCACCGCGTGAGTTCTTGTCATACTGCAACGCCGGCAAGCCATGGCTGGGCGCCTCGGCCAGGCGTACATTGCGCGGAATCACCGTGCGGTACACCTTGCCGCCGAAATATTCCACCAGGTGGGCCGAAACATCCTTGGTCAGGCTCATGCGCGGATCGAACATGGTCCTCAGGATGCCCTCGATCCGCAATGAAGGGTTCAGGCGCTGGTTGATCTTGTTGATGGTACCGACCAGGGCGCTGATCCCTTCCAGCGCGTAGTATTCGCACTGCATCGGGATGATCACCCCCGCCGATGCGGCCAGGGCGTTCACTGTCAGCAGGTTCAACGACGGCGGATTGTCGATCAGGATGTAGTCGTAATCATCCATCACCGGCAGCAGCGCCATCTTCAGCCGGAATTCGCGGCGCGGCAGCTGCAGCAGTTCCACTTCGGCGGCGGTCAGGTCACCGTTGGCGCCGATCAGGTGATAGCCGCATTCGGTTTCCCTGATGATCGCATCGGCGGCACTGGCCTGGTCGGTGAGCAGTTCGTAGACGGAGCACTCCAGCTGATGCTTGTCGATGCCGCTGCCCATGGTGGCGTTCCCCTGGGGATCCAGGTCAATCATCAGCACCCGTTTGTGTGTCGCCGCCAGTGACGCCGCCAGATTGACGCAGGTGGTGGTCTTGCCCACGCCGCCCTTCTGGTTGGTAATGGTGATGATTTTGGCCACGCCTATGCTCTCCCTAGAATCAGCAGATGCCGCTCGCCTTCCGTATCCGGCAGTTGCAGCCGGTGGGTTTCACGCAGCGCGAAACCCGCCGGCATCTGTTCAATCTCGTCCTCAGGATACAAGCCTTTCATGGCAAGAAAAATACCCTGCTCGGCCGCCAGATGACCGCTCAAGTCGAGCATGTCGGCGATGGAAGCGAAGGCCCGGGATATCACCATGTCGAAGGGCTCCGCATCGACCGCTTCGACGCGGCCGTTGATCACGGTCAGGTTGTCCAGGCCAAGTTCGGCTTTCACCTGCACCTGGAAACGGGTCTTCTTGCCGTTGCTGTCCAGCGTGGTCACCTGCAGATCGGGCCGGCAGATCGCCAGCGGAATCCCGGGCAGGCCCGGGCCGCTGCCCACATCCAGCAGGCGACCGGTGCCGATCCAGGGCAGCACGCTGAGGCTGTCCACCAGATGACGCGAGATCATCTGCGCCGGATCACGCACGGCGGTCAGGTTGTACGCCTTGTTCCATTTCACCAGCATCTGGTGGTAGGCAAGCAGGCGTTCGATCTGGCTGTCATCCAGCTCGATCTGCAAGGGTTTCAGACCACGCAGCAGAAGATCACGGAATTCGGACATTATTCGGCTACCTGCTTGTTGACGCTTGTGTTGAGCTGACGCTTTTTCAGGTAGACCAGCAGCAGCGAGATCGCCGCCGGGGTCATGCCCTGGATGCGCGATGCCTGCGCCAGGGTCTCCGGCCGCTGCTGGCCCAGCTTCAGCTTCAACTCGTTGGACAGCCCGCTGACCTGGTCGTAATCGAAGTCATCCGGCAGGCGGGTATTCTCCTGACGGCGCATCTGTTCGATCTCGCCCTTCTGACGCTCGATATAGCCGGAATACTTGAGCTGGATCTCGACCTGTTCGGCCGCCTGCTCATCCTCGATCGGCTCGCCCTTGAGGCTGGCCACATCCTGATAGTTCAACTCGGGGCGCTTGATCAGGTCCGCCAGGTTGTACTCCCGGTTCAAACCGGTCTTGAGCTTGGCATCGAGCTGTTCCGCTTCCGGCGTGTTCGGGTGCACCCAGGTGTTCTTCAGCCGCTGCAGTTCCTGCTCCATCGCCTCGCGCTTGGCTTCAAAACGCGCCCAGCGCTGATCACCGACCAGACCCAGCTCGCGGCCCCGTTCCGTCAGACGCAGGTCGGCATTGTCCTCGCGCAGGATCAGGCGGTATTCCGCCCGGCTGGTGAACATGCGGTAGGGCTCGGAGGTCCCCAGGGTGATCAGGTCATCGACCATCACGCCGATGTAGGCCTCGTCTCGACGCGGATACCAGGCGTCGCGCTCCAGCGCTCGGGCTGCGGCGTTGTAACCGGCCAGCAACCCCTGGGCGCCCGCCTCTTCGTATCCGGTCGTACCGTTGATCTGCCCGGCGAAGTAGAGGCCCTGGATATGTTTGGTCTCCAGCGTATGGCGCAAGTCCTGAGGGTTGAAGAAATCGTATTCGATGGCATAGCCCGGTCGGGTGATATGGGCGTGTTCGAAGCCACGGATGGAACGCACCAGTTCCATCTGCACATCGAACGGCAGGCTGGTGGAGATGCCGTTGGGATAGAGCTCGTGGGTGGTCAGTCCTTCCGGCTCGACGAACACCTGGTGCTGGTCCTTGTCGGCAAAGCGATTGATCTTGTCCTCGATGGACGGGCAGTAACGCGGCCCTATTCCCTCGATGACGCCGGTATACATCGGCGAGCGATCCAGGCCGCCGCGAATGATGTCGTGGGTGCGGCTGTTGGTATGGGTAATGAAACAGTTCACCTGCTGAGGATGGTCATCGACGCTGCCCATGAACGACATCACCGGTGTCGGCGTGTCGCCCGGCTGAGGCTGCATCACCGAAAAGTCGACGCTGCGGGCATCGATTCGCGGCGGGGTGCCGGTTTTCAGACGATCAACCCGTAACGGCAGCTCACGTAATCGCTGTGCCAGACGGATCGAGGGCGGATCTCCGGCACGACCTCCGGCATGGTTGTCCAGACCGATGTGGATCACACCGCCGAGGAAGGTACCGGCGGTCAAAACTACGGAACGGGCATGGAATCGAATGCCGGTCTGGGTCACGACCCCTTTGACTTCGTCCCCTTCCACGATCAGATCATCTGCGGCCTGCTGGAAGATCTGCAGATTGGACTGATTCTCCAGAATGGAGCGTATGGCGGCCTTGTACAGCACGCGGTCCGCCTGGGCACGGGTGGCCCTGACGGCCGGTCCCTTGCGGGCATTGAGTATCCGGAACTGGATACCGCCACGATCGGTGGCACAGGCCATGGCCCCATCGAGAGCGTCGATCTCCTTGACCAAATGGCTTTTGCCTATCCCGCCGATGGCCGGGTTGCACGACATCTGTCCGAGTGTCTCGATGTTATGGGTCAGAAGCAGTGTCTTGGCACCGATGCGGGCGGCTGCCAGGGCAGCTTCGGTGCCGGCATGTCCGCCACCAATCACGATCACATCAAAGCGGTCAGGGTAGTCCACTGAAGGCCTCACATATTGCAGGTTAGAGCTGGCCGAAAGTGGCCGGAGAAAAGGGTGACAAGTATAGCGCTCCCTGAGGCGTTAAGAAATGGTCGAAATTTAGTCAACCTCTTCCTGAATACTTGTCCGTCCATGCTGGACATATATAAGTAAGAAGAAAGGTTATATATAAGAAAAGATTGTTATTGTTCTTTATGTATAGGGACCCTCTTTTTCCGGGATATCCTAAATTTTTCCTTTATTGTCATGCAGTTAGACGTGACCAAACCCTGTTGTCCAAGTACTGTGTGGCTGGTGGGCAGCTGAGGACAGCCTGTGTGTAGAACGGCCTGTTATGCACAGGGGAAAGTTATCCCATGTTGAGGCACAGTTATTCACCGGTCAGGATCACAGGAACCTACCAGGCTGCAGTGAATAATTCGATACGAGAACAACTCTGTTGGCTGATCCGGGATAACCCGGGCATAGCTATGGTATAAGCCTGGTGTGGATAAAAACCATCCCACGAAAATGTGTTTCGGCTTGTGCGTAAGCTTGTGTATCAACTGTATAACTTCCTTTCGCTCGACAGCAGTGTTTTGTTGAAAACTTTTGGATGAAAACGAGGTTAAGACAAAAACTCTATATATATCAGATGTTTGTGAATTTTTGGTCTGTTGATTAATGTGTGGGTAGTTGGTTTTTCAACAGCCGGATCGCTGACCCTGCGGGCTGGCTGTACGTATTTCGTACACTCCGCGCCCATGAAATCCAGGCTGTGGAAATCAGTCGGGTTGAAAAAAATTGGCCTGTGCATAAGTCACGGCCGATCGATGCGGCCGTGACAGGGAGGGTGAGTGCAAGCCTTCAGGGCTCTAGTGGGTCCTGGCGGTTTTGAACCAGGGCCGATGGTCGGTCAGCAGTGTGGCCGTGCGTGATAAGGGTTGCGTCCCCGAATGCCCGTTGCGGGCCAGCAGTTTGGCGCAGCGCTGCAGGCTGAGTGCGGCCCGTTCCGGCTGTTGCTCCAGCAGACTTAGCTGTCGCAGGGCCTGCTGAAGCATGGCCTGTTCCCTGGGGCTGATTCCGGGCTGATTGGCAAGCCGGTGCAGCTGGAAGATGCTCTGACCGGTCTCGAGTACGGCCAGGCAGCCATGGGTGGCGGAACCGGTGTCGGCGTTGTTGCGCAGGTACAGGCGGATCAGGTGCAGGACACGATGGTTCAGGCGCGCCTGCCAGATGTGCTGTCGCGGCAGCACATCGGTGGCCGCCGCCAGTGACTGCAGTTCATGCAGCATCATGGTGACCAGTACGCGGCTGCGCTGGCGCAGGTTGGTGGGGAAGACGTAGCGGAACGCAACCATGGCGATCAGGGGGGTGGCGACGACCGCCAGCGCCATCGACAGCGAATGAGAAAAACCGTAGCTGCCGGCCTGTGTCGGATGCAGCAGCAGCAACATGATCATGTTGAAATCCATGGCGCTTGCCTGGCTGCGCAGATGCGCCATTGGCACGGCTCCGAGCATGACGAACGGCAGCATCGTCAAGATCTGAAACAGGACGCCGTCGCCCAACGGCCAGATCAGCCAGGCACAGGTCAGTGCCGCCATCGCGCCGCCTGCCTGGCCGATGAAAATGAAGCGCATCAGCCGCGCAGGGTTGTCGGTCGTGGAAAACAGCGTGACCATGATCGCGGCGCCCAGCAGCAGATACGGCCCGGCAGACCAACCGGTCAGCCACCAGAGGCTGCCAAGGAGCAGGATCAGGCCGCAGGCCCTGAGCGTGGCCTGGCGCGCTCCGACCCAGTCTCGATGCAGGATCACGGGCCGCTGGCGGGCCGGGATCCGAGCGCTCAGCGTTTGGCCGGGAAGCAGCAGTGGCTCCAGCATCTGCAGCAGTGCCAGGATGACGTCTGGTCCCCCCTCGCACTGCTGGCGAGCGGTCTGGAGGCGCGTCTGCAGCTGCCGACAATCCTTGTTTTGCTTCAGACTGTCCGCCAGCTGTTGCAGCGCCGTCACGGCCGCCGGCGAGATGGATACCTGGCTTGGGCTCGTCCTCAACCAGAGCAGCAGTTCAACCTGAACGTGCAGCAGCCTGCGGGCGGCGCGCAGATGGCGCTGGGAGCGGATGGAACCGGCTGATTGGGACTGTAGCCGCTCTTCCATTACCGCCATCTTTTCCAGCTGCGACTGTATTGCGGCGGTGGATGTCGGGCCGGTTTGCAGTTGCTGCAGCAGCAGCTGCAACAGGTCTGAGCTCAATCGACGCAGCCGTTGGCCGGCATTGTCGGCCACGCTGGCCGGTGCCAGCAGCAGCCCGATCACCAGCGCCGTGAGTACCCCGACGAGTACCGTCAGCAAGCGGTCCACCCCCAATGTCATGATCGATTCCGGGGCATCCGTGCTCAGCAAGGCCACCATCGCGGCAGAGTAACCGGCGAGCAGGGTGCCGTAGGACGCCAGCCCGTGGATCAGGTTGCCGGCACCGGCGCAGAGGCTGACCCAGAGCGCCAGGCCGATGACCAGGATCGGGATGCTGCCGTCCGCCACCACCACCAGCGAGACGCCGAACACAGTGCCCACCAGGGTGCCGAGGCCCCGGAACAGACTTTTTTCGATCAGCATGCCGCGGACCGGCTGGGAAGCCGCCCAAACGGTCATGGCCGACCATTGCGGATGCTCCAGCCCGAGCGCCCAGGCAAGCAGGAGGGCAAGCCCGGCGGCGCTGGCGGTGCGCACGGCAAATCCGATACGTGAGGGGTCAAACCCCAGCTTGTTCAGGCTCAGAGACAAGGTATTCACATTGACACCCCTTCCGACAGGTCCTGCAGCTGTCTGCGGATACGGCCAAGCACCCGGGTCATCTGCTCGATCTCCTCATCGGTCACGGTCATCAACATTCTGGCTTCGATCTGGTCCAGAATCTGTCTGATGCGGGCAGCCTCCTCCTGTCCGGACGGCGTCAAAAAAATGTGTCGACGACGACGATCGTCAGGGGCGGGTCGGCGCTCGACGAAACCCCGCTCCACCAGAGTATCCAACAGGCGCACCAGGCTGGATCCATCGATGCCGACGCGTGCGGCCAGTTCCGTTTGCGTGCAGCCATCGCCCCCGTCCGACAGGTGAATCAGCGGTGACCAGCTGATGTCGGTGATGCCCTCCTGGGCCAGCAACTGATCGAGGGTGCGGCGCCAGAGGCGCGCCAACAGGGTGAAGCGGATACCGAACTCATTTGGGGTGGATGCCGGCATGATAAATTCCATTCAATTAATTTGAATTCAAAGTATATAGGGATACTAGCATCCGTTTTGTTTTTTATCCACAGGTCGGCTTCAACGGGGTGTTGAATCGCCCCTGTGCGGGTGCTGTACAGGGGGAGCGGGTGTTGATAGGGGTGTGAATAGGAGTGATCTGCGGCTTCGGCGGTGCGGATGTTACCCGGCACACCAGCGGCGGCTGCCGAGTAACGCTGAGGCGGTTCTTACTTGCCGATGCAGAAAGAACTGAAGATGCGTCCCAGCAGGTCATCGGAGGTGAACTCGCCGGTGATTTCACTTAGCACCTGCTGCGCCTGGCGCAGGTCTTCGGCCAGCAGCTCGCCGGCACCGTGCAGCTGCAGCTGTTCGGCGCCGGTATCGAGCAGCTCGCGGGCGCGCTCCAGAGCATCGATATGGCGGCGGCGAGCCATGAAGCCCCCCTCGGTGGTACTGCTGAAGCCCATCACCTCCTTCAGATGCTGGCGCAGCTGGTCGACGCCCTCGCCGCCCTTGGCGCTCAGCCGGATCAGGGTGTACTCGCCCTGCCGTTCCAGGCCGATGGGCTCGTCGCTCAGGTCCGCCTTGTTGCGGATCAGGGTGACATGGCTGAAATCATCCAGGTGGTCGGCCAGCTCGGGCCAGAGTTCGGCCGGATCGGTGGTGGCCGAACGGGTGCTGTCCACCATCATCAGGATGCGGTCCGCCTTGCGGATCTCCTCCCAGGCGCGATCGATGCCGATCCGCTCCACCGCATCCGGCGCGTCGCGCAGGCCGGCGGTGTCGATGATATGCAGCGGCATGCCGTCGATGTGGATATGTTCGCGCAAGACATCACGGGTGGTGCCTTCGATATCGGTGACGATCGCCGTTTCGCGCCCGGCCAGGGCGTTGAGCAGGCTCGACTTGCCGGCGTTGGGACGACCGGCGATCACCACGTTCATCCCCTCGCGCAGCAGACTGCCCTGGCGTGCCTCCTGGCGGACTTCGCCGAGCTGCTGCAGGATCCGGTCGAGGTCGTTCTGGATCTTGCCGTCGGCGAGAAAGTCGATCTCCTCCTCGGGGAAGTCGATGGCTGCTTCAACATAGATGCGCAGCTGGATCAGCGCCTCGACCAGCGCATGCACCCGCTCGGAGAAGGCGCCCTGTAATGAGCGCAGCGCACAGCGGGCGGCCTGCTCGGAGGAGCTGTCGATCAGGTCGGCGATCGCCTCGGCCTGGGCCAGGTCCAGCTTGTCGTTGAGGAAGGCCCGTTCGGAGAACTCGCCGGGACGCGCCAGGCGGGCGCCGAGGGCGATACAGCGCTGCAGCAGCAGGTCGATGATCACCGGGCCACCGTGGCCCTGCAGCTCGACCACATCCTCGCCGGTAAACGAGTGCGGATTGGGGAAATACAGCGCTATGCCCTGGTCCAGCACCTGAGCGCCCTCGCCCATAAACGGCGTGTAGTGGGCATGGCGCGGCCTGGGCGCAAAGCCCAGCAGCTGCTCGGCGATGCTCAGCGCCTGGGGACCGGACAGACGGATAATGCCGACGCCGCCGCGTCCGGGCGGTGTGGCCTGGGCGGCGATGGTGTCCTGAGTGGTACTGAGCATGGAAATCTCCTGAGCTTCAAGCACGACGAGGTTGTAAGGTTGGCCAGCGTGCAATGGGACCCTGTTAGTCATCTGAGCCTTAACAAGGTAAAACGGTTTCGTGCCTGCGCGATATGTGCGCAGGCATCGGCATTCTATCATTGAGACCCTGCAAGGGCGCCACCTGGAACGGATACGTCGGACAATGAGACTATCGGAACAGGTCGGGTATCTGAGCACGGTTGCCCGGCCTATGTTGTCAGGACAGAGGCTCCAGGTTCAGGCTATCTTCCGGCTTGAGCTTGGTCTTCTGCCTAGGGGGTTAACCAAAACATTCAGCAGAAACTGGGCCATAGCAGATCATGGCTGTGGACACAGTGGATTCTGAGAAGATCCAATAATTCCAGTTTTCAATGAGCCAGCCTATGGTCATCACTCTTTCCGGCAGTTTTGTTGCCGGGATTATTCGGAAAGGGTTTATACCTCCCTTGCTGCCAGAAATACGCACGATTGAAATCGGGAAGTCGCTATCGCCAACCCACTCACCTACCATGAAGACGACTGTTTCATCGCGCCATGAATGATCTCTTAACTTGATTAGCGAGCCTCTGCGTATGTGTTTTGAAGGAGGTTCATTGATAATTTTTTCCAGTCAAACATGCTGATTCTCACTGTATTGAATCATCCAATAAACGCTATTCGGAATGAAACGGAGCAGTGTTCCCTACAGGGTATCATCAGCTCATTTCCAGTCGCGTTCAGGCACTTTGAACAGGGATGCGTCGACACAGATTGTCTGTAATGAAAGCAGACGTTTGCTTTGTGCTGATCCATCCTTGTGTCGCATTTCCCAATCCAGCGGCACCGGGCGGCCATAAACTTCCAGGTTGCAGGTGGAAAGGGTTGTCCCTGTTGCCAGTGTTTGCTGCGCCATCCGGCAACGAAAACCGGCAACACGAGATGTTTTGGCGTGGCGGGCGGAAGCTTGGGCGATAGGGATCTGGGGATCATGGAAACGTGTGACGGCTTGGGTATGTCGGTGGCTTTGGCGTTTTTCACCGGTGCTGGAACGATAGATGTCTGTACCGGTATGCCAGGTTTCCTTTTCATAGGGAACCCATCGATAGTGGAAATCACCGCTTGCGAGCAGGCCGTCGGGAATGCGACGTTCGCCACTTTCACGCGAGTATTCGTCTCCCTTTTGGCTGAAATAGAGAGTCGCTTCCCCGCGGCCCCTGAGTTGCAGGTCTGCTCCGCTGCCGTTGGTCTGAAAGGTCGTCTCATGGCGGATGATCACTTCAACGGCTTCGACCTCGTCGGCACTACAGGTCGAGGCTGCCATGGCCGGGTTGGCGCTGGCTGTCAGAATGCTCAGCAGTACAAAGCGGTACCCGCGCTTGAGAATGCAAAGTGATGGTAAACAACGTTCGAGCGTGACGATACGCCGGACGAGCGGAATGACTTCGGTGGCGCTTGCGAGGAGCTGCATTGCCTTCGCGGGGTGGGGTGCCGTATCCATGGCTCTTTTCCTCGTTGATGCATTGGCATGATAGCGAACATGGCATTCGATTGCATGAGCCTGCGGCGAGTATCTGAGAGTTTGCCGGATGCCAAAACGCAAAAAGGCTCCCGAAGGAGCCTTTTCTGTGAGCAGGAAGTGGATGTCAGCCTTTCGCTTCGCCAGCCTCGATCTGCTTGTTGATCACCCACTGCTGGGCGATCGACAGGATGTTGTTGACCAGCCAGTACAGCACCAGACCTGCCGGGAACCAGAGGAAGAAGAAGGTGAACAGGATCGGCAGCATCTTCATCATCTTGGCCTGCATGGGGTCAGGCGGGGTCGGGTTCAGCGACTGCTGGATGAACATGGTCACACCCATCAGGATCGGCAGGATGAAGTACGGGTCCATCTGCGACAGGTCCTGGATGTAGCCGTAGAACGGCGCGTGACGCAGCTCGACGGATTCCATCAGCACCCAGTACAGGGCGATGAATACCGGCATCTGCACCAGGATTGGCAGACAGCCGCCCAGCGGATTTATCTTCTCCTTCTGGTACAGCTTCATCATCTCCTGGGACATCTTCTGGCGGTCGTCGCCGTAGAGTTCCTTCAGGCGAGCCATCTCTGGACCGAACTTGCGCATCTTGGCCATGGACTTGAACGCCTTGGCGTTCAGGTGGAACAGCGCCGCCTTGACCAGGATGGTGATGCCGATGATTGCCAGACCCCAGTTGCCCACTACGGAATGGATCCATTTAAGCAGCATGTACAGCGGCGAGGCGATCCACCACAGCCAGCCGTAATCGATGGTCAGGTTCAGGTTGGGCGCGATCTGCTCCAGTTGGTCGACATCTTTCGGGCCGGCATAGAAGGTGGCGCTGACAGCCTGGGTCTGCCCCGGTGCCACGCTGAAATCCGGTGACATGAAGCCGGCGATATAATTGCCGTTCAGCTTGCGGGTCTGGTAGGTGTACTCGGCACCCGGCGCCGGAATCCAGGCGCTGAGGAAGTAGTGCTGCACCATGGCGACCCAGCCGTCCGGACTGCTGGTCTTGAAGCGCTCTTCATCCATGTCGCCGAAGTCTACCTTCTGGTAGTTGTTCTCGACGGTGGAGAAGACAGCGCCCAGATAGGACTGCATGCCCATGGAGGTCTGCTGGGACGGATCCGGTGAACCGTCACGCTTGATCTGGCCGAAGAGTATGGCATCGAAGGCTTCAGAGGAGGTGTTGTTGACGATGAACTCGACGCCAACCTTGTACTCGCCTTGGGTGAAGCTGAAACGCTTGGTCACCTGGACACCGCTGTCGGTGGTCAGGACCAGGTCGACGTCCAGGCTGTCGCCATCCATCACATATTCGGTTTGCTTGCTGGTATACAGCGGACGACCGCCCTTGGCTGCATCGGGCCCGTCCTGGCCGATCAGGCCGCTCTGGGCGACATAGGTGCGGTTGCTGTTCTGTTCCAGCAGCACGAACGGCTGTTCACTGTTCAGTACGGCATCATGCTGCGGCAGGGCAGCCTGGATGATGTCGCCACCACGGGGGTCGACCAGCAGGTCCAGCACATCGGTGCGGATATGGATCAGGTTGCCGCTTTCTGCCTGGGCAACGGCACCGCTGTCAGTGACCGGGATATCGGTACTGGCGGACGCATCGGATGCCTGCGGCAGTTCGGAAACGCTTTGGGAGTCGCCAGTGTTGCTATAGGCGGAAACGGTGGTCGCTTGCTGCTGCGGCTGGTGCTGGGCAGGACCATAATCTTCATTCCACTGCAGCACCATCAGGTAGGAGACCAGTGCCAGAGCGGCGATCAATATGACTCGCTGTACATCCATGGTGGTAGAACCATCAGTTTGTTATGTGAGCTTTCGGGCTTTTTTGCCGGCGCGCGTCCAGCAACGCCTGATCATGGCATGCAAATCCGGATTTTCCAGACCGTCCAGTCCCTTGCGGGCCAGAATGATCATGTCGAGAGCCGGGAGTTGATGCTGGTGCAGGCGAAACGATTCGCGAATGATACGCCGAACCCGGTTGCGTTGCACCGCCCGACGGACATTTTTCTTGGATATGACAAAGCCGATCCGGGGATGTCCAAGATCGTTGGGGCGGGCCAGAATCAGCAGGTGCTGATCTGGTACTTTGACGACCGCACGGTCGAAAACACGTTTGAAATCCCCACCAGTCAACAGGCGCAACTGGCGGGGATATCGGAAGTCGGTCATTCAGTCATGCGACCTTATGCAGAGTCTGAATCAAGCAGACAGACGCTTACGACCTTTGGCGCGACGACGGTTCAGAACCTGACGACCACCTTTGGTAGCCATGCGAGCACGGAAACCGTGATTACGTTTGCGTTTCAGAACGCTGGGTTGGAATGTTCTTTTCATTGCCTCAGTCCTACTTACACTGATGTACGTGAGGTGGCTGATATCCACGGGTAAAAAATCAAGACGCGAAATTCTAAGGAATTGCTGGTTATCTTGCAAACAGTTTTTGCGCTTTGGCGCGTATTCTTTTGCTGGTGCTATATCTGCGGCCGGCCGTGCATGTTGAGCATGGGCAAGGAGGGGAGCAGATCAGGAGGGGGTTGAGTTTCTGGGGTTAATCTTTCTTATCCTTTTAAAAACAGTAAATTGGGCTGTTGGTAAGTCTGAATAAAAGGTGTTTTTAAACTGTTTTTTGCGGGTTTTTGACTGCCTTTGTTCAGGCGAAACGTGGATTTTCATGGCTTGTCCGGGGTTATTCATCTTTTTGCACAAATGCCGTTTTTACTGTGGATAACCACTCTTTGAGGCGTTAGAATAGCGCACTCTTTCTTTATATATAGTGCGATCACCCTTGGGCTCGTTAGGCTGAGCGGTCGGGAGTAGATGGATGTCAGTTGATCTTTGGGAGCAGTGCCTGAGAGCCTTGCAGCAGGAGTTTCCCTCCCAGCAATTCAACACCTGGATCAGACCTCTGCGTGCGCAGGAAAGCGCGGACACTGAGCTGCTGTTGCTGGCGCCGAACCGCTTCGTCAAGGATTGGGTGGCGGACAAGTTTCTGGCGCGCATCCAGCAGGCCGTTTGCGAGGCCACCGGTGACATGAGCATCGAGGTGCGCCTGGATGTGGCGGGCCAGGTGGGCGCGGCGATGCCGCGCACCCGGACCGCTCCGGGCCGCATGCGGGCGTCGCGCCCTGCGCCCGAACGCATGGCGCCGGCGTACGTGCCGCCGCCCGCTCCGGCGCCGGTTTATGAGCCGGCCCCGCCGCCGCCAGTGGTTGAAGCCGGGCGCGCTCCTGTTCAGGCACCTATCATGGCCGAGCCTCAGGCGGAACTGCCGGTCGAGCCAACTCCGCAGATGGGGTTCTTCGACCAGCTGGAACAGCCGGACGCCGGCGGCGGCCTTCATTCCATGGGCGGTCGTCGGGTCGAGGTTGAAGGCGCTGTGCGTCACCAGTCTAACCTCAACCCGATGTTCACCTTCGAGTCCTTCGTACAGGGCAAGTCGAACCAGCTGGCGTTGGCGGCTGCGCAGCAGGTGGCGGACAATCCGGGCGGTTCCTATAACCCGCTGTTCATTTACGGCGGCGTGGGCCTGGGTAAAACCCACTTGATGCATGCGGTGGGCACCGAGATGCTCAAGCGTAACCCCAACGCCCGTATCGTCTACCTGCATTCGGAGCGCTTCGTGGCCGATATGGTCAAGGCGTTGCAGCTGAACGCGATCAACGACTTCAAGCGCTACTACCGTTCAGTGGATGCGCTGCTGATCGACGATATCCAGTTCTTTGCCGGCAAGGAGCGCTCCCAGGAGGAGTTCTTCCATACCTTCAATGCGTTGCTCGAAGGTGGTCAGCAGATGATCCTGACCAGTGACCGCTACCCGAAGGAGATCCACGGTGTCGAGGAGCGGTTGAAATCCCGCTTCGGCTGGGGTCTGACAGTGGCGATCGAGCCGCCGGAACTGGAAACCCGGGTGGCGATCCTGATGAAGAAGGCACAGGAGGCGCAGGTCAACCTGCCGGACGATGCCGCTTTCTTCCTTGCCCAGAAAATCCGTTCCAACGTGCGCGAACTGGAAGGCGCGTTGAAGCGGGTGATAGCAAATGCTCACTTCACCGGTAATGCGATCAATACGCCGTTTATCAAGGAATCCCTCAAGGATCTGCTGGCGTTGCAGGATAAACAGGTTAGTATTGACAACATTCAGCGTGTGGTGGCCGACTACTACAAGATCAAGGTGGCGGATCTGCTCTCCAAGCGTCGCAGCCGTTCCGTGGCGCGGCCGCGCCAGGTGGCGATGAGCCTGGCCAAGGAGCTGACCAACCACAGTTTGCCCGAGATCGGGAATGCGTTCGGTGGCCGAGACCACACGACAGTGCTGCACGCCTGTCGTAAGATCAAGGAACTGCGCGAAACCGATACTGATATTGCTGAAGATTACAAAAACCTGCTGCGTCACCTGACGGCGTAGTGATGGACCTGACAGGGTAGCCTGAATCATGAGACTTGTTATATCCCGCGAAGCGCTCATCAAACCACTGCAGCTGGTCGCTGGTGTTGTGGAACGCCGTCAGACATTGCCGGTGCTGTCCAATATCCTGCTGGTGGCTGAGGGTGACCAGCTGTCGCTGACCGGTACCGACCTGGAAGTCGAGCTGGTGGGGCGCGTACAGCTGGATGAGCCGGCGGAAGCCGGTTCGGTGACCGTGCCGGCCCGCAAGCTGATGGATATCTGTAAATCCCTGGCGGATGATGCCCGTATCGAGCTGGAGCTGTCCGGACAGAAGATGATGATCAAGTCCGGTCGCAGCCGTTTCAGCCTGTCGACCCTGCCGGCGCACGAGTTCCCCAACGTCGAAGACAGCCCGGAAACCTTCGAGCTGCAGCTGCCGCAGTCGGCCCTGCGCCGCCTGATCGAGCAGACCGGCTTCTCCATGGCGCAGCAGGATGTTCGCTACTACCTCAACGGCATGCTGCTGGAGGTCAAGGATGGCGAGCTGCGCAGTGTGGCTACCGACGGCCATCGCCTGGCGACCTCGGTCAGCCCGGTACAGACGGATGTTGCGACGCAGCAGCAGATCATCGTGCCGCGCAAGGGGATTCTGGAACTGGCCCGTCTGCTGCAGGGCGGTGACGAGAACGTCAAGCTGGTGATCGGCGCCAACCACATCCGCGCCAACGTGGGTGACTTTACCTTCACCTCCAAGCTGGTCGATGGCAAGTTCCCCGACTACCAGCGCGTGATTCCGCGCAACGGCGACAAGGCGCTGCTCGGTGATCGTCAGGAACTGCGTCAGGTGTTCAGCCGTATCGCCATCCTCTCCAACGAGAAGTACCGCGGCGTGCGTCTGACCCTGAACGATGGCTATCTGCAGGTGATGGCGAACAACCCGGAGCAGGAAGAAGCGGAAGAGACCGTGGCTGTGGACTACCAGGGCGGTCATCTGGAGATCGGCTTCAACGTCAACTACCTGCTCGACGTGCTGTCGATCCTCAATTCCGACGTGGTGCGTTTCACCCTGCTGGATTCCAACAGCAGTGCGCTGATCCAGGGCCAGGACGAGCCCGAAGCGCTGTACGTCGTCATGCCGATGCGCATGTGATCTTTCCGGGCGCTCACCCGAGCGCCCTGCTTCCCGCACCCCGATGCCGCTCAAGCAGCTCCAGATTCAAAACATCCGCAACCTCGCGTCGGTCAGCCTGGCCCCGTTGAGCCGTATCAACATCCTGCATGGGGATAACGGCAGTGGCAAGACCAGCGTGCTGGAGGCGATCCATTTTCTCGGCCTTACCCGCTCCTTCCGGGGCAGTCAGTTCCGCCATCTGCTGCAGGAAGGCCAGCAGCAGGCGCTGGTGTTCGCCCAGGCGGACCCGCTGGGCCAGGGACAGAGCAAACCGCTGGGGGTGGAGCGCAGCCTTGAGGGCGATGTGCGGGCTCGGTATGCCGGTCAAAGCCTGGGGGCAACCGATCTGGCCGAGCTGCTGCCGCTGCAGGTGATCAACAGCGATACCTTCGATCTGCTCGACGGCAGTCCCGGGGTTCGACGCCAGTTTCTTGACTGGGGCGTTTTTCATGCCGACCCGGCGTTCATTCAGCACTGGCGCGGCTTTCGACGGACGCTGAAGCAGCGAAATTCCCTGCTGAAATGTGGTAAAATCGATCCTCGCGTCCGCAAGGTCTGGGACGCTGAGCTGGTTCATTACGCCGAGCAGATGACCGAGCTGCGCCAGGCCTATATCGACCGTCTGCGGCCTGATTTCGACGCGGCGCTGAGTGCGCTGCTGCAGGGGGTGGAAGTACGTTTGCTGTTCAGTCCCGGCTGGGATCGCAAGAAGGGGCTGGAGGCGCTGCTGGCGGAGAGCTTCGAGCGTGACCTGCGCCAGGGCTTTACCAGCCTGGGACCACAGCGGGCGGACCTCAGATTCAAGGTGGGCAGCCTCAATGTGGCTGACCGTCTGTCCCGTGGTCAGAAAAAACTGGTGGTCAGCGCATTCAGGCTGGCCCAGGGCGCGCTGTTTCATCGCCTCAGCAACCGCGCCTGTATCTATCTGATCGACGACCTGCCGTCGGAGCTCGATGAGCGTCACTGCCGGCAGTTTTGTGAATTTTTGGAGGCGAGTGCCAATCAGTGCTTTATCACTTGCGTGGATCCCGGCCTGTTGAGCCGGATCTGGCAACCAGAGACTGATGTTGCATTGTTCAGGGTGGAATCCGGTACGTTAACGCACGAAGGTGCGCCAGGAGATCAAACATGAGTGGTGAAAACCAGAGTTACGACTCGTCCAGTATCAAGGTTCTCAAGGGGCTTGATGCGGTCAGAAAGCGGCCGGGCATGTACATTGGTGATACCGATGATGGCAGTGGTCTGCATCATATGGTGTTCGAGCTGGTCGACAACGGTATCGACGAGGCGCTGGCTGGCTTCTGCTCCGAGATTGGTGTGACCATCCACCCGGACGAAAGCGTGACCGTGTCCGACAACGGTCGCGGCATCCCCACCGACATCCATGAAGAGGAAGGGGTTTCGGCGGCCGAGGTGATCATGACCGTGCTGCATGCCGGCGGCAAGTTCGACGACAACACCTACAAGGTCTCCGGTGGTCTCCACGGTGTGGGTGTCTCCGTAGTCAACGCCCTCTCCTCCGACCTCAAGCTGACCATCCGTCGTGGTGGCCAGGTGCATGAGCAGATCTATCACCACGGCGTGCCCGAAGCGCCGCTGGCCGTGGTTGGCCAGACCGAGCAGACCGGCACCATCGTCCGTTTCAAACCGTCGGAAGAGACGTTCAACAACATCCAGTTCCAGTACGACATCCTGGCCAAGCGCCTGCGCGAGCTTTCCTTCCTGAACTCCGGTGTGCGTATCCGCCTGAAGGATGAGCGCAGTGGCCGTGAAGAGGTGTTCGAGTACGAAGGCGGCCTGGCGGCGTTTGTCGAATTCCTGAACCAGAACAAGTCGCCGGTGAACAAGATTTTCCACTTCAACATGATGCACGAGAACGGCGTCGGCGTTGAAGTGGCGATGCAGTGGAACGACAGCTTCCAGGAAAGCCTGCACTGCTTTGCCAACAACATTCCGCAGCGCGATGGCGGCACCCACCTGTCCGGCTTCCGTACCGCGTTGACCCGCAGCCTGAACAGCTATATCGAACACGAGCAGATGAACAAGAACGGCAAGGTCAGCACCAGTGGTGATGACAGCCGTGAGGGCCTGACTGCGATCATCTCGGTCAAGGTACCCGATCCCAAGTTCTCTTCCCAGACCAAGGACAAGCTGGTCTCCTCCGAGGTGAAAACCGCGGTGGAGCAGCTGATGGGCCAGCAGCTGCATGAATACCTGCTGGAGCACCCCCAGGATGCCAAGGCGGTGGTGCAGAAGATGATCGACGCCGCCCGCGCCCGTGAAGCGGCGCGCAAGGCGCGCGAGATGACACGCCGCAAGGGCGCGCTGGACGTGGCGGGCCTGCCGGGCAAGCTGGCCGACTGCCAGGAGAAAGACCCGGCGCTGTCCGAACTCTACCTGGTGGAGGGTGACTCTGCGGGCGGTTCCGCCAAGCAGGGCCGTGATCGCCGTACCCAGGCGATCCTGCCGCTCAAGGGCAAGATCCTCAACGTGGAAAAGGCGCGCTTCGACAAGATGCTGACCTCCGCCGAGGTGGGCACCCTGATCACCGCGCTGGGCTGTGGTATCGGCCGCGAGGAGTTCAACCCGGACAAGCTGCGCTACCACCGCATCATCATCATGACCGATGCCGACGTGGATGGCTCGCACATCCGCACCCTGCTGCTGACCTTCTTCTTCCGTCAGATGCCGGCTCTGATCGAGCGTGGTCATATCTACATCGCCCAGCCGCCGCTGTACAAGATCAAGAAGGGCAAGCAGGAGCAGTACCTGAAAGATGACGAGGCGCTGGATAACCACCTGCTGCAGGGCGCGCTGGACGGCACCAGCCTCTATCCGAGCGAGAGTTCACCGGCGATTTCCGGCCCGGCGCTGGAAACCCTGATCACCCGCTACCGCCAGGTGGAGCGCATGTGTCAGCGCCTGAGCCGTGTCTACCCGCAGGAGGTGCTCAAGCGCCTGCTCTACCTGCCGGCGCTGACGCTGGAGCAGCTGTCCTCGGCGGAGAGCGTGCGTCAGTGGTCCGAGCAGCTGTGCCAAGCGCTGGCCAGCTACGTCGACGGTGGCGAGCGCTACGAGTGCTCACTGCAGGAAGATCGCGAACACAGCCTCTACCTGCCGCTGATCAAGATCATCCAGCACGGCGTCGATACCGACTACGTCATGGATGTGGAGTTCTTCCGCTCGCGTGACTATCAGGCGATCGTCGAGCTGGGTCAGGAGCTGCAGTCGCTGCTGGATGACGGCGCCTACCTGGCGCGCGGCGAGCGCCGTTTTGCCCTGAATGAGCTGGGTGAAGGCATCCGCTGGCTGTTGGAACAGTCCCGTCGCGGCAACAGCATCCAGCGCTACAAGGGTCTGGGCGAGATGAACCCGGAGCAGCTGTGGGAGACCACCATGGACCCGGATGCCCGCCGCATGCTGCAGGTGACCGTGGAAGACGCCATCGCCGCCGACCAGTTGTTCACCACGCTGATGGGTGACGAAGTGGAGCCGCGCCGCAACTTCATCGAGTCCAACGCGCTGAGCGTAGCCAACCTGGATATCTGATCCGGGTACAGACCTGACGGAAAAGCCGCTCACTGGAGCGGCTTTTTTTATGTTTGTCGGCCACACTCAGCCTTGATCCTGTCTGGGATCGGTGGCGACCACGTCCTCGCGTTCGGCATGCATATCGCGAAATCCCTTCAGCGTGGGGTAGTCTTTCAGGTTGATCAGTGCGCGGAAGTCGGCCCAGTCGATCAGTGTATAGAGGCAGATGGCCGGATAACGCCAGAGCCTGAAATTGCCCTCTATCACTTCGTGCTCCAGTGAAGCCAGTGCGCGCTTGATGCGTTCTCGCTGCAGCCGGTAGATCATCACCTCGGTACTGGTGTCCAGTCCCGAGCGCTGGCTGAGCAGCAGCATCACCAGTGAATCCAGCGCCGCGTCGATGATGGTCAGTCGATTTTCCTCCTCCCAGCTGAGTGCTTCGCCAATGCCATGGACTTGCTGCAGATAGCGGGCGATCACGCGGGAGTCATAGATAGGTTGTTGGTTATCGATCAGCACCGGAATCTTCAGGATCGGGGTCTGCAGGGCCAGGGTCGCACGGCCTTCGGCATAGATATCCAGTTGAGTGTAGGTGTAAGGCAGCCCGGCCAGCAGCAGGCGTGTACGGCGCACAAAGGGCGAGGTGTTCGAGCCAATGAGTTCCATGGGGTCCTCCTGTTCGTCGGTTTCACGTGGAACCCTGGGGGCTATACAGAGTATAGGTCGAGAACCGCGATCACTTCAGCAGGTGTTTCACGTGGAACAGTTGCCACGTCTGGGCATCCCTGCTGGCGTGGTCAATCGAGTGTCTTGAACAAAAAAAAAGCCCCGCAGGTGCGGGGCTTGGTTCAACCGTTCCGATCGGGCCTGTGGTTAGCCCAGCAGCGAGATATCGGCGACGCCCAGGAAGAGTCGGCGCAGGCGCTTGAGAAGTGCCAGGCGGTTGGCGCGGATCGCTTCGTCGTCCGCCATCACCATGACGTGGTCGAAGAAGCTGTCGATGACGTCACGCAGTGCGGCCAGTTTTTCCAGCGCGGTGCGATAGTCGCCCTGCTCGAACACCGGCTGAAGGTCGTGTTCAACTTCGGCCAGTGCAGAGGCCAGCGCCTTCTCGGCGTCTTCCTGCAGCAGGTCGGCATCGACATCAGTGGCGATCTCGCCTTTCTGCTTGCCGAGGATGTTGCTGACGCGCTTGTTGGCGGCGGCCAGGGATTCGGCTTCCGCCAGGTTGCGGAAGTGGCTGACCGCTTCGATACGGCGGTCGAAGTCCAGCGGGCCGGTCGGACGCAGCGCGTGTACGGCGAGGAAGGTCTCGGCGCTGATGCCGCGATCGTCATACCAGGCGCGGAAGCGGTCGAGCATGAAATCGAGCACGCGGTCGGCCAGACCTTCGCTGCCCGGCAGTTCACCGTGCTGCTCAGCGGCCAGGGTCAGCAGCTGGTGCAGGTCGAGGTCCAGCTTGTGCTCGACGATGATGCGCAGTACACCCAGGGCAGCGCGGCGCAGCGCGAAGGGGTCCTTGGAGCCGGTCGGCGGCTGGTTGATGCCGAACAGGCCGGTCAGGGTGTCCAGGCGATCGGCGATCGCCAAGGCGATCCCGGTACGGCTGGTCGGCAGGTCATCACCGGCAAAGCGCGGCATGTACTGCTCGTCCATCGCCTGAGCGACCTCTTCCGGCTCGCCGTCGTGCAGCGCGTAGTGGTAGCCCATCAGGCCCTGGAGTTCGGTGAACTCGAACACCATGTCGGTCATCAGGTCGCACTTGCTCAGCGCGGCGGCGCGGCGGGCATAGTCGGCATCGCCGTTGATCAGCTCGGCGATGGCGGCGGCCAGGCCTTCGATGCGCTGGCTCTTGTCGAAAACGGTGCCCAGCTGCTGCTGGAACACGATCGACTTGAGTTTGTCGATGCGCGCGTCGAGCGGCTGCTTCTTGTCGGTCTCGAAGAAGAAGGCGGCGTCGGCGAGACGCGGGCGGATCACCTTCTCGTTGCCCTCGATCACCTGCTGCGGGTCCTTGGACTCGATGTTGGCCAGGGTGATGAAGTACGGCATCAGCTTGCCGTCGGCGTCCAGCGCGTGGAAGTACTTCTGGTTCTCTTTCATGGAGAGGATCAGCGCTTCCGCCGGCACGTCGAGGAAGCGTTCCTCGAAGCGACCGGTCAGCGCCACCGGCCATTCGTTCAGCGCGGTGACTTCATCAAGCAGGGCTTCGTCGATCTGGGCTGAGCCACCGATGCGTTCGCCTTCGCGGATCACCTGCTCGCGGATCAGTTCGCGGCGTTCGGCGAAGTCGGCGATGACCTTGCCGGTTTCCTTGAGTACGCGGGCGTAATCCGCTGGCGCGATGATCTCGATGTCCTGATTGTAGTGGAAGCGGTGACCGCGGGTTTTGCGACCGGCCTTGAGACCCAGAATTTCGGCCTCGACCACTTCGTCACCCAGCAGCATGCACAGCCATTTCACCGGACGCACGAACTCGGTGCGGGAGGACCCCCAGCGCATGCGCTTGGGAATCGGCAGTTTGTTCAGGGAGTCGGCGACGATGCCCGGCAGCAGGGAGGCGGTGCTCTGCCCCTGCTCTACGCCACGGTAGACGTAGTAGCTGCCCTTGGGGGTTTCCATCTTGTCCAGCTGGTCGATGCTGACGCCGCAGGAGCCGGCAAAGCCCTGTACCGCCTTCTCGGGCGCCTGGGTGGCCGGGCCGCGCTTTTCGATCTGACGGTCCGGCTGCTGCAGCTGGATACCGGTCAGCAGTACCGCCAGACGACGCGGTGCCGCGTAGGGGCGGGCTTCGGTGTAGCCGATACCGGCGGCGTCGAGGCCGGCGGTGATGCCATCGAGGAAAGCGGTGGACAGCGTCTTCAGCGCCTTGGGCGGCAGCTCTTCGGTGCCGAGTTCAACCAGAAAATCGTGCTGGGACATTATTTATCCTCCTCACAGGCAGCCAGAACTTCTGCCCGGATCGCTTCAGGGGCCATCGGGAAACCAAGTGCGCGGCGCGCCTCGAAATAGGCGTGGGCCACGTCGCGGGCCAGGGTGCGCACACGCAGGATGAAACGCTGGCGCTCGGTCACGGAGATGGCGTGGCGGGCATCCAGCAGGTTGAAGGTGTGCGACGCCTTGAGCACCATTTCATAAGCCGGCAGCGGCAGGTTGGCCGCCAGCAGTTTCTGGCATTCGGCTTCGTAGTGATCGAAGTTGCCGAACAGCGCCGGCACATCGGCATGTTCGAAGTTGTAGGTCGACATCTCCACTTCGTTCTGGTGGAAGACGTCGCCGTAGCTGACGGTGCTGCCGTCCGGATGACGCGCCCAGATCAGGTCGTAGACGCTGTCCACGTTCTGCAGGTACATGGCGATGCGCTCCAGGCCGTAGGTGATCTCGCCGGTCACCGGGTAGCACTCGAGGCCGCCGGCCTGCTGGAAATAGGTGAACTGGGTTACTTCCATGCCGTTGAGCCAGACTTCCCAGCCCAGGCCCCAGGCACCGAGCGTCGGTGATTCCCAGTTGTCTTCGACGAAGCGCACATCATGTACGTTCAGATCGATACCCAGGTGTTCCAGCGAGCCCAGATACAGCTCCTGGATGTTGTCGGGTGAAGGCTTGAGTACAGTCTGGAACTGGTAGTAGTGCTGCAGGCGGTTGGGGTTTTCGCCATAGCGGCCGTCGGTCGGGCGGCGGCTGGGCTGCACGTAGGCGGAGCGCCAGGTTTCGGGGCCGATCGCCCGCAGGAAGGTACAGGGGTGGAAGGTACCGGCACCCACCTCCAGGTCCAGTGGCTGCACGATGACACAGCCCTGTTCGGCCCAGTATTGCTGCAGGGCCAGGATCAGTCCCTGGAATGTGCTAACGTCTGGAGTCACCTTGTCAGTCACGGAAATCACCATTGCTGTTGAATGTGGTCGAAATAGGAGCAGAATTATACATGATCACGGCGGTGAATGGCCCTACTCCGCTTGACCCCGGGGCATATTTCTGCCCGCCGGTCCGCGCCACTTACCCCTGCCTGCGGGTCTGTCTATAATCACCGCTACCTGATCTACCGAATGGAGAATGTTGTGAAGCTGATCAAGTCGTTGTTGGCCGTCGCCCTGCTGGGGTTGCTGTCGCTGCTGCCGTTGCGCTGGTCACAGGCGCTGGGTCGCAGGCTGGGCAACCGCTATTGGCGCAAGGGGGATGGGGCCAAGATGACGCGGCAGACACGACGCAATATCAACGCCTGCTTCCCCGAGTGGAGCGCGTCCGAGCGCGAGGCACTGGTTCATGCCAGCCTGCAGCAGACCGGCTGTTCGTTGTGCGAGATGGGCATGTCCTGGCTCTGGCCGGCCAAGCGCACGCTGAACAAGATCCGCCAGGTGCATAACGAGGCGTTGATCACCGAGGCGGTCGACAACGGCAAGGGTGTGATCCTGATCGCTCCGCATCTGGGTAACTGGGAAGTGCTCAACCTTTACCTGTCGGCCCACTACCCGTTCACGGCGATGTACAAGCCGCCTCGGATGAAGTTGATGGATGACCTGATCAAGCGCATGCGCGCCCGCCTGGGGACCCGAATGGCGCCGGCTGATACCCGTGGTGTACGCATGGTGATGAAGGCGCTCAAGCGCGGCGAGATGGTGGGCATCCTGCCGGACCAGGAGCCGGACGCCAGCGGTGGCATCCATGTGCCCTTCTTCGGCGTGCAGGCACTGACCATGAAACTGCTGCCGCAGCTGGCGGCACAGACCGGCGCGGTGGTGGTCTGTGGTTACGCCGAGCGCCTGCCGGATGCGGAAGGGTTTGACCTGCATTTCGTCGCGGCCGATACGCGCATCAACAGCCGCAACCTCGAAGAGGCCGCGACCGCGATGAACCTGTCCGTGGAGCACTGTGTGCGGGCCCTGCCGGCCCAGTACCAGTGGGAGTATCGCCGTTTCAGTGCGCGCCCTGAGGGCGCGCCCCGTTTTTACGACTGAGTCCGCAGCCGCTCAGCGACGCCAGAAGGCCGGCGTGAACAGCACCAGCATGGTGAACACTTCCAGTCGACCCAGCAGCATCGCCAGACAGAGAATCCACTTGGCGGTCGGGTTGAGGTTGCCAAAGTGGGCCGCCACCTCGCCCAGACCCGGGCCCAGGTTATTCAGCGTGGCGCCGACCGCTGACCAGGCGGTGACCTGGTCCAGCCCGGTTGCCAGCAGCGCAATCAGCATGATCACGAACACGATCAGGTATACCGAAAAGAAGCCCCAGACTGCCTGCAGAATCGGGTCCGGAATGGGCCTTTGGCCGAGTTTGACCGGAATCACCGCATTGGGATGGATCAGGCGCAGGATCTCGCGGTAGCCCTGCTTGAGAATCAGCAGTACTCGGATCGCCTTCATGCCACCGGCCGTGGAGCTGGCACAGCCGCCCACAAACGCCATGACAAACAGCATGAAGGGCAGCATTGCCGGCCAGTGGGCGAAGTCGGCGGTGGCGAAGCCGGTGGTGGTGGCGACCGATACCACCATGAAGGCGGCCTTGCGAAGGGACTCGACCGCCGGATAGGTATCGGTCATGACCAGCACGAACATCGTCAGCAGGGTGATCAGGCCCAGCAGAGACAGGTAGAATCTGACCTCTGAATCCTGCAGGTAGTGCAACAGCGTGTGATGCCGCCAGGCGAAGAAATGCAGCGCGAAGTTGATGCCCGCCACCACCATGAAGAAGATGCCGATCGCTTCAATGGCCGCGCTGTCGAAGTAACCGATGCTGGCATCGTGGGTCGAAAAGCCGCCGATGGCGACGGTGGAAAAACTGTGGCCGATGGCGTCGAACGGGGTCATGCCGGCAAGCCAATAGGCCAGTGCACAGGCGACGGTCAGCGACAGGTAGATGTACCACAGGGCCTTGGCGGTCTCGGTGATGCGCGGGGTGAGTTTGTTGTCCTTGACCGGCCCCGGAGTTTCGGCGCGGTACAGCTGCATGCCGCCGATGCCGAGCATCGGCAGGATGGCCACTGCCAGCACGATGATCCCCATGCCTCCCAGCCATTGCAGTTGCTGGCGGTAATAGAGAATGGAGTGTGGCAGGCTGTCCAGTCCGGTCATCACGGTGGCGCCGGTCGTGGTCAGGCCGGAAATGGATTCGAATACCGCATCCACGGCGGAGAGGCCCGGCTCTTCCGACAGCATCAACGGCAGCGAACCGAACACCCCCAGCACGGTCCAGAACAGCACGGTGACCAGAAAGCCGTCGCGGATGCTCAGCTCCTGCCGCACGGCATAGACCGGTACCCAGATGATGAAGCCGGTCACCAGGGTAATGGCAAAGGCGGTGCCGAAGGCCCAGTGGGCCATGTCCTGATAATAGAGCGAGACCGCCAGGGGCGGCAGCTGGGTGATGCTGAAGATCATCAGCAGGATGCCCAGGATACGCAGGATCACTTGAAAGTGCATCGACAGAACCTCAGAAGAAGGCCAGACCAACCTGGAATAAACGTTCCACTTCGGCGATCCGCCGCTTGTCGACCAGGAACAGGATCACGTGATCGTTGTTTTCGATCACCAGGTCGTCATGGGCGATCAGCACCTCGTTGCCACGGATGATGGCGCCGATGGTGGTGCCCGGCGGCAGATCAATCTCTTCGATGGAGCGGCCGACCACTTTGGAGCTGCGCTTGTCGCCGTGGGCGACCGCTTCCAGCGCCTCAGCGGCACCGCGGCGCAGCGAGTGCACGGCGGCTACGTCACCGCGGCGCACATGGGTCAGCAGAGCGCCGATGGTGGTCTGCTGCGGCGAGATGGCAATATCGATCACCCCGCCCTGCACCAGGTCCACGTAGGCCGGGTTGTTGATCAGCGTCATCACCGTACGAGCGCCCAGCCGCTTGGCCAGCATCGAGGCCATGATGTTGGCCTCGTCATCGTTGGTCAGGGCGCAGAACACATCGGTATCTTCGATGTTCTCCTCGACCAGCAGGTCACGGTCGGAGGCACTGCCGTGCAGCACGATGGTGTTGTTCAGGTCGCGCGCCAGCCAGTTGCAGCGATCCAGGCTGCGCTCGATCAGCTTGACCTGGTAGTCGCTTTCCAGGGAGTCGGCCAGGCGGGCACCAATGTTGCCGCCACCGGCGATCATGATCCGCTTGTAGGAACGGTCGAGACGACGCAGTTCGCTCATCACCGCACGGATATCGCGACGGGCGGCGATGAAGAACACCTCGTCGTCGGCCTCGATCACCGTATCCCCTTTCGGGATCATCGGGTGATCCTGGCGGAAGATGGCGGCCACGCGGGTGTCGATATTGGGCATGTGCGAGCGCAGGAAGGAGATCTCGCGGCCCACCAGGGGGCCGCCGTAGTAGGCCTTGACCGCCACCAGCTGGGCCTGGCCCGAGGCGAAGTCCAGTACCTGAAGTGCGCCCGGGTACTGGATCATGCGCTTGATATGCTGGGTCACCAGCTCCTCGGGGCTGATCAGGACATCGACCGGGATCCCCTTCTCGCCGAAGATGGCGTGGTCGCGCTGCAGGTAATCATGTTCACGCACGCGGGCGATCTTGGTCGGCACGTTGAACAGGGTGCGAGCGACCTGGCAGGCGGTCATGTTGACTTCGTCACTGTTGGTGACGGCGATCAGCATGTCGGCATCCTGGGCCCCGGCCTGTTCCAGCGCGCTCGGGTAGGAGGCCTTGCCTTCGATGGTGCGGATATCGAGCCGGTCCTGCAGTTCGCGCAGGCGGGCGCTGTCGGTATCAATCACAGTAATGTCGTTGGCTTCGTTGGCCAGATGTTCGGCCAGAGAACCACCGACCTGGCCTGCGCCCAGAATGATGATCTTCATGCTGTCGAATCGTCCGTCGCTGTATTCAGAATCGCCTTGTTCAGCACCGCATAGTAGAAGCCGTCATGGCCGCCAACCTGTGGGAACAGCTGACGTCCGCAGGGGCGGGTCTCGCCCCACTCTGCCTCGATCGTCTGATGGCGGGCATCAGCCTGCTGGCGCAGGAAGCGCTCGATGATGCGCTCGTTCTCCTGGCTAAAGATGGAACAGGTGGCATACACCAGCCGGCCGCCCGGCTTCAGCATCTGCCAGAGGTTGGTCAGGATGTTGAGCTGGACCTGCGCCAGCGCGGCGATCTCGTCACCCTTGCGCAGCCACTTGATATCGGGGTGGCGGCGGATGACACCGGTGCCGCTGCAGGGAGCGTCCACCAGAATACGGTCGAAGGCGGTGCCATCCCACCAGTCCTGGCTGCTGGCATCGGCCGTCAGGACGCGGCATTCCAGTTCCAGCCCCAGGCGCTGCAGGTTGTCTGCAATGCGCTGGGCGCGGGCCGGTTCCAGTTCCACCGCGAGCACCTCTTGCAGCCCGGATGTGGCTTCCAGCAGATGGCACAGCTTGCCGCCCGGCGCGGCGCAGGCATCGAGGATGCGTTCTCCAGGCTCGGCACCAAGCAGTTCGGCGGCCAGCTGAGCGGCTTCATCCTGAACGCTGAGCTGGCCGGCGCTGAAGCCGGGAATGGCGGCCACATCCATCGGCGCGGCCAGCGTCAGGCCGGCGTCGCTGAAGCGGCAAGGCGCGGCGTCGATACCGGCGTCGGCCAGCTGGCGCAGCGCCTGGCCACGCGACTGCTGACGCACATTGGCCCTCAGCGTCAGCGGCGCTTGCTGGTCGTTGGCGCTCAGAACGGCCTGCCAGTGATCCGGCCAGTTGTGGCTGAGCTTGTCGATGAACCATTGCGGATGGTTCCACGTGAAACCTGGATCATCGGCCAGCGCCTGTTCGAGAGCGTCCCGTTCGCGCTGATAGCGGCGCAGTACGGCGTTGAACAGTTTCTTGGCCCAGGCCTTGTTCAGCGTCTGAGTCGCTTCAACGGTTTCGTGCAACGCCGCATGGGCCGGAATACGGCTGGATCTAAGCTGCCAGAGGCCGACCAGCAGCAGCGCCTGCAGGTCCATGTCCTGGGACTTGAACGGCTTCTTCAGCAGTTTGCCTGCCACCGCCTGCAGGCGGAACAGCTCGCGCATGCTGCCGTAGCAGAGTTGCTGCAGCAGCGCCCGGTCCTGCGGTGGGCAGTGCTCCAGGGCGTCCGGCAGGTGGGTGCTCAGGGAGCCGTGCTGGCGCAGTAGCGGCGCCAGTACCCCGGCGGCCAGGGCGCGGATGTTGATGGTATCAGCCAAGGCGAACTCCCGGGGCAAAACGCTCCTTGTGCGCATTGAGCAGGGTCTTGACCGGCTGCGCCTTGCCGCCGGGCAGCTGCAGCTGGGTCAGGCGGAGGCAGCCCTGGCCGCAGGCGATGCGGATACCCTCGCCATCCGCCGTCACGATGGTGCCGGGTGCGGCATCAGTGTCGGCCGTGTCCATTTCGGCCGACCAGATGCGCAGGTTGTCGTCTGCCAGACGGGTGAAGCAGACCGGCCAGGGGTTGAAACCGCGCACCCGGCGCTGGATCTCGTCCGCGGGCAGGCTCCAGTCGATCTGCCCTTCCTGTTTCTCCAGCTTATGGGCATAGGTGGCCAGGCCATTGTCCTGGGACTCCGGCGTCAGAGTACCGGTGGCCAGTGGCGCCAGGGTGTCGACCAGCAGTTGGGCGCCGAGCACCGCCAGGCGGTCGTGCAGGCTGCCGCTGGTATCAGAGGCCTCGATTGCGCACTCGGCCTTGCTTAGCATGTCGCCGGTGTCCAGTCCGGCATCCATCTGCATGATGGTGATGCCGGTAGTGGCGTCACCGGCCAGCAATGCGCGATGGATGGGCGCGGCGCCGCGCCAGCGCGGCAGCAGTGAGGCATGTACGTTGATGCAGCCCAGTCGCGGCGTGTCGAGCACCGCCTGGGGCAGCAGCAGGCCATAGGCCACCACGATCATCAGATCGGCGTTCAGATCGGCGAGGATCTGCTGCTGTTCGGCGTCCTTGAGGCTGAGCGGCTGATAGACCGGCAGGTCATGTTCCAGGGCCAGCGCCTTGACCGGGCTGGGTCGCAACTTGCGGCCGCGGCCGGCGGGTCGGTCGGGCTGGGTGTAGACGGCGACGACCTGGTGTTCGGTGTTGAGGACGGCGGCCAGGCTCTCGGCGGCAAACTCAGGGGTGCCGGCGAAGACGATGCGCAGAGGGGTATCACTCATGAATCGGGACTCCATACAAAAACAGGCTTGCCTGCGCAAACCTGTTTCGGATCATGCCAGCGCCACTCAGGCCTGGTGGTGAGCTTCAAGCCGGTGCTTTTTCTCCAGCTTGGTGCGGATGCGGTTGCGCTTCAGCGCGGTCAGGTAGTCGACGAACAGCTTGCCGTTCAGGTGATCCAGTTCGTGCTGGATGCAAACCGCCAGCAGGCCCTCCGCTTCCAGTTCGTAGGGCTGGCCGTCACGACCCAGTGCCTTGAGCAGGATGCGGTTGGGACGCTCGACATCCTCGTAGAAGCCCGGTACCGACAGGCAACCTTCCTGCATCTGCTCCAGATCATCCTGCAGCACGGTGTATTCCGGGTTGATCAGCACCAGCGGTTCGCTTTTGTCTTCGGAGATATCGATGGTGACCACGCGCTTGTGCACATTGACCTGGGTGGCGGCCAGGCCGATGCCCGGTGCGTCATACATGGTCTCGAACATGTCATCGACCAGTTGGCGGATCTCGTCGTCGACCTGCGCCACAGGCTCGGCGATGGTTCTTAGACGAGGATCAGGAAATTCAAGAATATTGAGCTTGGCCATAGGTATCTGCTTTTTCGGGCGGTAAAATCCGCCCCTTGAGTGGCAAAAAAAATCAACTGCCATCATTATACTGAATTACTTGTCTAATGCATTGCTTTGCAGGCCAGGAGCACGTGGACGCGGCGGGTTGTCTGAGGCCATCAACGTACAAGGGAGCTGAACTAATGAGAGGATTGCTGTATGGCGTGGTCGGTGCCTGTCTGCTGCTGACAGGAGCTGCAACTGCCGCCGAGCGCGCAGACCGGTTGAAGCTGCAGGAAAATCATCCCACGGAGTACGTGGTGGTCAAGGGGGACACCCTCTGGGGCATCTCGGGCCGCTTTCTGCAAAGCCCCTGGCGCTGGCCGGAGGTCTGGGACGTCAACCCTCAGATCGATAACCCCCACCTGATCTACCCCGGTGACCAGATCTACCTGACCTGGGTCGACGGCCAGCCGCGTCTCAGCCTGCGTCGCGGTATCCGCAAGCTGAGCCCCCAGGTGCGCGTGCAGGCGCTGGCGCAGCCGATTCCGGCGATCCCGCTGCGGGATATCGCCAGCTTCCTTAATGACAACCTGGTCACCCAGGGTGATGAACTTGCAGCGGCGCCTTACGTGATCGGTGGCCGTAACGAGAGCATCATTGCCGGTGCCGGTGACCGTGTTTACGCCCGTGGCGAGCTGCTGGATGAAGCGGTTGAACACCAGACCCTGTATCGCCCGGCGCGTCAGTATACCCACCCGGTGACCGGTGAGTTCCTCGGCTATGAGCTGTACAAGGTGGCTGACGTGGATGTGGCGGCGATCGAAGGCGATATCCTGACCCTGGATCTGCGCAAGACCCGTGAAGAGGTGCGCACCCGCGACCGCCTGCTGCCCAACCGCGCCGAGCGGATTCAGTCCGTGTTCCAGCCGCAGCCTGGTGATGAGCTCGGTGACGGCGTGATCATCGACGTGCTCGGTGGTGTGGCCAAAATTGGCCAGTTCGATGCGGTCGCGATCAGTGCCGGTGAGTCCGAAGGCCTGGAGCCGGGTGATGTCTTTGCCATCTACAAGAAAGGCGAAGCGGTCAAGGATCCGGTCAACGGCGAGATCGTCAGCCTGCCCTCCGAACGGGCCGGTGAGTTGATGGTGTTCAAGACCTTCGAGCGGGTCAGCTATGCGCTGGTGATGAAGGCCACCAACGTGATCTCGGTCGGCGACGAACTGCGCGTCCCCTGACCCGCTAATTCAGGACTTCGACATGAGCGATCCAAGGGAGTGGATCGCGGCCAGTCTGCTGCCGGGCGTGGGCCCGGTGACGCTGGCGCGACTCCGCCAGGAAGGCATCGATATTCCTCGCCTGCTTCGGGGCGAAACCGCCCTGCCACAACATTGCCGGCTACGGCCGGAGACGCTGGCGGCGCTGCATGATTACCAGCGCAAGGGCGAACTCTATCTGCGCGCCGAACGCATGCGGGCCTATGCCGAGCAGCAGCGCCTGCATGTGCTGACGCTGTCCGACCCCGTCTACCCTGAACTGCTGCGGCAGATTCCCGATCCCCCCGCGCTGGTCTGGGTCAGGGGCGATCCCGAAGCCTTGTGCCTGCCCCAGCTGGCGCTGGTGGGCAGTCGCAAGGCCAGCCGTGAAGGGGCGAGGCTGGCATACGAGTTTGCGGCGGCGCTGTCGTCTGCGGGGGTGGTGCCGGTCAGCGGCCTGGCGCTGGGCATTGATGCCGCGGCGCATCGTGCCTGTGTCGAGCGGCCAGCGCCAACGGTCGCAGTGGTCGGCACCGGGCTGGATCAGGTCTATCCCCGGCGTCATCAGGCGCTGGCTGCTGCCATTGTCGAGCAGGGGGGAGCCATTGTCTCCGAATACCCGCCCGGCACGGCGCCACTGCCCGGCAATTTCCCCAAGCGCAACCGGATCATCAGCGGCCTGGCGGTGGGCACGCTGGTGGTGGAAGCGGCTCTGCGCAGCGGCTCGCTGATTACTGCCCGCCAGGCGCTGGAGCAGGGCCGTGAGGTGTTCGCCATTCCCGGCTCCATCCATAATCCGTTCAGCCGTGGCTGTCATGCCCTTATTCGTGAAGGCGCGACGCTGGTGGAGCAGGTCGATCAGATTATTGAGCATCTGGGCCCCCTGCTGGGTTCGCTGCTGCCCGCTGAGGAGATCGCCAGAGCGGATACGTCCCCGTCATCAGCCGCCCCACATCCCCTGTTGCAGCGGATCCCCTTTGACAGCCTCTGGCTCGATCAGCTGGCCGCCGAGCTCGATCTGCCCGTGGCCGAGCTGCAGTCGGAGCTGATGCTGCTGGAGCTGGACGGCTATATTGAACTGAGCGGTGCGCGCGTGCGTCGGCTCCGTTAGCTGGCGGATGCCGGGGAGATGATTCGCCGCTTTACAGATGGGGAATTTTCATCCTGTGCTTGTTATAATCGCTCCCTTTCCTTTTTTCCGGCCGAGCCGGAAGCCAGACCGTACGTGTAGTGGCGGCGTCCTTGCCCTGCTGCGCAGTCAGAGTGATGACGGGAGTAACAGATGAGTGCAAAAGTGGCGATCGTGATGGGTTCGCGTTCGGATTGGCCCACCATGGAGGAAGCGGCCGGAATCCTCGACAGCCTGGGCGTCGAGTACCACACAGAAGTGGTGTCTGCGCACCGGACGCCGGACAAGATGTTCCGCTTCGCCGAGCAGGCCGCCGATAACGGCTACAAGGTGATCATCGCCGGTGCCGGTGGCGCCGCCCACCTGCCGGGCATGATCGCGGCCAAGACCCTGGTGCCGGTGCTGGGCGTGCCGGTGCAGAGCAAGGCGTTGAACGGTCAGGACAGCATGCTGTCGATCCTGCAGATGCCGCGAGGCGTGCCGGTCGGTACCCTGGCGATCGGCGGTGCCGGTGCGTTCAACGCCGGTTTGCTGGCGGCGCAGATGCTGGCCACTGAGGACAAGGCGCTGGCGCAGCGTCTGGCCGACTGGCGTCAGGCTCAGACTCAGACCGTTCTCGATAATCCCGATCCGCGAGGTTGATTGCCATGCTGCCACGAATCGTCGTTGCCGGTAACGGCCAGCTGGGCCAGATGCTGCAGCAGGCCGGTGCGCCCATGCAGCTCGAAGTGATGCCGGTGGACCCCAATGCCGATGTCGAGCTGGGCCTGCGTCCGGATGATGTGATCACCGTCGAAATTGAACACTGGTCCGACAGTGTCAGCGGCCTGCAGCTGAAGCAGCATCCGAACTTCCGCAACAAGGTTGCCCTGCACATGGTGATCGACCGCCAGCGCCAGAAGGCGCTGCTGGATCGCCTGCAGGTACCGACATCACCCTGGGTCAGTCTGGAAGACGGTGACCTGAACACCCAGCTAGAGTCGGTGGCCGACAAGGTGATCGTCAAGCGCCGCCGTGGCGGCTACGACGGCCGTGGCCAGTGGCGCTGGCAGAAAGGCGATCAGCCGGAAGCGGAATGGGCCGGTGAATGCATCGCCGAGGCGATGATTCCGTTCAGCCATGAGGTCTCTCTGGTCGGTGCGCGCAATGCCGCCGGTGAAAAGGTGTTCTACCCGCTGACCCGCAACTGGCATGAAAACGGTATTCTGCGCGCCAGCGTGGCCAACCTGCCGGTGTCGGCACAGCAGCAGCAAGACGCCGAGGCGTGGCTGGGTCGTATCATGGACGACGAAGGCTATATCGGCGTGATGGCGATGGAGTGTTTCGTGGTCGATGGCAAGCTGCTGGTCAACGAGCTGGCGCCGCGTGTGCACAATTCCGGTCACTGGACCCAGGAAGGCTCAGCCATCAGCCAGTTCCAGCTGCACCTGCGCGCGCTAGCCGACCTGCCGCTGATCACGCCGCCGGTGGATGGCGTATCGGTGATGTATAACCTGCTGGGCCGCAACTGGAAGCCCGAGTGGCTGCAGGTGCCGGGCGTGCATGTGCACTGGTACGGCAAGGAGATCCGTCCGGGCCGCAAGGTCGGTCACGTCAATATCTGCCGTCCTGATCAGGCTTCGCTGATCGACAGCCTCAAGGCGCTGCAGGCGATGGTCGATGATGAGGACAAGATCGCCTTCGAATGGAGTCTTGCCCAGCTTCAGGGCTGATACGTCTGTCACAAGCCCTTCTACGGAGTCGCGGCGAGCATGCCGCGGCTTCGCTCTTCCCTTCTTCGCGGTGGTGTAAACATGAATCACTGGCAACTCAAGGAAGCGGTGCGCTGCATCAATGGCGGTGGTGTCATCGCCTATCCAACCGAGGCGGTCTGGGGGCTGGGTTGTGACCCGTACAACCGCCAGGCGGTGCAGCGGCTGCTGGATCTGAAACGACGTCCCGAGCACAAGGGGCTGATTCTGGTCGCGGCGGATGAATCCCAGATTGAGTCCCTGTTGGCCCCGTTGAGCGATGAGCAGCGCCAATGCCTGAATGACACTTGGCCTGGGCCTAACACCTGGCTGCTGCCGGATCCGAAGAACCTGATCCCGCGCTGGGTGAAAGGGAGCCACTCCCAGGTCGCCGTTCGGGTCAGTGCGCATCCCCTGGTGCAGGCGCTCTGCCGGGAATATGGCGGCCCCCTGGTCTCGACGTCAGCCAACCGCAGTGCTGCCGAGCCTGCAAGGTCTAAACTGAAAGTCAGTGCTTACTTCGGCTATGAGATCGATTTTATATTGGCTGGTGAGCTGGGTGGCCTGAATAAGCCTACAGTGATACGCAATATCCTCGATATGAAAACGATCAGGGCGTAGTAAGTATTCGCTAACTTTGATGGAGAGAGATTATGTCGGCACCTGATGTACAACTGGTGAAGCAGTACCTGCTCGACCTTCAGGATCGCATCTGCGCTGCTCTGGAGCAGGCAGATGGCGAAGGTCGTTTTGTCGAGGATAGCTGGGAGCGTGCCGAAGGTGGTGGTGGCCGCACTCGCGTGATCAGCAAGGGCGCGGTGATCGAGAAAGGCGGTGTCAACTTCTCCCATGTTCACGGCGCCGCTCTGCCCGGTTCGGCCACGGCACACCGTCCCGAGCTGGCCGGTCGCAGCTTCCAGGCGATGGGCGTTTCGCTGGTGATCCACCCGCACAACCCCTATGTACCCACCTCCCACGCCAACGTGCGTTTCTTCATCGCCGAGAAGGAAGGCGAGGAGCCGGTGTGGTGGTTCGGTGGCGGTTTCGACCTGACCCCCTACTACGGCCATGACGACGACTGCCGTCACTGGCACCAGGTGGCGCATGATGCCTGTGCGCCCTTTGGCGAGGAGATCTATCCGCGCTTCAAGCAGTGGTGCGACGACTACTTCTACCTCAAGCATCGCCAGGAGCCGCGTGGTATCGGTGGCCTCTTCTTCGACGACCTCAACGAGTTGGGCTTCGATAAGAGCTTTGCCCTGATGAAGTCGATCGGTGACGCCTATGTACCAGCGCTGCTGCCGATCATCGAGAAGCGCAAGGACATGCCCTATGGCGAACGCCAGCGTGACTTCCAGCTGCACCGCCGCGGCCGCTATGTGGAATTCAACCTGGTCTGGGATCGTGGCACCCTGTTTGGTCTTCAGTCCGGCGGTCGTACCGAGTCGATCCTGATGTCGCTGCCACCGGAAGTGCGCTGGGACTACGACTGGAAACCGGAGCCGGGCACCGAGGAAGCTCAGCTGTACGAGCGTTACCTGCAGCCGCGTAACTGGCTGGAGGTCTGAGATGGCGGATCGCTACGCCGTGTTTGGCAATCCCATCGCGCACAGCAAGTCGCCGCAGATCCATGCTCGCTTTGCCGAGCAGGCCGGGCAGGCGTTGACGTACAGCGCCGAGCATATCGAGGAAAACAACTTCGAGGCGGCGGTGGAGCGCTTCCTGCAGGGCGACGGCAAGGGCCTGAACATCACGGTGCCGTTCAAGGAGCGGGCCTGGGCGCTGGCACAGTGGCGCAGCGAGCGGGCCGAGCTGGCCGGTGCGGTCAATACGCTGTACCGCCTGGACGACGGTCGTATCGCCGGTGACAACACCGACGGCGTTGGCCTGGTGCGTGACCTGGCGGAGAACAACGGCGTTACCCTGAACGGCGCTCGGGTGCTGGTGCTGGGCGCGGGTGGAGCCGTGCGCGGCGTGCTTCAGCCGCTGCTGGCGGCCGGTGTGGCTTCCATCTTGATCGCCAACCGTACGGTCGCGCGTGCCGAGACGCTGGCCGAACTCTTTGTCGAGGACGGCCGGGTGCAGGCCTGCGGCTTTGATCAGGTGCCCGCGGAAGCGTTCGACCTGATCATCAACGGCACCTCGGCCAGCCTGCAGGGTGAGGTGCCGCCGGTACCTGCTGCTGTGGTCGGTGCCAGCACCGCCTGCTATGACATGATGTACGGCGCCGAGCTGACCCCCTTCTGTCGCTGGGCCAGTGACCTGGGCGCTGCCCAGGTGATCGATGGTCTGGGCATGCTGGTGGAGCAGGCCGCCGAATCCTTCCGCATCTGGCGTGGTGTCCAGCCCGACACGGCGTCGGTGATGCAAACCCTGCGTGCGGCCCTCAAGGCCGGCTGACAGGCTTCATCAAGGCGTCAGACTCTGGTGCTAGTCCACTGAATCTGAACGCCTTTTCCCGTTCTCTTTGCCACTACCGCCTTGCATCCGGCAAATGCGAGGCGGTATAACAGAGACACACCCTCTGTTAGTGGAGTACGCGCATGGACAAGCATCTGCCACTGGCGCCTGCGGCGCTCTATCGTACCTGCGACCCTGAACTCCTGCCCTTCAAGACCACCGAGTCGCTGGAGCCCTTTGCCGGCTTCTTCGGCCAGGACCGCGCCATTGAGGCGATGGCGTTCGGCATCGGCATGCAGCGCCCCGGCTATAACCTCTTCGTCATGGGCAACCCGCATACCGGCCGTTTCTCCTTCGCCATGGAAAGCCTGAAGGCATCGGCCAAGAAGCAGAGCAAGCCCAGCGACTGGTGTTATCTGAACAACCTCAGCGACAATCGCTATCCGGTGGTGCTGGAACTGCCTGCCGGCCGGGCCGGCCAGCTGAAACGGGATATCCGCCACTTGCTCGACAGCGTGCTGGCCGAACTGCCCGCAGCCTATGAAAACCCGGCTTACCAGCGCATGAAGAGCCAGATCGAGCGTGACTTCAATCGCCACTATGATGAGGCGTTGAACCGGGTCGAGCGCAAGGGGCGTGAGTACAGCATCGCCGTCTATCGGGATGGGGCCAATGTGGGCTTTACCCCGGTGGCCAAGGGGCAGGCGATGGACGAGGCCGCCTTCTCCCAGCTGCCCGAGGCCGAGCGCGACGCCATCCAGACCCATATCTCCGAGCTGGAAGAGATGCTCAACGACAGCCTGACCGGGCTGCCGGTGTGGCGCCGCGAGGCCGCCGAACAGATGCGGGTGCTGGACCGGGACACCGCGCGCCAGGCGGTAGAGCCGCTGATTCAGCCTCTGCGCGAGAAATACGCCAACATCGGCGGCATCGTCGATTACCTGCAGCATGTCGAGATCGACCTGATCCGCAACGCCAGTGATCTGCTCGGCGAGGACGGCGCGCTGGAAGGCAAGAGCGATGTGGTGCGTCGCGAGTATCTGGAACAGAACTACGGCCTCAACCTGCTGGTCGACAACCACAAGACCAAGGGCGCGCCGGTGGTATTCGAGTCCCACCCCAGCTACGAGAACCTGTTCGGTCGGGTCGAGTATGTCAGCGAAATGGGCTCCATGGTGACCAACTATACGCTGATTCGCTCCGGCGCCCTGCACCGGGCCAACGGCGGCTATCTGGTCCTGGAGGCAGAGAAGCTGCTGGAGCAGCCGTTCGTCTATGCGGCGCTGAAGCGCGCGTTGAAGGCGCACGAGATCCGTATCGAGAACCCGGTCAGCGAGTACACCGGTGTCACGACCATCACTCTGAGCCCCCAGCCGGCCAACCTCAAGGTCAAGGTGGTGCTGGTGGGTGAGCGGGATACCTACTACCTGCTGCAGGAGCTGGATCACGACTTCGAGAAGATGTTCCGGGTGGTGGTCGACTTCGACGAGGATGTGCACCGCACGCCCCACTCCATTCGCCAGTATGCGCGCCTGATGAAAACCCTGGCCAGCGAAGAAAATCTGGCGCCGCTGACCCGCCGCGCCGTGGCCCGGCTGGTGGAGCACAGTTCGCGGCTGGCCGGCGATCAGGACCTGTTGTCCGCCCATGTGGGCGAGCTGGTCGACCTGCTCTGTGAGTCCGATTTCCGCCGGCGCGAACAGAACGATGCCCTGATCAACGCCGACCATGTGGAGCTGGCGCTGGAAGCCAAGGAGCGCCGCACCGGGCGGTTGTCACAGAAGATTCTGGAGAGCATTCTCAACGAGACGGTGCTGATCGATACCGACGGCGATGCGATCGGCAAGTCCAACGGCCTGACGGTGCTGCAGGTGGGCGACGTCTCCTTCGGCAGCCCGGCGCGGATCACCGCCACCGTGCATCCGGGCAACAAGGGCATTGTCGATATCGAACGTGAAGTCGCCCTGGGTCAGCCGATCCACTCCAAGGGCGTATTGATCCTGTCCGGCTTCCTCGGCCACAAGTATGCCGGTGATTTCCCGCTGGCGCTGTCGGCCAGCCTGGCGATGGAGCAATCCTACGGTTATGTCGACGGCGACAGCGCCTCCCTGGCGGAGATCTGTACGCTGATCTCTGCCCTGACCCATATCCCCATCCGCCAGCAGTACGCCATCACCGGATCGATCAACCAGTATGGCGAGGTGCAGGCGATCGGCGGCGTCAACGAGAAGATCGAGGGCTTTTTCCATCTGTGCAAGACCCGCGGTCTGACCGGTTGGCAGGGGTGCATCATCCCGCGTGCCAATGTGCGTCACCTGATGCTCAAGGATGAGGTGGTGCAGGCGGCGGAAGATGGCCTCTTCCATATCCACGCCGTGTCCAGCGTCGACGAATGTCTGGAGATCCTGATGGGGCGCACGGCGGGCGTGCGCAAGGAAGACGGCCACTTCACCCAGCGCAGCATCAATGCCCAGGTGGTCAAGCGGCTGCGCGAGCTGGCCAAGGCGAAAGCCTGAGGCCGGTTCAGACAAACCGAAATCAGCGGGGCTGTATCGCCACAGACCCCGCCACTCGGTTTATCCAGCAAAACCCATATCAGAAGCGCATGCCCACTTCCAGCCAGATCTTGCGGCCGGGAGTGTAGGTATCGCTGAAGGCGTCCAGCTCACTGGTCTTGGTGTTGATCACCTGATCGAACAGGTTACTGACTTCGACTATCACATACCCCTGGCTGTTGACCCACATCCGTGGTTTCCACTGCACTTTGGTGTCCAGCGTAACCAGGTCTTCCAGGGTGAAGTCCTCATAAATATCGTAACCGTCACTGGTGTTTTTGCGAGTGTCACGGGCGATGGTGCCGCCATTGCGCAGATTGATAAAGTTGGACCAGGTCAGGTTCCAGGCCGGCAGCTGAGTGATACTGCTCAGGCTGACACTCAGTGGAATGTTGTAGTCCCAGGCCGGCAGTTCACTGCGATCAATCAGTTTGCCCTGGTAATAGATGGGTTCGTTGCTGGCGATGTCATCATAGTTGTCGGCCTCGCCAATGTGGTGATTACCCTGGAGGTTGCCGGTGCTGTCCTTCCAGCCCAATGCCAGGCGGGCAACGGTTGTGCTGTTGCCGATGATCAGCGGGTGCTCGGCATGGTCCAGCTCCCAGGTCAGGCTAAGGGTTTCGCTGCGACCGCTGTTGTCATACAGCTCAAGATCATCGTCTTTGGTTTTGCGAATGCCGTTGCGGCTGTCGCGCTGTACCAGTTTCAGTGTGCTGTTGAACGGACCTGCCTGCTGGACCCAACCCAGCATCAACTCGTCCGAATAAGGCGTTGCCAGGTCCAGACGGCCCGAGTTGTCCGTCCCCTGCTGCTGAGGCAGCGCCGTCCCGTTGGCCAGGTAAGTTGTCTTTGTATAGAGGCCGCGGAGGGTATCGTTAATCGCATACTGCAGGAAACTGCGGCCGTAATAGCGGTTGGCACCGGCCTGTAGACGGGTACTGCCATTGCCGAACAGGTCCCAGTCGGCACTCAGGCGGGGGGCGATATCCAGATTGCCCAGCCAGTCGTTGTGATCGGCACGCAGGCCGGCACGCAGGTTGACGTTATGCCAGCGTATCTGATCATCCAGATACAGCGACTTGCTCCAATAGTCGACCCCGATATCACCCTTGGCATAGGTCGAGTTGATTCTCATGCCATTGGTCAGGTACTGATCAATCACCACATCCTGGGGAAGGTGGTAGCTGGCATCCTGGTATCGCACTTCGCCACCCAGGGTAATGCGGTGTTCGGTTGTGCCCCAGTGCCGTGGCATCAGCGTCAGCTTGGGGGCCAGGGTAAAGCTGGTCTGGATCCGCTCGCTATCACCAAAACCGCCATAGGATTCACCTGTTGTGGCGTCCTTGAAGGCGTAGGCACTGGCGGAGTCGATGTCATCCTGTATGCGGTCCAGTCCCACATCCAGATTGAAGGTGTGGCCGCCGGTCAGGTGGTATTCGATATTACCGCCCAGGCCGATACCACTGTGATCCTGCACGAAAGGATCATCATAGAATGGCGAAGTAATGCCGTCATGGCGGCGTTTGGCATAGCGCAGACTGAAACCGCTGTGCAGACGATCAGTCCAGCGCGTATCCAATCGGGTATGGAGGTTGTCGATGCGGTCATTGAAATAGACTTTGTCACCATCCGGCTCGGTCTGGCGGAAGTCGGAGGTCCGCCGACTCAGGCCCAGGGTCAGGCCACTGTCAGCGCTCAGCCCTTGCTGAGCAGAGAGGTGGTAGCTGTCCTTGCGATAGATGGGGGTGAACTCGGCGTTATAGCTGCCGGCATTGTCGAAGTTTTCCCGGTCACGCGCGTCTATATGGAAGGATTCCCACTCATCCCGCTGGATGCCATAGCGAAGGTCGACGAAGTCGTTGCCGTCATAACGTTTCATTTTGGCGCTCACCACCCCGCCGGTGAAGCCGCCGAAGCTGGCGGGCACGTTGGAGTCATAGACTTCAACCTGCTCCAGCAGGCCTACATCCAGATAGTAGCCTTGGGGTGAGCTGCCACTGTCGGTTTTTGTCAGGCCCGGGGTGCCATAGTCGCTGCTGCCGGAAGCCGGGTTGATATCGTTGTTGATGCCGATGCCGTCAATCATGAACAGGTTCTGGTAGTACGCCTGGCCGTGGAAGGAAAACTCTTCCGGGCGCATCACGCCGCTGTTGGCCGAACCTCGGCCGTTGCGAGAGAAATCCACCGCCGGGTTGATACGCAGCAGGTCGGCCAGGTTGCCCTCGCCGGTAGGCAGTTGTTCGATCAGCTCTCGGTCGATGACCTGCAGGCCGGTAGCGACTTCACGACCGGTGACGGTAACGTCCGGCAACTTCTGAACACAGGTATCGTCTCGGGTACAGGTGTCGGCTGTGTTCGGCTGGGTTTCGGCCGCTACCGTGGCGGTATACAGCCCTGCCAGAACTGCAATGGCTGGCGTTAAGGCGTTCGGAGATCGCATATCATCCCTTTACAGGCAAACAGGTAAGGAGTGCTGTGTGGCTGCGGCTACCCCAGAGGGCACAATAGGGTTGCCGGCAGCAAAAGGATAATAAACTAATCAAACTCAATAATCATTATCATTTGAAGGATGGCTGACGCTAATTCCGGCCGTCATCCGGCAGCGCCGGTGGCCGCATCGCCAGCGGTCGGCGGCTGAGACTGGCCAGAAAGGCTTCGAGTGCGTCCAGTTCAGTCCCGCTCAGCTGCAGGGGGCGAATCAGGGGGGACAGTGGCGGCAGCTCCGGGTGCAGCCGGCTGTCGCCGATCATGCCGGCGTTGTACATGTTGAGCACACCACGCAGACTGGGAAATAAACCGTTATGCATCCAGGGGCCTGTATAGGCCAGATCACGCAGGCTGGGAGTACGGAACTTGCCCCTGTCTTCTACCCGGCCTGTGGCCTGTTCGCGACCACTGTCCTGATATTTGCGCCCGTAATAGCTCAGTCCGGTGTGATGAAACTGGCCATCGGAGTACAAGGCGCCGTTGTGACAGTTGAGGCACCCGGCCCTGGTACGGTAAAGGTGCAGGCCGAAGATCTCCTGATCGTTGAGGGCGTCATAGTGTCCGTTGATGAAACGATCCAGGCGATTGGGTCGGGAGACAATACGGCGTTCGAACGCGGCCAGAGCCTTGGCCAGCTGGTCGGCGTCGATAGGGCCTGAACCAAAGGCCGCGCTGAAGGCCCGGCGGTAGCCCGGAATACGATTCAGCCGTGTCAGCACCTCATCCAGATCAGCACTCATCTCGACCGGGTTGCTGATCGGCTGCAGGGCCTGTTCCAGCAGGCCCGAGGCACGACCATCCCAGAACAGCTGATCGAACCAGGCGGCATTGAGGATGCTCATGCTGTTGCGATTACCGGCCTGGCGGTCATGGCCAAAGGCGAGGCGGCGGCCATCGGCCCAGCCCAGGTCCGGGTCGTGGCAGCTTGCGCAGGCATGCTGACCCGAACCGGACAGGCGTGGGTCAAAGAATAGCTGCTGACCCAGTGCCTCCGTGGCTGGGGTGTGCCAGTCCACAGGTGGCAGTGGAGGCAGCGGCGCCAGTTCGGCAACTGTTCCTGCCTCTGGATGTGTCTTGGCCGCAGGCCAGTGTTCAACCGGCTGGCGATAGGCGTCGGTAGAAAAGCCGCTGGCCTGAACCGGCTGCGGGTTGCCCAGACAAAACAGCAGACCTAAGCTGCAGGCGGTCAGCCGCCGGTAAATCCCTTTAGGTGACATGTCTAGCTCAAGCGCAGGCTCATATGGTTGTCCCAGGCCAGCCGGGCGGCGATCGGGTCCAGCGGCAAGCGTTCGCGCAGGTTGTCCAGCGGTCGCATGCGGTACAGGTGGCCGATACCCGAGCTGACCAGAAACTCGCCATCGCTGTCGGTGGCGCTGAGGCCACAGCCGTCGCGACAGCGCATGGCGCTGATGAAGCGGTCCTGCTCCAGATCCCAGAAAGTGATCAGGTTGCCCCTTGGCGCCGAGATGGCCGCGACCTTGCCGGAGCGGTCGATACGGGCGCTGCCGGCGTATTGTTCCATCTGGTTGTTGATCGGCTCGGGCGCACGCAGCAGCTTGAGCGTTTCGCCCCGCCGATGCAGCGCCACCAGCGGCTTGTTGTCGCTGATCGGACCCTGGTACTGCAGCGCGATCGCCACCGTGCCGGCGGCGTTGCGGTCCATATGACGGATGCTGAGCTGATGATCCTCGGCGGCCATGCCGACCTGTTCCAGCAGTGTGCCGGAATCCAGGTCGATGTAGGCCAGCGAGGGTTTCATGCTGTCCAGGTTGAGCTTCTCGCGGCCCCGGTCGGGCCGTGTCAGGATGCCGCCATTGGCGACGATGACCTCAGTGCCGTTCAGCAGAAGTTCGTGCGGGCCGATACCGTAACTCGGCATGCGGCTTATCTGGGCGAAGTGATTACTGACATCACGAATCACCACCTGCCCCTGCCCGCTGGCCAGATCGTTCTCGGTACTGACCAGCCAGTAGCCGTCCGGCGTGAACAGGGCATGACCGAAGAAGTGGCGCCCCTCGCCGGCGTCGATGCGTTTGACCTGCCGGCCGGTTTCATAGTCGACCACTTCGATGAAGCGACCCGGTCGCCGCGCCACGGCGGCAACCCAGGGCTTGTGCGGATGCAGCTCGACGTGGTGAGCGCGCTCCGGCAGCGGGTAGCGCAGCCGGGTTTGCCCGTCGGTATCGGTGACCAGTAGCCAGTGCTGGCGGCGGTCGCTGGCCGCGCTGACCAGCACCCCCCTGCCCGGGTCGACGCTGGCCAGGGAGCCGGTGGCGGGGAGCATCAGGCCTGCAGCGAGCAGGCCGAGGAAACGGCGGCGGTTAGTCTCCATCACGACTGTTGAATCCCAGTTGGATACTGAGCACGTCCATGGCGCTGTCCAGCTGTTCACTCAGCTGCTTGAGTTGAGAGGTTACTGCGACCAGCTGAGCACGGGACTCTGGCTGGGTAATGGCGGTTTTCAGCGGTGCCTGAACCTGTGCCAGCGACTGGTCGATGTTGGTGAAGGAAAGACGGATCTCCCGCGCCAGGTCGATTGCACCGGCCTGCAGCAGCAGGTCGTCAACGCTGGGTTCGGTCCCCTGGTAGAGCGCGTTCAGCGCCGCCAGGTTGCTGCGGATGTTGGCCAGGGAGGTACCGCTGCGATGGCTTTCCAGCAGTTTGGGGCGGGCGGCCTCGGCGCTGTTCCCCATCGGCTTGATCAGCTTGCTGTCGCGAATGGCTTCGATCGGCTCCACCAGGGAGGCCATCAGCTCCACAGCCAGTTCCGCCGCGACCTCGCTATCCTGTTGCAGCGGGAACTCTCCCGTAGCCTGAGCCTGCCATTCTTGATGGATCGCATGACTGACCTGGGCGACGTGCTCGGCGGTGGCCTGGGTCAGCTCGCAACTGCGACCCTGCCGCAGGCGCTCCAGAGCATCCTCGCTGAACAGCAGTCGCTCCAGGACCGGGAAGCCCTGGATGGATACGCTGGCGTGGCGGAAGAACTCGTCGTCATAGGGCTGGTCGGATGCCAGCGCCTGGCGCAGCTGGCGAGCGCCGATGTTCTTGCGGTCGGGCCAGAACTCCAGGCCGAAGTTGCGCATCAGGAACTGTACGGGCCCGAACTGCACGTGCTGGATGCTCTGCCAGGCCTGCATGGCGTCTTGCCAGGCCGCGCGGGTCGTTTCCAGGGTCTGTGCGGTGGGTGTCTGGCACAGGGCCGCTGAGGACTTGGCCAGGGCGGCCGCCGTGGTGTCCAGCTGCGCGTAACGTGGCAGCACGTGCTGCTGCACGGCCTGATGGTTGAAACGGGGCCAGTCCGGTTGCGGGGTGTCGGCATGGGCCAGGCCCGCCGCCAGCACCAGACCGGTGGTGGCCAGCCAGAGCGGCCACATGCGGGTGTGTGTCGATTGCATTAAAGAGACTCCAGAAACGAGATCAATTGCTTGCGCTGTTGCGCCGTTAGCTGGCGGAAGCGTTCTCGGGTGTCTTGCGCTTCTCCTCCGTGCCAGAGTATAGCCTCGGCGAGGGTGCGCGCGCGGCCATCATGCAGCAGGGCACGTTCGCCACTGACCGCCTTATGATGGCCCAATCCCCACAGAGGCGGGGTGCGCCACTCGCGGCCACTGGCGGTAAACTCGGGACGTCCATCGGCCAGTCCTTCGCCCATATCGTGCAACAGCAGGTCGGTGTAGGGCCAGATGATTTTGTTACTCAACGCCGGTCGTTCGGGGGCCTGCCCGGTTCGATGGGAGGGGGTATGGCACTGGCTGCAGCCGATCGCATTGAACAGCTGCTGGCCGTTCTGCACGTCCGGGTTCCTGGTGTGGCGTTGCGGCGGTGCAGCCAGATGTTGAGTGTAGAACAGCAGCATGTCCATCATCTGGGTCGAGGCCTCAAGGCCATCCTGCGCCTCGGTATTGCCGTTGGGTGCCTGCAGACAGGCGGGCTGAGCGGCGGTGCAGTCACCGCTCGCATTCGGGTAGTCGGGGTTGGAGATGCCAATATCGGTGTTCAGTGCACTGGCGTTCTGCAGGCGCAGGTTAGGCGCCCCTGCTTTCCAGCCAAAGCGCCCCAGCTGCGGCTGGTCATGGCCGGGGTCGAAGACCCGGTTGGCGCGTCCGGAGATGCCGTCGCCATTGTGATCATCCGGATCCTCGCGCGCCAGCAGGTCAGCGTCAGGAATCAGTTCCAGCAAGCCCAGTCCGATCATGGCTGGCGCCAGTCGCGGAGACAGCTGTAGTTCAGGGTGAAAATCTCCATATCCGGGGGCATTCAGTGCGTAGATTGGCTGGCGCAGCTCGGTCTGTTCTCCGCCCCTTAACTTGATGATTCGGGTGTCATGACGCAGCGCGATATCGGCTTCGGCCGGCATGCCGGGCACGGCGAAGGTTTGCAGCTGAGTACCATAGGTGGGGTCGGGGGTAACGCCCAGAGGCGTTTGATGCCCATTGCCGGGAATCCCCAGGCGGACCAGCAGCCCATTGCGGTTGGCGCTGCCCTGCTCATCAGGGGGCAGACCACGGCCGTTGTTGACATGGCATTGCAGGCAGGATCGGGCGTTATACAGCGGACCCAGGCCGTCGCTGGCGGTGGTTGACGAGGGTGAGGAAACCCAGAGCTTTTCGAAAATGGCGCGCCCGAGCACGAAGCTCATGCGCTGCTCGAAGGGAAGCCCCTCGACCGGTTGCATGAAGGCCTTGCGCTCGGCCGCGGAAAAGGATGGACCGGGCCGATGGGTACTGGACCCGGCCCGGTCCGAATCGACCGCCACTGCCATGGCGGCCGGGCTGGTGCACAACGCCAGCGAGAGAGCCAGCCGAAAGGCCCATTTGACGGAGAGCAGGCCTGTCGTACTGAGTGCCGAACGGGTCATCGAGCGATCAGCCGCCGAGGACGGCTGAAGGGTTGTCCAGGCTGTCAGAGCCTTCCAGCTCGACATCCGAGATACCCAGGGTTGCCATCACCTCTTCGAGGACCTGTGTCTGTGCCGTCAGGGCATCGACGAAAGCCTGTACCTTGGCGTTGCCTTCGGTGTTGCCGGCGGCGATCAATACGTCGAAGGTTTCACCCTGGGCGGCGGCATCAACCATCGCCTGTGCAGCGGCCTGGGTCGCATTCAGGTGGTCGCGCATTTTCTGGTCCAGCACCGGGTTCGCGGCCTGGGTCAGGGCGGACAGCGAGGGACCTTTGACCTGGCTGCCATCGATACGACTGTATTCGCCCAGATAGGCGTTGCGAATGCCCATAGCGTCATAGAAGTGCGACCAGTGCGTGTTATCGGAGAAGCAATCGTGCTCTTCTTCCGGGTCGTGCAGCATCAGGCCCAGCTTGGTGCGTTCGCCCGCCAGTTCGCCGTAGGACAGGCTGCCCATGCCGGTGGTGATGGTGGCCAGTGCGCCCAGCTCGCCCTTGGCGGCCAGCTGCTGACGCGCTTCGCCGCCCTGCTTCCAGTTGTTGGCCATTTCGGCCAGATCATCGATCAGCAGATCGGTGGCGGCCTTCAGGTAGGCGCGGCGGCGCTCGCAGTTGCCGTTGCTGCAGTTTTGCGTATCGAAGTCGGCCGCCTGGCGGTTACCCGCGCCGGGCTTGGTGCCGTTCAGGTCCTGGCCCCAGAGCAGGAACTCGATGGCATGGTAGCCGGTCGCCACGTTGGCTTCGACACCGTCGATCTCGTGCAGGGTTTCGGCCAGCAGCGTCTTGTCGATAGTGGCGGCGTCCACCTGCTTGCCGCCGATGTTCAGGGTCGGGTTGGCGATGATGTTGGCGCTGTACCAGGCGTTGACGTCGGATTCGCTGCCGTAGCTGTTGCCGTCGACGTAGTCGATCAGGCCTTCATCCAGCGGCCAGGCGTTGACCTTGCCTTCCCAGTCATCAACGATGGCGTTGCCGAAACGGTAAACCTCGGACTGTTGATAGGGTACGCGCGCCGTTTTCCAGGCTTCGCGAGCGGCTGTCAGGTTGGCTTCGGTTGGCTTGTCCAGGAAGGTGTCGATCGCTTTCTGCAGGGTCTTGGCGGCGGCCAGGGAGTCGGCAAAAACAGCTTCGGCGATATCGGCGTAGTGCTGGTTTACGCCGGCAATGCTGGCTTCGACCGTTGCGCTTGCGGCGCTGGCTTGGCTGATGGCGACCGGTGTAAACGGGGACAGGACTGCAGCGGCGATAGCGGCGGGCAGCAGAAGGCGTTTCAGTGACATGACAGCTCCCTTGATGAGTTAAGTTGCGCCTACACTAAACTAAATGCAAATCGTTATCAATAATATTAATTCGGACGGGTGTAAAAAACCGGCACGTATTTTGCCGGTTTTGGATGCAGGGTATGGCGGGCTTCTCGGGGGGGCGCTCAGCTCTGTGCCCAGTCTTCGCTGTTGTGCTTGGCGGACAGACGGGCGTAGTTCTCGGCGGTATAGGTAAAGAACTCCCTCTCCTTCTGGGTCAGTTCGCGCTGCGGCTTGGCCGGACGGCCGACGTAGAGGTGGCCGCTTTTCAGCGTCTTGCCCGGCGGCACCAGACTGCCGGCGCCGACGATCACCTCGTCTTCGACGACGGCGCCATCCATGATCATCGCGCCCATGCCGACCAGGATGCGGTTGCCGAGGGTGCAGCCGTGCAGCATCGCCTGATGGCCGACGGTGACATGATCGCCGATGATCAGCGGGAAACCGTCCGGGTTGTAGGGGCCGGCATGGGTGATGTGCAGTACGGAGCCGTCCTGGATGCTGGAGTAGCGACCGATGCGAATACGGTGCATGTCGCCGCGAATCACCGTCATCGGCCAGACCGAGCTGTGTTCGCCGATCTCCACATCGCCCAGTACCACGGCGCTGGGGTCGACGAATACGTTGTCGGCCAGTTTCGGGGTCATCCCCTGATAGGGTCGTACGTTCATGCGGCTCTCCTGATTCTGATTGAAATCACCTTGGCTGGACCCCATTGTATACTGATTGAAGAGTCGACCCTGCAATACCGGTCCATAATGCCGATCCAGATTGGAGAGATCCCATGTCCAACCCCCTGCTCGAACGCCATCTGTTGCCACCGTTCAGCCGTATCCTGCCGGAGCATGCCGAGCCCGCCATCGACGAGCTGCTGACGCGCAACCGCAAACGCATCGCTGAGTTGACCGGCGATGCTTCGGTCAGTGGCTGGACGCTGGTGGCCGAACTGGAGCAGCTCAACGATGAACTGGCTCAGGCCTGGTCGCCGGTCTCCCACCTGAACGCGGTGATGAACTCCGATGCCTGGCGTGAAGCCTACAATGCCTGCCTGCCGAAGCTGTCCGAATACTGGACCGAGCTGGGCCAGCATCAGGGCCTGTTTCAGGCGTTCGAAGCCCTGGCCGGCAGCAACGAGTATCAGCAACTGAGCCCGGCCCGGCGCAAGGTGGTCGACAACGCCCTGCGCGACTTCCGTCTGTCCGGCATCGCCTTGCCGGAAGCCGATCAGAAGCGCTATGCCGAGCTGCAGCAGCGTCTGTCCGAGCTGACCACCAAATTCTCCGAGAACGTACTGGACGCCACTCAGGGCTGGTGGAAAGAGATCAGCGACGAAGCCGAGCTGTCCGGTCTGCCGGAGCATGCGATCGCGGCAGCCAAAGAAGCGGCCAAAGCGAAGGAACTGGATGGCTGGGTGATCACGCTGGATTTCCCCGCCTATTACGCGGTGATGGCTTTTGCGGACAACCGCCATTTGCGCGAGGAGCTGTACCGCGCATTCAGCACCCGCGCTTCCGACCAGGGGCCCAAGGCGGGTGAGTGGGACAACTCCGAGGTGATGAACGAGATCCTGTCTCTGCGCCATGAACTGGCGCAGCTGCTGGGTTTCGACACCTACGCCGATTATTCGCTGGCGACCAAGATGGCGCAGTCGCCGCAACAGGTGGTCAGCTTCCTGGAAGATTTGGCGACCGAGACCCGCCCGGTGGCGGAGCAGGAAGTGGCCGAACTGCAGGCCTTCGCCCGCGAGCGTGACGGCATCGAAGAACTCAACGCCTGGGACGTGACCTACTACGGCGAGAAGCTGAAGCAGGCGCGCTACGAGATCTCGCAGCAGGAACTGCGGCCCTACTTCCCGCTGCCCAAGGTCTTGGACGGCATGTTCAGCATCGCCGGTCGCCTGTTCGATCTGCAGGTGGAAGAGCAGCAAAGCTTCGACAGCTGGCACGCGGATGCGCGCCTGTTCGCGCTCAAGCGCAACGGCGAGCCCTTCGCCTACTGCTACCTCGATCCCTTCGCCCGCAGTGGCAAGCGCGGCGGCGCCTGGATGGATGACTGCCGGGTGCGTCGTCGCCTGAGCGAGGCCGAGCTGCAGCTGCCGGTGGCCTATCTGGTGTGCAACTTCACTCCGCCCCTGCCCGGCCAGCCGGCGCTGCTGACCCATGACGAGGTCACCACCCTGTTCCACGAGTTTGGCCATGGGCTGCACCATATGCTGACGCAGATGGAAGAGGCTGACATCAGCGGCATCAACGGCGTCGCCTGGGATGCGGTGGAGCTGCCCAGTCAGTTCATGGAAAACTGGTGTTGGGAGCCGGAAGCGCTGGCGCTGATCTCCGGCCACCACGAAACCGGCGAGCCGCTGCCGCAGGCACTGCTGGACAAGATGCTGGCGGCCAAGCACTTCCAGTCGGGCATGATGATGATGCGTCAGCTGGAGTTTTCGCTGTTCGATTTCCGCCTGCACCACGAGTATCAGCCTGGCGAGACCGAAATTCAGGCGCTGCTGGACCATGTCCGCGAGCAGGTGGCGGTGATCCGTCCGCCGGCGGACAACCGTTTCCAGCACGGCTTTAGCCATATCTTTGCCGGCGGTTATGCGGCGGGTTACTACAGCTACAAGTGGGCCGAGGTACTCTCGGCCGACGCCTTCTCCCGTTTCGAGGAGGAAGGGATTTTCAACACGGATACCGGCCTGGCCTTCCGTCAGGAAATTCTGGAACAGGGCGGCTCGGGCGATCCCATGGATCTGTTCGTTGCCTTTCGTGGTCGCGAGCCCAGTGTAGACGCCCTGCTGCGTCACTCCGGCATTCGTTAACAGGTGACAAGATGAGTGTACAAAAGCGATTCATCGCCGGCGCGGTCTGCCCGCGCTGCGGCGAGATGGACACGGTGCGCATGCACCGTGACGAGGAGCGGGAATACCGCGAGTGCGTGAAATGCGGCTTTGCCGATTCCCTGCGGCTGGACGGCCGTCCCGATCCGGAGCAGCTGGAAACGCGGGTCAGCGGCGAGCGTTCCGACCAGGCGCCGGCGGCGGTGGCCGATGACAGTCCCCAGCCGATCCGTATCATGGATCCCGGCACGCTGCGCCACGACCACTGAGCATGAGCATCCCGCCTGCATCGCCCCTGCCCTGTGGCTGGGCGATGCAAAGCTCGCTTGAGCATCAGTATCACGATCGTGAATGGGGCGTGCCCCAGACCGATGACCGGGTGCTGTTCGAGTTTCTGGTGCTGGAGTCGGCCCAGGCCGGGCTGAGCTGGCGCACGGTGCTGGAAAAGCGAGACGGCTATCGCCGCCATTATGTGAACTTCGATCCCGAGCGGGTCGCGGCATTCGGTGAGGCTGAAATCGTCGCCATGCTGGCCGACCCCGGCATCATCCGCAACCGGGCCAAGATCGAAGCCTCGATCAACAATGCGCGGGTATTTCTCGAACTCAAGGCCCGTCATGGCTGTTTCGCGCGCTTTCTGTGGCGCTATGTGGAGGGCCGCCCCATCCAGTCCGGCGTCGAACGGATGGAGCAGATACCGGCTCAGACCGCGCTGTCGCAGCAACTTGCAAAAGACCTCAAGCGCGAAGGGGTACGCTTTTTCGGCCCGACCATCGCCTATGCCTACCTGCAGGCGGTAGGGCTGGTGAATGACCACTTACGCCAGTGTCCTCGCCATCAGGCTTGCCTGGAGCTGGGGCAAGCGATCGATCTGTCAGCAGCGGATCAGAAGTAAGTCGCCAGCACCAGGTTCAGGGTATCCGCGTCGTCGGCGGAGTCATAACCTTCTTCATGCACGTATTCGGCGATCAGCTCGGCGTTAGCGCCCAGTTCACGGCTGACGCTGGCAGCCAGGCGCTGCTCGGCCAGGTCCAGGCCTTCCGCTTCGTCGGACTCGCTGTAACCCAATGCCAGGGTGCCTGGTGCACCGAAGACCGCCGTGTTGTAGTGGGTGCCCAGGTGCCAGACGCTCGGTTCGGCTCCGTTCAGGGCGTCAAATTCGTCTGCCTGAATCCACTCGGCCGAGAAGCCCAGCTCACCCAGCTCCAGCGCCGCATTGACGCGCCAGGCCGACTGATTCTCGGTCAGGCCGAAGGCTTCGGTATTGCCGATATCGTTCAGGTAACCAGCGCCCAGGGACAGGCCGTTGTCAAAGGCGTAGCCCAGGTTCAGGCCGGCATTGTTGACGTGGTCGTCGTTGTCCTGGTCACCCTTGAAAATATAAAGATCGGAGCTGAAGCCGCCTTGGGCGTAGCTCAGCATGGCCAGGTCGTCGGTGTTGTCGGTCAGGTCGTCGGTCAGCGGATCGGTCCAGGTGGCGCTTTCGATGACGCCGAAGGGAATACCGCTCTTGCCGAGGGTCAGGGACAGCGGGTTGCCCTCTTTGGCGATCACGGCGATCGCCTCGTCAACGAAGAAGTCATCTTCGCCTTCGGGGTCGTCTTCATACTTCAGCGTGGCGGACAGGCTGACCAGTTTATTGACCTGGGCATCGATGGTCAGCTCGACGTTGTCCACGTCGAGGTCATTTTCGCTGCCCTCGTCCAGTTCACTGTGGGTGGCCAGGAATTCGGCCTGACCGCTCAGGGTGATGCGGTCGGTCCAGCTTTTGCCGGCGGCAGCTGTTGCAGTCGGCTGGCTTGCCTGACGGGATTCAAGTTCGGCGATGCGCTGTTTCAGCGCCTCGATTTCGGCGGCAACGGAGGGGACGGCGGCTTGGGCGGCCAGCGGGGCGGCCAGCACAGTGGCGCAGGCCAGGGAAAGCAGGGATTTTTTCATGTGGATTCCAGCGAGTTGGTATTATATATAGTTTTAATGCGAATCGTTATTAATTGTATTAATAAATTCCCGCGATGCAAGTGCTCTTTGGCCGCTGTTGCCTACTGCGAAGGCAGTGGGTCCTGCTGTTGGTACCAGACCCGGTAGATGACATCGGCCTTGTCATCCGAGATCAGCAGATCACCGTCGGGCTCAATCAGCACGTCCACCGGGCGTCCCCAGGCCGTTTCACCCTGCAACCAGCCAGTGACAAAGGGCTCGATCCCGGTGACCTCCTGGCCCCGGGTCGTGATCCGCATCACCCGGTAACCGACCTTGCGGGAGCGGTTCCAGGAGCCGTGCTGGGCCATGAACAGGCTGGTGTTCGGCGTATCGGGAAATTGGTGGCCGGTATAGAAACTGAGGCCCAGCGCCGCCACATGGGCGCCGAGCAGTGCCACCGGGGGTTCATTGTTCAGTGCGTGCGCCCCGGCACCGAAGCCGGGATCTTCGATGCCGCTCCCGTGAATGAACGGAAACCCGAAATGCAGCCCGCCCTGCCCGGCCCGGTTCAGTTCGTCATCGGGCTGGTCATCGCCCAGATGGTCGCGGCCGTTGTCGGTAAACCAGAGGCTGCCATCTTCGGGGTGCCAGGCAAAGCCCACCGAGTTGCGCACGCCACGTGCCCAGGGACGTGCCTGGCCGGAGGCAGGGTCAAAACGCAGGATGCTGGCAAAGCGAGGGTCGGACTCCAGGCAGACATTGCAGGGGGCTCCGAGGGTGAAGTAGAAGGCGCCGTCCGGCCCCTGTTTCAAGTATTTCCAGCCATGGTGGGTGATATCGGGCAGGCCGTCGAGCAGGATTTCGGGGGGTGGCGGGTTGCCCAGATGATGGTCGATATCCGCCAGCCGGATCAATCGGGTCAGTTCGGCGACATAGAGGTCGCCGTCGGCCCAGGTGACGCCGTTGGGCAAGCGTCGTCCCGACAGCAGGGTACGCCGGGTTTCGTAGCGCTGGTCGCCGTCAAGATCTTGCAGCGCGAACACGCGACCGTCGCGGCGGGTGCCAACATAGAGAACGCCGGCCGGACTCAGCGTCATCTGCCGTGCATTGGGCACTTTGGCGGCCACTTCTATATGGTAGCCGGGGGGCAGCTGCAGCTGCTCCAGCGGCAGGGCCTGGCTGCAACCGGCAAGGCCCAGGGTGGCGATCATCAGCAGGCAGCGCATATGTTCTCTCCCCTTGTGGTTATGAGGAGAGTCTGGTCATCAGGTCCGCTTTGCGCCAGTTGGCTAGCGGGGTGTGAACCAGGCGTCGCGCCGGTCGAGGCGCCAGAACACCCAGGCCCCGGTCAGGCCACGGGCGGCAAACAGGGACAGAAAGGCCAGCCAGAGACCATGATTGCCCAGTGGTTGGCTCAGCCACCAGACCGGGGCGAACACCAGCAGTACCGAGACCAGCATCGTATCCTGCATCGCCTTCACGCGCGTCGTCCCGATAAAAATGCCATCCAGCAGGAAGCTCCAGATGCCGATCAGCGGCAGCAGGATAATCCAGGGCAGGTAGCGCGCTGCCTCTTCACGAACTTCGGGGATATCGGTGAGCAACTGGATGATCGGCTGGCCGCCAAGCCAGAATACCAGCGTCAGCAACAGGGCACTGACCGCCGACCAGAGGGTGGCGCAGAGCAGGACCTGATAGAAGCCCTGCTTCCGTTTCTGGCCCAGCGCCTTGCCGGTCAGCGCTTCGGTGGCATGGGCAAAGCCGTCGAGCGCATTGGAGATCAGCAGCAGAAAATTGAGCAGCACGGCATTGGCCGACAGGATGCTGGTGCCCTGCTGGGCACCCTGCGCGGTAAAAAAGGCAAAGGTCATCAGCAGCAACAGGGTGCGCACGAACAGGTAACGATTAACGCCGATCAGCTCACGATAGTCGCGCAGGTGGCGCAGCTGTTGCCAGGCCCAGGATCCGGGAAGGCGGCCCAGCAGACGACGGCAGAACCAGAGGCCCAGCAGCAGGCTGAAATATTCGGCGCAGACCGTGGCCAATGCCACGCCATCGGCGGCCATGCCGAAGCCGAACACGAACAGCAGGTCGAGCAGCATGTTGAGCAGGTTGGTGCTGGTCAGCAGGATCAGTGCGATGCGGGTGTTCTGATTGCCGACGAACCAGCCGAGCAGGGCAAAGTTGCACAGCACCGCCGGTGCGCCAAAGGCGCGAATGGCCGTGTATTCGGCGGCTGAGGCCAGCACCGCCGGCTCCGGGTCCATCAGCTGCAGGGCCAGTGTCGTCAGTGGAGTGCGCAGCAGCAGGATCAGCAGTCCTATACCGGCGCCCAGGATCAGCGATTGGCCCAATAAGGTACGGATGCGCTCGCCGTCATCGCGGCCGCAGGCCTGGGCTACCATGCCGGTGGTGCCCATGCGCAGGAAGCCGAATGCCCAGTAGATAATGGAAAAAATCATGCTGCCGACGGCGACGGCGCCCAGATGATGAGGTTCGGGCAGGTGGCCGATGACGGCGGTGTCGATCAGGCCCAGCAGCGGTACGGTGATGTTGGACAGCATCATCGGCCAGGCCAGTGACCAGACGCGCGCGTGCGTGGCCCTGTCCGGCCAGTAGGCGGCCGGGATCATTGTGCCCGGGTCGGCAGGCTGTACAGCAGCAGGAACTCAACCAGTGCGGTGACAACCACGGAAGGCCCGGCTGGCGTATCCCAGAACCAGGACGCGCTGATGCCGCCGGCCACGGCCAGCATGCCCAGCAGCGCAGCGAACACCGCCATCTGCTCCGGGGTACTGGCAAGGCGGCGAGCGGCGGCGGCCGGGATGATCAGCAGCGAGGTGATCAGCAGGATGCCGACCAGTTTCATCGCCACGGCGATCACCACGGCAATCAGCAGCATCAGCGCCAGCCGGGTGCGGGCCACTGGCACGCCTTCGACTTGGGCCAGCTCCTCATTGATGGTGATCGCCAGCAGCGGGTTCCACAGCCGCCAGAGCAGCAGCAGCACCAATGCGCCGCCGCCGTAGATCCAGTAGAGATCGCTGGGGGCGATCGCCAGCAGGTCGCCGAACAGGTATTCCATCAGGTCGATACGCACGTTCTCGAGCAGCGCCACTGCCACCAGGCCCAGCGACAGGGAGCTGTGCGCCATGATGCCGAGCAGCGTATCGGTGGCCACCAGGTGCTGGCGCTGCAGGGAAACCAGCAGCACCGCCAGCAGCACACAGCAGACGACCACGGCCAGATTCAGGTTGATGTCGAACAGAAAGCCCAGCGCGACGCCCATCAGCGCCGAGTGCGCCAGGGTATCGCCGAAATAGGCCATGCGACGCCAGACGACAAAAGCCCCCAAGGGGCCTGCCAGTGCCGCTATGCCCAGGCCGCCGGCCAGGGCCAGAATCAGAAACTCAGCCACAATGATGTCCGCTACATTCGTCAGGTTGGGGGTGGTCGACAATCACATCGCCGTGGTCATCATGCTGGTGCACGTGGTGATGGTTGTACAGTGCCAGGGTGCTGGCCTGGGCCGGACCGAACAGCTCGATGAACGAGGGATCGGTGCTGACATGCTCGGGGTTGCCGGAGCAGCAGACATGTCGGTTCAGGCAGATGACGTGATCGGTGGACGCCATCACCAGGTGCAGGTCATGGGAGATCATCAGCACGCCACAGCGGCGTTGCTTGCGGATGTCGGAGATCAGCTGGTACAGCTCCAGCTGACCGTTGAGATCCACCCCCTGCACCGGTTCATCCAGCACCAGCAGTTGAGGGTCGCGCAGCAGAGCGCGGGCCAGCAGCACCCGCTGGGTCTCGCCACCGGAAAGATTGTGAATGGAATGTTTGAGCAAATGGGCGGCGCCGACATCCTCAAGTGCCTTGACCATCAAGGTGTTATCGACCTTGTTCGGCGTATTCAGAAAACGTTCCACTGACAATGGTAGGGTGCGGTCAATATGCAGCTTTTGTGGCATGTAACCGATTCTTAGCCCCGGCTTGCGCCATACATGCCCACTGGAAGGTTTAATCAGGCCCAGGACCACCCGCACCAGGGTGGTTTTGCCGGCACCGTTGGGGCCGATCAGCGTAGTGATGCAGTTGTCATGCAGGTGCAGGTCGATGGTGTTCAGCGCCGTCTGCTTGTTGAAACGGACACTGACCTGCTCCAGGCGGACCAGATCGGGATTGTGCTCAGGCATCGCCGCCCTCCCCGGCCTGGCAGTTGGGACAGAGGCCGGTGACTTCCACGGTTTCGTGCTCGATGGCAAAACCCACCGCCCGAGCACTCTGCTCCAGTGTGGCATGGACGGGGCCGGCATCCAGCTCGGAGGTCGAATGGCACTGACGGCAGATCAGAAAGCAGCCCTGATGTGCCTGATTCGGGTGTGGACAGCCGACAAAGGCGTTCAGTGAGGCGATACGGTGCACCAGTCCCTGCTCCTGCAGGAACTCCAGCGCGCGGTAAACGGTGGGCGGTGCGGAGTTGAAGCCGGCCTCGGCCAGCGCCGGCAGCAGCTCATAGGCACCGATCGGCCGGTGGCTCTGCCAGATCAGTTTCAACACCAGTTCGCGTATCGGTGTCAGGCGTTGCTGACGCTCACGGCACAGCTGGCGAGCCTGTTGCAACGCCTGATCGATGCAGTGCTGATGATCGTGGCCGGATTCAAAAGCCAGGTTATCCATAATTGTCCAGTTCGCTCAACGGCTATTCTGTTATATTATAACTTAATTGCTTGTATAGAAGAGATCGTGCCCCGATGAAACATCTAGTCCGAACTGCAGCGACGACCCTTTCCCTGTCGGCAGCGCTGCTGGCATCGTTACCGGCCAGTGCCGCAGAGGTGGTAACCAGCATCAAGCCGCTTCAGCTGATCACCTCGGCGCTGACCGAGGGCGTCACCGAGCCCGAGCTGCTGCTGCCGCCGGAGGGAACGCCCCATCACTACGCGCTCAAACCGTCCGATATGCGCACGCTGGCGGAGGCCAGGGTGGTGATCTGGGTCGGGCCGGGGCTGGAGCAGTTCCTGCAGAAGCCATTGTCCCGTACTGACGCGCAGATTGTAACCCTTCTGCCGGACAGCGAGCCGCATGAACACGGTGCCGCCTCGGCCGTGGAGTCTCATGATGACCATGACCATGACCATGACCATGACCATGACCATGACCATGACCATGAAGGCCATGAGGAGCATCACTCCCATGCCGATGGCGAAGATCCGCATATCTGGCTGGACCCGCTCAATGCGTTGGCGATGGCTGATCAGATATTGCCGGCACTGCAGCAGGCCTTTCCGCAGCACAGCGAACAGCTGAACGCCAACCGAGAGGCATTCGAGCAGGCGGTCCGTCGTAAGGATGCCGAAATCGCCGCCCAACTGGCGGCTTATCAGGCGCGTGGCTTCTTTGTCTTTCATGACGCCTACAGCGGTTTCGTCAATCACTATGGTCTGAACCAGCTGGGTTACTTCACCGTAGACCCGGGCCGCAAGCCAGGCGCCCGTCATTTGGCCGAGATCCGTCATCAACTGGAGCAGAGCCAGGCGGTCTGCGTCTTCAGTGAGCCCCAGTTCACCAGCGCCGTGGTCGATGCGATCACCAGCGGGCTGGATGTGCGCCAGGGCGAACTGGACCCGCTGGCGCGCACGGCGACGCCGGGTCCCCAAGGCTATACCGACTATCTGCAGGCGCTCAGCGACAACTTTGAAAGCTGCCTGAAGAAAAAAACAGAAAAAAATTAAAAAAAAGGCTTCACAAGATCGAAAGGGGTCGATACAATGCGGCCCACTTTCGAAGCAGATGTGGTGGAATTGGTAGACACGCTAGCTTCAGGTGCTAGTGCCTTCACGGGCGTGGGAGTTCGAGTCTCCCCATCTGCACCACCTTTCATCGTCAGATGTCAGGCTCTTCGAAAGCGACAAGTTGAGTGGTAACGCACGTTAAAACGTCACACCCAATGCAGATGTGGTGGAATTGGTAGACACGCTAGCTTCAGGTGCTAGTGCCTTCACGGGCGTGGGAGTTCGAGTCTCCCCATCTGCACCATCCTCGGTTCGTCCTGAACCAGGATGCAAATCAACAAGACGTATTCAAGAATATCATGCCCATCAGGGTATTTTTGCGTTTATGTTGTCGGGCCCCGACAGGCTCTGTCAGAGCCCAGGCTTCATGGCTTAATTCGCAATCAGCAGATACAACTGCATCAGTGCCGGGGAGATGGCGACCAGCAGTCCTCCCGCTACCATGGCGATGGACGCTCCCACTCCGATTACTTCATAGTCATGATCTTCATGTGTATGGCTCATCGTACTGTCCTCTTGCAGACTAGGGCTGGCAGATCTCCTGCCTCTGGCTGGTAAATTGCAAGCAGGGTGCCAATTCCCATCTGTGAGCCTAATCTATTGATCTATAAGAGCCTCAGCGCATGCTGGCGACCAATCACAGCTGCTCATGTTCGTTGTGACTGCCGCATTTGGCAGTTTCTGGCAGGAGGGTGTCACTTTGGCTGGGACTGCGTATGGACCGAGCGGCTATAAAAAAGGTGGCCAGAGCGGCCACCTTAATCCTTGTACCGAGACGCGTTGGGGCAATTAGCGGCGGACGATAAAGTCCTGCTCGATCAGTTCCGCATCCCCTTCGACCACCTTGGCGTAGGTCGTTTTGGCGTTGACACGGACCACTTTCACCACCGCAATCTTCTCTTCCAGCTGGCCGAGGGATTCGTTGGTGTAGGGATCGAACATCTCTTCACCGAGGAAGTAGACATCGAGCCGGTCGCCTGGCTTCAGCGTCTTGCCGCCCTGGTTCAAGACCACGGTCTTGCCTTTGACGGCCACGACCCGCATCGGGTAGATGTTGGCCAGCGCCTTCTGCGCCAGCTGTTGTGCCAGCTTCGCCGTGATGCCCGCCTGGGAAGAACCATACTGCTTCAGCATGGCGCGGATCTCGGAGTCACTCAGCTTCAGGTTGATCGAGTCGGACCACTTCACCTGGCGGCTGGCGGCGAGAATGATCTTGTAGTCCAGCTGGGCACTGCCGCTGTAGCTGACGATGGTTTCGCCGGTCAGCTGCAGGGTTTTGACGTGCCGGGTGCTGCGCACATTGCGGATATTGCCCACCACGATGTAGTCAGCACCGAGTACGTTGCCGGTTTTAGCCTTTTCAGCCAGCGCCGCATCATCGCTGAGCCAGAGCGCCTTCTCTTCCTGGAATTCGGCACCGAACTCCCGGTCGAGCACATTCATGCGCCGTGACTGGGTGAACTGGTCCAGAATGCGGTTGCGCAGTTCGGCTTCCACTTTTGCCGCTGCGGTATGGTCGCCCAGCAGCGAGAAACTGCGCTTGTCGCTGTGGAACGGCATCACCGCCAGGGTACGGCGGCTGTCAGCCGGCAGGCCGGGCTTGTCGTACTTGAGCACATGCACGCTGACATCGGCGCGGAAGCTGCCATCGCTTTCGGGCTCCACAGAGTGCACGTCATAGCGTGAAACCAGGCCCGTGGTTTTCAGACTGAGGTCGCCGCGGCGGGCGATCTCGAATGAGCTGCTGAACTGCTCACCCTCATTGCTGCTGACACTGGCACGACCGGACAGCGTCTGCATCACCTCTCGGCTGTCGATGCTGACGCCGGTGGCTTGGCGCAGGCCCTGCACCAGTGCATCGCTGATCGCCAGGTTGCGGCTGCTGCCATAACCGACCGCCTCCACGACCTGCTCAGCCGCAAAGCTGAAGCAGGTCCAGACCAGGGCGGTCAGCGCCAGTAGTGTTTTCAATACTGATCGCATGATTCTATCCTTAGAAGTCGTCCGCCGACATCAGCTTCATGCTCTGGCTGCCGCCGGCCTGGCCATTGGCAGGCTGTCGAGCCTGAGTCTGCTGTTTGGGTTGTGGCCGGTGATCACGCAGCTGGCGTGCATTCTGTTCGGATACGGGGTGCCAGACATAGATGACGCCATTGATTTCATGGCCGTAGGTCGGGTGTTTGGCGGTCCAGCGCATCAGCTCGCTGGTGCCGGCCAGATCCTTGACGCGTCCCGTGGCTTCCATCTCCTGTTCCAGAGCGCGGATGAACTCGCGGCTGCTTTCCTCGCTTTCGGAAATGTCGCGGCCTTCCGCACGTACGATGCCGACACGCTGGTTACGGATAACGTCGCTCTTGGTCTCATCGAAGGTGCCTGTCGACTTGAACAGGGTGGCGAAGTTGCCGAAGGCATCGGCACGGGCTGCGGCAAAGGAAACCTTGCGGTTGTCATACAGCTGTTGATAGTCGCTGCCACGATAAGGGTTGCCCGACTGGCCAAAGGAAATCAGCACAGGATAGCCCTGGTTGTCGTACATGCGACGGATGCCGAATTCGTTCATCAGTGCGGCTTTGTCGGCGAACAGCTGATCCAGCGGGGTGGCACTGGCTTTGTCGGGATTGGCGGCAATATCACCTTTGCTGGCGATAACATCATCAATGAACGCGCGCATCCTCGGGGAGGCCACGATCGCGACTGCGACCACATGGTTGCCGTTGGCATCATTGGCTTCAAAGGATCTCACCGGTATCACGCCGGTCAGCTCATGGCGGGCACGTTGGGTAACCGAATCAGAGACGGAGCGTTCAAATAGAACCGCACGCTTTTCGCTGGGCGCCGAGCGGAACTCCTCGGGGTCGATGCCCAGCTCGACCAGCTTTTCGTCCAGCATGCCGCCGGCGACAGCCACGGCCTTGTTGAGCACCTCTTCCAGCTTGTTGCGACTAGTCAGCTCTGCCGGCGTGAACTGCGGCATCTGGCTGGCATCGTCAAACAGGCGCGTTGCACTGCTGGCAACCACACTGGTTCCCAGATGCGTAAGGTAATCGGCCTTGGCGTTGAGCAAGGCTTCCTTATAGGCCATGACGCGGGCGTTGCCCCAGTCGCGGCTTTCCGGACGCAGCATCACGTTGGCCTGACCGACGCCAAAATAGAGTTTGCCATTGCGCGCCTTGCGGACGAAGCCCTGACCTTCACCGCGCTTGTACTCGGCGATCATGTCATCGATCACCATACCGGGGTCGACCACTTCCGGCTGGGCGGAGGCGGTAATATCCTGTTCGACCTCAATCATCTCGGCGTCGGTCATCGGGGCTGGCGTTGCGGCTGCCGTGGGCGCTGTTTCTGCCCAGGCCGAGGTATGCATGGCAGTGCCGATGGCTGCTGCCAGCAGGGTTGGGAACAATCGTTTCATCATCGTCGTCCTTTACGTTACCAGGAGGTTCCTTTGGCACTGCCTAGCTTGCGGATCGGGGTCTCGCCTTCCCAGACAGCAAGACCGTTGGCCAGATCGGTCAGGGTCAGCTGGAAGTAGTACTCCACCAGCTGCTTGTTGCCGTCGACACGGTTGTTGCGCTGGATGATCTTGCCGGACAGGCTCATGTTCGGTGCCGCCAGGCGCTGGCGCACAACAGTCCTGCGATCCACCTTGCGGGACTGGCTCAGCTCGGCATAGGCCTGAGTCATCTTGTCTTCGGCACCGTTGAGGCCGATGGCGGTGGTGGTCAGCACCTTGCCGCTGCGCAGCAGGTCGACACGGATCTTCTTCACCAGCTGGTCGGTATCGATGCGCTGCATGGTGTCGTTAAGCACGGTGGAAACCACCATGATGTGCTTTTTGCCGTCGTTGCGGTCGACGGCGCCGGAAGTCAGCATCGACTGCACGGCGTCGGAAGCGGCCTGTTCAAAGTCGCTGCCGCTCAGGCCCATGGTGACCGGCTGGTCAACCGCGCCGGAGGTCAGCAGCTGGGTCTTGGGTGTACAGCCGGCAGCGAGGCCGAAAACGGTGGTCAGTGCGAGGGCTTTGATCAGGGTATTACGGGTGCTCATCCATCAATTCCTTGTGCAGAGTTGGCAACGGGGGTACGGGGGTCAAACAGCTGGATACGGTAGCTGACGGCCTTGGGGCTGGGCGCGACGCGGTCGATCATCACCGGTTCGGCGGGTCGCAGCGGTCGCTGTTCCCAGCGTCCGGGCATCCCTTGCAGTTCGAAGCCGCTGGCATCGAACCAGCTGAAGCGGTAGCGCAGCGTCTGTTCCTGGCTGCTGCGGTTGTAAAGGCGGACGCCGGCACGCAACAGGTTGCTGGAGGCGTAGCCTTCCTGCACCGCTTCGATCTGAATATAGGACTGGGCGCGCGGGCCGATCAGCAGTTGGGGGTGTTCAACAGGCTGCTGGGGTTGGGTTTGGCAACCCAGCAGCGCAAGGGCGGCTGTTGCCAGCACGCCGATACGGATCTGCATGGTTCGTCTCCTTACGATATTCAGGCGTCAAAGCCTGCAACCTGATAGACAGGTGTGCTTCCTGGTGCACTTGCCTTGACATAAATAACAGAAAAACGACTGTCTGGCAGCTCGACTTTCAGCGGTTGCGCCAGCCCTGGTGCATTCAGCTCCAGGGTGCCGTCGGCCGGTCTGCGCAAGCGGGAGATCTGCACCTCTTTCGGCAAGCCGCTCCAGCTGCGAGTATCGGCGCGGGTGGTGGCGGCCTGATAAACCCCGGCCAGCAGGCTGCCGGCCAGTCCCAATTCTTTCTTGGCCTGGTACTGAATAAAGGCCTTGGTCAGCGTGCTGGCCACGGCCTCGGTCACTTTGAGCGGGAACTCACGCTTGAACTCGGTCTGAATCACTCGATCCATGCTGGCCAGCAGTTCGGTCTTGCCCAGGCGTTTGCCGCCGGAGTGGATTTCCAGGTAGGGATAGGCGCGTTCACGTTCCTTGAGCTTGGGCAAGGCGATCTGAGAGTACTCGACCTTGTCGCTGACCAGGAAGAGCGGCAAGGGGATCAGGATTTCGTCGATCGCGGGGGCTTCGCCGTTCTCGAAGATCACCCAGACCGCCGGGCTAAGCTTGTGCTTGCGCCAGGCGCCGGTGCGCAGGTTGTTCGCCACCTTCAGGTCAGTCTGGACGGCGCGGTTGCGGGGCGCCATACCGGCTACCCGGCGCAGCGACTGGCGGGCCTTGCCGTAGTCTTCCCGGTCCGCACTGGCCAGCGTGAAGTAGAGGCCATGCAGGTAGTCGGTGTAGGGATTGACGAAGTCGGGGTAGGCCTTCCAGGCTTCGAGTTCGGGGAACGCCTCGTAAATGGTCTGCTTCGATTCCTGTTCACTCTTGCCGAAATCGAGCTGCGAAGTTGCGGCCTTTTCGCCCTCGGTTTCTTGTCGGGTCCGGGCCAGTTGCTCCTGCTGTTCTGCAATGCGGGCCTTGAAGGTTTCCTCGGCGCGGCGCTGACGGTCGGCGGCACGGTTGAACTCGATACGGGCTCCCTGCATATCCTGCAGGAAGATGCTGTTCAGGGCCTTGTAGGTATTGACCATGACACCGTCATAGACCGTTGGGTCGTAGCGGTTGAGGTTGTTGTTGATAAGCGTGGCAGTCACTTTTTCCAGGCCCTTGCGACCGATGCTTTCGGTATCCTCCGCCTTCATCATTGTTTCGGCGTGGTCAAACACCTTGTTGCTGTAGTCGAACTGTCCGCTGGCACCCAGTGCGCTGCCGGCCTGGAGGGACCAGAGCAGATTGCTGCCCGCGCCGTCGGTGTCAATGCCACCGGCCTTGAGCGCAAAGTCGGCGGCGGCCTGGTAGTTGCCCTGGGCGTATTGCTGATTGAAGTCTTCCTGGCTTTGCTTGCTGGACAGGGTCTGGCAGCCGGCGAGCAGCAGCAGTCCTGAGGCTAGTGCCAGTCCTCTGAGTGCAGGCGGTGGGTTTCTCATTGATATCTCCTTATCTCCCTGAAACCGCTGAACCTATGCTGAACCGCATACCGGGCTCAATTTATCAGCTTAGTCAGAAGGATCAAATGATTTGTATCGATAAGGAGGCGCTGTGACATCGCAGGGGAGTTTGATCGGGATATGGCTTCCGTGCCCTTCCCTCTGCTACTTGTCCTGAGCAGTGTGAAGCATGGTAAGGCGAGAATATGACGTGCTGATGACAACACATTTCGCCAACTATCCACAGGATATTATCCACAGTGACTGGCTGTGCACAGGTTATGTCCGAAGTGTTCAGATTTTGGCTTCAGAAAGCACCCGCCCGGGCCATGTGGATAAAGTGGGGGTAATAAGCATTATCCCAGGCTTTGTCTAAAAAATGATCAGATTTGCCAAGCGCCCGGCTGCTCTGACTTCCATTCAAGTGTTACGATCTTGTGAAAGGGTTATCCACGAAAGTGTACATAGGCTTTGTGGATATAAAACAAGGGAAGTTTTCAACAGGAGCTGGTAGCCGTTTGATGGGCACACTTGGTTATTTACATTATCCACAGGGCGGTCCTGGGCTGTTAGCAAAGGCTGTTGTGTCATGGCCGGCGGCACTGTCGTGATATCATCGACAGCCAGGTGCTGCCATATGTTGGTATGGGCAGTATCCTTCCGTGTACAAGGTCGATAGCAGGTTCCCCAAGCCATGGGGGCTGCGGGTGTTGAGAGTGTGGAAACAGAATGCATAGCCTGAGTCATGCCCGGTTCGCCCGACAAGGATGGGGGCTCGTATTGGTGTTGTTGCTGAATGGCTGTTCGGTGCAGGACAGGCTGTCCAACCGTGCGGCGGAGCACTCGCCGCAGCAGGCGGTGAAGGTCCTGCTGGCCCAGCCCTATATCGACCCGTTGACCGATTATCTGCAACAGCACCGGGGAGACGCGCGGCGCCGTTCGGTGCTGGAGACGGTCGCGACCGAACGCGACCGTCGCTGTGAGCGCGTCGCACGACGTTATGCTCAGCGGGACAAGACCGATGCGGTTCTGTCCCGGTACCGGGCCGGATATGAGTATTCCTGTCCCCGGCAGGTGAAGGCTTTTGGCGAGCAGGTCGCGCAGGCTGAATCCACACGACGGCAGGAACGGGCATTAAGCCGCGATTCCCGTTCTGATCAGCTGACAACCCGGGTGCCTGGCGTTTTGAATGGCAATGCGGTGGCTAACGAATGTTATCTGCTGGCGCAGATTCGCAACCATGCCGATGCGATTCTGGCTTGCCGTGTGCCGGCGCGGGCGGGTAACCGCAAAGCCCAACGCGCGCTGGGCGAAAGTCTGGCGGCCCTGAAGCAGTTTGACGAAGCGCGCGGCTGGTTACTGGAGGCCGCCCAGCAACAGGATGTACAGGCGCAGATTCGGTTGGCTGAAATGTCGTTGAACGCTCAGGGCGGCGCGGCCGATCCGGCGCAGGCCTGGGCCTGGTACCGTCTGGCGGGAAGTGCCGTTCAGGCCGCCGGCCTGGAGGCGGGCTTGACGGCGCAGCAGCGACAGCTGGCGCTTCAGCGAGTACGCCGACAGCTGGACAGGGGCTTGTGAAGCCGCCGGGTGGGGGGCTTGTCCCCGTGCGCGGGGTGTCGGGATTATTGCGTCTGGAGTCATCCAAACAATCGATCATGTGGGGACTGGTGCTGCTGGTGGTGCTGTTCATGACCGGTCTGTGGGTCCTGTCCTCGCTGAACCTGAAATACTCCCAGCAGGCGATGGCCGAGTTGCGGCAGCAGCAGATCAAAGACGGTTTCGTGGCCAGCCTGGCACAGATCGATACCGAACACCGGAGACTGGAGGCCTACGCCGATGACCTGGTGCAGCAGGCGGTGCTCTTTCATGCCCTGCACCGCCGCGGCAGCATGGCGCCACAGGAGTTGGAGCAGGAACTGCTGCACCGTCTTCAGCGCTATGACGATGTCTTCGGCAGTGGCGTCTGGTTCTGGCCCGACAGAGTCAAACCCCAAGCCCCTTTTGCCGTGCTGGCCTACCGTGGTGCCGATGGTCCCGAGCTGTACCTGAACCGGGAGGGGAGCTGGCAGGATTACCGCCAGCAGATCTGGTTTTCTCTGGCATTGGGGGGCGACTGGCAGGCGGACGAGGTTGTGCCTTCTGTCCGCTACTGGACCCAGGCCTATTACAATCCGCTCACTGATGCCGCCGTGATCAGTCTGATACGGCCGATCGCCACGGCCGAGGGGCAGGTGATCGGTCTGGTCAATGTTGACTGGCATGCCGATACCCTGATCGAGTATGTCAGCCGTATCCGCATGACCCCCGGAACCTTCGCCTGGCTGATCGACCGTAATGGGCGGCGCTTGTCGAGCCTGAGCCAGATCGGCGATGCGGTGCTTGCGGAAAGGACCATGACGGCGGTGGAGCAGGTCTTGGCGGCAACTACCAAGCAGAACGACGGGAAGAACGATGGGCAGACGTTGATTGAGGTGGACGGCCGCCGTTTCGAGCTGTTTCATGCGCGCACCCGCGGTGGCCTGGTGTTTGGCGTCGGCGTGCCGAGAGACGAAATCGACGCGGTACTGGCGCCGATGCGCGATACCAACCGCAGTATCCTCTGGCTGGGCAGTCTGACGATCCTGCTGCTGTCCGGTGTCATTCTGTTCAAGGTGGCCGGGTTGATGCGGGAACTGCAGGCCTCCTATACCGATGAGCTGACTGGCCTGGCCAACCGCGCCCGTTTGCTGCAGGTGCTGCAGCGGCGCTCGCCGGCGGCGCTGGTGGTCCTGAACATCGATCGCTTTCGTGAACTGAATGCCCTGCTTGGACATGAATGCGGCGACCACATTCTGACCACGCTGGCGGCACGGCTACAGGCCTGGTTGCAGACTGACGCCGTGGCCGGTCAGGAGCGACTGTATCGGCTGGGCGCGGATGAGTTCGCCTGGCTGGGGCCGGAGCAGGCGCAGGGGCTGTTGGCTGCGAGGGTGCAGCAGCTGCTACAGGTGATCCAGGCTCAACCACTGCACTGGGAGGGGCATGAGTTCCACATCAGTGTGACTCTGGGGGCTTCGTCGTCGGCGGCGTCGACGGAGCCGCCTCCGGACCTGATCAGCGAGGCACAGGAAGCCTTGAAGCAGGCGCGTCAGCAAGGGGTCAGCTATCGGCTGTACGACCGCGCCCGTTCACTGGAGCAGCAGTTCGAGCATAACCTGCGCTGGGCCAACCGCCTGCGTGAGGCGTTGCGGGCGGATCGTCTGCAGCCCTGGTTCCAGCCGATCTGTGCGCTTGAAAGCGGGCAGGTGGAGAAATACGAGTGCCTGGTGCGGATGCTGGACGATGATGGCCAGGCGATCTCGCCGGGACTGTTCCTTGATGTGGCGCGGCAACTGCGCCTGGATCGTCAGATCACCCGTCTGATGGTGGACAAGTGTTGCCGCCACTTTGCCGGCACCGGACTGCAGTTCTCGATCAACCTGTCCTATGGTGATCTGCGCGACGAGAGCCTGATCGATTTCATGCTTGAACAGCTGGACAGGCTTGGCGTCGGCCCACAACTGATTTTCGAGATTCTGGAGTCGGATGGCATCGAAAACTATGAGCAGGTACGCCATTTTATCGAACGGGTGAAAAAGCGGGGCTGCCGCATCGCCATTGATGACTTTGGTACCGGCTATTCCAATTTCGAACACCTGCTGCGGCTGGATGTGGATCTGATCAAGATCGATGGCAGCCTGATACGTCATTTGCATACCGACCCTGGCAGCCGCCGCGTGGTGCGCGGTATCGTCAGCTTCGCCCATAGTCTGCAGATCCAGACCGTGGCTGAGTTCGTGCACTCGGAAGCGGTATTGCAGCAGGTGCGCGCGCTCGGCATCGACTTCGCACAGGGCGAGGTGATCGGCATGCCGCAACCCGAATTGCGGGATTGAACTCCGCCGGCTAGGCGCGGCGCGCCAGGCATGCAAAGTCGAAGATGAAATGCTCGGCCTCCTGAGCCGGCAGCGGGCGGGAGTAGAAATAGCCCTGAATCTGACGACAGCCATGGTCGAGCAGGAAGTCCACCTGCTCCCCGTTTTCCGCGCCTTCGGCAATGATCTCCAGACCCAGGCTATCCGCCAGTGCGATCACGGCACAGGTGATGGAGATATCCTCCTCGTCGTGGGGCAGATCACGGACAAAGGACTGATCAATCTTCAGCTTGGTGATTGGCAGTCGTTTCAAATAGGACAGCGACGAGTAACCGGTACCGAAATCGTCCAGGGCGATACGGATACCGGCCTGATTGATCTGTTGCAGTACCTTGATCGCGTCTTCCGGCTTGGTCATCAGCTGGCTTTCGGTCACCTCGATCTCCAGCCACTCGGCACGGAAGTCGGTTTCTTCGATCAGTTGCTGCAGGGTTGCGACAAACTCCTGGTGCTGGAAATGACGTACCGTCAGATTGACCGAGAGTACGCCGGGGCTAAGCCCCTGGTGGTGCCAGCGGGCAAACTGTGTCATCGCCTGGCGGATGATCACCAGATCCAGCTGGTGGATCAGGCCGGTCGCTTCGGCCAGCGGGATGAAACGCGCCGGCGAGATCATGCCCTGTTCGGGATGCAGCCAGCGAGCCAGGGCCTCGAAACCGATGATGGTGCCACTGGCCGCATCGATCTGCGGCTGGTAGAAGGGAATCAGTTCGCCGTTGGCCAGCGCCGCCCGCAGTTGAGCCTCGAGCGACAGGCGCTCCAGTGCCTGCTGGGTCAGGTCGGTATTGAAGTATTGATAGTCATTGCGGCCTTCGCTCTTGGCCTGATACATGGCGGCGTCAGCCTGCATCAGCAGCTCGTTCGCCGTCTGGCCATGGTCCGGGAAAAGACTGATGCCGATGCTGCAGCTGATGTAGAGCTCGGTCTGCTCGACCTGCAGCGGGCGGCTGATCGACTGCAGAATCTTGTGCGCGGCTACGGTGGCCTGATCGGCATGTTCCAGTCCTTCCAGCAGGATGGTGAATTCGTCGCCGCCCTGGCGGGCCAGCGTATCTTCGGCTTTCAGGCAGCGGGTCAGCCGGTTGGTGATGATATTGAGGACCTTGTCGCCGGTATTGTGGCCGAGAGAATCGTTGATCGTCTTGAAGTGGTCCAGATCCACGAACAGCACGGCGACCTTGCTGTGCTGACGGACCGCCTGCATGATGGCGTGGTCGAGGCGGTCGTTGAACAGGGTGCGGTTGGCCAGCCCGGTCAGGGCATCATGGTGCGCCATGTGGTCCAGGGCATCCTTCTGCGCCTGCAGATCGAGGCGTGATTCGCGGATTGAGGTGATCATGGTGTTGATGCTGTGCGCCAGAGTGCGAACTTCCAGCGGACCCTGATTGGGGACCATGTGGATCGGAATACCACCCTTGTCGGTTTCACCGATGGTCCTGATCATGGCGTCCACGGGCTTAAGGATGAAGCGCCGGGTCATCAGTAGCAGGATCAGCACGATCAGGGTGCAGATGATCAGGGTATTGATCAGGGACTCCTGAATGGTCGCGGACAACTTGGCATCAAGCTCGGCGCCTGATGCGTAGAGGCGGACCTGGCCGATCGGTTTGCCGGCCGAGCTCAGAATCTCCCGGCTGTCGGCATAGTAACACTTCTCCAGGTGCTGCCAGTGGCGGGTGTCGTTGGCATCGAATTCCAGTATCTGGTTGGCGGATGTGCGGATCTTGCCGGTGATATAAGCGGGCTCGCCAAGGATGATGCCCAGATTGTAATCCTTGACCAGAATCGCACAGTTGGCGTTGTGGCTGACCTCGTTGGCCAAAATTTTTTCGTATTCGTTGACTGCATAGGCCTCGATCAGACCGGTAATGTTTTGCTGCAAGGTGAACAGGCTCCGGGAGGTCCGTTCCTGAACTTCCTTGGAAATACGTTGCTTGGCAATGAAATAGTCGACCGCAGCGCTGCCGGCGACGGTCATGAAGACGGTCGGCAGGATGATGCAGAGCAGCAGGATGAAGATGGACGGTGAGGTCGACTGGCGCTGCATCAGGGGCTTGCCTCCAGCCCCAGCACATTGCGCCGGATGGTCGTCAGGTTCTCGGCCAGATTATCCGCCGAGATGGCCAGCACCGGCAGTTTTTGTTCGTGTTCGACGGCTTGCCCCTGCCGGTGCTGGTGCAGGGTCAGGACCGCCTGCTCGCCAATCAGAAAAGGCTGCTGCATGGCGGCACCGATCAGCACGCCTGAGGGTATCAGCTGCAGGAACTCGGGTTCGGCATCGAATGTCACCAGCAGAATCTCGTCCTTGCGCCCACTGTCATGGATGGCGTCCAACGCTGCCTGGTAGCGGTTCGAGCCCTGCAGCCAGAGTGCGCGCAGGTTTGGAGTGTTGTCGATCAGCTCGCGGCTGAAGGCATAGGTTTCGTCATAGGAGAAGTCGACCTGCTGGCGCATGGCGGCGTTGAGGATGCCGGCCTCGTTCAGGGCCCGCATGAAGCCGGCGGTACGGGCCTGGCCGTTCAGGCGTTTCTGTGGAATGGCTATGACACCGACCCGCCCCTGCTGCCAGCCCCTGGCCTGCAGAGCCTGGGTCAGCACCCGGCCAATCTTGTAGGCGCCGGTATAGTTATCCGCCGAAATGTGGCTGACATAGTTGGTCGAGTCGGCGCCGATATCGGCAATGATCACGGGAATATCGGCCCGGTTCGCCAGTTTGATCAGGGTGGCGGCGGCGGATGAGTTGGTGGGCGAGATGATCAGCCCCTCAACCTGCTGTTCGATGGCGGCGGCGATCAGTTCGAGTTCACGGCGGGCATCGTTGTCAGCGCTGTGGATCTCGACACCGTACCCCAGTTCGAGCGCCTGCCGACGAACGCCGCGGGCCATGATATCCCAGAAGGGGATACGGGTGTCGGATGCAATATAGGCCAGTTGCGGTCGGGGTGCATCTGCTGACATCGGCTCGGCGTCCATTGCCCGTACCGGGGTTGTCAGAATACAGCACAGCAGCACCGATATAAGGAGCTGTAGTGAGGCAAGGGGAGCTGAAAAGTCCTTCCGCATAGAGACCTGATCCATGGAGGCAAAAACCTGAATGGCGACTAGAGTAACACTGTGCCCGCAGACTGGAAGTAGCAATTTGTCATAGATTGCCCAGTGTCATGATCTGCGGCTTCAATGACAGGCTGATGGCACCGGGCGTCATTTGTCAGGGCGCTGCGACAATTTGTCACACATTGGGCTTCTGGATTTGAATTAAAATATGGTTATAAACATATTCCTGGAGGTTATCAATGTCGTCTGCTCAGACTCGAAAAGAACCTGACGGCACCCGGCGCCGTTTACTGAAACTGGGAGCAGGGGCCGGTGTCCTGTCCATGCTGCCTGTGGGCTCGGCTCTGGCGCGTCAACAAACCTCGGCCCGGATCGTCATCATCGGTGCCGGTGCGGCCGGGTTATCCATCGCCAGTCGGTTGCAGCGCTCATTGTCCGGTGCGCGTATCACCCTGGTGGGAGCGCGCCAGTCGCATCTTTACCAGCCTGGATTGACGCTGGTGGGAGCCGGTCTCTGGGATAAGGCTGATGTAATCACGCCGACGGCTGACTGGGTGCCGTCCGGGGTCTCCTGGGTCGAAGCGGATGCAGCCGGTTTCGCACCTGATAACAAGCAGGTCAGTCTGACCAACGGTTCCACGCTGGAGTATGACCTGCTGGTCATTGCCACCGGCTGCCAGCTCAACTATGGCGAAATCGAAGGGATGTCGACGGAGCTGATCGGTCAGCACGGTATCGGCAGCATCTATGCCGGCCCCGATGCGGCGGAAGGCACCAATCGCGCCATTGAGCAGATGCTGAATGCAGGCGAGGGACGTGCAATCTTCACCCTGTCGCATACGCCGATCAAATGTGCCGGGGCACCGTTAAAGGCCACGTTCACCACCTTGAATCGCCTCGAAGACAGCGGCCAGCGCGAGCGTTTCCAGGTCGACTTCTTCACCCCCTTCGAGCAGAAGGTGTTCTCGGTACCGGTTTACAACGATTTCGTGCTCGACCGCTGGCGAGACCAACAGGTGAAACTCCATGACCAGCGCCGCCTGACCGCCATCGACCCGGACACGCGTACGGCGCTGTTCAGCCATGTCAACGGCACCACCGAACGTCAGCAATACGATTTCATCCATGTGGTGCCGCCGATGAGTGCGCCCGACGCGGTGCGTCACAGCGAGCTGGCCTGGCAGGAGGGTCCCTGGGCCGGGCAATGGCTGGAAGTGGACCAGTACAGCCTGCAGCACCGCCGCTATCCGGAGATCTTCGGGATTGGTGACGTGATCGGCACCCCCTTCGGCAAGACCGCCGCCAGCGTGAAAAAACAGGCGCCGGTGCTGGAAGAAAACATCCTCAGTTACCTGGCCGGGCAGCCGCTGTCCGCGCAGTACAACGGCTACACCTCCTGTCCGCTGATCACCAGTATCGGTCGCGCCATCCTGGCCGAGTTCGGTTATGGCGGCAAGCTGATGCCATCCTTCCCGTTCATCAGTCCGACCGAGGAGTCCTGGGCGGTTTGGGTGATGAAGGAAAAAATGCTGCAGCCGGCGTACTACGCCATGCTCAACGGTCGGGTGTGAGGAGAAAATCGGATGTCCATTGAACAGATTCTGGTGGTAATGCTGTACACCCTCAAGCCCTATCTGCTCTGGATAGTGCTGGCGCTGGGCGTGCTGGTTGTCGCGCAACTGGTGGGCCTGAAGCGGCCAGGCAAACCCTGTCGCCTGGTGTTGCCCGTCAGCCTGGTCATCGGTGTGGTGGTGGCGCTGCTGGCGCCGATGTTGACACTCTCGAAACTGGCCTATGTGACCACGGTGACTGACTGGATCGCCCTGGTCGGTATCGGGGGCGCCACCGCCATCTATGCCTACCTGGTGCTGAGTCCGCTGATGCGCCGAAACTGATTCGGGGCTGACCGCTACAGTCGAACGCCGCTGCATTCATGTGGAGTGGCGTTTTTCGTGGTGCTTCGGGGGCTAGGGAGAGCAGAAACAAAAAAGCCCCGCTTTCGCGAGGCTCTTTTGAGGAATTTTGGTGCCCAGAGGCGGAATCGAACCACCGACACGGGGATTTTCAATCCCCTGCTCTACCGACTGAGCTATCTGGGCAACGGGGGCGTATTTAATCGGAAAACCTTGGGTCGGTCAAGAACTTGTCGAAATTATTTTTCCGGCGGTACGTAACCTTCGGCCTGATCGTAGTCTTCACCGGAGAGAAACTTCTCCATCTCCTGCTGCAGGTATTTGCGGCTTTCCGGATCCATCAGGTTGAGGTGCTTCTCGTTGATCAGCATGGTCTGGTGGTCGGTCCACTCCTGCCAGGCCTTCTTGGACACGTTGTCGAAGATGTTTTGGCCCAGCGCGCCGGGATAGGGCGGGCGCTCCAGACCTTCCAGTTCCTGTTTGTACTTGCGGCAGAAAACGGTGCGGCTCATTGATGATCTCCGGGTTCAGCTGGCGTAGCGCTCAAGCAGGCGCTTGACCGGGGCCGCCAGGCCAATATTTGCAGGTTGGTCCACGTTATACCAGAGTGCCGGCGCGCCTTCCATGACAGAGTTTGTGGGGTCTTTGACCGCCACGCGTGCCGGGGTGATGTCCAGGTGGTAGTGGCTGAAGGTGTGGCGCACCGGCTCCAGTACTTCGGTGGCGGCTTGGTCAATCTCCAGCCCCAAGGCAGCGGGCGCATCGCGCAGGTCGGCCACTTCGGGCAGACTCCAGAGTCCGCCCCAGATGCCGCTTGGGGGACGCTGCTGCAGCAACACTTCGCCGTCCTCGTTGCGAATCAGCAGCATCAGCGTTTGCTTCACCGGCAGGGTTTTCTTCGGTCGTGGCGACGGCAGCTGGTCGGTCAGATTCAGGGCGCGGGCCTTACAGTGCTGCTGCAGCGGGCAGAGCAGGCAACTCGGCTTGCTGCGGGTACAGAGGGTGGCGCCCAGGTCCATCATCGCCTGGGTGTAGTCGCCGACCCGCTGGTGCGGGGTGTTGCGCTCGGCCCAGCCCCAGAGTTCCTTCATTACCGCCGGTGTGCCCGGCCAGCCTTCCACGGCGTAGAAGCGCGCCAGCACCCGCTTGACGTTGCCATCGAGGATGGCGGCGCGGTTGCCGGTGGAGATGGAGACGATGGCACCGGCGGTGGAGCGACCGATGCCGGGCAGGGCTTCCATCTCGTCGACGTTCTGCGGAAACTCGCCACCCAGCTCATGGCTGACGATGCGCGCCGTCTTGTGCAGGTTGCGGGCGCGAGCGTAGTAGCCGAGTCCGGTCCACAGGTGCAGTACCTCGTCCTGCTCTGCGTCCGCCAGATCATGCACGCTGGGAAAGCGCTCGATGAAACGCTCGAAGTAGGGAATCACTGTTTTCACCTGGGTCTGCTGCAGCATGATCTCCGAGATCCAGGTGAAGTAGGCGGTCTTCTCGGCCTGCCAAGGCAGGTCGTGACGGCCGTGCTGGTCAAACCAGTCCAGCACGGCGCCATGGAACTGTTCAGGTGTCATCGGCCGAACAGCCCCTTGAGCACCTGGCCGGCACCTTCCTCGCCCAGTTTTTCCTTCAGTTTTTCTTCGACCTGGCTGCCCACCTTCTCCTCTACCTTACGCTTGGCCTCGGCCTTGATGATATCGGAGATGAAGCTGGTATCCAGACGACACAGCTTGGCCGGTTCGTCGTAGAAACCGCCCTTGCAGTTGACCGGCACCTCGACACCTTCCAGACGGTTGTTGACCGAGCAGCTCTCGTTGAACAGATTGCCCTCAAGGGTCATGCCGACACGGTAATCCAGTGTCTGCTGCGGCAGGTTGATGCTGCCACGGCCGGCCAGGCTCATGGCGTCCAACTTGGCGCTCAGGTCCTGGTTGCTGACCACGCCGTTACGGATGTTGAAGCTGGTGTTCAGGTCGGCGAAGGGGGTGGTCTTGTCGACCTGTTCGGCGTCGATCCAGAGCGCCGACAGGTTGTTGATCCCCTGGCACATGGACTGGGCGGCATCGATCCCCTTGATCAGGCCCTCGGCCATCTGCACGCTGGCGCTGCCGTTGAGCGAGTTGACCCAAGCGTGGATCGACTGGCCATTCATGCTGAGGTCGGCACGGCTGTCGAGCTTGCCGGCGACCACATCGGTATCGGCCAGGGTTTGCAGGGCGTTGCCAATCTGCAGCCCGGTCACGCGGGGGGCGACGCTGATGCGCAGCGGTGTCTTGCGTGCGTCCAGCTGGGCGGTGCTGCTGACCTGGCCGTCAAAGACGCGGGTGTCGAAACGGGTCAGCTTGATCAGGCCGTTGCTGGCCGAGACGCTCAGGCCCGGCTGGCCCAGCTGAATGCCGCTGATCTTCAGGCTGTCCAGGTCCAGTTCGGCACTGAGGTTGAGCGCACGCAGCGGCTCCAGCGGGATGATTTCATCCTTGGGCCAGCCTGTGCTGGCGGTAGCCGAACCGCTGCCGGTGTTAGCCGAGGTTTCGCCGCTCTTGACGGCCGGCTCGGCCTGGGGTGGCAGGTAGCGGTCGGCGTCCAGGGCGTTGCCCTTGAGCTTGAGTCCCAGGTGCTGGGAGTCCAGCGCCAAGCTGGCCTCACCGTTGAACCGGGTATCATCCAGCTGCAGGCTCAGTGGCTTCAGTTGAACGGTGCCGGCAGGGCCGCCCAGCGTCGCGTTGAACGCCAGCGCGGTCAGGGCGTTCTTGTCGGCCGTTTCAGGCGCGCTCTGTCCCAATGTGGTCAGCAGCTGCTTCAGGTTGAAGGTGTTGCTGCTCAGCTGGCCGCTCAGCTGTGGCTGGCTGAAGTTGCTCAGGCTGAGTTCGCCGTTGAGGGTCAGCGGGTCGGCCAGGATCTGCAGCTTGCGGATGTCGACCTGTTGCTCGTTCAAACTGGCGTCCAGATCGGCGACCAGGACCAGTTTCAGTGCGGCGGGCAGGCTGGCGCCTTCGATCAGGTCCAGTGTGGTGCTCAAACCGGCCAGCTGATAGCGGTTGGCGGCCAGATCCAGGGTGACCTCGGATTCCAGATCGACCCGGCTGCTCAGTTGCAGCTGGTCAGCGGCAAACTGGCGCAGTGCGAAGCCCAGCTGCAGCGGGAAGGCGTTGCCGCTGCTGATCTGGCCCGAGGTCAGGTTGAGTTCGCTCAACTCGATGCGGCTGTTGCTGGCATGATCGGTAAAGGTCAGTGCCGCGTTGCGCACTTCGATCGCTTCGATATCGAGCGCCAGTGCGGTGCCTTCCGAAGCAGAGCCTTCATCGCTGACAGACGCGGATGGCTGTTCGTGGCTGGCGGCCGCTGTCGTAGCCGGACTCCAGTTATTGCCGCCCTGGCGGTCCTGGATTAGCGCCAGCGTCAGGCCATCGACCAGCAGGCGGTTCATCTGCAGCTCGCCACCGATTAGGGCGGGGATGCTGACCGACACCTCGGCACGGCTCAGCTGGCCCAGTGTCGGCTTGTTCGGGTAGCCGACACCGACCCGGTTCAACTCAAGTGCCAGCCAGGGGTAGAAGGACCAGCCGATGTCGCCGTCGATTTGCAGCTCAATGCCGGCCTTGTCCAGGGCGGCGGTACGAATTTCGTCCTTGTAGTCGTTGGGGTCGATCAGCGTGGTGACGGCCACGACGGTTCCTGCCAGCAGCAGAACGATCACCAAGAACACGATGGCTATCCGCTTGATTGCTCTCATAAATTGGCCCTGTAATTTCCCTGGGGTTTAAACTGAGGTTGAGTATAGCGGATCTGCCGGATGCATTGTTATGGCGGCGGATGAACCTGCCGTTAAGCGGCAGTTGGATGTATAATGAGCGTTTTCGTAAACCCCAGGCGGAGAGAGAGATGGCCGAGCGTAAAGCCCAGGTAACGCGCAACACGCTGGAAACCCAGATTACTGTTGCCGTAAACCTTGATGGCACCGGGCAGCTGGATGTGGATACCGGTGTACCTTTTCTGGATCACATGCTGGATCAGATCGCCCGACATGGCTTGATCGATCTGGAGATCAGCGCGATCGGCGATCTGCACATCGATGACCATCACACAGTGGAAGATATCGGTATCACCCTCGGTCAGGCGTTCAAGCAGGCGGTGGGCGACAAGAAGGGCATCTTCCGCTACGGCCACGCCTATGTGCCGCTGGATGAAGCCCTGTCCCGTGTCGTGATCGACTTCTCCGGCCGACCGGGCCTGGAGATGGATGTGGAGTTCACCCGTGGGCGTGTCGGCAACTTCGACGTGGATCTGTTCTCCGAGTTCTTCCACGGCTTCGTCAACCATGCCATGGTGACGCTGCACATCGACAACCTGAAGGGCAAGAACACCCACCACCAGGCCGAGACCATCTTCAAGGCGTTCGGTCGTGCCCTGCGTATGGCGCTGACCGTGGATCAGCGTGCCGCCGACATCATGCCGTCCACCAAGGGGTGCCTCTAAGTCATGAGCAGCATCGCAGTAATCGATTACGGCATGGGCAACCTGCACTCGGTGGCCAAGGCGCTGGAGCATGTCCAGCCGGGCGTCGAAGTGCGGGTGACCGCCGATCCCGAGCTGGTGCGCAGCGCCGACCGGGTGCTGCTGCCCGGTGTGGGCGCCATCCGCGACTGCATGGCCGAGATTCGTCGTCTGGGCGTGGATGTTGAAGTGCGTGAGGCGATCGCCTCCGGCAAGCCGTTTCTGGGCATCTGCGTTGGCTACCAGGCGCTGATGGAGTTCTCTGAGGAGAACAACGGTGTCGACTGCCTTGGCGAATTCGAGGGTCGCGTCAATTTCTTCGGTAATGACCTCAAGGATGCCGCTGGCGAACGCCTGAAAGTGCCGCACATGGGCTGGAACCAGGTCTATCAGACCCAGGATCACCCGCTCTGGGCCAATATCGAGGACGGCAGCCGTTTCTACTTCGTGCACAGCTACTACGTGAAGGCGAAGCAGTCTGAGCTGGTCGCCGCCACCTGCAACTACGGCGTCGACTTCGACGTGGCGATCGCCCGCGATAACGTCTTCGCGGTGCAGTTCCACCCGGAGAAGAGCCAGAAGGTAGGGCTGCAGCTGCTGCAGAACTTTCTCAACTGGAATGGCCGCCCCTGAGCGGCCATTCGCCCGACAACTTTTGACTGACTATTCTGGATTCGAGCCGATATGCTGATTATTCCCGCGATTGACCTCAAAGACGGTGCCTGTGTTCGCCTGCGCCAGGGCCGCATGGATGACTCCACCGTATTTTCCGACAACCCGGTCGAGATGGCCGCCAAGTGGGTTGAGGCCGGCTGCCGTCGTCTGCACCTGGTTGACCTGAACGGCGCCTTTGCCGGTGAACCGGTCAATGGCGAGATTGTCAAAAAGATTGCCGAAGCCTATCCGGACCTGCCGATCCAGATCGGTGGCGGCATTCGCTCCGCCGAGATTATCCAGGCCTACCTGGATGCCGGCGTGCAGTACGTCATCATCGGCACCAAGGCGGTGAAGGAACCGAGCTTCGTTACCGAAATGTGCCAGCAGTTCCCGGGGCACATCATCGTCGGTCTGGACGCCCAGGACGGCTACGTGGCAATCGATGGCTGGGCCGAGATCACCGACATCAAGGCGGTGGAACTGGCCAAGCAGTTCAAGAACGACGGCGTCAGCGCCATCGTTTACACCGATATCAGCCGTGACGGCATGATGCAGGGCGTCAATGTGGAAGCGACCGTGGAACTGGCGCGTGAAGCCGGCATCCCGGTGATCGCCTCCGGTGGCGTGACCAACATCGAGGATATCAAGGCGCTGGCCAAGGTTGCCGATCAGGGCATTCTGGGCGCCATCACCGGTCGTGCCATCTATGAAGGCACCCTGGACGTGGCCGAAGCCCAGGCGCTGAGCGACGAGCTGACCGGCAACTGAGAGAGATAGAACCATGGCACTGGCAAAACGCATCATCCCTTGTCTCGACGTGGAAAACGGTCGCGTGGTGAAAGGGGTTCAGTTCGTCGATATCCGTGACGCCGGTGATCCGGTCGAAGTGGCCAAGCGCTACGACGAGCAGGGCGCCGACGAGATCACCTTCCTCGACATCACCGCGACCCATGAGGGCCGCGACACCATGGTGCACACCGTGGAGAAGATGGCGTCCCAAGTGTTCATCCCGCTGACCGTGGGCGGCGGCATCCGCACCTGCGAGGATATCCGCACCATGCTTAACGCCGGTGCCGACAAGGTGTCGATCAACAGCGCGGCGGTGAAGAACCCTGACTTCGTGCGTGAAGCGGCCGAGCGTTTCGGCAGCCAGTGCATCGTGGTGGCGATCGACGCCAAGAAGGTAAGCCAACCGGGCGAACCGGACCGTTGGGAGATATTCACCCACGGCGGCCGCAAGCCGACCGGCATCGACGCCGTGGAATGGGCGAAGAAGATGGTTGACCTGGGCGCCGGCGAGATCCTGCTCACATCCATGGATCAGGACGGTGTCAAGAACGGCTACGATCTCGGCGTTACCCGTGCCATCAGTGAAGCGGTGCACGTGCCGGTGATCGCCTCCGGTGGTGTCGGCAACCTGGACCATCTGGTGGAAGGCTGTATCGAAGGCAAGGCCGATGCCGTTCTGGCGGCCTCGATCTTCCACTTCAACGAGTACAGTATTCCCCAGGCGAAGGAATACATGCGTCAGCACGGTATTGAAGTGCGCCTCTGATCCCGCCTCAGGCCGGGCTTAGCACGCGCTGAGTCCGGCTTCGTTCCTCTACTCTCACCGCTCCCGTTTGGATTCGCGATTGAAGCACTGCCTTGATGCTTCAGGTTCCCGCTTGACCCGCCCCGGCTTTTTCCCGCCGTGCTTCATGATCCTGTTGCAGTAGCTGTTGCAAAGCATCAAACGACATGGGGCGATACAGGCCGAAGCCCTGGCCGAGGCAGTGACCCAGTCGGGTAATGCAGTCACGTTGGGTATCGGTCTCAATCCCTTCGGCGACGACCAGCAGGTCCATCGATTCCGCCAGGGTCAGGATTGTCGCCACCAGTGAATTGCTGCTGTCGGGCTTGAGCTCGCAGACAAAGCTGCGATCGATCTTGAGCCCGTCGATCGGCAACTGGTGCAGGTAGCTCAATGACGAATAGCCGGTGCCGAAATCGTCGATCCAGATACTCATGCCCGCGGCCTTCCACTGTTCCAGTGTCTGACGGCAGTCGTCCAGGTGGCGGATCATGCTGGTCTCGGTCAGTTCTATGCTGAGACAGTGGGCTGGAACCTGTTCGTTATACGTCAGTTCGGTCAGGAAGTCGCGCGTGCTGTCCTGGTGCAGGGCCGCGCCGGAGATGTTGATCGAGACCACGAAGCCCGGTTTCAGCTGCTGCAGCTGGAGCAGATCCTGCACCGCCTGGCGGGCGACCCACTCGGTCACCGGTCCGATCAGATCGGAGTCCTCGATGGTCGGAATGAACAGCCCGGGCGGTATCAGGCCGCGTTCGGGATGGTGCCAGCGCAGCAGCGCCTCGGCACCGCGGATACTGCCATCCGTCAAGCTCAGCACCGGCTGGTAATCCAGGCGGAGGTGGCCCTGTTCCAGCGCCGTGCGCACCCCTTGCAGCACTTCGATGCGCTGCTGCAGCTGCTGGTTCATCTGCGGCGAGAAGAAGGTGTATTGATTGCGGCCACTCTGCTTGGCCGCGTACATGGCGATATCGGCGTGCTTGAGAATCTCGCTGCTGGTGGTGCCGTCATCTGGATACACGGTGATGCCGATACTGCTGGAAATGCGGAAGTAGCGGCCATCGATCAGGAAGGGCTCGTCCAGTACTTCGGCGATGCGCTGGGCCAACTCCGCGGCCTGTTCGTCGTCGCCAAGGCCGGGATAGAGGGTGACGAATTCGTCGCCACCCAGGCGGGCCAGCAGCACTTCCTCCTGCTCCGGAGCGGACAGGTCCAGCTCCAGCAGCAGGTTGCGCAGGCGGGCGGCGGCTTCGAACAGCAGCAGGTCGCCCATCTCGTGACCGGCGGTGTCGTTGACCTCCTTGAAGTGGTCGAGGTCAATGAACAGCACCCCCAGTCGCTGGCCGCTCTGCCGGGCCTGCAGCAGCAGGCTGTCCAGCGATTGCTGGAACCAGTGCCGGTTGGGCAACTGGGTCAGATTATCGAGGTAGGCCAACTGGTTGGTTTGATGGTGGCTCTGTTCGAGGCTGCGTCGCATTTGCTCCAGGGCCCGCCCCAACTGGCCAATTTCATCCTGCTGGGCGATGTCGAAACGCACGCTGCGATCGCCGTCACCGTAGCGCAAACTCTTGTCGGCCAGTTGCTGCAGCGGCCTGAACAGGTGGTGGCAGAACCGATAAACGATCCAGAGCGTGACCAGCAGCAGCAGCAGCGAGATCAGGACCAGATGGGTGAGTATCTGCCGTTCCCTGACGTTGGCGGCAGCCTGTAGTCGTTCGTTGTGTGTTGCCAGGCTCTGCAGGGCGGAGGAAAAGTCCACGGCCAGGGCGAGATGGCCGGCAACATGGCCGGCGGTGATGACCGGTTGCAGCAGGTGCAACCGATGGTCACGCCAAAGTAACTGCGTTGTTGGGGCCGGTTTTAGAGGCACCAGTTTTGTGATCGGCAGCCCAAACTCGGGAATGGTCTCGCTGCCATCGTGCAGCAGGCTACCCTTGGCGCCGAACAGATAGACATATTCGAGGTTGCGGCTGCGCCTGACCTGGGCCAGCTGGGTACCGATCTCACTCAAATCCAGCTGGTACAGGGGCGTGTTCAGCTGGGAAGCCAGGGTTCGGCTCAGCAGGAGGGTATCCCGTTCCAGTTGTTCTTGCAGTGCGCTGCCCAGAAGGGTGTTGCCGCTGTCGATGGAAAAACGGCTGTACTGCTGGAAGCTGTTGGCCAACAGGGTGAAGTGGATGCCAGCCAGAATCATGATCAGGACGGCAAAGCCTCCGGTCAGACGTCGGGGCAGAGAACTCTTGATGCGTGATCTCATGGTTGGACGTTGACCTCAAAAGACTGCAGCAGTTGCAAGTCATCAGCCTCAAGTGGGGTGATGCGGCTGCTCTGTTCATAGCGGTGCAGCAGGGTGGCGTCCTGTTTCGGGTCCAGTGCCAGCAGTGCCTGTTGCAGTGCCAGGCGCGCCTCGGGTTCAAGGTTGGCGGTGACCAGTTCGAACGCTCGCGGGTAGGACGCCGAGCGGTGGATCACACGCATCTTCTGCAGCAATTCGGCGGGAAGTCGACCGGAGCTGCTCCAGTCGCCATCATTGAGCGCGCCGGCGGCGGTAATGCCCTTGTCGACCCAGAGCAGGTTGTTATGTTCGTTGCGGCTGAACGCATAGCCAACCTTATCGGCGGGGAAGGGATGCCGAGGGGTCTCCAGCGGAGTCGTCGCCAGGCCAGCCTGATGCAAGGTGGTCAAGGGCAGGAAGTAGCTGCTGAATGAATCGGGGTGCTCAAACGCTATCACCTGGCCGACGAGGTCTTCCAGGCGTTGTATCGAGCTGTCTACTGGCACGTAGATCAGACTCTGATAGGCCTGTTGACCACGCTTCCACTTGCGTGCGATCGGTGTGGCCAACTGATGCTGGTAGAGTCGAGCGGCGGTCAGGGGTGTTTCGGTAATCCAGTGCACCTGGCCGTTGAGGATATCGGCTTCGAGTTGGGTCAGGTCGGGATAGAGCTTGACGGTGGCGTTGTCGTAACCGAAAGGCGCCAGTGCCTGAACGATATGCTCGGCCATGGGGCGCAGCTGGCGGAAGTCTTTTTTCGGACGGTCGCTGATCTGTGCCAGTACCAGTGTCTGGGCGCTGACCGAGCCGCCAGCAAGGAGCAGGCAGCAGGTCAGCAGCATGGTGGACACGGGGCCGAAAAAAGAAGATCTGTCCATGTGACGAGCCGCTATTCTGAGGTCAAGCCAAAATCCTACGTTAGACGTAAGGTTAATGCCAGACTTCGGCTATCCTATCTTCAGTCCGGTCTCAGGCGCAGAAAACGGGCAAAGCGGGGTTTGCCGTGGCGGGTGTGGCCGTTATGGCGGTAGGTGATGGTACTGCCGATTGGCGGCGGGTTGGCGCGTTCGGCATCGCTGAAGCCGGAACCCAGGCGAAAACGGGCTCCGTCCGCCCGTTCCACAAGCAATGAGCCCAGCAGCCCGGTGTATTTGCCCTTGCCGGGCAGGTGGGCGATAACTACGGCTTCGGCGTCCTGGAAGGGTTTGAGCTTGCGCAGGTCTGATGTCCGTCTGAGCTGATAAAGCGCATCGGCACGGTGCAGCATCAACCCCTCGCCGCCTTTTTCTATCACCTGTGTCAGCTGTTGCTCCAGAGCACTGGCGGTCGTGCCGCGATGGTGGGGGATCAGGTACAGATTGGATACGGCTGTGGACTGCACCAGTTGTTGCAGCTGTTCGTGGCGCTGGGCAAAGGTACCGGGCCACTGTGGCAGGTCGAACAGCATGAAGCGTACCGGTCGCCATTCCTGCGCCAACGCCGAGTGGCTGCGCACCAGTGCCGAGAGAGCCTCGAACTGTCCGTAATCGATCCAGAGCTCGCCTTCCAGGTGCTGCCTGGGCCAGCCTTGAGTGAAGTGTTCCGGCACGGCAATCGGATAGCCGCTGCGGGTCAGCAGCTGACGGCCGTCCCAGTAGGCGCGCACGCCATCATGTTTTTCGCTGATCAGCCAGTTGGCCAAGTCGTGGGGCAAGCTCAGTTCTTCGCCGAGCTCCATGCCCTGCATGATCGTGTGCACGGGGGATGCGGCGGCCGGCAGGCCAAGTCCGAGCAGCAGTAACAGTGGGGTGTGCTTGAGCATGGTATTCCTCCTTGAATATCCTCAACCGACACTATCCCTGGTCGGCGGATATGAAAAAGGCTGCCGAAGCAGCCTTGTTGTCATGCGGACAAAATTACTTGCCCAGCATGTGATCGATAGCGCCCTGGATCTCGTCGTCGGAGCAGTCGGCGCAGGTGCCGCGCGGCGGCATGGCGTTGAAGCCGTTCAGGGCGTGAGTCAGCAGGGTTTCCATGCCTTTCTCGTCCAGACGCAGCTGCATTTCGTTGGTGCCGAACTTGGGCGCACCCAGAACACCACTGGCGTGACAGGCGGCACACTTGCCGGTGTAGATCTCTTCGCCGGAACGGCCGCCGCCAGTGCTGGCGGCAGCGGCGGAAGCGGCACCGCCACAGTTTTCATCACCCTGAACGCAGACCGAACCAATCGGCTTGATCCGTTCGATGATCGCTTCGTCAGCAGTAGCCGCCTGAACGGACGCCGTCAGCGCCATGCCCAGACCGAAAGCACAGAGTGCAGATGCAGCTTTGGCAGCAAATTTTTTCACAGTCACGACCTCATCACTTGGGTAAGTTGTCGGAGCAGTGATGCCTGGCTGAAGGCCTTGAAGTGCCTATGGCTGGGACCTGATGCAGACATGACTGCGCTCACAAAATCTGGCCAAGGATTATACCGGCAAAAAATCCCATACGGAAATTGAGTTGATATAAAGACACGGCTTTTTGACTAAATCCTCGCCATTTTGGCGCCGATACGTGCTGAATTCGGGCAGGGGAGCCGCTTCGCGGCGCACAGCCGCGTGAGTCGCATGGTGGTGCGGGGGGGGGCTTGCACAGATCGTCTTCCCGGTCATGCACGCTGACTTAAAGGAGCCGCTCCATCCGCGCTTGCATCGGATGTCGTCACGGAAGGGGTAATTCATGCTTGGCAAATGGGTAGTGTATCCGTACTATATGCCCCGCAAACACTTCCATTACGCGCCTGTAGCTCAGCTGGATAGAGTAGCAGGTTCCGATCCTGTTGGTCGGGGGTTCGAATCCCTCCAGGCGCGCCATTTTTTGTTATTTTCCCATTTTGCAGCATAGCCCCCGGGCTGGGCGCACTATTTTTTCGTTTCTGCACCGTTATCTTTTTTATCCTCAAGCCTGGCATGTGTTTTTCCGAATCACCGACACCACCTTGCTCCGGGCGTTTTCGATTGCCGCCCGATTTTAGGGGCTGTCAATGAATCGCAACACTCAGCGGCTACCCTGCAGCGTCTGCCAACAAGAACTGGAGGAATATCCGATGCGCGTACTCAAGACTTTCATGCTGGGTGGCCTGGTTGCAGCCCTGACAGCCTGCACCACGGGCACCAAAAACGAGCCGGTTGCGGCGGCCGACCTGAACAATGAAGACCTGTATGAAGTGCATCATGAAGGGCGCATCCATGTGTTCGATGATCAGGCGACTTATCAGCAGTTTCTTGAAGTGGGCGAAACGTCCTTCCGCCAGACCTTCATTGGTGCCGGCCCCAAGGGCGAGACCCTGGTCTTCGGCGTGACCGGTGCGGACAAGAAAAAGTCGGCCGATCAGGTGGCAGGCTACAACCTCTATCATGGCACCTTGCCGGCGGCGGACCGTTTCTACGGCGAGATGCGCCTGGAAGGCCGCATCTACGTGTTTGACCGTATCGAGGATATGGAAGCCGTGCGTACCACCGGTGAAGCGCCGCTGCGTTACACCGAAATCGGTGCCGGTCCCCAGGGTGAAACCCTGGTCTACGTGCTGCGCAGTGACAACAAGAAGCAGAAGCCGGTTGAACTGATGGCCGCGTTCAAGCAGCACAACTCCTGACAGGCAAACCGGTGCGCATCACCCCGGAGCATGGGTTGCCGGGGTGATGCCTCAAGCGTCGGTTGACCTGACCCTGCCGGTTGCAGCTGGCCGGCAGGCTGGCGATCAGCGGTCGCCGCCCAGCATGCGGCCGATGCCACCCAGGACGGAGCCTTCGCCCTGATCGTTACCGCCGGCCGAGGGGGCGTGGGCCAGGATGCGATCCGCCATGCGCGAGAACGGCAGGCTCTGCAGCCAGACGGTGCCGGTTCCCGAGAGCGATGCCAGGAACAGTCCCTCGCCACCGAATACCATCGACTTCAGGCCGCCGGCGCGCTGGATGTCATAGTCGATCCCTTCCGTAAAACCGACCAGGCAGCCGGTATCGACCCTCAGGGTCTCACCGTTCAGCTCTTTCTTTACGATAGTGCCGCCGGCCTGGATGAATGCCATACCGTCACCTTCCAGTTTCTGCAGGATGAAGCCTTCGCCACCGAAGAAACCGGCGCCGATGCGGCGGTTGAAGCTGATGCTGACTTTGGTGCCCAGGGCGGCGCAGAGGAAGGCATCCTTCTGGCAGATCACCTTCTCGCCCAGCTCGGCCATGTTCAACGGCACGATGTTGCCCGGATAGGGAGCGGAAAAAGCGACGCGGCGCTTGTTGCTGCCGTTATTGCTGAAGTGGGTGGTGAAGATTGACTCACCGGTGAAAACACGTTTGCCGGCGGAAAACAGCTTGCCCATCAGGCCTTCATCCGGATCGGAGCCGTCTCCCATGCGGGTGTCGAAGCTGATATCCGCTTCCATGTAGGTCATGGCGCCGGCTTCGGCGATGACGGTTTCGCCCGGGTCCAGTTCGACTTCGACCAGTTGCATCTCCGAGCCGAGAATTTCGTAATCCAGTTCGTGGCAGCGCATGTTGCGGTTCTCCTTTTGTGAGTGCCTGTGCGGGTTCGAGTATAACTCCATGGGCTCAGGTTGCACGGCCATTGGTCGGACTCAACCCGGCCCTGTTCGGAGGCCGAGTGAGCCGATATACTCTGATGGCAATTCAAACAACCGTACACTCAGCAACCGCGCAAGGAGTCAGCAGTGGCAGCAACCGGCTCACAGATGATGGCAGAGGAACACCCGCTTCAGGTTTTGATGGCGCGTCAGCCTGTGTATACCAAAAGCCAGGACGTGGTGGCTTTTGAGTTGCTGTTCCGTGATGCCGACGGTCGATTTATTGAAGGCCTCAAGGACGACGAAGCGACCCTGGGCGTGTTGCTGGGCACCTATTCCAGTATCACCAAGCGGGGCAGCGTAAAGTCCTTGCCCTGCTTCCTCAAGGTGACCGACAGCTTTCTGCTCAACAACGATCTGCCGGAGTTGCCCAAGCAGAGCTTCGTGCTGGAGCTGCTCGGCCACTCCCGGGTTACTCCGGAGCTGATCGCTCGAGTCAAGGATCTGGCCCGTCAGGGGTATCGTCTGGCGCTGGCGGACTATGACCCCCGCGACCCCAAATTCGAGCCGCTGCTGAACATCGTCCATGTACTCAAGCTGGATATTCAGCTATTGGGGCTGGATAACATCCCGCCGCTGCTGCAGCGGCTGCGTCCCTACCAGCTGGAGTTGCTGGCTGACAAGGTGGAAACCCAGGACGAGTTTCGCCGTTGTCTGGAGATGGGCTTTGCGCTCTACATGGGCTATTTCCTGAGCAAGCCGGAGCCGGTCAAGGGCAAGAAAATCACCGGTAACAAGGTGGTGTTGCTGCAGATCCTGACCGAGCTGCAACGTCCGAACGCGACGGCACAGTCGATCGAGCAGATCGCGCTGCAGGACCCGGCGCTGACCTATCGCATTCTGCGGGTGGTCAACTCGGCCGCCTTCAACCTGCAGCGTGAAATCAGCTCCCTGGCCCATGCCATCACGCTGCTGGGCAGCGACCAGATCAAGCGCTGGGTGATGCTGTTTCTCAGTGCGGCAGACAAGGACAAGCCGGATGAACTGACCCGCAACATGCTGACCCGTGGCCGCATGTGCGAGCTGCTGGCCGAGATGATGGGGCGTGACGAGCCGATCAACCATTTCATCGTCGGCCTGCTGTCGCAGCTGGATGTGCTGCTCGATATGGAGATGGCGGATCTGCTGGAACAGGTGCCGTTGCAGCAGGACATGAAGATCGCACTGATTGAACGCGGCGGTTCCTATGGCCAGCTGTTGCATCAGGTGGAACTCTATGAACGTGGCGAGTTTGATCAGCTCAGCCGGGCGCTGGAATCTCCCTTCTACGAGGTGGCCTATCGCCACAGTCTGAACTGGTCACAGCAGGTGCTGCAAGCGATGCAGGGCGGCTGATACCTTGTTGCCCCTGGATCTGCTGCCCCCCGACCTGTTGCCGCTGGATGCCTTGCTGCTGGTGCTGACGGCCGGGTTTACCTCGCTGATGACCGCATCGCTGGGCATCGGCGGCGGTGTGTTGCTGCTGGTGGTGATGGCGCAACTGGTGCCGGTGGCCGCGCTTATTCCTGTACACGGTCTGGTGCAGCTGGGTTCCAACGGCAACCGGGCGCTGATGACGCGTCGGCATATCGACTGGCCGCTGTGCCGGCGTTTTCTGCTGGGCGGGTTGATTGGCGCCGGGCTGGCGTCGCTGGTGGTGGTGCAGTTGCCGCTGGAGCTGATCCAGCTGGCGGTGGGCGGCTTCATTCTGTGGATGATATGGGGACCCAAACCGGCCGCCCGCGCCCTGTCGCCGTTGAAAACCCTGTTCGCCGGCGGCCTGACCACCTTCCTGTCTATGTTCGTGGGGGCTTCCGGGCCGCTGGTGGCCGCGTTCGTTCACCGTCACAGCCACGACAAGATGCAGACCGTCGCGACGTTCGCCGCCACCATGACCGGTCAGCACCTGCTCAAGGGCGTGGTGTTCTCGGTGGTCGGTTTCTCCTTCGCCGACTGGCTGCCGCTGGTCGGGGCGATGATCCTCAGCGGCATGCTCGGCACCTGGATCGGACTGAACCTGCTGCGCCGGGTGTCATCGGTCTGGTTCAGTCGCCTGTTCCGTGTCGTGGTGACGCTGCTGGCGTCGCGTCTGCTGTGGCAGGCCGGCGAGACGTTGTTGCCTCGCCTGCTGGGCTAGAGCTTACAGCGGTTGCAGGTTGGCGAAGCCGACCACCAGCCACTTGCTGCCCACCTCTTCGAAGTTCACCTGTACCCGTGCCTTGGGGCCACTGCCCTCGAAGTTGGTCACTACGCCAGGACCGAACTTGGCGTGCATCACCGGCTGGCCCAGACTCAGGTTGGTGCTGGGCACTTCGGCGCTGGACAGGGAGGCACCGCCGCCAAAGAGGCTGCTGGGCTGCTCTTGCTGTGAAGCGTAGGGGCGGCGCACCGTGGCGTTGAGGCGAACTTCCTCGATCAGCTCGGCCGGGATCTCGTTGACGAAGCGGGACACCCGGTTGAAGGTCTCCTTGCCGTGCAGGCGGCGCGACTCGGCATAGGTGATATGCAGTTTCTGCATGGCGCGGGTGATGCCCACGTAGCAGAGGCGGCGTTCCTCCTCGAGACGGCCCGGTTCCTCCGCCGACATGCTGTGCGGGAACAGCCCCTCCTCCATGCCAGCCAGGAATACCAGCGGGAACTCCAGTCCCTTGGCCGAGTGCAGTGTCATCAGCTGAACGCTGTCGGTGTTGACGTCGGCCTGGGTTTCGCCGGCATCCAGTGCCGCCTGGTCGAGGAAGGCCGCCAGCGGCGAGTTGAACCCCTCTTCGTTGTCGTCCTGCCATTGGCTCATGAACTGGCGGGTGGCATTGACCAGCTCTTCCAGGTTCTCGATGCGGGACTGGGCCTTCTCGCCCTTCTCCTTTTCGTGGTGCTGGATCAGGCCGGAATGTTCAATCACGTGCTCGGTCTGCTCGTGCAGCGCCACTTCGCGGGTATCGGTGTCGAGCCGGTTGACCAGGTCGATGAACGCCTGCAGCGCGTTGCTGGCGCGGGCCGGCAGGGTTTTGAGTTCGGTGATCTCGTTGGCGGCGCGCCACATGGAGACGTTCTCGCCGCGGGCGTGGTCGCGGATCGCCTCAATGGTGCGTGTGCCGATGCCGCGGGTGGGCACGTTGATGATTCGCTCCATCGCCGTGTCGTCGTCGCGGTTGGCCAGCAGGCGCAGGTAGGCGAGGGCGTTCTTGATCTCCAGCCGGTCGTAGAAGCGCTGGCCGCCGTAGATGCGATAGGGCATGCCGGCACGGATCAGCATCTCCTCCAGCACACGTGACTGGGCGTTGGAGCGGTACAGAATGGCGGATTCGTCGCGACGCTGGCCGTCTTCTACCCATTTCTGGATCTGGTCGACGATGAAGCGCGCCTCGTCCTGCTCGTTGAAGGCGCTGTACAGCGAAATCGGCTCGCCGTCGCCCAGTTCGGTCCACAGCTGTTTGCCGAGACGGCCGAAGTTGTTCTGGATCACCGCGTTGGCGGCCTGCAGAATGGTGCCGGTGGAGCGGTAGTTCTGTTCCAGGCGGATGGTTTCGGTGCCGGGGAAGTGCTCTTCCAGGTGCTGGATGTTCTCGATGCGGGCACCGCGCCAGCCGTAGATCGACTGGTCGTCATCGCCCACCGCCATCAGCTTGTTGTCGCCCTCGCAGAGCAGGCGCAGCCAGGCGTACTGGATGGCGTTGGTGTCCTGAAACTCGTCCACCAGTACATAGCGGAAGCGTTCTCGGTAGTGGTGCAGCAGCTGGGGCGCGCGGTCACGCAGCAGCTCCAGGGCGCGCAACAGCAGCTCGCCGAAGTCGATCATGCCGCCGCGTTCGCAGGCGTCCTCGTAGGCTTCGTACACCCGGACCATCATCGTCTGGTAGGGATCGCCGGTGCGCTCGATATGGGCGCTGCGCAGGCCTTCATCCTTCTGCGCGTTGATGAACCACTGGAACTGGCGTGCCGGCCAGCGGCTGTCATCCAGATTCATCTCCTTGCACAACCGCTTGAGCAGGCGCAGCTGGTCGTCGCTGTCCATGATCTGGAAGTTGTCGCGCAGGCCGGCATCGCGCCAGTGGGCGCGCAGCAGGCGGTGGGCCAGGCCGTGGAAGGTGCCCACCCACATGCCGTGGGTGTTGATCCCCAGCAGGTGCTCGATACGTCCGCGCATCTCTCGCGCCGCCTTGTTGGTGAAGGTCACCGCCATGATCGAGTAGGGCGACAGACCCTCGGTCTCGATCAGCCAGGCGATGCGGTGCACCAGTACCCGGGTCTTGCCGGAACCGGCCCCGGCCAGCACCAGCAGGTTCTTCACGTCAGCGGTCACGGCCTGCCGCTGGTGGTCGTTGAGCGAGTCGATGATATGTGTAACGTCCATGGGACCTGCGTGTTGATCAAAAAGATGAAGGATGAAAGCAGCAGTATACCAGTCTGTGTGCTCCGGCCAGAACCCGGGGAGCGGGATGGCCGGTGTCTGCGTCAGATCGTGGCGGGCGTGTCGATGCGGTTGAGCAGAATGCGACGAAACTCGTCCGGATCCTTCAACTTGGTGCTGATGCCGGTGCGCGAGGCCTGCTCGACGCCCAGCCAGGGGATCAGTCGTGACAGCCAGAAGCGCATGGCGGCGGTACGGGTCAGCGTCGGCCAGGTGGCGATCTCCTCGTCGCTGAACGCGCGAACCCCGGCGTAGCCACGGGTCAGCGCCTGCTCGCGAATCGGATCGACCCGGCCGTGGGCATCGGTGCACCAGTCGTTGGCGACGATGGCCAGGTCGAACAGCAGAAAGGCGGTGGCGGCGTTGTAGATATCGAGGATCGCTTCCAGCCGGTCGCCGACGAACAGGGCGTTGTCGTGGAATAGGTCGCCGTGGATGGTGCCCAGAGGCAGCCCGAATGGCTGGTTGCGCAGCTCGTCGAACAGGGCGACTTCCTGCTGCAGGAGCTCGGCATCGCCCGGTGTGAGCAGGTGACGGATTGCCTGGCTCTCACGGCGCCACCAGAACACGCCGCGCTGCGCCTGACGGCGCAGGTAGAACTCTTCACCGGCCAGATGGAAGCGGGCCAGAGCGGCGCCGATCTCGGCGCAGTGCTGAGCTGTAATCTGCTCGCGTTCCAGGTGACGGCCGTGAAAGCGCGGCTGGAAGAAGGCCGGCTTGCCGCACAGCTGTTTCAGCGCGATGCCGTTGCGGTCCTTGATCGCATGGGGTACTGGCACCTGACGTGCCTGCAGCCATTGGCCCAGCTCGACGAAGAAGGGCATTTCGTCCTGGCTCAGTTCCTCGAACAGGGTCAGCACGTAATCGGCCTGTTGGCCAGCCTGTTCCAGGGTGACGAAATAGTTGCTGTTTTCAATGCCGCCTTCAATGCCGGTGAAGTCGACCAGTTGCCCGAGGGTATAGTCCTCGAGCAGGGCTTCAAGCTGGGGGCGGGAGATCTGAGTATAAACGGCCAAGGTCGGTTACCAGCGGAAGATGACCCATTTCGGAATCAGCAGCTGCGATTCCTCCACGCGGATGAATTTTTGCGAACCTTCGGCCGGTACCAGGTAGTAGGGCTTGCCCACCTTGGGCACGACCTTGATCTCCTTGAGCTGGCCGTTGATGGTGTACTCGTAATAGGTGTTGTCGCCATCGTGGGTGATGGTGATCTCCGGTTCGGTCAGGGCCGGGTCGTCCACCACTTCAGCCTGCGCCAGAGGCGAAAGTGCCAGCACCGCCGCCAGAGTCAGTTTTTTCAGCATCATTGCTTCCCAATTGGTTAGTCGGGGTCGAATTGTCTATGATTGTGGGCCTTGTCGCAGGCACGAACAACCCCTCGAAACAGATATATGGATACTCCCATGAGCGAACAGCACGCCCCGGTCATTCTGGTGGATGGCTCCTCCTACCTTTACCGCGCCTTCTTTGCCTCCCAGCAGGCGGATCTGCGCACGGCCGATGGCACGCCGACCGGCGCCATCCGCGTCGTGACTTCGATGCTCAAGCGGTTGCTCAAGGATTATCCCGACAGCCCGGTCGCGGTGATCTTCGATGCCAAGGGCAAGACCTTCCGCGACGAGATCTATGCTGAGTATAAGTCACACCGCCCGCCGATGCCGGATGATCTGCGTTCTCAGGTGGAACCGATTCACGCCATTATTCGCGCCATGGGACTGCCGCTGTTCGTCGAGGAAGGGGTGGAAGCGGATGACGTCATCGGCACCCTGGCGCGTCAGGCCAGCGAGTCCGGTCGTCCGGTGGTGATTTCCACCGGCGACAAGGACATGGCCCAGCTGGTGGACGAGCATGTCACCCTGATCAACACCATGAACGACACCAAAATGGATGTGGCCGGCGTCGAGGAGAAGTTCGGTGTGCCGCCGCGCCTGGTGATCGACCTGCTCGCGTTGATGGGTGACAAGGTGGACAACATCCCCGGTGTGCCGGGCGTGGGCGAAAAGACCGCGCTGGCGCTGTTGCAGGGTGTCGGTGGCATCAGCGACCTCTATGAAAATCTGGAGAAAATCCCCGCGCTGGGCTTCCGCGGTTCCAAAACCATGCCCAAAAAGCTGGAGGAAAACCGCGAAGCGGCGGAACTGTCCTACCTGCTGGCCACGATCAAGACCGACGTGCCTTTGCATATCGATCTGCACGATATCGGCATGCCCCAGCCTGTGCCCGAGCAGTTGGTCGAGCTGTTCCGGCAGTTCGAGTTCAAGAGCTGGGTGCGCGAACTGGAAGCGGGTGATGCAGAAGAGCTGGGCGCCGATGAGCCGGTCGAGGCCGAGAATGCCATCGAGACCGAATACGAAACGGTGCTGACTCAGGATGTCTTCGATGCCTGGCTGGCAAAACTGCAGGCCGCCGGCGAATTCGCCTTCGATACCGAAACCACCAGCCTGAACTACATGGAGGCGCAGCTGGTCGGTGTCTCCTTTGCTGTTGAAGCCGGCAAGGCGGCCTATGTGCCGCTGGCGCACGATTACATGGGCGCGCCCGAGCAGCTGGATCGTGCCGAAGTGCTGGCGCAGCTGAAACCGCTGCTGGAAGATCCGGCACTGAAAAAGATCGGCCAGCACATCAAGTACGACATCAACGTGTTGCGCCACTACGGTATCGAGCTGCAGGGCATCGGCGCCGACACCATGCTGGAGTCCTACGTGCTCAACTCCACCGCCAGCCGCCACGACATGGACACCCTGGCCGACCGCCATCTGGGCGTGACCACCACCAGCTTTGAAGCTATTGCCGGCAAGGGCAAGAAGCAGCTGACCTTCAACCAGATCGAGCTGGAACAGGCGGCGCCCTATGCGGCAGAAGATGCCGATATCACCCTGCGCCTGCACCAGAAGCTGCAGCCGCAGCTGGCTTCAGAAGGCGAGTTGTTGCAGGTGTTCGAGCAGATCGAGCGGCCGCTGATCCCGGTGCTGTCGAAAATGGAATATCGTGGTGCACTGGTCGATGCTCGTATTCTCGGTGAGCAGAGTCGTGAGCTGGAGTTGCGCCTGGGTGAAATCGAGAAGCAAGCCTTCGAGCTGGCTGGCGAAGAGTTCAACCTCAACTCCACCAAGCAGCTGCAGGCGATCCTCTTTGACAAGATGGGCCTGCCGGTGAAGAAGAAAACCCCCAAGGGGGCGCCGTCCACCGCCGAAGAGGTACTGCAGGAGCTGGCGCTGGACTACCCGCTGCCCAAGCTGCTGATCGAGCAGCGTGGCCTGAGCAAGCTCAAGAGTACCTACACCGACAAGCTGCCGCAGATGATCAACCCGGCCACCGGTCGTATTCATACCTCCTATCATCAGGCGGTGACGGCGACCGGTCGTCTGTCGTCGTCCGAGCCCAACCTGCAGAACATCCCGGTACGTACGCCGGAAGGGCGTCGCATTCGCAACGCCTTCATCGCGCCCGAGGGCTACAAGATCGTCGCGGCGGATTATTCACAGATCGAACTGCGCATCATGGCGCACCTGTCCGGTGACGAGGGGCTGTTGAACGCTTTCCGCCACGGTGAAGATATCCACAAGGCGACGGCGGCCGAGGTGTTTGGCACCACTGTGGATAAGGTCTCGACCGATCAGCGTCGCAGCGCCAAGGCGATCAACTTCGGCCTGATCTACGGCATGTCCGCCTTCGGCCTGGCCAAGCAGCTGGGCATCGGCAACAAGGAAGCGGGCCGCTACATTGATCACTACTTCGCCACCTACCCGGGTGTGCAGCGTTACATGGACGAGACCCGTGCCCAGGCGCGTGATCAGGGGTATGTCGAAACCCTGTTCGGCCGTCGTCTCTACCTGCCGGATATCAACAACCGTAACCCGATGAAGCGCCAGGCCGCAGAGCGCACGGCGATCAACGCGCCGATGCAGGGCACGGCGGCGGATATCATCAAGCGGGCGATGATCGCGGTGGATAACTGGTTGGAACAGGGTGAGGTGGATGCCCGCATGATCATGCAGGTACACGATGAATTGATATTTGAAGTGCGTGAAACGGAAGTGGATAACTTCTGTGCCCAGCTCAAGTCGTTGATGGAACAGGCCGCCGAACTGGCGGTGCCCTTGCTGGTAGATGCGGGTATCGGTGACAACTGGGAACAGGCCCACTGATCTTTTTTTAGACAGTGGTGAACTTTTCTGGTGGAGGCTGTCTTACCTCAGGAGCCACGTAAGAAAAATCCATTGTCTGTGCCAGCGTGGACCGTGGCTCGCTCTGTCATGACATCTCTTGCCCCGGCCCTGGTTTCCCCTTCCAGCGGCCGGGGTTTTTCTTTGTAGCTCAGGCCTCGCCTTCTTCTGTGTCCTCGATCAGGTCTTCCAGCAGCCAGCTGTTGATCCGCTGGCGCAACTGATCTACGCCGGTGCTTTTCAACGCAGAGAAGGTCTGTACACTGACCTTGTCACCAAGACGTTCTTTCAGCGTTTTCTTTACCTGCAGCATGGTGCCCTTGGCCGGGCCACGCTTGAGCTTGTCTTCCTTAGTAAGCAGCACGTGCAGTGGCACCCCGGTGGCTTCGCACCAGTGCACCATCATCTCGTCGAACTCCTTCATCGGATGGCGAATATCCATCACCAGCACCACGCCACGCAGGCTTTCGCGGTGCTGCAGATAGGCATCCAGATGGCGCTGCCAGTGCTGTTTCATCGCGATTGGAACCTTGGCGTAGCCGTAGCCGGGCAGATCGACAATTTTCAGCCCCTCGATGTTGAGGCTGAAAAAGTTGATCAGCTGGGTGCGACCCGGGGTCTTGGACGTGCGCGCCAGGCTGTTTTGCTGGGTCAGCGCGTTGATGGCGCTGGATTTGCCGGCATTGGAGCGACCGGCAAAAGCTACCTCGGCACCGGTATCCGGGGGACACTGATCCAGCCGTGCGGCACTGATCTCGAAGCGGGCAAGGTTGTAATGGATGACGAGGTCGGGCGTGGACATGGCTATGGGCTCGGCTGGATAAAAGGGTGATGAAGTTCAGAACGGCGACCATCTACAAGGAGGTCACAGCGCCTTGGTATCGAATAGTAAGGCCACAGGCATTCTAACACAGAGTATCGGGGCGTCATTGCGGCCTGGCTTGACATGCCGGGTCTGCTGCCGGATTTTGCGATCTTCACTCATGCATCCAAGGAGGACCGATTGATGCGAGTTTTAACCCCCTGCTGGTGGCGCTGTTGATCTCAGGCTGTACTCCTTATCCGCTGGGGCTGGATGAAGAGAGCCGGCTCGAGAGCATCGCGAGGGGCTGACCCGGTCGATCGAATCCGAGGCTCTTCCCAAGGGACGATTAGAATGAGGCTTTGTCGACCGGGAGTTCCGATGGCAACGCTGAGCTGCTCTGTGAACCCCCTGTCAGGGCACGGGACGTTGGTCTAATCTGCAGCCGAATGCACTCGTTTTTTGTAGTGATAAATCGCATGCGCCTGTATAGTATCCGGCAAATGCGGCGCCCGTAAGGGTGGCTATCGGGTTAACGTATGCGGCTTGTTCTATGCTTTTTGGAGCAACTTGTTGTTTTTCAACGTTTTTTCCGATTAGTCACAAATCGGTTTATAATGTCGCCAGCTTTATTTACCCACGTGCAGAGCCTGGCTGCAGTCAGGGTAAGGGTGGAAATTGGCTGTTTTCGCTGTTGTTGACCACAAACAGCGGAAATATACACACATTTCGTCAAGCAAGAGTCTGGGTTAGTCAATGAACAAATTACTGATCAGCTTACTGGTAAGCATCGGCCTCACCGGTGTCGCTCATGCGGCAGGTGATGCGGCTGCAGGCCAGGCCAAGACTGCCGTTTGTGCAGCCTGCCACAGTGCAGATGGTAACAGTGTTGTAGGTAACTTCCCGAAACTGGCTGGACAGGGTGAAAAATACCTGCTGAAACAGCTGAACGATATCAAGAGCGGCACACGCATGGTACCGGAAATGACCGGCATGCTGACCAACCTGAGCGATCAGGATCTGGCCGATATCGCGGCTTACTTCTCCAGCAAGAAAGTACAGCTGGGCCAGGCCGCGGCTGATCAGGTCGAGCTGGGCCAGAAAATCTGGCGTGCGGGTGTTGCCGAGAAGGGTGTAGCGGCATGTACTGCCTGCCACGGCCCGACCGGTCATGGCATCGATTCCGCGGCATATCCGTCGCTGAGCGGCCAGCATGCACAGTATGTTGAAATCGCGCTGGGCAAGTTTGCCAAAGGAGAGCGTGACAATGACCCGGCCAGCATGATGCGTGACATCGCTGGCAAGCTGAGTGAAACCGAAATCAAGGCGGTTGCTCAGTACGTGCAGGGTCTGCACTGATCAGTCAGTACTGAATGGTCGCGACCGGAAAGGGCAGCTTAGGCTGCCTTTTTTGTGCGCGTGAAAAGGTTGTTGGCTGAACTAAACTTTATTCTGTACGGTCTACTCGAAACGCTACCCGAAGATATAAGGATGAGACGTATGCTGAAGAAACTGCTGATGACGGCGGCGCTGTCGCTGATGGCGACCCTGGCCTGGGCCAAGGACTATCGCGCCGGCGTTGAGTATTTTGAATTGCCTTTCCCGGTGAAGACCGCCTCGGCTGACAAGATTGAAGTGACCGAGGCCTTCGGCTATCTCTGTCCCCATTGCAACACTTTTGAGCCGCTGTTGGCCCAGTGGCGCAAACAGCAGGCCGATGATGTGACGTTCGTCGGCTTGCCGGTGGTGTTCGGCCGCAGCTGGGAGCCGCTGGCGCGCGCCTACTATGTGGCCGAGCTGAGCCACAAGGTGGAAGCAAGCCATCAGGCGATGTTCGATGCCGTTCATTTACAGCGCAAGCGCTTCACCAGCCCGCAGGCGCTGGCAGAGTTTTACGCGCCGCTGGGCATTGAACCGGAAAAATTCAACAAGCTGTATGATTCCTTTGCAGTCAACATGAAGCTGAAGCAGGGGGATTCCAAGGTGCGCAGTTATGAAATTACCGGCGTGCCGGCGATGGTGGTGAACGGCAAGTACCGGGTAACCGCCCAGTCTGCAGGCGGCCACAAGGAGATGCTTGAGGTCGTGAGCTATCTGGTGGAACGTGAGCGCGCGAGCCGCTGATTACAGTGTTGCTTGATCCAATATAAGAAAACCGCCTGCTCGAGGCGGTTTCGCATTTCTATTCCCGACAGAAGTGCATATTCTATTGAGTCAAACCCCTTTTAGACCGGTGACGAGGTAGCGCGTGTCTGATCAGATCAACTGGAAGCGGAAATACACAGATCTGACACTTGAAGTCGATCAACAGCGGCAGGCGGATGCTCATTTGAAAGAGCAGCTGAACACGTTGATTCGTCACCTGAGCCTGGGCCTGCAGGGGACTTTTCCCGATCTGGATGAAGAGTTGGACGCGCTTAATACGGCCTTGTACTCGCAAAACAATTCCCGTGTTCTGTCGTCAAGCCGTCGCGTGAAACAGCAGCTGAACCAGTATGACCTGGAGCGGCAGCGTGCCTCGGAGAGCGTGCAGCATACGCTGAAATGCTGGGGACAACAGTTGCGTCAGTTCAACCGGGTTGCCAGCTTTGAACCGCAGCTTGAGGATGTTGAAGCGCGATCCATCGCGGCTGCGCAGCACCTGTCCTCATTGGCTGAAATGATGAGTGAGCTGGTGGAGTTGCAAAGCTCGATGCTGGCAGGGCGTGAAGCGGATGCATCGACCAATGAGTTCGAACTCAATCGTGACAGTCACCAGGATCTGGAATTGTTGCAGGCCGAGATTGCAGGCCAGCTGATTCGCTTGTTGGAACTGCTGCAGGTGCCGGCGGAAGGCGTTGCCAAGGCCGGAGATTTGGTGCATGAGCTGGAGCAGGGGCTGAAGCTGGAACGCCTGCCGGAAGTCATCGCGAGTCTGACGGATCTGGTCCGTTTGGCGGGGGGTAACAGCCAGGAAGACTTCGAGAATTATCTGCTGACCCTGAACTCCCAGCTGGCCTATGTGCAGCAGTTCTTGGAAGAGAGTCGCTGTGATGAGCGTAATGCGCGCGATGCGCATCGAACGCTGGATGCGGAAGTGCGCCGCGATGTGCGCAATATCCATCGCACGGTCAAGGATTCCGAGGACCTGGGGTTACTGAAACAGAATGTGACCCGCCAATTGGCTTCCATCATGCGCAGCATGGAGCATTTCCGCATGCACGAGCAGGAGCGGGAGGATCGGCTCAACCAGCGTTATGACGAGCTGCTGCACAAAGTCGACCAGATGGAGCTGGAAACCGGCAAGGCTCGCGCGCGGATGCAGGAAGAGCAGCTGCGTGCCCGAACGGACCCATTGACCGGGCTGCCCAACCGGACCGCCTACGAACAGCACCTTGATACCGAAATGCAGCGCTGGGAACGCTATAGCGCCCATTTTTCGATGGCGGTCGGCGATATCGACTTTTTCAAACGAATCAACGATCAGTTGGGTCATCTGGCGGGTGACCGGGTATTGCGCCTGGTAGCCAAGGTGCTGCGCCAGAACCTGCGCGGCACCGATTTCATCGCCCGCTTCGGCGGCGAGGAGTTCGTGATTCTGTTCCCGTCCACCCATGCTGAAGAGGCGCTGCAGGCAACCGAAAAGCTGCGTGTTGCCGTTCAGAACAGTCCGTTCAACTTCAAGGGCGAGCCGGTCGAGGTGACGCTGTCGTTCGGGGTGGCGGAGGTTCAGGATGGCGACGACCTGGAATCGCTGTTTACCCGGGCCGACAAGGCGCTCTATCGCGCCAAAGAACAGGGACGAAACCAGACACAGCCCGCCCTTACAGGCTAGAATAGCCCTCTTCTTGAACGGGACAGGACCTTTCTGGCTGTGCGGACCCTATTGCGCTCGCTGAAGATTGCGTGGATCTTCGCCTACTACCGACTCGATACTTTCTTCAATCAGCCGCTGCTGCCCTGGTATGTGCGGGCCTTGTGCTGGCTGCTGCCCTGGCGCTATATCCTGCCGGCTCGGCGCAGCCAGGCGGAGCGTTTGCGCCTGGCATTGGAAGCGCTTGGCCCGGTGTTTATCAAGTTCGGTCAGATGCTGTCGACGCGACGCGATTTGCTGCCCGATGATCTGGCGGAAGAGCTGGCCAAGCTGCAGGACCGGGTGCCGCCCTTTTCCGGCGAACGGGCGCGCAGGATTATCGAGCGTGAGCTGAAACACCCCGTGGATCAGGTGTTTGCTCAGTTCGAGGTCGAGCCTATGGCCTCGGCCTCGGTCGCACAGGTTCATGCGGCCACCTTGCATACGGGGCAGGCGGTCGTGGTCAAGGTGATTCGGCCCGGTATCGGGGGGATCATCCGGCAGGATGTGGCGCTGCTGTATTTGCTGGCGCGGATGATGCATGCACTTTGGCTCGAGGGACGTCGCCTGCGTCCGGTTGAAGTGGTTGCCGAATATGAACAGACTATCTTTGATGAGTTGGACCTGCGCAAGGAAGCCGCCAACGGCTCCCAGTTGCGGCGCAACTTCGATCAGTCCCCCATCCTGTATGTACCGGAGATCTTCTGGGATTACACCCGTCAGAAGGTGCTGGTGATGGAGCGGATACACGGTATCCCGGTGGCCGATGTGGCGCAGCTCAAGGCCCAGGGTACCGATATGAAGAAGCTGGCCGAACGTGGCGTCGAGACCTTCTTTACCCAGGTGTTCCGTGACAGTTTCTTCCATGCCGACATGCACCCGGGCAATATCTTCGTGTCCCGCAACAATCCGTCCGATCCGCAGTACATCGCCGTGGATTTCGGCATCATCGGCTCGTTGAACGCTGAGGACCAGAGCTATCTGGCGCGTAATATCCTCGCCTTCTTCAAACGTGACTACCGCCAGGTGGCCCAGCTGCATATCGATTCGGGCTGGGTGCCCCGGGACACCAATGTCCATGCATTCGAGACGGCGATTCGCAGCGTCTGTGAACCGATTTTCGAGAAGCCGCTGAAGGATATTTCCTTCGGCATGGTGCTGCTGGGCCTGTTCCAGACCGCACGGCGCTTCAACATGGAGGTGCAGCCTCAGCTGGTACTGTTGCAGAAAACGCTGCTCAATATCGAGGGACTGGGACGTCAGCTCTATCCCGAGCTGGATCTCTGGCAGACCGCCAAGCCATTCCTGGAGAACTGGATGCAGGAGCGAATGGGCGTAAAAGCGGTCTACCGTAGTGTGAAAGAGCAGGCGCCGGAGTGGCTGGAAAAGCTGCCGCACCTGCCGCAGATGGTCTATGACAGCCTGGAGCAACTGAAGCTGCACTCGGAAGCAGACGCCAGAGTTCAATATGAACTATTGGCAAAAAAGCAGGCCATGCAGCAGCGCAAGCGCCGTCTGCTGCTATCGGGCAGTGCTCTGGTGATAGCGGCCGTGCTGGCGGCACAGCCAGAGATGAGACAACTGGTGTCCCATTGGCCCTGGTATGCCTATCTCTCCGGTGCCCTGGGTGGCGTGCTGCTGTGGCGTGCTTGAGGTGGTCGCTGCTGCACGGATCGGTTATGCTTCGCGGCGGACTATATTAGTAACAGAACAGATGGAAGGCACATGTCAGCAGATTGGCTTGATCAGATCAAATGGGACGAAAAGGGATTGGTACCGGCGATTGCCCAGGATCACCAGAGCGGGCGTGTGCTGATGGTTGCATGGATGAACGAAGAGGCGCTGCGACTGACGGTTGAGGAAGGTCGTGCGATCTACTGGTCCCGCTCCCGCAATCGTCTCTGGCGCAAGGGCGAAGAGTCTGGTCATGTCCAGAAGCTGCACGAGCTGCGCCTTGACTGTGACGGTGATGTCATTCTGCTCAGCGTCGAGCAGCTGGGTGCAATCGCTTGTCATACCGGACGTGAAAGCTGCTTCTACCGCGTGCTGCGCAATGGCAGTGAGTGGGAGATCGTGGATGAAGTGCGCCGCAACCCTGACGAGATCTATACGAAGAAGGCCTGAGACATGAGTGATGTACTTGCCCGCCTGCACGACGTGCTTGAAGCCCGCAAGGGTGCGGATCCCGAGAGTTCCTACGTGGCCTCGCTGCATGCCAAGGGTCTGAACAAGATCCTGGAGAAAGTGGGAGAAGAGAGTGTCGAGACCCTGCTGGCGGCCAAGGATGCAGCCTTGAGTGGTGATACGTCGGATCTGATTTATGAAACCGCTGATCTTTGGTTTCATTCGCTGGTGATGCTGTCGCATCTGGGCGAAAGTCATGAAGCGGTACTGAACGAGCTGGCGCGCCGGTTCGATCTGTCGGGGCTGGAAGAGAAGGCATCCCGAAACCAATAAATGCCGTACACAGATGTGTTCGGCCGCACGCAGTCGCGTGCCAACCCTTTATCCAAATTGAGCGTCATTTAGCCTGGGAGTCATTATGCTTGGTGGAATTAGTATCTGGCAGTTACTGATCGTTCTGGTCATCATCATTCTGCTGTTTGGCACCAAAAAACTGCGCAACATCGGGGGCGACCTGGGTGGTGCATTGAAAAGCTTCAAGAAAGCCGTGAATGAAGACGACAAAGAGCAGAACGATGCCGCTGATGAACAGAAGAAGCTGTCCTCCGAGCAGGATGCTCAGTTCAAGGACGGCGATTCTGCCGCCAGCAAGACTGACAACAAAACCCAGAAGTAAGTCGAACGGCCATGTTTGATATTGGCTTTTTCGAGCTGCTGGTCGTGGGTGTGGTGGCCCTGCTGGTGCTGGGTCCCGAGCGCCTGCCGACAGCTGCGCGTACCTGTGGCCTGTGGCTGGGGCGTGTACGTCGTTCGTTGACCTCCATTCAGACTGAAATTCGCGAAGAGTTGCGGATGGAGGAGCTGAAGCGCAGCGCCGCCATAGAGAAGGAGCAGCTGGAACGCGAACTGGAAGAGATGCGTCAACCCTTCCAGCAGCCTGCTTCGGCTGATAAGCGTGAGTCTGTCACATCTGCTGTTGCCAATCCTGAACGGCCGTCGGCCAGTAATGACCACGCCGGCCAGCCGGATAGCAGTAAGGACAAGCCATGAGTGCAGAACACACGGACCAGGAACAGCCACTGATTGCGCATCTGGTGGAACTGCGTCAACGCCTGCTCTATTCGGTGCTGGCCATTCTGGTGATCTTCCTGGGATTGTTCGCATTTGCCAATGATCTCTATACCTGGTTGTCTGCCCCACTGACGGCACTGTTGCCGGAAGGGACGAGCATGATCGCCACCGATGTGACCTCGCCGTTTTTTGCGCCTTTCAAGCTGGCCCTGGTGGCCTCGGCCTTTCTGGCCATGCCTTTTCTGCTGCATCAAGCCTGGAGCTTTATATCACCAGGGCTCTACTCGCATGAGAAGCGTCTGGCTGTACCCTTGCTGGCGTCCAGCATCTTTCTGTTCTATCTGGGCGTTGCCTTCGCCTATTTCGTCGTCTTTCCGCTGATTTTCGGCTTCTTTACCAGTGTCGGGCCGGAAAACATCGCGGTGATGACCGATATCAGCAGTTATCTCAACTTCGTACTCAAGCTTTTCTTTGCCTTCGGCATCGTGTTCGAGATCCCTGTGGCAACGCTATTGCTGTTATGGTCCGGTGTGGTGACGGTGGAAGGGCTCAAAGCCAAGCGGGCTTATGTGATCGTAGGCTGCTTTGTGCTGGGTATGCTGCTGACGCCGCCTGATATCATCTCGCAGAGCCTGCTGGCCGTACCCATGTGGCTGTTGTTTGAGCTTGGCATTTTTCTTGGCAGTATTCTGATCAAGCGTCCAAGGGGTGAAGATGACGATGATCCAGAGCTGGATGAGACGATCGAAGAAGAGAAACAGAATCGGCAGTAACCGGTTTGCTCAGCTATCCGAGATTGAATAACGAACTCGTGACAGGCGCTCCTTTGATGAAAAGGCGCGCCTGTTTTCGTTTTTAATCTTTTTGAAACTTTTTTTCAGCAAGGCGTTGACACCCAGGTGGGGATCAGTAGAATACGCCTCCTCGCTTGAGACGACAGTGTTCGCGAAACACTGAAGCCTTGAACGAGAAGGAAATAAGTTCTTGAAATCAATAAGATTTCTGATGTAGAATTTGTCTCCTTGATTCAACCGGTTCGTTGTGAGGTGCTTCGGCACTGAAACAAAAAACGAAAATAAAGGTTGACATCGAAAATCGGCGTAGTAAGATATGCGCCTCGCTTGAGACAACAGGTTCTGCCAAACGGCAGGTTGATCAAGCCCGCTCTTTAACAAATTGATCAGGTAATATGTGTGGGCGCTTGTCAGGATTGAGCACACAAAGCTTAATCAAGGCAAGCAACCTAACTGAATATTCATTTAGCGTTGTGTAATACCTTGAGCCGAGTCTGAGAGATATTCCTCTCTCATTAAAAGACTCACCATAGATTTGAACTGAAGAGTTTGATCATGGCTCAGATTGAACGCTGGCGGCAGGCCTAACACATGCAAGTCGAGCGGTAACATTTCCAGCTTGCTGGAAGATGACGAGCGGCGGACGGGTGAGTAACGCGTGGGAATCTGCCTGGTAGTGGGGGACAACAGTCGGAAACGACTGCTAATACCGCATACGCCCTTCGGGGGAAAGTGGGGGATCTTCGGACCTCACGCTATCAGATGAGCCCGCGTCGGATTAGCTTGTTGGTGAGGTAAAGGCTCACCAAGGCGATGATCCGTAGCTGGTCTGAGAGGATGATCAGCCACACTGGGACTGAGACACGGCCCAGACTCCTACGGGAGGCAGCAGTGGGGAATATTGGACAATGGGGGCAACCCTGATCCAGCCATGCCGCGTGTGTGAAGAAGGCCTTCGGGTTGTAAAGCACTTTCAGCAGTGAGGAAAGGCATGTCATTAATACTGGCATGCTGTGACGTTAACTGCAGAAGAAGGACCGGCTAACTCCGTGCCAGCAGCCGCGGTAATACGGAGGGTCCGAGCGTTAATCGGAATTACTGGGCGTAAAGCGCGCGTAGGTGGTTCAGTCAGTCAGATGTGAAAGCCCCGGGCTCAACCTGGGAATTGCACCTGATACTGCTGAGCTAGAGTACGGTAGAGGGTAGTGGAATTTCCGGTGTAGCGGTGAAATGCGTAGAGATCGGAAGGAACACCAGTGGCGAAGGCGACTACCTGGACCGATACTGACACTGAGGTGCGAAAGCGTGGGTAGCAAACAGGATTAGATACCCTGGTAGTCCACGCCGTAAACGATGTCAACTAGCCGTTGGGGGACTTGATCCTTTAGTGGCGCAGCTAACGCGATAAGTTGACCGCCTGGGGAGTACGGCCGCAAGGTTAAAACTCAAATGAATTGACGGGGGCCCGCACAAGCGGTGGAGCATGTGGTTTAATTCGAAGCAACGCGAAGAACCTTACCTACTCTTGACATCCTGCGAACTTGGTAGAGATACCTTGGTGCCTTCGGGAACGCAGTGACAGGTGCTGCATGGCTGTCGTCAGCTCGTGTTGTGAAATGTTGGGTTAAGTCCCGTAACGAGCGCAACCCCTATCCTTATTTGCCAGCACTTCGGGTGGGAACTCTAAGGAGACTGCCGGTGACAAACCGGAGGAAGGTGGGGATGACGTCAAGTCATCATGGCCCTTACGAGTAGGGCTACACACGTGCTACAATGGCCGGTACAGAGGGCTGCGAACTCGCGAGGGTAAGCTAATCTCAGAAAACCGGTCGTAGTCCGGATCGCAGTCTGCAACTCGACTGCGTGAAGTCGGAATCGCTAGTAATCGCGAATCAGAATGTCGCGGTGAATACGTTCCCGGGCCTTGTACACACCGCCCGTCACACCATGGGAGTGGGTTGCACCAGAAGTAGCTAGTCTAACCTTCGGGAGGACGGTTACCACGGTGTGATTCATGACTGGGGTGAAGTCGTAACAAGGTAGCCCTAGGGGAACCTGGGGCTGGATCACCTCCTTAAACGATTGCGAAGTTCTGGCAAGCGTTCACACATATTACCTGATCGAAAGTTAGAGAGAGCGTATCAACCCTTGTGGTTGAATACTGTAGGCTTGTAGCTCAGTTGGTTAGAGCGCACCCCTGATAAGGGTGAGGTCGGTGGTTCAAATCCACTCAGGCCTACCAATTTCCTGGTAGCTTGCTGCTGGGGAAGTTTCTCGATGGGGCTATAGCTCAGCTGGGAGAGCGCCTGCTTTGCACGCAGGAGGTCTGCGGTTCGATCCCGCATAGCTCCACCATTCCTCAATAGCCTGGAATGGTCAAGAAAGTTTTAAAACATAGGCTCTTTTTGAGTTTATCTTTTAAAGCTTCAATGCTTTAAACGCTCTTTAACAAATTGGATCTGAAAGATTGTCTTGTATTGTTTGATACAAGCGCCAACCGGCGATAATCGTTACGAACCATTCATTTTTCCAGACGCCTTCGGGTTATATGGTCAAGTGAATAAGCGTGCACGGTGGATGCCTTGGCAGTCAGAGGCGATGAAGGACGTAGTAACCTGCGATAAGCCTCGGGGAGTCGGTAAACAGACTTTGATCCGAGGATTTCCGAATGGGGAAACCCACCCGCTTGCGGGTATCTCTTCACTGAATACATAGGTGTTGAGAGGCGAACCCGGGGAACTGAAACATCTAAGTACCCGGAGGAAAAGAAATCAACCGAGATTCCCTTAGTAGCGGCGAGCGAACGGGGATTAGCCCTTAAGCGGTCTTGTGGTTAGCAGAACACTCTGGAAAGTGTGGCCATAGTGGGTGATAGCCCCGTATGCGAAAACCTATAGACCGTGAAATCGAGTAGGACGGAACACGTGATATTCTGTCTGAATATGGGGGGACCATCCTCCAAGGCTAAATACTCCTGACTGACCGATAGTGAACCAGTACCGTGAGGGAAAGGCGAAAAGAACCCCTGTGAGGGGAGTGAAATAGACCCTGAAACCGTGTACGTACAAGCAGTGGGAGCCGTTTTCGGACGGTGACTGCGTACCTTTTGTATAATGGGTCAGCGACTTACTTTCAGTGGCAAGCTTAACCGTTTAGGGGAGGCGTAGGGAAACCGAGTCTTAATAGGGCGCCAAGTCGCTGGGAGTAGACCCGAAACCGGGCGATCTATCCATGGGCAGGTTGAAGGTTGAGTAACATCAACTGGAGGACCGAACCGACTGTCGTTGAAAAGCCAGCGGATGACCTGTGGATCGGAGTGAAAGGCTAATCAAGCCCGGAGATAGCTGGTTCTCCTCGAAAGCTATTTAGGTAGCGCCTCATGTCTCACCTTGGGGGGTAGAGCACTGTTTCGGCTAGGGGGTCATCCCGACTTACCAACCCGATGCAAACTCCGAATACCCAAGAGTGCAATCATGGGAGACACACGGCGGGTGCTAACGTCCGTCGTGGAAAGGGAAACAACCCAGACCGCCAGCTAAGGTCCCAAAGTTCTAGTTAAGTGGGAAACGATGTGGGAAGGCTCAGACAGCTAGGAGGTTGGCTTAGAAGCAGCCATCCTTTAAAGAAAGCGTAATAGCTCACTAGTCGAGTCGGCCTGCGCGGAAGATATAACGGGGCTCAAACTAGACACCGAAGCTGCGGATGCCTTAGGGCATGGTAGAGGAGCGTTCTGTAAGCCGTTGAAGCGGAAGCTGTAAGGCACCGTGGAGGTATCAGAAGTGCGAATGCTGACATGAGTAACGATAAAGGGGGTGAAAAACCCCCTCGCCGGAAGACCAAGGGTTCCTATCCAATGCTAATCAGGGTAGGGTGAGTCGGCCCCTAAGGCGAGGCTGAAAAGCGTAGTCGATGGGAGACAGGTTAATATTCCTGTACCACGCATAACTGCGATGGGGGGACGGAGAAGGCTAGGCCAGCGCGGCGTTGGTTGTCCGCGTTTAAGGGTGTAGGTTGAGGAGTTAGGAAAATCCGGCTCCTTAAGACTGAGACCTGATGACGAGACTCTTTATGAGTCGAAGTGGTTGATGCCATGCTTCCAGGAAAATCCTCTAAGCTTCAGGTTATGTGTGACCGTACCCCAAACCGACACAGGTGGTCAGGTTGAGAATACCAAGGCGCTTGAGAGAACTCGGGTGAAGGAACTAGGCAAAATGGTGCCGTAACTTCGGGAGAAGGCACGCCGATGTTGGTGATGAGATTTACTCTCTAAGCTGATGTCGGTCGAAGATACCAGGTGGCTGCGACTGTTTATTAAAAACACAGCACTCTGCAAACACGAAAGTGGACGTATAGGGTGTGACGCCTGCCCGGTGCCGGAAGGTTAATTGATGGGGTTAGCTTCGGCGAAGCTCTTGATCGAAGCCCCGGTAAACGGCGGCCGTAACTATAACGGTCCTAAGGTAGCGAAATTCCTTGTCGGGTAAGTTCCGACCTGCACGAATGGCGTAACGATGGCCACACTGTCTCCACCCGAGACTCAGTGAAATTGAACTCGCTGTGAAGATGCAGCGTCCCCGCGGCTAGACGGAAAGACCCCGTGAACCTTTACTATAGCTTCACAGTGGACTTTGACATTACTTGTGTAGGATAGCTGGGAGGCTTTGAAACCATGACGCCAGTTGTGGTGGAGCCAACCTTGAAATACCAGCCTGGTACTGTTGAGGTTCTAACTCAGGTCCCTTATCGGGATCGAGGACATTGTGTGGTGGGTAGTTTGACTGGGGCGGTCTCCTCCCAAAGAGTAACGGAGGAGCACGAAGGTACCCTCAGGCTGGTCGGAAATCAGCCAATGAGCGCAAGAGTAGAAGGGTGCTTGACTGCGAGACTGACACGTCGAGCAGGTACGAAAGTAGGTTCTAGTGATCCGGTGGTTCTGTATGGAAGGGCCATCGCTCAACGGATAAAAGGTACTCCGGGGATAACAGGCTGATACCGCCCAAGAGTTCACATCGACGGCGGTGTTTGGCACCTCGATGTCGGCTCATCACATCCTGGGGCTGAAGCCGGTCCCAAGGGTATGGCTGTTCGCCATTTAAAGTGGTACGCGAGCTGGGTTTAGAACGTCGTGAGACAGTTCGGTCCCTATCTGCCGTGGGCGTTTGAGATTTGAGAAGAGCTGCTCCTAGTACGAGAGGACCGGAGTGGACGCACCTCTGGTGTTCCGGTTGTCACGCCAGTGGCATTGCCGGGTAGCTACGTGCGGACGGGATAACCGCTGAAAGCATCTAAGCGGGAAGCCTCCTTCAAGATGAGATCTCACTGGATCCTTGAGATCCCTGTAGAGCCGTCCGAGACCAGGACGTTGATAGGCTGGGTGTGTAAGTGTTGTAAGGCATTTAGCTAACCAGTACTAATTGCTCGTGAGGCTTGACCATATAACGCCCAAGGCGTTTGAAATGAATGGTTAACGTAGAACAGATTATCGCAGCTCGAAAGAGCACCGGTTGAACGCTTGTAGCGACGATACGACAAAGACAATCACAGCGAGAGCCCAAAAGGCTTTTACTGAAAGATCCAGTTTGTACTAGTTTTGCTTGGCGACCATAGAGCCGTGGAACCACCTGATCCCATCCCGAACTCAGCAGTGAAACGCGTCATCGCCGATGGTAGTGTGGGGTCTCCCCATGTGAGAGTAGGTCATCGCCAAGCATTTAATTAAGTGAAAACCCCGGTCTCGATGAGGCCGGGGTTTTTGCGTTGTGGCCGACCGAAAGTACGCACTGAACCGTTACGGTCGACGGCCCCTGACTTCCTGTCGCCGTTCCCGTCTTCATCTACCGCTGTCTTCCTGTAATGGTCAACCATTCCCGGACAGTAAATTAAGTTTTTCCTCTGCCACAGCGGGTGGCTGTCCCTGATTGTATTGGTGTGGCCGAGTTGTATCTCTCCATCAAGTAAACGCTGATATCGCGCTGTGCTTCACGTGCTGAGGTGTATCCGGTCACAGGCATCTATTCGGACTTGTAACTACGGAACAACCTCTCCATTGGCGAATTATCCCAGCAGTTGCCCCTTCGGCTCATGCTCTGCTGAATTCGGTGGCGCCACAGGCGTTGCCGGAAGGTTCGGCTGGCATATTGGCTTCCCTGGTCCGAATGAAACATCAGTCCAGCAGGTTTGCCACGCTGCTCGTATGCCATTTCCAATGGCTTTAACGACCAGTGCGCTATCCGGGCGGTCCGAGAGCGTCCAGCCAACGACTCGACGTGTAAACAGATCAAGCACAACAGCCAGGTAATACCAGCGGTTCTGCACCCAGATATAGGTGATATCGCCACACCACACTTGATTGGGGGCTTGCACCTCAAACTCCCGGTTAAGGCAGTTGGGAATATCTGGTCGCTCTACCGTAGCCTGTTTGTACTTGTGCGGTTCCGGCTGCTTGCAGGTCAGGTTCATCTCACGCATCAGACGCCGCACACGGAAACGGCCAATCTCATAGCCCTCACCCTGCATCTGAGTCATGATCGTACGGCTTCCAGCTGAGCTGCGGCTTTGCGTGAACAGTTCATTCACCTTGGCCCGTTGTTCAAGCCGCTCTACGTCAATTCGGGATCGGCTGCGGCGGTGCTCGTAGTAACTGGAACGGGCAATGCCGAACGCGCTACAGACCATGTCTACCGGCTCCTGCTCACTCAACTGGTCTATCAGCACGTACGTTCGAGTTCGTCCGACATCAAGAGATTTTTAGTATCGCTTTCTCCCGCTCCAACCGATTAACTCTGGCTTCCAGCTCCTGGATCCTCTGTTGCTCTGGAGTGAGTGCCTTTGTAGTGGGCGTGACGCCGTCTCGTTCAGCGCGCAGCTGGTTGACCCAACGTCTCAATGCAGACTCTCCCACATCCACTGCACGGCTGGCTTCAGCCATGCTGTAACCCTGATCAACCACCAGACTGGCGGCTTCCACTTTGAACTCGGTTGAAAACGAACGACGCTGTCTTGCCATTGAACACCTCTTCTTCGGCGGTGACTTTACCACCTCAAGTTGGTGTCCGGGATCATTAGACCACTACATCCAGCGCCGTTCGACAACGCCTTTACTCCCTGAACCGGCCTTGTCTGCGGTCAGTTGTGGACTCTCTGTTACTTGGAATAGGGATTGCACTTCGACCTGCCGCAGAGATGCTGACAGGTTCCGGTTTTCATTTCAGAGGTGGTAGCCAGGTGGGCTGGGGATAAAATAATGTTGTGCACAGCCTGTTACGGATGGTCTATCGACCGCTGACCGATGGCTTGGTTGTGAATAACCAGAGTCTCCCGGTGTTTCGCGCGAGGCTTCAAGGACTGTGCATAACGCGATTATCCACACCGGAGTTCTGATGGACAGCCCAGCACAACTAAAAAGGGTAAGGAGAGCCGTGGCGGCTCCAACTGTGGATAAAAGGGAAGGATAAAAAGAAGGGCCCCGACGCATCCATGGCTTAGGGCCCTGTCACCAACTTCCGTGTCAGCCGCTGCGTGCCTCCGACGCAGGCGTTGAGGTACTGAGGCTCCACTCAGCTTGTCACGTCCTGTGAACCTCAAGACGCATAATATCCATTCAAGCTAAGTGGGTATATAGGAAAAATTCCTAATTATTCACTGAATGCCATACTGCTCGCGATAGGCCTGGATCGCTGCCAGTTCAGCGGCCATATTGCCCTGCTCCTGCAGGTATTCCACCAGGTCGGCGAGGCTGATGATGCTGATCACCGGCATCTTGTAGTCACGTTCGACTTCCTGGATGGCCGACAGCTCGCCAGTGCCCTTTTCCTGACGGTCCAGCGCGATCAGAGTTGCGGCTGGCTGGGCCCCTGCCTGCTCGATGATGGCCATGACTTCACGGATGGCGGTACCGGCGGTGATGACATCGTCAATGATCAGGACGCGGCCTTCCAGCGGCGCTCCAACCAGGTTGCCACCCTCGCCGTGGTCTTTGGCTTCCTTGCGGTTGAAGACGTAGGGGACATCCTTGCCGTGCTCATTGGCGAGGGAAATACAGGTGGCCGCGGCCAGCGGGATACCCTTGTAGGCGGGACCCAGCATGACGTCATATTCGATCGCGGCATTTTCCAGCGCAGCGGCGTAAAAACGACCCAGCTTGGCCAGCGCGAGGCCGGAATCGAACAGGCCGGCATTGAAAAAGTAAGGGCTCTTGCGGCCGGACTTGAGCGTAAATTCGCCAAAGCGCAGAACATTCTTCTCCAGGGCAAACTCGATAAATTCACGTTGATAGTCCAGCATAGCTCTCTCCGCAGCGGTAATAGAATCAGCGCTATGATACCTGCTGCCGCCAGCCGCATCCATGCAGGATCCAGCTAGAAAAATTTCAAATCTGGGCGCTCAATGGGTACAATTCGCTTTTACCTTCCATCCCATATTCGTTCGAATACGCTCAACGGGGCTAAGACACTATGCGTGTGATCACCTTCAATACTCAGGGTATTGAACAGGCTGCAGATAATGGCTTTTTTGACTGGATGATCCAGCAGGATGCCGATGTGGTATGTCTGCAGAATCTCAAGGCAAAGGAGTATCAGCTTGATGGTGATCGTTACCATCCTGAGGGTTATCACGCCTACTTCTTCGATGCCTTTGAGGATGGTTTCAGTGGCGTGGCGCTGTATACCCGTCACTTGCCGAAGGCGATCATGACCGGGCTGGGCTTCGAACAGTGTGATTTCAATGGCCGTTTCATTCAGGCGGACTTCGACAAGGTCAGCGTCAGCTCGATGAGCATCCCCTCGGGTCTGCGCAGCGATGAGGCTCAGGCAGCCAAGATGGAATATCTGGAGCTGTTCATGGGGCATCTTAAGAAGACGCTGCGCAAGCGCCGCGAGTTCATTTTTGCTGGCACCTTCAACATTGCCCACAAGCCGATCGACCTGAGCAACTGGTACGTGAACCAGCGGGTCTCGGGCTTCCTGGCCGAAGAGCGGGAGTGGATTGAAGAGGTGTGCGGTGAGATGGGCTATGTGGATGCTTTCCGCGAGGTCAACAAGGCGGAGCGTCAGTATACCTGGTGGCCGGACTACAACCGTGCCTGGACACTGAATGAAGGCGCGCGCCTGGATTATCAGCTGACCACCGCCAACCTGCGCAAAATGGTCAAAAGCGCACGTATCTATCGCGATCAGCGCTTCTCGGAGCATGCGCCCCTGACCATCGATTACGACATCGAGGTGTGAAATCTGCCGGGCCGCTGATCAGGGCGGCCCGGTCCCTCAGCTGGCCGTTTAGCTGGCCAGTGCCTGCTTCTGCAGTTCCACCAGTTCCTTGATACCCTTCTGGGCCAGTGCCAGCATGGCATTGAGTTCGTCCTGTGAGTAGGGGGCGCCCTCGGCCGTACCCTGAACTTCAATGAAGCCGCCGGCATCGGTCATGATCACGTTCATGTCGGTTTCTGCCGCCGAGTCTTCTGCATAATCCAGATCCAGTACCGGCTCGCCCTTGTAGATGCCGACGGAAACGGCGGCGATCATCTGCTTGACCGGGTTGCCTTTCATGGCGCCGTTCTTGTCCTTCTTGAGTTCACCGATGGCATCCATCAGCGCCACGCAGGCACCGGTTATGGATGCGGTACGGGTACCGCCATCGGCCTGGATCACGTCGCAGTCGATGGTGATGGTGTTTTCACCGAGCTTGTTCAGGTCCAGTGCGGCGCGCAGGGAGCGGCCGATCAGGCGCTGAATCTCGATGGTGCGGCCGGTCTGCTTGCCGCGCGCCGCTTCGCGGTCGCTGCGGGTGTTGGTGGCACGGGGCAGCATGCCGTATTCGGCGGTGACCCAGCCGGAGCCGCTGCCACGCAGGAAGCGGGGGACGCCACGGTCCACGGTGGCGGTACAGATCACCTTGGTATCGCCAAATTCGACCAGCACCGAACCCTCGGCATGACGGGTAAAGTTGCGGGTGATACGGATATCGCGCAGCTGGTCCGGCTGTCTGCCGCTGGGACGCATCTTGTTCAGTCCTAGGTTCTGCAGTTGTTCAGAAAAGCTCGAACTCATGTGGCTTACCCTTATCTGTTGGTGTCGCCATCCTGCTCGCGCAAGGCGTCCGGATGGCTGTTAGAATAATAAAAACGCAATTCTAATAGAGATCGATCGATTATGACACGAAGCATGACCGCCTTTACTCGACAGGAGATGCAGCAGCCCTGGGGGACCCTGATCTGGGAGTTGCGTTCGGTCAATCATCGCTATCTGGAACCCCATTTTCGCCTGCCTGAATCGCTGCGGGATATCGAGGGGCATCTGCGTGAGGCGTTGCGCAAGGCGCTTAGCCGCGGCAAGGTGGAGGCGACGCTGAGATTCGTGCCGGAGAGCGCCTCCGGGGCGCTGCAGGTCGATCAGACGCGTCTGCAGGAAGTGTTGGCCGCGACCCGGGAGCTGCAGTTGGCCGGGGCTGAGATGCAGGCGCTGAATCCGCTGGAACTGCTGTCCTGGCCGGGAGTGCTGGTCGAGTCGGCGCTGGACATGCGTGAGGTCAAGCTGCAGGCGCAAACCCTGTTTGGTGAAGCGCTGAAGGATCTGCTTGAAGGTCGTGAACGGGAAGGCATGGAGCTGAATCAGTTGATTGGCCTGCGTCTGGATAGCATCGAGGCGATCGTGGCCGATGTGAAATTGTTGATGCCGCAAATCCTGCAGTCCCAGCGGGACAATCTGCAGCAGAAGCTGTCCGAGTTGAGCGCCGAACTGGATGCGGGACGCCTGGAGCAGGAAATTGCACTTTTGGCTCAGAAAGCCGATGTGGATGAAGAGATCGATCGTCTGCAGACGCATGTACAGGAGGTGCGCCGTGTACTGACCCAGCAAGGTCCTATCGGCCGCCGTCTGGATTTCCTGATGCAGGAGTTGAATCGCGAGGCGAATACCCTGTCGTCCAAGTCGATCGTGGCGTCCACCACGCGCAGCGCCGTGGAACTCAAGGTGCTGATCGAACAGATGCGCGAGCAGATCCAGAATATCGAATGATACCCGCTCCTCGTTTTGTCATTGTCACTGAACACGCCTGCTGACGCAGGCGAGGGAATTCATCACCCCTGATATCCGAGGAACCTGATCCATGCTGATTTGCCGCCATTGGCTGGCTGTTCTCATGTCGTCATACCTGCTGCTCTGGGCCACGAATCTGCGGGCAGCGGAAGGACCATCTGTATTAAGGGTCGGCATAGTGCCGCAGCAGTCGGCCGCGCGTCTGGCTGAGCTCTGGACGCCGATTCTGGCACACTTGTCAGAGCAGTCCGGCTATCAGTTGGACTTCGAGACGGCCCGGGATATCCCGACCTTCGAGCAGCGCCTGGCGCAGGGACACTACGATCTCGCCTATATGAACCCCTACCACTACACCGTGTTTCACCAGCAGCCGGGATATGCGGCCATCGCTCGCCAGCAGGGGAGCAGGATTCATGGTCTTCTGGTCGTGCGCAGGGACAGCCCGATCTCATCCCTGCAAGAGCTGCAGGGCCGCACCCTGGCGTTTCCGTCCCCTGCGGCGTTTGCGGCCAGTATTCTGCCGCGCGGAGAGCTGAAGCAGCTGGGCATCCAGTTCACACCCCGCTATGTGTCGTCCCATGATTCGGTCTACCTGGCGGTGGCGCAGGGGCATTTGCCGGCTGCCGGCGTATTACCGAAATCGTGTCGGCGCTGAATGAATTCTCGCGTGGCGGCAGCAGCGCCAAGTGGGTGGCGACCGATCTTAATCGCTGTATCAGCACGACCCTTCGGATGGTGAGAGCCCAGTTCAAGTATCAGCAAGTGGAAATCGAAACAGATTTGCGCCCGCTGCCCGAGGTGCTGTGTGCGGAAGGGCAGATCAAACAGGTGCTGTTGAACCTGCTGGTCAACGCGGCCTATGCGTGCCAGGAACAGGGTCGGATCAGCATCAGCAGTGTGCTGGATGAGACCCGGCAGCAGGTTTGGATCAGTGTACGGGATACCGGTTGTGGTATTGATGCGGATGACCTGATCCGGCTGTTCGATCCTTTCTATACCACCAAGCCGGTCGGGGAGGGCACCGGTCTGGGGCTGGCGATCGCCTATACCATCATGCAAGAGCACCAGGGTGAACTGAACGTGACCAGCACGCCGGGCCAAGGCAGCTGCTTTACGCTGGTGCTGCCGTTGCATCCGTCACCACCCGAGGCGGATGGGCGTAGCTGATCGCTGGCAGCGATGGCTTGATCAAAACATACGAAATGCGTTGTATTGGGGCCGTGTTTTGGTCTGCGCACCCGGGCGCCCCTGAGTGCGATGATCCTGCCTGGATGGACCTGACCCCGCGATTTTGCGCCGGTTTTTCCCGTTTCCATGTCCAATTTGCAGTATTTGCCCGCCCCGAATTGGGGAACGGATTTTGCAAATATATATTTAGATATGCTAAGTATTTAGCTGCGCTGTATTAGAACAAAGCATCTGCAACCCATTGCCGGCATCGGCAGCAGCGATCAAACATGGAGATGGATCAATGCGTAAACTCAAAGCACTGGCAGGCGCCTGCACTTTTACGCTGGCGACACTGGGAACCCTGGCAACCGCGGAGGCAGCGACCTGGCGTTATGCGTTTGAGGAGGCACTCACCGATGTTCAGGGGGTCTATGCCAGCAAGTTCAAGGAGCACATCGAAGCCAACTCGGATCACCGGATTCAGCTGTTCCCCTATGGCACGCTCGGTGAATCGGCCGACATCATGGAGCAGACCCAGGCCGGCCTGCTGCAGTTCGTCGATCAGTCGCCCGGCTTTACCGGTTCATTGATCCCGGAAGCCCAGATCTTCTTCATTCCCTACCTGCTGCCGGAAACCCAGGCTGCGCTGGATCACTTCTTCCGCAACAGCAAGGCGATCAACGAAGACTTCACGTCGATCTATGCCCAGCATGGTCTGGAACTGCTGAAGATGTTCCCCGAAGGGGAAGTCGTCGTCACCACCCAGGAGTCGTTTGACAGCCCGGCTGGCCTGGATGGCGTCAAGGTTCGCGTCATGACCAACCCGCTGCTGGTGGAGTCCTACAAGGCGTTCGGTGCTACGCCGACCCCGCTGCCCTGGGGTGAAGTCTATGGCGGCCTGCAGACCAACATCATCCAGGGGCAGGAAAATCCGCTGTTCTGGGTCGAATCGGCCAAGATGTACGAAGTGACCGACGTGATCACCTTTACCGGCCACAACAACTTCACCACGGCGGTGATGGCCAACAAGCGCTTCTTCGATGGCCTGCCGGCCGAAGACCAAGAGCTGGTGCGTGAGGCCATGCAGGCTGCGTTTGACCACATCATGGAGTATCAGAAAGGTCTCAGTGAGCGCTCACTGGCGAAGATCCTCGAACAGAAGCCCGAGATGAAAGTCGTTCATCTGACCGAGGAACAGCGTGCGCCTTTCCGTGCCGCGGCAGCGGAGGTCGAGGCCAAGTTCATCGACATGACCGGTGACGCCGGCAAGACGTTGCTGCAGCAGTTCAAGCAGGATCTGGAAGCCGCCAAGGCTCAATAAGCCCTCCAGCCGGCCCGGTCGGGGCCGGCCCCTGACGAGAACGTATCAACATGTCCGAACACCGCCCGTCCGAGCGGGGCTCCAGTCTACCGGGCATTCTGGGCCAGGTGGATACCTGGCTCGGACGTGCCGAAGCACTGATGCTGGGCGCCGGCGTCCTGCTGATGGCGCTTAATACCGTGGCCAATGTCGTGGGCCGCTTTCTGTTTCAGCACAGCCTGTTCTTCACCGAAGAGGTCAACCGTATCCTGATCGTCATGATCACCTTTGCCGGCATCGGTTATGCCGCCCGTCATGGTCGTCATATTCGCATGTCGGCATTGTTTGACGTGCTGCCGGCCACTGGGCGGCGATGGCTGATGATCTTTATTGCACTGGGCACGGCGCTGGTGATGTTTGCCCTGACCGGGTTCGCGGTGCGCTACATCGGCAGCGTGGCCGACTCGGGGCGTATTCTGCCAGCGCTGCAGATCCCGGTCTGGTGGATCTTTCTCTGGGTCCCGCTGGGGTTGGCGGTCACCGGGATGCAATACCTGTTGACGGCGCTGAAGAATCTGATGAGCCGTGATGTCTATCTGTCGACTCAGGTACAGGATGGCTATGCCGATGACTGAATCGAACAAGCGGATCTATTTGGGCCGTACAGGAGGACAGGGATGACCGCGACCATGGTCGGCACGATGATCGTGCTGCTACTGTTGGGCTTTCCGATGATGATTCCACTGATCGTGGCGGCGTTCATCGGGTTCTACGCGATGTTTGGCGGCATTGAGCAGATGGATTTCATGATTCAGCAGTTCATGGCCGGTATCCGGCCCGCCTCGCTGATCGCCGTGCCCATGTTCATTCTGGCCGCCGACATCATGACACGCGGTCATTCGGCGGACCGGCTGATCGAGATGGTAATGAAGTTCATCGGTCATGTCCGCGGAGGTCTGGCGATCAGTACGGCCACCGCCTGTACCTTGTTCGGGGCCGTGTCGGGGTCGACCCAGGCCACCGTGGTGGCGGTGGGCTCGCCCCTGCGTCCGAAGATGCTCAAGGCCGGCTACAAGGACAGTTTCGTGCTGGCGCTGATCATCAACGCCAGTGATATCGCCTTTCTGATCCCGCCCAGCATCGGCATGATCATCTATGGCGTAGTGTCCAACACCTCGATCTCCGAATTGTTTATTGCCGGCATTGGGCCAGGTCTGCTGATTCTGGGCATGTTCGCCCTGTACAGCTATATCTATGCCTGTATTCACCAGGTGCCGACCGAAGATAAAGCGACTTGGCCTGAACGCTGGCAGGCGGTGCGCAAGGCGATCTGGCCACTGGGCTTTCCGGTGATAATCGTCGGCGGCATCTACGGCGGCGTGTTCAGCCCGACGGAAGCGGCGGCGGTCTGTGTGCTTTATGCGGTGATCCTGGAATTCATCGTGTTCCGGGCGTTGAAGCCAATAGAACTCTATACCATTGCCAAATCCACCGGCCTGATCACCGCTGTGGTGTTCATTCTGGTGGCGGCCGGCGCCGCATTTTCCTGGATCATCTCCTTTGCCCAGATCCCGCAAACGATTCTGGCCTCGCTGGGGCTGGCTGAAGCGAGTCCGACCGGGGTACTGATCGCAATCTCGATCGCCTTCTTCATCGGCTGCATGTTCGTCGATCCGATTGTCGTGATTCTGGTGCTGGTGCCGATCTTTGCGCCGGTGGTGGATTCCGCCGGGCTCGACCCGGTACTGGTCGGCGTGCTGATCACGCTGCAGGTCGCTATTGGCTCGGCGACGCCGCCTTTCGGCTGCGATATCTTTACCGCCATCGCTATCTTCCGGCGACCCTACATTGAGGTGATCCGGGGCACGCCCCCCTTCGTGCTGATGCTGGTGGCGGCGGCGGCGCTGCTGATCATCTTCCCACAGATCGCGCTCTTTCTGCGTGACCTGGCGTTCTGAACCCCGGGGCCGGCGGTTTGATCGACCGGCGGCCTCGGGCTATAGTGCGCGCTTTGACAGTCACATGATCGGAAAGCACAGATGACCCAACTCGCCGGCACCTTATACATTCTCTCGGCCCCTTCGGGCGCAGGTAAAACCAGCCTGGTCAAGGCACTGCTGCAGCAGGATGATCAGGTCGGGGTGTCGGTATCCCATACCACCCGTGCCATGCGCCCGGGCGAAGCGGATGGCGTCGATTACAATTTCGTGGCCATGGACGATTTCAATGCGCTGATCGAGCAGGGTCAGTTCCTGGAGTATGCCGAGGTGTTCGGCAACAAGTACGGGACCTCCCAGCAGTGGGTCAAGGAACAGCTGACGGCCGGTCGCGATGTGATTCTGGAGATCGACTGGCAGGGCGCCGAACAGGTGCGCCGGCTGATGCCGGAAGCGGTTACCGTCTTTATTCTGCCGCCGAGCCGGGCCGCACTGCGCGAGCGTCTTAATGCCCGTGGCCAGGACAGTGACGAGGTGATCGATGGGCGCATGGCCGAGGCGACCAGCGAGATGAGTCACTACCCCGAATACGATTATCTGCTGATCAACGACGATTTCGAGACCGCGCTGCAGCAGCTGGCCAGCCTGTTCCAGGCCCGCCGCCTGCGCCAGTCCGCGCAGCAGACTCGCTACCAGGGGCTGCTGGAGCAGCTCTTGTCTGAGGACTGAAAGCCCCGTAAACTGTGCGGTCCTTTTTAGTAGTTCCAATAGTTCCTTCCAACCCTGTTCGAGGTCGCAATGGCACGAGTAACCGTTGAAGATTGTCTGGAAAATGTAGAAAACCGCTTTGAACTGGTGATGGTTGCGTCCAAGCGTGCGCGCCAGCTCGCCGTCGGCGGCAAGGATCCCAAGGTCGAGTGGGAAAATGACAAGCCGACCGTTGTCGCCCTGCGTGAAATTGCTGAGAACCTGGTCGACCGTGCGGAAATTCTGAACGCCAAGGAACAGGACTGACCTTTTCCCCGCGACCGTAATACGGCATCATCAGGGGTAGGTGGCTGGCGCTTGCCAGCCTTCAACCCTAAGCGGAGATGTTGATGCCGACGATAGACGCCCTTTCCCATCGCCTCGAAGAGTATCTGGTCCCGGAGCAGATCGCTCGGGTTCGGCGTGCCTATTTTTACGCCGAACAGGCCCACGATGGCCAGCGGCGCAAGAGTGGCGAACCCTATGTGACGCATCCGCTGGCGGTGGCCAATATCCTCGCCGGCATGCACATGGACCATCAGAGCCTGATGGCGGCGATGCTGCACGACGTCATCGAAGATACCGAAATTGACTACGCCGGTATCGAAGGGCAGTTCGACACCTCGGTGGCCGATATCGTCGATGGCGTGTCCAAGCTGACCCACCTGGAATTCGAAACCAAGGCCGAGGCCCAGGCGGAGAACTTCCAGAAGATGGTGCTGGCGATGGCCGAAGATATTCGCGTTATCCTGGTCAAGCTGGCCGACCGTCTGCACAACATGCGCACTCTCGGAGCCATGCGCCCCGACAAGCAGCGCCGCATCGCCCGCGAAACCCTCGATATCTATGCGCCCATCGCCGCCCGTCTGGGCATGCGTGATCTCCAGGTCGAACTGGAGGATCTGGCGTTCCAGTCCTACTACCCGATGCGGGCCAAGCGCATCCGCCGCGCCGTGGTCCACGCCCGCGGCCAGCGCAAGGACATCATCGAGCAGGTGCGCGAAAGCATGCAGAACCGGCTCGACCAGGAAGGGCTCAGCGGTCGGGTCAGCGGGCGCGAGAAGCATCTGTACAGCATCTATCGCAAGATGAAAGTGCAGCGCAAGGCGTTCGCCGACATCATGGATGTGTTCGCCTTCCGCGTGGTCACCGACAGTGTCGACGACTGCTACCGCATTCTTGGCGCGGTGCATAACCTGTACAAGCCGGTACCGGGCTGCTTCAAGGACTACATCGCCATTCCCAAGGCCAACGGCTATCAGTCGCTGCACACGGTGCTTTTCGGGGCGCGCGGCATGACCATCGAAGTGCAGATCCGCACCCGGGACATGGATGCCGTGGCCAGTCAGGGCATCGCCGAACACAGCCACTACAAGGTCAAGGGCAGTACCGAAACGGCGCTGGGCTCCTACAACCGCGCCCGCAAGTGGGTACAGGGGCTGCTGGAGATGCAGCAGAACGCCGGTGACTCCATGGAGTTCATCGAGAGCGTGAAGAAGGACCTATTCCCCGACGAGGTCTATATCTTTACCCCCAAGGGGCGCATTCTGGAACTGCCGCGCGGCGCCACCCCGGTGGACTTCGCTTATGCCGTGCATACCGATATCGGCAATTCCTGCGTCTCCTGTCGCATCAACCGCCGTCTGGCACCGCTGTCAGAACCGCTGGAGAGTGGCCAGACCGTGGAGATCATCACCACGCCGCGTGCCCAGCCCAACATGGCCTGGCTCAATTTCGTCGTCACCGGCAAGGCGCGGACCAGCATCCGCCATTTTCTCAAGAACCAGCAGCGTAACGAGTCGATCGAACTGGGCCGTCGTCTGCTGGGACAGTTCATGGGTAATTATGGCGCCTCGCTGGATGATATCGATCCCGAACGTCTGGCGCAGCTGTTGCAGGAAGCGGACTTCAATACCCTGGATGATCTGCTCGAGGATATCGGCATGGGCAACCGCATGGCCTATGTGGTGGCCCGCCGCCTGCGTCCCGAGTCCCACGCCGACCAGGAAGAGCAACCGACCGAACAGGGCCGTGCGCTGGCGATCCGCGGGGCCGAGGGGATGGTGATGCAGTACGCCCGCTGCTGCCACCCGATACCCGGTGATGCGATCATCGGTCATATCAGCAGTGGTCGCGGACTGGTGGTGCACCGTACCGAGTGCCGCAACATCGGCTATCTGCGCGATAATCCCGAGAAGACCATCTATCTGGAATGGTCCGCGCCTCAAAATAACGAGGAGGAGTTCGTGGTCGGGCTGCAGCTGGAAGTGCGTTCCCAGCGCGGCATCATCGCCAACCTGGCGACGGCCGCCGCCGAGGTGGGCGCCAATCTGCTCAAGATCGACAGCGGCGAGCGCGACGGCCAGCTGTGCAGCGTGCAGATGGAGCTGACCGTGTTCAACCGTGTCCACCTGGCGCGGGCGATCCGCAAGCTGCGCGGACTCAGTTCGGTGACCCATATCACCCGCCAGTAAAACGCTGGCATCTATCGGGTGAAAGACTGGGGCGCTGTTCAGCGCCCCAGTGCCAGCCCTTCTCTACGCGGATCGACCCCCGCTTCCCAGCGACCATCGTCGCGCCGACGCAGCGCGTGAATACCGCTGTTCAACTCCCGGATCTTCACCGGGTGGCCCCTGTCCTGCAGCTCGAACAGCAGCTGCTCGGCGCTCGTGCCCTGCTCCAGCTCGGTCAGGCCGTTGCGGTTGCTGACATGTCCCTGATGCAGAATTTCCTGCAGCGACAGCTCGGTATGCAGCATCAGCAGCAGGGTTTGGGCGACGTAGTTGATGATGCGGCTGCCACCCGGTGAGCCCAGCGCGGCGACCGGACGGTTGTCTTTATCGAACACGATCACCGGTGCCATGGAGCTGCGCGGCCGCTTGCCCGGTGCGATGCGGTTGGCTACCGGCTTGCCGTCCTGTTCGGGCAAGAAGGAGAAGTCGGTCAGCTGATTGTTGAGCAGGAAGCCTCCGGCCATCAGCGTGGAGCCGAACGCCATCTCGATGCTGGTGGTCATCGACACCAGATTGCCCTCGGCATCACGAATGACAAAATGGCTGGTCGACGGCTGCTCCGGTGCCTGGTCATCGGCACGCTCAAGCAAAGTAGGCTCACCGGGCTCGGCCTGGCCCATGTCCCGGGCCGGATCGATCAACTTTGCCCGCTGTAGCAGGTAGTCGGCATTCAGTAGGGCGTCGACCGGGACTTCGACAAAATCAGCATCGGCTAGATAGCGGCCCCGGTCGGCATAGGCCAGTCGGCTGGCCTGGGTCAGGCGGTGGCTGAATACCAGGTCCGGCAGCGCGCCGATACGCAGCTCTTGGGTTGCCATCAGGCCGAGAATCTGCAGCAGGGTCACGCCGCCCGAGGTCGGCGGCGGGAAGCCGCAGACCCGGTACTCACGGTAGGGGCGGCACAGGGGCGTGCGCTCGCGGGGCCGGTACTCGGCCAGATCCTGCCGTTGCAGACGCCCGGGGTTATCGCCAGCGGCCTCTACGGCGGTGACGATCTTCTCGGCCAGCGGGCCACGGTAGAAGGCATCGGCGCCCTGCTCGGCGATAAGGGTCAGCGAGTCCGCCAGCGCCGGGTTGCGCAGCCGGGTGCCCACCGGCAGTGGCGTCCCTTCGGCGGTAAAGAAATAGTCGCGGGCTTCGGCATAGCGCCCCAGACCCGGATTGATGCCATCGGCGATCAGCTGGTGCAGCCGGGGCGTCACGCTGAAGCCTTCCCGTGCCTGACTGATCGCCGGGCCAAACGTCTGCTGCCAGGGCAGTTGGCCGTGGCGGCGGTGGGCGAGTTCGAGCATGCGCAGCACCCCCGGCGTACCGACGGAGCGGCCGCCCACCAGTGCCTGCTGCCAGGGCAGGGGGCGGCCCTCTGCATTCAGAAACAGATCGGGTGTCGCCGCCGCTGGTGCAGTTTCGCGGCCGTCATAGGCGAACAGCTGTTGCCGCCTGGCGTCCCAGTAGAGTAGAAAGGCGCCACCGCCGATACCGGAGGACTGGGGCTCCACCAGGGTCAGCATCGCCTGCACGGCGATGGCGGCGTCCAGTGCACTGCCCTCGTTGTCCAGCATCGACAGGCCGGCCCGGGTGGCCAGGGGGTGAGCGCTGACCACCAGCGTGTTGTCGACGACGACGGGGGCTCGGTGCCGCCAGCCGGTGGCGTTTTCCGGCGCCAGTGATTCATCGATCGCATGGGCCGGGGTCAGGACCAGCAGCAGCGACAGCAGCCAGCCGAATCGTCTCATGAGTGCTCCTCGAAGGTGCCGGCGGCGCGATTTTTCACTGCGCGTTCCGGGTGAAACACGCGTCCGTTCATGTAGATGTAGACGCCTTGGGGCATCGCCTGCGCCAGCGCCACGGCCCCGCCCAGATTGAAGGCGGCATCGCTGTCACGAAAACGGGCCGGCTGCATGGCGCCGGTCAGCACGATGGTGCGATCGGTGAAGCTTTGCAGCGCCATGGCGGTCTGCACCAGGGTATCGGTGCCGTGGGTGATGACGATATGACGGCAGTCGTCCTCGGCGATGGCGGCATGCAATGCGTCCCGGTCGGCGTCATCCATGTCCAGGCTGTCCTTGCGCAGGACGCTGCGCACACGGTATTGGCAACTGACGCCAGCCTGCTGCATCAGTTCGTCGGCCATGGGATCGCCGATACTGTATTCACTCAGTGCATCATAGTAGACCTTGTCGATGGTGCCGCCGGCGGTCAGAATCTTGATCTGCATAGCTGTGTAAACTTCCTGTTTGGGATAGGCTTGGCTAGAGTAATCTAAGCGTGGTGTCATTACAGCTTAACCCAATCGCCTTATGGGAGAGAAAACCTTGCCTGTCGGAGTTCCTGTCCAGCCGTTGACTGAAAACCGTACGCCACCGGTCCGTCTGGTGTTGCTGCATGATCGTGAAGGCAAGGCGCTGGCGCTGTTGCCGGCGGCGGCCCTGCTGGATCTGGGCCGTCTGTGCCAGCTGAGCGGGCGTGAACTGCAGCCGGTGAAGGCCGAGGATGCGCAGCGCTTTTTCAGTCAAGCGGCCCTGAGGAACGAGTCCGGGCGGGAGCAGCTGCTGTCGTTGCCGCTGCTGGTGGATGAGCAGTGCCCGGAGGCCGACTGGCACTGCCTGGAGCTGCATTCGGGCTGGCAGTTTACGCTGGCGCAGTGTCCTGAACATGAGCGGGTGCAGCGCGGCCGCTTTGCCCTGCCGGCGCAGACGCCGCAGGAATCCATGGGACTCAGTGATACCCAGGTGATCAACCGTGCCGTCGAGCGCTTCACCGGCCTGCGGGTACAGCAGCGGCTTGAGGATCTGCTCGGACTGCCGGGGCTGTCCGAGAGCATGCACAGCATCGTGCGGCTGCGCTCCAACCCCGATGCCGGTGTCGATGACCTGGTGCCGGTGGTCAAGCGCGATCCCAGCCTGTCGGCTCAGGTGATGGGTTGGGCTTCTTCGCCCTACTATGCGGCGCCGGGCAAGGTGCGCTCGATCGAGGATGCGGTGATCCGGGTGCTGGGCTTTGATCTGGTGATCAACCTGGCGCTGGGCGTGGCCATGGGCAAGGTGCTGCAGCTGCCCGAAGATACCCCCCGAGGCTCGATCTACCACTGGGATCAGGCGATCTTTACCGCCACCCTGTGCGAAAAACTGGCGGCCCAGGCGCAGCTGGACGAGCGGCCGCGTCCGGGGCTGGCCTATCTGGCGGGCCTGCTGCACAACTTTGGCTATCTGGTGCTGGGTTACCTGTTCCCGCCCTATTTTTCCCGTCTGTCCCGTTATATCGAAGCCAACCCGCATCTGGAGCAGCAGCAGGTCGAGCAGGAGGTGCTGCACGTGACCCGTGAACAGATTGGTGGCTGGCTGCTGGACAGCTGGAAACTGCCGGATGAGGTGGCCATGGCGGTGCGCTGCCAGCAGGTGCCTGAAGAGGCGGGGGAGTACCGTAACTATGCTCGGCTGCTCTATCTGGCCAGCCGTCTGTTGCGTGCCGAGGGGCTCAGCGACGGTCCCCGGGCTGAGGTGTCTGCCGCACTGCTGGAACAGCTGCAGTTGGACCCTGGTCAGGTCCGTCAGGCGGTGGACGAGGTCAAGGCGCAGGCGGAGAATCTGGTGCAGATCTCCAGGCTGTTCAGTTCCGGCGCCTGATCAGTCCACACTGGCGAGGCTCTGCTCCAGGGCCTCCAGGGTTTCCTGCTGCTCCAGCCAGTCCGCTTCGGTGTCTTCAAGCTGGCGCTTGTGTTCGGTCTGACGCTGCAGCAGCTGTTTCAGCTCCTCCTTGCGCGCGTCCGTGTACAGGCCGGTATCGGCCAGCGCCGTCTCGATCGCGTCCAGGCCGGATGACAGCTTCTCCATCTGTTGCTCCAGCTTGCTGACCGCCTGTTTCAGCGGGCGCAGCTGTGCTCGTTGCTCGGCCTGCAGGCGTTTCTGTTCCTTGCGCTCGGCGGCGCTGAGCGAGCGTGGCGCATCCGCAGCACCGGCATCGGAGCTGTCCGCATCGCGTTTCTGCTCTTCGCGGCGCTGTTGCGCCAGCCACTGGTGGTAATCGTCCAGGTCGCCGTTGAATTCGCTGATCTCGCCGTCGTGGACCAGCAGGAACTGGTCGACGGTGTTGCGCAGCAGATGGCGGTCGTGGGACACCAGAATCAGCGCCCCCTCAAAGCCCTGCAGCGCCAGCGTCAGGGCATGACGCACCTCCAGGTCCAGGTGGTTGGTCGGTTCGTCGAGCAGCAGCAGGTTGGGCTTCTGCCAGGCGATCAGCGCCAGTGCCACACGCGCCTTTTCGCCGCCGGAAAAACGGCCGACCGGATCCAGCGCATCGTCACCGAGGAAGCCGAAGCTGCCGAGGAAGTTGCGCAGTTCCTGATCGGTGGCGTCGGGGCTGATCCGCTGCAGGTGCAGCAGCGGCGACGCCTGCATGTCGAGCGCTTCGAGCTGGTGCTGGGCGAAATAGCCGATGCGCAGGTGTTCGCCTTCGTGGCGCTCGCCGGCCAGCAGCGCCAGGTCGCCGACCAGGGTCTTGATCAGCGTGGACTTGCCGGCACCGTTGGCGCCGAGCAGGCCGATGCGGGCGCCGGGGATCAGCGTCAGTGACTGCTGGTGCAGGATACTGCGCTCCGGGTAGCCGAGATCGGCGTCACTCAGGGTGAGCAGGGGCGAAGACAGCTTGTCGCTGGCGTCGAAGCGGAAGGTGAACGGCGAATCCACATGAGCCGGTGCGATCTGCTCCATTCGCTCCAGCTCTTTCAGGCGGCTCTGCGCCTGCTTGGCCTTGGTGGCCTTGGCACGGAAGCGACGCACGAAGCTCTCGATCTGTTCGATGCGCGCCTGCTGCTTCTCGAATGCGGCCTGCTGCTGGGACAGTTTCTCCGCGCGCAGGCGTTCGAAGGCGGTGTAGTTGCCCTTGTACAGGGTCAGTGCCTGCTGGGCCTGATGCACGATATGGCTGGCCACGTTATCGAGAAAGTCGCGGTCATGGGAGATCAGCAACAGGGTGCCCGGGTACTGGCGCAGCCACTGCTCCAGCCAGATGGTGGCGTCCAGATCCAGGTGGTTGGTGGGCTCGTCGAGCAGCAGCAGATCGGATGGGCACATCAGTGCCTGCGCCAGGTTGAGGCGGATGCGCCAGCCACCGGAGAAGCTGTTCACCGGGCGTTCGGCATCGCCGGGCGCAAAGCCCAGGCCCGCCAGCAGCTGGTGGGCACGGGACTCGGCCCGGTAGCCATCCATCGCTTCCAGCGCGGCGTGCAGTTCGCCGATGCGGCCGTCCTGATGCTGCGTTTCGGCGATCGCCAGCTCGGCCTGCACGGTGCGCAGGCGGTGGTCGCCGTCGATGACGTAGTCGAGGGCGCTGCGCTCGCTGGCGTTGACCTCCTGGGCCATATGGGCGATGCGCAGCTGGCCGGGCAATTGCAGCTCGCCGGCGTCCGGGTGCAGCTCGCCCAGCAGCAGCTTGAACAGCGAAGACTTGCCGACGCCATTGGCGCCGACAATGCCCACTTTCCAGCCGGCGTGCAGGGTCAGGTTGGCTTCGGCTAGCAACTGCTGCGGGCCGCGATGTAAGCTAAGGTTCTGTATCTGAATCATGGCGGGGATATTACCACAGCATGGCCCTGGACAATCCTCTCTGGCGCTCTGCGCTGGCACTTTATGCCCGTCCCGGAGTTGAACACTGCTGCCTGCGGCTGCAGGATCAGGGCGCGGCGATCAACCGGCTGCTGTTGGCCTGCTGGCTGGGTCAGCGCGGCGTGCCGGTCGACGAGGCGCGCTGGCGGGCGCTGAACCATGAATGGCGGCAGACGGTCACCGAACCCTTGCGCCAGATCCGTTACCGGGTGCGGACACTGCGGGCGCAGCAGCCCGCGCTCGATGACAGCTACCGGGCGCTGCTTCAGGCGGAGCTGGCGGCGGAGCAGGTGGAACTGATGCAGCTCTGGCATGCGGTTCAGAGCTGGCCCTGTCGGCCTGAAAGCGCAAGCGAGGCATTGATGCTGGATCACCTGATCAGCTATTGTCGGGTGACCGGGCTGTCGCTTGATGAGGGACACCTGCGGCAGTTGGCAAAGGAGGCAAGGGAGCTATCCCGGGACAGCGCTGAACTTTCCACTGGGCAAGAGTACTAATCACACACTGTGTACGCTGAATAACGCGAACGAAGGACATGATGATATGAAGAAAAGCATGCTTGCCATCGCCCTGAGCGGCGCTCTGGTGGCCAGCGCGGGCGCTCAGGCCGAAGCACTGGAAACGGAACAGCAGAAACTGAGCTACAGCCTCGGCCTGATTCTGGGCGAGCGCCTGCAGGCGGATGTGGAAGCGCTGGATATCGACGCCTTCACCCGCGGGGTTGAGGCGGTCTACAAGGACGAAACGCCGCTGCTGGACCAGCAGCAGGTGGCCGAAGTGATGCAGGCCTTCCAGGCCCGCAAGCTGGAAGAGCAGCGTCAGGCGATGGCCAAGCTGGCGCAGAACAACCTGGACAAGGGCCAGGCCTACATGGCCGAGAACGGCAAGAAGGACGGCGTGAAAACCACCGAATCCGGGCTGCAGTATGAAGAGCTGACCGCCGGCAAGGGCGAGCGTCCGAGTGCCGAGGACACGGTCAAGGTGCATTACCGCGGTGCGCTGATCGACGGCACCGAGTTTGACAGCTCCTACGCTCGCAACGAGCCGGTTTCCTTCCCGCTGAACGGTGTCATTCCCGGCTGGACCGAAGGGTTGCAGCTGATGAAGGAAGGCGGCAAGAGCCGTCTGGTGATTCCGGCCGAGCTGGCCTACGGTCCGGGTGGCATGGGCAACGCCATCGGTCCGAACGAGACCCTGGTGTTTGAAGTCGAGCTGCTCGAAGTCAACCCGTCCGAAGAGAAAGAGTAATCTTTCTGCCTGTCACCTCGGGTGGCAGGCACCTTTCCCTATTGCAGCCAGTTGACCATGCCGTTGGAGCCGACGGCCAGCCAGCTGCGCCCATCCTGACCGAACGCCACTGCAATCACCCCGGTACTGGTCGGCCCGTAACTGGCGCGCTTGTCCAGCTTCCAGCGCCGCAGCACCTGTTGCCGCTTCAGGTCCCAGAGTTCCACCGTGCCGTCGGCCCGTCCGGCCAGCAGCTGGTCGCTGTTGGCGGAGAAACGGGCGCTCAGATAGCTGAGTCGGCGCGGGAACAGGTGTTCGTCGCCGCTGAGGTTGAACAGCACCTCACCGCTGTCGGTGTGCCACACCCGCGCCTGGTCCAGGCTGCCCGCGCTGAACGCCAGACGTCCATTCGGTGACAGGGCGACGCTGTCGACGGTGTTGCCCAGTTCGACCCGCTGCAGTTCGGTGGCACTCTCCAGATCCCAGAGACGTGCGATGCGGTCATCGGCGCCGGTCAGCGCCAGGCGCTCATCACTGCTCAGCGCGACGCTGCGTACCCGCGCGGGATGGCGCAGGCTGGTGCGTACGCCGCCCTGGCGGATATCGAAGTAAACCGCTTCGAAGTTGGCCAGGCCCAGCAGGGCATAGTTGCCCTGCGCGGACAGCTCGGCATCGAGGATTTCGCCCGGTGAGCTCCAAAAACCTTCGGAGGCACCGGTTTCGACGTTCCACAGCACCAGGTCCTGAGGGTTGGCGGTCAGGGCGTAACGCCCCTCGGGCGAAAAATCGACGGCGGAGAGTACGCTGAAGGTGCGCGGCTGGTGGTTCCAGTCGTACAGGCGGGCAGGTTGCGACAGGTCCCAGAGACTGCCGCCATGGTTGACGGCGCCGACCAGCGCATAGCGGCCGCCGGGCGACAGGTCGGCGCTGTAGGCACCGCCCTGCTCGGTCAGGGCCAGGGATTCGGAGGCGGAGTCGGCGCTGCTGCCACAGCCGGACAGCAGCAGTCCGGTGAGCAGCAGGGGGAGAGGGCGCAGAGGCATCACGGTGCGTCTACCAAGTCCCTGTGCGCGTTGTGCAGGATTTCGATCAGCTGGTCTTCCAGCGCAAAGCGCTCTTCCAGCGTCTCCCCCAGATCGGACAGATCTCGCGACAGCTGACAGAGCTGCTGCAGCGTAGGGGTATCGAGACTGCCGTAGGCGTCATTGAAGTCCAGTGCCTGGTCGGTGGAAGGCTGAATCAGCGGGAACAGGTGCTGGGCCTGCTCGAGACTGCCGTCGGCAAACTCGCTGCCTTCACGCAGCAGCTGCTCGTAGACCTCGAAATGGCCCGAGGAGAGGTAATCCATCAGCAAGTCGCAGAACTCGCCCACTGAGCTGTTCAGCGGTGCGCCGGCCTCCTGAGCCGGGATGGAGACGAAGGTGGAGATCAGCTGTTGCCGCTCCTCCAGCCAGTGGTCGATGATCGTACTGACACCGCCCCAGCGTTCTTTGGCGTTGCGACACTTCTCGAGCATGATCTATCCCTCCGACGTTGGTTGACTCCATACTACTGCCAGCCCCGGGAGGGTGCAATACACCTACCGCAGGCGTGGAGAAGAGCCCTCACACAAGGGTATACTGGACACTCACGGACAAATGGAGAGGATGCCATGTGGCGAAATCTGGGGCTGTGTCTGGCCCTGCTGGCGGTGCTACCGAGCCTGCCGGCTCAGGCCGAGAAAACGGCGGAAGACTACATCAACTACATCGAGCTCAAGCCTTTCGTGACCAACTTCGGCGGGCCGGGTAAGGTGCGCTTTTTGAAGGCCGAGGTGACCATTCAGGTGGAGACCCAGGACGCCCACCATGCGGTCAATGCGCACATGGCGCATATTCGCAATGATCTGGTATTCCTGTTCTCGGCGGTGGCGGAGGATCAGGTCGGCAGCGTCGCGGCGCAGCAGGTACTGGCCGAACAGGCGTTGCACGAGGTACAGCAGCTGCTGAAGGATGAGACCGGACAGACCCATGTCTCCGATCTCTTCTTTACCAGTTTCGTGACCCAGTAAGTACTGAATCAGCCGGCGATGTAGTCGGCGAGAAAATCGGCAAAGGCGGGTGCCGGCGCTGTTTCCAGCGCGGCCTGCTGAGCGAGCGACTCCCGGGCGGCTTGCTGCAGCCGGCTCGCGGTATCGGGTGTCAGCAGTGGCTCGGTACTGCGGCGGTGGCGGCGGCTCATCTCCAGTACCCATTCGCTGTGGCTCAGGCCACTCTCGCGCAGGGCCGCGAGGACCCGGGCTGACGGCGTCAGCTCGGGGGCGGCGACCTTGTCGCGCTGTGCCGCCACGGCACGGCGATAGCCATCCCCCCCTTCGACCTCATCCAGCAGCTCCGCCGTGCGGGCCACCTTGTCGAGAAGCTGTTCGGCCAGCCGTTCGCGGGGCTGTTCGCCGTCACGGCTGTGTAGCAGCAGTCCCGGCTCGCGACCGCGGTTGACGATGCGGGCATGGTTCTCGGCCACCAGGCGGCATTCGTGCTCATCCAGGTCGTCGGCCTGGCCCAGCAGGCAGGTGATCAGGAAGGCGTTGAGGAACTGCGCCTGCTCGGTATCCATCCCCAGCGGCAGCAGCGGATTGATATCGGTGTTGCGCACCTCGACATACTCGACGCCGCGATGCATCAGTGCATGCACCGGCTTCTCGCCGGATTCGGTGACCCGCTTGGGACGTACGTCGCTGTAATACTCGTTCTCGATCTGCAGCACGTTGGTGTTGAGCTGGCGGTAATGACCGTCCACCTGCACGCCGATCCGTTCGTAGGCTGGGTGCGAGGTGTGGATTGCCCGGTGCAGGGAGTCGGCGTAGCTGTCCAGGTGATTGAAACAGATCTGCAGGTCCGCCTGAGCCTTGTTGGAGTAACCCAGGTCACTCATGCGCAACGAGGTGGCATAGGGCAGGAACAGGGTGTCGGGATCAAGCTGCTCCAGATCATGGCTGCGACCAGCCATGAACGAGGCCGACAGCGCCGGCGAGGCGCCGAACAGATACAGCAGCAGCCAGCCGTAGCGGCGGAAGTTGCGGATCAGGCGGAAATAGCCGGCGGAGCGGAACGCCTGCAGGCTTTCGCTGTTGCCCTCAAGCTGTTGCCAGGCGGGCCAGAAGGCCTCGGGCAGCGAGAAGTTGTAGTGGATGCCGGCGATGGTCTGCATCATCTTGCCGTAGCGATACTTCAATCCCTGGCGGTAGACGTGCTTGAGTTGGCCCACGTTGGAGCTGCCGTACTCGGCGACCGGGATGGCCTCCTCGGACGGGATCTCGCAGGGCATGCTGGCGCACCAGAGCTGTTCCTCGCCGAGCTGGCCATAGGTGAAGGCATGCAGCTGGGTCAGAAAGTCCAGCGCCTCGGCCGGGGTGTCATGCACCGGGGTGATGAACTCCAGCAGCGCTTCCGAGTAGTCCGTGGTGATGAAGTCGTGGGTCAGCGCCGAGCCCAGGCCGCGGGGGTGCGGCGTCTGGGCAATCCGGGCATCGGGCATGACACGCAGGCCTTCCTTCTCGATCCCCTGGCGGGTCTGAGTGAGCAGAGCGGCATGGCCCGCGTGGGCCAGGCGTTCGAGTTGGTGTTCCAGAGTTGCCAGCACCGTGTCATTCCTGTGGTTGAGCCTTTAGGGCGCGCATTATACAGCGCTTTCGGGGCCTGATGTCATATCGGGCGGATCAGCGGCCTTTCTTCCGGCCCAGGCCGGCGGCCTGCAGCTTGTCGGCCAGCGAGCCTTTCACCGGCGCCGGGTTCGGGCTCGGCTGAGCCGGGCGCGGGCGTTCGGCGCGGTTGGTGTCCGTCGGAGCGGCTGGCGCGGTGCCAGCCTCGGCTTTCATGGTCAGCGAGATGCGCTTGCGCGCCTCGTCGACCTCCAGCACCCGAACCTGGACGATCTGGCCGCTGCTGACCACTGCATGGGGGTCACTGACGAAACGGTCGGCCAGCTGGGAGATATGCACCAGGCCATCCTGATGCACGCCGATATCGACGAAGGCGCCGAAGTGGGTGACGTTGGTGACCACGCCCTCCAGCGCCATGCCGGGCTGCAGATCCTGAAGCCTTTCCACGCCGTCGGCATACTGTACCGAGCGGAACTCGGGGCGCGGATCGCGGCCCGGTTTTTCCAGTTCGCTGAGCACGTCGCGCACGGTGTAGCCGCCGTAGCCCTGGGCTTCCAGCCGAGCCGGGTCGACCTGTTTCAGCTTGTCGCTCTGCTGCAGCAGCGCCTGCAGCTTGAGCCCGCAGCTGGCGGCGATCGCCTGCGCCAGCGGGTAGCTTTCCGGGTGGACCGCCGAGTTGTCCAGCGGCTCCTCGCCGTCGCGGATGCGCAGGAAGCCGGCGCACTGCTCGAACGCCTTGGGTCCCAGGCGCGGCACCTTGAGCAACTGGCGTCGGTTGCGCAGCGCACCGTGCTCGTCACGCCAGGCGACGATGTTCTCGGCGGTGGTGCGGTTGAGGCCGGCCACATGGCTGAGCAGGGCGGCCGAGGCGGTGTTCACGTCGACGCCGACATGGTTGACGCACTGCTCGATGACGCCGTCGAGGGACTCGCCCAGGCGGTTCTGGTCCACGTCATGCTGGTACTGGCCGACGCCGATCGACTTGGGATCTATCTTGACCAGCTCCGCCAGCGGGTCCTGCAGGCGGCGGGCGATGGAGACGGCGCCACGGATGGTGACGTCGATATCGGGGAACTCGGCCGCCGCCAGTTCGGAGGCGGAGTAAACCGACGCACCGGCCTCGTTGACCAGCACCGCCTGAATGGTCTGAGGCACCGCCTTGCAGACCGCCTGCGCCAGCTGTTCGGTTTCCCGCGAGGCGGTGCCGTTGCCCACGGCGATCAGCTCGGCGCCGTGTTTTTTCGCCAGCGTGCACAGCGTGTGCAGTGACTTGTCCCACTGCTTCTGAGGCGCGTGCGGGTAGATGGTGGTGTAGTCGACCAGCTTGCCGGTGGCGTCGATCACCGCCACCTTGACGCCGGTACGCAGGCCGGGGTCCAGGCCGATGGTGGTCTTGGCGCCGGCCGGTGCTGCCAGCAGCAGGTCGTTCAGGTTGCGGGCAAAAACTTCAATCGCGGACTGGTCGGCCTGCTCGCGCAGACGCTTGACCAGTTCGGTTTCCAGTGAGGGGCGCAGTTTTTTCTGCCAGGCCTGCTGCAGCGTTTGCTGCATCCAGCTGTCCAGCTGGGCGGTGCGCAGGCGATGACGTTTGGCCATCTGCTCCTCCGGCCAGCCGTCCAGACTGTCCGGCAGCTGCAGACCGGCCTTGAGCACGCCTTCTCCGACGCCGCGCAGCACCGCCAGCGCCCGATGCGAGGGGACGCGGGCGACAGGTTCGGCGTAGTCGAAATAGTCGCGGAACTTGCTGTCCGGATCGGCCTTGCCGCGGGCGGCGCGGACCTGAAACTCGCCCTGCTGCCAGAGGCGCTGGCGCAGTTCGCCGGTCAGGTCGGCATCTTCGCTGAGTGTTTCCAGCAGAATCTGGCGTACCCCTTCGGCCACGGCATCGTTGTCGGCAAAACCGGCCTCGGCATTCTGAAACTGCGCCAGCTTGCCTTGCGGCAGGGTTCCGCCCTGCAGTGCTGCCCTGGCCAGCGGCTCCAGCCCCGCTTCACGGGCCTCCTGCGCCTTGTTGCGCCGCTTGGGGCGGTAGGGCAGGTAGAGGTCCTCGAGGCGGGCGCGGCTGTCGGCCGCGTTCAATGCCTGCTCCAGGTCCGGCGTCAGCTGGTTGTGCTCACGCAGACGGCCGAGGATCGACTCGCGGCGGCTGTTCAGCTCGCGCAGCTGGACCAGCCGCTCGTGCAGCCGGCGCAGCTGGGTATCATCCAGCGCGCCGGTCTGCTCCTTGCGGTAGCGGGCGATGAAGGGAAGGGTGGCGCCCTGGTCCAGCAGGGCGAGGGTGGCGGCGACCTGAGCCGGCTTGATGCTCAGCTCGGTCGCCAGTTGCTGTTCAATCGACATGGCGGCTCGTCTAGGTTCAGGGCACCTGCAGGATCTGCAGGGAATTGGTGCCGCCATGCTCGCCGATGCTGGCCCCGCGGGTCAAGATGACACGGTCGCCGCTCTGCAGCAGATCGCGGGCCTGAAGGCCGGCCAGAATCTCGTCGTTGAGGCGGGATTCGTTCACCGCGGTGGCGTCGAAGAACATCGGCATCACACCACGGTACAGCGCCATGCGGCGCATGGTGCGGTGGTTGCGCGTCATGGCGAAGATCGGGATGCCGGAACGGATACGCGACATCCACAGCGGGGTGGAACCGGATTCGGTCAGGCAGATGATCGCCTTGATGTTTTCCACGCCGTTGGCGGTGTACATGGCGGCGCGGGCGATCGCCTCGTCGGTGCGGGTGCAGAGGTGATCCGGCGCTACCGGGGCCGGGCGCGACAGCTGGTGCTTCTCGGCGCCCTGGCAGATGCGGGTCATCGCCTCGACCACTTCCACCGGATAGTTGCCGGCGGCGGTTTCGGCGGACAGCATCACCGCGTCGGTGCCGTCGAGGATGGCGTTGGCCACGTCGAACACCTCGGCGCGGGTCGGCATCGGGTTCTGGATCATGGTTTCCATCATCTGGGTCGCGGTGATCACCACGCGGTTGAGCTGGCGGGCACGCTTGATGATGTGCTTCTGTACGCCGATCAGCTCGGCGTCGCCGATCTCCACGCCCAGGTCGCCACGGGCCACCATGACGCCGTCACAGGCATTGATGATCGCGTCCAGCGCTTCCGGGGTGGCCACGGTTTCGGCGCGTTCCACCTTGGCGATGATCTCGGCACGGCTGCCGGCGGCCTCCAGCAGTCCGCGGGCGGTGTCCAGGTCCTCGGCGGTGCGCGGGAAGGAGACGGCGACATAGTCCATCTCCAGCTCGGCGGCGACCTTGATGTCGTGCTTGTCCTTGTCGGTCAGGGCCGCCGCACTCAGACCGCCGCCCTGACGGTTGATGCCCTTGTTGTTGGACAGGGGGCCGCCGACGGTGACTTCGGTCTCGATGCGGCTGCCGTCGATCTGCACTACCTTCAGTTGTACCCGGCCGTCATCCAGCAGCAGGATGTCGCCCGGCACACAGTCCTGCGGCAGCGTTTTGTAGTCGACACTGACCGCCTGCTGGTCACCGGCAGTTTCATCCATGGCAGCGTCGAGCGCGAACCGGTCGCCGATGGCCAGCTGGATGGGGCCGTTCTTGAAACGGGAGATACGGATCTTCGGTCCCTGGAGGTCACCCAGGAGGGCGACGGACTCACCGGTGCGACGGCAGGCTTCGCGTACCGCCTCGACCCGACGGCGGTGGTCGGCGGAGCTGCCGTGAGAGAAGTTGAGGCGAACGGTATTGACGCCGGCACGGATGAGGGCGTCCAGAACGCCGGGGGCATCGGTGGAGGGACCCAGGGTAGCTACAATTTTGGTACGCTTAAGCATCGATTCGGATCTCATGTCGTTGGAGGGTCGTGGTTACGACTAAAGTATGGCTGCAGAAGGTTTTTTTCAAGTTACAGCCGGTTTAAACCGCGTTTCGGTCGGCCTCCAGCAGGTCCCGGCATGAACAAAGGACGGGCTCGCCCGCTGACGCTGTTGCTGGCGGGTGTCCTGTTCCTGCTGGTGCTGATTCAGGCGGCTTACCTGAGTCGCCAGCAGGCGCTGTCGGAGCTGCAGCAGCGAGCCGAAGCGGACCTGGCGCGCTATGCCTTGAGTGTGCAGCAGAAGCTGGACCGCTACAAGGACCTGCCCCGGCTGCTGGCGACCCATTCCAGTCTGCAGCAGGCGTTGCGGGCGATCGATGCGACTCAGGTGCAGCGCACCAACGCGTACCTGCAACAAGCCAACGCGATCATCGGCGCCTCCGACAGCTACCTGCTGAACGCCGCCGGTATCACCGTGGCGGCGAGCAACTGGTATAAACCAAACAGTTTTGTTGGCCTGGATTTCAGCTTCCGGCCCTACTTTCAGGATGCCCTGGCCGGTCGTGCCGGGCGCTACTTTGCGCTGGGCACCACCTCGCACAAGCGCGGCTACTATTTTTCCTGGCCGGTGCGGGCCGGGGAGCGGGTAAGCGGTGTGGTGGTGGTCAAGATCGATCTGCACGAGATCGAGCAGGACTGGAACGATCCGCTGCAGGATATCGCCGTCACCGACGAGGATGGCATCATCGTCATCTCCACCCGTCCCGAGTGGAAGTTTCATGCGCTCAGCGCCCTGCCCCAGGCCGATCTGCAGCGCATTCTGGCCAGTCAGCGTTATCTGGATCACCCACTGTCGGCATTGCAGGTGGTGAGGCGCGAGGCCCTCAACAATCATGCCCAGCTGATTACCCTGCTGGAGGGGAAAGGGGTCAGCAAGAGTGCGCTCGACGGGGTGATGACCCGGGAATACCTGTTGTTGCAGCGGCCGGTGGCCGAGACCGGGCTTCAGGTTTCGGTGATGGCTCGGCTGCAGCCGGTACGGGAAGCGGTGCTCCAGGCGGTGGTGCTGGCCGGCTGCGCTTATCTTGCGCTGGTGTTGCTGGTACTTTTTCTGCAGGCGCGCTGGCGTATGGTGCGTGAGCGGCAGCAATATGTGCAGCAGCTGCAGAGTGCCCGCGATGCGCTGGAAACCCGGGTCACCGAACGCACCGCTGACCTCAGTCGCACCAACGCGCGCCTGCTCGATGAAATGGCGCAGCACCGCAGTACCCAGAACGAGCTGATCCAGACCGCCAAGCTGGCGGTGCTGGGGCAGCTGGCGGCGGGGATCAACCATGAGCTGAACCAGCCGCTGACCGCGATCCGCAGTTATGCCGACAACGCCGCCGCGTTTCTGCGTCTGGGCAAGCCGGAGCGGGTGGCAACCAACCTGCAGGAGATCGCCGGTCTGACCGAGCGCATGGCCAAGATCATCCATCCGCTGAAGGAATTCTCGCGCCAGAGCAGCGGCCAGCCTGCTCCGACTTCGCTCAAGGCGGTGCGCGATGGCGCGATGTCGATCATGTATGGCCGGCTCGACCAGAAGGGGGTGGAGCTGATCTGGCCGCGTGATCTGGAGCAGGTGTTTGTGCTGGGTGACACCCTGCGGCTGGAGCAGGTGCTGGTCAACCTGCTGGCCAACGCCTTGCAGGCGATGGAATCGAGCGATGACAAACGGATCGAAGTGACCCTGGAACAGCGGTCCGACCGGGTGCGATTGTCGTTGCACGATTCCGGGCCGGGGATCGCCGCAGAGGAGCCGCAGCGGGTGTTCGAGCCTTTCTACACCACCAAGGCCAGTGGCCAGGGGCTGGGACTGGGGTTGTCGATTTCGCACCGGATCATGGAGAATCTGGGCGGGTCCCTGACCGCCGCCAATCACCCTCGGGGCGGCGCGATCTTCACTCTGGAGCTGCCCGTCGCTGCGCAGCCTGGCCAAGCTCAACCGTATCCCGAACAGCCCGGACCACAGCCGCCGAACGAGGACCGATTATGAATGACCCTGCAACCTTACCCGTGATACTGATCGACGACGAGCATCACATCCGCATGGCGGCGGGCCAGACACTGGAGCTGGCCGGTTACGAGGTGACTCCCCTGGATAGGGCTGAACCGGCGCTGAAGCTGATCGGCACCGACTGGTCCGGGGTGGTGGTCACCGATATCAACCTGCCCGGCATTGATGGTCTGGAGCTGATGCGCCGGGTGCGCGCCATCGATGCCGACCTGCCAGTAATTCTGATCACCGGTCACGGTGATATTTCCATGGCGGTCAGCGCCATCCGCGAGGGGGCCTATGACTTCATCGAAAAGCCTTTTGCCTCTGAACTGCTGCTGGACGTGGTGCGCCGGGGGCTGGACAAGCGTGCCCTGACGCTGGAGAACCGCCATCTGCGCAATGAGCTGGAGGCGCAGAACGCCCCTGGACCACGCATCATTGGCAACACGCCGCCGATCCTGGCCCTGCGCCAGCTCAGCCGCGCGGTGGCCGACATGCCCGCCGATATCCTGATCCAGGCCGAGACCGGCTGCGGCAAGGACCTGCTGGCGCGTTATCTGCACGAACACGGTCAGCGCCGCGAGCACAACTTCGTCGCCATCAACTGCGGCGCCGTGCCGGAGAACCTGATCGAGAGCGAGCTGTTCGGCCACGAGGCCGGCGCCTTCACTGGCGCCAAGGCCCGGCGCATCGGCAAGTTCGAACACGCCAACGGCGGCACCCTGTTCCTGGACGAGATCGAGAGCATGCCGATGGCGCTGCAGATCAAGCTGTTGCGGGTGCTGGAGGAGCGGGCGATCGAGCGGCTAGGATCCAACGATGTTATTCCGCTGGACCTGCGCGTGATTGCGGCCACCAAGGTGGATCTGAAGCAGGAGGCGGCCGCCGGCCGTTTTCGTGAGGATCTGTACTACCGGCTCAACGTGGTGCGGCTGGATATTCCGCCGCTGCGTGAGCGGCGCGAGGATATTCCGCTGCTGTTTCAGCACTTTGCCCTGATCGCCTCGTCACAGTACGGTCGCGAGATTCCGCAACTGTCCGCCGAGCGCATGCACAGCCTGATGGTGCATGACTGGCCTGGCAACGTGCGTGAGTTGCGCAATCTGGCTGAGCGTTATGTGCTGTTGGGCGAAAGCTGCACCTTTGACTTCGATAACCGGCCGATCACGGCGACTGAGCAGTCTGACGGGATGACGCTGCCGGAGCAGGTGGAGCGGTTCGAGAAAATGCTGATTCATACCGAACTGGGGCGCCACGGTGGTTCGATCAAGGATACATTGGCCAGTCTGGGGCTGCCGCGCAAGACGCTGTACGACAAGATGAAGAAGTACGGCTTGGACAAGAACGACTACAAGCAGTAACCGCCGCCGGGGCTCTTTGCCGGATCTCAAACGCACACCGCCCGGACAGGGCCGGGCGGTGTGCGTTGATGCCTGAGCAGGGGTCAGAGCTTGAAGCGGTTGACCATTTTCTCCAGCTGCTGGGCCAGCTGGGCCAGCTCGTCCGAAACAGTATTGAGATGCTCTGAGCGCTCGGCGGTCTCGTCGGCGCTGCGGCTGATCTCGGTGACGCTGTGTTCGACACTGCCGGCCATCTCGCTCTGCTCGCGCACGGCGCTGGCGACCTGGTGGTTCAGGTCGTTAATCACCCGAACCTCCTCGTTGATGTTGGTCAGCGCCGTATTGCAGCGCTCCACCTGCTCGACACCGGCACCGGCTGCATCCAGCGCCTGCGTCATCACCTTGACCGCGTCTTTGGCGTCATCCTGCAGAGCGGCGATGATGATGTTGATCTCCTCGGTGGAGTTGTGGGTGCGGCTGGCCAGGGTACGCACCTCGTCAGCGACCACGGCAAAGCCGCGACCCTGCTCACCGGCACGTGCGGCTTCGATCGCTGCATTCAACGCCAGCAGGTTGGTCTGCTCGGCGATCTTCTGGATCACTTCCAGCACTGTGCCCACGTTCTGGCTCTGGCTGTCCAGCTTCTCGATCACACCGGTGGCCTGTTCGATGTTCTGCTGCAGCTGAGTGATGGCGGTAATCGCCTGCTGGGCGATCGCGGCGCCGTCGGTGCTTTCCTGCAGCGCCATATCGGAGGCCGAGACGGTATTCTCGGCACTGGCCGCGACGCTGTGAGTGGCGGCCTCCATCTGCTCCATGGCCGAAGCCACGGAGCTGGTCTGCATCTGCTGGTGGTGCACGGCCTGGGTGGACTCGCTGGCCACCTGGCTGATGCGGTTGCCGGAGTCGGCCAGGCGGGCGACGGTCTGATTGACCTGTTTCATGCTGTCGTGGATGTTGTCGAGCATGGAGTTGAACGCCGACGACATCCGGCCGACCTCGTCACCGGAGGCCACATCGGTGCGCAGGTTCAGGTTGTTGTCGCGTTCGATGGCATGGATGGTGTCGGCGAGGCGGTTGACCGGGCTGACCACGATGCGGCGCAGCAGCAGGCTGACCAGTATGATGCCGGCCACGAACAGGCCCAGTTCGATCAGGGCCACGCTGATCAGGTTATGGTTGACCTGCTTGTCCAGCGTTTCGAAGGAGTAGGTGACGCGCACGGCGCCGATCACTTCGCCTTCGCTGACCTGGTGGCAGAGCAGGCAGTTGGTGCCCTTGTAGTCGGACAGCGCTTTCATCGGCGTGACCACGGTGAGACGGTGACCCTGTTCATCGTCCAGTTCGGCGACGATATGCTCGCCCTGCATGGCGCGGCGATCGTATTCGTCCACCGGGTGGGAGTCGTCGGTGCCGGGGCCATAGACGGTCGTGATCTGTTCACCGCGAATGATGCGGGCTTCGGTAATGGCGTCGTTGGACAGGATCTTCTGTTGCAGGGTGCCGCGGTTGGCCATGGCGCCGCTGAGCATCAGCATGTTGATGCTGTCGAAATAGGAATCGGCGGCATCCAGAGTGCTGCGGGTGACGACCTCGTCGACCAGGGAAGTCTCGCTGCGGTAGATGGTGGTCAGCGAACTGATCAGGATGACCAGAAATACAGCGACCAGTGACAGGTTGACCTTGTGTTGAATCGAGAGTCCTTTTTGCACTGTATTCCATCCCGCATGTGGCTGATGTTATGGCGTGGGCCGGATAAAAACTGACGCAGACAGTATACAGATCCTAAGTTAAAAAATGATGATCTGCCACAATGGGTGGTTAATTGATCAAATGGGTGGGAATTCACCCGTTTTGTATGGGGGCTTGGGTCGTCTGCCGCCGATTCCCATGCCGTCAGGTTGCTGCCGAACAGGCCGCTGTTTTCTTATAGTGCCTTGATATTTAAATAACATTTCAATTCTTTTCGCGGGATCTGCCAGCTTGGCACCCGGCTTGCATATACCTCCTGTGTTCATGCATGACCGCGCTCACCCCCAAAGAGGCGCGGCTGATCGACAAACAACGACTATTCATAACAATAGCAACACCAGGAGAGATTCCATGCGTTTACTGACTGCTGCCGTAACCTCCATCGCTCTGGCATTGGGTGCCCAAGTGGCCAGCGCGGCTCCGATCGAGCTGAAGTTCTCCCACGTCGTGGCCGAAAACACGCCGAAGGGCCAGATGGCACTGAAGTTTCGTGATCTGGTCGCCGAGCGTCTGGGCGACAAGGTCGAAGTAAAGGTGTTCCCGAACTCCCAGCTGTTCGGCGACAACAAGGTATTGGAAGCGATGCTGCTGGGTGATGTGCAGATGGCCGCGCCGTCCCTGTCCAAGTTCCAGAAATACACCCAGTCGCTGCAGATCTTCGATCTGCCGTTCCTGTTCAATGACATGGCGGCGGTGGACCGCTTTCAGCAGAGCGCTCAGGGCCAGGAGTTGCTCAATTCCCTGCGCAAGCGTGGCCTGGTCGGTCTGGGCTACCTGCACAACGGCATGAAGCAGCTGTCCGCCAACGATCCGCTGCGTGTACCGGCGGATGCCGCTGGCAAGAAGTTCCGCATCATGACCTCCGATGTGCTCCAGGCCCAGTTTGAAACGGTTGACGCCGTGCCGTTGAAGAAGCCGTTCTCAGAGGTGTTCACCCTGCTGCAGACCCGGGCGATCGACGGCGCCGAAAACCCCTGGTCGAACATCTACTCGAAGAAGTTCCACGAGGTTCAGCCCTACATCACCGAAACCAACCATGGCGTGCTGGACTACCTGGTGGTGACCTCCGCCGAGTTCTGGAACGGTCTGGATGAGGATGTTCGTGCCGAGCTGAAGCAGGCGCTGGATGAATCCATCGCCTACGGCAACGAGATCTCCGACCAGCAGGCCATGGCGGACCGTCAGGCGATCATCGACTCCGGTCGTTCCGAAGTGATCGAGATCACCGCTGAAGAGCGTCAGCAGTGGGTGGATGCGATGAAGCCGGTCTGGAAAGAGTTCGAGGGCGAGATCGGTGCCGAGCTGATCGACGCCGCCCTGCAGGCCAACCACTGATCCAGCGCTGATCGAGATCCATCGGGGAGCCTTCAGGCTCCCCCAGGCCGGCTCCCGGGAGGGAAGTCCGGCCGGACACCGGGGAAATATTATGTCTGTTCGTAATCTGGTCACTCATATAGAAGAGGCGATTCTGTCATTGCTGCTGCTGGCGATGACGCTGCTGGTATTTGCAGAAGTGATCGCCCGTTTCGGTTTCAACGCCGGCATCCACTGGGCTCAGGAAGTGACGCTGCTGTTGTCTGCCTGGTTCGTGCTGTTCGGCGCCTCCTACGGGGTCAAGGTCGGCGCCCATATCGGCGTCGATGTGTTCGTCAAAAAGCTGCCCTCAGGTTTGCACCGCGGCGTGACGCTGGTCGCGGTAGCGCTCTGCCTGTTCTATTGCGGCCTTTTCCTGTACGGCTCCTGGGTCTATCTGGCGAAGATGAAGATGATCGGCATCGAGCTGGAAGACCTGCCCATTCCCAAATGGACGGTGATGACCATCCTGGTGATTGGCTTCGGGCTGCTGGCGATCCGTTTCCTGCAGCTGGGTTGGAAGGTGCTCAAGGGTGAGGCCGACGGCTTCCATTTCGCCGATGAGGCGGAGGAAAGCATGGAGATTGCCCGTGAGCTGAAAGAGTCCGATGAGGAGGCGCGCAAATGACCACCGCCATGCTGTTTATCATCCTGTTCGGCTGCATGCTGATGGGGATGCCGATCGCCATTGCGCTGGGTCTGTCCAGTGTCACCACGATCCTGCTGTTCTCCAATGACTCCCTGGCATCGGTGGCGCTGAAGCTGTTCGAGGCCACCTCCGAGCATTACACCCTGCTGGCGATCCCGTTCTTTATCCTGTCGTCGGCCTTTCTGTCCACCGGTGGTGTGGCCAAGCGTCTGATCAACTTCGCCATCGACGCCATCGGCCATGTGCGTGGCGGTCTGGCGATGGCCTCGGTGATGGCGTGCATGCTGTTCGCGGCGGTGTCCGGTTCCTCACCGGCGACGGTGGCGGCGATCGGTACCATCGTCATCGCCGGCATGGTGCGCTCCGGCTATCCGGAGTCCTTTGCCGCCGGTGTCATCGCCAATGCCGGCACCCTGGGTATCCTTATTCCGCCGTCCATCGTGATGCTGGTCTATGCCGCCGCCACCGAGGTATCGGCCTCACGCATGTTCATGGCCGGTTTCATTCCGGGGCTGATGATGGGCCTGCTGCTGATGCTGGCGATCTACATCGCGGCGCGGGTGATGAAGCTGCCGGCGCAGCCGTTCCCGGGTTTCGGCCAGCTGTTCCGCTCCGGTGCCATCGCCATGGGTGGCCTGATGCTGATCGTCATCGTGCTGGGCTCCATTTACGGTGGCATCGCCTCGCCGACCGAAGCCGCCGCCGTAGCTGCAGTCTACGCCTACCTGATCGCGGTGATGGGCTACCGTGATATCGGGCCGATGAAGGGTGTGGCCTGGCGCAACGAGGGTGAGTCCCTGGCGGTGGCGGTGCTGCGCAACTGCCTGCAGATGCTGCTGGCGCTGCCGCGCTCCTTCGCCCATCCTGAGGTGCGCAAGGTGTTCGTCGACGCCTCCAGGGTATCGATGATGCTGCTGTTCATCATCGCCAACGCCATGCTGTTCGCCCATGTGCTGACCACCGAGCGCATCCCGCACGAGATCGCCGAGGTGATCATCGAGTGGGGCCTGCCGGCCTGGGGTTTCCTGATCGTGGTCAACATCCTGCTGCTGATCGCGGGCAACTTCATGGAGCCGTCGGCGATCCTGCTGATCATGGCGCCGATCCTGTTTCCGATCGCCGTGCAGCTGGGTATCGATCCCATCCACCTGGGCATCATCATGGTGGTCAACATGGAAATTGGCATGCTGACGCCCCCGGTGGGGCTGAACCTGTTCGTCACCGCCGGCATCACCGGGCGCAACATGGTCTGGGTGATCAAGGCGTGCCTGCCCTGGCTCGGCTTGCTGCTGTTCTTCCTCATCCTGATCACCTACATCCCGCAGATCTCGCTGTTCCTGCCGGAACTGATCGACGAGATGAAGGGCTACTAGATCCCGGCCAGGAGATTCCGTCCACGTCATCAGGATGATGGCAGGGGCCTGTCACCGCCACCTTTGGGTGGCGGTTTTTTTATGTCGGCCGATTGGCGCTATAATCACGGCCCTTTCGAATAACCCGATAGAGAGTCACTATGCTCGGAGTAATCGCTGCACTCTGGGGCTTTACCGGCATCTGCCTGCTGTTTTCCAGCGCCATCTATCGCCTGGGCGGCATGGCGCTGGAGCTGCCGCTGGCCAGTTTCGAGTGGCACCACTGGCTGGCGCTGTTGCTGTGCCTGGTGTTCATGGGCTTTGCCGAGGGCTACCGGGGCTTTCAGCAGAACTTTTCGCCACGGGTGGCGGCCCGTATCCGCTATCTGCAACAGAACGTAACCCCGCTGCGGGCGCTGCTGGCGCCGGTGTTCTGCATGGGGTTTTTCCATGCCCAGAAACGTCGCAAGATTGTCACCTTCTGCCTGACTGGCGGCATCATCTGTCTGATCCTGCTGGTACGGCTGCTGGAGCAGCCCTGGCGGGGGATCATCGACGCCGGTGTGGTGCTGGGGCTGACCTGGGGGATCGTCTCGCTGGCGGCGTTCACCCTGCAGGCGTTTACCAATCCCGCGTTCAACCACTCGCCGGAAACGCCCTGACAGAAAACCGCTCCCCTGGCCGATAGCCGTCTTCGCCATCGGCCATGATGGGTCCTGCTGCAAGCAAGCGGTTTCCCGCTTTTGCATACCCAGCCCTGCATCATGCGCTACTCCCTCCCGAGCTTGCGCGGCTTTATCAACCCCCGGCTTCCGGCCCCTTCTGACCACAGAGCAGTCCCGACTGCCAGAGTGGCGATAGTGCTTGGCCTCAACTCAGCGACAGCCACGACAAGCGGCTACACTCAAGCTAACCCAAGACGACAGGTTCCGTGTGATGGATTCTCGCTTGCTGCTGCCACCCCTCGGCGTCGCCGATGAGTCCCAGTCCGGCCGTGCCCGCTATCTGCGCCGGCGGCTGCCGGAGCTGCAGCGGCTGGAACGGCTGATCCGCAAGGGCGCGCCGGCGCTGCGCTGGCGGGTGCTGACCGAGGTGGAGGACGGGCTCTATAGCCTGCCGGTCTACGCCCTTGAACTGGGCAGTACCCATCCTGCCGCGCCGGTACTGCTGCTCTGTGGCGGCATCCACGGGATCGAGCGTATCGGCACCCAGCTGCTGCTGGCCCACCTGGCCACCCTGATTCATCGCCTGCGCTGGGATGCCAGCCTGCAGCAGACGCTGGCCGGGGTGCGCATCGTCTGCTGCCCCCTGCTCAACCCGGTGGGGATGGCGCGCGGCTGGCGCAGCAACGGCAACGGTGTCGACCTGATGCGCAACGCTCCGGTCGAGGCCGACACGCCCAGCCCGGGGCTGCTGGCCGGGCACCGCCTGGGGCGCTGGCTGCCCTGGTACAGGGGCGCCCCGGGCCAGCCGATGCAGGCGGAAGCTCAGGGCTTGTGCAGTCTGGTGCTGGAGCAGGTCGCCTGGGCACCGTTCAGCCTGGCACTGGACTGCCACTCCGGCTTCGGCATGCGCGATCGGGTCTGGTTTCCCTATGCCGGGCGGGCGCAGCTGCTGGAACACGCCGCCGAACTGCATGCACTGGTGCAACTGTTCGAGCGCAGCCATCCGCACCACCCCTATCTCTTCGAGCCCCAGCACCACCAGTACTGTACCCATGGCGACCTTTGGGACTACCTCTATCAGCAGCACCGCCGGCACGGCGGTCAGCCCTTCCTGCCGCTGACCCTGGAGCTGGGTTCCTGGCTCTGGGTGAAAAAGAACCTGCGCCAGCTGACCAGTTACACCGGGCTGTTCAACCCGCTGGTGCCCCATCGTCACCAGCGCACCCTGCGTCGTCACCACCTGCTGCTGGACTTTCTGCTGCGGGCGTTGGCGGCCTGGCACAACTGGCTGCCGGACGAGCGTCAGCGGCATCAGCATCAACGGCGTGCCGAGCGGCGCTGGGCCTGTCAGGGCGAGCGCGGATGAGCGGGCAGCCAGCGTCGGTTTTCGTGCCCCGGGTCGCCACTGACGCCCGCTCGAACGGGGACTGTCGCTGGATTCTGCTGCGCGGGCTGGTGCGTGAGTCGCGCCACTGGGGCGACTTTGCCCAGCGCCTGGCCGACCGTTTCGGCGCGCAGGTGCGCTGCCTCGACCTGCCCGGCAACGGTGTCCGTCATGCACAGCGCAGTCCGTGGTCGATTGCGGCCCTGCTCGAGCAGCTGCGTGAGGGGAGTCGTCTTGAGGCCCCGGTGTATCTGCTTGGCTTGTCGATGGGGGGGATGCTGGCGGCGGAGTGGGCCGCCCGTTATCCACAGGAGGTGGCGGGACTGGTGCTGATCAACAGCAGCTGCGCAGGCTTGAGTCCGCCCTGGCAACGGATGCGTCCCGGTGCGCTGCCCGGTATGCTGCGGGCGTTGCTGCGGCCAGGGGCGCAGCGGGAAGCGGTGTTCTTCCGCCTCACCTGCGCGCGCCAGGAGGATCGTGAACGGACGCTGGCTCGCTGGATGGCATATGCCGGCGACGCTCCGGTGAGCCGCGCTAATTTCCTGCGTCAGCTCTGGGCCGCCGCACGTTATGGCGGCCCAGAGCTGACGCCCCATCCGCCGGCGCTGATCCTCAGCGGGCGCGGTGACCGTCTGGTCGATCCCCGCTGCAGCCGGGCGCTGGCGCGCCGCTGGGTGTGCCGTCTCCGGGAGCACCCCTGGGCCGGCCATGACCTGCCCCACGATGACCCCGACTGGCTGTTAGCCGAACTGGCGCGGTACTGTGGAGAGGTCGTGCCGCCGGTTCAACCCAGGAACAGCTGGTAGGCCGGGTTGTCGGTCTCGTCGTAGAAGGTGTAGCCGATCTCGTCGAGGAACTGCACCACCTGGCCGCGTTCTGCTTCCGGTACCTGCATGCCGACCAGTACCCGGCCATAGGCCGCGCCGTGGTTGCGGTAATGGAACATGGAGATGTTCCAGCGTCCGCCCAGCTTGCTGAGGAACTTCATCAGCGCGCCCGGACGTTCCGGAAACTCGAACCGGTAGACCACTTCATTGCCCACGCTGGCCGGTGCGTGACCGCCGACCATGTAGCGCACGTGCAGCTTGGCGGTTTCGTCGTCGGTCAGATCGACCACTTCATCCAGCTGCTCGTTCAGCTCGGCCAGCAGCTCCTCGCGGCCGTCGTTGTTGGGGCGGATCTGTACACCGGCAAAGACGATCGCTTCCTCGTCGTTGCTGTAGCGATAGTTGAACTCGGTGATGTTGCGCTTGCCCAGCACCTTGCAGAACGCCTTAAAGCTGCCCGGCTTCTCCGGGATCTTGGCGGCGATGATCGCTTCGCGCTGTTCGCCCAGTTCCGAGCGCTCGGCAATATGACGCAGGCGGTCGAAGTTGACGTTGGCGCCGGAATCGATGGCGATCAGGGTCTGGCCGCTGACGCCTTCGCGGGCGACATATTTCTTCAGTCCGGCCACGCCCAGGGCACCGGCGGGCTCGGTGACGGAACGGGTGTCGTCGAAGATGTCCTTGATCGCGGCGCAGATCTCGTCGGTGGAGACGGTGATCACCTCGTCGACATGATCCTTGCAGATCTCCCAGGTGTTCTCGCCGATCTGGGCCACGGCGACGCCATCGGCGAAGATGCCGACCTGGTCCAGCACGGCGCGGTAGCCTTTTTCCATCGCCAGCGCCAGGCAGGCGGACTCGGCCGATTCCACGGCAATGATCTTGGTTTCCGGGCGCAGGTATTTGACATAGGCCGCCACGCCGGCGATCAGGCCGCCGCCGCCCACCGGTACGAATATGGCATCGATGGGGCCGCTTTCCTGGCGCAGGATCTCCATGGCGATGGTGCCCTGGCCGGCGATGACCTCGGGGTCGTCATAGGGGTGGATGTAGACCAGGCCCTTTTCGGCCATCAGCTTTTCCGAGTGCAGACGGGCATCGTCGAAGGCGTCGCCGATCAGCACGGCCTTGCCGCCGAGGCGTTTGACGTTGTTGACCTTGACGTCGGGGGTGGTCTTGGGCATCACGATGGTAGCCTTGACGCCGAGCAGACGTGCGGCCATGGCGACGCCCTGGGCGTGGTTGCCGGCGGAGGCGGTAATCACCCCGCGCGCCTTCTCTTCATCGGTCAGCTGGGCCATCTTGTTGTAGGCGCCGCGCAGCTTGAACGAGTAGACCGGCTGTTCGTCTTCGCGCTTGAGCAGCACCCGGTTACCCAGACGCTCGGTCAGGCCGCGGGCGTCGTCCAGCGGGGTTTCGATGGCGGCGTCATAGACCCGCGCTTCGAGGATCTTCTTGATATATCGATGTGGCATAAGGCAGGTGTCTGTATCTCGGTAGGGCCGCTGGGTCAGGGCCGTGGTGATCAAAGTATGGTCAAATGGTATCGGCTCCTCTGTTCAGCGTCTACAAGGGCAACGGCGGGTTGCGTATAATCGCCGTTCAGTTTGAATCAGCAACGGGCACAACCATGACACAAGACGAGATGAAGCAGGCGGTCGCACAGGCTGCCGTCGACCATATCAAGGGTCGCCTCGACAGCGACAGCATTATCGGCGTGGGCACCGGCTCCACCGCCAACTGTTTTATCGATGCGCTGGCCGCGATCAAGAACAGCTTCGCCGGCGCGGTCGCCAGCTCTGAAGCGACCGCCGAGCGTCTGCGTGGCCATGGCATTGAGGTGTTCGACCTGAATGCGGTCAGCGAGATGGAGTTCTACATTGATGGCGCCGACGAGTTCGACCCGCACCTGAACCTGGTCAAGGGCGGCGGCGGCGCGCTGACCCGCGAAAAGATCGTCGCGGCGGTGGCCAAGGAGTTCGTCTGCATCGTCGACCAGAGCAAGCAGGTCGATCTGCTCGGCGCTTTCCCGCTGCCGGTAGAGGTGATCCCGATGGCGCGCTCTTATGTCGGTCGTCAGCTGGCGGCACTGGGCGGTCAGCCGGTGTACCGTGAAGGCTTCGTGACCGACAACGGCAACGTGATTCTGGATCTGCAGGATCTGGAAGTGCTCGATCCCAAGGCGCTGGAAGCCCAGCTCAACAATATTGTCGGCGTGGTCACCAACGGTCTCTTTGCCCGTCGTGGCGCCGATATCATTCTGATGGGTACGCCGGAAGGGGTGCAGACCCTCCGTCACGCCTGAGGCTCAGTCCCGGGTATCGGAGTCTGTCGCGCCGGTGTCGTCAGGCTCCTGCTCCAGAAAGGCGAGGATCGGGCAGTCCGCTGTCGATCCCTTGCCGCTGCACAGGGCTGACAATCCCTGCAGTGCCTGCTGAATCTGCTGCAGATCGGTGATCTTGCGGCCGATCTCCTCAATGTGTTCATCCACCCGCTGCTTGACCGCCGCCGACTCCTGTTCAGGGTGGTGCTGCAGCTGTAACAGTTCCAGGGTTTCGTCGAGGGTCAGGCCGAGGCTTTTGCAGCGCTTGATGAACGCCAGTCGCTTCAGGGTGTCCTGGGGGAAAACGCGGTAGCCGGAGGGCAGGCGGTCGGGGGGCGGGATCAGGCCTCGGCGTTCGTAGTAACGCAGGGTTTCGACGCTGAGGCCCGCGCGGCGGGCCAGTTCACCGATCTTCAGAAAGGTCATCAGGGCCGCCCAGAGGTCAGTGGCTTACCACTGCACCACTTTGGTCAGTGCGATGCTCACCGGCATGGTGATCCACAGCATTGCCAGCAGGTTGATGATGATCCAGCCAAAGCCTGCAGGATCACGGAAGTTTTCGTCATGATGTGCCATCGTCTAACCTCAGATAATACTGTTTATTTGTTGATCAATATCAAGGCGAGCGATTATAGCCAATACGCTGGCGCTTTTATAGCTAGGTATTGGCACTGTTTTTGTAGGGGTAACGGATATCGCCCTGAATGCGGTCAGCCCGCACGCAGCAGGCGGTAGCACTGATCCAGCCGCAGCGGCCGCCGGATCAGCCCGCCGATCAGCACGAACACCAGTGCCGCCAGCAGTGGCAGACACAGCCATAGCTCCAGGTGCGGGCGCGGCGGAATCTTCAGCAGCCATTGATGCAGCATCGCCAGCACGCCTTCGGCGCCGGCGCTGGCCAGCAGGCCGCACACGAGGCCGAGCAGCAGGAACTCGAGCAGGTCCAGCCGCCGGGCCTGCTTGGCGGTGACGCCCAGGGTTTGCAGCAGGGCGCTTTCGAAACGGCGCTGCTCCAGCGCCTGCAGCAGCGTCACTCCCAGCAGCATCAGGCCGCAACCCAGGCTCAGTGCGAGGATCAGCGCCGAGCTGTCGCCCAAGCGCTGCAGCCAGCCGGCCAGCTGGTTGAGCAGCTGGTCAATATCGATCAGGGTCAGCGACGGGAACTGCTGCAGCAGGTCGCGGGTCAGCGTGCTTTGCTCCGTGGTCAGGTGGAAGCTGGTGATCCAGGTCGCGGGCGCGTTCTGCAGCGCCTCCGGGTTGAAGATGATGTAGAAGTTGGGGCGGAAGGAGGTCCAGACCACTTCGCGGATGTTGCGGATCACGCCTTCCACGGCGATGCCGCCGACATCGAAGCCGAGGCGGTCGCCCAGTTTCAGCCCCAGCTCATCGGCCATGCTCCGCTCAATGGAGATGGCGTCGGTATCGCCCGGTTGCCACCAGCGGCCGGCGACCAGCGGGTTGTGCGCCGGGCGCTCGGCGCGCCAGCTCAGGTTGAGTTCGCGCCTGAGGGTGTTGTGGTTCTGCTGCTCGGCGTCGAGCTGGGGCCGGATCGGCTCGCCGTTGAGTCGGGTCATGCGGCCGCGAATCATCGGGTAGAGCTCGGTATCCAGCCGGTGCTCGGCAAAGAAGTGATCCACATCGGCCTTTTGCCAGGGCTGGATATTGATCAGAAAGTAGTTCGGCGTGTCGCTGGGGAACTGTGCCTGCCACTGCTCGATCAGGTCGGAGCGGCTGACCCAGACCACGCTGAGCAGGGTCAGCAACATCACCACCACGGCGGCCTGCAGCCGGTGCCAGCGACGCTGCTGACGCAGGCGCATGGTCAGCAGACGGCCGAGCAGCAGGCGGCGGGCCAGTGGACGGGCGAGCAGCTGCAGCCCGGTCTGGGCGAGCCAGCCGAACAGGGCGCCGCCCAGCAGCAGGAAGAGCAGCAGCCCCAGCGCTGCCAGCGGGGCCTGCAGGAACGCCAGCAGGGTGGCGGCGAGCAGCAGCAGCGAGATCCCCTGCAGCAGCAACGCGGTACGGTCGCGCGGCGGGGCGTCGCCGCGCAACAGGTGGGCCACCGGGATGCGCGCCAGCTGCAGAATCGGCGGCAGGCCGAGCAGCACCAGCAGTGCCAGACCCAGCGCTGCGCCGCTGAGCCAGCGCAGCCAATGGGCCGCCGGCAGCGCCTGGGGCAGCAGGTCGGCGAGCCACTGGTAGACTGCCAGTTCCAGCAGGTAGCCGGTGAGTCCGCCGGCGATAGCGGTCAGCAGCCAGGCCAGCAGCAGCTGGTACAGATAGACCCGCACCAGCTGGTTCGGTCGCAGGCCCAGGTTGAGCAGCAACGCGCTGCGCGTATGCTGGCCCAGACTGAAGCGGCGCAGCGCCAGCACGATGGTCATCGCCGACAGCAGCAGCGCGATCAGGGCGCTGAGTTTGAGGTAGCCCAGGGCGTTGCCGAGGGCATTGCCGGTCAGCGGCTGGTCGGTACTGAGGGCGTGCAGGCGCTCATGGCTGGCCAGCGTGGGGCGCAGCGCCTGCTCCAGGGCGCGGATCGCTTCCGGCGAACCGGCAAAGAGCAGGCGGTAGTTGGCCCGGCTGCCCGGGGCCAGTACGCCGCTGGCGTCCAGGTCGGCGGCGTTGACCAGGATATGGGGGCTGAAGCTGCGAAAGCCGCTGCCGCGGTCCGGCGAGGCGAGCAGCTCCCGGGTTACCTGGAGCGGTTGGTAGCCGAACTCCAGCATCTCGCCCGGCTGCAGCTGCAGCTGGGTCATCACCCGGGGTTCTATCCAGACTTCGCCGGGGGCGGGGATGCCGCTGCCGGGCGGTTCGGTGACCAGTTCGCCACGCAGCGGGTAGGGGGACTGGAGGACGCGCACGGAAACCAGCATCAGGTTGTCGCCCTGGCCGACCATGCTGGGAAACTGGATCACCGGGGTCTGTTCGATGTCGGCCAGGGGCAGGCCCTGAAGGCGGTCGGCCGGAATCGGGCGGCTGCTGTTCAGCACCAGGTCGGCACCGAGCAGGGCCGCACTTTCACGCAGCAGGCCGCGCTCCAGGCGATCACCGAGCACCGCCAGCAGGGTGGTCAGGGCGATGGCGATCCAGCAGGCCAGCAGCAGGGCGCGCCATTCGGTGGTGCGCAGCTGGGTCATCAGTTGGCGTCCGGCCAGGCGGGTGAGCAGCGTCATGGATTGATCTCCTCCAGCCGGCCGTTATGCAGATGCAGGCGGCGCTGGCAGCGCCCGGCCAGATCAATGTCGTGGGTGATCAGGATCAGGGTAGTGCCGGTATCGGCGTTGAGGCGGAACAGCTGCTCGATGATCTGGTGGCCGGTGTCGTCATCCAGGTTGCCGGTGGGCTCATCGGCAAACAGTATCCGGGGCTCGGTGGCGAAGGCGCGGGCGATCGCCACGCGCTGCTGCTCACCGCCGGATAGCTGCGCCGGGTAGTGGTCAAGCCGGGCGCCCAGCCCGACCTGCTCTAGCCAGCGGCGGGCCTGGGCGTCGGCATCCAGACGTCCCTGAATCTCCAGCGGCAGGCGCACGTTGTCCAGCGCATCCAGCTCCGGCAGCAGGTGGAAGGACTGGAAGATGAAACTGATCTGCTCCAGCCGCAGTACGGCCCGTGCGGCATCGTCGAGCCGGTCCAGCGGTTGGCCGGAAAACAGGATGTGGCCCTCGGTCGGTGCGTCCAGCCCGGCCAGCAGGCTCAGCAAGGTCGACTTGCCGGCGCCGGAGCGGCCGATGATCGCCAGGCTCTCGCCGGGCAGAATGCGCAGGTCGAGGTTGCGGAAGAGTTCGACCGTTCCGGCTTGTGTGCGGAAACTTTTTGCGACATCTTGAGCCTCAATAATCGGCTCTTCACGGTTGAGGTGTGACATGCGATCCCTGTTTTCGATTCTGTTCGTATTGGTTGTCTGGGCGTCCCCGCTGCAGGCAAAAACGCTGCTGGTGCTGGGCGACAGCCTGTCGGCGGCCTATGGCCTGCCGGCCGAGCAGGGCTGGGTCAGCCTGCTGGAGCAGGAGCTGAAGCAGCGCCGGCTCGCCGACCGGGTGATCAACGCCAGTATCAGTGGTGAAACCAGCAGTGGTGGCGTGCAGCGGCTGCCGCGCCTGCTGTCCGACTACCGTCCCGATCTGGTGTTGCTCGAATTGGGCGCCAACGATGGCTTGCGTGGCACGCCGCTGCAGGTGATGGAACAGAACCTGCGCCGGATGGTGGAACTGAGCCAGGCGTCGGGGGCCGAGGTGATGCTGATCGGGATCAGGATCCCACCCAATTATGGACCGCAATACACGCAAAGGTTCTATGCGATCTACCCGGATCTGGCGCGGGAGTATCAGGTGCCGCTGGTACCTTTTCTGCTGGAGCGAGTGGTACTCAAGCCTCAGCTGATGCAGGCTGACGGATTGCACCCGACAGCGGCGGCGCAGCCGATTCTGCTGCAGACGGTATGGCCGCACCTGTATCCGCTGCTGCAGCCAGAGGAATTCTGAGCAGCAATCGGGCGCCCTGCCCCGGTGCGCTGCACAGCTGCAGCGAGCCGCCCAGGGCCTTGGCGCGGGTCTGCATGCCCAGCACGCCGAAGCGTCCTTTCTGGCTGATGATCTGTGGGTCGAAGCCGCAGCCGTTGTCACGGATCTCGAGCTCCAGCCGGTCATCGTCGCTGTCGGCATCAAAACGCTGCAGGCGGATACTGGCTCGGGTACTGTGGGCGTGGCGCTGCAGGTTGGTCAATGCTTCCTGAATCATGCGGTAGAGGTTGATATTGTAGCGCTCCTCCATGTCGTTGAGCGCCCCCTTGAGGCGCAGATCCATCTGGATGCCCTGGGCGTCCAGCTGCTGGCCCCGGATCAGTTCGCGCACGGCGTCGACCAGGCCCAGGTCGTCCAGCAGGGTCGGCCGCAGGGCATGCATCAGGTCGTAGGTCACGTCGTAGATATGGCCGGCGATGGCGTCAATGCTCTCGGCATGCCGGTTGACGCTGTCAGTGCTGTCGGGATGCTCCTGCAGCAGCATGCGGGCATCGGTGCGAATGGCGGTCAGGCATTGGCCCAGCTCATCATGCAGCTCCTGCGCCAGGTGGCGGCGTTCGCGTTCCTGAATATCCAGAATCTTGTGGGTCAGGCGCTGGTTCTCCAGTAGCTGCTGTTGCAGCTGTTCGGAATGCTGCCGCAGGTGCTGTTGCAGGTGATGCACTTCCGCGCTCTCCAGATAGCAGCTATTGGTGGCCTGGCGCTGGCATAGCCAGGCGCGCAGCAGCAGGGCGCCCACGGTGTTGAGCACCAGTGACAGCAGCAGGGCCCAGCCGCTGAGATGCTGCCAGCGTACCGGATATTCCAGGGTCAGTCGCGCCGGCAGGATGTCGCGTCCGGCGGGTCGCTGCTGGCGCTGCATGAACAGCGGCACAGGACCCTCGGCTGAGGCCAGCGTGACGCTGTCCTGACCGCCGTTCAGGGTCAGGGTGACCCGGCTGCCGGGGGGCAGCAGGCGAGCGTCCAGCAGTTTGTTCAGATCGACCACGACGGAGATAATGCGCTGGCGCTGGTCCGGTGAACCCAGGCAAAGGTTGAGCAGCGGCTCGCCCCGACTCTGGTTGTATACCCGCGAGTGGCTGATGCCGTGACTGGCGCGGGCAGCTTGCAGCGCGGCCTTGAGTTCGGGGATCAGGCCCAGATCGGTACCCAGCAGGGGCGGCTGAGCGTCGGGGGTATCCGGCACGACCAGCACCAGAGGATGGAATACGGGGGCTCCGGAGCGCTCGGTCGCCGGTGGCGTCATCGCACTGAGGCCGTGCAGCAGAAAATCCGGATAACGCTTCCGCATGCGCTGTTCGAACGCCTGAACCGCGTCATCGCGTACTCGTTGCTGCACCTGAATGCGCTTGGCGGCTGGCGCCAGTCGGCGCAGGCTGTCCAGCTCGGTGCGCAGAGTCGGCGCGAAGAGGGCGTCATGATCCAGGTCGGTGAGGCGCGCGGCCTGTTGCAGCAGTGTCCGGCTCTGTTGCAGACGCTCATTGATCTGTTGTTCGATGGCGGTCAGCAAACGGCCCTGATGGCGCTCAAGGCTGGTCAGGTCCTGCTGGATCAGAATGATAGACACGCACAGTGTGATCAGCAGCCAGAAAGCGCCGGCCACCAGTGTGGGAGATCGGGGCATTGCTTGCAGGTATCCGTACCCATGAATGTAACGCCAGTATAAGCAATAAAGGCGCCCGGAGGCGCCTTTATATCGCAGGGGTGGAGCTTAGCCAGCGTAGTTTTCGTTGACGAAGTCCCAGTTAACCAGCGCCCAGAAGTGCTTCAGGTATTCAGGACGCACGTTGCGGTAGTCGATGTAGTAGGCGTGTTCCCACAGGTCGACGGTCAGCAGCGCGGTCTGGCCAGCGGTCATCGGCGTGCCGGCATTGCTGGTGTTGACGATTTCCAGAGTGCCGTCGGCGTTCTTCACCAGCCAGGTCCAGCTGGAACCGAAGTTGTTCACCGCCTTGTCGTTGAACTCTTCCTGGAATTTCTCGAAGGAACCCCATTTCACGGCGATGGCGTCCGCGATTTCGCCGGTCGGTGCGCCGCCACCGTTCGGAGACAGGCAGTGCCAATAGAAGGTGTGGTTCCACACCTGAGCAGCGTTGTTGAACACGCCGCCGGCCGGAGCTGTCTTGATGATCTCTTCCAGAGACTTGCCTTCAAACTCGGTGCCCGGTACCAGGCCGTTCAGCTTCACAACATAGGTGTTGTGGTGCTTGCCGTGGTGGTATTCCAGGGTCTCCTGGGAGATGTGCGGTTCCAGTGCATCAATGGCGTACGGCAGTGCCGGCAGTTCGAAGCTCATAGTAATCCCCTATATATCTGACAGGTTCAGCGTAAAACTGATTGTTGTGTATGGAGGTGCGCCTCCAGTGTGACTCGATAATAGCACCGATGTTCGGCATTATCATGACACAGTTTGTACGGGCATCAGGCGCAACCGGCCACGCGGGCGGCAGGGCCTGATATCTCTTTCATATGGGCGAAAACGGCAAACACAAGGCTTAGCCGGTTGTAGCCAGACGCTGCTGTACCAGGCAGAGGGCCGCAATGGCACGGCCTTCGGAGAACTCCGTGCGCTCGAACAGCTCCGGCAGCCGGCTCAGGGGCCAGGTGACCACCTCCAGCGGTTCGGGCTCGTCGCCCTCGAGCTTGCTGGGGTAGAGGTCCCGGGCCAGCATCACTTCCAGGCGGTGGCCCATATAGTTGGGTGCCGCCGTCAGCTGGCGCACATGGGACACCTCGCGGGCGCCGAAGCCCGCCTCTTCCTGCAGTTCGCGGTTGGCGGCGGTGGCGGCGTCTTCGCCCGGGTCGATCAACCCCTTGGGCAGCGTCAGCACATAATCCTCAAGGCCGGCGGCGTATTCGCGGATCAACAGCACTTCGTCCTGCGTGTTGATGGCGACGATCATCACCGCGCCCTGACCGCCGGTGCGGAGGCGCTCGTAACGGCGCTCGATGCCGTTGCTGAAACGCAGATCCATGGCCTCGATATGAAACAACCGGCTGCTGGCCACTTTGGTCAACTTCAAAATCTCGGGTTTGGCAGTCATACTGAAATATCCGAAAACTGTTATTAGCTGTCAGAGTGTTCCCTGATTATGCTTGATTGGCAAGCCATAGACACCGTTCTCCTCGATATGGACGGTACCCTTCTTGATCTGCACTTCGATTCCCATTTCTGGCTGGATCTGCTGCCGGAACGCTATGCCCGCCACCACGGACTGGAGCTGGAGCAGGCGCGTGCCTGGCTGCACGAACGCATTCGCCAGGAACAGGGCGCCCTGAGCTGGTACTGCCTGGACTACTGGACCGAGCAGCTGGGCCTGCCGATTGCACAGCTGAAGCGTGAGGTCATGGATCGTATCGGCTTCCGCCCCGGCGCGCGTGAATTCCTGCAGGCGTTGCGGAGCAGCGGTCGGCGAACGGTGATCGCCACCAATGCCCACCGCGACAGCCTGGCGCTGAAGATCGAGGTGACCGCGATTGATACTCGGGTGGATCTGGTGATCTGCTCTCACGATTTTGGTTACCCCAAGGAGGAACAGGCGTTCTGGCATACCCTGCAGGAAGTGGAGCCCTTCGACCCGCAACGAACGTTACTGGTGGATGACAGCCTGGCGGTGCTGGCGTCGGCTCGCCGCTACGGCATAGGCCATCTGCTGTCGATCACTCAGCCGGACTCGACCCAGCCGGCCCGTCGCATCGATGAGTATGACGCCACCAATGATTTCAGCGAGGTGATCGCCGCATTATGAGTCATCATTACAAAGAACAGCAGGCACGTGACAAAGAGCAGCGGTCGCACAAGGCGGTGCGACTGGATAAATGGCTCTGGGCGGCCCGTTTCTACAAGACCCGCGCGCTGGCCAAGCAGATGATCGAGGGCGGCAAGGTGCACTACGACGGCCAGCGCACCAAGTGCAGCAAGGCGGTCGAGCTCGGCGCTCTGATCCAGCTGCGCCAGGGTTACGAGGAAAAAACCGTCGAGGTGCTGGCGCTGTCCGACCAGCGTCGCGGTGCCAGTGAAGCGCAGCAACTGTACCGTGAAACCGAGGACAGCATCCGGGCTCGCGAAGAGCGGGCATTGGCCCGCAAGACCCAGGGCAGTGCGCCGGAGCATCGTCCCGACAAGAAGAGTCGGCGCGAACTGCTGAGGGTCAAGGGCAGCTGGGACTGAGCGGCCCGGCCGGCCTTAGCTGCGGAAGAAGGGCAGGCGGCCCAGCAGCGGAATGCGTCCGGCCAGTCGGTAGACCGGTCCCAGCAGGCGCATCAGCCCCTGATTGATCAGGTACGGCAGCGGTGACGCGAAGGCCCAGGCCAGGGTGACCAGCGCCAGGCTCAGGCCGCCGACGGCGGCATCGGTAAACCAGTGTGCGCCGCCGAAGATGCGTGGCAGCATCAGCAACAGCGCCAGTGCCGTGGCCGCTAGCGTACCCAGACTACGGCTGTTGAACAGCAGGAAGCCGAGCCAGACCAGCAGTACGCTGGCATGATCGCCGGGAAAACTGGTCGAGGCGCTGTCCTTGGCCGGGATGTCGGGCAGCTCGGCGCTGAAACGGTAGGCCGGCTCCAGTTGCAGCGACGGGCTGGGGCCGCTGAGACCACTGGCCTCCGAGTACTCCGACAGCGCTTCGCGCATCGGTAGCATCAAAATCATCAGCAACAGGAAACCGGTGAAACCGGCCTGCAGCTGGTGGCGCTTGAGTCCCAGGCCAGGGAAGACCAGAAACGCCAGCATGACCAGCGCCGAGGCCGCATCCACTTCCCGGGTATTCATCCAGGCCCAGAAACTCGCCCAACCCTCGCTGGAGAACAGGGAGCCGTTCAGAGCATAGAAAACCTGGCTGTCCAGGCTCCGCCAGAGGCTGTGGCCCGTATCGTAAATGAAGCTGAACAGTAACAGGGCGGCGGCCAGATGCATGCCGATCAGGAGGGCAGGGCGCCAGCGGGTGGAAAACACGGGGTCTGGGGTGATCATTTCGAACTCATTCGGCTAGAATTACGGTTTGTCTATTCTAGCAACACCGTCTGGCTGACTCACCTGGTCAGGCCGGAAAACTCAGACCAGAAAACTCTTACCAGAAGACCTCGGGAACCCCTTGATGAGCAACCCTGATCAGATTCAGCGTATCCTTTTCGACCAGATTGATGTCCGTGGCGTTGTGGCGGGCCTTGATAGCAGCTATCAGGAGGTGCTGGCGCGGCACGATTATCCGCAGGCGCTGCAGCGCCTGCTGGGCGAGATGCTGGCGGCGGTGAGCATGCTCAGCGCAACGCTGAAGTTCGAGGGGCGGTTGCTGCTGCAGGCCCAGGGGGATGGCGCGGTCAAACTGTTGATGGCGGAGTGCAACCAGCATCAGGATCTGCGCGCCATCGCGCGCTATGAGGGTGAGGTAGCCGATGATCTGGCGTTCAACGAGCTGCTGGTCAATGGGCGTATTGCCCTGACCATCGAACCGGAGAGTGGCCAGCGCTATCAGGGAGTGGTGCCGCTGGAGCACCCGACCCTGGCGCAGTGCCTGCAGGCCTACTTCGAACAGTCCGAGCAGCTGGGTACTTCGATCCAGCTGGCGGCGGATGGTCAGCGTGCGGCAGGGCTGATGCTGCAGGTGCTGCCGGCAGAAGGTACCGGTGACGAAGACTGGTCCCGCGTCAGCATGCTGGCGTCGACTCTGAAAGATGCCGAGCTGCTGGAGCTGGATAACGAAGAGCTGTTGTACCGCCTGTTCCACGAAGAAACCTGCCGCCTGTACGAGCCCCAGCCGTTGCGTTTCAAATGCGACTGTTCCCGCGAACGCAGTGCCGAGGCGCTGAAATTCATGACCGAGAAGGAACTGCTGGAGATCCTGGCGCAGCAGGACGGCAGCATTGATGTGGGCTGTCAGTTCTGCAACCAGCAGTACCATTTCGACGAAACCGATATTCGCGCCCTGTTCAGCGAGCCGGGTTATCTCGACCAGGATGGTCGTATGCACTGAGAATCAGTGGCTTACGAGGGGCGTATCGGTACCGGGGGCGATACCAAATGAGAATGATTCAATGCGGTCCCCTCAGCGCACATTTTGTGCAATAATAATGCCCCAAAAAAAACGATTCGTACTGCGTTGACCGGAACGCAGCAGCCTTTTTGCTTTCAGGTAATAGTTTGGCGAAGTGCCAAGGGAATCCAGTAATGACCAAAGAAACCGTCAATAGCGTACACGTGAATCTGACCCCGGCTGAGCTGGTGGAGTGTGCGATTCAGCGTAATGAAGGTGTCCTGGCTGACACCGGAGCACTGGTTGTCACCACCGGACAGCGTACTGGCCGTTCGCCGATGGATCGTTTCATCGTTGAAGAACCCAGCACGGCTGACGCCATCGATTGGGGCAACATCAACCGCCCGTTCGATGCCGACAAGTTCGATGCTCTCTGGGGCCGGGTGGAAGAGTATCTGGCGGACAAGGAGCACTTTGTTGCCGATGTTCACGTGGGCTCTGACCACAACCACTACCTGCCGGTGAAAATGACCACCGAAACGGCGTGGCAGAACCTCTTTGGTCTGAACCTGTTCATCCGTCCGCATGAATACAACACCAAGGGCAAGGAAGAGTGGCAGATCCTGAACGTGGCCGGCTTTCAGTGCGATCCCGAGCGTGACGGCACCAACTCCGATGGCTGCGTCATCCTGAACTTCGCCAAGCGCAAGGTGCTGATCGCCGGCATGCGTTACGCCGGTGAAATGAAGAAAGCGATGTTCTCCGTACAGAACTTCCTGCTGCCGGAAAAAGACGTGCTGCCGATGCACTGCTCCGCCAACATCGGTGAAGACGGCTCCACGACGCTGTTCTTCGGCCTGTCCGGCACCGGCAAGACTACCCTGTCCGCTGACCCCGAGCGTTACCTGATCGGTGACGACGAGCACGGCTGGGGCAAGGGCGTGGTATTCAACATTGAAGGCGGCTGCTACGCCAAGACCATCAATCTGAGCAAGAAAAACGAGCCGATCATCTGGGATGCGATCCGTTTCGGCGCCATCGTGGAAAACGTGGTGCTGGACGGGCACCGTCGCGCCGACTACAACGATGTTTCCCTGACCGAAAATGGTCGTTGCGCCTACCCGCTGGAGCACGTCGAGAAGCGTTCCGCCACCAACATGGGTGACGAGCCGGATTCCATCGTCTTCCTGACCTGCGACCTGACCGGTGTACTGCCGCCGGTATCCGTGCTGACCAAGGAAGCGGCTGCATACCACTTCCTGTCCGGTTACACCGCGCTGGTCGGTTCCACCGAAATGGGTTCCGGTGGCGGCATCAAGTCCACCTTCTCCACCTGCTTCGGCGCGCCTTTCTTCCCGCGCGCGGCACACGTGTACGCCGAATTGCTGATGAAGCGCATCGAAGAGTACGGCTCCCGCGTCTACCTGGTGAACACCGGCTGGACCGGCGGATCCTACGGTACAGGTGAGCGTTTCAGCATCCCGACTACCCGTGCGATCATCAGTGCCATCCAGAGCGGTGCACTGAAGGATTGCGAAACCGTACAGCTGGACGGCATCAACCTGGCCGTACCGACAGCCGTTCCGGGTGTCGACAGCAAGCTGCTGAACCCGCGTGACACCTGGGCTGATGGCGCCTCCTACGATGCGGCCGCTGCCGATCTGGCGCAGCAGTTCGTCAACAACTTCACCAAGTTTGCCGGCGTTTCCGAAGAGATCATCGCCGCGGGTCCCAAGGCCTGAGCTTGACCTGAAAGCAAACCGGATAAACGCCCTGCACTCGCAGGGCGTTTTTGTTTGTGCGTCTGATGGCGGTCGGGTGCGCGGCGAAGGTGGTGCCTGTCCGGGACGGGCTCGCCTCCGTGTGTGCGAGTTGTTCAGATGGCGTGGCGGCCGTCAGCCCTGATGCGACGGCCGCCTGCTGTGGGGCATGGCCGGCTTAGCTGATCTTCAGCTTGAAATCGATGCTGCGCAGGTAGGCGGCTTCCTGCTCCAGGTCGGCCCGGGTCAGCGGGTGGTGGTTGAGCCAGCCGTTGGGAAAGCTCAACTCCAGCTTCTGACCATCCACTTTCAGCGTGAACGCCGGCAGTCGCGCCTTGCTGCGGCTGCGGTGCATGATCACCGAGAGGCGCAGCAGCAGGCAGAGGTGGCGGTAGGGCGGGCGCTGTTTGTCCGGCAGCAGGCGGTACTCTTCCTTGGGGAACTTGCGCCGGTGGCCGCGTACCAGAAAGGCCAGCAGTTGTTGTTCAAGACGGGTGAAGCCGGGCAGGTCGGAGTGCTGCAGCAGGTAGGCACTGTGCTTGTGGAACTGGCTGTGGGCGACGGCCAGGCCGATTTCGTGGCTGCGGGCAGCCCAGCTCAGCATCTCGTGGTAGCCGCTGGCCTGGAGTCCCCAGCTGTCCTTGACCTGTGCCAGCGCGATCAGCGCCGTGGCTTCGACGCGTGCCGCCTGCTTGCGGTCCACGTGGTAGCGCCGGGTCAGGGCGCTGATGGTGCGCTCGCGGACATCTTCGTGGCGCAACCGACCGGCCATGTCATAGAGCACGCCTTCGCGAAGCGCGCCTTCGGAAAAGCTCATCTGCTCCACATCCAGAGATTCGAAAATGGCGCTGAGGATGGCGACGCCGGCTGGCAGCACCGCCTGGCGTTCCGGTTTGATGCCGTCGATGCTGAGGCTGTCCACGTTGCCCTGTTCGATCAGGTGCTGGCAGAGACGGTCCAGCGCTTCACGGGTGATCTGTTCACTGCTGAAACCGAGCGACAGGCAGGCTTGGCGGGCGGCTTTCACCGTGCCGGAGGCGCCGACGCTGCTGTTCCACCCCAGGCGGCGATAGTTGCGGCGGATCGACAGCAGCTCGCGCAGGGCCGCAGTGCGGGCCGCCTGCATCGCTTCGGCAGTGATGCGGCCATCGGCAAAGAACTGGTCGGTGTAGCTGACGCAGCCCATGTGCAGGCTTTCGCACACCCGGGGCTCAAAGCGTTCGCCGATGATGCACTCGGTGCTGCCGCCGCCGATATCCACCACCAAGCGGCGACCGGTGTCATCGGCCAGGGTGTGCGCCACGCCCAGATAGATGAGGCGTGCTTCCTCGCGACCGGCGATCACCTCCACCTGCGTGCCGAGCAGGGCCTGGGCCCGTTCGATGAACTCGGCGCTGTTGCGGGCCTGGCGCAGCGCGTTGGTGCCGACCACGCGGATCGACTGGCGCGGCAGTTCGCTGGTGCGCTGGGCAAAGCGGCTGAGGCACTCCAGGCCACGGCCCATGGCGTCTTCTGTCAGGCAGTCGTCGGCATCGAGGCCGGCGGCCAGCTGGACCTTTTCCGACAGTACATCCAGCGGCTTGAGTTCGCCGGCAAACAGCTGCGATACCATGATGTGAAAGCTGTTCGACCCCAGGTCGATGGCGGCCAGCAGGGAGGTCTCGGAAGTGGGGGCCTGCGATGGATCCTGAGCGTGCATCAAATGTTGTCCTCTGTATCATGCGCGTACAAGCGTTCCAAAATACCGGTTATTCGGCCTGACGCGCTACCCCATTTTGATGACAGTTGTCAGCTTTGGGGTGGAGGGCGGGAATATGGCGGGAATCTGTAGCAGGTGTTATCATCGAAACCATTGTTTCTAACGCACCTGGTGCACTGGAGAATCTATCCATGAGTGAAAATATCGTCAATGTAACTGACGCCTCCTTTGAAGAAGACGTGCTCAAGGCGGACGGCGCTGTGCTGGTAGACTACTGGGCCGAGTGGTGCGGACCTTGCAAAATGATCGCCCCGGTTCTGGAAGAGATTGCCAAGGAATATGCGGGCAAGCTGAAGGTCTGCAAGCTGAACATCGACGAAAACAACGAAACGCCGCCGAAGTTCGGTATCCGTGGCATCCCGACCCTGATGCTGTTCAAGGGCGGCAACGTGGAAGCCACCAAGGTCGGTGCCCTGTCCAAGTCCCAGCTGGCCGCCTTCATCGACGCCAACCTGTAAGGTTGTGTGGAAAAACGCGGTCGCCCGGCTGCGTTTTTCTTGATCCTGTCTGGACACTGCCCGAGTTAGCTCTTATAGTAGATTGACTTATCGGCCCGGCGCTCCATTGCATGGGCTTCAATTGCTGTATCTTAAAACCTTGTTCTTCTACTAACCGCCCGGTTTCCATCCGTAACCAGCCAATAGCGGCTGCTTCCTGAAAACTATGAATCTTACCGAACTCAAACTGAAAAGCGTTCCGGAACTTCTGGAAATTGCTACCGAAATGGGCCTCGACAACATGGCCCGCTCCCGCAAGCAGGATGTCATCTTCGCGATTCTGAAGCGACATGCCAAAAGCGGTGAAGACATCTATGGCAACGGCGTACTGGAGATCCTCCAGGATGGCTTCGGCTTTCTGCGCTCTGCCGACTCTTCCTACCTGGCCGGCCCCGACGATATCTATGTATCGCCGAGCCAGATCCGCCGCTTCAACCTGCGTACCGGTGACACCATTGCCGGTAAGATTCGTCCGCCGAAGGATGGCGAGCGTTACTTCGCGCTGTTGAAGGTCAATGAAATCAACTATGACCGTCCGGAAAACGCGAAGAACAAGATCCTGTTCGAGAACCTGACCCCGCTGTTCGCGCAGCAGCGTCTGCGCATGGAGCTGGGTAACGGCAGTACCGAAGACCTGACCGCCCGTGTCATTGACCTGGTCTGCCCCATGGGCAAGGGTCAGCGTGCACTGATCGTGTCACCGCCGAAGGCCGGTAAGACGCTGATGCTGCAGAACATCGCCAACAGCATTACCCGCAACAATCCGGAATGTTACCTGATCGTCCTGCTGATCGACGAACGTCCCGAGGAAGTGACCGAGATGCAGCGCACCGTACGCGGCGAAGTGGTGGCCTCCACCTTCGACGAGCCGCCGGCACGTCATGTTCAGGTCGCCGAGATGGTGCTGGAGAAGGCCAAGCGTCTGACCGAACACAAGAAGGACGTGGTGATCCTGCTCGACTCCATCACCCGTCTGGCGCGGGCCTACAACACCGTGATTCCGTCCTCCGGCAAGGTGTTGACCGGTGGTGTCGATGCTCACGCGCTGGAGCGTCCGAAGCGTTTCTTCGGTGCGGCGCGTAACATCGAAGAGGGTGGTAGCCTGACCATCATCGCTACGGCGCTGGTCGACACCGGTTCGAAGATGGACGAAGTGATCTTCGAAGAGTTCAAGGGCACCGGTAACTCCGAAGTGCACCTGGACCGCAAGGTAGCCGAGAAGCGTGTGTTCCCGGCGATAAACATCCGTCGTTCCGGCACCCGCCGCGAAGACCTGCTGACCACCGAGGAAGAGCTGCAGCGCATGTGGATCCTGCGCAGGCTGCTGGATCCGATGGAAGATGCGGCCGCGACTGAGTTCGTCATCGACAAGCTGAAGGACTTCAAGACCAACGACGAGTTCTTCCTGTCGATGAAACGCAAGTAATCCGGGCTCACACGCTGTGTGAACCTATCCGGGTTAAAAAAGGGTAAGCTCTGACTTGCCCTTTTTTGTATGTGGACGCTGGCAACACGCGCGGCGTTGATGTCTCCCGAATCGCCTTTTGCCAATCATGGCTGCCTGACTGGAACGAGCTTTCTCATGTCGACACCCAAATACAAGGACCTGCGTGATTTCATCAAGATGCTGGAAGCGCGCGGCGAGCTGAAACGGATCTGCATGCCGGTGGATCCGGTGCTGGAAATGACCGAAATCTGTGACCGCACCCTCAAGGCCGGTGGCCCGGCGCTGCTGTTCGAGAATCCCAAGGGGTACGACATGCCGGTGCTGGGCAACCTGTTTGGCACCCCTGAACGGGTGGCGCTGGGTATGGGCGAAGAGTCCGTGGAGGCCCTGCGCGAGGTGGGCAAGGTGCTGGCGCAGTTGAAGGAGCCGGAACCGCCGCGCGGGATGAAGGATGCCTGGGACAAGCTGCCGCTGTACAAGCAGGTGCTCAATATGGGACCGAAACAGGTGCGCAAGGCACCCTGCCAGGATGTGGTGATCGAAGGTGAGGATGTCGACCTCTACCAGATCCCGATTCAGACCTGCTGGCCCGGCGATGCAGGTCCGCTGGTGACCTGGCCGCTGGTGATCACCCGCGGTCCCGAAAAGCCGCGCCAGAACCTGGGTATCTACCGTCAGCAGTTGATCGGCCGCAACAAGCTGATCATGCGTTGGCTGGCACATCGAGGCGGGGCGCTGGACTTCCGTGAATGGAAGGCGGCCCATCCCGGTGAGAAATTCCCGGTGGCGGTAGCGCTGGGCGCCGACCCGGCCACCATTCTCGGCGCAGTGACCCCGGTGCCCGATACCCTGTCCGAATACGCCTTTGCCGGTCTGCTGCGCGGCGGCAAGACCGAGGTTGTCAAATGTCTGGGTAACGATCTGCAGGTGCCGGCCAGCGCCGAGATCATTCTCGAGGGTTATATCGACCCCGAGGAGATGGCGGACGAAGGTCCGTTCGGTGACCACACCGGCTATTACAACGAAGTGGACTCTTTTCCGGTATTCACCGTGGAACGGATCACCCGGCGCAAGGACGCCATCTACCACAGCACCTATACCGGTCGTCCGCCCGATGAGCCGGCGGTGTTGGGCGTGGCGCTGAACGAGGTGTTCGTGCCGATCCTGCAGAAGCAGTTTCCCGAGATCGTCGATTTTTACCTGCCGCCGGAGGGCTGTTCCTATCGCATGGCGGTGGTGACCATGAAGAAACAGTACCCGGGCCATGCCAAGCGGATCATGCTTGGCGTCTGGTCCTTCCTGCGCCAGTTCATGTACACCAAGTTCGTCATCGTCTGTGATGACGATGTCAACGCGCGTGACTGGAAGGACGTGATCTGGGCGATCACCACCCGCATGGACCCGCAACGCGACACGGTGATGATCGACAATACGCCGATCGACTATCTCGACTTTGCCTCACCGGTATCGGGGCTGGGGTCGAAGATGGGACTGGATGCCACCAACAAGTGGCCCGGCGAGACCGACCGCGAGTGGGGTGAGCCGATCCAGATGGACCCGGCGGTGAAGGCGCGGGTCGACGAGATCTGGGATCAACTGGATATCTGTTAAACCAACCGACCGGGCACTGATCCTGTCCGGCCAGGGAGTGAATACGTGTTCCCCGTAGAAAAGAAGCATTGTGATATCACCGGCTTTGAAGCCTTGAACCATGACGTTTTCCGCGTGCGCCTGCGCCTGGAGAGCAACGACCGTGAAAACATGCACTACCATGCCGGTCAGTATCTGGATATCTGCCTGCCCGACGGCAAGCAGGCCTCTTTTTCCATCGCCTCGGCACCGGATCAGGGCCGCGACCTGGAGCTGCATATCCGCCAGGTACCGGGCAGTGAATTCAACGCGCTGATTCTGGATACCCTGCGCAGTCAGAGCGAGATCGATGTGGAACTGCCCAAGGGCAAGGTGCACCTGAGCCAGTCTGAAGTGAAGCCGGAAACCCGCTTCATCTTTGCCGCCGCCAGCACCGGCTTTGCCCAGATCAAGAGCATGGTCGAGCACCTGCTGGCCAATCAGGCGGGCAACACGATCGAAATTTACTGGGGCGCGCGCGTGGCAGCGGATATCTATCTGGAGAAGCTGCCGCTGCAGTGGGCGGCCGAACATGCCAATGTGCGTTTCATTCCGGTGGTCAGCGAGCCGGAACACAGCCCCGGCTGGCAGGGGCGTACCGGCTTGATGCCGGACGTCATTGCCGCAGATCTGGCTGCTGTCGATGCCGACCTGGCGGTGTACGCCTGTGGTTCTCCGGGCATGGTGCATGCGCTGGTGGACCGGCTGGAAGAGAAGGGCGTCAGCGAAGCGCAGATCCATTCCGACGTGTTCGCCTGGGCACCGCGACCGGAGAAAACGACGTCCGCCTGATCGACAGGGGCAGACATTAAAAAGGGCAGCCGAAGCTGCCCTTTTTTGTGCTCATTAAGGTGCTCAGTGAGCGGAGTCCTGGGGCAGAGGCAACGCCGGTAGCGGCGGCGCGACCCGGTTGAAGTTGGCCTGCATCAGTTGGGATGCGCGTTCGGTCTCGCCCAGGTGCTGCAGCAGACGCTGTAGCTCGCCGAAGGTTTCCACCTGCGGGTCCAGCTCGAAGCTGCGCTCGAAGTGGCTGATCGCCTGGCCCCAGAGCTCGTTGCGCATGCTCAGGCGGCCCAGTGTCAGTTCCAGCTCGGCGCAGTCCGGGTGTTTCTTCAGCCAGCCCTTGGCGACCTCCAGCTGCTTGTGCGGCTCCTTGCCTGCGAGGGTGCCGTAGACCCCGACCAGCGTGCTGTCCCACTTGCGCTTGATCAGATCCTGCAGCACCTGCTCCGCTTCCGCCTCGGCGCCGATCTGTCGCATCAGCTCGCTATAGCGACGCACCAGTACCGGGTCGCGCAGCAGGTGCTGGGGCACCGCCTGCCAGCTGCGGCTCAGCACGCGCAGCTGTTCCTGGGCGTCGGCCTCGGTGGGCAGGGTGGCCAGACTCTGCTGCAGGCGTTGCAGATGACACTGCTGTTCCAGTTCGGCCAGCTGAGCCTCGTTGAGCACGCCCTGACGCTTGAGTTCGGGCAGCAGTTGAATCAATGCCAGCCAGTCCTCCAGGCGCAGATAGACCTGCTGCAGCAGGCGCAGTACCTGGGTATTCTTCGGTGCCTGACGGCGCAGATTGAGCAGGTTGGCCAGGCAGGGCTCCAGTTGGCCGCGTTCGAGCTGGAACTGGGCCTGGGTCAGGCCGATCGCCACTTCGGCCTGAGGCGTGGCTGCCCGGGCGCGGTTGAGCAGGCTGTCGGTGCCGCTGTTGTCGCCCTGTTCATGGGCGGCGCGGGCGGCGGCCAGGTAGTTGATCGCCGGCAGGTCGGAACGCTCGGCCGCCTGGCTGAGGTAGCGTTGTGCCTTCCACCAGTTGCCTTCGGACAGGGCGATCATGCCCTTGAGCGACTTGCGCTGGCTGAGGCGCTGGTTGCGCCGACTCTGCCAGTTGCGCACCTTGCTGCCGGGGAGGCGAAGGCCCGACGTCAGGTTGAGCAGCCAGTGGCCCAGGGCGAAACCGACGATCAGCAGCAGCAGCAGCACCCAGAGGCTGGTTTCCACCGTGGTCTGTTTGTAGGCCAGCAGCACATAGCCCGGGTCCTGTACCATCATCTGACCGAGCCAGGCGCCTGCGACGAGGAAGATCAGCAGGAAGATGAACAGTTTCTTCATTGATCAGCCCTCCGCCCGCAGTTCCTGCATTTGGCGCAGGTAGGTTTTCAGGCTGGCCAGGGAGCCGGAGATGTCCGGCAGCTCCGGCGCCACATTGATGCTTTTCAGTTCTTCCAGGCTGCGCAGCATCGCTTCGGTGGTGGCGTTCTTGGCATCGAAGTGGGTGCCGATCCAGTCGTGGGCCTTGGCCAGGCTGGCGTCATAGGCCGGCTGCTTGCGCTGCAGCAGCGCCATCTGTGCCTGCTCCAGCATCAGATGCAGATTCTGCTGCAGGAAGAAGGTCTGCTCCGGTGACATCAGCGGCTTGACCGCCTCGTCATGGTGCTGGATCACGATCAGCGTCTCGAACTTGTCCATCGCCTTGTTCCAGCTGGCCTTGAGGCCTTCGCCCCAGGACTGCTCAACGCTTTCCGGAGTGATCTCTTTCAGCAGGGCCGGCAGCTGGCGCTTGTCGGTAATCGGCGTGACGCGCAGCTCGCTGACCTGGCGGTTCAGCGCCGCCAGCTTGAGGAAGACGCCTTCGGTATCCAGTTTGGGCACGGCTTCCAGCGCGGCGATATCCTCGGCCAGCGCCTTGCGCACGTCATACAGGGTGACGTCATCGGTCTCGCGCAGGCTATCGTCAGCCGATTTGAGCAGGGTCAGGGCGCCGGCGGCGGTCTGTTCCATCAGCACGCGCTGGTTGGCCAGGCGCAGCAGATACTCCACCTCGGCCAGTAGCCAGTCCTTGCGGCTGACCTCGGCATCCGCGGTGACCTGCTGGATGCTGCGGGTCAGGCGGTCCTGGAGTTCATCGATGTTGGCCTTGTCGGCCTCGGCGCGGGCCTGCAACTGCCCCAGCTGCTGGCTGACGCCAGCGACGGTTTCGGCGGCCTGAGCGCGACCGTTGGCGATCAGCGTTTCCACCTGCTGGCTGATCTGGCTCTGCAGCTGGCTGTTCTGCTGCTTCATCTGCCAGCCTTCCCAGGCCATGTAGGCACCGCCGCCCAGTGCGACAAACGAGAGCAGCAGGGCCAGTTTGCCTGGCCAGGTGGCGCCACAGTGCTTGCCTTCAGCGGCTGGCGTGACCGGCGGGACCGCTGTGGCGTTCTCGGGTTCCTTGGCCGGGCGGGCGCTCTCGGAGCCCTGTACAGTTGCGGTCGATTCAGCCGTCATTGTCTCGGCCGTGGTCTTGTCGTCGGGCATTGGCGCTGAGGTCTCGCCTTCCTGGTGTTCGGTTGTCTCGTTGCGGGTCTCTTTCATGCCGTGTTCCGATGGTCAGGCGGGTAGCAAGGCATCGACCATGGACTGGTCGTCCGGTCCCTGGGCTACCCGGATTCGGTTGAATCCCAGCGAACGGGCCAGCTCGGCAAGGCGGGCACTGGGAACGATGATCAGGGTGTCGGTCAAGGTGGCGGCTGCCGGTCCACACAGCTGCAGCAGGTTGCGCAAGGCTTGACCACTGGTGATCAGGATAGCCGATAACGGTTGTGCATAAATAGTACTTTGGATAACGGCGTCATCATATGCCGGGCAGGCGCGGCGGTAGATATGGGCCAGGTCGACGCGGGCGCCACGGCGGCGCAGCGTGTCGGCGAGCAGGTCGCGCCCGCCTTCGGCGCGCAGGATCAGCACCCGCTCAGCGGCCATCGCCTGCATGGAAGGGTGCGCCAGCAGGGTCTCGGAGTCGAAACCGCCCTCGGCGTGCCAGGCCGGGAAGCCCAGCTGCTCAAGCGTCTCGGCGGTCTGCCTGCCGATGCCGACCCAGCGCACGCCCAGCGGCAGCTGGGGCCAGTATTCGTCGATCCAGTCGGCGCCGATGCGGGCGGCGTTGGGGCTGACGAAGATGACGTCGCGGTAGAGGTCCAGATCCAGGATGCAGGCCTTGCATTGCTGGTAGTCGGCGCCGTCCTGCTCGGTGGTGGCGAGAATCTCCAGCAGCGGCAGCGCCACCGGATCGGCGCCCAGTTGCTGCAGATAATCGACCTGACTGGAGGACTGGTGCGCCGGGCGGGTGACCAGCACCCGTTGTCCGGCCAGCGGGTGCTTAGCCACGTTCGCTGTAGACCTCCCGCAGGATTTCGTCGGCGCCGGCTTCCAGCAGGCGCTCGGCCAGGGTGATGCCCATGGCTTCGGCGTCGGCGCGGGGGCCGCGAATTTCGTCCCGCAGCACGCGGGTGCCGTCGGGGCGGCCGACCAGACCGCGCAGATAGAGCTCTTCACCCGCGTCATCCAGTGTGGCGTAGCAGCCGATCGGTACCTGGCAGCCGCCCTCCAGGCGACGGTTCATGGCGCGCTCGGCCAGCACCCGGCTGGCGGTGTCGGCGTGGTGCAGCGGCCTGATCAGCTCAATCAGCTCGGCATCGTCGCTGCGGCACTCGATGCCGACAGCCCCCTGGCCTCCGGCGGGCAGGCTCTGCTCCGGCGTGATCTCCTCGCGGATGCGCTCGCCCAGCTTCAGTCGCAGCAGGCCAGCAGTGGCGAGGATGATGGCGTCGTAGTCGCCAGCATCCAGCTTGCCCAGGCGGGTCTGTACATTGCCGCGCAGGAAACGGACCTGCAGGTCGGGTCGGCGCTCGCGGATTTGCACTTCGCGACGCAGTGAGGAGGTGCCGACCACGGCACCCTGGGGCAGGTCGTCGAAGCGGTTGTAGTTGTTGCTGACGAAGGAGTCGGTGGGACGCTCGCGCTCACAGATGACGTGCAGTCCCAGACCTTCCGGGAACTCCATCGGCACGTCCTTCATCGAATGTACGGCGATGTCGGCGTCGCCATTGAGCAGCGCGTGCTCCAGCTCCTTGACGAACAGGCCCTTGCCGCCGATCTTGGCCAGCGGGGTGTCGAGGATCTTGTCGCCGCGGGATTCGATCTTCAGCAGCTCGACCTGAATGCCCGGGTGGTACCGCTCCAGCTCAGCCTTGACGTATTCGGCCTGCCAGAGGGCCAGCAGGCTGCGGCGGGTGGCGATGCGGATGGTGCGGGACATGGGACTCTCCTTATGCAAGCGTCAACCCGGCATGCGGGAAAATAAAAGCGATTGTACCAGAAGGGTGTCGACGACGGCCAAAGGGGGCTGATGCAAGACTGCGGCCGGGCAGGATTGCTATAATCGGGCCAAACAGACAGGGCCGCTGCGGTGGCCGCATCAGTAGCAGGAGATTCCCGGCATGAGCCAGAAAACTAATCAGCAGTGGGGTGGCCGTTTCAATGAGCCAACCGATGCCTTCGTTGCCCGTTTTACCGCGTCCGTCGATTTCGACCAGCGCCTGTACCAGCAGGATATCCAGGGTTCGGTGGCGCACGCGCGCATGCTGGCCAAGGTCGGCGTACTGACCGAGGACGAGCGCGATGCGATCATTCGCGGTCTGGGCGAAATTCGCGTCGAGATCGAGCGCGGTGAATTCGAATGGTCGGTGGCGCTGGAAGATGTGCACATGAACATCGAAGCGGCGCTGACCCAGAAGATCGGCATCACCGGCAAGAAACTGCACACCGGCCGTTCACGCAACGACCAGGTGGCCACCGATATCCGTCTTTACATGCGTGACGAGATCGACCTGATCCTGGCCGAGATCAGCCGTTTGCAGCAGGGTCTGCTGGATCTGGCCGAACAGGAAGCGGACACCATCATGCCGGGCTTCACTCACCTGCAGACTGCTCAGCCGGTCACCTTCGGTCACCACCTGCTGGCCTGGTTCGAGATGCTCAGCCGCGACTACGAGCGCTTCGCCGACTGCCGCAAGCGCGTCAATGTGATGCCGCTGGGCGCCGCCGCTCTGGCCGGTACCACCTACCCGATCGATCGCGCCTACACCGCCGAGTTGCTGCAGTTCGACGCCCCGGCCGGCAACTCCCTGGATGCGGTCTCCGACCGTGACTTCGGCATCGAGTTCTGTGCCGCTTCCAGTCTGCTGCTGATGCACATGACGCGGATGTCGGAAGAGCTGGTGCTCTGGACCTCGGCCCAGTTCAACTTCATTAACCTGCCGGACCGCTTCTGCACCGGTTCCTCGATCATGCCGCAGAAGAAGAACCCGGACGTGCCCGAACTGGTACGCGGCAAGAGCGGTCGTGTCTACGGTCACCTGATGTCGCTGCTGACGCTGATGAAGTCCCAGCCGCTGGCCTACAACAAGGACAACCAGGAAGACAAGGAGCCGCTGTTCGACGCCGTGGATACGGTGAAGGGCTGTCTGCGCGCCTTCGGCGATATGATCCCGGCGATCGAGTCGCGTAAGGACGAGATGCGCGAAGCGGCGCGTCGCGGTTTCTCCACCGCCACCGACCTGGCCGACTATCTGGTGCGCAAGGGCGTAGCCTTCCGTGATGCTCACGAAATCGTGGGCCTGTCCGTGGCCTACGGCATCAAGACCGGCAAGGACCTGTCCGACATGACGCTGGAAGAGCTGCAGCAGTTCTCCGAAACCATCGAGCAGGATGTGTTCGAGGTGCTGACGCTGGAAGGGTCGGTGGCGGCGCGCAACCATATCGGCGGTACCGCGCCGGATCAGGTGCGCGCGGCGGTGCTTCGCGGCCGTGATCTGCTGGCGGCCCGGGCCGACTGAGCGCAATCTTGAAGAGGGCGGGGAGTGACTATCCGCCTTGCAGGACAAAAGCCGCCTTCGGGCGGCTTTTGTGTTTTTGCGCCTTTCTATCCCTGTCGACTTCAGCGCAGGGTGATATCCACCATCAGGTCGCCGGCGATCGCTTCCAGCGCCTGCTGCAGCTCGTCCGGGTCCAGGTCAGCCGGGGTCAGCAGCTCCGCTTCCGCCTTGAACAGCTCTTCCGCCGACATCGAACCCGAGGTCAGTTCGGTATTCAGCCGCTCCACGTTGATATGGCGGGCCGCCAGAGCCTGGGAGATCTCACGCACGATGCCCGGCTTGTCGTGGCCGACCAGTTCCAGTGTCATCGGCTGCATTTCGGTGACGGGCGCTGTCTCTTCACTGCGCTCGGCGCTGACTTTCAGGCCCTGGCTCTCCAGTGCCTGAAGGGCGGCGATCAGGTCGTCGGCCTGATCGGTCGGCACCTGGGTGATCAGGATGCCGGCGAACTTGCCGCCCAGGCGTGACATGCCGGATTCGAGCCAGTTGCCCTGATGTTCGGCGATGGTGCGGGACAGCAGCCCGACCAGGCCAGGCTTGTCCGGCCCGATGACCGTGAGAACCAAAGATGTCAGCATGATGTTCGGCCTTTCTTGTTGGCGATTGTGATGGCAACGGCCGTTGCCGCCTCTAAGGGAATGTATATCAGATGTCGCAGATTATCACCGCGGCAGGGCCGGTTTTTTTGCGTGGCGAATACGGATGGCGGTCAGTTAAATGTATCTAAAATGCGACATCTTAATGCTTCGTAAAGCTTGTTTTTGCCGAAGATCATGCAAAATCTGAAAAATTGAGGCGAAAAACCAAAAAGATAGAGGCAGGGGTTGCAAAAAAACCTTCTTGTGGAACACTAGAGCGATTATCGGGGGTGTCCTTCCCCGAATTTCAGCCAACTTTCTATAATTTCTTCGCAAAAGTTCTGATTGCCATGAACAAAAGTCCGGATCTCGTATTGGTACTCGTTGTTGTCTTCGTCGTCGGTGCGGTCATGACCGGGATCTCGCAAAGTGATCTGCAGATCGCGGCCATGATGCAGGACGCTTTCAACAGTTGATCCGGTAGAAGCAGCGGTCCGTTGCTATGCCGTCCAGCGGCACATCCCAGGGTTCGAGTGGCAGTTTTTCCTGACGCTGGAACTCATGCGCCAGACCGATCAGTCGCGGCCCTCTGAGCGCCTTTTTCTGTAGCTTGAACGCGAAGGTGCGGTCGTAATAGCCGCCCCCCATCCCCATGCGACCACCATCGGCCGAGAAGGCCACCAGCGGCATCAGTACCAGATCCAGTGCCTGGGCTGGGCGTACCGGCTTGCCCTGAAGGACCGGCTCCAGAATGCGGTAGCAGTTGCGGCGCATTGGCGTGTCCTGGCGGTAGGGGGTAAACCAGAGGCGGTTGTGACGGATCGGGTGCAGCACCGGCAGATAGAGTGGTTTGCCGAGCTTGCGGCAGAGGTCGATCAGCGGTGTGGGGTCGATTTCGCCGTCGTTGGGCAGGTAGAGCGCGATGTGTCGGGCTTGTCGAAACCAGAGTTGTGAGCGAAGGTTGCGGCAGAGGGCGTGGGCAGCCTGGCGCTGCTGTTGAGGACTGAGTGCCCGTCGGCGAGCGCGCATCTGGCGGCGGAGTGTCTTGCGATCCTGCATCATGGTCGTAGAGGCTTCCCAGAGTGCCGGTGTCGGTCGTGGCCCTGAACCCTAAGGTTCAGAGTGGAAGCGTTTACAAGCGAATCAGGCTTTCCGTCGAGCGGACATGCTCACAACACCTGTTGCACGCTTCCTGGGTACTGCTTATCGGCTCGAGGGACTTGACCGACTGTCGAACACTCCAGGAACCTGAGACCATTATACCTGTTCGCCACTCGATGTCAGCCCTTGAAATATTATCGGGCTCTGCTAACGGGCGCAGTTACCCCCTTGTTAGCGAATGGTTTTTCAGGAAGATGAAGAGTTTTCATGGGGCTTGGCGGCGGCGTTGCGGGCCAGCCCCTGGTCGATTTTCTGGCCCAGGCGACGCAGGTTGGTCTCGATGTTCTGGCGCTGCTCGTCGCGGCTTTTGATCAGCTCGTGGGACATGTTCAGCGCCGCCATCACGGCGATCCGCTCCAGGCCGATGATCTTGCCCGAGTGGCGGATCTCCTGCATTTTCTGGTTCAGGTAATCGGCGGATGCCAGCAGCTCTGCCTCGGCGCCATCCGGGCAACTGATGGTGTACTCCTTGTCCAGCAGCTTGACGGTAACCGTGCGTGCGTCCGCGCTCATGAGTTCTGCTCCAGTGCCTTGAGTCGCTGTATCATCCCTTCAACCTTGCTGCGGGTCTGGTCATTCAGCTGTAGCAGCTGGGCACGCTCTTCGCGCAGCAGGACATCCTGCTGGCGCAGCTGGCGGTTTTCCTGTTCCAGCTGTTGAACGCGTGTCAGCAGTTGGTCAATTTTCTGTTCGAGTACGGTGAAATAGTGTTCGCTCATGCCAGGCCCCATGCAATAACCTGCTGACTATAAACAGCTGTCCGCACAGGGTCAATCGACACTCCGTGGCCCTGTTTATAGTGAAATGCTAGCATAGAGATCAATGCGGTGCCGGTCCCGCCCGGTTACCCTCGGCACAACAAAATAACCCCGGATAGATGATTATGACCCACGAACAGGCCGCTGCAGTTGAACTGCCGGATTTCGATACCCTGGCCGACTGGCTGGTTGAAGAGGGAGCGATGACCGTATCGCCGTCGGAGCTGCATGGAGTGCTGGCCGGTCAGGTCGCCGCCGGCGCCCGTTTCGAGCCGGGCAGTCTGCTGCAGCGGGTCCAGGAACTGTTCGAAATCGAGCCGTTGAGGGGCGAGGGGGTGCGCAAGGGCGTGATGCAGCTGTATCTGGCCACGTTGCAGCAGTTCGAAGCGCCCGATTTCAGCTTCGATCTGCTGCTGCCCGACGATGACCAGCCGCTGCCGATCCGCGCCGAAGCGCTGGGCATCTGGTGCAGCGGCTTTCTCAGCGGCTTCGGCCTGCAGGAGCGCAAGGGGGCACAGGGGTTGTCGGTGGAGGGACAGGAAACACTGCGTGACCTGGCCCAGATCGTCCAGATCAGCACCGACGCCGACGCCGACTCCGAGGAGGATGAAGGCGACCTGATGGAGGTGCAGGAGTACGTGCGTATGGCCGCCCTGCTGGTATTCAGCGAATGCAACGAGCCTGACGCTCAGGCCGCGTCGGATGAGGATGCGCCGGCGCCGGTGTTGCACTGATGGTTTCAGGAGTCGACATGAAAATTGCTCAGGATGAATTTGCCCGCCGGCGTGCAGCCCTGCTGCGGCGGCTGCCGGCCAACAGCGTGGCACTGGTCTCCGCCAGCCACCTGAAGAGTCGCAACCGTGATGCCGAATACGCCTTCCGTCAGGACAGCGACTTCTATTATCTGACCGGCTTCAATGAGCCCGACGCCCTGCTGCTGCTGATTCCGGGGCGCACCGAGGGCGAATTCGTCCTGTTCTGCCCGCCGCGCGACCCGCAGATGGAGATCTGGACCGGTTATAGGGCCGGCCCCGAGGGCTGTGTGCGAGATTTCGGCGCCGACCAGGCGTTTGAGCTGGACGAGCTGGAAGCCCAGATGCCGCAGCTGCTGGACGGCGTGCATCGGCTGTATTATGCGCTGGGCAGTGACGAAGCGCTGGATGCCCGAGTACGCGGCTGGCTGAACCAGGTCCGTGCCCAGGCTCGCCAGGGTGCCCAGGCGCCGGAGGAGTTGGTGCTGCTGGACAACCTGCTGCACGAGCAGCGTCTGTTCAAGAGCGACGCCGAACAGGCGGTGATGCGCCGGGCGGCCGAAATCTCCGCCGAAGCCCATTGCCGCGCCATGCGCCTGTCGCGCCCCGGTCTGTACGAATACCAGCTGGAGGCGGAAATCACCGGCTACTGCATGCAGCAGGGCGCCCGCTTTCAGGCCTACTCGCCGATCGTCGGTGGTGGCGCCAACGGCTGCATCCTGCACTACATCGAGAATACAGCCGAGCTACAGGACGGCGACCTGGTGCTGATCGATGCCGGCTGCGAACTGGACAACTATGCCAGCGACATTACCCGTACCTTCCCGGTCAGCGGTCGTTTCTCGCCGCAGCAGAAGGCGCTTTATCAGCTGGTGCTGGATACCCAGCAGGCCTGCATTGAGGCGATGCGGCCCGGGGTGCTGTGGAATCGCATTCATGACCTGTCGGTGGAGTTGCTGACTCAGGGATTGGTCGAACTGGGCTTGCTGCAGGGTGATCCTGAGGCGCTGATAGAAGCGGGGGCCTACCGCCGCTTCTATATGCACCGTATCGGTCATTGGCTGGGCATGGATGTGCATGACGTCGGCCAGTACAAGCTGGATGGTGAATGGCGGCCGCTGGAGCCGGGCATGGTGATGACCATCGAGCCGGGACTCTATGTGGCCCCGGACGACGCAGGCGTCGCTCCCGAATGGCGCGGCATCGGCATCCGTATCGAGGATGATGTGCTGGTCACCGAACAGGGGGCCGAGGTGTTGACCGGCGGCGTGCCGAAAACCATCGTCGATATCGAAGCGCTGATGGCGCGGGACTGAGCGGGCGGAGGCAAGGACGATGCAGCAGTATGATCTGATCATCATCGGTGGCGGCATGGTCGGCGCCAGCCTGGCGGCGGCCCTGTTGCCGACCGCCGAGGAGCTGGGGCTGCGGCTGGCGCTGGTCGAGGCCCAGCCCTTGCCGGACGCTGGCGAACCAGTGTTCACGCCCAGTTATGATGCCCGTTCCACGGCGCTGGCGCAGGGGGTGCGGACCCTCTACCGGCGCATGGGCATCTGGTCGGCGCTGGAAACGCACCTGACCCCGATCGACCAGATCCATGTGTCGGACCGTGGCCGTTTCGGCAGCACTCGCCTGCATGCGGACGAGGAGGGTGTGCCGGCGCTGGGCTATGTGGTGGAGAATCACTGGTTGGGGCAGGTGTTGATCAGCCATTTGCAGCAGCATGCCGGTAAGCATCTGACGCTGATCTCGCCCGCCGAAGTGGAGATGTTGACTCCCACGACGGCCGGGAACGAAATTCGGCTGCAGACCGAGGTCGGCGAACAGCGGTTGAGCGCCGAGCTGGTGGTGATGGCCGATGGCGGTCGCTCCGTACTGCGCGAGCGGCTCGGTATTCACTACCATGAGCAGGCCTACGGCCAGCATGCACTGGTCGCCAACGTGTCACTGGATCGTTCCCATGCCCATGTCGCCTATGAGCGTTTCACCGAGGCGGGTCCCGTGGCGCTGTTGCCAGGCGAGAGCCTGAACGGCCAGGTGCGTTGCGGACTGGTGTGGACGCTGGCCGACGAGGTGCTGGACGAGGTGCTGGCGTTGGATGCCCCGGCCTTTCTGGCGCGGCTGCAGGACACCTTCGGCTACCGGGCCGGCCGCTTTACCGCCGTGGGTGAGCGTTACCACTACCCGCTCAAACTGACCCTGGCCGAGGAACAGGTGCGCACGGGGTTGGTGGTGCTGGGCAATGCGGCCCATGCGCTGCACCCGATCGCTGGCCAGGGCTATAACCTGGCGCTGCGCGGCGTGGTGGCCCTGGCCGACCTGATCATCGCGCGAAAGCGGGCCGGGTTGCCGTTGGGGGCGTTGGACGGATTGAGCGAATTTGTCGACCAGCGGCGTCAGGACCAGCAGCGCACCATTCAGTTCTGTGACCGTACCCTGAAGCTCTTCACCAGTGACAACCCGCTGCTGCGCCTGGGGCGCGGTCTGGGACTGCAGCTGCTGGACAGCTGCCCCGCGGGCAAGACCCTGTTTGCCCGTGCCGCCATGGGCCTGGACCAACCTGCAGCGCGGCTGCGCTGAACCCGGAGAACCGAGATGACGACCGAGCAGCATGCTGATCTGGTAATTGTAGGCGCCGGCATGGTCGGTTTGGCGCTGGCACTGGCGCTGGCGCCGTCGGGGAAACGAATCTGTCTGCTGGAGCAGCGCCCGGGGAGTGTCGAAAGCTGGCTCGATCATCTCTGTACCCGACCGGAGTCGCAGTATGATCCCCGTGTCAGTGCGCTCAATCTGGCTTCGGTCGAGCTGCTCGATCAGTTGGGCGCCTGGTCGGCGATCCAGTCGCTGTTCCGCGCCTGCGCCTACCGCGATATGAAGGTCTGGGATGGCGAAGGCAGTGGCCGTATCCATTTCAGTGCCGATGCTCTGCATGAAGACCAGCTGGGTTATATCGTCGAGAACTCGGTGATTCAGGCGGGTCTGCTGCAACAGTTGTCACGTCATGACAATCTGCAACTGCTCACCGGCGTCGGCCTGCAGCAGCTGTCGGCTCCCGCTGCTGACGGCCAGCGCACGCTGCAGTTGAGCGACGGCCGCCGTCTGTCGACCACGCTGGTTGTGGGTGCCGATGGTGCCCTGTCACGGACCCGCCAGCTCAGCGGACTGGGTGCCACGGAGTGGGACTACGGCCATCATGCGCTGGTGACCACCATCACCACCGAACGGGAGCACGCCGACACCTGCTGGCAGCGGTTTACCGAGGACGGCCCCCTGGCGCTGCTGCCGCTGGCCGGCGGCGGACGACGCACAAGCTCAATCGTCTGGTCGACCTCGCCGGAACATGCCCGCGAGTTGATGGCGCTGTCCGACGAGGCGTTTCGTCAGGCGCTGGGGCGGGCCTCGGATTATTGCCTGGGGGCGGTGGTCGACAGTGCCGAGCGGCAGCTGATTCCGCTGCGTCAGCGCCATGCTCACCACTACGTGGAGGCGGGACTGGCGCTGGTCGGTGATGCGGCGCACACCATTCATCCGCTGGCCGGTCAGGGCGTGAATCTGGGCTTCATGGACGCCGCCGCGCTGGTCGATGTGCTCGAGGCCGCCTGGCAGCGCGGTGAGTCGGTTGGCGACGAAGCCGTACTGCGGCGCTATCAGCGCCAGCGGCGCAGTGCCAACCTGTGCATGTCGGCGGCGATGGAAGGTTTTCGTCGCCTGTTCGCGCCCCAGCTGGCACCGGTGCGCCTGCTGCGCAGCTGCGGCATGAACCTGATGGATCGGCTGGAGCCGGTCAAACAGCATCTGGTGCTGCAGGCGATGGGGCTGTCCGGAGAGCGCCCGCAGCGGCTGAAGCGCGCTCACACTTGACAGGCGGTTAAAGATTGATCTGCGGCGCAAATGCCGATACATTGTCTTCCCTTTTTTTCTGTTAACCAGTTGCGACGCGGCTTCGGCTGAGGTTCGGAACACTGCTGCAGATGAGTTTGCCGATGGGACACAAGACCGCACTTCACGCACAACATCATGCACTGGGCGCCAAACTGGTCGACTTCAGTGGCTGGGAAATGCCACTGCATTACGGCTCTCAGGTAGAGGAACACCACAAGGTACGTCAGAGCGCAGGCATGTTCGATGTCTCGCACATGACCATCGTCGATGTTTCCGGAGCCCAGGCGCGCAGCTACCTGCGCCACCTGCTGGCCAACGACGTGGCCGTCCTGAAACAGAAGGGCAAGGCCCTGTACAGCGCCATGCTGAATGAAGCGGGCGGTGTCATCGATGACCTGATCGTCTATCTGATGACGGAGCCTGATGCCTCCGGCGAGTGGTATCGCGTGGTGGTCAATTGCGGCACCCGTGAAAAGGATTTGCGCTGGATGGCGGATCAGGCGTTGCGTTTCGATGTGGCGCTGACCGAGCAGCCGGAGCTGGCGATGATCGCCATTCAGGGACCCAAGGCCCGCCAGCGTGTCGAACAGGTGGTGAGCGAATCCCGTGCGCGGCTGATTTCCGAGCTCAAGCCCTTTGTCGGCCAGGAATCCGAAGGCTGGTTTATCGCCCGTACCGGCTATACTGGCGAAGACGGTCTGGAGATCATGCTGCCGGACGATGAAGTCGAAGCCTTCTGGCAGCAGCTTATCGATGCCGGTGTGGTGCCCTGTGGCCTGGGTGCACGTGACACCCTGCGTCTGGAAGCGGGTATGAATCTCTACGGCTCCGACATGGACGAGCAGGTTTCGCCGCTGGAAGCCGGCATGGGCTGGACCCTGGCGCTGGAGCCGGCTGAGCGTCAGTTCATCGGTCGAGACGCGGTGGAAGCGCGCAAGGCCAAGGGAGTCGAACACAAGCTGGTGGGGCTGGTGCTGACCGAACGTGGCGTGCTGCGCGCACATCAGAAGGTGGTGGTCGAGGGGCTGGGTGAGGGTGAGATCACCAGCGGCAGTTTCTCGCCGACCCTGGGCTACTCGATTGCACTGGCCCGTGTACCGGCCGGTACTGGCAGCACCGCCGAAGTCGAGATGCGCGGCAAGCGGGTGGCGGTACAGGTGGTCAAACCGCCGTTCGTGCGCCATGGTGAGAAAGTATTTTCCTGAACGAGCCTGATAGGAACCCGAGATGAGCAATGTCCCGAACGAACTGAAATATGTGGCCAGCCACGAGTGGATCCGTGACGAAGGTAATGGCGTCGTGACCATCGGTATCACCGATCACGCCCAGGACCTGCTGGGTGACGTGGTGTTTGTCGAACTGCCCGATGTGGGTGCCGAAGTGGCAGCCGGTGATGATGCGGGTGTCGTCGAGTCGGTCAAGGCCGCTTCCGATGTCTACGCGCCGCTGAGCGGTGAAGTGGTTGCCATCAACGAAGCGCTGGAAGATGCACCGGAAACCGTCAACTCGGACCCTTACGGCGACGGCTGGTTCTTCCAGCTGAAACTGAGCGACACCAGCGAGCTGGATGACCTGCTGGATGCGGACGGCTACGCCGCCCACTGCGAAGCCGAAGGCTGAGCGGCTCACGCTGAGCAGATCGTCCTTGATCGGTCGTGCAGACGCATCTGCGCTGACCGACCGAACTTTTTCACTGTCCCGGCCTGTGCCGGGACAGTCATTTCAGACCAAAGACAGAGCACAATGAACCTCAAACCACTCATTCTTCAGTCGGGCGCCGATCGACGCCTGCGCGGCGGCCACCTGTGGATCTACAGCAATGAAGTCGACAACAAGGCCACACCGCTGAAAGGCTTCGAGCCGGGCGAACAGGTTATTGTGCAGGACGCACGCGGCAAGGCGCTGGGTATCGCGTCGGTCAACCCCAATACCCTGATCTGTGGCCGCCTGTTGAGCCGGGATCTGCACCACCCGTTGGACCGCTCGCTGCTGGTGCACCGCTTCAATGTGGCCAAGTCGCTGCGCGAGCAGTGCTTCGACCAGCCCTGCTACCGGGTGATCTTCGGTGATGCCGATGGCTTGCCGGGCCTGGTGGTGGACCGCTTCTACGACATCTTCGTGGTGCAGATCTCCACCGCCGGCATGGAGGCGGCGCTGGAACAGATCCTGGATGCGCTCAACAAGGTGTTCCAGCCGCAGGCGATCGTACTGCGCAACGATGGCAAGATGCGCGCGACCGAAGGCCTGGAAACCTATATCGAGGTGGTGCAGGGCGAGGTGCCTGAACTGGCGCCGCTGAACGAAAACGGCGTCAACCTGGTGGCCCCGATTTTGACCGGGCAGAAGACCGGCTGGTTCTATGACCACCGTGAAAACCGCGCACGCATGCAGACCCTGGTCAAGGGCAAGCGGGTGCTGGACCTGTTCAGCTATGTCGGTGGCTGGGGCGCCCAGGCGCTGGCGGCCGGCGCCAGCGAGGTGGTCTGTGTCGATGCCTCGGTCACGGCGCTGGAAGTGGCGGCCGAGAACGCCCGTCTCAATGACGGCGAAACCCGTTTCCGTGGCCTCCAGGGTGACGCCTTTGACCTGTGCAAGGCGCTGGTGGCGGACAAGGAGCGCTTTGACGTGGTGATCGTCGACCCGCCGGCGTTCATCGCCCGGCGCAAGGATATCCGCAACGGCGAGCGCGCCTATGCCCGCATCAACAACCTGGCGATGCGCCTGCTGGGCAAGGATGGCATGCTGATCTCGGCGTCCTGCTCGATGCACCTGGCCAAGGATCGCCTGGTCGATATCCTGCGCGCCAACAGTCGCGAGCTGGACCGCAACGCGCAGATCTTCGCCCAGGGGTATCAGGGGGCGGATCACCCGATCCACCCGGCGATTCCCGAAACCGAGTACCTGAAGGCGTACTTCCTGCGCGTGCTGCCGTCCAACTGATACGTCGGATTCGTGCTAGGCTTGGCTGACTGACAGGCTCGCCGACCGGGGTTTCCGGTCCTGGCGGGCCTGCTCCCCCTGACAGTTGAGGACCGCACGAGGAGAGTATCGATGGATTATCTGACACTGGGACAATCGGACCTCAAGGTCAGCCGTATCGCCCTGGGCACCATGACCTTCGGGCGTCAGAACAGCGAAGCCGACGCGTTCGAACAGCTCGACTATGCGCTGGCGCGCGGCGTCAACCTGATCGACGCCGCCGAGATGTACCCGGTGCCCACAGCGGCAGAATTCCAGGGCCGTACCGAGCAGTACATCGGCAACTGGATGCGTCAGCGCGGCAACCGCGACCGGGTGGTCCTGGCCACCAAGGCGACGGGGCCGGGGGAGATGGTGCGCTATCTGCGTCCGGATCTCAGTCATGATGCGCGCAACCTGCGTCTCGCCATCGAGGGCAGCCTGCAACGGCTGCAGACCGACTATATCGACCTCTACCAGCTGCACTGGCCGGACCGTGCCACCAACTACTTTGGTCAGTTGGGTTACCGCCACAACCCGGATCAGATGGGTACGCCGCTGGCCGAAACCCTGCAGGTACTGGGCGAGCTGGTCGCCGAGGGCAAGATCCGCCACATCGGCCTGTCCAACGAAACCCCCTGGGGCACCATGAAGTGCCTGCAGCTGGCCGAACAGCTGGGGCTGCCGCGCATCGTTTCGGTACAGAACCCCTACAGCCTGCTCAACCGGACGGCGGAAGTCGGACTGGCCGAGGTGCTGTTGCGGGAACAGGTCGGCTTGCTGGCCTACTCGCCGCTGGGCTTCGGCGTGCTGAGCGGCAAGTACGCCGGCGGCGCCCGCCCCGAAGGCTCGCGCCTGGCTCTCTTCCCGGAATACCGGCGTTACCTGACCGAACCGGGGCTGGCGGCCACCCAGTGCTATCTGGAACTGGCGTCGGAAGCGGGCTTCGACCCGGCACAGATGGCGCTGGCCTACGTCAACAGCCGTCCTTTCCTGGGCAGCAACATTATCGGCGCTACGCGCATGGACCAGCTCAAGGCCAACCTGGACTCGTTGGACGTGGAATTGAGTGCCGAGCTGCTGGCGCAGATCGAAGCGATCCACCAGCGCTACCCTAACCCCTGTCCTTAAGTAGCCTCCTGCTCAAGAGCTGCTCAGCGGCAGAACGAGGTTGGGTTTGCGGCGAGGGGGGCGCAGCCGAGCCCCCAGGGAGGGCTTGTGGCGTGTCAGGCAGACCCAATCACGTTACCCGGCGGCATGAAGATAGTGTGTCTGCCTGATCCATATCCTGGTCCAATTCTGCCTGCCTTTGCCATACTCAAGGAAAATCCCAGCTGAAGGAGAAGCAACATGCAGCAACAACAAGTCCAGGACCTGATGCAGCCCGTCCCCAATCCTTTGCATGTGGAGATGTCGCTGTCGCAGGCGGTTGATCTGATACTGCAGTCCGGCCAGATGGGGCTGCCGGTGGTCAACGATCAACATCAGGTGGTGGGTTTCGTGTCTGAGCACGACTGCATCGATTACCTGATCAGCGGCAGCTATCACTGCGACAGCCGTATTCAGGTGAATGACATCATGTACCGCGAGCCGCTGTGTGCCTCGCCGACGGAGAGCATTATCGATCTGGTGCAGAAGATGGGGGGCAACAAGCCGAAGACCTGGCCGGTCGCCCGAGAGGGGCGGCTGCTCGGGGTGATCAGTCGCCGTCAGATCATGCAGGCGCTGAATGCCAGCATGAAAGGCTGTCGCTCACGCGTCTGAGGCGGGCATCAGTTCCATGATCGGCCAGCCCCGCGTCTGGGCGGTGGCGCGCAGGCGGTCATCGGGGTTGGTGGCGACCGGATTGTCCACCGCTTCCAGCAGTGGCAGGTCGTTGTTGGAGTCGCTGTAGAACCAGCTGCCGGCCAGGCTGTGTCCGGTTTCCTCCAGCCATGCATGCAGTCGGGTGACCTTGCCGCCCTGAAAGCAGGGCGTGCCGGCAACCTTGCCGGTGAACTGGCCGTTGATCATCTCCGGGTCCGTCGCCAGCAGCGCATCCACGCCCAGGCGCTGGGCGATCGGGGCGGTGACGAAGCGGTTGGTGGCGGTGATGATCAGCAGGAAATCACCTTTTGCGCGGTGCTCGGCCAGCAGCTGCTCGGCCCTGGGCAGAATGATCGGTTCGATGCACTCGGCCATGAATTCGGCGTGCCAGATGTCCAGCTGCTCCGGGGTGTGCTGGGCCAGCGGGTTGAGGGCAAAGTTCAAAAACTCGTGGATATCCATCTCGCCACGCAGGTACTCCTCGTAGAAGCGGTCGTTGGCGGCACGGTACTCATGTTCATCGACCACGCCCTTGCGGCAGAGAAACTCGCCCCAGGCATGGTCGCTGTCACCCCCGATCAGGGTGTGGTCCAGGTCAAAAATCGCAAGGCTCACGCAGGACTCCTCAGCATTGGGCCGGCGCGGGGCCGGGCAGACAAAAGCGCAAGCATAGACCCGCAGAGGGGGCGGGTGCAATCGAGGTTCCGACCGGCTATTTGCCAAACAGCCGATCTGTGGAACAATAAAAACCAAAACAGATATAGATCGGGATCAAAATTGTGATTGATGCAGATGGATTCAGACCCAACGTCGGAATCATTCTGGTTAATTCGCAGGGTCAGGTTCTTTGGGCAAGACGCATCGGGCAGAACGCCTGGCAGTTCCCGCAAGGTGGTATACAGTCAAACGAGTCACCCGAACAGGCGATGTATCGTGAGCTCGGTGAAGAGATCGGACTGACGCCCTCGGATGTGGAGATTATGGCGGTGACGCGCGGCTGGCTGCGCTATCGTCTACCCAAACGCATGATCCGGCGCCACTCGCACCCCGTGTGCGTGGGCCAGAAACAGAAATGGTTCCTGCTGCGCATGCTCAGTGATGACAGCGCGGTGCGGATAGATCATACCGACTCGCCCGAGTTCGACGGCTGGGAGTGGGTCAGTTACTGGTACCCTCTGGGACAGGTCGTGTCCTTCAAGCGCGAGGTGTACCGCAAGGCGATGAAGGAGTTGTCGCCCCGGCTGGCGCGCCTGAGGGCCGCACACTAACAAACACAGAGGAGCCACCTGATGAGTATGCTGAGTGTGCTGCGCAAGATCGTACAGGAGGTCAGCACGGCACCGGACCTGGATTCCGTGCTCGACCTGATCGTGCGCCGCATTCAGCGGGCGATGAAGACCCAGGTGTGCTCCATTTTCCTGTTCGACCCCGTGCGTCAGCGCTATGTGCTGAGCGCTACCCAGGGACTGAACCAGGAGGCGGTAGGCAAGGTCAGCCTGTCCCCGACCGAAGGGATCGTCGGTCAGGTGGGGCAGCGCGCCGAACCGATCAACCTTGAGGATGCGTCCCGCCATCCGGCCTTCCATTACCTCAAGTCCACCGGCGAAGAGCGTTTCCATGCATTTCTCGGCGTGCCCATCATCCATCACCGCAGTGTCCTCGGCGTGCTGGTGGTGCAGCAGGTAGAGCTCCGCCGTTTTGACGAGAGCGAAGAGGCGTTCATGGTCACCCTGTCGGCCCAGCTGGCCGGGATCATCGCCCATGCCGAAGCGACCGGCTCGGTCAACTCTGACCAGCATCCCCAGGCCAAGGTAAAGCCGCAGCGCGATCGCCATTTTGGCGGTGTCGCTGCCGCGGCGGGGGTGGCGATCGGTACCGTGGTGGTGGCGACGCTGGCGGCGGAACTGGAAACGGTCCCGGACAAGCCGGCGAAGGATGTTGAGCTGGAGCTGGAGGCCTTCAGGGCGGCGCTGGAGGCGGTGCGTGACGATATTCGCACCGTCAGCAATAGCCTGGCGCGCCGCTTGCGTTCGGACGAACAGGCCCTGTTCGATGTTTATCTGCGTATGCTCGACGATCAGGCGCTGGCCGGCGAGATCGAGCAGAGGATCCGCACCGGCAACTGGGCTCAGGGGGCGCTGCGCGAGGTGGTGCTGACCCAGGTGCGTCAGTTCAACTCGATGGAGGACGCCTACCTGCGCGAGCGGGCCAGCGATATCCGCGATCTGGGGCGGCGCATTCTCGGCTACCTGCAGGAGAGTGCCGGGCCACCAGAGGTGGAGTGCAACGAAGACACTATCCTGGTCGCCGATGAGTTGTCGCCGGCGATGTTGGGACTGGTGCCGGAGGAGAAGCTGGTGGGACTGGTGTCGGTCAGTGGCTCGGGCACCTCCCATGCCGCGATCATGGCGCGGGCCGTGGGCATCCCCACGGTGATGGGCGTGGTCGACCTGCCGTTCACCCGCCTGGAGGGGAAGCAGGTGATCGTCGATGGTTACTCGGGGCGGGTCTATGTGAACCCTTCCGAGCAGCTGCTGGAGGCGTTTCGTGAAGTGATCCGCGAAGAGCGCGCCGTGGCGGCCGGATTGGAAGTCTTGAAGGATCTGCCGGCGGAAACCACCGATGGCTACCGTATGCCGCTGTGGGTCAATACCGGCCTGGTGGCCGATGTGAGTCGCTCGCTGCAGCGTGGTGCCGAGGGCATAGGCCTGTATCGTACCGAAATCCCGTTCATGATCCGAGATTTCTTCCCCAGTGAGCATGAGCAGCTGCAAAGCTATCGCAGCCAGCTGGAAGCCTTTGCGCCGCGTCCAGTGACCATGCGCACCCTCGATATCGGCGGTGACAAGGCGCTGCCCTATTTCCCCATTGAAGAGGATAACCCCTTCCTGGGCTGGCGCGGCATCCGTGTGACCCTGGATCATCCCGAGATCTTCCTGGTGCAGGTGCGGGCGATGCTGAGGGCGTCGGAAGGGCTCAACAACCTGCGCATCATGTTGCCGATGGTGACCAGCGTGCATGAGGTCGAGGAGGCATTGCGCCAGATCGATCGGGCACTGAGTGAGTTGCAGGATGAAGGCTACGCGGTGCAGCGACCGCTGGTCGGCGTGATGGTCGAGGTCCCGGCGGCGGTCTATCAGGTGCGTCGCTTTGCTCGCCTGGTTGATTTTGTTTCCGTCGGCTCCAACGACCTGACCCAGTACATTCTGGCGGTGGATCGCAATAACCCGCGCGTGGCAGGGCTCTATGCCGCCTATCACCCGGCGGTGCTGCGGGCGCTGCAGTATATCGCCCGGGAAACGCGCAAGGAGGGCAAGCCGGTGTCCATTTGCGGCGAGATGGCGGCGGACCCGGGTGGGGCCCTGCTGTTGATGGCGATGGGCTATGAAGTGCTGTCGATGAACGCCAACAACCTGCCGCGCGTCAAATCGGCGATTCGGGGTGTCAGTCTGGCCCGTGCCCAGTCATTATTGAGCCGAGTGTTGCGCATGGATGATGCCGAAGAGATCCACCAGTATCTGCGCCAGGTGCTGAAACAGTTGGGGCTGGGGCAGCTGACGCGGCCGCGCCTGCCGAATCAGCCGTCCGGTTAGGCCGGCACCAATAGTGGGCGATCGAGCAGAAAGCGTCGTCGTCCCTGTATCTGAGCCTTGGCATCATAACTTTCCTCCAGCAGCAGCAGGCGACCGCTGCGGTGCTGCATCATCAGCGTGCTGGCCCGGGTGCCGTAATCCTCCGAGACGATAAAACAGGGCGACAACAGGCGTTCCCGTTCCAGCGGCAGGCCGGTATCCGGCAGCTGCGGGTCGGCCGGTCGACTCTGCTCGTGCAACAGGTGCAACAGGCGGTCGGGGGTGAGTCGGTTCTGCGCCAGCGCCTGCTGCAGACGGGCGCGTGCCAGCAATGTCTTGGGCCATGGAGTGTTGAGCAGGGCGTTGCTGAGGCCAAAGAGGCCCTGCTGCAGCGGCTGGCAGCGGTCGGTGACATTGCTGTAGTGGAACCAGCCATGCTCGTCCCGCAACAGCAGGTTGAAGCCGGCGTATCGCGAAGCCTCCAGCTCATTGCAGAAGCGGGGCGCTGGCATGGCTGAACCCAGAAAATCATTGACCAGGTTGCCGCGCGAGCGGGCCTGCTGTGGTACAGGGCGGCGCAGGTTGCGGTGGTTGGTGACCAGTGCGAAGCGGTTGTTGTCGCCCAGCCCCATCCAGCTGCCGCCGGCGCGCAGGTCGCGCCCGCCCAGAATGGGCAGGTCAGGCCAGACACTCAGTGGTTGGGTCGGGCGGGCATGAAATTCGTCACGGTTGGCGACCAGTATCAGCGGCCAGTCGGGGTGAGCGTTGAGGGCAAATACGGTCAGGCACATGGCAGTTCGGTTTCATCCAGAGGGCTCAGGCTCTAAGATAAACCGCTTTACCCTGCGGATAAATCGATCATGTTGATGACTCTTGCGCTTTACCTGCTTCTTGGTGCCGTTGCCGGCATTGTGGCCGGTCTGTTTGGCATCGGCGGCGGCCTGCTGATTGTGCCGGTGCTGATTATCTCCTTTCAGTTACAAGGGGTCGATGCCGCCGTGCTGACGCATATGGCGGTAGCGACCTCGCTGGCGACCATCGTCGTGACCTCGCTCAGCTCGGTGCGCGCGCACCACCAGCACGGCGCGGTACGCTGGGAACTGTTCCGGCCGCTGGCAGTCGGAATCCTGGCGGGTGCGGTGCTGGGGGTGAATACGGCTGTGCAGTTGAGCGGCGGTGTCCTGCAGGTTGCGCTCGGCATCTTCGCCCTGCTGGTGGCGGTGCAGATGGCGTTCGGGCTCAAGCCCAGTGCCGGTGGCCAGGCGCCGGGCAGGGCCGAGCTGGGTGTGTCCGGCGGCATCATTGGCTGGGCGTCGTCGATCTTCGGCATCGGCGGCGGCACCCTGACCGTGCCCTACCTGAGCTGGCGGCAGGTGAAAATGCAGCAGGCGGTGGCGACATCCGCTGCCTGCGGTTTGCCGATCGCGCTGATGGGGGCGCTGACCAATATCTGGGTTGGCTGGGGAGATGCGCAGCTGCCCGAGTGGAGTTTGGGTTATGTCTATCTGCCCGCGTTTGCCGGTATCGTGCTGGCCAGTTCGTTGACCGCACCGCTGGGGGCCAGGCTGGCCCACCGTCTGCCGCAGTCGGTGCTGAAAAAAGTGTTCGCGGTGTTTCTCGTGGTCGTGGGCGGCCGTTTCATTCTTTCCAATCTGGGATAAGTTTCTATGTGGGTGCATGACATCAATCCGCTGGCGCTGGAGCTGGGGCCGCTGAAGATTCACTGGTACGGACTGATGTATCTGATCGGTTTCGGTGCCGCCTGGTGGCTGGGCCATTATCGGGCACGCAAGGCTGGTTCCGGCTGGACTGAACAGCAGGTGTCCGACCTGGTGTTCTGGAGCGCCGTCGGGGTGATCCTCGGCGGTCGCATGGGCTATGTGCTGTTCTATAATTTCGATTACTTCCTGCAGCACCCGCTCTGGCTGTTTGCCGTCTGGGAAGGGGGCATGTCCTTTCACGGCGGTTTGATCGGCGTGCTGGTGGTGCTGGCGCTGTTTGCGCACCGCCATGGCAAGACCTTCTTCGAGATCGGCGATTTCGTCGCGCCGCTGGTGCCGATCGGGCTGGGGGCCGGCCGTCTGGGCAACTTCATCGGCGGCGAGGTCTGGGGGCGGGTAACCGATGTGCCCTGGGCGGTGATCTTTCCGCGTGCCGGTGACGGTCTGCCGCGGCATCCATCGCAGCTGTATGAAATGGCGCTGGAGGGCGTGGTGCTGTTCGTGCTGCTCTGGTGGTATTCGGCCAGCCCGCGTCCGCGCATGGCGGTGTCCGGACTGTTCCTGTTGGGCTATGGCGCTTTTCGTTCGCTGGTGGAACTGGTGCGCGAGCCGGACGGTCATCTGGGCTTCATCGCCTTCGACTGGCTGACCATGGGGCAGCTGCTGTCGCTGCCGATGGTCCTGCTGGGGGCGCTGCTGCTGCTGCTGGCCTATCGGCGCGAGGCAGTGCAGCGGGCCTAGTGCTGCTAGGGGCCATGCTGGCTAAAGCACGGCCAGCGGCATAAAATGGCGGCTATTTGTTTTTGGAATGGGGCGGTTATGCAGCAGTATCTGGATCTGATGCGAGACATCATCGACAACGGCGTGGACAAGGGCGACCGTACCGGTACGGGTACGCGCTCCGTATTTGGTCGCCAGCTGCGCTTCGACCTGTCGCAGGGCTTTCCGCTGCTGACCACCAAGAAGATCCACCTGAAATCGGTGATCTACGAGCTGCTTTGGTTCCTCTCTGGCAGTACCGACAACACCTGGCTGCAGCAACGTGGGGTGCGCATCTGGAACGAGTGGGCGCTGGACGATGGCGACCTGGGGCCGATCTATGGCAAGCAGTGGCGCTCCTGGGCCTGTCCCGACGGCTCCACCATCGACCAGATCGCCACCGTGGTGGAGCAGATCAAACGGACCCCCAACTCCCGTCGCCTGATCGTCAGCGGCTGGAACCCGGCCGACCTGCCGGACGAAACCATCAGTCCGCAGGACAATGTGCGCCAGGGTCGCGCCGCGCTGCCGCCCTGCCACACCCTGTTCCAGTTCTATGTCGCCGAGGGCAGGCTGAGCTGTCAGCTGTATCAGCGCAGCGCCGACTACTTCCTCGGCGTGCCGTTCAATATCGCCTCCTACTCGCTGCTGACCCATATGGTGGCGCAGCAGTGTGAGCTCGAGGTGGGCGAGTTCGTGCACACCTTTGGTGACTTGCACCTGTATCACAACCATCTCAATGATCCGGCCATCGTGCAGGAACAGTTGTCGCGTACGCCGAGGACGCTGCCGCAGCTGGAAATCCGTCGCCGCCCGGCCGATATTTTCAGTTACCAGTTCGAGGATTTCGAGGTCAGCGGCTACGACCCTGACCCGGTCATCCGCGCCCCCATCGCCGTCTGATGCAAGGAGAACGCATGCGTCTGGCCATGATTGTCGCCCAGTCCGAAAACCGGGTGATCGGTATCAATAACAAACTGCCCTGGTATCTGCCGGAGGACCTGAAATATTTCAAGCGGGTCACGCTCGGCAAACCGATCATCATGGGTCGCAAGACCTTCGAGTCGATCGGCCGGCCGCTGCCGGGACGGACCAATATCGTGATTACCCGCGATGCCGGCTGGGATCATCCCGGGGTTCGGGTCGTGCACAGTCTGGATGAGGGGTTGGCGCTCGGTGAGAGCCTGGCACTGATCGATGGCGTCGAAGAAGCGGTGGTGATCGGCGGTGCCGAGATCTACGCGCTCTGCCTGCCGCGTGCGGATCGCCTCTATCTGACCCAGGTCCATGCCGAGATCGAGGGCGATGCCTTTTTCCCGGCGCTGGACGCGGATGTCTGGCAGGAAGTGGCGCGGGAGGATTTTGCCGCCATTGAACCCAACCCCTACGACTACAGCTTCATCGTGCTGGATCGCGGCCGGGCCGAGGTCGAGCATGCTGGATAAACTGCTGTCCGTGCTCGCGGATGGGGCCTTTCACTCCGGCAGCGAGCTGGGGCGGGAGCTGGGCATCAGTCGCAGCGCGGTCTGGAAGCATATGCAGCGTCTGCAGGAGTTGGGGCTGGAGCTCTACAGCGTCAAGGGACGCGGTTACCGTCTGCCGGGCGGCATCGACCTGATCGATGCCGAGCGGTTGCGTGATCGCCTGCAGAGCGCCGGACTGGGCGATCGATTGCGGGTGGAAGTGACCGTCGAAACTGATTCCACCAATGTTCAGGGGCTTGAGGCCTTGCGGCAGGGCGTGCACAGCGGCCTCTATGTGGCCGAATATCAGCACGCGGGGCGGGGACGGCGCGGTCGTCAGTGGCTCAGTCCGCTGGCCTCGAGCCTCTGCTTCACCCTGGCCTGGCGCTTCAACAGCGGCGCGGCCGCGCTGGAGGGGCTGAGTCTCGCCGTGGGGCTGGCGCTGCGGCAGGCGCTGGCCGAGCTGGGCGTCGAGCCGGTGGGACTGAAATGGCCCAACGATCTGCTGGTGGAGAATGCCAAACTGGCCGGCATCCTGATCGAGCTCAGCGGTGATGCCGCTGGCGAGTGTCAGGTGGCGATCGGGGTGGGCTTGAACGTGGCCCTGTCTGACGGGCTGGCCGAGCAGCTGGATCAGCCCTGCATCGATCTGCGGGCACTGGGCTTTGACGGTGACCGTACCGAGCTGCTGGCGACGCTGGTATGTCAGCTGGTGCAGGTCTTGCAACGCTTCGAGTCCGGCGGCTTTGCCCAGCTGCGCCCCGCCTGGGAGGCGGCCAATGTATTTCAGGGGCGTCCGGTGCGGCTGACTTCGGGGGCGCATAGCTTTGAAGGCATCTGTCTGGGGGTTACGGATCAGGGCGGGCTGCGGCTGCAGACCGACAAGGGACAGGAAGTCTTCCATGGTGGCGAAGTGAGTGTGCGAGCGCATGAAACGGCTTGAGCTGGATGCGGGTAATACCTTCATCAAATGGCGGCTGATCGACGCTGACCGGGTGCTGGAGCGTGGGCGCTGGCTGACGGCCGAGTTTGCGGCTGAGCTGCTGCAGGAATGTCGGCAGCGACCTGACGAAGTCTGGTTGGCGTCGGTGGCGGGCGAGGGCCTCAATCAGGCTCTGGCGGCGGGCGTGGAACGCTGCTGGCAGCTGCCGTTGCGGCGTGCGCTGACCGAGGCGGCGGCGGCGGGGGTGCGCAATAGCTATGAAGACCCCGCGCGCATGGGGGTCGATCGCTGGCTGGCGATGCTGGCGGCCTGGAAGCGCGTTGGTCAGCCCTGTTGGGTGGTGGACTGCGGTAGCGCGATCACCGTGGATCTGCTCGACGCGGAGGGGCGTCATCAGGGAGGGTACATCCTGCCTGGCATTCGGCTGATGCAGCAGTCGCTGCTGGGCAATACCGCTGAAGTACGAGTGGACAGGGACGTGGAGCACTATTCGGTCGCGCCGGGGCGCGACACCAGCAGCGCGGTGGCCCATGGTGCCAATCTGATGCTGCTGGCGCTGGCGCGGCAGTTGCGCGCCGGGATCCCCGGCATGGCGATACCCACACGGGTACTGGTGACGGGCGGTGATGGTGCGCAACTGGCCGAAATGATGCCGGACGCGGAGTTGTGTCCGGATCTGGTGATGGATGGATTGCGATGGGCGCTGGAGTAAGGGGATGATGCGCTGGGTGGCGCTGCTGCTGCTGTTGCTGAATGCGTTGGTGCTGCTTTGGTATGCACAGCAGCAGGCCATCAGGTCGCCCGAAGTGGCGGGTGAGCAGATCAGTCGTCTGCGGCTGCTGCATGAACTGGGCGGTGGCCGGGTTCTGCAGTCACGCGCACAGGTGTGCTACCAGCTGGGCGATTTCGGCACGCGCGAGGAGGTGGACACGGCCGCGGGCTGGCTGCAGGAGCGCGGTTTTGATACGCAGGTCGAGCCGGCGCCGGCGCTGGCGCTGGGCTACCGGTTGCGATTGCCCCGCCCCGTCGAGCCGGGTGCGCAGCTTGAGTTGCTGGACCGGCTGGCGCTGGCGGGCTGGGTGCCGCAGACTCGGGGGGGCGATTTCGTGCTGGGGCCGTTCATGGGGGCGGATGCGCTGCAACAGGCCACAACCGAGCAGGAGGCGATTCAGTCGGTGCTGAAGCTGGCGCTTGAGCGAGAGCCGATTCTGGATGATGCGCCCGGGTTCCGGATCCAGGCCGGCACTGTGGAAGGTCATCTGGATGGGGCGCGGCTGGTCCAAATGATGGGTGCTGGTTGGCCCGGCATAAAAGTTGAAAAAAAATTGTGTGAAGGGGTTGCGCGGCCCCGGTCAGATCAGTAATATACGCACCACTTCGACAGGCAAGGCCGGTATAGCTCAGTTGGTAGAGCAACTGACTTGTAATCAGTAGGTCCGGGGTTCGACTCCTCGTGCCGGCACCATGTCTCGAGAAGGATTGAAAGGCTGGTGGGGTTCCCGAGTGGCCAAAGGGATCAGACTGTAAATCTGACGCGCAAGCTTCGGTGGTTCGAATCCACCTCCCACCACCATCTCCGTTGAAGCGGGTATGGTATAGTGGCTATTACCTCAGCCTTCCAAGCTGAAGAGGCGGGTTCGATTCCCGCTACCCGCTCCAGATGGGGCAAAGGAAAAAGCGTTATGCTCATGTAGCTCAGGGGTAGAGCACACCCTTGGTAAGGGTGAGGTCGGCGGTTCAAATCCGCCCATGAGCTCCAGTTTTGATGAAGGGTAGATATAGAAATATGTCTACCCTTTGTCGTATTTGGCGTACTTGAAACGACTTGATCAGGTTGACCTTGCCATGGCTAAACAAGCATTTGAACGTAGCAAGCCGCACGTTAACGTAGGTACCATCGGTCACGTTGACCACGGTAAAACCACTCTGACCGCTGCACTGACTCGCGTCTGTGCAGAAGTATGGGGCGGTGACGCCGTTGCTTTCGACGGTATCGACAACGCACCGGAAGAGCGTGAGCGTGGTATCACCATCTCTACTTCTCACGTAGAGTACGAATCTCCGACTCGCCACTACGCGCACGTAGACTGCCCGGGACACGCCGACTACGTTAAGAACATGATCACTGGTGCTGCTCAGATGGACGGCGCTATTCTGGTATGTTCCGCAGCAGACGGCCCCATGCCGCAGACTCGTGAGCACATCCTGCTGTCTCGTCAGGTAGGTGTACCGTACATCGTTGTGTTCCTGAACAAAGCGGACATGGTTGATGACGAAGAGCTGCTGGAACTGGTTGAAATGGAAGTTCGCGAACTTCTGGACCAGTACGAATTCCCGGGTGACGACACTCCGATCATCGTGGGTTCTGCTCTGCAGGCGCTGAACGGTGAAGATCCGGAAGGTTACGGTCAGGCAGCTGTCAAGAAGCTGGTTGAGACTCTGGACGAGTACATTCCTGAGCCGCAGCGAGCCGTTGACCTGCCGTTCCTGATGCCGATCGAGGACGTATTCTCTATCTCCGGTCGTGGTACCGTAGTGACTGGTCGTATCGAGCGTGGCATCCTGAACGTTGGCGACGAGATCGAAATCGTTGGTATCAAGGACACCACCAAGACTACCTGTACTGGTGTTGAAATGTTCCGCAAGCTGCTGGACCAGGGTCGTGCAGGCGAGAACGTTGGTGCGCTGCTGCGTGGTACCAAGCGTGACGAAGTTGAGCGTGGTCAGGTCCTGGCGAAGCCGGGCTCCATCACTCCGCACACCAAGTTCGAAGGCGAAGTCTACGTACTGAGCAAGGAAGAAGGCGGTCGTCACACTCCGTTCTTCAAGGGCTACCGTCCGCAGTTCTACTTCCGTACCACTGACATCACTGGTGCCTGTGAACTGCCGGAAGGCGTTGAAATGGTAATGCCGGGCGACAACATCCAGATGACTGTTACCCTGATCAACCCGATCGCGATGGAAGACGGTCTGCGTTTCGCCATCCGTGAAGGTGGTCGTACCGTGGGTGCCGGCGTGGTATCCAAGATTATCGAATAATTTTCGATAATTACCTGTTGCATGCAGGTGGGGAGGCGCATATAATGTGCCTCCCTGTTACGCAACAGGCCAGTAGCTCAATTGGCAGAGCAGCGGTCTCCAAAACCGCAGGTTGGGGGTTCGATTCCCTCCTGGCCTGCCATTCCTAATCGGGAATGGTGTCACACAAAGCGCAAGCTTTCATTAAGCCGAGGCTCCAAGCGTGAACTCTAAAGTGACTTCCGAAGGATCTAAACTCGATGGCCTGAAATGGGTTGTCGTGGTCGCATTGGTGGCGGCTGGTGTTGTAGGGAACTCCATTTTTACGGGTGAGTCTCTGCTCTATCGAGTGTTGGCGCTGGTTGCGTTGGCAGTGATTGCAGGCTTTGTTGCGCTGCAGACTGCGAAAGGCAAGGCGTTCTTCCAGCTGTTCAAAGAAGCCAAGAATGAAATTCGCAGGGTTGTCTGGCCGACGCGTCAGGAAACGCTACAGACTACCGCTATCGTTGTGTTGGCTGTGTTGCTGGTCGGTCTGGCGCTCTGGGGGCTTGATGCTCTGCTGGGGTGGCTGGTGTCCAGCGCTATTGGTTAAAGAGGTGTAAGCATGGACATGGACAAGAAGCGTTGGTATGTCGTGCATGCCTACTCCGGCTATGAAAAGCGCGTCATGAATACCCTGAAAGAGCGGATCGAGCTGCATGGCATGCAGGATCTGTTCGGTGATGTTCTGGTGCCGACCGAAGAAGTGGTCGAGATTCGTGACGGCAAAAAGCGCAAGTCAGAGCGCAAGTTCTACCCGGGCTATGTTCTGGTGCAGATGGTCATGAATGACGAGACCTGGCACCTGGTCAAGAACACTCCGCGTGTCATGGGCTTTATTGGTGGTACGGCGGACAAGCCGGCGCCGATTACCCAGAAGGAAGCGGATGAGATTCTGCAGCGCGTTGAAAGCGGTGTGGATAAGCCGCGGCCGAAAACCGTATTCGAACCGGGTGAGATGGTGCGTGTCATCGACGGTCCCTTTGCTGACTTCAACGGCGTGGTCGAAGAGGTCAATTACGAGAAGAACCGTCTGCAGGTTGCCGTGCTCATCTTTGGTCGCTCGACTCCGGTCGAGCTGGAATTTACTCAAGTCGAAAAGGCCTGAGTCTGGTAACGAAGCCGCCTCAGGGCGGTTTCGTTGTTGTAAGAAATGGGGAGCCCCGAGGGGCGTTTGAACCCAAAGGAGTAGCTTAATGGCTAAGAAAATCAATGCTTATATCAAGCTGCAGGTAAAAGCAGGTCAGGCTAACCCGAGTCCTCCCGTAGGTCCGGCTCTGGGTCAGCACGGTGTTAACATCATGGAGTTCTGTAAAGCGTTCAACGCCCAGACTCAAAGCATGGAGCCGGGTCTTCCGGTGCCGGTTGTTATCACTGTATACAGCGACCGCAGCTTCACTTTCATCACCAAGACACCGCCGGCTGCAATCCTGCTGAAGAAGGCTGCTGGCCTGAAGAGCGGTTCTGCGCGTCCGAATACTGAGAAAGTGGGTACTGTTACCCGTGCTCAGCTGGAAGAGATTGCAACTACTAAGCAGCCCGATCTGACTGCGTCTGATATGGATGCGGCTGTTCGTACTATCGCTGGTAGCGCACGTTCCATGGGTCTGGTCGTAGAGGGTGATGAGTAATGGCTAAGCTGACTAAGCGCCAGAAGGCGATCCGTGAGAAGGTTGAAAGCGGCAAGCTGTACCCGGTAGCAGACGCAGTCGCTCTGCTGGGTGAGATCTCTTCAGTCAAGTTCACCGAGTCTGTCGACGTTGCCGTGAACCTGGGTGTGGACCCGCGTAAATCCGACCAGGTTGTGCGTGGTTCAAGCGTGCTTCCGAACGGTACTGGTAAAGAAGTCCGCGTTGCTGTCTTCGCTCAGGGTGAAAACGCTGAGAAGGCAAAAGCAGCCGGTGCTGACGTGGTTGGCTTCGATGACCTGGCTGAACAGGTCAAGGCCGGCAACCTGGACTTTGACGTTGTGATCGCGACTCCTGACGCTATGCGTGTTGTCGGTCAGCTGGGTCAGATCCTGGGTCCGCGTGGCCTGATGCCGAACCCGAAAGTCGGTACCGTGACTCCGGACGTGACTACTGCAGTCAACAACGCCAAGGCTGGTCAGGTACGTTTCCGTACCGACAAGAACGGCATCATCCATTGCTCCGTTGGCAAGCTGGGCTTCGAAGGCCAGGCTATCCAGCAGAACGTGGAAGCGCTGCTGGCTGAGCTGAAGAAGCTGAAGCCTGCATCTGCCAAGGGCGTATACGTTAAGAAAGTGACCCTGTCCACTACCATGGGCCCGGGTCTGGCGATCGATCAGTCCTCTCTGAGCTTCTGATCGACGTAAAGGTTTTTTGAGGGTCTTCGTGACCTGTAATACAGAGACGAAGGCCGTCAAAGACCGCAGGTGATGTCACACCTTCGGGTGGCGGCATCTTAATGGAAACACCAGCCTGCGCAGACGGTGAGATTCACGCGAATCAAAACCACCGTACTCAGAAGCCCCGCAAGGGGTGGTTGGTAAACAGTCGAAAGACTAAATCCAGGAGTAAATCGTGGCATTAGGACTCGAAGACAAAAAAGCGATCGTCGCTGAAGTCCAGGAAGCTGCCAAGTCTGCTCTGTCTGCAGTAGTTGCCGACTCTCGCGGCGTAACTGTAGAACAGATGACTACTCTGCGTAAAGAAGCCCGTGCGAACGGCGTATGGCTGAAAGTCGTACGTAATACCCTGGCTCGTCGCGCAGTAGAAGGCACTGACTACGCATGTCTGCAGGACAGCTTTGTCGGTCCGACCATCATCGCATTCTCCACCGAGCACCCGGGTGCCGGTGCGCGTATCCTCAAGGATTTCGCGAAAGGTAACGAGCAGTTTGAACTGAAAACTGCTGCGTTCGAAGGTGAAGTGGTTGACATCGCAATGCTGGCAAGCCTGCCGACTTACGACGAAGCTATCGCCAAGCTGATGAGCGTTCTGAAAGAAGCATCTGCTGGCAAGCTGGTTCGTACCATTGCGGCAATTCGCGACCAGAAAGAGCAGGAAGCTGCCTAAGACCCGTTCTTGGCCGTTTCTTGAAAGTTTTAACGAGCTATCGCTCTACCCAATTATCAGGATTTGAATCATGTCTCTGACTCACGAAGATATCATCAACGCTGTTGCTGAAATGTCCGTTAAGGACGTTGTTGCTCTGATCGAAGCAATGGAAGAAAAATTCGGTGTTACCGCTGCTGCTGCCGTAATGGCTGGCCCGGCTGGCGACGCTGGTGCTGCTGAAGAGCAGACTGAATTCAACGTTGTTCTGGCTTCTGCCGGCGACAAGAAAGTAAACGTCATCAAGGCTGTTCGCGGCGCTACAGGCCTGGGTCTGAAAGAAGCCAAAGAACTGGTTGACGGCGCTCCGTCTACCATCAAAGAAGGCGTAGAAAAAGCTGAAGCTGAAGAGCTGAAGAAAGCTCTGGAAGAAGCTGGCGCGACTGTTGAGCTCAAGTAATCGCGTTGATGCGCAAAAAGCAGCGTAAAACTGCTTGAAAAGCGTATGGCTGGTGGCGAAGCGCCACCGGCCTTTTTCCGTTATTTATAGACAGCAAATAAATAATGGCTACACAGCCCGTTCGCAGGCATGCGAGGGGACTGGCTTCTCAACCTGGGTGCAGATGCTGGGGAACACTGATGGCTTATTCATATACTGAGAAGAAACGCATTCGCAAGAATTTCGCTAAGTTGCGGCAGGTTATGGATGTGCCATACCTGTTGGCAATTCAGCTCGACTCCTACCGTCGCTTCTTGCAGGACGGCAGCGTAGGCGAAGGACGTCGTGACGAAGGCTTGCACGCTGCGTTCAATTCCGTATTTCCAATTGTCTCTTACTCTGGCAACGCAGCCCTTGAGTACGCCGGCTACCGCCTGGGCGAACCCGTATTCGACGTGAAAGAGTGTCAGCAGCGTGGTATCACCTACGCCGCCCCTCTGCGCGTCAAAGTGCGCCTGGTGATCTATGACCGCGATTCCTCTACCAAAGCGGTCAAGGATATCAAGGAGCAGGAAGTCTACATGGGCGAAATGCCCCTGATGACTGAAAACGGTACCTTCGTGGTGAACGGTACCGAACGTGTAATCGTGTCTCAGCTGCACCGTTCGCCGGGCGTGTTCTTCGACCACGACAAGGGCAAGACACACTCTTCCGGCAAGCTGCTGTATTCCGCGCGTATCATTCCCTACCGTGGCTCCTGGCTCGACTTCGAGTTCGATCCCAAGGACAGCCTGTTCGTGCGTATCGACCGTCGTCGTAAACTGCCGGCGACCATTCTGCTGCGTGCGCTGGGTTACGAAGCGGAAGAAATTCTGGAAACCTTCTTCGAGAACACCGGATGGACGCTGGAAGGCGACAACATCTGGATGGACCTGATTCCGGAGCGCCTGCGTGGCGAAACCATGTCCTTCGAAATCAAGGACCCGGAAGGCGAGGTTATCGTGGAAGCGGGTCGTCGTATCACTCCGCGCCACATCCGCCAGATGGCGAAAGCGGGCATGGAACAGCTGAACGTGCCGGCCGAATACCTGATCGGCAAGGCGCTGGCCCGCAACCTGGTGGATCCGAGTACCGGCGAACTGGTCGCCAACTGCAACGCCGAGATCACTGAAGAGCTGATCGGCAAGATGCAGGTGCTGGGTATCGATCGCATTGAGACACTGTATACCAACGATCTGGACTGCGGATCGTTCATTTCAGACACTCTGCGCATCGACCCGACCCGCAACCAGCTGGAAGCTCTGGTCGAAATCTACCGCATGATGCGCCCGGGCGAGCCGCCCACCAAGGAATCTGCGGAAGGCCTGTTCGAGAACCTGTTCTTCTCCGACGAGCGTTACGACCTGTCTGCCGTCGGTCGCATGAAGTTCAACCGTCGTCTGGGTCGTGACGAAGTGACCGGTAATGGCATCCTGGACAAGGCTGACATTCTCGACGTCATGAAGACCTTGATCGAGATCCGTAACGGCAAGGGCACCGTCGACGATATCGATCACCTGGGTAACCGCCGCATCCGTTCCGTGGGTGAAATGGCTGAGAACCAGTTCCGTGTCGGCCTGGTCCGCGTCGAGCGTGCCGTGCGTGAGCGTCTGTCCATGGCGGAATCCGACAACCTGATGCCGCAGGATCTGATCAACGCCAAGCCGGTTGCCGCTGCGATCAAGGAATTCTTCGGTTCCTCTCAGCTGTCCCAGTTCATGGACCAGAACAACCCGCTGTCCGAGGTTACGCACAAGCGCCGCGTATCCGCTCTGGGCCCGGGCGGTCTGACCCGCGAACGTGCCGGCTTCGAGGTGCGAGACGTACACCCGACCCACTACGGTCGCGTCTGCCCGATCGAAACCCCTGAGGGCCCGAACATCGGTCTGATCAACTCGCTGGCGGTTTTCGCCCGTACCAACGACTACGGCTTCCTGGAAACGCCGTACCGTCGCGTGGTCGATGGCCAGGTCACCGACGATATCGACTACCTGTCCGCGATCGAAGAGAACAAGTACGTTATCGCCCAGGCCTCTGCGGCCATGGACGAAGAGCGTCGCCTGACCGACGAACTGGTGGCGGTGCGTCACCTGAACGAATTCACCGTGATGGGCCCCGAGCGTGTTCAGTACATGGACGTGTCTCCGCGCCAGGTGGTATCCGTGGCGGCGTCGTTGATCCCGTTCCTCGAGCACGATGACGCCAACCGCGCACTCATGGGTTCCAACATGCAGCGTCAGGCCGTGCCGACTCTGCGTGCCGAAAAGCCGCTGGTGGGTACCGGTATCGAGCGCAACGTGGCGCAGGACTCCGGTGTCTGTGTCGTGGCTCGTCGTGGCGGTATCATCGAATCCGTCGATGCGGCCCGTATCGTTGTCCGTGTACACGATGACGAAGTGCAGGCCGGTGACGCCGGTGTCGACATCTACAACCTGACCAAATACGTGCGTTCCAACCAGAACACCTGCATCAACCAGCGCTCCATCGTAAGCCCGGGTGAATCCGTGCAGCGTGGTGATGTCATGGCCGACGGTCCGTCCGTTGACCTGGGCGAACTGGCGCTGGGTCAGAACATGCGCATCGCGTTCATGCCCTGGAACGGCTACAACTTCGAGGACTCCATCCTCATCTCCGAGCGGGTGGTGCAGGAAGACCGTTTCACCACTATCCACATCCAGGAACTGACCTGTGTGGCGCGTGACACCAAGCTGGGGCCGGAAGAGATCACCTCCGACATCCCCAATGTGGGCGAGTCCGCGCTGGCTAAACTGGATGAGGCCGGTATCGTGCATATCGGTGCCGAAGTGGGGCCGGGCGACATCCTGGTCGGCAAGGTGACGCCGAAGGGCGAAACCCAGCTGACTCCGGAAGAAAAATTGCTGCGTGCGATCTTCGGCGAGAAGGCGTCCGATGTGAAGGATACCTCCCTGCGCGTGAAGACAGGTACCGTTGGCAAGGTTATCGACGTCCAGGTCTTTACCCGTGACGGCGTACAGAAGGACGAGCGTGCTCTGTCGATCGAGAAGTCCGAGCTGGATGCGATCCGCAAGGACCTGAACGAAGAGTTCCGTATCGTTGAGCAGGCCACTTTCGAACGTCTGCAGCGCAAGCTGGTGGGCCTGTCTGCCGAAGGCGGCGCCGGTCTGAAGAAGGGTGAGGAGATCACCGAATCCTTCCTGGCTGATCTGAAGAAGGCTGACTGGTTCAAGATCCGCGTCGCGGACGAAGCGATCAGTGAAGAGCTGGAGCTGGCCAAGAAGCATCTGGAAGAGCGTCGCGAAAACCTCGACAAGCGCTTCGAAGACAAGAAGGGCAAGCTGCAGACCGGCGACGATCTGGCGCCGGGCGTGCTGAAGATCGTCAAGGTCTACGTCGCCACCAAGCGTCGTGTGCAGCCGGGTGACAAGATGGCGGGTCGTCACGGTAACAAGGGTGTTATCTCCGTGATCATGCCGGTCGAAGACATGCCGCACGACGCGCATGGCGAGCCGGTCGACATCGTCCTCAACCCGCTGGGTGTACCCTCGCGTATGAACGTGGGTCAGATCCTCGAGACGCACCTGGGTATGGCGGCAACCGGTCTGGGGCGCAAGATCAATGCGCTGCTGGAGCAGGAGCAGGCCAAGGCCGAGAAGGTCAAGGCGCTGCGTGAATTCCTGCATCAGGTCTACAATGGTGAGCACGGCGGTCTGGCTGCCGGTCACCAGGAAGACCTGGACAGCTTCAGCGACGACGAGATCATCGAGCTGTCACGCAACCTGCGTCGCGGTGTGCCGCTGGCAACGCCGGTATTCGATGGCGCCAAGGAGAGCGAGATCAAGGCGCTGCTGCGTCTGGCAGATCTGGACGACAGCGGTCAGGTGCGTCTGTTCGACGGCCGTACCGGCGACATGTTCGACCGTCCGGTGACCGTCGGCTACATGTACATGCTGAAGTTGAACCACCTGGTCGACGACAAGATGCACGCGCGTTCTACCGGTTCTTACAGCCTGGTTACCCAGCAGCCGCTGGGTGGTAAGGCGCAGTTCGGTGGTCAGCGTTTCGGGGAGATGGAGGTTTGGGCGCTGGAAGCTTACGGTGCCGCCTACACCCTGCAGGAAATGCTGACCGTGAAGTCGGACGACGTGAACGGCCGTACCAAGATGTACAAGAACATCGTCGACGGCGATCACCGTATGGAACCGGGCATGCCGGAATCGTTCAACGTGTTGATCAAGGAAATCCGCTCGCTCGGTATCGATATCGAGCTCGAGAGCGAATAAGTCCTGAATGATCACCAGCCGGGGCCCCTTGAATCTACAGGGGGCCTTCGGCGCAGAGAACTCCGCGAGGAGCTATAGACAATGAAAGATCTGCTGAATCTGCTGAAGTCCCAGGGCCAGTCCGAAGAGTTCGACTCCATTCGCGTCTCCCTGGCGTCGCCGGACATGATCCGTTCCTGGTCCTACGGCGAAGTCAAAAAGCCGGAAACCATCAACTACCGTACCTTCAAGCCGGAGCGTGACGGCCTGTTCTGCGCCAAGATCTTTGGCCCGGTGAAGGATTACGAGTGCCTGTGCGGCAAGTACAAGCGCATGAAGCACCGTGGTGTCATCTGTGAGAAGTGTGGCGTTGAAGTGACCCAGACCAAGGTGCGTCGTGAGCGCATGGGTCACATCGAGCTGGCGTCTCCGGTTGCCCACATCTGGTTCCTGAAGTCACTGCCGTCCCGCATCGGTCTGATGCTGGATATGACGCTGCGTGACATCGAGCGCGTGCTCTACTTCGAATCCTTCGTCGTCATCGAACCGGGCATGACCACGCTGGAGCGTGGCCAGTTGCTCAACGACGAACAGTATTTCGAAGCGCTGGAAGAGTTCGGTGATGAATTCGACGCGCGCATGGGTGCTGAAGCGGTCAAGGAACTGCTCGCCTCCATCGAACTGGACGAGGAGTGCCAGCAGCTGCGTGAAGAGCTGCCGCAGACCAACTCCGAGACCAAGATCAAGAAGCTGTCCAAGCGCCTGAAACTGCTGGAAGCCTTCCACAAGTCCGGCAACGATCCCGCCTGGATGATCATGGAAGTGCTGCCGGTGCTGCCGCCGGACCTGCGTCCGCTGGTTCCGCTGGATGGCGGTCGTTTCGCGACCTCGGATCTGAACGATCTGTACCGTCGCGTGATCAACCGTAACAACCGTCTGAAGCGCCTGCTCGACCTGAACGCACCGGATATCATCGTGCGCAACGAGAAGCGCATGCTGCAGGAATCCGTCGATGCGCTGCTGGATAACGGCCGTCGCGGTCGTGCCATCACCGGTTCCAACAAGCGCCCGCTGAAATCCCTGGCCGACATGATCAAGGGTAAGCAGGGTCGTTTCCGTCAGAACCTGCTCGGTAAGCGTGTTGACTACTCCGGCCGTTCCGTCATCGTGGTGGGCCCGTACCTGCGCCTGCACCAGTGCGGTCTGCCGAAGAAAATGGCGCTGGAACTGTTCAAGCCGTTCATCTTCTCCAAGCTGGAGCTGCGTGGTCACGCGACCACCATCAAGGCCGCCAAGAAGATGGTCGAGCGCGAAGAGCCGCTGGTATGGGATATCCTCGATGAGGTGATTCGCGAGCACCCGGTGCTGCTGAACCGTGCTCCGACCCTGCACCGTCTGGGTATCCAGGCGTTCGAGCCGGTGCTGATCGAAGGCAAGGCAATCCAGCTGCACCCGCTGGTGTGTGCGGCGTACAACGCCGACTTCGACGGTGACCAGATGGCGGTCCACGTACCGCTGACCCTGGAAGCCCAGCTCGAAGCCCGTGCCCTGATGATGTCCACCAACAACATCCTGTCACCGGCCAACGGCGAGCCGATCATCGTACCGTCTCAGGACGTGGTGTTGGGTCTGTACTACATGACCCGTGAGCGCCTGAACGCCAAAGGCGAAGGCATGGTGTTCTCCGACATCAAGGAAGTGCAGCGTGCGCAGGGCGCCGGTCAGGTGCATCTGCAGGCGCGCATCAAGGTGCGTATCCCGGAAGTGATCCGTGACATCCACGGCAACGTGGAAGAGCGCTACGGTCTGCAGGAAACCACCGTCGGTCGCGCCATGCTGTTCGATATCGTGCCGAATGGCCTGCCGTTCTCCCTGGTCAATCAGACCATGAAGAAAAAGTCGATCTCCCGACTGCTGAACGAAGCCTACCGTCGCTGTGGCATGAAGGATACCGTGATCTTCGCTGACCAGCTGATGTACATGGGCTTCCGCCAGGCGACCATGTCCGGTTCCTCCATCGGTGTGAACGACTTCGAGATTCCGGCGGAGAAGGTCACCATCATTGCCGAGGCGGATGCCGAGGTTAAAGAGATCGAGCGTCAGTTCGCCGACGGCCTGGTAACCCAGGGCGAGAAGTACAACAAGGTTATCGACATCTGGTCCCGTGCCAACGAATTGCTGGCCAAGAAGATGATGGACAACCTGAAGGTCGACATCGTCACCGATGCCGAAGGCAACCAGGTAGAGCAGGAGTCGTTCAACTCCGTCTACATGATGGCCGACTCCGGTGCGCGAGGCAGTGCCGCTCAGATCCGTCAGTTGTCCGGTATGCGAGGCCTGATGGCGAAGCCGGACGGCTCCATCATCGAAACGCCGATCGTGGCGAACTTCCGTGAAGGTCTGAACGTACTCCAGTACTTCATCTCCACCCACGGTGCTCGTAAGGGTCTGGCGGATACCGCACTGAAAACCGCGAACTCCGGTTACCTGACCCGTCGTCTGGTCGACGTGGCTCAGGACGTGGTCATCACCGAAGAGGATTGCGGTACCGAGCGCGGCGTTATCGTGCAGCCGATGATCGAAGGCGGTGACGTCATCGTCACCCTGGGTGAGCGTGTACTAGGCCGCGTGGTGGCCGAGGACGTGCTGAACCCGGCGGAAACCGAAACCCTGATCCCGGCCGGCACGCTGATCGACGAAGCCTGGGTACACCGTCTGGAGAACGACGAAGCCTACAGCGGCATCGACGAAATTGTGGTGCGCTCGGCGATCACCTGTGAGTCTCAGCACGGCATCTGTTCCAACTGCTATGGCCGTGACCTGGGTCGCGGACACCTGGTCAACCGTGGTGAAGCGGTCGGCGTTATCGCGGCCCAGTCCATCGGTGAGCCGGGTACTCAGCTGACCATGCGTACCTTCCATATCGGTGGTGCGGCATCACGAGCGGCGGCTGTTGACAGCATTCAGGTGAAGAATGGCGGCGAGATCCGTCTGCACAACCTGAAGTTCGTAGAGCGTACCGACGGTAACCTGGTGGCGACTTCCCGTTCCGGCGAACTCGGCGTGACCGACGTACATGGCCGTGAGCGTGAGCGTTACAAGCTGCCGTACGGCTCCATCATCAAGGTGCGTGACGGTTCCAGCGTAGATGCCGGTGCGGTTGTCGCAAACTGGGACCCGCATACTCACCCGATCGTCACCGAGGTGGCGGGTAAGGTCGAGTTCGTGGGCATGGACGATGGTATTACCATCAAGCGTCAGACAGATGAGTTGACTGGCCTGTCCACCATCGAGATACTGGATGCCAAGGACCGCCCGCAGGCGGGCAAGGACATCCGTCCGATGATCAAGCTGGTCGATGCCAACGGTAACGACGTGTACCACCCGGGTACCGAAATGCCGGCGCAGTATCTGCTGCCCGCCAAGGCGATCGTCAACCTGAACGATGGTGCGGAAGTACAGATCGGTGACATCCTGGCGCGTATCCCGCAGGAAGGCTCGGTCAACAAGGACATCACCGGTGGTCTGCCGCGCGTAGCCGACCTGTTCGAAGCGCGTAAGCCGAAAGAATCCGCGGTGCTGGCAGAGGTTTCCGGTGCCGTAACCTTCGGCAAGGAGACCAAGGGCAAGCGTCGTATCGTGATCACGCCGAATAACGGCAACGATCCGGTCGAAACCATGATCCAGAAATGGCGTAACCTGAACGTGTTCGAAGGTGAAACCGTTGAAAAGGGTGAGGTGATCTCGGACGGTCCGTCCAACGCACATGACATTCTGCGTGTGCTGGGCGTGAAAGAGCTGGCCAAGTACATCGTCAGCGAGATTCAGGAGGTTTACCGCCTCCAGGGCGTAGCGATCAACGACAAGCATATCGAAGTGATCGTGCGTCAGATGCTGCGCAAGGCCGAGATTCTGGATGCCGGCGATTCCGACTTCATCCCGGGCGACCAGGTTGAATATCAGGCAATCGTTGAACAGAACAATCGCCTGGAAGCCGAAGGCAAGATTCCGTGCAAGTACGAACGCGTACTGCTGGGTATCACCAAGGCCTCTCTGGCGACCGAATCCTTCATCTCCGCGGCTTCCTTCCAGGAGACCACCCGCGTGCTGACCGAAGGTGCGGTGACCGGCAAGCAGGATTTCCTGCGTGGCCTGAAAGAAAACGTTGTTGTGGGTCGTCTGATCCCGGCCGGTACCGGCCTGGCGTACCACAGCGAACGCAAGCGCAAACGTCAGATGGCGACTGAAGGTGTTACCGTGAGTGCGGAAGAGGTGCAGCAGGCACTGACTGAAGCGCTGAACGCCTCCATGTCACCGGATGCTGAGTAAATATTGCTCAATATTTGACGTCCGGGGCCGGAATTGATTAAAATTCCGGCCCTTTCGTGCTGGAACATATCCAGCGTTATCAAGGTGCGAATAATCCAAACGTGGAGTTTGCTTAATGGCAACAATCAACCAGCTGGTACGCCAGCCGCGTAAGCGCAAGGTTCAGCAGAGTGACGTACGTGCACTGGAAGCTTGCCCTCAGCGTCGCGGTGTATGTACCCGTGTTTACACTACTACTCCGAAGAAGCCGAACTCGGCTCTGCGTAAAGTATGTCGTGTGCGTCTGACTAACGGTTACGAAGTGTCTTCCTACATCGGTGGTGAAGGCCACAACCTGCAGGAGCACTCTGTAGTCCTGATCCGTGGCGGTCGAGTAAAAGACCTTCCGGGTGTGCGTTACCACACTGTACGTGGTTCTCTGGACTGCTCTGGTGTTAACGACCGTAAACAGGCTCGTTCCAAGTACGGTACCAAGCGTCCCAAGTCCTGATCCCGTCGCTCCGACGGTAAGGCTGTACCAGCCGGTGGCCGCTTAGGGTTCCGCAGCTGTTAAAGCAAGACCGAAAGACGATAAGAGTAAGGGCGGATGTGTATACATACCGCATATTCCTGAAGACCTTATACATTTTTTAGAGGGCTTATCCATGCCAAGAAGACGCGTCGCTGCGAAGCGTGAAATCCTGCCGGATCCTAAATTCGGTAACATTACACTGGCAAAATTCATCAACCACCTGATGGTACACGGCAAGAAGTCTGTTGCTGAGCGTATCGTGTACGGTGCGATGGAAAAAATTGAAGAACGCACCAAGCAGGATCCGCTGGAGCTGTTCGAAAAAGCACTGGAAACTGTGCAGCCGCTGGTCGAGGTTAAATCTCGTCGCGTAGGTGGTGCTACCTACCAGGTGCCTGTAGAAGTCCGTCCCTCTCGTCGTATGGCTCTGTCCATGCGCTGGCTTGTAGATGCTGCCCGTAAGCGTGGTGAAAAATCCATGGCGCTGCGTCTCGCTGGTGAATTGGTTGACGCTTCTGAAGGTCGTGGCGCTGCAGTCAAGAAACGTGAAGACGTGCACCGCATGGCTGAAGCCAACAAGGCTTTCGCTCACTATCGCTTCTAATCTTCAGAGGAATTGAGTCGTGGCTCGAACTACACCCCTCGCGCGCTACCGTAACATCGGTATCTGTGCGCACGTTGACGCCGGCAAGACTACCACCACTGAACGTGTTCTGTTCTACACAGGCCGTAGCCACAAAATGGGTGAAACCCATGATGGTGCGTCTACGACTGACTGGATGGAGCAGGAGCAGGAGCGTGGTATCACGATCACTTCTGCAGCTGTTACCTGTTTCTGGAGCGGCATGCAGAAGCAGTTCGACGAGCACCGCGTTAACGTAATCGATACTCCGGGACACGTTGACTTCACCATCGAAGTGGAACGTTCTCTGCGTGTACTGGACGGTGCTGTTGTGGTTCTGTGTGCCTCTTCTGGCGTGCAGCCGCAGACCGAAACCGTATGGCGTCAGGCCAACAAGTACGAAGTTCCGCGTATGGTGTTCGTCAACAAGATGGACCGTGCCGGTGCTAACTTCTACATGGTAGAAGAGCAGCTGAAGAAGCGTCTGGGTGCGACTCCGGTGCCGATCAACCTGCCGATCGGTGCGGAAGACGAGTTCAAGGGCGTTGTTGATCTGCTGCGCGGCAAGGCGATCCTGTGGAACGAAGACGACATGGGTATGACCTTCGAAGAAGGTGAAATCCCGGCCGACATGCAGGATAAGGTTGACCAGTACTACGAGCAGCTGGTTGAAGCCGCTGCCGAAGCCTCTGAAGAACTGATGGACAAGTACCTGGAAGAGGGTGAGTTGACCGTCGAAGAGATCAAGGCTGGTCTGCGTGCCCGTACCCTGAACAACGAAATCATCCTGATGATGGCTGGTTCCGCGTTCAAGAACAAGGGTGTACAGGCGGTTCTGGATGCGGTTATCGAATACCTGCCGTCTCCGACCGAAGTTAAGGCGATCGAAGGCACCCTGGATGACGCGGCTGAAACCGTTGAAACCCGTGAAGCCGATGATGACGCTCCGTTCGCGGCGCTGGCATTCAAGATCGCAACCGACCCGTTCGTGGGTACTCTGACCTTCGTACGTGTGTACTCCGGCGTTCTGCAGTCTGGGGACAGCGTCTACAACTCTGTGCGCCAGAAGAAAGAACGTATCGGTCGTATGGTGCAGATGCACGCCAACAGCCGTGAAGAGATCAAGGAAGTTCGTGCCGGCGATATCGCCGCCATGATCGGTCTGAAAGACGTGACCACTGGTGACACCCTGTGCGATATGGATAACAAGATTATCCTGGAACGCATGGAATTCCCGGAGCCGGTTATCTCCGTTGCGGTTGAGCCGAAATCCAAGGCTGACCAGGAGAAGATGGGTATCGCGCTGAGCAAGCTGGCTCAGGAAGATCCCTCTTTCCGTGTTGAAACCGACGAAGAAACCGGTCAGACCATCATCTCCGGTATGGGTGAGCTGCACCTGGACATCATCGTTGACCGTATGCGTCGCGAGTTCAAGGTTGAAGCCAACATCGGTAAGCCGCAGGTGGCCTACCGCGAGAAGATCCGCAAGAACGTCGTGGCTAACCACAAGTTTGCCCGTCAGTCCGGTGGTCGCGGTCAGTACGGTCACGTTGTGGTCGAGTTCGCACCGAGCGACGAGGAAGGTCTGGAGTTCGTGAACGAGATCGTGGGTGGTGCGATTCCGAAGGAATACATCCCGGCCGTTCAGAAAGGTATCGAAGAGCAGATGAAGAACGGTGTTATCGCCGGCTACCCGCTCATCGGTCTGAAAGCCCGTCTGTACGATGGTTCTTTCCATGAAGTTGACTCCAACGAGATGGCGTTTAAAATCGCCGCATCCCAGGCACTGAAAAAGTATGCACAGGAAGCGAGCCCGTGCCTGCTGGAGCCGATGATGCAGGTTGAGGTCGTAACCCCTGAAGAGTACATGGGTGACGTCATGGGTGACCTGAACCGTCGTCGTGGCCTGGTGCAGGGTATGGAAGACAGCACTTCAGGCAAGGTGATCAACGCAGAAGTACCGCTGGGCGAGATGTTCGGTTACGCTACTGACCTGCGTTCCGCATCCCAGGGTCGTGCGACCTATTCTATGGAGTTCAAAGGCTATGCCGAAGCTCCGCAGAATATTGCCGAAGCCGTTATCAAGCAGAACTGATAAGCCAATTACTGAATCAAGAGGATTTAATCGTGGCTAAACAAGCATTTGAACGTAGCAAGCCGCACGTTAACGTAGGTACCATCGGTCACGTTGACCACGGTAAAACCACTCTGACCGCTGCACTGACTCGCGTCTGTGCAGAAGTATGGGGCGGTGACGCCGTTGCTTTCGACGGTATCGACAACGCACCGGAAGAGCGTGAGCGTGGTATCACCATCTCTACTTCTCACGTAGAGTACGAATCTCCGACTCGCCACTACGCGCACGTAGACTGCCCGGGACACGCCGACTACGTTAAGAACATGATCACCGGTGCTGCTCAGATGGACGGCGCTATTCTGGTATGTTCCGCAGCAGACGGCCCCATGCCGCAGACTCGTGAGCACATCCTGCTGTCTCGTCAGGTAGGTGTACCGTACATCGTTGTGTTCCTGAACAAAGCGGACATGGTTGATGACGAAGAGCTGCTGGAACTGGTTGAAATGGAAGTTCGCGAACTTCTGGACCAGTACGAATTCCCGGGTGACGACACTCCGATCATCGTGGGTTCTGCTCTGCAGGCGCTGAACGGTGAAGATCCGGAAGGTTACGGTCAGGCAGCTGTCAAGAAGCTGGTTGAGACTCTGGACGAGTACATTCCTGAGCCGCAGCGAGCCGTTGACCTGCCGTTCCTGATGCCGATCGAGGACGTCTTCTCTATCTCCGGTCGTGGTACCGTAGTGACCGGTCGTATCGAGCGTGGCATCCTGAACGTTGGCGACGAGATCGAAATCGTTGGTATCAAGGACACCACCAAGACTACCTGTACTGGTGTTGAAATGTTCCGCAAGCTGCTGGACCAGGGTCGTGCAGGCGAGAACGTTGGTGCGCTGCTGCGTGGTACCAAGCGTGACGAAGTTGAGCGTGGTCAGGTCCTGGCGAAGCCGGGCTCCATCACTCCGCACACCAAGTTCGAAGGCGAAGTCTACGTACTGAGCAAGGAAGAAGGCGGTCGTCACACTCCGTTCTTCAAGGGCTACCGTCCGCAGTTCTACTTCCGTACCACTGACATCACTGGTGCCTGTGAACTGCCGGAAGGCGTTGAAATGGTAATGCCGGGCGACAACATCCAGATGACTGTTACCCTGATCAACCCGATCGCGATGGAAGACGGTCTGCGTTTCGCCATCCGTGAAGGTGGTCGTACCGTCGGCGCTGGTGTTGTATCTAAAATCATCGAGTAATCCACTCGCCTGATTTGATCTGAAAAAGCCCTCTTCGGAGGGCTTTTTTGTTGCTGGTCAAAAAATGGCGTGCCGAAGTTGGTTAAAAATTAAACTTTTGGTTGACGCTAACTTGCCCAGTGAGTAAAATTTGCGTCCCCTTCTTCCTAGGGGTGGTCGGCTATTGCCGTTAAAAAACTAACAGGAAATGCGTGATCAGAATGCAGAACCAAAAAATCAGAATTCGTCTGAAGGCTTTTGATCATCGCCTGATTGACTCATCTGCTCAGGAGATCGTTGAGACTGCTAAGCGGACGGGTGCTCAGGTGCGTGGTCCGATCCCACTTCCTACTCGCAAAGAGCGTTACACCGTACTGGTTTCTCCGCACGTCAACAAGGACGCGCGTGATCAGTATGAGATTCGTACGCACAAGCGTGTTCTGGACATCGTTGAGCCGACAGAAAAAACTGTCGACGCGCTGATGAAGCTGGATCTCGCTGCGGGTGTAGAAGTGCAGATCAGCCTCGGCTAATACGCACTGCGCAGAATTATTCAATTAATGAAGCGCTATTTGTGGAATGTCCCTGAAAAGGGCAGCCATAGTGGGTGACAGCCCCGTACACAACTGGCAAGAGGTATAAACATGTCTGTAGGACTTATCGGACGTAAAGCGGGTATGACCCGCATCTTCACTGAAGATGGCGTGTCCGTGCCAGTCACCGTCATCGAAATGGAACCGAACCGTGTGACCGGCGTTAAAACTGTCGAAACCGACGGTTATGCGGCGGTGCAGGTGACTACCGGTAGCAAAAAGGCAAACCGCCTGAGCAAGCCGGAAGCAGGTCACTTTGCCAAGGCTGGCGTAGAAGCCGGTCGCGGTTTGTGGGAGTTCCGTCTGAATGGTGACGAGGAAATCAACGTTGGCGATGCGCTGACTGTTGAGCGCTTCGAAGCAGGTCAGAAAATTGACGTTACCGGTCAATCCAAGGGTAAAGGCTTCCAGGGCGGCGTTAAGCGCTGGAATTTCTCGACTCAGGACGCGACTCACGGTAACTCCATTTCTCACCGTGCTCCGGGTTCCATTGGTCAGTGCCAGACCCCGGGTCGTGTATTCAAAGGTAAAAAGATGGCCGGTCACATGGGTGCCGAGCGTTGCACTGTACAGACTCTGGAAGTCGTACGTGTTGATGCTGAGCGCAACCTGCTGATCGTCAAGGGTGCAATCCCGGGCGCCACCGGCGGCGACGTCATCGTTAAACCTGCTGTTAAAGCACGCGCCTGAGGAGGATTGCCATGAATCTGAATCTGACTGGAGCCACTGGATCGGTTGAAGTATCCGATCTGGCATTTGGTAAAGAGTTCAATGAAGCGCTGGTACACCAGGTTGTGACTGCCTACATGGCAGCCGGCCGTCAGGGTACCAAAGCGCAGAAAAACCGTTCCGCAGTATCTGGTGGTGGCGCCAAGCCGTTCCGTCAGAAAGGTACCGGTCGTGCCCGTGCGGGTACTAGCCGTTCACCGCTGTGGCGTGCGGGTGGTGTAACTTTCGCCGCTCAGTCGCGCAACTTCGCTCAGAAGGTAAACAAGAAGATGTACCGCGCTGCCATGCGTTGCATCCTGTCTGAGCTGGTGCGTCAGGAGCGTCTGGTTGTCGTTGAAGACTTCCAGCTGGAAGCACCGAAGACCAAGCAGTTTGTTGCCAAGCTGGAAGAACTGAAGCTGGACAACGCGCTGCTGATCACCGAAAACGTCGAGCAGAATCTGTATCTGGCTGCCCGCAACGTTCCGCATGTGGACGTGCGCGATGCTGCTGGTATCGACCCGGTTAGCCTGGTTGGTTTCGAGAAGGTCCTGGTGACAGTTCCTGCTCTGAAGAAAATTGAGGAGGTGCTGGCATGAACCCGGAACGCATTTATAAAGTGCTGCTCGGACCGCACATCTCTGAAAAGGCCACCATCGTTGCCGAAGGCAGCGAGCAGGTAGTTTTCCGTGTGGCCAAAGACGCAACCAAGCAGGAAATCAAGCAGGCCGTTGAAGAGCTTTTCAACGTTAAGGTTGCAGGCGTTAACGTGCTGAACATCAAGGGTAAAACCAAGCGCACCATGCGTGGCATGGGCAAGCGCAACGATGTTCGTAAAGCGTACGTTCGTCTGGCCGAAGGCTCTGAAATCGATTTCCTGGCAGGCGAATAACGAGGGGTTGAACCATGGCAGTTATTAAAGCAAAGCCGACCTCTGCTGGACGTCGTCACGTCGTTAAAGTGGTCAGCGAAGGTCTGCACAAGGGCAAACCGTTTGCTGCGCTGGTCGAAAAGAAAAGCAAGACTGGTGGTCGTAACAACAACGGTCGCATCACGACTCGTCATATCGGTGGTGGTCACAAGAGCCATTACCGTATTGTTGACTTCCGTCGCAACAAGGATGGTATCGCGGGCGTAATCGAGCGTCTGGAATACGATCCGAACCGTTCTGCCAACATCGCGCTGGTGAAGTATGCTGACGGTGAACGTCGCTACATCATCGCGCCGAAAGGCCTGGAGGCCGGTGCGCGCATCGTCTCTGGCGATGATGCGGACATCAAAATCGGTAACACTCTGCCGCTGCGCAACATTCCGCTGGGTAGTACTGTTCACTGTGTGGAACTGAAGCCGGGCAAAGGCGCTCAGATCGCACGTTCAGCAGGAACCTCCGCACAGCTGGTAGCCCGTGAGGGTACTTACGCGACTCTGCGTCTGCGTTCTGGCGAGACCCGCAAGGTTCTGGTCGAGTGCCGCGCCACCCTGGGTGAAGTGAGCAACTCCGAGCACAGCCTGCGTCGTCTGGGTAAAGCCGGTGCCAACCGTTGGCGCGGCGTTCGTCCGACCGTTCGCGGTGCGGCGATGAACCCGGTAGACCACCCGCACGGTGGTGGTGAGGGTCGTAGCTCTGGTGGTCGTCACCCGGTTACTCCGTGGGGCGTGCCGACCAAGGGTCACAAGACTCGCAAGAACAAGCGTACTGATTCACTGATCGTACGCCGTCGTCAGGCTAAATAAGAGGAATCAGCTGTGCCACGTTCACTGAAGAAAGGTCCTTTTATCGACCTTCACCTGCTGAAGAAGGTAGAGGCTGCAATCGAGGCTAACGAACGTCGTCCGATCAAGACCTGGTCTCGTCGTTCAACTGTGTTCCCGCAGTTCGTCGGTCTTACTATTGCAGTACACAACGGTCGTCAGCATGTCCCGGTTTTCATTACCGAAGACATGGTCGGCCACAAACTGGGCGAGTTCGCTGCGACACGTACATACCGCGGTCATGCAGCCGACAAGAAGGCCAAGAAGAAGTAAGGGAGTAGATGATGGAAGTTATCGCCAAGCACACAGGCGCCCGCATCTCCGCCCAGAAGGCCCGACTGGTCGCTGATCAGATCCGTGGTAAATCTGTGGGCGAAGCTCTGAATATCCTGGCGTTCAGCACTAAGAAAGGTGCTGATCTGGTCAAGAAGGTTCTGGAGTCTGCTATCGCGAATGCGGAGCACAATGAAGGCGCCGATATTGATGATCTGCGCGTATCAGCTGTGTTCGTTGATGAAGGGATGACCATGAAGCGTATCCGGCCGCGTGCCAAGGGTCGCGCTGATCGCATCCTGAAGCGTTCGTCACATATCACCGTCAAGGTGGCAGACTAAGAGCTGATTGCTAGGAGAGTTCAATATGGGTCAGAAAGTCAATCCGACCGGTATTCGGCTTGGTATTGTCAAGGACCATACCTCTGTATGGTACGCCGACAAGGCTGAATACTCTGCAAAGCTGCTGAATGACCTCCAGGTACGCAAGTACCTGGACGGGCAGCTGAAAAATGCATCTGTAAGCCGCATCGAAATCGAGCGTCCGGCACAGAATGCCAAGATCACCATCTACACGGCTCGTCCGGGTATCGTGATCGGCAAGAAAGGCGAAGACGTCGAGAAGCTGCGTAACGCTGTTTCCCAGATGATGGGTGTGCCTGTTCACATCAACATCGAAGAAGTACGCAAGCCGGATCTGGATGCGAAACTGGTTGCACAGAGCGTTGCCAGCCAGCTGGAACGTCGTGTGATGTTCCGTCGTGCCATGAAGCGCGCGGTACAGAACGCTATGCGTCAGGGCGCCAAAGGCATCAAAATTCAGTTGGGCGGTCGTCTCGGTGGTGCCGAGATCGCGCGTACTGAATGGTATCGTGAAGGTCGTGTACCGCTGCACACTCTGCGTGCGGACATCGATTACGCTACCTACGAAGCCCACACCACTTACGGTGTGATCGGCGTTAAAGTCTGGATCTTCAAGGGTGAAGTCCTCGGTGGTATCGAACAGGTACGTGCCGAGAAGAACGCGCCCAAGAAGAAAGGTAAGTGAGGTAGACGTCAATGCTGCAACCGAAACGACTGAAATACCGCAAGGTAATGAAAGGTCGCAACCGCGGCCTGGCACAGCGCGGCAGCAAGGTCAGCTTTGGTGAATTTGCACTGAAAGCGACCGGTCGTGGCCGTATCACTGCTCGCCAGATTGAAGCGGCCCGTCGTACCATGACCCGTCACGTAAAACGTGGTGGTAAGATCTGGATCCGTGTCTTCCCGGACAAGCCGATCACAGGTAAGCCGCTGGAAGTACGTATGGGTAAGGGTAAGGGTAGCGTAGAGTACTGGGTTGCCCAGATTCAGCCGGGTAAAGTGCTGTTCGAAATGAGCGGTGTACCGGAAGAGCTGGCTACCGAAGCTTTCGCGCTGGCTGCTGCCAAACTGCCGGTTTCTACAACTATTGTTAAGCGGACGGTGATGTAATGAAAACTGCTGAACTGCGTGACAAGTCCGTTGAAGAGCTTCAGCAGGCTCTGCTGGGTCTTCTGAAGGACCAGTTTAACCTGCGTATGCAGAAAGCTACTGGCCAGCTGGCACAGACTCACCTGCTGGGTCAGGTTCGTCGCGATATTGCTCGCGTTAAGACTCTACTGAACGAAAAGCAGGTGACTAAATGAGCGCGGAAAAACGTACTCGTACTGTGACCGGTAAGGTCGTCAGTGACAAGATGGATAAAACCATCACTGTTCTGGTTGAGCGTAAAGAAAAACACCCTATCTACGGTAAGTTTGTGAAGCGCTCCACCAAACTGCATGCTCACGATGAGAAGAATGAGTGTCAGATGGGTGACCTGGTGACTATCGCCGAATCCCGTCCGCTGTCCAAGACCAAAACTTGGTCACTTGTTCGCATTGAAGAGCGTGCAGCAAAGGTGTAAACTAGTGCGCCTTTGCTCCATTATGCCAGTTCACCGCGGCTGAAATGATGTTGCGGTGACGGTTTATACAGTTTGTGGAGTAGACCATGATTCAGACTGAAACGATGCTTGATGTTGCTGACAACAGCGGCGCCAAGCGAGTGCAGTGTATTAAGGTCCTGGGTGGTTCTCACCGCCGCTACGCCTCTGTTGGCGACATCATCAAGGTGACCGTCAAGGAAGCAATTCCGCGTGGCAAGGTAAAGAAAGGCCAGGTACTTAAGGCTGTCGTAGTACGTACCCGTAAGGGTGTTCGTCGTCCGGACGGTTCTCTGATCCGCTTTGATACTAACTCTGCGGTTCTGCTGAACGCCAACGACGCTCCGATCGGTACTCGTATCTTCGGGCCAGTAACGCGTGAGCTTCGTAATGAGAAGTTCATGAAGATCATTTCCCTGGCGCCTGAAGTGCTTTAAGACGGTCTCTTTGAGTCCGGTCTTATGAAAAAACGCCACTCCCGACAGGGTTTGGCGTTTTTGAGCATGAGAGGGTAGCAGGAAACGACAAGGTAAAATAATGCGTAAGATTCGTCGCGACGATGACATCATCGTTATCGCAGGTAAAGACAAGGGCAAGCGTGGCAAAGTTATGCGCGTGCTCGCTAACGATCGTCTGATCGTGTCTGGCATCAACATGATCAAGAAGCACCAGAAGCCGAATCCGATGTTGGGTCAGCAGGGTGGTATCGTTGAGAAGGAAGCGGCTATCGCGACTTCCAATGTTGCTATCTTCAACGCGCAGACCGGCAAAGGTGATCGTGTAGGCTTCAAGTTGCTTGAAGACGGCACCAAGGTACGTTTCTTCAAGTCCACCGGCGAACTCGTCGGCGGTGATAAGTAAGAGGGGTTGGTGCAATGTCAAGATTGAAAGCGCTTTACGCAAACGAAATTAAGCAGAAGCTTAAAGAAGAGCTGAACAGCCCGAACGTCATGGCTGTGCCTCGTGTCACCAAAATCACCCTGAACATGGGTGTGGGTGAAGCTCTGGGTGACAAGAAGCAGCTGGAAAATGCTGTGGCTGATATGACTGCAATCGCGGGTCAGAAGCCGGTTGTTACCAAGGCACGCAAATCCATCGCGGGCTTCAAGGTTCGTGAAGGTTGGCCGATCGGCTGTAAAGTCACCCTGCGCGGTCAGCAGATGTGGGAATTCCTGGATCGTCTGGTGGATATCTCTATCCCGCGTATCCGTGACTTCCGTGGCCTGAACCCGAAATCTTTCGATGGCCGTGGCAACTACAGCATGGGCGTTAAAGAGCAGATTATCTTCCCGGAAATCGACTACGATAAGGTCGACAAGCTGCGTGGTCTGGATATTACCATCACCACCACCGCGAAGAACAACGACGAAGGTCGTGCACTGCTGTCTGCGCTGCAGTTCCCGTTCAAGAAATAAGAAGGGTTGAGTAATGGCTAAGGTTTCTATGATCCAGCGTGAGCTCAAGCGCGAAAAACTGGCTGGCAAATACGCCACCAAGCGTGCTGAACTCAAAGCAATTATCGCAAGCCCGAACAGCTCTGAAGACGAAGTTTGGGATGCACAGGTCGCGCTGCAGAAATTGCCGCGTGATGCTAGCCCGGTGCGCAAGCAGCGTCGTTGCCAGGTTACCGGTCGTCCGCATGCGGTTTACCGCAAGTTCGGACTGTGCCGTAACCAGCTGCGTGAAGCTGCAATGCGCGGAGATGTTCCGGGCCTGAAGAAGGCAAGCTGGTAAGCTTGCCATTGGTAAGCCCAGTGGTCTGGGCAGGCTTTGTCTGCTACCGCACTGAGCTGCACTTAAGAGGACGTTAATCGCATGAGTATGCAAGACACCCTCGCGGATATGTTTACCCGTATCCGCAACGGACACATGGCTGAAAAAGCCCATGTAGCCATGCCGTCTTCCAAGCAGAAGGTTGCAATTGCAACTGTACTGAAGGATGAAGGCTACATCGCTGACTTCTCAGTTGAAGGCGATGTGAAACCTGTTCTGTCTGTCGAACTGAAGTACTTCGAAGGCAAGCCGGTTATCGAAGAGATCAAGCGCGTAAGCCGCCCGTCTCTGCGTATCTACAAGAACGCAGCGGAACTGCCGAAAGTGGCAGATGGCCTGGGTATCGCAATTATCTCTACCAGCAAAGGCGTCATGACTGATCGTGCTGCTCGCAAGGCAGGCATCGGTGGTGAAGTTATCTGCACGGTCTTCTAAGAGGTATTCCAATGTCACGAATTGCGAAGAAACCCGTAGTTGTACCGGCAGGTGTTGAAATCAAGCTGGCTGGTCAGGCTCTTGCTGTTAAAGGCAAGAACGGCGAACTGACGCTGGATCTGCATCCGTCTGTTGCAATCGAACAGGCTGAAGGTCAGCTGACTTTCGCTCCGCGCGACGGCGCCAAACAGTCCAACGCTCTGGCCGGTACGACTCGCGCACTGGTCAGCAACATGGTTGTCGGCGTAAGCGAAGGCTTTTCCAAAACCCTGAATCTGCTGGGTGTTGGTTACCGTGCGCAGGCCAAAGGCAAGGTTGTTAACCTGACGCTTGGCTTCTCTCACCCGATCGATTACGAACTGCCCGAAGGTGTTTCTGCCGAAACCCCGAACAACACTACGATCGTTGTCAGCGGTGCTGACAAACAGCGTGTTGGTCAGGTGGCTGCAGAAATTCGCGCATTCCGTCCGCCTGAGCCGTACAAAGGCAAGGGTGTTCGTTATGCTGATGAATATGTACGCCGTAAAGAGGCGAAGAAGAAGTAAGGCAGGGTCATGAACGATAAAAAGCAAGCTCGTATTCGTCGTGCGCGTCGTTCGCGCATGCAGATGCGTGATCAGGGCGCTGTTCGCCTTTGCGTGAACCGCTCTCCGCGTCACATTTACGCGCAGGTTATCTCTGCTGATGGCAGCCAGGTTCTGGCTTCTGCCTCTACAGTGGAAAAGGATCTGCGTGAAGGTGCTACCGGTAACATCGAAGCAGCCAAGAAAGTGGGTGCTCTGATCGCCAGCCGTGCTAAAGAAGCCGGCGTATCCAAGGTAGCGTTTGACCGCTCCGGTTTCAAATACCACGGTCGTGTTGCAGCTCTTGCTGATGCTGCACGCGAAGGCGGCCTGGAATTCTAAAGGTTTCTAATATGGCAAATCACGAACAGAAAGACGGTGAACTGCAAGAGAAGCTGGTTCAGGTAAACCGCGTCGCTAAAGTGGTAAAAGGCGGTCGTATCTTCGGTTTCACAGCGCTGACTGTCGTTGGTGACGGTAACGGTCGCGTTGGCTTCGGTCGCGGTAAAGCGCGCGAAGTACCTGTTGCTATCCAGAAAGCGATGGAGCAGGCTCGCCGCAACATGATCAGCGTTCAGCTGAACGGCCACACTCTGCAGTACCCGGTAAAAGCCCGTCACGGTGCTTCCAAGGTTTACATGCAGCCGGCGTCTGAAGGTACTGGTGTCATCGCCGGTGGTGCGATGCGTGCAGTCCTGGAACTGGCAGGTGTCCACAACGTACTGGCCAAGTGCTACGGCTCTACCAACCCGGTAAACGTAGTGCGTGCAACCATCAACGGTCTGAAGCAGATGTCTGCGCCGGAAGATGTTGCAGCCAAGCGTGGCAAAACCGTCGAAGATATCCTGGAGGGTTAAACCATGGCGAACACTATCAAGGTTACCCTGGTACGCAGCACCATCGGTCGTCTGCCGAAGCACATCCAGACCGTTAAGGGCCTGGGTCTGCGTCGCATCGGTCACACCGTTGAGCTGGAAGATACTCCGGCGGTGCGTGGCATGATCAACAAAGTCAACTACATGGTTCGTGTAGTAGGCGAGTAAGAGGAGTCACCCAATGCGTTTGAATACTCTGCGCCCGGGCGCTGGTTCCAAGCACGCTCCCAAGCGTGTAGGTCGTGGTATCGGCTCCGGTCTGGGTAAAACTTGTGGCCGTGGTCACAAGGGTCAGAAATCCCGCTCTGGCGGCAGTGTCAAGCCGGGTTTTGAAGGCGGTCAGATGCCAATTCAGCGTCGTCTGCCGAAATTCGGTTTCACTTCTCGTCAGGCGCGTTACGTAGCTGAAGTTCGTCTGAACGAACTGGCTGCTGCCGGTGTCGACGTTGTCGATCTGGCTGCGCTGAAACAGGCTGACATCATTCGTGAAGAGATCAAATCTGCACGTGTGATTCTGTCTGGTGAGATCAACAAGGCAGTCACCGTTAAAGGTCTGAAAGTGACCAAAGGTGCACAGGCTGCGATCGAGGCTGCTGGCGGCAAAGTCGAGGCGTAAATGGCTAAACAAGGACAAATACCGGCAGGCATGCAGAGCGGTCTGAAAGAGCTTTGGGCTCGACTCAGATTCGTTCTGATCGCGATCATTGTTTACCGGATCGGGGCGCATATCCCCGTTCCCGGTATCAATCCCGATCGCCTTGCTGCGCTGTTTGATCAGAACCAGGGAACCATCCTCAGTCTGTTCAACATGTTTTCGGGTGGTGCTTTGGAACGCATGTCGATCCTGGCGCTGGGTATCATGCCCTACATCTCTGCCTCTATCATTATGCAGTTGATGACCGTTGTGAGCCCGCAGCTGGAACAGTTGAAGAAGGAAGGGGAGGCCGGACGGCGTAAAATCAGCCAATATACCCGCTATGGGACGGTCATTCTGGCCACTCTGCAGGCGTTTGGTATGGCGGTTGGTCTGGCAAATCAGGGTGTCGCCTTCATGGCCGACTTCAGCTTCTACTTCGTAGCGGTTGTGACTCTGGTGGCCGGTGCTGTTTTCCTGATGTGGCTGGGTGAGCAGATCACCGAGCATGGCATCGGTAACGGTATCTCGATTCTGATCTTTGCCGGTATTGTGGCAGGTCTGCCCAGTGCGATCGGCCAGTCCTTTGAAGCAGCGCGTCAGGGTGATCTCAATATCCTGGCGCTGCTGGCCATCGCTGTTCTGGCGATTGCCACTGTGGGCTTTGTGGTGTTCATGGAACGCGGCCAGCGCCGCATTACCATCAACTATGCGAAGCGTCAGCAGGGGCGTCGCGTATACGCGGCCCAGTCCAGCCATCTGCCGCTGAAAGTGAACATGGCCGGTGTTATTCCGCCGATCTTCGCTTCCAGCATCCTGCTGTTCCCTGCATCGGTTGGCCAGTGGTTTGGTCAGTCTGAAGGCATGGAGTGGTTGCAGGATGTGGCTCTGGCTCTGGGTCCGGGACAGCCGCTGTACATTCTGCTGTTCGCAATTGCGATCGTATTTTTCTGCTACTTCTACACGGCGATTGTCTTCAATCCGCGTGACGTGGCGGATAACCTGAAAAAATCAGGTGCCTTTATTCCGGGGATCCGTCCTGGTGATCAGTCCGCACGGTACATCGACTCCGTGCTGAGCCGTCTGACTCTGTTCGGCGCGCTTTACATCACAGCGGTTTCACTGATGCCCCAGTTCCTGGTGGTGGCGTGGAACGTGCCGTTCTACTTCGGCGGTACTTCACTGCTGATCGTGGTGGTTGTGGTGATGGACTTTATGGCGCAGGTGCAATCACACCTGATGTCGCACCAGTATGAGTCCCTGATGAAAAAATCGAATCTTAAGGGCGGCGCAGGACTCCTGCGCTAAGCCTAACGAGGTGGATCATGAAAGTACGCGCATCTGTTAAAAAGATTTGCCGTAACTGCAAGATCGTACGCCGCAACGGTTCCGTGCGCGTGATCTGCAAAGTGGAACCCCGACACAAGCAGCGCCAGGGTTAATCCACAGCTGGCCGGGAGTGGAAGCGCGCAGCCTTGATTTATTTTTGATCAGGGTATATCATTGCGCGCCTTCCACGAACTAAAGAATGATTGGTTCTGGTGAGCATCTCCCAGAACACTAATATGGAGTACATTGAATGGCCCGTATAGCTGGCGTCAATATTCCTGACAATAAGCATGCGGTAATTTCTCTGACTTACATTTTCGGGATTGGCCGCACGACTGCCAAACAGATCTGTGAAGCTACCGGCATTGCGCCGAGCACCAAGATTGCAGAACTGTCTGAAGAGCAGCTCGATAATGTTCGTGGTGAAGTTGCCAAGTTGACTGTAGAGGGCGATCTGCGCCGTGAAGTCAACATGAACATCAAGCGTCTTATGGACCTCGGTTGCTACCGTGGCCTGCGTCACCGTCGTAACCTGCCGGTACGTGGTCAGCGCAGCAAGACGAATGCGCGTACCCGTAAAGGCCCGCGCAAGCCGATCCGTAAGTAAGCGATAGGAATTTCCGAATATGGCTAAGCCAGGTAATCGCACTCGTAAAAAGGTTAAAAAGCAGGTTGCGGATGGCCTCGCGCACATCCATGCCTCTTTTAACAACACTATCATCACTATTACCGATCGTCAGGGTAACGCTCTGAGCTGGGCAACTTCTGGTGGCTCAGGCTTCCGCGGTTCCCGTAAGAGCACTCCGTTCGCTGCACAGGTTGCAGCTGAGCGTGCCGGTCAGGCAGCTCTGGAATACGGTCTGAAAAACCTCGACGTGTTTGTGAAGGGCCCGGGACCGGGCCGTGAATCTGCAGTTCGTGCTCTGAACGGCTGCGGCTACAAGATCACAAACATCACGGACGTGACACCGATTCCGCACAACGGTTGTCGTCCGCCGAAGAAGCGTCGCGTTTAATCTGGAGACGGTAATATGGCTCGTTATCTTGGACCTAAGTGCAAGCTGTCCCGTCGTGAAGGCACCGATCTCTTCCTGAAGAGTGGTGTCCGCGCGCTTGATAGCAAGTGCAAAGCAGAAACAGTACCTGGTGTTCACGGCGCCCGTCGCGGTCGTCTGTCTGAATACGGTCTGCAGCTGCGTGAAAAGCAGAAAGTACGTCGCATCTACGGCGTGCTGGAACGTCAGTTCCGTGGTTACTACAAAGAGGCTGCACGCCGTAAGGGTGCAACCGGTGAAAACCTGCTCCAGCTGCTGGAAGGCCGTCTGGACAACGTTGTATACCGCATGGGTTACGGTTCTACCCGTGCTGAAGCACGTCAGGTTGTCTCTCACCGTCAGATCACTGTTAACGGTCAGGTTGTGAACATTCCTTCCTACCAGGTACAGGCTGGCGATGTAGTAGCAGTTCGTGAAAAAGCCAAAACTCAGCTGCGTATCAAGCACGCACTGGAACTGGCCGGTCAGCGTGCTCCGGTTGAGTGGGTTGAAGTTGATACTGCGAAGATGGAAGGTACTTTCAAGTCCCTGCCGGAACGTAGTGATCTGTCAGCCGACATCAACGAACACCTGATTGTCGAGCTCTACTCGAAGTAATTTTGAACTCTTGACTGGTGGAACTATGCAGCGTTCAGTAAACGAGTTTCTATACCCACGTCACATCGACGTGCAGGAGATTAGCAAAACCCGCGCTAAAGTGACTCTCGAGCCGCTTGAGCGAGGGTTCGGCCATACTCTGGGCAATGCGCTGCGCCGTATCCTGCTCTCTTCCATGCCGGGTTGTGCAATTTCGGAAGTGGAAATTGAAGGTGTACTGCACGAGTACAGCAGCATCGAGGGTGTTCAGGAGGATGTCATCGAGATCCTGCTGAACCTCAAAGGTGTCGCCATCGCTCTGCATAACGGTGATGAAGCGCTCCTGACTCTCTCCAAGTCAGAGGCCGGTCCGGTGACAGCGGGTGATATCCAGCTGAACCAGGACGTTGAGGTTGCCAACCCGGAACATGTGATTGCGCACCTCAACCCGGGTCATTCGCTGAACATGCAGCTGCGTGTCACGCGTGGCCGCGGTTACGTGCCGGCTGATGCACGTGTGAGCGATGAAGACGAAACTCGTGCCATTGGACGTCTGCAGCTGGATGCCAGCTACAGCCCTGTTCTGCGCGTATCCTACGCTGTTGAAAGCGCACGTGTGGAACAGCGCACCGACCTGGACAAACTGGTGATCGATATCGAGTCTAACGGCACGATCGATCCCGAAGAGTGCATCCGTCGGGCGGCGACCATTCTGCAGCAGCAGCTGGTTGTGTTTGTCGATCTTGAAGATGCTGGCGAACAGACCCGTGCAGAGCCGAATGAACCGGAGATCGATCCTGTTCTTCTGCGTCCGGTCGATGACCTGGAGCTGACTGTCCGTTCCGCGAACTGTCTGAAAGCAGAGCAGATCTACTACATCGGTGATCTTATCCAGCGCACCGAAGTGGAACTGCTGAAGACTCCTAACTTGGGCAAGAAGTCACTGACCGAGATTAAGGATGTGCTGGCATCCAAAGGTCTGTCACTTGGCATGCGTCTGGAAAACTGGCCTCCGGCCAGCCTGAAAGGCGATGACAAGGTTGCCTCTTGAGTCTGACTTCGTAACCCTAGTTACAAAGGATTTAGAAAATGCGTCATCGTAAATCTGGTCGACACTTGAATCGTACAAGTGCTCACCGCAAAGCGATGTTCAAGAATATGGCAGTGTCTCTGTTCGAACACGAACTGATCAAGACTACTCTGCCTAAAGCAAAAGAACTGCGCCGCTTTGCTGAGCCGCTGATCACTCTGGCCAAGACTGACTCGGTTGCTAACCGTCGTCTGGCGTTCTCCCGTACCCGCAGCAACGAAGCTGTAGGTAAATTGTTCAACGAACTGGGCCCGCGTTACGCGACTCGTCCGGGTGGTTACGTTCGCATTCTGAAATGCGGCTACCGCGCAGGCGACAAAGCGCCGATGGCTTACGTTGAGCTGGTTGATCGTCCCGCTGGTCAGGCTGTAGTTGAAGAATCTGCTGAAGATTAATCACTACTGCACAGCATTAAAAAACCCGGTCCGATAGGCCCGGGTTTTTTTGTGCCTGCGTTTTGCGATGATATCGGGAAGGCCTGCGGAACCCCCGTCATCACGCTGTAGGTGTGTCCCTTGGGGCTGACAGCACCTTCCTTGGCGCTGCCATCGACCTGGCTCCCAGAGTCGCTTGAACTTAGTTCAGAAGGGGCTTGAGGAAGCGGCCGGTGTGCGATACTTCACTGACGGCCACCTGTTCCGGTGTGCCGCTGGCGATGATCTGACCACCACCGCTGCCGCCTTCGGGTCCCAAGTCGACGATCCAATCGGCGGTCTTGATCACATCCAGGTTATGCTCGATCACCACGATGGTATTGCCGTGGTCGCGCAACCGGTCGAGGACGTTGAGCAGCTGCTGGATATCGTAGAAATGCAGGCCGGTGGTTGGCTCGTCGAGGATATACAATGTCTTGCCGGTATCCCGCTTGCTCAGTTCCCGTGCCAGTTTGACCCGCTGTGCCTCGCCGCCGGACAGAGTCGTCGCGGCCTGGCCCAGGCGGATATAGCTCAGGCCGACATCAATCAGCGTCTGCAGGCGACGGGCCAGCGCCGGGATCACATCGAAGAACTCGCGTGCGTCCTCCACGGTCATCTCCAGCACTTCATCGATGCTCTTGCCCTTGTACGTCACCTCAAGGGTTTCCCGGTTATAACGTTTGCCCTTGCAGATATCACAGGGGACGTAAATGTCGGGCAGAAAATGCATTTCGACCTTGATTACACCATCGCCCTGACAGGCCTCGCAGCGGCCACCCTTGACGTTGAAGCTGAAACGGCCTGGCTTGTATCCCCGCGAACGAGCTTCCTTGGTGCCGGAAAAGAGCTCGCGGATCGGCGTGAAGATGCCGGTGTAGGTCGCTGGGTTTGAGCGTGGGGTACGACCGATGGGGCTCTGATCGATATCGATCACCTTGTCAAACAGCTCCAGCCCTTCTATCCGTTCATGGGGTGCCGCATCCAGGGTGGTCGCGTTGTTCAGCTCGGTGGCTGCCACAGGGTAGAGCGTATTGTTGATCAGGGTGGACTTGCCCGAGCCGGACACGCCGGTGATGCAGGTCAGCAGTCCCACCGGAATTTCCAGATTAACGTGTTTCAGGTTATTGCCATGCGCACCGATCAGTTTGAGCATCCGCTCCGGATCGGCACTGCGGCGCTCGGACGGCACGGCAATGCAGCGCTCACCACTGAGGTATTGGCCAGTGACCGATTCAGGGGTGGCCATGATCAGCTCGGGTTTGCCGGCGGCGATTACCTGGCCTCCGTGGACACCGGCACCGGGGCCGATATCGATGAGGTAGTCGGCCATGCGGATCGCATCCTCGTCATGCTCGACCACGATCACGGTATTGCCCAGATCGCGAAGGTGTTTCAGTGTCTGCAGCAGGCGCTCGTTGTCACGCTGATGCAGGCCGATGGAGGGTTCGTCGAGTACGTACATGACGCCGACCAGGCCTGCGCCGATCTGGCTGGCCAGACGAATGCGCTGGGCTTCGCCGCCGGACAGGGTTTCGGCGCTGCGTTCCAGGGACAGGTAATCCAGCCCCACGTTGACGAGGAAGGTGAGGCGGTCGCGGATCTCCTTGAGAATTTTCTCGGCGATCTCGCCCTGTTTGCCGCTCAGTTGCAGGGTCTGGAAATAATGCTGTGCCTGGCCGATCGGCAGACGCACGATCTGCGGCAGGGTGTGTTCGTCGATATAAACATGGCGCGCATCCCGGCGCAGGCGGCTGCCGTGACAGGAGGGGCAGGGCTGCATGTTGAGGTACTTGGACAGCTCTTCGCGCACGCTGTCCGATTCGGTCTCACGGTAGCGGCGTTCCAGGTTGTTGATCACGCCTTCGAAAGCATGCAGCTTCTGTACCCGTTCGCCGCGATCGTTGCGGTAATAGAACGCCACCTCTTCATTGCCGCTTCCCTCCAGAATCACCTTGCGGTGCTTCTCCGACAGCGCTTCGAAGGGGGTGTCCAGGCTGAACCCGTAGTGGTCAGCGACCGCCTGCAGCTGCTGATAATAGTACAGACTGCGCTTGTCCCAGCCACGGATGGCACCCTGCGCCAGCGGCAGCGAGGGGTCCTGCACCAGCTTGCGTGGATCGAAATACTGGCGTACACCGAGGCCATCACAGGAGGGGCAGGCGCCGTGCGGGTTGTTGAAAGAGAACAGGCGTGGCTCCAGCTCCTGGATGCTGTGGCCGCAGGTGGGACAGGCGAAACGGGCGGAGAACACCATCTCCTCCAGCCCGTCTTCCATCGGCGCCACCTTGGCGATGCCGTCGGCCAGCTCCAGTGCCGTCTCAAAGGATTCGGCCAAGCGGGTCTGCAGGTCGTCACGCACCTTGATCCGGTCGATCACCACTTCGATGTCGTGCTTGCGGTTCTTGTCCAGCGCCGGAGCATCATCCAGATCCACGACCAGGCCATCGATACGGGCGCGGACGAAGCCCTGGGTGCGCAGCTGGTTAAGGATATGCAGATGTTCACCCTTGCGGCCCTGGATCACCGGAGCCAGCAGCATCACCTTGCTGCCCTCGGGAAGGGCCAGCACCTGGTCGACCATCTGGCTGACGGTCTGTGCCGCCAACGGCAGGTCATGTTCGGGACAGCGCGGTTCACCGGCGCGGGCGAACAGCAGTCGCAGGTAGTCATAGATCTCGGTGATGGTGCCGACCGTGGAGCGGGGGTTGTGTGACGTGGATTTCTGCTCGATCGAGATCGCCGGGGACAGGCCTTCTATATGGTCCACATCCGGCTTTTCCATCATCGACAGGAACTGACGGGCATAGGTCGACAGTGACTCGACGTAGCGCCGCTGCCCTTCGGCATAGAGGGTGTCGAAAGCGAGGGAGGACTTGCCCGAACCGGACAGGCCTGTGATCACGATGAGCTGGTCGCGCGGGATATCGAGATCCACGTTTTTCAGGTTGTGGGTACGGGCGCCCCTGACCAGAATCTTGTCCATTACTGCTCCGCTGTAACTGGCAAAAAGAACCATTATAGAGGTTTGCCATTGGTCGCTAAACCACCAATGCCTGGCGGCTGCGACTTACTATAGGAAGGCGCTCTGTGCTATTCTCAACCCCCTATGAAGCGGCAGGACGCTGCAGCACGAGACAACCGAACAACGGGAGATAACTGATGGCGCGTGGCATCAACAAGGTTATTCTGGTCGGCAACCTGGGGGGGGACCCCGAGGTGCGCTACATGCCGTCCGGCAATGCCGTTACCAACGTTACACTGGCCACCAGCGAAAGCTGGAAAGACAAGCAGACCGGTCAAATGCAGGAACGCACCGAGTGGCATCGGGTGGTGTTCTTCAACCGTCTGGCCGAGATCGCCGGTGAATACCTGCGCAAGGGCTCCAAGGTCTATGTGGAAGGTTCCCTGCGTACACGCAAGTGGCAGGGGCAGGACGGTCAGGACCGTTACACCACCGAGATCGTGGCCAGCGAAATGCAGATGCTCGACAGTCGTGGTGGCGCCGGTGATGCCGGTGGTTACCAGTCGCAGCCGGATCCGATGGGATACGGCCAGCCGCAGCAGCAGGCACCTCGTCGCCAGCCGGCACCGCAACAGCAGCCCCCGCAGCAGCCGCAGCAGGCATCGCAGCAACCGGCGCCCGGTTTTGACGATTTCGACGACGATATCCCGTTCTAAACCCTTCTGCTTCTGCGCCTTGAAAGCCCCGCCTGACCCGCGGGGCTTTTGACATTCTGTCGCCGCATTTTTTCGCGCAGCACGGCTGTGCCGCCGTCGCGCTTTCGGGTATGCTCGAATTTACCGCAACAGCGTAAAAGCCAATTTTATCAGCAGTACAGGTCAACGATTTCGGTATGCCAGTGAGCGCCTATACAACTTCAGCCAAAGTCCTGATCGTCGGGGCAGCCGGCCAGGTCGGTCATGCACTGACCGAACTTCTGGAGCAGACATCGGGTATCGACCCCGTCGCCCTGAGCCGGCGTCAACTGGATATCACCGATCCTGCTGCCGTGCGCCAGCAGCTGGAAAAGCACCTGCCGGATTACGTCATCAACTGTGCGGCGTTCAACCGGGTCGATGCCGCCGAGCGTCAGCAGGATCAGGCGCTGGCGGTCAACCGTGACGGTGCCGACAACCTGGCCGTTGCCACGGCAGCGCTGAGCATCCCATTACTGCACCTGTCATCCGATTACGTCTTCGATGGCCATTATGCCAGCGGCTACAGCGAAAAGGATGAAGCCTCGCCGCTGGGCGCCTTCGGGCGCAGCATGTGGCTGGGGGAGGAGGCGATTCGGGCCGCGCAGCCGCAACACCTTATCCTTAGGGTCAGCTGGGTGTTCAGCGCCCGTGGCGAGAACTTTCTGCTGCGGACGCTGGAGCAGGCGCGCCATGAGCGCAGGATTGAAGCGGCGGACGACCGTCGCGGCTGTCCGACCTCAGCCGAGGATGTGGCGCGGGTGCTGCTGGCGATCCTGCGTCAGCTGACCTGCGGCATCAAGGTTTGGGGTACCTATCATTACTGCGGCGCCGAAATTACCACTCGATACGGCTTCAGCGAGGCGTTGTTGGCGGCTGCGCGCCAGTATGAGGAACTGATGGTGGAACAGCTGCAGCCGGTCTCCTCGGCAAACCTGCACTGCCTGGCGCAGCGGCCGGCCTCTTCCGTACTCAAATGCGGCAAGCTGCTGGCGACCTTTGGCATTCGTCAGCGACCCTGGCGCAGTGAGCTGCAACGGGTAATACGAGAGGTCTACGGCGAACTCTAGCCGGCAGCCAGGTTCGCCGCAGTCGTTCAGCCGATCACACCAGGCCCATACTGGCCGAGTGTGTCATCGCCACGCCCAGAATATAACCCAGGCTCAACAGGGTCGCGACCAGCGCCAGGCTGCGGGTTTTCAGGTTCCTGCCCCGTTTCAGCGCCACCGTACCGAAGCCGATATAAGCTACCAGTCCCAGCACTTTGGCGGTCAGCCAGTGCTGCGTCAGCGGGTACTGTTCAAGCACTAGCATCAGACCGATCGCGCTGAGCAGCAGCAGCGTATCGATGACGTGCGGCACTACCTTCAGCCAGCGAGCGTTGAGCGCACGCGGCCAGGTATAGAGCAGGAAGGCGCGCAGCAGAAACAGCGCGATGCTCAGGCCCACCATGGTCAGGTGGCTGTGCTTCAGAATCATGTAGGTGTTCAAGGTGTGTCTATTCCTATAACCAGTTGTTGGGTTTTGTGCATATACTGAGACGCAGGCACTGCTTGCAAGAGACACTATGAACAAGTCCATGGTTTCCCAAGCAGCCGATCCGTGACAAGAACTATAACCGGCGGATAGGGTCTTTTGAATCATGAGTCAACGCGATACCGCCCTGGTCGACCGCTTTGGTCGCCAGATTCATTACCTGCGGCTCTCGGTGACGGACCGTTGTGACTTCCGTTGCGTCTACTGCATGAGCGAGCAGATGCAGTTTCTTCCACGCGAGCAGGTGCTGTCGCTGGAGGAGATGCTGATGCTGGCGCAGCTGTTTGTCGATCTGGGTGTGCGCAAGATTCGCCTCACCGGTGGCGAGCCGCTGGTCCGGCGCGATATTCTCTGGCTGATCGCGCGGCTCGGCGAACTTCCGGTCGAGCTGGTGTTGACCACCAACGGCTCCCAGCTGCAACGTTTTGCCCGCCCGCTGCGTGAAGCGGGTGTTCGCCGGCTCAATATCAGTCTCGACAGCCTGAATGCCGAGCGCTTTCGGAGCCTGACCCGGTCCGACCGCCTGCAGCAGGTGCTGGCCGGTATCGATGCCGCCTGCGAGGCGGGTTTCGAGCGCATCAAGCTGAATACCGTGGTGCTGCACGGCCGTAACGAGGATGAGGTGCCGGCGCTGGTTGAATTCGCTCGTGCACGAGGCCTCGATATCAGTTTCATCGAAGAGATGCCGCTGGGGCAGATCAGTGAGCATGACCGTGCCGAAGCTTTTTGCTCCAGCGATACGCTCAGGGAGCGGCTGGAACAGCGCTACAGCCTGATGCCGACCGCCGAGCGTACCGGTGGTCCCTCCCGTTATTACCGCATGGCCGACAGCGACAGCCGTATAGGCTTCATCTCGCCCCACAGTCACAACTTCTGTGCCGACTGCAACCGGGTCCGGCTGACCGCTGAAGGCCGTCTGCTGCTTTGTCTCGGTAACGAACACTCGCTGGACCTGAGAGCACTGTTACGTGATCCCGCGTGCAGTACGGCCCAGCTGCGCCAAGCGGTGATCGATGCCATGCAGGTCAAGCCAGAGCGGCATCATTTCGACCTCGATGATGAGCCTCAGATACTGCGTTTCATGAACATGACCGGGGGCTGACAGCCCTCCACAGATTCGACAACCGATGAGGATAGCCGGTGAACGAAAGCAGACTTCAGTCGCTGGATATAGCGGTGCTGACCATCTCCGATACCCGTACCCCCGAAACCGATCGCTCCGGTGACCTGCTGGCCGAGCGCCTGCAGCAGGCCGGTCACCGCCTGGCGGATCGGGCCATCGTGGCGGATGACATCTATCAGATCCGCGCCCGCCTCTCGGCCTGGATCGCCGATGCCGGGGTGCAGGTGGTGATCACCACCGGCGGTACCGGCTTTGCCCTGCGTGATTCCACCCCGGAAGCGGTGACGCCGCTGCTGGACAAGCAGGTGGAAGGTTTCGGCGAGCTGTTCCGCCAGATCTCCCATGGCGAGATCGGCACTTCCACCATCCAGTCACGTGCGCTGGCAGGGCTGGCCAACGGCACCCTGATCGCCTGTCTGCCCGGCTCCACCGGCGCCTGTGCCACCGGCTGGGACCAGCTGCTGGCGGAGCAGCTGGACAGCCGTTTCAAGCCCTGCAACTTTGTCGGCCTGCTGCAGGCCGCGCGGGAGGTGCGCCGATGAATCCATTGATACCGGTTGAAGATGCACTGTCGCAATTGCTTGAGTTGATGCCGACCCCGATTGCTCAAGAAGAGCTGGCGCTTGCGGACGCCTGGGGGCGGGTGCTGGCCGAGTCGGTTGTGGCCGATGTCGATGTGCCGCCGGAGGCCAACAGCAGTATGGATGGCTATGCGATCAGGGTAGAGGATCTGATGGCCGGTGCGATACTGCCGATCTCCCAGCGCATTCCAGCCGGTACCGCGCCCGAGCCACTGCAGCCGGGTACGGCCGCTCGTATCTTTACCGGCGCGCCGATTCCGGCGGGGGCGGATGCGGTGGTGATGCAGGAAGAGGCGATCGAGGACCCCGAGGGCGTTCGCTTCACCGCCGCCGTTCGAGCTGGACAGAATATCCGTCCTCGGGGGCAGGATATCGAGGCGGGGCAGCCGCTGCTGGACGCCGGCGAAAAGCTTTCGGCTCAGGCGATGGGGGTGCTGGCCTCGGCGGGGGTCGGTCGAGTCCGGGTGCATCGCTGTCCCCGGGTGGCCCTGCTGTCCACCGGTGACGAGCTGGTGCAGCCGGGTCAGCCGCTGGCGCCGGGGCAAATCTATGATGCCAACCGTTTTCTGCTGACCGGGTTGCTGCAGCAGGCCGGCGTGGCATCGATCCGCACCTGGCAAGTGGCGGATAGCGCGGAGGCGACAGCCGAAGTATTGCGTGCAGCGGCAGCCGACAGTGACCTGATCCTGTCCAGTGGCGGGGTTTCCGTGGGCGAGGAGGACCATGTGCGCATTCAGGTCGAAGCCCTGGGGGCGTTGCAGATCTGGCGCATCAAGCTCAAGCCGGGCAAGCCCTTTGCGGCGGGGCAGGTATTGGGTACGTCGTTTATCGGACTGCCCGGCAACCCGGCCTCCAGTCTGGTAACCTTCTATCTGCTGGCGCTGCCGGCGCTCAGGCGGCTGCAGGGCATGACGGGCAAGCCTCTGTGCGGCTGGCAGCTGCCCGCCGGGTTCAGCCGGGACAGGCCGATCGGCCGTGACGAGTACCTGCGCGTCCGTGTGGAAGAGGGCTGTCTGGTGCCCCAGGGCAACCAGAGCTCCGGCGTGCTCAGCAATAGCCTGGAAGCGGTCGGGCTGGCGCGGGTGCCGGCGGGCAGTCGCGTGGAGCCGGGGCAGTCGCTGGAATTTCTGCCCTTCAGCCTGCTGTCGAGCTAGCCTGTGCCGAGGCGGTCTGCAAAAGCGGGCTTTAACAGGGTAAAATGTGCGCTTTTTCAGCAGCTAGAGGCTGATCGCCGCGAATGAATGCACAACGCCAGGCACAAGATCCCTATCAGGAGATCCGTCCCTATCGAGATAACGAAGTCGAATCAGTGCTGCAGCGTCTGGTTCGGGATGATGAATGCATCTCGGCCCTGACCCGCTACCAGTTTCCCAACGCCTCCGGGCCGCTGGGCTGGCTGCTGCGGCCGCTGGTACGTATCGCCGTGGCGGCGCGTGTCGGTGATATCGAGGATATTCATGGCTTCCAGATGATGGTCGCCAACTACATGCAGAAGATGCTCGCCCGCACCACCACCAAGGTGAGCTGCTCGGGGCTGGAGCGACTGGATCCGAACGAGGCCTATCTGTTCGTCTCCAATCACCGCGATATCGCCATGGACCCGGCGTTCGTCAACTGGGTGCGTCACCAGGCGGGCATGTCCACGGTGCGCATCGCCATCGGCGACAACCTGCTGCGCAAGCCCTACGTGTCCGACCTGATGCGGTTGAACAAGAGCTTCATCGTCAACCGTTCCGCCAAGGGACGCGAGATGATGACGGCGCTGACCCAGCTGTCGGCCTATATCGATCACAGCGTCTGCAGTGGTCATTCGGTCTGGATCGCCCAGCGTGAAGGTCGGGCGAAGGATGGCAACGACCGTACCGATCCGGCGCTGATGAAGATGTTCTACATGTCGCATCGCAAGCAGCGCTCGCTGAGCGAGATGGTGGAGCGGCTCAATATCGTGCCGGTGTCCATCTCCTACGAGCTCGACCCCTGCGATGCACTCAAGGCACAGGAGCTGGCGGCGCTGGCGCTGCATGGCAGTTACCAGAAGTCCGAATTCGAGGATATCAGCAGCATCGTGCGTGGCATTACCGGTGACAAGGGCGCCGTACACGTGGCCTTCGGCACGCCGCTGAGTGGCGAGTTCGAATCGCCGGAACAGCTGGCGGCCGAGATCGACCGCCAGATCCACCTCAACTACCGTTTGCACCCGACGAATCTGGCGGCGGCGGGAGAGGCGGTCAGCGCCGAACAGCAGCAGGTGTTCGACGCGCGCCTGGCGGCGGTCGATGCCGACGCGCGGCCTTTCCTGCAGCAGATGTACGCCAACCCGGTGATCAATCAGCGTCAGGCTGAACAGGAGCACTCATGAGCGATCTGACCCATCTGGATGCCCGCGGCCAGGCCCGCATGGTTGATGTCAGCGACAAGGCGGTGACGGTACGTGAGGCGCTGGCATCCGGTTGGGTCGAGATGCTGCCTGAAACCCTGCAGCTGATTCAGGAAGGGGGGCACCCCAAGGGGGATGTACTGGCCGTGGCTCGAATCGCCGGTATCCAGGGGGCGAAGAAAACGCCTGACCTGATTCCGCTGTGCCATCCGCTGATGCTCAGCTCGGTCAAGGTCGAACTGCTGCCCGAGCCGGAACACAACCGGGTGCGCATCGAGGCGTGCTGTCGCCTGAGTGGCCAGACCGGTGTCGAGATGGAGGCGCTGACCGCTGTCAGCGTGGCGGCCCTGACCTTGTACGACATGTGCAAGGCGGTGGACAAGGGGATGCGCATCGGCGGCATCGAGCTGGTCGAAAAGACTGGTGGCAAGAGTGGCGCTTGGCGTCGGGAGGAAGGCTGATGAAACTGGTCTACTTTGCCCGCATCCGCGAGCAGCTGGGCTGCGATGAAGAGGAACTGGCGTTGCCGCTCGGCGTGGCGACGCTGGCCGAGCTGATCGACTGGCTGGCGCAGCGTGGCGAGACCTGGCGCAACGTATTGACCGCGCCGGATCTGATCTGTGCGCTTAACCAGGAAGTGGCCGGCCGAGAGGCGGCTCTGTCCGATAACGACGAGGTGGCGTTTTTCCCACCGGTAACAGGAGGTTGATTTGAGCGCTCTTCAGACAACACCCAAGGCAACACCGCTGCTGTTTCTGCGTTCACTGATTTACTATGCCGGCTTCTACCCGGTGACCATGGTGTTCTCAACCCTCTGTCTGATCATCGGACCCTTGCTGCCGTTTCGGGCGCGCTTCAAGTTTCTCACCCTGATCAACTACTTCTACATCATCTGGCTGCGCATCTGCTGTGGCGTCAAGGTGCGGGTGACCGGGCGCGAGCATCTGCCGGCTGAAGGCAGCTATGTGGCGATCGCCAACCACCAGAGCGAGTGGGAGACGCTCTACTTCCAGCTGCTGATCCGGCCCCAAGCCGTGGTGCTGAAGCAGGAGCTGTTGCGCATTCCGCTGTTTGGCTGGGCGCTGGCGCTGCTCAAGCCGATCGCGCTGGACCGCAGCAAGAAGCGCGGCGCGCTCAAGCAGCTGCTGGAGCAGGGCAAGGCGCGGCTGGCGGACGGCATACCACTGCTGATCTTTCCCCAGGGCACCCGGGTGCCGGTGGGGCAGTTGGGCCGCTGGAACAAGGGCGGCGCCATGCTGGCGGTGAGCAGCGAAGTGCCCCTGGTGCCGATCGCGCATAATGCCGGTCTTTTCTGGCCCGGCAAATCGTTCATCAAGTATCCGGGGACCGTCGAGGTGGCGGTTGGGCCGGCGATCGATACCCGTGGGAAGAGCGTGGAAGAGGTCCATGTGGCCGCCACGGTCTGGCTGGAAAGCACCATGCGTGAGCAGGGTTGCCTCGACTGAGGACCGCCTTGCGGATATAAAAAAACCGCTCATTGAGCGGTTTTTTTATGCTTGATCGGCAGCCCGGGCTGCCGACCACACAGGGCTTGCGATCAGCCTTCGTACTGCTCGAACACCAGCGTGGAGTTGGTGCCGCCGAAGCCGAAGCTGTTGGACATGACGCGCTTGAGGTCGACGTTGTCCTGGCGCTCGGTGATCACCGGCAGGCCTTCCGCTTCCGGGTCCAGCTCTTCGATGTTGGCCGACGCGCAGATGAACTTGTTCTGCTGCATCAGGATCGAGTAGATCGCTTCCTGTACGCCGGTGGCGCCCAGCGAGTGACCGGTCAGCGATTTGGTGGAGCTGACCGGCGGCATCTCGTCGCCGAAGGTCTGCTTCATCGCTTTCAGTTCCTGGATGTCACCGGCCGGCGTGGAGGTGCCGTGGGAGTTGATGTAGTCGATCTTGCCGTCGACGGTAGACATCGCCTGCTGCATGCAGCGGACCGCACCTTCGCCGGACGGGGCCACCATGTCGTAGCCGTCGGAGGTGGCGCCGTAGCCGACCAGTTCGGCGTAGATCTTGGCGCCACGCGCCTTGGCGTGTTCCAGCTCTTCCAGCACCAGCATGCCGGCACCGCCGGCGATGACGAAACCGTCACGGTTGGCGTCATAGGCACGGGAGGCTTTTTCAGGGGTATCGTTGTATTTGCTGGACAGGGCGCCCATGGCGTCGAACATGACGCTCAGGGACCAGTGCAGCTCTTCACCGCCGCCGGCGAAGATCACGTCCTGTTTGCCCAGCTGGATCTGCTCCATGGCGTTGCCGATACAGTGCGCGCTGGTGGCGCAGGCCGAGGTGATGGAGTAGTTCACACCCTTGATCTTGAAAGGGGTCGCCAGGCAGGCGGACACGGTGGAGCCCATGGTGCGCGTCACGCGGTAGGGACCCACGCGGCGTACACCTTTCTCCCGCAGGATATCGGCCGTTTCAACGATATCGGCGGAGGAGGCGCCGCCGGAACCGGCGATCAGGCCGGTGCGCACGTTGGATACCTGGTCTTCACTCAGGCCGGAATCTTCGATCGCCTGCTGCATCGCCAGGTAGGCATAAGCCGCCGCGTTGCCCATGAAGCGACGCAGCTTGCGGTCGATCAGGTTTTCCAGATCGATATCGATGCTGCCGGCCACCTGGCTGCGGAAGCCGAGTTCTTTGTATTCCGGCTGAAATTTGATACCGGAGCGGCCCTGCTTCAGTGAGTCCAGAACTGTTTCCAGATCGTTACCCAGGCAGGATACGATTCCCATACCGGTCACTACGACGCGTCGCATGTGTAGCCTCTCTTCAAATCATTCAACAATGTGGCAGTCTTATTATAGGCGAATCAGCAAGCCTTAAGTTCCGGCTCAGAAATTATCGGTCTGCTTGAACAGGCCGACACGCAGATCCTTGGCGGTATAGATGACTCGCCCGTCCACCGCCACGGTGCCGTCCGCGATACCCATGACCAGCTTGCGCTCGATGACGCGCTTGAGCTCGATGTGGTAGGTCACCTTGCTGGCGCTGGGCAGTACTTGGCCGGTGAACTTCACCTCGCCTGAACCCAGGGCGCGTCCGCGACCTTCATTGCCGCGCCAGCCGAGGAAGAAACCGACCAGCTGCCACATGGCGTCCAGGCCCAGGCAGCCCGGCATGACCGGATCGCCGGGGAAGTGGCATTCGAAGAACCAGAGGTCGGGATGGATATCCAGCTCGGCGATGATCTCGCCCTTGCCGTACTGGCCACCATCGGTGTTGATGTTGATGATGCGGTCCAGCATCAGCATGTTGCCGACCGGCAGCTGTGCGTTGCCCGGGCCGAACATTTCGCCGTGGCCGCACTGCAGCAGCTCTTCGCGTTCAAATGAGGAAGGTCGTGTCATAAGAAACCGTATATCCAGAGGCATTTCATCAATATTTTGGCGATTATACCGGTTTGCAGCCTTTCAGGCACGAGCTGTGTCATGTAATTTGCTCATCCATAGGGCTAAAAAGGGAGAGTAGGATGGAACATGCATTCTGGCATGCCCGCTGGCAGGAGGGCCGTATCGGCTTCCATCAGGCCGATATCAACCCCTGGCTGCGGCAGTACTGGCCCCGACTGGGCGTGTCCGGCGAAGCCCGGGTGTTGGTGCCGCTGTGCGGCAAGTCGAGCGACATGCTCTGGCTGCGCGAGCAGGGGCATCCGGTGGTGGGGGTCGAACTCAGTGATCTGGCCTGCCGCGACTTCTTTGTCGAGCACGGTACTCAGGTGACCCCGGTGGCGGTGCCCGAAGGGCATACCCGGGAGCGCGACGGCATTATGCTCTGGTGCGCGGATTTCTTCGCTCTGGGGGACGAACACTGGGGTGGGGTGGCTGCCGTCTATGACCGCGCCGCGCTGATCGCCCTGCCGCCGGCGATGCGGCGCAACTATGCCACGCACCTGCGTGAGCAGCTGGCCTCGGGGGTCGAGATGCTGCTGGTGACGCTGGAGTTTCCGGGTGGCGAGGGACCGCCGTTTTCGGTTACGGAGGCGGAGGTGCGTCAGCTGTTCGAGCCGGCCTTTACCGTGGTGCGCCTGGATCAGGCGGAGGCGGGAGGGGAGCGGCGTGAAGTGGTTTACCACCTCACGCGTCAGTAAGTCGCTTTAGCTGGTGCGATCGAGCGCCATCTCGGCCAGCGTGGTCAGGGTGTCGCGGAAGGAGCTGGCCGGCAGGGCTTCCAGCGCCTGTACCGCCTTGTCCAGCTCGTCTTTGGCCTTGCCGCGGGTGTAATCGATGGCCCCGGTTCGCTGGACGATATCCATCACCGGCTGTAGATCTTCCAGGCCGCCCTCGCGAATGGCGTGGCGGATCAGCTTGCGTTCCTCGTCGTTGCCTGCGTGCATCGCCTGAATCAGCGGCAGGGTTGCCTTGCCTTCGGCCAGGTCGTCGCCCACGTTCTTGCCCATGGTTTCGCTGTCGGACAGGTAGTCCATCAGGTCATCGACGATCTGGAAGGCGATACCCAAATGACGGCCATAGAGGCGCAGGGCCTCGCGCTCGGCAGCGGGGGCGTCAGCCAGAATGGCGCCGACTTCCGTCGCGGCCTCAAACAGCATGGCGGTCTTGCCGAGAATCACCTGCATGTAGGACTCTTCGGTGGTGTCCGGGTTGCGCTGGTTGAGCAGCTGCATCACCTCGCCTTCGGCGATGATGGTGGTGGCGTTGGAGATCACTTGCATGATCTCCAGGCGGCCGATCTCGACCATCAGCTGGAAGGAGCGCGAGTGCAGGAAATCGCCGACCAGTACGCTGGGGGCGTTGCCCCATTTGGCATTGGCGGTGGCGTTGCCGCGGCGCAGGTCGGAGTTGTCGACGACATCGTCGTGCAGCAGCGTGGCGGTGTGGATGAACTCGATGACGGCGGCCAGCGGAATATGCTGTTGTCCCTGGTAGCCACAGGCGTTGGCGCTCAGCAGTACCAGCAGGGGGCGCAGGCGCTTGCCGCCACCGGAAACGATGTAGTGGCCGATTTTCTCCACCAGGGGAACGTTGGAGCCCAGGTGGTTGAGAATGTAATCGGTAACGGCATCAAACTGCGGCTCGATCGCCGGATTTAGCTGGTGTGGCTGCATGATGGGGTTCTGTATGTGGACTGAACACCCGCCGCATGCTAGGTGGCGGTTTCGGGAGTGTCAAGTCGGGCGAGGGGCGTGACTCCAATTGCCGATAAAAGGCGGTCAAAAGGGGCGAAAAGCTTGCGAACACAGGGGTGAATGCAGTAAAATCCCGCGCCTTAAACCTGTCCACCGACGCTCCCTACCATAGGGTGCCAGAGATCCTCCGGATCCCGGCCATTAGAAGTAGGTTTCGTATCCAGTAGCCGGACAGGTTAAACCTTGGAGAAAAGCATGTTTGCAGTAATCGTAAGCGGCGGTAAGCAGTACCGCGTGCAGGAAGGACAGACACTGAAGCTGGAAAAACTGGCTGCTGAAGCAGGTTCCAGCATCGAGTTCGACCGCGTTCTGCTGGTTGGCAATGGCGACGACATCAAAGTCGGCGCGCCGGTTGTAGATGGTGCCAAAGTGGCTGCCGAAGTCGTTTCTCACGGCCGTGGCGAAAAGGTCAACATCATCAAGTTCCGTCGTCGCAAGCACCACATGAAACGTCAGGGTCACCGTCAGTGGTTCACTGAAGTCAAGATCATTGGCATCAGTGCCTGATAAACCGAATTAGGAGATTGAAGAATGGCTCATAAGAAGGCTGGTGGTTCAACGCGTAACGGCCGCGACTCGGAATCGAAACGCCTCGGCGTTAAGCGCTTCGGCGGCCAGGCTGTTGCAGCAGGCAACATCCTGATTCGTCAGCGCGGCACCAAGTTCCACGCCGGCACCAACGTTGGCCTGGGCAAGGACCACACTCTGTTCGCAACTGCTGATGGCGTTGTGAAGTTCGAGACCAAGGGTCCGAAAAACCGCAAATACGTGAGCGTTGTTCCTGCCTAAGCAGTGAATGATGACCGCGTTAAAAAGCTCCGCCCAGGCGGAGCTTTTTTCGTTGTAAACCCGGTTGTCGGCGCGTGCTGGCTGCCGGAGAGCTGGTCGAGGGTGTATGCTGAAGGGCTCTCCCGGAATGACAATAGTTGGAGGTAAAGATGAAATTTGTCGACGAGGCGACCATTACGGTGGAAGCTGGCAAGGGTGGTAATGGCTGTCTGAGCTTCCGGCGCGAAAAGTTCATTCCCAAGGGCGGTCCGGACGGCGGTGATGGCGGTGATGGCGGTTCCATCTTCGTCGAGGCCGATGAGTCGCTGAATACGCTGATCGACTACCGTTTCACCCGTCGCTACAACGCCCAGAACGGTCAGGGTGGCGCCAGCCGCAACTGTACCGGTTCCAAGGGGGAAGACCTGGTGCTGAAGGTGCCCGTGGGCACTACCGTGGTGGACGTGGATACCGATGAGGTGTTGGCGGACATGACCCATATCGGTCAGCGCGAGAAGATCGCTCAGGGCGGTTGGCATGGCCTGGGCAACACTCGTTTCAAGAGCAGCGTCAACCGTACTCCGCGCCAGACCACCAAGGGCAGTGAAGGTGAGCTGCGCAACCTGCGCCTGGAGCTGAAGGTGCTGGCGGATGTGGGTTTGCTGGGGCTGCCCAATGCCGGCAAGTCCACGTTGATTCGTTCCATCTCGGCGGCCAAGCCGAAGGTGGCGGACTACCCGTTCACTACCCTGGTGCCGAATCTGGGTGTGGTGCGTACCGAGGCGCATCGCAGCTTCGTGGTGGCGGACATTCCGGGCATCATCGAAGGGGCGGCTGAGGGTGCCGGTCTGGGGATTCGCTTCCTCAAGCACCTGGCGCGCAACCGCGTGCTGCTGCATCTGGTCGATATGGCGCCCTGGGACGAAACCACACCGGCGCAAGCGGCGGTGACGGCGGTGCGCGAGCTGAAGAAATTCAGTGCGACCCTGGCCGAGCAGCCGCGCTGGCTGGTGCTGAACAAGCTGGACATGCTGCCGGAAGAGGAGCAGGAGGCGGCCTGTCAGGCGGTGATCGAGGCGTTGGGCTGGGAAGGTCCTGTCTATCGCGTGTCGGCGCTGAACAAGACCGGCCTGACGCCGCTGGTGCATGATCTGCAGGGGTTTCTGGATGCGCGCGCCGAAGCGATTGTCGAGAATCCGGAGCTGCTGGATGAGGAGCGTCGTATCCGTGCCATTATCGATGAGGAGGCGCGTGAAAACCTGCGCCGTCTGCGTGCCGAAATGCGCGCGCGTCGCGACGCGGAAGATGATCTGGATGATGATGACTTCGATGATGATGATTACGACATCGAAGTGGAGTATGTGCGCTGACGGAGTAAGAACAAGGTGACAGCGGGACGTAAAGGCCTGGCCCAGTCGGGGCGCTGGGTCGTCAAAATCGGCAGTGCCCTGTTGACCAACGATGGTCAGGGGCTGGATCAGACCGCCATCGCCGGCTGGGTGGATCAGTTGGTGGAGCTGACCCGGCGTGGCGTCGAGGTGGTGCTGGTATCTTCGGGATCGGTGGCGGAGGGGATGACCCGTCTGGGCTGGTCCGAGCGGCCGCCGGAGATCTACCGCCTGCAGGCGGCGGCAGCTGTCGGTCAGATGGGGCTGGTGCAGGCCTACGAGACCAACTTCCGCCGTCACGGCCTGCATACGGCGCAGGTGCTGCTGACCCATGACGACATGTCCAACCGCAAGCGTTACCTCAATGCGCGCTCGACCCTGCGCACCCTGATCGAGCTGGGCGTGGTGGCGGTGGTCAACGAGAACGACACCGTGGTGACCAGTGAAATCCGCTTTGGTGACAACGATACGCTGGGTGCGCTGGTGGCCAATGCCGTGGAGGCCGATACGCTGATCCTGCTCACTGATCAGAGCGGGTTGTATACCGCTGATCCGCGTTCCAATCCGGATGCCGAGCTGATTTCCGAGGCGATGGCGGAGGATAAGCGCCTGGTCGCCATGGCGGGCGGTGGCGGCAAGCTGGGGCGGGGCGGCATGGCGACGAAGGTGCGGGCGGCCAAGCTGGCGGCGCGTTCCGGTGCCGTGACGGTGATCGCCAGTGGGCGCGAACCCGATGTGTTGCTCAAGCTGCATGCGGCTGAATCGATCGGTACTCTGTTGTTGCCGGAGCGTGAGCCGATGGCGGCGCGCAAGCAGTGGATCGCCGGTCATCTGCAGGCGCGCGGCACCCTGGTGCTGGACGCAGGTGCCGTGGCGGCGCTGACCGGGCGTGGCAAGAGCTTGCTGCCGGCCGGTGTGCGTTCGGTCAGTGGTGACTTCTCCCGTGGCGAGATGGTGATCATGATGGATGAGCTGGGTCGCGTGGTGGCGCGTGGTCTGGCCAATTACGGTGCCGAGGATGCGCGCCGGATCATCGGTCGTCCGAGTCGCGATATTGAATCCCTGCTGGGGTTCATGGGAGAGGAGGAGCTGGTGCATCGGGATAATCTGGTTCTGGCCTGATTATCCCGACCCCTGGCCCTGGCGGGCAGGCACAAAAAAAACCGGCATCAGCCGGTTTTTTTTGTGCTTGATCAGGCTTGGCTTAGGCGGCCATGGCCTTGATGCGAGCGGTCAGGCGGCTCTTGGTGCGGGCGATCTTGTTCTTGTGGAAGATGCCCTTGTTCACGGAGCTGTCCATGATCGGCTGAGCGACCTTGAATGCTTCCTGTGCAGCTGCCTGGTCACCGCTGTCGATAGCAGCGATTACTTTTTTCATGTACGTACGCGCCATGGAGCGCAGGCTAGCGTTGTGCTGACGACGCTTCTCCGCCTGACGAGCGCGTTTTTTGGATCCTGCGGAATTAGCCACGATCCGGCTCCTTCAATAATTGAGTTGATCAGATTACGGCGCTATGGTGCCGAAAATTAGACGCGACATTATTCATGTCCCGCTGCTTGATGTCAACTAAATGGCCGCGTTTCGACACTGGACTTTGTCTGTTTTGTAATCAGGGCTATGATCGGCGCACATTTTGGCGAGCGGTAAGGACAGGTTGTGGCTGAACAGGCGGAGAAAAAGAGCGCAGGACTGTTGCGCTCCAGTGGCGTGGTCGGGGTGATGACCCTGTTGTCACGGGTGCTGGGGCTGATTCGGGATGTGGTGATTGCCGGTTACTTCGGCGCCAGCGGCAGCGCCGACGCCTTTTTCGTCGCCTTCAAGATTCCCAACTTCCTGCGCCGCCTGTTTGCCGAAGGGGCCTTCTCCCAGGCGTTCGTGCCGGTGCTGTCGGAATATCGCACCCAGCGGGATCTGGCGGCGGTGCAGTTGCTGGTCAATCGGGTCGCGGGGGCGCTGGGGTCGGTGCTGGTGGCGGTCACCGTGCTGGCCGTGATCGGTGCGCCGGTGCTGGCGGCGCTGTTCGCCCCCGGCTTCTACCTGGCGGGCGGCGAGAAGTTCACCCTGGCGGCCGAGATGCTCAGGATCACCTTCCCCTACCTGCTGCTGATCTCGCTGACCGCCTTCTGTGGCGCCATTCTCAACAGCTATGAGCGTTTCGCCGTGCCGGCGTTCACTCCGGTACTGCTCAACCTCTGTCTGATCGGGTCCGCCGTCTGGCTCAGTCCTCTGCTGGAGACGCCGGTGGTGGCGCTGGCCTGGGGCGTCCTGATGGCGGGTGCGATGCAGTTGCTGTTCCAGTTGCCCTTCCTGGCGCGGCTGCGCCTGCTGCCGGTGCCCCAGCCGAACTTCCGCGATGAAGGTGTGCGCCGCATTCTCAAGTTGATGCTGCCGGCGCTGTTCGGCGTCTCGGTAGCGCAGATCAACCTGCTGCTGGATACGGTGCTGGCGTCTTTTCTGCAGACCGGCAGCGTGTCCTGGCTGTACTACTCCGACCGTCTGTCCGAGTTGCCGCTGGGGGTGTTCGGCATCGCCATCGCCACGGTGATCCTGCCGAGCCTGTCGCGCACCCATGCGGCCCAGAACCCCGATCGCTTTGCCCAGATGCTTGACTGGGGCATCCGCATGATTCTGCTGATTGGCGTGCCGGCGGCGCTGGCGCTGGCGCTGCTGGCTGAGCCGCTGATCGCGACTCTGTTCCACTACGGCGAGATGACCGATCGCGACGTGATGATGTCGGCGTTCAGCCTGAGGGCCTATGCCTTTGGCCTGCTGGCATTCATGCTGATCAAGGTGCTGGCGCCGGGCTACTTCGCCCGTCAGGACACCAGAACGCCGGTGAAAATTGCGGTCAAGGCGATGATCGCCAACATGGTGCTCAACCTGATCCTGATCGGGCCGCTGGATCATGCCGGTCTGGCGCTGGCGACCTCGTTGTCGGCGTTCATGAATGCCGGATGGCTGCTGCATGGCCTGCTCAAGGAGGGTGTGTTTCGCTGGCAGCCGGGCTGGGGAGCGATGCTGTTCCGTCTGCTCAGTGCGTCTGCGGTGCTGATGGTGACCCTGGTGCTGATTCTGCAGCAGCAGGGTGACTGGCTGCAGGCCGATCTCTGGACCCGGGTGCAGTGGATGGCGCTGCTGGTGCTGGCCGGTGGCGGCGCCTATCTGCTGACCCTGGTCGCGACCGGTTTGCGCCTGCGTCATTTGCGCGGTTGAACACTTTGTGAGCGGTACTCGCCGTGGCCAGAGTGCGGTATACTGCGCAGTCCATATTTCTGGCGCTGGCTCAGCAACTGCATGGAACTGATACGAGGCTTACACAATCTGCGTGACCGACATCGTGGCTGCGTTGCCACGATCGGCAATTTCGATGGCGTTCACCTGGGGCATCGCAAGGTGCTGGCCCAGGTCAAGGCCAAGGCTGCCGAGCTGGGGTTGCCCAGCGTGGCGATCATCTTCGAACCGCAGCCGCGTGAGTTTTTCGGCGGCGACAGCGTGCCGCCGCGCCTGACCCGGTTTGACGAAAAGGTGCGCCTGCTGGCGGCGGAAGGCGTGGACCGGGTGCTCTGCCTGACCTTCAACGCCCGCCTGCGCAACATGTCGGCGGAAGCGTTCATCGACGAACTGCTGTTGCAGGGGCTGGCGGTGGAGCACTTCGTCGTCGGCGACGACTTTCGTTTCGGCTGCGACCGCAGCGGGGATTTCGACATGCTCCGCGCCGCCGGCGAGCATCATGGTTTCAGCGTCGAAGGCACTACCACTTTCAAGCTGGCCGGTGACCGGGTCAGCAGCACCCGTATCCGCCAGGCCCTGCAACGGAACGATTTTGCCCTGGCCGAGCAGCTGTTGGGCTGGTCCTACGCCGTCACCGGCCGGATCATGCATGGCCAGAAGCTGGGCCGCCAGCTGGGTGTGCCGACCGCCAATGTGCGCATGCACCGTTACGCCTGCCCGTTGCGCGGGGTGTTTGCCGTGCACGCCCACTTCGACGGACGCTGCCTGCCCGGCGTCTGCAACGTCGGCATGCGGCCTACCGTGCATGGCCGTCAGCCGGTGCTGGAGGTCCATTTGCTGGACTATAGCGGCGAAGAGCTGTATGGCCGCCTGATGCGGGTCGAGTTCCTCCACTTCATCCGCGAGGAGCGCGCCTTCGACGGGCTGGATGCACTCAAAACACAGATAGAAGCCGATATTGAACATGTCCGCGCCTGGTTTTCCCAGGCGGGCCGGGACTGACCTTACCTCTGGAAGCGACCTGTTATGACCGATTACAAAGCGACACTGAACCTGCCGGAAACGGCCTTCCCGATGCGCGGCAACCTGCCCAAGCGCGAGCCCGCTCGTCTGGCGCGCTGGGATGAAATCGACCTCTATCGTCAGTTGCGCGAAGCGGGCCAGGGGCGTGAGCCGTTCATTCTGCACGACGGCCCTCCCTACGCCAACGGCAACATCCACATCGGTCATGCGGTGAACAAGGTGATCAAGGACATGATCATCAAGTCCAAGACGCTGAGCGGCTTCGACGCCCCCTACGTGCCGGGCTGGGACTGCCACGGTCTGCCGATCGAGCATAAGGTCGAGACCCTGATCGGCAAGGCCGGCGAGAAAGTGCCCTACCGCGAATTCCGCCAGAAGTGCCGCGAGTACGCCGCCGAGCAGGTCGCCGGGCAGAAGGCCGACTTCATCCGCCTGGGCGTGCTGGGTGACTGGAACAACCCCTACCTGACGATGAACTTCGACACCGAAGCCAACATCGTCCGCGCCCTGGGCAAGATCATCGAAAACGGTCACCTGGTGAAAGGCTACAAGCCGGTGTACTGGAGCGTGGTCGGTCAGTCCGCGCTGGCGGAAGCCGAAGTGGAATACCAGGACAAGACCTCCACCGCCATCGACGTGCGCTTCACCTTCGTCGATCAGGACAAGGTGCTGGCGCTGTTCGAAACCGCCGCCGGCGAAGCGCCGGTTTCCGTGGTGATCTGGACCACTACCCCCTGGACCATCCCGGCGAACCAGGCCGTGTCGCTGAACGGCGAGCTGGACTATGCCCTGGTTGATGCGCACACCGAACAGGGTGTGGACCGCATGGTTCTGGCCGCAGACATGGTCGACGACATCATGGCGCGCTGGGGCGTGGACAAGTTCGACGTGCTGGCCACCTGCAACGGCAGCGCACTGGAGCTGCTGCAGCTGGAGCATCCGATCTACGACAAGCAGGTGCCGGTGATCCTCGGTGATCACGTCACCACCGATGCCGGTACCGGTGCCGTCCACACCGCGCCCGATCACGGCATGGAAGACTTCATGGTCGGTCAGGCTTACGGTCTGGGCACCCTGAACCTGGTGCAGGCCAACGGTACCTACACCGACGCCGCCGGCGAATTCGCCGGTGTCCACGTCTACAAGGCGGACGGCCCGGTGTGCGAAGCGCTGGAGCGCGAAGGCAAGCTGGTGCACCTGAAGCGTTTCCAGCACAGCTACCCGCACTGCTGGCGCACCAAAACGCCGCTGATTTATCGCGCCACGCCGCAGTGGTTCATCTCCATGGAAGCCAAGCAGCTGAAAAACCAGGCGATGGACGCGATCAAGGGCGTACAGTGGTTCCCGGAATGGGGTCAGAACCGTATCGAATCCATGGTCGACCAGAGCCCGGACTGGTGTGTCTCCCGTCAGCGCACCTGGGGCGTGCCGATCACCCTGTTTACCCACAAGCAGAGCGGTGAACTGCACCCGCGCACCGCCGAGCTGATCGAGCAGGTGGCGCTGAAGATCGAGCAGGACGGCATCGATGCCTGGTTCGAGCTGGATGCGACTGAACTGCTGGGCGACGAAGCAGCCGACTACGACAAGGTCACCGACACCCTGGATGTCTGGTTCGACTCCGGTGTCACTCACTACTCGGTGCTGCGCCAGCGCGATGGTCTGAAGTTCCCGGCGGATCTCTACCTGGAAGGTTCCGACCAGCACCGCGGCTGGTTCCAGTCGTCGCTGAAGACCTCCATCGCCATCAACGGCTGCGCACCCTACCAGCAGGTGCTGACCCACGGCTTCACCGTCGACGAGAAGGGCTACAAGATGTCCAAGTCGCTCGGCAACGTGATCGCGCCGCAGGAAGTGACCGACAGTCTGGGCGCCGATATCCTGCGCCTCTGGGTGGCCTCGACCGACTACTCCGGCGAAATGGCCGTGTCCAAGCAGATTCTGCAGCGCACCGCCGACAGCTACCGTCGTATACGCAACACCGCGCGTTTCCTGCTGGCCAACCTGAACGGTTTCGATCCGGCTACCGACAGGGTTGATGCGGCCGACATGCTGGCGCTGGACCGCTGGGCGGTGGACGCCACCGCGCGTCTGCAGCAGAAGGTACTGGCCGCCTACGACAGCTACCGCTTCCTCGATGTCTACCAGCAGGTGCACCACTTCTGCGTGCAGGAGCTGGGCGGCTTCTACCTCGACATCATCAAGGATCGTCAGTACACCACCAAGCCGGACTCCCTGGCGCGTCGTTCCTGCCAGACCGCGCTGTTCCATATCGCCCAGGCGCTGGTGCGCTGGGTGGCGCCGATCCTCAGCTTCACCGCTGACGAGATCTACGAGGTGCTGCCGGGTGAACACAAGGATTCCGTGCTGCTGACCACCTGGTACGAGGACCTGTTCGAGCTGGCCGAGGACGAGCCGTTCGGCCGCGAATTCTGGCAGCGCGTGATGGCGGTGAAGGATGCCGTCAACAAGTGCTTGGAAGATGCCCGTAACGAGAAGCTGGTCAAGGCCTCCCTGGCCGCGGAAGCGACCCTGTACGTCGATGACGACTTGCGTGCCGATCTGGAGCGTCTGGGCGATGAGCTGCGTTTCGTGCTGATCACCTCCGAAGCGACCCTGAAGCCGCTGAGCGAAGCCGGTGACGCCCGCGTGACCGACGTGGAAGGGCTGAAGGTGGCCGTGGCCGCCTCCGAGCACGCCAAGTGTGGCCGCTGCTGGCACCATCGTGAAGACGTGGGCAGCAACAGCGAACATCCGGAGCTGTGTGGTCGCTGTGTTACCAACGTGGAAGGCGAGGGTGAAGAGCGCAAATTTGCCTGATGACTACTGTCGTTTCCCCCGCGAAAGGAGCCAGCGCCCTGCGCTGGCTCTGGCTGACGTTGCTGGTGCTGGTGGTCGATCTGGTCAGCAAGACGCTGGCCGACAGCCTGCTGAGTTACGCCAGCCCGGTGACCCTGCTGCCGGTATTTGACCTGACGCTGCTGTACAACACTGGCGCCGCGTTCAGCTTTCTTGCCTCGGCGGGTGGCTGGCAGCGCTGGCTGTTCGTCGCCATCGCCGTGGGCATGAGCGCCTTCCTGCTGCACTGGATGTGGCGGACGCCACGTAGCCAGCGCTGTTTGGGAATAGGGCTGGCGCTGGTGCTGGGCGGTGCGCTGGGCAACCTGTTCGACCGCAGCGTCCATGGCCATGTGATCGATTTCATTTCGCTGCACTGGGCCAACCACTACTTCCCGGCGTTCAACATCGCCGACTGTGCCATCACCCTGGGCACCTGTTTGCTGCTGGTCGACATGTTCTTCCTCGGCGGCAAAGAGACAGACTGAGATAGGAACCAACAATGACAGACGCCGTTATTGGCCCGGGCAAGGCCATTACGCTGCACTTTGCGATCACCCTGGAAGATGGTCAGGTGGTCGACAGCAACTTCGATGCCGCGCCGGCACAGTTCACCTTTGGTGACGGCAACATCCCCGAAGGTTTCGAGCAGGCGATGCTGGGCCTGAAAGCGGGCGATCACGCCAAGCTGACCATCGCCCCCGAGCGCGGCTTCGGCATGCACAACCCGAGCAACATCCAGGTACTGCCGCGCAGCCAGTTCAAGGACATGGAGCTGGCGCCGGGCCTGGTGATCGCCTTCCAGGAACCGGGCGGCGAGCTGCCCGGCGTGATTACCGATTTCAACGACGACAAGGTCACCGTGGATTTCAACCATCCACTGGCCGGCAAGACGCTGATCTTCGAAGTCGAAATCAAAACGGTCGAAGCCGCTTGACAGTTGAGCATTCTTTGATCAGTCTCTGAGGTTCGCGGCTCAGCAGGAAGCTGAAACGCCGCCAGGGAAACCTGACCCGAGGGACTGATCATGGATGATCACCGCAAGGCGTCCGCCCAGCGTGGGCTGACGCTGGTCGAGCTGCTGCTCGGCATCACTATTCTGGGCATCCTGGCGGCGCTGGGGCCGCCTTCGTTCACCCAACTCATGGCCGGCAGCCGCCTGCGCGCCGTTGAATCCGATCTGATCAGTCTGCTGGCCTCCACCCGTTCGGCGGCGTTGATGGGCAACCGGCGCGTGACCCTGTGTCGTTCCGAAGATGGTCGCCAGTGCGCCGGCACCGCCCGCCAGGGGACGCACCGGTGGGGCGGGGGACTGGTCTTCGTTGATCTGGATCAGAACGGCGTTGTGGGCAATGACGAAACAGTGTTTTACGTTGCGAACTTTCATCCAGCTGCGACCATACTCTGGAATCGGGGTGATTCACTCGTCTACCAGCCGGACGGTACCGCGCTGGGCGGCTCCAACGGAACCTTCCGCATCCGGGTACCCAACAGTGCTCAGGAACATCAGGTCGTTCTGTCCCTGATCGGGCGTGTGCGCTCGCAGCGGGTGACTCCGACACCATGACTTATTCTCACGGCTCCGCGAGGGGTGGAGCCGGCTATCAAGACGTAATGAGGGAGCGTCTCTCCATGTCCGACTTTCTGATTGTGGGTGCCGGCGTCATCGGGTTGATGACGGCACGCTTGCTGGCCCAGGCCGGGGCCAAAGTAAAACTGCTCGAACGCGGCCAGAGCGCCCGTGAGGCCTCCTGGGCCGGGGGGGGCATCGTTTCGCCGCTGTATCCCTGGCGCTACCAGGACGAAATCACTGCGCTGGCGCTCTGGTCGCAGAGCAGCTACGTGCACCTGTCCCAGGAGCTACTGGCGGAAACCGGCCTTGATCCCGAGCTGCGCCAGAAAGGGATGCTGGTGCTGGATGTGGAGCCGACGGAGGAGCAGACGGCGCTGGAGTGGGCCAAGCGTTTTCACCGGCCGTTGACCAAAGTCGATGCCGACTTCATCTACCAGACCGAGCCGCATGTGGGGACAGGTTTCGAATCGGCGATCTGGATGCCGGAAGTCGCCAGCATTCGCAACCCGCGTCTGGGGCAGTCCCTGCGCAAGAGCGTGCAGCAGCACCCCAATGTCACCCTGTGTGAAGACAGTGAGGTGATCGGCTTCACCACCTTCGGCGAACGGGTGACCGGCGTCAAGACCGCCCGTGGCGAACACAAGGCGGATGAAGTGGTTCTGTCTGGTGGTGCCTGGAGTGGCCAGCTGCTGGCGCAGCTGGGACTGGAGCTGCCGGTGGCGCCGGTGCGCGGCCAGATGATGGTGTTCAAGGCGGCGCCGGGCGTGGTCGATCGCGTGGTGATGCTGGACGGGCGTTATGTTATTCCGCGTAACGACGGCCGAGTACTCGCGGGCAGCACTCTGGAGCATGTCGGCTTTGACAAGTCCACCACCGAGGAAGCCCGTCGCACGCTGTTCGATACCGCCACGCGCATCATCCCCGAACTGGCCGATTACGCGGTCGAGCACCACTGGGCCGGGTTGCGTCCGGGATCGCCGGAGGGGGTGCCGTACATCGGCGCCGTGCCGGGCTGGGAAGGTCTGCATCTGAACACCGGCCACTACCGCAACGGGCTGGTGCTGGCGCCGGCCTCGACGCAATTGCTGGCCGATCTGCTGCTGGGCCGTTCACCCGTGATCGATCCTGATGCATACTCTCCGGCTGGACGTTTAACAGCACGCTGAGAAGTAGCGGGAGATCGATGAGCACACCGATACGGGTCCTGATGGCCCAGCTGAACCTGCGGGTCGGGGATATCCCCGGCAATACCGACCGCGTTATAGAAACCGCACTCAAGGCGCGGGATGAGCACCAGGCTGATCTCGTGCTCTTCCCCGAGCTGGCCCTGAGCGGCTATCCGCCGGAAGACCTGCTGCTGCGCCCCAGTCTGGAGCCGCGCATCGAGCAGGCGCTGGAGCGGATCAAGGCCGACGTCAGCGGCGTTACGCTGGTGCTGGGCTATCCCCGCTATGCCGGGGGCGCGCTTTATAACATGGCGGGCGTGATCCGTGACGGTGAGCTGATCTGCGAATACGCCAAGCAGTGTCTGCCCAACTACCAGGTGTTCGACGAGCAGCGCTACTTCGTGGCGGGGAGTCGTCCCGGCGTGTTCGAGCACCAGGGCGTGCGCATCGGCCTGAGCATCTGCGAGGATATCTGGCACAGCGGGCCCACCGAACAGCTGACCGAGGCCGGTGTGGATCTGGTGTTGAGCCTCAACGCCTCGCCCTACCATATGGGCAAGGAGATCCAGCGCGCCGAAGTGGTGGCCCAGCGGGCGCGCCAGGTCAACGCGCCTGTGGTCTACCTGAACCAGACCGGGGGCCAGGACGAGCTGATCTTCGACGGCAACTCGCTGCTGATCTCGGCCGAGGGCGAGACCCTGTTCCGGGGTGCCCACTGCGAAGAGGCGCTGTACACGGCGCACTTCGATCCCGCGACGGCGACGTTGACGCCGGAACAGGCCTCGGCGCCGGCGCCGGATGCCGACGCCAGCGTCTATCAGGCGCTGGTGATGGGCGTGCGCGACTACGTCAACAAGAACGGCTTCCCCGGCGTGGTGCTGGGCCTGTCCGGCGGCATCGACTCGGCGCTCAGCGTTGCCGTGGCGGTGGATGCACTGGGGCCCGACCGTGTCGAAGCGGTGATGATGCCGTTCCGCTGGACCTCGTCGATGAGTGTCGAGGACGCCGAGGCCGAGGCCAGGGCGTTGGGCATCCAGTATGACGTGATCTCCATCGAGCCGCTGTACGACAGCTTCATGCAGCAGTTGCAGGGGCAGCTGGCCGGCTATGCCCCGGATACCACCGAGGAGAACCTGCAGGCGCGCTGTCGCGGCGTGCTGCTGATGGCGATCTCCAACAAGAAAGGGTATCTGGTGCTGACCACCGGCAACAAGAGCGAGATGGCGGTGGGCTACTCAACGCTGTACGGCGACATGGCCGGCGGCTTCGACGTGCTCAAGGATATCCCCAAGACACTGGTGTACCAGCTGTCGCGCTACCGCAATACGCTGTCGCCGGTGATCCCGCAGCGGGTGATCGACCGCCCGCCGTCGGCGGAGCTGGCGCCGGACCAGACCGACCAGGACAGCCTGCCGGATTACGACGTGCTGGACCGCATTCTGGAACTCTATGTCGAGCGGGACTACTCCGCCCAGGCGATCATCGACGAAGGCTTCGAAGCCGCCGATGTAAACCGGGTGGTCCGTCTGGTCGACATCAACGAGTACAAGCGCCGTCAGGCACCGGTGGGACCGAGGGTAACCGAGCGCGGCTTCGGCCGTGACCGCCGTTATCCGATCACGTCGGGCTGGAAGGCGGGGATTTAATCCTCACTCGCTCCAACGCAAAAGGGCCAGCAGATGCTGGCCCTTTTGGTATGCGCAAGTCGCTTATTTCGCGGCGTCGTCCTCGTCGTCGAAAACGCCGAAGGTCATGCGGCTGAACAGCGAGCGTTCCTTCTGCTCAGCACCGTCATCGGCTCGCTGCTGGGCTTCGGCGCGCAGACGTTCGGCGGGCGGAATCGGACGCGCCGGCTCGGCGGGCTCATCACCGCCGACCAGGCCGAAGGTGGCGGTCTGCAGCAGGGTGGCGCTGCGCTGTTTGAACGGACGGATATCGTATTCCGGGTAGTTCAGGCGCAGCACTTCCAGCGAGTTGTTGGCCAGGTCATGCATGCCCAGCTCGGAGTAGGCCTCGGCCATGATTGCCAGCGCGTCGGGTACCGCCGGGGTCTCCTGCAGGTTCTCCACCACATAGCGGCCACGGTTGGCGGCGGCCACCCAGGCTTCACGCTTCATGTAGTAGGCGGCGACGTGGATCTCGTGCGCGGCCAGGCGGTTTTTCAGGTACTGCATGCGCTTCTGCGCATCCGGGGCGTACTCGCTGTCCGGGTAGCGATTGAGCAGGGTGGAGAAGCTCTCGAAGGAGTCCAGAGCGGCACCGGGATCACGCTGGCTGACATCCAGCGGCAGATACTTCTCGAAGAAGGAGCGGTCCTCCTCGAACGCGGTCAGGCCCTTCAGGTAGTAGGCGTAGTCCACGTTGTCGTGGTTCGGGTGCAGGCGCACGAAGCGGTCGGCGGCGGAGCGGGCCGACTCCGGTTCGTAGTTGCGGAAATAGGCGTAGATCAGCTCCAGCTGAGCCTGTTCGGAGAAGCGACCGAACGGGTAGCGCGCTTCCAGCAGCTGCAGCTTTTCGATCGCCAGACCGTAGTTGTCCGCCTCCAGTGCGCTCAACGCTTCATCATAGAGCTGTTGTTCGGGTACATCCGGGGCCACTTCCTTTTCGCCGCCGAACCAGGAGCAGGCGGAAAGCAGGCTGAAAAGCACCACTGTGGCGAAGACTTTCAAGGGTCGCATGTTTGATCATTCCTGATACTGGAGCCGGACTCGGCGTGACTGGCCGGATTCAGTTATACTGGCCGGTAATTTCCGGTCTATTTAAACATAACCGGAGCCCATGCCCAAACCTCCGCCGACGAAGAATCATACAGATGTCAGAACAGCTAGAACTCGATGTACAGGTACCGGCCGAGATGTTCGGTGTGCGCCTGGATCAGGCCGCCGCGCAGCTCTTTCCGGACTACTCCCGCTCCCGCATTCAGGGCTGGATCAAGGACGGCACTCTCAAGGTCGACGGCGAGGTCAAACGGCCCCGTGACAAGCTCAACGGCGGCGAACTGATCGAGGTGCGCACCGAGCTGGCGCGGATCGAACATCACGAGGGCGAAGCGATTCCGCTCGACATCGTCTACGAAGATGACGACATCCTGGTGATCAACAAGCCGGCGGGGCTGGTAGTGCATCCGGCGGCGGGCCACGACAGCGGTACGCTGATGAACGCGCTGCTGCATCATTGTCCCGACATCGCCCAGGTGCCCCGCGCCGGCATCGTGCATCGTCTGGACAAGGACACCACCGGCCTGATGGTGGTGGCCAAGACCATCGCCGCGCAGACCGAAATCGTTGCGCAGTTACAGGATCGCAGCATGGGGCGCGAGTACGAGGCGGTGGTCAACGGCGTGATGACCGGCGGCGGCTGTGTCGACGAGCCGTTGGGGCGCCACAGCAAGAACCGTCAGAAGATGGCGGTGGTCGGTTTGGGCAAGGAGGCGGTCACCCATTACCGGGTGCTGGAGAAGTTCCGTGCCCACACCCATATTCGGCTGAAGCTGGAAACGGGGCGTACCCACCAGATCCGTGTGCATATGTCTCATATCAACTACCCGCTGGTGGGTGACCCGATGTACGGCGGCCGTTTCCGGCTGCCCAAGGGCTGCAGCCCGGCGATGCAGAAGGTGTTGCGCAACTTCCGCCGTCAGGCGCTGCACGCCAAGAAGCTGGAGCTCTGGCACCCGACCACAGGTGAACTGGTGTCCTGGGAGGTCGACCTGCCGGAAGACATGCAGCAGCTGCTGGCGGTGCTCAAGCGCGATGCCGAAGAGTACGACTACGAACTATGAAACTGATCCGGCCCGAGCAGCCGCTCGCGCCCGGCGTGCAGGCGCTGAGCAGCACCCGTGACGGCGGCGTCAGCGCCGCGCCCTGGCACAGTCTCAACCTCGGTGATCATGTGGGTGATGATTCTGCCGCCGTGGCCGAGAATCGCCGGCTGCTACAGGAAACGCTGGGTATCGGGCAGCCGCAGTGGCTGACTCAAGTGCACGGCGTGCAGGTGGTCGAGGCCAAAAATGATGGCGTGGTGCGCGAGGCCGACGCCTGCTGGACGCGCACCCCGGGCGTGGTCTGCACGGCGATGACCGCCGATTGCCTGCCGGTGCTGTTCGCCGATGCCGAAGGCCGCTGTGTGGCGGCGGCGCATGCCGGCTGGCGGGGGTTGCTCAATGGCGTGCTGGAGAGTACGTTGGGAGTCTTTGATGCGCCTGCTGATGTTCATGCCTGGCTGGGTCCGGCCATCGGGCCGACCGCGTTCGAGGTGGGGGCCGAGGTGCGTGAGGCTTTCATCAAGCACCATGCCGAGGCCGAACGGGCCTTCATCCCGTCGCCCGCCCATCCCGAGCGCTGGCTCGCCGACCTCTATCATCTGGCCCGGCAACGCCTTGAGCGGGCCGGTGTCGGCCGGGTCAGCGGCGGTGACCGTTGCACTTTCACCGATCAGGCGCTGTTCTATTCCTATCGTCGCGACGGTGTCACGGGACGGATGGCGAGCCTGATCTGGCTGCAGCCGACGGCCGGAGGGCACAGAGACCACTGAATGAACCTGACCGATCTGCAAGCCCGACAAGTTGCCCGCATCAGTGCCCTCGATGGGCCGCAAACGCTGCGTCAGCGGCTGGCGGCGCTGGGCATCCTGCGCGGGCAGCGCGTCGAGCTGCGCGCCAAGACCCTCTGGGGCGATCCGCGCGCCTACCTGATCGGCAGTCAGCAGTTCTGTCTGCGCAACGCCGAGGCGCAATACATCCGGATTCAACTGCAAGATGACTGATCGCTGCTACACGCTCGCCCTGATCGGCAACCCCAACTGCGGCAAGACCTCCCTGTTCAACCAGCTCACCGGCGCCCATCAGCGCACCGGCAACCTGTCCGGCGTCACGGTCAGTGGCCGCACCGGCGAGTGCAGCCACAAGGGCGTCCGGCTGAAAATCGTCGACCTGCCGGGCATCTACTCCCTGAGCCAGAACCGCAGTGAAGAGCGGGTGGCCCGTGACTACTTGGCGCAGGAACGGCCGGACCTGGTCATCAACGTACTGGATGCCGGCAATCTGGGTCGTCATCTGGCACTGACCAGCCAGATGATGGAGCAGGGGGTGCCGCTGCTGCTGGCGCTGAACATGCTGGACGAGGCCGAGCGCAACGGCGCCCGGCCCGATCTGGACGCCATGTCTGCCGCGCTGGGCGTACCGGTGTTGCCCAGTGACGGTCGGCGCAAGCTCTACCGGGAACGGCTGCTGGACGCCGTCCTGACCAGGTTGCAGCAACCGGTTGCCAAGGCCCCGCTCAAGATCGAATACGAACCCCATGTCGATGCACTGCTGAACCGGCTGGAGGCGCAGGGGCTGCCGCGCTGGCAGGGCACCCGCTGGCTGGAATCCGGCGGCGACGTGGAGTTCACGCCAAGCACCGAGCAGCAGACCCTGCTCAATGAGGGGCTGGCGAGGATCCAGGATGAACACGAACTCAGCGCCGCCGAGCTGGTATCCGAAGGGCGCTATGGCTGGGTGCACGGCTTGCTGCATCGCGTGGGCCAGGCGCATGCGGAGCGCAACCTGGCCGATGAGCGACTGGATCGCATCGTGCTGAACCGCTGGCTCGGCCTGCCGATCCTGGTGGCGTTGCTCTGGCTGATGTTCGAAACCACCTTTACGGCGGGCGCCCTGCCGGCGGACTGGATCGCCCAGGGCGTGGACTGGCTCACCACTCAGGTGGCGCAGTGGATGCCGGAGTCGCTGCTGCGCGAGGTGCTGGTGGATGGCATCCTCGCCGGGGTTGGCGGCGTACTGGTGTTCCTGCCCAACGTGGTGCTGCTGTTCCTGTTCATGGAGCTGCTCGAGCAGAGCGGCTACATGGCGCGGGCGACCTTCCTCGTCGACCGCCTGCTCAGCCGGGTGGGCCTGCACGGCAAGGCGCTGGTGCCGCTGGTGATGGGGTTCGGCTGCAATGTGCCGGCGATCATGGCGACCCGTTCCATCGAGGAGCCACGAGCGCGGCTGATCACCATCCTGATCAACCCCTTCATGAGCTGCTCGGCCCGCTTGCCGGTGCTGTTGCTGCTGGCGGGGGTGTTCTACCCGGACCATGCCGGCACGGTGCTGTTCGGCATCTACGGCCTCGGCGTGCTGGTGGCGCTGGGCTGTGCCGCCATCTTCGCGCGGGTACTGCCGGCGCATTACGACGAAACCTTCATCATGGAATTGCCGCCCTGGCGGGTGCCGGGCGGGCGTTCGCTGCTGCTGCACCTCTGGGACCGCAGCCGCGATTTCATGACCAAGGCGGGCACGGTGATTCTTGTCGGCTCCATCCTGATCTGGCTGCTGCAGACCTTCCCCCGTGACGGCGAACCCTTGCTGCAGCAGCTTGGCCATGCGCTGGCGCCGCTGTTCGCCCCGCTGGGGTTCAGCTGGCACGAGACGGTGGCGCTGCTGTCCGGCTTCCTGGCCAAGGAGGTGATCGTAGCGTCGCTGGCGGTGGTCTATCAGGCCGGCAGCGACAACACGGCGCAACTGCAGCAGGCGATCGGCCAGTCGCTGCCGGCCAGCGCCGGACTGGCGTTCATGGTGTACACGCTGCTGTACATGCCCTGTCTGGCCACGCTGGCGGTGATTCGGCGTGAAACCGGGCGCTGGGCCTGGGCCGGGGTGTCGCTGGTGATGGGATTGAGCCTGGCCTGGGTGTTCGCCTGGATCACCTTTCATGTGGGGCAGTGGCTGCTATGACTACACTGACAACCTTTGACGGGCTGGTGCTGGTTGGACTGGTGCTGCTGGTCGCGGTCTGGCTATGGCGGCGGATTCGTTCTAGCCTCAAGGCCAGCTGCTGCAGCACCGATACCTCAAGCTGCGTCGGTTGCAGCGGTGGCTGCAGCCGGAAGAGCCGGGAGCAGGCCGGTGCCTGTGGGCGGGAATCAGCCCAGAGAGACACGGACAACAAAAAGCCCGACTGATTATCCAGTCGGGCTTTTTGATTCAGGGGCTGTTGTCGCAGCGTTGTATCAGTGACGCCAGTGACGGTCCTGATAGCGGTGATGATCCCGGTCCCGATGCTTGTATTGGCGCTTGTGATCGCGACGACCATGATCATGGCGTTTCGCCGGATAGTAATGGCGCTCGACCACCACATAGCGACTGGGCTGGAGCCGGCGATAATCCCGGTGCCGGTCAGACCCGCCCCAGTGTCGGTCAGTGTAGTGCCGGTCACGATAGTCCCTGTCCCGGTTCTGGCGGTCACGGTCAGGATAATCGCGGGTGTTGACGGCGGTGCCGACCGCCGCGCCGATACCTGCGCCAACCAGGGCGCCATCACGACCACCCAGTTCCGCGCCCAGTGCGCCGCCAAGGGCTCCCCCGATTGCGCCACCGATGGCGGCGTCGGCGCTCAGGTCTCGCGCCATCGCCGTTGCCGGCAACAGCAAGGCCATCAAGACCCACAGGATGAATTTGTTCATAGGACTCTCCTCGTTGCTTGAGCGGCCGATCGTCCCAGTCCGGCCGTGGTGGTTTGGCACTATGAGACACCAGCGCAACTGAATCGGATATTAAACGGCGGACGCGATCCTGGCGGCAGGGGGTAAAGTTATGTAAAGCCGGGAGAGAGGCTGGCGTGGGTAGGGCATCCATCGGTCAGCCGAGAGGAAGGTGGCGAGGAGCGAGCACGAAAAAGGGGCGGCCCGCGATGAAAGAGCCGCCCCTTGTTGGCTGGGTTTAAGGATCAGGCGCCGATCACGCCGCCATCCTCACGCTGTACCACCATGATGGTGGAACGCGGCTTGCTGTTGCCGCCGGCCGGGAAGTGGGACGGCGCCAGATCTTCGCCCGGGTGCTGCACGCCGATGAACACGGAGCGGTGGTCCGGCGAGAAGGTCAGGCCGGTGATTTCGCAGGCGATCGGGCCGGTGGCGAAGCGACGGATCTCGCCGGTGTGCGGGTCGGCGCAGAGCATCTGGTTGTTGCCCATGCCGGCGAACTCGCCCTTGTTGGAGTACTTGCCGTCGGTCTGGATCCAGAGGCGACCGTCGTCGTCGAAGCCGAGGCCGTCCGGGCTGTTGAACATGTTGTCGGCATTGATGTTGTCACTGCCGGCGTAGAGGCCTTCCGCCACGGTCGGGTTGCCGGCGATGGCGAACAGGTCCCAGTCGAAGCGGCTGTCCACATGGCTGGCGTTATGCGGCCACCAGCGCACGATCTGGCCGTAGTTGTTCTTGGCGCGCGGGTTGGGGCCGCCCACCGGCTGGCCGTCCTTGCCACGGTTCTTGTTGTTGGTCAGGGTGCAGAACACCGCCTTGTTGTCCGGGTGCACCGCCACCCATTCCGGGCGGTCCATGGTGGTGGCGCCCGCCTGGGTGGCCGCTTCACGGGCGAAGATCAGCACTTGGGCCTGGTCGGCAAAGCCGTTGGCGGCGGTCAGACCGTTCTTGCCGTGAGTCAGCTCGAGCCACTCGCCCTGGCCCTTGATCTCGCCGTCGTTGGCGGAGAAACGGGCCACGTACAGGGTGCCTTCTTCCAGCAGATCACGGTTGGCCTGCTGGTTGTCGGCGTTGTACTTGCCCTTGGACACGAACTTGTACAGGTGCTCGCCGCGCTCGTCATCACCCAGATAAACCACTACGTGACCGGACGGGTCAATGGTCAGGGCGGCGTTCTCGTGCTTGAAGCGGCCCAGCGCGGTGCGCTTTTTCGGCGTCGCGGTCGGGTTCATCGGATCGATCTCGACCACCCAGCCGAAACGGTGCGGCTCATTCGGGTGTTTGCTCAGATCGAAGCGTTCGTCGTGGCGATACCACTGGTAGTCGCGGTTGCCCGCCTTCAGACCGTAACGCTTGTCACGCTGGGGCAGTTCGACATCATCCTGCTCGGAAGCGAAGTACTTGTGGAAGTTCTCTTCGCAGGTCAGGTAGGTGCCCCAGGGAGTCTGGCCGTTGGCGCAGTTGTTGAACGTGCCCAGGGCGCGGGTGCCCTTGGCATCGGCGGCGGTCTGTACCAGCGCATGGCCGGCGACCGGGCCGGTCAGCTCCATCGGCGTGTAGGCGGTGATGCGACGGTTGTAGTCGGAGTCGCGGTTGACCTGCCACTCGCCCTTGGCGTTGCGACGGATCTCGAAGATGGAGACGCCGTGCGCGGCCTGGGATTTCTTCACTTCGTCAGCGGTCAGCGCCTGTTTGCCCTGATGGGCGAACAGGTATTCGTAGTTGGTGTACTCGTTGTTCACCGCCAGCAGGGCGCGGTCGTCCGCCAGCGGGAAGAAGCTCATGCCGTCGGTGTTGTCACCGAACTGCCCCGCCTGGGCGGCGGCGTTCTGGGTGCCGGATTCGTCAAACGCCGGCGCGCCCTTGAGGATGGGGTCACCCCAGGAAATCAGCGGCCTGGCGACATAGCCTTCGGGCACCACGAAGCTGTCGGCGGTGCTGGCCGGTACGGCCTTGAAGCCGATCAGCTTGCTGGATTCGGTGCGGGTGGCGGCGGCGACCGCCTGAGCCAGCGGGCTGGCGGCCAAGAACAGGCCCATGGCGGCAGCACCACCGCGCAGGAAGTTGCGACGGCTGACACCCTTGGCGGTCAGGCGGTCGAAATCGGTCTGTTCCAGTTCCGGATGATCTTCGGGGTCAAAACGGTCGTGCTGATTCATGTCACTTTTCCTGTATTGGGTTACTGCACAATCAGGCCGTTGTTGTACCGCTGTGCTATTACAGGAATAAGACGGGCGTGTTGCTGCATAAGCAAGGGCTAATTTAAATCCGCCCGACTCTTGAAGCTTCTGCCATTGGTCCCTATCTATAGAGATAACAGAAACGCCGAAATGTCTGACTGCGAGTGTCGGACCCCGGCACAGAGAGATCCACAGGAGACCTCATGCGACCCGACAAATTTACCTCACGTCTTCAGGAAGCCCTGTCCGACGCCCAGTCGCTGGCGATCGGCAAGGATCACAACATGATGGAGCCGATCCATCTGCTGGCGGCTTTCCTGCAGCAGCAGAACGGATCGGTAGCGCCGCTGCTGCGCCAGGCCGGCGCCGACCGGATGACGCTGACCGCCAGGGTCGGCGAAGCGCTGGACCGCCTGCCGGTGGTCAGCAGCCCGGACGGCGAGATCCGCCTGTCACAGAACATGGCCCGCCTGTTTAACCTGACCGACAAACTGGCGCAACAGCGCGGCGACCAGTACATCGCCAGCGAGCTGATGCTGCTGGCGATGCTGGACGACAAGAGCGATGCCGGCAAGGTACTGAAAGCCTGCGGTGTGAACCGCCAGGCGCTGGAAACGGCGATCAACAACATGCGTGGAGGCGAAAACGTGAGCGACCCCAATGCGGAAGAGACCCGCCAGGCGCTGGACAAGTACTGCATCGACCTGACCGAACGCGCCGAGTCCGGCAAGCTGGACCCGGTGATCGGTCGTGACGACGAGATCCGCCGTACCATCCAGGTGTTGCAGCGTCGTACCAAGAACAACCCGGTGCTGATCGGCGAGCCCGGCGTCGGCAAAACGGCCATCGTCGAAGGGCTGGCGCAGCGCATCGTTAACGGCGAAGTGCCGGAGGGCCTCAAGCGCAAGCAGGTGCTGTCGCTGGACATGGGTGCGCTGATCGCGGGTGCCAAGTTCCGTGGCGAGTTCGAAGAGCGCCTGAAAGCGGTGCTGAACGAACTGGCCAAGCAGGAAGGGCAGGTCATTCTGTTTATCGATGAGCTGCACACCATGGTCGGCGCCGGCAAAGGCGAGGGTGCCATGGACGCGGGCAACATGCTCAAGCCGGCGCTGGCGCGCGGTGAACTGCACTGCGTCGGCGCCACCACGCTGGACGAGTACCGCCAGTACGTGGAGAAAGACGCCGCCCTGGAGCGCCGCTTCCAGAAGGTGATTGTCGATGAGCCGTCGGAAGAGGACACCATCGCCATCCTGCGTGGCCTCAAGGAGCGCTACGAGATTCACCACGGCGTCGATATTACCGACTCCGCCATCATCGCCGCCGCCAAGCTGAGTCAGCGTTACATCACCGACCGCCAGCTGCCGGACAAGGCGATCGACCTGATCGACGAAGCAGGTTCCCGTATCCGCATGGAGATGGATTCCAAGCCGGAAGAGATGGACCGTCTCGACCGTCGCCTGATCCAGCTGAAGATGGAACGCGAAGCGCTGAAGAAGGAGAAGGACGAGGCCTCGCGCAAGCGTCTGGAAGATCTGGAGCACAACATCGGCAAGCTGGAGAAGGAGTATTCCGACTTCGACGAGGTGTGGAAAGCCGAGAAGGCCAGCCTGCAGGGCTCTCAACAGATCAAGGAACAGCTCGACCAGGCCCGTGTCGAGATGGAACAGGCGCGCCGTGCCGGTGACCTGGCGAAGATGTCCGAACTGCAGTACGGCAAGATTCCCGAGCTGGAGAAACAGCTGCAGGCCGCCGACAGCAGCGAGCAGCAGGCCGAAGAGCACAAGCTGCTGCGCAACAAGGTGACCGAAGAGGAAGTGGCCGAAGTGGTCGCCCGCTGGACCGGCATCCCGGTCAGCAAGATGCTGGAAGGCGAGCGCGAGAAGCTGCTGCGCATGGAAGGTGAACTGCACAAGCGCGTGGTTGGTCAGGCGGAAGCGGTGGTCGCCGTGTCCAACGCCGTGCGTCGCTCCCGTGCCGGTCTGTCGGACCCCAACCGTCCCAACGGCTCCTTCCTGTTCCTCGGCCCGACCGGTGTCGGCAAGACCGAACTGTGCAAGGCGCTGGCCAGCTTCCTGTTCGATACCGAAGACGCCATGGTGCGCATCGACATGTCCGAGTTCATGGAGAAGCACTCCGTGGCTCGCCTGATCGGTGCGCCTCCGGGCTATGTCGGTTATGAAGAGGGTGGCTACCTGACCGAAGCGGTGCGTCGCAAGCCCTATTCGGTGCTGTTGCTGGACGAGGTGGAGAAGGCGCACCCGGATGTGTTCAACATCCTGCTGCAGGTGCTGGAAGACGGCCGCCTGACCGATGGCCAGGGCCGCACCGTGGACTTCCGCAATACCATCGTGGTGATGACCTCCAACCTGGGCTCTGACCTGATCCAGAACTACAGCGATGACGATGACTACAACCTGATGAAACAGGCGGTGATGGAAGCCGTGGGCACTCACTTCCGTCCCGAGGTGATCAACCGCATCGACGAGGTGGTGGTGTTCCACAGCCTGCGCAAGGATCAGGTGGCCGGCATCGCCGAGATCCAGCTGGATCGTCTGCGCCGTCGTCTGGCCGAGCGCGAACTGAGCATCAAGCTGACCAGCACTGCCATGGACAAGCTGGTGGAAGTGGGCTTCGAGCCGATCTACGGCGCGCGTCCGCTGAAGCGGGCGATCCAGCAGTGGATCGAGAACCCGCTGGCGCAGCGGTTGCTGGCCGGGGAGTATGAGCCCGGTCGGGAGATCGTGGTGGATGTGGAGGCAGGGGAGTTTACCTTCAGGTGATGGGCGCCTGAATTGACCCTTTGTTGAGAGTGAAGGCCTGCCGGGGAACTGGTGGGCCTTTTTTATTGTCTGGGTTTCGCCCCTGACGGGGCGAGAGACTTTTCTTTGCTTGTCCAAAGAAAAGTATCCAAAAGAAAAGACACCCCCGCGGGGCAGGCCTGCGGCTTCCCTGCGCTTCTCGCCTGAAAGGGCGGTGCCGGAAACTCGCCGCTACGCGGCTCAAACAGTCCGGCCCCTTTAACCCTTTCAGTCTGCGATGCTCGGCTGCCCCGAGGGGGAGTTTGGTGCCGGGTGCGGTGATTGGGGATTTTACTTAGGTTGGGTAGTCAGTTCAGATCGGGCTGGCTATAGTGTTGGGAATGGATGACAGGGAGTACCGTGCTGATTGGTTGCGAGCACGGATGCGGTCAGCACGTCATGAAGGAGTATTAGGGATGGTCAGACCCCGTCAAGTTTCACCTTTGAAGCCTTCCTGGCTGCCTTCGATGGCAGTACCCGCTGAGCACGCCTCTGTCGAGCAGATATACCTTTTTGTCAATTTTCTGAAAATTAAATCCTTATCTATCAGTTGGTTACGTGATGGTGCAAGGAATTAAAAGGTATACCCGCTAATAATTATTATGAGGTCGAAGACCTCATTAACAGACTGTTAGGTGGCCGAGGAGAAATTCAAGAATGTCAGAAATTGTTGCAAATTGCCCCAGATGTAAGTCTCAACAAATGACTTTCGATCTAGTTAATGCTTTGCCAACCGTTAAGCGTCATGGATGGCAAAATCACTGGGAGGCATTCTGTATATGCCGAAATTGTTTTAGGTCTACCGTCTTTGTGCTCCAACAAAAAAGCCATGATGATAATGATTTCTTGAGAAAGAATAAGCTATCCGATTTAAATTTTTCTGTAAATCAAGTGGCAAGCATTCAAGGTCACATTTCACAAAAAGATGAGATAGCGGACGCTCCTCCTGAGCACCTACCTGAAAACATACACTCAATATTTATAGAAGGCGCCGCATGTATGGCGATAGGTTGTCACAATGCGGGTGCAACAATGTTTAGGTTGTGTATTGATTTGGCAACATCATCCATGCTGCCTGTAGAAAATGAAAACGGCCTAAACAATAGAATTCGTCGTAGCTTGGGTCTTCGCTTAGAATGGCTATTTGAAAAAAACATCCTCCCTGGTGCACTGCAAGAATTATCTGCCTGCATAAAAGAGGATGGTAATGATGGAGCGCATGAAGGTTCTCTATCTGAAGAGGATGCGGCAGACATACTTGATTTCACCTATGTACTCTTGGAAAGGCTGTATACGGAGCCCCATAGATTAGAGCTTGCAAAGCAGAGACGACAAGCCCGAAGAGAATCTAGCAATGTCACCTAACAAACCGCAGCAGTCGCTCCCGTTGGTCGCTGGGACCTCCAAAACGCTACGCTTATTTGTCGGCCCCTGTGCGCGGCGTTAGGTTACAAAAAAGGGAATCAGCATGAGCCACAAAATCTCTCAGCGCTTCACAGTTCTTATGGAAGAGATTGACTCCATAGAAGCAGCAAAGACCAGAGTCTCTGGAGATTTTGGTGGTGGCTGGAGAATTGATAGCGATGCATTTCTTGCATGGCGCGTTAAAGCAAAGAACATCATAGTCCAGGTTTGCGGAGAAGAGTCCCAGCACTTCATCGCATTCACTCAGGCTGAGAAACTCTCCGGCCTAGGTGACAGCCACCACGGCTCATTAAAGCGAACAAGAGCCGTTTTTAGCGCCGCAAAAGATGACTTTGAAGGTGGCTATTTAACATCCATAAAGTCCTTAGTGCAGGCAGAAGTTTTTGATAGCGAACTGGAGCAAGCAGGAGAGCTTCTTTCAAGCGGCTACCATTTAGCTGCAGCTGTTATTGCTGGGGTGGTGCTTGAAACTGGGCTGAGAGAGCTTTGTGACAGAAACGGAATAGCCCACGGCAAGCTAGACAAAATGAATGCTGATCTAGCAAAGAATGGCACATACAACAAGCTGCAGCAGAAAAGAATCACGGCACTCGCTGATATCAGAAATAGCGCCGCACACGGAAAGCCTGAAGCATTCTCAGCGAACGATGTAAAAACAATGATAAACGAAGTAGAGCAATTCTTGGCTCACCACCTAGATCAATGAGTTTGCAACCTAACAAAGCAAGCAAGCGGGACAATTGTTACGCTGCGCTTCATAATTGCCCCTTCTTGCGGCGTTAGAATTTTTAAGAAGTATAGGGATATCTAATGAGAAGAGGGCGATATTATCTTGGTCGGGTCGTTAAAATAAATCTCGATCAAGAAAGCTTGATGAATGCGATTACAAATGCTCCTATCATTACCGTCGGTAAGTTTGACTGGACCATCACTGATATTGCAGACAATAGGAATGACGAATTTCCGTATATTTTTGGAAAATTGTCTAAGTATGCAAAGGATGGGCACGCTAAAGTGATTGACGAAGTGAGCCGTTCACAGGTAAACGCTGACGTTCCCAACCTACTTGAGGCAAGTTCATCCTTTATATATTTACCTGAATGTTCAGGCATAGCATTTTTGCATGTATGGAATGGAATTCAAGAAGATGTGTTTCCCAGGCGATTTAAATCTGTAATCGAAGCGGCCTTTGATGGTTTTATGGTTGCTTGTGATGTCGAGCCTATATCTGACTACAGAGCGTTTACTAGTCGGCTTAAAAAAATGAGTCACTTTATCGAGTTTTCTGCGACTGTTTACCCACCGAACCCTTTGTTCGGCAGGTTATGGGGGAGTTTAAATGAGTATATCAATAGTCGAAATGCATCTGAAGTAGCAGTCAAAGAGCAGACTTCTAAGCCTAAAGGTCTTAAATCAAAAATAATCGAACTAATGGATAGAATCATGGAGTCACCTAGCTATGAGCCTGATGAGGTTCCTGCGATCGGCGACGCTGCAATCCTTATGGCCGCAGATGGCTATGGACGAGGTAAAGTGGTGGGCATTGAAAACGGTGATGAAGTGGTAATAAAAACAAGTGACACTCAGAAAAGCTTTCTTCATGATAAAGAGCCAGCTCCTAATGAGCTTGCTGTGAAGGCAAAATCGCAGTTTGACAAAGTGTCAAATGAAAGAGACATGAAACACTGATGAAAGTGATCTACTATTTAAGAGTTTTATTTGTCAGTTATGAGTTCGCTTTTATAATCTTAAGCGGAGCTATATATCTACTATTTGGCGATTTTCTTGAAAATAAATTCCTTGCAATCTCATTAAATGAAGATGCATTGAAATGGGCAATGCTATTCCCTATTAGCATTTGTGGATGGACCTTGAAAGAAGGTCTTGGTGTGATTTTTCCTGATGATAATAAATTAAAAATTTTACATGAATGGCCTGATTACTGGAGGCTTAAGGTTCATTTTAATGTTGGTATTTTAAACAGCATTATCTATCTTATACCGTGTATGGCAGTCTGGTTTATTGGCGGGCTGAATAAATTTGATGGCGCTTGGCTATTTTTTCTATTTGCTATAGCTTCGTCAATCAATGCACTTAGCTTCTACACCGCAAAAATAGGCGTTCGCAGCGCTTTGATTAGGGTTCGTGAGTAGAAGAATTCTAACAAACAATTGAAGTCGCCCGTGGGCGGGCTTGGACCTCAAAAGCTACGCTTTTTCGGCCCCTTAATTGGGCGTTATGAAAATCGGCCAGCTTGTGGTTTTATGGTTGCTATAGCTGAATGATGCGGCAGCTGCGAAAACGTGCCAGCGTTCTCGGTGCGGTCAAAGGCTTGGGCAGTTGCCGAGGCTTTGGGAGGTTTCGGTCTTGAGTGCTTCGGTTCGGCTTCAATGGTTGCTGCGGCTGGGTCATATTAATCCTGGTGCCATCGGTTGGTGCGCCGGGCTTGGCGGTAGCGTGCCTGTTGGTATGTGGCCGTTTGAAACAGGGAGGGTGCGGGCAGTATGGCTTCCAGCTCTTTTCCTCTATTTATCGGGCCTTGTGCGAAATTTGATTTCCATAACAAGGCGCTCAAGTTCGTTCGCTGCGCTCACTGGGACCTCCGCAGCTACGCTGCTGCGGCCCCTTAGCACGGCGTTATGTGAATAGGAGGGAATAAATTGAATCGCGTATTTTATCGAGATCTGATAGAGCATGACCATGTATACACCGATAGTGGTGATGACGAAATTGGACTGATGATGCGTTCTTCATTTAAGTCCGGTTTATGCCCTATATGTGTTTCTGAGACTTCGATTTATCAGCACATACCAGAGGACCAAGCTCCACCTCCTGAGCCATATGAGCACTATGCAATTATACAACCAGTAATGCTTGTGTGTGGAAGCTGTGGTTGGTGGCAATCTAAAGCTGTATGCGTGACAAAGAGTCATCCGTCACTTCCAACATTTAAAGGGGCGAACTCAGAGTGGGCATATAGTTATCACCCTATAATTGAGCAGGTTGATATAACGTCAAATCAAATTGCAATTGCTGACATACGTCAGCATTTATTGAAAAACTGGGAAGATCGTAAGCTGATCTCCGCAGGTAAAGCAGAATCATTAGTTGAGTCTTTACTAAAGGAACATCTCAAATGTGACGTCTTCAGCTCTACAGCAAACGTTAATAAGCCTGACGGTGGAATTGATTTATTTGTTGCGCACGAAAATGGTGAAGTTAAGGCTGCAGTTCAAGTAAAACGTCGTATCACAAAAGATGTAGAACCAGTGACAGAGGTTAGAAATTTTGTTGGTGCTCTAGCAATAGAAAATATACAAAAAGGTGTTTTTGTAACAACTGCTGAACGATATTCGTCAGCTGCTAGAGACATACCAGAAAAGCTGAATAGTCGATTAGAGCTGGAGTTGATAAGTGGTAATGAGCTATTTGATATTCTGAAGTGTTTTACTAAACCTGATGACATTATTATTCCACCTTATGTAAAGGCTGATATGATGTGGCAAGATAATTTTGGTAAATCGTTAAAATTGGAAGAGTTCCTGAATATATAAAGCTTTTCAAAAGTTGAAAGAATTCACATAACAAACAATTCAACAGTGATTCGCAACGCTTGGCGCTCTCACTTCGGGTTGAGTTAAGTGTTTACGGCGCAGTGGTTTAGTTCAGTGTTTGCGCTGCTCACACGTTAATTGGGCGTTATGTGCCCGAGTTACCCACGAACAGTAGACACCTTCTATAGTTAGGTTTACCCCTGACGAGGAGGTGCAAGATGGCCAGGAAAAAATATCAGCACTATACCGAAGAGTTTCGGCGCGAGGCAGTCAGGCGTGCTGATCAGCCCGGACATACGGCGGTCTCAGTGGCCAAGGAGCTGGGGATTCATCCCGGGCAGATTTACAACTGGCGACGTCAGTTTACCCGGCTGTCTGAGAAGCAGTTTAACAGCCTGAACGGGGTAGACTACTCCAAACCGGAGAGTGATGAGGTCCGGCAACTGAAGCGCGAACGTGATGCGCTGAAGAAGGAGCTCGAGTTCCTAAAAAAGGCAGCTGCGTACTTTGCGAGCCAGCAGGAGTAAAGTACGCTCTGATACAGGAGTATCGTGGGCAGTACGCGATACGGTTGATGTGCCGAGTTCTGGATGTATCGGCCTCAGGATTTTACCGCTGGTTGGGTCGGGGCCTCAGTGCCCGTGTGCGTCGGCGACAGATCATGGAAGAGCAGGTCATGGATACCTTTGCCACCTACAAGGCCCGTTACGGGGCCCCCAGAATCACGCAGGAACTCAATGCCCTGGGGATCGACTGCTCCGTAAACTATGTCGCCAATATCCTGAAACATAACGGTATTCGGGCCCGTAACGGCAAAGCCTTCAAGTACACCCCGCGAACGGAAGCGATGACGGGCGTAGCGGACAACCTTCTCAAACGTCACTTCAATGCCGCGGGTCCCAACCAGAAATGGACCACCGACATCACTTACATCTGGGTCAGGGATCGCTGGCTATATCTGGCCACGGTGATGGACCTGTATTCCCGCAGCATCGTCGGCTGGGCACTGGATACCAGTATGACAGAGCAGCTGATTACGGATGCCCTGAATATGGCGTTCAAGCGACGCGATATCGAACCTGGCCTGATCATTCACTCCGATCGAGGGGTTCAGTATCGCTCCAACCGTTATCAGGCCTTGATGGAACGACATGGCTGCCGGCCCAGCATGAGCCGGAAAGGGAATTGTTGGGATAATGCGGCGATGGAATCATTTTTCAGTCGACTTAAGGTTGAGCTGATCTATGCTGAACAGTATCGGACGATAGAAGAGGCAAAGTCCGGGATTTTCGAATACATCGAAGTATTTTATAACCGCATACGTAGGCACTCGGCTTTGGGGTATGTCAGCCCGGCAGAGTACGAGCGCAAATGCGCATAATCAAAGTGTCTACTTTTTGTGGGTAGGACCAGTGCTAAAACTAAGGAGAAATTATGATAAATTACAAACAACTACGCCAATTTAAGCCGGAAGAACTCTTTTTGAATGAGGAAGAAACTCGGATTGTTTTGAAGTTTATTTTTAAACCATCTGATCACGATCTAATCGATTCGCTACCAATAAATGACCACTTAAGGGGTTTTGCACAAGGACTTCCTAGATTCCCAGAACAACCGACACACTTAGACTTAGACAGGAGAGCCAGACTGGCTGTAGGCTGACGAGCTCTCACACAAGCAACCAGGTGCCACATGGGGACCCTTTACAGCCAGCTGACTCTCAGCGAACGATACCAGATTCAGGCCTTACATGAACTGGATTTCTCTGCACGCGCCATTAGCCGCGAGCTGGGACGCTCGAATAAAACCATTTCAAGGGAACTGAAGCGGTTGGCCGGACAAGAGGCATACAGTGCCGAAAAAGCTGATGCGCATTCGCATGATCAGCGCCACTCCGCCAGAAAAGCTGTGCGATTTGATAGCTGGCATCAAGAGCAGCTGAAGCGGCTGCTGAAGATGGGCTTTAGTCCGGAGCAGGTAGCAGGACGTATGGCCCTGGAAGCGCCGGATAAAGCCCTCGGTTGCTCCACGTTGTATCGCCACATCACAAGGCACAATTGGCGGCAGTGGCTGCCACGCAAGGGCAAGAAGCGCCGAGCATCAGCAGGCTCGGGGGCAGCTGCGGCACTGATTCCGAACCGCATCGACATCGACGAACGCCCGCCTGTCGTTGACAGCAATACAGAACTTGGCCACTGGGAGGGCGATACCGTGTACGGCCAAGACAGCTACCTCGTGACGCTCGTCGAACGTGTATCCAAACTGCTGCTTACAGTGAAGGTGCCGAATAAGACCAAATGGGCTGTCGCTGATGCCGTGTGTCGCCTGCTTGCTCCCTATCGCGAGTTCTGCAAAACGATCACCTTCGACAACGGCGGCGAATTTGCAGCCCATGAACACATGGCCAAACAGCTGGATTGCACGATCTATTTCGCCAAGCCCTACCACTCTTGGGAGCGTGGGCTGAATGAAAACACCAACGGTTTGCTACGACGCTATTACCCCAAAGGGATGGCATTGAGCCAGGTATCGCATGATGACATCGAGCGAACTGCTTTTTTGATTAACGCGCGACCAAGAAAAGCGTTAGAGTATCTTTCTCCGTTGGAGTATCTGGCGGGCAGGCGTGTGTCACTTATGATGGAAATCTAGGCTTTTGGTAGAGGCAGTTGATGCGTCATATGCCGTCGGCTATATCGAGGCAGTATTTAGAAGCGCTGCGAATCCCACCAAAGGCGCCATTGAAGTTATAAAGAAATTTGGAAAAAAGGCGGCAAAGCATTGGTTTAAACACGCCTCAGTACATGATTTGCAAAATGTTAAGGTTTACGACTTTATAAGAGACCGATTAGCCATAGGGTTTAGATCTAAACTGAGAGATTTTGTAGTGAGTTCTGAATTGAAAAATAATGTAGGAGCTTTTATTTCCTATAAGGTGCCATCAGTAGGTCGCATTAAAGTATGGGGTTAAGGAATGAAGAAAAAATTACTTTATTGCGGCTTCGCTGCACTTTTTATGGGGGGGGTAGGTCTTGCCCTATATGACATATCAAGAATGGATATTGAGGAATTAATTTTGTGTAGTGCAAATGAAGGAGGTATTAGAATACCGAACAGTATTTGTGAATACTACATGTTAAATCATCGCATAAACAAAGGCGATGTTGCGCAATTGGCTGAGGGGGCGGGTCTTGAATTTATATTAAACCTGGAAAATCCAGAAAAATATAAAATTGCAGAAATATTCATCTCAAAAGGGTTAAATGTTAATGGCATCAATCATTATAATGATAAATATATAACTCCACTCCACGCAGCAGTTCTTTATAATGATCTAGAAAGAGTTAAGTTTTTAGTTGGACAAGGGGCAAATATAAATATTAAGAGCAAAGGTTATGGAATGACAGCGCTAGAACTGGCAAGACATCTCCATAAAGAGCATGGGAAAGAAAACAGAATTGAAATTATTAAATTGCTATCTACACATGATCGCACATAACAAAGTGCTACACCCGGACAAATTTTCCGCTACGCTACAAATTTGCCAGTGAGCACGGCGTTAGCTTATATAAGAAGATGGTGGGCTTATGACATTGAATGATGACAAATTGATATATCTTGATCTTGAGTTTATTTCTAGAAAATATGAAGAAATACTTGGGTCAGATCCTAAATCGGTCACAACAAAGCATGAAGGAAGTTCCGCAGGGATAAAGGCATTTTTTGCAAACGCAGGTATAAGCACCCAAGAATCTCGATCATATTCAATTACATCACGTGAGATGCTCCATAAAGTATGGGGTAGTTTGAATGAAAGATATCAAAACTACGATGGTTTTGAAAATTACAATGGAACAAAGATAGCTTGGGTTGAAGGTCATTTGACGATCGCTGAGTGGGTAGATTCTGAGCGTAAAAAACCTGGCTACGAATTTTATCAGTTAAAAAATGGTGAGGAGAGAACCGCATTCTTAACTGATATAAGTTATTTTTCAGCTGGATTTGGAAAAATATTTGAGGCATCTTCAGCGCTTAAAGGCAATATAGGAATACCTGTAAGGTGTTTAACGCGAATCATGTGGCATGTTGATGATGCAAAGAATTACGTTTCATGCCCATATGTGATAATTGAAAAAAGCTAACAAGGTCATGAAATTGACCTCAAAAAGCTTCGCTTTTTTTCGGCAATTTATAACGGCGTTAACTGAATTGACGACGAGGTAGGTACGATGAAAAGAATTGCAGTCATTGGTTCCGGCGGTTCGGGCAAATCCACATTCTCGGCTTTGTTAGGTAAAGAATTGAACTTGCCTGTTCATCACCTCGATCAACTATATTGGAAACCAAATTGGGTTAAAACTCCAAAAAAAGAGTGGATAAAAATTCAGGAGGGCATCTGTGATAGCGAGTGTTGGATTATCGATGGTAATTATCAGAGCACACTTGATATAAGGATTGAAGCTTGTGATACAGTAATATTCTTGGATGTAAACCGCTATACCTGTATCTATCGAGCGCTAAAGAGAACATTTTTAAGTACTAAGCGTCAATATTTAGCCGATGGTTGTGATGAGAGGTTTAATATCAACTTTATCAAGTTTCTATGGGAATATCCGGGAAGTTCAAAACCTGTAATCATGGATAAACTCAATGCGCTTAAAAGTAAAAAGCGTGTAATTATCGCAAAATCGGGAAAGCAAGCGCTCCGCCTTTGCAAATCCAGTTAACAAGGCCATGCAATGGACGCCTTTTCCGTTACGCTGCGCTTCACTACAAAGTCGCCACTGATGGCGGCGTTATGCAGTAGGGAGAAATTGATGGCAGTGGTGGACGGCCGGATTTGGCCACCTTATGAAGCGTTCTATATCAATGGGATGTTATTTAATGCCCAGTCTGCTTTTCGTTCGATTGCTCGTATTTCCCATGCTTTCGAAGACCTGCCGGAAACAGCGATGGTAGAGGGGCTTGACAGGGTCCTTACTCACAATATTCTAAATGACTTGCAGAATATTATTGTTCATGGTGCGGCATTATCTCGCTATTTCTGGCCAGTTCGAAAAGGGCACGAAGAGCGTGGAGCACATCTACGTGAGTCATTCAATATCAACGAAACTAACCCTCTTTTTTCGCGTGAGCTCAGAAATGCCATAGAGCACTTTGATGAGCGCCTTGATCGCTATCTATCTCAAGGCATCGTGGGAGTAGTGATTCCCGAGTATGTTGGTCCAAAGCCAATCGATGATGGTGTTCCAGGCCACTTGTTTCGTGCTTTCTTCACAGACGTTGGCATCTTTCGTCTTCTAGATGGCGATCACGAAATGGAGCCTATCGTCAGCGAAATCATTAGGATTAAAGACCTATTAGAGGAAGCTGATGCGAGTGGCAGTAGGCTACCAAATGCATAACCAGGCCAAGCAGAGCGACCCATTTTCCGTTCCGCCTTTGGCTCCACTCCAAATGGTCGTCTGTTGGCGGCGTTATGAAGCCTGCCAGCAACAAGGTAAGAATTTGTTGCGCTAGCGGTTTAGGTAGTCGTTTTATCGTCAGTGCCTCTTGGTTCGTATTGATCTGAAGGTACAGCAGTACACAAGCAATGGAGTGCTTGGCGGAAAGGGGGATTATCCCCTATTCATCATTTACTCCAACATAGGCAAGCCAATCCTGGTGCCATGTGTTGGCATATCGGGCTGGCGGTAGCGTGCCTGTCGTTATGGGGCAGGCTAAAACAGGGAGGTGCCACTATGGGTTGCTGTCAGATCTTGTCCGTTCTTAATAGGCCTTGTGCCAGCAGAGGCTTTCATAACCAAGCGTTCAAAATCGCTCGCGTTACTCGCTGGGACCTCAAAAGCTACGCTTTTTCGTCCCTTTAACGAAGCGTTAGGCCTCCGAGTTACTCAGGGAGAGTAAGATGGGTAAGTTACATTTATGTGTATAAATCGAGGATCGATCTGACAATACTAAAAAGAGGTTTTGATTTGATCTTACACAAGATCAAAAAATTAGTCCTACTGAACGAAAACCTTGTTGGGCGGCAGTGAGGTTAAAGCGAGCTGTCCATACATCTAAATATTGAGGTATAAAGTCTCGTAAATCATGCTTTCAATAAAAGACATAAGATATTGAGACACCTGGAATTCCATTAACTCATTAAGATAATAGAAGACATGCAATTCAAAATATCTAAGACCGTTAGACGAAGGTATGGGGATAAGTTACGAATGCCGGACAACACTTTCCCCTTTAATAAGTACAGGGGTTATCATGAGCGATAGTTTTAAGAAAAAGGTTCGAAATGGACAAGTGAAATCGCCGGTTCAAAGAGGGTTTAAATTAAAAAATTGGCAAAAAGCATGGGACGAAACGGTAGATTTGTCCGACAGCTGTGAGCAACTTTTCAACGCAGGTAAAGTCTTTCACTCCATTCTCGATGAATTAAGAACCGCATTGACCGAATTATATGCAAAAAGCCCGAAGGTGAAAAATGAAACGCTATTGATGGCATACATTGCTATGTCAAACAGAGATCGGAAAATACTATGTAAATCAAACCAAGCACGACCGGAAAATGGAAAAAATATATTCAGTAGAACTATTTCAAACAACGCCGTAAATAACGAGATTACATTACAGGAAGTTGCTGACGGTTGTGTTGATGGCTTGCAAAAAGCTATTTTTTATTGTGTCAATCGAATAAAGAAAAAAGAAAGCTTTAGTTCGCCATATGGCGAGATAGAAATTTTGGATTTCATAACGGTTGAAGCTAATATATCTCAGATTTATAATATGTGTGAGAATTACTGGCAGGCGATTCTTTGGGGGGACTATTCATTCAACATAACCGATGAAGGCAAAAAGTTATATAACGTCCAACAGTTACAAACAGCTTTTGAAATCAGCTATGAAGCTAGCCAAATAAGACGATCTCGCTTATCCGCTCAATCCGCGATGATTGCCTCCGGAAAAAATATTTCACACTTCTTTGACGATGACTCGTATCTTTGTATAAAGAAAAGCGGACGAAAAAACAACTAAAAAAATCGTCAATAAAAGACGCTGATGACATGATTCGCTATTTCAACTCGAACTTCAGAGCACAAGAACTATTTTTAATCGATGAATTTCCAGAAGAACTTTTAAAGGCTGTAAAATCCGGTTTCTGTATCAAAGAAACACTCAATATTTTTCGACTTCTTGTGCTTCTTTCACATACATATTCTGAGAAGTATCCAGACAATGATGGCTTTCAGAATATCAACAAGCTGAACGAATTGTGTCCGAGATTTAAGAAAACCGAATTCATCAATGGTATTTCAAGTGCAACAGGTTACTCCTTCAAGAAAACTAAGCAAATTTTGGAGTTTTTAGAGTTTGACGGAACGATGAGCCGTGACTTGTGGTGTCACCCAGTTATTTCAATTGATGACAAATATGCCATTTTAACAAGTTCATTAGTAACACCGTCAATTGTTCGAGTTGTCGAGCATTGGCTTGTTGAACTCGAAATAGAAATGCAAGACAAAGGTTTACAATTCGAAAAGACTATTATTGATGAAGTTAATGCGAGCGTAGCCCAAAACCAGTTTGTTGATGATTACAACGAATGTGCATCAAAACGATTTAAGCTTAAAAATGGTGAGGAGGAAATTGACCTTTTACTTCGTATCGGTAACTTAATTGTTCTGGGTGAAGCGAAATCAATTGTCACGACTGATTCACCAATATCACAATACCGAACGGTAGAAACATTAAGAAAGGCATCAGATCAAGCAAAGAGAAAATCTCAATTCGTACTGGATAATACAGAAGAAATTTTTGAGCGACTTGGCTGGGAATATACTGCTCAAGAAGAATACAAGGTTACCTGTTGTATTTTAAACAGCAGTAGAATCTTTGCTGGCTTGACCATTGATGACGTTCCTGTCTGCGATAAAGGCATATTGACCAGATACTTTTCTGACAATCTATTTCCTATTATCAGCAGATTTAACGATGATAACACAGGAGAAATACATTTGGCTTGGTATGAGCTTTACAGTAATTCAAATGAACTTGTACAGAACTTCGAAAAGTACCTTCGATCTCCTCCGCAGATAGCAGAGATTAGTGATGATTTTGAGTATAAATCAATTTCTATTCCATGCCGTGACGAGGACTCGTATAAACTTCTATACACAAGGCTAGTTCCAAAGGATACACCAATCATGGAAAGAATTAGCAAGCGAAGTGTATTTCCAATACATACGGTAGATGACATTGAAAAACATATCGACGAAATGGATATTTTTATGTGACTGGTACAAAAAATAGGCAAAAGCCTAACAAGTTGCTGCATTTCGTATCGGCCTGCGGCCTACACCGGACACGCTGCGCGTGCCGATGAGCAAGGCGTTATGAAGCCTGCCAGCAACAAGGCAAGAATCTGTTGTGCTAGCGGCTTAGGTAGTCGTTTTATCGTCAGTGCCTCTTGGTTCGTATTTATCTGAAGGTGCTGCAGTACACAAGCAATGGAGTGCTTGGCGGAAAGGGAGGGTTATTCCCTATTCATCATCTACTCCAACATAGGCAAGCCAATCCTAGTGCCATGTGTTGGCATATCGGGCTGGCGGTAGCGTGCCTGTCGTTGTGGGGCAGGCTAAAACAGGGAGGTGCCACTATGGGTTGTTGTCAGATCTTGTCCGTTCTTAATAGGCCTTGTGCCAGCAGAGGCTTTCATAACCAAGCGTTCAAAACCGTTCGCTACGCTCTCTGGGACCTCAAAAGCTACGCTTTTTCGGCCCTTTAACGAAGCGTTAAGAATTCACAGCATCAAGATTGGAGTTTTGATGAAAGATTTGGATGATCATAAAAAAATAGCTGTGCTAATTGACGCAGATAATGCCCAGTACTCAAAAGTGAAATCGGTACTGGATGAGGTTTCTGCTCATGGTCACATTGTAATAAAAAGGGCCTATGGTGACTGGTCTAGTGAGTATCTAAAGAATTGGAAGCAATCTCTAAATGAATTAGCAATCCAACCCATTCAACAATTCGCTTATACCACGGGTAAAAATTCAACAGATGCATCAATGATTATTGACGCAATGGATTTGCTCTACTCCAATAAATTCGATGCTTTCGCACTTGTTTCCAGTGATAGCGATTTTACAAAGTTGGCTTCTCGACTTAGGGAGTCAGAAATATTTGTTTTTGGTGTGGGGGAGAAGAAAACACCGATATCATTTCGCAATGCTTGTGATGACTTTATTTTTACCGAAAACCTCTATGCTGAAGATTTCTCACCTTCATCCGCAGTGCCGAAATCAGAAGTAAGCAAAACTAGCACTCCAGAAAAAACGAGTGCATCAGAGTTGGTGCCTCTACTTAAAAAGGCTTGGGAGCAATATCAAGATGATGATGGCTGGGCAAACGTAGCATCTGCAGGGTCGTTCGTGAAACGGTCTACGCCTGACTTTGATCCAAGAACCTATGGTGCAACGAAGTTGCCTGAGATTATTAAAAGCCTAAATAATGACTTTGAAATGAAGAAGTATAAAGGTAAAGGCACAGTTAATATTGTTGCCTATAAACCCAAAAAATCTTAACAAGTTGCAGCACTTCAGCCGCTTCGCGTCTCGGACCTCAATAAGCTACGCTTATTTCGTCCGGTGTGCAAAGCGTTATAGCTTTCAACAGTAAGTTTTTTTCAATCAAAAGGAAGGAGTAAAAGATGGATATCTATGATAGACAATATGTAGCAGCCGTGATTAATTTCTTCTGGGGGCAGGGAACAACAACCCCGAAGGGTGTCAATGATGAGGCGGCGCTTGTTGCTTACGAAGCTCTTGAGCAAGCAAATGTCTGCTCAGATTCAATGGATCTGGTACCCAGACCGAAATATGGGATGCTCAATATTAAATATGTTTTGAAGCAACTAACCAACGTTGGCAAGCGTATTATGCAAGGTGATACCGCCATATATAATTCCTGTAAGGGAGCGGTTGGTGTTCGCTATAAATCAAAGATAATGATGGCTTTGATGGGGGTATAAAATGAAAAAATGGTTTGCACTAATAGTTGGCCTATTTTCCATCGGATGCACTGCATCCGAACCTCCGAAAAAAACAGATTTATTCTATAGTGGTCATATCTTCACCGTTCCCCAAAACGCCTTTGTCATCGCCTCCACAGGTGGCGATGACAACATGCTTATTCTTCGGTATGGTTCGGAAAAAGGCAAAAGGTATCTGGCGTTTTCTGATATGAAAGGCGATAAAACCGTAGATTTTGGTTGTGATCCTGCCAAATTTTTTGGGGCGATTTTTACCAATGCGTCAGGCACTGACTGCAATCAGGATGAGCTGGGCGCATTCAAAAAGGTGTTTGTTAATGGACATGATGTTGGCAGCTGGTCTGGCGATAAACTAACGGTGTATTTCAGTGTTAGCAACGACAAGTCATTCCTGTTCGCTTTTGATAGCTCAGGCAAGTCCATCAAAATTGATTCCGATTTTCTATCGAAATCGGAATTGAAAAATGTTGTTAGTGGCGCGTTGTAGCAAGGTGGCACGGCTATAACAAGGCGTTCAAGCTGACCGCGCTACGCGCGGCAGCTTAACTCCAGCGTTATGTGTAAATAAAAAGGAGATATCATGTCTAAATACATGCAACTTAGGAAGTTCAAAAAAGACGAGCTTATTTTTAATGCTGACGAAACAAAAATTGTCCTAAAGTTCATTTTTGGATTGCCAGACTCTAACCTAATAGACTCAATGACGATTACTGACCATGTTAGGGAGTTTGCGCAGGGGCTTTTAGTTGAAGCAATTAACGCGTCCTATGCTATTGGATTTGTTGAGGCAATATTCAGAAGCACTGCCAATCCCAGCAATGGCGCGATCAAAATATTAAAATCATTTGGAAAAAAGGCCGCAATATATTGGTTTAAATACGCGAACGCGCATGACCTACAAAACGTGAAGGTTTATGACTTTGTTCGTAACGAAATAGCAAGGCGCTTTCATACAACTTTAAGAATCCTCGCAAGTACCGCTTCATTAGAAAAGCAGCCAGGCGCATTTTTATCATACAACAAGCCGTCTTCCAGAATGCTGAAGGCTTGGGGGTAAATAATGAAACTTAAAGTTATCGGGGTTGTTGCCTTATTTTCCTTGACGGCCCTAATAGGGTTGGTCAGTTATGATGTTTCTAAAATGGACACAGAAACTATTGTACTTTGCTCTTCAAATGAAGGAGGGATATTAATTCCAAGCAAAGTCTGCAGGTACTATCTGTTCAATTATCGCGACATCAAAAAAGATGTCGGTGAGCTGTCAGATGGTGCCGGTCTTATTTATGTTCTAAATGGCGATAACGATACGAAATATGAAATTGCTGAATATTTCATATCAAATGGCCTAGACGTAAATGGGATAAATAATTATGGCGAATACAATCTTACTCCTATTTACGGAGCTATTTTACTCAATGACTTTAAGATGGCTAAATTTCTAATTCGTAATGGTGCAGACCTGAGCATAGAACCACCTTCCATTAAAATGTCTGCTCTAGAATTCGGCAAGTTCCTTCAAGAAAAGGACTCTTCTGTGGATAGAAGTGAAATGTTAAAGCTGTTAGCGAACAAATAAATTACATAACCATGCGCTGCACTAGGACAGTCAAAAGCTGCGCCACTCGTTCCTCGCGACACAGCTTTTAACTGCCGGTGAGCACTACGTTATGAAGCCTGCCAGCAACAAGGTAAGAATTTGTTGCGCTAGCGGTTTAGGTAATCGTTTTATCGTCAGTGCCTCTTGGTTCGTATTGATCTGAAGGTGCTGCAGTACACAAGCAATGGAGTGCTTGGCGGAAAGGGGGATTATCCCCTATTCATCATTTACTCCAACATAGGCAAGCCAATCCTGGTGCCATGCGTTGGCATATTGGGCTGGCGGTAGCGTGCCTGTCGTTGGGGGCAGGCTAAAACAGGGAGGTGCCACTATGGGTTGCTGTCAGATCTTGTCCGTTCTTAATAAGCCTTGTGCCAGCAGAGGCTTTCATAACCAAGCGATTCAAAATCGCTCGCGTTGCTCGCTGGGACCTCAAAAGCTACGCTTTTTCGGCCCTTTAACGAAGCGTTAGCATTACACAATCAAACCAAGGAGATAATTATTTATGGATCTTAAAAGAACTGAAGCAAAGATAACCATTGCCAAACTAATTGAGCTAGCATATTCCAAGGATAAAGGAATGACGGTAAAAATTATGGCTAAAAAAGGCAACGCAAGACTGGCTGTAGACCAAAATGGTAACGCTACACTATCAGGTTCAGCGGGAATTTTGACCTTTAGTGGAACACCTGTTCTTGAGAAGGTGGGAGCCAAAATCAAACGAGTTAGTGTCAGCTTCAACAATAAGGATGGAATGAAAGTAGGTTATACTGCTACCTTTGATTTGGAATACATAAAATTGTCAGTATTAGGAGATTTTGACTTAGAAGAATTAATAACATCTTGTTCGGGGCTGCTATGTCGCGCTGCACGAGCTTTAAAAGGTCGGCACCCTGCCTATGACATGGAATTGCAAAAAATCATGGGGTACTGAGAATGAAAAATAAAATATTTTGCCTTATTCTTTTCCTATTTATAACAAGCTGTGCTAATTTGAGTAATTCCCAGTCTGTACTGTATAAAGAGTATACAAAGTATGAGAATGGAGCCAATAGAAATAATATTATTGAAGTAGCTAGAAATTTCTTTAGCCCTTCTTTACTTGGCAACAACTACCAAGATAATCCCGATGCAGCCAGCCAGCTACTATTCAAGAATTACATGCTAAATACAGATAGCAATTTTGAAAAAATAAATAAACAAGAGGGCTGTCTTACTATCAATGGATATGATGAAGAAAATTTTCCATTGATTTTTAGTCTTAAATATGTTTCAAACAATAATCAATGGCTAATTGATGAAATTCATGTCGTTTTTGTTGAAAATAAAAGCGACTTTTCTAGTAGTGCTAGATGTCCCAGCGACTATCCCAACTAAATGCTAACAAAAAGCTAAAGCTGATAATAATAGGAAATAGGCAGATCCTAAACAGGTGTTTGTCGGTAATGAAATAAGTCTCGAATGAGGCAACTAACACATATGAGCCTTCCCGGTGTCAATAGGCAATAGTATTTTCATTGGCTGCATGAGCAGCCAATACAAAACTCTGAACGAGGGCGACTACTTCGTCTGTCTGAGTCGGCTGTTAATGCACTTACAGCAAACACATATAGAGGCTCTCTTATCACGGTTGAACACCGTGGCCTGACCGGTTCGGTTCCTTGGGGTGGTCAGGGGCGCTAGATGTAGATGCTAAGGAGGTTGTTCACGCCGGTTAAGTTCGAGATGCTGGTTATCGCCAAACAATCAGCACAGAGCAACCGACATGAACAACCACCACAAGAATGCCCGAACTACGCCTCATATTCGAGCCCTAATCGTTGATCGCGCCCTCCGTAAGCAGCAGCCGGTGCGTGACATCGCCAGCACTTTTGGTATCAGTACGCACACCGTTTACAAATGGCTTTCTCGCTATCAAGAGGCGGGCCTGGCGGGTCTTGAGTCGGCATCCAGTCGTCCCCACGCCTCACCGAGGCAGATGCCGGAACAGTGGGTTGAGCTGATTCGGAAGATGCGCCTGACACTCAAGTGGACCGCCAAGCAGATCGCGCAGGCGCTGAGCTTGGCATATTCCACCGTGACAGCAGTACTGCGTCGGCTGAAGCTCAATCGCGCATCACACCTGGAACCGGTTCAACCTGTGCAGCGCTACGAGTATCCCAGGCCGGGTGACATGCTGCATATGGACATCAAGAAGCTCCCTCGCTTCGACAGACCCGGTCACCGCGTAACGAACAACCGTCGCCAGAACACGCGAGGTGCTGGTTATGAATGCGTCCATATCTGTATCGATGATCACAGTCGCTGGGCTTTTGCTCGGGTGCTGCCTGATGAGCAGCAAGGCACTACAACCCGCTTTCTTGAAAACGCCCTGGCGGCCTATCGCCGTATCGGTGTTGAGGTGAAGCGCTTGATGACCGACAACGGCCCGGCCTATCGATCCCGTCGCTTCAATGAGGTCTTGCAACGAGAAGGGATCAAGCATGTGTACACGCGTCCCTACACACCCAGAACGAACGGCAAGGCCGAGCGCTTTATACAAACCATGACCCGGGAATGGGCGTATGCGGTGCCCTACGCAAACGATATTTCAAGGACCTGGGCGCTGACGGATTGGATTAATCACTACAACAAACAGCGCCCTCATGGCAGTATCGGGAATCTGCCACCGGTGTCTCGAATACCGAAATTGCGTGAACAACGTGTTTAGCATTCACAGTGCTGATAGAGCCTTGGCCTTGCTCATTCGTTTCTGCAGCCGCTGGAGGTAACGCTGTGCCTTGGGGTTGCCTTTCAAATACAGCACAGCCGCCTCGGAGAACGCCCATTTCAGATGAGCGTTGCCTATCTTGTTGCCCTGAGTGCCGTAGCTTTTACCGGCAGACTCGGCCTTGCATTTGACCAGGCGGGCATAGGAGGCAAATTTCTGCACCGAATCGAAACGCTGAATATCGCCAATTTCATACAGAATGGTCAGAGCCAGCACTCGACCAATACCTGGTACTGTTCGCAGCACCTGTAGATACAAAGGGTTGTGTTGTTTGGCTTGCTGTTCGATGAACCGCTCCAAGCGGTAAAGCTCCTGGGAATAGCAGTCCAGGATTGTCATATCCAGATCGATATTGCGTTGGACTTCCGGCTGGTCAAAGGTGCTCCTTAACTGTTTGCGAGCACCGGCTGTTTTCAGATTGACCTTGTTGGGCGGCAAATTGTACTGGCTGGTCGTGTTGATGACATGGGCTTTCAGCTCGGCACCGTGGCGGACGATATGGGTGCGACGACGCAGCAAGTCCCGGGTAGCACGCATGGCTCTGGGGTAGACATAGGCCAAAGGGAAATTACCGCCGCGCATCAGGGCTGCGATTTTGTAGGAGTCGATACGATCGTTCTTGGTTTTACCACCATGAATAGCACGCATATACAGAGCGTGGCCAAGAATAAACGTAATGCCGTTGTCCTCGCAGAAATCAGCGACCCAGTACCAGCAATGCATGCATTCGACGCCGATCACCAGATCAGTGCGATAGGGTTCGATCAAACGGCACAGGGCTTCGGGATTGGCGGGGATTTCCTTGTGTAACAGAGTTTCGCTTGATTGATCGAGGATACATACGTAGAGGCTGCGGGCATGCAGATCGATACCGCAATAATACTGATGAGTGCTATGGTAGAAGTTCATGAGTCTTCTCCTTTTTGTGCTTGGTCGCCATCCAGCTTAGCGGGTAAACCAGCTGAGCTGGGGAGAAGGCTCAATCAGTATCAAGTGACTGTGGTGTCTAGTTAAATATTTAAGCCATATTTTCGCCCCATCGTGTCTCATTCTTGAGCATGGTGTTGAGCACCACGATCAGCTTGCGCATGCAGGCAATGATGGCCACTTTGGGCAGTTTGCCCTGGGCTTTCAGATGCTCGTAGAAGCGTTTGAACACAGGGTTACATTGGATCGATGACAGCATCGCCATGAACATGACCGTGCGGATACGGTGACGGCCTCCACGGATGCGCCGCTTGCCATTCCAGGAGCCACTTTCGCGGTTCATGGGCGCGACACCGACGAGTGCAGCGATCTCCTTGCGGTTGAGTTTGCCGAGTTCAGGCAACTCACTGAGCAAGGTATAGGCGAGGACTTTTCCGACACCGGGCACACTGGTCAGGATCTCGGCTTTGACACGCCAGTGCTTGACCTGCATGACCGCTTCATCGATCTGTTTAGTGATGGTCGCAATTTGGGTTTGTAAGGAACGCAGCAGGGTATTAATGGAACGGTGCAACGCCTTGGGCAGGATCTGGAGACGGTTTTTCTCCATCGTTTGCATCTCCAGCAGCTGGCTACGGCGAATCAGCAAGTCCTTGATCAGACGAGACTGTTTGTCAGGGATTGGCTTGATATCGGGCTGTATGGTGGCCGCGAATTGGGCAATCACGCGGGCGTCGATCTTGTCCGTTTTGGCCAGTACTCCGATGGCCTGGGCATAGCGTCTGACACTGATGGGATTCACGACGACAATTGGTAGGTTGGCCTGGTCACAGGCAAACACGAAGGCGTGTTCATAGCGCCCTGTTGCTTCGACCACGATGCGTTCGATGTTGCGCTTTTTCAGCACATGAACGACCTTGAGGATGCTGTCTTCGTCGTTCGAAATTTGGAAATGGAGGTCCAGCGGATGCAGGACGATATCGAGTTTGGATTTGCCGACATCTACGCCGACGTTGATGCTGATTTGGCTTTCTGTGTTCATGGTAATAAGCTGACTCTGCCTTGCTATGCGGGCTCGGGGCCCCGATGACTGTTCGAGTTATCGCTAAAGAGTCATGCAGCGCTATGCACTTGTTATCGGTCTCTCGGAAGAGGAGCCGGCGCTCAATCGAGCTGCTGCATGAAGGCCCTCAATGGCCGTTGAGGGTGGGTCCCAATTTACCCGGAAAACGCAGGGAATTATCCATACAAGGCCATCAAGGTTGTTCCGGGCCTTTGGCCCTGCACCGGACGCCCTTGCCAGGGCGCTGAACAAAGGCGTTATATTTAGGGAATGATGTGCGAAATAGAAAGAAGGATGTTTTTAGAGAAAATCTCAGGAAGTTTGAAGCTGATGAATCAAGAAAGCTCACCTTAGACGGTGCTTCTAAATGGCTAGCTTTGTACGCTGCCATTCTGACGACAATGTTGACCACCTATATGTCACGTCCCGTATGGTTATAAGGGCGTTTGTTAAAAAGCTCTGGGTGGGTTTTGTACCACTCCTTCATCGCCATAATGGGTGGCCTGGACTTCAGCGCGGACTGCGGCAGTTGATGATTATATAAATGCACATAGCGTAGCAGGGTTTGCTCAAGATCTTCACGGCTATCGAAGTGGTGGGTCTTAAGCACATCGGCTATACGTCCGTTGAAACGCTCCACCATGCCATTGGTTTGGGGTGTTCTGGGCTTGGTCAGGCGGTGCTCAATCCCCAAGTCAGCGCAGAGGCGGTCGAACTCATGATTCCCACTGGGATCACGGGCCTTTGAGTGGAACAGACGGTCGGTAAATTCCTTGCCGTTGTCCGTCAGGATATGCGTAATCTTGATAGGTGTGGCCTGCTGAAGGCTGTCCAGGAAGCGCCGAGCCGTCGCGGCCGTTTTGTTCGGATGGATCTGCACAAAGACCCAGCGGGTGGCACGATCAATGGCCACAAACAGGTATCGACGCTTGGTCTCATCCGCCATTTGCGGCAAGTACTTGACGTCGATATGGAAGAATCCGGGCTGATAGGCCTTGAACGTCTTGGGGGCCGGTTTAGGCGCCTTGGGCTTGAGATCATTCAGGTTACTGACCCCGTGGCGGCGCAGACAGCGGTCCAGACCAGAACGGGATACCTTGTCGCAGAGGAAGGCTTTGACGACTGCCAACAGGTCATCCAGAGACAGCAACAGCTGTTTGCGCAGATAGACGACGATCGCCTCCTGAGCCGGTGTCAGGTGCGTCTGCAGTCGATGCGGTGTGTGCGAGCGGTCTTCCGTGCTGGAGCGGCTGCGCCACTTGCGGACGGTTGCCTCGCTGATGCCATACTGCCGGGCCAGTTCGCGGACAGGCTTGGTACTGGCTGCCAGTTCTTCACGAATGGCAGGGGTGGTGCGTGCCCGTTTATGCAAAGATACCATCATGTCGGCTGATCCCCCTGTGCTTGCTGGATGAACTGCTCAATGGCGCGCTGCATGACGTCACGAGCAATGAACCAAGGATAACGCTTTTTGCTTATGTGATCATCCGGGATGCGACATTTATAGATATTTTAGGCTTTAGTGCGAAAGTTTCAGCGGCAGAAACTATTGAAGATGTACGTAATATACATAAATGTATAAAGATTGTTCAGGATAATTTTGAATTCTTGAATAATGATGATATGACCACCCAAGTTCATGAGTTAAATGGGAAAAAGGTATTAGCCTTTTCTGATTGCGTAGTCATTAATATCCCTCTCGAATCTGAATCAACCAAATATAGTGGTTCATTTGATCCAATCATGATGGAATTACTAAATTTAGCCTTTGCACAAGGAATGTGTGTACATCAAAATTTATTTATACGTGGCGGTTTAGACCTCGGATGGTGGTATAACCAAGAAGATACATTAATTAGTAGTGGTCTAGTTAATTCAGCTAAAAGAGAAGAAAGCGCAAATGTGCCAGTCATTGCGTTATGTGAAAGTCTGTATGAATACTTTGAGAAACACCCAGACAGAAATACTTATAGTAAAGAAATTGACCCTATTCCCGCTATGTTCAAGTTTTATGAAGATGAGGAAACTAGCTTTTACTTCCTAGATTACATATACCTTTGCCTAAATAACATGGATTGGTGTCCAACTCGTGATGAGCGTGTCATTTATCAACAAGCATCGGAAGATGAAAAAGATAATATGAGGAGTGAGGGCTATCAAAACATGATAGATCGCTGGCTTAGGTGTCATGCAAGAATCATTGAGCAAGCCGCAAGAAATGTTTCAGATATTCCTAAAATTTATAGTAAATATATTTGGTTATCTCAATATCATAATGAAACAGTCAAAGGGTTCACATCAAAAAGCGAGTGTGTGTGCAACGTTGGCTAACAAGCGCATGTTGTCGGACTGGTTTTCCGCTGCGCTCCAAACCAGCCGTAAATGCGAGCGTTAGCAATCCGAGTTACCCACGAACAGTAGACACCTTCTATAGTTAGGTTTACCCCTGACGAGAAGGTATAATATGCCCTAAAAAATTTTCAACCTTATATCAAGGAGATTAAATTTGAAGTTATTTAGACTTGTTAGTATTTTTGAAGGTTTTTCTTATTTGTTAATATTGAGCGTAACACTCGGTTTAATCAGCCGAGATTTTGTTTTCCAGCTGGGTATTGGGCATGGGGTTCTATTTATTGCCTATTTAATGCTGTCTCTACATGCTTCTCATAAGCGTGGCTGGTCTGTAATTGTGTGGCTGCTTGTGTTCCTGGCTTCTCTTGTTCCTTTCGCTTTTATAGCCGTTGAGCTGTTTATAAGAAAAGAGATCGGCGAGGACACTGGTGCCGAACCATCATTGGATCAATCGGTCGATAGCATGAGCACCTGACCGGGATTTACACCAGACCTCAACCAGCTGCTTTTGAGATGGGTACCTGAATTGACCCTTTGTTGAGAGTGAAGGCCTGCCGGGAGATTGGTGGGCCTTTTTTGTGTTTGGGGTTTCGCCCCTGGCGGGGCGAGAGGCTTCGCCTGTGCTCCGACGCTCGGCTGCCCCGTGAGGGAATGGGGTGCCGGTTTCGAGAGGAGGAGGGTTCAGGCCGGTTGGCGGGGGTTAAACAGGTGGTCTAGTGTGAAAGGGGGAATACCTCATTAACAGCCTGTCAGGGCTAATCTGGACTCTGGCCACGAGGTGGAACCATGACAGACAAGCCTCTGTATCATGAAGGGATGCGACGGCTTCAAGACGAGCGAGATACACGTCGCATTGCTGATCGCCTGGAGCAAGTTACCCTTCATACGGCGTTTACCGAAGAAGACCGTGCGTTTATAGAGAATTGCGCCATGTTCTTCCTTGCCACTGCGGATGTCGACGGTAAGCCAGATTGCTCGTATAAAGGCGGTTTGCCTGGATTCGTTCGAGTCCTCGATGGCGACACGATTGCCTTCCCGGATTATGACGGGAATGGGATGTATCGATCTTTGGGCAATATTCTAGTTAATCCTTACATTGGATTACTGTTCATAGACTTCGAAAATGCAAAGAGAATTCGGGTCAATGGCAAAGCGCAGGTAAGCGCTGACGACCCGCTACGAGCAGAGTATCCGGGATCAGTCTTCATTATTCGGGTTAAAGCGGAACGTATCTTTCCCAATTGCCCACGATACATCCACAAAATGCAGCTTGTTGAATATTCTGTGTACGCTCCAAAGGCCGACTACACACCGCCGGTTCCTGCCTGGAAGACATCTGACAATTTTCATGATGCACTGCCCGCGAGAGATCGCCCGGAAGACAAGGGAGATAACTAAAAGGGGACAGACCCCTTTTAGTTATGGTCATTGTGATGACCATGGGCCTATTGAGGTGGTAGCAAACTAGCCCGTATTGCTAACCGTCACGCCAGGTCAGCATTGGCGATCCTGATAACTTCACTCGGCAGTTTATGAGGCAGCGGCAACTGAAGTGCGCAGTAAATGGCGATCACAAGAAAGATGCCGCTGGCCCACCAATTATCGAGGCTCACCGGTTTTAAGGCGGTTCCGAAGGAGCGTTTGAACTCCATACCGGCCAGGTTGATGGCATAGCATTCGTCAAGAATGAGGTGCACAAGATAGCCGGCAACAACCATCATGCCCAGTGCCCATGAAAAATCGATACCTTGAGTGGTGAAGCGCCAGCACAGGAAAGCGGCCAGCAGTCCAAAGCTGACGGCTGCCAGCAGAGAATGAAATGAGCCACGATGTTCGGTCAGATGGGCGAAGAGTTGAAGCAGGCCTAAGCGGACCAGCAGGAAGGCGGCTAGCATGGCGCCCCACAGGTGCAGTAACGGCAGATCCGGGAATCTGAACAGAACACCAAAAGATGCCATGACGCCAAGCGCGCTGAAGAGTCCTTTCAGAATGCCGGTGGTATCCGAGTCGAGGTCAGGTGCCAGACTGGCGACCGTTCCCGCGACCCAGAGACTCATGCCCTGACCGGGCGTAAACAATCCGGTCAGCAGTAGGGTGGAGGTCAGCACACAGGATGTGGCGGCACCGCCGAAGAAATGTGTATTGAAATTAGCCATTTGGATATTGTGTTCCATCTCGGGGCCAGTCCCGGCGGGCAGCCCTGCCATAATCAGTCGCCGCGCTGTCGCCGCGACATGCGGTGAGACCACGATAAGCCACTCTTGTTCGGGGAAAAAGGAGTCGGTCCCCTTTTAGTACTAACCACCTCCTTAGCATCTACAAGTAGTGCTCAGAAGAGAGTGACCGTCTTGAAAAGAAGTCATCCTCGCAGTCACCAACTACACTGTATCTAATCGCGCTCATCTGGCGATGAAGTTCATGCATTCACTCTTTGACGCAGCGTATACGGAAACCCGACTTGAAAGCTTCTGCTTCAAACCCTGTTTTCCACGCCCAAGGCGTCACCAAGACGTACCAGATGGGAGAGGTGCAGGTTCACGCCCTGCGCGGCATCGATCTTGATCTGTACGAAAGCGAATTCGTTGTCTTGTTGGGGCCGTCGGGCAGCGGTAAATCGACGCTCCTGAATATCCTGGGGGGGCTGGATGTGCCCACCAGTGGAACCGTGCGCTACCAGGACCATGACCTGACCGAGTACAAGGATGCCCTGCTCACCCGTTACCGTCGCGAGCATGTCGGTTTCGTGTTCCAGTTCTACAACCTGATTCCCAGCCTGACGGCGCGTGAAAACGTTGCCCTGGTGACCGAGATCGCAACCAACCCGCTCGAACCCGAGGAGGCGCTCAGGCTGGTGGGGCTGGGGGAGCGCCTTGATCACTTTCCTGCACAGATGTCTGGTGGCGAGCAGCAGCGGGTCGCCATCGCCCGAGCGATCGCCAAGCGCCCGGATGTGCTGCTGTGCGACGAGCCCACCGGTGCTCTGGACCTGAAGACCGGTATCCTGGTGCTGGAGGCAATCGAACGGGTGAACCGGGAGCTGGGCACCACCACGGTGGTGATCACTCACAACGTGGATATCGCTCAGATGGCCGACCGCGTCATTCGCGTCAGCGACGGCCAGATCATCGGCGATGAGGCCAATCCCGACAAGAAATCGCCGGCAGAGCTGGCCTGGTGATCATGAAGGCGCTGGACCGCAAGTTGTGGCGTGATTTGGTAAGCCTGCGGGGGCAGGCTTTCGCCATCGCTGCCGTTATGGCGAGCGGTTTCGCCTGCTTCATCATGTTTCTCAGTACCCTGGACTCGCTGCAGCTCAGCCGTGAGTTGTACTACCGGGATTACCGTTTTGCCGAAGTCTTCGCCTCACTGAAGCGCGCGCCGGATTCGGTTCGGCAGCGCATTGCTGAGATTGACGGGGTCGACAAGGTGGGTACGCGGGTGGTGGCGCCGCTGACCATCGATATTGAGGGCTTCCCCGACCCGGTGACCGGTGTCGTGACCTCCATCCCGGACAGCGGCGATCCGCTGCTCAATCGCCTCTATCTGCGCAGTGGCCAACTGGTCGATGCAGGCCGCAGCAACGAGGTGGTGATCAGTGAGCCATTCGCGGAAGCCCATGCGTTGCAGCCGGGGGACAGCCTGCACATCATCATTCGGGGCAAGCGCAAGCAGCTCCGCATCGTCGGCATCGGTGGCTCGCCGGAGTACATCTATCAACTGGCGCCCGGCACCCTGTTCCCGGACCACAAACACTTCGGCGTGCTGTGGATGGCGCGCACTCCGCTGTCCCATGCCTATGACATGAAAGGGGCGTTTAACTCCGTCGTGCTCTCCCTGACCAGGGGGGCGAATGCGCAGGAGATCATTGACCGACTCGACAGGATTCTGCAGCCCTACGGCGGCACCGGCGCATTTGTGCGCGAGGATCAGGGGTCGCATAAATTCCTCAGCGAGGAGCTGCAGCAGCTGGAAAACCTGTCGGGGCTGTTCCCCATCATCTTTCTCGGTGTGGCCGCGTTTTTGCTGAATGTTGTCGTGACCCGCCTGGTGGGGACACAGCGGGAACAGATCGCCGCGCTCAAGGCGTTTGGTTATGACAACCTGGCCATCGCCATCCATTATCTGAAATTGATCATGTTGATTGTGTTTGCCGGCATTCTGTTGGGGGTTGCCCTGGGTGCCTGGCTGGCTATCGAGTTAAGCGAGGTTTATGCCGGGCTCTTTCGCCTGCCATTCCTGAATTTTGTGCTGGAACCTTCAAGGGTCATGCAGGCGGCAACCTTCACGGCAGTGGCCGGCCTGCTGGGGACTCTGGCGGCGGTCCGTATCCTGGTCAAACTCCAGCCTGCGGAGGCGATGCGTCCGGAAGCGCCGGCGGTTTATCACCAGACCCTGGTCGAGTCGCTGGGGCTGAAGCGGCTGTTTTCCGCGCCTTCGCGCATGATCCTGCGCCATATCGGCCACAAGCCACTGAAGTCGGCGCTGTCGGTACTGGGCATTGCCTTCGCCTGCGGCATTCTGATGACCGGTCGTTTTCAGGAAGACACCATCGACTACATGATGTACGTGCACTACGGTATCGCTGATCGCAATGATCTGGCCGTGCTGTTCAGCGAACCGACCTCCTACCGGGCGCTCACGGAACTGCGCAGCCTGCCGGGCGTTGAATACGGCGAGGCCGTCCGTGGCGTAGCGGCGCGCCTGGTATTCGAAAACCGCAGTTACCGCACCTATATTAATGGCTATGAGCCCAATGCCGAGATCAAGCGGCTGGTGGGCAAGGATCTGCAGCCGGTCAGCCTGCCGCGTTCAGGGATCGTACTAAATGAATACCTGGGCACAGAGATCCTGGGCGTGCGTCCGGGTGACCTGCTGACGGTGGAAGTGCTCGAAGACAGTCAGCCGGTACAGCAGATCCCGGTGGTGTCACTGGTGCATCAGGATCTGGGCGTCGGTGCCTATATGGATATCAAGGCACTGAACCGGCTGATGGGCGAAGGCAATGCGATCTCGGGGGCCTATCTCTATGTGGATGAGGCCGAGCAAAATGAGATCTTCCGCCGTCTCAAGGAAAGACCGCGGATCGTGGGGACCGTGGTGCGTGCGCAGGCACTCGAGGCGTATCACCGTACCATGGACGAAACCATGCTGTTCTGGGCCTCGGTAGCTTCCTTGTTCGCGAGCATCATCGCCGTGGGCGTAGTGTACAACAGCGCGCGCATCACCCTCACCGAACGCAGCCATGAGCTGGCCAGCCTCAGGGTGCTCGGATTCACTCGTGGGGAGATCTCATACATCCTGCTGGGCGAGCTGGCGCTCCTGACGCTGCTGGCGATTCCGCTCGGCTTGCTGCTGGGTTACCTGATGTGCGCATATATTGCCGTCTCGATTGAAAATGATCTCTACCGCGTCCCGTTGATTCTCTCACCGCACACCTACGCCTTTGCCGCCCTGGTTATTCTGGTCAGTACGGCAATCTCTGGGCTCCTGGTCAGACGCCGTCTGGACCATCTCGACCTGATCGCGGTATTGAAAACGAAGGAGTGAGACATGAATGTCGTTTGGCGCAGAAGACTCATCTGGCTGTTGGTACTGCTGTTGATAATCGCGGCCCTGGTATACGGGTTCCGACCCCAGCCCAGCAGGGTCGATATCGCCAGTGTCTCGCTCGGTCCCATGCGGGTGAGTGTCGAGGAAGAGGGCAAAACACGGGTCACCGACCGCTATGAGGTATCGGCATCCGTGGCCGGCACCACCTGCCGCGTTGACCTGAATGTGGGGGACCCGGTAACCAAAGGCCAGGTTCTGACCACCATCAAGCCGCTTGAGTCCCAGGCGCTCGATCCGCGCAGCCAGGCGGAAGCCGAGGCCCGCGTCGCCGCCGCTCAATCGGCACTCCAGGCCGCCGAACAGACCGCTCAATCGGCCGAATCCGAAATGCAGCTGGCGGCCAGGGAGTTGTCACGCCTGCGGCCCCTGTTTGAAAAAGGTCATATTTCCCAAAGGCAATTGGACCAGGCGACCGCGATGGCGCAAACCAGCCGGGCCGCTAGCCGTTCGGCGCAGTTTTCCGTTGAGGTGGCACAGCATGAGCTGGAAGCCGCACGGACCGCCTTGAGTTATACCGGCGCCGATAACGCGAACAGGCCCGAAGCCAACGTTCAGGTCCGCTCGCCGATCGATGGACGTATTCTGGCCCTGCACCAGGAGTGTGAAGGCGTGGTCAGCGCCGGTCAGTCATTGCTGGTCGTTGGGGATATACGATCACTGGAGATCGAGACGGAGGTGCTGTCCGAAGATGCCGTCAGAATCAAACCGGGCATGCGCGTGGAATTCCATCGCTGGGGTGGCGATACCCCCTTGCAGGGGCGGGTGCGGAACGTCGAACCGGTGGGTTTCACCAAGGTCTCGGCACTGGGTGTGGAGGAGCAACGGGTACTCGTCATAGCGGACATCACGTCCGATGCGGACGAATGGCAGGAGCTGGGCGACGGCTATCGCGTTGAAGCTGAAATTATCCTGTGGCAGGCGGCGGATGTACTGCAAATCCCGGCCAGTGCCCTGTTTCGCTTCAAAGATGGCTGGGCCCTGTTTGTCATGGAAAACGGCAAAGCCGTGCGTCGCCTGGTCAAGGTCGGCAAGCGCAACGGCCTCTCGGCACAGATTCTGGACGGCGTCACAGCAGGCGAAAACGTGATTACCCATCCTGATAACCGGATTGATGACGGGGTAGCCGTAAGGCTCAGGTAGCCGGTCGGTGAGCCCGAAGGTGTCGCGGCCTTGGATGTCGTGCAGTATGACGTTACCGAGCTGTACGATGTACTGGAGGAAGTGAAGGCCGCAGCGGTGCGCCGATTTGTCTCTTGTTACCGTCAAGCAGGTATCGCCATGAACAACGAAACCCACTCTATTCATGATTTCGATTTCAGTCTGATCTGCGAATATTTCGCCTCGCTGGAGCGGCAGGGGCCGGGTAGCCCCGAAGTCACGCTCAAGGCGCTGAGTTTTATCGACGAGCTCTCGCCGAACTCCCGTATTGCCGATATTGGTTGCGGCACGGGTGGCCAAACACGGGTGTTGGCGGGGCATGCGCCGGGGACGATCACCGGGGTGGATCTTTTTCCTGATTTTATCCACAGCTTCAATGCCAGGGCTGAGGCGGTGGGGCTGCAGGATCGAGTGCGGGGCGTGGTCGGGTCGATGGACGCCTTGCCCTTTGCTGATGAGGCGCTGGATCTGATCTGGTCCGAGGGGGCGATCTACAATATCGGTTTTGAACGCGGCATTAGGGAGTGGCGGCGTTTTCTCAAGCCGGGCGGTCATCTGGCGGTGTCGGAAGCCTGCTGGTTTACCGAGAGAAGGCCAGCGGAGATCGAGCGCTTCTGGATCGATGCCTACCCGGAGATCGATACCCTCGCCAACAAGGTTCGGCAGATACAGCTGGCCGGGTATCTGCCCCTGGCCATGTTTATCCTGCCGGAGAACTGCTGGACCGATCATTTTTATACGCCTCAGGTGCCGCTTCAGGCGCAATTTCTGCAGCAGCACCCCGATAACGCGGCCGCAGCGGATCTGGTTGCGACGCAGCGGCATGAGGCGCAGCTTTATGATCGCTACAAGACCTGCTACGGCTACGCATTTTTCATCGCGAGGAAGCTGTAACCAGAATCGCTGGTGACATGGCGCCCCGGCGGTTTCAGTGCCATGCTTTTCTGGACACCTGCCGGGCTGCTTTCAGCCCCACGTTTGGTTTCTGTCCCCGGGGAAAACGACGCCATGCAGAGAGGCAAAAACACGAATCCAAAAGCATCAAAGGTATACCTTATCGGCAGCGGTATCGCCTCTCTGGCCAGTGCCGTTTATCTGATCAGGGACGCCGGTGTACCGGGTGGCAATATCCATATCCTGGAGCAGGACGATGTCCTGGGTGGCGCGCTCGATGGTGCCGGTGATGCGGAAACCGGCTTTATCATCCGTGGCGGCAGAATGCATGAAGAACACTTCGTCTGCTATTGGGATCTGCTCTCCAACATCCCTTCCTATGATGACCCCGGTGTCTCTGTTAAAGACGAGTCTTTTGAATTCAACACCCGGTATGTTGCGCATGCACAGGCACGGCTGCTGAAAAACGGCAAAGTAATGGATGTGTCCTCGTTCGGCCTGTCCTTTAAGGACAAGGCGGACCTGCTGGAACTGACCTTTGCGTCTGAAACATCACTGGACAACCTTCGAATAGAAGACTGGTTCGAAGACGCGTTTTTCACCACTCATTTCTGGTATCTCTGGTCGACCATGTTTGCTTTTCAGAAGTGGAGCAGCCTGGCGGTGATGCGGCGTTACATGAAGCGCTTTATCCACCTGTTGGAGGGGATGCCCAGGTTGGGCGGTGTGATGCGTACAAAATACAACCAGTATCACTCGGTCGTTGTCCCGCTTGTGCGCTACCTGGAAGGCTTCGGTGTCCATTTCGATACACGAACGCAGGTTGTCGATATCGATTTTGAGCTGTCGGATGACCGGAAAACCGCGCGTGTGATTCAGCTGATCGATAGCAGCGGTAACCCGCAAATGCTGTCACTGGGTGACAGGGATTATCTGTTTATCACCAATGGTTCAATTACGGCCAGCACGGCCAACGGGTCCTGGACGCAAGCACCCGTGCTGAAAGACAAGACCTCCTCGGGCGCATGGAGGCTGTGGGAAAAGATCGCTCGTAAGGACAAGGCGTTCGGCACCCCCGGTGTGTTCAGTGACCATATCGACCTGCAGAAGTGGTACTCGTTTACGGCAACCCTCAGGGACGACAGCTTCCATGACTATATGGAAGACTTTTCCGGCAACCTGAGCGGTACCGGTGGCCTGGTCACCCTGACGGACTCCAGCTGGCTCATGTCCATTGTGATTGCCCGTCAGCCGCATTTCCCCAACCAGCCCAGGGATGTGAAGGTGTTCTGGGGCTATGCTCTCTACCCCGACAAAAAAGGCGATTACATCAAGAAGAAGATGTCCGACTGTAATGGCGCCGAGATACTTGAGGAGCTCTGGTATCACCTCAGGGTTCAGGAACTGATGCAGCCGGTTGTAAACGCCGGCAAGGTCAACTGTATCCCGGTCGCCATGCCCTTTATCGACAGCCTGTTCATGCCATGCGCAAAGGGTGATCGCCCTGATGTGTTGCCCAAGGGCGCAACCAACTTTGCATTCCTGGGGCAGTTTGCCGAAGTGCCACAGGATTGTGTCTTTACCGTTGAATACTCGGTGCGCTGTGCGCAAACCGCCGTCTATGGGCTGTTTGAAACGGGCAAAGAGGTGTTGCCGGTCTACGATTCTATCCACAGACCTGAAGTGTTGATCACGGCGCTTAAGGCGATCAACCGGTAGAAGAGGCATGGCGGCTTCAGGGGCGGTTCCTGGCTGACACACCGGCCTTCTTGAGGGCGCGTAACACTCAGCGGTTTCCGCGCCGGGCTGCAGGCGATATGCTGTGCCGGAAATGCAGTCATTCTGATTATCGCCCGCCAACTACCTCAGGACCGATCAACCATGTCGCTAATGTTCGAAGAAATTGATAGCCAGGCCACGCCTCTGGGTCAGATCTCTCTGCGTCGGCGTTCCATGCCGGTGTTTGGCGATCGGGATATCTATGAAGTGAAACTGGGCGACGAGTTCCTGATGTCGAGCATGTTTGTCGAGGCGGAAGAGGCGCTGTCGACTCTTGGTCTGGCCGCCATTCAGGGTGACCGGCTCAGTGTGGTGGTCGGCGGCCTGGGGCTGGGGTACACCGCCGTGGCCGCCTTGAAGGACGCGCGTATCGACGAGCTGCTGGTGGTCGATGCGCTGGAAACCGTGATCGGCTGGCACCGGGATGAGCGTGTCCCCCTTGGCAAAGTGCTCAACGCCGATCCGCGCAATCGTTACGTGCTGGGCAGCTTCTTTGATCTGGCCACCGATCCGGCCAGGGGGTTTGATCCGGACCAGCCGGGCAAGGTGTTCGATGCCATCCTGCTCGATATCGATCATTCGCCCAGCGAGTACCTGAACCCGTCCAACGCCAGCTTCTATACCACCGACAACCTGGCACTGATGGCGCAGCAGCTGAAACCCGAAGGCGTGTTTGCCATGTGGTCGCAGAACCTGCCGGACCCGGATTTTGAAGCCTTGTTGAAGACGGTATTTACCCGTGTCGACTCACACGTGATCTCGTTCTACAACCCCTTCCAGAGCGGCGAGTCCACCAACTCGGTGTATGTCTGTGTGAAGTGAAAAGGGGCCGACTACGCTTAACGGACTGCCGCTAGAGTCAAGCTGATGACCCAGGATCAACTGCTGATCGTTTTAATTCTGCTGGCCACCATGGTGATGTTCATTTGGGGGCGCTGGCGGCACGATATGGTGGCGGGGGGCGCACTGCTGGCCTGTGTGCTCACGGGACTGATCGATGCCCGCGATGCCTTTCTCGGTTTTGCCCACCCGGCCGTAGTGACCGTGGCCTGTGTACTGGTGCTCAGTCGCGGCCTGCAGATTTCTGGCGCCGTGGATGTGTTGACCCGTCATCTGTTGCCGAAACAGGCCGGGCCGATGCTCAGTATCGCGGCCTTGACCGGACTGGGGGCCTTTCTGTCCGGCTTCATGAATAACGTGGGCGCGATGGCGCTGCTGATGCCGGTGGCGATGCAGCTGTCGGGACGGCTGAACCTGACGCCGGGGCAGGTGCTGATGCCGCTGGCCTTCGGCACCATTTTGGGCGGCATGACCACGCTGATCGGTACGCCGCCCAATCTGATCGTATCCGGCTTTCGTCACGAGAGCACCGGCAGCGGCTTCGAGATGTTCGACTTCGCCTATGTGGGCGTGTTGGTTGCCCTGTTGTGCGTGCTGTTTATCGCGCTGCCGGGCTGGCGGCTGGTGCCGGTGCGCAAACAGCCGGGTGCCGAGGGCTTCGATACCGGCGCCTACTTCACCGAGGTCCGCGTACTCAAGGGCAGCAAGGTTGAGGGCATGCATCTGCGAGAAGCGGATGTCGCGCTGGGAGAGATCGATGCGCAGGTCATCGGCATGATCCGCAATAACGTCCGCATCAACGCGCCCCTGTCCGGGCGATACCTCCGGGCCGGTGACATCCTGATCATTGAAGCGGACGTGGAAGCGCTGACCGGGGTGATCGGTGCCCTGGGACTGGAGCTGGAAGAGGCTGAATCGTCCAGGAAGGAGGATGAAGAGGATAAGGGGGACAAGGCGCAAGAAAAAACTGCCGAGTCTGCGGACGCAGCGGTTACCGATCAGCAGGCTGAGCCCGAGGAAGAGAGCGTCGAGTCGAGCAGTAACGGTGAGGGCGTGATACTGATGGAGCTGGTGGTACGCACCGAATCATCGCTGCAGGGGCGTTCGGCCCGTGATATCCAGCTGCGCACCCGCTACGGTTTGAACCTGCTGGCGTTGTCCCGAGAAGGTTCGCGCTCCCGCGCGCGCCTGCGTACCATGCAGATCAAGGCCGGTGATCTGCTGCTGATGCAGGGGTCGGAAGAGGCGCTGGCCGAGTTTGCCGCCGATCATGGCTGTATCCCCCTGGCCGAGCGCGAGCTGCATCTGCCCGAACGCGGCAAGGCGCTGGCCGCGACGCTGATCATGCTGGCGTCCGTGGCGGCGGCCGCCTTTGCCCTGCTGCCCACCGCCATCGCCTTTGCCGCCGGTGTACTGGCGTCGATGGCGCTGCGCACGGTGCCGTTGCGCTCGGTGTACGAGGCGATCGACTGGCCGGTGATCATCCTGCTCGGGGCGCTGATGCCGGTGGCGTCGGTGATGGAAAGCACGGGCACGGCGACGCTGGTGGCGGAACTGATGATGCAGCATCTGGCGCAGGGCAGCACGCTGGTGGCGCTGGGGCTGATCCTGACGCTGACCATGCTGGTCTCCAGTGTGGTCAATAATGCCGCGACCGCCGCAGCCATGTGCCCGATCGCGCTGGGGACCGCCGCGACGCTGGGCGTTCAAGCGGATGCCTTCCTTATGGCGGTGGCCATCGGTGCCTCCTGTGCCTTCCTGACCCCGGTTGGGCATCAGAACAACACCTTGATACTGGGCCCGGGCGGTTTCAGGTTTGGTGACTACTGGCGTCTGGGCCTGCCGATCTCCATTCTGGTGGTGGCCATCAGCATTCCGCTGCTGCCGCTGGTATGGCCGCTGTGATCAGGGCTGGCAGCCCCTGTAAAGGCAGCGGCAGTCGGTATTTAAAAATCTTTTACAAGCGTCATACATCCACCTGACCCGTGGCAGGGGTTGGGCCTATCTCAAGACCTCCCTCGACGGCTTCGAGTCGGCGTGGCGTTAATGGCGGTCTAGCGTCTTTTACATTTTATTGACAATGTATTCGGTTTTTAACGCCTGCAGGCCATAAGCTTAAACTGACAAGGGAGAATGTTAATCGTATGGGCTGGTTGCGCGCGTCCTGAAAACCCTTGAAGCATTGCTGGTCCAATGGATTGCCGATGATGACACCAAACGGCCCCTTGGCAGCCGTACGCTGGACCATCACATCTCCAGGCTGCGCGCGTCGGTGGAACTGAATGCCCAGGCACCAGGTATTGTGTATCCCTGTTGCCGAAGGGGTAAGATCCATTTGAATTACTGCCCCCGGAGCCCCCATGCTGAAAACGCTTTCCATTGAGAATTACCGTTCCATCCTCAAGCTGACTATTCCGTTGGGGCAGGTGACGCTGATCACCGGCCCCAACGGCAGTGGCAAGTCCAACCTGTATAAGGCACTACGTTTGCTGGCGCAGGCCGGGCGCGGTGGCGTGATCAATGCGCTGGCATCAGATGGCGGGCTGGACTCGGTGTTCTGGGCCGGGCCGGAAACACTCAGTGCTCGTATGCGCCGGGGCGAGGTAGCGGTGCAGGGCGGGCCTCGCCAGAAGGTGAAACGACTGCGGCTGGGGTTTGCCGGCGATGACTATGGCTATGCCATTTCGCTGGGGTTGCCCGAGCCAGTGCCGCGCTCGGTGTTCAATCTGGACCCGGAGATCAAGCGGGAATGTATCTGGCACGGCGAATACTACCGTCTGGCCAGTCTGCTGGTGGATCGCAAGGGACCGATGGCGAGGGTGCGGGACGGGCGCCAGTGGCAGGTGGTGGCGCAGCATATCCCCGGTTTCGATTCCCTGTTTGATCAGGTGGCGGATGTGCAGGCGACACCGGAGGTGTTTCTGCTGCGCGAGAAGATCCGTCGCTGGCGCTTCTATGATCATTTTCGGACCGACAGTGATGCGCCGGCGCGTCAGCCGCAGCTGGGCACACGTACGCCGGTGCTGCACCATGATGGCCGTGATCTGGCGGCCGCGATTCAGACCATTCGCGAGATCGGTGACGAGGCGGCGCTGGACGAGGCGATCGATTACGCCTTTCCCGGTGCTCGGCTGGCGGTGCAGCGCCATGATGATGGCCGCTTCTTCCTTGAGTTCGAGCAGCAGGGTCTGCTGCGTCCCCTGTCGGTGGCCGAGCTGTCCGATGGTACGCTGAGGTACATTCTTTGGGTGGCGGCCCTGTTGACGCCAAGGCCTCCTGAGCTAATGGTGCTGAACGAGCCGGAAACCAGCCTGCACCCGGATCTCTTGCCGGCATTGGGGCGGCTGATCCTGAAAGCCTCGGAAAGCTGCCAGGTCTGGGTGGTATCTCATGCGCCACGCCTGATAGCCACGCTGGAGGCCGACGACAACTGTTGTTCGGTCTGTCTCGACAAGGAGCTGGGCGAAACCCGCGCGGCTAATCTGGGGCCGTTCGACCTGCCGGCCTGGCATTGGCCGGCTTAGCATAGAGGCAACGGATACAGGAAACGCAGATGACCAACCTCAATGATGACATTCCCGCCGAACTGCCGCAGGAAATTTTCTCTGACCTGCTGACGGCGGGTTCGGTGCGCATAGAGCGAATCCTGTCCCGGGGCCAGACCTCGCCGGAAAGCGGCTGGTATGACCAGGATGAGCATGAGTGGGTGCTGGTATTGCAGGGGGGCGGTGAGCTGACCTTCGACAATGGCGACGTCATTCGTCTCGGTCCTGGCGATTACCTGAATATCCCCGCCCATTGTCGTCATCGGGTCAGCTGGACCGACCCGGATCAGACCACACTCTGGGTGGCCGTGTTTTATCGGTGAGCCGCGCTACTATTCAAGGCTGATGATGCCGCGCCGATGGTTCGTGACAACACCGAACTGGCCGAGTCGAGCGGTTTGATTCATGGATGCTGAAAGAGAGAAAAAACGGATATTGGAGGACTTGGTTGCTCACCGAAACAACTGTTTTTTGCTGCAGCTCAGCCCTTGGGGGCTTCAGTCCGACGGCGCTTTGTGGGACAGTGTTGCCTCTAGGCAGCAGTGATGGACAAGCAGGGTTCGATGAGCAAACTGAATATTCTGGTAGTGGATGATGCCCGCTTTATCCGTGAGCGTGTAACCGCGATGGTGCGCGAGGCCTTTCCCGACTTCAACGTCATGGCGGTGGAGAACGGACTGCAGGCACAGCGGGCGATGCAGCAGAAACAATTTGATCTCATCCTCTGCGATTGGGAGATGCCCGAAATGAGCGGGCTTGAGGTGTTGCAGTGGACCCGGTCTCAGGACAGCTATCGCACTACTCCCTTCCTGATGGTGACCAGCCGAGGCGAGCGCGAATATGTGCTCAAGGCGATTCAGGCCGGCGTTAACGACTATCTGGGCAAGCCGTTCACCCGTGAGCAGCTGGTGCAGAAAATGGTCAAGGTGCTGAGCAAGCGCCAGCAGCTCAGTCCCGAGCAGCAGGCCCGCGCAGCCGCTATGCTGGCTGCCGATCAGCAAAAGAAAGCTGCGGCCGAACCCGCGCGTACCCAGGCCAAGCCCAAGGGACTGGCTCAGCTGCGTAACAGTCAGCAGACCTTTCGCTGCGCCATCAAGGACCTGAATCTGCGCGAGATCAAGGTGGTGATCAAGAACGAGGGTCTGTTCCCGCAGGTGTTGGAGCAGGTGGTGGTCGATATCGAGCAGCTGTCCGGGGACAGCGTGGCGCGGATCAACGGCTTCATCACTTCGGTACAGGCCACCGAGCAAAAACTGGATGCGGCCTATGTTGATGTGCGGGTCAGTTTCATGGACGACGATCCGGACAAGCTGGCCCACCTGTCCAAATATATCGCCAGCGTGCGCTGAAGCCGGAGACCGCCATGATCGACCGGAGACAGCCATGAGTCAGAAGAGACTGACATGAGCCATCGAAGGGAGACCGGCATGCGTCGCCAGCTTTTGCGACTGGGGGTACTGATCGTGCTGATGCTGGGTGGCTGTGCGGCACCGCCGCCGCCGCCACCGACACCGACACCGGTCGTGACCGAACCCAGAGTTGAGCCACTGACCTTGAATCTGGTGCCCGTGTATGACCGTCAGGCGGGCGTGACGCTGGCGCAGGCGCTGGTCCAGCATTATCTGCGGGGACCGCACTACCGCATGGCGACGCCACTGCTGCTGGCGCAGCAATACCGTGCCGGCACCGCACTCCATACACCGGACAAGCACCGTCTGCTGGTGACTTACCGTAACGATCAGGGCTGGGGCAGCTTGTCCGTAACCGCCGGGCAGGGCAGTCTCATGAATGCCTTCCGGGTGCAGCGCGATGGCGAGCAAGGTTACGCGCTGGTACTCAAGCGGGTGCGCATCTGTCTCAATACCGGCGCTGACCAGGCACCGAGTTGGCAGGGCAATCGCTGGGCGTTTTCCCAGACCCGACCGGGCCGATTCGAATGCAGCGCTCAGACGAGGGGCTCACTGTTCCAGCTCGGCTCGGGCTTGCCCGGGGGGCTCGGTCCCTATGCCGAATCCGGTGATACCGTGCTTTATGCCCGCGACTGGAGTACCCTGCAGCAAATTGCCAGCCTGCTGGCACATCAGTTTCCGCACCTGAAGGTGCCCCGAGTTCACTAATGCCGCCGCGGCGGCACCCGTCCCGGAATCGATTATGCTCAGTTATCAGCACGGCTTTCATGCCGGTAACTTCGCCGATGTTCACAAGCATCTGGTCCTGACCCTGCTGTTGCAGTCCCTGAATCGAAAGGCCAAGCCCTGGAGCTACCTGGAAACCCACGGTGGCCGGGCCCGCTATGACCTGTCCAGCGAGCAGGCGCTGAAGACCGGCGAATTCAGGGACGGCATTGAGCGTCTCTGGCAGCGACCGGTGCCCGAGGCCGTGCAGGGCTATCTGGAGCAGGTGGCGGCGATCAACAGCGAGGCACTGACCACTTACCCCGGCTCACCGCTGCTGGCCGCACAGCTGGCGCGAGAGGCGGACAACATCAATATCATGGAGCTGCACCCGGCCGAGGCGGAGGCGTTGAAAGCGGTGTTCCGCCAGGACAGTCGGGTGGCGGTGCATCATCGTGACGGTTATGAAGGCGTGCTGGCGCTGCTGCCGCCCAAACCCAATCGCGGCGTGGTGCTGGTCGATCCTTCATTCGAGGTCAAACAGGAATACCGGCAACTGGTGCGGTTCATCGATAAGGCCTGCCGGCGCTGGCCCAACGGTTGCTTTGCGATCTGGTACCCGCTGCTGCCGGCCGATCTCTGGCAGCAGATGAAACGGGACCTGGCGGCGAGCGGCATTCGCAAGATTCTGTGCAGCGAACTGGAAGTGGACTCGGCCGATGGCGAGCGGGGGATGTACGGCAGCGGCATGCTGGTGATCAACCCGCCCTGGCAGCTGGACCAAACGCTGGCGGATGTATCGCCCTGGCTGACGGAACAGCTGCAGGTAAACGCGGGCAGTGGTAACTGGCGCGTGGACTGGCTGGTACCCGAGTAAGGCCCAACCCAGTCCAGAGAAAATGGCGCTTAGTAAAGCGCCTTCTCGTCACGCACCACGTCGATCAACAGCTCCAGAAAGAGGCGGTCGGCGTCGCTCTGCTCGGCCGGAATCTTGACGTTGGTGGTGGAGGTCAGTTCGTCCGCGATCAGGTTCTTGGCATCCTTTTCGTTGAAATGCTTGCGGGCGATCTCCAGCGCCTTGTCGCTGATATCCGGTTCCACCAGTACCTTGCGGATGAAGCGCAGCAGCTCGTTGATCACGCGCTCCTTGTTTTTAATCTCGGCAATACTCATCTCGTGCTCTCCGGCAAAGAAACTGAAGTGCCGTCTACTATACCGCCTATGCTCTTTCACGCCCAGCCTATACCTTTAGTGGCAAATCACTGTTTGTTAGGGGAGTAGGCGGTTGATCGAATATTGTCAAGGTGCGAAAATGGTGGGCTATTTACAGGCTTGCGGTGGTAGGAAATCCCGAGACCGCGGGTGGTTTTAAGCGCTACCCGGCTTAAGTCTCAGAACAGGTCTGTCGGGCAAGAAGATCCTCGCCTGACCAGCACCCGAACACGAGCCATCCAAATACTGCCGCGTTGGGCAGACGCAGTGACGACAACATCAGACTGCGTGCGGCCGTGTTCATCGTTGCAGAAACGCTGAAACTGTTAGTTCGCCGGCAGAGAGCCGGTGCTGAGTAGAGGGTACAACAGTGGAATTACTTTCAGGCGCAGAAATGGTGGTACGCGCCCTCAAAGATGAGGGTGTCAAGTACATCTACGGCTATCCGGGCGGTTCGTTGCTACACGTATACGACGCCCTGTTCCAGCAGGAAGATGTACAGCACGTTCTGGTGCGCCATGAGCAAGCTGCAACTCACATGGCGGATGCTTATGCGCGTGCAACCGGCAAGGCCGGCGTCGCGCTGGTGACATCCGGACCGGGTGCAACCAACGCCGTGACCGGCATTGCGACCGCGTTCACGGACTCTATCCCGATGGTGGTGATCACCGGCCAGGTGATGAGCCACCTGATCGGTGAGGATGCGTTCCAGGAAACCGACATGCTGGGCATCTCCCGCCCGGTGGTGAAGCACAACTTCAGCGTACAGCGTCCGGAAGATATTCCGGCGATCGTGCGCAAGGCGTTCCATATCGCGGAAAGCGGTCGTCCGGGTCCGGTCGTGATCGATATCCCCAAGGATATGACCACACCGACCGAGCGTTACCCGTATGAATATCCGAAGCATGTGAAGATGCGCTCATACACGCCGATCACCCGCGGTCACAGCGGCCAGATCAAGAAGGCGACCGACCTGCTGCTGAATGCCAAGCGTCCGGTGATCTACACCGGTGGCGGCGTCATTCTGGGCGGCGCCAGCGAGGAACTGACCGAACTGTCACGCCTGCTCAACTTCCCGGTGACCAACACCCTGATGGGGTTGGGCGGTTTCCCGGGCACCGATCGTCAGTTCATCGGCATGTTGGGCATGCACGGCAGCTACGAAGCCAATATGGCAATGCATCACGCCGACCTGATCCTGGCCGTGGGCGCGCGTTTCGATGACCGTGTGACCAACGCTACCGACAAGTTCTGTCCGACGGCGAAGATCGTTCATATCGACATCGACCCGGCGTCCATCTCCAAGACCGTTCAGGCTGACATCCCGATCGTGGGTCCGGCCAAGGTGGTGCTGGAAGAGATGATCCAGCTGGTCAAGGGCAGCAAGAAGCAGCCGGATGCGGAGGCTCTGCACGCCTGGTGGCAGCAGATCGACGAATGGCGTCAGCGTCACGGCGGTCGCTTCCGCACCGACGACTCCGAGCTGATGAAGCCGCAGCAGGTGATCGAGATGCTGAGCAAGGTCACCAACGGCGATGCTTTCGTGACCTCGGACGTGGGTCAGCACCAGATGTTTGCGGCGCAGTACTACAAGTTCAACAAGCCGAACCGCTGGATCAACTCCGGTGGTCTGGGCACCATGGGCTTCGGTCTGCCGGCGGCCATGGGCGTGAAGATGAACTTCCCGGACGCCGACGTGGCTTGTGTCACCGGCGAGGGCAGCATCCAGATGAACATCCAGGAGCTCTCCACCTGCAAGCAGTACGACCTGCCGGTGAAAGTGCTCTGCCTGAACAACCAGTCGCTGGGCATGGTGCGCCAGTGGCAGGACATGAACTATGAGTCCCGCCACTCCCAGTCTTACATGAAGTCGTTGCCGGACTTCATCAAGCTGGTTGAGGCTTATGGTCATGTGGGCATGAAGGTGGAGAAATACTCCGATCTGGAAGGCGCCATGCGTGAAGCCTTCGCGCTTAAGGACCGTCTGGTATTCATGGATATCGCGGTCGATCCGTTCGAGCACGTTTATCCGATGCAGGTACCCCGTGGTTCCATGCGTGACATGTGGCTGAGCAAGACAGAGAGGACCTGAGCATGCGCCATATCATTTCAGTCCTGATGGAGAACGAACCGGGCGCCCTGTCGCGCGTGGTAGGCCTGTTCTCCCAGCGTAACTTCAACATCGAGTCGCTCACCGTGGCGCCGACCGAAGACGCGACCCTGTCGCGCCTGACCGTGACCACCATCGGCAACGACCGTGTGGTGGAGCAGATCACCAAGCAGCTGAACAAGCTGATCGACGTGGTCAAGGTGGTCGATCTGTCCGAAGGCGAGCACGTCGAACGCGAAGTGATGATGATCAAGCTGAAGGCCAGCGGCCAGATGCGTGCGGAGATCAAGCGCACCTGCGACATCTTCCGTGGCCAGATCATCGACGTGACCCCGACCACGTACACCGTGCAGCTGGTGGGCGCATCCGACAAGCTGGATGCCTTCATTAATGCGCTGGGCAGTGCTTCCATCATGGAAGTGGTGCGCTCCGGTGTGTGTGGTATTGCACGTGGCGAAAAGGTGTTGAGCCTCTAAGGCGCACACTTTTCAGTTACAAAAAAACCGCTGGTCGTGTGAACGACCAGCGGTTTTTTGTTGCCTGAGCTTTAGAGTTCAGTGAGCGTCCTGCTGGTTACGCTTCTCCTGACGCCAGAGGATAAAGCCGGCTATCAGCACGGCGACACTGACCAGACCGACAATGATGGTCGCCAGGGCGTTGATCTGTGGGCTGACGCCCAGGCGCACGCTGGAGTAGACCACCATCGGCAGGGTAGTGGCGCCCGGGCCGGAAACGAAGCTGGCCACGACTAGGTCATCCAGCGACAGAGTGAACGCCAGCAGCCAGCCGGCCACCAGTGAAGGGGCGATGATCGGCAGGGTGATGGCGAAGAACACTTTCAGCGGCCTGGCGCCCAGATCCAGCGCCGCTTCCTCCAGCGACAGATCCATGTGCGCCAGTCGGCTCTGCACCACCACGGTGACATAGGCCATGGCGAAGGTGGTGTGGGCGATGACGATGGTGGTCATGCCGCGCCCGGCGGGCCAGCCGATCACCGTCTCCATCGCCACGAACAGCAGCAGCAGCGACAGGCCGATGATCACTTCCGGCATCACCAGCGGTGCGGTGACCATCACTTCCAGTGAGCCGCGACCGCGAAAGCGACGGAAGCGCACCAGTGCCAGCGCGGCCAGGGTGCCCAGCACGACGGCCAGACTGGCGGTCAGGGCCGCAATCTTGATGCTGAGCCAGGCGGCGCCGAGCAGCTGTTCGTTTTGCAGCAGCTCGCCGTACCATTTGGTGCTGAAGCCGCCCCAGACCGTGACCAGTCGACTCTCGTTGAACGAGTAGACGATCAGACTGGCGATCGGGATATAGAGAAAGGCGTAGCCGAACAGCAGAATGCTGATCAACAAGGGCAGACGGCGGTTCATGTGGCAGCCTCCTCGGCGCGGCGCTCAAAATGGCGCAGCAGCACGAACGGCAGGATCAGCACCAGCAGCAACAGCGCGGCCAGGGACGAGGCCAGCGGCCAGTCCTTGTTGTTGAAGAACTCGGTCCACATCAGTTTGCCCAGCATCAGCGTATTCGGTCCGCCGAGCAGGTCGGGGATAACGAACTCGCCCATCACCGGGATAAACACCAGCATGGCGCCGGCCAGCACGCCCGGCAGCGACAGCGGCAGGGTGATCAGCAGGAACTGCTTCCACGGGCGACAGCCCAGGTCGGCGGCCGCTTCCAGCAGGGTCAGGTCGAGCCGGATCAGGGTGGCATAGAGCGGCAGCACCACGAACGGCAGGTAGTTGTAGACCACACCGATATAGACCGCGACCGGGGTATGCATGATCTCCAGCGGGCTGTCGATCAACCCCAGCCCCATCAGCAGGTGGTTGAGCAGACCGTTGCCCCTGAGGATGCCGATCCAGGCGTAGATCCGGATCAGAAACGAGGTCCAGAACGGCAGGATGATCAACATCAGCAACGGCAGGCGCCAGTGTGCCGGCGAGCGCGCAATGGCGTAGGCCATGGGGTAGCCGATCAGCAGGCAGAGCAGGGTTGATACGCCGGCAACCTTGAGCGAGCCCAGCAGGGCGCTCAGGTAGAGGGAGTCTTCCAGCAGCAGCTGATAGTTGCTGAAATTGACCACGATGGTGACGAAGCCGTCCTCGATCTCACGGATCAGGTCCATATAGGGCGGCTGGGCCAGTACTGGTTCGGACAGGCTGATCTTGAGCACGAACAGAAACGGCAGCAGGAAGAACAGCGCCAGCCAGAACCAGGGCACGGCGATGATCAGGTTGCGGGCCGGCGGCAGGCAGCGTTTCAGCGACAGGTTCATTCGGTCAGCACCCCGCAGCTGTTGGCGGACCAGCCCAGCAGCACCTCTTCATCCCAGGTCAGCGGCTGTTCGGCCAGCGCCTGGACATTGGATTGGGTGAACTGCACCCGTTTGCCGCCGGCCAGTTCCACATGGTAGATGGAGACGTCACCCAGGTAGGCGATCTCCTTGATCAGACCGCGCAGCTGGTTGGGTGTGTCAGCCTCCAGCTGGTTGATGACACGCATTTTTTCCGGGCGCAGTGCCACGGTCACGGCCATGCCCGGCACCAGCGGCTGGCTGTGGCGTACCTGCAGCAGGCTATCGGCGTCATCGCACTGGACCAGCACCTGATCGTCGTCCTGCTGCACCACATAGCCGTCGAACAGGTTGACCGAGCCGATGAAGCTGGCGGCGTAGCGTGTCGACGGGAATTCGTACAGACGACGCGGCGGGTCGACCTGCTCGATGCGGCCTTCGTGCATCAGCGCGATGCGCGAAGACATGGTCATCGCCTCTTCCTGGTCGTGGGTGACGACGATGAAGGTGATGCCCAGGCGTTCCTGGATATTGACCAGCTCGAACTGGGTCTGCTCGCGCAGTTTCTTGTCCAGCGCGCCCAGGGGCTCGTCCAGCAGCAGAATTTTCGGATGTTTGGCCAGCGCGCGGGCCAGCGCCACGCGTTGACGCTGACCACCGGACAGCTGGTGGGGCTTGCGCTGGGCCAGGTTGTCGATCTGAACCAGAGACAGCATCTCGGCGACCCGCTCGTTGCGCTCGGCCCGGGCCATGCCGTCCTGTTTGAGGCCGAAGGCGATGTTGTCGGCCACGTTCATGTGCGGAAACAGGGCGTAGGACTGAAACATCATGTTGACCGGGCGCTCGTAGGGCGGGATATCGGTGACATCCTGGCCATCGATGTAGATGCGACCACTGGTGGGGGTTTCGAAGCCGGCCAGCATGCGCAGCAGGGTCGTCTTGCCACAGCCGGACGAACCCAGCAGGGAGAAGAACTCGCCCTGGTGGATATGCAGACTGACATCGTCAACGGCGTAGAAGGAGCCGAAGCGCTTGGTGACATTGTCGATACGAACGATCGGTTCGCCTTCCGGCGCCTGCCAGGGCTCCTCGGGCTTGAACTGACGTACACGATTCATTGCTGAGTTATTCTCCCATCCGGGCCATGACCATCATGGCCTGATAAAAAAATATGCCCCTGACGTCAGGGGCAGAGCGTTAGGGGTTGCACGCTTACTGGCCGGTTTTGACCCGGGTCCAGCTGCGGTTCATGTCGCGGATCTGGCGCTCCGAGGGCGTCTTGATCACGATCAGGTTGTCCCGCGTCTTCGCCGGCGGATAGATGCCCGGGTCGTTGCGGATCGCCTCGTCAACCCGTTCGGTGGCGGCCGTGTTGGCGTTTGCGTAGGCCACATGGTTGCTGATCGGGGCGATCACCTCCGGTTGCAGCAGGTAATTGATGAACTTGTGCGCCGCGTCCGGGTTGGGCGCGTCGGCCGGGATGACCATCACGTCGGTCCACACCACGGCTCCCTCGGCAGGGACGGCGTAAGCCACCTCCACGCCGTTGCCGGCTTCGGCGGCGCGGTCACGGGCCTGCAGCAGGTCGCCGGAATAGCCATGGGCGACACAGAGATCGCCATTCGCCAGATCATTGATGTACTGCGAACTGTGGAAATAACGGATCATCGGGCGCACCGCCTGAACCACCTTGGCCGCCCCCTCGATGGAGGCCTTGCTGTAGTCGTCGGTGGCGCTGCCGCGGTAAGCGTTGGCGGCAATGAACACTTCGGTGGCGTCATCCATCAGGCTGACACCGCAGTCCTTGAGCTTGGCGACGATTTCCGGATCGAACACCAGGCGCCAGCTGTCCAGCGGCATTTCATCGCCCAGAACCGCGCGCACTTTGTTCACGTTGTAACCGATGCCGGTGGTACCCCACATGTAGGGCACCAGGTGGGCGTTGTCCGGGTCGATGTCGGCCAGGGATTGCTGAATCACGGGATCAACATTGCCGATATTGGTCAGCTTGCTCTTGTCCAGCGTCTGGTAGAGGCCGGCCCTGATATGCCGGTCGGCAAAGGGGCGTGCGGTGGGGAACGCCAGGTCATAGCCGCTGCGCCCCGCCAGCAGTTTCGCTTCCAGCACCTCGTTGGAGTCATAGACGTCATAGACCACCTTGATACCGCTCTGCTGCTCGAACCGTGCAATCGTATCTTCGGCAATATAATCCGACCAGTTATACACATGCAGGGTTTCAGCGGCGCTGACAGCGCTGCTGGAAAGCATCAGAACTGGCAGCAGGGTTTTGAATCCGTTGAATATTTTGCTCATCGCCTTGTGTCTCCGGCAACGTTGTGGATATTGGGGTCTGACTGGCCCCGGGAGGAGTGACTGCGGACGCAGTGGGTGCAATATAAAGGATGCAAGTTAAAGCGAGAATATGGAGCAAAAGGGCACCAAACAAAAGCTTTATTTGCGCTGCAGAATAAATTTCTCAGAGGGCGCTTTCAGTGGCCCAGTCTGGCGTGCTGAAGGGCCGTGAACCGGATGCTGCGGATGTTGAACAGACTGCCCCTGGTCCCCAGGGGCAGTGTACCGGCCGCTGCCGCTTACTGGCCGGTCTTGACCCGGGTCCAGCTGCGGTTGAGGCTTCGGATCTGTCGTTCCGACGGCGTCGGCGTCACCTGCAGCTTGGCCTGGGTTTCGGCCGGCGGGTAGATGCCCGGGTCGTTACGGATCGCCTCATCCACCAGCGGGGTAGCGGCGGTGTTGGCATTGGCGTAGGCCACGTAATCGGTGATCGGCGCAATCACCTCCGGCTTGAGCAGGTAATTGATGAAGACATGCGCCGCGTCCGGATTGGGCGCGTCGGCCGGAATTGCCATCACGTCGGTCCAGACCAGTGCGCCTTCGGCGGGTACCGCATAGGCGATTTCGACGCCGTTGCCCGCTTCGGCGGCACGGTCACGGGCCTGAAGCACATCGCCGGAGTAGCCGTGCGCCACACAGATATCGCCATTAGCCAGGTCGTTGATGTACTGAGAGCTGTGGAAGTAGCGGATGTTGTCACGCACCGCCATCACCACATCGCTGGCACCCTGGATGCTGCTCTTGCTGAAGTCATCGGCTGCCGTGCCACGGTAGATGTTGGCGGCCACCAGTACTTCGGTGGGGTCATCCATCAGGGTGACGCCGCAACCGGACAGCTTGGCGACAATTTCCGGGTCGAACAGCAGACGCCAGCTGTCCCGGGGCATGTCGTCGCCGAGGATTTCACGTACTTTCTTGATGTTGTAGCCGATACCGCTGGAGCCCCACATGTAGGGGATCAGGTGGGCGTTGTCGGCATCGATGCCGGCCAGTGACTTCATCAGCACCGGGTCCAGCTGGTCCAGGCCGTCCAGCTTGCTCTTGTCCAGCGGCTGGTAGAGGCCGGCTGTGATATGACGCTCGGCAAAAGGGCGCGCGGTGGGAAAAATCAGGTCGTAGCCGCTGCGGCCGGCCAGCAGTTTGGCTTCCATCACCTCGTTGGCGTCGTAGACGTCGTAGACCACGTCGATACCGGTCTGCTGCTCGAAGTTCGCGAGGGTGTCATCGGCGATATAGTCGGACCAGTTATAGATATGCAGCTCCTGAGCGCTGGCGGCGGTGGCACCGGTCAGCAGCAGGGCAGGCAGCAGGTGTTGAAACAGTTTTTTCATCGCCACAGGTCTCCGGCATAGAGGATGAAGGGTGTGGGGCGGACTGAGTCCCCAGGCGAAGTCGCCGCGGATGCGGCGGACGCTAAAGGGGGCGGAATATGGAACAAAAAGCGGTTAAAAAAAAGTCTTTTGGGCAACTAATGGGAAACTTTTTTGTCTTTTTTTGTCACCTCTGGTGACAAGAGGACGCCCAAACGGATGCATCCAGTCCTGTCTATAGTGTTGTGTAAACCCAGACAGGAGGAGTGTGATGTGTGATCTGCAAGGGTGTGGCACGGAGGGAGGTACAGCTGAAACGCGATCTGAGCGACGCGCTTCGTCAGCCCGACGACGACTGTTTCTGAAAGGCATGGCGAGCTTGCCGCTGGCCGTGGTGTTGGCTGATCCGTTGTTGGCGCAGGCGGCGGGACAGCGAACGGAAGAGGTTTCCCTGGTTCTGCCGGGTGGCCTCCAGGCCAGGGCGCATCTGGCCCAGCCTGAAGGCGAAGGACCCTTTCCGGCGGTGGTCCTGATTCATGAATGGTGGGGGCTGAACGATTCGATCAAGGCCGTCGCGAATGAGCTGGCCGAACTGGGATTCATGGCGCTGGCGGTGGATCTGTATGATGGGGGTGTGGCGGACACCCGCGAAGGCGCCCTGGCGCTGAAAAACGCGGTCGATCCGGGACAGGCAAGCGCCACGCTGGTGGGCTGGATCGACTGGCTGCGCCAACATGAGCGCAGCAACGGCCGGGTTGGCACCCTGGGCTGGTGTTATGGCGGCGGCTGGTCGCTGGAGGCGTCCCTGGCGACGCCGGTGGAGGCCACCATCATCTATTACGGCAACGTCAGCCGAACGCCCGAGCAGCTGGCCTCATTGCAGAGCCCTGTCCAGGGCCACTTCGGCACGCTGGACAGGAGCATTGACGAGGCGATGGTGGACGGTTTCGAGCGGGCCATGGCGGCGGCGGGCAAGGCGCAACCGGAAGTCCACTGGTATGTGGCCGATCATGCCTTTGCCAATCCCACCGGTGCGCGCTATGACGACGAGAATGCGGCGCTGGCCTGGTCGCGCTCCCTGGCCTTTTTGCACCGCTACCTGGATGGCTGATCAGAACGGAAACAGCAGTGGCGTCAGCAGTAGGGTCAGCACCAGCGCGATCAGCTGCAGCGGAATGCCGACCCGGGCGAAGTCGGCAAAGCGGTAGCCGCCGGCGGTCACCACCAGGGTGTTGACCGGTGAGGCGATCGGCGTGGCGAAGGCTGTGGAGGCCGCGATCGCGACTGAGATCATCACCGGCTCAGGGTTGACGCCCAGCAGCTGCGCCGTGCTTAACGCCACCGGCGCGACCAGCACTGTGGTGGCGGTGTTGGAGATGAACTGGCTCAGCACAGAGGTGAGCAGGAACAGGCTGGCGCAGAGCAGCAGCGGCCCGCTATCACCGATCAGGTCCACAAGGTGCCGCACCAGGTAGTCCAGGGCACCGCTGCGTTCCATTGCCAGCGCCATCGGCAACATGCCGGCGATCAAAATCAGGCTGGTGGCGTTGAAGGAGCGGTAGGCTTCCTTGAGGTTGACGCAGCCACTGAGGATCATCGCCAGCGCGGCCAGCAGGATCGCACTGAGATTGTCCAGCCAGCCGCTGGTCATGCAGATCAGCATGGCGCCCAGAATGCCCAGCGCCAGCGGCGCCTTGCTGCCGTGGGTGGGGACCTCCTCCAGTTCGGGCGGCAGGTTCAACACCACCAGCTCGCGGCTCTGGCCCAGGTTACGAATGCGCTCCCAGCTGCCGGCCAGCAGCAGGGTATCGCCGGCGGCCAGTTCGGTACTGGCGAACGCCAGCGGGCAACATTCCCGGTTGCGGCGCAGGCCGATCATGCTCAGGCCCAGCCGCTCGCGCAGCCGCAGCTGCTTCGGGGTCTGGCCGCAGAATGTGGAGTCTGGTGGCAACAGCACTTCGGCCAGGCCGGTGCTCTGTTCCAGGCGGCTCACGGCACCGGCCGGACAATTGAGTGCGGTCAGTGCCTGTTCCCGGCAGATACGTTCGAGTCGATCTCTGTCGGCATAGACCAGCAACTGGTCGCCGTACTGCATGCGGGTATTGGCCAGCACCGGGATCAGGCTCGGCAGCCAGCCGCCACTGCGTGAAATGGCGATCAGCGTGACCTCGTATTCGGTGCGGAGCAGGGCTTCGGCCGGCGTTTTCTGTGCCAGCGGACTGCCCGGCAGGACCTCCAGTCGGTGCAGCTGACGTGACAGGTCGTAGCGCTCATAGAGCGCGCGAATCCCCTGGCGTTCGTCCGCTGCCAGCGGGTGGCTCGGCAGCAGTCGTCGGGCGACCAGAATCAGGTAGGCCATGCCGACCAGCAGGACGGCCAGTCCGACCGGGGTGAAGTCGAAAAAGCCAAAGGGCTCCAGCCCGCTGCTGTGCATCTGGCCGCTGACGATGATATTGGGTGGCGTGCCGATCAGCGTCAGCATGCCTCCGATCAGCGCGGCAAAGGCCAGCGGCATCAGCAGGCGGGAGGGGGCAAAGCCGGAGCGGCGCGACAGGCTCATCACCACCGGCAGCAGCAGGGCCACGGCGCCGGTGGAGCTCATGAACGCCGACAGCAGCGCCACCACCGGCAGCAGAAACAGCAGCAGCCGGGTTTCGCTGCCACCCCCCACGCGCAGCAGCCAGCTGCCGGTGGCACTGGCGATACCGGTGCGCAGCAGACCTTCACCAACCACGAACAGGGCGGCAATCATCACCACCACCGGTTCGCCAAAACCGGACACGGCCTCGGCCGGGGTGATGATGCCGCTCAGGGCCAGGCAGACCACCAGCAGCAGCGCCACCAGGTCCATGCGTACACGATCGCTCAGAAACAGGGCGATGGCGCCCGCCAGCAGGGTAAAAACGATCCACATATCCGTTGTCATCGGGGCTCCTGTGGTGGGGCAGGGTCAGGTTGGTTCGTGCTCCGGGTCCAGCAGGGACCAGAACGCATGGATGATGGGGGAGCGCAACTTGCGCTCCTGGGCAAAGAGGCCGATCTCGTAGGGTTCCAGCGCCGGTTCTACCGCCAGCACCTCCACCCGGTCGGTCAGAGGGCTGTTGTCGAGTACGATCCGTGGCACTACGCCGATGCCGAAGCCGAGGCTGACCATGCTGACAATCGCCTCGTTACCGGTGACCTGGGCATAGATGTCGGGCTGGATCTGCTGGCTGGCGAACCACAGGTTGATGCGCTCACGGGAGATGCCGCTTTCCGGCAGGATCATCGGCTGGTGCCGCCAGTCGTGCTGGTTGAAGGTCTGCTCGACAGGTGCGATGAACAGCAAGGGGGTGCGGTCCAGCGGCCGGAAGGCGATGCCCGAGGGCAGCTGTGCCGGGCGGGCGGCGATGGATATCTCCTCGCGGCCCTGTTGGACGCGAGCAACCGCGTGTTCGGGATCACCGGTGTGCAGCTTGATCTCCACTTGTGGATAAAGCTGCCTGAAGCGGCTCAGCAGTGAATAGAGAAAGCTGTAACTGGCCGTGACCGAGCAGTAGACGCTGATTTCACCGCGCAGCTCGCGGGCGCCTTCGAGCAGGGAGTTGCGGATCTGCTCCCATTGCTGCAGGGTCTCGCGGGCATATTGGGCAAAGCGCACCCCTTCCTGGGTCAGCTGCACGCTGCGGTTGTCGCGCAGGAAGAGTTCCACGCCCAAGGATTCTTCCAGCTGCTTGATGGCCCGGCTCAGAGTGGACGGGCTGACGTGGCAGGCTTCACTGCTGCGGCCGAAGTGCAACGTCTCGGCCAGATTCAGGAACAGGCGCAGGGAGCGGGTATCCATAATGTTTCGCTTAATGAAATGTAATGTTTCAAATATATCATTTTACGCAACGGGAAGGATCCCTTAATGTAGCCAGCATTGCTATAGTCATGGCGGCTAACAGCACCCGAATCACTTTATTCAAGTCAAAGGATCAGAACCATGCAGGTTTATTACGATAAAGACTGTGATCTTTCCATCATCCAGGGCAAGAAAGTATCCATCATCGGTTACGGTTCTCAGGGCCACGCGCACGCGTGCAACCTGAAAGACTCCGGTGTTGACGTGACCGTTGGTCTGCGTGCCGGTTCTTCTTCCCGCGCCAAGGCTGAAGCGCACGGCCTGAAAGTCGCTGACGTGGCTGAAGCCGTTGCGTCTGCCGACCTGGTCATGATCCTGACTCCGGACGAATTCCAGGGCCAGCTGTACAAGGCCGAGATCGAGCCGAACATCAAGCAGGGCGCTACCCTGGCGTTCGCGCACGGTTTCTCCATCCACTACAACCAGGTTGAGCCGCGTGCTGATCTGGACGTGATTATGGTTGCGCCGAAAGCACCGGGTCACACTGTACGTTCCGAGTTCGTAAAAGGCGGCGGTATCCCCGACCTGATCGCGATCTTCCGTGACGTATCTGGCAATGCCAAGAACGTTGCTCTGTCCTACGCCATGGGCGTTGGCGGTGGCCGTTCAGGTATCATCGAAACCACCTTCAAGGACGAGACTGAAACCGACCTGTTCGGCGAGCAGGCTGTTCTGTGTGGCGGTGCCGTTGAACTGGTTAAAATGGGCTTCGAAACCCTGACCGAAGCGGGCTACGCGCCGGAAATGGCCTACTTCGAGTGTCTGCACGAGCTGAAGCTGATCGTCGACCTGATGTATGAAGGCGGCATCGCGAACATGAACTACTCCATCTCCAACAACGCTGAGTACGGCGAGTACGTAACCGGCCCTGAGGTGATCAACGAGCAGTCCCGTGAAGCGATGCGCAACGCGCTGAAACGCATCCAGGACGGTGAATACGCCAAGATGTTCATCGCCGAAGGTCAGACCAACTACCCGTCCATGACTGCCCGTCGTCGTAACAACGCGGCTCACCCGATCGAGCAGACCGGTGAGAAACTGCGTGCGATGATGCCGTGGATCGCTGCCAACAAGCTGGTCGACAAAGAAAAGAACTGATGCACTGATTGGCATCCTTTCTCCACTGCCGGGCTCTTGCCCGGCAGTTTTCGTTTTACGTCCCCGTCGGTCTGTTGTAACGCCCCCGTCTGCCCGTTACTGGTGCAAGAATGCACCACTTTTGCTCAACGACTCCTCAATAACTGTTGCTGAACATCAGCAATAATTCTGTCATCTCCAGTAACCATAATGTTCGTATGGTTTTGGCGCGGCATTTGCTGGTGCTACCTGGGTGCCAGTGTCTATCCGTTTCCGGCATGCCCTAAAAGTATGACTCTGAGATCAGCTTTCATTGATCCAGATCGTGAATTGGATTTCGAGTGCTTGAACTCCAGAAGCTCCGTGCTATCAATGATTGCTACTAATAAAAATAACATGACGATAGCGTGGGCACGGACTTGTGCGGTGACCGGATGCAGTACTCGCTATCATCAGTCAAGGATGCGTTCATTATGACGACAATCGATTTTTCTGCTCTGTGTGAGCAGGCGAAAGCCTATTCCGGGTTTGAACCTGAGGATGCCGAAATTCTGGCTCAGGAAGCTCCGCGTCTCAGCCCTTATCTGACCACCATCACCGATGCGTTTTACACTGAACTCCAGACCATTCCCGAGGCGCTGCCGTTTCTGGAAGGGCGTGTCGATGCGCTGAAGACGACCCATACTTCCTGGCTCAACAAGATCTTCACCGGCCCCTATGACGCCGATTTTGCCGCCTACATGCATCATGTGGGCGTGATTCACGTGCAGGTGAAACTGCCGGAAAAATTCATGACCAGCGGCATTGGCCTGATCAACAAGCACCTGATCCCATTGCTGCCGCAGATCTATCGCGCAGAGCCGGAAATGGTCGGCCCACTGCTCAAGGCGCTCAATGCCGCCACCAGCTTCTGTCTGCTGATCATGCTGGAGTCCTACCGTGGCCACGAGCTGGAGCGTTTCATGGAGGTCACCGGGATCAGTCGGGTGCTGTACAACAACTTGGCCGCCGCCTATCGTACCTCCCGGGAACGCGCCGCCTGAACGTTTCACCCCCGCCAGGACTCGCCTGCCGCTATTCATCTGTCTGTCTCCGCCCGGTTTTAGCCGGGCGGAGGCGTCTATTGACAGCAATGCGGAATCGTAACAAAGTCAATTAACATCATTTATGCAACGGAACGGTGCGTGCAGATTGTATGTGCCGGCTGCAAGGACGACTAGACCAATGCGACAGATCGACTTTCCCCAGCTCAACCAGCAAGCCAAGCAGTTTTCAGGGTTCGATATCGAGGATGAACAGGTACTGGCACAGGCGCATTCCCTGCTGGTCGATGAGCTGGACTGTGTAACCGATGCCTTCTATGCCGAGTTGGGGCGTATCGAAGAGGCTCGGCCGTTTCTGGCGGGACGGCTGGAAGCGCTCAAGGCCACGCATCGGCGCTGGCTGGAGCGGATTTTCACTGGCCCCTATGATGCCGACTTTGCCGCCTACATGCATCAGGTGGGGGTGGTGCATGTACAGGTGCGTTTGCCCGAGCGCTTCATGGCCAGCGGCATTGGCCTGATCGGCAAACACCTCATACCGGCACTGAGCCGTGTCTGCGGGACGGATCTTGATCGTTTGAGTCGGCTGATGAAAGCGGTCAATGCGGTGACCACCTATTGTCTGATCATCATGCAGGTGTCCTTCCGTGAACATGAGCTTGACCGTTTCATGGACGTGACCGGTATCAGCGCGGCGCTCTATGCCAATCTGGCGGCGGCCTACCGGGAGAAAAACGGCGTTCCGGTGGAGTGACCGGGAACCACTGTCTGGCGGCTGTTGAGTCCTGACCGGAACCTGCCAGCGCAGATCCGAGCGGACTTCCTTGATATTTGGAATAACCATGCGAGAATGGCGGGCTTTAACCGCCAGTCGTTACGGTTTCATTTCAACCTTCATCTCAAGGAATGTACTCATATGAGTCAGATCAACTTCGCGGCTCTTTGTGAGCGTGGCAAGGCATGCTCAGGGTTTGATGCGGAAGACGAGCAGGTATTGTTGGCTGAAGGGGCCAAGCTGCTGCCCCACCTGACAACCGTGACTGAGCAGTTCTACCAGGATCTGCAACAGATCCCGGCGGCAGCGCCCTTTCTGGAGGGGCGTATCGAGGCCCTGAAAGCGACCCATAAGGCCTGGCTGGAGACAGTATTCAGCGGGCCTTATGACGAAGCCTTCGCGGCCAGCATGCACAAGGTGGGCGAGGTGCATGTGCAGGTCAAACTGCCGGTGGAATTCATGTCCAGCGGCACCTTGCTGATCAAGAAGCATCTGATTCCCATCCTGACCCGGGTCTATGCCGATGATGTCGAGCTGTTGGGGCGCATGGTCAAAGCGGTCAATGGCGTCACCGGTTTCTGTCTGATCATCATGCAGGAATCCTACCAGAGCTCGTTGCTGGCGCAGGAACTGGACAAGTTCATGGCGATTACCGGTATTAGCCGCGCCCTGTTCAACAACCTGGCATCGGCGTACAAGGACGATAAGAGCACCGCCGCCTGATGGCATTGGGCTTGAGTGCCGCTGTCGAGTAGAATGCAGATTCAGCGTTTTGACAGAGGTTACACCATGAATGATCAGCCGCAGGAGCCGGTGACGGAGCCTGAACACGGGGCGGAACAGGCAGCCTCGAACACCAGCCCCCGCCCTCGGCGCGGGGTTTATCTGCTGCCCAACCTGTTTACCACCGGGGCGCTGTTTTCGGGTTTTTACGCCATCGTGGCCGGCATGAACAGCCAGTTCGAGGCGGCGGCCATCGCCATCTTCGTTGCCATGTTGCTGGATGGGTTGGACGGTCGCGTGGCGCGCATGACCAATACCCAGAGTCAGTTCGGCGCCGAGTACGACTCCCTGTCGGACATGGTGTCCTTCGGTGTGGCGCCGGCGCTGGTGGCCTACAATTGGGCGCTGGGCGACATCGGCAAGCTGGGCTTTTTCGCGGCTTTCATCTACGCCGCCGGAGGTGCCCTGCGGCTGGCCCGCTTCAATACCCAGATCGGCTCGGTCGACAAGCGCTATTTCATCGGTTTGCCCAGCCCGTCGGCAGCCGCAGCCGTGGCCGGCATGGTGTGGGTCTGTGACGAATTTAGCCTCAGTGTCGCCGGTTGGGAGTACCCGATCGCGCTGTTCGTGGCCCTGGCCGGCGTGCTGATGGTCAGCAATACGCTGTACTACAGCTTCAAGGATGTGGATTTCAAGGGCAAGGTACCGTTCTGGATTCTTGCGGTAATCGTGCTCTGCCTGGGCATCATCTCGATCAGCACCTCGGTCTCCCTGTGGATACTGTTCCTCGCTTACAGCCTGTCCGGCCCTGTGCTCTGGGTCTTGCGACGCACACGACAGCGCGGATAAGCCTCAGGTCACGCCATTACGCTTTCATGTTGTTAGCGTAATGGCTCATCCTGAAACGCGCCTCCAGGACATTGAATAGCGATTCAGTTAAGCGCTTTGTCCTGCCAGAATTTTATTCCCTTGATCGTGGCCTGCAGGGCTAATCCAGACTCCGTGAAGGTGTACACGGAAACATCGCCATAATACGCCTCGCCTTCGACTGAGCCGCCTTTATCCGAGGCCTTGGCTGCCGCATCGGCATTGCCCCCAAAGGTCCAGCCACTATTGATAAAGTGGTTCATGGCGGCAGTGGTATGGAACACCATCACAATGCGGTAGTCCTTGGCACCCAGGCCCAGGCCAATTCCGCCTTCCGCCATGTTCATATAGGTATGCTGACCGGTCTGCCTGTTCTCGACCACACCATAGCCGGTGCCGGCCGCAATCAGGATCAGGTTGACATTGGCATTACTGAAAACCGCGTAGCCCGGGGCTGAGTTGATGTGTGAACGGGCATAGGGTTTGAGGGCAAAGAGCTGCGTTAGTACCTCCTCTTTCATGGCCTGAATCTGCCGTTTCTTATCGGCATTACTGCCGGACCCCATAGAAGCGCAAGCGGCCAGCGTGAAGCTGATCAAGACCACCGTGACCAATCGAAAACAAGCCATAACCAATCCTTCATGAATGTCTCAAGATAAAGATAGTGCTGTTTGGGAGCGGTGCAAGCACCTGGCTAGGGTCGCGTGCGTTGTCTGCTAACGGATGAGCTCACCTGACACCAGGGCTATAGGTCTAACCGCCATGACATCGGTGCGGCTTGCCAAGGGAAAATCGGGCGATCAGGTTGCCTTTCTCGCCAAGGCGTATAAGCCATTTTTTATGGACGGCCCTGGGCAAAAACTGAACCGGCCGCGTATGCTCTGTCTAATGTTGCGTAGTGTTGCAGGAGCTTCTCATGTTGATTCGCAAAGCCCCCGATATTCCTTCGTCTGAAATTACCCCCGAATCGGTTTACCGGCAGCGCCGTCAATTCATCAAGGGCCTGGCGGCTGGCGGCGTGTTGTTGATGAGCGGGCCTGCGGCTGCACTGTCACGTGCCGCGCTGGATGCAGAACCGCGCTACCCGGGGCCGGATTGGCTGCAGCAGAAACTCAGGGCGGCGACACATTCGGCCGATCTATCCACCAACGAGAAACTCACACCCTACGAGCATGTCACCGGCTACAACAACTTCTACGAGTTCGGTCTGGGCAAAGGCGATCCCAGAGACTATGCCCAGCAGCTGCAGACCGATCCCTGGAGCGTCGAGATCAGCGGCGAAGTCCACAAGCCGGGCACCTATCAGCTGGAGGACCTGCTCAAGGGCGTAGATCTGGAGGAGCGGATCTATCGTCTGCGCTGCGTCGAGGCCTGGTCGATGGTGATCCCCTGGGTCGGCTTTCCACTGGCGTTTCTGCTCAAGCGCTTCGAGCCCACCGGCAACGCCCGTTATGTCGCCTTTACCACCCTGCATGACCCTGAGCAGATGCGCGGCCAGCGTTCCCGTTTTGGCACCATCGACTGGCCCTATGTGGAAGGGCTGCGCATGGATGAGGCGATGCATCCGCTGACCATTCTGGCGGTGGGGGTCTACGGAGAGGCGCTGCCGCCACAGAACGGGGCGCCCTTGCGGCTGGTGGTGCCCTGGAAATACGGCTTCAAAAGCATCAAGTCTATCGTGCGCATTCACCTGAGCGAGCAGATGCCGCCGACCAGCTGGAACCGCACGGCACCCGGCGAGTATGGTTTCTACGCCAACGTCAATCCGGCGGTGGACCATCCGCGCTGGAGCCAGTCCACCGAGCGACGTTTGCCGTCCTCGCTGTTTAGCCCCAATATCATCGATACCCAGCCGTTCAACGGCTATGCCGATCAGGTGGCTCATCTCTATAGCGGCATGGACTTGCGCAAATGGTATTGAGTATCGCCGCGCTCCACCGCCATGCGGTGGGGCGTTGGCTGTTCTGGTCGTTATTGTTCTTTGGCAGTTTGCTGCCGTTGGGCTGGATCAGTTGGCAGGCGGTGCAGCAAAAGCTGGGGGCCGATCCCGCCCAGGTGATTGTCACTTTTCTCGGCATCTGGGCGCTGCGCTACCTGTGGATAACCCTGGCGGTGACACCCGCAAGGCGGCTGTTTGGCCTGGGCTGGTTGCAGCGCTATCGGCGTATGCTTGGCTTGTATGCACTGTTCTATGCCACCCTGCACCTGCTCGCCGTGGCCACGTTCATTCTCGGTTGGCGGCCGGACTTGCTGCTGCGTGAACTGACCGAGCGCCCCTACATCATCGTGGGCTTCAGCGCCTGGGTGTTGCTGCTGCCGCTGGGCATCACCTCGACCCAAGGCTGGCAACGGCGTTTGGGCAAACGCTGGAAAACGCTGCACTGGCTGATCTATCCGATCGCGCTGCTGGTACTGCTGCACTTTGCCTGGTTGATCCGGGCCGGATATCTGGAAGTGCTGATCTATACCCTCCTGCTGGCCTTTCTGCTCGGCTATCGCCTATACCTCAAGTGGAGGTGATCGTCATGTCCGACAAACCAACCCTCTGGCAGACGCTGCTCAGCGTACTGTCCAGCTTCTTCGGGGTGCAGTCCGAACGTAACCGCGAACGTGATTTTCACGGTGGACGCCCCCTGCATTACGTCCTGGTCGGGCTGTTGATGGCAGCCCTGTTCGTTATTTCCATCATTCTGCTGGTGCGCTGGGCGCTGATTCTGGCGGGTGCCTGAATCGGCTCGCCGAGCTTGCGCTTTCGGACGGACTGCTATACTCGAGTTAACCGGATCACCTGTGAGGGAGCACGATGAGCCTTCCTCGGGGTCAAACGGGGAGGCCTGAATGATGGTAAGGACAATAATAACAACCATCGGCTCAGGGCTCGGGTTGACGCTGTTCTCCGCTTCGGCACATGCGGAATGGACCGTCAATCTGACACCTGGTGTCACGGATGTCAGCCGTTCGGTTTTCGACCTGCACATGACGATCTTCTGGATCTGCGTTGCCATCGCCCTGGTGGTGTTTGGCGTCATGTTCTGGTCGATCTTCCACCACCGCAAATCGCGCGGTGCCCAAGCGCACAACTTCCACGAGAACACGCTGGTCGAAGTGATCTGGACGGTCATTCCGCTGCTGATTCTGGTGGCCATGGCGGTGCCGGCCACCGCAACGCTGGTGAAAATGTACGACCCCTCCGAGGCGGAGCTGGATGTGCAGATCACCGGTTACCAATGGAAATGGCGCTACGATTACCTCGATCATGATCTGAATTTCTTCAGCAACCTGTCGACGCCCCGCGAGCAGATCAGCAATGAAGCCGACAAGCAGGAGCATTACCTGCTTGAGGTGGACCGTCATCTGGTGCTGCCGGTGGATACCAAGATTCGTTTTCTGCTCACCTCCAATGACGTTATCCACAGCTGGTGGGTGCCGGCGCTGGCGGTGAAGAAGGATGCCATCCCGGGGTTCATCAACGAGGCCTGGACGATCATCGACGAGCCGGGCATCTACCGTGGCCAGTGTGCCGAACTCTGCGGCCAGGATCACGGCTTCATGCCGGTGGTGATCGAGGCGGTCAGCCAGGATGACTTTCAGCAATGGCTGGCGGAGGCCCGGGCCGAAAAACGGAGCCAGGCAGCGGCCGCCGAGCGCACCTGGACACTGGATGAACTGATGCAGCAGGGCGAGCAGGTTTACCTGCGCGCCTGTGCAGCCTGTCACCAGCCAACCGGTACCGGGATTCCGGGGGCTTTTCCGGCGCTCAAGGGCAGCCCGATCGCCACCGGAGATGTGGCCGCACATATCGATATTGTCCTCAATGGCAAAAGCGGTACGGCGATGCAGGCATTCCGCGACCAGCTCAGTGCCACCGAGCTGGCCGCCGTGATCACCTATGAACGCAATGCCTGGGGCAACAGTCTGGGCGAGGCGGTATCGCCGGCGCAGGTCAGTCGCCTGCTGGAGCCGATAACAGGGGAGGCTGAGCAATGAGCACGCTGGATACGACCCTGCATGCTGAAGAGCATGAACATCATGGCCCGGCAAAAGGGATAGGACGCTGGCTGTTCACCACCAACCACAAGGATATCGGCTCCCTCTACCTCTGGTTCAGCCTGCTGATGTTCTTCATCGGTGGCTGCATGGCCCTGATGATCCGCGCCGAGCTGTTTCAGCCGGGGCTGCAGCTGGTGGAGCCGGGTTTCTTTAATCAGATGACCACCATGCATGGCTTGATTATGGTGTTCGGTGCCGTGATGCCGGCGTTTGTTGGTCTGGCCAACTGGATGGTGCCGATGATGATTGGCGCGCCTGACATGGCACTGCCGCGCATGAACAACTGGAGTTTCTGGATCCTGCCGTTCGCCTTCGCCATGATGATATTCACCCTGTTCATGGATGGCGGAGCGCCCAATTTCGGCTGGACCTTCTACGCGCCACTATCCACCACCTATGCGCCGCCCAGCGTGACCTACTTCATCTTTTCCATCCACATGATGGGGATCAGCTCGATCATGGGGGCGATCAATATCATCGCCACCATTTTGAACCTGCGCGCACCGGGCATGACGATGATGAAGCTGCCGCTGTTCTGCTGGACCTGGCTGATCACCGCTTTCCTGTTGATCGCGGTGATGCCGGTGCTGGCCGGGGTGGTCACTATGATGTTGATGGATATCCATTTCGGCACCAGTTTCTTCAATGCGGCCGGTGGTGGTGATCCTGTGCTGTTCCAGCACGTGTTCTGGTTCTTCGGCCATCCCGAGGTCTACATCATGATTCTGCCGGCGTTCGGCATTGTCAGCCAAATCATTCCGACGTTCGCCCGCAAGCGGCTGTTCGGCTATGCGTCGATGGTGTATGCCACCGCTTCGATCGCGATCCTGTCCTTCCTGGTCTGGGCGCATCATATGTTCACTGTCGGGTTACCATTGGCCGGTGAACTCTTCTTCATGTTTGCCACCATGCTGATCGCGGTGCCCACCGGGGTGAAGGTGTTCAACTGGGTGGCGACCATGTTTCGGGGCTCCATGACTTTCGAGACGCCGATGCTGTTCGCGCTGGCGTTCGTGGTGCTGTTCACTATTGGCGGCTTTTCGGGGCTAATGCTGGCGATCGCGCCGGTGGACTTCCAGTATCACGACACCTATTTCGTGGTAGCGCACTTCCACTATGTGCTGGTGCCGGGGGCTGTGTTCGCCATCATGGCCGGTGCCTATTACTGGCTGCCCAAGTGGACCGGACACATGCTTGACGAGCGCATGGGCAGACTGCATTTCTGGCTCAGCTTCATCGGTGTGAACATTACCTTCTTCCCGATGCATTTCATCGGTCTCGCCGGTATGCCACGCCGGATACCGGACTATGCGTTGCAGTTCGCCGATTTCAACATGGTGGCCTCGATCGGCGCCTTTATCTTCGGGCTGTCGCAGCTGGTCTTCCTGTGGAACGTAATCGCCTGTGTGCGTGGTGGCCAGAAGGCCGAGGCTCGTGCCTGGGAAGGCGCCGAGGGGCTGGAGTGGGAAGTGCCCTCACCGGCACCCTATCATACCTTTGCCGAACCGCCCAAGCTGCCGGAGTCACTGCGATGAGTACTCAGTCTGACAACCGGCGCCTGGTGCGGCGGCTGATATTCAGTTGTGTGCTGATGTTCGGTTTCGGCTTTGCACTGGTGCCGCTCTACGATGTTTTCTGTGAGGTGACCGGTCTCAACGGCAAGATTACCAATACCGGGCCGGTGGCGCTGGAGGGGCCGGACCTGTCGCGACCGATCAAGGTGCGCCTGATCGCCGTCCACAATGAAGGCATGCCCTGGGAGTTTGGCCCGGTCGATGGGTTGATCGAAACGCATCCGGGAGAGATGAAACAGACCGCGTTCCATGCGACCAACCCGACCGGACGGCGCATGGTGGCCCAGGCTATCCCTTCAGTCGCCCCGGCGGAGGCAGCGGAATATCTGCACAAGGTCAACTGCTTCTGCTTTGAGCAGCAGACATTGCTCGCCGGTGAATCGGTGGGGATGCCGTTACTGTTCGTCATCGACAAGAAACTTCCCGAGCATATCCGCTCGCTGACGCTGTCCTACACCCTGTTCGATATCTCGCCCGAGGTGTCAGCGGCGGAGTCATCCGAGAAGGAGCAATCGCTATGAGCAGCTCTATCTACTATGTACCCGAGCAGAGTCGCTGGCCGATTCTAGCTTCGACTGCGCTCTTTCTGCTGGCCTTCGGTGCCGGAACCCTGCTGAATGCACTCAATGCCGACCGGGGCGGCGGTCTGGGCTTGGTATTACTGCTTGCAGGTGCGCTGATGATGGGCCTGATCCTGGTAGGCTGGTTCAGCAATGTGATCCATGAAAGCCGGGGCGGACTTTATTCGGCGCAGATGGATCGTTCTTTTCGCTGGGGCATGAGCTGGTTCATTTTCTCGGAAGTGATGTTCTTCGCGGCCTTTTTTGGTGCTCTTTTCTACGTGCGTGTGCTGGCGGTGCCCTGGTTGGGCGGGGAGGGCGACAAGGGGGTCAGTCAGATGCTCTGGCCTGAATTCACGGCACAGTGGCCACTGCTCAACCCGCCGGATTCCGAACGTTTTCCTGGCCCTGAAGCGGTGATCAGCCCCTGGCATATTCCCTTGCTCAATACCTGCCTGCTGGTGACCTCAAGTTTCACCCTGACGCTGGCGCACAAGGCGCTGCTGAAGGATGAGCGCATGCAGGTGCGGCGCTGGATGTTCCTGACCATTGCGCTCGGAATGGTGTTCCTTGGCTTCCAGGCCTATGAGTATATCGAAGCCTATCACGAGCTGGGGCTGACTCTTCATGCCGGTATTTATGGCGCGACCTTCTTCATTCTGACCGGTTTTCACGGGCTGCACGTGACCCTGGGCACCCTGATGCTGATGATCATCCTGGGCCGCATCGTGGTGGGGCATTTCGACTCACGGCAGCACTTCGGTTTTGAGGCGGTGGCCTGGTACTGGCACTTCGTGGATGTGGTATGGATCGGACTGTTTCTGTTCGTTTATGTCCTCTGACATTTACCAGGGGGCATGGAAGTGCAGCTGGCCGGTATTGAAACCGTAAATCAGTGCCAGTATCAGCAGCGCGCTGAGAATCACCCGCCACAAAAGCCGGTTGGCGGTCGTGCCGTCTGCCGACGGATGTCTCAGCAGTGACCAGAGGCTGCTGAACAGGGCAACCAGAATGGCGACGAACAGGATCAGGATCAGCAGACGAAACATGGGAGAACCTCCTTGGCGAATACCTCCAGTAAAGCGGATCGCCGCCGCCGGTTCAAACGTATTCGCCTGGGACTGTGGCTGCTGGGAGTCCCCTTGCTGCTGTTTCTGGGAGGCTGGCAACTGCAGCGAGCCGAACAGAAACGGGTCTGGCTGCAGCAACTGGGTGGTGCGCCGGCAACGACGGTAACCGGTGCGCTGGAGCGGCTGGAGCATTACGACTGGGTGCCGGTACGACTGGAGATCGAACTGGTGCCGATGAAGGTTTTCCTGCTCGACAACCGGACGCGGCGGGGGCGTGCCGGATATGAGGTGGTGGTGCCCATCCGGGTGGATGAGGGCAGCTGGTGGTTGGGCAGCCTTGGCTGGGTCGCCGCGCCGCCGCACCGGGACCAGCTGCCGAAGGTCGAGTTGTCGCGCCGCTGGTTGCGAGTCGATGGCGTGTTATCGAGGCCGCTGGAATCGGTGACGCTGGCAGCCAGTCAGGTAGAACCGGGCTGGCCCCGACGTATTCAGTCGCTGGATATCCAGCAGATCCGCGAGGCGCTGGCGGAGCCGGTCGAGCCTCTGGTGCTGCACCTGAAGACGACGGTCAGCGAGACCATTCTGCCAAGAGAAAGAATCTATACCGGCATCGAGCCGGAGCGTCATCTCGGTTATGCCGTACAGTGGTTCGGGCTGGCGCTGGCACTGGTGGTCTGGCTGATCTGGGTCGGGCGGACAGAACGGCAGGAGGCGGAATGATGAGCATCAATCGCAGAGTGTTTTGGGTGGTCTGGGGAGTGGGGCTGGTGCCTGTGCTGCTGGCCGTGCTGACCTGGTCCAGCGGTATCGGGTTGCTCGCAAAAGGGGTAAACCAGGGGGAACTGGTGCAACCGGTTCGCACACTGGAACAGTGGGGCGGGGAGCCGGACAGGTATACCGGGCACTGGTCGCTGCTGCTGGTCCATGAACCGAACTGTCCCGCACCCTGTGTCTCCCGGCTGGAGACGCTGAAACGGGTGCATGATGCGCTAGGGCGGGAAGCGGATCGTGTCCGGGTGGAGTCGTTGCTGTCAGGCGCTCTGGAGCCCGGCGTCTGGGTCGTGGATCCTCTGGGCAATCTGGTTTTGAAGCATCCGCTGTCTTATGAAGGCAAGGCATTGCTGGGGGATATGCGGCGTCTGCTGAAAGCATCGAGGCTGGGATGATGAGTCTTCCTCTGCGTCTGACAACACTGGCGATCGGCCTGGCACTGGTTGTGGTGCTGCTCGGTGGCTGGACACGGCTTAATGATGCCGGACTGGGATGTCCCGACTGGCCAGGCTGCTATGGCACCTGGGTGCTGCCGGATAATCATGCCGAACTGGCCGAAGCACACCCTGATGTCATGATCGATCTGCGCAAGGGCTGGATAGAGATGATCCACCGTTATGCGGCGGGCACTCTGGGGCTACTGATTCTGGGGCTGGCGGCAATCGGTTATCGGCAGCGTAAACGCCAAGGCTATCCGCTGGTCCTTTCATTCGGGTTACTGATGTTGGTAATAGTGCAGGGAATATTCGGCATGTGGACGGTAACGTTGCGTCTGTTACCGGTGGTGGTAACGCTGCACCTGCTGGGTGGGTTGACCACGCTGATGTTGCTGGTGCTCCTGCGTCAGCATCTGATGCGCCTGGCGAAAGCGGAGACTGAATCTTTACCACATCCCTGGGTGCGATTGATGCTGATAGCCCTGTTTCTGCAACTGGCGCTAGGCGGATGGACCAGTACCAATTACGCCGGCTGGGCGTGTAGTGACTGGCTCTATTGCCACCGGGATCAGCCGGTTGAATATGACTTTGCTGTCGGGCTTAACCCGGTGATGAGTATTGGACCCAATTACGAGGGTGGTTTGCTGCCGGCAGAGGCGCGGGCGGCCATACAGATAGCGCATCGGCTGGGGGCCGCCTTGCTGTTCCTGGTGTCCTTGCTGGCGGCGAGGGCGCTATGGAAACGTGATGCCCTGCGAAGGCCCTTGGTCGGATGCTGGTGCCTGTTACTGATGCAGGCCGGGCTGGGGATCGCCAATGTGATCTGGCTGCTGCCGCTGGGACTGGCAGTGGCTCACCATGCCGGTGCCGTTGCGTTGTTGTTGATGTTCCTGCATCTGAATTCCAAGGCACGTGTTACCGCTCAGGAGGTGAATCATGGCTACCTTGTCGCTCACTGAATCCCGAACCGGATCTGCGTCCTGGCGCGACTACCTGGCGTTGTGCAAGCTCAGGGTCGTGGCCGTAATGCTGCTGACCCTGGTGGTCGGCTTCTGTCTGGCAGCGCCTTTGGCGCCCAACCCGGTCTTGCTGGCGCTGACCTGCCTTGGGGTTGGATTGGCGGCTGCTTCAGCGGCCGCCGTCAACCATGTCCTGGATTTCAATATCGACTGTCATATGGCCCGGACGGCTCGGCGGCCGTTGCCGCAGGGGCGCATCAGCCCACGCAACGCGCTGGTGTTCGCTGCGGTGCTGGGTATAGCCGGAATCACCCTGCTGGAAGTCTCCGTCAATACTGTTACTGCCTGGCTGACACTGGCTTCACTGATCGGTTATGCCGTGGTGTATACCGCGATTCTCAAGCGGGCGACGCCCCAAAACATTGTCATCGGCGGGGTGGCAGGTGCAGCGCCCCCCCTGCTGGGCTGGACAGCGGTGACCGGCAGTATCGACTATCAGGGGCTGTTGCTGATGCTGATCATCTTCGCCTGGACTCCTCCTCATTTCTGGGCGCTGTGTATAGCGCGACGGGATGACTATGCCCGGGCCGGGGTGCCCATGTTGCCCAATACACACGGTGTTGCTTACACCAAGATGCAAATCCTGCTGTACACCTTGCTGACCTTGATCGCGACACTCTTGCCCTTTTTGACCGGCATGAGCGGATGGTTGTATCTCGCTGGGGTAACGCTGATCAACCTGCGCCTGCTGCAGTGGGCGTTGAAGTTATATCGTTCAACTGAAGTGGCAGTGCCGATGAAAATGTTTCGTTTCAGCATTGTGTACATCATGTGGCTGTTTGCCATACTTCTGATAGACCATTACGGGCAGTTCTTCGCATAAGCCTTCAGTAAACCAGAGCAACAAATGAACGTAAGCGGGCACTCACGACAATAAAAAGATGTGGCCCGGGCCATACCCGGACTGCAAGGAGGATAGACCTATGTTCCTGCAGCATATGATGGGGGTTTTCTACCATCCGAAACAGGAGTGGCGCTCGATCCGCAAGGAGCACTACTCGGCCATGCATGTTTTCCTCGCTCAGATCAGCATACTTGCAGCTATTCCGGCAGTTTCGCTATTCATCGGTACCACTCAGGTCGGCTGGAGTATCGGCGGCACAGAGTTCGTCAAACTCAGTGTCGGCAGTGCACTGCCGGCAGCGATAGCTTTCTATGTCGCCATGTGGGTCGCCGTGGGGTTCATCGCCTGGTCTGTACACTGGATGGAAAAGACCTATGGCGGCAAGGTGTCGTTTGAAGAGTGCCTGGTACTGACCACCTTTACGGCAACGCCGCTGTTCGTGTCCGGTTTGGCCGGGCTTTACCCGATGCTGTGGTTCAATGTGATCGTAGGTTTGATTGCGCTTTCCTATACCATCTATCTGCTCTATACCGGGGTACCGGAAATCATGCAGATCCCGGAGGACAGGGCGTTCTTCTTCTCGACCTCAATTCTGACAGTGGGGTTGTGTGTGCTGGTGGGCCTGTTGACGACCACCGTGATTCTGTGGGGAACCTTTGTACCACTGAGCTACACAGGGGGATAGAGGGCTTGCTAGTGGCAGGCGCCCTGCGCTGACAAGGCGCGCCCGCCTACGTTTCAACCGTTTTGAAACTTTTTTACAGAAAGGCGTTGACACCCCGGTGGGGATCAGTAGAATACGCCTCCTCGCTTGAGACGACAGGGTTCGCGAAACACTGAAGCCTTGAGCGAGAAGGAAATAAGTTCTTGAAATCAATAAGATTTCTGATGTAGAATTTGTCTCCTTGATTCAACCGGTTCGTTGTTGGGTGCTTCGGCACTGAAACAAAAAACGAAAATAAAGGTTGACATCGAAAATCGGCGTAGTAAGATATGCGCCTCGCTTGAGACAACAGGTTCTGCCAAACGGCAGGTTGCTCAAGCCCGCTCTTTAACAAATTGATCAGGTAATATGTGTGGGCGCTTGTCAGGATTGAGCACACAAAGCTTAATCAAGGCAAGCAACCTAACTGAATATTCATTTAGCGTTGTGTAATACCTTGAGCCGAGTCTGAGAGATATTCCTCTCTCATTAAAAGACTCACCATAGATTTGAACTGAAGAGTTTGATCATGGCTCAGATTGAACGCTGGCGGCAGGCCTAACACATGCAAGTCGAGCGGTAACATTTCTAGCTTGCTAGAAGATGACGAGCGGCGGACGGGTGAGTAACGCGTGGGAATCTGCCTGGTAGTGGGGGACAACAGTCGGAAACGACTGCTAATACCGCATACGCCCTTCGGGGGAAAGTGGGGGATCTTCGGACCTCACGCTATCAGATGAGCCCGCGTCGGATTAGCTTGTTGGTGAGGTAAAGGCTCACCAAGGCGATGATCCGTAGCTGGTCTGAGAGGATGATCAGCCACACTGGGACTGAGACACGGCCCAGACTCCTACGGGAGGCAGCAGTGGGGAATATTGGACAATGGGGGCAACCCTGATCCAGCCATGCCGCGTGTGTGAAGAAGGCCTTCGGGTTGTAAAGCACTTTCAGCAGTGAGGAAAGGCATGTCATTAATACTGGCATGCTGTGACGTTAACTGCAGAAGAAGGACCGGCTAACTCCGTGCCAGCAGCCGCGGTAATACGGAGGGTCCGAGCGTTAATCGGAATTACTGGGCGTAAAGCGCGCGTAGGTGGTTCAGTCAGTCAGATGTGAAAGCCCCGGGCTCAACCTGGGAATTGCACCTGATACTGCTGAGCTAGAGTACGGTAGAGGGTAGTGGAATTTCCGGTGTAGCGGTGAAATGCGTAGAGATCGGAAGGAACACCAGTGGCGAAGGCGACTACCTGGACCGATACTGACACTGAGGTGCGAAAGCGTGGGTAGCAAACAGGATTAGATACCCTGGTAGTCCACGCCGTAAACGATGTCAACTAGCCGTTGGGGGACTTGATCCTTTAGTGGCGCAGCTAACGCGATAAGTTGACCGCCTGGGGAGTACGGCCGCAAGGTTAAAACTCAAATGAATTGACGGGGGCCCGCACAAGCGGTGGAGCATGTGGTTTAATTCGAAGCAACGCGAAGAACCTTACCTACTCTTGACATCCTGCGAACTTGGTAGAGATACCTTGGTGCCTTCGGGAACGCAGTGACAGGTGCTGCATGGCTGTCGTCAGCTCGTGTTGTGAAATGTTGGGTTAAGTCCCGTAACGAGCGCAACCCCTATCCTTATTTGCCAGCACTTCGGGTGGGAACTCTAAGGAGACTGCCGGTGACAAACCGGAGGAAGGTGGGGATGACGTCAAGTCATCATGGCCCTTACGAGTAGGGCTACACACGTGCTACAATGGCCGGTACAGAGGGCTGCGAACTCGCGAGGGTAAGCTAATCTCAGAAAACCGGTCGTAGTCCGGATCGCAGTCTGCAACTCGACTGCGTGAAGTCGGAATCGCTAGTAATCGCGAATCAGAATGTCGCGGTGAATACGTTCCCGGGCCTTGTACACACCGCCCGTCACACCATGGGAGTGGGTTGCACCAGAAGTAGCTAGTCTAACCTTCGGGAGGACGGTTACCACGGTGTGATTCATGACTGGGGTGAAGTCGTAACAAGGTAGCCCTAGGGGAACCTGGGGCTGGATCACCTCCTTAAACGATTGCGAAGTTCTGGCAAGCGTTCACACATATTACCTGATCGAACTGTTGAAGCTGACGGAGCTTTAAAACGTGTGCTCATGATTGAGTCCATCTTTTAAAGCTTATTGCTTTAAACGCTCTTTAACAAATTGGATCTGAAAGATTGTCTTGTATTGTTTGATACAAGCGCCAACCGGCGATAATCGTTACGAACCATTCATTTTTCCAGACGCCTTCGGGTTATATGGTCAAGTGAATAAGCGTGCACGGTGGATGCCTTGGCAGTCAGAGGCGATGAAGGACGTAGTAACCTGCGATAAGCCTCGGGGAGTCGGTAAACAGACTTTGATCCGAGGATTTCCGAATGGGGAAACCCACCCGCTTGCGGGTATCTCTTCACTGAATACATAGGTGTTGAGAGGCGAACCCGGGGAACTGAAACATCTAAGTACCCGGAGGAAAAGAAATCAACCGAGATTCCCTTAGTAGCGGCGAGCGAACGGGGATTAGCCCTTAAGCGGTCTTGTGGTTAGCAGAACACTCTGGAAAGTGTGGCCATAGTGGGTGATAGCCCCGTATGCGAAAACCTATAGACCGTGAAATCGAGTAGGACGGAACACGTGATATTCTGTCTGAATATGGGGGGACCATCCTCCAAGGCTAAATACTCCTGACTGACCGATAGTGAACCAGTACCGTGAGGGAAAGGCGAAAAGAACCCCTGTGAGGGGAGTGAAATAGACCCTGAAACCGTGTACGTACAAGCAGTGGGAGCCGTTTTCGGACGGTGACTGCGTACCTTTTGTATAATGGGTCAGCGACTTACTTTCAGTGGCAAGCTTAACCGTTTAGGGGAGGCGTAGGGAAACCGAGTCTTAATAGGGCGCCAAGTCGCTGGGAGTAGACCCGAAACCGGGCGATCTATCCATGGGCAGGTTGAAGGTTGAGTAACATCAACTGGAGGACCGAACCGACTGTCGTTGAAAAGCCAGCGGATGACCTGTGGATCGGAGTGAAAGGCTAATCAAGCCCGGAGATAGCTGGTTCTCCTCGAAAGCTATTTAGGTAGCGCCTCATGTCTCACCTTGGGGGGTAGAGCACTGTTTCGGCTAGGGGGTCATCCCGACTTACCAACCCGATGCAAACTCCGAATACCCAAGAGTGCAATCATGGGAGACACACGGCGGGTGCTAACGTCCGTCGTGGAAAGGGAAACAACCCAGACCGCCAGCTAAGGTCCCAAAGTTCTAGTTAAGTGGGAAACGATGTGGGAAGGCTCAGACAGCTAGGAGGTTGGCTTAGAAGCAGCCATCCTTTAAAGAAAGCGTAATAGCTCACTAGTCGAGTCGGCCTGCGCGGAAGATATAACGGGGCTCAAACTAGACACCGAAGCTGCGGATGCCTTAGGGCATGGTAGAGGAGCGTTCTGTAAGCCGTTGAAGCGGAAGCTGTAAGGCACCGTGGAGGTATCAGAAGTGCGAATGCTGACATGAGTAACGATAAAGGGGGTGAAAAACCCCCTCGCCGGAAGACCAAGGGTTCCTATCCAATGCTAATCAGGGTAGGGTGAGTCGGCCCCTAAGGCGAGGCTGAAAAGCGTAGTCGATGGGAGACAGGTTAATATTCCTGTACCACGCATAACTGCGATGGGGGGACGGAGAAGGCTAGGCCAGCGCGGCGTTGGTTGTCCGCGTTTAAGGGTGTAGGTTGAGGAGTTAGGAAAATCCGGCTCCTTAAGACTGAGACCTGATGACGAGACTCTTTATGAGTCGAAGTGGTTGATGCCATGCTTCCAGGAAAATCCTCTAAGCTTCAGGTTATGTGTGACCGTACCCCAAACCGACACAGGTGGTCAGGTTGAGAATACCAAGGCGCTTGAGAGAACTCGGGTGAAGGAACTAGGCAAAATGGTGCCGTAACTTCGGGAGAAGGCACGCCGATGTTGGTGATGAGATTTACTCTCTAAGCTGATGTCGGTCGAAGATACCAGGTGGCTGCGACTGTTTATTAAAAACACAGCACTCTGCAAACACGAAAGTGGACGTATAGGGTGTGACGCCTGCCCGGTGCCGGAAGGTTAATTGATGGGGTTAGCTTCGGCGAAGCTCTTGATCGAAGCCCCGGTAAACGGCGGCCGTAACTATAACGGTCCTAAGGTAGCGAAATTCCTTGTCGGGTAAGTTCCGACCTGCACGAATGGCGTAACGATGGCCACACTGTCTCCACCCGAGACTCAGTGAAATTGAACTCGCTGTGAAGATGCAGCGTCCCCGCGGCTAGACGGAAAGACCCCGTGAACCTTTACTATAGCTTCACAGTGGACTTTGACATTACTTGTGTAGGATAGCTGGGAGGCTTTGAAACCATGACGCCAGTTGTGGTGGAGCCAACCTTGAAATACCAGCCTGGTACTGTTGAGGTTCTAACTCAGGTCCCTTATCGGGATCGAGGACATTGTGTGGTGGGTAGTTTGACTGGGGCGGTCTCCTCCCAAAGAGTAACGGAGGAGCACGAAGGTACCCTCAGGCTGGTCGGAAATCAGCCAATGAGCGCAAGAGTAGAAGGGTGCTTGACTGCGAGACTGACACGTCGAGCAGGTACGAAAGTAGGTTCTAGTGATCCGGTGGTTCTGTATGGAAGGGCCATCGCTCAACGGATAAAAGGTACTCCGGGGATAACAGGCTGATACCGCCCAAGAGTTCACATCGACGGCGGTGTTTGGCACCTCGATGTCGGCTCATCACATCCTGGGGCTGAAGCCGGTCCCAAGGGTATGGCTGTTCGCCATTTAAAGTGGTACGCGAGCTGGGTTTAGAACGTCGTGAGACAGTTCGGTCCCTATCTGCCGTGGGCGTTTGAGATTTGAGAAGAGCTGCTCCTAGTACGAGAGGACCGGAGTGGACGCACCTCTGGTGTTCCGGTTGTCACGCCAGTGGCATTGCCGGGTAGCTACGTGCGGACGGGATAACCGCTGAAAGCATCTAAGCGGGAAGCCTCCTTCAAGATGAGATCTCACTGGATCCTTGAGATCCCTGTAGAGCCGTCCGAGACCAGGACGTTGATAGGCTGGGTGTGTAAGTGTTGTAAGGCATTGAGCTAACCAGTACTAATTGCTCGTGAGGCTTGACCATATAACGCCCAAGGCGTTTGAAATGAATGGTTAACGTAGAACAGATTATCGCAGCTCGAAAGAGCACCGGTTGAACGCTTGTAGCGACGATACGACAAAGACAATCACAGCGAGAGCCCAAAAGGCTTTTACTGAAAGATCCAGTTTGTACTAGTTTTGCTTGGCGACCATAGAGCCGTGGAACCACCTGATCCCATCCCGAACTCAGCAGTGAAACGCGTCATCGCCGATGGTAGTGTGGGGTCTCCCCATGTGAGAGTAGGTCATCGCCAAGCATTTAATTAAGTGAAAACCCCGGTCTCGATGAGGCCGGGGTTTTTGCGTTGTGGGCTGCTCGAAACAGTACAAGCCACCGGCAGGGAGTTCCTTCGTATCCGTCCGGTAATCACACCTTGTCAGGCGTCACCGACTAACTCCCAGTTCTGATGCAGCAACTCATGGGTCGTACTGGCTTTCTGGGTGGGTAGCCGAACCTGTACCTCTTTCAGAAATGAATGGCAGCCGCTCGACGGCTGCTCGGTCATCATCCAGACGACGATTCCGGTATCCTTCCAGGAAGGTTGCCAGCTCGGCCTCAACGGCCTGCTGCATCAGCTCGCGTGCGCCTTTTCGCAGCATCTCAGTCAACGGATCCCTAGATTCCCATCATAAGTGACAAACACCTGCCCGTCAGATACTCCAACGGAGAAAGATACTCTAAGGCTTTTCTTGGTCGCGCGTTAATCAAAAAGGCAGTACGCTCGATGTCATCATGCTATACCTGGCTCAATGCCATCCCTTTGGGGTAATAGCATCGTAGCAAACCGTTGGTGTTTTCATTCAGCCCACGCTGCCAGGAGTGGTAGGGCCTGGCGAAATAGACCCTACAATCCAGCTGTTTGGCCATGTTCTCATGTGCCGCAAATTCGCCGCCATGATACCTATTGAATAGTTGGTATTGCTGACAGGAAGTCAGCCATTTTCTACACCTTGTCATGAGGCTTACATCAAGGGGAGAAAACATCATGGCGGACTCAACTAACACTAGTACACCGATAACATTCGTTGCATTGGATATCGCCAAAAAGCATCACGATGCGAAGATTTGTTATCCCAACGGCCACGCCATCCATCTGCGTATCACGAACACTTTGGATGGCTTTGAACGGTTGCTACAGGTTGCCAATTCATCTGTTGAACAGGTATTGGTCGGGTTCGAACCAACTGCTGATTATCACCGTAATATCGCGCATTGGCTGTTGAGACAGCGCGTACAATGTCACCTTGTTTCCTCATTGGCGTGTGCCAGAGCACGGGAGATGCTGTTCAAAACCTGGGACAAACACGACCGAAAAGATGCCAGCGTCATCCTGCTGTACCTGATGGAACAAGGACTCTCCAATCCCTTCTATGACCCGCTAGAACAGGACATGATGGATATTCAGGAAATTTCCAATACCTATCATCAAATCACGTTAGTCCGGACACGTTGCCTGAACAGTCTCGTCAACCATTACTTGACTCTATACTTCCCGGAAGCTGAGCAGTTCCTCCATATGTCCCGGGCAGAATGGTTTTGCCAGTTTCCACTCAAATTTTCAACACCTCTTGCGATCACCCGTGTTCGTAAGTCGACGTTTGTGAAACGGGCCTGGCAGGTCATAGGCCGAAAGCAGTTTAAACAGCAATTCCTGGAACACTTATACGACATTGCTAAACGCTCAATCGCCTTGCCGGTTCTGCCGGCCAGTCGGGCTGTTGATACCTTTAGGCTTCAGTTACGTCGTTATCTTGAGCTCACCTGGCAAAAGCAGGAACTGGAAGAGCTCACTGAGAATTACCTTCAAGAACGATCCGATTACCGTCATCTCAGAACACTCCCGGGTGTTGGGCCCATCATCGCGTTAATGATTATTGCTGAAAGCGGGGATCTCAAACGTTTTCCGCATTACCGCCAGTATCTTAGCTATTGCGGGTTCAACCTATCGGCAGCACAAAGTGGCCAATCCCATAGTAGATACCGGCTCTCAAAGCGCGCTAATGCCCGGCTGCGATATGCCTTTTGGTTAGCCGCCACTTGCGCGATTAGAATGAGGGAGAACAGCTTTCGCTACAAATACGAGCGGTATATCAGTCAGAATGGAGACAGCCCGGACCGTCGACGGAAGGCCTTTACAGCCGTTGCTGTCAAAATGGCCCGTGTAGCGCACGCGATTGTTAAGCAGGATGTCGATTACCACGGTTATCACGAGTTAAGCTATGGGACGTAAATCAATAGGGCCGTAAAGGCGCACTGCGACCTCGTAGATAATGCTCAACGTCCATGGCTTCCTGAATGCTGTGTTAAGTCCTGTAGGGCCAGATACATTGGACCCGTGTATATCATGGTAAGCAAACCCTGACGCCAGGTGTGAGCGTTGCAACAGTGGAATTAATATTCTGCACAAGCTGTGCGGAAGTGGCTGCTATTGGCTGAAAATGATTGACTACAGCGGTAGTCCGTTGTCGAAGGTGATCGTTTTGCAGAACTCTCGATAGGGAGCAAGCAGGCGACACACGGCATCAGCGACAACCCCTTTGGTCTTATTCGGCACCTTCACTATCAGCAGCAGTTTGGATACACGTTCGACGAGTGTCACGAGGTAGCTGTCTTGGCCGTACACGGTATCGCCCTCCCAGTGGCCAAGTTCTGTATTGCTGTCAACGACAGGCGGGCATTCGTCGATGTCGATGCGGTTCGGAATCAGTGCCACACCAGCCCCCAGACTTGCTGATGCCCTGCGCTTCTTGCCCTTGCGTGGCAGCCACTGCCGCCAATTGTGCCTTGTGATGTGGCGATATAACGTGGAGCAACCGAGGGCTTTATCCGGCGCTTCCAGGGCCATACGTCCTGGACTAAAGCCCATCTTCAGCAGCCGCTTCAGCTGCTCTTGATGCCAGCTATCAAATCGTGCCGCTTTACTGGCGGAGTGGCGCTGATCATGCGCATCAGCTTTTTCGGCACTGTATGCCTCTTGGTCGACCAACCGCTTCAGCTCCCTTGAAATGGTTTTATTCGAGCGTCCCAGCTCGCGGCTAATGGCGCGTGTAGAGAAGTCCAGTTCATGTAAAGCCTGAAACTGGTATTGTTCGCTGAGAGTCAGCTGGCTGTAAAGGGGCCCCATGTGGCACCTGGTTGCTTGTGTGAGAGCTCGTCAGCCTACAGCCAGTCTGGCTCTCCTGTCTAAGTCCAAGTGTGTCGGTTGTTCTGGGAATCTAGGATCAGTCGCCTCATCTCGACGCGAAAACTCGACAACGGTATTCTTGTTCATGGCGGTGTACTCTCGTATTGATTCGTTTTTTGGCGATTACAAATCAACCAGATACGCCGCTTGTTTTCAAACCCCCGAACACCAGACTCAGTTATAACTCTGCCCTACTCAAACGATATCTCAAGGGCCTGGGCGCTGACAGCTTGGATTAATCACTACAACAAACAGCGTCCTCATGGCAGTATCGGGAATCTGCCACTGGTTTCTCGAGTACCGAAGTTGCGTGAACAACGTTTTAGCATTCACATCTAGGCTTGCGTGAAACGGATCTGAAATATTTTCCGAAAAGGCGTTGACTCCCCGGCAGGGATGCGTAGAATACGCCTCCTCGCTTGAGACGACGGGGTTCGCGAAACGCTGAAGCCTTGAACGAGAAGGAAATAAGTTCTTGAAATCAATAAGATTTCTGATGTAGAATTTGTCTCCTTGATTCAACCGGTTCGTTGTGGGGTGCTTCGGCACTGAAACAAAAAACGAAAATAAAGGTTGACATCGAAAATCGGCGTAGTAAGATATGCGCCTCGCTTGAGACAACAGGTTCTGCCAAACGGCAGGTTGCTCAAGCCCGCTCTTTAACAAATTGATCAGGTAATATGTGTGGGCGCTTGTCAGGATTGAGCACACAAAGCTTAATCAAGGCAAGCAACCTAACTGAATATTCATTTAGCGTTGTGTAATACCTTGAGCCGAGTCTGAGAGATATTCCTCTCTCATTAAAAGACTCACCATAGATTTGAACTGAAGAGTTTGATCATGGCTCAGATTGAACGCTGGCGGCAGGCCTAACACATGCAAGTCGAGCGGTAACATTTCTAGCTTGCTAGAAGATGACGAGCGGCGGACGGGTGAGTAACGCGTGGGAATCTGCCTGGTAGTGGGGGACAACAGTCGGAAACGACTGCTAATACCGCATACGCCCTTCGGGGGAAAGTGGGGGATCTTCGGACCTCACGCTATCAGATGAGCCCGCGTCGGATTAGCTTGTTGGTGAGGTAAAGGCTCACCAAGGCGATGATCCGTAGCTGGTCTGAGAGGATGATCAGCCACACTGGGACTGAGACACGGCCCAGACTCCTACGGGAGGCAGCAGTGGGGAATATTGGACAATGGGGGCAACCCTGATCCAGCCATGCCGCGTGTGTGAAGAAGGCCTTCGGGTTGTAAAGCACTTTCAGCAGTGAGGAAAGGCATGTCATTAATACTGGCATGCTGTGACGTTAACTGCAGAAGAAGGACCGGCTAACTCCGTGCCAGCAGCCGCGGTAATACGGAGGGTCCGAGCGTTAATCGGAATTACTGGGCGTAAAGCGCGCGTAGGTGGTTCAGTCAGTCAGATGTGAAAGCCCCGGGCTCAACCTGGGAATTGCACCTGATACTGCTGAGCTAGAGTACGGTAGAGGGTAGTGGAATTTCCGGTGTAGCGGTGAAATGCGTAGAGATCGGAAGGAACACCAGTGGCGAAGGCGACTACCTGGACCGATACTGACACTGAGGTGCGAAAGCGTGGGTAGCAAACAGGATTAGATACCCTGGTAGTCCACGCCGTAAACGATGTCAACTAGCCGTTGGGGGACTTGATCCTTTAGTGGCGCAGCTAACGCGATAAGTTGACCGCCTGGGGAGTACGGCCGCAAGGTTAAAACTCAAATGAATTGACGGGGGCCCGCACAAGCGGTGGAGCATGTGGTTTAATTCGAAGCAACGCGAAGAACCTTACCTACTCTTGACATCCTGCGAACTTGGTAGAGATACCTTGGTGCCTTCGGGAACGCAGTGACAGGTGCTGCATGGCTGTCGTCAGCTCGTGTTGTGAAATGTTGGGTTAAGTCCCGTAACGAGCGCAACCCCTATCCTTATTTGCCAGCACTTCGGGTGGGAACTCTAAGGAGACTGCCGGTGACAAACCGGAGGAAGGTGGGGATGACGTCAAGTCATCATGGCCCTTACGAGTAGGGCTACACACGTGCTACAATGGCCGGTACAGAGGGCTGCGAACTCGCGAGGGTAAGCTAATCTCAGAAAACCGGTCGTAGTCCGGATCGCAGTCTGCAACTCGACTGCGTGAAGTCGGAATCGCTAGTAATCGCGAATCAGAATGTCGCGGTGAATACGTTCCCGGGCCTTGTACACACCGCCCGTCACACCATGGGAGTGGGTTGCACCAGAAGTAGCTAGTCTAACCTTCGGGAGGACGGTTACCACGGTGTGATTCATGACTGGGGTGAAGTCGTAACAAGGTAGCCCTAGGGGAACCTGGGGCTGGATCACCTCCTTAAACGATTGCGAAGTTCTGGCAAGCGTTCACACATATTACCTGATCGAAAGTTAGAGAGAGCGTATCAACCCTTGTGGTTGAATACTGTAGGCTTGTAGCTCAGTTGGTTAGAGCGCACCCCTGATAAGGGTGAGGTCGGTGGTTCAAATCCACTCAGGCCTACCAATTTCCTGGTAGCTTGCTGCTGGGGAAGTTTCTCGATGGGGCTATAGCTCAGCTGGGAGAGCGCCTGCTTTGCACGCAGGAGGTCTGCGGTTCGATCCCGCATAGCTCCACCATTCCTCAATAGCCTGGAATGGTCAAGAAAGTTTTAAAACATAGGCTCTTTTTGAGTTTATCTTTTAAAGCTTCAATGCTTTAAACGCTCTTTAACAAATTGGATCTGAAAGATTGTCTTGTATTGTTTGATACAAGCGCCAACCGGCGATAATCGTTACGAACCATTCATTTTTCCAGACGCCTTCGGGTTATATGGTCAAGTGAATAAGCGTGCACGGTGGATGCCTTGGCAGTCAGAGGCGATGAAGGACGTAGTAACCTGCGATAAGCCTCGGGGAGTCGGTAAACAGACTTTGATCCGAGGATTTCCGAATGGGGAAACCCACCCGCTTGCGGGTATCTCTTCACTGAATACATAGGTGTTGAGAGGCGAACCCGGGGAACTGAAACATCTAAGTACCCGGAGGAAAAGAAATCAACCGAGATTCCCTTAGTAGCGGCGAGCGAACGGGGATTAGCCCTTAAGCGGTCTTGTGGTTAGCAGAACACTCTGGAAAGTGTGGCCATAGTGGGTGATAGCCCCGTATGCGAAAACCTATAGACCGTGAAATCGAGTAGGACGGAACACGTGATATTCTGTCTGAATATGGGGGGACCATCCTCCAAGGCTAAATACTCCTGACTGACCGATAGTGAACCAGTACCGTGAGGGAAAGGCGAAAAGAACCCCTGTGAGGGGAGTGAAATAGACCCTGAAACCGTGTACGTACAAGCAGTGGGAGCCGTTTTCGGACGGTGACTGCGTACCTTTTGTATAATGGGTCAGCGACTTACTTTCAGTGGCAAGCTTAACCGTTTAGGGGAGGCGTAGGGAAACCGAGTCTTAATAGGGCGCCAAGTCGCTGGGAGTAGACCCGAAACCGGGCGATCTATCCATGGGCAGGTTGAAGGTTGAGTAACATCAACTGGAGGACCGAACCGACTGTCGTTGAAAAGCCAGCGGATGACCTGTGGATCGGAGTGAAAGGCTAATCAAGCCCGGAGATAGCTGGTTCTCCTCGAAAGCTATTTAGGTAGCGCCTCATGTCTCACCTTGGGGGGTAGAGCACTGTTTCGGCTAGGGGGTCATCCCGACTTACCAACCCGATGCAAACTCCGAATACCCAAGAGTGCAATCATGGGAGACACACGGCGGGTGCTAACGTCCGTCGTGGAAAGGGAAACAACCCAGACCGCCAGCTAAGGTCCCAAAGTTCTAGTTAAGTGGGAAACGATGTGGGAAGGCTCAGACAGCTAGGAGGTTGGCTTAGAAGCAGCCATCCTTTAAAGAAAGCGTAATAGCTCACTAGTCGAGTCGGCCTGCGCGGAAGATATAACGGGGCTCAAACTAGACACCGAAGCTGCGGATGCCTTAGGGCATGGTAGAGGAGCGTTCTGTAAGCCGTTGAAGCGGAAGCTGTAAGGCACCGTGGAGGTATCAGAAGTGCGAATGCTGACATGAGTAACGATAAAGGGGGTGAAAAACCCCCTCGCCGGAAGACCAAGGGTTCCTATCCAATGCTAATCAGGGTAGGGTGAGTCGGCCCCTAAGGCGAGGCTGAAAAGCGTAGTCGATGGGAGACAGGTTAATATTCCTGTACCACGCATAACTGCGATGGGGGGACGGAGAAGGCTAGGCCAGCGCGGCGTTGGTTGTCCGCGTTTAAGGGTGTAGGTTGAGGAGTTAGGCAAATCCGGCTCCTTAAGACTGAGACCTGATGACGAGACTCTTTATGAGTCGAAGTGGTTGATGCCATGCTTCCAGGAAAATCCTCTAAGCTTCAGGTTATGTGTGACCGTACCCCAAACCGACACAGGTGGTCAGGTTGAGAATACCAAGGCGCTTGAGAGAACTCGGGTGAAGGAACTAGGCAAAATGGTGCCGTAACTTCGGGAGAAGGCACGCCGATGTTGGTGATGAGATTTACTCTCTAAGCTGATGTCGGTCGAAGATACCAGGTGGCTGCGACTGTTTATTAAAAACACAGCACTCTGCAAACACGAAAGTGGACGTATAGGGTGTGACGCCTGCCCGGTGCCGGAAGGTTAATTGATGGGGTTAGCTTCGGCGAAGCTCTTGATCGAAGCCCCGGTAAACGGCGGCCGTAACTATAACGGTCCTAAGGTAGCGAAATTCCTTGTCGGGTAAGTTCCGACCTGCACGAATGGCGTAACGATGGCCACACTGTCTCCACCCGAGACTCAGTGAAATTGAACTCGCTGTGAAGATGCAGCGTCCCCGCGGCTAGACGGAAAGACCCCGTGAACCTTTACTATAGCTTCACAGTGGACTTTGACATTACTTGTGTAGGATAGCTGGGAGGCTTTGAAACCATGACGCCAGTTGTGGTGGAGCCAACCTTGAAATACCAGCCTGGTACTGTTGAGGTTCTAACTCAGGTCCCTTATCGGGATCGAGGACATTGTGTGGTGGGTAGTTTGACTGGGGCGGTCTCCTCCCAAAGAGTAACGGAGGAGCACGAAGGTACCCTCAGGCTGGTCGGAAATCAGCCAATGAGCGCAAGAGTAGAAGGGTGCTTGACTGCGAGACTGACACGTCGAGCAGGTACGAAAGTAGGTTCTAGTGATCCGGTGGTTCTGTATGGAAGGGCCATCGCTCAACGGATAAAAGGTACTCCGGGGATAACAGGCTGATACCGCCCAAGAGTTCACATCGACGGCGGTGTTTGGCACCTCGATGTCGGCTCATCACATCCTGGGGCTGAAGCCGGTCCCAAGGGTATGGCTGTTCGCCATTTAAAGTGGTACGCGAGCTGGGTTTAGAACGTCGTGAGACAGTTCGGTCCCTATCTGCCGTGGGCGTTTGAGATTTGAGAAGAGCTGCTCCTAGTACGAGAGGACCGGAGTGGACGCACCTCTGGTGTTCCGGTTGTCACGCCAGTGGCATTGCCGGGTAGCTACGTGCGGACGGGATAACCGCTGAAAGCATCTAAGCGGGAAGCCTCCTTCAAGATGAGATCTCACTGGATCCTTGAGATCCCTGTAGAGCCGTCCGAGACCAGGACGTTGATAGGCTGGGTGTGTAAGTGTTGTAAGGCATTGAGCTAACCAGTACTAATTGCTCGTGAGGCTTGACCATATAACGCCCAAGGCGTTTGAAATGAATGGTTAACGTAGAACAGATTATCGCAGCTCGAAAGAGCACCGGTTGAACGCTTGTAGCGACGATACGACAAAGACAATCACAGCGAGAGCCCAAAAGGCTTTTACTGAAAGATCCAGTTTGTACTAGTTTTGCTTGGCGACCATAGAGCCGTGGAACCACCTGATCCCATCCCGAACTCAGCAGTGAAACGCGTCATCGCCGATGGTAGTGTGGGGTCTCCCCATGTGAGAGTAGGTCATCGCCAAGCATTTAATTAAGTGAAAACCCCGGTCTCGATGAGGCCGGGGTTTTTGCGTTGTGGCTTCTCGGCTATAACTTCTCATGCGCCGCAGACGATCAAAAGTAACCGTCCGGTGACTACGTCTTGACCCCTGAGCCATCAGTACTTGATCCAGCGCAAGTCGATGCTCAACAGCTATGCAGACGTTCACGATTACCCGTATGGTCAGTACCTGGCAGAGGGCAATGGAGTGCCAGTGCTCTCAGGATGAGAGCCTCTGCCACCTTTCAAGGATGTGTCGGAGGCTGCAAGGACGCAGCGGAACTCCCCCATCTTTTCATGCGCCAGGTGACCAGTGCTGCGGCAGCAGCTCATGGATCGCACTGGCTTTCTGGGTCGGCAGCCGGGCCAGTACATCTTTCAGATAGGCATAGGGCTCATGGCCACTGAGCTTCGCTGATTGGATCAGACTCATGATGTTGGCCGCTCTTTGGCCGCTGCGCTGGGAGCCTGCAAACAGCCAGTTCTTGCGCCCCAGTGCCCAGGGGCGGATCAGGTTCTCCACCCGGTTGTTATCGATCGGCACCGCTCCATCGTCCAGGTAACGCGTCAGCGCCGCCCAGCGTTTGAGGCTGTAGTCCAGGGACTTGGCGGTGGCCGTTCCATTGGGGACTTTCGTGCGCTGAGCCTGCATCCATCGATAGAGTCCATCGAAGATCGGTTTTGCACGGCGTTGCCGGATCCGATGACGCTCAGCGTTTGAGAGTTGGGCTGTGTCCCGTTCGATCTCATAGAGTTGACGGATGTATTCGACGGCCTGGCCGGCGATCTGACTTTTACCACTGACCTCCAGTTCCACGAACTTGCGCCGTGCATGGGCCATACAACCGATCTCGGTAACCCCTTTAGCGAAGCTGGCCTTATACCCGCTATAGTCATCACAGACCAGCTTGCCGCTCCACTCTCCGAGCATATCGCGGGCGTGCTGCCCGCTCCGTCCGGGTGTGAAGTGGTAGATAACCGCGTTCAGGTCAGAGAACGCGGTGCTGGCGTAGGCCCAGATATAGGCTTTATGGGTTTTCTTCTTGCCGGGCGACAGCATCGGTACCGGTGTCTCATCCGCATGAAGCACCGCTTCATTGAGCAGCGTATCGCGCAACGCATCGACCAGTGGCTGTAGCTGTACGCCGCAGACACCGATCCACTCAGCCAGGGTAGAGCGCGGGAGCGCGACGCCGGCACGGGTAAAGATCTGCTCCTGTCGATACAGCGGCAGGTGGTCGGCGTACTTGGCGATCAACACCTGGGCGAGCAACCCTGAGGTAGGGATGCCCTTGTCAATGATCTGTGCAGGCACTGGCACCTGGATCAGCGTCTCGCACTGATCACAGACCCACTTGCCCCGGATATGCCGCTCGACGGTGAACACCCCGGGCGTGTAGTCGAGCTTCTCACTGACGTCTTCGCCGATGCGCTTGAGCTGGCAGCCGCAGACACAAGCAGTATTGTCCAGCTCATGATGGACCTCGGTACGGGGAAGTTCAGGCGGGAGCGGTGAACGCTTGGGCTGACGTTTTTCAGCAGGGGTAGCCGCTGGAGCCTGTAACGGCTCCAGTTCGGTCTCTATCCCGGCGATATCCGCATCCGTGACTTCGTCCAGCAAGCTGATCTGAAGCGCATTGAGGTGTTCGCTACGCTGACCGTATTTATGCCGTCTCAGCAGTGCCACTTCGTGGGTGAGTTGCCCGATTTTCAGATCGCGCTGTTGGATAGTTTGATCACGTTGCTGAAGGGCTTGATCGTGCGACTGGATCACCTGGTCCTGTTGCTCGACACGGGTCATCAGCTCGGCGGCTAACTGGCGGAGCTGTTCAGGTGTGAGCTAGGTCAGGTCTGGGGGTGTACTCATGCACGACAGTATGCCCACATTTGTCGAACGTTGGGATGCCCGAATCGGCTAATAGCTCATCAGGTCTCCCTGTGCTCACTAGGGTTGGTGCCTCAGATATGGGTAATGACACCGGCAGCACCAACGTGCTGCCAGGGGAGTCCCTGTATCAGTACGGTCAGTTGATCGGCTGTTAATACCCGGTGATCACCGCGCCAGGCCTCGGCCCAGTGGAACTTGCCCTGGTTGAGGCGCCGTGCGCACAACCAGATCCCCAGGCCGTCATGCACCAACACCTTCATCCGGTTACCGCGCTTGTTGATAAACAGGTAAGCGCAGTGTGGGCGAGCTTCGCCAAACACTTTAATCACCCGAGCCAGAGCCGTATCCGGTCCCGCCCGCATATCCATGGGTTCGGTGGCGAGCCAGATCTCATCTATACGGATCATTGCAGCAGACCCTGCAACCAACACAGACAGCGGTCGCCGTCAGCCAGGGGCCAGCTCACGACGATGCTGCCGTTGGCACGCGGGATCTCGATACGGATACTCTCGCCAGCATCCGCCGATGGCGGTGATGCTGAGGGAGCCGGTAAGGGAATCGGTAAAAAGGCCGGTCGTGCTGGTTCCGAGTGCTGCTGCCGAGCGGCGCGGATCCATTTATGGACCAGGTTGGCGTTGAGATCGTGGTCCAGAGCAATCCGGGCAACCGAGGCTCCCGGTTGCTGGCAGTCAGCTACGATCCGGGCTTTGAACTCGGCGGTAAAGCGGCGACGCTTCTTCGGAGTGTCTGATGTGCTTAACAGGGTCATAACAGGTGTCCACTTAAAAATAGGTGGACACTATCGCCAGTGGACGACCGGTAGCTCAAGATGGGTTCGGCGGACGCTTACGATCAAAACGCAAGGTATTGAGCGTATTCAACACAATGGCTATGCATACCAGCTCTTCTGATGCTGAGGAGCGGGGTATCGATGTAAGGCTAGACAAGACTAAGAATAAAAAACCAGAAAAATGAGGGCGTCAGTGGGCAAGGGCGGGGAAAGAAGGGCCCCGACGCATCCATGGCTTAGGGCCCTGTCACTGACTTCCGTGTCAGCCGCTGCGTACTTCCGTCGCAGGCTTAGAGGTACCGAGGCTCCACTCAGCTTGTCACTTCCTGTGAACCTCTTGGCTAAGGATAGTAGTCAGACTCTGCCATAGATATAGGAATAATTCCTAAAAACGAAGATGGAATATGAATCTGTATCTGGGCACTCTTGCAGTCAGGTTGATGTTGCCTGAATGTACCCGTTCTATTGGATTGAACTATCACGTGAGCAGGACCTGCCCGAGCAGGCTTTGGCATACCGCGGCTTTTGCGACTTCTACACGGCTTCTTTGGATACTCAGGTCGGTCATGATGGCCTGGTTCAACAGCCATGTACTTAATGGAATTTATCGCCATTAAAACCAGAATGCTCTTTATTTCCAATAGGTTCATGCATTTTTGACCGGCGTGTAATGTGGTTTGCGGCAAGCGCGTTAACGGCCTCGGGCATCGTCTGGGCCTAAACCATAACAAGAAGTCCATAACGCATGTGGTGTTTAAAATGAAGAAAGCAGTACTGGCACCTGCAATTGCTGCAGCCATGTTTATCGGCTCCGTTCAGGCAGTCACAATCTATGAAAACAACGGCCTCAAATATGAGCTGAAAGGTGATCTTCAGGTTCAGTTGCGTCAGAAAATTGGCGCGGAAAAAGATATCGACCTGGAATTTGATGATCTGGAGCTGAAGAATCGTCTCGGCTATGACCTGGGCAATAACATAGTCGCCTTTGGCCAGCTGGATTATAGTTTTGACCAAAAAGCCAATGACCCATCCGCCGCTGATGGTGGCAAGCTGGAAGAGGCTTATTTGGGGCTTCGTTTCGATACAATCGATTTGCGTTTCGGCAAACAGAACTACTCTACAGATGAGTTCAGTGTTGAGCGATCGTACGAAACCGTCGTTGAGGATGATATTTTCGATCTGAATGATGACGCCGGGGATGATGTTGTTCGAATCGATGCCCGTTTCAATAACATCTTCTTATCCGTTTCCACCGACCTGGAATCGGAGGGCAATTTAAACCGTGAGGGCATCTCCTCTACTGATCTCTTTGTCTCCGGCTTCATGGGCAAACTGAGCATGATGGCTGCATATCAAAGCTATCAGGATCCAGGCTCAGAGTCTGTAACGGCCTGGGGTCTGGGGGTTGAGTACGATGCAGGCTTTGCGACTTTCGGTGCTGATTACGGCGCGATGACAGATACTGCCGATGTCTACAACCTGGTAGCAGCTTTCCCGGTCGCGGACACTACCGCTGTGGCACTGGGGATCCAGAGCCGGGATGAGGAAATCGGCGATGATGTGAAGGGCTGGTATGCCAATGCAACCTACAAGTTCCCTTCTCAGAATAATGTCAGCATTTTTGCGGAAGTCGGTGATACCGATGCCGAGAAGAGTGATCCAGGATTTCTGGCAGGGATGCAGGTCAAGTTTTAACCTTCATGAGTCCTCCCGGTCTACCCCTTCGGGCCGGGAGGGTCATAGGGTCTGTTCTTTTCAATTCGTGTTGCTCGCCAGCATATAAATATGCGATGTAGCCTTGATGCCAAAAGCAGGGTGTGCGCCAAGCATGCGTCAGATCCTGCCTGCCAGTTTCAGGGTTTGGCTCAGTGTCTGACGGGGGAGGGGGGCCGCCATCATATTCGTTACCAGTTGTGACTAGATAAGTGACTGGTGTGAGCCCGCCGAAAAGGAAATGCCCCAAGCCCTAGCGATAGCTGAAAGGGGATTGGGGCAGTCAATTGAGCGCGGCCAGGTGTCAGGCACAAAAAAGCCCCGCATCTGCGAGGCTCTTTTGAATAATTCTGGTGCCCAGAGGCGGAATCGAACCACCGACACGGGGATTTTCAATCCCCTGCTCTACCGACTGAGCTATCTGGGCTAAGGAGAACGCATTCTCCTATTATCACCCATGACTGTCAAGTATGTGGCTGATTTTAATTATGATTCCTTGGGCCCGTTTTGAGCGAAGCGGCTGATCATCCGTGTCAGCGCGCCGCTGATACTTTCCATCTCCAGTGCCAGTTCGCGGTTACTGTTGGCTTCCGTAGCGGCATCGGTGGCGAGGGCAGCGCTCAGGTTAATGGCTTTCTGAATGTGCGCCGTGGTTTGGGATTGCTGCTCGGTCGCTGCGGCGACCATGGCATTCATATCGGAAATGTCGTGGATGGCACTATCAATTTCGAGGATGGACTCTCGGGCGTCCTCGATGGCCGTTACAGTGGCATCAACCAGCCCTTTCTGAGTGTTAACACAGTCGCTGGCCGTCTTGGACGCGTCATTGAGCTTGTTGATGATGGATTGGATCTGTTCTGCGGATTGTGCCGTATTATTGGCGAGATTGCGGACTTCATCGGCCACGACCGCAAACCCCCTGCCTGCACTGCCGGCACGCGCCGCTTCTATGGCTGCATTCAGTGCCAGCAGGTTGGTCTGGTCGGCAAAGCCGTGAATGACGGTCAGTACCTCGCCGATGGCCAGGGTGTCCTGCCGCAGTTGCTCAATACTGTGCTCGGTACGTTCGGCTTCTTGGCTCAGTTGCAGGGCATAATCACTGGTCTTGACGATCTGTTCGCTGCCCTGCTGGACCTGCTGCTGTACCCGGTGCGTAGCGGTGCTGGTATTGCCGGCGCTGCTGGCGACGTCCTGGTAGGAGTTGGTGAGCTGCTGCATCTGTTCGGCAGAGTCAGCTGTCTGTCTCTGCTGTTGTTGTACCACCTCTTCAATCCGGGCCGAACTTTCGGTCGCTTTGGACTGGAGTGCGGACAGCAGGCCCGTTTGCTGACTGATTTCGCTAATCAGCTGTTTGAAGTAAGTCTGCAGTTTGTTCAGCGCATCGTCCAGGCTGCGAGCTTCCTCGAAGCGGCTGCTGAAATGGATGCTTGAGGCCAGGTCCCCGGCTGCCAGCTGACCAATGAAGCGACAGCTGGCACCAAGCAGTGTCGCCAGGCGATTCAACAGCAGTCCCATCAAAGAGCTGGTGACCAGAAGCAGTGCAACGGTGATACCCAGAATCCAATAGGTGATGTTCAGAGTGTCGCGATAGGACGCATTGAGTACCAGTTCGATCTGTTCAAGGTCCTGCTTCAGTGCAACCAAGGCTTTGCTGGCCGTTGCCTGTCCGCGCAGCTTCAATTGGCTGAACTTGCCGGCATTCTGCAGTTCCTTGGGATAGCGGCCGATCAAGTCATGAATCTGTGCCCTAGACTCTTCACCGAGTTCGATTCGGTTTTGTGTGGTGTCCCAGCCCATGAGCTCGGCCATGGGATCGACTTCGCTGACCTTGTACAGCCCCAGCAAGGGAAGAGCCTGGATGCTGGCCGCCGTCGTTTGCATCTGCTCCAAGTGTTGCTCAATTGACGCCAGGGTGTCGTCATCCAGCCGGGCAAAGTAGTGCTGACGCAGTAACGTAAGATGGTGGAGTTCGGACAGAAGTCGGGCACTCAGCTGGAGGTATTCAAGCGCTGGGGTCTGTTGTCCCGCCTGAGCGGCCCCTTTTTGGGCGTATTCGCTGAGGCTGTTAAGGCTGTAGGCCAGCTCCCGCTCGTTGTTGATCAGCAGGGCCTGGGGATCGGCCAGCTTGCCGGCCGCTCTGAGCTCGGGCAGGGCTTCCGTTTGCATGTGGGACAGGGAGGTCTGAATGCGTTTGCGGGTTTGCTCGTCGCGCCAGAGCGTATCGGCATTGGTCGCCAGTGCATCCTTGATGCCTTTTTCGATAGCGGTCAGTTCGCTCGCATTACCGGAGGCAAGGTAGCGGTTCGCCGGTTGCTCAATCCGGCTCTGAATTTCCAGCGTATAGTCCTGGTAGTCGGTGTTATTACGGAAGGCTTCGTCCAGTTGCATCAGTGACCAGATGACGGAAAGGGTCAGGGCAACCAGCATCGCAAGGAGGGTCAGGGACGATAGTCGTGCCAGAGTGGAAATCTTCATCACGCGCCTGCTTGGGGTGTTGTTTTCTCGCGACAGTGTATGAAAGTTTTGTGACAGTCAGGTGACGCGGTAGAACCGCGATCGTGCGTGGACTCGAAGGCGTGGATCGTCTAGAATATCGGGGTTTAGCCTGCTACGAGTGCAGGTCAATAACAGCCAAATTAATAGAAGCGAGGTAAGCGTCCAGTTTTGCCTCGCTTTTTTGCACGTATCCTATCCAACTGTCCAGACTATGCAGCGCACGCGCGGGGAGGTTCAATTGACGCGACCAGCCATTCTAGCCCTTGAAGACGGCAGCATTTTCAGGGGAATAGCAATTGGCGCCGATGGTGAATCCAGTGGTGAGGTGGTTTTCAACACTTCAATGACTGGATATCAGGAAATTCTGACCGATCCTTCCTACTGCCGCCAGATTGTGACCCTGACCTATCCACATATCGGCAACACCGGCGTCAATGCCGAAGATGCAGAATCCACCCAGACCTGGGCCGCCGGCCTGGTGATTCGTGACCTGCCGTTGCTGGCCAGCAACTTCCGTAGCGAAAAAACGCTGGATCAGTACCTGAAGGACAACAATATTGTCGGTATCGCGGATATCGATACGCGCCGCCTGACCCGTATTCTGCGCGAAAAAGGTTCGCAAAACGGCTGCATCATGGCCGGTGAAAATCTGGACGAAGAGAAGGCTCTGGCGGCTGCGCGCGCTTTCCCGGGCCTCAAAGGCATGGATCTGGCAAAAGAAGTCAGTGTGACCGAGGGGTACGACTGGCGCTCAAGCACCTGGAAGCTGGGTGCGGGTCATGAAGAAAAGGCCGATGCAGATCTGCCTTTCCACGTGGTCGCTTATGATTTCGGTGTGAAGCACAACATCCTGCGGATGCTGGTCGAGCGTGGCTGTCGCCTGACCGTGGTGCCGGCCCAGACCCCTGCTGCAGATGTGCTGGCTTTGAATCCGGATGGTGTCTTCCTCTCCAATGGTCCGGGCGATCCCGAACCCTGTGACTATGCCATTGCGGCGATCCGCGAGATCCTGGAAACCGGTACGCCGGTATTCGGTATCTGTCTGGGTCACCAGCTGCTGGCGCTGGCGTCCGGTGCCCAGACCGTGAAGATGAAGTTCGGTCACCACGGCGCCAACCATCCGGTGCAGGACCTGGACAGCACGCATGTGATGATCACCAGCCAGAACCACGGTTTCGCCGTCGATGAGGACAGCATGCCGGCGAACCTGCGTGCAACTCACAAATCCCTGTTCGACGGTTCACTGCAGGGTATCGAACGTACGGATGTGCCGGCGTTCAGCTTCCAGGGACACCCGGAAGCCAGCCCGGGCCCGCATGATGTGGCGCCGCTGTTCGATCGTTTCATTGAACAGATGAAAGCCCGTCAGGCCTGATAGCACCCTGACAAGTCAGTGACAGTAACAGAGACGACCGGTTAAGACAGATGCCAAAACGTACGGACATTCAAAGTATTCTCATCCTTGGTGCGGGCCCGATCGTGATCGGCCAGGCCTGCGAATTCGACTATTCCGGTGCCCAGGCGTGTAAGGCGCTGCGTGAAGAGGGTTACCGCGTCATCCTGGTCAACTCCAACCCGGCGACCATCATGACCGACCCGGCGATGGCGGACGCGACCTACATCGAGCCGATCAACTGGAAAACCGTTGCCAAGATCATCGAAAAAGAGCGCCCCGACGCGCTGTTGCCGACCATGGGCGGCCAGACCGCACTGAACTGTGCGCTGGATCTGGATCGCGAAGGCGTGCTGGCCAAGTTCGGCGTCGAAATGATCGGCGCGAGCCAGGATGCCATCGACAAGGCGGAAGACCGCGAGCGTTTCGACAAGGCGATGAAGAACATCGGCCTGGAGTGCCCGCGTGCGGCCATTGCCCACAGCATGGAAGAAGCCCTGCAGGTGCTGGATTCCATCGGCTTCCCGGCGATCATTCGTCCGTCCTTCACCATGGGCGGCACCGGTGGCGGTATCGCATACAACCGTGAAGAGTTCATCGAAATCTGTGAGCGAGGTCTGGACCTGTCGCCGACCAGCGAACTGCTTATCGACGAATCCCTGATCGGCTGGAAAGAGTACGAGATGGAAGTTGTTCGCGACAAGAACGACAACTGCATCATCGTCTGCGCGATCGAAAACTTCGATGCCATGGGCGTGCACACCGGTGACTCCATCACTGTAGCGCCGGCGCAGACGCTGACCGACAAGGAGTACCAGATCATGCGTAACGCATCGATTGCGGTACTGCGCGAGATCGGCGTGGAAACCGGTGGTTCCAACGTCCAGTTCGGTGTCGACCCGAAGACCGGTCGTGTCGTGGTTATCGAGATGAACCCGCGTGTATCCCGCTCCTCAGCGCTAGCGTCTAAGGCTACCGGCTTCCCGATCGCCAAGATTGCGGCCAAGCTGGCAGTGGGGTACACCCTGGATGAACTGCAGAACGATATCACCGGCGGTCGTACCCCGGCGTCCTTCGAGCCGTCCATCGACTACGTTGTTACCAAGATTCCGCGCTTCACCTTCGAGAAATTCCCGCAGGCTAACAGCCGCCTGACCACTCAGATGAAGTCCGTGGGCGAAGTGATGGCCATCGGCCGTTCGCAGCAGGAATCCCTGCAGAAAGCCCTGCGTGGCCTGGAAGTGGGGGCTACCGGCTTTGATCCGATCGTGGACCTGAAAGCTGAAGACGCGCGTGACACCATCGTTGCCGAGCTGACTCAGCCGGGTGCCGAGCGTATCTGGTACATCGGTGATGCGTTCCGTCTGGGGATGAGCGTCGATGAAATCTACAAGCTGAGCGGTGTTGATCCCTGGTTCTTGGTGCAGATCGAAGACCTGATCAAGGACGAGCAGCGCGTCTCCGAAACGGCTCTGAGCGAGCTGGACAAGGATCAGATCTTCCGCCTCAAGCGCAAGGGCTTCTCTGATGCCCGTCTGGCGACACTGCTGGGTGTGAGTGAGAAACAGTTCCGCAAGCAGCGCCAGAAGCAGGGCGTGCGCCCGGTGTTCAAACGTGTGGATACCTGTGCTGCTGAATTTGCCACTGATACCGCCTACATGTATTCCTCCTATGAGGACGAGTGTGAAGCCAATCCGTCCGATCGTGAAAAAATCATGGTGATCGGCGGCGGTCCGAACCGTATTGGTCAGGGTATCGAGTTTGACTACTGCTGCGTACATGCAGCGCTGGCGGCGCGTGAAGACGGTTACGAGACCATCATGGTCAACTGTAACCCGGAAACCGTGTCAACCGACTACGATACCTCTGACCGCCTGTTCTTCGAGCCGATTACGCTGGAAGATGTGTTGGAGATCGTCAATGTCGAACAGCCGAAGGGCGTCATAGTCCAGTACGGCGGTCAGACACCGCTGAAGCTGGCCGTGGCTCTGGAAGAGGCTGGTGTGCCGATTATCGGTACCAGCCCTGAAGCGATCGACCGTGCCGAAGACCGTGAACAGTTCCAGCAGATGCTGAAACGTTTGGGTCTGAAGCAGCCGGAAAACGCGACCGTGCGCAGCCTGGAAGAAGCGATCGTCGAAGCAGGCAAGATCGGTTATCCGCTGGTGGTTCGTCCGTCCTACGTACTGGGTGGTCGTGCCATGGAGATCGTCTACAAGGAAGATGAGCTGCGTCGTTACATGACTACGGCCGTTCAGGTCTCCAACGACGCACCAGTGTTGCTGGATCATTTCCTGAATGCGGCGGTTGAAGTCGATATCGATGCGGTCAGTGACGGTAAAACCGTGGTGATTGGTGCCATCATGCAGCATATCGAGCAGGCCGGTGTTCACTCCGGTGACTCTGCGTGCTCCTTCCCGCCGTACAGCCTGGCGGCTGATGTGCAGGATGAAATGCGTGAAATGGTACGCAAGATGGCGCTGGAGCTGGGCGTTGTTGGCCTGATGAACGTACAGCTGGCCTACCAGGATGGCGAGATTTATGTCATCGAGGTGAACCCGCGTGCGTCACGTACCGTACCGTTTGTCTCCAAGTGCATTGGCACGTCTCTGGCTGCAATCGCGGCGCGTGTCATGACCGGCAAGACGCTGCAGGAGCTGGGCTTCACCGAGGAGATCGTGCCGACCTTCTTCAACGTCAAGGAAGCGGTGTTCCCGTTCAACAAGTTCCAGGGCGTTGACCCGATCCTTGGCCCGGAAATGAAGTCTACCGGCGAAGTCATGGGTACAGGTGCCACCTTTGGTGAGGCCTTCATGAAGGCGCAGATCGGTGCCGGTGAGAAAATGCCGTCCGTAACCGGCAGGGCGTTCATCTCGGTACGTGACGTAGACAAGGCGGCGGTCATCCCGGTTGCCAAGGACCTGGCCGAGCTGGGCTTCTCCCTGGTGGCGACGGCCGGTACGGCGGCGCTGCTGGAAGAATCCGGCTTGACCGTTACCCGCGTCAATAAGGTGGCCGAAGGCCGTCCCAACATCGTCGACATGATCAAGAATGGTGAGATCAGCTACGTGATCAACACCACTGAGGGTCGCAAGGCGATCGCGGACTCCGCCGAGATCCGTCGTTCCGCGCTGCAGCACAAGGTGCCTTACACCACGACTCTGGCCGGTGCTGCAGCAACCGCTGAAGCACTGAAGTATGGTGAAGAGAAGACGGTCCGCCGGCTGCAGGACCTGCATGCAGGAGTAGCAGAATGAAACGCGTCCCGATGACCGTTGCCGGTGAAAAGGCGCTGCGTGAGGAGCTGGCCGACCTCAAGTCGGTTCAGCGCCCCACGGTGATTGCCGCGATCGCTGAAGCGCGTGAGCACGGCGACCTCAAGGAAAACGCCGAGTATCATGCTGCCCGTGAGCAGCAGGGCTTTATCGAAGGCCGTATCCGTGAGCTGGAGTACAAGCTGTCTCAGGCGCAGGTGATCGATGTCACCGATATCCCGCATACGGGCAAGGTGATCTTCGGAACCACCGTAGAGCTGATCAACATCGATACCGACGAGGAGGTACGTTACCAGATCGTCGGTGATGATGAAGCGGATATCAAAAAAGGCAAGATCTCCGTCAACTCGCCGATCGCGCGTGCGCTGGTCGGTAAGGAAGAGGGCGATATCGCTGCGGTGCAGACGCCGTCAGGCATGACCGAGTATGAAATTGCCGAGGTAGCTCATCTCTGAGTCGCCCTCAAGGCAAAAAAAACCGCCGAGCAATCGGCGGTTTTTTTATGGCTGCAACTCAGCGCATGAGGTTGGATAGCTTGGGATTGGGGTGCTGCGCGGCACGGTAGATCAGGGCAATGTTGCCGATCTCCTGTACCAGTTCCGCTTCCACGATGGCGCAGAGCTCGCGGATCATCTGTTTTTTTACGTCGCGGTCGCCGACCGAAAACTTCACCTTGATCAGCTCATGGTCTTCGAGCGCGCGGTCCACTTCCAGCTGGATGTTTTCGGACAGTCCGTTGCCGGCGACCATGACGATCGGGTTCAGGTTGTGGCCGAGGGTGCGGAAATGCTTCTTTTGCTCAGGCGTCAAGCTCATACTAGAATATGGTGCCTCTTGATTGGGGGAGTCGCCCCGTTGATCAAATAAACAGCTATTTTACCTGAGTCCTGCGGGGCTGAGTAGCACTGACAGCTGCGGGGCCGTCGACAGGTTGTTTAACCGGTCAATGGGTGTGTGCTGCAAGGAACATTTTTGCCTCATGCCGATCAAAATCAGCGCACGGGCCGCGATCAGACGTCTGCTCGAATGTGCATAAGAGTGCGTACAACGATAAAACAGGTTGCGAAGCGGTGCTGATTCAGTAACAGTGGCAATCACAAGCGGCCGACAGAATTGAGAGAACAGAGGGTGCTCCATTGAACGATATGGCAAAAAATCTGGTGTTGTGGCTGGTGATCGCAGCGGTGCTGCTCACCGTCTTCAACAATTTCAGTGCCGAAAACGAGGGTGGCAAGCTGAGCTACTCCGACTTTGTGGCCGAGGTGCAGGCAGATCGGGTGGAAAAAGTGACCATCGATGGCTACACCATTGTCGGTCAGCGCAGTAATGGCGAGCGTTTTGAAACCGTGCGCCCGGCTGTTCAGGACCCCAAGCTGATCGATGATCTGCTGCAGCATAATGTGGTGATCGAAGGTAAGCAGCCGGAGCGCCAGAGTATCTGGACCCAGCTGCTGGTGGCGTCCTTCCCGATTCTGGTCATCATCGCCGTGTTCATGTTCTTCATGCGCCAGATGCAGGGCGGCGGTGGCGGCAAGGGCGGTCCCATGTCGTTCGGCAAGTCCAAGGCGCGGATGATGGCTGAAGACCAGATCAAGACCACTTTTGATGATGTCGCCGGCGTTGAAGAGGCCAAGGAAGAGGTGAAAGAGCTGGTCGATTACCTGCGTGATCCGGGCAAGTTCCAGCGTCTGGGTGGCCATATTCCCCGTGGCGTGCTGATGGCGGGCTCACCGGGTACCGGTAAGACCCTGCTGGCAAAAGCGATTGCCGGCGAAGCGCGGGTGCCGTTCTTCAGTATCTCCGGTTCCGATTTCGTCGAAATGTTCGTCGGTGTGGGCGCATCCCGTGTCCGCGACATGTTCGACCAGGCGAAGAAACATGCCCCCTGTATCATCTTCATCGATGAGATTGATGCCGTGGGCCGCCACCGTGGTGTCGGCATGGGCGGTGGTAACGACGAGCGCGAGCAGACGTTGAACCAGCTACTGGTGGAGATGGACGGTTTCGAGGGTACCGAAGGCATCATTGTGATCGCGGCAACCAACCGTCCGGACGTGCTGGATCCCGCGCTGCTGCGTCCTGGTCGCTTCGACCGCCAGGTGCATGTCGGCCTGCCGGATATCCGCGGCCGTGAACAAATTCTGAAAGTGCACATGCGCAAGGTGCCGCTGGGCGATGACGTCAAGCCGGAGCTGATCGCGCGCGGTACGCCGGGCTTCTCCGGTGCCGATCTGGCCAACCTGGTCAACGAAGCGGCTCTGTTTGCGGCGCGCAACAACCGTCGTACCGTGGGTATGGAGCAGTTCGAGCAGGCCAAGGACAAGATCATGATGGGTGCCGAGCGCAAGTCCATGGTGATGTCCTACAAAGAGCGCCTGAATACGGCCTATCATGAAGCCGGTCACGCCATTATCGGCCGTGTCATGCCGGAGCATGATCCGGTGTACAAGGTATCGATCATTCCGCGTGGTCGCGCCCTGGGTGTGACCATGTTCCTGCCGGAAGAAGACCGTTACAGCCACAGCCGTCAGTGGATCATCTCCCAGATCTGCTCGTTGTACGGCGGTCGCCTGGCCGAGGAGATGACGCTGGGCAAGGAGGGCGTGACCACCGGTGCGTCCAATGATATTCAGAAGGCGACGTCGCTGGCGCGTAACATGGTCACCAAGTGGGGGCTGAGCGAAAATCTGGGCCCGCTTCTGTACGGTGAAGAGGATGACGATCCCTTTGGTCGCGGCATGGGTCAGGGCACTAAGCCGATGTCGGAAGAGACGCAGAAACGGATCGATGCCGAAGTGAAAAGCATCATTGACGAGTGTTATCAGCAGGCATCGCAGATCCTGCATGACAACCGCGATATCCTCGATGCCATGGCTCAGGCGCTGATGAAGTATGAAACCATTGGCGCGGAGCAGCTGGATCAGCTGATGGCACGCACCGAAGTATCACCGCCTGATGGCTGGGAAGAGGCGCAGGAACGTGCGGACAAGGCCGAGCGTGATGTGCAGGAGATGAAGCAGCGCTCATCAGAGGAGCCGGACTCACGTGAATCGAGTTCGGAATCCGGCAGCGATGATCGTGCGGCGAACTCTGACGATGGCCCTGAAAATGACAACAGTGACGATGATCAAAACCCTTGGCAGCGTCCGGGTGATCGCAGCTAAGCGTTGATCTGATATCATGGAGCCGGCCCTGGAGCCGGCTTTTTTGTGTCCGGCCTGGGGCGGGATGATTTGAATGCAGCAGTGGGCGGAAACAATGACGGTATTGCAGTGTGCAGGGCGTAAGCTCGATCTATCGACAGCGCAGGTAATGGGTATTCTCAATGTTACCCCGGACTCCTTCTCCGATGGTGGCAGTGTCTACTCAGAGCGTCAGCTGTCCGTTGAGCTGGCGCTGCGCAAGGCCGCACAGATGGTTGATGAGGGCGCGACCCTGATCGATATCGGCGGTGAGTCCACCCGCCCCGGTGCCGCCCCGGTTCCGGTTGAGGAAGAGTTGGAGCGTGTCATACCGGTCGTCGAGCGGTTGAGCCAGGAACTGGATGTCGTGCTGTCCATCGACACCAGTGCGCCGGAGGTAATGAAGGCGGCTGCCGAGGCCGGGGCTGGTCTGCTTAATGATGTGCGTTCCTTTTCCCGCCCGGGCGCGTTCGAGGTGGCGGCGTCTACCGATCTGGCGCTTTGTGTCATGCATATGCAGGGCAGCAGTCCGGCGACCATGCAGCTCAAGCCGCACTATGAAGATGTGACCGAGGAGGTGGAGCATTTTCTGCAGTTCCAGCAACAGCGCTGTCGTGAAGCAGGTATCGCCAATGAGCGCCTGCTGCTTGATCCGGGGTTTGGTTTTGGCAAAACCCTGCAGCATAATCTGGAGCTGTTGAACCGGATGGAACGCCTGCAGGAGCTTGGCACTCCGCTGCTGGTGGGCACCTCGCGCAAATCGATGATTGGCCTGACACTGGGTAAGCCGATCGATCAGCGCCTCTATGGCAGTCTGGCGACAGTGGCACTGGCGGTTGGCAAGGGCGCAAAAATTATCCGTGTACACGATGTGGCCCCGACCGTGGACGTGGTGCGAATGACCGAAGCGGTCATCAATGAAACAGCAGGAGAGTGACGGGTGAGCAGGAAGTATTTTGGAACCGACGGTATTCGTGGTGAGGTGGGGCAGTTTCCGATCACCCCCGACTTCGTCCTCAAACTGGGTTGGGCGGCCGGCTGTGTCTTTGCCCGCGAAGGCCGCAGCAAGATCCTGATCGGCAAGGATACCCGCATATCCGGCTACATGTTTGAGTCAGCATTGGAAGCCGGGCTTTCGGCGGCGGGGGTGGACGTGCTGCTGACCGGTCCCATGCCGACCCCGGCCATCGCCTATCTGACCCGTACCTTCAGGGCCAATGCCGGTATCGTCATTAGTGCATCGCACAACGTCTATTCCGACAATGGCATCAAGTTTTTCTCCACCGATGGCACCAAGCTGCCGGACGAAGTGGAGCAGGCGATCGAAGCGCAGATGGACTTGGCCATGACCACGGTGCCGTCCGCCGAGCTGGGCAAGGCGCGGCGCATCGACGACGCCGCCGGTCGCTATATCGAGTTCTGCAAGGGTACCCTGCACAACCGCTTCAGTCTCAAGGGCATGCGCATCGTGCTCGACTGTGCCAACGGTGCAACCTATCACGTGGCGCCCAAAGTGCTCCGTGAGCTGGGCGCCGAGGTGATCGAAATCGCCTCCTCCCCGGATGGCGTCAATATCAACGAAGCCTGTGGTGCCACCGACCCTGCGCGCCTGCAGACCGTCGTCCTGGCGGAAGCTGCTGATGTGGGGATGGCCCTGGATGGCGATGGCGACCGCATCATGATGGTCGATCATCGCGGCGAAGTGGTCGACGGCGACGAGATCCTGTTCATCATCGCAACAGCCCAGCAGCAACAGGGCGAGTTGGACGGTGGTGTGGTCGGAACCCTGATGTCCAACTTCGGTTTGGAGCAGGCGCTCAAACGACAGGACATTCCCTTCGTGCGCGCCAAGGTGGGCGACCGTTATGTGATCGAGCAGCTGCGGCAGCACGGCTGGGTGCTGGGCGGCGAGAGTTCAGGGCATATCGTCTGTGGCCAGTTGACCACCACCGGTGATGGTCTCGTGGCGGCGCTGCAGGTGCTCAAGGCGATGGTCGACAGCGAACGGGATCTGCACATTCTGAAATCGGGCATGCACAAGATGCCTCAGACCATGATCAATGTGGCCATGCCGTGCAAACTTGATCCGATGCGGCAGGATGACGTGGTGGCCGCTGTGCGTGAGGTGGAAGCAGAGCTGGGTCAGCGCGGGCGGGTCTTGCTGCGTCCATCGGGAACCGAACCGGTGGTGCGGGTGATGGTCGAGGGCGAGAATGCGGGCGAAGTGAGTCGCCTCTGTGCCGAACTGGCGCAGAGTGTGGAAAAATCACTGTTGGCACTTGCCAGCTGATTGGGGCTCGGATACTATATGCGCCTCTTTCGTAAGGGGATATCGATGCGTAAGGCACTAGTAATCGGTAACTGGAAGATGAACGGTCTTCAGGCGCGCAATGCGGAGCTTGTGGCGGCAGTAGCTTCCGGTATTGCAGATGAGGCTTTTGCGCGTGTTGATGTCGGCGTTTGTCCGTCGTTTGTATATCTTCAGGCGGTCGCGCAGCAGCTGGATAATACGGCGGTTGCCGTAGGGGCTCAAAATATGAGTCAGCATGCCAGCGGCGCTTATACGGGAGAGGTGTCTGCTGGGATGCTGGTAGATGCCGGTTGTAGTCTGGTTATTTTAGGGCACTCAGAGCGGCGTGCATTGTTCGCCGAGAGTGATGCCGATGTGGCTGGCAAGGTTGAAGCGGCTCTGGCTGCGGGGTTGACACCTGTCGTATGTGTGGGTGAGACTTTTCAGCAGCGTGAGGCGGGTAATGCCGAGTCGGTTGTGTCCGAGCAGCTGTTGCAGGCCCTGGATGGTCTGGGCGCTGAAGCGCTGAAGCAAGTTGTGGTGGCCTATGAGCCGGTATGGGCAATAGGTACGGGCCTGACCGCTTCACCCGAACAGGCGCAAGAGATTCATCAGGCTTTGCGTAAGGTGCTCTGTGGTCTTTCTGCTGAAGCAGCTGCTGAGATGCGTCTTCTGTACGGTGGCAGTGTCAATGCGGCAAATGCCGATGCACTGTTCGCACAGCCGGATATCGATGGTGGTCTCATTGGTGGCGCATCATTGAAGGCTGAAGATTTTATCGCGATCTGCCGTGCGGCGGCAGTCGCCGGCTAAACGGTATCGATGATGGAAAATGTTATTCTGATCGTTCATGTGCTGCTGGCTGCCGCGATTGTTGCATTGGTGCTGCTGCAGCAGGGCAAAGGTGCTGAAGCGGGTGCTTCCTTTGGTGGTGGTGCTTCGCAGACGGTATTTGGCAGTCAGGGCTCGACCAGTTTTCTGGGTCGCATGACCGCTGTCATGGCTGCGGGTGTGTTCGCGACCAGCTTTGCGCTGGCGGTATACGCCAAACAGAAAGCGGAAAGTGTAAATGATGCTGGTATTCCGGCCGCAGAAGTGATTGAATCTGCAGCGGAAGTTCAGCAGGAGCTGCCGGCGCTGGAAGGCGAGCAGGCGGCGCAACCGGAAACTGATATCCCGGTTGCTGAATAAGTTTCAAGCCGAAGTGGTGAAATTGGTAGACACGCCATCTTGAGGGGGTGGTGAGCTATGCTCGTGCCGGTTCGAGTCCGGCCTTCGGCACCATTTGTAAGTAAGGCAGGTGTTGTGTATAATGTGCACCTGTTTCTGATGCGGGGTGGAGCAGTCTGGTAGCTCGTCGGGCTCATAACCCGAAGGTCGTTGGTTCAAATCCAGCCCCCGCTACCACTTTTTTTACGAAAAAGCCCCTTGTTAGGGGCTTTTTCGTAGGTGATCAATAGGCACCAGGTGCCGCGTCAGAAATGGGTCCTAAGCGGCCCATTTTTTGTTTCAGGCATATCCAGAACGAGGTCTTCGTCAGTGTCAGCCAAACTTAACGCCTTGCAGGAATTGATCGAGCCGGCCGTCACCGCGCTGGGTCTGGAGCTTTGGGGGCTGGAGTTCAACTCCGCCGGTCGCCACAGCACGCTGCGCATCTTCATTGAAGGGCCGGAAGGCGTCAGCGTGGATGACTGCGCGCGCGTCAGCCATCAGGTAAGTGGCATCCTGGATGTCGAGGACCCGATTACGGAACAGTACATGCTGGAAGTGTCCTCCCCGGGCATGGATCGGCCATTGTTCACGCTGGAACATTTCAAGGCATACGCAGGCCATATGGTACAACTGCGTCTGCGGGTGCCCTTTGAAGGGCGACGTAAATTCAAGGGCCTGTTGAACGGCGTCGAAGGTGACGAAGTTTTGCTGGTTGTCAATGATGAAGAATACCTGTTGCCGGTCGACTATATCGATCGTGCCAACGTGATTCCCCAGTTTTAATACCGGTTTGAGGTTTGGCGAGGCAGTCGTATGAATAAAGAGATTCTACTGGTTGCAGAAGCTGTTTCTAATGAAAAGGACGTGCCCAAAGGCGTCATTTTTGAAGCAATAGAAGTTGCTCTGGCCACGGCTACAAAAAAACGCTATGACGAAGAGGCGGATGTCCGCGTCGAAATTGATCGTGCAACCGGCGACTACGAGACCTGGCGTCGCTGGCTGGTGGTCAGCAATGAGGAGGTGCCTGCGCTGGGTACCGAGTTGACGCTGGAAGAAGCGCTCGAGATCGATACCAACCTGCAGCCGGGTGATATTTACGAGGAGAAGGTCGAATCCGTTGCCTTCGGTCGTATTGCCGCCCAGACTGCCAAGCAGGTGATCGTACAGAAGGTACGTGAAGCCGAGCGCGCCAAGGTGGTTGAGCAGTATCAGGATCGCAAGGGTGAACTGGTGGCCGGTACGGTCAAGAAAGTGACCCGTGACAATATCATCGTGGACCTGGGCAACAACGCCGAAGCGCTGTTGCCGCGTGAGAACCTGATCCCGCGCGAAAGCTTTCGCATGGGTGACCGTGTACGCGCCGTACTGGAAGAGGTTCGCAGTGAGGGTCGTGGTCCGCAGCTGATTCTGAGCCGCACCTCCAATGCGATGCTGATTGAACTGTTCAGCATCGAGGTGCCGGAGATCTCCGAAGAGGTGATCGAAATCCGTGCGGCCGCACGTGACTCGGGTGCCCGCGCCAAGATCGCCGTGAAAACCAATGACGGCCGTATCGATCCGGTGGGTGCTTGTGTCGGCATGCGTGGTTCCCGTGTTCAGGCCGTGTCCAACGAACTGGGCGGCGAGCGTGTGGATATCATCCTCTGGGATGACAATCCGGCACAGCTGGTCATCAACGCCATGGCACCGGCTGAAGTCGCGTCCATCGTGATCGATGAAGAGAGCCACTCCATGGATGTGGCCGTTGCCGAAGACGCACTGGCGATGGCGATCGGCCGCAGCGGCCAGAACGTGCGTCTGGCCAGTGAGCTGACTGGCTGGGTACTGAATGTGATGTCGGAAGAAGAAGCGGCCGACAAGCAGCAGTCTGAGGTGGGTGCGGTTGTCGACATGTTCGTCAAGCACCTGGATGTAGATGAAGAGCTGGCAGAAATCCTGGTAGGTGAAGGCTTTACCTCTCTGGAAGAGGTGGCCTACGTGCCGGTCGATGAAATGCTTGAGATCGAAGATTTTGACGAAGAGCTGATCGAAGCGCTTCGTACGCGTGCCAAGGATGCCCTGATCAACCTGGCGATCGCCAGTGAAGAGCAGCTGGGTGACGCGGAACCGGCAGAAGACCTGCTGACAATGGATGGTATGGAACGACCGTTGGCATTCCAGCTGGCGTCCCGTGAAATTGTCACCATGGAAGACCTGGCAGAGCAATCTGTCGAGGATCTGCTCGAAATTGAGGGGCTGACCGAAGAAAAGGCGGCCGAGCTGATCATGACCGCTCGTGCGCCCTGGTTTGCACAAGAGCAGTAAACGCCAGCGGAAGAGGAGAACACATATATGGCAGAATTAACCGTCAAGAAACTTGCCGATGTGGTTGGTGTATCCGCTGAGCGTCTGCTGACGCAAATGCAGGAAGCCGGCATCAAGGGCAAGAAAGTTGACTCCAGCGTTTCGGAAGATGAGCGCCTGGCGCTGCTGAGCCACCTGAAACGCAGCCACGGTGAAAAGGCAGAGGCCGCCGAGCCGAGCAAAATCACCCTGAAGCGCAAGACCAAGTCGCAGCTGAAAATTTCAAGTGCATCTGGCCAGCGCAAGACAGTCAGCGTTGAGGTGCGCAAGAAGCGTACCTACGTTAAGCGTGCGGTGCTGGAAGAAGAGGCCAAACCGGTTGAAGAGACCGCGCCGGTAGAAGCACCGGTCGAGGCGCCTGTACAGGAAGCGCCGGCCGCTGAAGCGGTTTCTGCCGCGCCGCAGGCCCCTGCTGCCGAGGCTGTTCAGCCGACGGAAGCCGCGGCTAAGCCCGCTGCTGCAGCGGCCGCGCCGACGACTGAAGCCCCCGCTGCTGAGCCTGTACATGAAAACCCGCGCCGCAAGGACAAGGAAAAATCCCGCCGCAACGACGTTGATGATCGTCCTCGTCGTGGCAAGGGCGCCAAGGGTGGTCGTCAGGAACAGGACAACCGTGCTCGTCGCGGCAAGGGTGGCAAGCGTGGCGCTGCCGCAGGTCGTGGCCGTGGTGGCAGCAGTCAGAACCAGCATGGTTTCGAGAAGCCGACCGCACCGGTTGTTCATGAGGTGAACGTCCCGGAGAGCATCACTGTGGCCGAACTGGCCAAGAAGATGTCCGTGAAGGCGGCCGAGGTGATCAAGGTGATGTTCAAGATGGGCGCCATGGCGACCATCAACCAGGTCCTGGACCAGGATACCGCCGTACTGGTGGTGGAAGAGATGGGCCACAAGGCCAACCCGATGCAGGAAAACGCGATCGAGGATGCACTGATCGAAAGCGTTGCTGCGGCACAGGGTGAACAGGAAGGTCGTGCACCGGTTGTGACCGTCATGGGTCACGTCGACCACGGCAAGACCTCTCTGCTCGACTACATCCGTCGCACCAAGGTGGCAACTGGCGAGGCCGGTGGCATTACCCAGCATATCGGTGCCTACCACGTCGAAACCGACAACGGCATGGTCACCTTCCTGGATACTCCGGGGCACGCGGCCTTTACCGCCATGCGTGCACGTGGTGCCCAGCTGACCGATATCGTGGTGCTGGTGGTTGCGGCTGACGATGGCGTGATGCCGCAGACCGAAGAGGCGATCCAGCACGCGAAAGCGGCCGGCGTACCTCTGGTGGTTGCGGTCAACAAGATCGATAAGGAAGAAGCCGATCCGGATCGCGTCAAGAACGAGCTGGCGCAGCGCGATGTATTGCCGGAAGACTGGGGTGGCGATGTTCAGTTCACCCACGTCTCCGCCAAGAGCGGCGAAGGCATTGATGCCCTGCTGGATGCGATTCTGCTGCAGGCCGAGCTGCTTGAGCTGACTGCCGTCAAGGATGCGCCGGGTCAGGGTGTCGTGGTTGAATCTCGTGTCGACAAGGGCCGTGGTTCCGTATCGACTCTGCTGGTGCAGAACGGTACCCTGCGCAAGGGCGACATAGTACTGGCGGGTCTGCATTACGGCCGTGTTCGTGCCATGCTGGATGAAAACGGCAAGCCGATCGAAGAAGCCGGTCCGGCGATTCCGGTCGAAATCTTGGGCCTCGACGGCACACCGGACGCCGGTGACGAGTTCACCGTCGTATCCAGCGAGAAGAAAGCCCGTGAAGTGGCGCTCTTCCGCCAGGGCAAGTACCGCGAAGTCAAACTGGCGCGTCAGCAGAAGGCCAAGCTGGAGAACCTGTTCGAGAACATGCAGGCCGGCGATGTGAAGTCGCTGAACATCGTCCTGAAAGCGGACGTGCGCGGTTCTCTGGAAGCGATCATCCAGTCACTGGAAGACCTGTCCACCGACGAAGTGAAGGTGAACATCGTCTCCAGCGGTGTCGGCGGTATTGCCGAGACCGATGCCAACCTGGCGCTGGCGTCTTCCGCGATTCTGATCGGCTTCAATGTTCGTGCCGACAACCAGGCCAAGGCCGTGGTTGAGCGTGAGGAACTGGAACTGCGTTACTACAGCGTCATCTATGACATCATCGATGACGTCAAGCAAGCGATGACCGGTCTGTTGTCTCCAGAATACCGCGAAGAGATCGTCGGTGTCGCCGAAGTGCGCGATGTATTCCGTTCACCGAAGCTGGGTGCGATTGCCGGCTGTATGGTTACCGACGGTACCGTATACCGCAACAAGCGTATCCGCGTGCTGCGTGACAACGTGGTGATTTACGAGGGTGAGTTGGAATCCCTGCGTCGCTTCAAGGATGCTGTGGCGGACGTGCGCCAGGGCATGGAGTGTGGTATCGGTGTGAAGAACTACAACGACGTGAAGGTCGGCGACCAGATCGAAGTGTTCGACACCGTTGAAGTACAGCGTACGCTGTAATCGGAGCACTATGGCACGCGATTTCAAACGAACTGACCGGGTAGGGGACCAGATCCAGCGTGATCTGGCCTCCCTGATTCAACGCGAGATCAAGGATCCGCGTCTGGGTATGGTTACCATCAGTCATGTCAAGGTGAGCAAGGACCTCGGCTATGCCGATGCCTATTTCACCGTGATGGCTTTTGGTGAGCAGACCGACGAGGCGCAGGTGGAGGCGATCAAAAGCGCCACCCAGATCCTGAATAACGCGGCCGGTTTTCTGCGCACCGAGCTGGCCCGTGGCATCAAGCTGCGGGTGATGCCGCAGCTGCGTTTCCACTTCGATGAAAGTGTGGAGCGTGGTCGCTATCTGCATGGCCTGATTGAAAAGGCCTGGCAGCAGGAAGCCCAGCGCTCGGATGACGAAGATACTGACGGGAACTGATTGCTATGGCCCGTAAACCTAAAGGCCGCCCGATAAGCGGCCTTTTTCTGTTGGACAAGCCCCAGGGCCTGTCCTCCAACTCGGCTCTGCAACGGGTCAAGCGTCTTTATGGCGCGGCCAAGGCAGGGCATACCGGAGCGCTGGATCCATTGGCGACCGGGCTGTTACCAATCTGTCTGGGCGAAGCGACCAAGTTTTCCCAGTACCTGCTGGATTCGGACAAGCGTTACCTGACCACGGCGAAGCTGGGCCAGCGTACCGACACCTGTGATGCCGAGGGCGAGGTTACTGAAGAGAAGCCGGTGCCGCAGGATCTGACACGTGAGCGGATTGAGGCGCTGCTGGAGCAGCACTTCAGTGGCGAAATCGAGCAGGTACCGCCGGTGTATTCGGCACTCAAGCTCAACGGCCAGCCGCTGTACAAGCTGGCGCGCCAGGGGATTGAGGTCGAGGTCAAGCCGCGTCAGGTTCGGATCCACGAGATCAGGCTGCTGGCGCTGCGTGATGACGAAGTGGATCTGGAGGTGTTCTGCTCCAAGGGTACTTATATCCGCAGCATCGTCGAGGATCTGGGGCTGCTGCTGGGCTGTGGCGCCCATGTGACCGTGCTCAGACGTTTGCAGACCGGCCCCTTTGACGCTTCGCAAATGATGACGCTGGAGCAGCTGAAAAGCCTGGCTGAACCGCGTGGTGAAGAGACGGAAAACAGCATACATCAGCGCCTGGATGCGTTATTATTACCCGCTTGGAGTCCGGTGGCGCAGCTGCCGGCTCTGGAGTTGACCGCAGAAGAGGTAGACCGCATGCGTGTGGGCCAGCGTTTTCGTGCGGCCAACGCCGGTTCCCTGAGTGGTGAACTGCGTCTCTTTAGCGAGGGACAGACAGATTTTATGGGCATCGGCGAGATCGGTGCCGATGGGGTACTCCGGGCCAAGCGTCTGGTAAGCACCTCCTGATGCTAGGCATCACCTGAATTGTTCGGCCGCAGGGCTGACTGACGCCGTACTGAAAATATGCTCGGTAGGGCGCGACTATCAACCCGCAGTGCTGGTCACTGTGTGCATATTAAACAGGAGAGAAATAATGGCTCTTTCTAACGAAAAAAAAGCGGAAATCGTTGCTGAATTCGGTCGTGGCGCTGGCGACACCGGTTCTACCGAAGTACAGGTTGCACTGCTGACTGCGAACATCGAAGGCCTGCAGGGTCACTTCAAATCGCACAAGCAGGATCACCACTCTCGTCGTGGTCTGATCCGCATGGTAAACCAGCGTCGTAAACTGCTGGACTACCTGAAAGGCAAAGATGCCGATCGTTACCTGGCCCTGATCGGCCGTCTCGGTCTGCGCCGCTAAGCAGTACCCCTCTGAGGCCATACAATGTATGGCCTCAGTCTTATTCAGGCTCTTTAATCCACACCCCGTAACAGCCGACACAATCATCCAGCCTGTACTCACTTATCCACTGCTCTGAGTGAATAACTGAGTACCGGCTTGAAAAGAGGAATGATTGGTCAGCAGGCGGGATAGACTCAAAACAAGGAGTTTTATCGTGCAAGCGATTAGCAAAACATTCCAGTTTGGCAAACACGAAGTCACCATCGAAACCGGCAAGGTTGCTCGTCAGGCGACCGGTGCCGTCATGGTTACCATGGCCGGCGTTCAGGTGCTGTGTACCGTTGTAGGTGCCAAGGAAGCCCGCGAAGGCCAGGACTTCTTCCCGCTGTCCGTTCACTACCAGGAAAAGTACTACGCTGTCGGCCGTATTCCGGGTGGCTTCTTCAAGCGTGAAGCGCGTCCGTCCGAGAAGGAAACCCTGACTTCTCGCCTGATCGACCGTCCGATCCGTCCGCTGTTCCCGAAAGGTTACATGAACGAAGTACAGGTGATCTGTACTGTCATGTCCGCCGACAAGGTGAACGACCCCGATATCGCTGCCATGATCGGTACCTCTGCGGCACTGGCGATCTCCGGCATCCCTTTCCTGGGTCCGATCGGTGCTGCCCGCGTTGGCTTCACTGAAGACCAGGGTTACATCCTCAACCCGACTTTCGAAGAGCTGGCTGGCTCTGAACTGGACATGGTTGTGGCCGGCACCAACGATGCGGTGCTGATGGTTGAGTCCGAAGCTCAGGAACTGACCGAAGACGAAATGCTGGGCGCTGTGCTGTTCGCACACCAGGAGATGCAGGTGGCGATCAACGCCATCAACGAACTGGTTGCCGAAGCGGGCAAGCCCAAGTGGGAATGGGCACCGGCCGAGAAGAACGAAGCGCTGGTCGCTCAGGTTCGCGAGCTGGTGGGCGAAGGCATTGCCGCCGCTTACCAGGTGGCTGACAAGATGCAGCGTCAGGGCGCATTGTCCGATCTGCGTTCCAAGGCTGTTGAAGCTCTGTCCGGCAAGGAAGAAGGCCAGCCGTCCGATAAGGAAGTGGCCGGTATCTTCAGCTCTCTGGAAAAAGAGATCGTGCGTAACCGCATCATCGATGGTGAACCGCGTATCGATGGTCGTGACAACAAGACCGTTCGTGGCATCGATGTTGAAATCGACATCCTGAAAGGCGTACACGGTTCTGCCCTGTTCACCCGTGGTGAAACTCAGTCCATCGCGACCTGTACTCTGGGTACCAGCCGTGACCAGCAGATCATCGATGCGCTGGAAGGCGAGCGCAAGGATCCGTTCATGCTGCACTACAACTTCCCGCCGTACTCCGTCGGTGAAGCGGGTCGTATGGGGGCAACCGGTCGTCGCGAGATCGGTCATGGTCGCCTGGCCCGTCGCGGTGTAGCTGCAGTTCTGCCGACTCAGGAAGAGTTCCCGTACACCATCCGTATCGTATCCGAGATCACTGAATCCAACGGTTCCAGCTCTATGGCCTCTGTCTGTGGCGCCTCCCTGTCCATGATGGACGCGGGTGTACCGCTGAAAGCACCGGTGGCCGGTATCGCCATGGGTCTGGTGAAAGAAAACGATCGTTTTGCCGTTCTGACTGACATCTTGGGTGACGAAGACCACCTGGGCGACATGGACTTCAAGGTTGCCGGTACCGAAGCGGGTATTACTGCTCTGCAGATGGATATCAAGATCACCGGTATTACCGAAGAGATCATGGAGATCGCACTGGAGCAGGCACTCGATGCGCGCAAGCACATCCTCAAAGAGATGGCCAAGGTGATCGGCTACGCGCGTCCGGAACTGCCGGATAACGCACCGGCGATGCAGCTGATCAAGATCAACCCGGAGAAGATCCGTGATCTGATCGGCAAGGGCGGCGCCACCATCCGTGCGCTGACCGAAGAAACCGGCGCCATGATCGACATCGAAGATGACGGTACCGTCCGTATTTACGCCGATGACAAGGCCAAGGGCAAGGCGGCGCTGGATCGTGTTAATGCGATCACCGCTGAAGCCGAAATCGGCAAGATTTACGAAGGCAAGGTTGTCCGTATCGAAGAGTTCGGTGCGTTCGTCAATATCCTGCCGGGCAAGGATGGTCTGGTCCACATCTCCCAGATCGCCAAAGAGCGCGTCAACAAGGTCACCGACTACGTCAACATGGATGACATCGTCAAGGTCAAGGTCCTCGACGTTGACATGCGCGGTCGCATCAAGCTGTCCATGAAAGATCTGGAAGCGGACGACGCCGTTTCCTGAGTCTCACTGACAGCTTCGCTGTAATACCCAGCCCCTGCCGGTTCGCCGCCAAGGGCTTTTTTGTATATATGGATATACGGTAGGCTTCCGCGGGCGCATGGATGCGCAGGAGCGGCGCTGTACAGAACGCCCGAAGGCTGTTTGTTGACAGGTATTTGGTGCGGGAGCAGGGAAGATGGGCACCGCTACCATCGGCAGCGGTGCCAAGGATCGATCAGGCCGGCTGGTCGTCGGCCTTCATCACGCAGTAGATACGGTAGGCGTAAATGGTCGGCAGCACGCCGAGAAACTGGATGCCCAGGGAGACCAGCATCATGGCGCCTTTCTGGTCTTGCAGGGCTTCGCCGATCAGGGTTTCCGCCAGCAGCAGCAGGCCGAAGATCAGCGCCAGGCCCTGAAACAGCGGCCAGAAGAAGTCTGCGGTCTTCTCCCAGCTGGCTTTCAGCGATTCCATCGGCCCCATGCCTTCCATGACACAGTAGAACTCGGCAAAGGCCAGGCGGATGCCGATATAGATCCCCGGCACGATCAGCAGCACCAGGCCGAAGGAGATCGCCAGCACGGAGAGGATATAGGTAACCAGCAGTCGACCCCAGCAGGTCAGGCTCAAGGTCAGTGCGCGCCCCACGGCCAGCGGCTGGCCCTGGAGGACCGATTGCAGGTAGAACAGGGTGGCCCCCCAGTAGACCGGCATCAGCGCCAGATCCAGCACCGAGCTGATGAACATGTTGCGTTGTACCAGCTCCATCTGCAGATCTTCGGCGTTGTCGGGCAGCTGCTGGATCAGCTGGAACTGCACGAACGCCAGCAGGGCCAGAAAGGGGAGCTGGATCAGGGCCAGTCGGTTGAGGTGGTTGCGGAAGAAAAACAGGCTTTGGCGAAGGTAGTCGAAGGTCATGAGCGTCCCTGAGACTGAGGGTTGATCGGTTTGCGCAGTCGCACCAGCTTGAACTGACCGCTATCCAGATGCGTGTGGATATCGGCGAACAGGCCGGCCGCCTTGCGCTCCAGCGGAATATGCTGGTTGACTACGAAGCAGGCGGTTCCGTTCACCGTCAACAGGCGCCGGGCCGCCTCGAGAAAGCGGTCGGTGAGGTCGCCGTCGACGGAAAAGCCGCTATGGAACGGCGGGTTGCAGATCAGAGTATCGAACCCCGGTTGCAGTCGGTCGCCGGCGTTGGCGGCGATCACCTCGGCCTGTTCCAGGCCTGCCTTATCCAGATTGTAGCGGCAGGCGCGGAGGGCTGCCGCATTGTTGTCGCTGCAGACCAGCCGCGCAGCCGTCGCGGCCAGATTCAGGGCGAGGTAGCCGAAGCCGCAGCCGAGATCCAGTACCGAGCCCTGCGGCGGCCATTCGGCCTCGAGCATGGTCGGCAGATGCTCGATCAGCAGGGCGCTGCCGCGATCGATCTTGTTCCAGCCAAACAGCCCCGGCTTGGACCAGTACTGTCGTTGATCATCCTCGCACACCGGGCGCAGTTCGGTGTACTGCTGGTGTTCGGGACAGTCGCCGCTTGCGGCGCCTGAGCTGATTTCGGCACTCCAGCTGTCCTTACCCAGCTTTTGCTCCTGACGGCGGCCACCGAGGCAGCTTTCGGCCTTTTTGGCATAGGTGCGGATACCTTCGCCCTTGTCGCCGAGCAGGATCAGGACGCCTCCGGGACGCAGCAAGCGTCGGGCCTCGCCGATCAGGTAGTGCACCACTGGCTTTTCCTTGGACACGCGGTAAAGAATCCGGTCGAAATCGGCATCCGGACAGGCGGACAGGTCGAAGTCACTGAAGCTGGCCTGCCAGCCACGCTGTTGCAGGCGTTCGATGACGTCGAGCCGGTTGCCTACGACCTGGACGCATGCGTTGGCTGGTGCATCCAGCTGGATGTTCTCGTCTACCAGCCAGAGGGTGTTGCCTGTGGCGCTGCGCAGCAGGCGGTTGAGTTCGGTGGTCAGCAGGTCCATGTTAGATACTGGCAATCTCTTCGTCGGTCAGTTCACGGTACTCGCCCGGTTCCAGCATCTCGTCCAGGATGATGTCGCCGATCTGCTCGCGGTGCAGTGCCTCTACCCGGTTGCCGAGCGCGGCGAACATGCGCTTGACCTGATGGTAGCGGCCTTCGTGCAGGCAGACCCGGGCTTCATGCTCGGACAGGATCTCCAGCTCGGCCGGTTTGGTGCGTTGCGTCTCGCCGTTGAGCATCAGACCGTCGGCAAACTTGCGCACGGCTTCCGCCGGGATGGGGTCGGCCGTGGTCACATGATAGACCTTGCCGGTCTTGTGGTTGGGTGACGCCACCCGGTGTGCCCACTGACCGTCATCGGTCAGCAGCACCAGACCGGTAGTGTCCACATCCAGGCGCCCGCAGATGTTCAGGCGCTCGACGCGGGGCATTTCCAGCAGTGCGAGTACGGTCGGGTGGGTGGGGTCGTCGCTGGAGCAGACCACTCCCTCCGGCTTGTTCAGCATCAGATAGCGGGTGCGAGGGACTTCCAGCGGCATGCCCTGCAGGCTGATGTCGTCGCTCTCGTCGACCTTGCGCCCGGGGTCGCGTTCCGGCACGCCGTTGATGGTCACTGCGTCGGCGTGGAGCAGACGCTTGACCTCCTTGCGTGAAAAATCGGTGACCTGGGTAATATATTTATCGAGTCGCATGTGAACCTGAACGTCATTTAAAACGTCTAGTATATAGTAGCGGCCTGAGTGACCACAGGGCGTTGTGAAAGCCCTGGCCGAATCCGCTAGAATGACGCTCTTAATCTGATTGTTGAGGTGGCTGTGAAGCTTTTTGTCGATAACCTGACCCATGTGGACTTTTCCTACCTGCACCCTGAGCGCGGGCTGCTCGGTGAATCCTGGGCGGTACAGCTGGTGCTGGATGGCAGTCTGGATGAGCAGGGGATGATCTGCGATTTCGGCGTGGTCAAGCGTCGTGTGAAGCAGTGGCTCGACGAGCGGGTGGATCATTGTCTGGTGGTGCCTGCTCAGATGGAGCGGCTGCAACTCCAGCATGAAAACGGCCGTACTCAGGTGGACTGGTGCTATCCGGACGGTAGTCGCTTCCTGTGCCGGGCGCCGGAGCAGGCGATCGCCGAGGTGCCGCAGGCCGCCATCGATGAGATGGGGTTGGCACACTGGTGCCGTGACCAGCTGCTGGCGCTGTTTCCGGATCAGGTGCGGGGCGTCGAGCTGGCGTTCATCCCTGAGTCGATCGACGGTCATTTCTACCATTACAGCCATGGCCTGCAGCAGCATGACGGCAACTGTCAGCGTATCGCTCATGGCCACCGTTCGAAGATCGAGATCTACCGTAATGGTGTGCGTGATGAAGTGCTGGAAGGCGTGTGGGCGGAACGTTTCCGGGATATCTATATCGGCACCCGTGCCCATCTGCGCGCGCAGACCGATGGCGAACACCAGTATGCCTACAGGGCGCCCCAGGGCGATTTCGAGCTGATCCTGCCGGCCCATTGCTGCTACCTGATCGATACCGAAACCACGGTGGAGCAGATCGCCATGCATCTGGCTGCTGAGATCAAGGCGGAACATCCCCATGAAGAGATCGTGGTGCGCGCCTTTGAGGGAATCGGCAAGGGCGCCATTGCCGTTGCCTGAGACAGCAGTCTGTTCTTCTAAATGCAAACAGCCGCCCCGGGGCGGCTGTTTCGTTGATGCCTGCTCGAATCAGTCGCGTTCGATCGCCAGAGCAGTACCCATGCCGCCGCCGATGCACAGGGTGGCCAGGCCTTTATTGGCATCGCGCTTGATCATCTCGTGCACCAGGCTGACCAGGATGCGGCAGCCGGAGGCGCCGATCGGGTGGCCCAGGGCGATGGCGCCGCCGTTGACGTTGACGATATCGGTGTTCCAGCCCAGGTCCTTGTTGACGGACATCGCCTGGGCGGCGAAGGCTTCGTTGGCTTCGACCAGCTCCAGATCATTGATGCCCCAGCCAGCCTTTTCCAGCGCCTTGGTAGTGGCGCAGATCGGGCCGGTGCCCATGATGGCCGGATCGACACCGGCAGAGGCGTAGGCCTTGATGCGGGCCAGCGGCTTCAGGCCCAGCGCTTCGGCCTTCTCAGCGGAGCAGAGGATCACAGCCGCAGCGCCATCGTTGATGGTGGAGCTGTTACCGGCGGTAACAGAACCGTCCTTCTTGAACGCCGGGCGCAGCTTGCCCAGTGCTTCGGCGGTGCAGCCGAATCGCGGCTGCTCGTCAGTGTCGAACACCACGGGCTCACCCTTGCGCTGCGGAATGCTGACCGGAATGATCTCGTCCTTGAAGCGGCCGGAGGTCACGGCGGCTTCGGCCTTGTTCTGAGAGGCACTGGCGAAGGCATCCTGCTCTTCACGGCTGAAACCGTACTTGTCGACGATGTTCTCGGTGGTGATGCCCATGTGGTAGTTGTTGAAGGCATCCCAGAGACCATCGGTGATCATGGAATCGACCATCTTCCAGTCACCCATGCGTGCGCCGTTGCGCGAGTTCGGCAGCACATGTGGAGACTGGGACATGCTCTCCTGACCGCCGGCGATGATCACGTCGGCATCGCCGCAACGGATTGCCTGGGTGGCCAGCTGCAATGCCTTGAGGCCGGAGCCACACACCTTGTTGATGGTCATGGCAGGCACTTCCTGCGGGATGCCGGCGTTGATCATCGCCTGACGAGCCGGGTTCTGGCCGCAGCCGGCGGTCAGTACCTGGCCCAGGATCACCTCGTCCACTTCAGCCGGGTTGAGGCCGGTCTGTTCGAGGAGTCCCTGCAGAACAGTCGTACCCAGGGAGGAAGCGGAGAGGGAGGAGAGAGAACCATTGAACGCACCAACCGCCGTACGGCCGGCGGCAACGATAACAACATCGCGCATAGTAAGTGTGCCTCTTTCATTCATATCATTATTGATCCTGTGACCATGCTAATGCAGTGAGGTGACCGGGATGTTGCACCCCTGTACGGCACAGGTCTGGCGCACGCTCCGCGTGCGGCCACGAGGTTCTTCGAGTCTGCGCGATGCGGGAAGGGAGTGTCAAGTAGACTAAGAGGCTAATTTGATGCGCCGCACAAAAAAGACCGGCTCTGATCAACAGAAAACCGGCCTTTGTGAATTGTGCGCTGCGAAATCGGTCAAATTTCGAGGTTATCGATCAGGCGAGCGCGGCCGAGGTAGGCCGCCGCCAGAATGACCTTGTCCTCTTCCGGCCGAGCCGGTTGCAGGCTGTCTCGATTGACGATGCAGTAATAATCACTCCGGAAACCGGCGGCCTCGAGAGCGTTGCGGGCCGCTGCCTCCAGGGCCGGAAAGTCCGACTCGCCATTGCGGATGGCGTTGGCGGTCCGTTGCAGCGTCTGCTGCAGCCGTGCGGCCACGGCCAGCTCTTCCGTAGTCAGGTAGCCGTTGCGGGAGCTGAGCGCCAGACCGCTGTCGGCACGTTCGGTGGGAACACCGATGATATCCACCGGGATACAGAGGTCGCGAACCATCTTGCGGATCACGGCCACCTGTTGGTAGTCCTTGAGGCCGAACACGGCGATGTCCGGCTGCACCATGTTGAACAGCTTGCACACTACGGTAGCCACGCCTCGGAAGTGGCCCGGGCGGCTGGCGCCGCAATGCAGATCGGACAGGCCCGGTACTTCGACCAGGGTCTGCTGCGTTTGCCCTTTGGGGTAGACCTCGGCCACCGAGGGGGCGAACACCAGATGGCAGCCGGCCGTGGCCAGCTGCTGCTGGTCTTCGGCCAGGGTGCGCGGGTAGCTGTCCAGGTCCTCGTTGGCGCCGAACTGCAGCGGGTTGACGAAGATGCTGGTAATGACCACGTCGGCCTGCTGCAGCGCCGTTTCGACCAGGCGCAGGTGCCCCCGGTGCAGGTTGCCCATGGTCGGTACCAGGGCGATTCGCTTGCCGGCCAGGCGGTGCTGACGCACTGCGGCTCGCAGCTCAGCGATGGTGTGAAGCGTTTGCATCGTTATTCGAATCCATGTTCTTCGGCCGGGAACTGGCCGTTACGCACCTGCTCACCGTAGAGGCGGAAGGCATCCTGGATGTTTTCGGCTTCGGGCATGAAGTTCTTGACGAATTTGGGCGTGCGTCCAGTGGTGATGCCGAGCATGTCGTGCATGACCAGGACTTGGGCGTCAGTCTGGGGACCGGCACCGATGCCGATGACCGGGATCTCGACATTGCGCGTGATCTCGTCGGCCAGCAGTGAAGGGACGCATTCCAGCAGCAGCATGCTGGCGCCGGCGTCTTCCAGACGCTTGGCATCTTCCAGCATTCTCAGTGCCGACTGCTTGTCACGCCCCTGAACACGGTAACCGCCCAGCTTGTTGACCGCCTGCGGGGTCAGGCCCAGGTGGGCGCACACTGGCACGCCGCGTTCGGCCAGCAGGCTGACGCTTTCGCACAGCCAATCGCCACCTTCCAGCTTGACGATCTGGGCCCCGGCCTGCATCAGTACGGCGGCGCTTTCCATCGCCTGCTCCGGCGTGGCATAACTCATGAATGGCAGGTCGGCCATGATCATCGCGCCCTGGTTGCCACGGGCAACGCAGGCAGTGTGATAGGCCATCTCTTCAACGGTGACGGGCAGGGTGCTGTCCTGTCCTTGCAATACCATGCCGAGTGAGTCGCCGACGAGGATCATCTCGATACCGGCACTGCTGACCAGGTGTGCAAAGGTGGCATCGTAGGCGGTCAGTACGGCAAACTTTTCACCCGCCTGTTTACGGGCGCTTAGGGTATGCAGCGTATTGTTACTCATAGCATTCTCTTTGTTATCAATGAGACGCCGATCCAGTTCGGCCTTGAGCGGATTATAGCGATATCCTTTCCAGCGTGCCCAGTAGACAATGGCCGAGGTGTTCGGACAATGTCGAGCCGTCCGGCAGGTGCAGCTCGGGGGCGATCTCGACCAGCGGCCAGAGCACGAAGTTGCGCTCCAGCATCCAGGCGTGGGGGACGGTGAGGCGTTCGGTTGCGATCACCTGATCGCCAAACAGCAGGATATCCAGATCCAGGGTTCTGGGACCCCAGTGAAGCTTGCGCACGCGCTGGTGTGCCTGCTCGATCGCCTGCAGGGCATCAAGCAGCTGTTCGGGTGTCAGTTCGGTTTCCAGTGCGGCAACGGCATTGATGTAGTCCGGTTGTCCGGGTGGCCCGACCGGATCTGAGCGATACAAGGAGGAGCGGGCGATCACGCGGCTGTGCGCAATCGCCCCCAGCTCCTGCAGGGCATCGGTGACCTGTTGGAGTGGGTCCTCCAGGTTGCTGCCCAGGCCGATGTAGGCGCGATTCACCCTTATTCTCCCTGGTTCTGACTATGGCCCTGATCGTTGGCTGGACGCTTGCGCGGGCGGCGGCGACGCTTGCGCTTGGGCTTGTCGTCCTGGTCGGAAGGCATCATCTCGCGGCGACTGACCGGGTTGGCGACCTGGTAGTCGGTCCACCACTGGCTCAGTCCCCCCAGATCCTCGCCGCTGTTTTCACGCAGCAGCAACAGGTCGTAGGCGGCGCGGAAGCGCGGGTGTTCCATCAGTTGGTCGGCCCGCTTGCCCTGGCGGCGCGGCAGGCGCAGCTGCAGTTCCCAGATCTCGCGCACCGGGGTGGAGAAGCGGCGCGGGATGGCGGTGCATCGGACCTGTTCGGCCAGGACCTGGTTGGCGGCTTCATGCAGCAGCGGCAGCGGCGGCAGGTCGGAGGTGGGTTCCAGTTCGCGGATGCGCTGCTGCAGCGGATACCAGAGCAGGGCGGCAAACAGGAACGCCGGGGTCACGCTCTTGCCCTGAGCCAGGCGGCGGTCGGTGTTGCTCAGTGCATTGATGATCAGTGTTTCCACCGGCTCATCGTCGTTTTCCAGAGCCTGATCAGTCTGCGGGAACAGATACTGGAACAGGCCGAAACGCTGCAGCTGGCGGTAGGAGGCTTCACCGTGGCCGCTCTGCAGCAGCTTGAGTACCTCGTCGAACAGGCGTGCCGGCGAGACGTTACGCATCAGCGGTGCCAGCTCACGGATCGGACTGGCGGTCTCCGGCTCGAGTTCGAAGCCCAGCTTGGCGGCAAAGCGCGCTGCACGCAGCATGCGCACCGGATCTTCGCGGTAGCGGGCGTTGGCGTCGCCGATCATGCGCAGGCGGTTGTTTTTAAGATCGTCGTAGCCACCGGCGAAGTCGAGGATGCTGTGATCCTTGATGTCGTAATAGAGGGCGTTGACGGTGAAGTCGCGGCGCAGGGCATCCTCTTCGATGCTGCCGTAGACATTGTCGCGCAGAATCATGCCGGTATCGGCGGTGCGCGCCTGGTCGCGGCTGACTTCATTCTGGTCATGGGAGGCGCGGAAGGTGGCGACCTCGATCACTTCGCGGCCGAAACGCACATGCAGCAGTTTGAAGCGGCGACCGATCAGGCGGCCGCGCCGGAACAGCTCGACGGCCTCTTCCGGGTGGGCCGAAGTGGCGATGTCGAAGTCCTTGGGTTTCAGGCCTCGAAGCAGGTCACGGATGCAGCCGCCTACCAGGTAACCTTCATGGCCGGCATCTTCCAGCCGGTAAACCACTTTCATCGCATTGTCGTCCAGATAACGACGCGGGATCTGGTGGTCCTCTTCGGGGATGCGGCGACACCCGTTCTTGGAGGCAGTGGAAGGGGAGGCTGTATCGGTGTCGGGGTCAGTACTGCTGGAGCGCTTGCGGATCAGGATCCAGGCGATCAAGGCGGCAGCGAGCACGGCAATAACTACAAATAGAGTGGTCGGCATGGGTTGAGCTGTGTCCCTGTCTGTAACGTCTCACGGATGGCGCATCATAACACTTGGTTACCCTTAGGGCATAAGAATGGGCGTTATCGGTTGTGGAGTCGGTGACGAAGCGGGGTGGGGCGGGCCGGGAAATGGAAGTTGGGGGTGTCGGTCGTAAAGTGGCAACAGAAAACTTAGCTTGTTGTTTTTGTTCCTAAGAGCACTGATTGGGGAGCGCTGCCGTGCCACTTTATCGACCGACTAAGCCTCATTGTTATTTTTATTCGAGGCGGGTCACTCATCAGCAGGGCCGTTGTTATTTTTATTGCTGGCCAGGCATCCGAGCGTCGTTGTTGTTGTTCTGCTAAAGATAAAGCAGGGAGCGTGCCAGTTTATTTAACTCATTGTTTTATATTGCAATTCGTATTTTTGGCAGGTTGCTTGTGATGAATCTGGAAACAGAGTGTTACCTTGATATACACATAGTGTTTCCAGACTGGGTAGTTCGGTAACCCCAGGCCACAGAGGCTCGGTGAAGAGATTGCGGGTGAACGGTGGCGATGTGAAGGTGTGGGGTCGTGCGTACCAAGGGGGCGTGCCGGAGCAGCAGAACTGACTGGTAATCATGGGGCTTCAGTGTCAGGAGCAAGGCGCGGGTTTACAGGCTGTGGCGGTGGCTTTCGGGCCAAGAGGGAGGGTAAAGGTGTGTGCAGGGGGGGGGGGGGGCGGTCGAAAAGTGGCAACAGAAAGCTTAGCTTGTTGTTGTTGTTCCTAAGAGCACTGATTGGGGAGCGCTGCTGTACCACTTTAACGACCGACTAAGCCTCATTGTTATTTTTATTCGAGGCAGGTCACTCGTCCACTTGACCTGTTGTTATTTTTATTGCTGGTCGGGCTTCAGTGTGTGCGTTGTTGTTGTTCTACACCATAGATAAAGCAGGTGGCGTGCCAATAATCATAAGCTGTTGTTTTCATTTGGAATTATATTTTACTGTCCGTTTTTTGGTTCGAAACTCACAACAGATTGTTACTCAAATATACGTCGTCTGTGAGGGCTGGGTAGTTCGGTAACACTCTTGAGTGTTACCGAGTGTTACCCTTTGGGCTTGCGCGGGATACCCAGTTTCTGGCGCCGCTCCCAGAGGCTCTTGCGGCTGATGCCCAGGGTCTTGGCCAGTTCGGTTTCACTCATCTGGTCCTGGTTTTCCAGCACGAAGCGCTGGAAGTAGTCATCCAGGGACAGGTCGGTACGCGGGCGTTCACTGCGGTTTTGCGCGGCTTCAGGCTGTGACTGTCGATACTGGCTTTCCAGCTCGCTGAGACTCTGGGGCTCGACTTCCAGGCCGAGGAGGTCCGGGGTGATCTGGTGACCGTCTGCCAGGATGACGGCGCGTTCGATGGCGTTTTCCAGTTCGCGCACGTTGCCGGGCCAGTGATAGCTGAGCAGCAATTGGCGCGCTTCGTGGCTGAAGCTGAGCCGTTTACAGCCGAGCTTTTGGCCCTGCTTGTCCAGGAACGCCTCGGCCAGCTCGAGAATGTCGCCATCCCGCTCGCGCAATGGCGGCATGCGCAGCTCCATGACATAGAGTCGGTAGTAAAGGTCCTCGCGGAACTGGCCGGAGCGCGCGCGGGTCTTGAGGTCGCGGTGGGTCGCGGCGATCAGGCGGACATCCACGGTCAGGGGCTGTACCGCTCCGACCCGGCGGATCTCGCTTTCCTGCAGGAAGCGCAGCAGGCGGGCCTGGGCTTCCAGCGGCAGTTCACCGATCTCGTCGAGGAACAGGGTGCCGCCATCGGCGGCCTCAATCAGGCCGCTGCGACTGGTGGTGGCGCCGGTGAAGGCACCTTTCTCATGGCCGAAGAGTTCGGATTCGATCAGCGTTTCCGGGATGGCGGCGCAGTTGACGCAAATCATTGGCTTGCGTGCCCGGTCGCTCTGTTCGTGGATGGCGCGCGCCGCGAGCTCCTTGCCGGTACCCGATTCGCCGAGGATTAACACGGTGGCATCGGTGCGGGCGACCTTGGCGATGCGGCGGTACAGCTCCTGCATCGCCTGGCAGGAACCGATGATGTGGGTCTGACCATTGCTGTCGGCGGGAGCAGCCACGGGTTTGGCCGCCGGGGCCGAGCGCTGCTGCAGGATGCCGGCGACGGTGTTGAGCATCTCGTCGTGGTCGAACGGCTTGGCGATGTAGTCGACGGCGCCGAGTTTCATCGCATCCACGGCCGAGCGCAGGCTGGCATAGCTGGTCATGATCAGCACCGGCACCGGGCCGGCCAGTTCGATCAGGTCAGTCCCCGGCGCGCCGGGCAGGCGCAGGTCAGAAATGATCAGATCGAAACTGTCCAGGCTGTAGTGGGCGGTGGCGTCGGCCACCGATTCGGCATCGTTGATCTCGTAACCGCTCTTCTCCAGCAGGCGTTTCAGTGCGGAACGGATGATACTCTCATCCTCAACTATCAGAATTCGACTCATCCGGACAAACCTTCTCCATCTGCTTCCGGCTGTTCTGGGGTAACAGGGTGTTGCAACCGGGGTAGGGTGATAATGACCCGAGTGCCGTTGTTCTGTTTCTTGTCGGCCGGACTCACGATCTCGATACTACCATAGTGCTGGGTGATGATGTTGTAGACCAAAGGTAGACCCAGGCCTGTGCCCTTGCCAGGCTCCTTGGTGGTGAAAAAGGGCTCGAACAGCCGCTCCAGGTACTCTCCCGGGATACCACAGCCCTGGTCGGTGACCAGGATGCGGCTGCTGTGTTCGTTGATGTCCGATTCGATCCGGATGGTACTCTCGGCCGGTGAGGCATCGCTGGCGTTGTTGAGCAGGTTGACGAACACCTGCAGCAGCAGTTGCAGATCGCCCCGGATCAGCAGTGTCGGGTCGACGTCATTGATGAAGTGCTGCTGGCGCCCGTGGCGATCCAGAGCGACCAGATGGATCGCTTCGTCAATGCAGGCGTGCAGGTTGACCGGCTCCAGATGGCCGGGGCCGTCCTGGCGGCCGGTGTGGGCGAAGCGTACCAGTGACTGCACGATACGACTGATGCGTCGGGTCTGGTCGACGATTTGATCGCCGGCTTCCAGCACCTCCGGTTGTTCGGTTTCCAGTTTCAGGTTCTGCGCCAGGCAGGCGATCCCGGTAACCGGGTTGCCAATCTCGTGGGCGACGCCGGCCGCGAAGCGACCGATCGAGGCCAGGCGTTCGCTGTGGGCCAGTTTGCGCGCCATCAGCTGGTGCTGGGTCTCCTCTTCGATCAGCAGCACCATGCCCTGTGCCGGGGTGTCGTCGAGTCGTGCCTTGTGCAGGCTGAACCAGCGCTGGGCGTCCTCCAGCTCGAGACATTCGGCACTCTGATGCAGCGCATCGGTGGCGGCAAAGCGGGCCAGGAACTCGGACCAGGGAAGGGGCAGCTGATCCAGCCGGGTGCCCAGGGTGTTGTCCGACGTCAGCCCGGTACTGGCCTCGAGTTCGGCATTCCAGAACAGGATGCGTTGTTCGGCATCCAGGGTGCAGACGCCGATCGGCAGCCGCTGCAGGGTGGCGCGGTGATAGCGGCGCAACTGGTCCAGCTCCGCCGCCAGGCCGGACAGGCGTTGATCATAGGCTTCCAGTTGCTGCTCCAGCAGATGAACGTTGCGCGCCTTGAAGCCGCCGTTGCCGGCGGGGCTGTCCAGCGGCTGCAGCAGCGCGGCCGCCTCCACCGGTCCCAGCAGGCCGGACAGGTTCTGCTCCAGCTGGGTGCGCAGGCGCAGGCTGTCCAGCGGCGTGAGTCGTCCCGCCGGCAGCTGCAGCTCGCGCAGTGCCCGGCGTACCTCACGCAAGGCTGGCTTCTCGCCCAGTCGGGGCGTCAGCCGGCTGACAAAGTCGGCATCGCTCTGTACCTGAATGCCCTGATCGGAGGGCCGGGGCAGGGCATTGAGCAGGCAGGCCTCGGCCGCCTGACGCTCTTCTCGGCGGCCGGGGAACAGCAGCGATGCCGTCACCAGCGCCAGGCAGTTGGCCAGCAGAGAGATCAGCGCAACCTGGTAGCCCTGTTCGGCTGGTTGCAGCGGGTCCATGCCGGTCTCGAGCAGGCCCATCATCGGCAGCAGCAGGCCCAGCGCCCAGACGGTGAAGCCGGCGCCAACCCCGGCCAGGAAACCGTTGCGGCTGGCACCGGGCCAGTACAGGGTGACCAGTACGCCCGGCAGGAACTGGAGGAAGGCGATAAAGGCCAGCAGCCCCAGCTGGTTGAGCGCGAAGCGATGGCCGATGAAATGAAAGAACAGGTAGCTGCCCAGCATCACCGCCAGGATGATCAGGCGACGGATCCACAGCAGCCAGGCATAGAAACGGACGTTGTCCGGTACCCGTACCAGTGGCAGCACCACGTGGTTTTGCAGCATTGAGGATAGCGCGACGGTGGCGACAATAATAATGCCGCTGGCGGCGGACAGGCCTCCGATAAAGGCCAGAAGGCTCAGCCAGGGCAGCTGCAGCGTCTGCCCTAGCTGGATGACCAGATACTCGGGGTTGCCGGCCGCGCCGCTCTTGATCGCAGCCCAGAGAATGGGCGGCACCGCCAGGGCCAGCAGAAGCAGAAACAGGGGAAGCCCCCAGCTGGCCCGATACAGGCTTTCAATGGGCAGGTTTTCGGTAAAGGCGACATGGAACATGTGCGGCATGACAAAGGCGCAGGCAAAAAAGGCCAGCAGCAGGACCTGCCAGTGGTCGGCCGGTGGCTGGCGCAGCTGCTGCAGCTGTTCGGGATTGGCCGCCAGCCATTCGACCAGCCCGCCGGGGCCGTCGAGGAGGGCGAACAGGGCGTAACCGGCAATGCTCAGCAAGGCCACCAGCTTGACCAGTGATTCGGTGGCGATGGCGAAGATCAACCCGTTATGACTGTTGCGCAGAGAGGCGTGGCGTGCGCCGAACAGGATGGCAAACAGGGCGATCACGGCGCAGAAGCCGAGGGCGGCCTGATTCGAGGAGATCTGCGGGTTCAGCATCGGCAGGGAGTCGGCCAGCGCCTGGATCTGGATCGAGATCAGCGGCAGGCTGGTGAACAGCATCAGCAGGGTGGTCAGGGTGCCGACACGACCGCTGCGAAAGCGAAACGCGAACAGGTCGGCCAGGGAGCTGAGCTGGTGACGCCGGGTGATACGCAGGATCGGGACCAGAATCAGTGGCGCCAGCAGAAACGCGGCCGAGCCGCCCAGGTAGGACACCAGATAGAGATACCCCGAATGGTGGGCGACGCCAAAGATACCGTAGAAGGTCCAGGCGCTGGCGAACACGCCGAGGGCCAGTACATGCACCAGTGGATGGCGCACCAGGCGTTCAGGCAGGCGCTTGCGTTCGGTGAGCCAGGCAGCGCCGAACAGCATCAGCAGGTAACCGCAGCCAAACAGCAGCAGGGTGGAAAGGTCAAAGTTCATGGTGTCGTTGGCGCCATTCAGTAGCCGCTGTGACCAGGATCAGCAGCGTCCAGATAAGGAAAGGGGTGAGCCAGTGGTGAGCGCTGAACAGCCACCACTCGATCAGCTCCGGCACCAGCAGCAGGGCGGCGAGTGTCAGCAGCAGTAACCGGCGCTGGCGAATCATCGCGGGGCGGGATGGTCTGGCAGCGGGGCGAGCGACGTAGCGTCGTCCAGTGGGGTGCCGTCGGGTGCCAGTCGCAGCACGGCGGGCACGGCGTCCAGTTGCCAGTGCCGGCAGCCCCAGTCCAGCAGCTCCTCCAGGCTGGCGTCGACCAGCTCCGCCGGCGGTTGCTGGCCGAGCAGCGTCAATGCCCGCAGCAGCAATGCCTGACGCTGCCGGGCATCAATCGCCGGCGCCAGATTCTGTTTGCTCAGTTTCTGCCCCGCCGCGTTGGTGATCACCGGGATATGCGCGTAATGCGGGCGTCGGTAGCCGAGCTGCTCCTGCAGTGCCATCTGGTGCGGGGTTTCGTCGATCAGGTCGCTGCCGCGCAGCACTTCGGTAATGCCCTGGTTGGCATCGTCGACGACGACCGCCAATTGATAGGCAAAGAGCCCGTCGCGGCGGTAAACCACAAAATCGCCCTCATGCCCGTCCCAGTGATATTGGCGCAGGCCCTGAATGCGGTCTTCGAACTGCTGGTCGGCTCGCGTATGTTGTACCCTCCAGGCAATATCCGTGTTGATCTCGGGAGGGTGGCGCAAGCAGTGACCGTCATAGCCCAGTACACCGCGGGTGCGCAGCTGCTTGCGACTGCAGCGGCAGGGATAAGCGGTATTGAGGCTGATCAGTTGTTGCAGGGCATCTTCATAGAGGGCGTGGCGCTGGCTTTGGTAGACCACTTCGCCGTCCCAGTGCAAACCCAGGGCATCCAGGGTACGCAGAATGGAGTCGGCAGCGCCCGCCTGTTCACGGGGCGGATCGATATCCTCGATGCGCAGCAGCCAGCGGCCGTTGCGGGCACGGATATCCAGGTAACTGGCCAGGGCGGCCAACAGAGAGCCGAAATGAAGCGGGCCGGTGGGGGAAGGGGCGAAACGTCCGATACAGGGCACGGTTAGCTCTCAAACCAGCTGTCTGAGGTGCCGAAGGCACCTCAGCATTGGTAAATTAGCGGCCGACCTGCTTTTCCTTGATTTCGGCAAGGGTCTTGCAGTCGATGCAAAGAGTGGCGGTCGGGCGGGCTTCCAGGCGGCGGATGCCGATCTCGACGCCACAGGCCTCACAGAAGCCGTAGTCATCCTCGTCGATGCTCTCGATCGCTTCGTCGATCTTGCGAATCAGCTTGCGTTCACGATCGCGGGTGCGCAGCTCCAGGCTGAATTCCTCTTCCTGACTGGCGCGGTCGCTCGGGTCAGCAAAGTTGGAAGCCTCTTCTTTCAGATGGGTGATGGTGCTGTCAACCTCTTCCATCAGTTCGCGCTTCCAGGACAGCAGAATGTTGCGGAAATGATCTTTCTGCGCTTCACACATGTACTCCTCACCGGTATCCAGCGGATAGGGTTCGAAGTGCGTGAACTGGGTATCGTTTGTTTTCGGCATTGGCGCAGCCTCACGTCATTGGGGGCTCGGCTCTTGCAGAGCGCTATTGCTCTGGCCCGGCGCCCCTGATATGGGAACACTTTGTGTTTCAAAAGCGGGTGCTTTAAAAGCCGGTGAAAGTACCAGAAGCCCAGTCTTTAGGCTAGACCCCTTTGGGGTTTTTGCCATCCCGTTGATATTCCGCAGAAGCTCGGCGGCATACAGCTACGACGAATGTCGATATACTGCGGCGGATGTTGAATGGAGAGACGGACCGATGAAGAGAGGCTGGACCGAACGCGCGCAAGAGATCGACTCGTTCAAGGTGATGGACCTGCTCAAGCGCGCCGCCGAACTGGATGCGGCCGGGCATAATGTGGTGCATATGGAAGCCGGAGAGCCTGATTTTCCCACCGCCGAGCCGGTGCTGGCCGCGGCCCGGGCGGCACTTGCCGCCGGGCATACCCGTTACACCCCGGCGGGTGGCATTCCCCCGCTGCGCGAGGCGATCGCGGCCTTCTATCAACAGCGCTATGGCGTCAGCATCACCGCGCAGCAGGTGCTGGTGACCGCCGGGGCTTCCGGTGCGTTGCTGCTGGCCTTTGCTCTGCTGGCGGCGCCGGGCAGCCGTTTTCTGCTGGCTGATCCGGGCTACCCGTGCAACCGCCAGTTTTTGCGTTTGCTGGAAGCGCGCGGCCAGCTGGTGCCGGTGGGGCCTGAAACCAATTATCAGCTCACGCCGGAGCTGATCGAGCAGCACTGGCAGGCGGATACGGCCGGCGCGCTGCTGGCGTCACCATCCAACCCGACCGGCTCGGTGGTGCCGTCCGAACAGCTGGCTGCCATCGCCGAGACAGTGGATCGCCTGGGTGGCGCGCTGATCGTGGACGAGATCTACCACGGCCTGACCTATGGCTTCGACGCCGAGACGGTGCTCAGCGTGGCACCGGGAGCGGTGGTGCTGAACAGCTTTTCCAAGTACTTCGGCATGACCGGCTGGCGTTTGGGCTGGCTGGTGGCGGAAGAAGCGGCGGTGGCCGAGATGGAGAAGATCGCCCAGAACCTGTTCATCTCGCCTGCGACGTTGTCTCAGTATGCGGCACTGGCGGCGTTCGAGCCGCAGACGCTGGCCATTTTCGAGCAGCGTCGGGCCGCCTTTGCCGAGCGCCGCGATCGCCTGGTCGCCGGACTGCGCGAGCTGGGGTTCGGTATTCCGTTGATGCCGGAAGGGGCGTTTTACGTGTACGCGGATGCCTCTCACCTGACCGATGACAGCTATGCCTACTGCTGGTCGCTGCTGGAGGAGGATCACCTGGCGGTAACGCCGGGGGCCGACTTCGGCTACAACCACCCGGAACGCTATATCCGTTTCTCCTACACCACCGGGCTGGACCGCATCGAGCTAGCGCTGGAGCGGCTGCAGCAGCGGATCAGTCGCGGCTGAGGTAGACCTTGCCCTCCCTGACCGTGCAGGTCAGGGGTTCCAGTTCTTCACCCGGACAGGGACCGGCCACGCAGACGCCATCCTCAATGCCGAACAGGGCACCGTGGGTGGCGCACTGGATGAACTGCTTTTCATAATCCAGGAACTGGTCCGGCTGCCACTCCAGGCGGATGCCCCGGTGCGGGCAGCTGTTTTTCCACGCCAGGACGCGCTCGCCACGGCGCAGCAGCAGTCCGGCGGTGCCGTCGTCCAGCTCGAACCCGCGTCCTTCCACCGGGTCCAGTTCATCGACCCGGCACAGATAGATCTCGCTCATCTCAGTCTCCGATCAGGCGCTGGGCGCGCAGCTGGGCCATCAGCTGCTCAATCGCCTCGTCATCGCGGGTGTCCACCGGCAGGGTGATCAGCTGTTCCTCGCTACTCAGCGGCTGCATCACGCTCATCTGTTCGTGCATCACCGCTACATCGGCATCGGAGGGGTCCAGACCGTTTTCCTGACGTCGCTTGAGGCGGGCCTCGATCAGGTTCTGCTCGCAGTGGCAGCTGATGATGCGGACCGGCAGGTCGAGCGCGCCGGCCAGCTCCACGTAGGCGTTGCGGGTGCGCTGATGGATGAAGGTGGCGTCGACCACCACCGAGTAGCCGGCCTTGACCATCAATGCGGTGGTGTCGAGCAGGTGCTGGAAGGTGCGGCTGTTCATCTCGGCGCTGTACAGCTCCAGTGACAACCCCTGCAGGCTCAGCTCCCGGTAGAGACGCTTGCGCTCCACGTCGGAACGGATGCGGACGACACCCACTGCCTCGGCCAGGCGTTCGCTGAGGTAGCTTTTGCCGCTGCCGCTGACGCCGTGCATCAGAAATATGGCCGGCGAGCGTTCGCGGCAGTAGTGCTCGGTCAGCTTAAGGTAGTGGCGGCAGGTCGGCACGTCGGGCTGGACGCCCAGCATCGCCACCTTGGCGCGCACCATGGAACGGTAGGCCTTGTAGAAGTTCAGCAGCGGCAGGGCGGTGTAGTCGCCGCTCAGTTCCAGGTATAGGTTGAGACAGCGGTTGGCCCAGCGGAACTGCTGGTTGGCTTCCAGATCCATCAGCAGAAAGGCCAGATCGGAGATGGTATCGATCCAGCGGAATTCCAGGTTGAATTCGATGCAGTCGAACAGGCGCAGCTCATCGTGGAACAGGTTGATGTTGGCCAGGTGCAGGTCGCCGTGGCACTCGCGCACATGCCCCTCGCGCTTGCGCTGGCGCATCAGCCCCTCGAGCGCGCGGAAGCTTTCCGCCGTGCGCGCCGAAAGCTGTTGCAGCAGCGCCCAGTCCTCAACATCGAGGTGGTCCGGCGGGATGTGGCGGTAGTTGTCGGCCACGACTTCCCACAGGGTCTCGGGTTCGCCCCAGGGGCTGTCCTGGGCGACGATGGGGATGCGCTGGTGGAAGGCGGCGATCTGTTCGGCCAGCAGGTCGATCCAGTGAGTCTCGAACAGATGGCGCTGCAGCAGGCGGTCAAGGCGCAGTTCAGGATCGAACTGGTACATTTTGACCGCATACTCGATGATGCCCTCGTCCATCCCCAGTTCAGGGGCTTCGTCGCTGCCGCCGATCGGCACCAGTCCGATGTAGATGTCCGGCGCCAGCCGCTGGTTCAGCCGTACCTCCTCCTCGCAGCAGTGGCGGCGCTGTTCCAGCGTGGTAAAGTCCAGAAAACCGAAGTTGACCGGCTTCTTGATCTTGTAGGCGTACTCCCCGGTGAGCAGTAACCAGGATATGTGGGTTTCGATCACCTCGACCTGGTCCACCGCGTGTGGATAGCGGGAGGGATCGCGCAATGATTCGATCAGTTTGGGTAACATGAGGCTCCAGCTGTTGTCAGCGATGGCATGAGATTATACTGACCCGATGAGTAAAAAGAGAACTCCCCCCGCCAAAGGGCGCAGGAAGCGCCGATCCAAACAACCTTCCCTGATGGCTCGACTGCTCCGCTGGCTGCTGAAGCTGGGGCTGGTGCTGACGGTGATCGCTGCCGTGGGCCTGATCTACCTGGATGCCCAGGTACGCAGCAAGTTCGAGGGCAAGCGCTGGGCCGTGCCGGCCAAGGTCTATGCCCGTCCGCTGGAGCTCTATCCTGGCCAAAGTCTGAGCCGGGATGAACTCAAGCAGGAACTGAAGGGGCTGCATTATCGCTTCGTGCGCAGTGCCGATCAGCCCGGTGCCGTGGAGTGGGCCAGCAGTCGTGCCCGCATTCGCACGCGGGGGTTCAACTTCCCCGATGGGGCGGAGCCGGCGCGCAACATGCTGCTGACCTTCTCCGGCAATACCCTGAGTGATATCCGCGATGCCGAGGGGCGCCCCTTGCCGCTGGTGCGGCTGGAGCCGATGCTGGTGGGCGGAATCTATCCCAAGTCCAACGAAGACCGCGACCTGATCAAGCTGGAAGAAGCACCGCCGCATCTTGCACAGGCGCTGGTCGCGGTGGAAGACCGGGCCTTTTATGACCACTGGGGCGTCTCCTTCAAGGGTATTGCCCGCGCCATGTGGGTCAACATCCGTGCCGGCCGCTTCGTGCAGGGCGGCAGTACCCTGACCCAACAGCTGATCAAGAACTTCTACCTGACCTCCGAGCGGACGCTGAGCCGCAAGCTGCTTGAACTGCCGATGGCGATGCTGCTGGAGCTGCACTTCGACAAGGACGAAATTCTGGAGGCCTACCTCAACGAGGTTTACCTGGGGCAGTCCGGCAACCGCGCCATTCACGGCTTTGGTCTGGCCAGTCAGTACTATTTCGCCCGCCCGGTACAGGAGCTGGAGCTGCACCAGGTGGCGCTGCTGGCTGGGATGGTGAAGGGGCCGTCCTGGTATGATCCACGCCGTCACCCCGAGCGGGCGCTGGAGCGACGCAACCTGGTGCTGAAGATGCTGCGCGATCAAGGCCAGATCGACCAGGCTGAATATGACGCCGCTCGCCAGCGCACCCTGGGCGTGGTCAAGCAGCGCAGCCTGCACAAGGGCGCCTTTCCGGCCTACCTGGACCTGGTCAAACGCAAGCTGCGCGAGGAGTACCGTGACGAGGATCTGAGCACCGAAGGGCTGAGGGTGTTCACCGCACTGGACCCGCTGGTGCAGACCCGTGCCGAAGCGGCGCTGGATACCAGCGTTGAGGGGCTGGAGAAGCGCTACGGCAAGCGCGCCCGGGGGCTGGAAGCGAGCATGGTGGTCACCGATCCGCAGACTGGCGAGGTGCTGGCGCTGATCGGCGGGCGCGAGACTCGTTATCAGGGCTTCAACCGGGCTCTGGATGCGCTGAGGCCCATCGGTTCGCTGGTCAAGCCGGCGGTCTATCTGGCCGCCCTGGAGAAGGGCTACACCCTGAATAGCCTGCTGGAGGACGAGCCGCTTAGCGTCAAGCTGCCCGATGGTTCGCTGTGGCAACCGCAGAACTTCGACCGGCGCAGCCACGGCCTGGTGCCGCTGCACCGCTCGCTGGCGCTGTCCTACAATCAGTCCACCGCCCGTTTGGGCATGGATGTGGGGCTGGCGCGGGTGATCGATATGCTCGAGCGTCTCGGCGCCGAGCGCGAACTCAAGGCCTATCCGTCGCTGCTGCTGGGGGCTCAGGCGCTGTCACCGCTGGAGCTGGCCAGCATCTACCAGACCATTGCCGCCAACGGTTTTCGCATGCCGCTGAGAGTCATCCGCCGGGTGACCGATGCCGAGGGCGAGGAGCTGTCACGTTATCCCTTTACCCTGAAACAGCAGGTCAAACCCGAGGTGGTGCATCTGTTACAGTATGCGCTGCAGGAAGTCGGCCGCGAGGGTACGGCGCGCAGCGCCTACGGCGTGCTGCCGCAGAACTTGAATCTGGCCGGCAAGACCGGCACCTCGAACGATCAGCGCGACAGCTGGTTCGCCGGTTATACCGGCGATCGATTGGCCGTAGTCTGGCTGGGGCGTGACGACAACTCGCAGCTGCCGTTCACCGGCTCCGGCGGGGCGCTGCGGGTGTGGACCGAGTTCATGCGCCGCGAACGGCCTGAACCCTTTATCGCCACCCGGCCAGCGGGGATCGAATATGTCTGGGTCGACGAAGCGACCGGGCTGCGCTCCGACGCGCGCTGTGAGGGCTCTCGTCAGCTGCCGTTCCTGACCGGAACCGCGCCCGAGGAAAAGGTCGACTGTGGTTTGGATAACCCGGTCAGACGTTCGCTGGACTGGTTCCGCAACTGGTTTAACTGAATTGGAAGGATGCTATGAAAAAGGTTTATCTGATGCTGGGCATGGCGCTGGTGGTGACCGGCTGTGCCGGTCCCAACCCCTATGTCTACAAGGCACCGGTCGAGGATCGCAGTCGTACTGTCCAGCCCAGTGAGCCGGGCACGGTGGTACCGGCGGAGCCGGCGCCGGGGGTGAAGGTGACGCCAATCGGGCAGGCTCCGGTCATTCGGGCGCAGCGCGATGAACTGGATAAGCCGGTTCAGGTGCAGCAGCCGGTAGAGCAGGTTGCTGTCAGCCGGCCGCAGAGCCCGGCGGTGGTGGCGTTGCTGGAAACGGCGCGTCAGGACAGCAGCAGCGGCAACCTGCGCACGGCGCAGAGCCGTCTGGAGCGGGCGTTGCGGATCGCCCCGCGTGATCCCGAGGTCTATATTCAGCTGGCCGATGTGCAGCGGCGCCAGGGGCAGTTTCTGCAGGCGGAACAGGTCGCCCTGAAAGGGGTGAGCGTTGCGTCGGGGCAGAGCAGCCCTCTGCGTCGACTGTGGAACCTGATTGCGGATATCCGCCAGGAGGCGGGTAATGCGGCGGGCGCTCGCGAGGCCCGCCAGAAGGCAGCGGCTTACTGAGCCGCTGTTTCCCTTGAGGTCTGTTGCAACAGGGACCTGCTGAGCAGCAGCAGACCGACCGCCTGAGCCAGCAGGCGAGCACTGTCCGGCAGTTCGGCGACCAGCAGCACCGGTGCGCTGAGGCTGATCAGCAGCAGCGGTGCCGCCAGGGCGCAGGCCAATCGTACCATCAGGCCCTGCAGACGCCAGGCGGCGACCAGCAGGGCCCCGGCCAGTGCAATGCTGAGCCAGAGGGTGTAGTCCTCGCCCAGCCCCATCCGGCGGCACAGTTCGAACAGGGCAAAGAGAGCCAGCAGCCAGCGCCCCCAGCCTGTCTTTGACCAGTACCAGCCCATCGCCAGTGCCAGGGTTGCCGTTGCCAGCAGGGGCAGTCCGGCGTACACCGCCAGATTGTCCAGCAGGCGCTGCAGGGTCGCGATATCCTGGCTGGTTGGCGTCAGCAGCAGCTGCCCCATCGCCGCCAGAGCGATAAACACCAGACTCAGGCTGCTCACCTGCAGCTGAGAGCGGGGCGCCTCGGCCAGTGCCTCGCTGCGGCGGAACAGCAGTACGGCACCGGTCAGTGCCGCCAGCAACAAGAGGCTGTTACCCAGCATCCAGCTCAGCTCGCCAGTTTGGCAAAGACGCGATCCGCCGCGGCCAGAGTCGCATCCAGCTCCGCTTCGGTATGGGCGTTGGAGACGAAGCCGGCCTCGAATGCCGACGGCGCCAGGTAGATGCCCTCATCCAGCATGCCGTGGAAGAACTTGCCGAACAGCTCGGTATTGCAGGCGGTGGCGTCGGCGAAGCTGCTGACCACGTCCTGATCGGTAAAGAACAGGCCGAACATGCCACCGACGCAGCTGGTGGTGAAGGGGATGCCGTGACGCGCGGCCATCGCTTCCAGTCCCTGGGTCAGGTATTCGGCCTTGGCGCCCAGCGCCTCGTGAATGCCCTCTTGCTTCAGCGCGGTCAGCATCGCCAGACCGGCCGCCATCGCCAGCGGGTTGCCGGACAGGGTGCCGGCCTGGTACACCGGGCCTAGCGGTGCGATATGTTCCATGATTTCACGTTTGCCGCCGAAGGCGCCCACCGGCAGGCCGCCACCGATCACCTTGCCCAAGGTGGTCAGGTCCGGCTTGATGTTGAAGTACGCCTGAGCGCCGCCCAGGGCGACACGGAAACCGGTCATCACCTCATCAAAGATCAGTACGCTGCCGTACTGGTCGCAGACCTCTCGCAGACCTTCGAGGAAACCTTCCTTGGGCAGGATGCAGTTCATGTTGCCGGCTACCGGCTCGACGATGATGCAGGCTATCTGGTCACCGATCTCGGCAAAGGCTTCACGCACGTTGTCGATATCGTTGTAGGTCAGGGTGATGGTGTGCTCGGCCAGTGCTGCCGGTACCCCCGGTGAGTTGGGTTCGCCCAGGGTCAGAGCGCCGGAGCCGGCCTTGACCAGCAGGGAGTCGGAATGGCCGTGGTAGCAGCCTTCGAACTTGACGATCTTGTCGCGGCCGGTGAAACCGCGGGCCAGGCGGATGGCGCTCATGGTGGCTTCGGTGCCGGAGCTGACCATGCGCACCATATCCATCGACGGCACCAGTTCACAGACCAGATCAGCCATTTCGGTTTCGATGGCGGTCGGCGCGCCAAAGCCCAGGCCGTTGTCCAGCATCTCGCGCACGGCATTGATCACCGGCGGGTAGGCGTGACCCAGCAGCATCGGCCCCCAGGAGCCGACGTAGTCGATGTAGCGCTGATCATCTTCGTCGAACAGAAAGGGGCCTTCACCACGCTTGAAGAACACCGGGGTGCCACCGACGCCCTTGAACGCGCGTACCGGTGAGTTGACGCCGCCCGGGATGTGGGCCTGTGCGGCCTGAAACAGGGATTCTGAACGTGACATTGGACACTTCCTTTAACGTGAAAGAGGTTTGTTACGAAAGCTTGAACTGTTGCGCAAAGCGGTCTGCCTGCTGCCGGATATCATCAGCCGCGAAGAGGGCATGTACCACGGCGACCAGGTCGGCCCCGGCTGCGATCACCTGGGGTGCATTATCCACGCTGATCCCGCCGATCGCCACCACCGGGACGTTCAGCTGCGCTTTGGCTGTTTGCAGCAGGCTCAGGGGGGCGGGCGTTGCGCCGGGTTTGGTCTGTGACGGGAAGAAGGCACCGAAGGCGATATGGTCGGCGCCCTGCTGAACGGCCCTGTGGGCCAGCTCGATACGGTCGTGGCAGGTCTGGCCGATCAGCGCCCGGTTACCCAGGAATTTGCGTGCCGCTGCAACGCTGCCATCCTCTTGTCCCAGATGGACGCCATCGGCCTTGCAGGCGTGGGCCAGTTCGACGTCATCGTTGATCAGCAGCGGGCAGTTATACTGGCGGCAGAGGTCAAGCAGGGCACGAGCCTGGCGCAGGCGTTTTTCACTATCGCTGGACTTGTCGCGGTACTGCAGCAGGCGCATGCCGCCGCGCAGGGCGGCTTCCACCTGTGCCAGCATGGCGTTGTCGGAAGGCATCAGCTTGGCATCGGTCAGGCCATAAAGGCCGTGCAGTCGGGTCATGACAGGGTCTGTTTCCGGTTGTAATAGTCTTCGATCTGTTGACGGCTGATCAGCCCCAGGGGCTCTTCCCGGTTGCTGACCACCAGCAAGTAGTTCAGCTGTTTCTGTTGCATGCGATCAAGTGCCTCCTTCAGAGTGGCGCGGTAGAGCAAAGGTTCAATGTCGGCGCGCTGGGCCGGGATGCTGAGCAGATTGACCGGGGTGTTGTCATCGGTCCCCTCGGCCAGGCTTTCCAGGTGCTGGCGCAGATCCGCCGGTGGCATGAGCACCGCGCGTGAGTCGGTGCCGACCAGCAGCCACTGGGGCGCCGATTCCAGCAGGCGGCGTGCCTCGGCCAGGCTGAGCTGTGCCGATGTCGGGCTGAAGTCGCGTTGCATCAGGCTGCCTACGGCCGCCCGGGACAGAATCTGGGCCAGCGGGGCCTGGCGAAGGTCCAGGCCCTGGCGCTGCAGGGACGCATGAAAGATCGACGGCAGACCAAAACTGAAACGGGTGGTCAGGTTGGCGACCAGAATCGCCAGCATGCCGGGCAGAATGATGCCGGTGTTCTGGGTCAGCTCCAGCATGGCCAGCAGCGCGGCCAGCGGCGCGTTCAGCAGGGCCGCCATCATCGCGCCCATGCCCAGCATGGCGTAGAGGCCACTGTGGGGCGTGCCGGCCGTCGCTGAGCCGATGGCGCCGACCAGGGCGCCGGCGACGACGCCGATGAACAGGGTGGGGCCGATCAGACCGGCCGGAATGCCGAGGCCGATCACTACCGGGGTCAGCAGGCACTTGGCCAACAGCAGCCCCGCCAGAAACAGGATCGGTTCGGGAGTGGTGAACAGGGACTCGATGGTGTCATAGCCGCCGCCCATCACTTCCGGCCACTGCAGGGCTACTATACCGGTCAGCAGGCCGGCGAGCAGAAAGCGGACCGGGAAGGGCCAGTGCTTGAGCTTGAACACCTGCATCTGCAGCAGGTGGAAGCCGGTGGCCAGCAGGCCGCAGGTCAGCCCCAGCAGTGCGATCAGGGGCAGCTGGGTCAGTTCGCCGATAGACAGGCTGGGGGCGGTAAAGACCAGGGCTTCGCCCACCAGCGCTCGGGAGACGATATCGCCGACCAGGGCGGCCACCATGACCGGCAAGAACCCGATCAGGGTGTACTCCAGAAGCACCACTTCCATGGAGAAGATCACCGCCGCCAGCGGCGTGTTGAAGGTGGCGGCAATGCCGGCGGCGGCGCCGCAGCCCACCAGTATGCGCATGGAATTGTTGGGCAGAGACAGGCGCTGGCCCAGCAGGCTGGCCGCGCCCGCGCCCAGATGGACGGCAGGGCCTTCGCGGCCCACTGAGTGGCCGCTGGCCAGCGCAATCAGCGCCGCCATTCCCTGGATGAACAGGTTGAAAATCGGCAGGCGACCCTCGTAATTGGTCAGGCGTTCCAGCATGTGCACAATGCCGACAGAACGGGCATGTGCCGGCACCAGAGCGAACAGCAGGATCAGCAGCAGACTGCCGCCGAGGGGCAGCAGCAGGCGCTGGAGATCGTCCAGTTCCTCGAAGCGCTCAGCGCCGTTCGGCAACAGCCAGGCCTGCAGCAGGGTGTCGGCCGAGCGAAACAGACTGATCAGGCCGCCGGCGGCGAGACCGGCCAGAACGCCGAGTATGACCAGCTGAGGCAGGGCATCTGCATGGGCCAGTCGGTGACGAAAATGTTCCAGAGAAAGCGGTCGATGTGGCATGATGGCGAGTTCAGGGGATCATGGTCATCTGCTGAGCAGCTAAGTATTATACCCTAACAGTTTTTACGCACTGATGAGAGGTTGATGTGGTTAAGGTAGGTATCGTCGGCGGCACCGGCTACACCGGTGTAGAGTTGTTGCGTCTTCTGGCAAACCATCCCCAGGCTCAGGTCGAGGTGATCACCTCCCGTTCCGAGGAAGGGATCCAGGTGGCGGAGATGTTCCCCAACCTGCGTGGCCACTACGACCTCGCATTCACCGTGCCCGATGTCGATCGCCTGGCGGCCTGTGACGTAGTGTTCTTTGCCACGCCGCACGGCGTGGCCATGAGCATGGCGCCGGAACTGATTGATCGTGGTGTGCGCATCATCGATCTGGGTGCCGACTTCCGCATCAAGGATATCGAGCTTTGGGAAAAGTGGTACAACCTGGAGCATACCTGTCCGGACCTGGTGCAGAAGGCGGTGTATGGCCTGCCGGAAGTGAACCGTGAGGCGATCCGTGAAGGTCAGCTGATCGGTTGTGCCGGCTGCTACCCGACTGCGGTACAACTGGGCTTCCGCCCGCTGCTGGAAAATGGCCTGATTGATCACCGTCGCCTGATCGCCGACTGCAAGTCCGGTGTCACCGGTGCCGGTCGCGGCGCCAATGTCGCCATGTTGCAGGCGGAGTCCAGCGAGAGCGTCAAGGCCTATGGCGTGCCGGGGCACCGTCACCTGCCGGAGATCAAACAGGGCCTGAGTGGCATGGCCGGTCGCCCCGTCGGTCTGACCTTCGCGCCGCACCTGATGCCGATGATCCGCGGTATCCATGCCACCCTGTACTCGGTGCTTAAGGACCCGGTCGGCCCGGACCTGCAGAGCCTGTTTGAGGCGTGCTACCGCGACGAGCCCTTCGTCGATGTGTTGCCGGCTGGCTCGCACCCGGAAACCCGCAGCGTCAAGGGATCCAACATGTGTCGTATCAGTGTGCACCAGCCGCAGGGCGAAGACACCGTTGTGGTCCTGTCCACCATCGACAACCTGGTGAAGGGCGCGTCCGGTCAGGCGGTGCAGGTGATGAACATCATGTTTGACCTGCCGGAAACCACCGGCCTGCAACAGGTCGCACTGATGCCCTGATCGGTCAATACTTGACCGATTTAGTCGGTTTAGGCAGAATGCGCTGTATCAAAGAGGGTTTAGTGTAACTATGAGCGATACTGCACAAGCGGCCGACCTGGTGTTTACCGATGCGGCGGCCAACAAAGTCAAATCACTGCTGGAAGAAGAGCAGAACGATAAACTGAAACTGCGTGTCTACATCACCGGTGGCGGTTGCGCAGGCTTTTCCTACGGTTTCACGTTCGACGAAAACATGGCGGATGATGATGCGGCGGTTGAACGTGATGGTGTGACTTTGGTGGTAGATCCAATGAGCTACCAGTACCTGGCCGGCTCCGAAGTGGACTACAAGGAGGGCCTGCAGGGCTCCCAGTTCGTGATCAACAACCCCAATGCGACCACGACCTGTGGTTGCGGCTCGTCGTTCTCGATCTGAGCAGGTCTGAATCTCTCGCATGAAAACGCCGGCTTGATGCCGGCGTTTTCATTTCTGTTCCACCGATCTCAGGCCGGGTGAATGGCGCCCAGAATGCGATCTCCCCGGGCGCCTGTGACGGCCGCCAGGCTGGAGGTTTTACGGTTCAGGGTGCGCATGGCAAACCAGGCGAAAGCGGCCGCTTCTACCCAGTCGGGCTCCAGTCCCAGTACTGCGGTGGTGCTGATCTCGGCATCCGGCAAATGATATTGCAGGCGCTGTAGTAACTGTTGGTTATGGCTGCCGCCACCGCAGAGGAATAGCTGTGGCTGGCGCAACTCGTGTTTTGCGATCGCCCGGGCCAACGAAGCAGCGGTCAGTTCCAGCAAAGTGGCTTGGATATCCTCGGGGGAGGGGCGGGCGGCCGGTGCGTTCAGAATCTGCTGCAGCCAGGGGAGGTCGAATGCTTCGCGTCCGGTACTTTTCGGCGGCTGGCGCTGGAAGTAGGCGTGGTCCAGCATGGTTTCCAGCAAGGCCGGCTGTACCTGGCCGCTGGCCGCCCAGGCTCCGTTCCTGTCGTAGTCCAGTCCCCGGTGCTGACGGATCCAGGCGTCCATCAGCACATTGCCGGGGCCGGTGTCGTAGCCGAGCACGGGGCGATCAATGTTGCCCGGCAGCAGGGTGATATTGGCCATGCCGCCCAGGTTGACCAGTACCCGATCCTGTCCAGATTTGCCAAACAGCGCCCGATGGAACGCAGGGACCAGCGGTGCTCCCTGGCCGCCGGCGGCCAGGTCGCGGCGGCGGAAGTCGGCCACCGTGGTGATGCCGCTCTGCTCGGCGATGCTGGCGGGGTCGCCGATCTGCAGGCTGAACTGATGTTCGGGGCGGTGGCGAATGGTCTGGCCGTGGCTGCCGATGGCGCGAATCTGGCTGGCGCTGAAGCCGCTGCTGGCGAGCAGCGCCTTGACGGCGTCAGCAAAGAGGCTGCCCAGAGCGATATCCAGTGCCCCGAATTGATCGATCTCATCCGGACCGCTGTGGTTCAATGTCAGAATCTGCTGGCGCAGATCTGCAGGCAGAGGATGGGTATGACTGGCATGCAGCCGAAATTCCGGCACGAAACTGACGATGACGGCGTCAATGCTGTCCAGGCTGGTGCCGGACATCAGGCCGATGAAGTACTCAGGACTCATTGAGTGCTCTCCTGGTCACTCAGGGCAAGCTGGGTGCCTGCATATTGGTTGAGGGCTGCCAGCAAACGCTCGGATTCGGCCTGGAAGGCGGCGAGTTCCGGCTCGGCGATTGGTTTGGCCGCCGGCAGGGCGACGGTCAGCGGGTTACGGTGTACGCCGTTGGTGCGGAATTCGTAATGCAGGTGGGGGCCGGTCGCCAGGCCCGATGCGCCGACATAACCGATCACCTGGCCCTGCTTGACTCGGGAGCCGTTGCTGAGGCCTTTCTGGTAGCGGCTCATGTGCGCATAGAGCGTGGTGATGTTACCGCCGTGCTGCAGAATGATGGTGCGGCCATAGCCGCCTTTGGTGCCGCGCCAGATGATCTTGCCGTCGCCGGCGGCCTTGATCGGTGTGCCGGTTGCGGCGGCATAGTCGACACCTCGGTGAGGGCGTTTCTTGCCCAAAACCGGGTGGTAGCGCTCCGGCTTGAAGCGGGAGCTGATGCGGCTGAAGTCCACCGGCGAGCGCAGAAAGGCCTTGCGCATGCTGCGGCCATCCGGGGCGAAATACTGGCTGTTGCCCTCGCTGTCGGTGAAGCGTATGGCTGCAAACGCCTTGCCCTGGTTGATGAACTCGGCGGCCAAAATGCGGCTCTGGTCGAGGGGCTTGTCGTCAAGGTAGTCCTGCTCATAGAGCACACGGAAGTGGTCGCCGTCACGGATGTCCAGGGCGAAGTCGATATCCCAGCCGAAGATCTCGGCCAGCTGCATGATGGTCTTGTTCGACAGCCCGGCTTCGGCGGCATCCATAAACAGCGAACGATTGATGTTGCCCTCGGCGTAGGCGGTACGTGCTTCAGGGGTGCGCTCCAGTTGCTGTACCTGGTAGCCGGTATCGGTCAGCTCGATCAGGGTGGTGTTGAGCTGATCCTGGACATGGCGCAGCTTTCGCAGCAGGCCGTCTTCGATCAAAAAGGCCAGACTCTGCCCCGGGCGCAGCCGTTTCAGGGCCTCGCTGCCACTGACGGCCTGGGAAATCCGGTATACCTCTCGGGGTCCCAGTCCGGCACGCTTGAACAGGGTGGTCAGGTTGTCGCCAATCTTGACCGGATACTCGACCCAATTATCGACTCGGGTCGGCAGCGGTTGGGGAGGTGGAGTAGGTAGCTGAAGCGGGCTTGACGAGGCCTCTGTCGGTTCAGGCTGAGTCTGTGCTGTGCCCACGGGAATTGAGGACGCAGGCTCAGCCTGAGCAACGCGATCGGGTACGTTGTGGGGAAGCGGCTCGGTGGGCCACAGCAATATAATGGCGGTCAGGGCCACAAGCGTCGCTGCTGCAGTGACGAGGTGAAATCGAGGCAGGCGGCGTAGATGAAACAGTAGCGGTGTCACGGGGATACCTATGGCAGCAAGTGAAGAAGAAACAATCGACAACCCAGTATAACGAAAATTCCACAGGACAGAGGTGTGTCGACGGTGGGGCGTGATGGGGGCATGTTTGTTCAGTCCCCGGCGAAGGTTTAGAATGCTGCGTCTGCTTACTTTAATTCAATAGAGAGATTTCGGCGGTATGAACGCAAACAGTTTGATCGATGATCTGAAGGCCCGTGGTCTCATCGCACAGATGACCAATGAAGAGGAACTGGCTGAGCATCTGGCTCAGGGGCCGGTTACGCTTTATTGTGGCTTCGATCCGACTGCCGACAGCCTGCATCTGGGTCACCTGGTGCCTCTATTGATGCTGAAGCGCTTTCAGGATGTCGGTCATCGTCCGATCGCCCTTGTCGGTGGCGCCACCGGCATGATCGGCGATCCCAGCTTCAAGGACCAGGAGCGTCAGCTGAATTCTGAAGAGATCGTGCAGCAGTGGAGTGAGTGCCTCAAGGCGCAGATCAGTCGTTTCATCGAATTTGATGGCGATGATGGTGCTATTCTGGCCAACAACTATGACTGGACCGCCGGCGTGGACGTGCTGAGTTTCCTGCGTGATATTGGCAAGCACTTTACCGTCAACAAGATGATCGCCAAAGAGTCGGTCAAGCAGCGTATCGAACGTGAAGGTTCTGGCTTGTCCTTTACTGAATTCACGTATCAGATCCTGCAGTCCTACGATTTCCAGCAGCTGAACAGCAAGTACGGCTGCACCATGCAGATTGGTGGTTCTGACCAGTGGGGTAATATCACCGGGGGGATTGACCTGACCCGCCGCGTGAACGGAGCTGCGACCCATGGGCTGACACTGCCGCTGATTACCAAGTCAGACGGCACCAAGTTCGGCAAGACCGAGGGTGGTGCAGTATGGCTGGATGCCAAGAAGACGTCCCCCTATGCCTTCTACCAGTTTTGGCTGCAGACCCCCGATGCGGATGTGTACCGCTTCATGAAGTTCTTCACTTTCCTGCCGGTTGGCGAGATCGATGCGATCGAGGCCGAGGACCGTGAACGCGCGGGACGCCCCGAAGCCCAGCGTATTCTGGCTGAACAGATGACCGAGCTGGTGCACGGTGAAGAAGCACTGCAGGCCGCACGCCGCATTACCGAAGCGCTGTTCTCCGGCGATCTGTCTGAACTGAGTCTAGAAGATTACGCTCAGCTGGAACAGGATGGCCTGCCGGCGACTCAGGTTCCAGCTGAGCTGGCTGACCTGCCGCTGACCACCCTGTTTGCGGATGCGGGGCTGGCGACGTCCGGCAAACAGGTGAAAGATGCCTTGCAGCGCAATGCAGTCGTAATCAACGATCAGGCCTGTGGCATGGATCAGAACATGAACGCTGAAGGACTGTTCACAGCGGAAGCGGCACGTTTCGGCAAGTACTTCCTGGTGAAGCTGGGCAAGAAAAAGCATCACCTGTTCTACTTAGGCTAATGCTGGTAGATGAAATGTGACAAACAGGCGCCCCTTTGCTGAAAAGAGGCGCCTGTTTTCGTTTTTAACCGTTTTGAAACTTTTTTACAGAAAGGCGTTGACACCCCGGTGGGGATCAGTAGAATACGCTTCCTCGCTTGAGACGACAGGGTTCGCGAAACACTGAAGCCTTGAACGAGAAGGAAATAAGTTCTTGAAATCAATAAGATTTCTGATGTAGAATTTGTCTCCTTGATTCAACCGGTTCGTTGTGAGGTGCTTCGGCACTGAAACAAAAAACGAAAATAAAGGTTGACATCGAAAATCGGCGTAGTAAGATATGCGCCTCGCTTGAGACAACAGGTTCTGCCAAACGGCAGGTTGATCAAGCCCGCTCTTTAACAAATTGATCAGGTAATATGTGTGGGCGCTTGTCAGGATTGAGCACACAAAGCTTAATCAAGGCAAGCAACCTAACTGAATATTCATTTAGCGTTGTGTAATACCTTGAGCCGAGTCTGAGAGATATTCCTCTCTCATTAAAAGACTCACCATAGATTTGAACTGAAGAGTTTGATCATGGCTCAGATTGAACGCTGGCGGCAGGCCTAACACATGCAAGTCGAGCGGTAACATTTCCAGCTTGCTGGAAGATGACGAGCGGCGGACGGGTGAGTAACGCGTGGGAATCTGCCTGGTAGTGGGGGACAACAGTCGGAAACGACTGCTAATACCGCATACGCCCTTCGGGGGAAAGTGGGGGATCTTCGGACCTCACGCTATCAGATGAGCCCGCGTCGGATTAGCTTGTTGGTGAGGTAAAGGCTCACCAAGGCGATGATCCGTAGCTGGTCTGAGAGGATGATCAGCCACACTGGGACTGAGACACGGCCCAGACTCCTACGGGAGGCAGCAGTGGGGAATATTGGACAATGGGGGCAACCCTGATCCAGCCATGCCGCGTGTGTGAAGAAGGCCTTCGGGTTGTAAAGCACTTTCAGCAGTGAGGAAAGGCATGTCATTAATACTGGCATGCTGTGACGTTAACTGCAGAAGAAGGACCGGCTAACTCCGTGCCAGCAGCCGCGGTAATACGGAGGGTCCGAGCGTTAATCGGAATTACTGGGCGTAAAGCGCGCGTAGGTGGTTCAGTCAGTCAGATGTGAAAGCCCCGGGCTCAACCTGGGAATTGCACCTGATACTGCTGAGCTAGAGTACGGTAGAGGGTAGTGGAATTTCCGGTGTAGCGGTGAAATGCGTAGAGATCGGAAGGAACACCAGTGGCGAAGGCGACTACCTGGACCGATACTGACACTGAGGTGCGAAAGCGTGGGTAGCAAACAGGATTAGATACCCTGGTAGTCCACGCCGTAAACGATGTCAACTAGCCGTTGGGGGACTTGATCCTTTAGTGGCGCAGCTAACGCGATAAGTTGACCGCCTGGGGAGTACGGCCGCAAGGTTAAAACTCAAATGAATTGACGGGGGCCCGCACAAGCGGTGGAGCATGTGGTTTAATTCGAAGCAACGCGAAGAACCTTACCTACTCTTGACATCCTGCGAACTTGGTAGAGATACCTTGGTGCCTTCGGGAACGCAGTGACAGGTGCTGCATGGCTGTCGTCAGCTCGTGTTGTGAAATGTTGGGTTAAGTCCCGTAACGAGCGCAACCCCTATCCTTATTTGCCAGCACTTCGGGTGGGAACTCTAAGGAGACTGCCGGTGACAAACCGGAGGAAGGTGGGGATGACGTCAAGTCATCATGGCCCTTACGAGTAGGGCTACACACGTGCTACAATGGCCGGTACAGAGGGCTGCGAACTCGCGAGGGTAAGCTAATCTCAGAAAACCGGTCGTAGTCCGGATCGCAGTCTGCAACTCGACTGCGTGAAGTCGGAATCGCTAGTAATCGCGAATCAGAATGTCGCGGTGAATACGTTCCCGGGCCTTGTACACACCGCCCGTCACACCATGGGAGTGGGTTGCACCAGAAGTAGCTAGTCTAACCTTCGGGAGGACGGTTACCACGGTGTGATTCATGACTGGGGTGAAGTCGTAACAAGGTAGCCCTAGGGGAACCTGGGGCTGGATCACCTCCTTAAACGATTGCGAAGTTCTGGCAAGCGTTCACACATATTACCTGATCGAACTGTTGAAGCTGACGGAGCTTTAAAACGTGTGCTCATGATTGAGTCCATCTTTTAAAGCTTATTGCTTTAAACGCTCTTTAACAAATTGGATCTGAAAGATTGTCTTGTATTGTTTGATACAAGCGCCAACCGGCGATAATCGTTACGAACCATTCATTTTTCCAGACGCCTTCGGGTTATATGGTCAAGTGAATAAGCGTGCACGGTGGATGCCTTGGCAGTCAGAGGCGATGAAGGACGTAGTAACCTGCGATAAGCCTCGGGGAGTCGGTAAACAGACTTTGATCCGAGGATTTCCGAATGGGGAAACCCACCCGCTTGCGGGTATCTCTTCACTGAATACATAGGTGTTGAGAGGCGAACCCGGGGAACTGAAACATCTAAGTACCCGGAGGAAAAGAAATCAACCGAGATTCCCTTAGTAGCGGCGAGCGAACGGGGATTAGCCCTTAAGCGGTCTTGTGGTTAGCAGAACACTCTGGAAAGTGTGGCCATAGTGGGTGATAGCCCCGTATGCGAAAACCTATAGACCGTGAAATCGAGTAGGACGGAACACGTGATATTCTGTCTGAATATGGGGGGACCATCCTCCAAGGCTAAATACTCCTGACTGACCGATAGTGAACCAGTACCGTGAGGGAAAGGCGAAAAGAACCCCTGTGAGGGGAGTGAAATAGACCCTGAAACCGTGTACGTACAAGCAGTGGGAGCCGTTTTCGGACGGTGACTGCGTACCTTTTGTATAATGGGTCAGCGACTTACTTTCAGTGGCAAGCTTAACCGTTTAGGGGAGGCGTAGGGAAACCGAGTCTTAATAGGGCGCCAAGTCGCTGGGAGTAGACCCGAAACCGGGCGATCTATCCATGGGCAGGTTGAAGGTTGAGTAACATCAACTGGAGGACCGAACCGACTGTCGTTGAAAAGCCAGCGGATGACCTGTGGATCGGAGTGAAAGGCTAATCAAGCCCGGAGATAGCTGGTTCTCCTCGAAAGCTATTTAGGTAGCGCCTCATGTCTCACCTTGGGGGGTAGAGCACTGTTTCGGCTAGGGGGTCATCCCGACTTACCAACCCGATGCAAACTCCGAATACCCAAGAGTGCAATCATGGGAGACACACGGCGGGTGCTAACGTCCGTCGTGGAAAGGGAAACAACCCAGACCGCCAGCTAAGGTCCCAAAGTTCTAGTTAAGTGGGAAACGATGTGGGAAGGCTCAGACAGCTAGGAGGTTGGCTTAGAAGCAGCCATCCTTTAAAGAAAGCGTAATAGCTCACTAGTCGAGTCGGCCTGCGCGGAAGATATAACGGGGCTCAAACTAGACACCGAAGCTGCGGATGCCTTAGGGCATGGTAGAGGAGCGTTCTGTAAGCCGTTGAAGCGGAAGCTGTAAGGCACCGTGGAGGTATCAGAAGTGCGAATGCTGACATGAGTAACGATAAAGGGGGTGAAAAACCCCCTCGCCGGAAGACCAAGGGTTCCTATCCAATGCTAATCAGGGTAGGGTGAGTCGGCCCCTAAGGCGAGGCTGAAAAGCGTAGTCGATGGGAGACAGGTTAATATTCCTGTACCACGCATAACTGCGATGGGGGGACGGAGAAGGCTAGGCCAGCGCGGCGTTGGTTGTCCGCGTTTAAGGGTGTAGGTTGAGGAGTTAGGAAAATCCGGCTCCTTAAGACTGAGACCTGATGACGAGACTCTTTATGAGTCGAAGTGGTTGATGCCATGCTTCCAGGAAAATCCTCTAAGCTTCAGGTTATGTGTGACCGTACCCCAAACCGACACAGGTGGTCAGGTTGAGAATACCAAGGCGCTTGAGAGAACTCGGGTGAAGGAACTAGGCAAAATGGTGCCGTAACTTCGGGAGAAGGCACGCCGATGTTGGTGATGAGATTTACTCTCTAAGCTGATGTCGGTCGAAGATACCAGGTGGCTGCGACTGTTTATTAAAAACACAGCACTCTGCAAACACGAAAGTGGACGTATAGGGTGTGACGCCTGCCCGGTGCCGGAAGGTTAATTGATGGGGTTAGCTTCGGCGAAGCTCTTGATCGAAGCCCCGGTAAACGGCGGCCGTAACTATAACGGTCCTAAGGTAGCGAAATTCCTTGTCGGGTAAGTTCCGACCTGCACGAATGGCGTAACGATGGCCACACTGTCTCCACCCGAGACTCAGTGAAATTGAACTCGCTGTGAAGATGCAGCGTCCCCGCGGCTAGACGGAAAGACCCCGTGAACCTTTACTATAGCTTCACAGTGGACTTTGACATTACTTGTGTAGGATAGCTGGGAGGCTTTGAAACCATGACGCCAGTTGTGGTGGAGCCAACCTTGAAATACCAGCCTGGTACTGTTGAGGTTCTAACTCAGGTCCCTTATCGGGATCGAGGACATTGTGTGGTGGGTAGTTTGACTGGGGCGGTCTCCTCCCAAAGAGTAACGGAGGAGCACGAAGGTACCCTCAGGCTGGTCGGAAATCAGCCAATGAGCGCAAGAGTAGAAGGGTGCTTGACTGCGAGACTGACACGTCGAGCAGGTACGAAAGTAGGTTCTAGTGATCCGGTGGTTCTGTATGGAAGGGCCATCGCTCAACGGATAAAAGGTACTCCGGGGATAACAGGCTGATACCGCCCAAGAGTTCACATCGACGGCGGTGTTTGGCACCTCGATGTCGGCTCATCACATCCTGGGGCTGAAGCCGGTCCCAAGGGTATGGCTGTTCGCCATTTAAAGTGGTACGCGAGCTGGGTTTAGAACGTCGTGAGACAGTTCGGTCCCTATCTGCCGTGGGCGTTTGAGATTTGAGAAGAGCTGCTCCTAGTACGAGAGGACCGGAGTGGACGCACCTCTGGTGTTCCGGTTGTCACGCCAGTGGCATTGCCGGGTAGCTACGTGCGGACGGGATAACCGCTGAAAGCATCTAAGCGGGAAGCCTCCTTCAAGATGAGATCTCACTGGATCCTTGAGATCCCTGTAGAGCCGTCCGAGACCAGGACGTTGATAGGCTGGGTGTGTAAGTGTTGTAAGGCATTTAGCTAACCAGTACTAATTGCTCGTGAGGCTTGACCATATAACGCCCAAGGCGTTTGAAATGAATGGTTAACGTAGAACAGATTATCGCAGCTCGAAAGAGCACCGGTTGAACGCTTGTAGCGACGATACGACAAAGACAATCACAGCGAGAGCCCAAAAGGCTTTTACTGAAAGATCCAGTTTGTACTAGTTTTGCTTGGCGACCATAGAGCCGTGGAACCACCTGATCCCATCCCGAACTCAGCAGTGAAACGCGTCATCGCCGATGGTAGTGTGGGGTCTCCCCATGTGAGAGTAGGTCGTCGCCAAGCATTTAATTAAGTGAAAACCCCGGTCTCGATGAGGCCGGGGTTTTTGCGTTGTGGCGTCCCTGCCATGCTGATTGAACTTTCCTCACAGAATTACTACGCCATCAAGTGGTGGCCAGCATCGATATGGATGCGGTTGCCGGTCAGCGCTGAGGCGTGTTCGCTGATCAGGAAGGCGGCCATGCGACCCACGTCGTCGGGGGTGCCCAGACGGTGCAGGGGAGAGCGGCTGACGGCATCTTCCATCAAGGTATCAAAGGCGTTGATGCCGCTGGCGGCCCGTGTCGGCATGGGGCCAGGTGACAGGGAATGCACACGAATACCAAGCGGACCCAGCTCAGAGGCCAGGTAGCGTACCGAACTTTCCAGAGCGGCCTTGACGGGTCCCATCAGGTTGTAATGCTCAACAACCCGTTCAGCGCCGTGGTAGCTCATCGTCAGCAGGGTGCCGCCAGACGGCATCAGGTCACGGCTAAGGCGCGCCATGCGGATGAAGGAGTGGCAGGAGATATCCATTGCCTGACCGAAGCCTTCTGCAGAGGAGTCGACCAGTTGGCCGTGGAGTTCATCCAGCGGTGACCAGGCGATGGAGTGGATGACAAAGTCCACCTTGCCCCACTCGGCTTCCAGTTGCGCAAAGATATCCTCGAGCTGGCCGGGCTCGGCCACATTGCACGGCAGTAGCAGACTGGCACCCAGCTGTTGTGCCAGGGGCTCAACAAAAGGACGTGCTTTTTCGTTCAGGTAGGTTATGCACAGCTCGGCCCCGAGGGAAGCCAAGACTTCCGCGCATCCATAAGCGATGCTGTGACGATTGGCAATGCCAAAAATAACGCCTCGTTTACCGGTCAAATCGATCATCCCGCACTCTCCACTGAGTCATGAGCCTCCATCTTGAATTATGTGAATGACAGTGCAGTGAAGCCGCAGGCAGCTTGCCAAAGGCGCATCAATAAGAGACGTCTTCTGCATACACTTGTTTACGGTTATGCTTTTGCTACGCCTACACATAACAAGGAAAGAAATATGTTGGACCGTCTGAGTATCCGCATTCGTGTCATTGGTGGCTTCAGCCTGCTATTGCTGCTGTTTGCCGCGATTGTCTTGCCTGGGGTGAGCCGTGACCTGAATCGGCTGATCCAATCAGCCGAGAAGCGCGAGCTGCAGGTGCAGTTTGACAAGGTAATGGAGAGGATCGACGCTGAACGCCGCTTGGCGACCGCAATGGCAACGCTGGTAGCGGCACAGCCGCATCTGCAGCAACTGTTGCTTGAAGGCCAGCGGGAGCAGGTGGAGACTGAGCTGGAACAGGCCTTTACTCAGCTGCAACGGACATTTGGTTTGCGGCAGCTTCAGTTCCATCAACCGCCCGCCACTTCCTGGCTGCGTTTGCACCGGCCGGAAAAATATGGCGATGACCTGTCGGGCTTCCGCCAGACGGTGGTGGTCACGAACCAGGCTCGCCAGCCGGTTGGAGGCATCGAGCAGGGTGTTGCCGGCCTGGGGATTCGAGGTGTGGTACCGGTCCAGGTAGAAGGGCAGCACTGGGGATCGGTGGAGTTCGGGTTCTCGCTGGGGCAGCCCTTCTTTGATGCGGTCAAGGCCGATACGGACCTGGATCTTGCGCTGTTGCTGACACGCAATGGCTCTCTGGAAACCTTTGCCAGCACCTGGGGGGGGCAGCGACTGCTGAGTGATGGCGCAGCAGAGGCGGCACTGTCGGGTGATGCACAGGTGATGGAACAGGAGCTGAATGGCCGTCCGGTGGCGCTGCATGCCCAGGCGCTTGAAGATTATTCGGGGACACCGATCGGTGTTCTGGTATTGGCGATGGATCGTAGTGACTATATTGCCCAGCACCGCGCAGCCTTCCTCGAACTGCTGAGCATTATTGCGGCCATTCTGGTCATCGGCATTATCGTGGCAGCGATCATTGGCCACAGTGTGGCGCGTCCGTTACGCCGCCTCAGTGCGGCCATGCGGGACATTTCCACTGGCGAAGGGGACCTGACCCAGCGGCTGCCGGTCAGTGGCCACAACGAACTGACGGCGATCGCGCAGGAGTTCAACCAGTTTATCGAGCGCATCGAAACGTTGATTCAGGAACTGATGCGAGCGGTTGCCTCGGTCTCATCGTCCAGCTCCTATCTGTTCGATGTCAGTGACCGGACCTTGGGACTGGCCAACCGGCAGCGTCAGGAAACGACCGAGATCGCGACAGCGATGAATGAAATGTCGGCAACGGCACAGGAAGTGGCTCACAGCGCGGCAGGTTCGGCGAATGCCACCCAGCAGGCGGATGACCAGGCGCAGCAGGGGCGCCAAACCGTCGACGAAGCGATTACGGCGATCCATACCCTGGCGGAGGACGTGGGAGAGATGATGACCGTGGTGCGCGATGTGGAAAGTCGTAGTGACACCATCAGCACCATCCTGGATGTGATTCGTGACATTGCCGATCAGACCAACCTGTTGGCTCTGAACGCGGCGATTGAAGCGGCCCGGGCCGGTGAGCAGGGGCGCGGCTTCTCCGTTGTCGCCGACGAGGTCCGCGCCCTGGCGCACAGGACCCAGAGTGCCACGGGGGAGATCAATGAGATGATTACGGCGCTCCGGGAGGGGACAGGCCGAACGGTCAGGGTGATCGAACAGAGTCAGCAGCAGTCTGACAAGACCGTGGACATGGCCAGCCATGCCGGCGATGCGCTCCAGGCGATCACTCGAGCGATGGATGAGATCCGTGACATGACCGCTCAGATCGCTTCGGCGGCGGAGGAGCAGACCCAGGTCAGCGAGACGATCCACCAGTCGGTGGAGCGGGTTGGCAGCGGCGCCGATCAGACCGCAGAGGGAGCCGAAGATATCCTCCACTCTACGTCGGCCATCGGTATGGAACTGGCACAGTTGATGAAGACCATTCGACGCTTCAGGGTGTCCCAGGACGATGTAACCGAGCTGGAGCTGGCGAGGGCCGCACACCAGGCCTGGAAACTGCGTCTGCGGGCCTTCCTGGACGGGCGCGCGGATATTCCCCATGAGCAGGCGGTGTCTTCCCATGACTGTGATTTCGGCCGCTGGTTCTATGGCCGCGGCCGCGAGCTGTTTGGTCGCAGTGGGGCCATGTCCGCGATTGAGCAGCCGCATGACCGCATGCACCAGCTGATCCGGGAGATTATTGAAGATCGGCAGCGGCACCCAGGTCAGGCAGAAGCCAAGTATCGTGAGGTATGCGAGCTGTCCGCGGTGATCGTGGCGGAGATCGAAGCGCTGATCGCTCGCGCCCAGTGAGCGGAGAAGTCGGGGTCTTAGTGCTCCGGCAGATGCGGTGTGGTCTAGCCCTGGCGAGTACGGCCCGGGGTGCTCGGTTGATGAACAGCAGTCCGGTGTATCCGCTCTGCTGTACCATCGCGAAGACCTGTTTCATGAGGATAGAGTCGAGCTGGAGGACTGCGCCCATGGCTGCGGCAATCTCGATGAACTCGCCAGCGGACATCGGCTCCAGGTTGGGCAGGCGCAGGCGACTGAGTTGTTGAGCTTGAGGTTTACCTTGTATACCGCCCAGAAGCCGAACAAAGCCGGCAGGGGAGAGCAGCAGGTAAACGAGCGGGTTACGGGGCACCGTTGACCTTGTCGCCGTATGCAATCCCTGGGCGCGAGTAGTATCCTTGCGCATCGAACAAGCAGGGGGAGCAGGAGTGTGAGCGAGCAGAACAGGGAGGGCCTGTCCACCGGCCTGGCGATCATCCATGGCAACCGGCTGGAAGCGCTGCGCGAACTGCTGGTGTACTGGATGCGCACCAACCCTTTGGGAGTGCTGGAAAACGAAACCATCCTGGTGCAGAGCAACGGTATCGCCCAATGGCTGCAGCTGGCGCTGGCGCGTTCGCCGAATGATGTTGAGCAGCCGGGTTGCGGCATTGCGGCGGCACTGGATATCCAGCTGCCCTCGGCCTTCCTCTGGCAGGTCTACCGCGCCGTGCTCGGTGCCGACCGGGTGCCCAAGGCCTCGCCTTATGACAAGTCCCGTCTCGCCTGGCGTTTGCTGCGTCTGCTTCCCGACCTGATCGAACAGCCCGAATGTGCCCAGCTGCGCCGTTTTCTCGCCGACGACCTGACGGCGCGCAAGGAGTACCAGCTGGCCGAGCGTCTGGCCGACCTCTACGATCAGTACCAGGTCTACCGCGCCGACTGGCTCAGCGCCTGGGCTGAAGGGCGTGATCTGCTGATCGGTGCCCAGGGTCAGGAGCAGCCACTGCCGGAAGAACAGCGCTGGCAGCCGTTGCTGTGGCGCGCGATCCGTGCCGATATGGATGAGTCTCAGCGCAACCTGAGCCGAGCCGACCTGCATCAGCAGTTTCTCGCCGCCTGCAGCCAACTGAAGCAACGACCTCGGGCGGTGCCGCGCCGGGTGATCATCTTCGGCATCTCGGCGCTGCCGCAACAGTTTATCGAGGCGCTGTCGGCGCTGGCCAAGCACACCCAGGTACTGCTCTGTGTGCACAACCCCTGTCGCCATTACTGGGCCGATATCATCGACGGTAAGGAGCTGCTGCGCAGCACCCGCCGGCGTCAGGCGCTCAAGGCCGGCATGCCGGAAGAGGTCAGTGAGGCCGATCTGCACCTGCACGCCCAGCCGCTGCTGGCGGCCTGGGGCAAGCAGGGCCGCGACTACATCCGTCTGCTGGATCAGTTCGACGATACCAGCCAGTACCGCGACTGGTTCCAGCGCATCGACCTCTTTGATGATGCCGAACCTGATGTAGAACACTTGTCGCTGCTGAACCAGATTCAGCAGGATATTCTGGAGCTGGAACCTGTTCCGAAAGTTCAGCGACTTTGGCATGAAGGTGATGACTCACTGACCTTCCAGGTTGCACACAGCCGCCAGCGTGAAGTCGAGATCCTGCACGACCAGATGTTGCAGTGGTTCCAGGACGACCCCAGCCTTAAACCGCGCGATATCATCGTCATGGTGCCGGACGTCAACCAGTATGCGCCGCATATCCGCTCGGTATTCGGCCGGTTGTCGCGTCGAGACCCACGCTTCATTCCCTTTACCCTGAACGACCAGCAGAACCGAGGTCAGGCGCCACTGCTGATCGCGCTGGAGCTGTTGCTGCAGCTGCCACAGGAGCGTTTCGGCATCAGCCAGCTGTTCGACCTGCTGGAGGTGCCGGCCCTGCGCGAACGCTTCGGCATGGCGGAAAGCGACCTGCCCCAGCTGCAGCACTGGATTCGTGATTCGGGTATTCGCTGGGGCCTCGACAGCGCCCAGCGCGCCGGCCTGGAACTGCCGGAAGGGCTGGAGCAGAACACCTGGCTGTTCGGCCTCAAACGCATGCTGCTGGGTTATATCATGGGCGATGAACAGAGCTTCGCCGAGATCGAGGCCTACGGAGAAGTCGGCGGGCTGGAAGCGGCGCAGGTCGGTCCTCTGGCGGAGCTGGTGGCGGCCCTGCTGCAGCTGGGTGAGCACTTGCTTACGCCCAAGCCCTGTAATGAATGGGGTCTGGTGCTGACCGCACTGCTGGAGCGTTTCCTGCTGCCGGTCAGCGATCAGGACTTGATGCTGATGGAGCGGCTGACCCAGCGGTTGCAGCAGTGGCAGGAGGCCTGTGCCGAGGCGGCGCTGGAACGTGCGTTGCCGCTGGAGGTAGTACGCGACAGCTGGCTCGACGGCATCGACGAGATGAGTCTGTCGCAGCGCTTCCTTGCCGGGGCGGTCAATATTGCCACCCTGATGCCGATGCGCGCCATCCCCTTCCGTCGTGTCTGTCTGTTGGGCATGAACGATGGCGACTATCCGCGTATCCAGCCGCCGATGGACTTCGACCTGATGGTGGGGCGCTATCGCCCCGGTGACCGTTCCCGCCGCGAGGATGACCGCTACCTGTTTCTCGAAGCCATGCTGTCGGCGCGCGATGCGCTCTACATCAGCTGGGTCGGGCGCAGCGTGCGCGATAACGCCGAGCAGCCGCCCTCGGTACTGGTGGCCCAGCTGCGGGATCATCTGCAGCAGGGTTGGCAGACTGAAGACGGCATGGAACTGCCGGCGCAACTGACCACCGAGCATCCGCTGCAGCCGTTCAGCCCGCGCTATTTCAAGCAGGATCCGCACCTGTTCACCTATGCCGGTGAGTGGCGCGAGGTGCACGACGGCATCAAGCAGCAGGAACAGGGGGGGCTGCCGCCGCTGGAGATCCCGGAAAGCCTCAACCTGAAAACCCTGCAGCGCTTCCTGCGCTACCCGGTACAGACTTTCTTCAATCAGCGCCTGGGCGTCTGGTTCGATACTCTGGAAGAGGTGCAGGCGGAGCACGAGCCGTTCCGGTTCGATCGCCTGGATCAGTTCCGGCTCGGTTCCGAATTGATCAGCGCCGGGCTCAAGGCCGAGCGCCACGAGGTCGGCATCCAGTCGCAGCTGGCGCGCTGGCAACGTGCGGGTGAACTGCCGCTGGGTCCCTACGGCGAGCGTGCCCTGCGCGAGATCCTCAGCCCGGCAGCGTCGACACTACGCCATTTGCAGCAGCTGCAGGCTGATTGGCAACTGCTGCCGGAACCGCTGGAATTACAGTTGAGGCTTAAGGCCGAGGGGCATGAAGTCCTGCTGGAAGACTGGGCCGGCGGTCTTTACCGTCAGCGCGCCGGACATGAGTTGGCACAGATCCTGTCCTCGCCCCAGGCAATCAGCGACAAGGGGGCACCGCGCTGGCATCGGCTGGTTCGCGCCTGGCTGGATCACCTGGCTGTCAGCGCGAGCGGGCACTCACTGACCACCTTCCTGGTGGGTCCGGATACCAGCGCCCAGATCCGTCCGCTGGACGCCGATCGGGCGCAGCAACTGCTGGATGAGGTGCTGGAATATTACTTGAAAGCACTGGCGCAACCGGCTCCGCTGGCCTGTCGTACCGGCCTGGCACTGTTGAACGCACCGGAGGACAAGGACCCGATTGGAGCGGCGGCCAATGCCTATGAAGGTAACAGCCGCTTTCCCGGTGAAGGCACCACCGATCGCTACCTGCAGCGGGCCTGGCCTGCATTCGAGCCACTGCTGGATGCTGGTCTGGAAGCCTGGGCCCAGGCGCTTTATCGTCCCCTGATCGAACAGGGTGAGCTGCTGTCACGGGAGGACGCATGAGCGTGCAAACCACAACTTCTCACAGGCCCACCTCGCGTCCGGAAACGCTGAACCCGCTGGTCTTCCCATTGCACGGCCAGCGTCTGATCGAGGCCAGCGCCGGTACCGGCAAGACCTTCACCATCGCCGCGCTTTACGTGCGCCTGGTGCTGGGCCACGGCGATGCCGAATCCGGCTTTGGTCGGCCGTTGCTGCCGCCGGATATTCTGGTGGTGACCTTCACCAACGCCGCCACCCGCGAGCTGCGTGACCGTATCCGTAGCCGTCTGGCCGAGGCGTCGCGGGTCTTTCGCGGCAAGGCCGAGCCCGATCCTTTCCTGGAGCAGCTGTTGGCCGAGCCGGACCATGCCGATGCAGAGGCGCGGGCATTGGCCGCCCGCAAGCTGGAACAGGCCGCCGAATGGATGGACGAGGCGGCGGTCTACACCATCCACAGCTGGAGCCAGCGCATGCTGACCCAGCATGCCTTCGATACCGGCAGCCTGTTTCAGCAGCAGCTGGAGCAGGACGACAGTGAACTGCTGGCTGAAATGGCGCGCGACTACTGGCGCAGCTGGTGTTATGCATTGTCACCTGAGGCTGCCGAGGCATTGAGCGACCTGGCCTCCGACCCGGACTGTTTGCTGAAAACGCTCAAGCCGCTGCTGCAGCCAGGCGAGCAGCAGGTGCGCTATCAGGGGGAAGTGGTGGCGCAGATGCTGTCACCGGCCGATTATGCGGCGCAACTGGACGGTTGGCTGCCGCAGAAAGAGCAGCTGGAACAGCAGGCTCGTGCGTGCTGGTCAGCTGAACGCGAGACCATCGAAACGTTGCTGATCGAGTCGGTGCAGACGAAAGTACTCAACAACCAGAGTTACCGACCGGCGTCCCTGCCCGACAAGCTGGCCGAGATGGCGGCTTGGGCCGAGGGCGCTTCGCTGGCGGTGGATAAGCTGGAACATTTCGGTCTGGCCAAACTGACCGCCAAAACGGCCAAGGCCAAGCAGGGGCAGACGCCGGATCACCCGGTGTTCGATCAGCTGCAGCAGCTGGTGGACTACCTCGAAGGCCAGCCGCCGGTACAGCCGGTGCAGCTGCACGCGGCGCGGTGGATCCAGCAGCGCTTTGCCCGCTCCCGTGAACGGGCGGCAGCACTGGGCTTCAACGACATGCTGCTGCGCCTGGATGAGGCGCTACAGGGGGAAGGCGGCGAACACCTGGCCGCCACCATTCGCCGCCAGTACCCGGTGGCGTTGATCGACGAATTCCAGGACACAGACCCGCTGCAGTACCGCATTTTCAGTCGGGTCTACCGGGGGAGTGACCAGGCTTCTGGCGAGAATACTGGCGAGAGCACCGACCCGAATGCCAATCAGAATTGCTGGCCGAACGATGGTCTGACGGAACGTGCAAACTCGGCCCTGCTGATGATCGGCGACCCCAAACAGGCGATCTACGCCTTCCGTGGTGCCGATATTCACACCTATCTGCAGGCGCGCCAGGATACGGCAGGGCGGCACTATACCTTGGGGCGCAACTTCCGCTCCTCTACGGCGCTGGTCGAGGCGGTCAACCGGCTGTTCGAACAGGCGGAGGACAGGCAAACGGCAGGCGCTTTCCGTTTTGCCCGTGACGGCGACAACCCCCTGCCGTTTATCCCGGTGGAGGCCAACGGCCGCAAGGAGGTGTTCGAGGTGGACGGCGTCCGTCCGGCGGCACTGAACCACTGGCTACTGAGTGATGACGAGGCGGATGGCATCGCCGTGGGCGATTACCGCCAGTTGATGGCCGAGCACAGCGCCAGCGAGATCTGCCGCCTGCTGACGCTGGCCCAGCAGCAACGCGCCGGCTTCCGCAACGCTGAGGGGCAGCTGGAACCGCTCAAGCCCAGCGATATAGCCATCCTGGTACGCAGTGGCAGCGAGGCCCGGGTGATCCGAGAGGCGCTGGATCGGCGCGCCGTGCGCAGCGTCTACCTGTCCGATCAGGCGTCGGTCTACGCCAGTGCCGAGGCGGAAGATCTCTGGCGCTGGCTGCGCGCCTGCGCCGAGCCGGAACAGGCGGACCGCCTGCATGGTGCGCTGGCGACGGCAACGCTGGATCTGGGCTATGCCACTCTGGAGCAGCTGACCCGGGACGAGCAGCGCTGGGAGCAGGAGGTGGAGCGCTTCCGCCAGCTGCGCGAACTCTGGCAGCGCCAGGGCGTGCTGCCGATGGTGCGCCATCTGCTCGAGGGTTTCGAACTGCCGGCCCGTCTGCTGCAAAAGACCGGGGGTGAGCGGGTACTGACCAATCTGCTGCACCTGGCCGAGCTGCTGCAGAGCGCGAGCAGCCAGCTGGAAGGGGAGCTGGCGCTGATTCGCTACCTGCAGGAACAGATCCTCGACAGCAGCAATGGTAGCGATGAACACATCATGCGACTGGAGAGCGATGCTGATCTGGTGCAGGTGGTGACGATTCACAAGTCCAAGGGGCTGGAATACCCGCTGGTGTTCCTGCCGTTCATCTGCAACTACCGCGAGGTCACCGCTGACAACGGCAGTTACCGCTATCAGACCGATGAGGGCACCGTGCTGGAGCTGGACAGCGGTGACCAGGCGGCCAAGAAAGCGGCCGATGCCGAACGCCTGCAGGAAGACCTGCGTCTGCTCTACGTGGCGCTGACTCGGCCGGTGCACGCCTGCTGGCTGGGCGTGGCGGCGATCAAGCGCAACCGTTCCCTCAGTGTGCACAAGAGCGCCTTCGGCCAGCTGCTCGGCTGCGCCGACAAAACGGATACCGCGACCCTGAGCGGATTGCTGCAACCACTGGTCTGCGATGGCGTGATCGACGTCGATGAGCCGCCGCCGATCGAAACCGCCCTGTTGCCGGCAGAGGCCTCAACGTCGGCGTTGGCAGCAGCGCGCAGCTGTGAGCGACCGGTGGCGGGTGAACGCTGGTGGATCGCCAGTTACAGCGCCATCGCCCAGTTGCAGGGGCAGATGGAACTGGAGGCACCGGTTGAACCTGAACCGTCCGAGACGCCCGGCGAGGAAACCGCGCGCGAAAGCCGGGATGAAACCGCCGCCGGTTCCACCGTGGTCGAGTTCGACTATGATCCGCACCATTTCTGGAAAGGCCCCCAGGCCGGTACCTTCCTGCACGGCGTGCTGGAGTGGGCCGCCGACGAGGGCTTCGATCAGGTGGCGGTGGATGAGCGCCTGCGTCAGGACTATCTGGCGCCGCGCTGCCAGCGCCGGGAATGGCAGCCCTGGCTGCCGGTGCTGGATCGCTGGCTGGAGCAGTTGCTGGTGACACCGCTGCCGTTGCCGGAAGGCGCTGTGCCTCTGGCCGGGTTAAGTGAATATCAGGCGGAGCTGGAGTTCTGGTTTCAGGTGGCCGAGGTGCCGGTGGCCAAACTCGACCGGCTGATCAGCCGTCGGGTTCTGCCGGGGCAGCCGCGCCCAATGCTGGCGCCGCAGCAGCTGGGAGGCATGCTCAAGGGCTTTATCGACCTGGTGTTTGAATACGAGGGGCGCTACTGGGTAGCCGACTACAAATCCAACTGGCTGGGAGCGGACGACAGCCATTACAGCGCGGCGGCGATGCAGAAGGCGGTGCTGGATAAGCGTTATGACGTTCAGTACGTGCTCTATCTGCTGGCGCTGCACAGATTGCTCAAGGCGCGTTTGCCCGGCTATGCCGACGATCCGATCAGCGGCTATGAGCAGCATGTGGGCGGAGCTCTTTACCTGTTTCTGCGCGGCATCAATGAGCCAGAGCATCATGGCTGCTGCATCGACCGGCCCGAAGCGGAACTGATCGAAACCCTGGACCGTCTGCTGGCGGGCGAGGAGGTAGCTCATGACTGAGCAGAATGATCTTTTCACCACCGACACCAGGCTGCACCCGGCACTGGCGGACTGGCCCGCGCTGGAAGACCTGCTGCAGCGCTGGCAGGCGCGCGGCTGGATACGCGCGCTGGATTTGACACTGGGCCGCTTCCTGCAGGAGTTGGAGCCGAATGTCTCGCCGCTGGTGTTACTGGCCGGTGTGTTGACCAGCCACCAGCTGGGGCGGGGCCATATCTGCGCCGATATCGACAACTTGCTGTCGGCACCGGATACCGCCCTGTCGCTGCCGCCGGATGGCGAGTTCGGCGAGGCCCTGCCGGACCGTCCGGTGGAATTGCTGCAGGGGCTGGGGCGCAGCGAATGGCTGGCCGCCCTGCAGGCCTCGGCGCTGGTCAGTGCCGGTGATCCGCCGGCGCCGCTGGTGTTGGAGCCAAACTCCACCCGGCTTTACCTCTATCGCCAGTGGCGCTACGAAGTGGATGTGGCCGCACGGGTTGGTGATCGTCTCAGCGCTATCCCTGTGGATGAAGCACGGCTGCAGCAGCGCCTCGGCGAGCTGTTCGCGCCGGTGGGTTTTTCCCCTGTGAATAAGGGTCTCGACTGGCAGCAGCTGGCCTGCGCGTTGGTGGCCGGCCGCCGCTTCGGCATCATCACAGGCGGCCCCGGTACCGGCAAGACCACCACCGTGGTGCGCCTGCTGGCGCTGCTGCAAAGCCTGGCCCGCGATGAGGGACGTGCGTTGCGCATTCGCCTGGCCGCGCCCACCGGCAAGGCGGCGGCGCGCCTGACCGAATCAATCAGCGGCGCGGTGGATCGTCTGCCGGACCATCTGCAACAGGATATCCCGCAGGAGGTGACCACCCTGCACCGCCTGCTGGGGGCAAGACCCGGTACCCGCCGTTTTATCCACAACGCCGACAATCCGCTGCATGCCGATCTGGTGGTGGTGGATGAAGCCTCGATGATCGATCTGGAGATGATGCATCAGCTGCTGGCGGCGCTGCCGGCACGGGCGCGGTTGGTTCTGCTCGGCGACAAGGACCAGCTGGCCTCGGTGGAGGCCGGCTCGGTGCTGGGCGACCTCTGTGAAGGGGCGGACCTGGGCGGTTATACCCCCGAGACCCTGTTGCAGCTGGAGCGCCAGACCGGACAGGACGTGGCCGCCTGGCAGGCGACCGACGGGGAAGCCTCGACCCAGCCGCTGGCGCAGGCGATCGCCATGCTCAGGTTCAGTCACCGCTTCGGCGTCGACAGCGGCATCGGCGCCCTGGCGCGGGCGGTCAACAGCGGTCGACCGGAGGCGGTGAATCAGGTACTGCGTGCCGGCTATGCCGATCTGGGAGTGACCGTGTTGAAAGGTAGTGAAGACCGGTCACTGGAGCGGCTGGTGCTGGAGGGTGGCAATCAGGCGGCGAATGCAGAGGAGGAGGCACCACAAGGCTACCGGCACTATCTGCAACAACTGGCGGATCTGCGTCCGGTTGAGCCGACGCAGGGTGCACTGGATGCTTGGGCGCATGGGGTCCTGAACGCCTTCGGCCAGTTCCAGCTGCTCTGCGCGCTGCGCCGCGGTCCTTGGGGCGTTGAAGGACTGAATGAGCGCATCGCCGCCGCCCTGTTGAAGGCGGGGCTGATCGAACGGGATCAGGGCTGGTACGAAGGGCGCCCGGTATTGGTGACCCGCAACGATTACGGCCTGGGGCTGATGAACGGTGATATCGGCATCACCCTGATGCTGCCGGATGCACAGGGCGGTCAGGCATTGCGCGTGGTGTTCCCGCTGGCGGACGGCACGTTGAAGTGGGTGCTGCCCAGCCGTCTGCAGGCGATCGAGACGGTCTACGCCATGACCGTGCACAAGTCACAGGGTTCGGAGTTTGCCCATACCGCGCTGCTGCTGCCGCCAGCGATCAACCCGGTGCTGACGCGGGAGCTGGTCTACACCGGCATCACCCGGGCCAGCCGCTGGTTCAGCCTGCTGCTGGCGCACCGCGGGCGGCTGGACGACGCCGTGCGTGCTCGAGTACGCCGTGCCAGTGGTTTGAGGAACCGTCTGATCGGCCCGGAACAGGAGCTGGATCAATACAACAACCTGCCCGGGTGTTAGGCTGTTGAGTGTATGCATAATGGAATAGAATGCTTTCTGTTAAGCATAAACTTTATTAGACATATGCAATATGGGGAGAGTTCCATGTTGAAACGATACTGGCGTCTGACGCTGGCTGGTGCCCTGCTGGTCAGTGGAGCTGTTCAGGCTCAGGGAGTGGCCGCCAATGGCCAGCAGGTCGTCATGCAAGGGGATGGCAGCGGCGCGCCTTGCCTGGCTTGCCATGGTTTGGATGGTGTCGGTAACAACGCCGCCGGATTTCCGCGCCTGGCAGGGATGGATGCAGAGTACATCGCCAAGCAGATCCGTGACTACAACAGTGGAACCCGGGTCAGCGTCATCATGCAACCGAATGTCGATAACCTGACAGAACAGCAGATTCTGGATGTGGCGGCCTACTATGCGCAACAGCCGGTACCCAAGGCCGAGGCGGCTTCCGCAGACGCCGAGGTGATGGCGTTGGGCGAGAAGATCGCCAAGCGAGGCGACTGGAATAATTACATTCCGGCCTGCGAAAGTTGTCATGGACCGGATAGCCAGGGGATGGGTGTAACCTTCCCGGGGCTGGCCGGTCAGCATCCGAATTACATCAAGCAACAGCTGAACGCCTGGCGTGCCGGCGAACGTCACAATGATCCCAACCAGCTGATGACCGGTGTCGCCGAGCGTTTGACTGAACAGCAGATCGAAGCGGTGGCCGCCTATCTGGGTAATCAGCAGGCCGTTGTCGCCGAGGGAGGACAGCAGTGATGAAAGCCAAGTATGTGATGTTGGCGGTGGCCGCCGCGATGAGCCACTCGGCTCTGGCCGCCGAGCCGCAGGTGCCGATCAACCTGCCCGACAGCAAGCCCGGTCAGTATGTGCATCAGGCGCCGACCATCGATGACCTGATGGCCGACGAGTCGATCAATCCCGAACTGCGCAAGGTGATTCTCAAGGGCTATGACATGTTCATGAACACCCAGCAGTTCCGTGGCGAGTACGTGTTCAACGACATGAACTGCAAGACCTGCCACATGGGTGAAGGGCGCATGAACTGGTCCGGTCCGGTGTGGCCGGCGGCGACTACGCTGCCGGATTACCGTGGCAAGAACAAGCATGTCAACTCGCTGGAAGAGCGCATCGCCGGCTGTTTCTCCTATTCCATGAACGGCAAGCCGCCGGCCTATGGCAGCGATGAAATGCTGGCCCTGACGGCCTACCATCAGTGGCTGGCGAAAAGCGCCCCGGTCTATGAACGCAACATCGCCGGTCGCGGTTTCAGCCATCTGGGCAAGCAGATTCCCGAGGATGTGAGCTACGAGAAGGGCCAGGCGGTCTATGAGGCCAACTGCGCCATCTGTCACGGCAGCGACGGTGCTGGCCAGAAGCAGGACGGCAAGGTCGTATTCCCGCCGCTCTGGGGGGACGGCGCCTATAACTGGGGGGCCGGCATGACCCGTATCTACACGGCGGCGTCGTTCATCAAGAACAACATGCCGCTGAGCAAATCGGGCTCCCTGACTGACGCTGAGGCCTGGAATGTCGCCTGGTATATCAACAGCCAGGAACGTCCGCAGGATCCGCGTTATACCGGTGACGCCAAGGCCACACGGGAACAGTTCATCGGCTTCCACAAGCACTCCCGCTATGGCACCGAAGTGAACGGCCAGGTGCTGGGTCAGCACGACAACACCGGTGAAAAGCCCTTCCTCAAGCCGGATAACCTCAAGCCGCGCACCTTCGACTAAGGACGCGTACTGCGACGGCGGCTGATTTCCCCCGTCGTCGCTTTTCTCCCCCCCAATCCTCTGCTGTACTCAATGCGTAGTGAGAGATCGCAGGCTCCTCTGGCATAATGCCGGTGCAGCCAACAGCGCAAGAGGACAACATGAGCAGCACCCTGATCTACAGCCTGATCGCCGCCGGACTGGTCGCGATCGTGATTTTGTCAGCCGTTATCGTTCGTCAGCTCGGTCGGGCCCGTCGCCCGCGGGAAGAGCAGGCCAGGCGCGAGGCCGCCGCCGTGGCGGCGCTGGAGGAGCGGCACCGGTATCTGCAGGAGAGCATCCGCCTGGTGGCCGGCGCCATTTTGCACGATGAAAAAATGACCCTGACCGAGGGCTGCATCCGCCTCAAGGTGCTGCTGGAAAACTTCCGTCCCCAGTTGCTGCAGCAGCAAGCCTATGCGGTCATTACCGAGGTGCATGACAAGACCAGCCATATCCCGATCAAGGAGGAGTGGCAGGCGCTGCCGAAAAAGCTCAAGCGCAGTTATGAACAGGAGATGCGCGAGCTTGAGGAACAGCATTTGGCAGCCGTACAGGTTATCGCCCGTGAATTGAGCAGCGGCGAGCCGCTGAAATAACGACTGGCAGGCGCCATATGGCCGAATTCCTGATCGCCTTTGTTGTTTCCCTGCTGCTGATCAGTGGTCTGGTGTTGGCGCTGGCCTGGGGGCGGGCGCCGACCTGGCGACCGGACCGGCGCAGGGTCCTGGCGCTGATGCAGCAGGTGCAGGACGGTGCGGCTCGGCGGGATGAGTGGGAGATGTTCGTCGGCTTGCCGGTGCTGCATGATCCCGAGCTGGAAGCGATCCGGCGTCGCTGCGTCGATATTCATGAAGGGGATGAGACCCACCCGCCGGCCAGCGATGGCCTGGCACCCTACCTGTACGATCGCGCGGCGCGCAGACGCCTGGCCGAAGTGCAGCTCGACCTCGAACAGCTGATCAAGAACGAACCTTTCTTCCGTCGCTTCTGATTACTGGTACTGGCGATGCTCGATCAGCCGGCGCAGGCGGAAACAGCGTTTCCAGCACAACGGAATATCGCCCGCCACGGCGGCCTGGTGCAGCTCGGCGACCGCTGCTTCCAGTTCGGGTAACTGATAGAGTCCGGCCAGCCCCAGCAGTTGGTGGGCGTGTGCCCGTATCACCTCCAGCTGGCCCGCTTCCACGGCAGGGCCGAGTGCGTTCAGCTGTTGTTCCAGCTCCTGGTGCAATTCATCGGTACCCACATGATCCAGCAGTTCGGCGTGTGGTTGCAGGTCGTTGGTCGCCGGCACCTGGCACAGTCGGTCCAGGTGGGCAAACAGGTCGGTCAGCTTGACCGGTTTCAGCATCACCGCATCGATGCCGGCCTGTTTCAGAGCCAGGTGTTCATGGGGCATGACGTTGGCGGTCAGGGCGATGATCGGAATGTGGCGATCGAGGCGACGAATCTCCCGGGTGGCTTCGATGCCGTCCATCTGTGGCATATGCACATCCATCAGCACCAGATCCGGCTGTTCCTGGCGAAAACGCTCCAGGGCCAGCGTACCGGAAACAGCGGTAACCACTTGCGCCCCCGCCTGGGTCAGTACCTTGTAGATCAGCAGCCGGTTGAAGTCGTTATCCTCCGCGAGCAGGACTTTCAGCGGGCGGCTCAGGGTAAAGCCGGAGCTGTATTCCTGAGCATGGCTTTGGGGCGTCTCCGTCGGTGCATCGGTCGCCAGCGGCAGGGTCAGGCTCAGGGCGATACGGGTGCCGATGCCTTCCTGGCTTTCCAGTTCCAGGGCACCGCCCATCATCTGGGTCAGTCGGTGTGCAATCGCCAGTCCCAATCCCGAGCCGCCATAGCGCCGGCTGATGGTGTTGTCGGCCTGGCTGAAGGCCTGGAACAGGTGGCGCTGTTGCTCCGGCGAGATGCCGATGCCGGTATCGCTGACACTCAGGAGCAGTTTGCAGTGGCGTCCGGCGCGGGTCGCCTGGGCGCTGAGGCGCACTTCGCCGTCCTGGGTGAACTTGATCGCATTGCTCAGCAGGTTGGTCAGCACCTGTGCCAGCCGGGTCGGGTCGCCGATCAGGGCATCAGGCAGCTCCGGGGACAGCTCCTCGATCAGGGTCAGCCCCTTGTGCTGTGCCATGGGCGCCTGCATCTCCAGCAGGTTGAGCAGGCACTGGCGTGGATTGAACGGCAGCAGCTCCAGCTCGATCGCATCCGACTGCAGGCGGGAAAAATCAAGGATGTCGTCGATGATGGTCAGCAACAGGGTCGAGGTCTGGTCGATGATCTGGCAGTACTGCTGTTGTTCCCGGGTCAACCGCGTTCGCTGCATCAACTTGGAAAAGCCCAGTACCGAGGTCAGCGGCGTTCTGAGTTCATGGCTCATGCGGGCCAGGAACTCGTCCTTGGCGTGGTTGGCGTCATCCGCCTGGCGGCGGGCCAGCGACAGCGCCTCGTTCTGCTGTTCCAGATGGCGCAGGGTGCTGGTCAGCTGGCGGGTAGCCTTGCTGATCTGCTGGGCCTGCTCGCGGCTGGAGGCCTGGATACGGGTGGCCATGCGGTTGATGCCGCGTGCCAGCCGGCCCAGTTCACCGGATGCCTGGGTCGTGGCGGCCCGGGTATCCAGCTGTCCCTCTTCCAGACGTTCCACCACCTGGCTCAGTGCCTGGATGGGGCGGGTAATGCGCAGTCCGAAACGGCCGGCGATCACGGCGGTGACCAGCAGTCCGGCGGCGATCAGCAGCAAGCTGTTGAACAGCATCTCGCGCCGCGCACCGGCATGACCATCCGCGGACAGGACCATGGCGACCCAGCCGCTCTGGCTGGGGCGTGCCGTCCCCAGCGCCAGTTCCGGGTTGCTTTCGAGCAGCAGGACGCTGGTGGTGATCGGCGTGAAGAAGAGCCAGCCCGCGTCGGCCGCCTGATGGGAGGGGCTGAAGGGTGTCAGTTCCACCGGAAAGTTTTCGGTACGATGCAGCAGATTGAAGTTGGCATCGTAGAACAGAATATCGCGTATTTCCGGATGGGTCTGACGGGTTTTCTGGCTGAGGATGCGCAACTGGTAGCGGTTGCCGCTGATCACGCCGAATTCCGCGGCGGAGGCCAGCAGGTCGGTGATCAGGTGGCCGCGTTCCAGCAGTTTGTCGGTGCTGTCGGAGAGACGGCTGTAGGTGAAATAGCTGCCCAGTATGCCGGCCAGGGTCAGCATCGGAATCAGTGCCAGCAGCAGCACCCTGCTGCGAATGCTCAGGCGGTTGCCCAGCCCGCTCATCAGCGTTTTGTCTCCAGTTGAAGCAATGCCTGTTCCAGTGCCTCCCCTGAACTCAGCTGCAACTTGAGTGTGCGCGCCGCAACCTGGTTGATGCTGACATCGAAATAGGCCGGGTAGCTGGGCGGCGGCAGGGGCTCACCGGCCTGAAGGCGGTTCAGCCATTCGCCGGCCTGCTGGCCGATCTGGGTCGCCGAGGAATGTACCGATGCGGCGGCACCGGCGTTGGTGTAGTTTTCCGAGAAGCCGATCACCGGTACCTGGTGACGCAGTGACAGGTAGAGCAGCCATTTGGAAATGGCGCGGTTGAACACGGTACTGTCCGGAATGACCAGAAAAAGATCGCTGTTCTGGATCACCGGGGTCAGTTTCTCCACCGGATTGTCCTGGGAGGTCAGATAGGCGAGTTGCAGTTCCAACCCCACGTTTCGGCTGCCGGCTTCGAGTTCGATGCGCAGGGGGCGACTGTTGCTGCCCAGTGCCGAGCCCAGGATCCTGGCATCGGGCTTGACCAGCCGCGCCAGGCGGATCTGGCGCAGCAGGGGCTGGTCGATATAGATGGCGCTGACCATGGGGTGTGTCTGCTCGGGCAACAGCTGCTGCTTGAGCTGTTCGAAGGTGGTGGAGGGCAGAAAGCTGCAGATCAGTCGGGTGCCGGGGTGGTAGCGGTTGAGCATCTGCTCGCAGGCTCTGCTGCCGACCGCGAGAATGATGTCGCGGCGGCTGTCGGAGGGCGTCAACTGGTCCAGAGTGGTGACGGTCGGGGGCTGTTGCGCCGTCGCCAGCACGGCATCATGGACCTGATTGTAGCTGGGGCCGAAATCACTGAGCACCATCAAGGCCGGCTCGGCCTGTGCACCTGACCCGAGCAGGCAGCACAGCAGCCCGGGCAGCAGCCGGCGGGCAAAAAACCGGGTGATCCTGTTCAGTCCTTGCATCCCTGTGATCATCCAAACTCCGGATTAATGATACCTTAGCATCAACTGCAGCCAGGCCCGCCGGTCGAACAGGTTGTACTCGTAAAACTCCGCATAGGTCGGGCCGAACGCGTTCTGCACCGTCAGCGCCGCTTCCAGTTCGCTCCCTGGGCCGATGCTCCAGCGCCGGGCCGCGCGCAGGTCGGTGCGTTGATAGCTGTCTCGAGGGCCGCCTTCGAACCAATCGATGCTATCCATATAGTAGTGCATTAAGCTCAAGTTCAGGTCAATGGTTGGCTGCCAGTTCAGCATCAGGGAGGCGGTGTGCTTCGGGGTGACGGCATCTTCAAAAGCGTTGATTTCACCGTGCAGGTCTTTATTGGTGATCCAGGGATCGACACGAGTATTGGTGTAAGCGTAGTTGAAAAGGGTGAAGAAACGATCTCCGAAGTGGCGTTTCAGCTGTAGCTCGACCCCCCTGTTTTCCCAGCCAAAGTCGTTGCGGCTGGTTTCAACCCGGCGTTTTTTTTCTGGAAGCACGCGTTCAGCAGCGGGGATCCAGTAACTGCCGATGGCACGCTCGATCTGTTCATGGAACAAACGCAGGTCGATATGACCCTGCTGATTCTTCAAGGCACGGTAATAACCGATCTCGTAGGTGGTGATTTTCTCTGGCACCAGTTCCGGATTGGGCGCCCGAATTTTGTCGTACTCGACGGGGTCAGGGCCGAAGATTTTGGCAGGGGCGTAAAGGCTGTAGTTGGCAAAGCGTTCGAACAACGAAGGCAGGCGTTCGCTAAGCGAATGCCCCAAGCGAATACTGCTCTGGCGGTTGGGACGGTAAATCAGTGCGTTGCGGTAAGAAAAGGCATCGGTATTTTCCGAGCTGTTTTCATACATGACCCCCGAATTCAGGCTCCATTGGGGAGTCATGTACCAGTTCAGGTTACCGAAGAGGCGCCAGCGTTCTTCGGTAACCTTGCCCTGTTGCAGCAAAACATCACTTTCGGCGGATTCATAGCGATATCCCAACCCGCCGACCAGTTCCAGGTTGCTCAAGCGTTCGGTTATTTGCAGTTCGGTGTCATAAGTGTGTGTCGTACCGTGCTCGGAATCTTCTCTGGGTGTATTCAGTGCACGAAATTCCTCGACCATGTCCGCTGGTGGTGCGACCCCCAGTTCATTTTCCAGAAAAGCCCGCACGACTTCAGGGCTGATGCTCGGCGTCTCCAGATCCAGATAATTGTGATACGCCGTCAGTTGCAGGGTGCCGGTATCGGAATAGAGGTTCTGGTACTTGATCGACTGGTAATTGGCGTGGTGCTCACGGCGAAAATACTGGTTGTCCAGGTCATCTGCCTGTCCTACATAGGTATGCCCGCGATCCACCCCCGCCTGAATCCACAGCGTTTCCTGCAGGGTCGGGGTATAGCTGCCGCTGAAGCTCAGGTAGTTGCGCTTGAGGCTGTCGCCGAACAGATCGGTGCCGCTGTTCTGCTCATGTCCACCGGACAGGCGGTAGCTCCACAGGCCGAGAGAATCCGAATGGCCGAACTGCAGGTCGCGGGTGTCCAGGCTGCCGGCGGTGGCGCTGATATAGCCACCCTGTTCGGCGGCCGGTTCCCGAGTGATGATATTGATCGATCCCATGAACGCGTTGGAGCCCTGGGTCGGCACGTTGGAACCGCGTACCACTTCGATCCGTTCGATATCCTGCAGGTTGAGTCCCAGCGAGGTCCAGTCCACCGTAGCCAGCAGTGGCAGGTAGACCGAGCGGCCATCCACCATCACCTCCATCCGGCGCGGGAAGTTGTCGCTGGCGCCGTGGTAGGTGGTGGCAAACTTGTTGGCGCTGACATGTAAACTCTGGAAACCCGGCACCAGGCGGAGCAGGTCGGGCACATTACGGGCGCCGGAGGCGTTGATCATGTCGCGGGTGAGGATACTGATGGACGCGGGAGATTCGGTCAGGCGCTGGGACAGCCGTGTGGCCGAAGTGATCTCCGGGATATCGGTCAGGAAGGCTTGTTCACTCAGGTAGAGCTCATCGGACGCCTGAACGGATTGAACACTCAGTCCCAGACCGAGCAGGGTGGCCATATAGAAAGGGCGTTGGACTCCACGAAATGTCATTCCAGCTCCGGACAAACATGATTATTTGATTTTCAGTCCTACGTACAGCACGACCAGAGCCAGGATGGCGGCCTCAATGATGAATCCATTGTGCTCCAGAATCCAATCCAGCATGTCATATTCTACCTTTCGCGCCTGGTTAGACCAGAGCATTTGTTGAGCGGATCTGGCTCTGTCCGGTACTATTTGACCTCTATCATTTGCCGAGTCCGCCATGCATTACCCCGAAACCAAGTTGCCGAGGGTCGGTACCACGATCTTCACGCAGATGTCTGCGCTGGCGCAAGCCCATCAGGCGATCAACCTGTCACAGGGCTTTCCCGACTTCGATGGCCCCGAGGCCTTGCTGGCCCGTGTCGATCACCATATCCGCCAGGGTGCCAATCAGTATGCGCCGATGAGCGGCGTGCCTGCGCTGTGCGTGGCGATCGCCGCCAAGGTTGAACGCTGCTACGGTCGTGCCGTCGATGCGGTTACCGAAGTGACGGTGACCTCCGGCGCGACCGAGGCCCTGTTTGCGGCGATCTCGGCGGTAGTGCGCCCGGGTGATGAGGTGATCCTGTTCGATCCGGCCTATGACAGCTACGATCCGGCGATCACGCTTAACGGCGGTCGGGCGGTGCATCTGCAGCTGGCGCCGCCCAGCTTTGCCATCGACTGGGACGCCGTTGCCCGGGCGATTACGCCGCAGACGCGAATGATCATTCTCAATACCCCGCACAACCCTACCGGGCAGACGCTGACTGCCGCCGACATGGAGGCGTTGAACGCGCTGGTGGCCGGCACCGATATTCTGCTGCTGGCGGATGAGGTGTATGAACATATCGTTTTCGACGGCGCCGAGCACCAGAGCATCAACCGCTATCCGGCTTTGGCCGCGCGCAGCTTTGTGGTGTCCTCCTTCGGCAAGACCTATCACACCACCGGCTGGAAGATCGGCTACTGCGTGGCGCCGGCCCCGCTGACGGTCGAGTTGCGCAAGATTCACCAGTACCTGACCTTCAGCACCAGTACACCGATGCAGCTGGCGTTGGCGGACTACCTGGACGCCGATCCTGAACACGACCAGGCGTTGCCCGCGTTTTATCAGGCCAAGCGGGATCGCTTCAATGCACGCATGGCGGACAGCCGCTTCAGCTTCACCCCGGCGGCGGGCACCTACTTTCAGGTGATGGACTACAGTGCGATCAGTGATCTGCCCGATACCGAGTTCGTGCTCTGGCTGATCGAGCACGCTGGCGTGGCGGCGATCCCGTTGTCGGTGTTCTGCCAGCAGCCGCCGGAGATGAAACTGGTACGCTTCTGCTTTGCCAAAAACGAAACCACCCTTGATCAGGCCGCGGAACGACTATGCAAAATCTGAGAATCAGCCTGGTCCAGACCCCTCTGGACTGGCAGCAGCCGAGCGCCAACCGTGAACGTTTGACGTCACTGCTGGCGCCGCTGGAAGGGCAGACCGATCTGATCGTGCTGCCCGAGATGTTTACCACCGGTTTTACCATGTCGCCGGACGAGGTCGCCGAGCCCCTGTCCGGCCCGACGCTGGTCTGGATGCAGCAGCAGGCGCGCAGCCTGGGCGCGGCGATCTGCGGCAGCGTGGTGATCGAGGATCAAGGCTACCGCAACCGCCTGCTGTTCGTGACGCCGGAAGGCGAGGTGCATCATTACGACAAGCGCCACCTGTTCCGCATGGCCAACGAGCATGAACATTATGCGGCGGGCGAGCGTCGAAGCATCATCGAATACAAGGGCTGGCGCATCTTGCCGCAGGTCTGCTATGACCTGCGCTTCCCGGTCTGGTGTCGCAACCGGGACGACTACGACCTGCTGCTCTGCGTCGCCAACTGGCCGGCGCCGCGTCGCCATCCCTGGCGCGCGTTGTTGCTGGCGCGGGCGATCGAAAACCAGTGCTACGTGGCCGGTGTGAATCGTGTCGGTGTGGACGGCAAGGGGCTGGAGTACAGCGGCGACAGCCTGCTGGTGGACTTCAAGGGCCAGGCCCTGCTGGATGGACCGGCTGGCGAGCCGTTCATCAAGACCGGTCTGCTCAACGGTGAAGACCTGCAACAGTTCCGCCGCAACTTCCCGGCCTGGCAGGATGCGGACGACTTTACCCTGATAGACGGCAGCGAGGGGCAGGCATGATCGATACGGCTGCCCAGCAGATCATCGACGCCGGCCGCTGGATCGACGCCCAGGGCTGGTGCCCGGCCACCGGCGGCAACTTCTCCGTGCGTCTGGGAGCGGAATCCGCGCTGATTACCGCCTCCGGCTGCCACAAGGGGCATCTGCGTGCCGAACAGCTGCTGCAGGTGGACCTCGACGGTCAGCCGCAAGCCAGCCTGCTCAAACCCTCGGCGGAAACCTTGCTGCATACCCGTTTGTATGCGCTGGATGCCAATATCGGCGCCGTGCTGCACACCCACTCGGTAGCATCGACGGTGCTGTCGCGGCTGGAAGCGGGTGACTGGCTCACCATCAGCGGCTACGAGATGCAGAAGTCGCTCAGCGGCAACCACACCCACGATGCCAGCATCCGCATCGCCATCCTCGACAACGCCCAGGACATGCAGGCGCTGGCCGCCGAGCTGAGCCAGCGGTGGCAAGACACTGCGCTGCAGTGGGGCTTCCTGGTCCGTGGCCATGGCCTCTATACCTGGGGCCACGACATGAGCGAAGCGCGCCGTCACCTGGAAGGGCTGGAGTTCCTCTTTGCCTGCGAGCTGGAGATGCGCCGTTTGGGCGCAAAAGTGTGAGTACCACCATGAGTAGATTCAACGGCATCAACGCCATACTGACCGATATCGAAGGCACCACCACCGATATCGATTTTGTCCACAAGACGCTGTTTCCCTATGCCCGCGAGCGCATGGCGGACTTTATCCACAGCCACCCGGATGAGCCCGCCGTGGCCGAAGCAGCCCAAGCTCTGGGCGTCGCCAGTGACGATCTGGGCGCCATCGCCAGGGGGCTGATCGGCTGGATCGACCAGGACAGGAAGGAAACCGCCCTCAAGGCACTGCAGGGGCTGATCTGGGTGCAGGGCTACGAGCAGGGCGATTTTACCGGCCACCTCTACCCCGATGCCTACGCAGGCCTCAAGCGCTGGCACGACAGCGGCAAGCTGCTGCACATCTTCTCCTCCGGCTCGGTGAAAGCGCAGAAGCTGCTCTACGGCTACAGCGACTTCGGTGACCTGACCCCGCTGTTCAGCGGCTATTTCGATACCACCACCGGCGCCAAGCGCGAGGCGGTCGCCTATGAGCGCATCGCCGCCGCCATCGGCCTGCCGGCCAGCGAGGTTCTGTTCCTGTCCGACGTGGTGCAGGAGCTGGACGCCGCGGCAGACGCCGGCATGCAGACCTGTCTCCTGGTGCGCGGCGAGCGACCGCAAGGCGCCGAGCGTCACACCGTTGTGGACAACTTTGACCAGATTGAACTTGATTGAGGACAAGCACAGATGAGTGCAATCCATATCCTGGCGGATCAGAGCGCCGAACTGATCGGCAGCAGCTCCGATTTTACCGAGATCCAGCAGATCCTGAACGGCATCGGTGTGCGTTTCGAACGCTGGCAAGCCGACCGCGAAATCACCCCGGGAATGGCCAGCGAGGAGATCCTCGACGCCTATTCCAGGGAGATCGAGCGGCTGAAAAGCGAGGAAGGTTACGTCACCGTGGATGTCATGGGCCTGCAGCCGGATCATCCCGACCGTGTGGCACTGCGCGAGAAATTCCTCAGCGAACATACTCATACCGAAGACGAGGTCCGTTTCTTCGTCGACGGCGAAGGCATGTTCTACCTGCACGTGGAAGACAAGGTCTATCAGGTGCATGTGTGCAAGGATGACCTGATCTCGGTGCCGGCCAACGTCACCCACTGGTTCGACATGGGCCCGGCACCGCGCTTTACCGCGATCCGTCTGTTCAACAACCCCGAGGGCTGGGTGGCAAACTACACCGGCAGCGACATTGCCGACCGTCACCCGCGCTTTGAACCGGCGGCTTAAGCGCCGCTTTGAAGCTTCTCTATGACCGCGACGATCCCCTCGCGGTCATACACTCCCGTATCCAGCACCCAGCCGGTGACCAGCTCGGCGGGGGTGACATCGAACGCCGGGTTGAACACCTCTGATGCCACCGGGCTCCAGCGTACCTCGCCGAAGCTGCCGCTGACGCCTTTCACTTCCTCGGCGCTGCGCTGTTCGATCGGGATCGCCTGGCCGTTGGGGCAGTGCGGGTCCACCGTGGTCCAGGGCGCGACGACGTAGAAGGGGATGTTGTGGAAGTGGGCGTTGACCGCCAGGTTGTATGTGCCCACCTTGTTGGCGAAGTCGCCGTTGGCGGCGATGCGGTCGGAGCCGACCAGAATGGCATCCACCTGGCCGTCGCGCATCAGGATGGCGGCCATGCTGTCGCACTGGATCTGGTGCGGGATGCCGAGGCGGTTCATCTCCCAGGCGGTCAGGCGGCCGCCCTGCAGCAGCGGGCGTGTTTCATCGACCCAGACATGGCTCAGCTTGCCCCGGCGGAAGGCCTCGGAAATGACGCCGATGGCGGTGCCGGCACCGGCAGTGGCCAGGCTGCCGGTGTTGCAGTGGGTCAGCACCCGTGCACCTTGCGGCAGCAGCTCGGCGCCGAACGCGGACATGCGCTGGCACAGCGCCACATCTTCCTCGAATAGCGCTTCGGCACAGGCGACCAGCGCGGCAGCGCCCTGATCGATCACCGCCAGCATGCGGTCGAGGCAGTTCATCAGGTTGACCGCCGTGGGGCGGGCTTCGCGCAGGGTGGCGGCGGCTTCGCGCAGCTGCTTCTCGCTCCAGCCCCGTTCGGCCAGATGGGCCAGCAGCAGGGCGGCACTAATGCCAATCAGCGGCGCGCCGCGGATCTGCAGCTTGCGGATCATCGCCACCATCGCCTCGACCGAGTCGCAGTGCAGCCAGCGTTCGCGGTCCGGCAACTGGTGCTGGTCCAGCAGTTCTAGGCGGTGGTTCTGATAGCGCAGTGCGGTGGAGATCAGCTCTTTCATGGCCCGGTTCTCGGCAGTGTTCAAAGCGCAGAGCTTAAGGGTTATAGGAATAGCTGAAAAGAGTCTGAACACCCGGCCGGTTTTTTGTCAGAATGCGGTCATCATCCCTTCATGAACAGAACAACAATGATCGAACACAAATTCCATGATGATGCGGCGATCATCGCCTTTGTCCGGCGCCACACCCGCCTGTTTGCCGAGGATGCCCTGCTCAAGGTGAGCGAGATCGGCGACGGCAACATCAACTTCGTCTACCGCGTGGCCGAGCCGGGCGGGGCCAGCGTGATCGTCAAGCAGGCGCTGCCCTACGTGCGCATCATCGGCGAAGGCTGGCCGCTGTCGCTGGACCGCAACCGCATCGAGGCGGAGGCGCTGGTGCTGGAAGCTGAACATGCCGCTGACTGGGTGCCCGAGGTGTACCACTACGACCAGCCGCTGGCGGCCATCATCATGGAAGACGTGGGGGACCACCAGAACCTGCGCCATGCGCTGATCGCCCGTCGTACGCTGCCGCAGCTGGCCGAACACCTGGGCCTGTTCATGGCACGAACCCTGTTCCACACCAGCGATATGCACCTGGATGCGCACCAGAAAAAAGCGCTGGTGAAGCGGTTCATCAACCCGGATCTGTGCAAGATTACCGAAGACCTGTTCTTCCTCGATCCCTTCTGCGACCACGAGCGCAACGCCATCAATCCGCCGCTGCGTCCCATTGCCGAAGCGCTGTGGCAGGACGATCTGCTCAAGGTGGAAGTGGCCGAGCTGAAGTACGCCTTCCTCAACCGTGCCGAAGCTCTGCTGCACGGCGACCTGCACTCAGGTTCCATTTTCGTCACCGAAACCGGGACTAAGGTGATCGACCCGGAATTTGCCTACTTCGGCCCAATCGGTTTCGATGTCGGCAGCCTGATCGGCAATCTGCTGTTGAACTGGTGTGGTCAGCACGGCCTGGCCGGTGACGAGGCGGAGCGTGAGGTCTGGCGTGACTGGCTGCTGGTGCAGCTGGAGCAGCTCTGGCACCACTTCAGCCGCGAGTTCAGCCGCCTGATGCGTAACGAGACCACCGAGCCGAGCCTGCAGAACGATCACTGGCAGCAGCGCCGCTTGCTGCAGACCTGGCACGACAGCCTCGGCTATGCCGGCACTGAACTGATCCGCCGCACCGTCGGTCTGGCCCACGTGGCCGATCTGGAGATGATCGATGATGAACACCAGCGTGCGCAGGCGGAAGCGATGGCGCTGCATCTGGGGCGTGAACTGATCCTGGAACGTACCCATATCAATTCGATGGAAGCACTGGTTGATCTGATCTGCCAGCTCAATGACTGAACAACCCGAAGGGACATACGCACACTCGATGGATAAACGACTGCTGCTCAACTGCGATATGGGCGAAAGCTTTGGCTCCTGGAACATGGGGCTGGATGAACAGGTGATGCCGCTGGTGGACATGGCCAACATCGCCTGTGGTTTTCATGCTTCCGACCCGGTCACCATGACCCGGACGGTGCTGCTGGCCAAGCGTGCCGAGACACTGATCGGTGCCCACCCCAGCTATCCGGACCTGGTCGGCTTCGGGCGGCGCAGCATGCAGTGTCACCCACAGGAAGTGGTGGCGATGGTCCAATACCAGATCGGTGCGCTGGACGGTATCGCCCGTGCCCACGGCCTGAAGGCCAGCTACGTCAAACCCCATGGCGCGCTATACAACGACATGATGCGGGATCACGATATTCTGCGTGCGGTGCTGGAAGGGGTGACCCAATATGATCGCAGCCTGCCGCTGATGCTGATGGCCACCGCCGACAACCGCGGAGTCAAGGCGATTGCCGAGGAGTTCGGTGCGCTGCTGATGTTCGAGGCCTTTGCCGACCGCGCCTATGATGAACGCGGTTTCCTGGTGCCGCGCAGCGTGGATGGTTCGGTCTATCATGACGAAGCGCGTATTCTGCAACAGTCGCTGCGTCTGGCCGAGGAGGGCGTGGTGACTACGCTGGATGGCACCGAGGTCATGCTGGAAGCCGATACCCTCTGCGTTCATGGTGACAACGCCGAGTCGGTGCAGGCGGTGCAGCACATCCGGGCCGCGCTGGACAGGCTCTATGCGGGCAATAACGCATGATCCACTGGAATATCGTGAACGCCGGTCCCGATGCGCTGATCATCCGTTTCGGGCAGCAGATCGACGAGGCGCTGGTGCCGCTGATCCGCGCCGCCTCGGATCTGCTCGCCGCCGATCTGGGGGATCAATTGCGCGATCTGGTGCCGGCCTATACCACACTGATGGTCGTTTACGATCCACTGCGGAATGACTTCGCGGGGATGGTTCAGAAGATCAACACGCGGCTGGCGACGCTGAATGTGACCCAGGGCGAAACCGGGCGCTTGGTCGAGATTCCGGTCTACTACGGTCCCGACACGGGACCGGATCTGGAGCGGGTCGCGCGGCTGCACGACATCGGTATTGATGAAGTGATCCGCCTGCACACGGCGCGAGAGTATCATGTCTTTGCCATCGGCTTTGCTCCGGGGTTTGCCTACATGGGGCAGGTCGATCCGGCGCTGCGAACGCCGCGACTGGAAACGCCCAGAACCCGGGTGCCGGTCGGTTCCGTGGCGCTGGCCGATCGGCAGACGGCGGTCTATCCGGTCGCCACTCCCGGTGGCTGGAATCTCCTGGGGTGCACCCCGGTTAAAATGTTCAATCCGAGGCTGACCGGGCTTTGCCCGGTCGAAGCCGGTGACCGGGTGCGTTTTGTCGCTATTTCAAAGGCCGAGTTTCTGGCGGCCGGCGGAGAGCTGGCATGAGCGGACTGCGTGTACTCAACCCTGGCATTCTTGCGCTGGTGCAGGACCTGGGACGCCTGGGTTATCAACATCTGGGGTTATCCACAGGAGGGGCGGCGGATGAGCATGCCTATCTCTGGGCCAACCGTCTGCTGGGCAATGCGCCCGGTGCCGCTGCACTGGAAGTCTGCTTCGGCGGCCTGCAGCTGGAAGCGGAAGTGACCACCCGCATTGCCATTACCGGCGCCGACATGCAACCGACGCTCAATGGTCAAGTGGTACCGGCCTGGCAGACGCTGAACCTGAGCGCCGGAGACCGGTTGACGTTCGGCTATGCCAAAAGCGGCGTGCGCGCCTATCTGGCGGTGCAGGGCGGCTTCGACATCGAACCGGTGTTCGGATCGGTGGCCACGGTGATGAGGGAACAGGTCGGTGGTCTGGATGGCAAGGGCGGCAAGCTGGCATCCGGTGACCTGCTGCCCTGTACGGCCAGCCGGCAGCAGGGGATTGTCGCGATCAGCCCCGGCCGGCTGCCGGACTATTCACAGCCGTTGACGTTGAGAGTGATTGAAGGGCACCAGTCCGAGCTGTTTCCGGCCGAGGCGCTGGCGCGCTTCTACACCGAGGCCTACCGGATCAGCCCGCAGAGCGATCGCATGGGGGTGCGTCTGTCCGGCCCCGTATTGCAGCCGCTGGCGGATGGCATCATCTCCGAAGGGATTAGCTTCGGCGCCGTGCAGGTGCCCAGGGATGGCCAGCCGATCATCCTGCTCAAGGACCGGCAGACCATCGGAGGGTATCCCAAGCTGGGTACTGTCTTTGCGCTGGACGCCTTCATGCTGTCACAACGCCAGCCGAATACCGAAGTGCGCTTCGCCCCCATGCCGTTGTATGAAGCGCAGCGTGAACTGCAGCGGTTCTACCGCTTCTTCGGGGTCTGAACCCGGATTCTGAAATGTTATGCTAACGGCTATCAAGGAAGGAGCAACCGCCTATGTGTGCAGACATGGCCCCCCATGTTTTATTGATCGATGACCAGCCGGAGCTTTTGAGTGCGCTGGTACGCTTGCTGGAAGCCCATCAATTCAGAGTGTCGCAGGCGTTCTCATCCCGGGTGGGGTATCAGCGTGCACAGGCACTGCAACCGGATCTGGTGGTTCTGGACCTGTACATGCCGGAGATGGATGGCTTTGCCGTATGCCGCTTGTTGCGGGAGTCTCCGGCCACCCGTGATACTCCGGTGCTGTTTCTGTCATCCACAACCCAGGTTGAGGATCGGTTGAAGGGGTTTGATCTTGGTGCTGTCGATTTCATCGCCAAACCCTTCGTGGCCGAGGAGGTATTGGCGCGGATACGGGTCGGGTTGAAAATGCGCCAGCTTCAGTTGCAGGGGCAGGACTCGGTTGCGGCTAGCGAGAAACCTCTGAGCCAGGATGAAGTGATCTTGAACGCCGCCATTCGCCTGATCAATGCGGATCTCGCCGAAGTGCCACCCTTGGCCCAGTTGGCACGTGCCGTGGGGACCCATGAGAAGCGGTTGTTGAAAGTCTTTCGCGCGGAACTTGGCAGCACTGTATTCGAGTATATTCGCAAAGCACGCATGGATCTGGCGCGTGAGCTGTTACGCACGGATGTGATCAGTATCGAAGAAATTGCCGCTCAGGCCGGCTTCAGCAGTGCCGCCAATTTCTCCACGGCTTTCCGAGCGGTGGAGGGCATGTCTCCCAGCCGCTACCGACGTCAGGCCATCGTCTCCGGTTGATGTTATTTCCCCGCTGAGCATGGCGGGGTGTTGTCCTTTTTTCCTCTCCAGCAAAACATATCGGCTCTGATTAAGAAGCCGGATTCTTTCAGCGGCCTAACCTTGCAGCCTTAAACAAATTTCAGCATGCCGGGATGAAACCATCTGCCGACAGATCGGCGGTCGCGTGAATGTCTGGTGCCTGAGTTGAAATTTTCCAACCCTGCTGCTTGGCTCGCAAAGGAGAGGCGAATACATGAATGCGCTACATGTCCAGTTCACACCAGGTTTACTGACTCGATGCCTAACCACGGGTGTGCTGTTGCTGTTTGGCACTCCCGCTACGGCGGAAAGTGTGCAATCGGTGGTTGCAGAGGCACTCGACAGTAATCCGGAGGTACGTTTCCAGGCCGAGGCCCTGAATGTCCTGCAAGCGGAAAAGCGTCAGGCGCAGGGCGGTTTTTTGCCGAGCGTTGATCTGGATGTATCAGTGGGGCAGGCGCAACGCGACTTTGACTCCCGGGGAGCCTTTGACCGTCACTATGCTGAGCTGTCAGTCAGCCAGATGCTGTTTGACGGCTTCAAGGTAAGGGGCCGTGTCGATGAGAGCGAACACCAGGTGCGCGAGCAGTATTATCGTCTGCGTGGCGAAGCGGAAGACAAGGCACTGGATGTGGCGCGTGTCTACCTGGATGTAGTGCGCTATCGCCACCTGGTCGAACTGGCCCAGGTCAACGTGGATGACCACCTGCGTGTGCGTGACCAGGTCAAGGAGCGCACCGACCGGGGCGTGGGCAACCGCGCCGATCTATATCAGGCGGAAGGGCGTGTTGCCCTGGCGCGCTCCAACCTGCGTACCGAAATCAGCAACCTGCAAAGCGTCACTGCCCGCTTCCAGCGTCTGGTGGGCCGGGCACCCGCCGATGAGTTGCAGCCGGTACATGAATTGAACGTCAGTCTGCCGCAAACGCTGAAGCCGGTCCTGGACAGCGCCTTTGCCAACAACCCCTCGATCCATGCCGCCTTTGCCAATATCGAGGCGGCCCGTTCGGCGCTGACGGTAGCCAAGTCCGACAACTACCCGACGCTGGAGCTGGGCCTGCGTCACGGCCTGTACCAGAACAACAACGGCTTTGATACCCGCACCGATCCGGATAGCTACGGTGACGAGAGTCTGGTCGAGCTGCGCCTGCGTTATAACCTCTACCGTGGTGGCAGTGACCGTGCCGCCCAGAGGGCCGCCCACCACCGCATTGGCCAGGCCGAGAGCCTGCGAGACAAGGCTTGTGTCGATCTGCGTCAGACCGCCACCATCGCCTGGTCGGAGCAGGGCAACCTGGAGCAGAAGCTGGAACTGCTGGCACAACACCGTTCCTCCTCCTTCAACGTGGTAAAGGCCTATCGCCACCAGTACGACATCGGCCGTCGTTCATTGCTGGATGTGCTGGACTCCGAAAACGAAGCCTTCCAGGCTGAGCGCAATTACATTCAGGCCGAGTACGACCTGCTGTTGAACCGCCTGCAGGTGCTAAGCAGCATGGGCGAGCTGCTGGATACCCTGCAGATGGCGCCGGCCATGGACAGCTTGACTGACCTGGCACACGAGCAGCAGCCCCGGGCATTGCCGGCGCAATACTGCACGGCGGTGTCCGATGCGCTGGTACAGCTTGAAACGCGCTGAGCATGACCGCTGAGACCGCCATCGCGCATGATGACCCCTTGAGCCAGTGCCTGCTGTGGCTGGCTCGTGAGCAGGGGCAGCCGCGTACCCGGGATGCGCTGACCGAGGGATTGCCGCTGAAGCAGGGCCAGTTGACGCCGGCTCTGCTGCCTCGGGCCGCTGAACGTGCCGGCATGCGCGCCCGTCTGCTGCGTCAGCCGCTGGCGCGTCTCAATGGCCGCTGGCTACCCTGCATTCTGCTGTTGAAGGACAATCGTGCCTGCGTACTGACCCGGCTGGACGCGGATCAGGTCAGGGTGCGGGTGCCCGAACTGGGCATGGAAGAGCAATCTCTGACGCTGGCGGAGCTGCAGGAGGATTACGCCGGTGTGGCGGCCTATTGTCGTCCGCTGCTGCAGTTGGGTGAATTAGCCGCCGAAGTCGCAGCCAGTGCCGACAACGGTCACTGGTTCTGGTCAGTGATCCGTGGCAATCGACGCATCTACCGCGATGTGCTCCTGGCTTCGCTGTGCATCAACCTCTTTGCCCTGGCTCTGCCGCTGTTCGTGATGAATGTCTACGACCGGGTGGTGCCCAACCAGACCACGGCGACCCTGTGGGTGCTGGCCGCCGGTGTTGGCATCGTCATCCTGGCAGATCTGGTCCTGCGCATGCTGCGCAGCTGGTTTGTCGAGCTGGCCGCCGGGCGGGCAGATAACCGTCTGTCGGTACGGCTGATGGAGCGGGTGCTGGGCATGCGCCTGGAGCACCTGCCGTCATCCATAGGCACACTGGCGGGCAGTATTCAGGGCTTTGAAAGCGTGCGGGCCTTCTGTGGCAGCATGGTGGTCACGGCCCTGATCGACCTGCCCTTCTTCCTGTTGTTCCTGCTGATCATTCTGATCATCTCACCTCTGATGGCCCTGCCGGTTGTCGTGGGCGCTTTGCTGTTGCTGCTGTATGCCCTGTCGGTTCAGCAGCAGATGCGCCGTCTGGCGGATGTATCTGGACAGGCCTCCTCCCAGCGTAGCGCCGGTGTCATTGAAAGCCTGACCTGCCTGCCAATGCTGAAAAGCCTCAATGCCACCGGCCGCATGCAGCGCCAGTGGGAGCAGGCGACCCGTTTCCTGTCCGGCTCGGGCAGCCGTCAGCGGCTGCTGGGGGCGTCGGTCAGCATGGGCGCGGCATGGGTGCAGCAGACCGTTGCCGTCAGCATGATCATTATCGGTGTCTATCTGGTGATCGATGGCCAGATGAGCCAGGGCGCGCTGATTGCTGCCTATATGCTCAGTTCGCGCGCCATGGCGCCAGTGTCCCAGACCGCCGCATTGCTGACCCAGTACCACCAGGCCGCATCGGCGTTGCAGGTGCTGGACGAGGTCATGGCAACGCCTCAGGAGCGCGCCAGCGGCCAGCAGCCGGTCAGCCGTGACGGGCTGCGCGGCGATATCGAATTGTGCAATCTGAGCTTTACCTACCCGGGCGAGGAACGTGCGGCGCTCAGCGGAATCTCCCTGCGCATTCAGGCCGGTGAAAAGGTGGGCATTATCGGCGCCGCCGGCTCCGGTAAAAGTACCCTGGAAAAACTGATGCTGGGTCTTTATCAGCCCAGTGAAGGCAGTCTGCTGCTGGATGGCGTCAACCTGGCGCAACTGGACCCGGCCGAACTTCGCCGGGGGATCGGTTACCTGCCGCAGGATCTACAGCTGATCAACGGCAGCGTGTACGACAACGTGACGCTGGGCATGGATGGGGTCGAACCGCATCAGCTGCAACAGGCGGTACGCGTGTCCGGACTGGATACCTTGATCGGTCCTCAGGCCGACGGCTGGATGCGCCAGGTCGGTGAGCAGGGCCGGTCACTGTCCGGCGGGCAGCGGCAAACGGTGGCGCTGGCGCGTGCCCTGCTGGCGGATGCCCCTGTGCTGCTGCTGGATGAACCGGCCAGTGCCATGGACAGCATGATGGAGCAGCACATCTGCCGCCAGCTCAAGCGCCATTGCCGGGACAAGACGCTGTTGCTGATTACTCATCGCACCAGCCTGCTGCAACTGGTTGATCGCCTGATAGTGCTGGACAAGGGGCGTCTGGTGGCTGATGGACCCAAGCAGCAGGTGCTGGAAGCCTTGGCGCAGGGCAAGTTGAAGAGGGCGGCGGCATGAGCGAGCGGCCTGGTCATCTGGAGCAGAAGGGCTTTGCCGGTCTGGAGCGGCTGACGACGTCGCAACAGGACTCCGGTCGTTTCGCCAATACGTTGCTGAGTCCGCTGCTGAGCCGGTTACCACAGGAGCAGGAAGACTGGGCGCAGGAGGCGGAGTTCAGCATCGTCGACGCCCGAGAACCCGGTGCGCGCGGCCTGCTGTATACCATTATCCTCGCCTTCGTATCCCTGCTGATCTGGTCGGCACTGGCGACTGTGGAAGAGGTGACCCGTGGCGAAGGCAAGGTGATCCCGGCCAGTCAGCTGCAGATCGTTCAGTCCACCGATGGTGGCGTAGTGCGCGAGCTGCATGTCCGAGAAGGTGATCGGGTGACTGCGGGGGATCTGCTGGTCAAGATCGACCCGACCCGCTTTATCGCCAGCTTTCAGGAAACCGAAGTGCGCATCTTTGCCCTCCAGGCCAAGGTGGCGCGGCTGAATGCCCTGCTCAACGACCACGCCTGGCAGCCGGCGGCGGCCGAAACGTCGGAGCAGCAGGCGGTGATCAGCCGTGAGCGAGCGTTTTTTACCGAGAGTCGCAATGAATACCAGCAGCGCCTGGCCGTGGCGCGGGAGCAGCTGAGCCAGCAGCAGCGTAGCCTGCAGGAAGCTCAGGCCAAAATGCGGGCCGCTCGCCAGGCGGTACGCCTTTCGGCTCAGGAGCTGAAGGTGACACGCCCGTTGCTGGAATCCGGTGCCGTATCGGAAGTGGATCTGCTGCGGTTGGAACGCGACCTGGCAGCGGCTTCGGGCGAGCTGCGCCGGGCGGAGGCCGAGACGGAGCGTCAGCGCGCGGCCGTGGAAGAAGCGGAAGCGCGGATCGGCGAGGCGCGCCATGCGGCCCGTAACCGCTGGCGCACCGAACTCAGCGATGCCACGGCCGAGCTGAGCGGCCTGAAAGAGGGTGCTGTGGCATTGGCGGACAGGGTGAAGGCATCGGAGCTGCGCGCGCCGGTAAGCGGCACTGTGCAACGGGTGCTTTACAACACCACCGGCGGGGTGATTGGTCAGGGTGATGCCGTGGTCGAGATCGTGCCGGCGGATGATCGCCTGTTGGTCGAAGCCAAGATTGCGCCCCGTGATATCGCCTTCCTGCGTCCGGGGCTGCCGGCCATGATCAAGCTGCACGCCTACGATTTCTCCATTTACGGTGGCATCCCGGCGCGTGTTCAGCATATCAGTGCCGATACCATCACCGACAAACGGGATAACACCTACTACCTGGTGCGGGCCATCACCGATGAAAAGGCTTTGTCTGACGCGCTGTCAGTCATGCCCGGCATGACCGCGCAGCTCGACATCATTACCGGAGAGCGCACGGTGCTCTCCTACCTGCTCAAACCCATTTTACGTGCCAAAGCCAATGCACTGGGTGAACGCTGACCGGACGGAACCGGCTGATACCCGTTGCAGGCATACACAACAGTAAAGAGGCGGATATGAATACTGTAGCGACTGTGATCTCTGTGAGTGGTCTGGCATGGGTGCAAGATGCATCCGGTGAACGACGTTTGCTGACACCTGGCGATCAGGTGCAGCCTGGCGAATCGTTGGTGACCACCGCGAGTACCCATGTGGTGCTGGACTTTGGCGGCCAACGTCCCCTGGCCTTTGTCGGTGCCGAACAGGGCTCGGAAGCGGCTGCGCAGTCCGCCGATATTCCCGTGATTCTGCTGCCGGCTCCCGCCGCCGGCGAAGAGCCTGAAACCCACTATGAGGACGGCGGCCGTAATGCGCCGGTGCCTGACGGTCATGGCTTTGTACAGCTGGTCAAGATCGCCGAAATCGTGGAAGCCGACGGCATCACGCCGCTGACCGTATCCGCTATAAATGAACTTCTCAAGCCGTTGGTCATGGCCTGGCCTGACACGGATGATGAACTGGAGCCGGTACGGGACAATGCCAGTCAAGGCATGCAGGAAATGATCACGAGCAATCCTGAGCCTGAGCCAGAACCTGAGCCTGAGCCAGAACCTGAGCCTGAGCCAGAACCTGAGCCAGAACCTGAGCCAGAACCTGAGCCAGAACCTGAGCCCGAGCCCGAGCCCGAGCCCGAGCCCGAGCCCGAGCCCGAGCCCGAGCCCGAGCCCGAACCCGAACCCGAACCCGAACCCGAACCCGAACCCGAACCCGAACCCGAACCCGAACCCGAACCCGAACCGGGTACGCCCTCGGATCGGGTCGATGTGGACAGCGATACTGTTAAGGTCACGCTGGACCTGAACGACCTGTTCAGTGATCTGGACGGCACGCACAGTTACACAATCAGTGGTCTTCCGGACGGCCTGGTGTTTGATGACAGTAGCGGCAAGATCACCGGCACGCTGGATGCCTCGGCGAGCCAGGGCGGAACTGACGGTGCTTACAGCGTAACGCTGACCGCGACCAATGACAGTGGCGAAAATCGTACACAGAGCTTTACATGGACGGTGTCCAACCCGGCGCCCACGGCGGTTAATGATGACAACACGACGGATGAAAATACGGTCCTGAGCGTTGATGCCAACCAGGGCCTGCTGCCGAATGACAGTGACCCGGATAGCGATGCCATTCATGTCGCCTCCATCCAGACACCGGGCCAGAGTAACGAGGCGACCGTGACCGACACCGGCGTTACCGTGCCGGGGGATAACGGTGGCAGCTTCACGGTATACCCGAATGGCAGCTACCGCTTTGACCCCAATGGCGAGTTCGGCGGCCTGAATCCCGACGATACTGCGACGACCAGTATCACCTACACCCTCAGCGATGGCGAAGGCGGCACGGATACAGCGACGCTGACGATCACGGTAACGGGTCTGAGCGATGGCGCTCCCAGCCTGTCCATTACGAACCATAACGATGCCGAGGTGGGCGATCACAGCATTGCCGAAAACGCGAATGGTCCCGTTTCAGGTACCTTTACGGTTACCACGCCGGACGGGCTGAAGGAGATCACCGTCGCGGATAAAACCGTTACAGCTGATCAGCTTGAAAAATTGTCGCCGTCATCCACAGTCACTGTTTCGGGGACTGAGGGGATTTTGAAGCTGACGGGGTTCGATGCTGATACCGGTATCGTGACCTACGAGTATCAGCAAAACGGTACAAGCAAAAATCACAGTGCTGGTGACGACAGCGTTACTGATGCCTTTACCATCAGCGCTACGGATGATCTGGATAACACGACACCCTCTCAGAACCTGACCATCCTCATTACCGATACTCAGCCGGAAGCGAAGGCGGATACACATTCGGTATTTGAAGACAGCGCTACGGGTACCGCAACGGGCAATGTCGTCAAGAATGGCGCGGCCAGCGATGTTAATGACCTTCCAAGTGCAGATGGCAGCCTGGTTGTCACAGGGGTTGCCAGTGGGGCTGATGCGGCGAACAACAGTCAGCAGCTGAATGATTCCGGCTCAATCAGCACGACAATCACAGGGGAATATGGCTCTCTGCTGCTGCACGCGGATGGCCGTTATACCTACACACTGGATAACTCTAACGCGGCAGTAAACGCACTTAAGGACACGGACAGTCTGTCGGACATGTTCAGTTATACCGTACAGGATGCTGATGATGACTGGAGTACCACTACGCTCGAAATCAAGATCAATGGACAGACAGATGGCAGCCCAAGTGTGACGGTCGTTGATGAAAATGGAGAGGGTGGAGACTTCTCTGTTGGAGGCGATATTACTGTTCACGAATCGGAACTGGCGGCCGGTGGCCCTGCCGGAGAAAGTAAAACGGCAATAGGATCGATTCAGCTCAACAGCCCTGACGGGATAGACAGCTTCACTCTGTCAGGCTCAAGCTTCATATTGCAGCAGCTGCTTGACCTGTCATCTAAGCCGCAAGAGATCAATACCGATCAGGGGTTGGTAACACTGACGGGCTTGAATGTAACTGAGTGGCTGGGGGGTGACAGCAGCAGTGGTATGCCGCTGAAAGCTGAGCTGGCCTATACCTACACGCTACAGAAACCGCTCGACAACGATACCGGCGAGCACCTTGATCTGCATGGTTTCGAAACGCTTCCTGTCAGCCTTAAAGATGCCAGCGAAGCGGGTGAAACGGCTCAGGGAACGTTGACCATCAATATTGTGGACGATAAACCCAGTGTCGGAGTGCCTGTTAATTCTGAAGTGTTCGAAGCAGGGTTACCGCTGGGAAGTGACCCTGAGGGCGTTGCAACCCGTGCATCCGGCGCATTGAATGTGCGTGTGGGGGCCGATGCCACTGCTACGGGGGGCGATACCGCGGATGTTCGTTTCGACGATAGCCAGACCGCTCTGGAAGCCCTTGGTTTTAGCGCGGGCTATGACGCATCAGGCGACCCGATCACGCTGCTATATTCGATATCGGACAATAATCACCGGCTGGTTGCCTACCAGGATGATGGTTCGGGTAACGTCACCGGCAGCCCCGTCTTTACGGTCGAGATCCAGAACCCCGGTAGCCGTTCGGCCAGTTATGATTTCACATTGCATCAACCGTTGAATCATATTGATACCAGTAACCATCCGGTTGAAACCCTGGATCTGCCGTTTGCATTCAATGTGCTGGATGGGGATAAGGATTTCGCGACAGGTTCCTTTGAAGTCAGAGTCCACGATGATGGTGATTCAGCGGATGGCCAGCGTACTGTCGAGGTGGATGAAGACGACAGCCTGACGTTTAACACCAGTGCAGATGCAACCGGAGAGAACACGGTTATTGTATCCGGCTCAGAGCCGGACTATGGCACGGCAACCGTGAATCCGAATGGTACGATCACATACAAGCCAACGGGTGATTACAGCGGGCAGGATACGTTTACCTATAAGACAACCAATGGCCCCGACGTGACAGAGGTCACGGTCACTGTGACGGTAAACCCGGTTGCCGATGTGCCTGCCATCAGTGTTGTCAGTGCCGATATTGCAACGGACGAGGACAGGTCGGTCGTGTTGGGCCTAAAGGTTCCGGGTCGGAGTGCTGATCAGACTGATCAGAACACACCCTCGGCGGATGATGGTGATAACCCCGAGCTGCTGGGTCCTGTGACATTGGCGGGCATTCCTGTGGGCACGCAGTTGTTGGATAAAGAAGGCAATCTTGTCGTTACCGCATCCGGCGGTGATATTTTGATCAGCCTTAGCGATAGTCCTGATCAGATCAAGGACATGCCGACGGTGGATATCAGCCTGACAGTGGCTGAATACGAAGCCCTGCAGCTGCTGCCACCCCCTGAGCAACACGACAACATCCGCGTGATCAGTAAAGTCAGCAGCTATGAAGTCGATGAAAATGGTGACCGTTTGTCTGGCGTGCCGGGTAAAGAGTTCACCGCAACCGTTGAGGTCGATGTAAAAGCCGTTACCGACCCGATCGAATTGAATTTTACCGATGGGACAGACGCTTTCAGTCAGGACGTGAGTGAAGATACTCCGTTCGACCTGGCCGGTTTGCTGAAGGTGAACTACCCACAGGATCATGTCTCCGGTGGCGAGGAGCTAGATGCGCGCAGCACAGCAGACATGGATGGCTCTGAAGGGCGCTGGTTTGAACTCAGTGGAGTGCCGATTGGCTCGGTGATTAATGGCACTCTAGTGACGGCAGACAATCAGCCGATTCGTGTTGATGCGCCTGGATTGAGCGACTCCGATAGCACGCTTCCGACAATCAATTTCACCGCTCCCAAAGATTTCAGTGGTGAAATCAAAAATGTACTTATCACTTTGAAAGCCCAGGACAAGGACTCTGACAGTAGTGTCACAACGGCTGTTGTGCAGGACTCAGTGTCTCTCAACCTCAATGTTCAGCCAAGGGTGGATGAACCCGCTCTTCAGGGTGTTGAGACAGAAGAGGATATGCCAGTCAAATTCCTGCAAAACCTGGGTACTGGCGATGAGGATACATCGGAAAGCATAACCAGTCTGACGGTCAAAGGCGTACCTGAGGGTTGGTCGGTGCGCGACCACAATGGCGATGAGGTCACAATTACGGATGGCCAGTTTGCGGTGCCCGATACAGACCTCGGTGGCAACTATGAGCACTACACGATTAAGCCCCCGGGACACAGCAGCCTGGATGTCGAACTCAACGTCGATCTGTCCATTACGGATACGGGTAATGAGGGTGGCCTGACACAGGACAGCAAGAGCTTTTCAGACCTTCCGCTGACCGTAAAAGTGACGCCTGTTGCGGAGCGGACCGATAGCGATACGGATGCGCAAAATGGTCAGGATGTCGAGATGGTGGGCAACCATGAATATCGCCGTCAAGGAGAGGAAGACCAGTGGTTCCTGCTGGGGACTGAAGGGCTGGAGAATGAAGATAAGAATGACGACTTTCATCTTGCCCTCGGCTGGGCCGTTGAAGATGACGAGGAGCTGTTTGCAGCGCTCACACCTGAGCTGACGGTCAACAACGGTGTCCAGAAGGATCCGCTCGGCTCCCAGTTCCGTTACTCGACCAACGGGGATACAACCGAAGAGGGCGGTGCCTGGGTCACCCAGACCTTTGGCGGCGATGCAGTCAGAGTGCCGGTCGCATACCTGGACACTCTGCAATTCAAGGCGGCGGAGAACTTCTCGGGCCAGTTCCGGATCAAGGTTAAAGCCGTGACCATTGACATGGACGATGATGACGACGGCAGTAAACCGGTAGAAGCTGAAAGCGGCAATACAGAACTCACCAATGTCTTGATCACGCCTGTAGCTGATGCGGTGACCACCACCGTTACCGCACGTGTGCAAGGCGATGAAGACACCCAGATGCCACTGTCGATTCGTCCGAGCAGTTCAGACCCGTCGGAAACGTACACGGTGACCATTGATGCCATTCCGGATGGGGCCGTGCTGAAGTACGGTGATGACAGTATCTCCAGTGCGAATAGCGGCAGCTACGCGGTAACCAACAATGATGATGGCACCTGGAAACTGGTGATTGAGGACTTTGATCCGGATAAGGGTGCCAGCGAGATGGCGATCACACCGCCCGAGCACTCCAATGCGCCGTTCACTCTGGAAGTGGGCACGGTGGCGGTAGACAGTTTGAAAGTCGGTGAGACCACCTATAGCAACGCATCGGACTCCTTTGATCTCACCATCAATGTGACCCCCAAGGGGGTGGCCGATAAAGCGACGGTGAACGTCAAGCCTTTGGAAAAACAGGGCTTTGTTGAACAGCAGGTGGATGGCGTTGGTGGTGTGATGCTGAAGGACCTGCTGACCGAGGAACCTTCACTGGTTGACACCGATGGTTCTGAAACGCTGAGCTTCAAGCTTAAGAGCTTGCCGGATGGGTTCGGGGTTGAGGGTGCAACCTCCCTGGGTGGAGGTGAATGGGTGTTCACACCGAATGAGTGGGACAACATTCAGATCACCACGCCGAAAAACTTTGCCGGTGTTTCCCCCGAGTTTGTTCTGTCGGCCATCGTCACCGAGGATGACGGCCACTCGCGCACGGATGATCATAGGCTGCAGCTCAGGATTGAGCCTTCGCCTGAAGCTACCATGAACCTGAGTACCCGTGCCGATGAAGACGTACCTGAAAAACTGGATTTCAGTGCGCAGCAGCAGAATGGGGAAAGCGGCGAAACCATTACGGGTGTCTGGATCAGTAAGGCCGATCTGGACTCTGCCTCGGATTTCAGCCTGATCTTCGGCGAAGATGGTGCTGCGCTTGATGGGGATGAGGCGGGTGTCACTCTGGAAGAAGGCTGGTACAAGCTCGATGCTACTGCCATGAGTAATATTTACGTCAAGGGCGGTGACAATTGGCACGGCACGGGTAGCTTTACGGTGCGTTATGATGTTACCGATACGGGTGACACGGAAGGGGCGGGCTCTGCAACCACGTCCTCCACAGACCAAACCTACCACATCAGTGTTAATCCGGTGACGGATCAGCCGGAGCTGACTATCGCTGAGGGCACGGTCGTGGTTGACGGAAAAGAAACCCTTACCGTTAGTCAGGCAGATGGCAAACCGCGCATCACACTGAATATTGCCAATCAGGGTATCAATGGCGGTGATTATGATGGCAGCGAGCAGCTCACGCGTATCCTGCTGGATAATGTGCCCGAGGGCGTCACGGTAGAGGGGGCCGACTTTATCGGTAACAAGCAGTGGCTGTTTATCAAGAGCGATGACTTTACGGCTGCCCTGAACCCGTCACTCATCCTCAACGTGCATGCTGAAGCGGGCAACTTGACCGCTCACCCAATCAAGATCACCGTCACCACCGAAGATGCCGGTAATGAAGCGCTGAAGACAGATAGTACCGATCTCTACCTGACGACAACCTTCGAGCCAGGCACGGATAGCACGCCGCCAGCCGAAATTATCCAGTGGCAACCGGCTGCTTTTAAGCCCATGGAAGATACGGAGTTTGCGCTGAGTGACGCCTTTATTGGCCAGATAGAGAATTGGGTGGATAAAAACGGCATCAACATCACGCTGTCCAGCCTGCCGGAGGGGACTCAGGTCAGCGGTATGACCGCGACCGTGATCAATGGCCAGACAGTCTGGACGGCCTCGGTCCAAGACGGTGGCAACACCGAGTTGCAGGCGTTGATGCAACGCATCAAGCTAACGCCGCCTGCCGACTGGAACAGCAACAAGGGCAGCTTTGACTTTGACGCCAAGCTGACCACCCATGTGCCCAGCGGCCTGAGTGATGAAGCAATAATAGACCCTGCCAGCTTCAAGGTGAGGCCGGTTAGCGATGCACCTGAAATCAGTATCAGTGCGCCAGCCGTCGGCGAAGGCAAGGAGCTGATCTTTACCGTTAATTTGGGCAACCGCGCGGATGAGCCAAGTTGGACACTGGTAGACGGAAAGCTCTACCTGCAGCTGGACGAGTCCGGCATCACGGGCACCGGTGTGTTGAAACACGACGGTACAGGGCTGAATACCACCTGGGTGAGCGGTATCAACGGTGTGCCGGATGGTGATTACTACGTTATTCAGGGTATTACCGACCCGTCCAGTGTGGTGGTGCTGACCTATACGCCGCCTACGCCTTATATCGACGGGTCGGTCAAGCTGTCGGCCTGGGCACAGGGTACGGAAACCGGCTCTGACCTGATACAGACGGGGACGGCCAGCCAGACCGGTGAGGTAGCGCCCGCCAACAGTGGTTATGACTTCAGTGTCGAGCCTGCCAGCGGGTGGGAAAATGCCAGCCAGCAGGCCGAAGCGGGCAAGTCCAATGTCATCCAGCTGAACATTACGGATAACGGCCTGACCGACACCGACGGTTCAGAAACGATCGGGACGGTTCTGTTACGTGATGTGCCCAATGGCTTCCTGGTATATGTGGGGGATGACGCCGACAGCGCCCAGTTGGCGGACCTGTCCAACAACGCCGGTGGTAATGGCAGCACCAACACCTGGCTACTGGGTCAGGGCATGCCCGGTTATGTCGGCATTATGCCGCCGCAGTACTGGAGCGGAACGGTGTCCGAGCTCAAGCTGCAAGTGACATCCGGCGAAAGCGCGCTTGCCGCTGAAAAAGTCAGCGAGCAGTCGTTCGACCTGGTGGTCACGCCGGTGGCCGATGGCCTGAATTCGCTGGCACCGACGCCGAGTTTCGGCACCGAGGGCGATGTCATTCCTCTGAACCTCAACCACGAGTTGGCTGACCCCTCTGCAGTCGGACCGGATACCGGTGCCTATAAGGATGCATCCAGCGAAACCCTGACGCTGGAGTTCAAGGGTATGGGGGAACATGCCGCCTTCTATCTGGATAGTGTGCTCATCAGTGGCACAGCACAGGTGGTTGATAATGGTGGTGGGAATTACACCCTTAACGGCCTGACCCCTGAAGAGGCTGAGCAGTTGGGCTTTGTGCAAGCGGCAGGTGCTCTTGGCCCGGTTGAAGTCAGAGCCCATACTGAAGAAACCGGCGGAGGCGCCTCATCCGAGTGGACTGAGTGGAAGTCGATTAACACCGATGGTGTGATTGAACAATTCGGCACGCCGAAGGACGATGCACTGCTCTGGACCGGCAACCTTCTGGATGGTCGTGGCGGTGAGGACACCATTCAGTTGCGTTTTGGCGAGAGCCTGAGTGGTACCGAGCTGGGCAGCCAGTTGGACAATCTGGAGGTGATCGACTTGAGCGGCAATGGCAGCAACAGCATTACCTCCTTGACGGCCGATGATGTGCTCAATATTACCGACGATCGCAACACTTTGCGTATCGACGGTGATGCTAACGATCATCTGTCGTTACACGACCTGGTGAGTGAAGGAGCCTGGCAGGAGGATACGAGCAGCACCAGCACAACCCACACCAGTTACACGGCAGTTGTGGGGGGCAACACGGTCATGCTGGAAGTTGCCAACAGCATCCTGATTGACTGACGTCCCGGCCGAGGCCGCCCTCAGGCGGTCTCGGTGGCAGTGGTCAGCTGTTTGATCTGGTAAATCAACTGGGTGGTGGTGGCCGGCTTGAGCAACTCGGCCGCAAAGGCCAGCTCATCCGATGGAGGGTCGACCGAGAATGCGGGGCGAGCCGTCAGCAGCAGGACTGGCACCGGCTTGGCCCGTGAGCGGGTCAGTTGCAGCAGCGCCCAGGCATCCGCGTCAGCCAGCGCCATGTCCGTGATAATCAGGTCGAAGTGGCCCGACTCCAGGGCCGCAGAGGCTTCGACGAGGCTGGCGCAGCCGTAACAATCGGCACCGTATCCCAGCAGCAGCTCGGTCAGCTGTTCCCGACAGGTCGGTTCCTGGTCGACCAGCATCAGGTTAAGCCCTTCGCCATCCCAGCTGCCCACGTTTTGCTCAATAAACGCATCGGGCGTGGCGTCCGGTGCGGCAAGCTCAAGATCGAAATAGAAGCGGGAGCCGCCTTCCGGTCGTTCACGGTAGATCAACTGGCTGTTCATCAGTCGCAGCAGGTCGGTCACGATCATCAGGCCCAGGCCGTACCCCTTGTTTTCGTGTTGATGCCCGACTGGATCGGCCGGCATGCCGGGGCCGTTATCCTGCACCGTAAAACGCAGGCGGTGAGTTTGCTCGTGTGTCGCCGCAAGTGGCTGAACGCTGAATTCGATATCGCCCTGATGGGTGAATTTGCTGGCGTTGCCCAGCAGGTTGATCAGCACCTGCTGCAGCTGGCGGAAGTCGGCACTGACAATCGCGGGCAGGTGTTGCGAGATATCCACATGCAGCTGGTTGCCTCGGGACTGGGCCAGAAAGTCGGCTTGCTCCCTCAGCTGGGCCAGGAACGCATACAGATAACCCGGCGCAGGATGGCTGCGTAACTCACGACTGCCTTTAGCGGAGTAGTCCAGCAACTGGTCGATCAGGTTCAGCTGGTACTGCACGTTCTGCTCGATCGTGTGTACCGGTGCCGGAGACTGGTTACTGTTCTCCCCCATCTGTTTGACCGCATTCAGGACATGCTGCATCGGCGTGCGCAGATCATGGCTGACCTGCGCCAGCATACGCTTCTGCGCCTGGTGGCGGGCGGAGAGTTCGCCGCTTTGGGTCAGCACGCTTTCCAGCTGATTTTGAATCGCCACGGCCTTCAGAATGCGGTAGAAAACGTATCCGGCCAGTAACAGCCCCGCCACTGCGGCCGCCACTTTAAGGGTCAGCACCCCGTTGAAGGCGGGGGCGTAGGCCATTTGCAGTTGCCAATGGTTGTTGGGCAGCTCGATTCTGGCCTGCGCATGGCCGGTGGGCATGTGCTCGGTGTTCGCAAAAAACGGAGCCGCAGCAGAGGGGTGGCTGACCTGGTAGAGCATGTCATTGTGGGCGATATAACGCTGCAGTATCAGCTCGAACGGAGGCTGAAACTCGAACACGATCGATACGAAGCCCCAGAACCGATCCTGCTGGTAAAGCGGCAAGCGCGAAATCAGTCCTTGGCCGCCCTGTATCAGCTGGTAGGGGCCGGTAACGGTCAGCTTTTTTCTGTCTCGCGCCAGGCGAGCATTATCAACGCGCTCCGGGTCGAGAAACATGTCGTGGCCCAATGCCATGGCGTGGGGAATAAGGGGTTCTATCTGACGTACCACGCCTCCAGGCATGACCGAAATATTCAGAATAGTGGGGTTGGCGGCACGCATTTTGTCAGCCAAGGCCGCCAAGCCGTCAATGCGGCCCTGGCCCTGCAGGGTGAGTTCGCCCAAGGCATACAAGGGCAGGGTCGCGTTGCGGATGGAGATTGAAATGCGATCCGCCACCGAGGTGGCCAGGTGCTGCAGCTGGGTCTGCCGCTGCTGCTGGCGGACCAGTTCACTGGTGCAGACCCAACTGCCCAGCAGCAGGGCCGTCACCAGTAACAATAGGGACAGGTAGAGGCGGTGACGCCTGGGCAGAGGGGGGGAGGCAGACGAAGCAGCGGGTGTGGCATCCATGTCGTAATGGTTGGTCCGGGTCAGGTACCCTGTCGGGCAGCAGGTAATGCCCGATATTTTATCAGGAATTACCTGCGAAGGCGGTGGGGAAGGCGGTTAAACGTTTTCAGGCTGTGCTTCGGCTACCGGCGTGTTCGTCTCAGGCAGGGGCAGCACGGTATCGAGCAGCTGTGCCAGGTTGTCGCGGTAGCTGTCCTGCAGCGCCTTCAGCGCATCGGTGAAGCGACTGTCCTGCTCCACCAGCCCGTTCATCAGGTCGTGGCCCGCCTGAGCCGGTGATTGCAGGAAGCCCAGCGACGGCGCGCCCGCGCTTTCGGCCAGGTCCTTCATCAACTGACCCAGGCGCAGTCCCGGCTTGTCCACCGGCTGTTCCAGATTGCCGACCTGCTCATAGGTGCTGGCCTGCGCCCAGCTGCGGCTGTAGCTCATGTTGAGCTCCATCGACTGTAGTTCGCCGGCATCGAAACTGATGTCGGCGCTCTGCTCGAACGCCTTCTGCACATCACCGTTAAAGAACTCGTCCGCCACGCCGGAAATGTCGCGAATCATCTGCTGCAGCGCATCGATCTCGCCCTCGTCCAGCTCCCCCTTGACGCTGAACTGGTACTGGCTGCTTTCGCTGCGGCTTACATCCATCCAGGCGACCGCATTACCCTCACTGTCGGCACCCGCACCATAGGTGGCGTCATAGCCCTGGTTGCGGCTGAAGTTGATGCTGACCTCGTCGCCATCCCGGGTTTTCACCGTTAGCGACATGTCTTCGGCGTTGCGGTAACGCTCGGCCGCCCCCATCACCGCCTGCGCTGTCGCCTCACGGCTGCCGGGCGCGATCTCGGCCAGTGCGTCGAAGGTCAGCTTTTCGGTCTCGTCCACCTGCTCGGCGATGCTGCCGTTAAGCACATTGAGGTTATCCAGGATGTCACGGGCTTCCTGGAAGCCCTTCTCGACCCCTTTTACCGCCGCTTCGTACATCTGGTTCAAGCGCTCATCAGACGCCCCGCGTGCCCGTGCCGCATCCAGCCCCTTGGCGACGAAGTCGCTGATGCGACCGGCCACCTTGTCGGGGGTGAAGCTCTCGGCATCCAGCCCGGACAGCTTCTCGGCCGTCATGCCCGGGATCTGCTCGGCCAGCTTGCCCAGCATGACCTGGGTCGGATTCTGAGAGGCTGTGTTGCGGTTGCTCTGTACCATCTCCGACTGCGGACGGGAGGAAAAAACCTGGGTCGTGGGGCTATGAATGTTCATGTTGGACTCGGCGCTTTGGGGTTGGTCATATCTTAACCGATTATCGGCGGAAGAGGGGGAAACTTGAGCGTTGGTTGACTGTTTCACAGGGGGTGAAAAGAGTAGCATGCTGGCTACAGAGTTGATGAGTCCAAGGAGGACAGATGACCATCCTGAAGTACAAGGAGCCTTCCACTGCAACCGGGCCTCGCCAGGCCGCCGGTGACCGTCAGGAACAGGATGTAGCCTTTTACCTGCGCAGGGCTTTCAAGGATGATGAGAACATTCTGGTTCTCAACGATTACCGCTTTACCCACAATGGCGAAACCGCCCAGATTGACCACCTGATCGTGCATCGTGCCGGCTTCATCATCATCGAGTCCAAGAGCATCTACGGTGAGGTCAAGGTTAATGACCAGGGTGAATGGTCGCGCAGTTATAAGGGACAGTGGAGTGGAATGCTGTCGCCCATCAGGCAGGCAGAGTTGCAGATGGAGCTGCTGAAAGCATTTTTGAGCGCCAACGTGGAGCACTTTTTGGGCAAGTTACTGGGGTTGCAGATGCAAGTGGGAGGGCGAGAATGGCGCGTGCTCTGTACGGTCTCCAGTAGCTGTATCCTGCACCGCAAGGGTATGCCTTCGGCACTGAGCAAGCGGGTGGTTAAGAGCGAATTTATCGCTGGTGAAGTGCAAAAATTGGGCGGCTACTCTAATTTTGGTCTGTTGAAAGGAAAGGCTTATTTCTCACTGGACGAAATGGGTCGGGTAGGTGCATTTCTGCTGCAGCACTACCAGCCCAGAACAGAGCCCAGTGCGTTAATTGATAGCGTGGTTGAAGAATCGGCGTCGGTACAGGGGTCAGTTTCGGTTACCTCGGCTGCTCCTCAAAAAAGCGAATCCATAGTGTCCTCTACCGAAATAAAGGAAACACCAGCAGTCTACTGTTCCAGTACGTCAACCGACACTATTGGCCTTACCTGCAAAAAATGCGGCAGCGCGCACAATCTGACCGCCATGTACGGCCAGTATGGTTACTACGTTAAATGCGGACACTGCGGTACCAATACTTCCATGAAAACCGCCTGCCCTGAATGCAACAGCACTAAAACCCGAGTGCGTAAACGTGGCAACGAATACTGGCTGCAATGCGAGTGTTCGGCGTTGAGAAAGTTGTATCAGCAGGAGTAACCGCCAACCTGAGATATTTGGTTCTTGTGGATAACTGAATGACTGGATAGGGATTGTCAGGATGACGGTGACAAAATACTACGCACATTCGTGTGAACGCCCAGAAACAGAATGGCAGCTGCTGGAAGATCATTTAAGGGCTGTAGGGCGAATGGCCGCCTCAAAAGCAGCGCATTTCGGCGCAGCGGAATGGGCCGAAGTTGAAGGATTACTGCACGATCTGGGAAAATATTGCCCCGAGTTTCAGCAACGTTTGCGTGGCAGCAAGCGGCGTGTTGATCATGCGACCTGGGGAGCAAAAGTTGCCTGTGAACGATACAAGAATCTGGGCATATTACTGGCCTACGCCATCGCAGGGCACCATACAGGCCTGGCGGATGGCTTGAGGCTGGATAAGCCGCAGTCGATTACCCCCCTGGCCGACCGATTGGCAGCACCGCCCGATACCGAACTGGATGAGGCGTGGCAATCTGAAATCACTCTGAAGCCCAGGCCTGCGCCGCCACCGCTGAATATGGTGGAAGAGTACACGGGCAGGTTGTTTCAGATGTCGGTGCTGGGGAGGATGCTCTATTCCTGCCTGGTCGATGCGGACTTTCTGGATACAGAGGCATTCTATAACCGCATTGAAAATACGCCTCTTCGTGACAACTCTTTCCCTTCGATAGTTGAGTTGAAACAGCAACTCGATGCTTATTTGTCCCAACCGCGTTTCAACGCGACCGATGGCATCAACGGCATACGTCAACGCATTCTGAACCATGTCCGCCGACAGGCTGAGCTGGAACCGGGGCTTTTTTCACTGAATGTGCCGACCGGTGGTGGCAAAACACTGGCCTCGCTGGCCTTTGCACTGGACCATGCTGTTCGACACGGGAAGAGACGGGTGATTCTGGTGATCCCCTTTACCAGTATTGTGGAACAGAATGCGAAGGTATGGCGCGAGGCGCTTGGGTCCTTGGGCGAAGCGGCATTGATCGAGCATCACAGTGCCTACGATCAGGAAAGACAGTCTTTCAGGGACCCCGGCAGCAAGGACAAGCTGCGCCAGGCCGCCGAGAACTGGGAAGCGCCGATTATCGTTACCACGGCGGTGCAGTTTTTTGAAAGCCTCTATGCCAATCGCTCGTCGCGCTGCCGCAAGCTGCACAACGTTGCCAACAGCGTTGTGATACTGGATGAAGCACAAACCCTGCCCGTAAAGCTGCTGCAGCCCTGTGTCGCTATGGTGGCGGAACTGGCACGCAACTATCGCACCAGTCTGGTGCTCTGTACCGCAACCCAGCCTGCCCTGCGTGAGGTCGATGGCTTTAAAAATGGTCTAGCCAATGTGCGCGAACTGGCTCCGGAGCCGCAGCGGCTTCATGCCGAGCTGGAACGGGTGAGCGTAGCGCATGTGGGGGCTCTCACCGATGAAAAACTGCTGAGTGCCTTGCTGGCGCAGGAGCAGGTGCTGTGTATCGTCAATAATCGGCGTCATGCACGCAGCCTGTTTGAGCAGCTGCGACAACAGGGGGAAGCGGCTTTCCATCTCACCACATTGATGTGTGCCCGGCACCGTTCCGCCATGCTGGAGCTTATTCGTGAGCGGTTACAGAAAGGACTGCCGGTAAGGCTTGTTTCAACGTCCTTGATTGAAGCGGGTGTCGATATCAGCTTCCCGGCAGTTTACCGTGCCGATGCAGGACTGGACTCCATCGCCCAGGCGGCCGGGCGCTGCAACCGGGAAGGGCGGCTCGACAAGTCGGACAGTCGGGTTAATGTCTTTACCGTTGCCGATGACTGGACGATGCCTGCGGAGCTTGAACAATATGCCCAGGCATTTCATCGCGTTTATCGCCAATATGCCGACAACCTGTTGTCACTGGATGCGATTTGCGCCTATTTCAGCGAGGTTTATTGGGTCAAGGAGCAGCAGATGGATGCCCCCGGTATCCTTGGCAGCGTGCGTCAGCTGGAAGGTATTCCCTATGAGCAGATGGCGCGGGGGTTCCGCATGATCGAAAGCAATATGCTGCCGGTCATCGTGCCCTATGATGACGAGGCTCGGAGCCAGATTAATAGCCTGGCATTTGCTGACCGGATAGGCGGAATTGCACGCAAGCTGCAACCTTATCTGGTTCAGGTGCCGGAGCGGGGGCTCAAGGCGCTGATGGCAGCGGGTGCCGTACAACCGGTTGCTCAGGAAAAATATGGGTACCAGTTTCTGGAGCTGGTAAGTGACAGTTTGTATGACGTCGAATGCGGATTGAGCTGGGAAGAACCAAGTTTTGTCGAGGCCGAGAAGCTAGTAATATGACATCTTAATCTTCTATTGGTTTTAATAGATAATTGATTTTTTGACTTTCTTCTGTAAGCTGTGGGGCGTCGATGCAATTAAAGGAACTGCAATGGCTGCGCCACCGGAACAAAACCCTTGGTTCTCTATGGATGTACGGCTTGGGCGTGGGAAGCACTCTTTTCGCCTGAAAATTTTGGGTGGATTTGGGTTTGTATCGACAATTGTCGCAATAGCAGCAATAGTATTTGGTCAAGGTCGTGCCTTGGATGTTTTACAGTTGTTGTTAGAGCGTGGGTAGAAACTATTGGCTTTAGTCGATAAAGCATGAGCCTCCTTCCTAACGGAAGGAGGCTTTCCCCAAACAGGAGGTTACATGGCATACGGAATTCGCTTGAAAGTATGGGGCGAACGCGCCTGTTTCACCCGTCCCGAGATGAAGGTGGAGCGCGTCAGCTATGACGTGATTACGCCATCGGCCGCGCGGGGCATCATCGAAGCCATCCACTGGAAGCCGGCTATTCGCTGGCACATCGACAGAATCCATGTTCTCAATCCCGTCGTTTTTGAATCCATCCGCCGCAATGAGGTGGGCAGCAAACTGTCTGCCGCCAATATCAAAAAGGCGATGAAAGCGGGTAATACCGCCGGGCTGGTCAATTATGTCGATCAGGATCGCCAGCAGCGTGCCGCCACGGTACTGCGCAATGTGGCCTATGTGCTTGAAGCACACTTCGAACTGACCAGCCGGGCCGATACTTCCGACAGCGAAGGCAAGCACCTGGATATCTTTAACCGCCGTGCCCGCAAGGGGCAGTTCTTTCATGCCCCCTGCCTGGGCGTGCGAGAGTTTCCGGCCAACTTCGAGTTGATCGAAGAGGAAGAACAGATACCCACACCTTCCGGTGAGCTTGAAGGGGAGAGGGATCTGGGCTGGATGTTGCATGACTTCGATTTCAGCCGAGAGTCCACCCCGCACTATTTTCGCGCCCTGATGCGTGATGGCGTGATCGAGGTGCCACCGTTCCGCTCGGAAGAGGTGAAGGCATGATCCTGACGGCGTTGAACAGCTACTACGGGCGACTGGTAGAGCAGGGCAATCCGGATGTGCCTCCCTATGGCTATAGCCCCGAAAAGATCAGTTATTGCCTCGTTATTGACCGCCAGGGGGCTTTGGTTGACGTGGTCAGTATGCTGGATACCACAGGGAAAAAACCGCATCCGTCGGTTTATCTGGTGCCTCAGCCACCCAAGCGGTCGGCCAATATTGCACCAGGCTTTATGTGGGACAAATCGGGCTATGTACTGGGACTGACTGCCAGCGAGAAGGACAAGGATATTCACCGAGCCCGACAAACCCATGAGGCCTTCAAGGAGTATCATCGTCAATGGCTGGAAGGTGAGGATGATCTTGGGCTTCATGCATTGCTTGCTTTTCTGGACCGGTGGGACCCTGAGGACGAGGCTTGCGTCAGTCTGATTCCCGTTGATGCACTGGATACCAATCTGGTTTTCCGACTTGATGAAGAACCGGGCTTTTTGCATCAGCGTGATGCGACAAAGGCGGTTCGAGATCGACAACTGGCATCGCCGGATGGGCACACAAGTACTTGCCTGGTAACAGGGGAGTCTGCGCCCATAGCTGCGCTGCACCCTTCCATCAAGGGGGTCAACGGGGCACAGACAGCGGGTGCTTCACTGGTGTCTTTCAACCTGTCCGCCTTTGAGTCTCATGGCAAGAAACAGGGCATGAATGCACCGGTTTCCGAACGTGCCGCCTTTGGCTATGGTACGGCACTGAATTACCTGCTGCGGCGTGATCCGAAGAATCGGCAGCGGCTGCAGATTGGTGACAGCACCGTTGTGTTCTGGGCGGAGGCGGGGAACCCGCAGGAGGCCGAGGCAAGTGAAGACTTTCTCGGTGGTTTGCTGTCACCGCCAACCAATTCGGAAGACCTGGATAACCCCGAAGTGGATCGTCTGCACGCAACGCTGAACAAGGTGGCGGCAGGCGAGCCGTTGCAAAATCTGAATCTGCAACTGAACCCCGATACACGTATTTACATACTGGGACTGGCACCCAACGCCGCTCGCCTTTCGGTACGTTTCTGGGAGGTGGATACGCTGGAGCGGTTTACTCAACGCATTGGTGAGCACTACCGGGATCTGTTGCTTCAGCCCACCCCCTGGAAAAAGCCGCCTTCCATTTGGCGACTGTTGCTGGAAACCGTTCCCCACCGTGAGGGGGGAAGGGCGAAAGCGGATGATGTTACGCCTCATCTGGCCGGGGAGCTGGCCCGTGCCATTCTGACCGGGCGACGCTATCCGCGTCACCTTTTGACCCACATGATCATGCGTATGCGTGCCGATGGCCATTTGTCGCCACTGCGCGTTGCGCTGTGCAAGGCGGTACTGGTGCGCGACCAGCGTCTCGGTTCAATCAAAGACAAGGAGATACCCGTGAGTCTGGATATCGACAACAGGGACCCGGGCTATGTGCTCGGACGTTTGTTTGCAACGCTCGAATCCGTCCAGCGTGCCGCGCTGGGCGGAAAAGTGAACGCAACCATCAGAGACCGCTACTACGGTGCGGCGTCGGCGACGCCGGCCAGTGTTTTGCCGGTATTGTTGCGTAATGCACAAAGCCATTTCAGCAAGGTGCGCAAGGAAAAGCCCGGGTTGGCGGTCAATCTGGAGAAGCAGACCGGTGCAATCATGGAGCTGTTGCCGGCCGCGTTCCCGAAAACGCTGGGGCTGGAAGAGCAGGGCCGCTTTGCGATCGGTTATTACCACCAGCGCAACGAAATCTTCAACAAGCATGCATCGGATATCCAGGAAGGAGACACAGAATGAGCGCCATCAATAACCGTTACGAATTCGTTTTTCTGTTTGATGTCACCAACGGCAACCCCAACGGTGACCCCGATGCTGGCAACATGCCCAGGCTCGACCCGGAAACCAACCGTGGTTTGGTGACGGATGTGTGCCTGAAGCGCAAGATTCGCAACTTCGTGGAGATGGCCAGGGAGGATGAGCCCGGTTTCGATATCTACATGCAGGAAAAGTCCGTGCTGAACAACCAGCACAAGAAAGCCTATGAGGCGCTGAGTATCGAGCCAGTGGCGAAAAAATTGCCAAAAGACCAGCAACAGGCACTGGAACTGACACAATGGATGTGCAAAAACTTCTTCGACGTGCGTACTTTTGGAGCCGTGATGACGACAGAGGTGAATGCCGGTCAGGTCCGTGGCCCTGTTCAATTGGCGTTCGCCAGCTCCATTGATCCGGTGGTGCCGCTGGAAGTTTCCATCACGCGGATGGCGGTCACCAACGAGAGGGATCTGGAAAAGGAACGCACCATGGGCCGTAAGCATATTATTCCCTATGGTCTTTACCGCGTGCATGGCTACGTGTCTGCCAAGCTGGCGCAGAAAACCGGTTTCTCCGAAGATGACCTGCAGTTGCTGTGGCAGTCACTGATCAACCTGTTCGAGCATGACCGCTCGGCTGCCCGTGGCGAGATGGCGGCCCGTCAGCTGGTGTTGTTCAAGCACGAATCAGAACTGGGGAACGCTCCGGCGCACAAGTTGTTTGAAACCGTTACGGTTGAACGTGTTAACGGTGTGGCCGGCAGCCCGGCACAGTCCTTTGATGACTATCGCATTGTGGTGAATGCCGAGGCCGTACCGGCCGGCGTGTCGGTGGAGGCACTGCTCTGATTCAATCAGGGATATGGTCATGGATGACACTCTCAACATTTCCGCTATCCAGCACTACGCCTACTGTCCGCGTCAGTTTGCGCTGATCCATGTCGAACAGGTCTGGGATGACAACCGTTTCACCGCCGAGGGGCTGTTGTTGCATCGGCGGGTGGACGGCGGAGAGCCGGAGCAGCGTGGGCATGTCCGCTACGAACGAACTGTATTATTGAAGTCGGAACGGCTGGGGCTGATTGGCAAGATGGACTTGCTCGAGATTGATACCTCGGATGGTTATCGCCTCATTCCGGTGGAGTACAAGCGCGGTCGTTCGAAAACCCAGGACTGGGATCGGCTGCAGTTGTGTGCTCAGGCGCTGTGCCTGGAAGAGATGCGACACGTTGATATCGAAGAGGGCGCCATCTGGTACTGGGAAACGCGCCGGCGCGAAGAGGTTCGGTTCGACACCGCTCTGCGGGCGCGTACCGAAGCGATTATCGTCAGTGCCCGAAACCTTATTCGAAACGGTACGACTCCTCCGCCCACCGAAGATCGTAAACGGTGCAGGGCCTGTTCTCTGTATGAGCTGTGCCAGCCTGATGCCTTGCGTCAGGATCACTCCGCTGCGTATATCCGGGAGCTTTTCCAACCATGAAAAAACTGTTGAATACGCTCTATATCACGCGTCAGGAAACCTACCTGCACAAGGAGCGGGAAACGATCGTCATCAAACAGAAGGATGAGAAGCTGGGACAGTTTCCTTCGCTGGCGCTGGGCAATATCCTCTGTTTTGGACGTGTCTCGGTATCACCCTTCCTGATGGGCTACCTGTCGGAGAAGGGCATAGGCCTTAGTTTCTTTACCGAATACGGCCGTTTTCTGGCACGGGTTCAGGGGCCTGAATCCGGCAATGTACTGCTCAGACGCAGCCAGTATCGCTGGGCGGATGACCCGGACAAATCCATGTCGGTGGCTCGGCTGATGATCGCGGCCAAAATCAGCAACAGCCGCGCGGTCATTCAGCGGGACCTGCGCAACCACGGCGACAATACAGCCTTGCGCGAGGCCGTCGACAAGCTGGCAACCAGCCTGCGTAGTGTGCAGAAAACCAAAACAGCCGACAGCCTGATGGGTGTAGAAGGCGACGCGGCCAATTGCTATTTTTCGGTGCTGCAGCAGCGTTTGCGCAAGGATCATTTTCAATTCAATGGTCGTGTACGACGTCCACCGACTGATCCGGTGAATGCTTTGCTGTCATTTATCTATTCCATGATTACTCAGGACTGTGTGGCAGCGCTTCAGGGCGTTGGGCTTGATCCCTATGTTGGTTTCCTGCACAGGGACCGGCCAGGTCGTCCGGGGCTGGCGCTGGACCTGCTGGAAGAGTTTCGTGCCGGATGGGCTGACCGGCTGGTACTTACGCTATTGAATCGTCAACAGTTGAAACAGCAGGATTTTGTAACTGAAGCCAGTGGCGCCGTGCGTTTGACCGACAATGGTCGAAAAGTTGTACTGGTTGCATTCCAGGAGCGCAAACAGGAAGAACTCGTACATCCCTATCTGCAGGAAAAAGTATCCATCGGGTTGTTGCCACATTGCCAGGCCATGTTGCTGGCGCGGCATATTCGCGGAGATATTGAGTACTATCCACCCTGGACGTTGAAATAATGCTGGTGCTGATCACCTATGATGTCAGTGTGGTGACATCCGATGGACAACGCAGGCTGAGAAATATTGCCAAAACCTGCCTGGATTACGGGACCCGGGTGCAGAACTCCGTATTTGAATGCGAAGTGACCCCTGCACAATTGGTCGTTTTAAAGGCAGAATTGATGGATATCTACAATCCTGATGAAGACAGCCTTCGGTTCTATCATTTGGGTAAAAAAGGGCGACAAAAGATAGAGCACTATGGTGCCAAAATCGTGCCCGACCCTCATTCCTCGCCGCTTATCCTGTAAGAATGGCATTCCGCTACCCTTGGGTTCTCATTAAATGCCGGGAGGGTTAGCGGAATCTTAACTTTTTGAAAGTTAAGGAAGTTTGAAGTTTCTTCTGTTCCGCATCCTGTTGTTTTTCAAGATGTAGCCGTCAATAGCGATACATCGGTTATTTTTCTTTGTTCTTTAACAACTTAGACTGCAACTGTCGCACCCCACGCGGGTGCGTGGATCGAAACACGGGTATTATAGTCAAGTAGTTGTTGAACAGTCAGTCGCACCCCACGCGGGTGCGTGGATCGAAACTGCGTACGGGTCGGCCTCTCTGCGCTGTTTCTCCAGTCGCACCCCACGCGGGTGCGTGGATCGAAACGTGAGCCTAATGAGCCCCGAGGAGGTCGTCGAATGTCGCACCCCACGCGGGTGCGTGGATCGAAACATGAACCCGGCGAGATCCAGGATGCGGATGAGGGGTCGCACCCCACGCGGGTGCGTGGATCGAAACATACTCATGTCCGATCAGTATCGCGGCGGTCTGGCAGGTCGCACCCCACGCGGGTGCGTGGATCGAAACTCTATTGCCGTATCGAGTGTGTTCTGCAACGTCAGTCGCACCCCACGCGGGTGCGTGGATCGAAACTCCGAACAGTCATCGGATGAACGCGTCATTTACAGTCGCACCCCACGCGGGTGCGTGGATCGAAACTTCCCCTTGCTCTGCGGTTTTGTAGCCTTCGGCGGTCGCACCCCACGCGGGTGCGTGGATCGAAACAAAGGAAGGCCTGTTCGGCGGGATCAAAAAAGAGGGTCGCACCCCACGCGGGTGCGTGGATCGAAACGCTATCGTAATAGCAACCGTGATCTGGCTATCCGTCGCACCCCACGCGGGTGCGTGGATCGAAACCGGTGAATGTATGCGACCCATCATCGGCGTAAAGTCGCACCCCACGCGGGTGCGTGGATCGAAACGTGTCATAACTGGTCTGTAAGCGAAGGTGGCGGTTGTCGCACCCCACGCGGGTGCGTGGATCGAAACATACGAGCACCGGTCTACTGTTGAGCCGTGAAGATGTCGCACCCCACGCGGGTGCGTGGATCGAAACTTGAATACTTGGTAGGCCATACCAACCGGGGAGTTGTCGCACCCCACGCGGGTGCGTGGATCGAAACTTGATGAACCAGTTTTTTGGCCAGCGGGTGGTTGCGTCGCACCCCACGCGGGTGCGTGGATCGAAACGTGCTGCAGGATGCCTGCAACGCGGGCCTGAGCATGTCGCACCCCACGCGGGTGCGTGGATCGAAACTATCTGTATATTTATTAATCAATTTATAGATGGGGGTCGCACCCCACGCGGGTGCGTGGATCGAAACAGGTAACGTCGGATACGGTTGTCCATAGCGCTGGTGTCGCACCCCACGCGGGTGCGTGGATCGAAACTTGTCCACGGCTCGCTTGAGTGCCGCCGCACTGGGCGTCGCACCCCACGCGGGTGCGTGGATCGAAACTGGACTTCGGCATCAGCCCGCTCAAGCTGGCCGGGTCGCACCCCACGCGGGTGCGTGGATCGAAACTACGTCGGGGCGCGTAACGAGAACGTCCGTCGCGAGTCGCACCCCACGCGGGTGCGTGGATCGAAACTAAAAACAGTGAGCCGTCTACCGCGATATAGGCGTCGTCGCACCCCACGCGGGTGCGTGGATCGAAACGTCGTAGTAGCCACAGACGAATAACTCAGAGCCGTCGCACCCCACGCGGGTGCGTGGATCGAAACCATCTCAGACTGACAGCGTAGCCACGTATCGCCAGTCGCACCCCACGCGGGTGCGTGGATCGAAACCGGTGAAGGTGTGCGAACCATCATCGGCGTAAATGGTCGCACCCCACGCGGGTGCGTGGATCGAAACTCTTGCTTCCAGGAAGTTGCAGTCATGAGCCTCCGTCGCACCCCACGCGGGTGCGTGGATCGAAACGCACCCAAGAACGTCATCACGTACTACTTTGAGCGTCGCACCCCACGCGGGTGCGTGGATCGAAACGTCAGAGGCAAACAGGAACGTCTCAACGTGTGCCCGTCGCACCCCACGCGGGTGCGTGGATCGAAACTTGGAGTATTGAGCCTGCTCCTCCATGATGGGGTGTCGCACCCCACGCGGGTGCGTGGATCGAAACCAGGTCGACAAAGAGGGCAACATCAGTACCGGACGGTCGCACCCCACGCGGGTGCGTGGATCGAAACGGTACTTTGGAGAAGGCGCTGCTGCAGCTGAACGGGTCGCACCCCACGCGGGTGCGTGGATCGAAACTTGGAGTATTGAGCCTGCTCCTCCATGATGGGGTGTCGCACCCCACGCGGGTGCGTGGATCGAAACACTATCGCCAGAGGTAAACCATGATCACCCTGACCCGTCGCACCCCACGCGGGTGCGAAGATAGAAGCCCGGTCGTCGTGGAGGCAATGCTCCAAATGCAGGGGTTGCACCTCAACGTGGGAGGAAAGAAAAATCATGGGTATGTGAACACCTTGCGTAGCCGGTAAACTATCTCCATGAACCTAACCCTCCTCGGCACCTCCTCCGGTGCTCCGACCCGTCAGCGCAATGTCAGCGCCACCGCCGTTCAGCCGGAGCGGGGGCGCGCCTGGGTGCTGGTCGACTGCGGTGAGGCGACTCAGCACCAGTTGCTGCGGACGCGATTGTCGCCGCTGAAGCTCGACGCCATTCTGATTACCCATGTGCATGGCGACCACTGTTACGGCTTGCCGGGCCTGCTGGCATCCTGTCAGTTGAACGGCCGGACGGAGCCACTGACGCTGGTGGGGCCGGCGGCGGTGTGGGCGTATCTGCAGGCGGTGATCGAGCATACCGAGATGCGTGTCGATTACCCGTTGCGGTTCGTCGAGGCGTCCGATGCGCTGGTGTTGGAGCTGGGCGGGTTTCGCATTACGGCGGCTCGGTTGAGTCATCGCACCGAATGCTGGGCCTACCGGCTGCAGGAGGCTCAGGTGCCGGTGAAGCTTGACACCGCGCGGCTGCAAGCCGAGGGCATCATGCCGTCGCCGCTGTACGGCCAGCTGCAGCGGGGCGAGACCCTGACGCTGGAAGATGGGCGTCAGCTGGAGGGGCGTGATTACTGTATCCCGTCTTATCCGGCCAGGGCGGTGGTGGTGGGGGGCGACAATGATCGCCCCGAGCTGTTGGCCGATGCCTGTCGCGGTGTGCAGCTGCTGGTGCATGAGGCGACCTACACCGAGGCGGTGTTGCAGCAGGTCGGGCCTGAGCCGCAGCACAGCAGTGCCGAGCGGGTGGCGCGCTTTGCCCAACAGGCGGGCGTGCCTGCCCTGCTGTTGACCCATTTCAGTCCGCGCTATCTGCTGCGTCCCAGGCGCGAGCGCGATCTGCCGGTGGAAGCGCTGCGGATCGAGGCGCAGCGGCATTACAGCGGCCGACTGTTTCTGGCCGAGGACTTCGAGACCTATAGCATTCGCCGTGATGGCGAGGTCGTGCTGGCCACGGAGTGAGGCCGCTGGCCGAGTCCTTTGGGGCTCGGGCGACTCGGTATTGGTTTCGTTCCGTTCCGGCGGAAGTGGCTGGCCCGCTCCCGGCACAGCCGGGTGCCTGCCGGAATTGCTTCGCTGCAGCAAGGCGCGCCGGCCCTGGCTCTGTTATGGTTAAACCATCAACAAAGGCCAAGGGCATGCTCGGAGGTGCTGATGGCGTCTGCAAATACCAGTCGTGTTGTGCGCGGATCGATTTTGTACTGCCGGGATGATCCGGCGGTGGCCGGAGAGGCGGCGGTTCACTACCTTGCCGACGGCCTGCTGTGGGTTCGGAATGGCCGGATCAAGGCTGTGGGGGCGTCTGCCGATCTGTCGCAGCGGCTGCCGGCCGATCAGGTGGTCGAGGATCGGCGCGGTTGCCTGCTGGTCCCTGGGCTGATTGATACCCACACCCATTATCCACAGCTCAGCATTGCGGCCAGCCCGGCCGGGACGCTGTTCGAGTGGCTTGAGCAACGGGCTTTCCCGGCCGAGGCGGCGCTGGCACAGCCGGGTGTGGCCGAGGTGCTGGCTCACCGTTTCCTTGCCGAGATGTTGCGTAACGGTACGACCACGGCGCTGGTGTTTGCCGGGGTGCAGCCGGAGAGCGCCGATGCCCTGTTCCAGCATGCCCAGCATCTGGGGTTGAGGCTGATTGCCGGCAAGGTGCTGCAGGACCGTCTGGTGCCCGAAGCCCAGCGCGAGTCGCCGGACCAGGCCCAGGAAGCAACCGACCGGCTGATTCAGCGCTGGCACGGGCGCGATCGTCTGGCCTATGCGCTGACGCCCCGCTTTGCGCCGGCCTGTTCCGAAACCTTGCTGGCCCAATGTGGGGACTGGCTGCGGCAGTACCCCAGTCTCTACCTGCAGACGCACTTGGCGGAAACGCAGGAGGAGTGCGAGCGGGTTGCGCGGGCGTTTCCGCGTTACAACAGCTACCTGGATGTTTATGACCGCTATGGTTTTGTGCGCCCGGGTTCGGTTTTTGCTCACGCCATTCATCTGAGTGCCGATGAGCAGCGGCGGCTGGGCGAGGGCGGGGCGGCGGTGGCGCATTGTCCGTCGTCCAACCTGCTGCTGGGCTCCGGCCTGATGCCGCTGCGCGACTTGCAGCAGGCGGGAGTGTCTCTGTCGGTGGGCACGGATGTGGGAGCCGGGCCGAGCTGTTCGGTGCTCAAGACACTGGCCGACGCGATCCGGGTGCAGCAGCTGCGTGGCGAGCCGTTGGCGGCGTTGCAGGCGTTCTATCTGGCGACGCTGGGGGGCGCCAGGGCACTGCGGCTGGATCATCAGGTCGGCAGCCTTTGTCCGGATAACGAGGCGGATTTTCTGGTGCTGGACCTGGAGGCGACCCCGGAGCTGGCCGAGCGCACGGCCCGGGCCGACAGTCTGGAGGAGCTGCTCAGCCTGCTGGTTCTGTTGGGCGATGACCGGCTGATCGCCGAGGTCAATATCCAGGGACGCAGGACCACGCCGGCCGGAGCGCCGGTGCTCGACAGCGGCATCTAGCCCCGGCGGCCGGTGCCGCCTCTGCAACTCGGTGGGCGCTTTGCCGCACGCAGGCGTACAATGGGCGTCTTTGCAGACAGGGAGAGCCCAGGTGAACGCAACAACCTCCAGTCCCAGGAAACTGGCCCCCGAAGTCGTGGTGATGCTGGCCGGCATCGTGGCCGCGCTCCATATCGGCAAGCTGCCGCCGGCGATCCCGGTGCTGCAGGCGGAGCTGAATGTCAGCCTGGTGCAGGCGGGGTTCCTGCTGTCGCTGGTACAGCTGGCGGGCATGATCGGCGGTGCGCTGATCGGCGTGCTGGCGGACAGTGCCGGGCTGAGGCGCAGTATCCTGACTGGTCTGGGTATTCTGACATGCACCAGCGTCTTGGGCGGCTTTGCCGGCTCGGCGACGCAGTTGTTGCTGTTGCGGGCGCTGGAGGGCTTCGGTTTTCTGCTGGTGACCTTGTCCGGACCGGGGCTGATCCGTCAATTGGTCGTGCCCGAGAAGTTGAGCCTGAGTCTGGGCTGGTGGGGCTGTTACATGGGCTTCGGTACCGGCACCGGTCTGCTGGTCGGTCCCTGGCTGATGCAGCAGCTGGGCTGGCAGGGCTGGTGGTGGCTGATTGCGGCGATCACGTTGCTGATGCTGGGCTGGGTCATGATGTCGATAGCGCCCGACCCGCGTGAAGACAACCCGCGCAGTGGCGCGCCCCTGTCGGGGTTGCGGGCGCTGCTGGGGCGACTCAAACTGACGTTGAGCAGCCCGGGGCCCTGGCTGGTGGCGCTGATTTTTGCCACCTACTCCGGACAGTGGTTGTCGGTCATCGGCTTCCTGCCTTCCATCTATACCCAGGCCGGACTGGATGGCGCGCTGGTCGGTGTGCTGACCGCGCTGGCGGCCGTCGCCAATGTGGTGGGCAACGTGGCCTCCGGCCGCTTGCTGCATGCCGGTGTCGGTGCGCGTCAGCTGCTGTACCTCGGTTTTGCCGTGATGACCCTGACCACCTGGACCGCGTTTTCCTCGATGACGGCTGAACAGCCCTGGCTGCGCTATATCGCCGTGCTGCTGTTCTCGTCGGTCAGCGGCGTGATCCCAGGGGTGCTGTTTTCGCTGGCGGTGCGCCTGGCGCCGGACAGCTCGGTGGTGTCCACTTCGGTGGGCTGGATGCTGCAGCTGTCGGCGCTGGGCCAGTTCGTGACGCCGCCGCTGATCGGGGCGCTGGCCGCCTGGGCCGGGGGCTGGCAGCTGACCTGGCTGGCTACCGGCTGTCTGTCCCTGCTGGGGGTAGTGCTGGTGACGCGGGTGGCGCGCCTGCTGTAGGATTCGCGCGCGCTGTCCGCCGGTGATCGGGCCGCGTTGCCTCAGATTTGAAAGGCGTGTTCCAGCTCCGGCATGGAGCGTTGGGGCACGGGGATATCCTCGGCCCCGGCCTGGGTCATCACCCAGTGAACGCGCTCTTCCGGCGTCAGGTGAGGGCGCCTGAGCCCTTCCACCGCTTTCAGTCGCGGCAGCAGCCCCTGGCCGTTGGCGATCTGGATCGCCAGTCCCGGTCGGGCGTTCAGTTCCAGCAACAGGGGGCCACGGCTCTCATCCACCACCAGGTCCACCCCCATATAGCCCAGTCCGGTGGCCTCATAGCAGCGGCTGGCCATATTGAGCAGGTAGTGCCAGTTGTCGATGTGAATATCGGTCAGATTAAGGTCGTTGTCCGGATGGCGGCCCAGTGGACGGTCGAACTGGACCGCGTTCAGCGCCTGGCCGTTGGCCAGGTTCAGGCCCACGCCCACGGCGCCCTGGTGCAGGTTAGCTTTGCCGTCGGAGGCATGGGTGGCCAGGCGCAGCATCGCCATCACCGGATAGCCCTTGAACATGACGATGCGAATATCGGGCACGCCTTGATGGGAAAAGCGGGCCAGTCGCGGATCGCAGCGCACCAGCGCCTCGATCACCGCCACGTCGGGTGAACCGCCCAGCGAGTAGAGACCGGCGAGAATGTTGGACAGATGGCGCTCGATCTCGTCCAGGCTAACCTTGCTGCCCGAAGGTTTGACGAAGTCGTCGCCGTCGCGTCCCACGATCACCAGAATGCCCTTGCCGCCGGAACCCTTGGCGGGCTTGATCGCAAAGCCGTCCAGGTCGGCGACCCGTTCGCTGAAATGGCCGATCTCGTGCTGTTCACGCACTACCTGCAGCAGTTTGGGGCTGGCCACTTCGTACTCTTCGACGATCAGCTTGGTCTTCAGCTTGTTGTCCACCAGCGGGTAGGCGCTGCGGTCGTTGTAGCGAGCGATGTAATCGATGTTGCGCTTGTTCATGCTGAGCATGCCCAGCTGCTTCAGCTCACGGGGGCGGATCCAGTCGAACATCAATGGTACCTCTTCATCGGCGCAAAGCGGCGCAGCTCGGTGAGCTTGTAGCCGGTGTACTGGCCCAGCAGCAGGATGATGCCCAGCACCACCAGATGCAGTTCCGGGAAGTTGAAGCTGATATGCTCGGCCAAAGGCGCGCGCATCACCAGATAGGCCAGCGTTGCCACCAGCAGGCTGCCGGCACCCTGGATCAGTACCTCGTGGGCGCCTTCCTCCTCCCAGAGAATCGACATGCGCTCGATGGTCCAGGCCAGGATGACCATCGGGAAGAAGGTGACCGTCATGCCGGTGCTGAAGCCCATCTGGTAACCGATGATGCTGATCCCGGCGGTAATGCCCAGCACCAGAATGATCAGTGCCGAGATGCGCGACACCAGCAGCAGGTTGAGGCTGGACAGGTAGCCGCGCATCAGCAGCCCCAGGGTGACCACGCTGATGAAGGCGGCCAGGCCCGGCAGCAGCGAAGTCTGTACCAGGGCAACGGCGATCAGTACCGGCATGAAGGTGCCGGAGGTTTTGATGCCGACCAGAATACGCATCACACAGACGACCAGCGCGCCGAACGGCAGCAGTAACAGCATGCGGAACATGCCCTGCTGTTCCACCGGCAACTGGTAGAGGCTGAGCGCGCCGAAGGCGCGTTCGTTGGCCTCTGCGCGGACGATCTGCAGCGCCGGTACGGTCTGGCGCAGCATGGAGAAGCGCACCACTGAGTCGGTGCCGCCGGTCACGTCCAGCAGGGAGCCGTCGGCCTGACGCCAGAGCAGCACGTCGGCAGGCACGCCCTGAGCGCCGGTACGCGGGTTGAAGGTCAGCCAGTGGTCGCCGTCATGGATCTGCAGCCAGGGCTGCAGACTCTGCTGGCGTCGGGCGTCCTCCAGCTGCAGGCCATCGGCGATGCGGGCCGGAATGCCGGCGAAGTTGAGCAGCTGGTACAGCGTTGGCGCCAGCGCGCCGTCACTGAGCAGCAGTTGGGTGTTCTGGTCCGGCGTGGCGCTGTTGAGCAGCGCAATCAGTTCCCGCGTCAAACTGGCCGCATCGCTGGAGTGGGCCTCGGCCTGTTGCAGCAGGGCGCGGGCCGCCGTGGCGTCCGGTTCCTCCAGAAAGACCTCCGCCGGCTCGACCGGGCCGGGGGCCAGCAGCGGCTCGCTGGCGTAGTCGTCCGGGATCAGGCGGGTCTTGAAATAGAGCGTCTGCGGCCCGGCGGCGTCACGGATGGTCCACTCGGCGCGGCGGTCGCCCTGATGTTCGGTGATGGCAAAGCCGTAGCCGGGAGACGCGGCCTGCTCGGTCAGGGTGTAGAAGCCCGGCGGTTGATCGGGGATGTTCAGGTTGACGCTGACCGGCTCGCCCCAGGCCTGGAAGTCGATGCGCGCTTCCACCAGCCAGACCGGTTGCTGCGCGCCGGGCAGCCATGGCACGCCCATCTGCACATGGCGCAGCACGGCCAGCAGCAGGCCGGCGGCGATCAGCAGCAGGGTCGCCAGATAGAACGGGGTCTTGGAATGGCGGATCAAGGGGTTTCTCCTGCTTCATCGGGTCGGGACAGGGTGTCCGGCAGCGTGGTGACATATTCACGACCGACATCGATCAGCATGACGTCACGCAACACGTTGCGGCCGAGCAGCACGGGGTAGGTCAGGTGGCTGCGGTCGCTGAGGGTGAACTCGGCGGTCTGGCGGTGGTTGCCGATCACGAAGGGCAGCTCGACCACCGGGCGGCGTTCGGCATCCTCGGTGTTGGACTGGATGATTTTGGCATTGCGAGACAGCTCCCGCTCCAGCGTGATGTTTTCCTTACTCTGAGGATTCAGGATGTCGAAGCGGATCCAGTCCTCACCGTCACGCTCGAAACGCTGGATGTTGGTGGCGTGCAGGGATGAGGTGGTTGCGCCACTGTCGATGCGGGCATCCAGAATCAGCCCGGGGACCGCCAGGTAGAATTTCTCCACTTCGCCGACCACCAGCTTGCCCTGGTAGTGCCCGGGGGCGTCGGGGCTGGTGGGCGCGGCACTGGCCTGAGAGATGCGTTCACGTACCGGGCGCAGCTTGTCCAGTTTATTGTTCTGTTCCCTGAGGGCGTCGCGCAGCTCCTTGCGCTGGAAGTGCTGGGCCTGGCTCAATGAGTCGAACTGCTGCTGGCTGACCGCGGTCAGCGTCTCCAGACGACTTTGCTGCTGATACAGCTGCTGATTCAACTGGTCGAGCTCGGCGCGTTCCAGAAACAGATAGCGGTCATGGCTGCAGGCGGTCGTCAGGCTCGCCAGCAGCAACAGCGCGAGCGGGCGAAACAGTTTGAGGGAGCGTTGGTGCATTGAAAAAGTCTCCATAGCGCAGAATCCCGGCATGGATGAGTCCACCGGAGGGACGTGATCGTGCGCGGCTTGATCTGTGCGGATAGTGCCGTTAGCCGGCTGAACAGATGATGAAACCTGAAGGGTAGTATAGCGGCTGTGATGTTTCCCGGGTGGGGCGCACGAAAAACACCCCTGCGGAGCCCTGAGTATACCCAGTGCTCCGCAGGGGTGTCTGTCTTGCAGCCCGGAGAGGGCGAATCTCTCCTTCGGTAACCCGGCAGCCGCGTCCGTTGGCCCTGAGCTTTGCGCCGATCCCGAAGGATCGTTGCCTTTTCGAGAGAGATTCTTTCGCTGGAAAGCGGTCCAGGCTGACGGAATCAGCGTTGAACCTGGGGAGCACAGTAGCAGCAAATAGCAACATTTACCAAAAAATCAGTTGCGCCAGATCAAACAATCTCGCTATTTATGTCTCCTATGTGAGACGCTTATGTCTAGGTCGTTTTGCTGAATGTAACGCTTTCAAAGGTTTACGGGCCAGGCGAATGAGTATTTCATTAAATGACTGATTTGTGATTTATTCTTTCTTCCGGGCGTGGCTTTTGCGTGTGTTTTCGAAGCACCTTTCGCTGCCTAGCCGGTAGACTGCTCCTCAAGTCCGATTTTGCTGCGAAGTCGCTCTTCGCGCTCGGCAAAACAAGAATAATGAATCAACAGCCCCCACCGGTCGCAACATCTGTGCGTCGAACACTCAAGACCTGAAGGGAAAATAGGAAAACTCATGACAATAAAAAAACTTCCACTGGCTATCGCTGTACTGGGCGTGATCTCTGCTGTTCCGGCCGTGGCGGCCGATCGCGATGATGGTATGCGGGTCAACCTGGATTTCCGTACTTTCTACATGAACCGCGACTTCGATCAGGGGATCCCGGATACGATCGCGGCGGGCCAGGCGTTCCGCTTTGAACTCCTGTCTCCGTACTGGAATGACATGGTCGGCGTGGATGTCTCGGCCGTTCATGTGGCCAAGCTGGAAGGCGATAAGACCGAAAATTCCTCCGATGTGTTGACGCCGGAAGGCGATGGCTACACCACCCTGGAGCAGGCTTACCTGAAGCTGCGTCCGGTCGAGAATGTCGACCTGAAACTGGGTCGCATGATACTGATGACGCCGCTGCTGAACGATCTGACCTCGCGCATCTCGGCCCCGAGCACCCAGGGGTTCTACGGCTCGGCCAAGCTGGGCAGCGGTGAGGTCTATGCGATCTACTCCGACCGGGCATCAATGAACAACAGCGAAAAGTTCAACAAATACCGTGCCGCCAATGGTGAAACCTACGACATCAAGTCACTGGGCGGGACCTACAAGTTCGACAACGGCCTGAGCACCCACCTGCAGTATGCCGTGGCCGACGACTACCAGAAACAGCTGTACCTGAACATGAGCTACACCACCCAACTGGCGGACCATGAGTTGATGCTGGACTTGACTCATATGCGTGGCGAAGCCGATGGCGACCTGTACGCTAACGCCGATTATGACAGCAACCTGACCGGCTTGACCGGTCGCCTGTCCAAGGGCAATTGGGCGTACACTCTGGCCTACCAGACCATCGGCGGCAACGATGGTTACGATCAGAAGTGGAACGATTCTAATGTTGTCGCGGCCGATAACACCCAGTTCTTCACCTGGGGGGCGGTGCAGCTGCTCGACTTCAACGCCAAGGATGAACAGTCCCTGCAGTTCCGCGTTGATTACGATGTGCCGTCCATGCCTGGGTTGCAGCTGATGGCACGCCACACCGAATCCTGGGATATCGACTACGCCGGTGGTGATGACGGTCAACGTCGTGAAACTAACTTCGATGCCAAGTACACGCTGCAGGATGGTGCCGCCAAGGGGCTGAGCCTGCGCCTGCGTGTGGCTCATGCCGATGGTGACGAAGCCGTGGTACCGCGCATCAACGATATTCGTCTGATCGCCGACTATCGCACCAACCTGCTGTAACCCTGCCCCAATTCAGCGCTGACCACTCATCAACAAGCTATCGGTCGGCGCTGGTCATCCTGCTGGTATGTGAATCCCGTTACTTGTAAGCGGCTTTTGGAGGCTTCGGCCTCCGTTTTTTATGGTCCTGTCGCTGGCTGCTCTTCAAAATGTTGAGCTGCAGTAAAGAGTCAGTCCATACTGCCACAATACTGGTGAGGTGGGGCAGCCTGGGGTGTAGGCCGCCATGTCAGGTCATAATGGTTATGAGTTCTTAGCCTGCTTCACCACTGCAACAACGGCCCCCACAGTAGGCGCCCCGGGTTGCTGGCAAGAAACCCCACCAATCCCAGGTTGATAGCAACCGTCCACCAGAATACATTACGAAACGCAGCCTTCACCGATTTATGGCGCAACAGGCTCTGTGCGCACAATGCACCAGGCCAGCCACCCAGGAGTGCAAGCAGGTGCAGAGTAGATTCAGGGGTGCGACGCCGATCTGCTTGTGCTGCCGCCTTGTCGATGGCATAGGCAATAAAGGTCCAGATGCTCAGAAGTCCCATCAGCAGTGGCAGTTGCCAAGGCAGCAAACCAATCATCGCAACCACGCCCAGGACAATAAACAGCGCGAGCACTGGTATTACCACATGGCTATTGGTGTGCTGATTCTTGTTCTGCCGCCGGACGCTTGTGCCTGCAAGGACGACTGATTCGGCACGGGGGCGGTTGTCTTTATCGGTACCCGGTTCAAAGGTTACCAGCTGATTAATCTGAGGCAGCAGACTTCGGTCGCGCATGGCACTGACATGGAAAAACAGATCGTCACCGCCCTCAAGGGGCTGAATAAAGCCAAAACCTTTATCGGCGTTCCATTTTTTGATGCGTCCCTTCATTGCCATATGTTCGTTCCCTGATGTTAGTGACCGGAGCCTACCGTATTGAAAGTAAACGTGTGGAAGGGGCCACCGAATGCGTGAATAACATGGTGCGCTCCTTGTGGTGAGTCAGGCTCATACTACCAAAAGCGGGTAACAACTCCCGAATAGATGAAGCCGGTGTGTCGCTGTGCTTTAAAAGTCTGCCGAAGTTGTGGTGGGTTCAGCTGTGCGCAGAAGTCCCGAGAACTTAAATAGCAAGATACATTCAGACGGCAGGCATGGGAAGGAGACGAAAAATCTGCAAGGCCAGCAAAGGTAAAGCTTGGTGCACTTCAGGCTTTGGGCTGTTTTTACCGGACAGGATAGTCATAATTAAGATGTAAGTCATTGATTAATAAAGGGTAGGCCCCGGATATGCCAGGGTGGCTCGCATAGGTTTGACCGTGGCTACGGTCAATATACCCTCGAATTTCGACCAAGAAAAATGAAGGTAACCCTATACGAGACTACGAAAGTTTGGCGCATACGCGCTGGGATTGTAAGTACCACGTGGTGTTCATCCCGAAGAAGAGGCAGAAGTTGATCTATGGGAAGTTGCGTCGCTACATGGGAGAGATTTTCCATGAGCTTGCAGGGCGCAAGGGCGTGAATATGATCGTCGAAGGTCACTTGATGCCTGATCACATCCACATGTGTATCAGTATTCCGCCTAAGTACTCGGTATCAAACGTAGTTGGCTACCTCAAGGGAAAAAGCGCGATTGCCATCGCTCGACAATTCAGAGGTCGTCAAAGAAACTTCAATGGCGAGAATTTTTGGGCGAGAGGCTACTTTGTCTCGACAGTGGGGTTGGATGAAGAGATGGTCCGCGAGTATATCCGTAACCAGGAGAAAGCGGATGAGCACCGGGATCAGTTGAAGCTGTGAATGTAGCGCCCTGGGCGCAAGTAATAGCCCTTTGAGGGCGTCCCCAAATAAGCCTCCGGCTCTGCCGGAGGTCATTTAACTTAAATGGCGCCCCAGGCAGGACTCTAACCTGCGACCTGCCCCTTAGGAGGGGGCTGCTCTATACAACTGAGCTACTGAGGCACTGCGAAAGCGGGAAGAATTCTAACGTCAAGAAGCTGCTTTGACTAGGCTTTGCCGAGACTGCGCTGACCTTCGTAACGGCCTTTGTCGCCTTTCTGGTCGTAGATGCTGTTGCCCTGGGCGTGTCCCTGCAGAAGCGCCAGCAGCTGGTCGGCGCTTTGCTTGCTGCGCAACAGCACCTGCTCGTTGCGCTGGTTGAGCACCTTGACCTGTTCCAGAGCCGCTTCCAGCCGCTGCCAGCCATCGTTCAGGCGCGGGCCTTCGGGGGCCGGCAGTCGGGCCATGAAGTCAATCACTGCAACACGGTCATGACCGACGCCTGCCTGGCTGAACAGCCCGTTGCGTTCACGGATGTTGCGATCAATCGCCAGCAGGCATTCCTGCTTGTCGCGATTGCTCTGTTGCAGGCGTTCGAGGTCACGACTCTGCATCGCTTCCAGCTCGGCGTCCAGCAGTTCCTGCAGGCGTTGCAGCAGCTCGATACCCTGATGGATCAGGGCATCAAGCTGGTGGGTGATATCCGGGGGAAGATTCACGGTCATTCAGCGGTTCAGTCCAGCAGCTTGTCGAATTGCAGCATGCGCTCGGCAATGCGCTCGTTGTCGATCTTGTAGCTGCCATTGTCGATGGCGGCCTTGATCTGGGCGACTCGATCGGTGTCGACATCGGCGTTGCCCTGAGCACTGGTCGAGCGCTGCAGCGCCTGAGCGGTATCGCTGAGTTGGACAGTGTCGCGCTGCCCTGACTGGGCGTTCTGTGCGGCGGGAGCACTGCCATTCGATACCTTATCGGCTGCCTGCTCGTTGACTTTGCCGCGGTTACCAGCCGTTTGCACGGACGATAGGCCGGGAAAATCGATAGCCATGTTTAATTACCTCGCAATCAGTTCTATGCAAGGGTATCGGTCGCCTTGGCTAAAACTTTAAGGTTTTTTGTCGGTGGTCAACAAACGATGTCAGTATAGCGAAAAGGGCGTATAGCGGCGAATCCGGACTCAGGGCACCTGCACCCGGCCCGGGGCGGTCACCTGCGCGCGGACCTTGTTGCCCGAGCGGCTGTTGGTAACATCAATGGTTTCGCCGATGCGGCCGTTTTCCTGTGCGGTACCCTCGGTTCGGATCAGGACCGTGCCGCGTCTGGCTTCGATGATCACGGGGTCGCCACGGCTGACGGCGTTGGCCTGAGTCAGCATGCGTGGCGTGATGATGGTATTGGTGCTGATGCTGATGCGGGCCAGGTGGCCGCTGACATCCTGCTGGCGCTGGAAGTAGCCCCCCCTCAGGGCCGAAATATCCTGCTCGCGCACTTGCAGCCTGTCGGCCCGGATGCGGCTACCCTTGATGATCGGGCTGGCGGCCATGACGACGGGCTTGAATACCTGGACCTGGCCGGTCACGAACAGGCTCCAGCGTGGCTGGCTGCAGCTGACCTTGGCGGTGATGCGTGCGCCGCTGTGGAAAGGCAGATTTACGCTCAAGGGGTGGCCACAGGGGGGGAGGTTCAGTTGCTGATTGATCGGGTTCAACTGCACTTCGGTACGGCTGTCTGGCACTTTATCAGTAAAGTGTTGTTTAATGGCTTCAGTTACCTGCTGCCTGATCTGGGTCGAAGGATTGTCCGCGTGTGCTGAAAAGGGATGCATTAATGCGCAGGTTATGGCAAAAACAGCGGCAACAGATGTTAGAGTATATGTATTCACGCGGGTGTCCTGGCGAAAAGGCCGGGATGAACTCATCGTTAGTGACCTCGGGGTTGGTTAGATCATGTCAGGGATCCTGGATACTGTAAACCTGCGTACGCAGATGGTAGGGCAGAACCGTTTGGAACTGCTGCTGTTCGGACTGGAAACCAGTCAGAAATACGGCATCAACGTCTTCAAGGTGCGCGAGGTGTTGCAGTGTCCCGAATTGACCGAAGTGCCGCGCCAGACATCGGCGATCAAGGGGATGGCCCATATCAGGGGTGAAACCATCCCGGTGCTTGATCTGTCCGAAGCGATCGGGCGTCGCGCCATTCCGGAAGAGGATCAGGCCAAGACTTTCCTGATCGTGGCCGAGTACAACCGGCGTACACTGGCGTTCATGGTGCGCAAGGTTGATCGCATTCTCAACACTCAGTGGGACCAGATCATGGCGCCGCCGAAGGAGATCGGCAACGAGAACTACCTGACGGCGGTCTTCGAATACGAGAACAAGTTGGTCGAGATTCTGGACGTGGAACAGATCCTGGCGGATCTCTATCCGATGCCGACCGATGTCAGCGAAGAAGTGGCGACCACCGAAGTGCGCGAAAAGGCGCGGGAGTACAATGTACTGATCGTGGATGATTCCGCCGTGGCGCGCAAGCAGATGCAGCGCAGCCTGGAAGATCTGGGCGTCAAGGTGTCGGTGGCCAACAATGGCCGTCAGGCGCTGAATCTGTTGAAGGATCTGCTGGACAAGAGTATCGATGTCGAGGCACTGTTCCTGATGGTGATTTCCGATATCGAGATGCCGGAAATGGACGGTTACACATTGACCTCGATGATACGCGAGGATCAGCGCATGTCCGGTCTGCATGTGGTGCTGCACACGTCGCTTAGTGGCGGCTTTAACGTATCGATGGTGAAGAAGGTCGGGGCCGATGGCTTCCTGGCCAAGTTCAACCCTAATGAATTGGCCGGAGTTGTGGTCAATCGCATTCGCCAGATTGAGCAGGGATAAGGGAGCAGGACTGGGTGACTAGCGGGTTCAGTATCACGCCTGAGGAATTTCGGGAATTCAGCGATTTCCTGGAAAAAAGCTGTGGAATTCTATTGGCGGAGCACAAGCAGTATCTGGTGCAGAGTCGGCTCGGCAAAATCATGCTGCAGCAGAATTGTAAGAGCCTGAGAGAGTTGGTGGCGCGTCTCAACCGTCCCGGCGGGGGCGTGCTCAAGGAGGAGGTGATTGATGCGATGACCACCAACGAAACCCTCTGGTTCCGTGACGTCCACCCCTATGAAATCCTGAAGGGTCGGCTGCTGCCCGAGCTGAAGGAGGGCAACCGTTTTCAGAAGCTGCGGATCTGGTCGTCGGCCTGTTCCACCGGCCAGGAGCCCTATTCGATCAGCATGGTGATCGAGGAGTTCAAGCAGAACAATCCCGGGGCTTTTTCGTCCGGTGAAGAAATTCTGGCGACCGATATCTCCTCCACGGTGCTGGAACAGGCGCGTCGTGGCGAGTACGAGATGCTGGCGCTGGGGCGTGGGCTGTCGCAGGAGCGCCTGCACAAGTATTTTCAATCCCTGCCCAGTGGCAGCTGGACGATCAACGACAAGATCAAGAGTCGGGTGCGCTTCCAGAGCCTGAATTTGTTGGGGCCTTATAGCGCCCTGGGTCAGTTCGATATGATCTTCTGTCGTAACGTGTTGATCTATTTCTCTTCCGACGTGAAGCTGGAGATTCTGCGCAAGATGCATCGCCAGCTGCGCCCGGGCGGTTATCTGCTGCTGGGTGCGTCGGAGTCCCTCTCCGGCTTGTCCGATCTCTACAAGATGATTCACTGCCGTCCCGGCATCATCTACCAGGCAATCTGAGTTGTTCTGATGCCCTCGGGCGGCAAGGCATGGTCCAGCCTTGCCGCTTGTGCCGGTATGGCCTTGCCGCTTCCTCCCTTGGGCATGCTGCCCGCTGCTCTGAACCCCGCGTAATACCGTCCCTGTCACCTTTTTACTGAAACTGGCATATGACTTGCATTGTTATAGGCATAGCGAGCAAAGCACGTTCACGTTTTCGGGAGAGGTAGATGGCGATCAATTTCAATGCCGCGCTGGGAGTTCATGACGATGCACTGGCACTGCGTGCGCGTCGCGCCGAAGTGTTGGCCAATAATATCGCCAATGCCGATACCCCCAACTATAAGGCGCGTGATCTGGATTTCGCTGCGGTACTGGCCGGTCAGACCGGCGAGTACGAGTTGCCGTTGGCGCAGACCGAAAGTACCCATCAGGATGAATTCCTGGTGCCGGATATGGCTGCAGACCTGCTGTTCCGCACGCCGCACCAGCCCTCAGTGGATGGCAATACGGTCGAGCTGCAGGAAGAGATGGCGCGCTACAGCGATAACGCCATCCGCTATCAGGCATCGTTCCAGTTCCTGAACAGCAAGTTCAAGGGCCTGGTCACCGCAATCAAGGGTGAATAAGCATGTCATTGAGTAACGTATTCAATATCGCCGGTTCGGCCATGACTGCTCAGACTGTGCGTCTGAACACCACGGCCAGCAACATGGCCAATGCCGAGAGCGTCAGCTCCAGCGAAGAGGACACCTACCGCGCCCGCAAACCGGTGTTCTCGGTCAAGCCGGTCGAGCCTGAGCAGTTGCCGGAAGCCTACCGCTCGCTGATACCGGGGCAGGGAGTGCAGGTGGATGAGGTCGTCGAGAGCGACTCGCCGCTGCGCATGGCCTACGAGCCGAACCATCCGATGGCGGACGAAAACGGCTATGTCTGGTATCCCAACGTCAATGTGGTGGAGGAAATGGCCGACATGATTTCGGCGTCCCGTTCCTTCCAGATCAACGCCGATATTATGAATACGGCCAAACAGATGCTGCAGCGTACGCTTACGCTGGGGCAATAAAAGCTGTTGAGAGGTTAGCGCCATGAGTAATGTAAACGGCGTCGGCAGTAACGTCTTCGATCAGATCAACCAGGCTAACCAGAGCCAGGCGAAATCGATCGATAACCAGTCTGAAGACAGTCAGATGTTCATGAAGCTGCTGATTGCGCAGCTGCAGAATCAGGATCCGTCCAGTCCGGCGGATACGGCCGACTTCATGCAACAGATCTCCACGCTCAGCAACGTGGAGAGCATCCAGAACCTGGCGAACACCATGGAGACCATGAGCAGTACCATGCTCAGCAGCCAGGCGGCTCTGCAGGCGTCTTCCATGGTGGGGCAGCGGGCCTACGTCAACACCAATATCGCCCAGCTGACCCAGGAAGAGGGGTATGTGGACGGTGTGGTTTCCACTGGCGTCAGCGCCAGCAATATCCGTATTTCCATCTATGATGGTGGCGGTAACCTGGTGGATGAGGTTGACATGGGCGCTATGGCGGCCGGCGATCACAACTTTGCCTGGAAAGCGGGTGAAGGCGTGCCTGTGGGTAACTATCGCATTGTGGCGGAAGCGGCCACCGGTGCTGATGGCAGTTACGAGGAAGTAGCGACCTACATGGGGTTCAATATCAACAGCGTCACTCTGGGGCAGAACGGGATCGGAATGAAGGTGAATACCAACATCGGGTCCATCGACATGAGTGAAGTGAAACAGCTCGGTTAAGAGAGGAAAGGAAGAATGGCAGGTTTCAGTACAGCGGTTACAGGCCTGAAAGCGTCCACCACCATGCTGGATGTGGCCGGTAACAACATCGCCAACTCCAGTACCGTTGGCTTCAAGTCATCCCGCACCGAGTTTGGCGATATCTATGCGACCGCTGTTGTGGGCGCGGGTTCCGCCAACGTGGCGGGCTCAGGTGTGACCGTGACCGATATCGCCCAGAACTTCAAGGCGGGCACGATTGAGTTCACCAACAACAACCTGGACCTGGCGATCAACGGCTCCGGTTTCTTCCAGCTGGATGACGGCCAGGGTGGTGTCACCTATACCCGTGCCGGTGCCTTCGAGCTGAACAAGGAAGGTTATATAGTCTCCAAGAACGGCAAGTTCCTGCAGGGCTATGGTCTGGATGCGGACGGCAACCGTTTGCCGATCGGCGACATGGCCGTGACCCAAAAGGAAAGCCCGCCCAAGGCAACCGAGAACATTGACCTGTCGTTTAATATCGACTCGCGGGAAGATGCAACCAAGCTGCTGTCACCCTATGACAAGGATGAACCGGCCTCGTTCACCTATACGACTACAGTGCGCAGTTTCGATAGTCTGGGTAATGAACACCCGATCAAGTTCAACTTTGTCGAGCAGCGCCCTGAAAAAGAGGTTCATCTCTTTGATGTAGACGATGCGGCTGGCGGCACGCTGCGTATTTCCGGCTATCCCGACGCGGCGGCGACCCCCAGCTCTATCGATCTGGCGACTGACTTCGCTGTCATGGGGGACGGCAACGATGCGGCATTCACGAAACAGCAGCTTGATCCTGCTATCCTAAAAGAGCTGCAGGCGGTCGACCCTCGCATTTTCAATGTCGAATATGATCCGGGTACGAAACAAATGAGTGTCATCTTTGCTTCCGATTCAACGGAGTATGGTGATCTCGTGGTCGAGGGCGTGGATGCTGCCCTGGTGCCGGACGACAGTACACCGGTCGAGTGGGTCGACAGTAATGAGCAGCAGTTCTTTGCCTTTGGTGCTGCCAATTATCCTCAGGGGACCTACCCGGTTACGATTGCCGGGGTAGAGGTGCAGATCTCCGTACCGGCGGCTGGATATGAGCCGGATGAGATGGCTGCGGCAATTGAGGCGCGCCGTTCCGCCATTATTGAGGCCAATCCCGATGTTGAGGATGTGACCTTCGATCCCGCTGCGGGCACTAATGGTTCATTGGTTGTGACCTTCAAGGCTGATGCCGGTGATCTTGAGCCCGACATTCTGAATTTCAAAGATCCTCAGGCCGTTTTTTCGGGCAATGTGGTGGCGGGCAGCACTTTGCCCAACTTTGTGGTTGAAGGCGATAACTCCTATGAGGGGGTTTACCGGACCTATGCATACCTGAATGGCGAGGAAGCACTTAATCTGGGTAAGGCGCCGGACCCGGGTGAAGGCGGTAACCAGCCGGAAGTGGGGCCGGTCATTATCAAGTTCAACCCGACCAACGGCTTGTTGACGGAAGTCAATGGCGAGCGTGTGCGGCCAGGAGCTGCCGTGCCGGGGCTGACCATTTTGGGAGCGGATCCGGCGGATCCGGATACCGAAGTTAATCTGGATCTTGAAGGCTCCACTCAGTTTGCGTCCGCCTCCATTGAGAAGAGCCGGTTGCAGGATGGTTACACCAAGGGTGACCTGATCGGGGTAACTTTCTCCAGTACCGGTGAGATGATTGCCTCCTTCAGTAACGGCCAGAACCAGGCGCTGGGTGTCGTCGCCATCGCGACCTTTGAAAACCAGTCGGGCCTGCAGCCGAGCGGGGATACCGAGTGGGCGGCCACGCTGACCTCGGGTGACGCGGTGCTCAACCCTCCGGGTACAGGTTTGAACGGTACGCTGCGCTCGGCGGCGTTGGAGGCCTCCAACGTGGATCTGTCGGAAGAACTGGTCAAGCTGATCGAGGGGCAGCGAAACTTCCAGGCGAACTCCAAGACGCTGGAAACACTGAATACCGTGACACAGAGTATTCTGCAGATCTGATCAGGTGGTTTTCATCTTCCAGGCCGGGCTTTATGCCCGGCTTTTTCGTTTGTGGCACAACCTTTGCTTAAATCACTGCAGATGATCTGAAACGGCAAGCCTTTACCGGAGCAGTTGATGGACAAGGTTCTCTATGTCGCCATGACCGGCGCACGCGAAAATATGTTGGCCCAGCAGGTGCACGCCAACAACCTGGCCAACGCCACCACTACAGGATTCAAGAGTGATCTTGAGCAGGCCCGCGCCATGCGGGTGCTGGGCGATGGTTTTGAGTCGCGTGTGTATTCCATGAGCGAGCGCCCGGGCACCAACCTGGAAAGCGGTGCCCTGATGGAGACCGGCCGTGATCTGGATATTGCCGTTGAAGGTAACGGCTGGCTCGCTGTGCGCGGTCCGGACGGCAACGAGGTGTATACCCGCAATGGCGGGCTGCAGATCAATGCCGCCAACCAGTTGGTGACAGGCAGCGGTTTGCCGGTGTTGGGCAATGGCGGCGGCCCGATCGTCATTCCGCCGGCAGAAAATATCTTCATCGGTAATGACGGCACCATCACCATCCGCCCGCTGGGCGAGAACGCGGCCGAGCTGGCGCTGGTGGATCAGGTCAAACTGGTACGTCCCCAGGAAAACGGACTGTTCAAGGGGCAGGATGGGTTCATGCACACGGACAATAATGTGCCCTTGCCGCCGGCGCCGGATGTTCAAGTCCGTTCCGGTTATCTGGAAGCGAGCAACGTCAACGCGGTGTCTGACCTGACGGCGATGATCAGCCTGTCGCGTCAGTTCGAGATGCAGGTCAAGATGATGAAAACCGCCGAGGAGAATTCGTCCGCGGCCGCCAAAATTTTGCAGATGAGCTGATAACGCTTAAGGAGTTGTAACGATGCACGGTGCCTTGCATGTCGCCAAAACCGGCCTGAGCGCTCAGGATACCCAGCTCAAGGTCATTTCCAACAACCTGGCCAACGTCAGTACCGTCGGCTTCAAAAAAGACCGACTGGAGTTCGAAGACCTGCTCTATCAGGTTCGCCGTCAGCCCGGTGCCGCCACCGGTGAAGACTCCCAGTTGCCTTCCGGGCTTCAGCTGGGCAGCGGCGTGCGGACCGTCAGCACTCAGAAACTGTTTCACACCGGGGACATGCAGATCACCGACCAGCCCTTCGATCTGGCGATCAACGGCCGTGGCTTTCTGCAGGTGCAACAACCCAATGGTGATATCGCCTACACCCGCAACGGCGAACTGCACATCGATGGCGATAACCGCCTGGTCACCGCCGAAGGGTACCTTATTGAACCGGGAATCACGCTGCCGGGTGAAGTGCTCAACTTCTCCGTGGGCAATGACGGTATCGTCAGCGTAATGGTGGCCGGTGACCCCAATCCGCAGGAGCTGGGCCAGCTGGAGTTGGCTGATTTCGTCAACCCTCAGGGCCTACAGGCGACCGGCCAGAACCTGTTCATTGAAACGGCCGCCAGTGGCGCGCCCATCGTGGGTGTGCCTGGTGAGGATGGGCGCGGCATTCTCAAACAGGGCATGCTGGAAGGTTCCAACGTCAATGCCGTGGAAGAGCTGGTGGACATGATCACCACCCAGCGCGCTTACGAAATGAACTCCAAGGTCATTTCCACCGCCGACGAAATGCTGGGCTACGTCAGCCAGCAGCTGTGATGAAGTAAGCAGGGGATGATGAGAATGAACACGGGTATGCGGACTCTGGTGCTGGCGACCGCGGTCGTGCTGACCGGTTGCGTCAACAAGGCGCCCAAGCCGGATAATCCCTACTATGCGCCGATTCAGCCGTCGCAGATGCAGCATCCCCAGCCGGTTACGGGTTCCATCTACCAGGCGGCGACCAGCATGGATCTGTACAGCGATGGGCGTGCCCACCGTGTCGGCGACATCATTACCGTGGTGCTGACCGAGCGTACCCAGTCGTCCAAGAGCGCGTCCACCACCGTGGACAAGAGCAACGATGTGTCCATCGGCGCCCCTAATGTGCTGGGTCGCGATCTGACCGTATTTGGCAATCCGCTGAGCGCGTCGATGAACTCCGGCTCGGCGTTTGACGGCGAAGGGACTTCCGACATGAGCAACAGCCTCAACGGCAATATTACCGTCACCGTGCATCAGGTGCTGCCCAACGGCACCTTGCTGGTACGTGGTGAGAAGTGGCTGACGCTGAACCAGGGGGATGAATACATCCGCATCAGCGGTCTGGTGCGCAAGCAGGATGTGGGGCCGGACAACACCGTCGAATCCACGCGCCTGGCGGATGCCCGTATCACCTACAGCGGCACCGGCGCCGCCCATGACTCCAATGTCATGGGCTGGCTGGCACGTTTCTTCATCAGTCCCTTGTGGCCTTTCTGAGGTGATCCCGATGGCTAAATTGCTGCAGTCGATCGTTCTGTCCCTGGCTGCTCTGCTGGCGGCGCTGCCGGCGCAGGCGGAGCGGATCAAGGATATCGCCAGTGTGGCCGGGGTGCGGGCCAACCAGCTGGTCGGCTACGGGCTGGTGGTCGGTCTGGATGGCACCGGCGACAAGACCAGCTTTACTTCGCAGACCTTCCGCAACATGCTGAACAACTTCGGCGTGGCGATTCCGCCGAATGTGGATCCCAAATCCAAGAACATTGCGGCGGTGGCGATCCATGCCGAACTGCCGCCCTTCTCCAAGCCGGGGCAGACCATCGACATCACTGTATCCACCATCGGTGACGCCAAGAGTTTGCGCGGCGGCAGTCTGCTGATGGCGCCTCTAAAAGGTGCCGACGGCAATGTATACGCCATCGCCCAGGGCAACCTGGTGGTTTCCGGCTTTGGGGTCGAGGGCAATGACGGCTCGCGGTTGTCGCTCAACGTGCCCAGCGTGGGCCGGATCCCTAATGGCGCCACCGTCGAGCGCACTGTGCCCAACGCCTTCGCCCAGGGCGACAGCCTGATGTTCAACCTGAATCAGCCGGATTTCACCACCGCACGCCGCGTCGCAGAGCAGATCAACAGCCTGCTGGGACCGGACATGGCGATGGCGCTGGATGCCGCCTCTATCCGCGTGCGCGCGCCGCGCAATCCGTCACAGCGGGTCTCTTTCCTGTCGGTGCTGGAGAACCTGGAGGTCGACCCGGGGCAGGAAGTGGCCAAGGTGATCATCAACTCGCGGACCGGCACCATCATCATCGGTCAGAACGTGCGCGTGTCGCCGGTTGCGATCACCCACGGCGGCTTGACCGTGGCGATCAACGAAAACCTCGATGTAACTCAGCCCAATGTGCTGGGGGGCGGCAATACGGTGGTGACGCCGCGCAGTGAGATCGAGATCGAAGAGGGCTCCGGCCGCATGTTCGAATTCGCTCCGGGGGCCACGCTCAGCGATATCGTCGAGGCGGTGAACCAGGTCGGCGCCGCACCGGGCGACCTGATGGCGATCCTGGAGGCACTCAAGCAGGCGGGCGCCTTGAAAGCGGAACTGGTGGTGATCTGATGGCGATCAAGAGCAGCCTAGACCCGTCTTCATCCAGCCTGTTCACCGACCTGAACCAGCTGCAGAAGCTCAAGGGGCAGGCGAAAAGCGACGAGCAGGCCGCGCTCAAGGGCGTAGCCCAGGAGTTCGAGCAGCTGTTCATGAACATGATGCTCAAAAGTATGCGTCAGGCCAACGATGTGCTCGCCGCCGACAGCCCGTTCAACTCCAATGACGTCAAGTTCTATCAGGAGATGTTCGACCAGCAGCTGACGCTGGACCTGTCGAAGAGGGACAGCATCGGCCTGGCCGATATTATCGTCAAGCAGTTGAGCCAGAAGCTGGATGCGGTGCCTCGGGTGGATACGGAGGATGACGATCAGCAGGACCGCTCGCTGACCGAGCAGATGCTCAACCGGGCGCTTGCCACTGGGCCGGTGACCCCGTCGGCGGGTATGCCCTACCGCGCCCCGGTCGCCGAATCATCCGAAGTGACGGATGAGCAGGCGCTCGAGGAGGCCGCAGCCAAAAACGCCGCTGATGGCGACGCGGACGATGAAGCCCTGCCGGCACGCTTCGAGACGCCGGCCCAGTTTATCGAGCAACTGCTGCCACTGGCGGAAAAGGCGGCCGAGGTGCTGGGCGTGAACCCGAACCTGCTGCTGGCGCAGGCGGCGCTGGAGACCGGCTGGGGCAAGTATATAACCCGTGATGCCGGCAGCGGTCAGAGCAGCCGTAACTTGTTCAACATCAAGGCCGACCGCCGCTGGCAGGGTGAGGCGGCACAGGTGCAGACGCTGGAGTACCGTGGTGGCGTGCCCGAGAAAGAGCAGGCGCGTTTCCGTGCCTATGACAGCTACGCCGACAGCTTCAACGACTATGTCGATTTCCTGCAGGGCAACCCGCGTTACCAGCAGGCGTTGGAGAACGGTGCCGACCCGGCCCGTTTCGTGCGTGAACTGCACAACGCCGGCTACGCCACCGACCCGGAATATGCCGCCAAAATCGAGCGGATTTTCAACGGCGAACTGCTGGCCGGGCTGGGCCACCGGGCTCAAGAAGGCTGATCCCTAGCCGATACAGAATGACAGTGGACCCGCACTGAAGCGGGTCAGCGGAGGAACACAATGAGTTACGGTTTGCTGAATCTGGGCTCACAGGCCCTGACATCCAACCAGACAGCCCTGTCCGTCGTCGGGCAGAACATCGCCAACGTCAACACCGACGGCTACAGCCGTCAGCGGCCCGAATTTGCCTCCAGAGAAGGGATCGGGGGCGTCGAGGTGTACGACATCAGTCGTATTGCCGATCAATTCCTCAATCGTCAGATCTGGGCGGACAAGGCCTCCTACAGCAATGCCGAACTCTACCAGACGTTCGCCAACGAACTGGATAACCTGCTGGCCTCCGAAGCGACCAGCATCTCCTCCGCCATGGATAACTATTTCGGTGCCTTGCAGACCGCCGTCGATGACCCGACCAGCCTGCCCAACCGCGAGCTCTTCGTGGGCGAGGCGCACGCGCTGGTGCAGCGGCTGAACGACATGGACGCGAATCTGGAGCGCCAGAACGGCAACTTGAACGGTCGTCTGGAAAGTTCCGCTTCCCAGATAAATGCCATTGCGCGCAACATCGCCGAGCTGAACGACAAGCTGCGCATCGCCACTGCGGCCGGCAGTGAGGTCAACGAGTTGCTGGACAAGCGCGATGCCCAGCTCGACCAGCTGGCCGAATTCGTCAACTTTACCACCGTGGACGACAAGAACACCGGGGGGGTTGATGTCTTCATCGGCAAGGGTGAGCCGCTGGTGCTGGGCAAGGACGCCAACCGGCTGGTGACCACCGTGGACCCGGCGGATGGCGGCAAGCTCAATGTGTCGCTGCAGATCGGCAACAACCTCCACGATATCTCACGGCAAATCAGTGGGGGCGAAGTCGGCGGCCTGCTCGAGTACCGCGATACCATGCTGGATACCGCACGCGATCAGATCGGGGTGATCACCCTGGCCTTTGCCAACACCATGAACGAGCAGCACATGAAGGGCATGGACCTGGATGGTGAGCTTGGGGGGCGGATCTTTACCGATATCAACGATCCGATCGCCATGGCCAACCGCGTGCTCAGCGACAGTCGCAATACGTCGGGCGTCAGCAACGCCAGTGTTCGCATCGATGATACCGGTGAACTCAAGGCCAGCGAGTACAAACTGTTCTTCGGTAGCGATGAGAGTTTTACCCTGGTACGTGAAAGCGACGGCAAGCAATGGAAATCTTCGGATTTCAAGCCATACGCCGGCAGTGCCGATGACGTTACCGGTAACCAGCAGGCCCATTTTGATGCTGGCAGCGGCGAGCTGACCCTGCGCATCGACGGTTTTACCCTGAGCCTGGACCCCGCCGGCAACCAGTTCGGCTCCGGTGACCAGTTCGTCATTCGTCCGGCGCGTACCGCCGCCTCCGATATCGACATGGTGTTGCAGGACCCGCGAGACCTGGCGTTAGCCTCGCCGGTGAAAGTGCAGGCCGATGAGGGTAACGAAGGGACCGGCGTAGCGTCGATCCAGGTAACGGATCGGACCGGTCTTGAAAGCGCGGTTGACGGGCAGAGCCTGAACCCGCCGATCAAGATCGAGTTCAGCGAAGCAGAAGTTACCCTGCCCGACGGCTCGACCGAGCTGCAGACCTTCTATCGCGTTTATGACGTGAGCAACCCGGATAGCCCGGTCGAGATCGACCCCGATCTTGATCCATTGACCCCGATTGACGCCCAGCCCTTTACCCCGGGCCAGCCGTTGCAACTGCCTGGCGACTACGGTTACGAGGTGGTGATCAAGAACCAGCCCAAGGCGGGCGATACCTTCACTGTGGCCTATAACGAGGGTGGCGTCTCCGATAACAGCAATGCTTTGGCGATGTCCGACCTTCAGTTCGACAAGACCACTGTCGATCACGCATCCTATCAGGATCGCTACGGCCAGCTGATCGAAAAGGTCGGCACCCAGACTGCGGTGGCCCAGATCAACGCCCAGGCCAGCAAGTCGGTACTGGATGCGAACCTCAACGCCCGTGCCAGCCTGAGTGGCGTCAACCTGGACGAGGAGGGAGTCAAGCTGATTCAGTTCCAGCATGCCTACCAGGCCTCCGCGCAGTTGATCCGCGCTTCGCAAACCATCTTCGATGCCCTGATCGGCGCCGTATAAGGAGTCAGCCATGCGTATCTCGACCGCCCAGGTGTTTCTGTCCAACCTGGATAACCAGGCCCGTACCAACAACGACCTGTTCAAGACGCAGCAGCAGTTGTCCACAGGCAAGAAGGTGCTGCAGCCGTCCGACGACCCTCTGGCAGCGGCGCAGATCATCAAGTTGAAAAAGGAAGTGGCGCGCAACGACCAGTTCCAGGGCAATATTGACGTCTCCCGCCGCCGTCTTGAACTGGAAGAGATTGCACTCGACCAGCTCAATAACATCAACATCCGCCTGCGCGAAATCACTATCCGTGCCGGTAATGGTGTGCTCTCGGCCGCCGACCGCGAGTCGCTGGCCACAGAAGTGGACGAGATGACCCAGCAGATGCAAGGTCTGATGAACACCAAGGATGCTCAGGGCGAGTACCTGTTTGCCGGCTTCAAGGGCGACAGCCCCGCCTATGCCTATGACGAAGATACGCGTCAGTACGAATACCTGGGCGACAGCGGCCAGCGCTATATCCAGATCGGGCCGGACAACCGCATCGCCTCGACCGACTCGGGACAGAAATTGTTCGAGCAGATCGAAGGGCCGGAACAGACGGTCGTCAGCAACAACCCGGATGGGGTTTTGCTGGGAACCAGGGTCACGGATGATGCCCTGTTCGCACAGGCCCTGGGAGAAAAAGCGGAGATGCCGTTGTCGGTTGCAGTGGGTGTGGCGGGTAACGCAACCCCACCAGCCACGGTCACTTTGACGGTCAACGATGCGGGAACTCCGCCCGTGAGTTTCACCGGCACGGCTGCCGATCTGGAAGCCGCTTGGGGGATTCGCGTAGACCTGAATGCGGACACCATCGGCACGGATGGCAACTATACTGCCGAAGTGGATATGAGGGCGGAGAAGACCAACCCGCTGAACGTGGCGTTGAACCTCAGTGAAGGCCTGCGTAATCTGAACCCGACCGATGCGGAGCAGAAGGAAGCCTTCGGCGACCTGATAGCCGGCACTCTGGATACCCTGAAGCAGGCAGAGGAGAGCAACATCCGTGCACGCACCTCACTGGGCGCGCGGATCAATGCCCTGGAGCAGCAGGAATCGGTCAATACCGACTATCAGCTGTTCACAAAACAGACGCTGTCCTCGTTTGAAGACCTGGATTACGCCGAAGGCCTGAGCCGCTTCGCTTTGCAGCAGACGGTGCTGCAGGCGGCGTATCAGAGTTTTTCACAGATCAAGGACATGAGCCTGTTCAACTACATCAGGTAAGCGGTTTGGCACGTGACCGGGGCCGAAGCCCCGGTTGCCTGCCCGGTATCAGCTGAAACTGCCGTAGGCCTTGCGGGCCTGCTGGTTGCGCTGGAGCTGGTCATGTTCGCGCCCGATAGCATCGCGTTTTTCCGTCATTATCCTGATGACTTCCTGCTCCAGTTGCCGCGTTCTTTCCACCAGCGCACGGCATTCGACTTTCACGCCCTCGGGCCAGTCCTGCTGACTCAGGTCATCCAGTTCGGCAACCAGGCTGGCACGCTGCTGTTGCAGGGCATCCAGTTGTTCCAGCTCGCCTGATTGCACGCTGTCCAGCAACGCTTGGGTTGCCTGTAGCAGCTGCAGTGCCAGTGTCGTCAAAGCTTTCATAACCACTCTCCCGTCAGCGTCGCGTGTTGTTGGCGTAAGTCACCTGGTTGAAGCTGGCCAGCATCCAGGTCAGCTCATCACGGGGGATCTCCCCGGGCACAAGCTCAAAATGAGCCATGCGACCTATCAGTTTTTTGGGCTTCGCAAGGCGTTCTATCTGGTGATAGTAATCACGATCGCCATAATCATCGAACAGCACGGTTGTGGGTTTTTTGATCCTCATCAGGGTCGCCACGAAACAGGCCACGCGGAAGCGACCGTCGATCAATACCACATCGGGCTCGATGAAATCTTCCCGGTCCCAGACGCTGAGCGGGTAGGTGTGGAAAACTCTCCAGTTCGTGTCATCAACCGGTCGCGCCCAAGGGCCGGTTGCACCTATATCCACCGTGTGGATGACGGCGGGTGATGCATGCGGCTCCTGTTCGATATAACGACGCATTTTTTCTGCCCATTTTACGTCGTTTTCGACTGTGAAGATGCGTTTATTGGGCATCTCAGACGCCAGAACGGTGGAGCCACCACTGCCATACTCAAGAATGACATCAGACTGCGCGTAAATCTGTGCGAGATGCTCGGCCACGTCAGCGGGCAGGGTTACTTCCGGTTTGGATATTTCGGCACCGGCGTCTGACTGAGAACTGGAATTATCGATAATAATTCTCGGTTTGCGGCGAACGCCTGAGGTAGGCACATGCGGCTGTTTTTCCGCGACGCGTTTTCTGACCTTGTACTGAATGTACTGCTCTGCTGCCTCTGCTGATGTATGGCCCAGCACTTCGTAGCTCAGTCCTTCCAGGCCATACGCGGTATCAGCGATGAAAGCCAGTTTGGTGCGCTGGTTGTCACTGAGAGCTGCCAGGCGCTCCTGCGAGGGTATGAACAGGGCGGTGGCGCTGACCAGCTCGTTAGCATAGCGGTTGGCGCCAATGATGTTCTGCGGCACAGGCGTGCGGTTTTCTTCACCATTGAAGCAATAGAAACGGAAACCGTGTCGGGCGGCCCAGTGCGAGATTTCGGTAAAATTGGGCTGGTGTTCATGGGTTGGCTGAAAGGCCAGGTCCGCATGCAGCAGCAGAGTGTCCTTGAGGGCTTCGTTGCCCTGCTCAAGCACATCCAGGCTGTTGTTCAGGTCATCCAGCAACAGCCAGTCAACGCTGGGCAGCTCATTGACCTGATCCAGGGCCAGAGTATTAACAGGCAGCTCGGCAAGGACGGATAGGCCTGGTACCAGCGCCTTCGGCAGTGACGGAGCATCCAGCGGCTTAAGTGTGCCGCTCAGATCAGGACTCTGGCAGGCGTACAGCGTGGCAGGTGTGCCCTTGCCCAGCAGAATATTCGGGTAATAGTGAATCCCCTTCGCCTGCCGCATCGGGTGCTTCAGCTGCCGGCTGGCAGGATCGAACGCGATCAGCTCGAGCGTTCCTGCATTCAGCATCTGCTGCACAACGGGAGTATCCAGCAGCTGAGCGCCCTGATCAATGGCAATCACGCGACCATCAAATTGCCAGTGGAAGCTGTCACTTTTTTGCTCGGGAGGGGCTTCCGGGTGCTGGAGTTCAACAGGGCTGTTTTCACCCTCGAACAGAAGTTCTCCCTGTTCATTGAAACTGAGCGCCGCTGGCGCCTTACCCTCGGTATAACGTTGCCAGATGGCACGCAGTGCATTATTCAGGTGACCGGCAAAAGTCTCGGCGTCACATACCGGCGACTGCAGCAAGACGCTGCGCAAGTGGGAACGGATGGTGGCCAGGCTTTCCAGGTCGGAGGCAAGTTCAAGCACGCGGGCGCGGTATTCCTCCCAGCTATGGGTAACAAGTTCCGGCATGCCCGCGTTGACCAGGTGAGTCGCCGAATGGCGTCCTGCAAACGTGGGCCCCGGCATGGTGACCACCGGCACGCCCATGGCAAAGGCTTCACAGGTGGTTAGGCCGCCGGAGTAGGGCCAGGGGTCGAGAGCGATATCGACTTCGTTGTAGCAAGCCAACAGTTCCTCATGGCCGGAAGGCCCCTCGATGCGGACTCTTTCTTGCTTAATTCCCAGTGAGTCGAGAGTTTCCAGCACCCGAGATCGCAAGGCTTCAGCGTTGTAATAGTGACCTTTGAGGTAAAGCTGGCTATTGGGCAGGGCGTGCATGATGCTTGCCCATTCCGCAAGTATAGTGTCGTTTACCTTGGTGGGGTTATTGAAGCAGCCAAGGGTAATATGACCCTTATCAAGAGCCGGCAGTGATGAGACCGGAGGGATGTAAGCGGGCATCTCATAGCAGATGTAGTCACCCGGCATGCGGATCAGTTTCTCAGTGTAGAAATTGTCTGAGCCTGCAGGTGTTTCAATGTTATCGCTAATAAGATAGTCAATGGCAGTGACGCCAGTCGTGTTGATCAGCCCGCCAACCCACTTTACCAGGATTGGAGCAGGCTCCATGGCCATGACTTTCATGCGGGTGCCGCTGTTATGGCCAGCCAGGTCGATCAGAATGTCGATACCATCCGCAAGAATCAGCTCTTTTAATTGCTCGTCTTTCAGGTGTGAAACATGCTTATAGGTACAAATGGATTTGAAGCGCTTGGTTATGGCGTCATGTTTACCACTGCTGCTGTAGGCAAACAGGCTAAACGCATGACGTGGCAGTTTCTCCAGGCCAGCAATGATCATCCTTCCAACGGGGTGGTTCTGGAAACCATCGGATACCATACCGATTTTGATCGTGTGATCAGGCTTGATGCCATCGGGTGATGGCCTGGGGTTTTTCTTCCGGGGAGCAAAGCGCTTTTCCCATTCAAGGCATACCTTGAAGATTTCTTCTGCCGATACATCGGGGTCGTAATGCAGAGTGGTCAAGTAATTTGAATAAGGATAGGTGTCCTGCCCTGATAGAGGCATCGCCCTTTTGAATAGAGTTTGCGCCCTCTTGAGATCACTCAGGTCGCGATACATATTCCCCGCATTATTCAGGAAATTGTGGTTTTTAGGCTCTTTTTTGATCAGCTGTTCAAATATAGGTGCTGCTTCGCTATGACGGAAAAGGTCTGTCAGGATTGTTGCTTTGTGAAACAGGTATTGAGCACTGTCGGGGGCAAGCTTAATCGCACATTCAACAGCGCTGAGTGCTTCTTGAAGCTCGTGCAGCTTGTAATGGGCATGGGATGCATAGAAGTGAACCTCGGCATGTTCAGCGTCTTTAGCATCCTGTTCAACCAGCTGTGTCACCTGTTGCAGGGCTTCCTGATAACGACCGGTTTGTACCAGCATTTTCAGGTAGAGCATCTCTAGCTCAACATCGGCTTTCAGGTTGAACTCCACCCGGCGGTTCCACCATTCCTCCGCCTGGTCATAGTCCGCCCTGTTCACGTTGATGACAAACAGTACTTTCAATGATGTCAGAAGGTCGTGTCCAGCCTGGATGTTCTTGAGCGCTAACTGCTCGGACATCCGCTTGGGTTTGGACTGCTTGGCTGGGCGTCGATTCTCGCTCATTCGCTTGTTTCCTGTGAGACTGACAAGAGTAAACCAGTAGTCTCAAGGGTGCACGGATGAAGGTAAAGACACAAGCGTGAAAAAAAAACTCAAGGTTTGTTTCTACGGGTCGATAACAAAACTACCGGGCAGGAATGCCACTAATCAATTTGCCGAAATTTGTATACAGCCGGTCGGGTGACCGCTATCTGAGGAGTCTCACACATGGCAATGGTAATCAACTCCAATATCATGTCGCTCAACGCGCAGAACCAGCTGACCAAAAGTCAGAATGAACTCAACACTTCCATGGAGCGTCTGACCAGCGGTAAGCGTATCAACTCCGCTGCCGATGATGCCGCCGGTCTGGCCATCGCCAACCGCATGACCTCCCAGATCCGTGGTCTGGATCAGGCGGTGCGTAACGCCAACGATGGTCAGGCTCTGATTCAGACAGCAGAAGGTGCGCTGGATGAAACCTCCAACATCCTGCAGCGTATGCGTGAACTGTCTATCCAGTCTGCAAACGGCACCTACGATTCCGGTAACCGTTCCACTCTGAATGCTGAGGTCTCTCAGCTGCAGGAAGAGCTGACCCGTATCGCCGACACCACATCCTTTAACGGTCAGAAACTGCTGGATGGCTCTCTGGGTGAACTGACGCTGCAGGTGGGTGCGGATGCCAACCAGACTATCAGCACTGAAATCGGCAAACTTGACGCCGAAGGTCTGGGCGGCAAGGCTGCAGGTGATGTCGTCGGCACAGATGTTGATAAATCACTGACTACCGGTTTGAACTTTGTGACAGGCGCAACCGATGCCCTGACGCTGAAGATTAATGGGCAGGATGTTGGCAGCCTGACGGATGGCGCGGCGGGTGACTCCCTGCAGGAAAAACTGGATACCATCAACTCACGTATCTCCGGCGTGGAAGTCTCCGCCTTCACGGAAGTGGAGTCTACCGGAGAAGGTACAGGTATCATCCGTGGTACTGACAAACTGACCATCAACATTGTTGGCCCGGGTGAAGAGTCCAATAAGCTGGAGATCGTTGATACCGGCAGCATGGATGAGCTGGTTGCGAAGATCAATGAGCAGGGTGCAGGCCTGATCAAGGCGAGCCTGACCGAAGAGGGCGACCTCCTGCTGTCCAGCGAAACCGGTGCTGAAATTGAGATTGACAACACCGCCGGTGGGTCTGCAAATGGTGCGGCTGCTGCCGGCTTCACCAGTGCCAACAGCGGTTCTTTCACCGGCTACGCGCAGCTCGCATTCAATATTACTGATCCGAATGTCGAAAATGTTGATATCCAGATGGGTACAACTGCTGCCAACGCCGATGCTATGGCTGCAGAAATCGGCTTGCAGAACCGCACAGGTTCGGATATCAGCGGTGCGACTACCGCCAACGACCAGCTGCTGAAAGACGGCGAGCTGGAAATCAATGGCGTGTCCATTTCTGCTGCACAGACTTCAGCGGCGGCTGCGACAACCATTGCGGCTAACGTTGAGGCGATCAACGCGGTTTCTGAGCAGACTGGTGTCGTTGCGGTGGATAATGGTGATAAGTCCATGACTCTGCGCTCGGTGGATGGAACTGAGATCCAGATTGGGCAGGGTGACGTGACCGGTGCTGATATCGAGGCAGCGGTGGGTCTCAAGGAGACCAATAATGCCGACTCGGTAGGCAACTCCGTCGCTGATATCGACATCACTACCGTCGCGGGTGCCCAGAAGGCGATCGGTATCCTTGACGAGGCGCTGGAGCAGGTCAGCTCCATCCGTGGTGACCTCGGTGCGGTAAGCAACCGTCTGGACTCCACCATGAGCAACCTGTCCAACATCTCCGAAAATCAGGCCGCTGCCCGTTCACGTATCGAAGATACTGACTTCGCCCGTGAATCTGCTAACCTGTCCCGTGCGCAGGTGCTGCAGCAGGCTGGTACTTCCATGCTGGCTCAGGCCAACTCTGCGCCGCAGCAGGTTCTGTCTCTGCTGCAGTAAGCAAAAGGGTTTACCCCTTATGGATAAAGGCTGCCCCTCGCGGGCGGCCTTTCTGAATACGAGGTAAAGGACATGAGTATCGAACCCTCCGGCTTTGCCAATCAGCAACCCTCCATTGTCAACAACGCATCTTCCCGTCAACAGCCTGAACCCAGTGCGGGTGCCAAGGTGGCGCCTGTTGAAACAGTAAGCGAGACAACCCAGGCGGTGCAGCAGGCCGAGTCCGCTGAGCAGCCGGACCTGTCGCTCGAAAAACTGCAGGATGCTGTCGAAAAGATGAATGAATTGATGCAGGGCGGTAAACGCTCGCTGAATTTTTCCGTGGATGACAGCACCGACAAGGTGGTGATCAAGGTCATGGATCTGGACACGGAAGAGATCGTGCGCCAGATACCGTCTGAAGAAACCCTCAAGTTTGCCGAGCACCTTGAAGGTATGGTTGGCCTGATCTTCGACCAAACGGTCTGATTGCTCGCGCGTATCTTATACACTTTCATGGTCTCAACATGATCAGGGAGGCCCTTCATGTCCAGTATTATCTCTTCTTTGGGTGGCGGTTCAGGGATCGACACGACCAGCCTGGTTTCCCAGCTGACGGCAATTGAGCGTGCGCCCAAGGAGCAGCGTCTTGACAGCCGTCAGGAGACTCTTGAAGCCCAGATTTCAGCCTATGGCACCCTGAAAGGTGCACTGTCCGAGTTTCAGGGCATTCTGTCGCCGCTGGCCAGCAGTGACACCTTCAATGCGCGTTCAGTGGCTTTTCCCGAAACCGATATCATCACGCCCAACTCGCTGTCTGCGGGCGCGCAGACCGGCAGTTATCAGATTGAAGTACAAAGTGTGGCCAGTGCCCAGACGCTGGTGATGGGTACCAGCGCCGATGCCAAGGCGCCGCTGGGAGCCAGTGGCGAGCTGAATATCCAGTTCGGTGCCTGGACCTATGATGGCAGTGACAACCCCGACCAGTTCAGTGTCAATGCCGACAAGGCGGCCCTGAACATTACGGTGGAAGCGACCGACTCGCTTGAGGACATCGCTGAAAAAATCAACGCCGGTGAGTCGGGCGTGCAGGCCAGTGTGATGAAGGTGGATGGCCAGTTTCAGCTGATGCTGAGTTCACCATCGGGCGAAGACAATGCGATGCAGATCACGGCTTCAGACCCGTCTCTGTCCGGTTTTGAGTTCACTCAGGGCAATGCAGCCGCGCTGGAGACCCAGCAGGCCAGCGACGCCATTCTGAAGGTGAACGGCCTGACGGTGAATCGTCAGAGCAATACCATTGATGACGTCATCGAAGGGTTCAACTTTACGGTCAATAAGGCGGCGGTCGGCGAAACGGTCAACTTTTCGGTCGATGTGGACAAGGGCACTGCGGAGCAGGCCGTCCGTGATTTCGTGGAGGCCTACAATACCTTCATGACGACCGCCAATAATCTGACCGGCTATAGCCGGGACGAAGATAATAAGATAGTACGTGGTGACCTGTCGGGCGATGGTACGGCCAAGACTCTGATCAACCGTCTGCGTCAGCTGGTGGGGTCCGAGGTGACGGGCGTGGAGTCCGGCTTCACCGCGTTGACCAACCTGGGCATTCGTACCGAGCGTGACGGTTCGCTCTCGATCAATGAGGATGAGTTTTCCAAGGCGTTCAGTAAGCATTTTGATCTTGTCGGTGATCTCTTTGCCATGAAAACCTCGTCGGGTAACGGTTTTGTTGATGTGGGCATGGGCACCCGTGTCGGTAATGCAGTACCGGGTGAATATAACGTTGAGATTACGCAGGATCCGGCCAAGGGCAAGCTGGTGGGTGAGGCCATCGCCTCAACGCTGTTCGATACTCCGCTGGACACGAAGGATGGCAGTTATTCCTTCCGTATCAAGATGAACGGTACCCAGTCCAACGATATTACTCTTAATGGCATTTACAACAGCCCGGAAGAGTTGCGTGATGCGTTGCAGTCGTTGATCAATGGTGATGAAAAGCTGCAGGGGATCAATGCGGCGGTTGATGTAGAGTATGACCAGTCGACCGGTCAGTTCAGTTTCACGTCGCGGGAATACGGCAAAAATTCCAAGGTGAGTTTTCTTAATCAGAGTGCGGCCATGGACAGCCTGGGGTTTGGGACAGGGTCCACCGTAACCGCAACTGCCGGACGGGATGTGGCTGGTACCATTAACGGCGAAGCCGGTTTTGGTGCAGGCGAGGTGCTCTTGCCCCCATTGGGCTCGGATGCCTACGGCTTGAACTTGAGTGTCCGCCCCGGAGCGGCAGCGGAAGGGGCCTTCACGATAGGCTTTTCCAAAGGGGTTGGTGGTGAGTTGGGCACACTGATTGATCGTTTCCTGTCCAAGGAGGGGGCGATCTTCAATCGTGAAGAGAACCTCAACGATCAGCTGGATAAAGTGGCTGAGGACCGAGAAGGCCTTGATCGGCGTATGGAGAAATACCAGGCGCGTATCAGCGCGCAGTTTTTGGCGATGGAAAAAATCATTGGTAGCCTTAATGCAACCGGTGATTCTCTGGAAGGCCTGCTGGATCGACTCCCGTTTACCGCTCAAAAATAATGTTTCGTTGTTGAGAGAAATTGAATGAATAGCAAGGCACTTAACCAGTACAAGAGCGTTGACCTGAACACGGCGGTGGAAGCGGCCAGCCCGCATCAACTGATCAGCATGTTGTTCCGTGGTGTGCTGGAGGCTCTGGCCAAGGCAGCGGGTTCCATCGAGCGCAAGGATATTCCGTTGCGCACCCAGCAGATCAACAAGGCTTGTGAGATTATCGTGAGCCTCAAGGGCAGCCTGAACTTTGAGCAGGGCGGGGAGATCGCCGAGAACCTCGACAACCTCTACGACTACATGCTGCGTACCCTGATGCAGGCGAACCGTGAGAACGATCTGGCCAAGGTCAAGGAAGTGAGCGAACTGATCGCAACCGTCGCCGATGGCTGGTCGCAGATCCCGGCGGAAGAGCATCAGACCACAGCGTATAAAGAAGACTGATAGACCCTCCACGTGGTACGGAACCGGGCTCAGGCCCGGTTTTTGTTCTCTGCCTTTTGTTGATGTCAATCCATTGACATCCCCCGCCCATCCAGTACCTTTGGCAGAATCCTGACGAACCCCTGGATTCCCCCATGCAAGGACCGGAAAGCCCCGTTGCCCGTTTTGAACTGCTGATCCTCGACGAGGATGCCGAGCGGCGGCAGCTGCTGCACACCTGCTTTAGTTTTATCGGGCTGCACTGCCATGTTTTTGACTTCGTGGCCTGGCTGCAGCAGGGCAAGGACTTTGACCTGTCTGCGGTCGGTCTGGTGCTGGTCGGTGAGAGCAGTCTGCCGATTGCGATGAGCAAACTGATCGCCGAGCTGGATATGGAGCGTGTGCGTCCCAAGCTGCTGGTCTGCGACTGGCCAGAGCTGTCGCCGGGCGACTTTGCGGACCATGCCATCCTGGGGCTGCTGGACCCTCCCTACCGTTATCCACAGCTGCTGGATTGGCTGCACCTCTGCGGATTGATGTACGAGCAGCAGCTGGAAGCGACGCCGCTGCAGGCAGAGATGCCCGGCTTTGTCGGCCAAAGCGAGTCGATCCGCGATATTCGTCGCTTGATCACCCAGGTAGCGCCAAGGGATATCAGCGTGCTGATCACCGGCGAGTCCGGTACCGGCAAGGAGGTGGTGGCGCGCTGCCTGCACGAGTATTCCGGTCGCTGTGAGGGCCCCTTCGTGCCGGTCAACTGCGGTGCCATTCCGTCGGAACTGCTGGAGAGCGAGCTGTTCGGCCATGAGAAGGGCGCGTTTACCGGCGCCATCTCCAGTCGGCCGGGGCGCTTCGAGCTGGCCAATGGCGGCACCCTGTTTCTCGATGAGATCGGTGATATGCCGTTGCCGATGCAGGTGAAGCTGTTGCGCGTGATTCAGGAGCGCCAGTTCGAGCGGGTGGGCGGCAGCAAGACGCTGGAGGTGGATGTGCGCATCGTCGCGGCCACCCACAAGAACCTGGACCTGATGATTCAGGACGGCCAGTTCCGCGAAGACCTGTACTACCGTCTCAATGTGTTCCCGATCGAGATGCCGGCGCTGCGCGACCGGCTGGAAGACTTGCCGTTGCTGATCAACACTCTGTGCCGGCAGCTGGATGAGGGCGCGTCACTACAGTTCCTCCCGGCGGCTTTGGCGTCGCTGCAGCTGCACCCCTGGCCCGGCAATGTGCGCGAGCTGGCCAACCTGATCGAGCGGCTCAGCATCATCCATCCCGGCGGCGTGATCGGGGTCTCCGAACTGCCGCCAAAATTTCGTCATCTGGAAGAGCCGCAGCCGGAGCGTTATGAACAGCTGGCGCAGCCGAAGACCGGCAAGATGCTGCCGGCGGACGTTTACGAACCTGGCACTGCAAGCCTGAGCCTGAATGCAGCCTCGGGCGCACAGCGTCCTGAAGAGGGCTGTTCGCTGCCCGAAGAAGGGATCGACCTCAAGGGCTGGCTGGAACAGCAGGAACAGGTGCTGATCCGCCAGGCGCTGGATGCCGGTAGTCAGGTGGTGTCGCGGGCCGCGCGGTTGCTGCAGGTCCGTCGCACGACCCTGGTCGAAAAAATGCGCAAGTATGGAATCGAACGCCAGTGACCGATACGCACTCGCTTGAACAACGCATCGCCGAACTGGAAGCTGAGCTGGCCGAGTCCCGGCAGGCCCGGCAGCATCTGCAGGGGCTGATCGAGCGCATCCCCGGCGGGGTATTGGTGATTGGCCAGACCGGTCGGATCAATGACTACAACCCTGCCGCTGAAACCCTGCTTGGCCTCGATCTGGCCGGCAAGAGCTGGCTGGAGGTGATCAACCTCTGCTTCGCGCCGCGTCCCGATGACGGCCATGAGGTGTCGCTGAAGAACGGTCGCCGGGTTAGCCTGTCGACTTTGGCGCTGGAAAGCGAACCGGGTCAGCTGGTGTTCATTACCGACCAGACCCACACCCGCACCCTGCAGGAACAGCTGCACCACTACCAGCGCCTGTCGGAAATGGGGCGGATGATGGCGTCGCTGGCGCATCAGGTACGCACGCCGCTGTCGGCGGCGCTGCTCTACGCCAGTCACCTGATGGCGCCGCAGCTGGATGATGCCACGCGTATCCGTTTTGCCGGCAAGGTGAAATCACGGCTGACCCATCTGGAGCAGCAGGTGCGCGATATGCTGATTTTCGCCCGTGGCGAGACCCGGCTGGAGGACCGAGTGGACGGCCGTACCCTGATGGCGCGGCTGGAGGATCTGCTCGATCAGCCATTGACCCAGTATGACGCCGATTGTGATTGCATCAATGAGGCGCCTGAGGCGCTGATCCAGTGCAATCTGGAGGCCCTGCTGGGCGCGGTGCTCAATCTGGTCAACAACGCCCTCCAGGCCTGTGGCGAAGGCTGTGAGCTGCAGCTGCGTATCAGTCGCGAGGCCGATCGGTTGCTGATCGCCGTCTGCGATGCTGGCCCCGGTATGGATGCGGCCACGCTGAAACAGGCGCAGGAGCCGTTCTACACCACCAAGTCCCACGGTACCGGGCTGGGGCTGGCGATCGCCCAGGTGATGGCGCGCGCCCACCACGGCACCTTCGAACTCGATTCAACCCCGGGGCAGGGCACCTGTGCCTGCTTCCGTTTACCCTTACTGCACATTGAATTGCACCCTTAATTGAAATAAGGCGAACAAGGAGTTACATGAGCGCGACCGTTCTGATCGTTGAGGATGATGTGGATCTGCGCGAGGCGATCACCGATACCCTCGCGCTGGCCGAGATTGCTTATCTGGAAGCCGGCAGCGCCGAGGAAGCGCTGGCGTTGCTCAAGCAGCGCACGGTGGACATGGTGGTGTCCGACGTCAACATGCCGGGTATGGACGGTCATGCCTTGCTGGCGCGGCTCAAGGAAACCACGCCGGCGCTGCCGGTGGCGCTGATCACCGCCTATGGTCAGGTCAGCAAGGCGGTGGAGGCGATCCGCAACGGCGCCGTCGATTACCTGATGAAGCCGTTCGAACCGGAACAGCTGATCGCGTTGATCCGCACCCACGCCCAGGGGCTGAACAGCGTCACCCGCGACGAGCCGGTGGCCCAGGCGCCGGGCAGTCGTCAGCTGCTGCAACTGGCGCAGAGAGTCGCGGCGACCGACTCCACGGTGCTGATCACCGGCGAGTCCGGTACCGGCAAGGAGGTGCTGGCGCGCTACATCCACGATCATTCCGGCCGCGTCGAGCAGCCGTTCATCGCCATCAACTGCGCCGCCATTCCGGAAAGCATGCTGGAGGCGACCCTGTTCGGTCACGAGAAGGGTGCCTTTACCGGTGCCGTCAGCAGCCAGCCGGGCAAGTTCGAGCAGGCCAATGGCGGCACCCTGCTGCTGGACGAGATCAGCGAGATGGATCTGGGGTTGCAGGCCAAGCTGCTGCGCGTGCTCCAGGAGCAGGAGGTGGAGCGGATCGGCGGTCGCAAGGTGATCCCGCTCAATGTGCGTGTGCTGGCGACCAGCAACCGCCAGCTGGAACAGACCGTGGCCGAAGGCAAGTTCCGTGAGGATCTTTACTATCGCCTCAATGTCTTCCCGCTGCAGTGGCAACCGCTGCGTGAACGGGTGGAGGATATCGAACCGCTGGCGCAACGGCTGCTGACGCACCATTGCCGCAAGATGGGGCGCGCGCCGGCCTCGCTGGAGAGCTGCGCGGTCGAAAGCCTCTGCCGGCACAGCTGGCCCGGTAACGTGCGTGAGCTGGACAACGTAATTCAGCGGGCACTGATCCTGCAGGGCGGGACGCGTATTCTGGCGTCCGATCTGCACCTGGGCAGCCAGGCGATCCCGCTGAGTCCCTCGGCGCTGCCGGAAGCCCTTCAACCGGCCGCCGAGGCGTCGGTGGCGGACGGGTTGCTGGGCAACGATCTCAAGCAGCACGAATATCAGCTCATCGTGGAGGCGCTCAAGGCCACCTCCGGCAGTCGCAAGGACGCCGCCGAAAAGCTCGGCATCAGCCCCAGGACACTAAGGTATAAGCTCGCTCGCATGCGTGAGGAGGGAATTGATCTGGAGTCGCTGCTGGCAGGTGAGTAAGTAATCGCTTACCGTGGAGTTTAAGACTTTTGTCGTTATCCGAGTAGACCAATGTCTAATTCAGGGGGAAGGAGAGGCTTGGGTATAACCTTGGTTATCCAACTCGCAGGCGCCGGCATAGCAATAACAACAGAGCGGCGTTAAAGGTATAACAACAAAACGCAAGTTAAGGGCATCACGATGAGTGAAGAAAAAGTTTATCCGGTCGATCCGGCTTTCGCCGCCAAGGCGCATATCGATAACGATACCTATCTGGCGATGTATGAACAGTCGGTCAACGATCCAGACACCTTCTGGGGCGAGCAGGGCAAGCGCCTGGACTGGTTCAAGCCGTACACCAGGGTCAAACACACCTCCTTCGATCCGCACAACGTCGACATCAAATGGTATGAAGACGGCGAACTGAACGCCGCCTACAACTGTCTGGACCGTCATCTGGAAACCCGCGGTGATCAGGTTGCGATCATCTGGGAAGGTGACGATCCGAGTGAAGACGAAAAAATCACTTATCGTGACCTGCATGAGCGCGTGTGCCGTTTTGCCAACGCCATGAAGGCCAAGGGCGTGCAGAAGGGCGATGTGGTCACCCTGTACATGCCGATGATTCCGGAAGCGGCCGTGGCCATGCTGGCCTGTGCCCGTATCGGCGCGGTTCACTCCATCGTCTTCGGTGGTTTCTCGCCGGAAGCGCTGGCTGCCCGTATTCAGGGCGCCAACTCCAAGGTCGTGGTGACCTCCAACTACTCGCTGCGTGGCGGCAAGGTCGTACCGCTGAAGGCTAACGTCGACAAGGCGCTGGATCAGCATGATGCGGGCAAATTGATCGACTGCGTGTTCGTGGTGAAACGCGTTGACCAGGACGTAGCCTGGAATGACAGCCGTGATGTCTGGTTCGAAGAAGAGGCAGCGGCCCAGTCCGCCGACTGCCCGGCCGAGCCGATGAACGCAGAGGCACCGTTGTTTATCCTTTACACATCCGGCTCAACCGGTGCGCCCAAGGGCTTGGAGCATACCACCGGCGGCTACATGGTTTACGCGTCCATGACCCATCAGTACGTGTTCGATTACCACGACGGCGACATCTACTGGTGTACTGCTGATGTGGGCTGGGTCACCGGCCACAGCTACATCGTCTATGGCCCGCTGGCCAACGGTGCGACCACGCTGATGTTCGAAGGCGTTCCGAGTTACCCGGACAACAGCCGTTTCGGTCGCGTCATCGAGAAACACAAGGTCAACCAGTTCTACACCGCGCCGACCGCCATCCGTGCGCTGATGCAGCAGGGCGAAGATGTGCTTGGCGACTCCGACCTGTCCAGCCTGAAACTGCTGGGCTCCGTGGGCGAGCCGATCAACCCGGAAGCCTGGGAGTGGTATCACCGCGTAGTCGGCAAGGGTAACTGCCCGATCGTCGACACCTGGTGGCAGACCGAGACCGGCGGCATCATGATTCTGCCGTTGCCTGGGGCAACGCCGACCAAGCCGGGTTCCGCAACGCGCCCGTTCTTCGGCATACAGCCGGCGCTGCTGGACAACGAAGGCAACGAGCTGGAAGGCGCCACTGAAGGCAATCTGGTGATCAAGGATTCCTGGCCGGGCCAGAGCCGTTCCATCTGGGGGGATCATGAGCGCTTCACCCAGACTTACTTCTCCAGCTTCCAGGGTGTCTACACTACCGGCGACGGCGCTCGTCGCGACGAAGACGGCTACTACTGGATCACCGGCCGTGTCGATGACGTGATCAACGTTTCCGGTCACCGCATGGGTACCGCAGAAGTCGAGTCCGCGCTGGTCGCGCACCCGGCTGTGGCCGAGGCGGCCGTAGTGGGCTACCCGCATGATCTCAAGGGTCAGGGGATCTATGTCTATGTGACCCTGCAGACCGGTTACGAGCAGTCCGACGAACTGATGCAGGAGCTGCGCAACTGGGTACGCTCCGAGATCGGCCCGATCGCGTCTCCGGACCTGATCCAGTTCGCCCCGGGCATGCCGAAGACCCGCTCCGGCAAGATCATGCGCCGTATCCTGCGCAAGATCGCCGAAGATGATTTCGGCGCTTTGGGTGATACCTCTACGCTGGCGGACCCGAGCGTGGTGGATGACCTGATCGAGAACCGCATGAACCGCAAGGGCTGAAGTTAGTCTGTACCTGCCAATAAGGCGCCTCCCGGTGAAAGCCGGGGGGCGTTTTTTGTCTGCCAAGACCCGGCACGCACTGCGAGAGAGCGGTTTTGTCGACAAATTGGTGCTATTATTCCCCACCGGAAATCTCAACGTTCGCCATCTTCGGAGTGCCCTGTCCCATGCGGCAGTCGAGCCTGTACCGAAGCCTCAGGGAGACGATCTATGCAACTGGCCCAGAAGATCATTATTGCTGATGACCATCCACTTTTCCGCGCTGCGCTGCGCCAGGCGGTGACCCAGGCGGTCTCGGGCGTCGAAATCGTGGAAGCGGACAGCCTGGCGGCGGTCCAGGAAGCGGTGGAGCAGCATGGTGATGCCGATCTGGTCCTGCTTGATATCCACATGCCGGGCACCCACGGCTTTTCGGGCCTGGTATTCCTGCGTGGTCAGCACCCGGGCGTTCCCGTGGTGGTGGTTTCCGGCAGTGAAGAGACCCATGTGATGAAGCGCGCGATCGACTATGGCGCGTCCGGATTTATTCCCAAGTCCGCGCCGCTGGAAACCATCTCCGAGGCGATCACGGCGGTACTGGAGGGCGAGGAGTGGCTGCCGCAGGAGCTGGCCGAGAACATGGATGACGTCAGCGAAGAAGATCAGCAGTTTGCGGCCGCACTGGCCTCCCTGACGCCGCAGCAGTTCCGCGTTCTGACCATGCTGACCGAAGGCCTGCTCAACAAGCAGATCGCCTACGAACTCAGTGTGTCCGAGGCGACCATCAAGGCGCACGTGACCGCGATTCTGCGCAAGTTGGGTGTACACAGCCGTACCCAGGCGGTCATCGCCGCTCAGCGCCTCGGTGTCGAGCCGCCCAAGACCGAGGTCTGATCCTCAGCGCCTTTTAGCTCCGTGCCCGGTTTTTCGGCCGCGGAGCGGCCTCCCACAGAACTTTGATTTACCTCTGCAAACGGCTGAGAGCAGGCTGTACGCATCTAAGCATCTAAGCATCTAAGCATCTAAGCATCTAAGCATCTAAGCATCTAAGCATCTAAGCATCTAAGCATCTAAGCATCTAAGCATCTAAGCATCTAAGCACCTAAGCACCTAAGCACCTACGTACCTACGTACCTACGCACCTTTGCGGCGTCGCGAAACTGTTTGCAACGGTGGGCTGATCGCTCGCCGAGCGAACTCCCACAAATTTGTGTCCGCCCTGTCCCACGAGAGGCGTTTCCACGGGCATCTCCCACGTAGAAAACCCTCTCAGTTACTATCTTATGAAGATGGGTTATCCAGGGTTGTGATTCGCGTGTGGGAGCGCACTTCGTGCGCGAACCCTGGCCCACTTCTAAGTCTAGCCCGACTGTTCCTTGCCGGCGCGAAGGTTGGCGATGATCTTGTTGATCATTGCCCTCAGGGCCGCTGGCTTGATCGGCTTGGTCAGCAGCTGGGCGCCCGCCGTTTCGATCTCGTCGCCCACCTCGTCGGTACGATCGGCGGTAATCACGATCGCCGGTGAGAAATATTCACGACCTTCAGGTTGTCCCGGCAGGGCTGCCAGTTGTCGCAAGGCCATGATGCCGGTATCGGTCTCGCCCAGATGATAGTCGGCCAGCACGATGTCCGGGGTCCACTGGCGTTCATGCAGCTCGCTCAGGGCGGCGTCCGCCGATAGTGCGGTGACCACTTCGCAGGACCAGCCGCTGAGCAGGGCGCTCATCCCCTCGAGGATCTTCGGTTCGTTGTCGATTACCAGCACCTTGATGCCGTTGAGACCCTTGCTGCGAATCCAGCCGCGTTTCTCCGGACGGGCCTTCTGCGCCTTGGCCGGGTCGCCCAGTGGCAGGGTGATGCTGAACACCGTACCCTTCCCGGGCCAGGAAAGCACGTTCAACTGGTGGCCGAGCATGCGAGCGATACGGTCGGTGATCGCCAGCCCCAGCCCCAGTCCCTGAACCTGGCTGTGCTTGGGGTTGTCGATCCGCTTGAACTCTTCGAACACCTCGCGCAGCTTGTTTTCGGGGATGCCGACACCGGTATCCCAGACCTCCAGCCGCAGCTGCTTGCCGACCCGGCGGGCACCCATCAGCACACGTCCCTTGGTGGTGTAGCGCATGGCGTTGGAGAGGAAGTTCTGCATGACACGGCGAAGCAGGGCCTGGTCGGAGTAGACCACCTGCTTGCAGCCGACGGTATCGAACTGCAGCGCTTTCTCCTTGGCGAGCACGCTGAACTCGGTGTCCAGGGTCTGGAACAGGCTTTCCAGCGAGAAGTGGGTCAGTGAAGGCTCCAGCGCACCGGCGTCCAGCTTGGAGATGTCGAGGATCGCGGTGATTAGTTCTTCGGCGGCCTTGAGCGAGCCGTCCAGGTTTTCTACCAGTTGGCTGGTTTCGTTGCTGTGGCTCTGCTGCGCCAGCGCCGAGGTGAACAGGCGGGCGGCGTTCAACGGCTGCAGCAGGTCGTGGCTGGCCGCCGCCAGGAAGCGGGTCTTGCCGAAGTTGGCGGCCTCCGCATCGGACTTGGCCTGGCGCAGCTCGTCCTCCATCAGCGCGCGGATGGTGTTTTCCTTGCGCAGTTCCTTGTTCACCACTGACAGGGCGTGCGTGCGCTCGCGCACGCGCTGCTCCAGGTTCTCGTTGGTTTCCTGCAGCGCCTGCTCGGCCGTGCGGCGTTCGGTGATGTCCTGATAGAGGGTGAAGTAGCCCAGCACGTCGCCGTACTCGCCGATATGCGGAATGTAGGTCACCTCGGCAAAACGGGTGCTGCCATCCTGGGTGGGCAGGCGGGTTTCGAAGCGCTGGCGCTCACCCTGAAGGACCGCGTCAATATAATGACGCCGGTGCAGATACTCCGCTTCGGGCAGGGCCTCCAGCGCCGAGACGCCGGCGATATGATGCCGGTCAAGGCCGAAGGTATCGGCATAGGCCTTGTTGATGAACAGGAAGCGACGCTCGGGGTCGAGGTAGCCGATCAGCACCGGCACGTTGTCGGTGTAGATGCGGATGTTCTGTTCACTTTCGCGCAGCGCTTCCTCGATCCGCTTGTGGTCGGTGATATCCATGTAGGTGTTGACGTAGCCGCCGTTGGGCATGGGGTTGCCGCGCACCTCCAGCACCGTGCCGTCCGGACGGTAGCGCTCGTAGGAATGGGGCACCCCGGAGCGGATCGAGTCCAGCCGCATCCGCACCTGGTATTCGACATCGCCGAGACCGTATTCGCCCTTGATGGCGTTGTAGCGGAATACCTCCTCGATCGGGCGGCCGACGCAGATCAGCCCTTCCGGGTAGTTGAACATCTCAATATAGCGCTGGTTCCAGGCTACGAGGCGCATCTGCTGGTCGACCACGCTGATGCCGAGGCTGATGTTCTCGATGGTGGACTGCAGCAGCGAGCGGTTGAAGCGCAGCGCCTGAGAGGCTTCGTCGACGATGGTGACTACGTCGCCGATCTCCATCTCCTTGCCGCGCAGGGTCGAGTCCATGACGATACGGGCCGAGGAGGCGCCGATGGCGCCGGCCAGCAGGCGTTCGGTGTGCTGGATCAGGTCGGGCGTCGCCTTTTCTGCGGCCATGGGCGGGCCGTCGCCCTGTTTCTGGCCGAAGCTGCTGAACGCCTGGCGGGTGCGGCTCATGCCGAGGAAGCGTTCGCTGAGCATCTGCAGGTCGCCCACGGTGACCTGGCCGAAATGGCGCGAGGGATCGGCGATTCCCTTGGCGGAGATGTTGACGAAGGCGCTGGCCTGGATGCGATCGACCAGGCGTTGGGAGGCGAAGCGGGAGATCACCACGAACAGCAGCGCGTTGACGCCCAGGCTCCAGAGGACGCCGTGGGTCAGCGGGTCCAGTCCGGTCAGGCCGAACAGGCTGGTGGGGCTGAGCCAGCCTTCGCTGCCGCTGAGCTGCGGCAGCCATTCGTAGGGGATCAGGCGGGCCGAATTGAGGGTTGGCAACACCAGGGTGTAGGTCCACAGCAGGAAGCCGGCACTCAGCCCCGCAAGCACGCCGTGGCGGGTGCCGCCCTTCCAGTAGATGCCGCCGATGATTGCCGGCAGGAACTGGATGGCGGCGACGAAGGCCAGCAGGCCGAAGGAGGCCAGAGGACCCTGCTCGCCGAGGATACGGTAGTAGAAGTAGCCCATCAGCAGCAGACAGCAGATGGTGATGCGGCGTACCCGCAGCAGCAGTGCGCCCATGTCCTTGGACTGCGACAGGTGCAGCCAGGAGATGCGTAATAGCAGCGGCATGACGATATCGTTGCAGACCATGGTGGCCAGGGTGATGCTGGCGACGATCACCATGCTGGTGGCCGCTGACAGGCCGCCGAGAAAGGCCAGGGTGGCGAGCTTTTCCGAACCCGCTTGCAGCGGCAGCATCAGCACGAAGGTGTCGGCATCGACGCTGCCGTCGGTGAAGGTGACCAGGCCGCCGGTGGCGATCGGCAGCACGAATACCGCCATCAACAGCAGGTAGAGCGGGAACAGCCAGCGGGCGGTGAACAGGTTGCGCCGTCGGGTGTTCTCGACGATGCTGACGTGGAATTGGCGCGGCAGGCAGATGGCGGCGGCGCAGGCGAGCACGATTTCGGTCATGAAGCCGGTGTTCAGCGTGGTGTCGAAGTTGGCGTTGTAGCGCAGCTGGGCCTGGATCTGGAAGGCCAGGTCATCAAGACCTTCGAACAGTCCGAACACTACGAACAGGCCGACGGCGACGAAGGCGGTCAACTTGATCAGGGACTCGAAGGCCACTGCCAGCACCAGACCCTCGTGGTGCTCGGTGGCGTCGATATGACGGGTGCCGAACAGAATGGCGAATACCGCCATCAGCAGCGCCACGAACAGCGCGGTGTCGCTGCCCTTGCTCAGCGCCTCGGTGGCGCCGGGGGCGAGTGCGTTGTAGCTGATCGCCACTGCCTTCAGCTGCAGGGCGATATAGGGGATGGTGCCCAGCACCGCGATCAGGGTGACCAGGACCGCCAGGCTCTGGCTCTTGCCGTAACGGGAGGAGATGAAATCGGAGATGGTGGTGATGTTCTGCTGTTTGCTGACCAGGAAGATCTTCTCGATCAGCCGTATCGCCAGCAGAAATACGATCACCGGCCCCAGGTAGGTGGCCAGGAACTCCCAGCCGGTTGACGCGGCCCGGCCCACGGCACCGTAGAAGGTCCAGCTGGAGCAGTACACGGCCAGCGACAGCGAGTACACCACGGGATTGCTGGCCCACTGTTTGCCGGCGCTGCTTTTGTCACCGAAATAGGCGATGGCGAACAACAGGCCGAGGTACGCGAGGGAGATGAGAATGATGGACCAGCCGGACAGCATAGGGCGTTTCTCGTTTCGGGGTTTGCCGTTGATTTTAACGCTTGGCTCCGGGCCTGTAATGGGGGGGCGTGTCGGAGCGGGTTATCGGAAGGGAAAAAGCGGGCTTCCGGTACTTGACTATTGTCTTACATGAGCCAAGTCGTGTTTTTTGAGCTATTGTTTAAGTGTCTGATTAAAAAGGTGTATATCGGCTCATAATATTATTGCAACAGATCGTTCTACTAAAGTCGGGGTTTTTCTTGCTCCCCGTCTTTATGCAAGATCAGAGTGTATTTTCCCGGCTCCAATAACAAGAAATCGGAGAAACACCATGGCAGATGATAAAACCAAAGCTGCTCAATACTGGTCGACGAATCTTCGTCTGATCCTGGGCAGTCTGGTCGTGTGGGCCTTTGTGTCCTACGGCTGCGGCATTCTGTTCCGTCCCTTGCTGTCCGGCATCAGTGTCGGTGGTACCGATCTGGGCTTCTGGTTCGCTCAGCAGGGCTCAATTCTGACCTTTATCGTGCTTATTTTCTTCTATGCCTGGCGCATGAACAAGCTCGATAAAGAGATGGGACTGGAGGAGTAAGTCGATGGATCAGTTTTATATCAACCTGCTGTTCGTAGGCGCATCCTTTGCGCTCTACTTCGGCATCGCAATCTGGGCCCGTGCGGGCTCCACCAAAGAGTTCTACGTGGCAGGTGGTGGTGTACACCCGGTGGCCAACGGTATGGCGACGGCAGCCGACTGGATGTCGGCGGCGTCCTTCATTTCCATGGCGGGTCTGATCGCCGCCGGTGGTTATGCCAACTCGACCTTCCTGATGGGCTGGACCGGCGGTTACGTGCTGCTGGCGATGCTGCTCGCACCTTACCTGCGTAAATTCGGCAAGTTCACCGTACCTGACTTCATCGGCGATCGCTTCTACAGCAAGCCGGCCCGTCTGGTGGCCGTGGCCTGTCTGATTGTGGCCTCTACAACCTACGTTATCGGCCAGATGGCCGGTGCCGGCATCGCCTTCTCCCGCTTCCTGGAAGTGGACAAGGACACCGGTCTGGTCATTGCGTCCGTCGTCGTTTTCTTCTACGCCGTACTCGGCGGCATGAAAGGCATCACCTACACCCAGGTGGCGCAGTACTGCGTCCTGATCGTGGCCTACACCATTCCGGCGATCTTCATCTCTCTGGAGCTGACCGGTAACCCGATCCCGGCCTTTGGGTTGTTCGGCGACCACACCGCTTCCGGCATGCCGCTGCTGGCGAAACTGGACCAGGTGGTTCAGGAACTGGGCTTTGCCGCCTACACGGCTGACGTACCGAACAAGCTGAACATGGTGTTGTTCACCCTGACGCTGATGATCGGTACTGCGGGTCTGCCGCACGTCATCATCCGTTTCTTCACCGTACCCAAGGTGGCTGACGCGCGCTGGTCTGCCGGCTGGGCGCTGATCTTCATCGCGTTGCTGTACCTGACCGCGCCGGCGGTAGCGTCCATGGCGCGTCTGAACCTGATCCATACCGTCTACCCGAACGGCACCGATGCGCCGTCGATCCAGATCGATGAGCGTCCGAGCTGGATGAAGACCTGGGAAGAGACTCACCTGATCACCATCGAAGACAAGAACAATGACGGCCGCATCCAGTTCTACAACGACAAGGCTGACATGTCTGATCGTGGCTGGGAGGGCAACGAACTGACCTACAACCGCGACATCCTGGTACTGGCGAACCCCGAGATCGCACAGCTGCCGGGTTGGGTGATCGGTCTGATCGCCGCCGGTGGCCTGGCGGCAGCACTGTCCACGGCAGCAGGTCTATTGCTGGCAATCTCCTCGGCGGTGAGCCACGACCTGATCAAGAACTCCATCAATCCGGGGATCTCCGAGAAGGGCGAACTCATGGCGGCCCGTGCTTCCATGACCGTGGCGATCGTGATCGCAACCTATCTGGGCATGAACCCGCCGGGCTTTGCGGCCCAGGTGGTGGCGCTGGCCTTCGGTATCGCGGCGGCCTCCATCTTCCCGGTGCTGATGATGGGTATCTTCTCCAAGCGCATCAACAACAAGGGCGCTATCTGCGGCATGCTGGCCGGTCTGATCACCACCCTGGTCTACATCTTCATGTACAAGGGCTGGTTCTTCATTCCGGGCACCGCCAACCTGCCGGACACTGTGGATAACTGGATCCTGGGTATCTCGCCGCTGTCCTTCGGCGCCATCGGTGCGATCATCAACTTCACCGTGGCCTTCGTTGTCTCCAATGCAACGGAAGAGCCGCCGGTTGAAATTCAGGAACTGGTGGAAAGCGTGCGGTACCCGAAAGGTGCTGGCGCGGCCGTTGACCACTAAGTCATAATGACAGCCAAGGCAGAAGCCTCTGCTTAGCGTGAACCACCTCGGGCTTCCAACTGGAAGCCCGACTTTTTTCAGGAAGAGGAAGCATGATCTGGAACCTGATCGCAACTGTTGTCGCCGGCCTGGGAGCGGCGGGCATTGCTCTGTTGCTGCGCTCGCTGAGCCGCAAGAAACTCCCCAAATGGATAGTGCCGGTCTTTGCCGGTTTGGGCATGCTGGGCTACCAGATCTATACCGAGTACACCTGGTACGATTTCAAGCGTGCACAGCTGCCAGCCAATGCCGAAGTGGTCGAGGTGCGCACCGACAGCATGATCTGGCGCCCCTGGACTTACCTTTACCCGATGACGGTGAGCTTTACGGTGGTGGATGCCGACAGTATCCATGACACTCTGATAGGCGACCAGCAGGTGGTGGAGTTCGTGCGCTACCGTTTCGAGAAAAGCTATGTCGATCAGGTTTCCCATCACGCCCAGTTGCTCAACTGTGCCAGCGGGGAGATGTATGAGCTGGATGATGCTCGCAAGCCATTGCTGAATTCCCGCGAAATGCTGTCGGGGGACTCTCCACTGCGCAGGCGCGTCTGCCGCTGAAAGCAGGCCTGGCGTGTCTCGACTAAAGTCGGGGCACCCTAACCCTCCCGGGTTTGTTAGATTCAGGTAGACCCTTAGGGATATCACCTCGAATAACAACAACAGGATGGTGTCATGTCTGCGCAAAACGAAAGCGCCCGGTCATACTGGCGCGAAAATCTACGTATTATCACGACCTATATGGTCATCTGGTTCGCGGCTTCCTACGGCTGCGGCATCCTCTTCGTCGATGAGCTGGATCAGATACAGTTCTTCGGCTTCCCGCTCGGTTTCTGGTTCGCCCAGCAGGGCGCGATCTATGTCTTTATCGGCCTGATCTGGGCGTATGTGTTCAGCATGAATCGGCTGGACGAAAAGTACGACGTGCACGAATAACAATAACAAGTTAAGGACGGCTTCGTTATGAGTCTCGACCTGCTCACCTATATTTTTATCGGTGGCTCCTTTGCACTCTATATCGGCATTGCGATCTGGGCCCGTGCAGGATCAACCAAGGAATTCTACGTGGCTGGCGGCGGGGTCCCCCCGGTGGCCAATGGCATGGCAACGGCGGCTGACTGGATGTCAGCGGCTTCCTTCATCTCCCTGGCGGGGATTGTTTCCTTTATCGGTCGTGACGGTGCCGCCTACCTGATGGGCTGGACCGGTGGCTATGTGCTGCTGGCGATGCTGCTGGCGCCCTATCTGCGCAAGTTCGGCAAGTTCACCGTGCCCGATTTCGTCGGGGATCGTTACTACTCCAGCACGGCACGCACCATTGCGGTGATTTGCACCATCGTCATCTCCTTTACCTATGTCGCCGGGCAGATGCGCGGTGTCGGTATCGTCTTCTCGCGCTACCTGCACGTGGATATCGAAACCGGTGTCGTGGTCGGCATGATCATCGTGTTCTTCTACGCCGTCCTGGGCGGCATGAAGGGGATCACCTATACCCAGGTGGCGCAGTACTGCGTGCTGATTCTGGCCTTCATGGTACCGGCGATCTTCCTGTCGATGCAGGTGACCGGACACTTCCTGCCGCAGACCGGCCTGGGCGCGACGCTGGACAGCGGCCAGTCGGTGCTGACCACGCTGAACGAGCTGTCGGTGGAACTGGGCTTTGCCGAATACACCCAGGGCAACAAGACCACCATCGACATGTTCTTCATGACCGCCGCGCTGATGTGCGGCACCGCCGGCCTGCCGCACGTGATCGTGCGCTTCTTCACCGTGCCGCGGGTCAAGGATGCGCGTATCTCCGCCGGCTGGGCGCTGATCTTCATTGCCATTCTGTATACCACCGTGCCTGCCGTGGCGGGTTTTGGTCGCGTCAACCTGATCGAAACCATCAACGGCCAGGACAATGCCGGTGTCGAGTATGCCCAGATGCCGGCATGGTTCAAGAACTGGGAGGCGTCGGGTCTGATCGCCTGGAGTGACAAGAACGGCGACGGCAAGGTCTACTACTCGGCAGGCAGCGCGTTCGAAGACGGCAAGCCGCAGTATGCCGATGATGGCGCGCGTGGTGAGCAGGGCGAGCGTCTGACCACCAACCCGTCCGACAATGCCAGTGAGGTCTACGTCGATCGGGACATCATGGTGTTGGCCAACCCGGAGATCGCCAATCTGCCGGATTGGGTTATCGCTCTGGTGGCGGCCGGCGCCGTGGCGGCTGCGCTGTCGACGGCGGCGGGTCTGTTGCTGGTGATCTCCACCTCGATCTCCCATGACCTGATGAAGAAGACGATCAATCCGAACATCTCCGACAAGCAGGAGCTGAGGTATGCCCGCCTGGCGGCGGTCGTGGCGATCATCATTGCCGGTTACTTCGGTATCAATCCGCCGGGCTTCGTCGCTCAGGTGGTGGCGCTGGCGTTCGGCCTGGCGGCTTCCTCGGTGTTCCCGGTGATCATCATGGGGATCTTCAGTACGCGCATGAACACTCAGGGGGCGGTGACCGGCATGGTGGTGGGTCTGGCCAGCACCATCGCCTACATCGTCTATTTTAAGTTCATGGGGGGGACGACGGATCAGTGGTGGTTCGGCATTTCGCCGGAGGGCTTCGGTACCGTCGGCATGCTGCTGAACTTTGTCGTGGCGACCCTGGTGTCGCGCCTGACGGCGCCGCCGCCGGATGAGATTCAGCACATCATCGAGGATATCCGTATCCCGCGTGGCGCCGCCGAAGCCCAGGTGCACTAATCCGGTCTTGATCTGACCGGGCGCGGGGGCATGCCTGATACTGAGGGATGCCCCCGTTTGATTTTTGATCCCTACAACAGGAGGGCAAGCGGATGCCGAATTCCTTCAAGATGGATAACATCCCGTTCAGCCTGCTGAGCGAGGATGAGCAGAAGCTGCTGCGTGCCAACCTCGACATCGCCTATTACCAGCAGGGGGAAACCGTCATTGCCGCCGGCGGCGTGCCCGAAGGGGTGCATGTGATCCTCAAGGGGCGGGTCAGCGAGAGCGAAGCGGTGGCTGAAGCCGGCGACGAAGCGGCTCAGCATATCTTTGTGCACTACGAGAACGAGGACTACTTCGGCGGCTGGTCGGCGATCAAGGGCCAGGCGATTCACAACTTCGTGGCCGAAGAGGAAACCATCTGCCATATCCTGCCGACCCGGACTCTGCTGGACCTGATGGCCAGCAACGCCCAGTTCGCCGACTACTTCCAGCAGAACCTGGCGGTCAAGCGCGAAATCGTGGCTCAGCACGGCAGCAACCAGGACATGGCCGAGTTCATGCTGGCCAAGATTACCGATGCTGCCGTGCGGGAACCGCTGATCGTCGAGGTGGGCACCAGCATCCGCAAGGCGACCGAGCTGATGCGCAGCACCAAGTCGGACTGCGTGCTGGCGCGCAAGGGCGGCCGTCTGGGAATGGTGACCGGCACCGACCTGCTCGATGCGGTGGTGCTGAACCAGCTGCCGCTGGAGACCGACGTGTCCGATATCGCCAGTTATCGCTTGGTCAGCATCGACCATGAAGACTACCTGTTCAATGCGCTGGTGACGATGACCCAGCAGCAGATAGAGCGGGTCGTGGTCATGGCGGGGCCGGAGATGGTTGGCGTGGTCGAACTGACCGACGTGCTCAGCTACTTCTCCAGCCACTCCCACGTCATCGGCCTGCGCATCGAGCGTGCGGCCAGCATTGACCAGCTGCGCGAGGCGGCCCAGGGGCTCAACGACCTGATCAAGGCGCTGATCTCCACCGGCGTCAAAATCCGCTTCACCATGGACCTGTTGGCGGCGATGAACGGCCGCATCATCTCCAAGCTGTTCGACCTGACCATTCCCGCCGACATGCAGCCGCACGTCTGCCTGATCGTCATGGGCTCCGAGGGTCGGGCCGAGCAGATCATGAAGACCGATCAGGACAACGCGCTGATCTTTCGCGACAACCTGGCCTGGCCGCAGATGCAGGCCACCCTGAACCGCTTCAGCGAGACCTTGATCTCCTTCGGTTTCCCGCCCTGTCCGGGCAACATCATGGTGTCCAACCCGGACTGGGTCAATTCGGTGGGCGACTGGACCCAGAAGCTGAGTGACTGGGCCGCGACCTGCGAAGGCAATGCGTTGATGAAGCTGGCGATTGCGGTGGATGCCAAGCCTGTGGCGGGCAACGAGGCGCTGTTCAAGGTGGCGCGCAACTGGTTCCTGCGCCACCTGCGCAACAACGATGTGTTCTTTTCCCATTTTGCCCGGGCGGCGGTGGAGTTCGATACCCCGCTGACCTTCTTCGGCAACCTCAAGGACAGGGGCCAGCTGGATATCAAGAAAGGCGGCATCTTTCCGATCGTACACGGGGTCCGCACCCTGGCGCTGGAACAGCGGATTCTCAAGACCAACACCTTCCAGCGCATCGAGCTGCTGGTCGAGCAGGGCGTGATGGAGGAGCAGCACGGCAAGGACATGGCCGAAGCGCTGGCGCTGTTCATCCAGCTGCGGCTGCGCCAGCAGATCCGTCGGGCGGAAGAGGCCGAAGCGGGTGTCGACCCGACCCCCAATCAGATCGACCTGCAACAGCTGAACAAGCTGGAACGGGATCTGCTGCGTGATGCGCTGCATGTGGTGAAGGGATTCAAGAAACATCTGGCACAGCGCTACCACCTTGGAGGTTGAAGCACCATGATCATCCCGCGCTCCATACGGCGCCTGAAAGAGAAGCGTGAACACCGCGAAGGTCCCTGGGCTCACCTGTTCGAGAGCTACAAGGGGGAAGAGGTGGTATCGCTGGATTGTGAAACCACCAGTCTGGATGTGAAACAGGCCGAGATCCTGTCGATCGGCGCCGTGCGCATCAGGGGGCGCAAGGTGATCACCAGTGAGCGGCTGGACCTGAAGCTGAAGCCGCCGAAGAGTCTCAGTGGCGACTCGATCAAGATCCACAAGATCCGCGCCAGTGATCTGGCCGATGGCATCGAGCTGGAGGATGCGCTGGAGCAGGTGCTGGAGTTCATCGGCAACCGCCCGATTCTGGGCTATTACGTCAACTTCGATATTCGAATGCTGGACAAGTTCATTCGTCCCCGTTACGGTTTCGGCCTGCCCAACAAGGCGATCGAGTTGTCCCACGTCTACCATGACATCATCAAGTGGAAGCATGTGGGGGGGGATGTGGATCTGCGCTTCGATACCATCGCCGGTAAACTGGATATTCCCATGCTGGAGCGGCATACCGCACTGGGGGACGCGATCACCGTCGCGTTGATGTATGTCCGATTGAAGTATGGCTTAACACCCAACAGCAGTTACTGAGTGTCGAAAACTCGGGTATCATGCGAAGCGGGCCTTTGGCCCGTTTTTTGCCTTAATGAATAGGGGATACCGGCGAATGCCGGAAAACGCCAGTATATTGGCGACTACAGTGCCGTCTTGCTTGATGGGCAAGGGGGAGCCCCTATAATGTCAAAATATTGCCGCAGGGAGAGAGGGAAGCATGGTAGAGCGTGCGGATATCAATGGCCTGCTTTCACAGATGCGCTCGATCAAGGCCGAGATGCAACAGGGCGTGGCGCCCATGGCCCGGCCGGAGTTGGCAACACCCGGTGTCAGCAAGATCGAACGCAGCGGCTTTGCCGAGCTGCTCAAGGGCGCTGTGGATAAGGTCAATGAACACCAGCAGGAAGCGTCCCGGTTGCGTACCGCCTATGAACAGGGTGACCCGTCGGTGGATCTGCCCCAGGTGATGATCCAGGCGCAAAAGGCCACGGTTTCTTTTCAGGCGATGACCCAGGTCCGTAACCGTCTGGTAACGGCCTACGAAGATGTGATGAAGATGCCCATCTAGAGCACAGCTAACGGTTAGGATTGAATGGATAATACGGCAGTACAGGCCAGCAACAAGGGCAGTTTGATGTCTGGCTTCAACAGCCTGGGCATTCTGCGTCAGCTCGGTTTGATGGTGGGGTTGGCCGCGAGTATTGCCATCGGTTTCGCGGTGGTGCTTTGGTCGCAGAAACCGGATTATCGGGTGCTGTTTTCCAACCTCAATTTTGCGGATGCCAACGAGGTGATCGAGCAGCTGCAGCTGTTCAATGTGCCCTACAAGTTCGACGCCGACGGCCGTGCCATTCTGGTGCCCGGGGAGCATGTGCATCAGGCGCGTCTGAAACTGGCTTCTGAGGGGTTCACCGCCGACAAGACCGTGGGCTTCGAACTGCTTGACCAGGATCAGGGGCTGGGCACCAGCCAGTTCATGGAGAATGCGCGCTTCCGTCGTGGCCTCGAGGGTGAGCTGGCGCGCACCATCAGCAGCATGCTGGCGGTGCGCTCGGCTCGGGTGCACCTGGCCCTGCCCAAGGAATCCGTGTTCGTCCGCGATCAGCGCAAGCCGCGCGCTTCTGTGTTCATCGAGATGTTCTCCGGCCGTACTCTGGCGCGAGATCAGGTGGTCGCTATCGCCAATCTGGTGGCGTCCAGTATTCCCGAGCTGGCGGTGGAAGATGTCACCGTCGTCGACCAGAAGGGGCGTCTGCTCAATACCCGTGACCAGGATCAGGATGTGGTGCTGGCGGCCAAGCAGCTGGAGTACACCCGCAACATCGAACAGACCCTGGTCAACCGGATCAACAGCATTCTGCAGCCGGTGCTGGGGCTGGGCAATTTCCGCGCTGAGGTCTCCACCGATATCGACTTCACCGAGGTAGAGCAGGCGGATGAGATCTACAATCCGGACCTGCCGGCCCTGCGCAGCGAGAAAACGCTGGAAGAGCGCCGTGCGTCCGGTGAGGTGCCCCAGGGGGTGCCGGGCGCGCTGTCCAACCAGCCGCCGGGACCCAATGCCGTACCGGAAGAACTTAATGGCGAGGGGGGCGCAGCGGCCGGCCGGGCGGCCAACGGTTCCAGTCGGGAGCAGGCGGTGCGCAACTATGAGCTGGATCGGACGCTCAGCTATACCCGTCACCAGACCGGCGTGGTCAAGCGGTTGAGCGTGGCGGTGGTGGTCGATGACCTGACCAGCCTCAATCCGGACACCGGCGAAAGTGAGCGTCAGCCCTGGTCCGAGAACGAGCTGCAGCGCCTGCAGGCCCTGGTGCGCAATGCGGTGGGTTACTCCGCCGTGCGAGGTGACAGTGTCACCGTGATCAATTCCCCGTTCGTGCCTCCGGAGCCGGTGAGCCTGGAGGAACCGGCCATCTGGGAACAGGACTGGTTCTGGGATCTGCTCAAGCAGGTGATGGCCGCGCTGTTCGTACTGCTGCTGATTCTGGGGGTGTTGCGCCCGATCCTGAAAAGCCTGGCGGATGCCGGTAAGCCGAAGGAGAGCCTTAGTCTGGGCCCGGCCGGTGAAATCTCGGCTGACCTGGAAGGGCTCGAAGGGGCCGGCGTTGCTGATGACAAGGTGACCCTGGGCAGTGCTGGTAGCGGTGGCCGCGGCATACTGCCGAGCCCGAATGAGAGTTTTGACTATCAGTTGAATGCGATTCGCAGCATGGTCGCGGAGGATCCGGAAAAAGTGGCGCAAGCGGTTCGGCAGTGGGTGATCGAACATGACTGATGAAAGTGAACTCGACAATATCCAAAAGGCGGCGATTCTACTGATCAGCCTGGGTGAGTCCGACGCCGCCGAGATTCTCAAGCACCTGGGACCCAAAGAGGTGCAGCGGATCGGCGAGGCGATGACGCAGCTGGACAACATACCCCAGTCGCGCGTGGAATCGGTAGTGGCCGATTTCATGAACGTGGTCAGCGATCAGACCGGTATCGGCATTAATAACGACCGTTACATCCGGGCGATGCTGAACCAGGCGCTGGGGGAAGAGAAGGCGAAGACCCTGATCGACCGTATTCTGTTCAGCACCAATACCTCGGGACTGGATACCCTGCGCTGGATGGATCCGCGTCAGGTGGCCGAAGCCCTGCGCTACGAGCATCCGCAGATCCAGGCGGTGGTCATCGCCTATCTGGATGCCGACCAGGCGGCGGCGGTGCTGTCCTTTTTCGATGAAAAGGTGCGCCTGGAAATTCTCATGCGTATCGCCGCGCTGGACCGGATCCAACCGCAGGCGCTGCAGGAGCTCAACGACATGTTCGAGAGCCAGTTCACCGGCAGCAAGGCCAGTCAGTCGCGTACTCTGGGTGGTGTGCGTTCCGCCGCCAATATCATGAACTACATGGAATCCTCGCTGGAAGCCGAGTTGATGGAAGGCATTCGCGACAACGACGAGGGCCTGGCCAGCGAGATCTCCGATCTGATGTTCGTATTCGAGAACCTGGCCGATGTGGACGACCGGGGCATCCAGGTCATCCTGCGCGAAATCTCCACCGACAACCTGGTGCTGGCGCTCAAGGGGGCCGATACGTCGCTGCAGGAGAAAATTTTCAAGAACATGTCCAAGCGTGCTGCCGAGCTGTTGCGTGATGACCTCGAGGCCAAGGGTCCGGTGCGCGTCTCTGAAGTGGAAGACGCACAGAAGGAAATTCTTGCTGTTGCCCGTCGTCTGGCGGATGAGGGCGAGATCATGCTGGGCGGTTCCGGTGAAGAGATGATTTGATGAAAGGTGATGCTCCGGTCCGCATACGTGCTGCTGAAGCCGGCACGGTCGAGCGCTGGCTGCCGCCGGATGTGGGTGCCGAGGCGCCGGTAGTGCAGGCGTTGGCGCGCAAGCCGCAGCAACCGCTGGCCGAAGTGGATATCTCCGTGGTTGAAGAGGAGATATTCGCCGAAAAACTGACGCTTTCCCAGTGGGAGGACCTCTGTGAGGCGGCGCGCCAGGAAGGTTATACGGAAGGCCTGCGCCAAGGGCAGGACGCGGGGCGTCAGCAGGGCCATGAGCAGGGTCTGCAGCAGGGACTGGAGGCGGGACAGGCCGAGATAACGGCCCGTCTGCAGCAGTTGGATGCCTTGCTGCAGCAATTGCAGGCACCGCTGGAGCAGCAGCGGGAGTCACTCGAAGCGACGCTGATTCAGCTGGTGGTCGCGCTGGCGGAAGCGGCGGTCAAGGCGGAGCTCAGGCTCAATATCGACCAGCTGTTGCAGAGCGCCCGCGAAGCCCTGTCGCAGCTGCCGGAAGGCGCAGGCGAGGTAGTGCTCAGCGTGCATCCGGAGCAAAAGGCGGCGCTGACCCCGCTGGTCGCAGACCTCAATCTCTCCCTGGTGGCGGATGACAGCCTGACACCGGGCAGCTGCCGGGTTGACAGTGGCAGTTGTCGTGTCGATTATCAGGTGGAGCAACGTTTCCGCCAGGTGGCCGACCAGCTGTTGGCCCGCCTGATTCAAACCTCGGATCTATCTGAGTCCTGAACCCTCTGCATGGACACCGCCAGTGCCGGATCTCGAACAGCGCCTCAAGCGTTATCTGCCCTGTGAATACGAACCGCCCCGTCCAGATGTGGAGGGACGGGTCACGCGCCTGATCGGTCTGACGCTGGAGGCGGTGGGGCTCAAGGTGGCGCTGGGCGATTACTGCCTGGTGTCCTTGCAGGACAATGGCAGTGTCGAGGCCGAGGTGGTCGGTTTTGCCGGTGATCGTATCTATCTGATGCCGCTGGACAGTGTCGACGGCCTGGCACCGGGTGCCGCCGTGCGTCCCCGCGTGGGGGCCAGCCTGGTGCCTGTGGGTTTTGGTCTGCTGGGGCGCGTCATCGACGGCATCGGTCGTCCGCTGGACGGCAAGGGGCCGTTGCACCCGGATGATATGGTCACCCTGCATGGCGAGACCATCAATCCGCTGCATCGCCACCCGATCGAACAGACGCTGGACGTGGGCGTGCGGGCGATCAACGGCCTGTTGACCGTCGGCCGAGGCCAGCGCCTGGGGCTTTTTGCCGGCAGCGGCGTCGGCAAGTCCGTGCTGCTCGGCATGATGACCCGCTTCACCGAAGCCGAAATTACCGTGGTTGGCCTGATCGGGGAGCGTGGTCGCGAGGTGCGTGAATTCATCGACCACAGCCTGGGGGCCGAAGGTATGGCGCGCTCGGTGGTGGTGGCGGCGCCGGCGGATGATTCGCCGCTGATGCGTTTGCGGGCGGCTCAGCTGACCACGCGTATCGCCGAGTATTTCCGTGCCCAGGGCAAGAACGTGCTGCTGTTGATGGATTCGCTGACTCGTTATGCCCAGGCGCAGCGCGAGATCGCACTGGCGGTGGGGGAGCCGCCGGCGACCAAAGGCTATCCGCCCTCGGTGTTTGCCAAGCTGCCGAAACTGGTCGAGCGCGCCGGTAACGGGGCCACGGGGGGTGGGTCGATTACCGCGTTCTACACGGTGCTGACCGAAGGCGATGACCAGCAGGATCCGGTGGCGGATTCGGCGCGGGCGATTCTGGATGGTCACTTCGTACTCTCGCGCAGCCTGGCCGAACAGGGGCATTACCCGGCGCTGGATATCGAGGCCTCGATCAGCCGTGCCATGCCGCAGATCGTTGACCCCAGTCAGCTCAATCTGGCGTTGCAGTTCAAGCGCCTTTATTCCCGTTATCAACAGAATGCAGATCTGATCGCGGTTGGGGCCTATGCCCGTGGCAGTGACCCGGAAACCGATCGTGCCGTGGACATGCTGCCGGCCATCCGCGCCTATCTGCAGCAGGGCATGAATGAACCCATGCCGATACAGCGTTGCATGCAGGAGCTGGCGATGGTGATGTCGCCTCCGCCGCAGGCGCAGAACAATATGCCTCAGGGGCAGACACTGAGACGTACGCCTTGAGTGGAGGATAGGGCCGGATGAGCAAGCAGCGTTCACAACGATTGGAGGTGGTGCTGGCGGTCGCCGAGCGTAAGCGGCGTGAAGCCGAGCGCTTCCTGGCCGATGCCCAGCAGCGCGTCAGTCAGGGCGAGCAGGGGATCGTGCAGCTGCAGAACTACCTTGGTGAGTACCAGCAGCAGTTCACGGCCACCGGCCGTCAGGGCGTCAGTATCTCCGAGCTTCAGTCGCGCCAGGCCTTCATGCAGAAGATCGGTCACACCATGCAGCAGCAGGAACAGGCGCTGGTGCAGGCGCGTGAGCAGCTGCAGCAGGTGCGGGCCTACTGGCAGCAGACCTATGCTCGTGAACGCGGGATTGAGCGGCTGGTGCAAAAGGCGCGGGACAGCGAAACTCATGAGCGTGAGCGTAAGCTGCAGCAGGATATTGACGAGCGCTCCCAGCACGTTCGGCCACGCTTCATATGAAGTCTGGCATCTAAATTGCTTGTTCCTGTTGTCATCCCTTGCAGGAATCAGTCATGGCCATCATAAAAACGGGTTCGAGTGCAGCGTTGCCGCTGGATCTGGCGTCCTTGCCGGTTGCGCCCCTGCCCGCCTCTGCGGCGGCTACGGCCCCCGCCGGGGCACCTTCAGCCGCCGGTTTTCATCTGCTGTTTCAAGGCTCGCTGCAGGCGCAAGGCGCACGCGGGATGGCACCGGATGACGGAAAGCCCTTGCCTCAGGGAGGCGATGTTTTGCCGGAGGGGGGGGGCACACGCGAGCCAGTTGTCGGGGCTGCAGCCTCAAAACCGACGCCCGATGCGGACGCGGCGACAGCAGGGCCGTCCGACGTCGTCGCAGGCCCTGAGGAAGGTGGGCAGTTGTCGGCCGGGGTCGGCGAGGTGGTGGCTGAGCCGCCGCGTTTGAGCACGCCTCAGAGGCCGCCAGCAGAGCAAGGGATACCCCAGCCTGAGGAGCAAGTGACCGACACAGGCGCTGAGGCCTCCGGTCAGGTTGCAGGTGCGGTATCACCCGCCGCCAGGGTGGTGGCGGAGGAGCAGGGGCAAAGCGTAACGGCTGGACAGAGCGCAATGGCTGGTCAAGGTGTAATGGCTGGGCCGATAGTGGCAACAAGGGGGCAGGGGCCTGCTGAAGCGGGCGGTACCGCCGCTCACGCCCCAGAGTCGCGCGAGTCAGGACGTGTCGACACGGGGAGGGCGTCCGCAACCCCTGCCGTACCTGCGACAGCCACTACGTTTGCTGCGTCTGCAGTGCCCGCAACGCCTGCAGCCTCTGCTGCGCCGGCTCAGCCCCTGGTCAAGGGGGCGGTGGAAGCTGATGGCACACCCGCCACGACGGCTACGACCGCTACGACCGCTACAACCGCTACAACCGCTACAACCGCTACAACCGCTACAACCGCTACAACCGCTACAACCGCTACAACCGCTACAACCGCTACAACCGCTGGAGCTGGCGTGGGGGTTGAGCCGGATATGTCTGTCAGGGCTGAGGTGGTGGCCAGGCCCGAGGGCGTGGCGACCGAGTCGGTCAGCGTTGCCGCCAGGGCGAATTCTGTGCCAACGGCTGTTGCTGAGGGCCCCCTGGTGTCGGCTACCCAGGCCGACGTTGATATGGCAGGCCAGGCTGGCGGCACGCCCCTGCCTGCCGCTCCGGTCGCCCGGCCGCTGCAGGCTGCCCGGGAGGGTGAGGATGTGACCGTGTCGGCGCGCACCGCGACCGCCATGCAGGACGTGTCTGTTGCCAATTCGGGGCGGCCGCATCAGGCCTCCGCCTCTAGTGAGGTGACGGATCTGGTGGGCAAGGATATGCCGGCAGCGCCGGTGGGCAATCGGCCCGAAGGTCAGCGGTTAGCGACAGACCCGCTTCCCGCTCGACAGGAGGGGGCGGCTCAGGCTGCGCAGCTGCAGACGAGCAGCGATACGGGCGAGTCGGCCGATTCGGGGCAGCAGTCGCGCCAGGAGGGGCAGGGTACGGCGACCGCCGCTCTCGGACGCAGTGGCAATGCGACACCGGCAACCTCCGTGCAGGCCGGGCCAACCTTTGCACAGCAGCTGCAGCAACAGTTGGCCGAGCCCCGCTGGGGGCATCAGTTGGGTGAGCGGGCGATCATGATGGCCCAGCATGGTCCACGCACGGCGCATATCCAGCTGGATCCGCCTGAGCTGGGCGCCCTGCAGATCCGGGTGCACCTGCAGGGGCAGGATCAGGTCAGCGTCAGTTTCACCAGTGCCAATCCGGCGGTGAGGGATGCGCTGGAGCAGCAGCTGCCTCGCCTGCGGGAAATGTTTGCCGATCAGGGGCTGAGTCTGCAGGACTCATCGGTCTCGGATGAGGCCAGCCGGCAGGGCTCGGGCCAACGTGAGCAGGCGGAGTCGTTCGGTCGACCGGGCGGCTATGGCGGCACCGAAGACGGGGAAACTGACGCCTTGCCCGCGCCCGCCGTTGCTCTGGGGATGGTGGACTACTACGCCTGAGGCTACAGCCCTAAAAACAGTGTGTTATATTAGTGCCTGATCGGTAGGACGCTACAACCGGTGGAGGCATGAATGGCGACCAATGAAGCTGCTGAGACCGAGGCCGAGGGCGGCAAGGGCTCGAAAAAACTGATTATTATCCTGGCTCTGGCGGCAGTGGTGCTGCTGGGTGGTGGTGCTGGGGTGACCTATTTCCTGTTGTCGTCCAGCGACGGCGGTGCCGAAGCCGCTCAGGCTGCGGCCGAGCCGGTGAGTCTGGAGGCGATCTACACCAAGGTGCGTACCCTGGAGGGTAAGCCCTCGTTCGTCGTGACCCTGCAGTCGGCTGACGACAAGCGCCATTACCTGCAGGCTTTCGTCGAAGTCAAGAGCCGTAATCCGGCCGTGGATGAGGCACTGAAGCTGCACATGCCGCTGGTCGTGGCGCGTCTGAATGCGCTGTTCAGTTCTCAGTCTTTCGAGGATCTGCAAAGCATCGAAGGCAAGAAGGCGTTGCGCCAGGAAGCGACCGCTCTGGTGCAGTCGATCATGCAGGAAAAGATCGGCGAACCCGGCGTCGAGACCCTTCTCTTTACCAATTTTGTCATGCAGTAGGATGAACTAGATGTCGGTCAAGGATCTGCTTTCCCAGGACGAGATCGATGCGCTGCTCCACGGCGTGGACGACGGCGACGTCGATGCCGATGAAGGGAGTGGCGTCGAATCCGAGGATGGCATCCAGCCCTACGACCTGGCGAGCCATGAGCGTATCGTGCGTGGGCGCATGCCCACGCTGGAGATGATCAACGAGCGTTTCGCCCGGCATACCCGCACCAGTCTGTTCAACCTGCTGCGCCGTACCGCAGACGTGACCGTGGGCGGCATCCAGGTGATGAAGTACGGCGATTACATCCATACCCTTTACGTACCGACCAGCATGAGCCTGGTCAAGGCCCACCCGCTCCGTGGTACGGCCCTGTTCATCATGGATGCCCGTCTGGTGTACCGGCTGGTGGACCAGTTCTTCGGGGGCGACGGGCGCCATGCCAAGATCGAAGGGCGCGAGTTTACCCCGACCGAAACCCGCATCGTGCACAAGACGCTGCAGCAGCTGTTCGAGGATCTCGAGGAGGCCTGGCGCTCGGTGATGCAGCTGAAATTCGAGCATGTCGGTCATGAGGTCAACCCGGCCATGGCCAACGCGGTCAACCCGACCGAAGTGGTGGTGGTCAGCACATTCCAGATTGATCTCGAAGGCGGTACCGGTGAACTGCATATCACCATGCCCTATTCGATGCTGGAACCGGTGCGTGACCAGCTGCTGTCCGGGGTGCAAAACACCGAAGAACAGAAGGATGAGCGCTGGTTGCGGGCCTTGCGGCGTGACATCATGATGGCAACGCTGGAACTGGACCTGAAGGTAGCCGAGCGCGAGCTGACGTTGCGTGATGTTATGGAGCTTGAAGCCGGCGACATCATTCCGGTCGAGATGTCCGACAGCCTGCCGCTCAACGCCAATGGCATTCCGCTGTTCAACTGCCAGCTGGGGACCTCGCGCGGCAATCTGGCGGTGAAAATCAAGGATACTATCAAGCGGCCGGACGCTGACTGAGCCGGCCTGCGGAGAGAGCAACGTGAGCGACGAGAACAACAATCAGGATCAACAGGCGCTGGCCGACGAATGGGCGGCGGCCCTGGAAGAGCAGACCGGCGAGGCGGGGATTGATGCCGATGCCCTGTTGGATGATGTCCAGGCGCAGTCGGCTCCGCCGGCCCAAGGGGTCGAGCTGGACGAGCTGCAGGACGAGTCGGTGCCGGTCATGGACCCCAAGCTGGATGTCATTCTGGATATTCCGGTCACCCTGACCATGGAAGTGGGCGGCACTGAAATTGCCATCCGCAATTTGCTGCAGCTGAGTCAGGGCTCGGTGATCGAGCTGGACCGGGTGGCGGGCGAGCCGCTGGACGTCAAGGTCAACGGTACCCTGATCGCCCATGGCGAGGTGGTAGTGGTCAACGACCGTTACGGTATCCGTCTGACCGATGTGATCAGTCCCCAGGAACGTATCCGGCGGTTGAAATGAAGTCGCTGCTGGCGCTGCTGATGTTGCTGCCGACCCTGGCGCGCGCGGCGGACGAAACGGTCGTTCCCCGTGCGGACCTGCCGGATCCGCTTTCCTGGGGCAGTCTGCTGCAGTTGGGGCTGGGCCTGTTGCTGGTGGTGGGGCTGATTCTGTTGCTGGGCTGGCTGGTCAAGCGGGTCAACGGCGCGACGGCCTCCGGGCAAGGCATGAAAGTGCTGGCGGCATTGCCGCTGGGGCAGCGCGAGCGAGCGGTGCTGGTGCAGGTCGGTCAGGAGCAGCTGCTGCTGGGCGTGGCGCCGGGGCGGGTCAGTCTGCTGAAACATTTCGACAGCCCGGTGGTGGATTCCGAAGCAGTGCGTGGCGCGGTGTTTGCCGACCGTCTGCAGCAGGTGCTTGGGCGGGGAGGCAGCGAATGAAAGGGCTGCTCGCGCTGCTGCTCATGCTGCTGCCGGCCGGCTCGGCGCTGGCGGCGGATACCGGCATTCCGGCGGTGACCCTGGTGACCGGCGAGGATGGCACCAGCAACTACAGCGTCACCATCCAGATTCTGGCGCTGATGACTTTGCTGACGTTCCTGCCGGCGATGCTGATGATGATGACCTCCTTCGCCCGCATCATCATCGTGTTCGCCATCCTGCGCCAGGCGCTGGGGCTGCAGCAGACCCCGTCCAACCAGATCATCATCGGCCTGTCGCTGTTTCTGACCCTGTTCATCATGTCGCCGGTGCTGGATGAAGTTAATGCCCGCGCCATTCAGCCCTATATCGCCGAGGAGTTGCCGCCGCTGGAGGCGTTCAAGGCGGCGGGAGTGCCCTTTCACGAGTTCATGCTGCGCCAGACCCGCGAGAGCGACCTGAATCTGTTCATGCGCCTTTCGGAAACGCCGCCGGTGGCGCGGGCCGAGGAAATTCCGTTCACTGTCCTGATTCCGTCGTTCATCATCAGCGAGCTTAAGACCGCCTTTCAGATCGGTTTCATGCTGTTTATCCCCTTTCTGGTGATCGACCTGGTGGTGGCCAGCGTACTGATGGCGATGGGTATGATGATGCTGTCGCCGGTCATTATCTCGCTGCCGTTCAAGATCATGCTGTTCGTGCTGGTGGATGGCTGGGCCATGGTGGTCGGCACCCTGGCGGCCAGCTTCGGCGTTTAGGAGGGCAGAGATGGATCCCGGCATGACGCTCGACCTCTTCGGGCAAGCCTTCTGGCTGGTGATCGTGATCGTGGTCGTGATCGTCGGTCCCTCGCTGGCGGTAGGCTTGATGATCTCGGTGTTTCAGGCCGCCACTCAGATCAATGAGCAGACGCTGAGCTTTCTGCCGCGTCTGATCGTGACACTGCTGGCGCTGATGTGGGCAGGCCCCTGGATCATCACCCGGATCTCCGACCTGTTCAACTACCTGTTTCTTAATATTCCTCACCTGATTTCGTAGGTCTGCCATGGAGATCAGCCTGCTGCAGATCGAACACTGGGTGAATGCCTTCCTCTGGCCCATGTTCAGGGTCATGTCCTTCTTCATGGCGATGCCGATTATCGGTACCCAGATGTTGCCGGCACGGCTGCGGCTGGGGCTGGCGCTGACGGTCACCGTACTACTGGTGCCGGTGTTGCCGCCGATGCCGGCGTTTGACGGTTTCTCGCTGCAGAGCTGGATTCTGATCGCGCAGCAGGTGCTGATTGGCAGTCTGCTCGGCTTCTCGGCCAATATCCTGCTGCAAAGCTTTGTCGCCGGCGGTCAGATGATGGCGATGCAGATGGGTCTGGGGTTTGCCTCCATGACCGACCCCGCCAACGGGGTCAGCGTGGTGATCGTGGCGCAGCTCTATCTGATGCTGGTGATGATGCTGTTCCTGGGCATGGATGGTCACCTGGTGCTGATCGAAATTCTGGCGCAGAGCTTCCATGTTCTGCCGGTGGGGAGTGGTAGTCTGAGTCAGGCCACTCTGTGGCAGATGGCGTTGTCCGGTGGCTGGCTGTTCATGGCCGCGTTGTTGATGGCGCTGCCAGCGGTGACCGCGCTGCTGGTGGTCAACTTTGCCTTCGGCATCATGACCAAGGCGGCCCCGCAATTGAATATCTTTGCCATCGGTTTTCCGTTCACCATGCTGATGGGGATATTCATCGTCTGGGCCAGTCTGTCCGGCTTCTTCAGTCATTATCAGGTGTTTGCCGGCGAGTGGTTGGAGGTTGTCGCCGGCCTGTTGGCCGTGGAGGGCTAGATGGCAGAGGAAACCGGCCAGGAAAAAACCGAAGAGCCCACGGCCAAGCGCCTCAAGGATGCGCGGGAAAAAGGTGATATTCCCCGTTCGCGGGAGCTGTCGGCCACGGCGCTGCTGTTGGCATCGGCTGCCTCGGCGCTGCTGTTCGGCGATCAGGTGGCGGGCAGCATGATTGATATCATGAGCGAAAGTTTTACTCTCGACCGCCAGGATATGTTCGATCCCTCAAGAATGTTCGTCCATCTTGGCGAGGCGCTCTACGAGGGGTTCTCCAGCCTCTGGGGCTTCTACCTGCTGACTCTGCTGGCAGCCCTGCTCAGCCCCATCGCGTTGGGAGGGTGGAATTTCAGTGGCCAGGCGCTCCAGCCCAAAGGCAGCCGCATCAACCCGCTGAGTGGCATCAAGCGCATGTTTTCGCTCAAAGCGCTGATCGAGCTGGTCAAGGGGCTGGCCAAGTTTCTGCTGGTGGGCAGCTTTGCGATCATGGTGCTCTGGCTCGATCAGCCTGACCTGATCGCACTGGCCCGGGAGGCGGTGGAGCCGGCGATTGCACATTCGCTGCAGATACTGGGCTGGTCCTTTCTGGTGATGAGCCTGTCGCTGATCATCATCTCGCTGATCGATGTGCCGTTTCAGCTCTATGACTACAATAAGAAGCTGAAGATGACGCTGCAGGAGATCAAGGACGAGATGAAGAATACCGAGGGCAAGCCCGAGGTGAAGGGGCGTATTCGTCAGTTGCAGCGTGAAATCGCCCAGCGCAAGATGATGAGCGAGGTGCCCGAGGCTGACGTGGTGATCACCAACCCGACCCATTATGCGGTGGCGCTCAAGTATGACCAGCAGGGTGGTGGCGCGCCGCGTGTGATCGCCAAGGGGGCGGATTTCGTGGCATTGAAAATTCGTGAGGTGGCCGAGGAGCATGATGTGCCCCTGCTGTCGGCGCCGCCGCTGGCGCGTGCGCTCTATCATGCCACTGAAATCGGCGACGAGATTCCGGCCGGTCTCTATCAGTCGGTGGCTCAGGTGCTGGCCTATGTGTTCCAGCTCAAGCGTTACAAGCAGCGCCTGGAAGAGGCGCCGGTGCCCTTGCGCAATGAAGACCTGGATATTCCGCAAGAGTATCGTCGCGACCCCGAGGAATAGTTGGCAGGCTTATTGCATTATCTATCTCGAGGCGTGTGTGGAATGTCAAAAAAACATCAGTTGCACCGTTTATAAGGCTGGCCTAACCTGCAGGTGGCCGGTCAGTATTCTTTTTATTGTTTTTTTGACGGTTTGGAGGAAGTGTGGAGCGGGATGTCATCCTGAATAATGTCCGTGGCCTGACGCAGGGGAATCTGGGGATTCCCCTTTTGCTGTTGGTGATTCTGGGCATGGTGACGCTGCCGATGCCCGCCTTCCTGCTCGACGTCTTCTTTACCTTCAATATCGCCCTGTCGATTGTGGTGCTGCTGGTCAGCATCTACGCGTTGCGACCGCTGGATTTTGCCGTCTTCCCGACCATTCTGCTGGCCGCGACCCTGCTGCGACTGGCGCTGAACGTGGCCTCGACCCGTGTAGTGCTGCTGTTTGGCCATGAGGGCGGGGACGCCGCCGGTAAGGTGATCGAGGCATTCGGCGACGTGGTGGTCGGCGGCAACTACGTCGTCGGTATCGTGGTCTTCCTGATCCTGGTGATCATCAACTTCGTGGTGGTCACCAAGGGTGCCGGACGTATCTCCGAAGTCAGTGCCCGCTTTACCCTGGATGCGATGCCGGGCAAGCAGATGGCGATTGATGCCGATCTCAATGCCGGGCTGATCAACCAGGACGAGGCGCGTGATCGCCGCCGCGAAGTGACCCAGGAAGCCGACTTCTACGGCGCCATGGACGGTGCGTCCAAGTTCGTGCGTGGCGATGCCGTGGCCGGTATTCTGATTCTGGTGATCAACCTGCTGGGCGGGCTGGGGATAGGCATGGTCCAGCACGGTCTCAATTTCGACATGGCACTGCAGTACTACTCGCTGCTGACCATCGGTGACGGCCTGGTGGCGCAGATTCCGTCGCTGCTGTTGTCCACGGCGGCGGCGGTCATGGTGACCCGTGCCAACTCGTCCGAGGCGATGGGTACACAGGTGTTCCGCCAGATGTTCTCGTCACCGCGTGCACTGAGCGTGGCGGCTGCCATACTGTTCATCATGGGCATAGTGCCCGGCATGCCGCATGTCGCGTTCATCGGTCTGGCAGCACTGGCCGCCGGCGGCGCCTGGTGGATCCGGCAGCGCGAGATGCAGCGTCAGGTCGAGGCGGACGAGGCGGCCGAGCAGCAGCAGGCGGTTGAAGCCGAGCAGCCGGCGGAAGAGCATAAGGAGCTGGGCTGGGATGACGTCATGCCGGTCGATATGATCGGCCTGGAGGTCGGTTATCGGTTGATTCCGATGGTCGACAAGATGCAGGGTGGTCAGCTGCTGGGCCGGATCAAGGGCGTACGCAAGAAACTGTCCCAGGACTTGGGCTTCCTGGTGCCCTCGGTCCATATTCGTGACAATCTGGACCTGCTGCCGGGCGCCTACCGCATCACCCTGATGGGGGTGATCGCCGGTGAGGCGGAGATCTACCCGGACCGGGAGCTGGCGATCAACCCGGGGCAGGTGTTCGGCGAGCTGAGCGGTATCAGCGTCAAGGACCCGGCGTTCGGGCTGGATGCAGTCTGGATCGAGAAAAACCACAAGGAGCATGCGCAGACGCTGGGTTACACGGTGGTGGATGCCAGCACCGTGGTGGCCACCCATATCAACCAGGTGCTGCAGACCCACTCCCATGAGTTGCTGGGGCACGAGGAGGTGCAGCAGTTGCTGGACCTGCTGACCAAGTCGTCACCCAAACTGGTGGAAGAGCTGATTCCGAAAAAACTGTCGATCAGCGCGCTGCTCAAGGTGCTGCAGAACCTGCTGATGGAGCAGGTGCCGCTGAAGGATTTCCGCTCCATCGCCGAAGCGCTGGCGGAAGCGGTGCAGCGCACCCAGGATCCGCTGGCGTTGACGGCGGCGGTGCGGGTGGCGTTGTCGCGCCTGATCGTCCAGACCATCAACGGCTCGGAGCCGGAGCTGGCGGTGATCACGCTGGAGCCTCAGCTGGAACAGATGCTGCTGAGCTCCATGCAGCAGGGGCAGGGAGATGAAGGGCTGGTGCTGGAGCCGGGGATGGCCGAGCGGCTGCAGCGTTCGCTGGCGGAAACGGCACAGCGCCAGGAAATGGCCGGCAAGCCTTCGGTATTGCTGGTTGCAGCGCCGGTGCGTCCGCTGATGGCGAAATTTGTTCGTTATGGCGAACACCAGATTCATGTACTCTCCTATCAGGAGATTCCTGAAAACAAGAAAGTCACCATCGTAGCCACAGTGGGTGGGCAAAATGGCTAGGGTATGGCGACAGGCGGCCGATAAGGGAAGGATATGAAAGTTAAACGTATCTTTGCACCGGATATGCGTCAGGCCATGCGTCGGGTTCGAGAAGAGATCGGCCCCGACGCGGTCATTATCTCCAACCACCGGGTGGCCGGTGGCGTCGAGGTGGTGGCGGCACGGGAAGATGAGTATGAGGCGGCGCAAGCCGACCTCAAGCGTAATCGTGCCGTATCCCCTGACACGGACCGTCGCGAGGAGCAGATCCGCATCCTGACCGGATCGCATTCGCACCAGTCCGAGCAGGCCAGTCGCAACGCCTTGCTCGAAGAAGAACTGAACAAGACCCGTGCCCGTATTGCCGAGGCCAGTCGACGCATGGCCGAACCCGAGGTCCGGGCCGACCGCAACGTCAACCGTCAGATTAATGGCGAAGATGATGAGGATCTGCGCTCTATCCTGGCGTCGCTGAAAGAGCGCAATCGGCGTCGTGATGCCGCGCCCGAAGCGCCCGTCGAGGCTCAGCGGCCGACCTCTGCGCGCCGGGAGCCGCTGTTTGATCCCGAGCCTGTGGTGCCGGATGAAGATCCCGCGCTGCGCAGCATGCAGCAGGAGATCGAAGAGCTGCGTCGGATGCTGCAGCAGCGTGCCGAGCCGGTTGCTGAGCAGAGTCTGCACGAACCCTCGCTGCGTCAGGTCGCCCAGCGGTTGCAGCAGTTGGGGCTGGGGGCGGCGCTGGTGCGTCAGCTGATGAGCGGTGTCGAGCCCGAACTGACGGTCAATGATGCCTGGCGCAACGTGCTGGCGCGGCTGGCGGATGCGCTGCCGGTGCTGGGAGAAGAGATGGTCGAGCGGGGCGGCATGATCATGTTTGTCGGCCCCACCGGGGTTGGCAAGACCACGACCATCGGCAAGCTGGCCGCACGCTACGTGTTGCAGCACGGCAGTTCCAGCGTGGCGCTGGTGACCACGGACTGCTTCCGTATCGCGGCCCACGAGCAGTTGAAAACCTTTGGTCGTATTCTCGATGTGCCGGTTCGGGTGGTGGATGAAAATCACAGCCTGGAAGAGGTGTTGCAGGGTCTCAAGAGCAAGCGCCTGGTGCTGATCGACACCGCCGGCATGAACGCCTCCGATCCTCAGGGACAGATACAGATGCAGATGTTGTCCGGTGTCACCCTGCGATTGAAGAAATTGCTGGTATTATCCTGTTCCAGCCAGCTGCAGCTGATGCGCAGCGCCTATGACAATTATGCTGAACTGGGGCTTCAGGGGTGTGTGCTGAGCAAGACCGATGAGTCCGGCAGCCTGGGTGAAGCGTTGACGCTGGTGGTGGAGAAGCAGCTGCCGATCGCCTATGTCACCGACGGCCAGAAAATCCCGGACGATATCGGTATCGCCAAGCGCAATGATCTGGTCAGCCGGACCGTCGTCATCGCGCAGAGCAGTGTGCGCTCCGATGATCGTCTTGATGTTGACGATTCGCGGTTCGGGACGGGGTAAGGAGTAGTTGATGAAACAGACCCATCCCGTCAAGGTGATTGCGGTAACCGGAGGCAAGGGCGGCGTTGGCAAGACCAGTGTGTCGGTCAACCTCTCGGTTGGGCTGAGTGAGATGGGGCGCCGGGTAGTGCTGATGGATGCCGACCTGGGGCTGGCCAATGTGGATGTGATGCTGGGGCTGCGGCCGCAGCAGAATATTGCCGATGTGCTGAGCGGACGCTGCTCGCTGCGTGAGGTGATGGTGCCGGCAGGGGAGAATTTCTGGATCGTACCTGCTGCTTCGGGTACCCAGGAGATGACGGCGCTAAGTGCGCATGAGCATGCTGAGCTGATCCATGCCTTCAATGACATTGCCGATGACCTGGATGTATTGGTGATCGATACCGCTGCCGGTATCTCCGACTCGGTGGTCAGCTTCGTTCGGGCGGCTCAGGAAGTCCTGGTGGTGGTCTGTGACGAACCGACCTCGGTCACCGACGCCTATGCGCTGATCAAGTTGCTGAATCGGGACTATCAGATGACCCGGTTCCGGGTGCTGGCCAATATGGTCAGAACGGAATCCGAGGGGCGCAGCATGTTTAACAAACTGTTAACGGTTACCGACAGATTTCTCGATGTGACGCTTCAATACGTTGGCTCAATCCCTTATGATGAATCGGTTCGCAAAGCCGTACAAAAGCAAAGGGCTGTGCTCAGGGCTGCGCCCAAGGACAAAGTGGCGCTGGCCTACCGTCAGTTGGCCAACAAGGTTGACGGCTGGCCGGTCAGTAACAGCCCCAGAGGACATCTGGAATTCTTTGTTGAACGGCTCGTGCAGGGCGCGCGCCTACCCTGAAAGAAGCATATATGTACAACGTAGTGGAGTTTAAATCGGGTCAGGAGCTGATTCAGGAATACACCCCGCTGGTGCGGCGAATTGCACATCACCTGATGGCGCGTCTGCCCAGCCATGTTGTGCTGGATGATCTGATTCAGGCCGGCATGATGGGGTTACTGGAAGCCGCCAGCCGCTATGATGCTGGCAAGGGCGCCAGCTTCGAGACCTATGCGGGGATCCGCATCCGGGGCGCCATCATCGATGAGGTGCGCCGGGGAGACTGGACGCCGCGCTCGGTACATCGCAATGGCCGTCGTATCAGCGAAGCGATCGCCCTGGTGGAGCATCGTACCGGGCGGGATGCCAGCGACAGTGAGGTGGCGGCAGAACTGGGTATCGGTATCGCGGAATACCAGTCATTGTTGCAGGACTCGGTTGATAGTCGGTTGTTCAGTTATGATCAGCTGACCGATGCCAGCGATGACGTGCCGACAGAGCAGTTTACCTCTTCCGAGCCGGGGCCTCGGCAGATGCTTGAGAGCGACGGTTTCAAGCAGGCACTGGCGCGAGCGATCGGCGCGCTGCCTGAACGGGAGCGGCTGGTGCTGTCGCTGTATTATGATGAAGAGCTGAATCTCAAGGAGATCGGTCAGGTGCTGGGCGTCAGCGAGTCGCGGGTCAGTCAGATCCACAGTCAGGCGGCGCTTAGGCTGCGTGGTCGCTTGCGGGACTGGTGTTGAACAGTGCCAGGCTGGTCAGAGTATCGTTTGGAGATGTTTTCTGAATTGGGGGAAGTGTCTTGAAAAAAGACATCAAAATACTTGTTGTAGATGATTTCTCTACGATGAGGCGCATCATCAAGAATCTATTGCGTGATCTGGGATTCACCAATGTCGATGAAGCGGACGACGGAAAAACGGCGCTGCCGATCCTTAAGCAGGGCAATGTGGAGTTCCTGATTACGGACTGGAACATGCCCGAAATGACCGGTATCGACCTGCTCAAGGCCGTGCGTGCGGATGCTTCATTGGCCCATATTCCGGTGCTGATGGTAACGGCTGAAGCCAAGCGCGAGCAGATCATTGCGGCGGCTCAGGCAGGTGTCAACGGCTATGTAGTGAAACCCTTTACCGCTGCTGTGCTGAAGGAAAAGATCGACAAGATCTTTGAACGTATCGAAAGCTAACAGCTTGAGCGGGGAGTTTTGATGGCAGCGCAAACGGCCAGTAAAGTGGATTTCAACGGCTTCGACGAGTTTCTGCGTGACCGTGCCCGTACGCTGGTGACCGAACTTGAAGCCGGTAACCTGCCTGCGGCGATGGGACTGATCAATGAGCTTCAGTTTGCCCGTCACCAGGTCTTTTACAACGAAGTGGGTCATCTGACGCGCGGATTGCACGAAGCGATCAAGGCATTTTCCAGCGACATGGGCGAGCAAATGCCGGCGGAGGGTGACGAAAGCCTGGCCGCGATCGGCGATGCCTCTGATCGGTTGGGCTATGTAATTGAACTGACAGAGAAAAATGCACACGAGACCATGGACCGGGTGGACCGTTCCCTGAGTCTGGTAGATAAGCTGGATCAGCAGAGCGAGCGGTTCAAGGAATTGCTGCTACTGGTAGGGCAGCTGGAGGGCGACTTCGAAGCTCTCAACGGCACCTACGACCGTACCTGTGAACTGAAAAATCAGTCGGAACAAACCATTACGGAATTGCGTACTACGTTGACCGATATTCTGGTGTCCCAGGGCGTGCAGGATATCACCGGTCAGCTGATAAGACGCGTGATTACGCTGGTAACCCAGGTTGAAGGTCAGCTGGTCAAGCTGATGGATATGGCGGCCAAGGTCGAGCAGTTGAGCAGCTTGGAAACCGCACCCGTGCCGGCTGAGGCAGACCGTGGGAAGGATACGTCTTCCGCGCCTGCAGCCGCCGGCAAGGAAAAGGATCCTATTCAGGCGGAGGGCCCCCAGCTGCCGAAGGGAAATCAGGATGCACTGTGTAGTAACCAGGACGATGTTGATGACCTGCTGTCCAGCCTGGGATTTTGATAGGAGCTCGCGATGAGTTTGGATGTCGATCAGGAAATTCTGGAAGATTTTCTCGTAGAAGCCGGAGAGATTCTGGAGCAGCTGTCCGAGCAGCTCGTTGATCTGGAGCAGCGGCCCGATGACAAGGACCTGCTGAATGCAATTTTCCGCGGGTTTCATACCGTTAAAGGGGGCGCCGGCTTTCTGCAGCTGGATGCGATGGTGGAGTGCTGTCACAAGGCCGAGAACCTGTTTGACCTGCTGCGCAACGGCGAGTTGAGCGTCAGTTCCGAGCTGATGGACGTGGTGCTGCAGGCGTTGGACGCCATCAACGCCATGTTCGAATCCGTGCGCGCAGGAGAAGAACCCGAGCACGCGTCGACGGCCCTGCTGCAGGCGCTGGTTAATTTTGCTGAAGGTGGTGCGCCGGCGGTCGCGACTGCTGCCGCTCCGGTTGAGCCTGCCCCGGCAGTATCCAAACCGGTCGAGACTGAAGCCCCGGCCAACCCCAATACGCCGATGGACGACTTCGAAATGTTGCTGGGCGACCTGGCGGACAGTCATGCCCAGGTGCCGGGGGATGCAGCATCGGACAGCGGCGGTGGCGATGATCTGATCACCGAGGATGAGTTCGAGGCTCTGCTGGATGAACTCCATGGCCCCGGCAAAGGGCCGGTGGGTGCCGAGGGCGAGTCCTCAGGCGCGACGGCCAGCGGTGGTGAGGATCTGATCACCGATGACGAGTTTGAGGCTCTGCTGGATGAGCTCCAGTCGGCCGGAGAGGGTGCCTTCGCACATGTTCAGGACGCGCCGGTCGAGGCGGCCCAGCCTGCTGCGGCAGCTGTGGCGGCACCGGAGGCGCCAGCATCCCGCGAGAGTGCGCCGGCGGCGGTTGCGTCCGCTCCGGTTGTGGAAGAGCGTGTGGCGACGAAGGACGCCAAGGCCAAACCTGCGGCCAACAAGGCGACGGCCGCCGAAAGCAATGTACGCGTCGATACCCGTCTGCTGGACAAGATCATGAACATGGTTGGCGAACTGGTGCTGGTACGGAACCGCCTGGTACGCCTGGGCGGCACGCGTGAAGACGAAGAGATGGCCAAGGCTCTGGGTACCCTGGATATGGTTACCGCCGACCTGCAGACCTCGGTGATGAAAACGCGCATGCAGCCGGTCAAGAAGGTGTTTGGACGCTTCCCGCGCCTGATCCGCGACCTGTCGCGCAACCTGAAGAAAGAGGTGCGTCTGGAGCTGCGCGGTGAAGAGACCGACCTGGACAAGAACCTGGTTGAGGCCCTGGCGGATCCGCTGATCCACCTGGTGCGCAACTCCGTCGATCACGGCATTGAGGCGCCGGACAAGCGCGCCGCCATCGGCAAGCCCCGCGAGGGCCATGTGCTGCTGTCCGCCGAGCAGGAGGGTGACCATATTCTGCTGATCATCCAGGATGACGGCGCCGGTATGGATCCGGAAGTGCTGCGCAACCTGGCGGTCAAGCGGGGCATGATGGATGTGGAAGCGGCACGTCGCCTGACCGATCAGGAGTGCTTCAACCTGATCTTCCAGGCCGGCTTCTCGACCAAGACCGAGGTGTCCGATGTGTCCGGGCGTGGCGTGGGCATGGATGTGGTCAAGACCAAGATCACGCAGCTCAACGGCACACTCAGTATCGACTCCATCCTGGGGCAGGGGACGCGGATCGCCATTCAGGTACCGTTGACGCTGGCGATCATGCCGACGCTGATGGTGATGCTGGAAGATCAGGCGTTCGCGCTGCCGTTGGTTAACGTTAACGAGATCTTCAATCTGGATCTGACCCAGACCAACATCGTCGATGGCCAGCAGGTGATTATCGTGCGTGATCAGGCGCTGCCGCTGTTCCATCTCAAACGCTGGCTGGTGCAGGGACAGGCCGGTGCCGAGTTGCCAGACCAGGGGCATGTGGTGATCGTCAGCGTGGGCACCACTCGGGTTGGCTTCGTGGTCGACCAGCTGGTGGGTCAGGAAGAGGTGGTGATCAAGCCGCTGGGCAGCATCCTGCACGGCACTCCAGGTCTGTCCGGCGCCACCATCACCGGTGACGGCCGTATCGCCCTGATTATTGATATACCGAACTTGTTGAAATATTACGCATCGACCTGAAGCGGCAGGCGTAGATGAGGGACCTTTATGCCGGTTAAAGTGCTGATTGTCGATGATTCGGGCTTTTTTCGCCATCGTATTGAAGAGATGTTGCAGGACGATCCCCGGCTGCAGGTGGTGGGTACAGCGGTCAATGGCAAGGAAGCGGTCGACCAGGTCAAGCGACTGAAGCCGGATGTGGTGACCATGGATGTGGAGATGCCGCAGATGAACGGCATCGAAGCGGTCCGTATCATCATGCGCGAAGCGCCGACCAATGTGCTGATGCTGTCCTCGCTGACCCATGAGGGTGCAAGGGTGACGCTGCAGGCGCTGGAGGCCGGAGCTGCTGACTACCTGCCCAAGGATATCCGTGCCTGGATGGACAAGAACAGCGGGGTGCGCGCCCAGCTGATCGACCGTCTGGTGGCGCTTGGTCGTAGCCGTCGGTTCCGACAGAGCAGCGCGCTGGAGCGCTCCTATCCGGGGCGTGAGCAGAAAGGCACGACCATGGTGTTCCGCCCTGATAACGCAGCCCCGGCGGGGCGGAGGCAGTCTCAGACGCCTGTGCGCCCTTCGGCAACGGCGCTGTCCCGGACCCGGACGGAGCGGGCGGAAACTCGGCGCCCTACACCCGCAGCGACTCCCGCCAAGCCCCTGGCGGGGGGGGAGCCGGCGACCACGCTGGCGTCCCGCGTCCAGTTTCCCGACTGCAAGCTGGTAGTGATCGGTGCCTCTACCGGCGGTCCGGCGGCGCTGCAGAAGGTGTTGACTCAGCTGCCGGCCAACTACCCTTACCCGGTGCTGCTGGTGCAGCACATGCCCAAGACCTTCACCCAGGTATTTGCCGAACGGCTTAACCAGCAGTGTCAGATCCGCGTCAAGGAAGCCGAAGACGGCGACCGTCTGACTCCCGGTCAGGCTTTGCTGGCACCGGGCGGGTTGCAGATGATGCTGGACCCGCGGCAGAAGGATCGGGTACGGATTTTGTCCGGTGACGAGCGCCTGACCTACAAGCCCAGTGTGGACGTCACCTATGCATCGGCTGCCAAAACCTACGGCAACAAGGTCTTGGGCGTCATTCTGACGGGTATGGGTTCCGATGGCTGTGATGGCGCCCGTCTGTTGAAGCAGGCGGGGGCGACCATGTGGGCGCAGAACCGTGACAGTTGCACCATCTATGGGATGCCCCAGGCGGTGGTTAACGCTGGCCTGGCCGATGCCATCCTCGAGCTTGACGATGTAGGGCCGCTGCTGGCACAGCGCGGGTTGCGTTAAAGCGTACCTTCGCAGATAGAACAGGATCAGAAAACAGATGCAGGTATGGGCAGTTGCTAACCAGAAGGGCGGCGTGGGTAAAACCACCACGGCGATCTCCCTGGCCGGACTTTTGGCCGAAGTCGGCTACCGCGTATTGTTGGTCGACCTCGACCCCCATGGCTCGATGACCAGTTACTTTCGCTATGACCCCGATGAGCTGGAGCGCAGTGTCTATGACCTGTTCAGTCAGACCCGTGTCGATGCCGACCGGGTGCGTGAGCTGATACTCGATACCAGTCATGACAGCATCAAGCTGATTCCTGCCGCCACGGCCCTGGCGACGCTGGAGCGCAAGGCGGTAGCGCAAGAGGGAATGGGGCTTCAGGTGGCCAAGGCCCTGCGTCATCTGCAGGCCGAATATGATTACGTATTGATCGACAGTCCGCCGGTACTGGGTGTGCTGATGGTCAATGCATTGGCGGCTTGCGGTCACTTGGTGGTCCCGGTGCAGACCGAGTTTCTGGCGCTCAAGGGGCTGGAGCGGATGGTGCGTACCATTCAGATGATCAACCGGGCGCGCAAGCACAAGCTGCCCTTTACCATCGTGCCGACCTTCTATGACCGCCGGACCCAGGCATCGGTCAACAGTTTGAGAGAGCTGCACGCGCGCTACCCGGAGCATCTGTCCAATGCCGTTGTGCCGGTGGATACCAAGTTCAGAAACGCCAGCCTCAAGGGACTGGTGCCCTCATCACTCGATGCGGGCAGCCGCGGGGTGCATGCTTATGCGCGCCTGCTGCGCAGCCTGCTGGAACCGCGAGAACAGGAGTGATCGATGGCGGATCAGAAACAAGTCGTATACGAATACCTGGAAGCACTGTTGCTGGACCCCCGGTCGGAGGATGAAGCCACAACGGATGACGCGGGGATGGCCGCAGCTGATGTCGCGCCAGAGGTTGAGGCTGACGCCGCCGGCGAGCTGACTCTTGAGGAGGCTCCAGGCAAAGCTGTAATCATGGAGGACTCGACAGCGTCGGAGACAGCGGACACGCTGACTGTTGAGCCTGAGCCTGAGCCTGAGCCTGAGCCTGAGCCTGAGCCTGAGCCTGAGCCTGAGCCTGAGCCTGAGCCTGAGCCTGAGCCTGAGCCTGAGCCTGAGCCTGAGCCTGAGCCTGAGCCTGAGCCTGAGCCTGAGCCTGAGCCTGAGCCTGAGCCTGAGCCTGAGCCTGAGCCTGAGCCTGAGCCTGAGCCTGAGCCTGAGCCTGCACCTGCACCTGAACCTGCACCCGCGCCGGCCCCTGCACCGGTTGAGCCGCCCCCGGCTGCTGCCGCGAAACTGGGGGCCGAGGTCAACTGCATCCTCGTGGATATGCATGGCCTCAAGCTGGCAATCCCGTTCGACGCAGTGGAGGGTTCATTGCACCTGATCGACCTGTCGCTGAATCTGGACGGCCCCGACTGGATCATCGGACGCTTTGGTCAGGAGCCGGCCTGGACCCGCATCGTCGACACGGCGCGTTGGCTGATCCCCGAGCGCTACAAGCCCGAGTACTCCCGGTATCTGGAAGTTGTCATGCTGAAGGGGCGGCGTTGGGCGCTGGCCTGTGACGAATTGGTGCAGTCGGTCCGTATCCCGACGGCGGAGATCAACTGGCACCGGGATCCACACCATCGCACTTGGCTGCTGGGCACCTATATGCCGGAGCGCTGTGCCATTCTTGATATCGAGCATTTGTTGCTCGAGTTTGAGGCGGCCTGTGCATGAAGTCGATGAAGCCCGGGACCTGATCAGTTACACTGCGGTTTTGTTCTGGCTGGTTTAAACGGATCTGGGTGCGGGTGTGGCTGAGTATTCACTGTTTTTTATGCTGTTGCTGACCCTGATTACCTGTGTGGCGGTCGGGATCTGTCTCTATGTGCTGGTGCGGCTCAAGCGCCAGGAGCGGCAGTACCAGGCGCTGATCAACGTATTGCGCAACGAGATCCGGTCGATGACCAACGGCTCCATCGGCATGGGCAAGCGCTTGATGGCGATCGAACGCAAGCTCAATATCACCGTTGAGAAACAGCAGGAGCTGGAAAACCGTGATCCGGGCGCGCTGGCGTACAATCAGGCCGCCAAGCTGATGGAGATGGGCGCGTCGGTGGACGACCTGGTACGCAACTGTGGTATTGGCCGTCCCGAGGCTGAACTCATGGCGTTGCTGCACCGGGAACTGCACGGCAACGACCTGCTGCCGGAACAGCATCAGCATCACTGAGTGCCGGCAGGTCCCTGATCGTTCTTGAGGCCGTAGGCAAAGGCGATCACCTCGGCGATGGCCCGGTAGAGCGCTTCAGGAATCTCCTCGCCCAGCTCCAGCCGAATCAGCACCTCGATCAGCTCCGGACTCTGGTGGATATGGAGGTCATGCGCCTCCGCCAGGGCCAGAATCTGCTCCGCGATCAACCCTCGGCCCTTGGCGACGACACGTGGTGCGCCGGGGGCGTCCGGGTCATATTTCAGTGCAACGGCACTGCGTTCCTGTTCGTCCTTGCGGCTCATGTATGCACGTCCACCAGACGGCGCTGGATATCGTTCAGTTTCGGCTGATGCGGCTTGCCTTGACGCGCCTGGATACGGTCGATGATGAACCCCTTCTGATGCAGCTCCTGAGCGAATGGATCCAGCTGTTGCTCGATCCGGCGCAGGGTGGCGGCTTCTTCGGCCCAGAACTGCAGCTGCAGACGCCAGCCCTCCTGCAGACTGAGGCGGACGTCGACGCTGCCCTGCTGCTGCAGGTCAAAATTCAGCGCTACGCTCCAGCAGGACTGCCAGTCGCCATCCGGTCCGGGGCGACGCTGTTCGCTGATGGTCAGTTCGGCGGTATCGTGACGTTCGGCTTGACGAATCGGCAGGTCGAGCCGGAACACTCGCTCCTGGCCGCCGTCAGGCAGTTCCTGCCAGGCCTGAAGGCTGCTGACCTGTTGGCTGGTGGTCCGCGCTTGAAGAGCTTCCACCAGTCGCTGCATCTGTTGGCGCGGTTCCGTCGGCAGCTGCTCGGCGGCTTTCAATAACTGTCCCAGCTGTTGTTTGAGATCGGTCGGCGGCTTGTCGCTGCCGCTGCTGCGGGCCAGCTGGGACTCGGTCAGCAGGCCGCCCTGCTGCAGGTTGCGTTGAATCGCCTGCTCGGCATCGGGGCTGCCCGGGGTAACGCTGAACAGGCTAAGCATCGATTGTACCAGCTGGCCGATGGCGCCCTGGCCGCGGACGGCCGGAGTCTGGCTCAGCTGAACCAGCTGGTTGAGCGCATCCCCGAACGGCAGCTGGTGCGGCAGGGCTTCACGCAACGCCTGCTGCATGGCGCTCTGCGCGGTGGGACTGCGGCCGGGAGGGGCGGCGGGTGATGCGCCCTGCAGCTGGACCTGCTGGTCGCCGACCCGGGTCAGGGTAACCTGTTGGCCGGCCTGTAACGGTCGGGGGCTGACCAGCTGCAATTGCTGGTTGCCGAGGCTGAGCTGAACCAGGTGCTGGATCGGCTGTCGGGGTTGCTGCTGCCCCAGGGTTTGCAACAGGGTGCTGCCGGTCAGGCTGACTCTGGCGGCGGGGGGCGTGCTCGCGGTTTCGCGGTTGGCGCTGGGGCTGTTCCCGGCAGGCTCCGGCTGGGGCTTGGCCTCCACCGGTGCCGCCGCGCGAGGATTCGGGGGCGGTGTGGCGGTGGTTTCTGCACGGGGCGTGGCCGGGGCGTGGGGGGGCGGTGTCTGCCGCGTCGGCGCAGGTGTTGAAGCCTCTGCCGGGTGGGTTGCGGTCGAGGCGGCTGAAAGCGTCCGGGGTGGGGGAGCGGTCGTCTGTGGGGCCGGAGCTTGCGCGGGCGTCCCGCCGTTACCGGCGGGTGTCGCCGGGGGGGATGAGGTTGCGGCACCGGCCTGGAGGGCGCTCCCTAGCTGGCTGATCTGCTGTAGCTGCGCCGTGTACACCTGGGCGCGCACCGCGCCTGCGGCCGGTGGTTGAGATGGGGGCCTGTCCCCCGTCAAACGCGGCTCGCCGGTGGCTGGCGGGGAGCGGGTGTCGGCCGCAGGTCTTGGGTGCCCATCGCGTTGGGCCGAGTGGGTCGGCGCTGACGCGACGGCCGCTACTGATGGTGCGGGTGCGCCGGCCGGGGAAGTCGAGGGGGCGGCCGTGGATCCTGTCGTCGCCTTTCCTCTGGCGGCCGGTGACGCGGATGCGGGTGTTGTCGGTGCCGAAGCGGTAAGCGTGGCGGTTGCCGTAGCCGAAGAGACGGTCGCCGTCGCCCCGCTGTTGTTGGTTGTGATGGGGGCGGAAGGCGCAACGGGAGGCGATGCTGGCGCGCCGCCGGGTGGTGCCGGGGTCGAACTGATCACGCGCGCGGATTGCGGGTGGTTCAGCGGCAGCGTTTGCAGCAACTGCACGGTCTGGGCCGCTGCGGCCTGCAACAACAGTGCGGGCCGTGCCTGCGCGGATGGTGCGGCAGGGGGCGGCGAGGGGGCCGGCAGGGAGAGCTGTACCTCGCCACCGGGCGTGCGGCTCAGCGTGATGCGGTCGCCGTTGTTTAGTGGCGCCCGGGTGATCAGTTCCAACAGACGATTATTGGCTTCAACCTGGATGCGGAAGACCTGACCGCCGAGATCGCCGGCGGCCACCTGCCTGACCACGGCGGCAACCTCGCGGCCACCCGCTGGCAGCAGCTGATCGACGGCAGCGGTTTTAGCGCCGCCGCCGCTGGTGGCGCCGCTGTTTGGAATCGTCGTCGTGGGTAACACCCGTTCACCCCATACTGGTGGAAAGTTGAGCCTGACGGTGCTAGGCCAATCTGTATATAATGGCGCTTTAATTTATTATCGACCAGTCGTACATTTTTTGAAGGGTCCGCGTTTGTCTGAACCGCTGTTGACAGTACAGAAGCTCTTTTGTGAACGGGATGACCGGGTGCTGTTCAATCAGCTGAGCTTCGCCCTCGCAGCCGGCGAAATTGTGCAGATCGAAGGCCAGAACGGCAGCGGCAAGACCACGCTGTTGCGGATTCTCAGTGGCCTGTCGCGCAACTTTGAGGGCGAGATCCTCTGGCGTGGCGACCCCGTTGCCGAGGTGCGCGAGCAGTTTTGCCGGGAAATGCTCTATTTCGGCCACCAGGCCGGCGTCAAGGCGGTGCTGACCCCGGAAGAGAATCTGCGCTGGTATGCGGCGCTCAGTCCCATGATCGATGCCACGGCGATCCCCGAGGCGCTGGAGCAGGTAGGCCTGCGCGGCTTCGAGGACGTGCCCTGTCATTCCCTGTCGGCGGGACAGAACCGCCGCGTCAGTCTGGCGCGTCTCTACCTGAGCCAAGCGCCGCTGTGGATTCTTGACGAGCCCTTCACCGCCATCGACAAGCGCGGTGTCGCGGCCAAGGAGCAGCTGCTGCTGCAGCATGCGCAGCGCGGCGGCAGCGTCATCCTGACCACGCACCATGAGCTGGGCATCCACGGACCGGTACGCAAGATCAATCTGGATCAGTTAGCGGGAACTTCGGCATGACAATGGACACTAACCCCCGACCGTTAGCCTCTCCGGGTATGGCCGGGCTTTTCATGGCGACCTGGCGACGTGAGTTTCAGCTGTCGTTCCGGCGCAAGAGTGACCTGGTCAACCCGCTGATCTTTTTCCTCATGGTGGCGACGCTGTTCCCGCTGGGGGTGAGCCCCGAGCCCGGGTTCCTGGCGCAGCTGGCGCCCGGTGTCGTCTGGGTGGCGGCCTTGCTGGCGACGCTGTTGTCGATGGATGTGCTGTTTCGCTCCGACTATGAGGACGGTTCGCTGGAGCAGCTGCTGCTCAGCCCCCAGCCGCTGTTCATCGTGGTGCTGGCCAAGGTGATCGCCCACTGGATGATGACCGGCCTGGCGCTGACGCTGATGGCACCGTTGTTGGGCGTGATGCTGTTTCTGCCGGCGGACGGCATGCCGGGGTTGATGTTGAGTCTGTTGCTGGGCACGCCGACGCTGAGCCTGGTGGGCGCCATCGGCGCGGCGCTGACGGTTGGATTGAAGAAGGGCGGGGTGTTGATCTCCCTGCTGGTACTGCCGCTGTATATTCCGGTGCTGATTTTCGGCTCCAGCGCGGTTCAGGCCGCCGTGACCGGGCTGCCGCTGGGGGGCTATCTGGCCCTGCTGGGCGCGCTGCTGGCACTGGCGCTGGGACTGGCGCCGCTGGCGATCAGTGCGGCACTGCGGATATCGATCAGTAGTTAACAAGAAGAGACGTTATGGCCGAGAAAAAATGGATGCCTCGCTGGTTCTATCAACTGGCGTCGCCACGCTGGTGTTATCAGATCACCGGTAAGCTGCTGCCCTGGTTTGCGGCGGCGGCACTGGTGCTGTTGCTGGGAGGCTGCGTCTGGTCGCTGGCCTTCGCCCCGGCAGACTACCAGCAGGGCAACAGTTTCCGCATCATCTACCTGCATGTGCCCTCGGCCATCCTGGCCCAGTCGGCGTACATGCTGATGGCGGTCGCCGGGGCGATCGGACTGATCTGGAAAATGAAAGTGGCCGACATGGTGCTCAAGTCCGCAGCGCCGATCGGTGCCTCCATGGCAGTGCTGGCGCTGGCCACTGGTGCGATCTGGGGTAAGCCCACCTGGGGCTCCTGGTGGGTCTGGGATGCGCGCCTGACCTCGATGCTGATCCTGTTTTTCCTCTATTTGGGCGTCATGGCATTGAACTCGGCGATCGAAAACGAGTCCACTGCTGCTCAGGCATCGGCAGTGCTGGCGCTGGTCGGTCTGGTCAATATCCCGATCATCAAGTACTCGGTGGAGTGGTGGAACACCCTGCACCAGCCAGCTACGTTCAAATTGACCGAAAAACCGGCGATGCCGGTCGAGATGTGGCTACCGCTGCTGGTGATGGTGATCGGCTTCTATTGCTTCTTCGCCGTCAGCCTGATGCAGCGGTTGCGAAATGAAATTATCTGGCGTGAACGTCGCACCGGTTGGGTGCGCGAGCTTCTGAACAAGCAGTGAGGTTGAGGTGAGTTTCAACAGCGTCTCCGAATTTCTTGCCATGGGTGGGCACGGTCTCTATGTCTGGCTCAGCTATGGTCTGGGGGTGGTGATTCTGGCCGCCAACCTGATTTTGCCGAAACTGGGCCGCAATCGCTTGCTGGCCGAGCAGAAGCGTCGTTTGCGTCGCGAGGAGGGGGTACGATGACACCGAAACGAAAGCAGAGACTGCTGGTGGTCCTGTTCATAGTGGTCGGCGTCAGTGTCGCCGTAGGGCTGACGCTGTTTGCACTGAATCAGAACATCAATCTGTTCTATTCACCGACTCAGATCGCGGCAGGTGAAGCGCCGCATAATACCCGTATCCGTGCCGGCGGCATGGTGGTGGATGGCAGCGTTAAGCGCGCCGCCGATTCTCTGTTTGTCCGTTTCGATATCACCGACTACGACAAGACTGTGACGGTTGAATACACCGGCATTCTGCCGGACCTCTTCCGTGAAGGTCAGGGCATCGTGGCGCAGGGAGCCGTGAACGAGCAAGGGGTGATGGAAGCGGTCGAAATACTGGCCAAGCACGACGAAAACTACATGCCGCCGGAAGTCGCTGAAGCGCTGGCGCAAGCGGGCAAAATGCCGATGCCCGAAGGCCAGGAGTTCAATAAATGATCATCCCGGAGTTGGGTGAATACGCCCTCATTCTGGCGCTCTGCCTCGCTGTTCTGTTGGCGACGGTCCCCCTGATTGGGGCTAGTCGCGGCAATACCCTGTGGATGGCCTTCGCTCGACCGCTGAGCAAGGGCATGTTCCTGTTTACCCTGTTCAGTTTTTTGTGTCTGAGCTGGTCGTTCCTGGATAATGACTTTTCCGTGGTCTACGTGGCCAGCAACTCCAATACAGCCCTGCCGTGGTTCTATCGCCTGAGTGCGGTCTGGGGCGGTCATGAAGGCTCGCTGCTGCTGTGGGCGCTGATTCTTGCTGGCTGGACCCTGGCGGTGGCGATCAAGAGCCGTAACCTGCCGCAGGACATCATCGCCCGTGTACTGGCGGTGATGGGCTGGGTGGCGATCGGTTTTTACCTGTTCATTCTGCTTACCTCCAGCCCGTTCGAGCGTTACCTGCCCGGCTATCCGCAGGAGGGGGCGGACCTCAACCCGCTGCTGCAGGACTTCGGCCTGATCGTGCATCCGCCGATGCTGTACATGGGGTATGTCGGTTTTGCCGTCGCCTTCGCCTTCGCCATCGCGGCGCTGCTCAGCGGTCGCCTGGATGCGGCCTGGGCACGCTGGTCGCGTCCCTGGACCTCGGTCGCCTGGGCGTTCCTGACCCTGGGCATCGCACTGGGCAGCTGGTGGGCCTACTACGAGCTGGGCTGGGGCGGCTGGTGGTTCTGGGATCCGGTCGAGAACGCGTCCCTGATGCCCTGGCTGGTCGGCACCGCACTGGTGCACAGCCTGGCGGTGACCGAGAAGCGGGGCGTGTTCAAAAGCTGGACCGTGCTGCTGGCGATATTCGCCTTCTCGCTCAGCCTGCTCGGCACCTTCCTGGTGCGTTCCGGCGTGCTGACCTCGGTGCATGCCTTCGCTTCCGACCCGGATCGAGGCATGTTCATCCTGATCATGCTGGCGGTGGTCATCGGCGGCTCACTGGTGCTGTATGCGATCCGTGCCGGTCAGATGCGCAGCGAATCCAGCTTTGGCCTGCTGTCACGTGAAAGCCTGTTGCTGGTCAATAACGTATTGCTGGTGGTGGCCTGCGCCATGGTGCTGTTGGGTACCATCTACCCGCTGATCGTCGATGCCCTCGGCATGGGCAAGCTGTCGGTGGGGCCGCCCTACTTCAACGCCCTGTTCGTGCCGCTGATGTCGGTCATGCTGGTGTTCATGGGCGCCGGTGTGGTCAGCCGCTGGAAGCAGACCTCGATGGCGATGCTGGTGCAGCAGCTGTGGCTGCCAGGCGTGGTCGCCGTGGTCCTGGGCATTGCCGTGACCTGGCTTTATGCCGGTGAACTGAAGCCCTGGGTCACCCTGGGCATCGTACTGGCCTGGTGGGTGGTGCTGAGCGGCCTGCGCGACCTGTACAACCGCCTGCATCATCGTCGCGAGAAACTGGCCGGCCTGGCCAAGCAGAGCCGCAGTTACTACGGCATGGTGCTGGCCCATCTGGGCGTGGCGGTGCTGGTGGTCGGGGTGGCACTGGTGTCCATCTACAGCGAGCAGCGTGACCTGCGCATGCTGCCGGGCGATGAGATCAGCTTCCGTGACTACACCTTCGTCTACGAGGGCAATCGTCACGTCGAAGGCCCTAACTATACGTCGGACCAGGGCCTGATCAAGGTGATGTACCAGGACCGACTGTATACCGAGATGCGTCCCGAGAAGCGCCTGTACACGGCACGTGGCAACGTGATGACTGAAGCCGCCATCGATCCGGGCTTCACCCGTGACCTCTATGTGGCGCTGGGCGAGCCGCTGGAAAATGGCGCCTGGGCGGTGCGGGTACAGTACAAGCCCTATGTGCGCTGGCTCTGGCTGGGTGGCCTGCTGATGACGGCCGGTGGCCTGCTGGCGGCTTCGGATCCGCGTTATCGCAAGCGTCCGCGCCCGGTCGCAGCCTGACACTGAGAGGTTCAGATGAATAATCGTAAGCTGTTTGCCTTCATTCCGCTGGTGATCTTCATCGTGCTGGGGATCTTTCTGTGGCGCGGACTGTCGATCGATCCTACCGAGTTGCCGTCGGAACTGGCGGACAAGAAGCGCCCGGTGCCGGCATTCGAACTGCCATCGCTGGTTGAGCCCAGTCGCTTGCTGAGCAACGCGGACCTCAAGGGGGAAGTGGCGCTGCTCAATGTCTGGGCCACCTGGTGCCCGACCTGCAAGGAGGAGCACGGCTACCTCAATCGCTTGGCCCGGGACGAGGGGGTGACCATCTATGGCATCAACTACAAGGATGAGCCGGGCAAGGCGCGGGAATGGCTGCGTCGTTACCTCAACCCCTACAAGCAGGTGATTCTGGATGAAGAGGGCACTCTGGGGCTGGATATGGGCGTCTATGGCGCACCTGAAACCTATGTGCTCGATGCCGAGGGGGTAGTACGCTACCGCCACGTGGGGGCGGTGGATGCCCAGGTGTGGAAAACCCTGAAACAGGTGATGGCCCAGGTAGCCCAGGAGGCCGATCAATGAGAGCCCTGCTGTTATGGCTGATGCTGCTGGCGCCGCTGTCGGCGCAGGCCGCCATCGATGCCTACGAATTTACCGATGAACAGAAGGAAGAGCGCTTCCAGCAGCTGACCAACGAGCTGCGTTGCCCCAAGTGCCAGAACCAGAACATCGCCGACTCCGATGCCCCGCTGGCTGCTGATCTGCGCCGTGAGGTGCACCGCATGCTGGAGGAGGGAGAGCCGGACGAGAGCATCATCGACTTCATGGTGACCCGTTACGGCGATTTTGTGCTCTACCGCCCGCGGGTCAACGAAACGACCTGGTTGCTCTGGTACGGCCCCTTCGTGCTGCTGGGCATCGGCGTGCTGGTAGTGGTGCTGATCAGTCGCAACCGTCGCCAGGCCGGTCTGTCGACCCCCGACAAGCCGTCGGCCGCCAGCGGCCAGTACCAGGCCAGTGAAGGCCTCAGCGCCGAGGAGGCCGCTCGCCTCAACAAGTTACTGCAACAGGATTCTGATCAATGACCAATCTGTGGATAGGGATCGGGCTACTGACCCTGATCGCCATCGCCATCATGTTCTGGCCGCTGCTGCATCATCAGCGTCTGGCACGTTCGGAAGCGGCTGAGCGCCAGCAGCAGAACATCGACATCTTCCGTGAACGTCTGGCCGAGCTGGAAAACGAACGTGAACAGGGCACCCTGGCCGATGCGGAGTTCGTCACCCTGAAACTGGAGCTGGAGCGCAACCTGTTGATCGACGCCGAAGATCAGCCGACACAACCGGTCGCGCGCGCCCGGATCGGCCAGGCGCAACTGGTGACCGTTACTTTGCTGGCGCTGATGATTCCGGCGGCGGCGCTGGGTCTGTACAACCATCTGGGACGTGCCGACGACCTGGCCGTGGCGCTGAACATGCCGGCGCCGGGCGAAGGGCAGCCGACCCTGGAAGAGGCGTTGGCCGCACTGAAACAGCAGCTGGAAAATGACCCTGAAAACCCGGAAGGCTGGTATCTGCTGGCCAACACGGAGATGAATACCGGCAACTATGCCGCCGGCGTGCAGGCGTTCGAACAGGTGCTCGAGTACCTGCCCGAGGACGCGCCTCAGTACCCCAGCGTCATGGGGCAACTGGCCCAGGCGATGTACTTTGCCAACGAAGGGCGGATGAACGATCGCATTCGTGGCCAGATCGAGGCGACCCTGACGCTTGAGCCTTATGAGATCGCCGCCCTGGGACTTCTGGGGATCGATGCCTACGAACAGCAGGACTACACCGCAGCCATCGAGCATTGGCGCAAGGCGCTGATCAACGCGGACGGTGCCGCCGCCGAGTCGCTGCGCAGTGGCATAGTCAGGGCACGTGACGAGCTGGTCGCCGCCGGTCAGCCGGTGCCGGAGCTGCCGGAACTGGTTGAAGCCCGCATCGTGCTGCAGGTTTCACTGGCGCCGGAACTGGCCGAGAGGGTGGACCCTGAGCAGACCCTGTTCATTTTCGCGCGCCCGGTGGGCGGTCGCATGCCGCTGGCCGCGGTGAAACGCCAGGTCAAGGACCTGCCGCTGGAGATCGAGCTTAACGACTCCATGGCGATGACGCCTCAGGCCAGGCTCTCCTCTCAGCAGGAGGTCGAGGTCAGTGCGCGGATCAGCCTGTCAGGGCAGCCGATGCCTCAGCCCGGCGACTTTCAGGGCCTGTTGAGTCCGATTGCTACTACTGGCAATGCCGAGCCTGTTACACTGGTCATTGACCAAGTGGTACAGTAATCTTCGGCGACACAACAACAGGGTAAGGCGACAACATGGATATCAGTCTGCGCGAGTGGCTCATCATCGGCGGTGTACTGATTGTAATTCTGATTCTGGTGGATGGCTGGCGCAGGGTCAGTGCCAACCGGAGTCGGTTACGACTGGAGATCGACCGTACCCTGTCAGAGCTGGCCGAGGACGATGCCCCGCATAACCCGGAGCTGCCCAACGGTGGGGCACGCGTGCGTGACCATGAGGGGCGGCTTCAGGAAGACGGGCTGCGTGTGGAGCCGGGCTTCGCCGATGACCACTTTACGACGACCCCCGCACCCGGGCAGAAGCTGTCGGAGATGGACCCTCTGTTCGACGATATTCCGCCGGCTGTCGGTGCCGTTCGGGCCGAATCGGCATCAGCCGCAGGCATTGTCGAGCCTGGAACCTCCGCCGGGGAGTCGGCGGAGGAGTCGCTGGACCGGCCTCAGAATCCCGCTCCGCCGGCATCTCGGGCACTGGACCTGGAGCAGCCGATTCCGGTGCTCTTCGACGCGGTCAATGCTGATGCCAGCCTGGAGCTGCCCAAGGATACCCTGGCGGCGTATCGTCAATCGTTTGACGTTACTGACGCGCAGCAGCAGGCCGAGTCTGGCCTGATGCCTGAGCACTCTCTGAGCCTGGAGCCTCAGTCTATGCCCTTCGAACCTGAGTCCGAGCTGGAGCCCGAAGCGGTAGCGCCATCGGTGCCGGTGTCTGCCCAGGGCACCAGTCGAGAGGCGGCGGCGACAGTATCAGCGGTGGCCGAGGATACTGATGCCTGGGAACCGCTGATCGAATCCGATCACGTCGAGGCCGTCGAGGCTGGCGCCGCGGCGCCAGCCAGTTCACGGGGCCTCAAGAGCATGCCCGATCCCGAGCATGTGCTGGTCATCACCGTGGTGGGGCGTAACGGCCAACACCTGCCGGGGCCGGCACTGAACCGAATTGTTACCGCCTGCGGCATGGAGTGGGGCGACATGGCGATCTACCACCGTCCCGAAGACAGCAGCGCCGACGCGCCGATTCAGTTCAGCATGGCCAATGCGGTGGCGCCGGGCACCTTCGACCCGGACAATCTGGGGGCGCTGGAAACGCCGGCGGTGACCTTCTTCATGTCGCTGAACGAGCCCAAGGATGCCATGACCGCCTATGAGTGCATGCTGGCCACGGCGGAAACCCTGGCCAAGCACCTCAACGGCGAGCTGCTTGACGACGACCGTTCGGTGATGCGACCGCAAACCAAGGAGCATTACCGCGAACGCATCCGCGACTTCGAAATGCATCAGCGTCAACGGCGGGCCAACTAAGGCCCGCTGTTGTTTCAACCCTATATCCCCGTTCAACCCGACCAAGCCAAACCCAATGAGCCTGCCTGAATCCGTATCCTCTCGCGCCGAGCAGCTGCGCGCCGAAATTGAACAGCACAACTACCGCTACTACGTGCTTGACCAGCCCAGCGTGCCGGACAGCGAATATGACCGCCTGTTCCGCGAGCTGCAGCAGCTGGAACAGGAGCACCCTGAGCTGGTCAGTGCCGCATCGCCGACCCAACGGGTGGGCAAGAAGCCGGATACCGGCTTTGCCGAGGTGACCCACGAGCAGCCGATGCTGTCGCTGGACAACGCCTTCGGCGAAGAGGATATGGCGGCCTTCGTGCGTCGCGTGCAGGAGCGCCTTGGATTGGCGGCCGGCGAGACGCTGGCGTTCGCCTGTGAGCCCAAGCTCGACGGCCTGGCGGTCAGTCTGATGTACGAGCAGGGGCGGCTGGTGCGGGCGGCGACCCGGGGAGACGGCTATACCGGCGAGGATATCACCCTCAATGTGCGCACGCTGAAATCGGTGCCGCTGCGACTGATGGGCGAGGGCTGGCCGCAGCGCCTGGAAGTGCGCGGCGAAATTTACATGCCTCGTGCCGGCTTCGAGCGGCTCAACGAGCAGGCCCGAGCGGCCGACGAGAAAACCTTCGTCAATCCGCGCAACGCCGCTGCTGGCAGCCTGCGTCAGCTGGACCCGGCGATCACCGCCAGGCGCCCGCTGGAGTTCTGCTGTTACAGCACCGGCGTGGTCGAGGGCGGCGAGCTGCCGGATACGCATGCCGCCCGGCTGCAACAGCTCAACGCCTGGGGACTCAAGGTCAACGCCGAGATGCAGGTTGTGCAGGGGCTTGAAGGGTGTCGGGAATATTACGCTGTGCTGGCGGCGAAACGCGACCGACTGGCTTATGACATCGACGGCATCGTTTTCAAGGTGGATCGGCTGGACCTGCAGGAACGGCTCGGTTATGTCTCGCGCGCACCGCGCTGGGCGATCGCGCACAAGTTTCCGGCTCAGGAAGAAGTGACGCAGCTCAAGGCGGTGGAGTTCCAGGTGGGCCGTACCGGCGCGATTACGCCGGTGGCGCGACTGGAGCCGGTGTTTGTTGGCGGCGTCACCGTCAGCAATGCGACCCTGCATAACATGGACGAGATCGCCCGCCTGGGCGTCAAGGCTGGTGACCAGGTGATCGTGCGTCGCGCCGGTGACGTCATTCCGCAGATCGTGCAGGTGGTCGAGGACAGGCGCACCGGGGACGAAACCGAGGTGCAGATTCCCGAGCACTGCCCGGTCTGCGGCTCCGATGTGGAGCGGACCCGGCTGGTCAAGCGCGGCAAGGGGCGTGAGCAGGTCAGCGAAGGCGCCATCTACCGCTGTGTCGGCCGGCTGTCGTGCCGGGCGCAGCTGACCCAGGCGCTGATCCATTTCGTGTCACGCAAGGCGATGGATATCGATGGCCTGGGCGAGAAAAGTATCGAGCAGCTGGTCGAGCGCGAGCTGGTCAAGTCGCCGGCTGACCTTTACCGTCTGCAGGTCAGCGACTTCCTGACTCTGGAAGGCTTTGCCCAGCTGTCGTCGGAGAATTTGTTCAACGCCATCGCCGCCAGCCGCCCGGTGGAGCTGGCCCGCTTCATCTACGCTCTGGGCATTCCCGAGGTGGGCGATGGCACGGCACGTTCGCTGGCGGCCAAGCTGGGCAGCCTGCAGCGCCTGCGCGAGGCCGAGCCGCTGCTGCTGACCTGGCTGCCGGATATCGGCCTGGAAGTGGCGCATGAGATCCAGCACTTCATGCAGGATGCGCACAACCGTCAAGTCATTGACGATCTGCTGGCGCAGGGCATCGAGCTGCGCAATGAAGGCGCTATCGCCGCCGACCTGCAGGGCAGCATCAGTTTCGACATGCTGATCCAGCGGCTGGACATACCGGGGGTCGCCAAGACCGGCGCCCAGGCGCTGGCAAAATACTTCAACGCGCTGGAACCACTTCTGACAGCGGATGAGTCGGTGCTGGTTGAGGTGCCCAAGTTGAGCAAGAAGGCCCGTGATGGCGTCATGAGCTGTTTGCGGCAGCCCGAATGGCTGGCGACGGCGCGGGCGCTTGAGGCCCAGTTACTGGCGTTCGGCATGCACTGGAGCTGCGAGCCGGAGGCCTCGGCCGGGGCCGCCGAGCAGCCGTTGCTGGGGCAGACCTGGGTGCTGACCGGTACGCTGGAACAGATGACCCGCGATCAGGCCAAGGAGCGGTTGCTGGCGCTGGGCGCCAAGGTCAGCGGCAGCGTGTCCGGCAAGACGCATACGGTGGTGGCCGGGCCCGGTGCCGGTTCCAAGCTGGCCAAGGCGGAGCAGCTGGGCGTGCCGGTGCTGGATGAAGACGCCTTTCTGCTCCGTCTGGCCGAGTGGGAATCGGCATGATCATCCCCTGGCAGGAGCTGGCTCCCGAGACCCTGGACAGCCTGATCGAGGAGTTTGTCAGCCGGGACGGCACCGACTATGGTGAACAGGAGTACAGCCTGGCGCAAAAGCTGGCGCAGGTCAGGGCCGCATTGGCCCGTGGCGAGGCGGTACTGATCTTCAGCGAACGCAGTGGCCAGTGCAATATCGTGCCGGCCGATCAGGTACGCGACTGGGAGTAGCGAGGCAGGGCACCCATGGAACAACTGGATCAGATCACGTCGATGATTGCGCTTTCCATGGGGGTGGCCTGGGCCAGTGGCATCAACCTGTACGCCACGGTGTTGATGCTGGGTGTATTGTCCAACATGGGGCACCTGACGCTGCCGCCGGGGCTGGAAGTCGTGGCCGATCCCCTGGTGCTGATCGCGGCGGGCTTCATGTATTGCGTCGAGTTCTTCGCCGACAAGACGCCGGGGGTCGATACCGCCTGGGACGGGTTGCATACCTTTATTCGCATCCCCGCCGGTGCGGCGCTGGCGGCGGCCGCAGTCGGGGAGGTGAGCCCGGTGGTAGAGCTGGCGGCGGCCCTGACCGGCGCGTCCCTGGCGGCCGGCAGCCATGCGCTCAAGTCCGGTACCCGGGTGCTGATCAACACCTCGCCGGAGCCGGTGACCAACTGGACCGCTTCATTCAGCGAGGATCTGCTGGTGCTCGGCGGGCTCTGGACGGCGTTGAACCATCCGCTCTGGTTTCTGGGCGGGTTGATCCTGTTCATTATTCTGCTGATCTGGCTGCTGCCCAAGCTCTGGCGCGGGGTCAAGCGAGTGTTCGCGGCGGTGGCCCGGTTCTTCAGCAGCGGGCGTTCCGCAGCGGGTGAGGATTCATTAACCGACACGGCCTCGCGTGCTGCCGGGCGCAAGTTGCCGCCGCAGCAGTAGGGACAGGCCGCCAACTCAGGCCCAGCTGTCCAGCCCCTCTTCATTGATCAGCATGCGGATCAGATCGGTGCGGCAGACGATCCCTTCCAGTTTTTCGTCGCTGTTGATCACCGGGACCGCCGTGATCGCATAACGCACGAAGCTGGCGGCCAGGCTGGTGACGGCGGTATCGGGCGAGGCCACGACCATCTGCGTGTGATAGGCCTGACTGACACTGACCGGCGAATCGGTGCCGCGGCGGATCACATCTTCCCGTGACAACAGGCCGAGCGCCCGTTGTTCGTTATCAACCACGATCAGGTGCGAGACCTCCTGAGCCTGCATCAGCTCCCAGGCCTGGCGCAGGCTGGTTCCCAATGGAATGGTCAGCACCGGGCTGGACATGATCTGCGCCGCCTTGAGCGTCGGCCGCTGGGGCGAACTGGGTGCCGCACCGCTCTTCTGATAGGTCTTGTAGTCGCTGCGTTCTCGAGGGGGCAGCTGAAAGCGTTCCTGTGACAGCTCTATCCGTTTTTCCAGCTCCTGTTGCTGGCGAACGGGTTCGTCACTGCCCGGCACCGCAGCCGAGGCCTGGCTGGCATTGAGCGCCTCGACGCCGCGTTGACGGAACAGGGAGTCCACCGGCGTCTGGATACGATACCCCTGGTCATATACCACAAGCGCCATAATGTATTACCTCCACTATTGCACCGGATACACCGGTCCATTCTGATTATAGCGTCTTGCGGATCAAATTCTTGATAGTGAATCGGGCCGGATGGAGGATCTGCGCCAGTTCGGCCTCCAGTGGCAGGGGCGCGCCGCTGATCAGGGACGCGATCAACTGGGCACTGATTGGACAGCTGATCAGCCCCTTGGAGCCATGACCGCTGTTGACGAACAGCCCTGGCAGGAGTGGAGGCGGAGTGTCGAAGGGCCAGCGAGCATCGTCGCGCAGCTTGGCATAGGTCTCGATGAAGGCCGGAAAATCCGCGACCGGGCCGACCAGCGGCAGGTAGTCGGCGCTGCTGCAGCGCAGGGCGACACGGCCCTGCAGAGGCTGCCTGGTCAGCGATTCGGCCAGCGTCGGCAGCGCACGCTGCAGGATATCCAGGTTGTGGCGGTGCTCCTCGTCACGCACGTCCAGTGCGGTATCCCTGAGCTTGAACGAGGCACCGAAGCAGTAGCGTCCATGCAGCGGTGGCGAGATATAGCCCTCGCCACAGACCACGGTGTTCAGCGGCGTGCTGCCGGCCGGCGGTTCCACCTGGCTGGTTTGGCCACGGATGGGCTTGAGCGGCAACGGGGCCAGCTGTTCAAAGTTCACCGCAGCGTTGGCGCAGCACACTACCACCTGGCGGGCGCTGAACGCAGTACCGACCAACTGCCAGCCGGAGTCGGTCTGCCGCAGGGCATCCACCGGGGTATCGTAGTGACACTGGATCAGTGGGTGATCCAGCAGCTGGCGGCAGAATGCAGGCGGCGACACCCAGCCGGCCTCGGGGAAGAACAGCGCCGGATAGGGGCACGCCTGGCCGGCCAAGTCTGAGGCCTCCGCTGCCGAGACGGCGCGTACCAGCGATGCGGGATAGGCACCGGTATCGACCAGCTGCTGCTGGCGCGTTTGCTCCTTGGCCGTGATGGCCAGCTGGAGTACGCCACACAGCTGCCCGATCTCGGGCTGGGTGTGCTGCAGCGGCCGGATCAGGCCCGCGGTATAACTCAGGCCCGCCAGATGAAAGCGGCTGTGCGCGGTGGGTTTGGCCGGCAGCTTGGCATAGAGCGCCCCCTGGGGATTACCGGAGCCTTCGCAGGCCGGTTCCGCGTGGCGCTCGATCACGTGCACCGGGATGCCCTGGTCCGCCAGTGCGCGTGCCGTTGTGGCGCCGGCCAGCCCTGCGCCGATTACGACCACCGGCTGAACATCGGCTTTGGCTTCAGGGCGCCGGAACCAGGTCGGCTGGCCAGCGGGGTGCGCCTGTACCGGTTCACCCTGGAAGCGGCCGCTGATCATCTCCCGTTTGCGGCCGAACCCCGGCACCTTGCGAATGTCGAAACCGACTGCCTGCAGGCCGCGACGGACAATGCCGGCGGCGGTAAAGGTGGCGCAGCTGGCTCCGGGGCCGCTGAGGCGGGCGATCTGGGCAAAGAGCCGGTCATTCCACAGCTCGGGATTCTTGGCTGGGGCAAATCCGTCCAGAAACCAGGCGTCCACGCGTGCATCCAGCTGCGGCAGGGTGTCCAGTGCATCGCCGAGCAGCAGCGTCAGCAACACCCGGCCCTGATCGAGTCTGAGCGTAAAAAAGCCGGGCACCGGCTCGGGGTAGCCGTCGATCAGCTGGGCCGCGCCGTCGGCAAACTGGGGGAAGGCGGACAGGGCGCGGGCCAGGTCGTTGCGGGTCAGCGGGTACTTTTCGCAGGAGATGAAATGCAGCTGGCCCCGTTTGGGTGCCTGCTGCAGCCAGAGGGCGCGGGCACAGAGAAAGTTGAGCCCGGTACCGAAGCCGGTCTCGGCGATGACGAAGCTGCCGTGCTGATGGGCAGCGAAACGCTCGCCGAGCCGGTTGGCGTTGAGAAACACATGCTCGGTTTCCGCCACGCCGCCGGCCCGGTTGAAATAGATGTCACCGAACTGTTCCGATTCCGGGATCGACTCCTGCCACTGCAGGCGAGCGGTGGTCAGGCGTTCAGTCATGGTCGGCCGGCAGCGGCGGTTGCTGTTCGCGGGCGCTGCTAATCAGGTGCTGCGAGCGGGTGCGTTGCAGCGCGCGGTGCTCATGGTGCAGGGCGGTCTTGGCCAGCATGTGCGCGGTGATCGGCGCCGTGAGCAGCAGGAACAGCGTGATCAGCAGTTCGTGCAGGCTCAGGTAGCCCTGATTGACCGACATCGTCAGCATGGAGGCGATCAGGATGCCGCCCATGCCCACGGTGGTCGCCTTGGTGGGCGCGTGCAGGCGGGTGTAGAAGTCAGGCAGCCGGCTCAGACCGATGGATCCGACCAGCACGAAGACGCCGCCAATCAGCAGCAGAATGGTTATCAGCAATTCAACCCAGAAGTTCATTTCAATTCCTATTCAATGATGTCGCCGCGCAGCAGGTACTTGCACAGGGCCACGGTGCTGACAAAGCCGAGCATCGCGATCAGCAGGGCCGACTCGAAATAGAGGTTGGTGCCCATGTGCATGCCGTAGAGCAGGATCAGGGCGATGCTGTTGATGTACATGGTATCCAGCGCCAGGATGCGGTCGGACAGGTCCGGTCCTCGGAGCAGGCGCCAGAGGTTGAGGATCAGCGCCACGCAGAGCATGCCGCTGACGATCAGGATAGCGGTGTTCAGCATGCGAAGATCTCCTTCAGCGGGGCCTCGTAGCGGGACTTGATGCTGTCGATCAGGGCCTGTTCATCGGTCAGGTGCAGGGCATGCACATAGAGCCAGCGGCCGTCCTCGGACAGTTCGGCGCTGACGGTGCCGGGGGTCAGTGAGACGGTGCTGGCCAGCACCGTTTGCGGCAGCGCGGATGTGATATCCAGCGGCACGGCGACGAACGCTGGCTGGAGCTTGCGCATGGGACCCAGCACCAGGATGGCAACCTCGACATTGGCGACCACAATATCCCAGAGTACCCGCAGGGTGTAGCGCAGCGCCAGCAAGGGGCGGTGCACGATCGGCTGCGGTGTCTGCAGCGGAGCGCAGAGCAGCGGGATGGTCAGCGCCAGGAAGGCGCCGAGCACCAGGTGGCCGGGCGCGACCGTGTTGTTCAGTAACAGCCAGACCACAAACAGCAGCACGCTGTGAACCGGCATCGGCAACCAGCGAAAACGTTTCATGATTCACCTCCCGGCAGCAGCAGATGCAGTGATTCAGGGACCTGGTGCAGCTGCTCGGCGGCGGCGGCCGTGTACTCGGTGACCGGCCCTCCGAGAATGACCATCATCGGTGCGCCGAGCAACAGCAGGGTTACGGCCGCCAGATGCCAGCGGGAGGCGGGTTCCGCCTGGGACTTGTCGCTGCTGCGGCGCCAGAACAGGGTGGTGCCGCCACGGGACAGGGCGATGATGGTGATCAGGCTGCTGAGCAGGATGCCCGGCCAGGCCCAGAACATTTCGGTACCCGTCTGGGCCGCTTGCAGCAGCAGTACCTTGCCGACGAAGCCCGAGAACGGCGGGATACCGGCCACCGCCATGGCAGCGATGAAGAACATGCCTCCGAGCAGCACCGGCTGGCGGACCTTGCGTGACATAACGAAGCGATCACCGGCCTTGCCGCGCTGATGGCCGATCAGATCGGCGATCATGAACAGGGCGGCACAGACCAGCGTACTGTGGACCAGGTAGTAGAGCCCGGCGGCAGTTGCGGTCTGGCTCTTCAGGGCCACCGAAATCAGCAGCGTGCCAACGGAAACAATCACCAGGTTGGCGGTCAGCTCGCGCAGGTTGGGACTGGCGAGGGCGCCGATGCTGCCGGCCAGCAGGGTGAGCAGCGCCAGCGGCCAGATCCACGGCTGGGCCATGAAGGCCAGGTCGCCGGCATTGGCGCCGAAAATCACCGTATGCACGCGATAGATGCTGTAGATGCCGACTTTGGTCATGATTGCGAACAGCGCGGCCACCGGGGCGCTGGCGGAAGCGTAGGTGCGGGTCAGCCAGAAGTGTAGCGGCAGCATGGCGGCCTTGAGGCCGAACACCGCCAGCAGCAGCAGGCCGCCGGCCTTGGCCAGCACCTTCTCGCCATCGGACAGGCTGGCCACCTTGGTGGACATGTCGGCGATATTAAGCGTGCCCAGGGTGCCGTAGAGGATACCCAGCGCAAACAGGAACAGGCTGGAGCCGACCAGGTTCAGCGCCACATAGTGGAAGCCGGCCTGGGTCTTCTGCTTGCCGCCACCATGAATCAACAGCGCGTAGGAGGCGATCAGCAGCACCTCGAAGAACACGAACAGGTTGAAGATGTCGCCGGTCAGGAAGGCGCCGTTGATACCCATGACCTGCAGCAGCACCAGTGGGTAGAAATAGGCCCCGGTGCGGTCGTCACCGGCGCAGGCGTACAGCAGCGACGCCAGTCCCAGCAATGAGGTCAGCGCCACCAGCAGCGTCGACAGCCGATCGGCGACCAGGACGATGCCGTAGGGCGGCTGCCAGTCACCAAGCACATAGAGCTGAATGCCTTCGGCCTGGCTCTGTTGCAACAGCAGGCCGGCGCTGAGCAGGGTCAGTACGGCCACCAGCAGGGCCCCGAAGCGCTGCCGCTCCAGGGTGCTGGCCAATGGCGGCAGCAACAGCAGCAGGCCACCGATCAGCGGCAGCAGGATCGGCAGGATAGTGAGGTGTTCGCTCATGCGTGCTCCTTCTTGCGGCGCGGCTTCACTTCAGGCTGCGGCGGCAGACGGCCATCCACGTGGTCATTGCCCAGATCGGCACGGGCGCGCATGGCCAGGATGACGATGAAGGCGGTCATGGCGAAGCCGATCACGATGGCGGTCAGCACCAGCGCCTGTGGCAGCGGATCGGTGTAGCTGTACGAGGTGCCCAGAATGGCGGCGCCCTCCATCTTCAGACGGCCGCTGGCGAACAGGAACAGGTTGACGGCATAGGAGAGCAGAGTCAGTCCCATGACCACCGGGAAGGTGCGTCCCCGCAGACAGAGGAACACGCCCGAGAAGGTGAGCAGGCCGACACAGGCGGCGTAAACGGCTTCCATTATTCAGACTCCGGCTGAGTAGGACGATGGCTGGTGGTCAGCTTGCCAAGGTTGGCAAGAATCAGCAGGGTGGCGCCGACCACGGTCAGGTATACCCCCAGGTCGAACAGCATGGCGCTGGCCAGCTCGAATTCGCCGATCCAGGGCAGGTGGAAGTGGTCGAACCAGGAGGTCAGGAAGGGGCGCCCGAACAGCCAGCTGCCCAGACCGGTCAGGGCTGCAATCAGTACGCCGCTGGCGATCAGCCACTGGTAATCGAGCTTCAGGCGAGCCTTGATGTAGTCGACCCCGTGGGCCACGTACTGCTGCACCAGCGCGACGGAGGTGACCAGACCGGCGATGAAACCGCCGCCGGGCAGGTTGTGGCCGCGCAGGAAGATGTAAACGGACACTAGCAGCGCCAGCGGCAACAGGCTCTGGGACATCACGGCCAGCATCACCGGGTGACGGTCACGGGCCCAGGGACGACCGCTTTCGTCACCGGCCGGCATGAACAGACGCATGCGGGCGATCAGCTTGAAGATGCCCAGGGCAGCGATGCCCAGTACGGTGATCTCGCCCAGGGTGTCGAAGCCGCGGAAGTCCACCAGGATCACGTTGACCACGTTGGTGCCGCCGCCACCGCTCTTGCTGTTGGCGAGGAAAAAGTCGGAGATGCTGGTCAGCGGACGGGTCATCATCGCGTAGTTGAGGGTACCGATGATGCCGCCAATGATCGCGGCGATGCCCAGGTCACGCACTACACGCCGGGGCGAGGATTCCTTGGGGGTCTTCTGCGGCAGGAAAAACAGCGCCAGCATCAACAGAATGACGGTCACCACCTCGACGGACAGCTGGGTCAGGGCCAGGTCCGGGGCGGAGAAGCGGGCGAAGGCGATGGACACGATCAGGCCCACCACCGACAGCGTCAGCAGGGCGACCATGCGCTTGCGGTGCCAGATCATCGTGGCCAGTGCGCTGAGGCAGAGCAGTACCGCGGCGGTGATCTCGACCGCGTCAATCGGCAGCTGCGGGCGCAGCCCGGCGGTGGTGTTCAGGTCCATCAGCGGCCCGGCGGTGAGCACCAGCGCGAACAGCAGCAACAGCAGCATATAGCGCTGCAGAGAACCGTTGTCGAAGAAGGCATGAATGCGCGCGGCGCCGGCGACCAGCGACTGGATCAGGCTTTCGAATGCAAGTTTGGCGTCTTTTTCCGGGAATTGGGCCTGGAACTGGTACAGGTGGCGGCGGTTATAGTAGATGATCAGGCCGCCAAGCATGGCGACCAGGCTCATCAGCAGTGGCAGATTGAAACCGTGCCAGATCGACAGACTGTATACCGGCAGCTGGCCCGCGAGTACCGCCGACGAGGCCGACTCTAGCAGACCACCGACGATATAGCCGGGGAAGATCCCCACCAGCAGGCAGAGGGTCACCAGAATTTCCACCGGGATGCGCATGTAGCGCGGCGGTTCATGCGGCGTTTTCGGCAGATCGATCGGCTCGCCGTTGAAGAACACATCGTGAATGAAACGGGTCGAGTAGGCGACCGAGAACACACCACCCAGCGTGGCCAGCACCGGCACCATCCAGGACAGCGACCCCAGGGCGACCTGATGCAGGGTTTCGGCGAAGAACATCTCCTTGGACAGGAAGCCGTTGAGCAGCGGCACGCCGGCCATGGACGCGGCGGCAACCATCGCCAGAGTGGCGGTATGCGGCATGTACTTCCACAGGCCGTTGAGCTTGCGCATGTCGCGGGAGCCGGATTCGTGGTCGATGATACCGGCGGCCATGAACAGCGAGGCCTTGAAGGTGGCGTGGTTGATGATATGGAAGATCGCGGCCACGGCGGCCAGCTGGGTGTCCATGCCCAGCAGCAGCGTGATCAGGCCCAGGTGGCTGACGGTGGAGTAGGCCAGCAGCCCCTTGAGATCGTGCTTGAACAGGGCGATATAGGCACCCAGCAGCAGCGTCGCCAGACCGGTCAGGCTGACGATCAGGAACCAGAGCTCGGTACCGGACAGCACCGGGTAGAAGCGGGCCAGCAGGAAGATACCCGCCTTGACCATGGTGGCCGAGTGCAGGTAGGCGCTGACCGGCGTCGGGGCGGCCATGGCGTGCGGCAGCCAGAAGTGGAACGGGAACTGGGCCGACTTGGTGAACGCGCCGAGCAGCACCAGCACCAGCGCGACCGGATAGGCGGCATGTTCACGCAGGGTATCGCCGCTGGCCAGCACCACGCTGAGGTCGTAACTGCCGACGATATGGGCGATCAACAGCAGGCCGGCCAGCAGCGCCAGACCACCGGCGCCGGTGACGGTCAGCGCCATGCGGGCACCTTTGCGGGCCTCGCTCTTGTGATTCCAGAAACTGATCAGCAGGAAGGAGCTGATACTGGTCAGTTCCCAGAACAGCCACAGCTGGATCAGGTTGTTGGCCGTGACGATGCCCACCATCGCCGTCATGAACAGGATCAGGTAACTGTAGAAGCGCGACATCGAGTCCTGTTCGGACAGGTAGTAGCGGGCATAGAGAATGACCAGCAGGCCGATGCCAAGGATCAGCATGCAGAACAGTAATGACAGGCCGTCCAGGCGGAAGGACAGATCCAGTCCCATGGCCGGTATCCAGCTGAAACTCTGTTGCAGGGTTTCGCCCTGCAGAATCTGCGGTGCCAGGCTGAACACCAGGGTCAGTGCGAGGGCGGGTAGTATCCCGGTGAACAGGGCACAGGCGCTGCGCCCGAAACGTTCACTGAGCAGGGGAACCAGGGTGCCGATCAATGGCAGTAGCGGGATCCAGAATAAGCTCATCAGCGGGTCGGGCTCCGGTCAGTCTCGATAAACATGTATTAGAATCTATTAATATTGTCTCAAGGGATTGCCCTTTTATACCGTTTGGCACCGCGGGCGTCTACCGTTGACAAGTCGGTTCGGATGCGCCCTCCATGCCCGCGAACAAGGGCGTGGAGGGCGTTGAGAGGGCTGGGTCAGAACAGCAGCGACTGTACGGTTTCCAGTACTTTGGCTTCAGTCCAGGGTTTGGTCAGATAGGCGGATACGCCAGCGGCTTCGGCTTCGCCACGGTGCTTGTGCGTCGACCTTGAAGTGATCATGACCACCGGGATCTTGCTGAACTGGCTACTGTTGCGGATGATCGCCGCCAGCTCCATGCCGGTCATGCGCGGCATCTCCAGATCGGTGAGGATCAGTTCGGGCGGATCGGAGCGGACCTTGTCGAGCGCATCCAGGCCGTCGATTGCGGTGGCGACCTGATAGCCGCTGTCGCTGAGCAGGGTTGCCAGGGTCTTGCGCGCACTGAGCGAGTCGTCCACGACCAGCACCTGTGGCAGACGCAGTTCGAACGCCGGCTCGGCCGCCTCGTGCGCGGGACCCAGGATGGAGTCGCGGTCGAGAATGCGGGCCTGAAGATCGATGATCGGCGCCACCTCGCCGTTGGCCAGGATGGTTACCCCGGGGACACCTGCGATATCGGGCAGGTGCTCGCCCAGCGACTTGAACACCAGCTCCCGGTGGGCCAGCACTTCGCGCACCAGTACGGCGGCCTTGCGGCCATGGTCCAGGTTGACCATCAGCACCGGGTGGATGCGGGTGCTGTGGTATTCCTTGGAGGGCTCGCCGATCAGGCTTTCCAGCGTATAGGCCGGGTACACGCCCTCTTCGGTAGTGAAGGTCAGGCCGTTGCCGGTTTGCTTCAGTTCGCCGTCCAGCGACAGCAGGCTCTGCTCGACCGTGTGGCTGGACAGGGCGAAGATGCGGCGGCTGTGGGAGCGAACCAGCAGGGTGTGCACCAGCAGCGAGGAGGCCGGCATCGACAGTGCGAAGCGGCTGCCCTGGCCCTGGGTGGAGTCGATGTTCAGTGAGCCCTGCATGCGGCTAACCTGCTGATAGACCACATCCATGCCGATGCCGCGACCGGACAGCTGGCTGATCTCGTCGCGGGTGGAAAAGCCCGGCACCAGAATCAGGCGCTGGATATCGTGATCGCTCAATTCCGCATCGGGACTGATCAGCTCCTTGCGCACGGCAATGTCACGCACACGCTGAAGGTTGATGCCGGCACCGTCATCCTCACAGCTGACATGGACCTTGCCGTCGCGCTGGCTGAAGCGGATGGTCAGGGTTCCGGTTTCATCCTTGCCGGCCTCGAAGCGCAGGTGCGGCGTTTCCAGACCGTGGTCGACGGCGTTGCGGATGATGTGCATCAGCGGGTCGGCCAGCTGGTTGAGAATCTGGCTGTCCATCATTACGTCCTCGCCCTCGATCAGCAGCCGTGCCTCCTTGCCGGCGGCGCTGCAGGCCTGACGCATGATGCGCTGCATGCGCGAGCTGATCGTCTTCACCGCGACCAGCCGGGTATGCAGCACGTTATCCAGGGATTCCTTCTGCAGGTTGCTCTGGCGGACGTGCAGCTCGGCCAGCTGGCGCAGCTGATGGTCCGCTTCCAGATCGACCTCGCGCACGTCGGCTACCGCTTCCTGCAGCTGCGACAGGGTGGTGTGCATGCTGTTGTAGCGGTCCATCTCCAGCGGGTCGAAGTGGCTGTCGCCCTCATGCAGATGGCTGTTGAGGGTGAAGTGGTCCTGCAGCTGCTGTTCCAGGTCGAACAGTACCTTCTGCAGCGCGCGCTGACGTTCACGGTTGGAACGACTGAGACGGCGCAGCTGGGTCAGGGAGTCGTCGAGCTGGGCGTTCAGCGTGCTGGATTCACCGGCGATGCGGAACAGGTTGTCGAGGATGCTCACCGGGACACGCAGATGGGCATGCTCCTTTTCGCCTTCGTGACCGGCCGCCGATGCCGGTCGGGCAGCCGGTTTTTTGGGAGGCGGCGCCGGCTGGGCAGCTTGCGCCGCCCGACCGTCTTCGCTCAGGGCTTCGGCGGCGCACTCCACGCCCTCGGTCTGCAGACGGTAGAACCAGGTCATCATCTGCTGCAGCTGCTGCTGGGCGTTGTCCGGCGCTTCGGATGCCTCGGTGATGCTTTCGCTCATCTGCGCCAGGCAGTCCGAGGCCTCGGTCAGGTCGTGGCTCAACTGGCTGCCGGGGAAGGTCTTGGCGTTGGTCAGCACCTCGAGAATATCCTCAAGGTGGTGGGTCAGGTTGGCTAGCCCCTTGATGCCGGCCATGTTGGCCAGGCCCTTGATGGTATGGGCGGCGCGTTGAGCGCTGAGCAGGGAGTCGGCCTCATGGTCGACCAGTACGGCCTGCAGGTGTGTCTGAAACTCCTCCACCAACACCGGCAACTCATCGTACAGCATCTCCATCAACTGGGGATCGATCTCGTCGCCGACCGCCAGGATGACGTCTTCCGGCGTGGCGGTTTCACACTCGATCTCGTCGGGTGACTGGATACTGGCCAGGGCCAGCAGGCCGGAGATGAAGGCGCCCTGTTGCGCATCGGCATGGATCGGCAGCAGGTCCGCGCTGATCACATCGATCAGGTCTTCGCGGGTGCCCTTGTCGGCCAGCGCTTCCAGATGCTGGTGCACGGCCTGCAGGCAGGCGGCGAAGTGTGCACACTGGGCATCATGGAAGTGCTCCGGGTGCTGACGGAACCAGGCCAGGTTGCGGTCGAGGCCGGTGAGCAGCAGATTCAGGCCGTTCAGGTGGATCGTGGTGCATGCGCGGGCCAGGGGTGTCAGGGCGTCCTGACTGGCTTCCAACAGGGCTTCAGCCTGGTTGGCGTCGACGCTGCCCCATTGCTCCTGCAGTGCCTGCAGCGAGCCAACCAGCATGGTCAGGATACCGGGATCAACTGATGGGCCGGGCTGCTCCAGCAGCGCCATGTCAATATCGCAGAACGGCGGCAGTTCTTCAGCCGTCTCTTCTGCTGCGGCTGTGGTGGTCTCGGTGTCAAGGAAGGTATCCTGATCCGTGTCGGCCGCATCGGCAAAGAATTCGGCCAGCAGCTCTCGCTGGCCGTCGATATCTTCGGCCTCCAACGGTTCCGGCCAGTCTGGGGAGGACAGCAGGTCAAGTACGGCTTCGGCGCTGACGCGGGATCGGGTCTCGATCAGATCATGCAGCACAGGCTTGATCGACTTGATCAGAGGCTGATCCAGGCTGTCGCAGTTGCTGATCAGTTCGATGCCCAAAGCGATCAGGTCGGCCAGTAGCGGGTTGTCCGACTCCGCCAGCGGCTCGCTCAGATCGCCGAGCAGCTCCGCCAGTGCCTCCGGTGAGTCGGCAGTATCGAGTATGGAGGCGGTGTCGCTCACTCCAGGAACCGATTCAACGGTCTGTGCTGTGGATTCAGTTGCCGGTGCGGTGTCGACCGCATCCGGCCGGTCAGCATTGCTGGCATAGTATTCGTCGAGCAGGGCGCGCTGGTCGGCGACATCTTCGGCCTCCAGCGGCTCGGGCCAGCCATCGGCGGCCAGCAGGTCTACGACCGCTTCGGCGCTGCTGTGTCCGGGGGTGCTGATCAAGGCCAGCAGCAAGGGCTTGGCCTGGTCGATGACCGGCAGGTCCAGTGTTTCACAGCTGCCGATCAGTTCGCCGGTCAGTGCGACCAGATCGGCCAGCAGAGGGGGATCGGCGTCGGCCAGCGGCTCGCTCAACTCGTTGAGCCGGTCCACCAGTGCGTCCGGCGAGTCGGCGCCGTCCAGCGGAGAACCGTTCGTTTCATTGTCGTCGGCGTCAGCATCGAGAAACATCGACACCTGTTCCGGTTCTTGTTCCGGTGTAGGCGCAGGTACGCTCTCTGCCGGAGTTCTGCTTGCCAGCTCCTGTTCGGACGCGAGGGGGGCGGCATAGACTTCGTCGAGCAGGTCGCGCTGGTCGGCAAGCTCCTCGGCGTCCAGCGGCGCGGGCCAGTCTCCGGACCCCAGCAAGTCGATGACGGCAGATACGTTGGCCCGATTCGGCTGTTCGATCATGGTTTGCAGCAGTGCTTTGGCGCGGCTGATAATCGGCTGTTCCAGGTCGTCGCAGCTGTCGATCAACTCGGTCGCCAGGGCGACCAGATCCGCCGGCAGCGGGTTGTCCAGCTCGGCCAGGGGTTCGGCCTGCGCCAGCAGTTGCTCGGCCAGTGCCTGTGGAGAGTCTACAGAGTCGTCGGTTTCCGCACTGGAGTCTGACTCGTCATCATCGATGATCAGGTCATCAAGGCTAAACAGGAAGTCTTCGTCAACGGAATCAGCGGAATCAGTAGCTGTTGGCGCGGTGTCGGCGATGGTCTCTATCTCCGCTGCCGTGCTGTCCAGTGGCTGGCGCTGCTGCCAGTCTTGCTGCAGCATCTCCGGCAAGGCATCCAGGTCATCCGGGTCGAGAGGGCTCTGCCAGCCGGCGCCGCTCAACATCGACAGCGCTGACGACAGCTGCTCGTCAGACGGTTGCCCCTGTGCGACTGAGGGCATCAGCGAGAAGAGTACGAGCAGTTGCTGCTGCTGATCTGGTGTCAGTGCGGACTCGGGCTCTTCCGCCTCGAGCAGTTCGGTCAGCAGGGCCAGAAGGTCGGCACTGCCGGACCAGCCGGCCTCGAAGCAGGCGTCCGCCAGCGCTGGCAGCTGCGCCGTCAGCTGTGCCGGCTGGATTCCGGTGGTGTCTCCCAGCTGCCCCTTGATGGCGGCAAGCCGGGGGGCCGCCTCTGACCATTGCGCCATGTCGGTCGTCACGCTTTACTCCGAATGCTGCAGTTTGAAGACGCTGATGGAGCGCTGGAGCTCATCGGCGGCGCCTACCAGGCGTTCAGACAGCTGCTTCTGCTGCAGCATCTCGGCGTTGGTCGCCTGGGTGAACTCGTTGATACTGCCGGCGCGCTGGCGCAGGTTCTGGGCCAGCTTGGCCTGGCCGGTGGCGTTCTGGGCGATACGGACGACGGATTCAACCAGGGATTGGGTGGTGGCGCGGGTCTCTTCCATGCGTTCACCGGCCTGTTCCGCCAGGCGGGTGCCGGCGACCACATCCTCGATGACGGTGTTGATCACGTGGATGGTATCGGCGGTTTCCAGCTGGATGTTGTTGACCAGACTCTCGATCTCGGAGGTGGCTTCGCGGGAGTTCTCCGCCAGGCGCTGCACCTCATCTACCACCACCATCAGGCCGCGACCGGCCTCACCGGCGGAGGCGGCGTGCATGCTGGCGTTCAGCGACAGAATGTGGGTGCGCTCGGAAATGTTGTTGATCAGGCTGATAATACCGCCGATCTCCTGGGAACGTTCACCTAGTCGCTTGATCCGTTTTTCCGCTTCGTGGATCGTCTGGCGGATCTTGTTGATGCTGTCGATGGTGGCGGATACCGATTCCTTGGCGTTTTCCGAAGTGTTGATCGCCTTCTGCGAGGCGCTGTTGGTCACGGCCGCCAGTTTGGCGATCAGCTGCATCGCCTGAATCGCGGAGTCCAGACCTTCCAGGGTTTCGTTGATCTCTTCCTGCTCCTTGGTCGCCTGCAACAGCACCGCTTCGGACTGGGTTTTAACCTGCACGGAGGTGGTGTTGACCTCGCTGGTAACCGTGCTGACTTCGCGCAGTACGTTCTCGATCGAGTTGGTCAGCTGGTTGATGGAGTCGGCCACCGCACCGGTGATATCTTCCGCGACCGGGACACGGACGGTCAGGTCGCGCTGACTGATCTTGAATACGCTCTGGATCAGTTCGATGATCGAAGCGTTGAGCTTCTTGTTCTCGGCCGCCTGCTTGGCCAGGGCTTCCTCTTTCTCGTCCAGCAGTGTGTCCAGTACCGTGGCCATCTGGCCCAGCTCGTCCTTGGTTTCCAGGCGGGTACGGGCCTCGGTGTCGCCGGCGCGCACCGCATCCACTGTGTCCTGAATGCGCTGTACCGGGTCGAGGACCCCGTATTTGGTGATCGCCAGCGCGATCGCCAGCGCCAGGCCCAGAATGACCAGGGAGGCGAAGAACAGCTTGATCATCTGCGCCATCGCCTGGGTGCGTGCCTGACCGTCCTGATCGGCGTAGACATTGGTCAGCAGCTGCAGGCTGGCGTTGACCTCACGCAGGTCGGCGAGCAGGGTGCTGAAGGTCTGCTGCAGCAGGGCGGCCTGCAACGTCGGCGCGCCGCCCTGTTGTCGAATTTCAGTCAGCCGCGCCATCTTGTCCGCCAGCCCCAGAGCCTCCAGGCGCTGCTGGATATTGTGGCGGTCCTCGTCGCTGCGCAGGCGCTGCAGCAGTGATTTCAGACCGTTGTTGAACGTCTCGGCGGCAACCGCGAACTCGGTCAGGTGTTTGTCGCTGGGAGACAGGCGGGCCTCGGTCAGCGTCTGCTGCACATCCACCAGCAGAAAGTCGAGGCGTGAGGTATCGTCCGCTAACAGTCGGGTCTGCCGGCTGACCGCTTGCGACTGCTCATCGATAACGATGGTTTGATAATAGGCGACGGCGATGGCGATGATGCCTGCGATCAGAAGCACACCCGAGATGGCGAATTTGATCCCCATCCGTATGTTCTGCAGTTCCCAGAAAAGAGGCATGTGTATTTCCTTTCAGCAAAAATGGACGACCAAGGGTGTTATTCGAACAGCGCGGCCGGTTGGTAGAAGGTTTTCTTCAGCTTTTTCAACAGCTCCAGGTGATCCAGCTCGAACCAGGTGGCTTCCTGGGCGTGGTACTGCTGGCCCAGGAAGGGCTGGAGCGGCTTGGGGACCGACGCTGTGGTCATTGCCTGTTCGCCGATCCGTTCCGGGTCGGTGACGACCCTGGGGATCCGGTTCAACAGGAAGCCGGCGGTGTGTGGCTGCTGATCCAGTAACAGAATCCAGTAGGGTTCCCTCAGGTCGATACGGTGTTGATGCGCCATGTAGGGCAGGTCATAGACCGGTACGGTGTGGCCTCGATGATTGATGAAGCCCGCAAACCAGGGGGGACTGTCCGGCACCGGGCAGATCGGGCTGCGGGAGGCCAGTTCGGAAAAGGTGCCGGCGGTCAGCAAAAAGTGCTGACCATCGAGCTCGAATCCGTGCCGGATCTCATCAAAGCTGGGGGAATCTTCCTGGGAGACGGAGAGGGGAAGGCCTGGGCTGTCGGGCTGGATAAGGTCATCCATCAAAGCGCTGCGCTCCTCAACTGAAGGCCTTGACCTGGTCCAGGATTTCCTGGTCCGTATACGGCTTGCCCACGATGGCGCTGGCGCCTTGCAGCTGGGCCCATACGCGGTCGGCATCCTCGTGTTTGCTGGATACGATCACCACCGGAATGCCCTTGGTGTCGGCGCTGCTGGTGATCTGACGGCAGGCCGAGAAGCCATCGACTTCAGGCATTACGATATCCATGAAAATCAAATCGGGCTTTTCCTGTTCGGCCAGGTTGATCCCTTGCTGGCCGTTGGCGCCGACGATGATCTGTGCACCGGTCGACTGCAGGATCTCGCGCAGACGCTGCTGCTGTACCGGATCATCCTCTACGATCAGAATCTTGTTAACTGCCATGTGTGTATTTCCAGTATTCGCTCTAATTGATCCAGTCGCTATTTCTTGAATTCACTGACCCAGCGGGACACGCGCTTGATGACCTTCTGGAACTCCACGTGGTCGATCGGTTTGGTCAGATAAGTAGATGATCCTGCCATTATCCCCTTCACCTCGTCCAGAGGAGAGGTTTTCGACGAAAGCATGATAATCGGCGTTTTTTTCACTCCCGGCATCTGGCGCAGGCGGGTGCAGGTCTCAAAGCCGTCGATGCCCGGCATCATGATGTCGAGGAAGATGAAGTCGTAGTGGTTCTGTCCGGCTTTCTCCAGCGCGGTTTCACCGTCGTCGGCAAAATCGATCGCCACCGGCTGGTCCATGTGCTGCAGTTCCTTCGCCAGCATCTGCTGCATCGGATGGCTGTCATCGACCACCAGCACGGCGTAGCTGTCGTCGCTGTGCTGTTCGGCCAGTTCGGCCTGCTGTCGGCGAACGGTCTCGATCTGGGCTTCATACTTGCTGAACGGGTTGTCTGTCTCGGCTTCCGCTTCAGCCGTTACGGTTTCCAGTACCGGTTCCGACTCCTCTTCGACCTCTGTCACGGCCGGAGCTTCGGCGACAGAAGCGGTCGCCGGGACAACGGCTGCGCGGGCGTCTTCAGCACAGACAGCAACCGGCTCGACGATTGTTTCAGCGGTTTCGACGACTGCTGTCACGACCGCCTCTTCAACCGCGGCGGTTTCGGCTTGCGGCAGCGGTTCAAAGGTTTCCAGCGTGCGTAATACGCGTGATGAAATGAAAGGCAGCTTGATGTGTGCCTGTTGATCACTTTCCGGCTTTTTCTTGTTGACCAATACCAGCCGATCCCGATAGGACTCGGGTAGTTCTGTCACTTCAGAGTGGTCGGACAGGGTGTCACCAAACACCAGCAGCAGGTCCGGCAGGTTGTTGCTGTCAAAGGCGGTCAGAGACATAACCCTGCTTTTGGAAAGGGTCAGGATCTTTTCCAGCTTTTTGAGCTGATCCGCCGGGAAACCAAGTGTCCCAATCTTCATGCGTCTTCCCTGTTCAGTTAGTCCGGGCAGCCCAGGCCCGCAGACGAGGGTAGGAATGGGTGCATATTCAAGCATGTAAATAATGCAGTTCGGTTACGGTTTTAGACCATCCAAACAGTGATGACAATAGCGTGACTTCATAAAAAGCCATTCTTTTATTGTGTGTATGCATATAGAGACGAAGGGGTGGCTGGGGCTAAAACGGGTGTTCTGGGAATGGGGGGGCAGGCTTGCAGGAAGCCCCCTCGGGAAGTCCGGTGCAGATCAGTCAGGGCAATGGTAATCAACCATGACCTTGGCTTTATCAGCCCCGGTGGTGCGGAGGTTATCAAGCCAGAACTGACACTTGGGGTCCGACAGCTGTTTCATGTACTCGGCGCGGTCCCGGTCAGCTTCAAGTCGGGCTTCCCGTGCAATGCGTTCCTCTTCTATCTGCAGGCGCCTCGCTTCAAGGTGCTGCCGACGGGCACGGTTCTCGGCTTCAAGGCGCTGGCGGGTCTCTATGGCGGCCTGACGGGACTGTTCACTCATCCGCTGCAGGCTCTGCTGAAAGCCCTGAGCAGCCGATTCAATGGCTTTGGCGAGGCGATATTCCTGGTATTTCTGATAGCTGAACCAGCAGAGGAACAAAACGATACCGCCCAGCACGATGCCGAGGGTGATTTGAGCCCACAGGGGAAGGTCTGAAGTAGCCGGAGAGGAAGATCTGAAGGCGACGGGTTCGGGGTTGATACGTTCACTGGGATCTAGACGCATGGTACCTCCGTGTTCCGTCTGGCCTGTTCCGTGTTACAGACGATGGACACTCTCGGTACTACTCACAATCCGGAAGTGTGTAACCCTTTGTTTTAGATGGCCCAGCAGGACTTGAACCTGCGACCAATGGAGTATGAGTTCTGATATTAAACCATAAATCCTTTAAAATCAAAGGGATGTGAGCGTAATTGAACGTAAGAGAAAGTAGTTTAGTAACAGTAACTTAGCGTAATTTGGGGGAATGAGTCCAAACTGATGAGTGTACCGGGAGCGTACCGGGAGTGTACCGAGGCCGGAAGTTTGTGGGCAAAATTAGAGTCGAGGTGATGCATTCGTTTTGGACAGCAGAAGGAACCCAGCTTAAGGTTCATTTTTTGAGAATCAAACATGGACTCTAAGTGTCACATGCACCAAGGATGATGTGATGGCTAAAGCCAAAATGTCTGCCCTGCGCACATACCGGACGTTGCCCCATGCCACTTTCGACCTGAAATGGCCATTCATGTACCATTAGCTGTCACGTCCCGTATGGTTGTAAGGGCGTTTGTTAAAAAGCGCTGGGTGGGTTTTGTGCCATTCCTTCATCGCCACAATGGGTGGCCTGGACTTCAGCGCGGACTGCGGCAGTTGATGATTATATAAATGCACATAGCGTAGCAAGGTTTGCTCAAGATCTTCACGGCTATCGAAGTGGTGGGTCTTAAGCACATCGGCTATACGCCCGTTGAAACGCTCCACCATGCCATTGGTTTGGGGCGTTCTGGGCTTGGTCAGGCGGTGCTCAATCCCCAAGTCAGCGCAGAGGCGGTCGAACTCATGATGGCCACTGGGATCACGCGCTTTTGAGTGAAACAGGCGGTCGGTAAATTCCTTGCCGTGATACCTATGGAATAGACCAGTTGTTGCTGACAGGAGGTCAGCCATTTTCTACACCTTGTCATTGAGTTCACATCGAGGGGAGAAAACATCATGGCTGACCTAACTAACAGTAGTACACCGAGCACACTCATCGCGTTGGACATCGCCAAGAAGCACCACGACGCGAAGATTCTTTATCCGAATGGCCATGCAGTCCACCTGCGGATCAACAATACTCTGGAGGGCTACGAGCGCCTTCTGGAAGTGGCGGATGCGCCGGCTGAACAGGTCAGAGTCGGCTTTGAGCCGACCGCTGATTACCACCGGAATATCGCCCACTGGTTGTTAATGCAGGGCGTGCAATGCCACTTGGTATCCTCGCTGGCATGTGCCAGAGCACGTGAGATGCTATTCAAGACCTGGGACAAGCATGATCGTAAGGATGCCAATGTCATCCTGTATCTCATGGAACAGGGGCTCTCTACCCCATTCTACGATCCTCTGGTACAGAACATGATGGATATTCAGGAGATCTCCAATACCTACCATCAAATCACGCTGGCTCGCACACGCTGCTTGAACAGTCTCGTGAACCATTATCTGACGCTGTACTTCCCAGAAGCCGAGCAGTTTCTTCATACGTCCCGGGCTGAGTGGTTCTGCCAGTTTTTGCTCAAATTCCCGACACCTCTCACTGTTACGAACATGCGCAAGTCCACCTTTGTCAAACGAGCTTGGCAGCTCATCGGGCGTAAGCAGTTCAAACAGCAGTTTCTTGAGCACCTTTACGAACTTGCTCAACGATCGATTGCGCTTCCAGTTGCGCCTGGTAGTCGTGCAATCGATACATTCAGACTGCAACTACATCGCTATCTTGACCTCTCTCGACAGCGCTTAGAACTCGAACGCTTGGCTGAGGAGTATCTCCAGGAGCGGGAAGACTACCGTCATTTGCGGACGTTACCGGGTGTCGGCCCCATCATCGCCTTGATGATTATTGCCGAAAGCGGTGATCTCAGGCGTTTTCCACATTATCGCCAGTATCTCAGCTATTGTGGCTTCAATCTGTCGGCGGCCCAAAGTGGTCAATCCCATAGTGGATACCGGCTATCAAAACGCGGTAATGTCCGGTTACGCTACGCCTATTGGTTAGCAGCTACTTGTGCCATCCGGATGCGGGAGAATAGCTTTCGCTATAAATATGAGCGCTACATTCGACAGAACGGAGACAGCCCGGATCGTCGCCGTAAGGCCTTTACTGCAGTAGCAGTAAAGATGGCCAGGGTGGCTCATGCGATTGTAAAACAGGATGTCGATTACCACGGTTATCACGAGTTAAGCCATGGGACGTAACTCAATCGGGCCGTAAAGGCGCATTGCGACCTCATAGATAATGCTCAACGTCCATGGCTTCCTGAATGCTGTGTTAAGTCCTGTAGGGCCAGCTGTGTTGGACCCGTGTATATCATGGTGAGCAAATCCTGACGCCGAGGATGAGCATTACAACTAGTGGAATGATTGGCCGCCGAATTGGCAGCGGCGGTGCTAGCTTATAGTCGAAAATGGTTGACTAGATCGGTAGTCCGTTGTCCGTCAAGATATGTGTAATCTTGATAGGTGTGGCCTGCTGAAGGCTGTCCAGGAAACGCCGAGCCGTCGCGGCCGTTTTGTTCGGATGGATCTGCACAAAGACCCAGCGGGTGGCACGATCAATGGCCACAAACAGGTATCGACGCTTGGTCTCATCCGCCATTTGCGGCAAGTACTTGACGTCGATATGGAAGAATCCGGGCTGATAGGCCTTGAACGTCTTGGGGGCCGGTTTAGGCGCCTTGGGCTTGAGGTCATTCAGGTTACTGACCCCATGACGGCGCAGACAGCGGTCCAGACCAGAACGGGATACCTTGTCGCAGAGAAATTCTTTGACGACCGCCAACAGGTCATCCAGAGACAGCAACAGCTGTTTGCGCAGATAGACGACGATCGCCTCCTGAGCCGGTGTCAGGTGCGTTTGCAGTCGATGCGGTGTGTGCGAGCGGTCTTCCGTGCTGGATCGGCTGCGTCACTTGCGGACGGTTGCCTCGCTGATGCCATACTGCCGGGCAAGTTCGCGGACAGGCTTGGTACTTGCTGCCAGCTCTTCACGAATGGCAGGGGTGGTGCGTGCCCGTTTATGCAAAGATACCATCATGTCGGCTGATCTCCCTGTGCTTGCTGGATGAGCTGCTCAATGGCGCGCTGCATGACGTCACGAGCAATGAACCAAGGATAACGCTTTTGGCTTATATGATCATCCGGGATGCGATATCTAGTACCCGTTCCGGGTGTGACCAAATATTGACCAGCAATCCTAAAGTCTTTATGGTTTGCAATCCACTCATCATAGGAAGGAACCTAAGACATGGGGTTGAGCAAACAATTGTTCAGTAATGATTACTCAAAAGGTACTGTGTTTATACTGGACTACCCCGTAACGGATTTCAGGGAGCATATCGTTAATAACACTCTTTATTCCGATAATTCCAAAATTAATGCAGCGGCCCAAGTCGCTTCTATTAATATGCTACGGCGTACGGTTCAGGGAATGAAGCATGGAGATAGTCGCCCTATAAAGCTTTACACCGTTATATGTGAACCCCTAAGTGCCGCAGAGGCTAACCAAGCAACGTTCAATCAGTATCGTTTTGCCATTGCTGTATCTGGCGCTGTTGTTGGTATTTTGTCTTTCTTGGTAAGTAGGAAGCTGCCTGCCAAGGTAAAGGAAAACAAAATGTCTGAAAAGGGCATCAGTGGTGCTATAGGCATTTTTGTAGGGGCCAGGGTTCGTAATTATCTTATAAATAATATGCGAAATTATAATGCAGGCGACGTAGGAATAATGACATTTATCGAAGTTAATGGCGGTATTGGGCCTCAATACTCTTTCAATGGAGCTCACCTAACACTAGACGAATATTAATATGATTTACGTTCTGATTGGATTGATAGGGGGCCTATTCACTTACTTGGTATATAAGTTTTTACCTAAAACGTTAAGGTGGGTACTTGGTGGATTATTAATCATACTAGGTATGTTTTTTTTACTATATTTTCCGCCTAGTACCATTAAATATCAGTTCGAGATATTTGCTTCGTTCATTGCCTTTGGTGTACTGATCTGTATGAATAAATAAAGGGAGGCATTCAGCCTAATGCTGTTCACTTAAGCGAAACAGCATTACAAGATACCGGATATCTTGTCTTTGATTGCTTTACCATGCGAGGCCTGCTAAGTGTCGCATCCATAGCCGGATATCTGGGGCTTATATCCTAGATATTGCATCCCGGATAATCATATAAGCCAAAAGCGTTATCCTTGGTTCACTGCTCGTGACGTCATGCAGCGCTATCCACTTGTTATCGGTCTCTCTCAAGAGAAGCCGGCCAATCATCGAGCTGCTGCATGAAGGCCCTCAATGGCCGTTGAGGGTGGGTCCCAATTTACCCGGAAAACACAGAGAATTATCCATACAAGTGCTTCCAGGTGACGCCTACGTCGCACTTGGACCAAGCGTTAATCTTTATAAGGAATCAATTTTGTTCCCAAAAGCATTGGCAATAGTTTTTTCTGCATTGGTATCAATTTGTTATGTTATCGGCTTCATCTATGATGCATCTTTTTTGGAGGTGTTTGGGCTCAGCTACTACGAGATGGTCGGCTCTCCACTGGATTATCTCTCCATAGGCGGTATGTACTTACTGTTTTCTTATTCAAAAAATATAACAATTTTGGTTTTTGGGTTGGGGTTGTTCGGAGTCTGCTATGTTCCGATAAAAAGAAAGATTCCGCGTGAAAAAATTGAAAAGTTCATAGATTTTGAAAGCGTTCCATACATTATCTTCAGCTTGGCGCCGATCTTTCTTTTATTTTTCTTGCCCGTACACTCTGATGCAGTTGATGCTGCTAAAAAGGTGAAGGAAGAAAATTCTGATATGATCTGTGTGGATGGTGAGGTGCAGTGTATAAAAGGTGTTGTACTTCGATATCGTGATTCAAAAATTATCTTTTTTGATTCTGAATTAGAAAAAACGAGAGTTTTTCCCGATAGGAAAGTGATTGGCGTAAAACAAAATTAACAATCGGCTGCACAGTGGCCGCTTTTCCGCCGCTTGCGGCTCCAAATCGGCGCGTGAGCCGGGCGTTAATGACATATCTTGTACGGTTTGTGCATAGCCCACTTAACGTCCGCTTCGGGCCAAACACTGCCGATTGTTTGGTTGTCCGGCAAAGCAGTCCACTACGGACTCAACGGCATTGGTCTGGTAGGCCTGGGTTTTGAATTTGAGCTTCATCCGGCTATTGCCCCCCAACAGTTTGTGGAGCCTCTGGGTTCCATTACGCGGCTTGTGGAGCCGAAAGCTTCTTTTAGGCTCCACAAATGTGTTTTCTCTTTGTACTCTTGTCGAAAAAAGAGCCTAAATAGAGGCTTAACATAATGATTCTAAAGGATAAAAAAGCATTCTCTTTTTGGAGCTCTATTGTTCTATTTGCAAGTCAGTACTTAGGCGTGTTGTGGAGCCTGTAGACTCTACTACTGAATTTGAGGAGTCTGTATTTAGCTTTGCGCTCCACAAGGTCCTTTGTTGCCATTGCGGACTCCATAACGGCTCACAATACATCACGTCCTTCAGCCAGATTGATCAGCTTGGGAAAGCATAGTGTTGCGGGGCGTCGTCCGCTGCTAGGTTCCAGTTCCTGCAGAATACCGGCATCCCTGAGCTGCCGTAGCAAGTTGGGAGCGGTTTTCTCATGAATACCGAAATCACGGTAAAGCTGGGCACTTAAGTCCGATGTTCTGAATGTGGGTTTGCTGAAAATGGCATCCAGAAGGTGGACCGTGTATTGCGAGCGCGTTGTCTCCTGAATAGCCTGCTTCATCTCATCGTATAGCGAGCGTATCTGCTGAACTCGATGGCTGTTTTCTTCCGCCTGTTGCCTGATCCCCTTGAGGAAAAAAGCAATCCAGCCGTTCCAGTCCCTTTCGGCTGAAATTGCTTTCAAGCGCTCGTAGTATTCATCCTGGTTATGCTCCAGGTACTCGGACAGGTAGAACATGGGCTGTGAGAGCGCCCGTTTCTGATACAAAAATAAAGGGATCAGTATTCGACCAATGCGGCCATTACCGTCCTTGAAGGGGTGCAGCAGTTCAAACTGAGCATGGACGACAGCCGTCTGGATGAGAAAGTCGATATCATCACTGTCCAGGTAGTGTTCCCAAGCCGACAGATAATCAGGCAGTTGTACCGGGTTTGGGGGGACGAAAGTTGCGTTTTCGATCGTGCATCTGGCCCGGCCAATCCAGTTCTGGTCCTTGCGAAATTCGCCCGGGGTTTTGTCTTGGCCGCGAACACTGTCCATCAGAATGCGGTGCAACTCACGGATAAAGCCCAGACGGATCGGGTAAGACTCCAAATGCTCACGGGCGGCAAACAGAGCGGTGCGGTAATTGGAAATCTCCTGAATATCCTTGTACTTCTCGCCCTCTTTGATAAGACCTGCTTCCTGCTCAAGCACTTCATCCACGGTTGCCTGGGTGCCTTCAATTTTTGATGACAGCACCGCCTCCTGAGTGGTCAGCGGGGAGAGCATGACTGCAGGGTTTGGAATGCCCTGCAGCAACCCGTCATAACGCGCCAAAGCGGCATTGGCCTGACCAACCAAGGGTAACAGCAGGCGGAAGTCCAGCTCTGCAATGGGGAGGGTATCTGGCACATAGGGCTGCATGGCGAGGCTCCGTTAAATAGCTTTGACTTCTGTGGTGGGTGAAAGCTGACGGAAGACCTGCTCCACATTGATCTTCACGGCATCGGACTCAAAACCGTTATCACGGAAGACCCTAGATTCCCAGAACAACCGACACACTTGGACTTAGACAGGAGAGCCAGACTGGCTGTAGGCTGACGAGCTCTCACACAAGCAACCAGGTGCCACATGGGGACCCTTTACAGCCAGCTGACTCTCAGCGAACGATACCAGATTCAGGCCTTACATGAACTGGATTTCTCTGCACGCGCCATTAGCCGCGAGCTGGGACGCTCGAATAAAACCATTTCAAGGGAACTGAAGCGGTTGGCCGGACAAGAGGCATACAGTGCCGAAAAGCTGATGCGCATTCGCATGATCAGCGCCACTCCGCCAGAAAAGCAGTGCGATTTGATAGCTGGCATCAAGAGCAGCTGAAGCGGCTGCTGAAGATGGGCTTTAGTCCGGAGCAGGTAGCAGGACGTATGGCCCTGGAAGCGCCGGATAAAGCCCTCGGTTGCTCCACGTTGTATCGCCACATCACAAGGCACAATTGGCGGCAGTGGCTGCCACGCAAGGGCAAGAAGCGCCGAGCATCAGCAGGCTCGGGGGCAGCTGCGGCACTGATTCCGAACCGCATCGACATCGACGAACGCCCGCCTGTCGTTGACAGCAATACAGAACTTGGCCACTGGGAGGGCGATACCGTGTACGGCCAAGACAGCTACCTCGTGACGCTCGTCGAACGTGTATCCAAACTGCTGCTTACAGTGAAGGTGCCGAATAAGACCAAAGGGGCTGTCGCTGATGCCGTGTGTCGCCTGCTTGCTCCCTATCTGTCGCATCCCGGATGATCACATAAGCAAAAAGCGTTATCCTTGGTTCATTGCTCGTGACGTCATGCAGCGCGCCATTGAGCAGTTCATCCAGCAAGCACAGGGGGATCAGCCGACATGATGGTATCTTTGCATAAACGGGCACGCACCACCCCTGCCATTCGTGAAGAACTGGCAGCCACTGCGCCGCCACGGGGTCAGTAACCTGAATGATCTCAAGCCCAAGGCGCCTAAACCGGCCCCCAAGACGTTCAAGGCCTATCAGCCCGGATTCTTCCATATCGACGTCAAGTACTTGCCGCAAATGGCGGATGAGACCAAGCGTCGATACCTGTTTGTGGCCATTGATCGTGCCACCCGCTGGGTCTTTGTGCAGATCCATCCGAACAAAACGGCCGCGACGGCTCGGCGCTTCCTGGACAGCCTTCAGCAGGCCACACCTATCAAGATTACGCATATCCTGACGGACAACGGCAAGGAATTTACCGACCGTCTGTTCCACTCAAAGGCCCGTGATCCCAGTGGGAATCATGAGTTCGACCGCCTCTGCGCTGACTTGGGGATTGAGCACCGCCTGACCAAGCCCAGAACACCCCAAACCAATGGCATGGTGGAGCGTTTCAACGGACGTATAGCCGATGTGCTTAAGACCCACCACTTCGATAGCCGTGAAGATCTTGGCACGATCTATTTCGCCAAGCCCTACCACTCTTGGGAGCGTGGGCTGAATGAAAACACCAACGGTTTGCTACGACGCTATTACCCCAAAGGGATGGCATTGAGCCAGGTATCGCATGATGACATCGAACGAACTGCCTTTTTGATTAACGCGCGACCAAGAAAAGCGTTAGAGTATCTTTCTCCGTTGGAGTATCTGGCGGGCAGGCGTGTGTCACTTATGATGGGAATCTAGGGACCACTCGCAATTGGTCAGCTCTTTGACTAACGCTTCACTGACGCCCTGATCGAAACAAGCGACCAATGCATTCTTGTCGACGAAGAAGACAGTTTTGTCCTGGATAGTCTCATGGTGGATCGGCAGAGTTAGGTCAACTTCCCAGTCCACTGGCACCAATAAATGCATGCAGTTTATGTTGGTGTGGAAGAGGGGGCAAGTATGGTGTTTGCGAAGGCATTCGGAGTTTGGAGGACGTACACATTGAGCCCATTTGGGCGAATGAGTTTACTGTGAATGGTGCATCGACACTTGTGGCGGTGGACCATTTACCTATCCTGCCCCTACTGGTCATCGCTTTCTACCACACTAGAACCGCATCAATAAGATATCCTAATTAAAAATCAGGATTTTTTATAATATTTTCAAATAAATAATCCATTTAAAATTACATTTATTGCGTTTTATTGTCCGAGTGCGGTTAAAGTGCGATAAAGCGCGGTTGCAGTGCGGTAAAAAACATCAGTATAGATAAGTTACGATATATCGTAAGTATACACGATTATTTATATAAGTATTATTCAATAGGGTGTCAGAGGAAATTTTCTATGGATCTTATTGAAGAGCTACGTAAAGTTAAAATAAATAAAAATTCTACTAATGGAAAGGTCGTTTTTCTTAATAATATTGATCAGATTCGAATCGCTTTAAATCATGGCTATAAAGTCATTGATATATGGCGACTGATGCATGATAGAGGGGAAATAAAGGTTCAATATAACCAATTTTCCATGTATGTGCGACAATTTATTAAAGGGTCTGATAAATGCTAAAAAAGAACTCATTTTTTATTTTAATATTAACATTTATTACAGCTGCTCCAGCTTACTCAGGAGGGGGAGGTTTGACTGGTGGAGCGACGGAAGCTACTCAAATCCTAAACAATGCGGAATTGATTGATGTGGCCATAAAGGAAGCTGAAAACCTTGCATATACAATTCGGCAGTATGAAATTATGTACGAAAACTTCCGCAACCTGCCCGATCATATCAAGCAACAAGCGTTGGCCGACCTTCAGCATTTGGCTCAAATCGTCTCTACCGGTAGAGCTGTAGCTTACAGCTCTGGGCAGATCGACGAAGACTATCGGCGGGAATACCGTGATTTTGAGCATTATGCTCAACGCCAGCAAGAAAGCCATGATGCATTAGCAGAGCGATACCGAAACTGGTCACAGTCGAACCACGATAGCGTTCGTGGGGCGTTACGTGCTGCTGGTCTACAAGCTCAGCAATTCGATCGTGAGGCCTCTGCGCTGCGCAGCATCGAGTTACAAATGGAAAATGCGGTAGGGACCAAACAATTGCTCCAGGCCGGGGGCTCCATCGCTGCTATACAGGTGGAACAGCTCCAGAAGCTCAGACAACTCCAAATGGCTCAAATCCAGCTACAGGCCAGCCATGTAGGTGGTCAGGTGGACCGACAAGCAGAGGACGATTCCGCCTGGCATCGTGCCGTTGCTCCGCGTAATAACAACCCTGATACCCAGCAGCCTATCCAAGCCAATGACCTGTTTTGAGGTGAGATATGAATATCAATACCAAAATGCTTTTTGTCATTGCTGGTTTGGTAGCTGTCACGTCCCGTATGGTTATAAGGGCGTTTGTTAAAAAGCTCTGGGTGGGTTTTGTACCACTCTTTCATCGCCATAATGGGTGGCCTGGACTTCAGCGCGGACTGCGGCAGTTGATGATTATATAAATGCACATAGCGTAGCAGGGTTTGCTCAAGATCTTCACGGCTATCGAAGTGGTGGGTCTTAAGCACATCGGCTATACGCCCGTTGAAACGCTCCACCATGCCATTGGTTTGGGGTGTTCTGGGCTTGGTCAGGCGGTGCTCAATCCCCAAGTCAGCGCAGAGGCGGTCGAACTCATGATTCCCACTGGGATCACGGGCCTTTGAGTGGAACAGACGGTCGGTAAATTCCTTGCCGTTGTCCGTCAGGATATGCGTAATCTTGATAGGTGTGGCCTGCTGAAGGCTGTCCAGGAAGCGCCGAGCCGTCGCGGCCGTTTTGTTCGGATGGATCTGCACAAAGACCCAGCGGGTGGCACGATCAATGGCCACAAACAGGTATCGACGCTTGGTCTCATCCGCCATTTGCGGCAAGTACTTGACGTCGATATGGAAGAATCCGGGTTGATAGGCCTTGAACGTCTTGGGGGCCGGTTTAGGCGCCTTGGGCTTGAGATTATTCAGGTTACTGACCCCGTGGCGGCGCAGACAGCGGTCCAGACCAGAACGGGATACCTTGTCGCAGAGAAATTCTTTGACGACCGCCAGCAGGTCATCCAGAGACAGCAGCAGCTGTGTGCGCAAGTAGACGACGATCGCCTCCTGAGCCGGTGTCAGGTGCGTCTGCAGTCGATGCGGTGTGTGCGAGCGGTCTTCCGTGCTGGAGCGGCTGCGCCACTTGCTGACGGTTGCCTCGCTGATGCCATACTGCCGGGCCAGTTCGCGGACAGGCTTGGTACTTGCTGCCAGTTCTTCACGAATAGCGGGGGTGGTGCGTGCCCGTTTATGCAAAGATACCATCATGTCGGCTGATCTCCCTGTGCTTGCTGGATGAAGTGCTCAATGGCGCGCTGCATGACGTCACGAGCAACGAACCAAGGATAACGCTTTTGGCTTATATGATCATACGGGATGCGACAACTAAGTCTTCAGCTCGCAAATGTGTATAGCGCCGCAGCATCTGCATAGACTTGTGATCACTGATCGCGGCAACCTGTTGATCACTTAGCCCGCCTTCAACGAAGCGGCTGACGGCTTCATGGCGTAGGTCATGAAAGCGTAGGTCAGCGAGTCCGACACTTTTCTTGATGTGCATCCAGACCTTGTTGAAGCTGTAGGGCTTGCGCATACCATCCCGGCCGGGTTCGCCAAAAAAGACAAGATTTGTGTCTGGTGGGCGAACAGGGTTGTCGATGGCCTGCTGAAACTGTTCCACGGCTGCCAATGTAAGAGGGACCGTGCGAGGCATGGTGTTCTTGGTTTCCAGCAAGGTAACGATGCGCTTTTTCAGATTGACCTGTCCCAGTGTCAGAGATGCTCCTCTCTGAGGAGCGCATACCGGTCTCTATGGCGATTCTGACGATCCAGCCAAGCATCGGGTTGGAGTGAGCGTCAACGGCGCTGAGAAGGCGCTGCTCTTCCTCTGAGGAAATGCGGCGGTTACGGCCTGGTCCTGGGGCAGGGCGATCTACGAAGGTCTCAGGGTTAGAGGTAAGACCGATCCCCCATTCTTTAATAGCGACATTGAACATATGCCCGAGCAGGGCCATCTCAAGACGAACGGAGTTACCTGAGCGTGGACGTGGGTTGCCGTCCTGATCGAGACGATCATTGCCGCTGAGGCGCTGATTTCGATATTTAGCGATGAGCTCTGGAGTGATAGCCGCTAGAGAGTATTTTCCAAAGAACGCCTTGAGTGGTTTTGCTCGTGTTCTTTCGGCTTTCTGGGTGCGCTCACGCTTTTTAGATGAAACGTCTTGTAGGTATCTGTCGAGTGCTTCGCTAAAGAGCAGACGCTCGGAGGGAGCCCGCTGGATATAGATGCCGCGCACCATTTCATCTTCGGTGCGACGTGCCCAGTCTTCGGCGTCACGTTTGGTTCTGAAGGTTTTGACAGTGGTGGGAAAGCCTTTCTTCCGAATCATGGCTTTCCAGGTTTTGGACTCTGTTCTGACAATCGTTGCCATACTGTTTCCTCACACTTTCCCTGTACCTGGCTGTACTGCTTGCGCTTTGCCAGTGTACCGAAATTGTACCGAATGAGAATCCAGAGGTGACGCGGAACAAAATCCCTTTGGGTATATCAGCATAACTTGCTGAATTTAGTAGGGTTTTGCGGGGTGTGTTGGTGGGCCCAGCAGGACTTGAACCTGCGACCAATGGATTATGAGTCCACTGCTCTGACCAACTGAGCTATAGGCCCGGGGAAGAGCGCCAATGATAGCATGTCCTGTCATTGGCGCAATATGATGAAAATAAACGATTATTCGTCGATGAAGGTGCGCAGGTGATCGGAGCGGCTCGGGTGACGCAGCTTGCGCAGCGCCTTGGCTTCGATCTGGCGGATACGCTCACGGGTCACGTCGAACTGCTTGCCCACTTCCTCGAGGGTGTGGTCGGTGTTCATGTCGATACCGAAGCGCATGCGCAGGACCTTGGCTTCACGTGCGGTCAGGCCAGAGAGGATCTCCTTGGTCGCTTCGCGCAGGCCTTCGCCGGTGGCGGTGTCCACCGGAGAGGACAGGGTGGTGTCCTCGATGAAGTCGCCCAGGCTGGAGTCTTCGTCGTCGCCGATCGGGGTTTCCATGGAGATCGGTTCCTTGGCGATCTTCAGTACCTTGCGGATCTTGTCCTCCGGCATTTCCATGCGCTCGGCCAGCTCTTCCGGGGTCGCTTCGCGGCCCATTTCCTGCAGCATCTGGCGAGAGATGCGGTTGAGCTTGTTGATCGTTTCAATCATGTGCACCGGAATACGGATGGTGCGCGCCTGGTCGGCGATGGAACGGGTGATCGCCTGACGAATCCACCAGGTAGCATAGGTGGAGAACTTGTAGCCGCGACGGTATTCGAACTTGTCCACCGCCTTCATCAGGCCGATGTTGCCTTCCTGAATCAGGTCGAGGAACTGCAGGCCACGGTTGGTGTACTTCTTGGCGATGGAAATCACCAGGCGCAGGTTGGCCTCGACCATCTCTTTTTTGGCGCGGCGCGCATGGGCTTCGCCGATGGAGAGACTGCGGTTGACTTCCTTGACCTCGGCCAGGGTCAGGCCGGTGTTTTCTTCGATCTGCAGCAGGCGGCGCTGGGCGCGCTGCAGGTCGGGCATCTGGCGGCTGATGGCGGCGGCAAACGGCTTGCCGCTGTTGGCCAGTGAGTCGAGCCATTCCTGGCTGACTTCATTGCCCGGGAAGCTCTTGATGAAGACCGGGCGCGGCATCTTGGCGCGCTGGGTGCAGATGCGCATGATGGTGCGCTCCTGCTTGCGGATGCCGTCGATACAGGTGCGTACACGCTCGACCAGCAGGTCGTAATAGCGCGGTGACAGCTTGATCGGCGCGAAGGCGTTGGCCAGTGCCATGGCGGCAAATTCGATTTCGTCGACAGAGCCAGAGCGCTGAATGGTGGCGTACAGGTTGTCCAGACATTCCTGAATCAGGCCGAAACGCTGACGCGCTTCCTCGGGATCGGGGCCACGCTCCTTCTCGTCGCTGGAGTCGTTGTCCTTGTTGTCGCCATCATCTTCATCATCATCGTCGTCAGAGTCGTCCTGGTCGTCATCATCCAGCTCGACCGGTGCCTCGGTTTCTTTTTCGGGGACGTCAGAGTCGGGATCGATGTAGCCGCTGAAGATGTCGCTCAGGCGGCCCTCTTCCTGCAAGACCTGATTGTAGGCATCGAGAATGATTTCGACGCTGCCCGGGAAGCGGGACAGGGCCATCATCACTTCACGAATACCCTCTTCGATTCGTTTGGCGATGTCGATTTCGCCTTCACGGGTCAGCAGTTCGACGGTGCCCATTTCGCGCATGTACATGCGCACCGGGTCGGTGGTGCGGCCGGCGTCGGACTCCACGGCCGCCAGAGCGGCTACGGCTTCGTCGTCGGCCTCTTCGGCAGAGTCGCCGCCGCTCAGCAGGAGGTCTTCGGCATCCGGTGCTTCTTCAGCAACACGAATACCCATGTCGTTGATCATGCGGATGATATCTTCGACCTGATCCGGGTCGGCGATGTCTTCCGGCAGATGATCGTTAACCTCGGCATAAGTAAGATAGCCCTGCTCTTTACCTCGGGCGATCAGTTCCTTAAGACGAGACTGCTGTTGGGATGTGTCTGACATAGAACCCCTGCAACGAATGAATGCTGATGTGACAGATGGCGGAAAAGTGAGCGCGATATTATACCTGATCGGGCCGTTTGCGGCTATAGGCAGCTGGTTGCTGCGCTGTCGATATAGACTGCTTCGTTAAGAGAATAGACCAGAAATCAGGCGATTGCCTGAAAAGCCCCGTCATTTCAGTGTTGTCTCTCAAGCAGCAGTAGCTGCAGGTCGCGCTTCTCTTGTTCTGTTAATGGGGCCTGTCGCGATTTTTTCAAGAGCTGGTCGAGCTGGGCCTCCTTGCGACGGGCCAGCAGCCCCTTGAGGGTGTCGCCGAGCAGGGAGGCTGCGTCAACGTCCCCAAGGATGGGGTCCAGGTGTGATATCTCGTTGAGTAGCATCAGGTCGGAGCGGTGTTCCTCGGCATCCTGCCAGTCCACCAGCAGGGTGCCCAGAGAGCTGTTCGGGTCTTTTTGCAGGTAGTCCAGCAGGTTGATCAAAACATCGATGTTGGGCTCGAGCAGGATGCGAAAACTGTCGGCCGCAGGTGCGCTGCGCGCCAGTTCGGGGTGGTGCAGCAAAATCGAGATCGCCTGATTGACCAGGTCGCGAGACCCGCTCTTGCCGGCTTTGGGGCGCAGAGGAGCGGGTGAGGCGGGGTAGTCTGGTTGGGCATAGTCATCGTAGCCTGCAGGGTCGTAATGCCCGACCTGGTCGTAGCCGCCTCGCTCAGCGGGCTGGCTGGCCGCATTGGGGTTGGCGGGCTCGTGGGTGGCCTGATGCAGGTCGATGACGCTGCTGAGCTGTTCCAGGCTGAGGCCGGTGATCTCGCAGATCCGATCCAGCATCATCTGCTTGAGCAGGCTGGGTTGCATCGAGTTGATCAGGGGCAGAGCGGCGTTGCTGAAGCGGGCGCGACCATCCATGCTGGTCAGGTCGGCGTCTTCGCTGAGGGATTTGAAGAAAAATTCGCTCAGCGGCAGGGCTTGGGTAACGCGTTCGCTGAAGGCGGCTTCGCCTTCGCGGCGCACCAGGGTATCCGGGTCCTCGCCATCGGGCAGGAACAGGAAACGCGCTTCCTGACCATCCTTGATCACCGGCAGAGTGGTGCGTAGGGCGCGCAGGGCGGCGGTGCGACCGGCCTGGTCGCCGTCGAAGCAGAAGATCACTTCGGGGACTAGCTTGAACAGGCGTTCCAGGTGCTGTTCGGTGGTGGCGGTACCCAGGGTGGCCACGGACCAGTGGATGCCGTGCTGGGCCAGGCTGACCACGTCCATATAGCCTTCGACGATCAGCAGGCGGTCGAGGTGATTGCTGTGCTTGCGAGCCTCGTACAGGCCGTAGAGCTCGCGCCCCTTGTGGAAGGTCGGGGTTTCCGGCGAGTTCAGGTATTTGGGCTTGTCGTCACCCAGGACGCGGCCGCCGAAACCGAGTACCCGGCCGCGCACATCGCGAATCGGGAACATGATGCGGTCGCGGAAGCGGTCGTAGTGGCTCTGCTTGTCTTCGTTGTGGATCACCATGCCGGACTGCTCCAGCAATGCGGTGGCGTTCTCGACACTGTCGAAGTGGCGCAGCAGATTGTCCCAGCCGGGCGGGGCATAGCCGATGCCGAAGGCGGCGGCGATCTGGCCGCTGAGGCCACGCTGCTTAAGGTACTGGACAGCGCGCTGGCGTTCGGGGGAGTGGCGCAGCTGCTGCTGGAAAAAGCTGTTGGCCTGCTCCAGGGCTTCGAACTGGCGCTTGAGCTGCTGTTCGCGCTGGTGATTGACCTGGCGGCCTTCTTCGCGGGGGACTTCCATGCCGGCGAGCTTGGCCAGCTCTTCAACGGCTTCGGGGAAGTTGAGGCGGTCATATTCCATCAGGAAACCGAGCGCATTGCCGCCGGCGCCGCAGCCGAAACAGTAGTAGAACTGCTTGTCGGGGCTGACCGAGAAAGACGGGCTCTTTTCCTTGTGGAACGGGCAGAGGCCAGAGTAGTTCTTGCCTGCGCGCTTGAGTTTGACGCGGCCGTCGATCACATCAACGATGTTGATGCGGGCCAGGAGATCGTCAATGAAATGTTGGGGTATTCGACCTGCCATGTTCGCTCCGCGGACAGGTCTGCGTATGCGGACCCTTAGAGTTTTTGCTTCACCAGGCCGGAAATCTTGCCCATGTCGGCACGGCCCTGAACCTGGGGTTTGACGATAGCCATCACTTTGCCCATGTCCTGCATGGAGCTGGCGCCGGATTCGGCGATGGCGTCATCAACAATCTGAGTAATCTCAGCATCGCTGAGTGGCTGCGGCAGGAAAGTTTTAATCACCTCCAGCTCCTGCTGCTCCTTATCTGCCAGTTCGGGTCGCTCAGCCGCCTCGTACTGGGTAATGGAGTCTCGTCTCTGTTTGACCATCTTGTCCAGCACGGTCAGAACGCGGGCATCATCGAGTTCGATGCGCTCGTCCACCTCGATGCGCTTCAGCTCCGCCAACATCAGGCGAATGGTGCCAAGACGAACTTTGTCCTTGGCGCGCATGGCATCTTTCATCTGTTCTGTAATGGTGGCTTTCAGATCAGACATGGGATGCTCCTTCGAGTGTGCTTTGGGTCAGGTTACAGAGTAATCAGATCAGTACAGGCGGACGCGGCGAGCGTTTTCGCGCTGGATCTTCTTGGCGTGGCGCTTAACGGCAGCAGCAGCTTTACGCTTACGGACGGCAGTGGGCTTTTCGTAGCATTCGCGACGACGAACTTCAGCCAGGATGCCGGCTTTTTCACAAGAACGCTTGAAGCGACGCAGAGCTACGTCGAACGGCTCGTTATCTTTAACTTTAACCTGAGGCATTTGTATTCTCCCGGTTGGGTTGATGTTTGATTGCTTCTTTCAGCATAGGCACAGGGCCCGGATACAGAAAGAAGGCCGCATATTTTAGTCAGGCAGCCGCTGAGTGTAAAGCCAGAACCCCGTGAATTTTACCGCCAACTGGAGGATAATGACGCCCTGTTGAATCGCGTGTCTTGTAACGCGTGTCTTGTAACACGTATTTGGAAATGCGTGTTTTGGAAATGAGTGTACCGAGGGGCCGATATGCGAGTGCTGGGCATAGAAACATCCTGTGATGAAACCGGTGTGGCGCTGTACGACAGTGAGCAGGGCTTGCTGTCCGATGCACTGTACAGCCAGGTCAAGATGCACGCCGAGTACGGCGGTGTGGTGCCTGAGCTGGCGTCCCGCGACCATGTGCGTAAGCTGCTGCCGCTGATCCGCGAAGCGATGGCCAAGGCGAACCTGGAACTGTCGGATGTGGATGCCGTGGCCTATACCGCCGGCCCCGGTCTGATCGGTGCACTGATGGTCGGCGCGTCTACCGGGCGTGCACTGGCACTGGGCCTGGGTGTGCCGGCGGTCGGTGTGCATCATATGGAAGGCCATCTGCTGGCGCCGATGCTGGAAGAAAACCCGCCGTCCTTTCCCTTCGTGGCGCTGCTGGTGTCCGGCGGTCACACCCAGTTGGTCAGCGTTCAGGGCATTGGCCAGTACGAGCTGCTGGGCGAGTCGCTGGACGATGCGGCGGGTGAGGCGTTCGACAAGGCCGCCAAGATGCTGGGGCTGGATTACCCGGGCGGGCCGCTGATCGCCAAGCTGGCGCAGCAGGGCAGCCGTGAGCGCTACCGTTTCCCCCGGCCGATGACCGACCGCCCAGGGCTGGATTTCAGTTTTTCGGGGCTGAAAACCTTCACCCTGAACACCGCCAATGATGCCCGCGATGCCGATGGCAACATCGACCCCCAGACCATGGCCGATATCGCCTGCGCCTTCGAGGATGCGGTGGTCGACACCCTGGCGATCAAGTGCCGTCGTGCCTTGCAGCAGACCGGCATGAAGCAGCTGGTGATCGCCGGCGGCGTCAGCGCCAACCAGCGTCTGCGCGAGCGGCTGGCCGAAGTGGTGAAAAAGGAGCGTGCCGGTCTTTTCTATGCGCGGCCCGAGTTCTGTACCGACAACGGCGCCATGATCGCCTATGCCGGCTGTCAGCGCCTGGTGGCGGGGCAGAGTGCCGATCTGACCATCCAGGCGCGGCCGCGCTGGCCGCTGGATACGCTGGACGCGATTTAACTTTGATCAGAAGCGCTGCTCCCGGCCCGAGATCAGCTTGCGGATGTTGCTGCTGTGTCTGAGGATCAGCAGCAGCGAGGTGAGCGCGAAGGGCCAGAGTAGCGCCGGCGCCAGCAGATAGCAGAACAGCGGTGTGGCGGCGGCGGTGGCGATGGAGGCCAGTGACGATATGCGGCCGAACAGGAACACCAGCCCCCAGAACAGCAGCTGGCACAGCGCCAGCGGCCAGGATAACAACAGTGAGCAGCCCAGCGTGGTGGCAACGCCCTTGCCGCCCCGGAGACTGCTGAAAAACGGAAACAGGTGGCCGCAGACGGCGGCCAGCATCACCCAGCCCTGCAGCAGCGCCGACGCGCCGGCATTGAGTGCCAGCAGCACAGCCGCGGCTCCCTTGCCCAAGTCGGCGAGCAGGGTCAGCCCGGCGGCCTGGGGGCCTCCGATGCGCAGCACGTTGGTCGTGCCGGGGTTGCCGGAACCTTTGTGGCGGGGGTCATCCAGCCCCATGGCGCGGCAGATCAGCACGGCGCTGGGAATGGACCCCATCAGGTAGGCAGACAACAGCAACAGGTAATCGGGCATGCAGGCGTCCGTTACATAGCGTCGTTATAGTTATTAAAGGGTGTGTTGCCCATGCCAGCCGTGATGACGGCTTGTCTGTGGATGGCGTGAACAATTACAGTCACCTTCAACAAGAATATACAAGCGCGCAGCGGGGCTCAAACGGCCCGATCGCAAGCGTACAGACAGGAGACAGGATGGATATCGTTTATATACGTGAGCTGCAGGTCGAAACCGTGATCGGCATCTACGACTGGGAGCGGGAGGTGCGCCAGACCGTCAGCCTGGACCTGGAAATGGGTACCGATATTCGCGCCGCTGCGGCCACCGAAGATATCGACAACACGTTGAACTACAAGACCGTGGCCAAGCGGCTGATCGCCTTCATCAGTGAAAGCGAATTCCTGCTGGTGGAAACCATGGCCGAAGAGATCGCGCAGATCGTGCAGGGCGAATTCAACGTGCCCTGGCTGCGCCTGCGTCTGAGCAAGCCCGGTGCGGTGCGTGGCGCCCGTGATGTGGGCGTGATCATCGAGCGGGGGTCCAAGGGCTGATGACGCAGGTCTATCTCAGCCTGGGCAGCAACCGCGAGCGTGAACGTTACATTCGCGCCGCGCTTGATGCGTTGTCGGCGCGCTTTGGTGAGCTGCTGATCTCCTCGGTTTATGAAAGTGAGTCGGTGGGTTTCAAGGGCAGCAATTTCTATAATCTGGTCGTTGGTATCGACACCGACCTGGAGGTGGCTGAACTGTCGGCCTGCCTGAAGGGAATCGAGGACGACAACGGCCGTGACCGCACGGGTCCTCGTTTCAGCGGCCGCACCTTGGATATCGATATCCTCACCTATGGCGAACTGAAACAGCCGGTCGCCGGAGTGCAGTTGCCGCGGGAAGAGATTCTGCACAACGCCTTCGTGTTGCAGCCGCTGGCGGAAGTCGCGCCGGATGTCTGTCATCCGCTGCTCGGTGAGCCTTACGCCCGACTTTGGCAGCAGTATGATCGTCAGCAGAAGCTCTGGTCGATCGATTTCGAGTGGCAGGGGCGGCGCATCTCGCGGGCCGGCTCTACTGGCAGGGACTAGCTGTAGAGCGAACGCCCGCCATCCACGGCCAGTACCTGGCCGGTGACATAGTTCGCCCGGGACAGGTACAGCACCGCCTCGGCGATATCCTCCGGCCGCCCGGTGCGCGCCAGCAGGGTTTTATCCACCACTGCCTGGCGTGCCTCTTCGCTCAAGGCGGCCTCGGCTTCCGGCCACATAATCGGTCCCGGGGCGATGCCGTTGACGCGCACGTCCGGCGCCAGCTCCCGTGCCAGGGACAGTGTCATCATCTTCAGTCCCGCCTTGGCGATGGAATAGACCGGGTAGCCGGTCAGTCCCCGCTCTGCGTGCACATCGACCAGGTTGATCACACTGCCTTGTGAGGCTTGCAGCAACGGATAGAGCGCCTGGGTCAGAAAGAAGGGGGCGCGCAGATTACTGTTGATCAGCGCATCCCAGTCCTGCTGGCTGACCGAATCGATGGGGGTCGGGTAGAAACTGGACGCATTGTTGACCAGCAGGTTCAGCCCGCCGGCCGTTTTCACCTCATCCGCCAGTTCGGCCATCTGCTCCATCTGTGCCAGATCTGCCTGCAGGCAGCGGCAGCTGTTCGGCCGCAGCCGGTTCAACTCGTCGCGCAGCCGCTCTGCTTCAGTGGCTGAATGGCGGTAGTGCAGCAGCAGCTCATGGCCGGTCGCATGCAGCTGGCGCGCGATGCAGGCACCGATGCGGCGGGCGGCGCCGGTGATCAGGACGCGAGGTGCCTCACTCATGCGCCGGACTCCCGGTAGTTGGCGCAGAGCTGTTGCTGGCGTCGGGCCAGGGCCTCACCCAGCGCCTTGCCCTTGTAGCCCTCGGCCATCAGGGCGCGGCTGTCGATCGCCTTGAAGCCATCCAGCAGCCGTTGCAGTCCGGTCTGGCGTGCGGCCGGCAGCGCCGGGTCGATCGCCTGCGCAACCGGTATCAGCTCCGTCAGCTGTTCCGGGCGGCGCAGCAGGTCCAGCCCCTTGAGCAATGCCAGCCGCTGCTCGGCGTCCAGATGGTCAAACCGACTCAGTGCACCGGCATGCTGACGTACCTTCAGCGCCAGGTCGCGGAAGCGGTTGGGGGTGCGCAGCTGGTCACACAGCTGGTTGATCGCCACGTGTGCGCCGGCATCATCCAGCTGCTCGGTCAGCACCCAGGTCAGCAGGGCGAAAACGTGTTCGGCAGTATGGGGAGGCTTGCCAGGCAACTGTTCACTCAGCTGCTGCAGTCGATCGCCGTCGAGAGCGGCGCTGTCGGGAATCAGTTTGGACAGGGCGCCAACCTGTTGCAGCAGGCGGAAGAAGTGCGCCGGTGATGAGGTTGCCAGCGCGCGCTGGCATTCCTGCCAAACTCTTTCCGGTGTCAGGTGGTCGAGTTCGTCGCCGGCACTGAGTTCACGCATCAATGCCAGAGTTTCGTCGGCGACCTCGAAGCCCAGGTGGGCGAAGCGGGCATAGAAGCGCGCCACGCGCAGTACGCGCAGCGGGTCCTCGACAAAGGCTGGAGACACATGGCGCAGCAGGCGTTGTTCCAGGTCGCGGCGGCCGCCCCAAGGGTCGTGCAACTCGCCGTCCTCGCTCTGGGCGATGGCGTTGATGGTCAGGTCGCGGCGGACCAGATCGTCCTCGAGGCTGACCTCGGGGCTGGCGTGGAAGGTAAAACCGGTATAGCCCTTGCCGCTCTTGCGCTCGGTGCGGGCGAGGGCGTATTCCTCGCCGCTGTCCGGGTGCAGGAACACCGGAAAATCCTGGCCCACCGGCTTGAAGCCGCGCGCCAGCATCTCGTCGGGGGTGGCGCCGACCACGACCCAGTCGCGGTCCTTGACCTCGAGTCCCAGCAGCCGGTCACGAACCGCGCCGCCGACCAGATAGATCTCCATCAGCGCTCGCAACGGTCGGGGCACTGGGCGCGCCAGCCTTCGAAGCCGCCATCCAGGCTGTAGACCTCGTCGAAGCCCTGGTGGGCCAGGTAGGCGGCGGCCGACTGGCTGCTGATGCCGTGGTAGCAGCAGACGATCAGAGGCCGGTCGAAATCGGCTTGGCCGATGTATTCGGGCAGGTTGTGGTTGTTCAGGTTGTAGGCGCCGCTGATGTGCAGTTCGGCATAGCTGCCCTCGTCACGGATATCGACGATCTGGGCGCCCTGGTCGAGCAGTTCACAGGCCTGTTCGGTGTTGATGCAGCGGTAATCGGTCAAAACTTATTCTCCAGGTGTGCGGTTGCCGGGGCAGGGCTGGCTGAACCAGCTGCCATCCTCCAGTCTAACGGCTGTCAGGGCATTTCCCCAAACGCAGCCGCTGTCCAGTGCGGTGATGCCCGGCAGTTGGTTGAAGCCGAGCGCGGCCCAGTGGCCAAACAGTTGATGACGCTTCAGCGGCTTGCGACGCGGTTGCTCGAACCAGGGCAGAAAGCCCTTGGGCGCCGTGTCCAGACCGCCATTGGCCTTGAACTCCAGGGTGCCGTCGGCCTTGATGAAGCGCATGCGGGTGAAATAGTTGGTGATCGCTCTGAGCCGGTCGGTACCGGCGAGGTCATCACGCCAGCGGTCCGGCCGGTTGCCGTACATCTGCTGGAAGAACTCGGGCGCATCGCCGTGCTGCAGCGCTTGCTCCAGCTCCTGCGCATACTGGCGGGCCTGCTTCAGCGTCCACACATGCGGGATGCCGGCGTGGGTCATGACATAGCCGAGGGCCTTGTCGTCATGCAGCAGCGGGCGCGACTGCAGCCAGTGCATCAGCTCGTCCCGGTCGGGGGCGTCGAGGATCGGCGCCAGCGTCGGGTCCAGCTTGCGGCCGTTGCCCTGGTGCAGGGCGAGCAGGTGCAGGTCGTGGTTGCCGAGAACCGTGACGGCGCGCTCGCCCAGCTGGCGGACGAAACGCAGGGTTTCCAGCGAACGTGGGCCGCGGTTGACCAGATCGCCGGTCAGCCAGAGCCGGTCATCGCTGTTGAAGTCGATCTGCTCCAGCAGTCGCATCAGCTCGTCGTAACAGCCCTGAATGTCGCCGATCGCATATGTCGCCATGGAGTCCCCTGCGTTTGAAATGGGGCGATGATAGCCCAGCCGGGGGGAGCGAGTGAACCTTTGCCACCGGGGCGGGGAGGGCATTTTCGCGGTGGTCCAAAAAAGAGGCCCCGAAGGGCCCCAAGAAAAACGTATGTTGAGAGAACCGGACTCCTCCCCGTATCCATTGAGGGAGGGCCGCTGAACGCGTCAGATATCGAACGTCTTGCTGATGGTGAACACGAATTCGGAGTCTTTTTCGCCGTCGCCGTCGAGCTGTTCATCAAGCTGCTTGATGAAGGCCAGGCTCATGTCCAGGCCCTGGAAAGTGGTGCCGTAGCCGGCTTCAACGTAGTCGCCGTCGTAGTCTTCACCGAACACGCCGTAGGTCAGGTAGGCGCCTTCATACTCGCCGGTCAGGCTGAAAAAGGTGTAGTCGGCATCGTCACCCGAGCCGTCGACGTTTTCGCGACCCAGCACGAAATCGGCACTGAGGAACTTGTAGCCCCCGCTCAGGATAAGCTCGTGGTAGTCGGAAGCGTCATCGGTGGTATAGAAGTAGCCGGTATAGCCAACACCGTAGGTGAAGTCTTCATACTCGCCGGTGTAGCCGCCATAGAGGTCATATTCGAGCTCGGCATCATCCAGTTGCGCCCCCCAGGTACCCACGTAGAAGCCGTTGCCGAAGTCGTAATCGGCCCCGGCCATCAGGCTGGCATTATTGGCGGACTGGTCAATGCCGCGGAACCAGTAGTCGCTCATGGCGCCGACATTGACCGACAGTTCGGCGCTGGCAGCCGCAGACGCGGTCAGCAGACCGGCAGCAATCAGGCTTTTAGTGAATTTTTTCATCATCATCCCCTTTCTGTTTTATGCTCGGCAAACAGCAAGTGCAGTTTGTTACTGTGCATGTAGCCAGAGCTGTGCCATGATTTATAAATCCCTTTTGTTACAATGATTTATGGTTTTTTTGGGTTGGTTGGCTGTAGCGCTTTGCACCATCGCAGGGCGCGGGGCCCCATCAGGAAGCGTTGAATCAAAGAGAGGTGAGGATGAATCTGGCGCAGAGTTTTGAGCCGGTGTGGCAGTCGGAGTGCCGTGTGCTGGTACTGGGATCGAGTCCTGGCGTGGCGTCTTTGCAGGCGCAGCGATACTACGCGCATCCGCGCAATGCCTTCTGGCCAATTATGGGGCGACTGCTCGGTTTTGATCCCGGTCTTGAATATGATCGAAGGCTCGAATATCTGACTGCCGCAGGAGTTGCGCTCTGGGACGTGGCCCACCTGTGTGAACGCCCCGGCAGCCTGGATGCCAATATCCGTCAGCAGTCGGTGGAACCGAATGATATTGACTGGCTGGTGCAACAGCTGCCGCAGTTGCAGGCGATCCTGTTCAATGGCGGCACTGCGGAGCGGTTGTACAAACGCTTGATAAAACCGCAGCGGGATGTGGATTTGCGGCTCATGCCGTCGACCAGCCCTGCGCATGCGGCCTTGTCGCTGGAGCAGAAGTATCAGCGCTGGCAGCTGTTAAGCACTTATCTGACCGCAGGCTGACGGGGGCTTTCATCTTGATGCCTGCATCTGTGGGCAGGGTTTTTCATATATCGCTAATTGATTGTATTAGGAATATATATTTCATCAGCGGCTTAGATTTTTTATCGACTGATAATAATTTTAAATTATTTATCCTGACGTTCGATCATTTATTCTAATCCTCGCCATAAGAATCGCTAATTCCCCCGGTTTTCGGTTTTGTTTTTAAGGCGTTTTAATTAACGTTTTGTGTCGAAAGCGCGAGCCTAGGCGAGCATCCTTTATAAAAATAATGATTACACCTGTCCTGAGGTGGAGGACCTTTGATGAAAATGAAAACAGCCTGCTTCTCTCTGACCTGTCTGACGATGTTGCCTTTGCAGGCATCGGCTGCGGATCTGGAGTATGACTTCTACGGTAGCCTGAGGGTGATGGTGGAAGCCGCCAAGCATGACAACGGCGACAATTTCAAGGATGCGGTCAGCCGTATAGGGGTCAGTGGCTCCCATGATCTGGGTGAAGGCTTCAAGGCCTTTGCCAAATACGAGTTGAGCGTCGATGTGGCCGAAGGCGAGCTGGGCTCCGATACCGGCAAGGATGCGCGCCAGGCGTATATTGGCCTGTCCGGTGAGTTCGGCAGTATTATGGCCGGCCGTTACTGGTCTGCCTTTTATAATGCCGTAGGTTATGCGCCTGACCAGCTGTGGGTTCATTCCGCGCCGGTTTATTATACGCTGGATGGCGATTACCGTATCGGTAAATCCTTCATGTATACGACTCCGGAATATAATGGCTTTCAGTTGAGCGCACTCTACAGCGATGAACGTGAGCAGGGGCAGCTGGCGGCAACCTATCAGGCGACCGAGAGCCTGAAGCTGGCGGCAGGCTATAACGATGATAAGGAGCAGGATTCGGTGGGGGTGGCGGCCTACTATGCTGCAGATGGCTTCTACGTCAACGGCATGTTCATGGACAAGGATGATCAGGGCCGCGGTGTGGATATCATCGGCGGCATCTCAGCAGACAAGAGCCTCTATAGTCTGGGCGTATCCAGCTATGAAGACCGCTCCGGCGGTGACAGCGACTTCGATGCCCTGATCCTGGCGTATCAATACGATCTGCACCCTCAGGTGAAGCTTTGGGTCGAAGCCAAGGCCTGGGATGGCGTTTTGTACGGTGTTGAGGACTCCAACCTGGTCGCCTTTGGCATGAATTACGACTTCTAGTGTCCTTGTAACAGGGCTGCGCCCGTGCAGGGTTTCCCCTTCGCTCTGCGTGATGAGTAGTGCCCTGGTAGAAAGGAAGAAGCCGGCTTGCCGAGAGTGGTGGTCGGCTTTTTCATAGGTGAAATGCCGGTATTTTGCGCAATCGGCTTTCTTTGAATGCGGTAGCGGGGGCTGGATTTGAACCAACGACCTTCGCTCGGGGTTATGAAGAGTTGAGCCCGGCGAGCCTGCTCGTCCCACCCATGTTTCTAGCATTTGCACAAACGAAAAAACCGGCACCTTTCGGTTACCGGCTTTCTCTGAATTTGGTAGCGGGGGCTGGATTTGAACCAGCGGCCTTCGCCCGGGGTTATGAAGAGTTGAGCCCGGCGAGCCTGCTCGTCCCACCCATGTTTCTAGCATTTGCACAAACGAAAAAACCGGCACCTTTCGGTTACCGGCTTTCTCTGAATTTGGTAGCGGGGGCTGGATTTGAACCAGCGGCCTTCGCTTGGGGTTATAAAGAGTTGAGCCCGACGAGCCTGCTCGTCCTGCCCATGTTTCTATCATTTGCACAAACGAAAAAACCGGCACCTTTCGGTTACCGGCTTTCTCTGAATTTGGTAGCGGGGGCTGGATTTGAACCAACGACCTTCGCCCGGGGTTATGAAGAGTTGAGCCCGGCGAGCCTGCTCGTCCTTTCCATTTTTCTAGCATTTGCACAAACGAAAAAACCGGCACCTTTCGGTTACCGGCTTTCTCTGAATTTGGTAGCGGGGGCTGGATTTGAACCAACGACCTTCGGGTTATGAGCCCGACGAGCTACCAGACTGCTCCACCCCGCATCAACTTGATGACGTGTATATTACGGATCGAAGACGCTAAGGTCAAGCCCTTGTTACACTTTTTTATTTCGATTGCGGATTTGTTCAGCCTGGTACCAGGTAATGAACTCCGACAGCAGGCGCTGCTCACGAGGTGGCAGCCCGGAAAAGTCCGCACACCAGAGGGTTCCGCTCTTGCGAATCAGGCGCAGGGTGCAGTCGATGCGGTGGATCTGCTTGCCGGTTCTGAACTTGAGCCGTGCGGGGTAGTACTGCAGGGTCAGCAAGGATTCGCTGGTGAAGGCGACCCCGGTGGCGGACAGGTTATCAACCGCCACGAGCTCATCGTTAATCTGAACCCGCAAGGGAGCGTCAGCATCAATTTGCAGGCGGTAGGCGCGCCGACCACTGTCGGCGACTTCTGGAATATGGATCTTGGGTTTCATTATTCTAATGCCCGCTTTTCCAGCACAAATTCGATCCGGCGGTTGATGGCACGGTTCTCGGTCGAGGTATTGGGGACCAGTGGCAGGGACGAGCCGTAGCCGGTCGCTGTCAGGCGCTTGGGGTTGATCCCGGCATCTACCATGTAGCGTAGCACCGTAGTGGCCCGAACGGCGGACAATTCCCAGTTGGACGGGAACTGAGGGGTGCTGATCGGGATGTCGTCGGTGTGGCCCTGAATCTCAAGCTTGTAGTGGGGATTTTGAGCCAGGGTTTCCAGCAGGGCATCCAGCATCGGCAGCATGGCATAGTTGAAGGTAGCCGAGCCGGAGGTGAACAGCAGGCCGCCTCTTACCCGCAAGGCAAGTTTGCCGTCCTTGGGCGTGCCGATCTCCACGGCTTCCTGCATCTGCATCTGCTCGAAGGCGTCATCCAGATCGCGATTCAGGCGTTCCCAGTCCAGCTGCAGCGCCCGGGCGCGGCGTGCCTCTTTGGAGTCCTCTTCGTCGTTTTGAGTTTTGGACTGCTCGGGAGGCGTCAGGGCAGGGTCATCGAGATCCTCAGTCTGACGGGTGGGCGCATTGTGCTCCAGAGGGATCAGGCTGTTGGGGGCGCCGGAGACCGCGTGCTGAAACGCGGTCTGGAACGATCGTGCCGCTTCGGCAAAATGCTCTTTCTCGACATTGGACATGGAGAACAGCAGCACGAAAAAAACCAGCAACAGGGTCATCAGGTCGGCATAGGTCATAAGCCAGCCCGGGGCGCCGGACTCCTCTGTCAGCTCTCGACGCCGACTGCTCATGCGCGTTCCTTGGCCGGTTGAGCGGCCGCCTTACTGGCGGGGGCCTGTTTTTGCTTGCTGCTGACCTTTATCGGCTTGCGCTGGGCCTCCGGCAGATAGGAGGCCAGCTGTTCATAGACGTGCATGTAGTGGTCGTTGGTCAGGATGCTGATGCAGCCTTCTCGGATGATCTCCAGATTGGTGACTTCGGTCAGGGTGCGAGCATGGAGCTTGCCGGCGATCGGCAGGAAGACCATGGTGGCCAGCAGCGAGCCGTAGAAGGTAGTCAGCAGCGCCACGGCCATGGCCGGGCCGATGGTTTCCGGGTTGGACAGCTGGCTGAGCATCTGGATCAGGCCGATCAGCGTGCCCAGCATGCCGAAGGCCGGCGCAGCCGCAGCCATCTTGCGGAACACGTCCTGTACGGCATGATGGCGGGCGATCAGGGAGTCGATCTCGTTCTGCAGGGTGTTGCGGATCACCTGCTCGGAAGCGGCTTCCGACAGCAGGTTGCAGGCACGCTTGAGCACGTGGGAGTCGCTTTCCACATCGCCCAGCTTGAGCAGACCGTGCCGGTGGGAGACCCGGCTCAGCTCCAGCATGGTGTCGATCATCTCCTGGGGGTTGGTGTTGTCTCGGGTGAAGACGATCCAGGCGGCCTTGAAGGCGTTGAGCACGTCCTTGAATTGCACGGTCAGCAGCGTTGCCGCGATGGTGCCGCCGGCCACGATCATCAGGCCGGGTACATTGAGAAAGACATCGGCGTTGCCGCCCAGAAAAATAGCGCTGATGATCAGGGCCAGACCTGAGATAATGCCAAGAAGCGATGCGAAATCCATATGCTTGATTACCTGTGTCAGTCAGAAAGCTGGACTGCTGGAAACGAAAACCGAGTATAACAACAGCAAAACGATGACGTCAGACTACTTTATTGGCCTGCCGCAATGGAAGCACCCCGAGTGGAGCAAAAATGTGCTGCAGGACCCGGATCAGAGTGACCTTGTGCAGTATGCGACCAGTTTCAACTCGGTGGAGGGGAATACCACTTTCTATGGTCTGCCGGGTGCCGCCAGTGTGCGCCGCTGGGCGGATGATACGCCGCCGGGGTTTCGTTTTTGCTTCAAGTTTCCACAAAGCATCAGCCACCAGAGCGCGCTGCGCCATGTGGATACTGAACTGGGCGCTTTCCTGGACCGGCTGCAGCCGCTGGCGCCCAAGCTGGGGATGTTGTGCCTGCAGTTGCCATCCCGCTTTGGTCCTGACCACTTGCCGGACCTGGTTCGCTTTCTCGGTGAGCTGCCGGCGGGGCTGCGTTATGCCGTTGAGGTGCGGCATCTGGCGTTTTTCCAGCGCGGCGATGCGGAGCAGAGGTTCAATGATGCCCTGCAGGCGTTCGGGGTCAACCGGATCAGCTTTGACACCCGGGCGCTGTTTGCCACCCCCTCGTCGGATCCGGTAACCCGGGAGGCGCTGGAGCAGAAGCCGCGTTTGCCGTTGCGGGTACTGGCCACGGGAGAAGCGCCGATGTTGAGGTTCATTTCACCACTGGATCTGCAACAGGGGCAGCGCTGGCTGCAGCCCTGGGTGGGGCAGGTGTTGAAGTGGATCGGGGAAGGCAAAACGCCGTTCATCTTCATGCATACGCCGAGCAACGGCGAAGCGCCGGAGCTGGCGCGCTGGTTTGCTCAGCAACTGCAGCAGCGCCAGCCGAAACTGGCGACGGGGTTCCACGACTGGGCCGAGCGCAAGTGGGTGCGTCGTCAGCCGGGTCTGTTCTGACCCTGTGGCGAGTCAGTGCAGGGCGTTGGGCTGGGCCAGGGTGAAGGCGGGGATCAGGGCATCGAACGCGGTGCCGTCGGCCGTTTCCATGTGGTACATGCCCTGCATGCTGCCCACTTCAGTCGCCAGCACGGTACCGCTGGTGTATTCGTAGGTCTGTTCCGGCTCGATCACGGGCTTTTCGCCAACCACGCCTTCGCCTTCGACTTCCTGCACGTGTTCATTACCGTCGGTAATACGCCACTTGCGGCGCAGCAGCTGTACGTTTTCGGCGTTGTGGTTGGTGATGCTGATCTGGTAGGAGAACACGAAGCGGTGCGCATCCGGCTCGGACTGGTCCGGCAGGTAGCTGGTGACAACGTTGATCTCGATATTGCGGCTGTAATCGGTGGCATCCATTAGTTCGGAACTATCCTCTCGTGTTATGCGCGTGCAGACGGCGCGTCGGTCAGGGTGTCACTGATCGCCACGAATTCGGCCAGCGTCAGGCGTTCGGGACGCAGGCCCGGATCGATTCCCAGCGCTTCCAGTTGCTCGGCGCTGATCAGTTGCTTAAGGTTGTTGCGCAGCGTTTTGCGGCGTTGACCAAAGGCGGTGCGGACCACGTTCTGCAGCTGTTTGACATCCTTGGCCGGGATCGGCGGCTCGGCATAGGGCACCAGGCGCACGATGGCGGAGTCCACCTTGGGGGCCGGCGAGAAGGCGCCCGGCGGCACGATGAACAGGGGTTCCACGCGGCAGTAGTACTGCGCCATGATGCCCAGGCGACCGTAATGGTTGTCGCCGGGGCCGGCGGCCAGGCGGTCGACCACTTCCTTCTGCAGCATGAAGTGCATGTCCTGGATCAGGCCATTGAAGCTTAGCAGGTGAAAGATCAGCGGTGTCGAAATGTTATAGGGCAGGTTACCCACAATGCGCAACGGACGTTCGTCCTGTTTCAGGCTGGCAAAGTCGAATTTCAGCGCATCCGCTTCATGGATGGTGAAGGTGTCGGCATAGCGGAAGAACTGGGTGCGCAGCACCGGGATCAGGTCGCGGTCCAGCTCGACCACGTCCAGCTCGCCCTGGCAGGCGTCAAGCAGCTCTTCGGTCAGTGCGCCTAGGCCCGGGCCGATCTCGACCAGGTGTTGGCCATGCTGGGGGTTGATGGAGCGGATGATGCGACCGATCACGCCCTGGTCATGCAGAAAGTTCTGGCCAAAGCGTTTGCGCGCCTTGTGCCCTACGGGTTTTTTACTCATTGGGTCAGTTACCTGATTGATGGCGCGCCATATCGAGCGCGAACTGAACAGCTGTCAGCAGGCTGCCCACGTCTGCCTTGCCGGTGCCGGCCAGGTCCAGTGCCGTGCCGTGATCGACCGAGGTGCGGATGATCGGCAGTCCCAAGGTGATATTGGCGGCGCGGCCAAAGCCCTTATATTTCAGTACCGGCAATCCCTGGTCATGATACATCGCCAGCACCGCGTCGGCGTCTTGCAAATGGTGTTCGGTGAACAGGGTGTCGGCCGGCAGGGGGCCGACCAGTTGAGCGCCGGCGGCGCGGAACTCATCCAGCACCGGTGTGATGGTATCGATCTCTTCCCGGCCCATATGGCCGCCTTCACCGGCATGCGGATTGAGGCCTGCAACCAGTATCCGAGGGTTGCCGATACCAAAGGAACGGCGCAGATCCTGCAGCAGGACTTCGATCACCTCCTGCAGCAGTGGTCGTGTAATCGCAGCCGGTACCTCTGCCAGCGGCAGGTGTGTCGTTACCAGTGCGACCTTGAGTCCTTCCGTCGCCAGCATCATGACAACCTTGCGGCTGCCGGTCATCTCCTCGAGAAACTCGGTGTGGCCGCTGAACGGAATGCCGGCATCGTTGATCACGCCCTTGTGTACGGGGGCGGTCACCAGCGCATCGAAGGTGCCGGCCATGCAGCCCAGCGTGGCTTCCTTCAGCGTGCTCAGCACATAGGCGGCGTTGGCCGGATCCAGCTGACCGACCTGGCTCGGTGCCGTCAGCTGGACCGGGTGGCAATACAGGCTGCCCGGCGGTGCCGGTTGAGCCGGATCGGCTGCATGGAAGGGCAGCAGTTGCAGCGGCAGGCCGAGCAGTTCAGCACGGGCCTGTAGCAGTTCTGGATCGGCAACCGCCACCAGCTGGCAGCCATGTGCCTGCTGGGCCAGCTGGACGCAGAGTTCGGGGCCGATCCCGGCCGGCTCGCCCGGGGTGATGGCAATACGAGGACAGCTCACGTTAGATCTTGCGCTCAATGTAGGCTTGGGAACGGATTTCGCGCAGCCAGTTGCTCAACTCTTCGTTGAACTTGCGCTGACGAATGCTGCTGCGGGCCTGGGATTCCAGCATCTCTTCCCCCAGGTCCTGGGTGCGGTAATCCTGTACCTGGAGGATATGCCAGCCAAAGCGGGATTCGAATGGCTCGCTGATTTCGCCCTTGCCGGTGCTGTTCATCACCTGCTCGAACTCCGGCACCATCTGTCCGTTCTGGGTCCAGCCCAGATCGCCGCCCTGGGAGCCGCTGGCGGCGTCGTCGCTGTAGCGGCGAGCCAGGTCGCCAAACGGCTGGCCTTCGCGCAGGCGCTGGTGGAGGTCGTTGATCAGGCGGCGGGTCTGCTCGGCGCTGCGGATTTCGTTCGGGCTCAGCAGGATATGACGGACTTTGGTCTGTTCAACCAGCTGTACCTTGCCGCCGCGCTTGTCCTCCACCAGCAGCAGGTGAAAACCGCCCGGTGTTTTGATCGGCTGACTGATCTCGCCTGGCGACAGCTTGTTGATTGCGTTGGCCAGCGCTTCCGGCAGCTCGGACTCGCGGCGCCAACCCAGTTCGCCACCCTGGAGGGCGTTGGGGGCGTTGGAAACCGCGATCGCCAGTTCAGCAAAGGGCGTGCCCTCGGCAAGCTGACGGCGTGCATCCTGCGCTTTCTGCTCGGCCTGCTGGATCATCTGGGGTGTGGCATTCTCCGGCAGGGCGAACAGGATGTTGCGCAGGTTGAATTCGGCCTGTACCTGTTGCTGACCCAGTGCTGAATCGAGGAAGTTCTGGATCTCCTGCTCGGAGACGTTGATGCGGCGATTAACACTGCTTTGCTGCACCTGGGTCAGCAGAATCTCTCGGCGGATCTGCTCACGGGCCAGGGTGTAGTCCTGGCCTTCGGCTAGCAGGGCGTCACGGAACTGGGCCAGGGTCATGTTGTTCTGCGCGGCGATCCGGTTCAGCGCTTCGTTGAGCTGGCGGTCGGACACGCGGATGCCCTGGCGCTCAGCGATCTGCAGCTGAATGTTTTCCAGGATCAGCCGGTCAAGCACCTGCTGGCGCAGCACATTTTCCGGCGGCAGCCGAGTCTCCTCGCGGGCTGAAATTTGCTGGCGTACCAGCGCCAGGCGCTGATCCAGCTCGCTTTCCAGTACGATATCTTCATTGACCACTGCTGCAATGCGGTCCAGTACTTCGGCCTGCAGCGAGGCCAGAGGGGCGGTCAGCAACGCCAGGGCCAGCAGGGGCTGTCTGAGTTTAGAAAGCACCATTGTCATCCTCGTCATATCCGGTGATCTCTTCCAGGAATTCGCGCCCCTGGCCCTGCCCGAAGGTGCCCAGGCCACGCAGTACGAACTGCAGGAAGATACCATTGTCAGTTTCAAATTCTTCCACGCTGCCATCCGGGTCGACGACCCAGCTGCGCCCGGTCAGACGCACTTTCCAGCAGCAGCTGGCATATTCGACCCCCAACAGAGTTTCCAGGTTCTCGCTGTTGTCCAGATCCTGCTGCCAGCGGCCGTAGCCGGTCCAGGTGTTGCTGAGCGGCCAGCGGAAGGCGATGTCCAGCTGCTGGTGGGCGGCGCTGTCGGTGGGGGTATCGCTGTACTTCTCCAGGTTGTCGCGGTAGTTCAGGTAGAACAGCCGCTTGTCACCCGGCAGGTAGCTGAGCTTGTAGTTGTGTTCCAGCAGCTGGTAGTCGTTGCGGTCGATCTCGCCGTTATGGGTCAGACGCAGGTTTCGGGTGAAGTTCCAGTTGGCCAGGGTGGCCAGGTTGGAGCTGCTTTCCGTGCCGCCGCTGGCTGCATCACCGGGACGACCCGCGTATTCGCGGTCGGCCAGATAGTGTGCCTGGGCGACACCGACGCGCAGTTTCTCCAGGCCCTGATCCGAGTAGACGGCACTGGACAGGCCCAGAGTCGCCTGCTGGGTATCGGCGATTCGGTCATTGCCGCTCCAGCCGGTTTCGTGGAACAGGTTGTAGTAGGTGAAGCCGAGCTGAGAAGAGTCGAACAGGGGAATGTCGCTCTGATCATCGGCGTTAACGTCGGCATGCAGCAGGAACAGGCGAGGCTCCAGCGTCTGGGTGTACTGGCCGTCAGTCAGTTCGAAGTTGCGCTCGAAAACCAGGCCTGAATCGAGGCTGGCAATGCCGGCGCTAATTGAACGGCTACCGCTGAGCGCTGCGTTGGTGTCATTCTCGAGATCATACTCCGAGTGCCAGAAGGTTGCGGCCGGGCGCAGGTAACCCCAGGGCCGCTCGAAAGTGGCACTCAGACGGGGACGCAGGTGAACGCGGTCGCCAACGGTCTGAAGGTCAGCCCCGCTGGGTGCGTATACGCTGTCTAGGTCACGCTCGAAACGGGTGTATTCGGCCGTATAGCTTACGTCAAACAGGCCTGCAAGACGGGGCTGGCTGCCGGTCAGCTGCAGCTGGGGCACCATTTCATAGGGCGTGACGCCGTCAATAGTCTGATAGCTCTGTGTACGCAGGGCCAGGTTCCAGCTCGGCTGCAGGTAGCGCAGCTCGAACAGCTGGTCGAGGTGGTCGTCGCGCTGGACTGACAAGCTGGTGCCCAGGTCTTCGAAGTAGTTGTCGTCGCTGACCCGGGTGTAGTCGATCCGGCTGTACAGGTTGTCCATCGGCGTGCCGGTATGCTCAAAGCCGAACAGCCAGCGGCTGTCGTCGTACTTGTCGTCGTCAGGCAGGTAAGCGTTGCTGAGCACGTTGTGCGACCAGCCGTTCATATAGCGGAATTCGTTTTCCAGCAGCAGGCCGCGTTCGCCGATGTAACGCGGCGTCAGGGTGTCGTCGACGTTTTCCGCCAGGTTGAAATAGTAGGGGGTGGCGATATCGACACCGTCACTTGCCGAGTAACTCAGGCTGGGATAGAGAAAACCGGACTGGCGGCGGTCGTCGAGCGGGAACGACAGATAGGGCGTGTACAGCACCGGCAGGCCAGCGATATCCAGGGTGGCATGGCGAGCCACGCCGCGCCCGCTTTCCGGGTTGAGTTCGATATTATCGGCGGCGATCTGCCAGGCGTTGCTGCCGGGCTCACAATAGGTGATGGCGCCTGCGGACAGCTCAACACGACGGTCGCCGTAGCGGGTAATCCGCTCCGCCTGGCCGCGCATGTGCTCCTGATGCATCACGTACTGGGCGTTGTAGAAGCTGGTATCACCGCTGAGCATATTGGCTTCGGCCAGCTCGCTGGTGAGCAGCAGGCCCTGTTCGCGGTAACGCACTTCACCGAACAGGCGAGCGTTGCTGGTCTGTTGGTCGAATTCGCCGCGTGTACTGCTGATCAAACGGCCGCCGCGCTGCAGCTGGATGCCGCCTTCAAGCTGGGTAATGCCCCCGATCGCGGTGGTAGAACTCAGCGCGTTGACGTAGATCGGCTGCTGCTCGAACGGACGGTCGTCTTCAAGGAAGGCTAACTCCGGCTCCACGTAACGGCCACGGCAGGCGCCGGTGGCTTCGCCCGCTGCATAGGGGTGCCAGTCCAGTGCGGCCGCCGTGGCCGGTACCAGAGGTCCGACAAGAGCCGTATTGCTGGCGGTGATCGGTGCCGCGCCTGGAACTTCCTTGCAGTCCCACTCCCCACCGCTGGCATTGCAGCTCCACTCCGGCTTGCTGGCCGCCACAACCTGCTGTTCACGCAGGGCGTCGCGACCGCTGGCGATCTGGGTGCGTACGGGGACTGGCTGCTGGCTGCAGTCCCAGCTTTCGCCTTCAGCGACACAGTTCCAGGCAGCCTCGTTTGAGGTCGCTGCCGTTGCGATCCTGGCGGCTGGTCGAGGCGTCTGCGGCGGCTGGGTAACCACCGGTTGCGGCCAGTTGATCGGGGCTGGAGCGCCGGGGGGGGCAATCACGTCTGTCGTCGCCGTTTTGGCGGCCGGAGCAGCTGATGCCGGTGTGATCGCAATGCTGTCGGTGGCAAGGGCGTTCGGTTCGGACGCCAGTTCTTCGGCCCTGGCCGGTTCAGCAGAGGTCTGGGGCGGCTGTTCTGCTTGTTGCACCAGGCTTTCATCTACTTCGCAGTCCCATTCGCCGCTGGGCGTCAGGTTACAGCTCCACAGGCGTTCGGCGTTTTCCTGGGCGTGCAGTGTCTGAGCACTGATCGCAGTAACTACCGCCAGTGTCAGTTTGAATGCAGCACGGGTGTCAAAGGGCATCAGATCGCTATCCAGTTGCGGTCGAAGGCTGGTTTCACGCCAGCTCTTAAGTCGAGTACCATATCGAGCCATGCATGATAAAGCATTCACAACTTCAAGTGCTAGAGGACAGGAGCGAATGGGGCAGAGGCTGAAGCAGCTTTCACAGTGGGTACAGCAACAGGCGAAGGACCAGGGAATGCAGGTTGCCGCCGAGCTGGAGCCGGTTTCCGGCGATGCCAGTTTTCGCCGTTACTTCCGGGCTCGAGGGGACGAGGGGAGCTGGATCGCGGTGGATGCGCCGCCGGAGCATGAGGACTGTGCACCCTTCATTGCCATTGCTCAGGGCTGGCAGGCCCAGGGCGTTCCGGTACCACGGGTGATCGCCAGCGATCTCGAGCAGGGTTTCATGCTGCTGGATGACTTCGGTGACCGGCTGCTGCTGCCGGCGCTGAATGCCGGCAGTGTTGAAGGCCATTACACCCGGGCGCTGGAAGTGCTGCGCCAGATTCAGCGTACCGCCAATCCCCAGCTGCCGCCCTATGATCGGGTGATGCTGGCACGGGAGATGGCGCTCTTTCCCGAATGGTTCCTGACCCGCCTGCTGGGGCTGGAGCTGTCCGAAGAGGAATATACTCTGGTCGGTCTGGTCGCCAAGCTGCTGATCGAGTCAGCGTTGGCGCAGCCGCAGGTCAGCGTGCACCGAGATTACCACTCGCGCAACCTGATGCTGCGCGATGAGCAGGGACTGGGTGTGATCGATTTTCAGGATGCGGTCAAGGGGCCAGTGACCTATGACCTGGTGTCTCTGCTGCGTGACTGCTACGTGGACTGGCCGGATGAACAGGTGCGTTTCTGGGTCGAGGCCTTCCGCCAGCGCCTGCTCAAGGATGGTGTCGAAGTGGCCGAGTCCGGCCTGTTCCAGCAGCAGTTTGACCTGATGGGGATGCAGCGTCACCTTAAGGTGCTGGGTATCTTCAGCCGGCTCTGGCTGCGCGATGGCAAGGAGGGCTATCTGGATGACCTGCCGCGCACCCTGGCCTATCTCTATCGTGCCTCGGCACGCTACGAGGAGCTGGATACCTTTACCTGCTGGCTGGAGAAACGGGTGATCCCGGCGTTCGAGGCGCATCCGCGTTTCAGCGGTCAGTCACTCGAACACTGGTGGCGTTGATGAAGGCAATGATCCTGGCGGCCGGACTGGGCACCCGGATGCGGCCGTTGACGCTGACCACCCCCAAGCCGCTGCTCAAGGTGGGTGGCAAATGCCTGATCGAATACCATATCGAGCGTTTGGTGGACGCAGGAATTACGGAGATCGTCATCAATCACGCCTGGCTGGGCGAGCAGATCGAAGCCTATTTGGGTGATGGCGCCCGCTACGGCGCGCGTATCCGCTATTCGGCCGAAACCGAGCCGCTGGAAACCGGGGGCGGTATCCGCAAGGCGCTGCCGCTGCTGGCGGATGGTGGTGAAAAGGCGTTTATTGTACTCAACGGCGATCTGTTCAGCACCCATCCGCTGGCGTCGCTGCTGGAGGTTCAGCCGCCGCCCGGCGGTGCCCATCTGGTGCTGACCAACAACCCGGAATGGCACCCCGAGGGGGATTTTGCCCTTTCGCCTGAAGGGCAGGTGTTTGAGGACGGTGAGTCGAAATTGACGTTCAGCGGTATCAGTGTGCTGAGCCCCGAGCTGTTCGAGGATATCGACGCCGATGCCTTTGCACTGGCGCCTCTGCTACGCGAGGCGATGTCCACAGGCCGTGTGTGCGGCAGTCGCCTGCAGGGTTACTGGGAAGATGTGGGTACGCCGGACCGACTGCAGGCGCTGGATCAGCGCCTGCGTGAAGGCAAACACTGAGGAGATACTATGCAGGATCTGATCACGCAACTGAAGCAATACCGTACCGGTCTGATCATCGGTGGTCTGATCGGCCTGTTCAGCGGTGGTCCCGTGGGACTGTTGTTGGGGGGGGGTGTCGGCTTCCTGTTGCAGCGCGCCTTGAGCCGCAAGCTGCAGGCCTATAATCCGCAGCAACTGTTCTTTCGCGCCACCTTCTCGGTCATGGGCAAACTGGCCAAGGCGGACGGCCGGGTCAGCGAGTCCGAAATTGCCTTTGCCCGCGAGGTAATGACGCGTATGGGGCTCAGCGAAGAGCGCCGACGCGAGGCGATAGATTGCTTCACCGAGGGCAAGGATGAAGCCTTCGATATCGCGGAAGTGCTGCGACCGCTGGCGATCCTGCTGCGCCACCGGGCCGCGGTGAAGCTGATGTTCGTCGAGATTCAGCTGCAGGCCGCCATGGTGGATGGCGAGATCAGCGCAGCCGAGCAGGCGGTGCTGCAGCAGGTGTTCGCCCAGTTGCAGTTCACGCCGCAGGAAGTGGAGCTGCTGATGTCGCGGATGCGGGCGGAAGATGCCTTTCGGCGTCACTCCTGGGAGTCTCACCAGCATGCGGGGGCTGATCAGGCAGGTCTGTTGGCCGACGCCTACGGTGTCCTTGGCGTTTCGCCTGAGGCCAGTGATGCCGAGGTGAAAAAAGCCTGGCGCAAGCTGATGAGCCAGCACCACCCTGACAAGCTGATCGCCAAGGGCTTGCCGGAAGACATGATGCAGCTGGCCAAGGAAAAAGCCCAGGAGATTCAGGCCGCCTACGACCGTATCAAGGCGGCCCGGGGCATGCGCTGATCTGCGGCCTCCCGGGGGCACGGCTTACGGTCGTCGGGGCTGGCCGGGGGGCGTTTGCGTCAACGGCTCGGCGGCGAGCCTGGCTTCGGGCGCCTCTTCAGGTTCGGGGGCAAGCAGGATGCGTTCCAGTACGCCGCGGGTATGCCGGACCAGCCAGGGCATGTCGCTGCGCCAGCCCCGAAACACGCCGGGCAGACGGCTCTGGTGGTAGCTGACCAGTCCCAGTCTGGCGGCCGTCAGGCGTCGCTGGCGCGCATCCGGTTCGGCATCGGGGTAGCCCGGCAGGGGTGAATGATAGAGATCGATCACACTGTGAGCTTCAAGCTCTGCCAGTAACTTGTTCAGTGACTCCTCCGCCTCGGCGTCGGGGCGCGGATCGATCAGCACCAGGCTGGTCTCCTCTCCCTTGGCAATCGCCAGGGCCGTACTCCAGACGGCTCCCCGGCCGATGCCGATCACCACTGTTTGCTGCCCTTCATTGCGCGGCTCCAGCTCCTGCCAGGCCAGCTCCAGGCGCTGCTTCAGTTGTTCCTTGTAAGCCGGTGCCTCGGCCTCGGTCGCTGCCGGCTCTTCGGCAGGAGCGGCCGGGGTCGTGTTGGCTGTGGGCTCGGGGGGAGTCGCGGCCTCCGTGTCGGTCACAGGTGCTGCTGGTTGGGGGCTGAGACCGGTCATCACCGGCAGGGTTCGCTCGGGCAGCTCGGCGGTGGGTACGGTCGGGGGCTCCAGCGCCAGCACCGTCCAGCCATGTTCCGGCAGATAGTCCGCCAGGGCGCGCACCTGTTTCAGCCAGCCTTCGGCGACGCCGGGATCGGGAACGATCAGCAGGGCGCCATGAGGCGTGGGGGTCATGGCGGGCCGATAGAGCAGGCGGAACCGGTCGGCATCGGCCTGGATGTCGATCAGTTCATGGCTGTGGTCAACCTGCTGCAGTATCTGCTGCTCCAGGTCGTCGATGCCGGCGCTGTAGCGCTCTGGCTCTGCAGCCAGGCACGCGCTGCTCAGGGCCAGCAGGCCAAGTGAGATGATTTTGTGCATGGGGCGATTATCGAGCCTTCGTTCCCGGCCCGCAAGCCTGTCGTTGAGGAAGGCCGTCGAGGCTGAATCCCCGGCCCGCCTTGGGGTACAATGGCGCGATTATTAACCAGTCGATGAGTTCCCATGGCCGATTTCAAGATTGCTCCTTCCATCCTGTCCGCCGACTTCGCCCGTCTGGGTGAAGAAGTCGAAAACGTGCTGGCCGCCGGGGCCGACATTGTCCACTTCGACGTGATGGACAATCACTACGTGCCCAACCTGACCATCGGCCCGATGGTGTGCAAGGCGCTGCGCGACTACGGCATTACGGCGCCGATCGACGCCCACCTGATGGTCAAGCCGGTGGATCACATGATCGGCGAATTCATCAAAGCGGGCGCCAGCTATATCACCTTCCACCCGGAAGCGTCCGAGCACATCGACCGTTCCCTGCAGATGATCCGCGATGGCGGCTGCAAGTCCGGCCTGGTGTTCAACCCGGCGACCCCGCTGCACTACCTGGATCACGTCATGGATAAGGTGGACATGATTCTGTTGATGTCGGTGAACCCGGGCTTCGGTGGCCAGAAATTCATCCCGTCCACGCTGACCAAGCTGCGCGAAGTACGTCAGCGCATCGATGCCAGCGACTTCGATATCCGTCTGGAAGTGGACGGCGGCGTCGGTATCGGCAATATCGCCGAGATCGCTGCGGCCGGCGCCGACACCTTCGTCGCCGGGTCCGCCATCTTCAACACCGACGATTATGCCGCCACCATCGCCCAGATGCGTGCCGAGCTGGCCCGGGTTGCCGACTGATGCGTACTCTGTTCAACGGTGAGCTGCCCCAACGGGTGATGTTCGACCTGGATGGCACTCTGGTGGACAGCGCGCTGGATCTGACCGCGGCTGTGGATAACATGCTGCAGGCGCTGGGGCGTGAGCCGGCGGGCGAATCCAGGGTGCGCGAGTGGGTCGGCAACGGTGCACAGGTGCTGGTCAAGCGGGCGCTCAGTGGCGAGCTGCATCCGTCCGAGGATGCGGTGGAACCGGAACTGCTCGAGGCGGCGTTCGACGTTTTTCTGGCCGCCTACACCCAGAGCAACGGCCGTTACAGCAAACTCTATCCGGGTGTGGCTGAGCTGCTGGCTCACCTGCAGCAGGCCGGCGTGCCGATGGCGGTAGTGACCAACAAGCCGATGGCGTTCACCACGCCGCTGCTGCAGGCGCTGAAGATCGATCACTATTTCGACCAGGTGCTGGGCGGCGATAGCCTGCCGGTGAAAAAGCCCGATCCGCTGCCGCTGCTGACCGTGCTGGAAGCCAGTGGCTGTGCGTCCGAGCAGGCGCTGATGCTGGGTGACTCGCGCAATGATGTGAACGCCGCACGTGCCGCAGGCTGCCCGGTGGTCTGCGTCAGCTACGGTTACAACCATGGCGAACCGGTGGCAAGCTGCTCGCCGGATCGGGTTGTGGATAGTTTTGCCGAGTTGATTTGAGTGGAGTCGCTCAGATTCAAAAGGGGAGGCTTAATATGCCTCCCTTTTTGCAGTGACTGATGGCCTCACGAGGGGGCTTGCTCACAGGTTCCTTGGGCCTGTTGCTATTTCGCATTGGCTACAGGCAACGGCAGGAAAATAGCCAACAGGTTAATATCCCTATGTGCCGCTCCAGCCATGCATATCTGTGACTGCATTGGCTGGAGGCATATGGCTTACCTGAGTAAGTCGTGCGTCAGTTGATATAGAAGGGGTCAACACTGGCCTGAATATTGTCAATAATCGCGATGGAATCCTGATCAGGTGCGTAACTGAGATCACTTCCACCGTGCCACAAATCAAAAAACAGCTGGTTCACACCATACTGGCCGGACTCGCTGAGGGTCATGCCTTGCTGGTGAAAAACTTCAACGCCATTGATCCATGTCTGCAGTACGCCATCGGCTTCACCGGGCGTGTTCATCTGCACCGATTGCTCTATAAACAGCGTGCGCCCGGTCGGGAGGGGAATATCATGCCCCATGACGCTAAAATCACAATATTCGCCGTATTGATCAGGGTTATCCTGATGGTAGATATACCCTTTTATGGTGCCGTCTTCGCGGAACGAGTGGCGGGCACTAAAGCCGTCATCAGGCCCGACCGGGTTGCCGCCAGTGGGGTTGTACGCATCGGCTGGTTTACCGCCAAGGCCGGGTATTTTGCCTCCGCGCTGCCAGTCGAAACTCTCACTGAATGTGATTTCGAAAGAAAAATGGACCACCGGGTAGTCAGGCAGGGTTTTGTAAAACTGCAGGCCATTCTTGAACTCTCCGGCACTGAGCGTGACCTGTAGTTTTTTGTCGCCTTCAATGTCGATGATCTCGGTATCGCCAAAGATGTTCACGGCCCTGCTGTTATCACCCACGTCCGCCAGGAGGTCACTTTCGCTGTAGGGACCGACAGCTCGATTGTCGAAATTCATATCAAGCAGCAGGGTGCGATCGGCCATGCCGGATTCGGGCAGTGCGAGGGGAATGGGGTTAAAGCTCCAGCCGGTATCCTGCTGGTAGAGGGGGCCGAAATACTGGTCCGTATTGCTGCGAAACTCGGCAGAGTCCGACATTTCCAAGAGAACGCGCTCGCGCAGCTTGCCATCCGTCAGCTGGGCATTCCAGTAGCTAACCCCGCCAGAGTCACCCTCGCGATGGAAGATGTTCTGATACAGAGCGTCAACATACGCTGCGTTACTGGGGGTACCATACAAGTCACGAAACTCTGATGAGTCATAAAATCGGGCCGAAATTTCATCAAGGCTCATGCCGGCAGCATACTGCTCCAGCCAGTAGTTCAGACCGCTGAAGTCGGGGATTCGATCAAAGTATGCAAAATAAAGCCGTCCAACACTGGCTATTTCGGATGTGGGGAGGTCAATATCCATGCTGTCTCCTGGCGGTTCGTGAGAGTTGATAAGATAGGATTTAGACTAACAACTCCGTTGAGATAAGGAAATTGTGTCAGGCATTCCCGACGGCTCTGCGCTGGCAAAGTATCCGGACCACGAACTCGATCGAGTCCATGCTCGTATCGTGTGTCACTGGACTCAACGCTCGAAAGGGCTGGGGATAAATTCAGCTTATGCCTTAAGCCAGGTGGGCTGGGCGATTGCTTCCTAGGTTAGCAATTAAGAGCTTAGTTCTGTATCAGTTGAGGTTTATTGTGGTTTTAACTAAGATCGCGTTCCCGTTTTGAGACGTTATTTACCATTTGTTTTCAAACGGATGTTCACAGGAACTTCATATTTCAAGGAATTTGAAATGAAATTGAAAGCGATCGTTTTGGCAGCAGCCACTGCTGCTGTTATCTCAACCCCTTCTTTTGCTGAAACCAAGCCGACAGGTACAGGGCCTAACCCCTTCACCGACTGTGGTATTGGTGCTGCCCTGTTCAAGGATGTGCACTGGGCTGCTGTAACTTCCAACGTAATTTGGGACTTGGGCACGACAGCCGTTACTTCTGCGACAGCCAGTCCGGAAACGTGTAATGCCCGGAAGGTTGAGACGGCTCAGTTTATTCTGGATACCTATGAGAGTCTGGCAGAGGACACCGCGCGAGGTCAGGGCGAACACCTGACGGCTGCTTTGAGCACATTTGGATGCCCGTCTGCTGATCAGGCTGTTATCAGTCGCCAGCTGCGCCAGCAAATGGCCAGTGAAGTGGCAAGCCCGGCCTATACTGAGCAATCTTCTCAGGAAAAAGCTCTGCGTTACTATCAGGCGCTGAATACCGCAGCAGCTGGACGCTGCTCCGCCTGATACTCCTCAATGTAAAGGACGTGTGCACCATGTCCTTTTCCTCTTCTATCAAATTCTGTATTCGGCTGTCGGGAAGCTTTTGTGCCTAAATCATCCCTGATCCGCGGCGTCTTCGTGTATTTGCTGTTGAGCTTTTCTGTGTATGCGGCTGAGGGCGATGATGTTCACCATTATAATCACCTTGTCCATGTGGCGCTGGAGCATGATTTGGCGCACTCTCCCGTTTGGCTAAAGCTCATACATTATGAGCCAAGCCTCATGACAAAGACCGGCTGGGAAAGTGCCATTCATTCGCCAGAATTCTTTCTATCTTCCGAAGGGCATCAGGATCCGGAAAAAGAGCTGAAGGCAACACTGCGGGGGATGTTGCAGGCGAGAGTCGATAATCCTGATGAACATACGGTATGCCGTTTTCCGGCAAGAACAAGTTGGTTAAGGAAACAGCTAGCGATCCCTTCCGAGTGGGGGGCTGTCAAAAGTTGCCCGGAATTTGATAACTGGTCGTTCAAGGGAACAACAGATTCAATCAGTATTGTGTTTGCAACGGGGTACTTGGGAAACCCGGCTTCCTACTACGGCCACACACTCTTGAAGCTCAATTCAAGCCTGCAGCGCAGGCAGACCACCTTGCTTGATGTTAGTGTCAACTATGGTGCAATCGTACCGGAGAATGAAGACCCACTGACCTATATAGTAAAGGGTGTAACGGGGGGCTATAAGGGTGGGTTTAGTCATATTCAGTATTATTTTCATACTCATAACTATGGCGAAAATGAGCTGCGAGACCTGTGGGAATACCAGCTGAATTTGCCTCAAGAAGCTGTGGAACTGGTCGTTGCTCATGCTTGGGAAGTGCTGGGTCGTGAATATACCTACTACTTCTTCCGAAAAAACTGTGCATACCGCATGGCTGAATTGATACAGGTTGTTGAGGGCGTTGATATTATCCCGCAACACCGCCCTTTCACGCTGCCACAATCACTGATCAGCAAGCTGGGGCGGGCGAAGTTGAATGCTCAACCCCTTGTCGATAAGGTCATATATCATCCTTCTCGCCAATCACGGCTCTACCGGCGTTTCAGCTCCTTATCGAAACAGGAACAGGAGCGCGTTCGCACTATCATAGAACAGGACAGTGCTCATCTCGGGCAGGCTCAGGCGTTGAGCTATGCGGAAGTGGATACTCTGCTCGACTATTATCAGTACATAATCAAATCTGATAGCGATGGTGCTGAGACAGCACAGGAGCGTTACCGGCAGGCACTGTTGCAGCGTTACCTTATGCCACCCCAGGGAAGGCAGGGGCTAGAGCCGAGGAAACCATCGCCAGATCTGTCGCGCCGGCCCAGTCGGGTTGAGCTGTCAAGAATCTATTCATCCCGGGCTGGAAGTGGCTGGGGTGTTCAGTTAAGACCCGCCTACTACGACCCTCTGGATTCTGATGATGCGCACGTCAGCAACTCTACACTGGCAATGGGCGAACTGGCTTTGCAGGTTTTTGGTCAGGAATGGAGGGTTGACCGGTTTGACCTGGTCACAATCGAAAGCGCAAATACTCAGGTCACCGGACTCCCGGGAGACAGCCGAGAAGCCTGGAGGCTTAAAGCGGGTTGGGTACGTCCCGATCTGGCGTGTGGGGATTGTCTGGCGCCCCGTGTGGAGGGAAGCTGGGGGAGGTCGTTTGCCCCAAGGAAGTATCTGAATGTTACGGCTCTGGTCGGTGCTGCACTACAGGATAAGCGCCATGGGCAGGCTCTGGTTGATGCAACCCTCGGAATACGTGCTGTCAGTCGGTTTAGTCGCGAGGCTTCGGTTCTGTTAGAGCGCGTTGTTCGCACACCTATAGCGGATGCTGGTCATACTCAAAGAGAGGATCAAGTCGCACTCAGGTATGCTTTGGGTGCCAATGCGGACGTGAGGCTCGGTTACCGTTCTGACGGTGCTGAAGAGGTTAGTTTGGGGCTTGGAGTCTATTTCTAGGGCCTGGAGGGTCGCATCGGCCGACGCTACAGGCGTACACTAAAAAAGCCGGTTCCTCGCGGAGACCGGCTTTTTGCATTCAGGGCTGATTGGCTCAGTCGCAGAGCGCGTCCAGCTTCTGCTTCAGGATACCGGTGACGGCACCCGGGTTGGCCTTGCCGCCGGTGGCCTTCATCACCTGGCCCATGAAGAAGCCCAGCATCTTGCCGCGCTTCTCCGGTTCGGCCGCCTTGTACTGCTCGACCTGTTTGTCGGCGTTGGCGATCACCTCGTCGACGATCTTCTCGATGGCGCCGGTGTCGGTGACCTGCTTCAGGCCCTCGGCTTCGATGATCTCGTCAGCGCTGCCGCCCTTGTTCCACATCAGCTCGAACACCTTCTTGGCAATGTTGCCGGAGATGGTGTTGTCCTTGATGCGCACCAGCAGACCGCCGAGCTGCTCGGCGGAGACCGGGCTGTCCTTGATGTCGGTGTCGTTCTGGTTGAGGAACTTGGCCAGTTCACCCATGACCCAGTTGGCCGCCAGCTTGGCGTCACCGGACTGTTTGACCACTTGCTCGTAGTAGTCGGCCTGCGGACGGTAGGCGGAGAGTACGCCAGCGTCGTATTCGGACAGGCTGTACTCGCTGATGAAGCGATCGCGACGGGCATCCGGCAGCTCCGGCAGGGTCACACGGATAGCATCGATGTAGCTGTCGTCGATGATCACCGGCAGCAGATCTGGGCAGGGGAAGTAACGGTAGTCGTTGGCTTCTTCCTTGGAGCGCATGCTGCGGGTTTCGTTCTTGTCCGGGTCGTACAGGCGGGTTTCCTGCACCACGCGGCCGCCGTCTTCGATCAGATCGATCTGGCGCGCCACTTCGGTGTCGATGGCGCGCTCGATGAAGCGGAAGGAGTTGATGTTCTTCAGCTCGGTGCGAGTGCCCAGCTCTTCCTGGCCCTTCGGGCGGATGGACACGTTGCAGTCGCAGCGCATGGAGCCTTCGGCCATGTTGCCGTCGCAGATGCCCAACGTGGTGACGATGGCGTGGATCTTGCGCGCATAGGCCGAAGCTTCCTTGGAGGAGCGCATGTCCGGTTCGGATACGATCTCCACCAGCGGCGTGCCGGCACGGTTCAGGTCGATGCCGGACATGCCGTGGAAGTCTTCGTGCAGGGACTTGCCCGCATCCTCTTCCAGGTGGGCGTGGTGCAGGCGCACGCGGCGCTGCACACCGTCATCGGTCTCGATGTCGACAAAGCCCGGGCCGACGATCGGCTCGGCCAGCTGGGTGGTCTGGTAGCCCTTGGGCAGGTCCGGGTAGAAGTAGTTCTTGCGCTCGAATACGGAGCGCTTGCCGATCTCGGCGTTGACTGCCAGACCGAACATCACCGCCATGCGCAGAGCGTTCTCGTTGAACACCGGCAGGGTGCCCGGCAGCGCCAGGTCAACGGCGCAGGCCTGGGTATTGGGTTCGGCACCGAAGGCGGTGCTGGCGCCGGAGAAGATCTTGGTCTTGGTCGACAGCTGGACGTGGATCTCCAGGCCGATAACAACTTCCCATTCCATGATTACACCTCCACTCCGGCCGGGATCTGTTTATGCCAGTCAGTTGCCTGCTGGAACTGGTGTGCCACGTTAAGCAGCTTGGACTCGGCGAAGTAGTTGCCGATGATCTGCAGGCCGACCGGCAGACCGTTGGTCTGGCCGCAGGGCACGGAGATGCCCGGCAGGCCGGCCAGGTTCAGCGACAGGGTGAAGATGTCTTCCATGTACATGGAGACCGGATCGCTGCTCTTTTCGCCCAGCTTGAACGCCGGCTGCGGCGTGGTCGGGCCCATGATGACGTCGACGTCGTTGAGCACATTGACGAAGTCCTGCTGGATCATGCGACGGATCTGCTGCGCCTTGTTGTAGTAGGCGTCGTAGTAGCCGGCGGACAAGGCGTAGGTGCCAACCAGGATGCGGCGCTTGACCTCGGTGCCGAAACCTTCACCACGGCTGCGCTTGTACAGATCTTCCAGATCCACCGGATTGTCGCAGCGGTAGCCGTAGCGCACGCCATCGAAGCGGGACAGGTTGGAAGAGGCTTCGGCCGGCGCCAGAATGTAGTAGGCCGGGATGCACAGCTCGGTGTTGGGCAGGCTGACTTCTTTCACGGTGGCGCCCAGTTTCTCGAATTCGGCCACGGCGTTGCGCACCTGTTCGGCGACACCGGCGTCCAGCGCCTCGGAGAAGTACTCCTTGGGCAGGCCGATTTTCAGGCCGGCCAGCGGCTGGTTCAGCTCGGCGGTGTAGTCTTCCACATCACGTTCGGCGCTGGTGGAATCCATGGGATCGAAACCGGCCATGGCGTTCAGGACCATGGCGCAGTCTTCGGCGGTCTGCGCCATGGGGCCGGCCTGATCCAGCGAGGAGGCGAAGGCGATCATGCCGTAGCGGGAGACGCGGCCGTAGGTCGGCTTGAGGCCGGTGATGCCGCACAGGGCCGCCGGCTGGCGGATGGAACCGCCGGTGTCGGAGCCGGTCGCGGCCGGGGTCAGACGTGCCGCAACAGCCGCGGCGGAACCGCCGGAGGAGCCGCCCGGTACGCAGTCGGTGTTCCAGGGGTTGCGCACGGCACCGTAAAAGCTGCTCTCGTTGGAGGAGCCCATGGCGAACTCGTCCATGTTCAGCTTGCCCAGCATCACGCTGCCGGCGTTCTTCAGTCGGCTGACGATGGTCGCGTCATAGGGCGAGACGAAGTTGTCCAGCATCTTGGAGGCGCTGGAGGTGCGCACGCCTTGGGTGCAGAACAGGTCCTTGTGCGCGATCGGCAGGCCGCAGAGCGCGCCGTCGTTGCCGGCCGCACGGGCTGCGTCAGCGGCCTCGGCCTGGGCCAGTGCCTGTTCTTCGGTCACGGTAATGAAAGCGTTGTACTGGCTGTCCAGCGCGTTGATACGCTGCAGGTAGGCCTGGGTCAGCTCTGTGCTGCTGTAATCGCCGCGCTCCAGCCCCTGGGCCAGCTCGGCAAGTGTCTTGTCAAACATGTCGATGTCCTTGAACCTGAAGGCGGATTATTCGATGACCTTGGGTACCAGGAAGAGACCTTCCTCGGTGGCCGGGGCAACGGCCTGCAGCGCTTCGCGCTGGTTGGTTTCGGTCACTTCGTCGGCGCGCAGGCGCTGGACGGCATCCAGCGGATGGGCCAGAGGCTCGACGCCTTCGGTGTTGGTGGCCTGCATCTGATCCACCAGGCTCAGGATGCTGTTGAGTGAATCGCTGTAGCTGTCGATATCGGCCGCATCGATCTGCAATCGTGCCAGATGGGCTATCTGTTCCACATCGGATCGGTCCAGTGACATAGGTCCGCTTCTCGCTCTGATCGGTCTGTTCGCTTAAGGGTTGCTGAACGCCGCAAGCCCCGCCGCGATTGAATTTGGAAAGGGTGAATGGCGCATAAGATAGCATGTTTGAACCTTGCCCAAAATCCCTGCCGTTGTTAGAGTTGTGAGTCTTTCAGACTAGCGACCGCTCCGGCTAACCTCAGGGTACACACAGCAACATGTTCAAGAAATTTCGAGGCCTGTTTTCCAGTGACCTGTCCATTGATCTGGGCACCGCCAACACACTGATTTATGTGCGCGACAAGGATATCGTGCTGGATGAACCGTCGGTCGTGGCCATCAGGGTCAACGGCAACCAGAAGTCGGTTGCCGCGGTTGGTGCGGATGCCAAGCGCATGCTCGGACGTACGCCGGGCAACATTACCGCTATTCGCCCGATGAAGGATGGTGTCATCGCCGACTTCCATGTCACCGAAAAGATGCTGCAGTACTTCATCAGCAAGGTGCATGACAACAGCATCATGACGCCCAGTCCGCGCGTGCTGGTGTGCGTGCCCTGCAAGTCCACCCAGGTGGAGCGCCGTGCGATCAAGGAATCGGCCATCGGTGCCGGTGCCCGCGAGGTTTACCTGATAGATGAGCCGATGGCGGCCGCGATCGGCGCCGGTTTGCCGGTGGAGGAAGCCAGTGGCTCCATGGTGGTTGACATCGGTGGCGGCACCACCGAGATCGCCGTGATCTCGCTCAACGGCATCGTTTACGCCGAGTCCGTTCGTGTCGGTGGTGACCGCTTCGATGAAGCGATCGTGACCTACGTCCGTCGCAACTACGGCAGCCTGATCGGTGATTCCACCGCCGAGCGCATCAAGCAGGAAGTCGGTGCCGCCTATCCATCCAGTGAAGTTCTGGAGATCGACGTGCGTGGCCGCAATCTGGCCGAGGGGATTCCGCGCAGCTTCACGTTGAACAGCAACGAGATTCTTGAAGCTCTGCAGGAGCCGCTGTCGGCGATCGTGCAGTCGGTCAAGAGCGCGCTGGAACAGTGTCCGCCGGAGCTGGCGGCGGATATCGCCGAGCACGGCATCGTGCTGACCGGCGGCGGCGCTCTGCTGCGCAACATCGACCGTCTGGTCAGCGAGGAGACCGGCCTGCCGGTGATCGTCGCCGAAGACCCGCTGACCTGTGTCGCCCGTGGCGGAGGCAAGGCGCTGGAAATGCTGGATAAGCACACCTTCGAAATCCTGACCGCCGAGTGATGCGGGCGGTGAGCGGACAGCAACGCCCTGGTGGTGCCTGGACCGCGATGGGGGAGGTGCTCCATTAATCCGATCTTCCGTGGCCGTTCGCCGCGCCGGCTGTTTCTGCTGTTGGTGCTTTTGGCCGGCCTGCTGATGGTGGCCGACCTCAACTGGCCGAAGATGAAAGAGGGGCGCGCTTGGCTTTCGCTGCTGGTGACGCCGCTGCAGTGGGTGGTGGATATTCCGAGCCGGGTGGCGGATGGACTGTCCGATGTGGTGGTGGATCGTGCCAGTCTGGTGCGTGAAAACGAGGCGCTCAGGTCCGAGGCGCTGGTGCTGGAGCGTAAGGTGCAGCAGATGGCGGCGTTGACGGCGGAGAATATCCGTTTGCGCGAGCTGCTCGAGGCCAGTGATCGGCTGGAGCCCGATACCCGCCTGGTGGAGTTGATCGGCGTCAACCCTGATCCTTTCCTGCATGAAGTGATTCTGAACCGGGGCTCCGAGGATGGCGTCTTTACCGGCCAGCCGGTGCTGGATGCCGGTGGGGTCATGGGGCAGGTGATATCGCTGGCGCATTACACCAACCGCACCATGCTGATCACCGACGCCCGCTCCGCCATTCCGGTGGAGGTCAATCGTAACGGTTTCCGTGCCATTGCGCTGGGCAAGGGGGTGCTGGATGAACTGGAGCTGGAGCACGTGCCGGATACGGCCGATATCCGCGAGGGTGATCTGCTGGTGACCTCCGGGCTGGGCGGGCGTTTCCCGCGTGGTTATCCGGTGGCTCGGGTACGCGAAGTGGTGCGTGACCCTGGTCGTCCCTTCACGCTGGTCAAGGCCGAACCCGCAGCTCGCCTGGACCGCAGCCGTCACCTGCTGCTGGTGGATTACCGGGCCGAGCTGGCTGAAATGGCACAAGGGGCCGTGGATGGCTGAACAACACAGCGGCGGAGGACTGATCATCTTCGCCACCTTTATGGTCGGCGTGATCCTGAGTCAGATGCCGCTGCCGGAGATGCTGGTCTGGGCGCGGCCCGAGTGGGTCGTGCTGATCATGATCTACTGGGTGATGGCGCTGCCGCACCGTGTGGGGCTGGGCAGTGCTTTTCTGCTCGGCGTGCTGCTTGATGTGGTGCGGGGCAGCGTGCTCGGCCTGAGCGCCCTGTCGCTGACCCTGATCGCCTTCTTTGTCCTGGTGCTGTACAAGCGCCTGCGCATGTTTCCGCTCTGGCAACAGTCATTGATGGTGCTGGTGTTGGTGGGGATCAATCAGTTGTTGTTCCACTGGATGCAGAGCATTACCGGCACCACCGGCGACTCTCTGCTGTTCCTGTTGCCGTCGCTGGTTAGTGCGCTGGTCTGGCCCTGGCTCTACCTGTTGCTGCGCGCCGTGCGTCATACCTTCTATATTCAATGAGTGTCATGCCTGAACTGATTCTTGCTTCCGCTTCGCCGCGCCGCCGTGAACTTTTGTCTCAGATTGGTGTCAGTTTCCATTGCTGCCCGGTCGATATTGACGAAACCCCGCAGCCGGAAGAGCCGGCGCAGGCCTATGTCGAGCGACTGGCGCTGGAAAAGGCCGCCGTCTGCCGGCAGTTGAACTCGGAGGCCGTGGTGCTGGGTTCGGATACCAGCGTGGTGGTCGACGGCCAGATCCTGGGCAAGCCGGTGGACGAAGCGGATGCGGTGCGCATGTTGCTGCTGCTGTCCGGCCGGCGGCACCAAGTGATGACGGCGGTGGCGGTCGTGGACGGGGAGCGGCAGCGGGTTGAAACCGTGATCACCGAAGTGATGTTCGTTGAGCTGGATGAAGCGCGCTGCCGGGACTACTGGCGAACCGGTGAACCTTGCGACAAGGCCGGGGCTTATGGCATACAGGGATTGGGAGCGGTGCTGGTACGCTGTATCGAGGGCAGCTATTCCGCCGTCGTGGGGTTGCCGCTGATGCAGACGGCCGCGCTGTTGCAGCAGTTCGATATCCCGGTCTGGCAGCGGTCATGAAGTAATAATAACGAATAGCTGATCGAGGACACAGAGGATGGGTGAAGAGATCCTGATCAACTTCACGCCGATGGAAACGCGCGTGGCGGTGATCGAAAACGGCATGCCTCAGGAAATCTACGTGGAGCGCGCCAAGCGTCGCGGCATTGTCGGCAATATCTATCAGGGCAAGGTGGTTCGCGTACTGCCCGGCATGCAGGCCGCGTTTGTTGATATCGGGCTGGAACGGGCCGCTTTCATCCATGTGGATGAAGTGGTCGACCAAAGCATGCCGACCGATCAACGCAACGCCACCTCCATCGCTCAGGTGCTGCGTGAAGGGCAGTCGCTGCTGGTGCAGGTGACCAAGGACCCGATCGGGACCAAGGGCGCGCGCCTGACCACACATATTTCCATTCCGTCCCGCTATCTGGTGTTGATGCCGGGCAGTACCCATATCGGCGTGTCCCAGCGGATCGAGGATCCTCAGGAACGTGACCGCCTGCGTGGACAGATGCTGGATCTGATGCAGGACGAGTCGAGTACGCCGGAGTGGGGCGTGATTCTGAGAACCGTGGCCGAAGGCGTCTCCGAGGTCGAGCTGGCCAGTGATCTCCAGTTCCTGCGTCGCCTGTGGGAGTCCATTCGCAACAAAATCAAGCAGGTCAAGGCGCCGGCGATCGTCTACGAGGACCTGCCGCTGAACATGCGGGCGCTGCGTGACATGGCCCATGCCGGCGTGGAGCGCATCCGCATCGACTCCCGTGAGACCTTTCAGCGCGCCAGCGAGTTCGTCAAGGCGCTGGTGCCCGAGATCGAGAGCAAGCTGGAATACTACCCCGGCGAACGACCGATTTTCGACATGTTCAATGTCGAAGAGGAGATGCAGAAGGCTTTGGGTCGCAAGGTAGAGCTAAAGTCCGGCGGCTATCTGATCTTCGACCAGACTGAAGCGATGACCACGGTGGATGTGAACACCGGGGCCTTTGTCGGTCATCGCAATCTGGAAGAGACTATCTTCAAGACCAACCTGGAAGCCGCCACCGCGATCGGTCGCCAGCTGCGCCTGCGCAATCTGGGCGGCATCATCATCATCGATTTCATCGATATGGAGGATTCCGACCATCAGCGTCAGGTGCTGCGTACCCTGGAGCGGGTGCTGGAGAAGGATCATGCCAAGTGCAAGGTGACCGGCGTGTCGGAGCTGGGCCTGGTGGAGATGACCCGCAAGCGCACTCGAGAGAGTCTGGAACAGGTGCTCTGCGAACCCTGCAACCACTGCCAGGGCCGTGGCTCGCTGAAAACCCCCGAGACCGTCTGCTACGAGATCTTCCGCGAGATTCTGCGCCAACACCGGGCCTATGACACCGAAACCTATCTGGTGCTGGCTGCCCAGTCGGTGGTGGATCATTTGCTGGACGAAGTCTCGGACCACGTGGCCGAGCTGGAAGCCTTTATCGGCAAGACCGTGCGTTTTCAGGTTGAGCCACTGTACACACCGGAACACTACGATGTTGTCCTGCGCTGATCGGACAGGGGCATGCGCCGCCATCTGAGCCGAGCCTGGTGGCTCGCCGTCGTCCTGCTGCTGCTGCTGGCGTTGCTGCTGACCGCAGTGCGTCTGGGGCTGCAGTCCATCGATCGCTGGCGGCCGGAGATTCAGACTCAGCTCAGTGAATTGCTGGGCGTACCGATTGAGATCGGCAGGCTGCAGGGCCAGTGGAACTATGCCCTGCCGGTGGTCACCGCACAGAACATCAGTATTCGTACCCGCTCCACCGAAGGGATCGAGGGGCACCTTGAGCTGCAGCAGCTAACGCTGGAGCTGGACCCCTTCGCTTCGCTGCTGTCTCAAGTGCCCATCTTTCATCGTTTCGAAGCCAGTGGCGCCGTCATCCGCTGGAACCAGCGCGGCGGCGCCTGGTTGCACCGTCCCGGGGCGGCACCGGGGGGCTCGACTGAGGGCGTCTCGGCACCGGTCTGGGAGCGGCTGGTCGCTCTGTTGCTGCAACAGCCCTATGCCCTGATCCGCGACGTGGAGCTGACGCTGGTGCCGGAGCAGGGGCAGAGTCTGGTGATTTCTCCCGCCGACCTGGAGTTGGAAAACATCCGCCGCGCACACCGTCTGAGCGGCCTTTTCCGCATGCCTCTGCTGGGTGAGGCGGCCGAGATGACGTTCATCGTTGAGACCGAGTCGGTGCAGCAGCGGGCGCTTGATGCCCGCTATCGGCTGTACCTGGAGCTGAACCACCTGGGCCCCGAGCTGTTTCAACTGTTCGGTCAGGAGCTGGGGGTCGAGCAGCTGAACCTGAGTGCCCGGTTCTGGAGCGAATTTGACCAGCGGCGATTGCAGCGAGCGCAGGCGGAGGTAGAGCTGGGACAACTGGCGCTGGTGCAGTCCGGCATCCCCTATCCGCGCTCCGGTCGCTTCAATGCCAGTCTGCAGCCTTGTGATGACGACTATCAGTTGCAACTCAGCCAGTTGCAGCTGGTGCATGAAAAGGGCCAGTTCGAGTTGCCGCTTGCCATGGTGCAGGCGCCGTTGTCGCTGGCGCCTCAATCCTTGCAGGCGGGGATTGCTGAACTGGATCTGCAGGCCTTGGCGTCCTGGCTGGTGCAGGCGCCGGGGATGCCGGAAAAGGCGGCTCAGCTGTTGTCGGCCTTGCAGCCGCAGGGCCGGTTACAGCAAATCAATATCCAGAAACCGGATGGGCGCGGTTGGCAGGATCTGCAGCTGGCGGCAGATGTGGAGCAGGTGGGAGTCGCCGCCTGGCACGGGGCACCGGCGCTGAAAGGCGTCACGGGTCGTCTAGAGGCGGGGGTGAAGCAGGGCCGGATCGACCTGGTCAGCGACGCCTTTGCGATGCAGTTTCCTGAACTCTTCCCGGATTTGTGGCGCTATCCAGAGGCCCGCGGTCGGGTGAGCTGGGCGCTGGATGAACGTGGTGTCCGCGTCGCCAGTGAGCGTCTGCAGCTCAAGGACCAGCATGTACAGGCGTCGGGGCGTTTCAGCATCGACCTGCCGTTCGACCGCCGTCGTCAGAGCGAACTGGTGCTGCTGATCGGGATGACGGACAGCGACGGTTCTCAGGCTTCGGTCTATACCCCCGCCAAGGAGGTCGGCCCGGGGCTGCACCGTTGGCTGGAGCAGGCGCTGAAGGGAGGGATCCTGCGCCAGGGCGGGCTGCTGCTGCGCACCGGTACGCGCAACAACGATACCCCGCGTGCACCGGTGGTGCAGCTGTTTTTCGATGTGGTCGACGGGAAGCTGGCTTACCAGCCCGGCTGGCCGGTCATCGAGAGTGCGGATCTGTTCGTGCTGGTGCGCGATGCAGGGCTGGCGATCAATATCAATCGTGCGCGATTGCTCAGCAGTGATATTCCCTCCGGCTGGGTCTACCTGCCACCCGGCGAGCGCCAGCTGCAGATCGAGGCTCAGGTCGTGGGGCCGGTGGGCGATCTGGACAAGGTGCTGAAGGAGACGCCGCTGGCAGAGGCGCTGGGACCCTCGATTCAGGACTGGTCGCTGGGCGCAGGCAAGGCGCAGAGCCGGCTGGGGCTGGGCATTCCGCTGCAGGGCCGGCCGCCTGGCGTTGATCTGGCGGTGCAACTTCGGGATGCCCGGCTGGAAGGCCAGAACGGCAACCTGAGTGTCGAGGGAATCAAGGGTCAGCTGCGCTATAACAGCCAGACGGGGCTGAGTGCCGAGGCGTTGCAGGGGCGTTTTCTCGATCAGCCGGTCAGTGCCCGCATTACTACCGAGCAAAATCGTTACCGTATCGAGCTGCAGGGGCGTTCAGACATGGCGCGCCTGCAGCAGTGGTTGCAGTTGCCGGTGCTGGCTCTGACGGAAGGGACGGCACCCTGGCTGGGGCGGCTGGAAATCTGCGCCGAAGCGAGCTGTCCGCGGCTGGAAATTCGCTCAGGCCTTGAGGGCGTGGCGCTGGAATTGCCGGGGATCCTGGCCAAGTCCGCTGAGCAGCGTGCACCACTGTCTCTGACCATGCAGCTCACACCTGAACCGGTCGTAGGATCACTGACACTGCAATTGCCGGCCGATGGCATCGCGCCACTGAACGTGACGGCGACCGCGTCCGCTGAGGCTCCCTTGCGGGTCATGTTGGAGCACCCGCAGCTGAGCGGGGAGGTGGTGCTGGCTACGCGGGAACGGCCGCTGACGCTAAATCTGGCGCATCTGCAGCTGGATGCTCTGATGCCGGCGCAGAAAGAGGGCGCGGAGACGGCGCCGCCGGTGCAACGCGCAGCGGCAGACCACTTTGCCGGGCAGCTGCCGGCGACCCGGGTGCTGATCAAGGATCTCTGGTTTGCCCAGAAACCGCTGGGCGAATGGCGTTTTGCTCTACAGCCAGAGCCGGGCCGCTTACGGATCCGTGACCTGGAAGCCTATCCGGAGCAGTTGATAGTGCGTGGTGAGGCGGATTGGGTGCAGGGTGAGGAAAGCAATACCGCCGTGACTCTGAAGCTGGCCGGTGAGGATCTGGGACGTCTGCTGAAAAGCTGGGGGCACGGGCGGGTCATGGAAACCAAGCAGGTGGAGGCCATGCTGCAGCTACAGTGGCCGGATGCCCCTTGGCAGTTCGACCTGGCTCAGCTGGATGGCGAGTTCCAGTTCAGCACGGCTCAGACGCGGTTGATCGAAACTGCGGACAGCACCAATATCCTGCGTGTATTCGGTATTCTCAATTTCAACTCCATCGCTCGCCGCTTGCGCCTCGACTTCAGCGATCTGCTCAAGAAGGGGGTCAGCTTTGACCGCATCAGTGGCCATTACCGCATCGAGAACGGGGTGGCGACGACGCTGGCGCCGTTGCGGATGGAAGGGCCGTCGGCCAACATGACCTTGACCGGACGGGTGGATCTGGCGGCCGAACAGCTCGACAACACCGTGGAGGTAACCTTGCCGATCACCAGTAATGCGCCCCTGGCGGCGATCCTGCTGGGCGCGCCTCAGGTCGCCGGAGCGGTGTTCGTCATCGACAAGCTGATCGGTGACAAGCTGGAGCGCTTCAGCACGCTCAAGTACCGCCTGACCGGTCATTGGGACGACCCGCAGCTGGAGCTGCAGGCCGGCGGCCCGGACAGCTAGCGCTCAGGCCTCGTAGAGTTCGCGGATATAGCGGAACAGCTTGCGCGCCTGTGCCGGCGCCTGTTCGCGCTGACGTTCGCGCTGGGCATTGCGGACCAGCTGGCGCAGGTGCTGGATATCGGCATTCGGATGTTGCTCGATAAAGCCCTGCAGATCGCTGTTGTCGCCGTCGATCAGCCGCTCGCGCCAGCGCTCCATTTCATGGAACAGCTGGTTGTGCGTCGCGCTGGCCGAGTCGAAACGGTCGACCACTTCGCGGATGGCGTCGGCATCCGCGATGCGCATCAGCTTGCCGATGTACTGCAGGTGACGGCGTTTGGCGCCGTTGGCCTTGATGCGGGCGTACTCCTCGATGGCGGCGCGCAGCTGGCCGTCGATCGGCAGTTTTTCCTGCTGGTCCGGGCGCAGCTCGGTCATCCGCTTGCCCAGCTGCTGCAGCTCTTCGGCCTCGCGCTTGAGCTGGGTTCGGCTGGGTGGCAGGTCATCGGTGTCGTCATTGTGGTGCGAATCAAAGTCGGTCATATTGTGTCCATCAAGCAAAAAACAGTGTTGCCAGGCCGAGGAAGGCGAAAAAGCCGACAACGTCGGTAATGGTGGTCAGCAGGACGCTGCCGGCCAGGGCCGGGTCTATGCCTACTGATTTTAGTATTATCGGCAGCAGGGTGCCGGCCATGGCGCCGGCGATCAGGTTGATCACGATCGCCAGGCCGATGACCACGCCGACGGTCATGTCCTGGAACCAGAGTACCGCCACCAGCGCGACCACCAGGGCCCACAGCAGGCCGTTGAGCGCGCTGACCACCAGTTCGCGGTTGAACAGCCAGCCGATGTTGGAGCGTTCCACATGGCCCAGTGCCTGGCCGCGGATCACCAGCGTCAGGGTCTGGCTGCCGGCGATGCCGCCCATGGAGGCGACGATTGGCATCAGCACGGCCAGCGCCACCACCTTATCGATGGTGTCCTCGAACAGGCCGATCACGGCGGAGGCGATGAAGGCGGTGATCAGGTTGATGCCGAGCCAGACGGCACGGCGACGGGTGGTCTTCATGATCGGTGCAAAGGTGTCCTCGTCCTCGTCGAGACCGGCCATGCTCATCAGCGAGTGGTCGGCATCCTCGCGGATGACGTCCACCACGTCGTCGATGGTGATACGACCCAGTAGTTTGCCTGACTCGTCGGTCACGGGAGCGGAGATCAGGTCCAGCTGTTCGAACAGGCGCGCGACGTCCTCGTCCGGCGTGTCGGCGGCGATGGCGTCCACGTCGGTGTTCATTATCTCGCGCACCAGGACGTCCGGATCGGTGGTCAGCAGTCGGGTCAGCGGCAGCACGCCGATATAGGAGCCCTTGCGGCTGACCACGAACAGGGTATCGGTGGTTTCAGGGATCTCCTTGTGTCGGCGCAGATAGCGCAGCACGGTTTCGGCGGTGATGTCCGGGCGGATGGTCACCGTATCGGTGTTCATCAGGCCGCCGGCGGTGTCTTCCGGGTAGGAGAGAACCTGCTCGACCCGCTCGCGATTCTCCCGGTCCATGATCTTCAGCAGCTCTTTCATCACCCGTTCGGGCAGTTGCTGCAGGATGTCGGCCATGTCGTCCGTTTCCAGCGATTCGGTGATCGCCAAGACTTCGGAGGCTTCCATACGGCTCAGAATTTCGGCCTGGGCGTCGTCCCCCAGGTATTGCAGCACCTCGCCTTCCAGCTCCTGGTTGAGCAGGTTCCACAGGATCTGGCGTTCCCGTGGCGGCGTCTTTTCCAGCAGGTGGGCGACTTCGGCCGGGCGCAGGCCCTTGTTGAGCATGAACCTGAGCTGCTGCAGTTCACCGACTTCGAGGGCGGCGCTGAGGGTTTCCAGATTGGAGGGTGTTTCCGGCTGGCTCATCGGCAGGTCTCACTCAGGAATAGTACGGGGAGCGGCAAGATACAGCGAGCAGGTGCGGTGGAGTGCGTTATTCCGGCTCGTCAAAGCGGTTGTTGATCAAGGCTTCCAGCGCCTCAAGAGCGGCCTGCTCATCCTCGCCATGCGCGCTCAGCCGCAGTTCGGTGCCCTTGCTGGCGGCCAGCATCATCACGGACATGATACTCTTGCCGTCGATCTCACGGCTGTCACGGGTAATGCGGATGTCAGCTTGGAACTGACTGGCGGTGGTCACCAGCTTGGCGGCGGCTCGGGCATGCAGCCCCAGCTTGTTGATAATGGTCAGTCGCTTTTCAATCATGTTGGGGTCCCGCGGCAGGCTGACTCAGTTCACGGTGCAGCACCTGAACATTATCCATATGCGCGCGGAAATAACCAGCCAGTTGCTCGGCAACATAGACGGAACGGTGCTGGCCACCGGTGCAGCCGATACCGATGGTGATATAGCTGCGGTTATTGGCCTTGAAGCGGGGCAGCCACTTGTGCACGAAGCTGCGAATATCGGCCACCATCTCGTCGACTTCTTCCGCCTGGGACAGGAAGTCGATCACCGGCTGGTCGCGTCCGGTGAAACGGCGCAGGTCTGGCACCCAGTAGGGGTTGGGCAGGGAGCGGACATCAAAGGTGAAATCGACGTCAAGCGGCACGCCGTGTTTGAAGCCGAAGGATTCGAATTGCAGCGACAGGGTCTGTTCACTGCGTCCGGCGACGCGCAGTTTCACTTCATCCCTGAGTTCATACAGGGAGAGGCGGGTGGTGTCGATTCTGAGGTCGGCCAGGTTGGCGATTGGCTCCAGCAGTTCGCGCTCGGTGCGAATCGCCTGCTGCAGGCTCTGGTCGCTGTCGGTCAGCGGGTGGCGGCGGCGGGTGGCGTTGTAGCGGCGCAGCAGGGTCGCTTCGCCAGCATCGAGAAACAGGGTTTCGGCGGTCAGCCCGGGTTGCTGGCGCAGCTGCTGCATTACTTCGGGGAAGCGTATCAGATTGCTGGACAGATTGCGGGCGTCGATACTGACGGCGATCGCCTGGGCGGGCCGGGATTCGGCCAGCATTACGCGGATCAGCTCCGGCAGCAGCAGCGCCGGCAGATTGTCGATGCAGTAGAAGCCGACGTCTTCCAGTGCTTGCAGCGCCGTGCTCTTGCCCGATCCCGAGCGGCCGCTGAGGACGACCAGTCGCATCCTATTGCTCCTGACACAGCTCCTGCACGCGCTTGAGCAGACTTTTGGAGTCTTCGCAGGCACGCAGGGCTTCGCGTGTTTCCGAGTGGTTGAACAGTTCCGCCAGACCCGCCAGCGTCTGCAGATGCTCCTCGGCACCCTGCTCGGGGACCAGCAGCAGGCAGACCAGGTCAACCGGACGGTTGTCGATGGCATCGAAATCGATCGGGGAAGCCAGGGTCATCAGCATGCCGACGGCCCGGTCAACGCCGGCCATGCGGCAGTGCGGAATAGCAACGCCTTCACCGATACCGGTGCTGCCAAGACGTTCGCGATTGATAAGGCCGCTGAAGATATCTTCAGCGGCCGGGCCATTCAATTGCTCAGCAATCGTTTGACTGGCGAGCTCGAGCACTCGCTTCTTGCTGACCGCATCCACATGGCAGAGCGTGAGGGAGGGGGTCAGCAGTTCTGATAGTTGCATGTCGTGACGTGCTGCTACCGGTTATTTGTGGGATTTCATCTTTTCTTTGTGCTTTATGATCTGACGATCCAGCTTGTCGACCATACCATCAATTGCTGCATACATGTCGTCATGCTGGTGTGTGGCAAAGACTTCGCCGCCTGCCACATGGATGTTGGCTTCAGCGGTTTGGCGCTGCTTCTCAACACTGAGTGTGACCTGTGCATTGGTGATGTTATCGAAGTGACGTTCCAGGCGGTCGAACTTGGTGCGTACATATTCGTCCAGTGCGCCTGTCAGTTCGACGTGGTGGCCAGTGATGTTGATCTGCATAGGTTTTTCTCCTCGTCATGGACACGTTCTTTCAGCGTGCCTTTCCATTCCCATTAAACCAGACGCTTGCGCTCATTAGAAGGCGGAATGTTCATTGCCTCACGATATTTTGCCACGGTGCGTCTGGCGACATTGATTCCCTGTTCTTTTAACAGTTGAGCGATCTTGTTGTCACTCAGCGGCTTGGCCGTATTCTCGTTATTGACCAGTTTCTTGATCAGCGCCCGGATCGCGGTGGAAGAGGCGGCGCCGCCATCTGAGGTGCTGACGTGGCTGGAGAAGAAATACTTGAGCTCGAAAATGCCGCGCGGGGTGTGCATGTATTTCTGCGTAGTCACCCTGGAGATGGTGGATTCGTGCATCTCCACCGCTTCGGCGATGTCGTGCAGGACCATCGGTTTCATGCCCTCTTCACCCTCCTCGAAAAAGTCGATCTGGCGGGCGACGATCTCGGTGGCGACCTTGAGCAGCGTCTCGTTGCGGCTGAGCAGGCTTTTCAGGAACCAGCGCGCCTCCTGCAGGTGGTTCTTCAGATAGGTGTTGTCGGCGCTGTTGTCGGCCCGTCGGATCAGATCCGCGTACTGAGTGTTGATCTTCAGGCGCGGCGAGGCGTCGGCATTGAGGCTGACATTCCACTGCCCCTGTAGCTTGCGCACGATCACGTCGGGGATGACGTATTCGGGCGGTTCCGAGCTGATCAGGGTGCCGGGCTTGGGATTCAGGCTCTGGATCAGGTCGATCACCTGCTGCAGGCTGTCCTCTTTGAGGCGCAGGCGGCGCATCAGGGTGCGGTAGTCGTGGCTGCCGAGCAGGTTCAGATGATCGCGCACCAGGCGCATGGCATCGCCGAGCAGTGGCGTCTCCTCCGGCAGTTGGCGCAGCTGCAGCTGCAGGCACTCGCTGAGATCGCGGGCGCAGACGCCGGCCGGGTCGAACTGCTGCACCCGGCGCAGTACAGCCGCGATCTCGTCCGTGTCGCTGTCGGCGAAGAGTTCGGGTTCGCTTTGCTGGAAGTGCTCCAGCACCTCGTCGACGCTGGTGCGCAGGTAGCCGTCGGCATCCACGGCATCAATCAGGGCGAGGGCGACCATGCGGTCGTTATCATTCATAGGGGTCAGGTTCAGCTGCCACAGCAGGTGGTCCTGGAGGTCGTCCTCGGTGCTGTCGTTGTCACTCGGATCCCAGTCATTGTCGCGTTCGGGGCCGGGGGCGCTTTGGTGCTGGAAGGTATCGTCCCATTGGCTGTCGGTGGCCAGTTCGGCTGGAATCTGCTCGTTCCAGCCGTCTTCACTACTGTCTTCCCAGCTGTCCTGGTACTCGGTCGCGGTCGGTTGCTCAGCGTCGCGGGGGCTGTCCTGTTCGGCACTGCTGTCCTGCTTGTCGGCGTCTGGCTCGGCAGCGTCCTGTTCCTCTTCCACCTCCAGCAGAGGGTTGCTGTCCAGCGCTTCCTGAATCTCCTGCTGCAGATCCAGAGTGGAGAGCTGCAGCAGGCGGATCGCTTGCTGCAGTTGGGGCGTCATTGTGAGCTGCTGGCCGATCTTGAGTTGTAACGACTGCTTCATATGCAAACTGCCGGGTTGACCGAGTTGGAAATAGACATGCTGCTGCGCCTAAAGGGCGAACTGTTCGCCCAGGTACGCGCGGCGGACCTGTTCGTTGTTGAGGATCTCCTGCGGGCTGCCCTGGGCCAGTATACCGCCTTCACTGACGATATAGGCCAGCTCGCAGATATCAAGGGTCTCGCGGACATTGTGGTCGGTAATCAGAATGCCGATGTTGCGGGACTGCAGGTGGCGGATCGTCTGCTTGATATCGCTGACCGAAATGGGGTCGACGCCGGCGAAGGGTTCGTCCAGCAGGATGAAGTCAGGTTCGGTGGCCAGCGCACGGGCGATCTCGACGCGGCGGCGCTCGCCGCCGGAAAGCGCCATGCCCAGGCTGTCGCGCAGGTGGGTGATGTGAAACTCTTCCAGCAGTTCTTCAAGCAGGGTGTTGCGCTGGCCGGCGGACAGCTCCTTGCGCGTCTCCAAGATCGCCATCAGGTTGTCGCGCACGCTGAGCTTGCGAAATACCGAGGCCTCCTGGGGTAGGTAGCCGATGCCGCGACGGGCGCGCTCGTGCATCGGCAGGTGGGTGACATCATCCTGATCAATGCGGATCTGGCCATGGTCGGCGTTGACCAGGCCGACGATCATGTAGAAGCAGGTGGTCTTGCCGGCGCCGTTGGGGCCGAGCAGGCCGATGATCTGACCGCTGTTCATTTCCAGCGAGACATCACGGACCACCTGGCGGCCCTTGTAGCTCTTGGCCAGATGCAGCGCTTGCAGCTGTTTAATCTGTGCGGACATCAGTTCCCCTCGGTCTTCGGCTGAATCACCATCTGTACGCGCTGGCCTGAATCCTTGTCGCTGCCATAGGCGTTCACCACGGCTTTTTCCATGTTGTAGACGATGCGCTCGCCGGTGAAGCTGTCACGGCCCTGGTCCACGCGGGCGGATTTGGTGATGGTTACTTCCTGTTTGTTGACCTGGTAGTCCATGCGCTCGCCGTAGGCCTTGGTCAGTGCCTGGTCATGGCTCGGCTGCTGCTGGAACTGGGCCGGCTTGCCGGTGGAGATAATGCGCTGTACGCCGTTGTCATTGCGGTGCAGCTCGACACGGGTGCCGCGGATCACCAGGGTGCCCTGTACGATCTCCACATTGCCGGTGTAGACGGTGATGCCGGTGCGCTCGTTCATACTGGCATGGTCGGCGCTGATGTGGATCGGCTGCTGCTGGTCCTCAGGCAGGGCCTGAGCCAGGGCCGGCAGGGTCAGAAGGGTGGCCAGAAACAGGGGTCGAAATTTAGTGTACATGGTATTCACCCTTCACGTCCGAGAGCAGATCTATCCGTTGTTGATCGAAAAACAGGTCCATGCCGGTCGCCGAGGTGGTATCCGCGCCGCGTTGCATCCGTACCGGGTCGTCGGTATGTGCATAGTCCCGGGGAGGGTACAGAGTCAGCTGATCGGTTGTCATCAGGCCGGACGGGCCGGCAGCAGGATTATCGTGAAGCTCAACATTGCCTGCAAGCAGGATCTGGTCCTGGGTGTCCGGCAGGGTGCCGCGGTCGGCGCTGAGCAGGTAGTGTCCGCCGCCGCTGCCGGGGACCCGGGTGACCGGGTTTTCAAGCTGCATGGCGGCCTGCTCCGGGTAGTGCTGCATCAGCGGCGTGGTCAGGACCTGGCCGATGGCGCCGTCATCCCGCCAGCGGGTGATTTCCGCGCTGCGGATGAAAAAATCAACCTGTTCGGCCGCCGTATCGCTGACCGATGGCGCATCAGTTGTCGGTGTAATCAGCCCCCACCACAACAGGGGCGCGGCGACCAGCGCCGCCGTGATCAGCAGGCGCTGGCGCTGGCTCAGCATCCACGGTACTCCGCGTAGATGGCATCCAGCTTGCCCTGAGCCGCCAGAATCAGCTCGCAGAACTCACGTGCGGCGCCCTTGCCGCCGGCGGCGCTAGTCACCCAGTCGGCTTCCTTGCGCACCAGCGGATGACCGTTGGGTACGCAGGCACCGAATGCGCTGGCGCGGATGGCGGCCAGGTCGGGCAGGTCATCGCCGATATAGGCCGTATCAGCGGCGCAGTGACCACTCTGAGACCAGAGTTCGTCCAGGGCGACCAGCTTGTCTTCCCGACCCTGACGTAGATAGGTGATGCCCAGGGCTTCGGCGCGTTGCTCCACTTGAGGCGAGCGGCGGCCGGTAATAATGGCGGTCTCGATGCCACAGCGTTGCAGCAGCTTGATGCCGAGCCCGTCCAGGGTGTGGAAGCTTTTGACTTCACGGCCGTCGGCCAGGAAGTTCAGGCGGCCGTCTGTGAGGATGCCGTCGACATCGAAGACGGCCAGGCGGATGTCGGCCAGAGCCTCGCGCAGTTGCAGGGAAAGGCTGTCCAGGTGCATCAGATTACTCCCGCTTTGAGCATGTCATGCATGTTGAGGGCGCCGACCGGGCGGTTCTGTTCGTCCACGACCAGCAGGGCATTGATCTTGCGTTCCTGCATCAGGCTCAGGGCCTCGGCGGCAAGGATGCCGGGGCGGACGCTGGTGCCGCCGGCGGTCATCACGTCCTTGATCAGGGTCGTGGCCAGGTCGACCCCCTGATCCAGGGTGCGGCGCAGGTCACCGTCGGTGAAGATGCCCAGCAGGTGCTGCTGGTCGTCGGTGACCGCGGTCATGCCCAGATGCTTGCGGGTGACCTCGAGCAGGGCTTCCCGTACCGGAGTATCAACCTGCACCAGCGGGATCTGATCACCGGTGTGCATGATGTCATCCACCTTGAGCAGCAGGCGGCGTCCCAGGCTGCCCCCCGGGTGGGAGAAGGCAAAGTCTTCGCTGCTGAAACCGCGGGCTTCCAGCAGGGCAATCGCCAGGGCGTCCCCGAGGACCAGCTGCGCTGTTGTGCTGGAGGTCGGCGCCAGACCCAGCGGGCAGGCTTCACGGTCAACCGGAATATGCAGGCCGATATCGGCGCTGCGCGCCAGCGTGGAAGCGGGGTTGGCGGTGATGCTGATCAGCGGAGCGCCCATGCGCTTGATCAGCGGCAAAATGGTGACCACTTCGGCGGTTTCGCCGGAGTTGGATAAAGCCAACACAACGTCGTCGCCGGTAAACATGCCCAGGTCGCCATGGCTGGCTTCACCGGGATGAACGAAAAAGGCGGGGGTGCCGGTACTGGCCAGAGTCGCGGCGATCTTGTTGCCGATATGACCCGACTTGCCCATGCCGGTGACGATGACGCGTCCCTTGCAGTTGAACATCAGCTCACATGCCTGGCTGAAGTTCTGGTCCAGATGGTTCAGTAGTTCCTGAACGGCTTCCAGCTCAAGCCGGATGGTTTGGCGGCCTGATTTCAGATAGTCGGTGGCTGTCATGGGTCTGGTATCTGCCTTTAACGGAATTGCAAAACGCCATTCTAACCCAGACCCGGGATAAGCACGAACCCCGGAACAGCTGTTTAGATTCACGTTTGCATGTGAGAGTGGTATATTTCGCTGTCAATTTTGGGCCGGTCAGCGCGTACCGGCGGTATGAAAGGAAGCGGGAGTTTCAGGTAGATGAAGCCTGAGAGCGATAGCATTATCGATATTCGCGGGTTGAGCTTCTTCCGGGGCGAACGGGCGATCTTTGACGCCGTGGATATCAGCATTCCACGCGGCAAGGTGACCGCGATCATGGGGCCTTCCGGCACCGGTAAGACCACCCTGTTGAAACTGATCGGCGGCCAGCTGCGCCCGGACAGTGGCAAAATACTGCTGGAAGGCACGGATATTCCCCGGCTGGGACGTCGTGAGCTGTTCGAAGTGCGTGAGCGCATGGGCATGTTGTTCCAGAGCGGTGCCCTGTTCACGGACATGAGCGTGTTCGAGAACGTGGCCTTTCCGCTGCGAGTGCATACCGAGCTGCCCGAGGACATGATTCGCGATGTGGTGCTGATGAAGCTGCAGGCGGTGGGGCTGCGCGGTGCGCGCGAGCTGATGCCGAGTGAACTGTCCGGCGGCATGGCGCGCCGTGTTGCGCTGGCGCGGGCCATCGCACTGGATCCGGATATCGTCATGTACGACGAACCCTTTACCGGTCAGGACCCGATCGCCATGGGCGTACTGGTCAACCTGATCCGGCGTTTGAACCAGGCGCTGGGCCATACCAGCATCATCGTGTCGCACGACATCAACGAGACGCTGGGGATCGCCGATTACATCTACCTGCTGTCGGATGGCCGGGTGATCGCCCAGGGGACGCCCGAGGAACTGGCCGATTTCGACTCCGAGCAGGTGCGCCAGTTCATGCAGGGGCTGCCGGATGGCCCCGTGCCTTTCCATTTCAAAGCGCCTGATTACGTTCAGGATCTGTTACAGGAACACTGATCATGCTGGATCTCTTTCAGAGGCTGGGGCACAGGGCCCTGTCTCGCCTGGCGGCCATCGGCCGGGCCGGGCAGATTCTGCTGCTATCGCTGGTGGCGGCGCCTCAGCCGATGACCATGCTGCCGCTGGTGCTGAAGCAGATCTACTTCGTGGGTGTGCTGTCGCTGGTGATCATCGTGGTGTCCGGCGGTTTCATCGGCATGGTGCTGGGGCTGCAGGGCTATACCATTCTGGTCGATTACGGCTCCGAGCAGGCGGTGGGCCAGATGGTGGCACTGAGCCTGGTGCGCGAGCTGGCGCCGGTGGTGGCGGCGCTGCTGTTCGCCGGACGTGCGGGATCGGCGCTGACCGCCGAAATCGGCCTGATGAAGGCGACCGAACAGCTGGCCAGCCTGGAGATGATCGGTGTCGACCCCTTGCGCCGCATCGTGGCGCCGCGCCTCTGGGCCGGCTTCATCAGCATGCCGATTCTGGCGATCATCTTTGCCGTGGTCGGCATCTGGGGCGGCTCGCTGGTGGCCGTGGACTGGTTGGGCATCTATGAAGGCTCCTTCTGGGCCAATATGCAGCAGTCGGTGGATTTTTATGATGATGTCCTCAACGGCATCATCAAGGCGGTCTGTTTCGGGATCGTGGTGACCTGGATCGCCGTATTCGAGGGGTATGATTGTATCCCGACTTCTGAGGGAATCAGTCAGGCGACAACTCGGACTGTGGTGTATTCATCGCTGGCAGTGCTGGGTCTGGACTTCATCCTGACAGCACTGATGTTTGGAGAACTGTAAACATGCGTATGCGAACCGTCGAAATCGGCGTTGGAGCGTTCATGCTGGCGGGCATTCTGGCGCTGGTGGTGCTGGCGCTGAATGTGAGTGGACTTAACCCGTCGGAACAGAGCGGTGGCTACAAGGTGTATGCCCGCTTTGACAATATCGGTGGCCTGACACCGCGCGCCAAGGTGGCGATGTCTGGCGTCCAGATCGGCCAGGTGACAGGGATCCGGATCGACAAGGAGATGTTGATGGCCGAGGTCGAGATGGAAATCTTCAACGATGTGGACTATCTGACCGTCGACACGTCTGCCAGTATTCTCACGGCGGGATTGCTGGGCGAACAGTACATCGGCGTGGTCCCGGGGGCCGAGGATGAGCTGCTGAGCGAGGGTGACTTTATTCAGGATACCCAGTCGGCGCTGGTGCTCGAAGAGCTGATCGGCAAGTTCCTGTTTAACAAGGTGAGTGAGTAAAATAATGAAACAGTGGATAACCACTCTGTTGCTGGCCGCCAGCCTCTGGGTTAACCCGGCCATGGCTGAAGCCAGCTGGCAGGAAGCCAGTGAGGTGGTCGATGCCGCCACGCGGGATATGCTGGCGCTGATGGAGCGCGAAGAGCTGACCCTGGAGGAAAATACCGAGCTGCTGATGGAGGAGATCGAAACGGTCATCTCCCCGGTGGTGGATTTTCCCTATATCGCCAAGCGCGTTATGGGCAAGTACTACCGTCGCGCCTCCGATGCCGAGCGTGAGCGCTTCGCCGAAGTGTTCAAGACCACATTGCTGCGGACCTATGCCAAGTCGATCGCCGGTTTTGAACTGAAGCAGTACCGCATCCAGACCCCGTCCGGTGAAAGCCCGGAGCCGGAAAAACAGGTGGTCAGCGTGGATGTCAGCTCCGGCAACGGCGAGGTCTACACCCTGGTGTACTACATGCTCAAGCAGGAGCAGCGCTGGACGCTGGTCAATGTGATGGTGGATGGCATCAACCTGCGCATCACCTTCCGTAACCAGTTTGCTGACCTGTACCAGCAGAACCGCACGATCGCGGCGACCATCGAGGCCTGGGCGACCAAAATGCAGGATGTGAAGCTGGAAAAAACAGGCGATGACGATGACCGCAGCGAAGGTTGAAACCCCGAGCGCAGGCCGGGTGAGGGTGAGCGGTGATCTGACCTTCGCCACGGTGCTGCAGGTGCGCAAGCTGCTGCTGGAGCAGTTGCAGGCCTGTGGCGCGCGCTGCACCCTGGATCTTTCCGGTGTTGACCGTGTGGACAGCTCGGCGCTGTCGCTGTGGCTGGTTTGTCAGCGTCAGGCCGGCCGTCTGCGGCAGGAACTGATTCTGACCGGGGTGCCGGCCGACTTTGATGCCATCGCTCGCCTGGTGGGGCTGGATGCAGAGCTGACGGCCGAGGCCCGAGCCTGATCGCCTTTTGCCCCCCGTTTCGGTATGATTTCGCCCATCATTCCGAGTACACGTTAGGCAGGGGAGTCCCGCATGCAGGCTGAAGAAGTCAAACAGATCCTGGAACAGCAGCTCGAAGGCTGCACCGCATACACCGACGGCGAAGGCTGTGATTTCAAGGTCACGGTTGTGGGTGAGGTGTTCGCGGGTCTGACCCCCGTCAAGAAACAGCAGCTGGTTTATGCCTGTCTGAGTGAGCAAATTGCCAGCGGCGCCATCCATGCTGTGACGATCAAAACCTACACCCCGGAACAGTGGGCTGCGCTGAGCTGAAGTCACACAGGAAACCCTGATGGATAAACTGATTATTGAAGGCGGCGCCTGCCTGAACGGTGAAGTTCGTATCTCCGGCGCCAAGAACTCGGCGCTGCCGATTCTGGCGGCGACACTGCTGGCGGATGAGCCGGTCACCATCTGTAACCTGCCCCACCTGCACGACATCACCACTATGCTGGAGCTGCTGCGCCGCATGGGCGTGGACCTGGTGATCGATGAGAAGCTGAGCGTCGAACTCAACGCCACCACCATCACCGATCTGTGCGCGCCTTATGAGCTGGTCAAGACCATGCGTGCCTCGATCCTGGTGTTGGGGCCGCTGCTGGCGCACTTCGGTCGCGCCGAAGTTTCTCTGCCCGGTGGCTGCGCCATCGGCAGCCGCCCGGTAGACCTGCATATCCGTGGTCTGGAAGCGATGGGCGCCGACATCAAGGTGGAAGGCGGTTATATACGCGCCAGCGTTGAGGGGCGCCTGAAAGGCGCGCGCGTGTTCTTTGACACCGTGACCGTGACCGGCACCGAGAATATTCTGATGGCGGCGGCACTGGCCGAGGGCGAAACCATCATCGAAAACGCCGCACGTGAGCCGGAGATCGTCGACCTGGCCAACTGCCTGAACGCCATGGGCGCTGACGTGCGTGGCGCCGGCACTGACACCATTACCGTGCATGGCGTGGAATCGCTGAAAGGCTGTCGCTATTCGGTACTGCCCGACCGTATCGAGACCGGCACTTTCCTCGTGGCGGCCGCGGCAACCGGTGGTCGGGTCAAGTGCAAGAACACCCGTCCCGATACCCTGGATGCGGTATTGCAGAAGCTGAAAGAGGCCGGCGCCGAGATCGAAACCGGTGACGACTGGATCAGCCTGGACATGCACGGCCAGCGGCCCAAGGCGGTGAGCGTGACCACCGCGCCCTATCCGGCGTTCCCGACCGACATGCAGGCCCAGTTTGCGGCGCTGGATGCGGTGGCTATCGGCGTCGGCAAGATCCGCGAAACCGTGTTCGAAAACCGTTTCATGCACATGCAGGAGATGATCCGCATGGGCGCGAATGTCTCCATTGAAGGCAACACGGCTGTGATCGAAGGGGTCAGTCGACTCCAGGGCGCGCCGGTGATGGCGACCGACCTGCGTGCATCGGCGAGCCTGGTGATCGCGGCGCTGGTCGCTGAAGGGGAAACCGAGATCGATCGTATCTACCACATCGACCGCGGTTATGAATGCATCGAAGAGAAACTACAGCTACTGGGCGCACGTATCCGTCGTGTACCCGGCTAACAGGCTGTTGAAAAACGTAGATAGATTTTCGATTGCCTGCTAAGTGAGCAAGAGGCCCATGAAAACACAGCTGACTATCGCCCTGTCCAAGGGGCGCATCCTGAAGGAAACGCTGCCACTGCTGGCAGCGGCTGATATCGTGCCTGCCGAAGATATTTTCAGCAGCCGTAAACTGATCTTCGATACCAACCATGACCATATCAAGCTGGTGGTGATCCGCGCCACCGACGTGCCGACCTACGTGGAGTATGGCGGCGCCGATATGGGCGTGGCGGGCAAGGATGTGCTCATGGAGCATGGCGGTGCCGGTCTGTACGAGCCGCTGGATCTGGAAATCGCCAAGTGCAAGCTGATGGTGGCCGGCATGAAGGATGCAGCCCCCGTCGAGGGTCGCATGAAGGTGGCGACCAAGTTCGTCAATCTGACCAAAGAGTACTTCGCGCGTCAGGGGCAGCAGGTCGACATCATCAAGCTTTACGGTGCGATGGAACTGGCGCCGATCATGGGGCTGGCCGACCGTATCGTCGATATCGTCGATACCGGCAACACGCTCAGAGCCAATGGCTTGGAGCCGATGCAGCATATCGCCGAAATCAGCTCGCGCCTGGTGGTGGGGCAGCCGTCGATGAAAATGAAACACGCGCTGATTCAGCCGATTCTGGACCAGCTGCAGCAGGCGATCGATGCGCGCCGGGAGGAGGTCGCATGAGTCTTTCCATCAAACGACTGGATGCGGCGCAGGCCGACTTCGATCAGCAGCTGGAACAGCTCTTGGCCTGGGAAAGCGTCTCCGACGACAAGGTCAACGGTATCGTCAATGAAGTGATCGCCAAAGTGCGTGCAGAAGGCGATGCGGCGCTGGTGGAGTTCACCAACCGTTTTGACCGTACCGCCGCCAGCAGTATCCAGGATCTGGAGCTGGGCCAGCCGCGCCTGCAACAGGCTCTGGATGGCCTGCCGGCCGAGCAGCGCACTGCACTGGAAAAGGCGGCCGCGCGCGTGCGCGCCTACCACGAGCGTCAGAAGGGCGAGTCCTGGCAGTACACCGAAGCCGACGGCACCATGCTGGGTCAGCAGATCACGCCGATGGACCGCGTCGGCATCTATGTGCCCGGCGGCAAGGCGGCCTATCCGTCATCGGTGCTGATGAATGCGCTGCCGGCCCATGTGGCCGGGGTGAAAGAGATCATCATGGTCGTACCCACGCCGGAAGGTGTGCTTAACGAGCTGGTGCTGGCGGCGGCCGCGCTGGCCGGTGTCGATCGTGTCTTTACCCTGGGCGGCGCCCAGGCGGTGGCCGCACTGGCGTACGGCACCGAAACCGTGCCCAAGGTGGACAAGATCGTCGGCCCCGGCAACATCTTCGTGGCCACGGCCAAGCGCGCCGTCTTCGGTACCGTCGGCATCGACATGATCGCCGGTCCGTCCGAGATTCTGGTGGTCTGCGATGGCCAGACCGATCCGGACTGGGTGGCGATGGACCTGTTCTCCCAGGCCGAGCATGACGAGGATGCCCAGTCGATACTGGTCTGCCCGGATGAGGATTATATCGACCAGGTTGAAGCCAGTATCCACCGGCTGCTGCCGACCATGGAGCGCCGTGAAATCATCCAGATCTCGCTGGAAAGCCGTGCCGCGCTGATCAAGGTGGCGGATATGACCCAAGCCGCTGAGGTGAGCAACCGCATCGCCCCCGAGCACCTGGAGCTGTCCGTGGCTGATCCGGAGGCGCTGCTGCCGCAGATCCGTCATGCCGGCGCCATTTTCATGGGCCGTTATACCGCTGAAGCCCTGGGTGATTACTGCGCCGGTCCCAACCACGTGCTGCCGACCTCCGGCACGGCGCGTTTCTCGTCGCCGCTGGGGGTGTACGACTTCCAGAAGCGTTCCTCGCTGATCATGTTCTCGGCGGAAGGTGCCTCGGAGATGGGCAAGGTGGCGTCGGTGCTGGCCCGTGGCGAAAGCCTGACCGCTCACGCTCGCTCTGCCGAGTACCGCATCAAGGACTGAACGACCTGTTCAGGCATGAAAAAAGCTCCCGAGGGAGCTTTTTTTGTATCCGCGCCTTGGCTCCCACGTGGATCAATTGCGGGTCTGTGGTCGTTCCGAGATGGTCGCGCTCAGGCTCATTTCGTGACCGTTGCGCAGAATCCCCAGTTCCACCTTGTCGCCGGGCTTGAAGCGGGCGATCCGGTTCATCGCCTTGCGGCTGCCGGTCACCGGTTCGCCGGCGAGCTGCAGCAGCACATCACCCGGCTGCAGACCCGCCTGATGGGCGGGGCCGTTGCGGAAGATGCCAGCGATGATCAGGCCGGTGCGATCGCCGACCTCGAAGGACTCGGCCAGTCGTGGGGTTAGCTCCTGAATCTCGATCCCTAGCCAGCCACGGATTACACGGCCATGGCTGATCAGGTCCTGCATCACCTGGCGCGTCAGGGTCGACGGAATGGCAAAGCCGATCCCCTGAGAACCGCCGGACTTGGAGAAGATGGCGGTGTTGATGCCGATCAGGTTACCGTAGGCGTCGATCAGGGCGCCGCCGGAGTTGCCGGGGTTGATGGCGGCATCGGTCTGGATGAAGTCTTCGTAGGTGCTCAGCCCCAGACGGTTGCGGCCGGTAGCGCTGATGATCCCCATGGTCACGGTCTGGCCGACGCCGAAGGGATTGCCGATCGCCAGGGCGACATCGCCGATACGCGATTCCTCACTGGACAGGGTGATGCTGGGCAGGTCATCGAGTTCGACCCTGAGTACCGCGAGGTCGGTTTCAGGGTCCAGGCCGACCACCTCGGCGACGGCTTCGCGGCCGTCACGCAGCGCCACGACGATGCTGTCGGCACCGCTGATCACATGGTTGTTGGTGACCACGTAACCCTGTTCGTTGAGGATCACGCCGGAACCCAGGCTGGATTCGATCCGCTCCCGTTGCGGCAGCTGCTCGCTGTTGAAGAACTTGCGGAAAAAGGGATCATTCAGCAGCGGGTTGGCGGGCTGACGGACCAATGTGCGGGTGTAAATGTTGACCACGGCGGGGGCAGCCCGGTCAACGGCGTCGGCATAGGACACCATGCCGATGGGGCGGACGGTCGGGGTGTCGACGGCGGCCGCTTCACGGATCTCGACGGTGGTAACCGGTGGCGTGACCAGTTGCGGATAGAACTGAAGAATAAGCAGTGCGGCCAGAATGCCGGTGACAACAGGCCAGATCAGGTAGGAGACTTTACGCATCGACTTGCTTGCACCTGTAAATCATTTCAGTATGCCCCATTATACGTTTACCGACTTATATTGAACAACGCGGGAGATTTCATGGCCGTTTCAATCGATCAACTGGTGCGTTACTGCGATCGGCTGCTGGAGGCCGGACGCTTTCGGGACTACTGTCCGAATGGGCTTCAGGTCGAGGGGCGTCGGCAGGTGCAGCGCGTAGTGACGGGCGTGACCGCCTGCCAGGCGTTGCTGGACGAGGCGCTGGCCTGGCAGGCGGACCTGGTACTGGTCCATCATGGCTACTTCTGGAAGGGAGAGGCGGCCGCAATCACCGGCATCAAGCGCAGGCGGCTGCAGACGCTGCTGGTCAATGACCTGAATCTGATGGCCTACCACCTGCCGCTGGATGCCCATGCTGAGCTGGGCAATAACGCTCAGCTGGCGAAGCGGTTGGGAATCACCCTGGACGGGCCGCTGGAGCCGGGGCAGGATCCGGCGATCGGCAATATCGGTCGGCTGGCGCAGCCGCTGACGCTGGCGGCCTTTGGCGAGCGCATCGAGCAGGTGTTGGGGCGGACACCGCAGATGATCGCGGGCGGCGATCACAGCATTGAGCGGGTGGCCTTATGCACCGGTGCGGCCGAGCGGATGATCGATCTGGCGCTGGAACAGGAAGCCGATCTCTACCTCAGCGGCGAAATCTCTGAACCGGTGGTGCATACGGCGCGGGAGGCGGGCATCCACTACTGCGGTGCCGGTCATCATGCCACCGAGCGTTACGGCGTACAGGCGCTGGGCGAACATCTGGCCGAGCAGTTCGGCCTGGAGCACCGGTTTATCGATATCGACAATCCCGTTTGAGTTGCCCACCGGCCAGCATGGGGGACGCCTGAAGCAACCTGCAGGGTCAGGGGGCTGGCGTGTCGGAGGGCGTTGGCAGAGGTCGGTCATGGCGGCGGGCTGAGCGAGCCCGCCGCGCGTAGGCGCTGAGTTCATCCAACGGCTCAGGCCTGCGCTTTTTCCTTGCTTTCCTTGCGCGGTTCGGCCGGGTCATCTTCGCCGTAGGCGGTGGCATCGCCGGCACCGGCCGGGCGGCTGACTTGCGCTTCTTCCACCTTGCGATCAAAACCGTACTCTTCAGAGAGTGTGCCGGCTTCGTCTGGTTTTTTCGGCGCATAGTCGCGGGGCGGTTCCGGCAGCTCTTCCTGCTCGCTGTTATCCAGCGCATCGGTCACGGTCGGAATCTCGGCGCTCAGGCCCGGGCGCAGTTCATGCTGCAGGGCGGCTGTGGCCGGCAGGTCGGGGCAGAGGTTTTCCGCACTGTTGGCCAGGTGCTGGTGAACCTTGCGGTACTGATCGGTCAGGCCATTGACCAGTTCGGCGGTCTGTTCGAAATGTTCGCCGACCTTGCGTTTGTAGCTGTCCAGTTCAGAGCGGGCCGTGTCCAGTTCATCGACCAGTTCCTGTTCCCGGCTGGAGCCGCCGCCAGCTCGGCCGAGCAGAAAACCGATCAGGGCGCCAATGCCAAGGGCTACCAGAGTCACAATCCAGATATTCGTTTGTTCCACGCATCTATCCTCGATCACATAATCCGTTCACAGGGGCATATTAAAGCAAACTGGCGCTGAAACCCATGTGTCGATCATTATCGTCGGGCAGCCTGGGCTGTCCATTGGCGGTTGGTCGAGGGGCAACCGCCGTTCGGCCTCTAGAAGATATCCAGCCTTTGCCCTCGGGCAGGTTTTGCGGCTGAGTTTGCCATGCGGATGGTATGACTTTGTTATACTGCCGCCGAAAAGCAACATTCGAGTAGGGGCATGCCTGTGGGCGTGTGTGCGTATTTCGGGTGACCGCAACTGTGGGTCACCCCGTTGTAGAGCAGGTTGAAATTGAAGTACCAGGACACTTTGAATGCGATCTATGCGCAACTGGACCGGTTGGGCGACCTGCCGGTGTTCAGTGCAACGGTCAACCGTATCCGCCAGGTGAGCAGTTCGCGGCAGAGCGATGCGATGGCGCTGGCCATGGCGGTGATGAAAGATGCCAACCTGTCGATCAAACTGCTGAAAATTGCCAATACGCCCAGCTACAACCGCAGTGGTGGGCAGATTAGCGCCGTGTCACGGGCGGTTGTACTGATCGGCTTTGAACGGATTCACAACCTGTGCGTGACCCTTAAACTGATCGAGAGCTTTCGGGAAGAACAGCCCGATACCGGGGTTGAACCGCTGCTGATCAGTGCTTTCCTGAACGCCTCGCTGGCGAGAGAGCTGGCCGCTGCTGCCGGGGCGCTCGATATCGAGGAAGCCTATATCTGTGGCCTGTTATACGGACTGGGTGAGATCATCGTCGCGTTTACCCTGCCGGAGACCTACAGCAGGATGCTGCAGCTGCGCGAGCGGGCTCGGGACAGCTGGCCACGCATCCAGCTGCAGCAGCTGGGGGGGCATTTCAGCGATATCGGCCAGGATCTGGCGCAAAGCTGGGGCTTTCCGAAGAGCGTGGTCCAGGCGATGGATCCGCTGACGGCGGACCAGTTGTGCGGCGGCAGCCGGCTCAACCACCGGCTTGCGGCCGACTGTCATGATCTGCTGGAGTTGCTTTACGGCCGGGATACATCCGGAGAGCTGGAGTATGGGACCTTGATCGGCGACCTGGCCGAGTCGACTCGGCAGCCGGTGGAGGATCTGGATCGCCATATCAGTGAGGCCTTTCGCCAGGTGTGTGATCTGGCCGACGAATACGGCCTGCAGCACCGCCTGGTCAGCCCGCAGCTCAGCCTGTCGGATGACCCGGCGCGCGATGAGATGACCCGCAAGCTGGCCTACTACGTGCATTCCCGGGAGGCGCGCAAGCCCGTGCCTTCGCCCCATGAGCCGGTCGAGGTCAGACGATCCGCCGACCATACCCGACAAATGGAGCGTCAGCTGCATCACCTGCAGCAGATGAATGAGTTGATCGCGGAACCGACGACTGCCAACAGCATTCTGGAGGCGGCGGTCGAGGCGATCGCCGATGCCAGTACGCTGGAACGGGTGGCGTTTTGCCAGTTGAGCGTCAACGGGCAGGAGTTGAAAGCGCGCATGACCGCTGGCGACGGTCAGGCACTCCTCAAGGCGTTCTTTCAGCTGCACCGGCAGACGCCGGGAGCGCTGCTGTTTTTCCGTATTCTGGAAAAACGGATGACCTTGCTGGTGCCGGACAGCGAGGAGCCCGGTTGGCAGGAGCGCCTGCCGGAGCCTTTCCTTCAGGAGGTGGAGCCCAAGGGCTTCATCGTCGCACCCCTGGTGGTCAAGGACCGGGTGTTGGGGCTAATGTATGCCGACAAGGGCGACCTGGTCGAAGACCAGGAATTCAAGGTCTTCAACCAGTTCCTGATGCAGGCCCGGTTGGGGCTGGAGATGCTGCAGAGCCGGCGCTGACCGGCGTTGCGCGCGCTTTACCGGTCCTGTTGGGGGCGGCGGGGCTGCCAGAGAACCTCTGCGCCGCCATCGCGGCGACTTAGCACCCGGGCGCAGACGAAGAGCAGGTCCGACAGGCGGTTCAGGTAGGCGACCCCCTGAGGGTTCACACTGTCGGCTTCGGCCAGTGCCACGGTCCGTCGCTCGGCCCGGCGACAGATGCTGCGGGCCAGGTGAGCCTGGGCCGCGGCCGGGGTGCCGCCCGGCAGGATGAACTCCTGCAGCGGCGGCAGGGCGTCATTGAGTCTGTCCAGCTCGGCTTCCAGCCACTCAACCACTTCGATCGTGATCACCGTATAGTTCGGGTCGGCGACCGCCAGTTCGCCGCCAAGATCAAACAGATCGTTCTGGATTCTCTGCAGCAGGGGGCTCAGGGCGTCATCAGCGGACAGCTCGGCCAGCAGGCAGCCCAGCAGACAGTTCAACTCATCCACATCGCCCAGCGCTTCGATGCGCGGGTGGTATTTGGGGACCCGGCTGCCGTTGGCGAGGCCGGTGGTGCCCTGGTCGCCGCTGCGGGTGTAGATACGGGTCAGACGATTGCTCATGGGGATTCCTTGTCTCGGTTATGAGTGACGCTTCTGTTGCAGGCCGACATGGGCCGGCTGCACGATCAGCGGGTCCGGCTCCAGGTCGATCTCCTCATTGGCATCCGGGTAGGGCAGCTGGCTGAGGATATAGCGCATGGCATTGAGTCGTGCCCGCTTCTTGTCGTCCGACTTGATGATCGCCCAGGGAGCATCGGCGGTATCGGTATGGAAAAACATCGCCTCCTTGGCTTCGGTATAGGCGTCCCACTTGTCCAGCGAGGCCAGGTCGACCGGCGACAGTTTCCAGTGTTTCAGCGGATCGGTACGGCGTGACTGGAAGCGCTGGAACTGCTCCTCACGGCCGACCTCGAACCAGAGCTTGAACAGGCGGATGCCGCTGCGCACGAACATGCGCTCCAGTTCGGGGGCTTCGCGCATGAATTCGAGGTACTCCGAAGGCGTGCAGAAATCCATCACCCGTTCGACACCGGCCCGGTTGTACCAGGAACGGTCAAACAGGATGATTTCGCCGGCGGTGGGCAGGTGTTTGATGTAACGCTGGAAATACCACTGGGCCTTTTCCTGTTCGGTGGGCTTCTCCAGCGCAATCACGCGGGCACCGCGCGGATTGAGGTGTTCCATGAAGCGTTTGATGCTACCACCCTTGCCGGCGGCATCCCGGCCTTCAAAGATGATCAGAATCTTCTGACCGGTATCGCGGACCCAGCGCTGTACCTTGAGCAGCTCGATCTGCAGCAGGCGCTTGTCGGCTTCATAGGCATCGCGCTTCAGTTTTTTGGCATAAGGGTAGGTGTCGTTGTGCACGGGGGTGTCGGCCTTGCTCATTTAACTCTGTCCTGTGGGCTCAGGGCCCGTATTCCTTGTAAAAGGGAGTGGTTGACCGGTACCTCCATGTTCAGCCTGTCGGCCTGCTGGCACAGATAACCGGTGATCTGTTCGATCTCGCTGCGACGTCCATGACGGATATCCTGCAGCATGGATGAAAAATTATCGCCCGTTGCCCGGGCGACTGCGGCGGCGCGGGCTTCCAGAGGCTCGGGGAAAAGCTCCATGCCGGCCGCCGCCGCGACTTGCTCCACCTCCCGGCACACCTTGCGCATCGTTTCCAATCGGGCGGGGTCCTCCAGCAGGGCGCCGTTACGACAGTCGAAAAGCGCGGTCAGCGGGTTGATCGCGCAATTGATTGCCAGCTTGCGCCACAGGTGCGGACGGATATCGGCACAGGTGTGCAGCGGAATATCCAGCGTCTCCCAACCCGAGGGCAGGGGAGCGGTGCTCTCGCTCATGGGGCCTATGTGGGTGTCGCCGCGACTGACGCAGTGCAGCTGATGTCGAGTCTCGAGCCAGGCGCCGGCGGTGGTGGTGGCGGCCCAGAGCCGCAGGCGTCCCAGCTGCTCAAGCAGCTGTTGCTGCTGGCCCATGCCGTTCTGCAGCAGCACCACTTCGGTGTCGTCGTGCAGTCTTGGCTGTATGGCTTCAACGGCACTCAGGGTATCATAGGCTTTGGTTGCGACCAGCAGGTGCCGAATGGGTACCGCTGTATCAGGCGTTTCCAGCTGGCAGTGGATCTGGTGCCGCTGTCCCGCTTCTGTAATCTCAAGCTGACCGCTGGCCGGCCATTGCTCGAGGCTGGCCGGGTTGCGCAGAATCAGGCTGACGTCCTGTCCCGCCCGGGTCAGAAAATAAGCCCAGAGGCAGCCGATGGCGCCTGCGCCGAGAATATGCCAGTGCATGAAAACTCCGTAGCAAATGATTTGATCTTAGCCCTGTTGCGACAGGGTTTGAAACCGTTATTAACAGGACTTATTTTAACAGGAGAGCTGCTATGCCTTCATTCGATGTCGTATCCGAGCTGGATATGCATGAAGTGACCAATGCCGTGGACCAGGCAAACCGCGAGTTGCAGAGCCGGTACGACTTCAAGGGGGTCAAGGCCGCGTTCGAGCTGAGCGGTGAAACCGTAACCCTGGAAGCGGAGGTGGATTTCCAGCTGCAGCAGATGCTGGAGATGCTGAAAGCCAAACTGACCAGCCGCAAGATCGACATCAAGTGCATGGAGGTCAAGGACCCCGATGTCGGCGGCGTCAAGGCGAAGCAGGAGGCGGTCCTGCGTCAGGGGCTGGATCAGGCGATGTGCAAGAAGATCGGCAAGGTGATCAAGGATGCCAAGCTGAAGGTGCAGACTCAGATCCAGGGCGACAAGGTGCGCGTGACCGGCAAGAAGCGTGATGATCTGCAGCAGGCGATCGCCTTCTTGCGTGAAGCGGATATCGAGCTGCCGTTGCAGTTCAACAACTTCCGCGATTGAACATCCTCGGGCGCGGCTGTCTGCAGCCGCGCCCGGCTTCTCTGCTCAATCCTGGCAGCAGAGCAGAAACAGCTCCCGCGCCAGTGCCTGTTGTTCGCTTTCGCTGCTGCGGCGGAAGTCCTCCGCCACCAGTCCGCCCTTGGTCAACAGTCGGTGCAGCTGCGCACCCTGCCATTCCAGCAGCGTCATGCCGCTGCTCTTGTCGCTGATGCTCAGTTTGGGCGTGGGGTGCTCCAGCCAGGCATTGATTTGAAAGGTCATCAGGGTCCCTCCGGTCATGGTGAATGCAGCTGACTATAGCGGGCCTCTTCAATTCTGTAAATGATAATAATTATTATTAACTATCTTGATCGTTCGCCTGGCTGATGTCATTGAAGCGATCGCGCAGCAGCCAGAGCATGCACAGTGACGGCAGCACCATCAGCGCCGTGACGATGAAGAACCTTTCCCAGCTGCCCAGCCAGTCCACCGTATAACCGCTCAGTCCGGCCAGGGTGGTGCGGCTCAGGTTGCCCAATGAGGCCAGCAGGGCGTACTGGGTGGCGCTGAAGGCGCGCCCGGTCAGCAGGGTCAGAAAAGATACGAAGGCCACGGTGGAAAAGGCGGTGGTGAAGTTGTCGACCACCAGGGTCAACAGCAGCAGCCATTCGACCGGTCCGGCGGCGGCGATGACGGCGAACATCAGGTTGCTGGCGGCCATGGCGCTGCCGCCCAGCAGCAGTCCCTTGACCACGCCGAAGCGGGTGTTGAAGGCGCTGCCGAGCAGGGTGAAGCTGACGGTGATGAACCAGCCGAACAGTTTGGTGTACTCGCCGATCTGCTCGTTGCTGAAGCCGATCTCCTTGTAGAACACCACTGACATGCGGCCGAGGAAGGCCTCGCCGATCTTGAACAGGAAGATGAACAGCATCAACATCAGAGCAACCCGGATGCCGTTCTTGCGGAAGAACTCGGCAAAGGGCTCGATCACGGTAACGGCAAACCAGGTCAGCCAGCGTCCGTCACGCAGTTCCCGCTGATACTGGCGTTCGGCTTGTGCCTGCAACTGCTCCCGGGCGGTCACCGGTTCTCGCACCAGCAGGGTGAACAGCATCAGCAGCAGAATGACTCCGGCCATCAGCAGATAGATGTTGTTCCAGCCGAGCGCGTCTGCCTGGGAAAAGGCCAAGTAGCCGGGCCAGGAGTAGCCGGTCCACCAGCCGATGATGGCGATGGCGGCGGCAGGGGGCAGTGAAGCCTTTTCATGCGGCGCGAACTGGTCGATGCGGAAGGCGTCGACGGCAATATCCTGGGTGGCGGAGCTGGCGGCGATGCCAAAGGCAAACAGCCCGGCCATCAAAAGGTGCGAACTCGGGTTTACGGTGGCCAGTAGCAGGGTAAAGAGCAACATCATCAACTGGGTGGCCAGAATCCAGCTGCGCCGTTGGCCCAGTCGGCCCAGCAATGGCAGGTGGACACGGTCGACCAGGGGGGCCCAAAGAAAGTTGATCGCGTAGACGGTGGCGACACTGCCGAGCAGGCCGATCTCCGCCCGGGCGATACCGGCGTCGCTTAGCCAGCCGCTGAGTACGCTGCCGGTCAGCAGAAACGGGAAGCCACTGGAACAGCCCATGAGGAAGACCCACAGCAGGCGGATATCCCGGTAGCGGGCGAAGGTTTCTGTCCAGGCGTGCAGCATGGTGGGCGGGTCCCTGCAGGTAAAAGGCGGTCAGTATAACAAAGCCCACTGGCCGGCGGCTGAATCGAATGAAGCGCTACGGCCGTACAGGGAGCCGACCGTAGCGCGGAGAGGGCGTCAGATGCGCAGGGCGCCATCGACCTCGATGCAACGACCGTTGATGTAATCGTTCTCGAAGATGAAGCTTACGGTCCGGGCGATCTCTTCCGGCTTGCCCAGACGCTTGGCGGGGATCATGGCCTCGATCTTTTCCAGTGCTTCCGGCTTCATGCTCATCACCATCTCGGTGCCGATGAAGCCCGGTGCGATGGAAGCGGCACGGATACCATAGCGTGCCAGCTCCTTGGACCAGGTTACGGCCATCGCCTGAACACCGGCCTTGGTGGCAGTGTAGTTGGTCTGGCCCATGTTGCCGGAACGGGAAACAGAGGAAATGTTGATGATGCAACCTTCGGAACCGGTCTCGATCATTTTGGCGGCCGCTTCGCGGGCACATAGGAAGGTGCCGGTCAGGTTGACGTTGATCACCTGGTTCCACTGTTCCAGCGACATCTTGCTGACCACCTGGCCGTCTTTGGCTTTCAGGAACAGGCCGTCACGGGTGATGCCGGCGTTGTTGACCAGGCCGTTGATGGCGCTGAAGTCGCGGGCGATATCGGTGAACAGCTGTTCGACTTGTTCTTCATCGGCAACGTTGGCGATATAGGTGCGGGCTTCAACGCCCAGTTCCATACACAGGCCAGCGGTTTCATCCAGGTCAGCCTGGTTCAGATCGACCAGTGCCAGTTTGGCGCCCTTGCCAGCCAATTCCAGTGCCATGGAGCGACCCAGACCGCGGCCACCGCCGGTTACCACTACAACTTTGTCTTTGAGTTCCATCGGGGATTACCTCTGTTATATGGATACTTTTCTTATTGTGCGCTGCAATATATTGCAGTGCAACAATTTAGTGGTCATTACTTTAAAAGTCTATAAAGTTCACCAAAAAGTCATTTAAAAGGCAGATAATCTGAAAATTTGTTCATGGTGCGGGAGCGTTTTTTTGCGCTAATTTATTGTTAGATAAGGGTTTTTACTTATCTCGGTTTTAGGTCTCTTGTTCGTCCCGACTTGGTTGAACTCAACAAAAATGGAAGAATCCAAGGTCAGGGAAGCTGTGAACCGTCCATGGCTTCGCTCAGAACCCATGCACATCACACCCGAGAGGTCTTATGCGCTTCCTGTTTTTGCTGTTCATCATCATCCCGATCATCGAAATCACCGTGCTGATTCAGGTGGGGCAGGCGATAGGCGCCTGGTATACCGTGGGGCTGGTGCTGCTGTCGGCCTTCATCGGCGTCAACATGCTGCGTCATCAGGGACTATCGACGCTGGCGCGGGCCCAGCAACGGATGAATCAGGGGGAGGTCCCGGGGCAGGAGATGGTGGAAGGCATCGTCCTGGCTGTCGGCGGCGCCCTGCTGGTGACGCCGGGCTTCGTCACCGATGTCATCGGTTTCAGCTGTTTGATCCCCGGCATCCGCAAGGGACTGGTCAAGGCGCTGCTCAGCCGCTTCACCCTGGTGGCGGCCAGCCATACCACCCAAACTCGATTCCGCGAGGAATTCCATTCCGATCGCCCTCAGGGCCAGGTCCCGCCGCGCGATGGCGACGTGATCGATGGTGAATATACCCGCCGCGATTAAAAAACGGCGACCGCTGCTTGAAATCCTGTCTGGCGTCCCCAAATCCTTTCGCAGAGCGGGAGAGCGCAGACGACAAAAAAATTGTCGTCCGGGTATTGAAAACCTGTTGGTCTCCCCCCATTGAAGATGCAACCCGATTTCGGGCGTGGAAGCGCCCCTTAACAACAACATCGCATTGGATCCTAGATATCAGGAGAACAACCAGATGAATATTCGTCCACTTCACGACCGTGTTGTAGTTCGTCGCAGCGAAGAAGAGACCACTACGGCTGGCGGTATCGTCCTGCCGGGCTCTGCCGCAGAAAAGCCTAACCGTGGTGAAGTCGTTGCAGTCGGCCCGGGTCGTACACTGAACAACGGTGAAGTTCAGGCGCCGTCCGTCAAAGTGGGTGATAAGGTCCTCTTCGGCCAGTATGCCGGTTCCAACACCGTCAAGATCGACGGCGACGAACTGCTGATCATGCAGGAAAGTGAGATCTACGGCGTCCTGGAAGACTGAACCATCAGCTTCGCGTCGCTTAAATCGTCAACTCTTTAACTCGATTCAACTCGATACTGATACAGGACTAGCAAACAATGGCTGCTAAAGACGTACGTTTTGGTGATGATGCTCGTCAGCGCATGCTGGCAGGTGTAAACATCCTGGCTGACGCCGTTAAAACCACTCTGGGCCCGAAAGGCCGTAACGTGGTGCTGGACAAATCCTTCGGCGCGCCGACCGTGACCAAAGACGGTGTATCCGTTGCCAAGGAGATCGAACTGAAAGACAAGTTCGAAAACATGGGCGCGCAGATGGTCAAGGAAGTCGCCTCCAAGGCCAACGACGTGGCTGGTGACGGTACTACCACTGCCACCGTACTGGCGCAGGCGATCGTGAACGAAGGCCTGAAGTCCGTTGCCGCCGGCATGAACCCGATGGACTTGAAGCGTGGCATCGACAAGGCCGCGGCGGCCGTCGTTGCACAGCTGGCTGAAATGTCCGTTCCTTGTGAAGATTCCAAGGCGATCGCTCAGGTCGGCACCATCTCTGCCAACTCCGATGTGGCTGTCGGCAACATCATCGCCGAAGCGATGGAAAAAGTGGGCAAGGACGGCGTTATCACCGTTGAAGAAGGTTCCGGTTTCGACAACGAACTGGACGTCGTAGAAGGCATGCAGTTCGATCGCGGCTACCTGTCTCCGTACTTCATCAACAACCAGGACACCATGACCTGCGAGCTGGAAGACCCGTTCATCCTGCTGGTCGACAAGAAGATCTCCAACATCCGTGAGCTGCTGCCGGCGCTGGAACAGGTTGCCAAGGCATCACGTCCGTTGCTGATCATCGCTGAAGACGTTGAGGGCGAAGCCCTGGCGACTCTGGTTGTGAACAACATGCGCGGTATCGTGAAAGTGTCCGCTGTTAAGGCACCGGGCTTCGGCGACCGTCGCAAGGCGATGCTGCAGGATATCGCCATCATCAGCGGTGGTCAGGTGATCTCCGAAGAGATCGGCCTGAGCCTGGATACCGTGACTCTGGAACAGCTGGGTACGGCCAAGCGCGTTAACATCACCAAGGAAAACACCGTGATCGTTGACGGCGCCGGCGCCAAGGCTGATATCGATGGCCGTGTTCAGCAGATCCGTGCCCAGATTGAAGAGACCTCTTCCGACTACGACCGCGAAAAGCTGCAGGAACGTGTTGCCAAGCTGGCGGGCGGTGTCGCCGTGATCAAGATCGGCGCCGCGACTGAAGTCGAAATGAAAGAGAAAAAAGCCCGCGTTGACGATGCGCTGCACGCCACTCGTGCTGCCGTAGAAGAAGGCGTGGTACCGGGCGGTGGTGTTGCCCTGATCCGTGCCCTGAGCAAGATCGAAGGCCTGGAAGGTGACAACCACGACCAGACCATCGGTATCCAGCTGGCGCTGCGCGCCATGGAAGCGCCGATGCGTCAGATCGTAGCCAACGCTGGTGGCGAAGGCTCTGTCGTGGTGGACAAGGTTCGTGCCGGTGAAGGCGCCTTCGGTTTCAACGCCGGTTCTGAAGAGTACGGCGACATGATGGAGATGGGTATCATTGACCCGGCCAAGGTAACCCGTTCTGCACTGCAGGCGGCGGCTTCCATCGCCGGTCTGATGATCACCACTGAAGCCATGATCGCTGACCACCCGGATGAAAACGCCGGTGCTGGCATGCCGGACATGGGCGGTATGGGCGGCATGGGTGGTATGGGCGGCATGATGTGATCATCCCCCCGATCCCTTGATCGATACCAAGCCCCGCAATAGCGGGGCTTTTTCGTTTTTGGCAAACCTGCTAGGGTTGAGCGCCTGTTGGTCAGTAAAGATTGAGCATTGATGAGTGAGCGTAAGGAGCCGGGCTTGAGCCCGGAGGGGCTGGAGTCCCTGGTGGTTGAATCGGCAGCGCGCCAGCCCGGTCGCACACAGCCGAGCAATCAAGACAAGCGCGGCAGTGGCGGCAGCCTGCTGGTCACGGCTATTTTGCTGTTGTTGGCCGCCGGTGGTGGCTATCTGGGCTATAACCTGATGCAGCAGCAGGAGCAACTGGTGCAGTTGCAGGCTGAGCTTGGCCGGGCACAGGGGCGGGTCGAGTCGCTGGAGGCACTGCTGGAAGTGGCCTCTGACAGTGCTGAGCAGTCCGGGCAAACGTTGCAGCAACGGTTGCAGGCTGTCGACGGCCGGATGAAGGAGCGCTTTACTCATTATGATTCCGAAATTGCCAAGCTGTGGACCGTGGCCTATCAGCGCAACAAGCCCCAGCTGGAACAGCAGGCGGAGCAGCTGAAAAAGCTGCAGGCGCAGCTGGCCGAAACGGAAACGACACTTGCAGCGGTGCGCAAGGATGCCGACAAGGCGGCGGATGCGCTGGCCCAGACCAGCGCACTGAAAACCGAACTGGCGGCGCAGAAAAAGGTGCTGCAGGCACGTCTGAGCGCCGCTGAAAAACAACTGGATACCCTGGAGCAGGGGTTGAAGCTGGAAAGCGAAGGGCGCCTCAAGGTGCAGAAGCAGCTCACCGAACAGCTGGCGGGTTTGTCCGGAGGGTCGGATGTTACCGCCCAGCTGGCGCAGCGTATCCGCCAGAACGAACAGGCAATCAAGGCGATCGACGGTACTCGTCGACAGTTGAGCCAGGATCTGCTTCGCATTCGTCAGCAGCTGAACAATCTGCAGCTGCGTATGGAGCAGGGCTGAGACCCATGGAGAGCAAACAATGATCAAGGTATATGGCAGTGTGTTTTCTCGTGCCGGCATGGTGATGCTGGCGCTGGAGGAGCTGGGACTGGAATACGAGGCGGTGGATATGCTGCCGCGCAGCGAGCAGACCCAGTCCGAAGCGTATCGGGCGCTAAATCCCACCGGCAAGATTCCGACCCTGGTCGACGGCGAGCTGGTGCTGTTCGAAACCCAGGCGATTCTGTACTACCTGGCGCGTCAGTACGGCAAGGGTCGGCTTTGGGCCGATACACCGGCGGCTGAGGCCGATATTCTGCGCTGGTCGCTGTATATCAGCAACCAGATGGAAGTGCCGGCACTGGATATGCTGATCCAGTTCAAGTTCACACAGGGCAACCCGGATCAGGCGGTGCTGGAGCGGGCGAGTGCCGAGCTGAATCGCTTCCTGCCGCTGCTGGAGCAGCAGCTGTCCGGTCGTGAATGGATCAGTGGCGATCACTTCACCATTGCCGATATTCATGGCGCCATGGTGCTGAGCTGGCCCAAGCTGGCAGGCTTCGACTATAGCGCCTACCCTGAGGTGCATCGCTGGATCAAGTCGGTGCTGTCACATCCGGCGCAGAAGCGCCTGATGGACCAGGCAAAAGGATGAGACTGTGCCTGCCGCCTGGCGGCAGGCCCCTGTTATGAAAAAGATCAGAACCTTTTTTGCCCTGCCGATTCCGGAGCGGATCGCGCGTCCCTTGTCGGATTGTGCCGATACCCTCTGTGAGCATGACCGGGGGCTGGATGCCCACTGGGTGGACTCGTCCAATTACCATCTGACCCTGTGCTTTCTCGGCAATGTAACCCTGGAGCAGGTAACCGAGCTGGAGCAGCTGACGCGCGAGGCGCTGGCTGACCAGCCAAGCTTCATGGTGCCGCTGGATCAGCTGGGCTATTACAAGGCCAACCCGCGCCTGGGCGTGCTGGCGGCGTTGATCAGTGACCATGAACAGCTCTATGCCCTGCATGATTGTATGGTTAATATCGCTAAAAAAGCCGGAATCCGCTATGATGAGCGCGACTTCATGCCCCATGTGACTCTGGCTCGTCTGCCGGCGAAAAACCGTTTCGAGGTGCCCGAGAGCTGGCCTCAGCCGGGGCTGGTGACGCCTGCCGACTCGGTGGTGCTGTTCCAGAGTCGTCCCGGAGAGCGTGGCTCCATCTATACGCCACTGTTTGAAGTCCACCTGTCTGCCTGAGTCCCTTCCGGATTCAGGCCCGTTAACCTCAAGTAATTACAGACCCTATGCGAACACCAGAACTGCTGTCCCCGGCCGGGACACTGAAAAACATGAAGTACGCCTTCGCCTACGGGGCGGATGCGGTCTATGCGGGCCAGCCGCGTTACAGCCTGCGGGTACGCAACAACGACTTCACCCACGACAACCTGGCCGAAGGCATTCGCATCGCCCATGAGTTGGGCAAGAAGTTCTTCGTGGCGAGCAACATCCTGCCGCATAACTCCAAGCTCAAGACCTACATGAAGGATCTGGACCCGGTGATCGCCATGGGGCCGGATGCGCTGATCATGTCCGACCCGGGCCTGATCATGATGGTCAAGGACAAGTACCCGGACCTGCCGATCCATCTGTCGGTGCAGTCCAACACCATGAATTGGGCGTCGGTGAAGTTCTGGCACCGGGCCGGCATCGAGCGCATCATCCTGTCTCGTGAGCTGTCGCTGGACGAGGTGGCCGAGATCCGCCAGCAGTGCCCGGAAATCGAACTGGAAGTATTCGTGCACGGCTCCCTGTGCATTGCCTACTCGGGCCGTTGCCTGCTGTCCGGTTACATCAACCACCGGGATCCCAACCAGGGTACCTGCACCAACGCCTGCCGCTGGAAGTACGACGCCCACGAGGGCAAGGAAGACGAATCCGGCGATGTAGTGCCGGTACAAGCGCCGGTGCAGCCGTTTGATCCTGCAGCAGCGGCCGACGGCGAGCAGCCGGCCCTGGGTGAGGGGCAGCCGAGCGACAAGATCTTCCTGCTGCAGGAAGAGACCCGCCCGGGCGAGTACATGCCGGCGTTCGAGGACGAGCATGGCACCTACATCATGAACTCCAAGGACCTGCGCGCCATCCAGCATGTGCACAAGCTGGCCGAGATGGGCGTGGACTCTCTGAAGATCGAGGGGCGCACCAAGTCGCACTACTACGTGGCGCGCACCGCTCAGGCCTACCGTCAGGCGATCGACGATGCTGTCGCCGGCAAGCCGTTCGACATGAACCTGATGGATACGCTGGAGAATCTGGCCAACCGCGGCTACACCGAAGGCTTCTACCGCCGTCATGTGCATGACGAGTACCAGAACTACGAGACCGGCAGCTCCGTCGGTGTACACCAGCAGTTCGTCGGTGAGATCACAGGGCATGATGCCGCCAAGGGCTTCATCGAGATCGACGTCAAGAACCGCTTCCAGCTGGGTGATACGCTGGAGCTGATGACTCCGGCCGGTAACAAGCGCTTCAAGCTGCAGGAGATGCTGAACAAGAAGGGCCAGCCTGCCGAAGTGGCGCCGGGCTCCGGTCATCGGGTCAGCATCCCGGTGGATTTCGATACCGATATGACCTACGCACTGCTGATGCGTGATCTGCCTAACGCGCCCGACAGGGGCTGAGGGCATAAGCCGTATCCGAGGGAGCCACTGGCTCCCTTTTTTATGCACAGCCCGTTTAGGTACAGTACTTGGCCTGAGGCCGGTCCGTGATGTTCGCTGAAGGCCGATGCGCAAGCGTCATGTGCAGGCTGTACCCTGCACAATTTGGAACAAGTGGTCCGTCTGCTGTCGTCGCATAAGTTGCATAAGCTGCATGAGTTGAGAGAGTTGAGTTGAATGGATGCCGTAAAAATGTCGTGCAAGACTGATCAGGATTTGGGGAAATACGCGTTTCTGCGCGCGCTGCGTCCCTTTTCATTCCCGGTGGCGCTGGTCACCTGCCTGATCGGCATACTGCTGGCCGCCATGCAGCGGCCTGTGAACCTGTTCGAGGCGTTGATGGTACTGGTCGGTGGGGTGTTGCTGCAGGCCGGCGTCAACCTGATCAACGACCACAGCGATATCCGGCTATTGCGCCAACGTTCGGGCCATGAGGTACTGGTTGAGGCGGTTCGCCATAACTTTCGCTCCGGCCTGTTCTGTTTTCTGCTGGCGGCTGCGGTTGGCTTCCACTTCGTGATTCAACAGGGCCTGGGGTTTCTGTTGCTCTGTGTGCTGGGATTGGTCGGGGCTCTGGGCTATACGGTCAGCCCGATCAACTACAAGAGCCGTGGCCTGGGCGTGATGCTGGTGTTCTGGCTGATGGGCGTGTTGATGATCGCCGGCAGTGCCGTGGCGCTGGGTGCACCGATGACGCTGGCACTTTTGCTGCAGACGCTGCCGGTCAGTCTGCTGGTGTCTTTGCTGCTGCTCAGCAACGAGCTGCGTGACTACGAAAGCGACCGCCGCGATGGACTGCACACGCTGACCGTACGGATCGGCTATGCCGCCTCGGTAAGGCTCTATTTCAGTCTGTTGGGGGCGGCCTACCTGATGCTGGTGCTGCTGCTCGCACTGGGGCTGTTGCCGGGGGCTTTCTGGTTGCTGCCGAGCCTGGCGCTGGTGTTCAAGCCGGTGCGCCTGCTGCGGGCACCGGCGGACGCAAGGTCGGCGTTGACCCCGGCCACGGCTCGACTGCTGCTGGGCTTCGGGCTGTTGTTCTGCGTGGCGCTGGTTGATCCTGGGTCGCTGCCGTTCTAATACCAATACCCGAGAAGTCGTGGTGCCAAATTGATGTATAATGCGGCACCAGATTCTGTCAGTGCCTGGCGCGTCCAGTTTGGGCATGCCCGCGCACAATGAACCAAAACCAAGCCAGATTGGAGAGTCGTCAATGAGCGTTATTCGCCAGGATGATTTCATCAGCAGCATCGCCGATGCGCTGCAGTTCATTTCCTACTACCACCCGATCGACTTCGTGCAGGGCGTGCACGAAGCCTATCTGAAAGAGGAAAACCCGGCGGCGAAAGACGCCATGGCGCAGATCCTGATCAACTCCCGCATGTGTGCCGAAGGCCACCGTCCGATCTGCCAGGATACCGGTATCGTTACCGTGTTCCTGAAAGTCGGCATGAACGTGCAGTGGGACGCCAATATGTCGGTGACCGACATGGTCAACGAAGGTGTACGTCGCGCCTACATGAATCCGGACAACGTTCTGCGCGCCTCTATCCTGGCGGATCCGGCCGGCAAGCGTCAGAACACCAAGGACAACACCCCAGCGGTGATCCACTACGAAATCGTCGAAGGCGATGAAGTGGAAGTCCACGTGGCGGCGAAAGGCGGCGGTTCCGAGAACAAGTCCAAGATGGCGATGCTCAACCCGTCCGACAGCATTGTCGACTGGATCGTCAAGACCGTACCGACCATGGGTGCCGGCTGGTGCCCGCCGGGCATGCTGGGTATCGGTATCGGCGGTACCGCCGAGAAGGCAGCTGTGATGGCGAAAGAGTCCCTGATGGACCCGATCGACATCCATGAGCTGCGCGAACGTGGCCCGCAGAACCGTGTCGAAGAGCTGCGTCTGGAGATCATGGATGCGGTCAACGCGCTGGGCATCGGTGCTCAGGGTCTGGGCGGTCTGACCACCATCCTCGACGTCAAGATCATGGATTACCCGACCCACGCGGCCTCTCTGCCGGTGTGCATGATCCCGAACTGTGCCGCTACTCGTCACACTCACTTCACTCTGAATGGCAATGGCCCGGCCGTGCTGACGCCGCCGAGCCTGGATGACTGGCCGGAAGTGACCTTCGAGGTCGGCGCCAACACCCGTCGCGTCAACCTGGACGAGATCACCCCGGAAGCGGTGAAAGAGTGGAAGGTTGGCGAAACCATCCTGCTCAACGGCAAGATGCTGACTGGTCGTGACGCTGCCCACAAGAAAATGGTGGAGATGCTGAACAACGGCGAAGAGCTGCCGGTGGACCTGAAAGGCCGCTTCATCTACTACGTCGGTCCGGTCGACCCGGTCCGTGACGAAGTGGTTGGCCCGGCTGGCCCGACAACCTCGACCCGCATGGACAAGTTCACTCGTCAGATCCTCGAAAGCACCGGTCTGCTGGGCATGATCGGCAAGTCCGAGCGTGGTCCGGTTGCCATCGAGGCGATCAAGGACAGCGAGGCGGTCTACCTGATGGCCGTTGGCGGTGCCGCTTACCTGGTCTCCAAGGCGATCACCGATGCCAAGGTGCTGGCGTTCCCGGAAATGGGTATGGAAGCGATCTACGAGTTCGAAGTGAAGGACATGCCGGTCACCGTGGCTGTCGATACTTCCGGCGAATCCGTGCACACCACCGGCCCGGCCAAGTGGAAGGACATCATTGCCCACAAGGCGGTTTGATCCTGAACGGCTGATCGAATCCTGATCCATGAGACCCCGCTTCGGCGGGGTTTTTTATTGCCCGGCGTCCGCTCGGCTCGCTTATCCACAGATAGCACCTCCCACACCCAGGTTTGGTAAGTCGGCGTTGAATATATCTGTTATATGGTGAATAATGCAAATCGTTTTCATTTATCTTAACAGAACGGATTATTCATGGAGCGGATATCTCTAAAAGCGGCCCTGCTGTCTGCGCCGCTGCTCATCTCTTCGTTTGCCTCGGCCAATACGCTGGAGCAGAACCAGCAGGCACTGGAAAAAGCCCATAAACAGGGGGCCCAGGTACAGCGCAGTATCGATCAGTTGGATCAGCAAACGCGTGATCAATTTGAAGAGTATGCCGCCACGCTGCGTCAGGCCGAGCTGATGGAGGCCTACAACCGCCAGCTGTCGCGCATGGTCGAAGATCAGACCCGTGAGCTGGCGGATATCGGGGGGCAGCTGGCGTCGCTGGCGCAGACCGAGCAGGCGACCCTGCCGCTGCTGGTGCGCATGCAGTCGATGCTGGAGCAGTTCGTGGCCGGTGATCTGCCGTTCCTGCCGGAAGAACGTGAGCAGCGTGTTCAGCGCCTGGCGCGCTTGCTGGACCGTGCCGACGTCAGCCTGGCGGAGAAATATCGTCAGATTCTGGAGGCTTACCAGATCGAGGCGGAATACGGCCGTACCCTGGAGGCCTGGAGCGGTGCTCTTGTACAGGACGGCTTGGCCCGCGAAGTCACCTTTCTGCGCCTGGGGCGGGTGGCTCTCTACTACCAGACCCTGGATGGTGCGGAAAGCGGCCGCTGGAATCGCCAGAAGGGTGACTGGGAGCGTCTTGAGGCCAGCTTCGACTGGCCGATTCGCAAGGGCATCAGCATGGCGCGACAGCAGTCGGTACCTGAGCTGCTCGAACTGCCCGTTGAGCTGACTGCTATTGCACAGAACGGAGGTGCCTCATGAAGGCCGTGACCCCTATCCTGGCCCTGTTGATGCTGGCGTTCTGCCTGCCGGCCCAGGCCAATGAACTGCAACAACTGTTGCAGCAGGTGCGTTCCCAGGTGGTCAGCGATCGTCAGGTCGATGCCGCGCGTCTGGCCGAGTTCCGTTCCGATAATGCTCGCCAGCAGGCATTGCTGGAGCAGTCCAAGGCTCGCTTGGCTGCGGCCGAAATTGAACAGGCCCGGTTGAAGGAAGTGTTTCAGAGCAACGAGGACGCCCTGACCGAGCAGGGCGAAGCCTTGCGGGTGCGTAGCGGTCAGCTGGGTGAGGTCTTTGGTGTCGTCAAGCAGCAGGCGCAGGAGCTGAAAGGGCTGGTGGATGACTCCATGATCAGCGCGCAATACCCCGAGCGTGCCGACTTGCTGGCTTTTGCCGACCTGAAGCGGATTCCGACGCTGAGCGAACTGGAAGGGCTCTGGTTCCTGCTGCAGCAGGAGATGACCGCCACCGGCGAGGTGAGTCGCTTTGCCGCTCCGGTGGTTCACCCGGATGGAGTGCGTGGCGATGCCGAGGTGCTGAGGGTCGGGCCGTTTACGGCGCTGACGCAGCAGGGGCAATATCTGAACTATAGTGGTGGCCAGTTGCAGGTTTTGCCGGTGCAGCCGGCGGGCAAGGTGGTCGATCAGGCGCGGGCCTTCGTGCAGGGGCAGGGCGACACCCTGGTGGTTGATCCCAGCCGAGGCAACCTGCTGGCATTGCTGGCGCAAACCCCCAACCTGAAGGAGCGCATCGCCCAGGGCGGGCTGGTGGGGTACATCATTCTGGCGCTGGGCGGTATTGGTCTGCTGGTGGCGCTGTGGAAACTGCTGACCACGCTGGGCATCGAGCTCAGTGTCCGTGCTCAGTTGCGCAATGCCGACCAGGCCAGCGAGCGCAACCCGCTGGGGCGTGTGCTGGCGGCGGGCCAGGCGGGCCGCACCACGGACGAAACCGAGCTGCGCGTGGATGAGGCGCTGCTCAAGGAAGCGCCGCTGCTGGAGCGCGGCCTGACGCTGCTCAAGCTGGTGGCGGCGGTGGCGCCCCTGTTGGGACTGCTGGGCACGGTGACCGGGATGATCGGTACTTTCCAGAGCATCACCCTGTTCGGCACCGGCGATCCCAAACTGATGGCCGGTGGCATCTCCCAGGCACTGATGACCACGGTGCTGGGGCTGTGCGTCGCCATCCCGCTGCTGTTCTGCCATAGCCTGCTGGCTGCGCGCAGCCGCCGCCTGCTGCAGTTGCTGCAGCAAAAAGGCCTGGCGCTGCTGGCCAGCAAGCGCGAACAGCTCAGCGATCGGGACGAGGCTCGCCATGCTGCCTGACCTGGACCAGTTCGAAGCGGCCCTGACGGGCTTCTTCAATGCCGGCGGGCCGGTGCTCTGGTCGCTGTTGCTGGTAAGCCTGGTGCTCTGGACGCTGCTGCTGGAACGGCTCTGGTTCCGCTGGTTCGACTTTCCGCGCCGTATCCATCGCTACCGCCTGCTGCCGGTCGGTGGTCGGCGCCGGCTGGAACGTGCCGACCTGCTGCTGGACCTGCAGGGCGCCTTGCCGCTGATCCGCACTCTCATTGCGCTCTGCCCGCTGGTGGGGCTGCTGGGTACGGTGACCGGCATGATTCACCTGTTCGACACCCTGGCGCTGAATGGCACCGGCAACCCCCGGCTGATGGCGGCGGGCGTGGCGCGCGCCACCCTGCCGACACTGGCCGGCATGGTGGTGGCGGTCAGCGGTCTGCTGATCTGGAACCGGCTGGCTCGCTGGAGCCAGCTGCAACGAACTCGACTGGATATGACGGGAGCCAGAGGATGAGGCAACGACTTAACCTGGAGATGATGGACAACGATGCCGAGATCGACATGACGCCGATGCTCGATATCGTGTTCATCATGCTGATCTTCTTTATTGTATCGACCAGCTTTGTGCGTGAAGCCGGGATCGAGATCGAACGGCCGATATCGGACACCGCCGAGGTCAAGGAAAACCAGGGCGTAATGCTGGCGATCACCGCTCAGGACGAAGTCTGGCTGGATCGCCAGCCGGTGGACGTGCGCATGATCCGACCGACGCTGGAGCGTCTCAAGGTGGAGCAGCCCGACCTGGGCGTGATGATTCAGGCGGACAAGGACGCCAGGACCGGACTGCTGGTGCAGGTGATGGATCAGGTAAAACTGTCCGGTGTAGAGCAGGTTGCCGTGGCGACGCGTGAGGGAGCCAACTGATGCGGGTGCTTCTGTTCCTGCCGCCGGCGTTGCTGGTCAGTCTGCTGCTGTTCCTGCTGATGGCGCATCTGGCCGGCATCGGACGCACGGCGGCGCCTGATGCGTCGGTGCATAACTCGATTAACCTGCACCGCTTGAAGCTGGACTCGGATGTTCAGGTGCGCGAGCGGGAATCCCTGCCGCCGCCTGAGCTGCTGCCGGAGCAGCCGCCGACGCCGGCGACTCCGGACATGTCGCAACCGGTGGCCATGAATGCGCCTTCTGTCGCGCTCAATATGCCGACGCCCAATGTGGAGATCGGCATGAAGATCAATGCCGCCGTTGATCTGTCGGCCGCCCAGGCGATCAGCGTGGCAACGCCTGCTCCGTCGCCCAGCATGGCGATGAACCTGAATGCGACTCCGGTGTCACGGATGAACCCTCAGTATCCACGGCGTGCGCTGACGCGTCGAATCGAAGGCCATGTGGTGGCCGAATTCACCGTCGATCCCAAGGGGCGGGTAGTGCCGGATTCCTTCAAGATTATCGAAGCCGAACCACCGGGCATGTTCGATCGTGCGGTTGAGCGCGCGCTGTTGCGCTGGCGCTTCGATCCGCTGACTGAAAATGGCGCGGCGGTTCCCTTCCGCACCCGTCAGCGACTGGAATTCAAACTGGAGTAAATCATGAAACGGATGATGCGATCTCTGTGTCTGTCAGTCGGGCTGCCGGTCTGGCTGATGTTCAGCGCTGGCGCGCTGGCCGAGACGGTGCAGCTTTCGCCCGGCGTGCTGCAACAACTGAACCAGGCGCAGCAGGCGATGGCCGAAGAGAACTATCCACAGGCTGAAAAAGTGCTGAAAGCCTTGGTCGAGCAGAAGTTGAGCAAGCCAGCCAGGGCTTATACTTTGCAGTTCCAGGGCAATCTGGCGCTGATGCAACAGCAGTCAAAAGCCGCGCTCAAGCATTTTGCCGCCGCCCATGCGCTGGCGGCCCTGCCGCAGGTGGACCAGCGACGTCTGCTGCATACGGTGGCCCAGCTGCAGATGGGGCAGGAGCAGTGGCGCAAGGGGATCGGTTCGCTGGAAACATGGATGCGGCAGGTCCGTACCCAGGGCGGCCAGAACGAAAGCATTCGCGCCGAGGATTATCTGTTGCTGGCTCAGGGCTACTCTCAGCTGGAGCAATGGTCGCAGGTGGTCAAGCCGGTCAAGACCGCGATCCGGATGAAAGGGCGGGCGCCGGAGGACTGGTATCGCTTGCAACTGGCTGCCCATTTCCAGCTCAAGCAGTGGAAGGGGGCGACCGCGGTGCTGGAGCTGCTGGTCAACCGTTATCCACAAAAGGCCCCGTACTGGGAGCAGTTGGCCAGCGTCTATCAGATCCGTGACCGTCATGGCGATGCGCTGGCAACTTTGCGCGCGGCCTGGGTGGCGGGCAAGTTTACCAAGGAGCGGCAGTATACCTGGCTGACGCAGCTGATGTTGCAGCAGGGCCTGCCGCAGCGGGCGGCCGAACTGCTGGACGAGGCGATGACTCGGCAGCAGGTTCGGCGCACGCTCAAGCATGAGCGGCTGCTGGCGCAGACCCAGCTGCAGGCCAAACTGTACGGCGAGGGGCGCGCCACCCTGGAACGCATTGCCCAGCGCACGCCGGACTACAAGACCTGGCGTCAACTGGCCTATCTGGATCTGCAGCTCAAGCATTGGGACGCCATGCAGCGCAGCATTGCCCAGGCGGTCGCGCTCAAGCCTGATGCGGCCGATCTGTACCTGCTCAGCGGCATTGCCGACATCAACCGATCCAACTATGCCCAGGCGCGCGCCAGTTTCATCCGCGCCAGCGAGCATGAGGCGACCCGAGCCCAGGCGCAGAGCTGGCTCAACTATCTGGACCAGGTGGCGGAACCGCCCCGGGAGACGGGACGCAGCTAACGGGCAGAGTCGCTCATGGGCAGAAAAGCCGCGCCGGATATGGCAGGATACGCGCTTGTATAACCAGGTGTAGATCATGAGCAATCCATCCGAAGCCCTGTCCGGTCGAGCCCCGCAACAGCAGTGGTCGACTCGAATCTCCTTTGTACTGGCTGCAGCAGGGGCAGCCGTTGGCCTGGGCAACATCTGGAAGTTCCCTTACGTCGCCGGTGAAAACGGTGGCGGCGCCTTCATCCTCGTCTATCTGGCCTGCATCGCCCTGCTGGGCGTGCCCATGCTGATGGCTGAGGTGCTGATCGGGCGTCGCGGCCAGCAGAACCCGGTCAATTCCATGGCGGCGCTGGCGCAGGAGGCTGGCGCCAGCCCGGCGTGGAAAAACGTCGGCCGGCTGGGAGTCCTCACCGGCTTTCTGCTGCTCAGCTTCTATGTGGTGGTGGCCGGCTGGGCGCTGGCCTATATCCCGCTGACCGCAACCGGTACCTTCAATGGCATGCAGCCGCCACAGATCGGCCAGCTGTTCGATGGCCATCTGCAGCAACCGCTGTCGCTGCTTGGCTGGAGCACCCTGGTGCTGCTGCTGACCCTCGGCATCGTCGGTCGCGGCGTGCGCCAGGGCCTGGAGAGGGCCGCCAACCTGCTGATGCCGATGCTGTTTCTGTTCCTGCTGATTCTGGTGGGCTACGCCGGCACCACTGGCCACTTTGGCGATGCGGTCGAATTCATGTTCCGGCCCGATTTCGACAAGCTCAGCGCCTCCGGCATTCTGATCGCGTTGGGGCACGCCTTCTTCACCCTCAGCATCGGCGGTGGCGCCATGATGATCTATGGCTCCTACCTGTCGCCACAGGTATCCATCGCTCGCACCTCGATTCTGGTGGCGGTGCTGGATACGGCCGCGGCGCTGCTGGCGGGGCTGGCGATCTTCCCGATCGTCTTCGCCTACGGCCTGGAGCCGGGCGGTGGCCCGGGCCTGATCTTCGTGACCCTGCCGATCGCTTTCGGCCAGATGCCCTTCGGTACCCTGTTCGGCACCCTGTTCTTCGTCATGTTGTCGGTGGCGGCGCTGACCTCGGCCTTCTCATTGATCGAGCCGGCCATCGCCTGGTTGACCGAGAAGCGAGGCATGTCGCGACTGCAGGCCAGCGTGCTGGGCGGCAGCGGCATCTGGCTGCTCAGCCTGGGCACGGTGCTCTCGTTCAATATCGGGGCCGACTGGACCCTGGCCGGCAAGACCTTCTTCGAGGCGCTGGATTACCTGATCTCCGGCTGGATGCTGCCGTTGGGCGGTCTGCTGATGGCACTGTTCACCGCCTGGGTGATGAAGCGGGAGACCACGGCGCTCGAACTGGGCGGCGAGAGCGCCGGCTATCGTCTCTGGCTGCTGCTGATTCGCTTCCTGGTGCCGGTGGTGATTCTGGTGATCTTTCTGCAGGCGATCGGTGTGGTCGGTCTCTGAGCCTGGAAGCCGCTAATCCGTTCGGGTTAGCGGCTTTTTATTTCCCATATAAATATAATAATTCTCATTATTTGATGATTAATGAGAATTATTATATTCTCTCGCGCATCAAGGCTAAGCTTTTGACTTGAGCCAACCTTCATTTGCGCAGGAAGACTAATGGGGACTCATCACTCCGTCTGGCTACGCCGACTATTGACCTGGCACTGGATCAGTTCAGCGTTTGCTCTGTTCGGCATGCTGCTGTTCGCCGTGACCGGTATCACCCTCAACCATGCCGGGCAGATTCCGGCTGCCAGGGACGTCATCACGATCAACGCGCAGCTGCCCGAGGAGCTGCTGATGCCGCTGCAGGAAGCCCGGGAGGCCGAGACACTGCTGCCGGCCGAATTGCTCGCCTGGCTGTCGAGCCGGCATGAGCTGAGGCTGCCAGCACAGCTGCCTGAATGGTCCGAATTTGAGGTCTACCTGTCCTTGCCTCGTCCGGGAGGGGATGCCTGGCTCAGTGTGGATCTGGAGACCGGTGAGTTGCTCTATGAGTCCACGGACCGTGGCTGGATCGCCTACCTGAACGACCTGCACAAGGGGCGTAATACCGGTCAGGCCTGGAGCCTGTTTATCGATTTATTTGCGCTGGTATGCGTGGTGTTCAGCCTGACCGGGTTGGCCGTGCTTTGGCTGCACGCCCGTGAACGGGCAGCGGTCTGGCCGGTGACCGGGCTGGGGGTGCTGGTACCTCTGCTGCTGGCGATTTTGCTGGTGCATTAAGGAGAGCGTATGCGATGGAAACAGGTGACGGCGGTGCTGCTGCTGTCTTCAGCGGCGGGGCAGGGGCTGGCCGCTGATCTCAGAGTGCAGGTGGAGATTCCATCCCTGCAGGTGGCCGAATACCACCGTCCCTATGTGGCGGTCTGGATTGAAACGGCCAAGGGGCGTCATCAACGGGATCTGGCGCTCTGGTACGACCTGAAGATGAAGGACGACGAGGGCACCAAGTGGCTCAAGGACCTGCGCCTCTGGTGGCGGCGCAGCGGACGCCAGCTTGAATTTCCGGTGGATGGCCTGTCGGGGGCTACGCGTCCTGTCGGCACGCATGAATTGGTATTTGCTGCGGGCTCGCCACAACTGGCGGACCTGCCCGCAGGGGAGTACCGCCTGGTAGTGGAGGCCGCACGCGAGGTGGGCGGTCGTGAACTGATCCGTCTGCCGTTCCAGTGGCCGGTGACGGACGCACAGCAGCAACAGCAGCAGGGCGAGCACGAGCTGGGGCGTGTCGAACTGCAATTGATGCCTTGAACAGATTTTGAAAGATAAGGAAAAGTCATGAATATCAAACGATTGAGCGCCTGTGCACTGCTGGCGCTGGGATTGGGAACTGCAGTAACCGCGCAAGCGCACCGTGCCTGGATGCTGCCATCAGCCACAGTGCTGTCCGGTGACAACGCCTGGGTCACCGTGGACGGTGCCGTTTCCAACAGCCTGTTCTACTTCGAGCATCATCCGTTGCGTTTGGATAACCTGGAAATCCTGTCTCCCTCCGGTGCTCAGGTCGAAGCGCAGAACCAGGCGGTGGGGCGTTATCGTTCCATGTTCGACCTCGAACTGGCGGAAGAGGGCACCTATACCCTGCAGATGCACCGCCAGGGCGCTTTTGCACGCTACACCCTGGATGGCGAGTCCAAGCGCTGGTCCGGCCCGGTGAGTAAGGTCAACGAGATTCCCGCCAGCGCGACCGATCTGAGGCTCAGTGAGATCGACAGCCGCATGCAGGTGTTCGTCACCAAGGGGGCACCGACCGATGCCAACTTCAAGCCAACGGGCCAGGGCATAGAACTGGTGCCCCTGACCCACCCCAATGACCTGGTTACCGAGGAGCCGGTGAGCTTCCGCTTTCTGGTGGATGGCAAGCCCGCCGAAGGGTTGTCACTGGTGCTCATCCGTGACGGCATCCGTTACCGCGACCAGGTCGATGAGATCGAGTTGACCGCCGATGCTGAAGGCAAGGTCGAAGTGACATTCGACGCGCCGGGCATGTACTGGCTGGAAGCGGAGCTGGAGCAGCCGAGTCGGAACCTTGACGATGCCAAGCGCCGTCTGAGCTACAGCGCCACACTTGAGGTGCTACCGCTTTGAGGATTGGCCTGAAAAGCCTGTGTCTGCTGCTGGGGCTGGTCTTGTTGCTGGTCTGGCAGCTGGACAGCCTGACGCAGGAGCGGCGCTGGGCCGCCTCTCTGGCGCTGCTGTTCTATGCCGGAGTGCTGTTGCGGGCGCTTAGCCAGACGAAAGCCGAATCCGTTCAGTCCGATGCCAGCCAGGATTACTGGGTGGCGTATGCCACCGAAACCGGCACCGCCCGTCAGTTGGCTCAGGAGACGCGCAAACGCTTGCGTCGGGCCGGATTCAGTGCGGATGTGGTGGCGCTGAATGCCCTGTCGCAGGTCGGGGTGCCCGAAAGGGGGCTGCTGCTGGTAGTCAGTACGACCGGCAATGGTGATGCCCCCGCAACGGGGCTGGGCTGGGATGACGAGGGGGTATCGGTGCGTTATGCCGGACGATCCTTTGCCGTGCTGGCGCTGGGTGACCGGAACTATCCCCGTTTTTGTGCCTTTGGTCTTGAGGTCGCCTATCGACTTCAGGCTGCCGGGGCAAAAGCGCTGTTTCCGCCCGTTCAGGTCAGCCAGGCAAATCCCGCCATGGTCGACCTGTGGTTCAGGCAGCTGCTGCCGGCCACGCCGGACGGCGTAGTACCCTCGTAAGTAGTACCCTCGTAACCAGCGGGGGGGGCGAAGTGAGTAAGAGATGAACGATATATCCCCGGCAATTCTACTGGATCTGCTGAACGGAAAAGGTCTGGGTGTCGAGTATCAACCCATTGTCTCGACGGCCGATCAGAGCATTCTGGGGTATGAAGCCCTGGCCCGCTTCCGTCTGTCATCCGGGTGTCGCCTGAGGCCTGACCGGGTGTTTCGGGCTCTGCATGACAGTCCGTTGAGCCTGTTCCAGATGGAATACCGGGTCAAGCAGTGGCAGGTGCAGGTTGCGCCTGACACCCCTCAGCTGTTTCTCAATATCGACCAGGACGCCTTCGAGGTGTTTCTGCAGGAGCCGCTGCATCCCATGGTGGCGCTGCTGCAGCACCGCCCGGGAACGGTGGTAGAAATCATCGAGAACAGCTCGGTCTCCGACGCCCAGGTCAGCATCGCCATGCAGCAGGCGTTCAGCCGGGCGGGTATTTCGCTGGCGCTGGATGATGTGGGCGCCCTGGACAGTCTGGTCTCCTTTGACCTGCTGGCAGGAGTCGACTACGTCAAGCTGGCGCGGGACTGGTTGACCCGCCTGACCGGGCCCGATGCCGATGCACTCTTTGCCGCCCTGATCGGCTTTGCCAAGGCCAGTGGCAAGACCGTGATTCTGGAGGGAGTGGAAACCCGGTGCCAGTTTGAACGTGCTCGTTCGCTAGGGGTCGATGCGGTGCAGGGCTTTCTGTTTCGGGATCGCTTTGTCGAGGAATGGCAACCGGGCGCGGGGGCCAACGACCGGCTGGGTGGGCGGCATTTCATGCTGTGAAAGAAGCCCTGCCGACCAGCCGGAACTGGCGACAGGACGCGTTTGCGTCAGTCGTCGCAGTCCTTGCGCAGTGACTCATGACTCTGCTTGCTGTGCCGGCCGATACGTCCGACCAGCTCGGTTGCTGTCTCTGCATCCCGGGCCTGTTCGGCTGCGGCCAGTTGATCGAACAGTGCAGTGAGCTGCTCCAGTCCCTGACGATACTGCTGCAGCATGTCAGGGCGCTGCTCGGCCGGAAGGTCGTGCAGCTTCAGCGGCGGCTCGTCGGCAGCAGCAACGGCCTGTAGCTCCATTTTCTGTCGTTCGGTGGCCATCTGTGGCCAGTCTTCCTCGGCCAGCGCCTGACGGTAGGCCTTGAAGCTCTGCTTCAGGGACTTCATCTGCTCACCCAGTTGGGTGTCCTGACAATGGTTGCTGTGTGCGCTTGCGGCCATTGGCAGCGCCAGAAGGCTGGTGGTCATCAGAGTTATTATTGTTCGCTTCATCTTGCCTCCTTAAAACCAGAAACTCAGACCCAGTCGCCACCGGGTTTCATCAACATCATGCCCGCTGGCACGGGCCAGGTCGGCGGAATCACCCAGTTTGCGCTCCCAGCTCACGCCCACGTAGGGCGCGAAGTCGGGACGCAGCTCCCAGAGCAGGCGTAGCTCCAGATCAAGATCGGCCAGACCGCTGCCCTGATGTTCGTCCGGGTCGCTGAAGTTGTGGGCCGTCAGTCCGGCCTCGGGATTCAGGATCCACTGCCGGGTCAGGCGGATCTCGCGTTCGACATTCAGTTCGGCGCTCAGGTCGCTGTCCGGACCCGCGAGCAGGTTCAGCTCGGTCTCAAGGAACCAGGGGGCGGTCCCGCTAAGGCCGAGCAGGGCGCGGTCGCCGCGCCGTTCGGCCAGAGGTTCATGGTGCCAGCCCAGCTGCATATTCCAGTAGGGACTGATGGCGCGGCGATAGAACAGACGCAGCTCGTTCTGCTCGCTGCGACCATCCAGGCGTGCCCCTTCGCTGGTCAGCACCATCTTGTGCAGGTCGGTGCCGAGCCAGCCCTCAATATCCCATTTCAGCCGGGTATCACCCTCGCTGTAGGCACCTTCCAGTTGCTTGACGTTAAGCATGGTCAGCACTGGGTCGTCATTCATGCCCGCCTGTGCCAGCGTTGGCATCAGTGCGGTGGCCAGTAGTGGCCAGTGTGTGTGCAGTTTCATTTCTTGTCTCCTCAGCTGACCACGACTTTCCGGAACATGCCCATCATGTGATAGAGCAGGTGGCAATGGAACGCCCATTCGCCGCGGGCATCGGCGGTGACCAGGTAGCTCAGTCGAGCGCCGGGCTGGACCACCAGCGTGTGCTTGCGCGGCAGGTGGGTGGCATCACCTGTTTCCAGGTCGCTCCACATGCCGTGCAGGTGTACCGGGTGCGGCATCATGGTGTCATTGACCAGGGTGATGCGTACGCGCTCGCCATAGGTCAGATGGATGGGGTCGGCGTCGGCATAACGGATGCCGTTGATCGACCACATGTAGCGACTCATGTTGCCGGTCAGGTGCAGCTCGATCTCCCGGCCCGGTTCGCGGCTGTCAGGTGTGGGATGCAGGCTGCGCAGATCGGCATAGGTGAGCACCTTGCGGCCGTTGTTGCGCAGGCCGACGCCGGGGTCATCGAGGCGGTACCGCGGCGCTTCGGCCCGCATGTCCACATGGGGGCCATACTCGCTGTCGGCATGAACGGTCATGCCGGCGGAGAGCGGGTGGCCCTGGTAGGGTTTTTCCATGCCGTGCCCGCTGCCATGGGGCAGGTTATGGCCCGGGTGGCTCTGAGCCCCGGCAGGGTGAATCATGCCGGAGTCTGCCATGGCGTGCTGAGGCATCGGCATGGCCATGCTCTGGTGCTGACTCTGTGCCATGGCTGTCTGGTGACCGGATGGCATGTCGTGTCCTGCATGGGCGTTCTGCATGGGCATGCTGTGCCCGGCATGGTCGCCTTGCACAGGAATGGCGGGCATTGAATGACCGCTATGGTCATTGCCCATCATCGCCATATCCATGCCCATATCCATATGGCTCAGCACCGGGGCTGGGTCCATCGCGGGCGGGGTGGCTTTCAGTGCCGGGTCCGGGGTCAACTGGCCGTGGGCGTAGCCGGAGCGGTCGATCGCCTGGGCAAAGAGGCTGTAGACCTGATGAGCCTCAGGTTCGATGATTACATCGATGGTTTCGGCGACACCGATACGGAATTCGTCGACGCGGACCGGTTGCACGTACTGACCGTCACAGGCGACCACGGTCATCTTCAGACCGGGGATGCGCAGGTCGAAAAAGGTCATGGCGGCGGCATTGATCACCCTCAGGCGCACCTTCTCGCCGGGTGTGAACAGCCCTGTCCAGCCTTCAGCCGGGGTCTGGCCGTTCATCAGGAAGGTGTAGGTGTAACCGGTGACGTCGGAGATGTCGCGATCGCTCATGCGCATCTTCTCCCACATCTGGCGGCGCGACAGCGCCGTGCCCCAGCCATCCTGCTGTGCCTCCGGAATGAGGTCATCGGTCAGGGTGCGTTCGCGCCGGTTGTAGTAGTGGCTCATCTTCTTCAGGTTGGCGTAGACCCGCTCCGGTGGCGTATCGCTCCAGTCCGACAGCATCAGCACGTAATCCCGGTCGTAGCTGAACGGCTCGGGCTCTTTCGGGTCGATGATGATGGCGCCGTAGAGGCCGGTCTGTTCCTGGAATCCGGAGTGGCTGTGATACCAGTAGGTGCCGCTCTGCTGGACATTGAACTCGTAGCTGAAACCCTCGCCCGGTGCGATGCCGTCGAAGCTCAGCCCCGGCACGCCGTCCATCTCGGTCGGCAGGATGATGCCGTGCCAGTGGATGGAAGAGTCGGTATCGAGCCTGTTGCGCACGTTGAGGCGAATCCGGTCGCCCTCGCGCCAGCGCAGCGTCGGTGCGGGCAGAGAACCGTTAACGGTGGTGGCCAGCTTTTCCTTGCCGGTGAAGTTGACGATCTGATGGCCGATCTCCAGGTCGAAGTCGGTGCCGGTCAGCCGTGGCTGATGTTGGGCGACCGTTGTATCGGCGGCCAGCAGCGGCCGTGTATTGAAGCCCAGCCCGGCGGCCAGGCCGCCCAGGGCCAGCCCCTGGACGAAGCGACGCCTTGCGGGCGCACGCAGAACATTGTCCTTGCTCATGAAGGTACTCCTGAATAGCAATTAAGGTCGGTGCCGTCCGTCGCGGACAGCCAAGTCAGAAGCTATTCAGGCTTTTGGAGGGCGGTGAAGGCCCGAGGGGAACAGGCGTTGGTACAGGTTCGGTCGCACGGGACCATGAGCGTTACTGGTGGGACTTGCCAATGGCGAGGACGCAAGCATGGGGGCGCAGTGACTGGTGCAACTGCTCAGGCACTGCTGCCAACAGGACAGGTTACCCGCTTCGTTGTGGCTGCCGTCATGCCCATGAGTCATCATGCTGCTGGCCATATGGCCGGCGGGCATGGGAGACGCCGATACCAGCACAGGCATCAGCAACAGCAGCATCAGTGCTACTGCGCTCAGCAGGCCGGTCAGTCGGTGGGCGGGCGTCTCAAGCATGACAGTCTCGTTCGAAGTTTGGCATAGTATAGAACGCTGACCGGGACTCAGGGCAAGAGTTCCGCCAGTTTATCGATCCCCTTGGCAATATCATCAGAGGCACCTTGTCCCGTCGCCGTTATTCAAAACTGTCCCGTTCCCCGTTACGTCCACTCTGGCGTCTGCTTTGGCGTGCCCTGGTGGTGGCAGGCCTGCTGCTGACCCTGCTGGTGTTCAGCCTGCGTGTGGTCGATCCGCCGGTCTGGTCCTGGCTGATCTGGCGTGAGTTGACAAGCCCGGCCGGCTATCCCGAAGAATATCGCCATCAGTGGGTTGATCTGGAACAGATTCCGGTCAGTGTTCAACTGGCTGTGGTGGCGGCCGAGGACCAGCGCTTTCCGCTGCACGGCGGCATTGATCTGCAGGCGGTGCGCCGGGCGCTGGAAGAGGCCTGGCAGGGGAAAGGGCTTCGTGGCGCCAGTACCCTGACCCAGCAGACGGCGAAGAACCTGTTTCTCTGGCCCGGACGTGACTGGGTGCGCAAGGGGCTGGAGGCACCGCTGGCGCTGATGCTGGAAGGGATCTTGGGCAAGCAGCGCATTCTGGAACTGTATCTGAACATCGTCGAGTTCGCGCCTGGCGTTTATGGCGTGGGAGCCGCCAGCGAGTACTGGTATCGGCGCCCGCTTGGGCAGCTGACCACTGATCAGGCAGCCCGGCTGGCGGCGATACTGCCCAATCCCTGGCTGTATCAGGCGGAGCCGCCCAGCTCCTACGTTCGCCAGAAGGCCCACTGGATCCGCCGGCAGATGCGGCAGCTGGGGCCGGGATGGATCGAGCAGCTGGATTAGAATGGTTATAAAAGGTTCAGCTTTTATGGCATTTGCTGTATAAAAGGGTCCTTCCTGGCGCATGATGCCGCCAATCTTCTGCATGGACGCTTGTCGAGTGGCTCGATAAAGCGCGCAACTCCTTGACTCCCTTAACTGCTTTGCCTATCCGGCAGGGTGGTGGTTAATATTTGACCTGATCGGTCAGGCAGATTCGGATACCGACATGACGAAAAACTCTCCGTTGGCCCTATTGCCGTTAGGGCTGTTTCTGACACTGTTCATTGGCAGTGGCCTTTACTATCACGCGGCCGGCACCGAGTTCGCGTTCTACCAGATCTCTGCCCCTGTGGCGATTCTGCCGGCGATCGTGCTGGCGCTGATGCTGCAGAAGGGTCGCCTGAACGAGCGCATCGAAACGTTCATTGCCGGCGTGGGCGACAACACCATTATCACCATGGCGTTGATCTACCTGCTGGCCGGAGCCTTTGCCAGCGTGGCCAAGGCGGTGGGCGGCGTGGACGCCACGGTCAACTTTGGCCTCAGCATTATCCCGCCGGAGCTGGTATTGCCCGGCCTGTTCGTGATCAGCGCCTTTATTGCCACCTCCATGGGGACCTCCATGGGCACCATCGCGGCGATCGCGCCGATCGCTGTCGGCGTGGCCGAAGCCACGGATTTGTCGTTGCTGCTGACCATCGGCACCGTAGTGGGTGGCGCCATGTTCGGCGATAACCTGTCGATCATTTCCGATACCACCATCGCCGCCACCCGCACCCAGGGATGCGAGATGCGCGACAAGTTTCGGCTCAATTTCAAGATCGCCCTGCCGGCGGCCCTGCTGACACTGGCCTGGCTGTTCATCCAGGGCAGCAGTGCTCAGGTGGAAGCCCCGGGCGATTATGAATTGATTCGAGTGTTGCCTTATCTGGCGGTATTGGTGTTGGCGCTGTCGGGCCTTAACGTGATGCTGGTGCTGTTCATCGGTATCCTGCTGGCCGGTGGTGTGGGCCTGTTCGCGACCGAAGGCTACCATGTGGCGCAGTGGTCCAAGGATATCTATGCCGGCTACACCGGCATGCAGGAGATCCTGATTCTGTCGTTGCTGATCGGTGGCCTGGGCGCGCTGATGAAATCCCAGGGCGGTCTGGTCTGGCTGTCCGGCATGATCGACAAGTTGTCGAGGCAGAGTGATGACCCGAAAAAACACCGGCGTTCCGGCGAGTTCAGCATCAGTGCGGCGGTAGCGCTGACCAACGTCTGTACCGCCAACAATACGGTGGCGATCATCATCGCCGGCGGTCTGGCCAAGGATATCGCCGGCCGTTACGGGGTGGACCCGCGCCGAAGCGCCAGCCTGATGGATATCTTTTCCTGTGTGGTGCAGGGCATGTTGCCTTACGGCGCCCAGGTGCTGTTGGCCGGCTCCATTGCCAAGCTGTCGCCGCTGGAGATTATCGGCAATATCCACTACTGCTGGGTGTTGGGGCTGGTAGCGCTGGCGTCCATAGTGGTCGGTTATCCACAGCCGAAAAGCCGCTGAATGCTCCAGAGTGGGAAACGGAAAGGCCGCTGCAGTGCAGCGGCCTTTTGCGTTGTGGAAGGGAGGGGGGTGGGGGTTAGAAGCGCATCTCCACGGAGGCCATGAAGTTGCGGCCTTCACCGATTACGGTGGTGTCTTCGTTACCGCCGGCCAGGTAGTCTTCGTCGAACAGGTTTTCCACCTTCAAGCGCAGGGTCAGGTCGGCCTGTTTGAACTGACGCACTCGGTGGGAGATACCGGCATCAAAGCGGGTGTAGCTGTCCTTCTTGTAGGTGTTCTCGGCGTCGCCGTAACGGTCGCCGACATGGATGGCCCCCAGGTTGAGCGCGGTGTCGCCGGCCAGGGCGTAGCGGGTCCAGGCGGAGGCCGAGAACTCGGGCACGTCAGAGGGGCGCTTGCCATCCAGTGTGGCGTTATAGGGGTCCTTGAGTTCTGCATCAAGCCAGGTGGCGGAGGCCTGCAGAGACAGCTTGTCGGTCAGCTGGCCGGATGCCATGATCTCGGCGCCGATGTGCTTCTGCTCACCGACCTGGCTGGTTTCCACCAGTCCTGCGCCGAGATCGTTACGGTCGCGTTTCAGCACCTTGTTGGTCTGGGTCAGGTCGAACACGGCGGCGCTGAGCATCAGGCGGTCGTCCAGCAGGTTCCATTTGGTGCCCAGTTCGTAGATTTCGCCGCTGACCGGATCCAGGTCCATGCCGTCATTGATGTCATCCGGGTTGTTGACCGGACTCTGGGGCTCCAGGCTCTCGGCGTAGGTCAGATAGATGTTCGCGTTCGCTGTCGGGTGATAGATGACGCCTGCTTTGGGGACGATATTGCCCTGGGTTTCTTCGCCATCATCCTCGTAGTCGTAGCGGGCGCCGACCAGCAGCTGCCACTGCGGGTTGAGCGTGATCAGGTCCTGTACGTAGACGCCGTAGGAGTCGCGTTCGCTGGGGTCGCGGGGATCAACGCTGCGGTAATCCAGGCCGGAGGGTTTGTCGATCGGCTGACCGACGTTGGCCAGTACCGCGCTGCCACCACGGAAACTGTCCTGCTGGCGCAGGTAGTAATAGTTCAGCCAGTTGGCGCCGACCAACAGTTCGTGTTGCACCTGTCCGATGTGGAAGCGGCCTGTCAGATCGGCGTAGGCGGTCTCGAACTGCCAGTGGTCATGGCGGTCAAATCCGGTGACCTTGTAGGTGCCGGCGGCCGCGTCGTAAGCGCTGAAAGAGGAGCTTTCCAGGTCGTGACGCACAAAATCCTGGTGGTTGTAGCCGGCGTTCAGTTTCCAGTCGTTGCTGAGCTGCCAGGCCAGATCGACGCCGACGTTTTCCACATCGTTGTCGATATTGGACCATTGGGCATTCCAGATGTGCTCGTCACCCAGTACCGGCTTGCCATCCTGGATATAGGCGCCGGAATCCACGCTGCCATCGTCACTGGTCTTGTCGTAGTGGAAGGAGAGGGTGGCCCTGTCGGTCAGGTCGTAATCCACGAACAGGCCGCCGACGAAGCGTTCGGTCTCCGGCGTGCTGCCATCGGTATATTCCCGCCAGCTGTCATACTGCTGGTGTGACAGCACCAGGCGGGCACGCAGGCGCTCGTCCTCGGTCAGGGCGCCACTGGTATCGATCAGGGTGCGGAATTCGTTATCGGAGCCGAAGTCCTGGCGCAGGATGGTCTGCCGCTGATGGGTCGGCTTTTTGGTCACCATGTTGACCAGGCCGCCCGGCGCGGACTTGCCGTACAGCAGGCCCGAGGGGCCTTTCAAGACCTCGACCCGGTCCAGCAGTTCGATCGGCTGACGGTAGTGCGACCAGTGTTGCTGGCCGTTACGCAGGAAACCGCTGCTGCTGTTCAGTTCAAAACCGCGCAGGGAGAAGCGCTCGCGATTACGGCTGGTGCCGCCGGCGGAGATGCTGGCGTCATTGCTCAGTACCTGGCCCAGCGTCGTCGCTCCCTGCTCGGTGATCAGCTGTTCATTGATGACATTGACCTGCTGTGGCGTTTCCAGCTGATCCATCTCCATGCGCATGGCGCCGGTGCTGGTGGGGTTCTTAAAGCCGTCACTGGCGCCGGTGATCACGACCTTGTCGGCGTTGACGGTGGTGCCGGCGGTATCTGCATTGGCCTGGGTGGCCTGTGTCATCAGCAGGGTGGCAATGGCAAGGGCGAGGGGATGCTGCTTGGGCATAGACGATCCTTATGCGTTGATGTCCTGACTGCGAGTTTCAAATCGCCAGTTATACTAATGATAACAATTCGCGTTAGCAATCTATTTGTAATGTGTATTTATTTGTATGGAAAAGCCTGAGGTCGGTTCTGGTGACAAAAGCAGCTATAATCATCGGTTAACTTGCGCCTTACCGAGCGGGATCTGCATGCACGCTGTCACACCGATTTACGATTACTCCCCTTACTGGGCCGAATGCTTCGGTTCAGCACCTTTTCTGCCCATGTCCAGGGAGGAGATGGATCAGCTTGGCTGGGACAGCTGCGACATCATCATCGTCACCGGTGACGCCTATGTGGACCATCCGTCGTTCGGCATGGCGATCATCGGCCGCCTGCTGGAATCCCAGGGCTTCAGGGTGGGCATCATCGCCCAGCCGGAGTGGAATTCGGCCGAGCCGTTCAAGGCGCTGGGCAAGCCCAACCTGTTCTTCGGCATCGCCGCCGGCAACATGGATTCGATGATCAACCGCTATACGGCGGACCGCAAGATCCGCTCCGATGACGCCTATACCCCGGGCGGCAAGGCGGGCAGCCGGCCGGACCGGGCCAGTCTGGTCTACAGCCAGCGCTGCCGTGAGGCGTACAAGGAGGTGCCGATCATCCTCGGCGGCATCGAAGGTTCCCTGCGCCGTATCGCGCATTACGACTACTGGCAGGACAAGGTGCGTCGCTCCATCCTGCTCGACGCTCGTGCCGATCTGCTGCTGTACGGCAACGCCGAGCGTGCCGTGGTCGAGGTGGCGCACCGTATCGCCCGGGGCGAGCCGGTCAGCGAGATCACCGATGTGCGCGGCACCGCCTTCGTGCGCAAGGATACGCCTGCCGACTGGATGGAGATCGACTCCACTCGCATCGACCGGCCGGGCAAGATCGACAAGATCATCAACCCCTACGTCAATACCCGGGACCTGGACGCCTGTCAGCTGGAAAATGGTCGCGACGGTGGCGAAACCGCCGAGATGGATGCCGAGGACGAGGTGCAGATCCTGCATATCGAGCCGCGGGTGAAGCTGGACCGCAGCCAGACCGTGATCCGTCTGCCGTCGTTCGAGAAGGTCAGCAAGGACCCGGTGCTTTACGCCCACGCCAACCGGGTGCTGCACCTGGAGACCAACCCGGGCAACGCCCGTGCGCTGGTGCAGCTGCACGGCGATCAGGAGGTCTGGCTCAACCCGCCACCGATCCCGCTGAGTACCGAGGAGATGGACCACGTCTTCGGTCTGCCGTATCAGCGGGTGCCGCATCCGGCCTATGGCCAGGCGGAAATTCCGGCGTACAAGATGATCCGCTTCTCGGTCAACATCATGCGCGGCTGCTTCGGCGGCTGCACCTTCTGCTCGATCACCGAGCATGAGGGGCGCATCATCCAGAACCGCTCCCACGAATCGATCCTCAACGAGATCGAGGAGATCCGTGACAAGGTGCCGGGCTTTACCGGCGTGATCTCCGACCTGGGTGGCCCCACCGCCAACATGTACCGGCTGGCGTGCAAGAGCCGCGAAATCGAGGCGGCCTGCCGCAAGCCTTCCTGCGTGTTCCCGGGGATCTGCCAGAACCTGAACACCGACCACAGTTCGCTGACCGGGCTGTACCGCAAGGCGCGTGATCTCAAGGGAGTGAACAAGATCCTGATCGCCTCGGGGCTGCGTTATGACCTGGCGGTGGAAGATCCCGAGTACGTGCGCGAACTGGTGACCCACCATGTCGGTGGCTACCTGAAGATCGCGCCGGAGCACACCGAGCGTGGTGTGCTCGACAAAATGATGAAGCCGGGTATCGGCACCTACGATGCCTTCAAGAAAATGTTCGAGAAGTTCTCGAAAGAGGCGGGCAAGGATCAGTATCTGATCCCGTACTTCATCGCGGCGCATCCGGGCACCACCGACGAGGACATGATTAACCTGGCGCTCTGGCTCAAGCGCAACGACTTCAAGGCCGACCAGGTACAGGCGTTCTACCCTTCACCGATGGCGACCGCCACGGCGATGTACCACTCCGGCCGCAACCCTCTGCGCAAGCTCACCTACAAGAAAAGCGGCGAGAAGGTGGAAACCGCGAAAGGGGAGCGTCAGCGCCGTCTGCACAAGGCGTTCCTGCGCTGGCATGATCCGGTCAACTGGCCGCTGTTGCGTGAGGCGCTGACGGCCATGGGGCGTGCCGATCTGATCGGTGATGGCGACAAACAGCTGATTCCCGCGACTCAGCCTGAGGATGCCCAGCACGTCAATCCGCGGCGCAAGAACTCGCCCAAATCGAGCCGGGCCGGCAAGGGCCGATTGCTGACCCAACACACAGGCCTGCCGCCTCGGGCGGGCAACAAACCGGGCAAAAGCAACCGCAAGAAGCCGGCAGCGGCGGGGCGCAAGCGGCGCGTCTGAAGCCGGATCGGCTCAGCAGATTCTTGGGTAACCGCCGGCAACGCCGTGGCGCGAAAACACCCACTGCCAGAGCTGTAAATCCCGCGCTCTGAATGCCCCGGCGCAGGAGAGCAGATAGTAGCGCCACATGCGATAAAAGCGTTCATCCAGGCGCTCACGGAATCGGGGCCAGGCCGCTTCGAAGTTGGCGTGCCAGGCCATCAGCGTACGGTCATAATCGGCGCCGAAGTTGTGCAGGTCCTCGGTGATGAACAGGTCGGCGACGGCATCGCCGATCTGGCCGATGCTGGGCAGGTCGCCGTTGGGAAAGATGTGGCGGTCGATCCAGGGGTCGGTGGTGGAATGGCGCTGGTTCTTGCCGATGGTGTGCAGCAGAAAGAGCCCGTGATCCTCCAGACAGCGTTCGGCCACCTCCATGAAGGTACGGTGGTTGCGGCGTCCGACATGCTCGAACATGCCAATGCTGACGATGCGGTCGAAGCGCTCATCGAGCGCCCGATAATCCTGTAGACGGAACTCCAGCTCCAGGTGCGGGTAACGCTGTTGTGCCCAGCGGGCCTGCTCTTTGGAGATGGTCACGCCGATACATTTGACGCCGCAGCGCTCGGCGGCATAGCCCATGAAACTGCCCCAGCCACAGCCGATATCCAGTACGCGCATGCCCGGTTCCAGCTGCAGTTTGCGACAGATCAGGTCCAGCTTGGCGTCCTGCGCGTCCGGCAACGACCGTGCCTCGTTCCAGTAGCCGCAGGTGTAGGTCATGCGCGGGTCGAGCATGGCGGCATAAAAGTCGTTGCCGAGGTCGTAGTGCCGTTCGCCGACCTGCCAGGCGCGGGCGACCGACTGCAGATTGAGCAGGCGTGCCCGCAGGTGGTAGCCGATCAGCCGGGCCGGTTTGATCTGCTGGTCCAGATGGGCGTTCAGCACCCGCTCGAAAAACTGATCCAGCCGCTCGCAGTCCCAGAGCCCCTCCATGTAGCTCTCGCCCAGGCCCAGATTGCTTTGGGCAAGGATGCGGTCGGCTACCTGGGCGCTGTGCAGTTGCATATCCCAGGGACGGGAGCCGTTGATCTGGATGTCGGCGCTTGCCAGCAGCTCGGTGACGATTTCCAGGGAGCGGGACTGGCGCAGACCGGTGGAGGAACCGAGGTTCCAGGTTTCTCTGCCCATGGTGCTGTACCCTCCGCCTTGCTGGGTGATTACATCAAGGGTAGACGCAAATGGCGGAGGTGAGGGGCGAATGGCCAAGTTAAAGGCATTTCAGCCCCGAGACCGGTTCCGGGGACGATCTTGAGGGGAAACAGCGCCGCCTACTGCCCCTGGTGCACTCAGGTTTTGAATTTCTGGATCATCTGGCTGAGTTGCCGGGCCATCTGCAGCTGCTGCCTGGCATGCTCCGACAGCACACGGGCGCTGCCGCTGATCGCTTCGGCGCTGTTGTCGATACCGGTAATGTTGCGGCCGATATCGCTGATGGCGGTCGATTCCTCCTCGGCTGCGGCCGCAATCTGGGTCGACATGTTGGTTATGTTGCCGATGGCTTCGACAATCGCATCCAGGGCGTCTTCGACTTCCCGGGCGTGCTCGGTCGCGGCGTCCATATCCCGCTGGTTGCTTTCCACCAGCTCGCTGGCCTCCTGGGTTTCCTGCTGCAGTTTGTGGATGATCTCGTCGATTTCCGAGGTGGAGGCCTGGGTGCGTTGGGCCAGGGTGCGGACCTCATCGGCGACCACTGCAAAGCCGCGGCCATGTTCACCGGCCCGGGCCGCTTCGATCGCCGCATTCAGTGCCAACAGGTTGGTCTGCTCGGATACGTTGCTGATCACCCCGGTCACGGCGGAGATCCGGTGGCTGCTTTCGTTGAGGCGGGCGGTCATCTCGGCCAGGCGACGGCTGTCGTTGGCCAGACTGGCGACAGCGTTGACGGCCGCCTGCACCTTTGCGTGTCCGCTTTGGGCCAGACTGTCGGCCTGGTGGGCGGCATCGGAGGCGCTGACGGTACTGTTGGCAACATCCTGCACCGCAGTGGACACCTCCTCGACGGCCGCAGCCACCTGCATGGTTTCATCGCTCTGCAGTTTCAGGCTTTGTTCGGCTTCGAGCACAATCTGACTGGTGTTGCCCGCTTCCGCACTGAGCTGTTGGCTGGACGTGGCCACTTCATGAATGGCAGCGGCGAAGTTGTCCAGTGTGTGGTTCAGCTGCTCGGCCACGACGCCCAGTTCGTCATGTGAAATGACATTGACGCGTACCCTCAGGTCATGTTCGTTACGCACTTGGCGCATGGTTGCCGCCAGACTGTCGACCTGGCGGTGCAGCCCACGGATGATCCAGAAAGACACCAGCGCCACCAGCAGCAGAATGCCCAGCAAGGCCGACACGGCCATCCAGATTTGCTGCAGGGCGGCTTCGTGGGCGGTGCGGGCGGTACTCAATAGTCCGTCGGCCAGGTTGTCCTCGAACATCTTCATGGCGTTGATGCGGTCCGTCGCACGGTCGAACCAAGTGGTGCCTTCGACGCCAAAGTTGCCTTCGGCGGCCTGGTTACGGGCGGTCTCGCGCAGTTGCACGACGGCGGCAAACTCATTGGAGCTTTCCAGTTGGGCCAGCGCCTGGAGCTGATCGCCGCTGGTCAGCGCCTTGAACATGTTCAGGTAGGTGTCCTGCTCGGACACCAGATTGATGAAGCGGGGATAAAGGCCGGGGCCGAAGTGGTTGCTGGCGAACACGTTGCTGAGCACCGCACGCTCGATGCCGGCCCGCTCCTTGGCTTGCAGAAAGGCATAGAAGGCGGCGGCACTGCGGGCGATGTGGGCGTCATGGCTGATGCCGGAAGTGGTGGCCGCGATGCTGAGCAGGTCCGCATTCAGATTGGTGTAGTAGCCCAGCGCCTGGCCGAGCGGGATATCTCGTCGGTCCGCCCGGCCACGGATGCCGCCGAGCTGACTCAGCTGTTGCTGTATCTGTGTCAGGGTGCGCTGGATCGCGGGGGCGGAAATCTGATGCTGTTGCTGATAGTCGTGCCAGCGCTGCAGCGCCCGGTCGGTGAGCTGGCGCTGCTGGTACAGTTTGTCGGCGAAGGCCTGAGTGCCGGCGCCGAGCCAGCCACTGGTGGCGCCACGCTCTTTTTGCAGCTCGTGAACCAGTGCGCTGTTGAAGGTGGTCAGTTCGACCTCGGCTTCGAGTGTCTGCAACCGTGCAGCATGCTGGTACTCGGTCAGAACCGACCGTCCCAGCAGGATAACCAGTGCGAACACCGGCAGAAGAATAAGCAGCAGGATCTTGTGAATGAAGCGGATATTCATGGGCGGACATCCTTGAATGCAACGTGGTCGCAAGCTGTCATCATTGACACAGTTTCTAGAGACTAGAGCAGAGGCGAACTATTTTCCACCTCTTTACATGGGGAGTTATCAGGGGGTGGGAGCAGGGGAAAAAATGCGTAAAGGAGCATTGTAATTGGCCTTGACTGGGGTATGATGCGATAAAGTTATTTTATCCGGTGCTGTCAATACCGCCTGAAATCGGCATTGCAGCGGCCTTAAACAAGGCATCGGGCGACCGGAAATTTCCGGTACGGAGTTTGATTTACTTGATACGACTGTATTTCAGCGGTTCGATGGCCGCCCGCAAGACCTCACCAGCTACAGCCAAGTCTGTGGCAAGAAGCGTATTTCCCATCTGCCCGGCACTATCCTTACCGCAGATGGCCACCCGCTTGTTTTCTCTCCCGCTCTTTCCCATTTCTTCCATGCTTTTCCGTTTGACTCCAGCAGCGATGCCGTATGGCCGGCCTGCGTGTGCAGTCACGGGATCGCAATGAAGCGGGTCTAGACTGGAGCAGCTGGAGGTTTTCGGCGGTACTGGTACGATGAGTGTCTGTACCAAGGAAGAGTTCCGTTCCCGACGTGGTCGGGAACAGGATGGGTCGGTAGCCAGGAGGCTGCTGGCAACCGGATCGGCATGAGGCCGGTTCGCCAAGATCGGATGGCACCTAGGTGCGTCCAAACATAAGAAAAACCAGCGCATCGCTGGTGTACATGCAAAAGAAAGAGGCAAAAAATGTCACAGCTCGTTACCGGTACCGTTAAATGGTTCAACGATGAGAAAGGCTTCGGCTTTATCCAGCAGGAAAATGGCCCGGACGTATTCGTTCACTTCCGCGCTATCAACGGTACTGGTCGTCGCACTCTGCTCGAAAACCAGACTGTAACTTTCGAAGTTACTCAGGGCCAGAAAGGTCCTCAGGCTGAAAACGTTACTGTTGTTGCCTAATCGCTGACAGTTCGTATTTCGCAACAGCGGGCGTTCTGCCCGCTGTTCTGTTTCTACCCTCCGCGTTTCATACCCGATCAAACCCGTGGGACCGCCAACGGCAACTGCAGGCCGGTGTCACTTTCTCCCAGCAGCCAGGGCTGATTGAGCTCGAGCGCTTCTTTCAGAAACTGCCACAGCAGGCGTACCCGCAGCAGTTGACGCTGTTCCGCTCGCGCCCCGATCCAGAACTCCCGACAGATATCGATCTCCGCTTGCAGCAGGGCCTGCAGACCGGGCGCCGGTTCCGCCATGAAGCAGGGCAGAATGGCAAGCCCAGCCCCCGCACACACGGCGTGCAGCTGAGTGATCACGCTGGTGCTGCGCTGGGCAAAGTGGGGCGGAGCCGGCAGCTCCCGCAGCAAAGGGTCCAGGTAACACAGCTGATCGCTGAAGATCAGGTCATCCACATAGCCGATCAACTCAAACCGGGACAGCTCGCCGATACTTGAGGGCGTGCCCCTGCGCGCCAGATAGCCTGCCTCTCCGTAGAGCCTGAGCCGATAGTCGCACAGCCGGGACACCACCATTTCAGCGTTCTTGGGCCGGTCGATGGTAATGGCCAGGTCCGCCTCGTGGCGACTCAGGTTGACCGCGCGCGGCAGCGCCAGCAGTTCTACGGTGACATCGGGGTAGCGACGCTGGAAGGCGCTCAGCAGCGGCGTGATCACATAGGTGCCGAAGCCTTCGGTGACGCCAACCCGGATCTGGCCGCTGACCTGCAGGTTCTGGTTGCTGATGCTTTCACCGGCGCCGGTGGCCTGTCGGGCCATCTCCTCGGCAAACAGCAGCAGCTGCTCGCCGGCGGCGGTCAGTTTGTAGCCATGGGTACTGCGTTCGAACAGTTGGGTATTGAGATCGGTTTCGAAGCGGCGGATACGGCGCGACACCGTCGAGTGGTCTATGGTTAATCGACGCGCGGCATCGGTCAGCCGGTCGGCACGGGCGACTTCGAGAAAGATCTGGATATCCTGCCAATTGAGCATACGAACTCCCTGTGCATTTTTGCACAACCAATGTGCTCGGCTGAGCGTTGTCTGTCAACCGGATGCGCCGCTAGACTCGAATGCAGCCTTAAACAGGGTTCTGTTTTGCCTGAATACACAAAAAATATAAGGAGATCAGGTGTATGTCGGTTCGAGAAATCCCCCTTTACATCAATGGTGAAGCGGTACGTTCGGTCAGCAGCGACTGGCGCGATGTGGTCAATCCGGCCACGCAGGAAGTGGTGGCGCGGGTGCCTTTCGCCACCGAAGATGAGGTAAATCAGGCGGTTGCCTCGGCCAAGGAAGCGTTCAAGTCCTGGCGTAAGGTGTCCCTGGCCCAGCGCATGCGCATCATGCTGCGCTTCCAGGCGCTGGTGCGCGAACACACCGCGGAACTGGCGGCGCTGATCACCGAAGAGCACGGCAAGACGCTGCCGGACGCCGAAGGTGAAGTGGGCCGTGGCCTGGAAGTGATCGAACATGCCTGTTCCATCACCTCGCTTCAGCTGGGTGAGATCGCCGAAAATGCCGCCGGCAACGTCAATGTCTACTCGTTGCAGCAGCCGCTGGGCGTGGGGGCCGGCATCACCGCGTTCAACTTCCCGGTGATGCTGCCCTGCTTCATGTTCCCGCTGGCGATTGCCACCGGCAATACCTTCGTGCTCAAGCCGTCCGAACAGGACCCGACCTCCACCATGCGTCTGGTCGAGCTGGCCCATGAGGCCGGCATCCCGGCCGGTGTGCTCAACGTGGTGCATGGCGGTCCGGACGTGGCCAACCAGATCTGCGACCACCCGGATATCAAGGCGCTCTCCTTCATCGGTTCCACCCATGTGGGCACCCATATCTACGATCGCGCCGGTGCTGCCGGCAAGCGCGTACAGTCGATGATGGGCGCCAAGAACCACTGCGTAATCATGCCGGACGCCAACCGCAGCCAGGCGATCCACAATGTGATCGGTTCCTGCTTCGGCGCGGCGGGTCAGCGCTGCATGGCCAACTCGGTCGTGGTGCTGGTCGGCCAGGCTAAAGAGTGGCTGCCGGAGATCATCGAAAGCTCCAAAAGCATGAAAGTGGGGCCGGGTACCCAGCGTGACGCCGATCTGGGGCCGCTGGTCTCGCCGCAGGCACGTGACCGCGTGGTCAGCCTGATCGATGCCGGTGTCGCCGAAGGCGCCACCCTGGCGCTGGACGGCCGTGGCATCAGCGTCGACGGCTACCCCAACGGCAACTTCGTCGGTCCGACCATCTTCACCGACGTCAAGCCGGGCATGCGCATCTATGACGAAGAGATCTTCGGCCCGGTGATGTGCATTGTGACCGCCGACACCCTGGATGAAGCGATCGAGTTCATCAATGCCAACCCCAACGGCAACGGCACCTCCATCTTCACCAACTCCGGCTGGGCGGCGCGCCGTTACGAGGCCGATATCGATGTCGGTCAGGTCGGTATCAACGTGCCGATCCCGGTACCGGTGGCCTTCTTCAGCTTCACCGGCTCACGCGGCTCCAAGCTGGGTGACCTGGGCCCGAACGGCAAGCAGGCGATCCAGTTCTGGACCCAGACCAAGACCGTGACCTCGCGCTGGTTCGAGCCGGATAACCAGTCGGAAGGCGTCAATACCACCATCAGCATGCAATAAAGCAACCTCCGGCACGGCCCCCATGGGCCGTGTCGCTGCATTCTGTTTTCACCCGCAATAACAATTAAAAGGATGTGAAATCATGAGTCAGTTCTCCCGTATCACCACCGCCCTGGGCGCTGGTGCCGCTGCGCTTGCACTCTCCACCTCCCTGCAGGCCGCCGGTCCGTCCAGGCTGGATGTGGCCAACACCTTCAACACCAACCTGTTCATCGGTGAAGGCGCCGTGCGCTTTGCCCAGGAGCTGGAAACCGTCACCGACGGCAAGGTGAAACTGAAGGTGCATAATCCCGGCGACCTGGTGCCGGCGTTCGAAGTGTTCAACGCCGTTTCCTCCGGTGCCGTACCGGCCGGCTGGGACTGGATCGGCTACTGGGCGGGCACCGTGCCGGTGACCAACCTCTATGGCGCGCTGCCGTTCGGTCCCACACCTGAAGCCTTCATGTCCTGGATGTGGTCCGGTGAGGGCACCGAGATCCTGCAAAGCGCCTACGACCAATACAACGTGAAGGTGCTGCCGTGCTTCATCTCGCCGCAGGAAACTGGCGGCTGGTACAACAAGGAGATCAAGGACATCAAGGACTTCGAAGGTCTGCGCATGCGTATCTCCGGCCTGGGCGCCAAGGTGCTGAACAAGTATGGCGCCTCTACCCAGCTGATTCCGGGTGGCGAGATCTACTTGGCGCTGGAACGTGGTCGTATCGATGCCACCGAGTTCTCGGTGCCGCAGGTCGACCAGATCATGGGCTTCGAAGACGTCACCAAATACTACTACTTCCCGGGCTGGCACCAGTCCGCCAGCTGGTTCTCGTTCATCATCAACAAGGATGTCTGGAACGAGTACGACGACAATACCAAGGCCAAGTTCGAAACCGCCTGCCGCTCCACCCTGCAGTGGGCCATGTCCGAAGCGCCGGCCGAGCAGATCCGCGTGATCCGCAAGCTGGAAGAAAAAGGCGTGGAGGTGAAGCGTTTCCCGGAACCGGTGCTGGCCGAACTGCGCAAGGGCTGGGATGAGGTGCGCGAAGAGGAAATGAAAAACAATCCTCTGTTCGCCAAGGCCTATGAGTCGCTGATGAAACACAGCAAGCTGGTGGATGAGTGGTATGAGCTGCAAGCAACTCCGCGTTAATCCCCAGCTGCCCGGCTGGCGCCAGACCGGCGCCCGCTGGTGCGCCTGTCTGGCCTGCCCGTTGATCGGGCTGGGCCGCTGGTTGGGGCAGGTCAGCAGCTGGCTGGTACTGGGCGTGATGCTGGCGGTACTGGCCACGGTGCTGATGAATGAACTGGGCATCAATGAACTGATGCGCTGGGACGACAAGGTCCTGCTGCTGGGCAAGGCGATCACCATCAATACGGTGACCGAGCTGCAGTGGCATCTGTTTGGCCTTTTGACCCTGATCGGGGGCAGTTACGCCATGCATGCCAACATGCATGTGCGGGTCGACATGTTGCACCACCGCATGTCACCGGCGACCCGGCACTGGGTCGAGGTCATCGGACATCTGATCCTGTTGATCCCCTTCTGTGTGCTGATCGCCTGGCTGTCCAAGCACATGGTGCAGATGTCCTATGTCTCGGGCGAACAATCCAACTATGGCGGCCTGACCGACCGCTTTTTGATCAAGGGAGCATTGCCGGCGGGGCTTCTGTTACTGGCGCTGGGTGCGCTGGGGCAGGTATTCGATCGTCTGGCACGCATTCTGGATCCGGCACGTGATGTAGAGGAGAACTCGGATGCTGGATGAATATGGACTGGCCATTGCGATGGTCTTGGCGCTGCTGGTCGGCATTTTCAGCGGCTATCCGGTGGCGTTTCTGCTCGGTGGACTGGGCATTCTGTTTGCGTTTATCGGCGATATTCCGCTGCCGTTTCTGGGCACGGTGGCGTCGCGCATTTTCGGCGGGGTGATCGAAAATTGGCTATTGATCGCCATTCCGCTGTTCGTGTTCATGGGGCTGATGCTGGAGCGTTCCGGCGTGGCCAAGAACCTGCTGCTTACCCTGCAGCGCCTGTTCGGCAATGTCCGTGGCGGCCTGGCCGTCTCCGTGGCACTGCTGGGCGTGGTGATGGCGGCGAGTACCGGCATCATCGGTGCCTCGGTGGTGATGCTGGGCCTGCTGGCGCTGCCGGTGATGCTCAAGCAGGGCTACAAGCCGGAGATGGCCTACGGTGTCGTCGCCGCCTCCGGCACCCTGGGCATCCTGATCCCGCCGTCGATCATGCTGGTACTGATGGGCTCGATCATGCAGATCTCCGTCGGCGATCTGTTCAAGGCGGCGCTGATTCCCGGCCTGATGCTGGGTGGGCTCTATACCCTCTATCTGCTGATCGCGGCCTGGCTGCGACCGGACTGGGCGCCGCTGGCAAGCGAAGGCGGGGCGGCCGAGGAGGCCGAGAATCAGGCGCCTCTGGCTGTTGCTCTGTTGCGTGACCTGCTCGGGCCGGTGGTGCTGATCGTGGCCGTGCTGGGCTCGATCATGGCCGGCATCGCCACGCCGACGGAAGCGGCCGCGATTGGTGCGGCGGGCGCCATGCTGCTGGCGCTGTTGCTGAGGCAGCTCAACGTACAGGCGCTGCGCGATGTCTGCCGTTCCACTTCCAAAACCTCGGCGATGATCCTGTTCGTAGTCGTGGGCGCGACCTGTTTCAGCGTGGTGTTCAAGCGTCTGGGCGGGGCCGACATGATCGAGGAGATGATCACCGGCACCGGTCTGGGGCCTTATGGCCTGCTGCTGTTGCTGATGGGGCTGATCTTCCTGCTTGGCTTTTTCCTCGAATGGATCGAGATCAGCTTCGTCATCCTGCCGCTGCTGCTGCCGGTGGTCAGTGATCTCGACTTCGGCGGTGTGCTGCAAGGCGATGCGGTACTGGTCTGGTTCGCCATTCTGGTGGCGATCAACCTGCAGACCAGCTTCCTGACGCCGCCCTTCGGTTATGCGCTCTTCTACCTGAAGGGGATCACCCATGGCAGTGTCAGCATCGGCACCATCTACAAGTCGATCATCCCGTTCGTGCTGCTGCAGCTGGCCGGACTGGTGCTCTGCATCCTGTTCCCGTCCATCGTGCTCTGGCTACCGGGGCTGAACGGCTAGGTTTTTCCAGCGAGAGTTAGAGGCCAGGGAGGGCCTGACACTCAGTTGGTCAAGTTTCCGCTCGTTCCAGGCGGGCCTGTTGGATGAGCGCTCGCATAGCCTTCGATATGAGACTGCAATTGAGCGGCAAGTTGCTGCGCCGCGTCCGTGCACCGTTTACCGCGATGAAGTGCGATCTCGATATGGGGTAACTGGGGTAAGCCGCTGGTAATGACACGCATGCCACTGCCGAGCATCGAGGGCGTCAGCACCGTCACCGCCAGGCCCGCCCTCACTGCGGCGGACAAGCCCGATAAACTGGCACTGGTGTAGGCGATACGCCAGGGAATACCGGCCGCATCCAGGCTCAGGAGGGTCCGGTCCCGGAAAATGCAGACGCCCTGCCTGGAAACCGCCAAAGGCAGGGGAGAGCGACTCTGGGTATCGTATCCGGTGGCTCCCACCCAGATCATCGGCTCCCTGCGCAGCACTTCACCGCCCGGGCTGCGAGGCTGGCGGGTGGTAATCGCCAGGTCCAGCACTCCCGCCTCAACGTCCTGAATCAGCTCGACGCTGAGCCCGCAATGCACTTCGAGTTCCACGTCTGGAAAGCGTGATTCAAAATCGGCCAGGGCGTTCGGCAAATAGCCGAGGTAGTCTTCCGGAATCCCCAGTCTGACGACACCGGCCAGACGCTGGTCATTGATATCCTGCCAGGCCAGGCGGTTCTGCCGAAGCATCTGGCGTGCGTGCAGCAGCAGTTTCTCGCCCGCAGCCGTCGGAGTTGCGAGTTTCTGTCCGCGACGCAGGAGAGGCCGGCCGAGGGTCTCCTCAAGTCGCTTGATATGGGCACTGACCGTGGGTTGTGCCAGATGCAGGTGCTCTGCGGCCGCCGTGAACCCTCCTTGCTCGATAACGCTGACGAAGGTGTTCAGTAATACGAGATCCAGTGGGCGCTGGGTTTGAGTCTTGGTCATTATGATCCGTGATGGAAGTATTGGAAATCTTCATTTCCTTGATGAAGGCAAGTCTTCCAGAATAGGCGCTTCAGAGCAAACTGAGCGGCATTGTTGCCGGCATTCGCCCGTCTTTATCCGCGCCTGCATATGGCAGACGCCAGAGCCAAGCCCGGCCAGAACAAGACGGGTATCTCGAATATCCATCCTGGCTCCCCAAGAGTCCGGGAAAGCTCTCCCAACATTCCCAACACCGGTCGTTCCGCCAGCCCTGCTGCGTGGAAGGGCCGTTATTGGTCGCATGTGCTTGTGACTGAAGGGTCGCCAGCGTGTTTTTATCCATCGAATTACAGGAGCAGTATGAACACCGAGTATCATCCACCCGATTCAGGCATGGCGGTCAGCACCGCCGATGCCGGCCTCCCCATGCCCGAGGGCGACTCCAATGTGATCGATACGGACTACGTGATCGGTCAGGATAATGTGACCGCCGGTCTGCTGGGGTTGCGGGTGGATCTGCACAGTACGGTTTTTCTGTGGTCGGCAGCCGTTATTCTGTTTTTCGTTACCATTACCCTGGGGTTTCCCGAGACGATGGGAGCCGTGTTCAACGAAACGCGCAGCTTCCTCACCCATAACCTCAGCTGGGCGTTCATGCTGTCGACCAACCTGTTCGTCATTTTAGCGATCGGGCTGATCTTTTCCCCGCTCAGCCGGGTACGTCTCGGCGGCACGGATGCCCGTCCCGACTTCGGTTACCTGGGCTGGTTTGCCATGTTGTTTGCCGCCGGCATGGGTGTGGGGTTGATGTTCTATTGCGTGTCGGAACCGCTGACCTACTTTGGCGACCTGCGCAGCGGAACCGCCGGCCCGCTGGGGGTACAGCTGGCGAACGAGGGGGAGGCCCGGTCGTTGAGCATGGCCGCATCGATCTTCCATTGGGGCCTGCATCCCTGGGCGACCTACGCGATCGTTGCCCTGGCTCTGGCGCTGTTCTCCTTCAACAAGGGGTTGCCACTGACCATGCGCTCCATTTTCTATCCTGTTCTTGGGGAGCGCATCTGGGGCTGGCCGGGCCATATTGTCGATGTACTGGCGGTGTTCGCCACGCTGTTTGGCCTGGCGACGTCACTGGGCCTGGGCGCGTCTCAGGCTTCCGCCGGCCTGCATCACCTGTTCGGGCTGCCGAACGACAACACCACAATGGTGCTCCTGGTCGTCGGCATTACCGCCGTTACCCTGGTGTCCGTGGTGGCGGGTGTCGAAAAAGGGGTGCGCCGCATTTCGCAGCTGAACATTACGCTGGCGTTTCTGCTCATGTTCTTTGTCATCATCTTTGGTCCGACGCTGCTGATTGCGACCGGCGCGCTGAACAACCTGGGCGCCTATCTTAGAGAACTGCCGCTGCTGGCCAACCCCTTTGGACGTGAGGACCAGGGCTTTATCAACGGCTGGACCGCCTTCTACTGGGCCTGGTGGGTGAGCTGGTCTCCGTTCGTGGGCATGTTTATCGCCCGCGTATCCCGCGGTCGCACCGTGCGCGAGTTCCTGATTGCGGTGCTGGTGGTGCCGACGGCGGTGTCGGTGGTATGGATGAGTTCTTTCGGGGAGACGGCGCTGGATCAGCTCGTCAATGGCTATGAGGGCGCGAAAAATGCTGCCCTGGAACTTCAGCTGTTCGCCATGCTGGATCAGCTGCCGCTGGCATCGGTCACCTCACTGGTCGGTATTCTGCTGGTGATGGTGTTCTTCATCACCTCTTCGGACTCGGGTGCTCTGGTGATCGATTCGATCACCTCCGGCGGGAAAGTCACCTCACCCAAAACCCAGCGCGTATTCTGGGTTGTGATCGAAGGCGCCATCGCCATTGCGTTGCTGCTCGGCGGAGGGCTGACAGCACTCCAGGCCGCCGTGCTGATCACTGGGGTGCCCTTCATGCTGGTCGTGCTGGTGTCGGGGTACTCGGCGTACCAGGGGCTGCGGAGCGAACCTCGCATTTAACCGCCCTGCTGTGATCTGTCAGGCCTGCGCGTCCGCTTGGGCGCCTGGGCCTGTTCAAGACGAATCCCGCCTACTGACCGCCAAACATGGCCGCGTGCAGTGACTGAAAGTTCGGAAAGGCATAATCGGCCAGATGCGAGTAGTCGGGCAGGGTGGTGTAGTTCACCAGACAGGACTTCATGTTGGCATTGCGTCCGGCCTCCAGGTCATAGCGATAGTCACCCACCATCAATATCGTCTGTGTCGGCAGTGCGAAATCACGCGCGATCTCCAACAGCGCCGACGGATCAGGCTTGGGCCTGGAATTTTCCCGTGTAACCACGCGCTCGATGGGAATGGCGTTGCGCTCAATCTTTAATTTTGAAGACTGGCCGGAGTTACGGGTCACGATCGCCATCGGCATTCCGTGTTCAATGCAGGTGTCCACGAAGGCACGGGCGCCCGGTATCCAGTCACAGCCTTGCGCATCCTGCCGTTCATGGCGGTGAATGATTGCCATGGCGTCATACCGCTGTTCGGTTGGTAGAGTCTCCAGAAACGTCAGCACATCGGCCCCGGGTGGGCAGCCGATCTCCCGCTTGATCGCAGCAAAATCAAGAGAGGACGACACCAGAGTGCCATCCAGGTCGAAAATCACGCCTCGCAGTTGTTTCACTCTACAGCCTCTGAAAATCCGGATTTATCAGGTTACTTTATCAGGACTGCACAGGCTGGGCAGAACCTGAATTGTTTCCAGGGCTTACGCAAGCCGCTGTGCGATTGGTTCATTGGGCGGAAGAGGGACCGGTGCATCTCGGCGGATATCGAGACTTCTCGCATCTAGCCGTTGAATTCAGCTTGCAAGGTTTTTCTGGGCCTGCAAGGGGGTCTGCAGGCATTTCCCCAGTACTGTTTTGCGATCCTGGTTGCCCTTACCGTTCCTCACCGTAATGGAGTTATCAGAGAAACCGATATCCTGAACACGGAGGCGCAGGCACTCGGTAATACGAAGCCTACTACCGTACAACAAGGAAAAAATCAGCCGGTTGCTGGAATCAAGCTGATCCAGTATCTGAGCTAATTCGGAAGGTGTCAGAACAACAGGCAAGCGCCGGTATCGTTTGGCGTGGTGAAAGTCCAAGTCGCCGAGTTCGATGTTGAGCACTTTGTGGTAAAGAAACGCCAGAGCATTCAAAGCGGTTTTCTGCGTGTTGATTGCTACATTATTGTCGTTGGCCAAGGATGTCAGAAAAGCGCGGACTTCTTGTGCGCCCATCTGTGCCGGATGGGTTAGGCGGTGGAAGTAGATAAAGCGCTTGATCCAATGAAGATAGGTCTTCTCCGTGCGCAAGCTATACCCGCGTAACCTGAGTTCTTGACGAATGTGGTTCAGAAACGGGCTCTGTCCCATGTCAGCACCTCCTGTGCATAACCGATCCCATAATACTGTATTTATACACAGATATATTTATCTATGTCGAGACCCCGTGCACGAATCGATGCAAGAGTGTGCTCATTTGCTACTGGAATCAGCGCTCAAAATGGTTCAGTATCAGATGATTATGGACATTCTGTCGCAGGATACTGCGCAAAACTCTCGCACAAATGCGCATGCACGTTTTCAACGGAGGAGAATGGCTGTGATTCATCGTTTATCAAATAAATACAGTAAGTTAGCCTTTCTCTCTGCGCCCCTTGCTTGAGCAAAAACACGCATGCGCAGTATTAAAATAATGAAATGGACGCCCCTCCTATACTGCTAGTTGGTAGCAACCAGGTGGAGGATGCATCATGGAACAGGTATCAGTGATCGGCTTGGATCTTGCGAAAAATGTCTTTCAAGTACACGGTGCTGATGAACGTGGGCGCTGCGTAATCAGAAAGTCATTGCGGAGGTCACAGGTTTACGCATTTTTTGCAAAGTTATCCAAATGTACAGTTGGGATGGAAGCATGCAGCAGCTCGCACTACTGGGGTCGAGTTATTACTGACTGCGGACATGAAGTGAAGCTGATTCCACCCCAATACGTAAAACCTTATGTAAAAACCAACAAAAATGACGCTGCTGATGCGGAAGCGATTTGTGAGGCAGTATCTCGGCCACATATGCGTTTTGTGGAGCTGAAGACGCCTGATCAGCAGAGTATTTTGCTGATACACCGTGAGCGTGATGGGTTAATGAGAGACCGTACTGCTCTAATCAATCGCTTACGTGCAACCTTAGGTGAATTTGGCATAGCAGTACCATCCGGCCCGGCGCGTCTAAAGCAGTGGTTCCGCGACAGCTATGGCATAAATGAAGATCAGCTGCCGGTACTGATGCAGCGCCACATTGAGCGTATGAGAGCTCGTTGGGTGGAGCTAGAGCGCTGCATTGGTGAGTTGGATCGTGAAATTGACCAACACGTGCAACACAATTCGGCATGCCAGCGTTTACTTGAAGTACCAGGTATTGGTCGTTTAACCGCTTCAGCTTTGGTAGCAACCGTGGGTAATGCATTGGCATTCAAGAACGGCCGCCAACTTTCAGCGTGGTTAGGCCTTGTTCCACGACAGCATTCGAGTGGCGGCAAAACAGTACTCAGAGGGATCAGTAAGCGTGGGGATGCATATTTGCGCAGGATGTTGGTTCATGGTGCGCGAGCAGTGCTAAGGCATTCAGCGACCAAGAAAAATGCCGTTAGCAACTGGTTACATGCACTATCAGTGCGAGCAAACAAGAATGTGGTCATTGTAGCAATGGCAAACAAGCTAGCACGTATAGCATGGGCATTATTGAATAAAGGGCAGCGGTACATAGAACCGGCTGCTGAATAAACCAATGACAGGAACGCGCTGAGGTTTGCGTGGGCAGAACTTGCTGATGACAGACAGGTAGAGCCGAGACTGGATAAGGCTGCGACTAACATCGTTCGTACAGAGAACGTTAAAATGATTAGCATCCAGTCAGCGGAATTCATCAGGGATAGAGGTTAATACCTCGTAAAAATCCGGATAGATGGCTGCAATACCTTCATGTCACGAAATGTTTTGCTTGCACAAAACGGGGCGTCCATAGATGTTATGTTTTCATGGAAACTTTGAATCAAGGAGAGAATCTTGAAACTAGAAAAACTTGTCATACGTAATTTTAGAGGCATTGGTTTCGCTGAAATCGATATTAATAACTTTACAACTCTTGTTGGTCCGAACAATATCGGAAAATCAACAATATTAAATGCTATTCACTTAGTGCTTGATAACAAGAAACCTAAATTAGAAGATTGGCCGGGTCAAAAAGCATCAGATCAACTGATGGAAATTGTATGTGAATTTGGTGATCTTGAAGAATGGGAAAAGAACAAACCAGCGATATCAAAGTTACTCTTTGGAGACAGGCTAAAGATCCGCGTAACAGCTGAATGGAATGCGGAGCAAACCGACTATAGTTACGAATATTCCGTCTATAACACTGAAGCCAAATTTCCATGGTCCGATGAAACTTTTACAAATGCTAAGAAAGATGCAACGTGCAAGGCTATTTTTGATGAGTTGGGGATTACATCAGCCGCTGCTTTCAAAGAGAGAGCTACTGAGTTGGAGGCTCACGCTTTAGAAAATCATTCAGACCATGTTATTCAATCTGAAGATTGGCACGTTAAGAAGTTTGCTAACTCATTACAGCAAGCAGTCCCACATGTAATGTATGTTCCCGCAAGCTTCAAAATAGAAGATGAGCTTAAAGCTACAAACAACAGTCCCTTTTCATTCCTTTTTACTAATAAGCTATTTCCACAGGTTAAGAACGATAATACATATAAGGATTACATAACTAAGGCTGAATCACTCCAGAAAAAATTGAAGGGGCAAGCAGAGGACGGTAGCGAAATAGAAGGATTGGGTGATGCACTTGAGCAGGTTTCAAGTACGCTGAATCAGATTCTAGACTTTGATTCAAAGGTTAGACTTGCTGTTGGGGATATTGATATTGAACCTTTGTTTATGAAAGCGGCAACTTTTCTCGTGGATGAGGAAATTGAAACAAGCCTTCAATATCAAGGTAGCGGTGTTCAAAGAGCCTTAGCTTTCGCAATGCTAGAAAGTAATGCTGCGGTTGAATCAGAAGTCTCTGGTGAGCAAAGAACGGTTATAGTTTTATATGAGGAACCAGAACTTTATATTCATCCACATCTAATGAGAAGGTTAAAATCAACCTTACAAAAAAGGTCGGATTCGCCTAAGTGGCAAGTTATTTGCTCGACCCATTCCCCTTTCCTGATAAATCTTGCTGAGAAACCAGAGTCTTTAAAACTAATAAAAAGGGATAGTGGGAATGAGCGGCAAGTTCATCAGGTAAAAAGTGATATTTTTGAAAATGATGGTGAGTATGACGAACGCTCTATCTTGAGAGCTGCGTTAGATTTTCACCCTACAGTTTGCGAAAGCTTGTTTGCAAAACGTGTTGTTTTAGTTGAAGGCGACACAGAGGTGGCAGTATTTAGTATGATTGGCGAATTAGCCATAAAGCTAGGAGTTGAAGGTAGCCTAGATAGAGACGCTACTGTAGTTTCGGCTGGAGGAAAATGGACGATCCCGGCACTGGCTAAAGTACTAAATGCACTGGATATTGATTATCGAGTTATTCATGACACCGACAGGAAAGGACTTACGGATGATGAGCTTGAAAAGAAAGCGGCAATTCATCCATTCAAGGCCAACGAAAAAATAGCAAATATAGCAACCGCTGAAAGAGTTTTCTTGGTCGACGACACGTTCGAACACGTACTTTGGGATCAAGAGCAGAATGAATATGTTAAGTCCACTGATAAACCTTTTAACTCATGGAAGAGGGTGCGTGACTATATCGATGGCACGCAAGATTTAACTGAAAGGTGTGAGTCAACTCTCAAAGAGATTGTAACCTTTGCATTTTGCGAATAAAAACATAACAAGCTAGTCAGCAGGACGCAGCGAAGCTGCGCCTCTGCTGGCGGGCGTTAAGCCAAAAAGGAGTTCGTGCAATTGATTGATGAAACGAATCCAGCTGGCCGTTTGCACAGCATATTGTCTGAAGCAAAAAGGTCAAATGAAAAACAAAAAGTCAGAGAGGTTTGGTCTCGCGTTACTGGTGCCGAAGTAGACGATGTTGAAGTCACGAAGGCCGTTGTCGAGCTGTATTCCCTTTCCCAAGAAATACAGTCGCTCATCAAGATGAGCGAAGGCCTGAACCATGACCTTTACTTGGCTTCTTTCAAAAGGCTGGATCAAGCGTTTTTTCCACTGAACCTTTCGGGCCCTTGGCAAGGACCTAAGCAACATTTAACCGATGAAGCACTTACCAGGCTTCAATTTTGCGCCGAGGAGCTTGGAAAGTTTTATTCTGAAGAATCACTGCCAGAGGAAGATTTGGCAGATGTAGTAAGCAAAACTGAGTCGCTGTTTGAAGCAGTCTATTCCAGCAGCCTCCCGGATGCTTTGCGTCTAGCATTGCTTGAAGAAGTAGAACGGGTTCGTCATTCCATAAGCTTGTACAAAATCAAAGGCGCAAAAGGCCTTAAAGAGGCTTTGCAAAGCACCATCGGTGCTGTAGTAGCCAATGAAGCTGAACTCAGAGAATTATCAGAAACCAACCCCGATGTGCTCCGTCGGCTTGGCGAATTGATCGACAAGCTGGATTCATTTGCATCTAGAGCGTTGAAGCTTAAACGGGCTCTTGCTCACCCCGTGAAGTTCCTTCTTGAGAAGCTTACCGAAGAAAAAGACGACCAGCCTGGGGAGGAAGATGAGCAGGCTTAACAAGAAAATCCAGCCGACCTCCTTCGTCGGCGGCTGATTTAGGCTTTAAGTGTCACAGCAAGGATAAAGCATGGAATCTAGTAAATTTACATCGCCCAATTGGGATCGCATAGCTGGAGTGTTGCTTCTTCTGTTTGTGATTGCCTTTGTATTCGCACATACGGACAGAGCTCTATTGGTTTTCGCCCCCGGCCTATTTGAAAATATTGAAACTATAGGGTATTCGTTGTTAACGAAAAGTTTGGCTTTTGTATTTTCCGTTTTTTCAAGCATCGTCTCTATTGGTTGTGGTGTTTGGCTCTACATAGAGGCTAAGAAAGAGAACCGAAGCAAGTATGTATGGATTCTGCTCGGAGTATTTGGCGGTGGAGTCATTGCCGTTGTCCTTTGGTTTCTTATTAAAGCCTATCGCTCTATAGAGGAACTCAAGCAGCAAACACATAACCAATCACTAAATTCGACGCCAAAAGACGGAGAAAATTAGTTCAGGCGTTATGTTTCAAAAAGGATTTGAACATTGCTCTACATAATTGGATTGGCTTTCTGTATTTGGGTAATATTTTTTGGTGGCGCAGAGCGTCTAGAAAATACATTGCTCGGCTATTTTTAGTTTGGTCCAGTGGCTGAGAAGGTCGCTTATATAAAGTTTAGTGCTTGGTTAGGTACTATTGTCTGTTTGGCACTTCTTCTAATGTAGCCAGCTAGGGTAATATTAAGGTGGTAATCAAAAAAGCAATTTCAGATGCTGACACAGCAGGGTATTTGTCTGGGATTGGCTTGATATCGGGCTGTATGGTGGCTGCGAATTGGGCAATCACGCGGGCGTCAATCTTGTCCGTTTTGGCCAGTACGCCGATGGCCTGGGCATAGCGTCTGACACTGATGGGATTCACGACGACAATGGGCAGGTTAGCCTGATCACAGGCAAACACGAAGGCGTGTTCATAGCGCCCTGTGGCTTCGACCACAATGCGTTCGATGTTGCGCTTTTTCAGCACATGAACGACCTTGAGGATGCTGTCTTCGTCGTTCGAAATTTGGAAATGGAGGTCCAGCGGATGCAGGACGATATCGAGTTTGGATTTGCCGACGTCTACGCCGACGTTGATGCTGATTTGGTTTTCTGTGTTCATGGTAATAAGCTGACTCTGCCTTGCTATGCGGGCTCGGGGCCCCGATGACTGTTCGAGTTATCGCTAAGGAGTCATGCAGCGCTACGCACTTGTTATCGATCTCTTGGAAGAGGAGCCGGAGCTACACCGAGCTGCTGCATGAAGGCCCTCAATTGGTGGGTCCCAATTTACCCGGAAAACGCAGAGAATTATCCATACAAGCGCCCTTATAACCATGCGGGACGTGACGCGTAAATACCGATAAATGCAGTTATCGGCATCAAGGTCTTCATACAATGTATGAAAAATGGATAGTGGTTTTAAAAAAACGATACATATAAAAATTTGATATAGGTCAATTAAATTAAAATTAGACGTCGTATATTATAATCCCGATCTACCTCGTAGATATCAGAAATATGGAAGTCGTATTCTAAGTTTTTGATGTAAATTGCATCAAAGAAAATGGATTATAGAAGTTAAAGGAAATAATAATGGGTACATTTTTTGAATATAAGGAAAATACTGTTGATATCTTTACCTCCCCTAATGGGAATACATTTACTGAAGTTTGGAGCTATGGTGGAAATGACCGGCTGACAGGTAATTCAGGCTCTGATTATTTTCATGCGGGAAATGGAAATGATTATTTGAATGGCATGGCAGGAGATGATGTTCTCGATGGTGGTGCTGGGCATGATGACATAAGAGGTGGTAGTGGTGATGATCTTCTCTTCGGTGACAGTGGCGATGATACCCTATACGGCGGTACCGGTAATGATTTTCTGCGTGGCGGAGAGGGGAATGATCAGTATGTAGTTAATTTCAATTCCGACTCAGGTATTACCACGATTAATGAAGATCTCGGTCTTTCGACTGGGGGGGGCTTTGGAGGTGGTAATGATGTATTGAAATTTACTGATAAAACGTTTTCAGAAATTGGCTTCTTCCAGGATGGAAACCATATCGTCTTCTATGATGTAGCTGATGCACAAGATGGATTGGTTGATGACTTGGTTTATATTGAGAATTTCTATCTTGGAGGTGATTACTTTGTTGAGTTTTTGGTTGACTCAACTGGTACACCCTTTGATGCAATGAATCTTCTTTGATGCAATTTATAGATAACTCCTAACCATTTACCCTCCCTGCTCTACTGCAAATTCTTGCCGCGCTCTAAGTCAGTACGGCAAGAATTTGCCATTGTTGTCTATAAGATTCTGATTCCATTGAAGTTAAAGCTGGCTCAAAACTTGCTAGTTCAATGAAGAAATGCAAAGCGAGGGAATGTAAATGTCATTAACTATTGGATCAGCTAATCCTTTCAACTCATATAGTTCCAGGTCTACACCTGAAAATTTCTCTGCAATTAATTCTGTAAGGAGCGAAGCAAGCAAGCTTATTTCTGATGGATTAATTGGAGAAAATACCACGGTAACAACTAGGCTTGATTTTAATAGCATAACTATAGATTATTGGAGCGAAAAAGCTCAATCGCAATGGAGCTCCTATTCCGCTTTAGATGACTCAATTGGAAGCAGTGCTGCTAAGTATCACCAGCAATTCATTAATGAGCGCCAAGAAACTGCTGATGACTATCTAAAATCATATTTGAATTTGGCACGAAAGTTTAGCGAGGAATACTCGGGTTCGGCTTCTTTTTCTGATGTTTTTTATAGCTTTCCGGATGCCAGTAAAGATTCGGAAATTCAGACCTTCGTTGAAGATCATCGTGGTGCTATTTATGAAGCAAAACGATTAAAAAACGAACTAGTAGACTTTCCAAAAGATCTGATAGCTTGGGGTCAAAAGAAAAATATTGAATTTCCGCAGGAGCTTAAGTCTCTTGTTAAAGAGATGGAGTTTGACTGGGCTAACCCCCCCAGCGACCCAGATCAATCAAGCAGATTTACCTCTACTTCGTCAACTTTCAACATGAATGACAATATTTTAACGTATGAAAGCACTTCATCATATAACCAACCATCTGATAAATTTTACAATATTCAGCTAAACTCATCTCAAAGCTGGGCCGAGAAAGGCGATACGACTCAATTGGAAAAATGGTTAGGTGCTGATGGAGCATATTCAGAGTTCAAAAAGGAACTTTATCATCAGTATACGGTTTTAAAAAATAGTGCGTATAATGCTTATGAGAGTAATTCATTGCTTTCCAGTTCAGGATTCTCACTAGAAAGAATTATCAATAATTTCAAAAATGGCAAGGATATTGCTGAGCTAAATAATGGAAGTCTGCATAAAGATGCTGATAACATACATGACTTCTGGGATAGCAATAGCTTATTGATAAAACAATACATTTATAAAATGGATGAGCTTAACTCCATCCCAAAGACAGCGTCAGATTTTCATCAATTGAACAGTGCATATGTTAGAAAATACACATCTGATAACTTTGACTACCTTATGAGTTTACGTGAAATGGAGTAGGGCTTATTTGATCCGTAGTTTTTTCTACGGATCATCTTTTTGTTGTTTATTAACCCGGCGGCAATTTAGATCACTATGCTGCATATCGGATATGGTCAGCATTAAAGTACTTCTTCACTCGTTCTGGACGCCGCTGCAAGGTGAGCATGCAGGAGCGTGTGCTGCTTCAGTTCCACTACTGTTCGGACAGCAGCCTCCTCTGTCAGGATAGTTGTCGCGCCCTTTGTTAAACTCTCTTACTCACTCAGGGGCGTTTGGAGATCTGTATGCCTCGTTACTCCGATGAGCGACGTCAGGCCGTTGTGGCCAAGCTGTTACCGCCCTACAACCAGAGCGTCGAAGACGTTGCCCGCCAGGAAGGCATTTCTTCAGCCACCATTTACAAGTGGCGCAAAGAAGCGCGCGCTGAAGGGCGCTGTCTGCCCGATGCCAGTGATCAAGGCACAGAGGGCTGGTCCTCACGTGACAAGTTTGCGGCGGTGATTGAGACCGCAGCAATGAACACCGAAGAGGTAGCCGCCTATTGCCGTCAGCGGGGTCTCTACCCTGAGCAACTGCAACGCTGGCGACATGATTGTGAACCAGCGGCCAGCCTGTCCTATGACGAGCGTCGTCGAGAAGCCGATGAAGCCAAACAGCAGCGCAAGCGTATTAAAGAGCTGGAGCGAGAGCTGCAACGCAAAAACGCTGCACTGGCGGAGGCGGCTGCACTGCTGACGCTGTCAAAAAAAGCACGGGCGATCTGGGGGGACGAGGAGTCATGATCAGCATCAAGGATCGCCAACACGCCGTACAGCTGATCGCCGATGCGTGCGAATACGGCTCAACCCTGACCGCTGCGTGTGACGTTATAGGGATCTCGATCCGAACGCATCAACGCTGGGTGCAGGCAGGTGAGATTACAGCTGACCGGCGTCCCTTGGCCGAGCGACCGGTGCCTGCCAATGCACTGACCGCAGAGGAAGAGTCCAAGATCCTGAAGCAGTGTCACCGGGATGAGTTTGCTGACCTGCCACCGGATCAGATCGTTGTGCGTTTGATGGACGAAGAACAGTGTTACATCGCATCAGTTTCCAGTTTTTATCGTGTGCTGCGCAAGCATGGTCAACTGGCTCACCGTGGTCGTGCCAAAGCCCGTAAATCACAGCCAGCACCGACCACACATACGGCAACAGCACCTAACCAGGTCTGGTCGTGGGACTGTACCTGGCTCCCCGGCCCAGGCAAGGGAACCTACTACTATCTGGTGATGATCCTAGATATCTTCAGCCGCAAGGTGGTGGGCTGGGAGGCTTTCCTGGGAGAGTCTGCCGCCAACTCCCGTACCGTCATTGAGCGGGCGGTGCTGGCCGAAAATATCGTGGGCCAACCGCTGGTGTTACACGCCGATAACGGTAGCCCCTTCAAAGGCGCGACCTTGCTGGAGAAGCTTCGGGATCTACAGATCCAGCCATCGTTCAGTCGGCCACGTGTGAGCAACGATAACGCCTTCTCCGAAGCCCGGTTCCGCACCTGCAAGTATGTGCCGAACTATCCTGCCAGTGGCTTTGCTGATCTAACAGAAGCCCAGCAGTGGGTGCACGGCTTCGTGCAGTGGTACAACGATGAGCATCGTCACAGTGCTATCTGCTTCGTGACGCCGATGCAGCGCCATACCGGAGAGGACAAGGCCATACTGGCGAAGCGACATGCACTCAACCTCGCAGCCAGAGCGGCACACCCTGAGCGCTGGATCGGTGACACCCGTAACTGGGAACCGGGGACATTAGTGTCGTTGAATCCAGAGCGGAAAGTGGTCACTGAGGCAGTGCGAATGGCTGCATAAAAAACAGACAGGGCGACAGATACCTTGATAGTTACCGAATGGATGGGGATGGTAACGAAGTGAAGTCGGATGCACATGGAAATAATATTGCTTTTTTGTGCTCGTCTTGCGGTCATCCAGTTTTAGCCGTAGCTTTAGAGAATCAACGAGGAAGCGATGAGGAGCATCTCGCCAATTGTAAAGGCTGTGGAGTCGGGTATTTCCTTGATGTTCGTAATAACTCAGAGAAACTCTATATACATAGGGTCTGATTGAAGCGCATAAAAAACTGGTGTTGTTCGCCGCTATCGCCGCTATCGCCGCTATCGCGGCTGAGACCTCCACTGCGCTACGCTTCGTTACGGCCCCAAACCACGGCGGTAATTAATTGTGAAGGGAGAGTTCATACATGGAGTCAAGATCAACATTCGTAACCGTTTTAGCTTGGATATTCATAATCGGTTCAGGCTTTACCTCCCTTATATCCATTATTCAAGTCATAATGGTGTCTTCGATGTTTAGCGGTGACGAGTTCCGGTCTATAACAGATAATGCTACTGGTATGGCAAAGTTCATGTCACAATACTTTTATCTGGTTTTTTATGGTTTCTTTTTGCTGTCTTTGTTCACTTTCGTATCTTCTATTGAGTTACTGAAGCGGAAAAATTGGGCTAGATTGGCATTTATAGTAATCCTTTCATTCGGGATTCTATGGCAGCTAGGCGGGTTGGTAATACAGCTCGTTATGTTTTCAGATTTTCCTTCCCCTCCTTCGGGGAAGAGTTTTGAAAATTTTGAACGTATGAGTAATATTATTCGTTTTTTTAGCTTTTCTATATCGATTCTTATATCAGTTGCTTTTATTTGTGTTATAAAGAAGTTGGTTACTCAACCAATAGTTGGTGAATTTACACTTAACAATTAATTTTAGTCGCTCGCAAACGGGCTGGGACCTCCACTGCTACGCAGATACGGCCCCTAAATTAGGCGTTACTCAAGGAGGAAAATCGATGCAACATACTGGTAGTTGCCTCTGCGGAGAAGTCCAATACGAGATAAATGGTGAATTAACTGATGTGCTAAATTGTCATTGTTCAATGTGCCGAAAGCTACACGCCTCTGCGTTCAGAACACGTGCAAAAATACATAGTGCCGACTGGAAAACGGTCAAAGGTGAAGAATTAGTCAAATTTTACGAATCGTCTCCAGGTGAACATAAAGGTTTCTGTTCAAATTGCGGCTCTAGTCTCTATACGAAATTTGATACCAATCCTGATCTATACGGTTTCCCTCTTGGGACACTGGATACTGATCCGGGAGTGAAAGCTGAACGTCATGTGTTTGTGAGCAGTAAAGCTCCTTGGTTCGATATCACGGACGATTTGCCTCAACATGCTGAGTATGACTGAGAAAGTGATAACAAATTGTTGTCGTCGTTGCGGGGCTGGGACCTTCGCTCCGCTTCATTTCAGTCCAAAGCAAAGCGTTATACGCACTTAGAGATATCATGAACAAGACAATAATTGCATTTTTATCAGGTATTATTTTCAGCGGCATTTTTGGTGTCCCATTAATCTACCTTGCTTTCGGTGAGTATGAACAAGAAAATAGTTCTAAAGCATATTATGAAGGTAGGCTGTCAGTGATGTTAGCTTTAGAAAAAGAATTTGGTTCTATTCCTTACTCAGAAAAAATATTTGAAAAAGTAATTATTGGTTCAAAATCAAAAGATATTATTAGTGTTTATGAAAATGGCGTTAAAACAATTAAATTAACTGGTTTTTAGTGTTTGTAAATCAGCAGGCATCCCGTGTGCAAGGTGTTATTTTATTCGAGAAAAATTTGGAATTATGAAATATTTTAAATCTCCTTTTTTAGGTGTCTAGTTGCGTGGGCAAGTGACAAATCCAAAAATTATTGTTGGCAAGCATAGCTACTACTCGGGCTATTATCATGGTCATAGCTTCAATGATTGTGCGCGTTATCTCAGTCCTGATAGAAATGACGTAGATAAGCTGATAATCGGCAGCTATTGTTCTATAGGTTCTGGTGCTGTATTTATGATGGCTGGGAACCAAGGTCATCGAAATGACTGGATTAGCACGTTTCCGTTTTACTACCAGGAAAATGAAAACTTTGTGAATGCCGAAGATGGCTTTCAGCGTTCAGGTGACACTATCATCGGAAATGATGTTTGGATTGGTTCTGAAGCCATGATTATCTCCGGAGTGAAAATTGGAGACGGGGCGATTATTGCAAGCCGTGCTGTAGTAACTAACGATGTGGCGCCATATGAAGTTGTGGGCTCTAATCCTGCCAAACATATTAAGTTTCGATTTTCAGAGTCAGAAATCGCCATGCTATTAGAAATACAATGGTGGAATTGGCCTGATTCGAAGTTAAAAGGTTGTATGAAGTACCTTTGTTCATCGGACATTGACGGCTTGTATCGATTTTGGCAAAAAGAAATACGCACATAAAAAGGGTTATAGTCGCCCGTAAACGGGCTGGGCCCTTCGCTGCCCCTGCGTCATGTGTATAGCCACCCAGCAACTCGAACAGGGCCTGCCGGTGCATATTCGCAGGCAGTTACACAATCCGGTTTACAGGCTCCCAACCGGGCGTGAGCCGGGTGTTAATGTCCTTATAAACGCTGATTCAACATAAGCGCTGATTCACCCCGTCAGACAGCCCAGCAGTTCCCGCTCAATGCTCACTTGCTCCAGTGGCTGGCGGCTCAGGATCTCCAGCCGTGAGTCGCGCCGCCAGGCGGATTCACTGATGTTGGCCGGCTGGCCGGTGTTGCGGTTGTAGCCCACCCAGGCGTGGCCGATTCTCAGCACGGCCTTAAGCCGGACGATCTCGTTCAGGCTATCCAGATACGGTTGTACGGCCTGCCAATCGAAGCGGTCTTCTGCGGCGAAGATCCAGCCATAACTGTAATAGCCGTCCTGATTGCCGGTCTGCAGCAGGGGCTTGCCCGGTTCGGCCAGCTTCGGTCTGACAGCAGGTGCGAGGGGGTTCTGACGCATCACCGGGGTTGACGACACATGGGCCTGTGGATAACGGGCCTGGCGCTGGTTCAAGTGGTCCAGGTCGAGCCATTCGGGGGCCAGTTGTCCCTGGGTGGTGGCGTGGATCGCCAGCTTGGGCGGGAACAGGTTGGCCGATAGGCTTTTGGCTTCGGCGATCTCGGCTTCGCCGGCCAGGTCGATGCGGTTGAGCACGATCAGGTCGGCCAGGTTGAGCTGATCGAGAAAGCCGGGCTGGCGCAGGACTTCGGGCTGGTGCAACACCATGGGGTCGAGCAGGCAGATGATGCTGCGCAGGTCCAGCACCTGACGAAACTGTTCGTTCTGCAGGGTATCGATGATGCGTGCCGGATGACCGAGGCCGGTGGGCTCGATCAGCAGCCGGTCGGGACGAAAGCGGCGCAGCAGCGTGGCCAGGGTGATCGGCAGGCTGGGGCCGAGCGCGCAGCAGAGGCAGCCGCCGGCCAGTTCTTTCACTTCGATGCCGTCCTGCTGTTCGATCAGGCTGCCGTCGATGCCGACCTGGCCGAACTCGTTGACCAGCACCGCCCAGCGCTCGCCATCGGGCTTGTGCTTGAGCAGGTGGTTGATGGCGGTGGTTTTGCCGCTGCCGAGAAAGCCGGTGATGATGTTGGTGGGAACGGATTGGATAGGTGCCTGGCTCACACTCAGAATACTCTTGATGTTACAGAGTAACGATTGTGAGGCAGGCGCGGATCACAGGCAAGTCAGGCGCAGACCTTTTCATGTTTGCGCTTGGCCTCCAGGTAGCGTGGCATGGGGCCAATATCTTCATAGACCGGGTCGCCATCCTCGACCCGAATCACCCGGTTGCCCGGCTTGTAGGGCATATGCGCTTCGATGTCGGTGAGGATGGTGTGCAGCAGAATCGGGGTCAGCTCCACGATATCCATCCCGTACACTTCGGCCAGCGCCTGCAGGCGGGCCATGTCTTCACGGTCGATCGGCAGGGTGACGGTCTGTTGGTGGGCATGCCGTTGTGAGTGTTGCTCCAGCCGCTCCAGCAGGGCGGCGATATGGCTGTCGGGCATGGTGTGCATCCTCTCACTGGAACAGGTCGTCCTCTTGAATTTGGCCAAGAGGACATTCCTGTTCAGCATAGTAGAGGGCGCCCGGCCCTGCACGGACAGTGCAGAGTGCTGATCAGCATTATCGAGGCTGCCGGGCTTTGAGAGGTATTCGGCAGCGTCAATAGCCTGGCGACGCGCTGTCAGCGCTTGATGAAACCCTTCTTGTTCAGGAACGGCAGCATGTGCGGGCGGGCTTCCTTGACCAGCATGCCGGAGATCTGTTCGCTCCAGCTCATCTCCTTGTTGCCGCCGGTGCGGGTGCGGTAGTACTCGCGCACTTCATCGTCATAGGCGGCGATACGTTCAGCATCCTGGCTGTCGTCGTAGCGGTCCTGCTTGAGTACTACGTCCAGCGGCAGGCGCGGCTTGGTCTCCGGGTTCTGGTCCGGGTGGCCGAGGCAGAGGCCGAACACCGGGTAGACCAGCTCCGGCAGCTCCAGCAGCTCGGATACGGCTTCGATCTTGTTGCGCAGGCCGCCGATATAGACGCCGCCCAGTCCCAGGGACTCGGCCGCGATCATCACGTTCTGCGCGAACAGGGCGCAGTCGAGGGAGGCGGTCAGGAACTGTTCGGTAAAGCCGGACTGCATCTCGGCATCGTGCAGGCCGCAGGCCAGCTGGTGGCGTTTCATGTCGGCGCAGAACACCAGAAACACCGGCGCGCTGGCAACGTACTTCTGGTTGCCGGCCATCTCGGCCAGGGCCTCACGGTTGTCGCCGGCGCTGACCTGAATCACGGTGCAGGCCTGGATGAAGCTGGAGGTGGCGGCGGCCTGGCCGGCCTTGACCAGGGTGTCCACGGTGGCCTGATCGATCGGCGCTGCGGTGAATTTGCGGATGGAGCGGTGTGCGTTCAGCAAGTCGATCGTCGGGTTCATGCGGTTCTCCAAACAAAAAAGTGGGCGTGGCGCGATTATACATGGATCAGGCGGAAGGTCAGGTTGATGCGCGGTGCCTGGCAGCGGCGGGTGCGGGGCAGGCAGTGTTGCCAGTGGTGCTGGGTCGGTCCGCTCATCAGCAGCAGCGAGCCGTGCGCCAGCGTCAGCGCCTGAGTATCGCGGCTGGCGTTGTGGCGCAGTCGGAAGCGGCGCGGCGCGCCCAGACTGATCGAGGCAATAGCCGGGTTGGGGCCCAGCTCCGGCTCGTTGTCGGCATGCCAGCCCATGCAGTCCTGGCCGTCGCGGTAGAGGTTGAGCAGCAGGGCGTTGAACGGCTGGCCGCACAGGGTTTCCAGTCGCCGCTTCAGCGGCAGCAGCGCCGGCAGCCAGGGCTCGCCGGCCAGTTTGAGGCCCGAATAGGTGTAGTGAATGCCCGAGTCCGACATGAACGCCTGCAGACGAGGAATCAGATGCTCCTTGCCGAACAGGCGAATGCGTTCCTGCCGCCAGGAGATCTGCTCAAGCAGGCTGGCCAACAGGGCGTCGGCTTCCTCGCTCGGGAGGAAGCCGGGCCAGTAGCGGATCTCGGCATCGGGCAGCGCCAGGTCAGTGGCGGTCACGGTCCGCCAGCAGTTCGTGTACCGCATCGGCCAGTGGCGCGGCGATATCGATCTGGTTGCTCAGGTGCGGGATGCAGGCGGTGGTGACCACGTCCGCCACTTCGGTCAACCGGGCGTAGGCGTCGCCGGCGAAGATGCCATGCACGCCGATGGCCACCGCCCGGGGCAGACCGGCGGCCTGCAGGTGCTTGATCGTTTCCAGCATGGTGCGGCCGCTGGAGATGATGTCGTCCACCAGCACCGGCGTGCGCCCGGCGGCGCTGTCCAGGTCGGGCAGGGAGACGCTGACGTCGTAGTCGCCGCGCCGCTCCTTCTGCAGCACCTGGAAGGGGGCACCGGCCAGCGCGGCCACCTGGGATACCCACTGCTCGCTCTCGCTGTCGGGGCCGATCAACAGCGGCTGGGCGACCCGCTGCTGAATCCACTGGGCGATCAGCGGCGCGGCCTGTACCACGCGGGACGGGATGGCGTAGATCTCATCCAGGGAGTCGTAGCGGTGCAGGTGCGGGTCCACGGTGACCAGGTAGTCGAAGGTGCCCGACAGCAGCTTGGCAAAGGGGCGGGAGCTGACGCACTCGCCGGGCTGGAAGCGCTTGTCCTGGCGCATGTAGGCCAGGTAGGGCGTCACCAGGCCGACGCTGCGGGCGCCGCATTCGCGCAGGGTATCGGCGAGAAACAGCAGGCGCAGGATGCGCTCGTCCGGGTGGAACAGGTTGCACAGGATGACGCAATCCTGATCGGTGCAATCGGAGTGGATGCGCAGGTAGCTTTCGCCATCGGGGAAGCGGCGCTGCTCCAGTATACCGGCCTGGGCATCGAGCAGACGGGTCAGTTGCGACGCCAGCGCCGGATCGGAATCGGGGTTGAAAATCAGCATGCGGTTACCTGTTCTCCCGGGTTGTTGCCGTCCAGCTGAATCACTTGAGTGTGATCGTTGAGATACTCGACGGCGTAGTTGAGTTCCCCGGCGTTTTCGGCGTGGATCATCAGCAGGATATCCTGGCACTCCACCTCGTCGCCGAGTTTGACCGGAATCTCCACGCCGGCGGAGGGGTCGGCCGGTGCGCCGGCCAGCTTGGCGATCTTGGCCAGTATGCGGTTGTCGATTCCGCTGACGCGCCCCTTGCGTTCGGCCACCAGCGCATAGCGGTAGGGGGCCACCGGCGGATGGCGCAGGCCGCCCTGGGCTTCGCAAATGGCGCGGAACTTGGCCCAGGCGGCGCCGCTGCGCAGGGTTTCTCCCGCCAGCGCCTGGCCCTCCTCGACACTGATCTCCTTGACCATCGCCAACATGGCTCCGGCCACCTGTTCGGCGCGTTGGCGCAGGTCCTGGGGGGCGGTCGGCAGGTTCTGCAGTACCGCCAGCAGGTCATGAGCCTCCAGGGCGGGCCCTATGCCGCTGCCCACCGGTTGACTGCCGTCGGTGAACAGGACCTGAAGTTTCAGCCCCAGGTTAGCACCCACGACACGGAAACTGTCGGCGAGACGGTCGGCGGCCTCCTGGCTGCGCACCTTGGCGGTGGGCCCCACCGGGATGTCGATCAGCACATGGGTGGCGCCGGCGGCGATCTTTTTCGACAGCACCGAGGCGATCAGTTGGCCTTCGCTGTCGATATCCAGCGCGCGCTCCACCTGGATCAGCAGGTCATCGGCGGGGCTCAGGCGCATGGCGCCACCCCAGGCCAGACAGCCGCCCTCGGAGCCGACCACCTTGCGCATCTGTTCCAGGCTCAGGCTGACTTCGGTCAGTGTTTCCATGGTGTCGGCGGTGCCGGCCGGCGAGGTGATGGCGCGAGACGAAGTCTTGGGGACGGTCAGGCCGCAGGCGGTGAGGATGGAGACCACGATCGGCGTGGTGCGGTTGCCGGGCAGGCCGCCGACGCAGTGCTTGTCGACCACCAGCGGCAGCTGCCAGTCGATGGTGCTGCCGGACTTGACCATCGCCTGGGTCAGCGAGGTGATCTCGCGGTCGTTGAGGCTGTCGTCGCCGCAGGCGGTGATGAATGCCGCCAGGTGCACGTCGGCGTAACGGCCGTCGACGATATCGTTGATGATGCTCTGAAACTGCAGATCGTCCAGCTCATGGCCGTACACCTTGGCGCGGACATGGGACAGGGACTGCACCGGCTTGGGGTGGGACAGCCAGATAGGGTCTTCCGGGTTCATCTGCAGCCGTTGCCAGGCCGATTCCGAGAAGCCGACTTCGTCGTCGGCCAGCAGGTCGCCGGTGACGATATTGAGCGAGGCGATCAGATGTTCGCTGCGGTGGGTGGTGATCAGCACCCGCGACAGGCTTTCGAACCCCTCAGAGCGACAGACATGGCTGTGCTCGGGCAGATACAGGGTGGGTTCGTGGTGGGTATCGATGCCCAGGCGGCGTGCCTTCAGTGGCGCCATCCGTTCGGGGGTCAGCATCATCATCTACAGCTCTCCTCATGCAACAGCCAAGCGTTCAGTGTAACGCAACTGTTGTTCAGGTGGATAATGATGATGCCGGGATGAGAGCTGTCGGGAGTGCGCGGCTGCTGTTAGAATGACCGATTCGACTTTGGATCTAGAGACTGGATGCGAGCACAGTATATGGAACGCCGTTACCGTTTGGTTCTTTCCTGCCCGGACCGCGTGGGCATTGTATCGATGGTCAGTAATTTTATCTCCAGCCATGGCGGCTCGATCACTGACGCCAACCAGCATTCCGATGCCAGCACCGGCTGCTTCTTCATGCGGGTCGAGATCGATGCCAGCACCCTGCCGTTCTCGCTGGAGGAGCTGAAGCAGGCGTTCGAGCCGATCGCGGCCTCCTTCCAGATGGAGTGGGAGATTCATGACTCGGCGCGGCCCAAGCGCGTGGTGCTGATGGCCAGCCGCGAGTCGCACTGCCTGGCGGATCTGCTCTACCGTTTTCACAGCAACGAGCTGTTCTGCGAGATCCCCTGCGTGATTTCCAACCACGATGATCTGCGCTCCATGGTGGAGTGGCACGGCATTCCCTACCACCATGTGCCGGTGGATCCGGGCAACAAGGAGCCGCACTTCGCCGAGGTCAACCGCCTGATCGCGGAGCATGAGGCCGACGCCGTGGTGCTGGCGCGCTACATGCAGATCCTGCCGCCGGACCTGTGCGAGCGCTATCCGCACCGGATCATCAACATCCATCACAGCTTCCTGCCGTCGTTTGCCGGCGCCAAGCCCTATCACCAGGCCCACGAGCGCGGCGTCAAGCTGATCGGCGCGACCTGTCACTTCGTGACCCAGGATCTGGATGCCGGTCCGATCATCGATCAGGACGTGACCCGCATCAGCCACCGCGATCTGCCGGAAGATATGGTGCGTCTGGGTCGTGACGTGGAGAAGACCGTGCTGGCCCGAGGGCTGCGCTGGCATCTGGAAGACCGCGTGCTGGTACAGGGCAACAAGACCGTCGTCTTCGCCTGATGGCAGCCACCGGGGACTGGGCTAGTATAAAGGCAGGCCGCTGTCTGTTCGGCCCGACCCCATTCGGAAGCAGGAGACGGATGCATGCTTAGATCTGTAAAAGTGCAGGATTACATGGCGACCAATCTGATTTCGTTCAGTCCGGAAACCCGGCTGTTCGATGCGATCCGGGCGCTGCAGGAGTATGGCATCTCGGGCGCCCCGGTGGTGGATGCCGAAGGGCAGCTGCTGGGGATGTTGTCGGAACTGGACTGCCTGAGAGCGATCCTGACCCTGACCTACCATGAAGAGGAGATGGGCAGTGGCGGCCATGTGGCCGACTACATGACGCCCAGGGTCGATACCGTGGCTTATGGCTCCGATCTGACCGAAGTGTCCCGTCGTTTCATGGAGCTGGGTCGCCGCCGCTTGCCGGTGGTGCACCAGGGCAAGCTGGTCGGTCAGATCAGCCGCCGTGATGTGTTGCGGGCCGTGGAGGAGTTTGCCAAAGATGGTTGATACGAAAACCGAGCCAGATCATGCGTGACTGGTTGCCCGAAGCGCCGGTGCTGTTTTACCCGTCGCTGGCTCGTGAACTGGGCAGCGACGAAGCCCTGCTGCTGACGATATATGCCGATTATGCCCGCCATGCCGGCATGCACGCAGACGATGGCAGTGTCGAGTGCATTCTGCCGCACAGCCGTTGGCTGCAGTTGGCCGACTTCTGGAGCGAGGCACGGCTGCGAACGGCCACCGAAAGCCTGGCGAGTCAGGGGTGTCTGCAGGTCAGCCTCAACCAGGGCGGCAGCGTGCGCCTGCGCCTGCTGCCGCGCGCTCCGGCCCCGGCTGTGCCTGAGGCCCGAGAGCCGGACCTCGCTGCGGCGCCCGCGCTCCAGCCGGTACAGCAGTTGCCGGTCTACGAGGCGCCGCCGCCGCGCCCGGCACGCCGCGAATCCATGATCCAGCGCCGAGGCCCGGCACCGACCTTTGGTGGCAGTATTGGCTGGCGCCGGCACAAGGATGAGCTGCAGGCGATCTTCGAGCAGGCCGAGGAGCGCAACCAGCAGCTGCAGCCGATGCAGCTGGGCTGGCAGCCGTCGGACATGTTCCATGCCATGCTGCCGCGGCATGCCATCCCGCCCGAGTTCGCCAGCGAATGCCTGGACGAATTTGTGCTCTACTGGCTCGACAAGGATCGCAAGGAGAGCAACTGGGACCAGAAGTTTCTCGCCTGGGTGAAGCGCGAATGGGTGAAGAAGCAGACGCGGGACGCGCGCGAACAACGCTATGAGCAGGAACGTCAGACAGTTACTGGGGGCAACCATGAAAACACCCGCTACGATTCTCGGGAAAAACGCAAACGGATTACCGCAGCCATCATGGACATCAAGGACACCGACTGGTAACGCGGCCACCGAAGCGACCCAGAAAGCGATCAGCCCCCAGACCAAGACCCTGGTCAACATGATCTTTGCCCGCTTCATGGCGATCTACGGGCACAAGTTCAAAAGCTGCTTCGAAACCGAAAACGAGCTGCGCCTGGCCAAGCGCGAATGGGCGCTGAGTCTGGAAGGCTATAGTGAAGCGGAGCTGGTGGCGGCGGTCAACCGCTGCAAGGAAACCACCGCCTGGATGCCCAGCATCGCCGAGTTCATCGACATCCTGCGTGACATCAATGGTGACTTCGGTCTGCCCGGCGTGCGCGACGCCTATGCCGAAGCCTGTTTTCATGCCGAACATCCGACGCGCCATCACTGGTCGCACCCGGCGGTCTATCATGCCGGCCGCGAAACCGGCTGGTTCCTGCTGCGCAGTGAAGAGGAGAGCAAGGCGCTGCCGTCCTTTCGCTATCACTACGAAGTGATCTGCCGCCGGGTGCGTGAAGGCGAGGCGCTGGATCAGCCGGTGCCGCCGACGCTGGAGGACAAGCAGGCCAATACCGTGGCGGACTTCATCCAGCGTTTCACTGCCGAGCATGAACTGGCGCCCGAAGAGGGCGCGACCCTGTTGTATTACCTGACGTTGCCGCTTGGCAGTCGTATTCGCAAGCGGCTGCAGGCCCAGTCGCAGCAGAAGCTGGAACAGCGCGGCCTGGCGATCAAACTGCCCGACGAGGCGAACTGAGCGCCGGCCTCAGTGGCTGAGCGGCGCGTCGAAGGTCTGTCCGAACATCTCACCAATGGCCTGGCTCAGCGCTTCGCTGCGTGCCGGGTTGCGGAACGCCTGCAGGATCAGTGCGCGATGGACCGGCATGAACATCAGCTCGGCCAGAATGCGGCTGAACCCGGTTTGCCCGGCCTCGCCCTGCGCCAGCTGTTCGAGAAACGCCGATAGTACTTTGGGCTCCAGCAATGCGCTTTCGCAGCGGGTGGCGATCACTGTGATCACCTCCGGCTGGCGGGCGTGGCGGCTTGCCAGCACCGACAGCACCCAGCGCTGCTTGGCGGGCTCATCGGGGATGTTGGACAGGGCGCGGCAGAGTGCGGCGACCCGGTTGCTGTTGTCGGTATTCAGCGCCTGTTGCAGTTGCTCCAGCAGGGGCTGCTGCAAGGCACCGGCCGGCTGCATGTTTTCCAGCAGCGGGCAGAGGCTTTCCAGCACCGCCGCCGGCATCTCCGGCAGGCGCTGGCACAGGGCGGTGGTATTGTCTTCCTGATCCAGTCGCACGATGAAGTCCGCCAGCCCCTGGTAGGCCAGCGACTGCCAGGCATCCAGCGGCAGCTGGCCCTTGAACCAGGCCTGGGCGCGCTCGTAGTGCGCTGAGGCCGGAGCTTTCATCTCGCGGGCCGCCAGCGCGTGGAAGGCCGCCATGCGGCTCTGTTCCGGGGTGAACGAGTAGGGGTTGTCCTTGAGCGCATCCTCGTCCAGCTGACCATTCTGGCTGTTGATCACGTTCTGAATCAGGCGCTTGAGCAGGTCGTCACGGGCCGCCGGCGCGACCAGTCCCTGCTCGTCCAGCGGCAGGCGCAGGAACCAGACCGCGTTCTCGTCGCGCTTTTTCGGGTTCCAGATCAGCAGTGCCAGCCAGGCCAGATGCTGAAAGGGCGTGGGGTAGGGCAGCTGGGAATCTTCGATGAGCCGGAAACGTTCCAGCGGCATTTTACTGATCCGGCGGCCCATGTCGAAGACGCGCAGGGCGGCGCCGGTGGAACGCAGCAGTTCGGTGAGAGAATCGGGCAGGGTGTTTTCAGCAGACATACACGCTCACGAAGTAATATTGAGATCGGCCGTTATCTTAACATCTCGCCGACGGCCGTGCCCTTGCACTTTGGGGCAGCGTCGCGCAGTTGAAGCCGCGGCTGTGATAGATTAGATAACGAACACGCGACAAGGACCGCTGTAACCATGATCCTGACCCTGCTCTTTGCCAGTGCCATGCTGCTGATCAGTATCCTGCTCAGCCCGCTTTCCAACCGTATCGGCATGCCGGTGTTGCTGCTGTTTCTGGGTGTCGGGCTGCTGGCGGGGCAGTCGGAGATGGGACAACTGATGTCGGCCGATGTGGAAAGCACCTTTCTGGTCGGCCACCTGGCGCTGGCGGTGATCCTGCTTGATGGCGGCATGCGCACCCGTTTCGAAACCTTCCGTGTGGGCCTGCGGCCGGCGCTGTCGCTGGCGACCTTCGGCGTGGTGATTACCGCCGCCATCACCGGTGCCGCCGCCTACTGGGTTCTGGGATTGCCGCTGCTGCCCTCCCTGCTGATCGGCACCATCATCTCCTCCACCGATGCGGCGGCGGTGTTCGCCCTGCTGCAGAACCATGGCCTGCGCCTGAATCAGCGTGTCAGCGCCACGCTGGAGATCGAGTCGGGCAGCAACGATCCCATGGCGATCTTCCTGACCATCATCCTGCTGGAGTTGATCACCCGCACCACGCCGCCGGGGCTGGGCGAGGCCGCGCTGCTGCTGGCGACCCAGATGGGGCTTGGCGCCGTGGGTGGGTTGGCCGGTGGCTGGCTGCTGGCCCGGCTATTGCCGAAACTGGAATTGCAGGCCGCGTTCTACCCGCTGCTGGTGACGGCGGCGGGGCTGACCGTGTTTGCGCTGGTTGGCCTGCTTGATGGCAGCGGCTTCCTGGCGATCTACCTGATGGGCATCATCATCGGCAACCGGGGGCTGCGCAAGCTGGACGACATTCTGCAGGTGCATGATGGCCTGGCCTGGCTGGCGCAGTTGAGTCTGTTCCTGATGCTGGGACTGCTGCTGTCACCCCATGACAAGATGGAGTACATCCCCGAGGGGCTGGCGCTGGGGGCCGTGCTGATCCTGGTGGCCCGGCCGCTGGCGGTGTTTCTCAGCCTCTGGCCGTTCGGTTTCCGCTGGCGCGAGCAGTTGTTCATCGCCTGGGTGGGGCTTCGGGGCGCGGTACCGATCGTGCTGGCGCTGTTCCCGCTGATGGCCGGTATCGAGCATGCAGCGCTGTTTCCGATCATCGCCTTCATTATCGTGACCCTGTCGCTGCTGTTGCAGGGCACGACGCTGGCGCGAGCGGCGCGCTTGCTCAAGCTGGAACTGCCGGCGGAGCCCGGCGCTCTGCGGCGGCTGAGTATTGACTGGGCGTCGCCGCGCAACCACCGCCTGATGGTATTCGAGCTGGATGGCGAGCACTGGACGCCGCCACGCACGCTGACGAGCGTGCGCCTGCCGGCCGATATCGTTATCACCGCCGTCATGCGCGATGGCGTCATGCTGCCTTACGAGGCGGATCTTGAATTGCAGGGGGGCGATCAGCTGGCGGTGATCGGTGAGGAAAGCGCTGAACGGCCGCTGGCACGGCTGTTCAGCTCGGTGGAATCGATTCCGGCGCTGAAGGAGAGCACTTTCTTTGGCGCGTTCGAGCTCAACGGCAGTGTTCAGCTGGAGGCACTGGCGCAGAACTTCGGTATTGACGTGCCGGCCGAGCTGCAGGCGCAGAGTCTGGCCGAGTATATTGCCGCCTGCCTGCAGGCGCCGCCGGTGGTGGGTGACCGGGTGGCGCTGGGCTCGATCCAGCTGGTGGTCAAGGCGCTGGAAACCGGGCAGGTTAGCCGGGTCGGTCTAAAGTTCTGATCCTGGTCGCTGACAGTTTTCGGTGGTCATGGTTTAATGCGCGCGCATTCGCAAGGAGTATAGGGAGTCATACGTGATTGAAGCGGTCTGGATCATCTTCGCCTTCGGGCTGGGGATGGGGGTGAAATTGATAGGGTTGCCGCCGCTGATCGGTTATCTGGCGGCCGGCTTTGCCATCGTGGCGGTCGGCGATTATGCCGGCATACCAATTCAGGGCACCGAGGCGCTGAGCCATCTGGCCCACTTGGGCGTATTGCTGCTGCTGTTTACCGTCGGTTTGAAGCTGAAGGTACGCAACCTGGTGCGGCCGGAAGTGATCGGTGGCGGGGTGCTGCATTTCGGTATCTCCATCGCCCTGTTTACGCCTGCGTTGCACCTGATCATGGGGCTGGAATGGTATACCGCGCTGATGCTGGCGGTGGCGCTGTCCTTCTCCAGTACGGTGCTGGCGGCCAAGGTACTCGAATCCAAGCGTGAGCTGCGCGCCTTCCACGGTCGCGTTGCCATCGGCATCCTGATCGTGCAGGATCTGCTGGCGCTGCTGGTAATGGCGCTGGCCAGCGGCAAGACGCCGTCGGTCTGGGCGTTGCTGGTGTTTGCCATACCGCTGTTGCGCCCACTAATCTACAAATTGCTCGATATCAGTGGCCACGAGGAGTTGCTGGTGCTATTGGGCCTGCTGTTGGCGCTGGTGATCGGGGGCAAGGGCTTCGAGCTGGTGGGCCTGAGTTCCGAGCTGGGGGCGCTGGCCTTTGGTGCGCTGCTGGCCAATCACCGCCGTGCCGGTGAGCTGTCGCAGTCGCTGTGGAGCATCAAGGAGGTGTTCCTGGTCGGCTTCTTCCTGCAGATCGGCATGGGCGGCCTGCCCGATACCGACGCGCTGCTGTTTGCGCTGGTGATGGGGGTGGTGCTGCCGCTGAAAGGCATCCTGTTCTTCTTCCTGCTGCTGGTGTTCAAGCTGCGGGCGCGCAGTGCTTTCCTGTCCGGCCTGAGTCTGACCAACTACAGCGAGTTCGGCCTGATCGTGGCCAGCATCGTACTGCCGGAATGGCTGATTCCGCTGGCGATCGCGGTATCGGTCTCCTTCCTGGTGTCGGCGCCGCTGTACCGTCTGGCGCATCCGCTCTACGACCACTTCAGCAGCTGGCTGAACCGGTTCGAGCGCAAGGGCTTCCACCCGGACGAGCAGCCGCTGTCGCTGGGTGATGCCGAGATCCTGATCATCGGTATGGGACGCACGGGCACGGCGGCCTATGACCACCTGAAGCCGCGCAATGTGCCGATGGTGGCACTGGATTCCGACCCGTCCAAGGTGGAAACCCATGTCCAGTGTGGCCGCAATGTGGTCTTTGCCGATGCCGAGGATGTGCAGCTGTGGCGCAACCTGAAGGCGCCGGCGCTTAGGTACGTCATTCTGGCTGCCAACGATGTGGAAGCCAAGGTGACGGCGGCCAGGCAGTTGCGTGAGGCGGGTTTTGAAGGGGTGATCGTGGCGCACAGCATGTTCGCCGACCACGCTGATGCCATCACCCGGGCGGGGGCCGATCATACCTACCAGACCATGGCGGAAACCGGCGTGGGCCTGGCCGAGCATATCTTCAGCGCGGCCAAGCGCAAGGAGGAAGCCCTGCTCTGATCAGCCGGGCTTTGATGGGGAGCGGTCGCCCTGGCTGCTCTCCGTTGCCTCTTCTTTCTTCTCGTCCTCTTTGACCGCGGGCTTGCTGCCCGGGCTGCTGGAGGTTTGCAGCAGCACCAGCACGTACTCCAGCTGTTTCTCGATATTTTCCAGCCGGTTTTCCAGTCGGGTGATGCGGTTCAGGTTCTGGCGCTCGCGTTCGGCGATCTCGCCTTCGTCCTTTTCGATGAAAAATACAGAGAAGCTCGCGGTCAGCAGCGAGAACATGCAGATCCCGACCAAAATCAGCAGGGAGCCGAACAGGCGTCCCTCGTTGGTACTGGGCACGATATCGCCGTATCCCACGGTGGTCATGGTCACCCAGGCCCACCAGATGCCATCCAGTGGCCCTTCGAAGGCCGGATCCAGGGCAGCGATCAGGAAGCCCGAAATCACCAGAAACAGCAGGCACACCATCATTGTGGTGCCCAGATTGTGGCGGGAGAGGATGCTTCTCAGGTCCTTGGACACCTTGAACAGTATCCCGACCATCACCAGTAGACGCAGGCTCCGGATGGCGCCGGCGTAGAAGGCGTAGTCGCCCCAGAGGGCGGGGAGTCCGGCGATGATGATCACCAGGCTCATCCAGTTGTTTTTCAGGTGACGACGCCTGTCGTTGACCACGTACAACATCAGCGCCATCTCGGTGACGAAACCGAGCCAGATCACCCAATCGGTGATCTGGTGGGTCATGCCGTTGATGATGCCGTCGGCCCGCAGGTACCAGTCCACCAGTATCCACAGGGCCAGGATCAGCATGGGCCATTCCAGGCGCTTGCCCCAGCGGCGGGCTCGGCTGTTTTCAGCGCTGGAGACGCCGCCGAAGCCCAGGCGAAACATCAGCGAGTGGTGTTTGTCGAAGCTCATAGGCAGCGTTGCCCTCGAACCGGGTTAGTGATGCACTTTCAGGGCCTGGTCCAGCTGGCCGATCAGCTCGAGCAGGCGGTTGGTGTCGGCCTCCAGCTGCTTGAACACCTCTTCGGCCATGGGCTGTATTTCGCTGTTCTGCGGCAGCGGCAGCTGCTGCTCGATCATCATCTCCAGGCGGGGCAGCAACAGCCACTGCACCCACTCACTGAACGCGAGCGTATCGACACAAAACGGCTGAGTGCTGGCCAGTGCTTCAGGAGCCGGCGGTGCCGGCTGCCAGAGGCCGATGGTTTCCATTTCGCCGCGGATCTCGATCAGCAGCAGGCTGACATGCTGTGCTCGACTCATCCTTGCTCCTTGCGCGCCGCTTTCAGGGTGTCGGCGATCAGGAAGGCCAGTTCCAGCGACTGGTCGGCGTTGAGGCGCGGGTCGCACTGGGTGTGGTAGCGGTCGGCCAGGCCCTCTTCGGTGATCTGGTAGGCGCCGCCGATGCACTCGGTGACGTCATTGCCGGTCATCTCGAAGTGGACGCCGCCGGCGTGGGTGCCTTCGGCGTTGTGGACCTCGAAGAAGCCTTTCACCTCGGTCAGGATCGCATCGACGCTGCGGGTCTTGTAGCCGCTGGAGGCCTTGATGGTGTTGCCGTGCATGGGGTCGGAACTCCACACCACATGGTGGCCGCTGGCCTTGACCGCGCGCACCAGCGGCGGCAGCTGCTCGGTGATCTTGTCGGCGCCCATGCGCGCGATCAGAGTGATGCGGCCCGGGATCTGCGCCGGGTTGAGGATGTCCAACAGGCGCAGCAGGTCGTCCACCTGGGTGCTGGGGCCCACCTTGATGCCGATCGGGTTGCGGACGCCGCGCAGGAACTCGACATGGGCGTGATCCGGCTGGCGGGTGCGGTCGCCGATCCACAGCATGTGGGCAGAGCAGTCGTACCAGTCGCCGGTCAGGCTGTCCTGACGGGTCAGCGCCTGTTCATAGCCCAGCAACAGCGCCTCATGGGAGGTGTAGAGGTTGGTTTCCTTCAGCTGCGGGGTGTTGGCAGAACTGATGCCGCAGGCCTCGATGAAGGCCATGGTCTGGTCGATCTGGTCGGCCAGGTTCTGGAATTTTTCGCTCTGCGGGCTCTGCTGAACGAAGCCCTGGGTCCATTGATGCACCTTGTGCAGATCGGCGAAACCGCCGGTGGCGAAGGCGCGCAACAGGTTAAGCGTAGCCGAGGACTGATGATAGGCCGACAGCAGGCGCTGAGGATCGGGTGTGCGGGCTTCGGCGGTGAAGGCGATGTCGTTGATGATGTCGCCCCGGTAGCTGGGCAGTTCGATGCCGTTGATGGTTTCGGTATCGGCCGAGCGGGGCTTGGCGAACTGGCCGGCCATGCGACCGATCTTCACCACCGGGCAGCTGCCGGCGAAGGTCATCACCACCGCCATCTGCAGCATCACCTTGAAGGTGTCGCGGATCTTGTTGGCGTTGAACTCGGCGAAGCTCTCGGCACAGTCACCGCCCTGCAGCAGGAACGCCTTGCCTTCGGCCACCTGGGCCAGTTCGCTGGTCAGTGAGCGGATCTCGCCGGCAAAGACCAGCGGCGGATACTCGCCGAGCACCTTTTCGACCTGATACAGGGCGTCCTGATCGGGGTAGGTCGGGTGCTGCTTGATCGGCTTGCTGCGCCAGCTGTCGGGAGTCCAGGGTTCCATGCTCTCTCTCTCACTGCTTAATGAATTAACAAGATTATGATTTTACCGTAAATATGCGATGGCGGCAGCAGGCTTTCCGTCGATGCTCCGGGAAGCCTTCGGCAACGATGTAGTGTTTTGCGGGACGGGCGAAGAGCAGCGGCGGCGAGCAGGCCGGCTCAGCCGCGAGTTGGATCAGGCCGAGCGGATGCCGTTGAGGTTCTGGAAGGTGACTTCTCGGGCGGTGTTGAGGAAATCGACCATGAAGTCGGCATCCTTCTGGTCTTCGCGCATGGCGGCGTAGAGGGTACACCAGAGCCCTTTTTCACCCAGGGGGCGGGCAGCGATGTATTCCCGCTGCAGGTATTCGTGCGCGGCCCAGTTCGGCAGTGCCGAGACGCCGCGTCCGCTGGCGACCAGCTGCATGATCATCACGGTCAGCTCTGAGGTGCGTATTTCGCCGGGCTCAACGCCAGCCGGGTCGAGGAAGCGGGAGAACACATCCAGGCGGTCCTGGTCCACCGGGTAGGTGATCAGCGTTTCCTGCTCCAGGTCCTGGGGCAGGATGTGGCGTTTCGCCACCAGACGGTGCTGGCGCCCCATCACCAGGATCGACTCATAGCTGAACAGGGGGACGTAATGGATGCCGGTGCGCTCCTCGGGGTCGGAGGTGATCACCAGGTCCAGATCGCCTCGAGCCAGTGCCGGCAGCGGCTGGAAACTGAAGCCGGTGGACAGATCCATCTCCACTTCGGGCCAGTGCTGACGGAAATGGTCGATGGTGGGCATCAGCCAGTCGAAACAGCTGTGACATTCGATGCAGATGTTGAGGCGACCGGTTTCACCGCCGGCCAGGCGCATGATGTCGCGCTCGGCACTGCGGACCATGGGCAGCAGTTCATCGGCAAGGTTGAGCAAGCGCTGCCCGGCGCTGGTGAAGCAGAGCGGTCGGGTCTTGCGGATGAACAGCGAGCAGTTTAGCCGCTCCTCCAGGTCCTTGATCTGGTGGGACAGGGCGGACTGGGTCAAATGAATGCGTTCAGCCGCCTCAACCAGGCTGCCGGCATCGCGCAACGCGGCGAGCGTTTTCAGATGACGAATCTCGATCATACCCACTAAACAGGTCCTTCGGAGTGCGGATAACAGCCAGTATAGTACCGAATGTTAACATCTGGCGAATGCGGCAGCCGGGCAGTTCGGCTGCCGCAAGGGGTGCGGGATCAGGATTTGACCAGCAGGAATTCCAGCAGTGCCTTCTGGGCATGCAGGCGGTTTTCGGCTTCTTCGAAGACCACGGAGCGCGGGTCTTCCATCATCTCTTCGCTGACCTCTTCACCACGGTGGGCGGGCAGGCAGTGCATGAAGATGGCATCATCTTCCGCCAGATCCATCAGTGCCGGTGATACCTGGTAGCCGCGGAATTCACGGATACGCTCGCGCTGTTCGTCTTCCTGGCCCATGGAGGCCCAGACGTCGGTGACCACCAGATGAGCGCCTTTGACAGCCTCTTCAGGGCTTTCAAACACATTCACCCGGTCGCTGTTGCGGGCTACCAGGTCGGCATTGGGGGCAAAGCCATCCGGGCAGGCCACGTTCAGCTTGAAGTCGAACTGGCGGGCGGCGTTAATGTAGGAGTTGCACATGTTGTTGCCGTCACCGACCCAGGCCACGGTCTTGCCCTTGATGGAGCCGCGCTGTTCGATGAAGGTCTGCATGTCGGCCAGCAGCTGGCAGGGGTGGTAGTCATCGGTCAGGGCGTTGATGACCGGAACCCTGGAGTAGCGGGCAAAGGTTTCCACCAGCTCGTGGCTGAAGGTGCGGATCATCACTACGTCAACCATGCTGGAGATGACGCGGGCGCTGTCTTCGACAGGCTCGCCACGGCCCAGCTGGGTGTCGCGGGGCGACAGGAACATGGCGTGGCCGCCAAACTGGGCCATGCCGGCTTCGAAGGAAACGCGGGTACGGGTGGAGGCCTTTTCGAAGATCATGGCCATTACCTTGTTCTTCAGCGGCTCGTAGGTTTCGCCCGCATTGCGCATCTGCTTGAGGATGATGGCGCGCTGCACGATCTGTTGCAGCTCTTCCGGCGTCATGTCCAGCAGGGTCAGAAAATGTCGTGTACTCATAAATTTTATCGGTCGGCGGCCTTGGCCGCCGGCTCCCGGTGTCGGTTGAATAAAGAATGCTCAGTTGGCGCTGTCACGCTCTTCACCGGCATAAACCCGGATCAATTGAGCTACGGTGTTGACCAGTAGATCGGCTTCCTGATCGGACATGATCAGCGGCGGCAGCAGACGAACGACACGGCCGCCGCCGGTCACGTTGAGCAAAATGCCCTTGACCTTGGCCAGGACCGCCAGCTCGCTGCCGGCTTCGGCCAGTTCGATGCCGATCATCAGGCCCTTGTTGCGAATCTCTTGTACATAAGGCGCACCGCCGAGCTGGGCACGGAAGCCGTCGGCGATGCGGTTGCCCAGCGCCTCGGCGCGTGGGCACAGGTTGTCCTGCTCGATGGTATCGACGACGGCAATAGCCGTCGCGCAGGCCAGGGGGTTGCCACCGTAGGTGGTACCGTGGCTGCCCGGTGTCAGGGTTTCGGCGGCGATGCCGCGCGCCAGGCAGGCGCCGATCGGAAAGCCGTTACCCAGTCCCTTGGCGGTGGTCACCACGTCGGGCAGGATATCATTGTGTTGGTAGGCAAAGTAGCGGCCGGTACGGCCGTTGCCGGTCTGGACCTCGTCCAGCATCAGCAGCCACTGCTGCTCGTCGCAGATCTGGCGCAGCTGGTTCAGGTAGTCCGCCGCCGGAATGTGGATGCCGCCTTCGCCCTGAATCGGCTCGACCAGGATGGCGACCACATTGGGGTTGTTGTTGGCGACCTGGCGCACGGCCTCGACATCATCGAAGGGCACGCGGACAAAACCGCCGACCAGCGGTTCGAACCCCTGTTGGGTGGCCCGGTTGCCGGTGGCGCTCAACGTCGCCAGGGTGCGGCCATGGAAGGACTGTTCCATGACGATGATGGTCGGGTTGTCGATATTGCGATTATGGCCGTAGCGGCGGGCCAGCTTGATGGCGGCTTCATTGGCTTCGGCACCGGAGTTGGCGAAGAAGGCGTTATCCATGCCGGAAATGCGGGTCAGTTTCTCGGCCAGCTGCTCCTGCAAGGGAATGGTGTAGATATTGGAGCAGTGGATCAGTTTGGCGGCCTGTTCGCTGATGGCGCGGGTCACGGCCGGGTGGGCGTGGCCCAGTCCGGTTACGGCGATGCCACAGAGGGCATCGAGGTATTTATTGCCAGCGGTATCGTACAGCCAGGCGCCTTCGCCATGTTCGAAGGCGACCGACAGCCGGTTGAAAACGTTCATCAGTGGCTGCGTAGCCATGGGAGTCTCCCTACAACGCAAAAAGGCAGCCATGGCTGCCGATAAAACAACCATTCTATGAGCAGTAGTGCGGTTTGGCAATTCAATCCTTTGTAGCAGGGCGAGTGAACAGGGGCAAAAAGCGAGGGTCGGGGTTGAATTCAGGGGGCTTAGTCCTTATACAGAAGTTGAAACAGAGCAAACTGGGTGGGTCTAACTTGAGTGGAACACTTGGTTATATGTTAAGCTGTGGTTCTGACCAGACCCTCAAGATGGTCCTCAAGATTAGACGTAATGAAGGTGTATAGATGAGTGTAGTCGACACGATCAAAGAGCAGATCGAAAACAACGCAATCCTGCTGTACATGAAGGGCACGCCGCGTTTCCCGCAGTGCGGTTTTTCATCACGCGCGGTGGAAGCGGTGATGTCCTGCGGCGAGCGTTTTGCGTTCGTGAATATCCTCGAAAACCCGGATATCCGTGCCGAGCTGCCCAAATACGCCAACTGGCCGACTTTCCCGCAGCTGTGGATCAACGGTGAGCTGGTCGGTGGCTGTGACATCATCTGTGAGATGGCGGCTTCGGGTGAGCTGAAAGAGATGATCGCGACAGCGGCTCCGGCAGACGACGCTGACGCCTGATGCAATAACCGGCAGCGCCCTGTCGGCAGGGCGTTGCCATCATACTCAACCCCAGGGTAATGGAGCAGCGAATGGGTGTATTGGTCGGTAAGCAGGCGCCGGATTTTAATGCGGCCGCCGTTCTGGGTGATGGTCAGATCGTTGACGGTTACAGCCTGAAAGCAGCGATCAAGGACCGGTATGGCCTGATTTTCTTCTACCCGCTGGACTTCACCTTCGTGTGCCCGTCCGAGCTGATCGCACTGGATCACCGTATGGATGCGTTCCAGGAGCGTGGCGTTGAGGTGATCGGTGTGTCCATCGATTCCCAGTTTACCCACAACGCCTGGCGGAATACCCCGGTCAACGAAGGCGGTATCGGCCAGGTCAGGTTCACCCTGGTAGCCGACGTCAAACATGAAATCTGCCAGGCCTACGATGTCGAAGCCGAAGCCGGCGTGGCTTTCCGTGGCGCTTTCCTGATCGACAAGGGCGGAGTGGTACGTTCCCAGATCATCAATGATCTGCCGTTGGGTCGTAACATGGACGAGTTGATCCGTCTGGTTGATGCCCTGCAGTTCCATGAAGAGCACGGAGAAGTCTGTCCGGCGGGCTGGAGCAAGGGAGACAAGGGGATGGATGCTTCTCCGAACGGCGTGGCCCAATACCTGTCCGAAGAGTCCGACAAGCTGTAATCGGTTTGCCGCGAATAAAAAAAACCGCGCTGGGCTGCGCGGTTTTTTATGTCCTGGCGATGGCTCAGTCGCGGGTTGCCAGCAGCATCTCCCAGCCGCCCATGTCTTTCCAATGATTGACGATGGTACAGAAGAGTTCGGCGGTCTTGACGGTGTCGTAGAGTGCAGAATGGGCCTGCTTGCCGTCGAAATCGATGCCGGCCAGGTCGCAGGCTCTGGCTAGGACGGTCTGCCCGTAAGCCAGCCCGGCCAGGGAAACGGTGTCGAACGTCGAAAACGGGTGGAAAGGGTTGCGCTTGATATTGCAGCGGTCGGCCGCGTTGGTGACGAAGCTGTGATCAAAGGCGGCGTTATGGCCGACGAGTACCGCCCGCTTGCAGCCATGGGACTTGATCGATTTGCGGATTGGCTTGAAAATCTTTTCCAGCGCGTCCTGTTCCGCGATGGCCTGGCGCGCCGGATCCTCGGGATCGATGCCGGTGAAATCCAGAGCCGATTGTTCCAGGTTGGCGCCGGGGAAGGGCACGACATTGGCATCGTAACTCTGGTCGATCATCAGGTAGCCGTTCTCGTCCATCGTCAGCGTGACGGCCGCAATTTCCAGCAGGGCATCGGTGCGTGGATTAAAACCGGCGGTTTCGACGTCGACGACAACGGGCAGAAAGCCGCGGAAGCGGTCTGCCATCGGGTGAGGGGCGTTATGGCGGTGAGTCACGAAAGTCCTTACTTGCAAGTGAAAAATGACCGCAGGCATTTTAACAGTCTGGTTGGCAGCGTCAAAACGGGCTCAAGTCAAGGTCTGTCCAGCCGTTAACGAGTGTGCAACTGATTATAGGGAGACGCCATATTGAACACCCGTTGTTTGGCCTTGTTACTGCTGTTGTTACTGCCAGGCTGGGCTCAGGCCGTGGTGTTTCGGGCATCCATTGACGAATCGGTGTGGGAGATGGAAACCTCCCGTTTCTTCTGCCGGCTCAGTCAACAGGTGCCGGCTTTTGGCCATGCCCTGTTCGAGCATGAGGCCGGTGAGTCGCTGCGTTTCCTGTTGCAGCCGACGCAGAAGGATCAGCTGCACGGTGAGGCCCTGTTGACGGCACGGGCTTCGCCCTGGCAGCCGGGGGTGGCGCCGTTCAGGATCGCTCGCGTCGAGGTCGATGCCGAGACCGGCGGTGTCGTGCTGGGCAGTGAAGCCGCCAACCAGATGCTGGTGGCGCTGCACCGGGGCATGACGCCCACCTTTTCCAGTGAGCACTGGTTTCAGAGCGATGAACCGATCGAGGCGGGGGTTTCCGCGGCCAACTTTCAGTCGGCCTATGACGATTATCTAGACTGCCTGACGACGCTGTTGCCGGTGAACTACCGCCAGGTGGCGCGAACGGCGGTGCTGTTTCCGTCGGCGACCTGGGGACTGTCCGATGCAACCCGCGAGCGCCTGGACCTGATCGCCCTCTATGTGAAAGCGGATGACAGTGTGAAGTCGATCTATGTCGATGGGCACTCCGACAACTATGGCCGTCGCCTGCTCAACCGCGACCTGTCGAAAAAACGCGCTGAAGAGGTGACGCGCTACCTGGTCAGCCAGGGCGTGTCGGAAGAGATGATCACCACGCGCTATCATGGCGAGCGCTATCCGGTGGTGCCCAACAGCAGTGCCGACAATCGCGCGCGCAACCGCCGTGTAGCCATCCGCCTGGAGCGCGACTAGTCGTGCGCAGGGCAGTTCAGTGGCAACCGGCTTTCTGATATATTATCTACACTTGTGCCGAGTGAATCTTAGCGACCGGTCGATCACGGTGATCGACCGGTAATTGTTTCTGGAGCAGCAACATGTCCGATATTAAAAAGGTCGTCCTGGCGTACTCAGGCGGTCTGGATACTTCTGTAATCGTGCGCTGGTTGCAGGACACCTACAACTGCGAGGTCGTGACCTTTACTGCCGACCTGGGTCAGGGTGAAGAGGTGGAACCCGCACGCGCCAAGGCTGAAGCCCTGGGCGTCAAAGAGATCTACATCGAAGACCTGCGTGAAGAGTTCGTCCGCGACTTCGTCTTCCCGATGTTCCGTGCCAACACCATCTATGAAGGCGAATACCTGCTCGGTACTTCCATCGCGCGCCCGCTGATCGCCAAGCGCCTGATCGAGATCGCCAACGAGACCGGTGCCGACGCCATCTCTCACGGTGCGACCGGCAAGGGTAACGACCAGGTCCGCTTCGAGCTGGGCGCCTACGCGCTGAAGCCGGGTGTGAAAGTGATCGCGCCCTGGCGTGAATGGGATCTGACCTCCCGTGAAACGCTGATGAAGTACTGTGAAGACCGCAACATTCCGGTTGACTTCAGCTCCAGCAAGAAGAAATCGCCGTACTCCATGGACGCCAACCTGCTGCACATCTCCTACGAAGGCGGCATTCTGGAAGATCCCTGGGCGGAAGCCGAAGACGACATGTGGCGCTGGAGCGTAAGCCCGGAACAGGCGCCGGATGAAGCGACCTACCTGACGCTGACCTACCGCAAGGGCGACATCGTGGCCATCGACGGCCAGGAAATGTCTCCGGCCACCGTGCTGGAATACCTGAACAAGGTCGGTGGCGCCAACGGCGTCGGTCGTCTGGATATCGTCGAAAACCGCTTCGTCGGCATGAAGTCCCGTGGCTGCTACGAGACGCCGGGGGGCACCATCATGCTGAAGGCGCACCGTGCCATCGAGTCCCTCACCCTGGACCGTGAAGCGGCGCACCTGAAGGACGAGCTGATGCCGCGTTACGCCAAGGTGATCTACAATGGCTTCTGGTGGTCTGAAGAACGCAAGATGCTGCAGCAGATGATCGACTTCAGCCAGCGTAACGTGAACGGCGACGTGCGCGTGAAACTGTACAAGGGCAGCGTCTCCGCCGTAGGTCGTCGTTCCGAGGACAGCCTGTTCGATGAAAGCATTGCGACCTTCGAAGACGATGCCGGTTCTTACGATCAGAAGGATGCGGAAGGCTTCATCAAGCTGAACGCTCTGCGCATGCGCATTGCCGCCAGCAAGGGCCGCAACCTGCTTGAAGATTGATCGCTTTCTGGATGCGATCTTCAGGGCCATGCCGGCATTGCCGGCATGGCCCTTTTCATATCCGGCGCCGCTGGCTTTTGCCCGTCTCCGGAGCCCGTGCTATTTTTCCATAAGTTCCTGATAGTGTTGGTCTATGGATACCCTCTTTGCTGCCAAGAAAGCGCTCATCGTCGATAAGCGACTGGATGACCTCCAGTCGTTGCGATCGCTGCTGCTCAATCTGGGGCTGGAGCAGGTGTTCGTGGCGTCCTCGGTCAATATGGCCCTGTCAGTGCTGCGCGACGAGCCGGTCGACTTCTGTTTCATGGTGCATGATCTGGGCAAGGGCGAAAAAAATGGCCTGCAGCTGCTGCATGAAGCCCAGGCGGAAGGGATCTATCGGCAGGGCACCGCCTATGTGCTGGTGGCGGATGCCGCAACTTCGGCGCTGCTGTTCGGGTCGCTGGAATCCTCGCCGGACCTGTGCATCGACAAGCCCTATCAAAGTGTCCAGTTGCGTCAGTCACTGGAGCGCCTGATGCGGATGAAGCAGGCGCTGCAGCCATTGGACACCTGTATGGACCAGGGACGTTGGGAAGAGGCATTGCAGCTCTGTGAGCAGAAGCGGGCGCGCTTTCCGGCGTTGAAAGTGCTGCTGCAGCGGCTTAGAGGCATCATTCTGCTCAGGCTGGAACGCTACCAGGATGCCTATCAGCAGTTCGAGGCATTGCTGGATGAGCGTGACCAACACTGGATGCATGTGGGGGCGGGCGTGGCGGCCTATCGTTTGGGGGACCTGACGCAGGCCGAAAACGCCTTGGACCAGGTGATACGCCAGCAGCAGGTGTGTATCGAGGCGTTTGACTGGCTGGCACGGCTGTACCGCTTGAAAGGGGAGCTGCAGCAGTCCGTCAACCTGTTGCGCAAATCGGTGCTGCTGCAGCCGACCATCGCACTGCTGCAAGCGGAGCAGGGCAATACGGCGGCCCGCTTGCAGGACTGGCGACTGGCGGTGGACTCCTTCCGCGCGGCGGTACAGTTCGGCCGCTATTCCGCCTTCCAGCAGCCGGACTACTACTTTGCGCTGGCGCAGTCCTTGCGGGGGCGCTTGGCAGAGTTGCAGGGGGAGCAGGCCGAGATGGCTGAAACCGAGGCCGTGCAGGTGCTGGAGCGGGTCGTGATTGATTTCGATCATGATCCCGTGGCCCTGTTCCGGTCACGGCTGTTGCTGTCGGACCTGTTGCGTCAGGGAGGCAATCGGGAGCGTGCAGAACAGGCGGGGCGTGCGGCGCTGGAGCTGTTTTCTGAGCTGCCGCTGGAGCAGCAGGCGCAATGGCTGGAGTTGCTGGTCGATGGCCTGGAGCACAGTGATGCCTGTGCTCAGGCGCAGGCGATCCGGCAGGCGCTGACCCCGAAAACCCTGTCGATCGAATGGGCGCGAGCCAACCTGAAAGGGATGATGCACTTTCGCAAGGAGGAGTTGTGCGAGGCTAGGGCAGCGTTCGTTCAGGCCTATCAGGCGCAACCGGACAACCCCAGCGTCAGTCTGAATCTGCTGCAGACAGAGGTCGAGCTGTTGCGGCGACAGCGGGACAGGGAGCCGGCGGCGGTGATACGCCGGTGTGACGACCTGTTGAACGGTCTGCCTTATGCGGCGTTGACGCCGCGTCAGCAGCATCGCTATCAGGCGCTGGCCGAGCGTCTTGCTGATCAGATTCGAGCACGCATACCTCAGCCTTCAGTCGGCTCAGAATAGCTGTTCATCTTCCTGGATGAAAATATTGTCCTGAACATAATCGTTGTCTGCAGTATCCAGGCTGTCTGGGTGGGCCAGTGAACGCGCCACCTTGCGGCTGAGCAGCTTACGTTGAGCGGCTTCAGGGAGGTCGGTGAAGCGGATAACCTGGCGGTCGATCAGCGTATCGATCAAATCCTCCAGAATACGGATGCTGGACATGTCCGATTCGTCCAAAAAGTCGCCGGCGGTGAAATCATCGCCATCCAGCGATAAAAACCTCATCACCTCCGGGTCGGACGGGCTGGTGGGCTGAGCATCGGGTATCGGCCGATCGGTCAGAGCGGTGATTTTTCCACTTTGGTCACGCAGCGCATAAAGCATTTCTCTCATCCTGAACTATGCTGAACTCATGATTCAGTTTAGATGCTGATTACCTGACATTGACACCTTCAGGATGCTTTTATTCGATTCAAACAGTTGTTAGATTGAGTTCAACTTTACTCAACTCGGGATGCCATATGCATGGATGTTGAGAAGGATCCTCTTCTACAGTGTCTGGTGATGCTGACAGAGCAGAACAACCGCCCCCATTCACCGGAGGTGTTGACGGAAGGGTTACCGCTGGTCGATGGTCGCCTGACGCCGAAGCTGTTTCTGCGCGCTGCGGCCCGTGGCGGTTTTTCCGCCAAGCTGGCATCACGCCGCCTGGATGAGCTGTCCAACTTGCTGTTGCCGGCGATACTGCTGTTGGAGGGCGATCAGGCCTGCATTCTGCAGCGGCTGGATACCGATAAGAGCGAAGCTGAGGTGGTCCAGCCCGAAAGTGGGGGTGTCGCCTGCCTGAAGCTGGACGAACTGGAGCAGGCCTATACTGGCCATGTTTTGTTCCTGCGCCCCGAGTACCAGTTCGGCGACACGAACAGTCGTGCCCTGAATGACCGCGACGGCCACTGGTTCTGGGGCACTCTCTGGCGCTCGGCGCGAATCTATCGCGATGTCCTCTTGGCCTCGGTGCTGATCAATCTTTTCGTGCTGGCCAACCCCCTGTTCGTGATGAATGTCTATGACCGCGTAGTGCCCAACCATGCGGTGGAGACGCTCTGGGTGCTGGCGATCGGAGTGCTGGTGGTATACCTGTTCGACTTTGGGCTGAAGATGCTGCGCGCCTACTTCATCGAAGTGGCGGGCAAGAAATCCGATGTGCTGCTGTCGGCGCGACTTTTCGAAAAAGTGTTGGGGCTAAGGTATGACGTCATGCCCGGTTCGGTTGGGGCTTTTGCCAGCAACCTGCGCGAATTCGAAAGCATCCGCAACTTTCTCAGCTCCACCACCAACACCGTGCTCATCGATATTCCCTTCATGCTGCTGTTCCTGGCGGTGATCAGCCTGATTGGTGGTCCGCTGGTGCTGGTGCCGGCGCTGGCCATTCCGGCGATCCTGATCTATGCCTTGGCGGTCAGGCCGAGCCTGCGTCGGTCGATCGAGCGCACCTTCAGTTCAACGGCGCAGAAAAACGGCACCCTGGTCGAATCGCTGACGGCGATGGAAACGCTGAAAACCCAGCGCGCGGCCAGCCCCATGCAGGCCCGCTGGGAGGAAGCGGTCGGTTACATCGCCCGCTGGGGGTTGAAGTCCAGAATGCTGTCGTCCTCGGTGGTCAGCTTTGCCGGGCTGGTGCAGCAACTGGCGTCGGTGCTGCTGGTGATCGGTGGCGTCTACATGATCATGGAGCAAAGCCTGTCCATGGGCGGGCTGATCGCCTGTGTCATCCTCAGTGGTCGCGCCATCGCGCCGCTGGGGCAGGTGGCCAGTTTGGTGGCCAACTATGAGCAGTCGATCAAGGCGTTGAAAACGCTCGACGAGATCATGGCGCTGCCAGACGAGCACGAGGCCGAGCGCCGCTACCTGCACCGCCCAGAGCTGAAGGGCGGCATCGATTTTCAGGCGGTCGATTTCACTTACCCGAGCACCGAATATGGCGCGCTCAAGGGGGTCAGTTTTCGGGTGCAGGCGGGCGAAAAGGTGGCGCTGATCGGCCGTATCGGTTCAGGCAAAAGCAGCATTCAGAAGCTGCTGCTGGGACTGTACAAGCCCAGCGGCGGCGCCATTGCGGTCGATGGCATCGACCTGAGCCAGATTGATCCGTCCGACCTGCGCCGCTGCGTCGGCTATGTGCCCCAGGACGTGATGCTGTTTGCCGGCAGCGTAAGGGACAACATCACCATCGGCCTGCCCAAGGCCAGCGATGCCCAGATCCTGCAGGCGGCCCGCCTGGCTGGCGTGGAGGCTTTCGTCAATCAGCACCCGCTGGGTTTTGACATGCCGGTGGGCGAGCGCGGCAGCGCCCTCTCGGGAGGGCAGCGGCAGGCGGTGGCGCTGGCGCGGGCGATGCTGCATGCCCCGTCGATTCTGGTGCTGGATGAGCCCAGTAATTCCATGGACAACGCCTCCGAAGACTACCTGCGCCGTCAGCTCAAGGACTATGCCAAACAGAAAACCCTGCTGATGGTGACGCACAAGATGTCGCTGCTGGACCTTGTCGATCGGTTGATCGTGATCGACGGTGGTCGGGTGTTGGCGGACGGGCCCAAGGACAGCGTGCTGGAAGCGCTGAAGCAGGGGCGTTTGCAGGTGAGGCGCTAAGGGGGAGCCATGGCACGTAATCAGACCCCCCGCCGAGGGGATATCCAATACACCAGCAGCATCAGTGAAGCGATGCTGGAGCAGGCCCCCAGGGGCGCCAGTCTGCTGCTCTGGTCCGGGGCGCTGTTCATTGTGCTGGCGCTGGCCTGGGCCAACTGGGCCGAGCTGGACGAGATTGCGCGGGGAGACGGTGAAATCATCCCGTCACACCAGCTGCAGGTCGTGCAGAATCTGGAGGGCGGTATCGTTTCGGAAATACTGGTACGTGAAGGCCAGCTGGTTGAGCGTGGCGAAGTACTGCTGCGCATCGAAGACAAGCGCTTTGCCAGTTCCTTCCGCGAGAACCAGGTGCGGGAGCTGGAGCTGGAGGCGCGGGCGGTCAGGCTGACGGCCGAGGCCGATGACGCACCGTTCAGCATGCCGGAAAATTTCAGCAGTGAATACCGTAAATTGATCGAGCAGGAATTGCAGCTGTACGAGTCCCGCCAGCGTGAGCTGACCAGCAATCTGGAGGTGCTGGTCAAACAGCGGCAGCAGCGGGAGCAGGAGCTGGTCGAAGCCAACTCGCGCACCGAGCAGCTCAGGCGCAGCTACGCTCTGCTGCTGCGGGAGCTGCGTATCAGTGAGCCGCTGGTCAAGGAGGGCGTGATCTCCGAAGTGGAACACCTGCGTCTGCGGCGTCAGGTCAACGACCTGCGCGGTGAAATCTCCAGTACCGAGCTGAGCGTGCCGCGCATTGAGGCGGCCATCAGCGAGATTGAGCAGCGTCAGCAGGAGATGGAACTGCAGTTTCGCAACCGCGCCCGTGAGGAGCTGAATGACGTGGTGGCGGAGCAGGTGCGTCTGCAGCAGGCGCTAACGGGCATGCAGGACAGGATCAGCCGAACCGAGGTGCGGGCGCCAATCCGGGGGACCGTTAAGCAGTTGATGATCAATACCATCGAAGGCGTGGTCAAGCCGGGGGATCCGCTGCTCAGTATCGTGCCCTTCGAGGACAAGCTGCTGGTCGAGGCGCGCATCAAGCCATCCGATATCGCCAAAATCCGCCAGGGGCAGGATGCGGTGGTCAAGGTCAGTGCCTATGACTTTGCCATCTATGGCGGCCTGGGGGCCAAGGTGGTCTTTATTTCACCCGGCACCCTCATGGATCCCGAAGCCAAATTGCCCTATTACCTGGTCAGGCTGGAAACCGAGGTGCCCTACCTGGGCACTGCGTCCAGTCCTTTGCCGCTGATGGCGGGGATGACGGTGGGCGTCGATATCCTGACCGGCAAGAAAACCGTGATGCACTATCTTCTTAAACCGATCAACCGCGCGACCGAGCGCGCACTGACGGAGCGATAGACATGCAGATTTACCTCTATGCATCCAAGCCGGCGCTGATGACGCGCTGGCAGGCGGCACTGCACTCCGATGCCCAATGTTGCGACAGCCTGGCCCATGCGCTGCAGCGAGAACCAGGGTCAGTACTGGTGGTGTACTGGAGCGGCCTGGGCCAATCACAGCAGCAGCAGGTGCTGCAGGATTCCGGCGGCGGTCCCCGAGTGCTGCTGGTGGACCACCCGACGCTGGCGGAAGGGGAGTGGCTGATCAGCCGAGGTGTGGAGGGGTACGCCAACACCTACATTCAGTTGGATCTGTTGCCGCAGGTTGTGCAAGCGGTTTCTCAAGGTGAGATCTGGACCGGGCACGAACTGATGCAGGGGTTGCTCAAGCGGCTGCTGGCCCGGCAGGGGCCGGTGACAGACCCGAAAAAGGAGTGGCACCTGAGTGCGCGGGAGCAGCAGGTGTTGGATCTGCTGGCGCTAGGGCAGAGCAACAAGCAGATCGCGCGTCAACTGGACATTACCGAACGGACGGTCAAGGCGCATGTCAGCGCCATTCTGGAAAAGTCAGGTGTGCGTGACCGGATTGAACTAATTTTAATATTGAGCGGCCAGGGGTCCTCGGAGATCAATCATCAGGAGTAAGGATATGAAATTTAATCACTCGATGCTGGCATTGGCTTTGAGCGTGGGGGTTTCAGGTTGGGTATCCGCCGCCACGTTGCAGGAAGTTGTCGTGGATAATATCGGGCAAAATCCCGAAGTACAGCAGGCGTTGCAGAACTATGCGGCAGTGATTCAGGAGATCCGTCAGGCCAGGGCTGGCTATTACCCGACGCTGGATGCCACGGTTGGCTACGGCTATGAGTGGACCGACAAGGAAAATGGCGTTCAGGACGAAGAGCTGAACCGCCAGGAAGCCCGGCTGAACCTGAACCAGATGATCTTCGACGGCTTTGCCACCCGCAGCGAAGTGCAGCGCCAGCAGGCCAGGGCTGCGTCGCGCGCCAGCAACTACAAGGATACCGCCCAGCGCTATGTACTGGCCTCATCCCGGGCTTATCTGGAAGTGCAGCGCCGCGAGCAGCTGCTGCAGCTGGCTAAGGAAAGCCTGTACAACCACGTCAAACTCTATGACCAGATCCGCCGCCGCTCCGAGTCCGGCATGGGCACCCTGGCTTCGCTGCAGCAGGCGGAAGGGCGTCTGGCGCTGGCTGAAGTGAACATGCTGGCCGCCGAGAACAACTTGCGCGATGCTCAGGCCAATTACCGCCGGGTGGTCGGGCAGCCGGTACCGGATTCGCTGGAGCCGTTCGACAGCTCGATACTGGTGCTGCCTGAAACACTGGAAGTCGCCGTCGAAAAGGGCCTGGCCAACCAGCCGGTCGCAGGCCTGGCGCAGGCCGATGTGGAAGCGGCCGTGGCCCAGCGCGATGCGGCCAAAAGTCGCATGTACCCGCGCCTGGATCTGGAAGTGGAGCGCCGCTGGGACGAGAATATCGACGGCATTGAAGGCGACGACGAAGACCTGACCGCCATGCTGCGCCTGAGATACAACCTGTTCAACGGCGGCGCCGACAAGGCGCGCATCCGCCAGACCGAACATCAGATCGGCGAAGCTCAGGCGATCCAGCGTGATGCCCAGCGTCAGATCCGTGAGAGCGTAGAGCTGTCCTGGAATGCGCACGAGATTCTCAAGCGCCAGCTGGAGCACCTGGAGAAGCACGTGCGCTCCAGCGAGGACACCCGCAACTCCTACAAGAAACAGTTCGATATCGGCCAGCGCTCACTGCTTGACCTGCTGGATACCGAAAACGAGGTGTTCTCGGCCAAGAACCAGCTGGCCGAAGCGCGTGTCGACAGCGAGATCGCCAAGCTGCGTATTCTGACCGGGACCGGCGAGCTGCTGGAGGCGCTCAATGTGGAGCTGCCGCCGGTGGAAGAGCATGAGCCGGCACCCGAGCAGGTGGCTGACAGCGGTCAATAATTGCATCCCTCTGCGCGGGTGGCTTAGAATTCGCGCAGCCTGAGGTCTTTCTGAAGGGTTGTCCGGCTGGGCAACCCTTTTTCATTTAAAGGATGCACCGAGCATGAAGTCACACAAAATACTGGAAGCGCCGATCCCGATGCGCTGGGTCGGACCGATCAAGATCAGCGGCGATGTGGTCGACGAGAAGCTCAGCGTGCCCCTGGCAACCTATGAAACCCCGCTCTGGCCTTCTGTTGGCCGCGGTGCGCGTGTATCGGTGCTGACCGAGAAGGGCATCGTCACCACCGTGGTGGATGAGCGCATGACCCGTTCCATCCTGCTGGAAGCCGATGATGCCCTGGCGGCACATCAGGCACTGCAGTCGATCAAGGCGCGTCAGGACGATCTCAATGCGGTCGTCGCCACCAGCAGCCGTTTCGCCAAGCTGATCGACATGCACAGCCAGATCGTCGGCAACCTGATTTACCTGCGCCTGGAGTTCACCACCGGCGATGCCTCCGGCCACAACATGGTCACCAATGCGGCGGACAAGCTGATCCCCTGGATTCTGGCCGAATATCCGCAGCTGCGTTATTCCTCCATTTCCGCCAACTACTGCTCCGACAAGAAGGCCACCGCAGTCAACGGTATCCTCGGTCGCGGCAAGTATGTGGTCAGCGAGATTCTGATCCCGCGCGAACTCTGCGAACGCCGACTCAAGACCACGCCGGAAAAGGTGGTCGACCTGAACATCAAGAAAAACCTGATCGGCACCCTGATGGCCGGCGGTCTGCGCAGCGCCAACGCGCACTACGCCAACATGCTGCTGGCGTTCTATCTGGCCACCGGTCAGGATGCGGCCAACATCATCGAAGGTTCCCAGGGCGTGGTCCATGCCGAAGTGCGCAACGGCGATCTCTACTTCTCCTGCACCCTGCCCAACCTGATTGTGGGCTCGGTGGGCAACGGCAAGGGGATCGACTTTGTCGAGGACAACCTGCGCCAGCTCGGCTGCAAGGAAGCGCGTGAGCCCGGTGCCAACGCCCGCCGTCTGGCAGCGATCTGTGCGGCGACCGTCCTCTGCGGCGAGCTGTCACTGCTGGCGGCCCAGACCAATCCGGGCGAGTTGATGGAAGCCCATATCAAGCTGGAGCGGTAATGACCGACCCGACCAACGAGCGCAAGATCGAGCATATCAGGGCCATCGAACGGGATCCGGCCACGGATCGGGATGGCCGCTGGTTTGACCGCATCCTGCTGACCAACCGGGCGCTGCCGGAGCTGGCGCTGGATCAGATCGACCCGAGCACCGAGTTCCTCGGCAAGCGGCTCAGCTTCCCGCTGCTGATCTCCTCGATGACCGGTGGCGACCATGAGCTGGTGCGCACCATCAATACCAACCTGGCGATTGCCGCCGAGCGTTGCCAGGTGGCGATGGCGGTGGGATCTCAACGGGTGATGTTTACCCACCCGGCCGCCGAGGCCAGCTTTGCGCTGCGCGAACAGGCACCGACCACGGTGTTGATCGGCAATGTGGGCGGAGTGCAGCTCAACTACGGCTTCGATCTCGACAAGTGCCAGCGCGCCGTCGATATCCTTGAGGCCGATGCGCTCTATTTTCATCTCAACCCGCTGCAGGAAGCGGTCCAGCCCGAGGGTGATACCGATTTCCGTGGCGTGGCCGAGAAGATCGGTGCCATCAACCGTCAGCTCAGTGTGCCGGTGCTGTTGAAGGAAGTGGGTGCCGGCCTGTCGGCGGCCGATATCGCTCTGGGTCTGGCCAACGGCGTGACCCATTTTGACCTGGCCGGAAGCGGCGGCACTTCATGGAGCCGTATCGAGCATCACCGCCGCCATGACGATAATGATATCGGTATCCGCTTCCAGGACTGGGGGCTGCCGACCCCGGTGGCACTGCAGCAGGCCGCGCCCTTTCTGGATCGGGCGACGTTGATCGCCAGTGGTGGTCTCAGAGATGGGATTGATATGGTCAAATCTGTTATACTCGGCGCCTCGCTGTGCGGCGTGGCGGCACCCCTGCTGCAGCCGGCGATGGAATCTGCCGAAGCCGTGGTGGCCGTGATAGAGCGGCTGCGGCGGGAATTTATCACTGCGATGTTTCTGCTCGGTACGCCGGATCTGCCGGCGCTGTTCCGAAACAGGGCGCTTATTGTCCAAGAGCGTTGAGGACCCTGGCCTAGTATGTCTGTTGGTATTGACGAAATCAGCTTTTACACCTCCAACTACTATCTCGATCTGAAGACGCTGGCTGAAGTACAGGGGACGGACCCGGAAAAGTACTACACCGGCATCGGACAAGAGAAAATGGGCATGGCGGCGCCTGACGAGGATATCGTCACCATGGCGGCCAATGCCGCGCTGCCGCTGGTCGAGCGGGTCGGACCGGACGCGATCGGCACGCTGATGTTCGCCACCGAGACCGGCATCGACCAGTCCAAGGCGGCCGGCATCTATGCGCATCGTCTGCTGGGCCTGAGCAGCAACTGCCGCGTGGTCGAGTTGAAGCAGGCCTGTTACAGCGCCACTGCTGCCCTGCAGATGGCCTGTGCGCTGGTGGCGCGCAAGCCGGACACCAGGGTGCTGGTGATCGCCTCTGACATCGCGCGCTATGACCTGGATACACCCGGGGAAGCGACCCAGGGCTGTGGCGCCGTGGCCATGCTGATCAGCAGCAATCCGCGCCTGGTCAGCATCGATCCCGAGGTGGGCAACCACACCGAGGATGTCATGGACTTCTGGCGTCCCAACTACCGCTCCACCGCGCTGGTGGACGGCAAGTACTCCACCAAAATCTACCTCAAGGCGCTGAAAAAGGCCTGGGACAACTTCCGCGAAGTCAGCGATCTGGAATTCGCTGACTTCAGCCGTTTCTGCTATCACCTGCCGTTCAGCCGCATGGCGCAGAAGGCGCATCAGCAGCTGGTGCGTCACAACAAGGCCGGTCTGGCGGCGGACGAGCAGGAAGCGCAGATCAGCGATACGCTGTTGTACAACCGTATTATCGGCAACAGCTACACCGCCTCCATGTACATCGGCCTGACCTCGCTGCTGGAAAATGCCGAGGAAGACCTGACCGGCAAGCGGATCGGTTTCTTCAGTTACGGCTCCGGTTGCGTCGGTGAATTTTTCTCCGGTACCGTCGCCGAGGGTTATCGTGAAGCGCTGCACAAGACATATCATCAGCAGCTGTTGGCCGCTCGTAAGGAGATTGGTCACGACGAATACCTGCAGTTGTACCGCAATCAGGTGCCCGTTGATGGTGGCGAGCACAGTTTTGCCGAAGGGACTACCGGCCGCTTCCGCCTGGCCGGGATCTACCATCACAAACGCGAATACATTCCCTGCTGATGCCGACCGCCTGTGCGCCGGGGAAGATTATCCTCAGCGGTGAACATGCGGTCGTTTACGGTTCACCGGCGCTGGCGCTGGCGGTGGACCGCCACATGCGGATCCATTACCGCCCCGATCAGCTGCCGCGACTGAGCTGGCATGCTCAGGAGCGCACCCATGTGCTCGGGCTGGACAAGCTGGCCAGCCTGCGCCGCCGTCTCGACAGCCACTTCGAGCGTTACCTGCGCGGCGAACTGCCGATCACTCGCATCCTGCAGAAACCCGCCGAGCTGGCCTTCTATGCCGTCGACATGGCGCGGGTCCTGTCCGGGCTGGATATTCGGCCGCAGGGCAGCTTGCGTATCGACTCCGATATCCCCATCGGGGCCGGCATGGGCTCCTCTGCGGCGTTGATCGCCGCGCTGCTCAAGCTCTTTGGCCACTTTGATGATCCCGATGAACTGATTCGCCAGGTACGTCATTGCGAACGGCTGCAGCACGGTCGCGGCAGTATTATCGACGCCGCGGCGGTCTGTGCCGGAGGCCTGGTCAAGGTACAGGGTGAGCAGGTCGAACGTCTTGCTTTGCCTGAGCAGGGGCTTGGCCAGGGCTTCTTCTGGCTGTTCACCGGCACGCCGGCGTGCAGTACCGGTGCCTGTGTCGACCAGGTTCGACGCAACTTTGCCGGTGCCGCCATCTGGGACGAATTCAGCGAAACCACCCGGGCCTTCGAGGCGGCGTTGCTGGCCGGTGATCGCCTGATCGAGCCGATCCGCCGTAATCATCGATTGTTGACCCGCATCGGCGTGGTGCCGGCACCGCTGCAGCGGCTGGCCGAACAGGTTGAACAGACCGGTGGCGCGGCCAAGGTCTGTGGTGCCGGCGCGGTCTCCGGTGATCAGGGTGGACTCATGTTACTGCTGCTGCCGAACGGGATGACCCCGGCGCAGCTGCCCCTGCAGCCTGAATGGCATTGGGGCCAGTTGAAGGAGGATCCGGAAGGTGTCCGCATACTCGAAGATTGAGGTCAGTGCCCCGGGCAGCCTCATGCTGATGGGCGAACATGCCGTGCTGTTCGGCGAGCCGGCGCTGGCGTGCGCGGTGGATGCGCGGCTGGCGGTGACGCTGGTGCCGCGCCCGGATCGCCAGGTACGAATCGACAGCGCCCTGGGCCAGTACAGCGGCTCACTGGATGCGCTGCTGCCGATGCCGGAACTGGCGTTTGTGCTGGCGGTCATCGAGCGCTATCAGCCAAAGCTGCCGCAGGGGTTCGAACTGATCATCCGCTCCGGCTTCTCCCATACCGTCGGACTGGGCTCCTCGGCGGCGGTGACGGCGGCGACCACGGCCGCACTGGCGGCCTATGCCGGTCTGAGCACCGAGCCTGAAGCACTCTTTGCCGTGGCGCTGGCCGCGGTACACCAGGTGCAGCATGGCCGGGGCTCGGGCACCGATCTGGCGGCCAGCATCTACGGCGGCGTGATCGGCTATGACATGGCGCCAGCCGAAGTCCGTCCCTTGTCCGGCCTGCCGCCGATCGCGCTCTACTATAGTGGTTACAAGATGAAAACTCCGGACGTATTGGCCCTGGTGGAGCATAAGGCGGCCCGTCAGCCGGAACTCTACGCCGGGATCTACCGGTTGATGGGCCAGACCAGCCGCGCCGCCGAGCAGGCGGTACAGGCTCAGAACTGGTCGGCACTGGGCGAGCTGATGAACATCTATCAGGGGCTGATGGATGCGCTGGGGGTCTGTGATGCCACCCTGGCCGAGATGATCCATCGCCTGCGTGCCGAGCCCGGCGTGCAGGGGGCGAAGATCTCTGGCTCGGGGCTGGGCGACTGCGTACTGGCGCTGGGCCAGGTTAAAGCTGAACTGCCCTGGGAGGCGATCCCGGTATCGGTGGCGGCAACAGGAGTGGAGATCCGTTATGAAACGAACTGAAGTGGTTGAGCGACTGCTGCCGAAAGTGGTCAAGGCCTCGGCCTCGGCTGAGCAGTTTGCCCCCAGTAATATCGCCTTGTGCAAGTACTGGGGCAAGCGCGATCGCGAACTCAATCTGCCGATCAACGCCTCCCTGTCGGTATCGCTGGATTATCTGGGTTCCCATACCCGCCTGATCCCGATCGAGGGGCAGGTGGACGAGGTCTGGCTCAACGGTCAGCAGTTGCAGCCTGGCGCCAAGTTCAGCCAGAAGGTCAGCGAGTTCATCGACCTGTTTCGGCGCGATCAGGAGCTGTATTTCAAGGTAGAAACGCGTAACAACATTCCCACGGCGGCGGGTCTGGCCTCGTCGGCTTCTGGATTTGCCGCGCTGACATTGGCGCTGAACGATGCGCTGGCGCTGGACCTGCCGCCCGAGCATCTGTCAATTATGGCGAGGATGGGCAGTGGCAGCGCCTGCCGTTCGCTGTTCACCGGTTTCGTCGAATGGGAGATGGGGACGCGTGAGGATGGCCTGGACAGTCACGGTGTGCCGCTGGAGCAGCAGTGGCCCGGATTCTGTATCGGCCTGGTGGAGATCGATGCCGGCGAAAAGGCCACCGATTCTCGCTCCGGCATGCAGCGCACCGTGGAAACGGCGCACCTGTACCAGAGCTGGCCGCTGCAGGCGGCCGCCGACCTGAGCAAGCTGCAGCAGGCGATCGCCGAGCGTGATTTCGCACTGCTGGGTCAAACTGCCGAGCAGAACGCGCTGTCGATGCATGCCACCATGATCGCCTCCTGGCCACCGCTGCTGTACTGGCAGCCGGAATCGGTGGCGGCGATGCAGAAGGTCTGGCAGCTGCGCGAGCAGGGACTGCAGGTCTACTTCACCATGGATGCCGGCCCCAACCTCAAGCTGCTGTTCCAGCATGAGGACCGGGAGACGCTGCTGCAGCACTTTCCCAATCTGGAAACCGTGGAGCCGTTCGGCCACTGATGCAGGCCCGCGATGCAACCCGTGATACCGCCTGTCATCAATAGTCTGGTTGGCCTGCCGCTGACCCGCCGTCAGCGGGACCACCAGGGGCGTCTGCGGCTGAGTTACTGGCTGCGCACCGCCACCGGGGCCAAAGAGGTGGTGATCGACGGCGAGTCGGCGGTCGCCTTTCTGCGCGACGCCGACCGTGAACAGGCGGCCGCTCTGCTGACCGGTCTGCGCGGCTGCAACCTGCGGCCGCTGGCGCTGAACGCTCTGTCTCATGAACCCGTGTGTGGCCTGTATGCTGATAATCTGGCCGATTGGCACGAGGCGCTGAGCCGCCTGCAGCAGGCCGGTATCGGGCTGATGGAAGAGGATATCCGCCCGGTCGATCGCTATCTGATCGAGCGCGGCATCTTTGCCGGGGCGCGTGTTGGCCACAGGGATGGGCGTGTAGCACTGATCCGCGACCCCTTTATCCCCAATCTCCGGCTGTTGTCGCTGGATATCGAAACTACGCTCCGGGCCGATCGTATCCTGTCTATTGCGCTGCAGTGCGGTGACCAGGAGGTGGTGCTGTTCAATGGAGAGATCCCGGTCTCTGAGGGCATCATCCCCTGTGCCGGCGAGCGCGCGCTGTTGACGGGGCTGATGGATCAGCTGCGGCGCATGGACCCGGATCTGCTGATCGGCTGGAACGTGATCGGCTTCGACCTGCGCGTGCTGGAGCAGCGCGCCCGGGCGCTGGGCATCCGCCTCTGCCTGGGGCGTGACGACCAGCCGCTGCGGGTGGAGCAGTCGCAGACCGGACGCTGGTTCGCCCGCCTCAACGGCCGGGTCGTACTGGATGGCATCGATACCCTCAAGGGCGCCACCTGGCAGTTCGAGCGTTACAGCCTGGAGTTCGTTGCCCGTGAGCTGCTCGGGCGCGGCAAGCTGATCCATGATCCGGATGATCGCGGCGAGGAGATTCAGCGTCTCTACCGCGAGGAGCCCGAGGCGCTGGCGCGGTACAACCTGGAAGACTGCCGCCTGGTCACCGAGATCTTCGACAAGGCGGAGCTGGTGCCCTATCTGCTGGAACGCGCGCGGCTGACCGGGTTGGCGCTGGACAAGGTGGGCGGCTCGTCGCAGGCGTTCGACAACCTCTACCTGCCCAGGCTGCACCGCGCCGGTTTCGTCGCGCCGGAATACGCCTCGGGGCAGGGCGACCTGGAAGTGCCGGGCGGTTTTGTCATGGATTCCCGCCCCGGCCTCTACCGCCATGTGTTGGTGCTGGACTTCAAGAGTCTGTACCCGAGCATCATCCGCAGTTTCCAGGTCGATCCGCTGGGACTGGCCATGGGAACACGGGGCGATTCGCCGCCCGAGTCGCTGGTGCCGGGCTTTCATCACGCCATCTTCGACCGCCGCCATGCCCTGCTGCCCGGTATCATCGAACGGCTCTGGGCCGCGCGTGACCAGGCGAAACGGGAGGGCAACTCGGCACTGTCACAGGCGATCAAGATCCAGATGAACGCCTGCTACGGCGTGCTGGGTTCGCGGGTGTGCCGCTTCTTCGACCAGCGCCTGTCCGGCTCCATTACCCTGCGCGGTCACCAGATCCTGCAGCAGACCGCCGAGCATATTGAAGCCACTTATGGCCATACCGTGATCTACGGCGATACCGATTCGGTATTCGTCTGGCTCGGCGATGATTGGCCGGACCGGGACACGGATGGCTACGGCGAGCGCCTGGCCAGCGAGCTTAACCAGTGGTGGCGCGATCAGCTGCGTCAGCGCTTCGACATCGACAGCGCGCTGGAGCTGCAATACGAGGCCCATTACAGCCGCTTCCTGATGCCGCGCATGCGCCACTCGGACAAGGGCAGCAAGAAGCGCTATGCCGGGCTCAAGCGCCAGCCTGGTGGCGGCGAGACTCTGGTGTTTCGCGGTCTGGAGTCGGTACGCACCGACTGGACGCCGCTGGCGCGCGAGTTTCAGCAGGCGCTTTATGACTGCATCTTTCATGATCGCCCCTGGCGCTTCATGCTGCAGCAGCGGGTGCGCGCGGTCTTTGCCGGCGACTGTGACGAGGATCTGGTCTACCGGCGTCGCATCCGTCAGCCGCTGGACGCCTATACCCGCAACCGGCCGCCCCATGTGCGGGCCGCCCAGCAGCTGGAGGATGAGCGCAGCAAGCAGGGGCTGCCGCCGGCCTACCGGGTCGGCGACAGTATCGCCTACGTGATCACCGTCAGCGGTCCCGAGCCGGTGGAGCTGTTGCGCTCACCGATCGACTACCAGCATTATGTGGACAAGCAGCTGTTGCCGGTGGCCGATACCATCCTGCCGTTTATCGGCGAATCCTTCGCGCAACTGGCGGCGCCGCAGATCGACCTGTTTTGAGTTCAGTCGACTGATCAATGGCGTGATTCAGGGGAGCAAAGCGGTTGGTTTTGCGGTCTCAGGGAAAAAGAGAAGGTATTACAGATGTCGGACTATCAGGACCCGGATTCAGCCCGTCGCGGCTTGGCCAAAGGGATGCACTACATGACCTGGATCGTGTTGTTGGCCCTGTTGACGGTCTATTTCAACGATTTTATCGGCGAGCAACGCAACCCCAACCAGCACCTGAACCTGGTCGAATCGGGCAGTGGCGAGGTGGTGCTGGCGCGCAACCGGGCCGGACATTACGTGGCGCCGGGGCGGATCAACGGCCAGCCGGTCACCTTCCTGCTCGATACCGGCGCGACCCGGGTCAGTGTGCCTGAAACCCTGGCCTCGCAGCTGGGACTGAGACGCGGCGCCGAACAGAAGACGATGACCGCCAACGGCGTAATCAGTGTGTATGCCACCCGGCTGGACCGGGTGCAGCTGGGCGGTATCGAGCAGCGCAACGTGCCGGCCAGCATCAACCCCTTCATGGCGGATGATACGGTGCTACTGGGCATGAGCTTCATGCAGCATCTGGAGCTGGTGCAACGGGATGGTCAGCTGACGCTGAGAGTGCCGCGCTGAAGGCGGTTTGGACGCTCCACCTCAGGCGGTGCTGGCCCGAATGAGGTGGAGCGCCCGCCGGGCAGGCAGGGCTCCCTGTGTCTCGGGGCCGGTTTGGCTACTCAGTACTGCAGGTAGTGCGGCTCGGAGCGAGTGGCCAGCCACTCCTTTACCTGAGCTTCGCTATTGCCGAAGAACACCACGCGCGGGGTGCTGCTGCGGCGGCCGTGGCCGGGCAGATCGGTACGCAGAATCCACCAGCTGTGGTTATCCACCTGTTTTACGGTAAGGCTATGATCGGCTTGGGCAATGTTGCGAAAAGCGGTCATGTGGGGGCTCGTTTATTCAATTTAAAGGGTCTGAATTCAGGTGGCTAATTTATAATCAAAGGCCGAGGGCTGCAATAGATTTGTGCACATTTATGGTGCGGTTTGGCTGTTCATGGGCAGGTATAAAGTACCCGTTCTCGGTTTTATTGCTGCAATACCCCGTAGAGTCTTGCATTTTCATGCGGTTATGGCGTTAGTTGTACTTTTGCACCATTTTGGTGCGAATTTGAGTCCAGGCCGGGAGCTTGGCAGAAAGCGGGGGCCGGCCCCGTGAGGTATCGAGGCCGGCGGCGGCTGCGTCGACTCAGTATTCGGAACGGACAAAAAATGGTTTTTCGCGTGAATCCAGCCATGCATTGACTTCGGCTTCGCTGGTGGCGAAAAAAACCACGCGCGGCATGCCGCTGCGGCGTCCATAGGCGGTGATGTCAGAACGCGTCACCCACCAGCTATCGGCTTGAACACGCTTGATGGTGAAGAGGTGGTCGGCAACGGGAATGGTCTGGTAGGCGGTCATCTGGGCAATCTCGTATCGGTTTTATTCAATGTGTCGGATCAGTAAGAGGCGCCGAAGCCTGCGAGCGTCGGCGCTTGAACATCAATGGCGGCTGGCCAGTTCCTTGAGTTCGCCGGCGGCTACGGAGAGCAGGGCGATGTCCTTATAAGGGCCCTTGGCCTCCTGGCACAGCTGCAGCCAGCGGTCCAGCTGGGGACGGTTGCGTGCCTGCCAGGCGCTCAGCGCATCGCCTTCCGGTTCGGCGGCTGTCTGCATAAGGGCGTGGCAGATGCTCAGCTGGCTACTGGTTAGCACGTCCTTCAAGCCTTCGACGGCCAGTGCCTGCCACTGTGTTTCAATCGGCAGGCCTGCCAGCGCTGCGGCGAAGTTGTGCAGCTGCAGCTGCTGCCCCAGGCTGAAATAGAGCCCGGCGACCTGGTCGAGCTCCTGGCCGGCCTGCTCGGCGACCACGGCTATGCCCAGCAGCTGGTCGAGGTTATCCACAACCGCCAGGCGCACCGCCAGTGCCTGATCGACCCCGGCCTTAATCAGCGCTTCGAGCGACGCGGTGCAGCTGGCTTCAGGCATCTCGCACAGCAGCTGGGGCAGCTGGCTGATCAGGGTACGGACACCCTGGCCATACTGTGCAATCAGTTCGGCGGTGGGGCCATTGAGATCCGCCTGACGCAGGAACCAGCGGGTGGCGCGGCGCATCAGCCCGCTCAGGCTGGTCAGCATCTGTTGCTGCAGTTCGCTGCTGACCCGGTTGTCCAGCGCATGGATCTGCTGCCAGATCGAGCGGGTATCGAACACATCACGTGCGATCACCCAGGCGCGCACGATCTCGTCAGCCGAAGCGCCGGTGCTCTGACCCAGCTGGTCGACAAAGGTGATGCCGACGTGGTTGACCAGCTCGTTGGCCAGCTGGGTCGCCAGGATTTCGCGGCGCAGACGGTGCTGCATCAACGGTTCCGGGTAGCGCTGCAGCAGCTGATCCGGAAAGGCGGTCAACAGTTCGCGGCCGAGGTGCTCATCCTCGATCAGCGGCGAGTCGATCAGCTGCTCCTTGAGCGCGGCCTTGCTGTAGGAGATCAGCACCGACAGTTCCGGGCGGGTCAGGCCCTGTCCCCGGGTCTTGAGCTCTTCCAGACGTTCGTCATCGCGGATGAACTCCAGCGCACGGTCGAGGCGACCGCTCTGTTCCAGGGTGCGGATCAGGCGGATGTACTCGTCCGGTGCCTGGCGGGCATGACGTTCGGCGCTGCTGATCGCCAGAGCCTGGTCATAGTTGTTCTGCAATACCAGTTCGGCGACGCTATCGGTCATGTCGCGCAGCAGCTCGTTGCGCTGCTTGGGCGTCAGGTCACCCTCTGCCACGACTTCGTTGAGCAGGATCTTGATATTGACCTCGTGGTCGGAGCAGTCGACGCCACCGGCGTTATCGATAAAGTCGGTATTGGCCTTGCCACCCTGTTCGCAGAACTCGATACGACCGAGCTGGGTGAAGCCCAGGTTGCCGCCTTCGCCGAGCACACGGCAGCGCAGCTCGTTGCCATTGATGCGCAGCTGGTCGTTGGCTTTGTCGCCGGCATCGGCATGGCTTTCCTGGCTGGACTTGACGTAGGTGCCGATACCGCCGTTCCAGATCAGGTCGACCGGAGACTTGAGCAGGGCACGGATCAGTTCGTTGGGCGACAGGCGTTCCGCCTCAATGTCGAAGCGTTCACGGACCTCATCACTGAGCGTGATCGACTTGGCATTGCGTGAGAACACGCCGCCGCCGGTCGAGATCAACTCGGCGCTGTAATCCTGCCAGCTGGAGCGGGGCAGGTTGAACAGGCGCTGGCGCTCGGCATGGCTGGCGGCGGCATCCGGGTTGGGGTCGATGAAGATGTGCTGGTGGTTAAAGGCGGCGACCAGGCGAATATGTTCGGACAGCAGCATGCCGTTACCGAACACATCACCGCCCATGTCGCCGATGCCGACAACGGTGAACGCTTCGCTCTGGGTGTCCAGTCCCAGCTCACGGAAGTGCAGCTTGACCGATTCCCAGGCACCGCGAGCAGTGATACCCATGCCCTTGTGGTCATAGCCGACAGAGCCGCCAGAGGCGAAGGCATCGCCCAGCCAGAAGTTGCGTTCGGCCGCGATGCCGTTGGCGATATCCGAGAAGGTGGCCGTGCCCTTGTCCGCGGCGACCACGAAGTAGGGGTCGTCTTCGTCGTGGCGCACCACCGCCTCGGGCGGCACCACTTCGCCGCCCAGCAGGTTGTCGGTGACATCAAGCAGGGCGCTGATGAACAGGCGGTAGCAGGCGATGCCTTCGGCCTGGAACTCCTCGCGGCTGTTTTTCTCGGTCAGCTGCTTGGCGACAAAGCCGCCCTTGGCACCCACCGGGACGATCACGGCGTTTTTCACCTGCTGGGCCTTGACCAGCCCCAGTACTTCGGTGCGGTAGTCTTCCAGACGGTCAGACCAGCGCAGGCCGCCACGGGCCACCTTGCCGCCGCGCAGGTGGACACCCTCGACACGGGGCGAGTAGACGAAGATCTCGAACATCGGTCTGGGCAACGGAATATCGGCAATGGCACGCGGGTTGATCTTGAACGACAGGCAGTTCTTCAGGCTGCCATCTTCGCCTGGCTGGAAGTAGTTGGTGCGCAGGGTGGCCTGCATCAGTTCCAGGTAGCGGCGCAGGATCTGGTCATCGTTGAGGTTGTCGATCTGATCCAGGGCATCGAGGATGCTGCTTTCGAGGCGCTCGCTGACCGCCGTATTGCGATCATGGGCCTGGCGAGCCGGCTCGAAGCGTGCCCGGAACAGGGCGACCAGCAGACGGCTGACCTGTAGATGGCGTGACAGGGTAGTGGCGATGTAGCTCTGGCTGAAGCCGAAGCGCAGCTGCTGGTTGTAGCGGGCATAGGCGCGCAACATGGCCACTTCACGCCAGCTCAGTCCGGCGCCAATGACCAGCTGGTTGAAGGCGTCATTTTCAGCCTGGCCCGACCAGATCGCGGCAAAGGCATCCTGGAAGACCGTGCGCACTTCCTCCATCTGCACAGTCTCGGCGTGCTGGTAGCTGAGGGTGAAGTCGTGAATCCAGAAGGTCTGGCCGTCGGCGGCGTCGAGTCGGTACGGGTGTTCGCCCAGTACGCGCATGCCCAGGTTCTCCAGCACCGGGATAACGTCGGACAGGATCAGCGGCTGGTCGCGCTGGAACAGCTTGAATCGCAGCAGCTCGGAACTCTGCTCCAGTACCCGGTAGAAGCTCATGTCGATCGGCTGTTCGGCACTGAGCGCCTCCAGGTGACGCAGGTCGAAGACCGCTTTGGCCGGGCTGAAGTGCTGGCGGTAGGCGGGCGGGCAGGCAAAGCGGAAGCGGTTGGACAGCTGGCTGCCCTGAGTTTCGCCGCATTCATCGATCAGGGCCTGGTGCAGGTCGTCGTTCCAGGAGCGGGAAATCGTCACCACCTCGGCTTCTACCGCCGCGAAATCGAAGGCTTCAATGGCTTCGGGGGCGATACGGGCGACAAAGTGCACCCGGGCCAGGATGGACTCGCTGTAGTAGGTGGTGAAGTCGATCTCCTGGGTGTTCAGTGCTTTGGCCAGGATCTTCTGTACCTGCTGTCTCAGTTCGGTATTGAAGCTGTCGCGGGGTACGTAATACAGGAAGGTGACGAACTTGCCGCAGCGATCGGGACGCATCAGCAGGCGGGCACGGCGGCGCTCCTGCAGGCTGAAGACGCCCAGCGCGGTGTGCAGTAGTTCGTCATCGGACGACAGGTAAACCTCGTCGCGGGGCAGCTCGTGCAGGATCTGCACCAGTGCCTTGCCGCTGTGACCCAAGCGGCTGAAGCCGCTGGCTTCGATCACGCGGGTCAGCTTGCGTCTCAGCAGAGGGATACGGTCGAGACGTTCGCTGTAGACCGGCAGGGTGTAAAGGCCGTAGAAACGGTGTTCACCGTTGACCCGGCCTTCGCCGTCGTAGGTCTTGACCACCACCAGATCCATGTAGGCCGGGCGGTGGATGCGTGAGCGGCGACTGTACTTGGCCAGCTGCAGCGGCGCCGGTTCCTGCATGGCGAGGCGCTCACTGGGGCTCAGTTCGGTGAAGCGGCGGCTGCGCTCGGCCTTGCTGGCCAGACGCTGGGTACCCAGTTCCTGGCCGGCCAGTCGGGTGGCGACAAAATCGCCTTGCTCTTCGCTGAAGGCAAGCTGGTCGCAGGCGATGAAGGTAAAGTTGTCGTCCTGCAGCCAGTTGAGAAAATCGGCCGCTTCAGTGGCATCGGAGTCGTTGCGGCCGCGCAGCTGTTCGCTGAGCTCAGCGGCGCGGCCGCGCATGGCATCGTAGTCGCTCACCGCCGCAGCCACCAGCCGGTGCAGTTCACTCAGCCGCTGGCGCAGCTGCTGCAGGCACTCGGCATCGCTTTGCAGGTCCACCTCAAGGTAGATCAAGGATTCGGCTTCGCCGCCCTGATCCAGGCCGGTCAGTTGATCGTCTTGGCGCGTGCTGTGCAGAACGGTGTTGTAGATGGCGTGGATGCCGATCTGTTCCTGGTTGAGCGCCATGCGCACTGAATCCACCAGGAAGGGCATGTCCGGGAACAACAGCTGAATCACCGTGTGACTGCGGTGCCAGCCGTTCTGCTCCAGATCGGGATTGAACAGCCGAACCTTGGGGGCGTTGCGGTCGTATTGTTGCACGAATTCCCAGCTGGACAGCAGTGGCCCGAGCAGATTTTCAGGGCTGTTCCGGTCCAGATCCTCTGCCGAGGCGACCTGGAAAAAAGACTGGGCGAAATGCTGGATCGACTCGGCTTCAGCAGCTGGGACAGTGCTGGTGATATGCTCGGCCAGCGGCGATAAAGCCTGATTTATTGCTGTTTTCAGACCGGCGTTCATGGTGATGCGCGACTCCCGTTAGGCAACGATATGGAAAGCCCCGAACGATTCTGGGCATGGGACTACTCTAGGGGAGGCAAGCCGAAAAATATTGTCTGGATACGACGCGGTTTTTTGAAAAAACACCGACTGTCAGATCAGTGCTCGGGCAGAGTGATTGTGGAAGTTGTTGGCAGGGGAGGTCGTCAGCCGTGCCGGTCGGTTTTGGTGTCCTTGTATTCAGTCGTTCACTATCGTGCGGGCAATACAGACGTGTCTGATATAAAATTCGCCGCCGAAGTGGTTTCTCGTATGCGACATGCTTTTTCGTAGTTGCGACAAAAGGAGTCTGTCAAGCTTCTGTAATGAACATGTATATGCGAATTTTCGGAAAAATATCACAAGAAACAGGTTGAACACCCATGATTCAAAACAACCGACCTATGCCATTTTTGTTGGCAATCATGCCGATTGTTCTGATGGTAATCGCAATGCTGATTACTATTGTCGTGCTGGAAGGGGCTCCCCATATTCCCTTGGCATTCGGTACCGTAGTCGCCGCGCTGGTGGCTGCCAAGCAGGGATTCAGCTGGGAAGAGATCGAGGAAAGTATCTACAAGGGCATTCGCCTGGCGCTGCCGGCGGTGGTGATCATCATCCTTGTAGGACTGGCGATCGGTTCATGGATGGGCGGTGGTATCGTTGCCACCATGATCTATTATGGCCTGCAGCTGATGAGCCCGGAACTGTTTCTGGTCTCCATCGCGCTGATGTGTGCGGTGGTGTCGATCGCGATCGGCAGCTCCTGGTCCACCATGGGCACCATCGGTATTGCCGGTATGGGCATCGGTATCAGCATGGGCATTCCCGCGCCCATGGTGGCGGGTGCGGTCATTACCGGTTCCTATTTCGGTGACAAAATGTCGCCGCTGTCGGATACCACCAACCTGGCGTCAGGTCTGACCGGTACCGACCTCTTCGCGCATATTCAGCACATGCTCTATACCACTATCCCGGGCCTGCTGATTGCGCTGAGTGTCTACTGGTACATCAGCACCGGATTTGCCGCCGGTGATACCGAAATGGCGCGTATCAACACCACGCTGGCGGTGCTCGAGCAGAGCTTTGTCATCTCGCCCTGGCTGCTGCTGGTGCCGCTGACCGTTATCGGTCTGGTCGCCAAGAAGGTGCCTGCCTTGCCGGCGCTGGTGGTCGGTGTGGTACTGGGCTTCCTGTGCCAGATCTTCGTTCAGGGGGACGATGTGGCGACAGCCATGAGCGCGCTGCAGAACGGTTATGTGATCGAGTCCGGTAATGAGGTGATCGATTCCCTGTTCAATCGTGGCGGTATCGACTCCATGATGTACACGGTATCGATGACCATCGTGGCGATGACCTTTGGTGGCGTACTGGAGAACACCGGCATGCTGCAGGCGATCGTCGACAAGATGAAACGCCTGACCACGTCGGCACGGGCCCTGGTGCCGACCACCATCGGTTCCTGCTTCCTGACCAATGCCACCTGTTCCGAGCAATACATCTCCGTGGTGGTACCGGCGCGGATGTTCTCCAAGGTGTATAAGGAGCGTGGGCTGCATTCCAAGAACCTGTCACGGGCACTGGAAGATGGCGGCACGCTGACCTCCGTGTTCATTCCCTGGAACACCTGTGGTGTCTTCATTCTGGCGACGCTGGGTGTGGGCGCCTGGGAATATGCACCCTATGCCATCCTGAACTTCGTGGTGCCGATCATCTCGATCCTCTATGCCATCACCGGTTTCTCGATCGTAAAACTCAATCCGGCTGAAGCCGCCGTCGTGATCGATGAAGAACAGGATCTGAAGCCCCATTCTCCGTTCTGATTCTGCATTGATGTCTAAAGCCTGCTCCTGGCCTGTGCCGGGGGTGGGCTTTTTTGTTTTCATGTCATACACCCATTTACTGGAATTTGATTGTGGCCAAGTACCCCCGCTTGCTCTGGAGTGAATCGAAACTCAGGGACAACATGCGTTTTCTCAACCGGCAGTTTGCCGCCAGCACCTCGCCCATTGCCTGGACGCCGGTGTCCAAGGCGGTCTGCGCGCATCCCGATATCCTCAGTGTGTTGCTTGAGGAGGGCGCGACCGAAATTGCCGATTCCCGACTGGAAAACCTGAAGCGGATCAAGGCGCTGTCGGAATCCTGCAATACCCTGTTGCTGCGGCTGCCCGGGTTGCACGAGGTTGCGGAGGTGGTGCGCTACGCCGACACCAGTCTGGTGTCCGAACAGGTGACGATCGCCAGTTTGGCCGAAGCCGCCGAAGCGGAAGGGGTACGCCATCGCATCATTCTGATGGTGGAATTGGGCGATCTGCGTGAGGGGCTCTTGCCGCGGCAGGTGCTTGAATTGGGACGCTTTATCCTGCAGCAGGAGAGTATCGACTGGTGCGGGATCGGTACCAATCTGACCTGCTACGGCGGCATCCTGCCGACGCCGGACAAGATGCGTCAGCTGCTCGACCTGCAACAGCGGATTGCGCACGAGCTGGGCCATGAGTTGAGTGTGGTCTCGGGCGGGAACTCAAGCTCCCTGTCGCTGCTGCTGAACGGGGAGATGCCGGCGGGGATCAGTCATCTGCGCCTGGGCGAGTCGCTGCTGCTGGGGCGTGAAACGGCACAGGGAAGGCCCATTGACGGGATGCACGGCGATCTGTTCACCCTGGAGGCGGAGGTGATCGAGGTGCAGGTCAAGAGCTCGGTGCCCGAGGGAGAGCGTGGCATGGATGCGTTCGGCAAGGTGCCCGAGTTTGAGGATATCGGCGATCACACCCGTGCCATCCTGGCCATCGGCAAGCAGGATGTGCCCATCGATGAGCTGATGCCGGTTGATGACGGCGTCAGGATCCTGGGGGGCAGCAGCGATCACATGATCCTGGATGTGGAGGGTGCCGGGGTGAAGATCGGCGATATTCTGGCGTTTCGGGTCAATTATCCGGTGCTGCTGCAGGCGATGACCTCGCCCTATGTGGCGAAGACACGGGTATTGTAATTCCGGTCAGCCCGCAGGTCGTTTTCAGGAGCGCTGTGTCGCTGCGATCAGATCAGCTGCCGGGCATCAGCACCGACCGGCTCAGACCGCTGCCGGCGGGAAGCGCCTGTTCCTGCTGTTCGGCCAGGCGCTTGCGCTCCTCGCGCGGCGTGAGGCCGTAGTGATTGCGGTAGGCGGTGCTGAAATAGGAGGCGCTGGCAAAACCGCAGTCCAGCCCCACCTGCAGAATCGGCTTGTCGCTGCGGCGCAGCAGCTGGCGTGCTTTCTCCAGGCGAATCTCGAGGTAGTACTTGGACGGCATGGTGTTCAGGTGGCGCTTGAACAGCCGCTCCAGGTGGCGGCGCGAGATGCCCACATGATGGGCCAGATCGTCGGTGCTGAGCGGCTCCTCGATGTTGGCCTCGATCAGCTGTACCGCTTCCACCAGCTTGGGCTGGCCGATGCCCAGCCGGGTCCGCAGGGGCACTCGCTGGGGGTCTTCGCTGGAGCGAATACGTTCATGGACGAACTGTTCCGAGATGGCGGCGGCCAGCTCCATGCCGTGGAACTGGCCGATCAGCGACAGCATCATGTCCATGGCGGCCGTGCCGCCGCTGCAGGTGTAGCGGTGGTTGTCCAGTTCGAACAGGTTGTTGGTCATCTGGGTCTGGGGAAATTCCTCGCGCAGATTGTCCAGATCCCACCAGTGAATTGTGGCGCGGCAGTCGTTGAGCAGCCCGGCGCAGGCGAGCAGGTAGGACCCCGTGCCAATCCCGCCCAGCGCCATGCGGCCGTTGCGCTGGCGGCGCAGCCAGGCAATGATCTCCTCGTTGCCGGTGCGGGCGATGGGGCTGGCGCCGCAGACGAACAGGGTGTCCAGCGGTGGAATCTCGTCGATGCTGTGATCCACCTGAGTCAGCACGCCGGCACTGCTGGGCACCGCCTGGCCATCATGGCTGATCAGCAGGGTTTCATAGTGGGTCTGTCCGGATACCCAGTTGGCCATGCGTAACGGCTCGATTGCCGAAGAAAAGGCAATCAGGGAAAAGTTTGGCATTAGCAAAAAGCCGATGCGCATGGGGGCTGGAGTATGAGGTTCGGACAACACACTTATCGCTCATTTGAACGTGAAACATGATAATCGGCAGAGAGTAATCCTTTTGCCGCGATCTGTTCAGTCCTGGTGGTGAATAATGTCAATATAGCGCAACTGGAGGTCGCGCCAGGTAAACTTGGCGACTGTTATCTCTCAGTAGTTTTCCTGATAATGGATATGGGTTCCGGCACCGGTGTCACAGGACGGTGGCCGGACAGTGTTGGATAGAGACAGCCAGTTCGCCGGGCCAGGGCCGGGCGACGACAAGAGGTAAGGCAGCAACATGAGCACTTCACAGGTTACCCGTGCGCTTTTCAATGAGGTCATGGTACCCAACTACAACCCCCAGCAGATGGTGCCGGTGCGTGGCCAGGGTAGCCGTGTCTGGGATCAGGACGACAACGAGTACATCGACCTGACCAGCGGTATTGCAGTAACCAGTCTGGGGCATTGCCATCCGGCGCTGGTCAAGGTGCTCAAGGAGCAGGCGGACAAGGTCTGGCACCTGAGCAACGTGTACACCAATGAGCCGGCGCTGCGTCTGGCCCAGGACCTGACCCGCGAAACCTTTGCCGACAAGGTGTTCTTCTGCAACTCCGGCGCCGAGGCCAACGAAGCCGCGTTCAAACTGGCGCGCAAGTATGCCAGCGATCACTTCGGTGAAGAGAAGAATGAGATCATCTCCTTCGTGCAGTCTTTCCACGGCCGTACTCTGTTCACCGTGACCGTGGGCGGTCAGCCCAAGTACTGCCAGGGCTTCAAGCCGGTGCCGGGCGGTATCCATCACGCGCCGTTCAATGATCTGGACGCGCTGAAAGCGCTGGTGTCCGACAACACCTGCGCCATCGTCATGGAGCCGGTACAGGGCGAAGGCGGCATCATTCCTGCAGATCCTGAATTTGTCCGTGGCGTGCGTGAGCTGTGCGACCAGTTCAACGCCCTGCTGATTTTTGATGAAGTGCAGACCGGCATGGGCCGTACCGGCAGCCTCTATGCCTACATGGATACCGATGTGACGCCGGATATCCTGACCTCGGCCAAGGGTCTGGGCGGCGGCTTCCCGGTGGGTGCCATGCTGACGACCGACAAGGTTGCGCCGAGCTTCTCCGTGGGTACCCACGGTACCACTTACGGCGGCAACCCGCTGGCTTGCGCTGTCGCGGGCGAGGTGCTGCGTCAGGTGAATCGTCCTGAAGTGCTGGAAGGCGTGCAGCAGAAGCATGCCCAGTTCGTGGCCGCGCTGGACGCGATCAATGCCAAGCACAATGTCTTCAAGGAGATCCGTGGCAAGGGGCTGCTGATCGGTGCCGAGCTGGTTGACGAGTGGCAGGGCAAGGCGGGCGAATTCCTGGCGGCGGCGCGTGAGCAGGGACTGATGATCCTGATGGCCGGCCCGAATGTACTGCGTTTTGCCCCTTCGCTGATCATCCCGGATGAAGATATCCGTGAAGGCATGGCCAAACTGGAGCTGGCGATCGCTCAGTTGCTGAACGCTTAATCCACCCCTTTCTCCGATGGCCTGTCCAGGCCTCTCTTAGCGACCCCTTAATTAAAAAAGGGGTCGCATTTTCAACAGACCTGCTGGCCTGCAGACGCCATAATGTTAGGACATCCCCTATCAGGACGCAGGCATGACTCACGATTTTACCTCCTGGCTGGCTTGGCTGGACGAACAGCATGATGCGATGCTGGCAAACACTCAGGCACTGGCCGAGATCAACTCCGGTTCTTTGAATTACGCGGGTGTTAATCGGGTGGGTGAAGCGTTGATCCGTATCTGTGAACCGCTGGGTGGCGAGGTCGAAGTGATCCCGGTGGCGCCCTATCAGCACCTCAATGCACAGGGCGAGCTGGAAGCCTTCCCGCTGGGCGATGCCGTGCGCATCCGCAAGCGCCCCGAAGCACCGTTGCAGGTGTTCCTGTGTGGCCACATGGATACGGTGTTTGCCGTTGATCATCCGTTCCAGCAGCTGCGCTGGCTCGACGAGGACATCCTGAACGGTCCCGGTGTAGCCGACCTCAAGGGCGGCCTGATGGTGATGATCAACGCGCTGATGGCGCTGGAACGCACCCCCTGGGCCGACCAGATCGGCTGGCAGATTCTGTTCAATCCGGATGAGGAGATCGGTTCTCCGTCCTCCGCCGCCATGATCGCCGAGATGGCCAAAGAGGTGCACCTGGGCATGATCTACGAGCCCAGCTTCCCGGATGGCAACCTGGCCGGTGAGCGCAAGGGCAGCGGCAACTTCAGTGTCGTAGTTCGTGGCAAGGCGGCCCATGCCGGCCGTGAACATCACCTGGGACGCAATGCGATCCGCGCCATGGCCGACTTCATCGCGGCACTGGATGACCTCAACGGCCAGCGCGAGGGCGTGACCATCAACCCGGGTTTCATCGAAGGCGGTGGTGCGGTCAATATCGTGCCGGACCTGTGCATCTCCCGTTTCAATATCCGTCTGGAGCAGGTGGATGACGAAGCCTGGTGTCAGCAGCATCTGGATCGCCTGCTGGCGGAGATCAATGGCCGTGATGGCCTCAGCATCGAATTGCACGGCGGTTTTGGCCGCAAGCCGAAAAAGCTCAGCGGCGCCAATCTGAAGCTGTTCGAGCTGGCGCGTGACTGTGGCGCCGAGCTGGGCATGAGCATCGGCTGGCTGCCCACCGGCGGCTGCTGCGACGGCAACAATCTGGCGGCCGCGGGAATTCCAAACATCGATACCCTGGGTGTGCGCGGTGGCAAGATCCACTCGGCGGACGAATACATGCACGTCAGCAGCCTGACAGAAAGGGCCAAGCTGAGTGCGCTGATCCTGATGAAACTGGCGACCAGCGATGATCGAAGCTGGCTGGGAGTGAACGGATGCTGATACTGCGACCGGTTGAATTTCGTGACCTTCAGGGGCTGGAGCGACTGGCGGTGGTGTCCGGCGGCAGCCTGACCACCCTGCCGGCCAACCGCGACCACCTCAGTGAGTTGATCAACTCGACGCTGAAGTCGTTGCGCAAGGCCGTCAGCCGTCCCGAGCAGGAAAGTTACCACTTCGTGCTCGAGGACAGCCAGAGCGGCGAGATCGTGGGGGTCTCCGGCATCGAAGCAGCCGTCGGCATGGAATCGCCGTTTTACAGCTACCGCATCAGTGAAGTGATTCACGCCTCCAGCGAGCTGCAGATTCACAACCGCATCCCGGCGCTGCACCTGTGTCAGGATTTTACCGGTGCCTCGCGGCTGTACACCCTGTTCCTCGATGGCGAGCACCGTCAGCGCAGCAACCTGCACCTGCTGTCCCGTGCCCGGCTGCTGTTCATCGCCGCGCATCGGGAGCGTTTTGACAGTCGCATCATTGCCGAACTGCAGGGCGTGCAGGACGAGCAGGGCCAGTCTCCCTTCTGGGAGAGCTTGGGGCGTCATTTCTTCAACATGGATTTTGCCAAGGCCAACTACCTGACCGGCATCGACTCCAAGGGCTTCATCGCCGAGCTGCTGCCGCACCATCCGGTTTACCTGCCGTTGCTCAGCGATGCCGCGCGGGAAGCCCTGGGGCAGCCGCGCAGCGACGCGGCCCGGGTCAAGGACCTGCTGGAAGCGGAAGGCTTTGCCTACCATGGCTATGTCGACATCTTCGATGCCGGCCCGACGCTGGAAGCCCAGACCGACCGGCTGCGCACCCTGGTCGAGTGCCGCTCTGTCGTCATTACCGTAAATGCGGATGACGAAGAGGGCGACAAGGCGCTGGCGCTGGTGGCGGCAGGGCAGTTGCATGACTTCCGTTGCCTGCTGGCGGAAGTCGACCCGGAGCGCCCGGAGCTGACTCCGGCGCAGGCCGAGGCGCTCAATATCAGCAGCGGCGACAGCATTCAGCTGGCCTGGCTCTAGCACGGGCCGCAAACCTGACGGCATCGCCGACAAGGGCGGCCGCATTTTCAAATATTCAACCTGTTGCTCGACACCCCTGGAGGTGTCGAGTGATTCTGCGACGATTACGACTGGGGTACCGATCATGATGGTAGTTCGCCCGATTACGGCCGCCGACCATGAAGCCTTGCGGGAACTGGCCCGCAAAACCGGCCAGGGGTTCACTTCCCTGCAGGACAATGATGAACAGGTGGCACGCAAGCTGGAAACGGCGCTGGCGGCCTGGAGTGCAGACGGTGTTCCGGACGAGGCGCTGTATCTGTTCGTGATGGAAGATACCACCACCGGTGAAGTGGTCGGCATCAGCGGTATCGAAGCTGCGGTTGGCCTGAGCGAGCCCTGGTACAACTACCACATGGGTACCCTGCTGCATGCTTCCCGCGAGCTGGGCGTGCGCAACCTGATTCACACGCTGACGCTGAGCAACGACCACACCGGTTACTCCGAACTCTGCACCCTGTTCCTGGCGCCGGATGCCCGTCACAGCAAGAACGGTTCGCTGCTGTCCAAGTCCCGCTTCATGTTCATGGCCGAGTTCCCGCAGCGCTTCAACGAATACATGCTGGCGGAGATGCGTGGCTACTCCGATGAAAACGGCGTGCCGCCGTTCTGGGAAGGCGTAGGTCGTCATTTCTTCTCGCTCGATTTTGGCGAGGCGGACAAGCTGTCCTCCATGGACAAGGTGTTCATTGCTGAGCTGATGCCGAAGAACCCGATCTACATCAACCTGCTGCCGGAAGATGCCCAGGCCGCGATCGGCAAGACCCACCCGGCGACGACCCCGGCGCGCAAGCTGCTGGAAGCCGAAGGTCTACGCTTTGATGGTTACATCGATATTTTTGATGGTGGCCCCACTCTGGTCGCCCGCATGGAGGATATCCGTGCGATCAATGAAAGCTGCTATGCGCGCGCGCATATCACCAACGAGCAGCCAGAAGGCGAACTCTATCTGGTCAGTTCGACCAGCTTTGACGACTTCCGCTGCTGCATGACCCCGCTCAACGGGGTTGGCAAGCACGTGGTCGGCCTGCCGCAGGACGTGGCCGACGCACTCAAGATCACCGAAGGCAGCACCGTACGCGTGGTGCCGCTCTCATCTGGCAGGAGAATCTGACATGACCGCATCTGTAATGATCAATGGTGACTGGCTGGATGGCCAGGGCAAGGCCTTCAGCTCGCTGAATCCGGCCAAGGGCGAGGTGTACTGGCAGGGCCAGGCTGCCTCCGCCGAGCAGGTCGATGCCGCCGTCAAGTCCGCCCGTGCGGCCGCCACCGACTGGGCGCTTGCCGGTTTCGAGGCGCGCGTGGCCATCGCCCGGCGCTATGCCGAGCTGTTGGGTGAGAACAAGGAAGCGCTGGCCATCGCCATCGCCACCGAGACCGGCAAGCCGCTGTGGGAAGCGCGCACCGAAGTGGGCGCGATGATCGGCAAGGTCGAGATTTCGGTCAAGGCGTACAACGAGCGTACCGGCGAGCGCGAAAGCGACATGGCCGGCGCCAAGGCGGTACTGCGTCACAAGCCTCACGGCGTGGTGGCGGTATTCGGCCCCTACAACTTCCCGGGCCACCTGCCCAACGGCCATATCGTACCGGCGCTGATTGCCGGCAACACCGTGGTGCTCAAACCCAGCGAGCTGACCCCGGCCGTGGCTGGCGAGATGGTCAAGCTCTGGCTGGAAGCGGGCCTGCCGGCTGGTGTGCTCAACCTGGTGCAGGGCGAGAAGGAAACCGGTATTGCGCTGGCGTCCAATCCCGATATTGACGGTCTTTTCTTCACCGGCAGCTCCAACACCGGCCATCTTCTGCATCAGCAGTTTGCCGGTCATCCGGGCAAGATCCTGGCGCTGGAGATGGGTGGCAACAACCCGCTGATCGTCGAGGGCGTGGCCGACATCAAGGCGGCTGTCCATGAAACCATCCAGTCTGCCTATATCACGGCTGGCCAGCGCTGCACCTGTGCGCGTCGCCTGATCGTGCCGACCGGTGACTGGGGGGATCGTTTCCTGGATGCGCTGGCCGAAGCTGTGCGTGACATTCAGGTGGGTGACGCCTTCGCTGAACCGGCGCCGTTCATGGGCAGCCTGATCTCTGAAGTCGCGGCCGATGGCGTGCTGGCGGCTCAGGAAGAACTGCTGGCGCAGGGCGCGACCTCGCTGGTACGCAGTGAGAAGCTGGCGTCCGGTACCGGCCTGATCTCTCCGGGATTGATCGATGTGACCGCCGTGGCCAAGCGCGACGATGAAGAGATCTTTGGTCCGCTGCTGCAGGTGATTCGTGTGGCCGACTTCGATGCCGCCATCGCCGAAGCCAACAACACCCAGTTTGGTCTGTCCGCCGGCCTGTTCAGCGATTCCGAAGAACAGTTCAACTACTTCTACGATCGTATTCGTGCCGGTATCGTAAACTGGAACAAGCAGCTGACCGGTGCGTCCAGTGCGGCGCCTTTCGGTGGCATCGGTGCCAGTGGCAACCATCGTGCCAGTGCCTACTACGCGGCGGATTACTGCTCTTACCCGGTTGCCGGTATCGAAGCTGATCAGTTGGCGCTGCCGCAGACCCTGTCCCCGGGCCTGAAACTCTAATCCTCACCCCAGGAGGTTCTGATGCTGGCAACTGAAGCGAACTTTGATGGTCTGGTCGGTCCGACGCACAACTATGCGGGGCTGGCGGTGGGCAATCTGGCCTCGCAAAGCCACCAGGCACAGGCTTCCAATCCGCGCGAAGCCGCGCTGCAGGGGCTGGCCAAGATGAAGGCGCTGCATGACCTTGGCCTGGTCCAGGGCGTGCTGGCACCGCTGGCGCGACCGGACCTGAAGACGCTGCGCCGTCTGGGTTTTATCGGTAACGACGCCGAGGTGCTGGCGGTGGCCGCCAAGGCATCGCCGCGCCTGCTGGCGGCCTGTTGTTCGGCCTCCAGCATGTGGGTGGCCAATGCGGCAACGGTGACGCCCAGTACCGATGCCACGGATCGGCGCATCCACTTCACCCCGGCCAACCTGGCCAGTCAGCTGCACCGCTCGCTGGAAACCGAGCACACTGCCCGCATTCTGCAGGCGACCTTCAACGACAGCCGTCACTTTGTGCACCACCCGGCACTGCCCACCGTGGCGGCGCTGGGCGATGAAGGCGCGGCGAACCACACCCGCCTGGGCCAGAGTTACGGCGAACCGGGGGTCGCGCTCTTTGCCTATGGCAGCGGTGGTCCCGGTTCCGAGCCGCGCCGCTATCCCGGCCGACAGACGCTGGAAGCCTCGCGGGCTGTGGCCCGACAACACCGGCTGGACCCGGGGCGGGTGGTGTTCGCCCAGCAACATCCAGACGCGATCGATCAGGGGGTTTTCCACAACGATGTCATCGCTGTGGGCAATCTGGATACCCTGTTTTGCCACGAGCGCGCCTTCCTCGACCAGCCAAGGGTGCTGGCGGAGCTGAATGCCCGCCTGGACGGCGGCTTGCAGCTGATCCAGGTGGCCGAAGACGAAGTGGCATTGACCGATGCGGTGCGCAGCTACCTGTTCAACAGCCAGCTGCTGCGGCTGCCGGACGGGCGCACCCTGCTGGTAGTGCCGGGGGAGTGTGAACAGGTCGTGTCTGTTTGGCAGTATCTGCAGTCGCTGGTGGCCACGTCACCGGTCATCGATGCCCTGCAGGTATTCGATCTGCGCCAGAGCATGCACAACGGTGGCGGGCCTGCCTGCCTGCGCTTGAGGGTGGTGATGAACGAGGCGGAGCAGGACGCCTTCAACCAGGCTACGCGGATGAGCGATGCGCTCTATCCGCGGCTGGTGGATTGGGTGGAGCGTCATTACCGTGATCGTCTGCTGCCGGCCGATCTGGCCGATCCACAACTGATGGATGAATCCTTCACCGCGCTGGATGAGTTGAGCCGCATCCTGCAGCTGGGTTCGGTGTACCCATTCCAGCGCTGAACATGGAGATGACTGGCCAGGCGAAGGGCAGCGCCGTTCAATCCGCCCAGTCCAGCGACAGAAAGAGTCGATTGGTGCCTTCCTGAACAGGAGGGGAGCGGTGCACGATACCCAGGCCCTCGTTGTCGAACCAGCCGTCCCCTTTGAGCAGGGCTACATCACCGGTGTCGAGCTGCTCATATTTCTCGGGTGCTTGCGCAGGAATGCGCGCTTCTCCTTCCTCGGGGGCTTTCAGCCACTGAGTGCCGGTGCCCAGGTAGGTGGTCACCAGGCGTGCCGGCAAGTAGTCCACATGAAACCGGGGGCACATCGCCTGCTGCAGTGTGGCCAGGCGTATGCCGATCATGCCGGGTTCGAACAGGCACTCATACATCTGCATCAGCTGCAGAATATCCTCGATCAACGCCTGGCGCCCTTCGGACAAGGGCAGGGCCTGCTCCAGACTGTCCCGGACGACGGTGTCCATATCCGGCTGGCAGGTGAACAGGGTCTTGAGGTTGATCCGTTGTTCAGGGGGGATACCCAGCTGCAGATAGTGTTGAATTTCCGGACTCAGCTGTCGTTGCCATACGGCCAGATTGCATCCTGGTTCGTATATCTCGGTGAGAATTTCCGGATCGGGGCTTAAACGGGCCTCGCGCGATTGCAGAGGAGGGATCAGCTGTGCGGCGTGCATGGATGAACCTTCAATAATATTGGATGTTATATCGTAACACTTGCTTCTAGGTTTTACAGGTCACAGGGATCAGTCTGTGCTCTGGGATGGATCGGAGTCAGCCGTTCCTGGCTTTGACAGGGTGGTGTGTACAGCGGAATCCGGAGGCCAGTGATGTCATCATGACGGGGTCGCAGGGGTGAGCCTCTGGGACGCGTTTTCCATGGGCAGGGGGCGGGCATGTCACCCGCCGAAAGCGGCGCTGGCAGCGATGTCTCCCTCCAGCGCCTGGGGCGTGACGGGGTCAGGGGATCAGAAAGATCACCAGCTGACGCGGGCCGTGGGCGCCCATCTGCAGTTTCTGCTCGATATCGGCGCTGCGGGAGGGCCCGGTGATCATGTTGACCGTGCGTGGCAGGCGGCCGGGCGAGACTTCGCGCAGCCGGTCCCAGGCATCCTCATAGGGGCCGACGATAGCCTGCTTGCTCAGTACCACCAGATGGGTGTCCGGCAGGAAGTTCAGCGTGGTCGGGCTGTCCGGGCGCGAGTAGAGCATCAGGGTGCCGGTTTCGGCGATGCCGGCCAGTGCCAGTGTCAGGCTGGCCTGATCGCCGACCTGGCCGACGCGCTGGTGGCACTCGATCCGCTCATGCACGGCTGCCCAGCCCAGGCCGGTCAGTGTTGCGTCGCTGGCCAGCACCAGCTCGTTCTGCTCCTTTTGCTCCAGGATGTCGGCCACGGCCACCGGCAGCTGTTCCAGGCCGTCCAGCTCGATCACTTCGGCGGCTGCTTCCTGTGCCATGCGAATGAACAGTTCGACCTGAGCTTCGTGCTCGTGCAGGCTACGCGCGGGGACCAGGTTGCGCGGGTGCTGCTGCAGGCGCTGGCGCACGGCTTCACGCTGGGCTTCAGTTGCTTCACTACGACGCAGGCCGCGACGGATGTTGGCAAAGATTTCGGCACGGCTCATGGCTGTTTCTCCTGTTTCTGACGGTCATTCCACTGCTGCATGAAGGTCTTGCCGGTGGGCGTCGGCATGTCGCGGTGATCGGTCCAGCCGGCCGCTAGCGGCAGCTTGCGGATCCTGCCTTTGTTGCCGCCGAGCAGGCGCATGAACCTGGACGCGCTGGCCGAGAACAGTCGGTAGAGTCCCGGCCGGGTGGCGAAAAAGGCCCAGCTGCCCAGTCCCCAGCGTACCGCTTTCGGGCTCAGGTGTTTCTCGAACTCCTTCTCGCGCCAGTGGCGCATCAGCTTTGGCAGCGGGATGCGCACCGGGCATACCTCTTCGCACTTGCCACAGAAGGTGGACGCGTTGGGTAGCAGGCCCGCCTTCTCGATGCCGATCATCTGCGGCGTCAGTACCGAGCCCATGGGGCCGGGGTAGACCCAACCGTAGCTGTGGCCGCCGACGGCGCCGTAAACCGGGCAGTGGTTCATGCACGCCGAGCAGCGGATGCAGCGAAGCATGTCCTGCAGCTGGGTGCCGACCATGTCGCTGCGACCGTTGTCGACCAGCACCACGTGGAAATTCTCCGGGCCATCCTGGTCGTCCGGGCGGCGGTTGCCGGAGGAGAGAGTGTTGTAGACGGTGAATTCCTGGCCGGTGGCGGAACGGGCCAGCAGGCGCAGGAACAGGCTCATGTCTTCAAGGGTGGGAACGACTTTCTCGATCGAGGACACCACGATATGGGTTTTCGGCAGCGTCTGGGTCAGGTCACCGTTGCCCTCGTTGGTGACGATGATGGTGGAGCCGGTTTCGGCGACCAGGAAGTTGGCCCCGGTGATGCCGACATCGGCGGCGACGAACTGCTTGCGCAGCATCTCGCGCGCCTCGGCCATCAGCACCGCCGGATCATCGGACTTGGGCCGGTGGTGATGCTCGTGAAAGGCCTCGGACACATCCTCCAGGTTGAGGTGGATCGCCGGCGCGATGATATGGCTGGGGTGGTCACCGCGCAGCTGCAGGATATATTCGCCCAGATCGGTTTCCACCGGCTGGATGCCGTTCTCTTCCAGGTACTCGTTGAGGTTGATCTCCTCGGTCACCATCGACTTGCCCTTGGTGACGGTCTTGGCGTTCTGCTCGCGGCAGATCTGCAGGATGGTCTGGCGGGCGTCGTCGGCGCTGCGGCACCAGTGCACCTGGCCGCCGTTCTCGACCACGCGGGCCTCGAATTCCTCCAGGTAAAGGTCGAGGTGTTCGAGTATATGGTTCTTCAGGTCGCGGGCTTGATCGCGCAGCTGTTCGAACTCGGGCATGCGGGCCACGGCCGCCGCACGCTTGCCGGGAAAACCGGCCTTGAGGTTGCCCAGGGCCTTCTGCAGGTTGGCATCCTGCAGGGCGATACGGGCACTTTGCTTGAATTCAGGGCTTTTGATTTCCATCGTCGTGCTCCGCTCAGAGTTCCTGGCCAAGATCGTAATCGGCATCGCCGATCGCCGGGGTGCTGGTCATGTCGGCCAGCAGTTCCACCACATGGCGTACCTGCATGTCGCGGCCTTCGCGCTTGAGCTTGCCGGCCATGTTGAGCAGGCAGCCCAGGTCGCCACCGACCAGCGTATCGGCGCCGCTGTCGGCGGCGAAGCCGGTCTTGTTGCTGACCATGCGGTTGGAGATATCCGGGTACTTGACGCAGAAGGTGCCGCCGAAGCCGCAGCAGGTTTCCGCTTCCTGCATCTCGTTCAGTTCGACACCGTCGATCTCGCCGAGCAGCAGACGTGGCTGCTGCTTGATGCCCAGCTCGCGCAGGCCGGAACAGGAATCGTGATAGGTGATCTTGCCCTTGAAGTCGCTGTGGATGCCGCTGAAGCTGAGCTCGTCGACCAGGAACGAGGTGATCTCGAAGGCGCGGGCCTTGAGGTCCTCGGCGCGGGCTTTCCAGGGATCATCCTCGGCAAACAGTTCCGGGTAATGGTGCAGCATGCCGATGCAGGAGCCGGAGGGGCCGACCACATAGCGGTAGCCTGCGAATGCTTCGATGGTCTGACGGGCGATCTTGCGGCTGCTGTGGTTGTCGCCGGAATTGAAGGCGGGCTGGCCGCAGCAGGTCTGGGCGCAGGGGACTTCAACGTCGCAGCCGGCCTGTTCCAGCAGTTTCACGGTGGCAAAGGCCACTTCGGGGCGGAACATGTCGGCCAGGCAGGTGACGAACAGGCCGACCTTGATCGGCGGATTTTGGGTGTCGGACATGGTGTCGGCAACCTCTGGTTATTATGTTGCTATGCGTGTGGAGTGACAGTCGTACCTATCAAGATAGGTGATGAGGCCGAGGGCGTGAATGCTATACTGCCAACTGGTCTTACCAACAAAGGGACTGCCGCCCGGGATGTGCCCGTGAATCTGCAATATGAACTTGAGCGCCTGCTGCTGGAGGGCGATTGGATGCCGGGGCAAGCGATCGCCTCGGAGCGAACGCTGATGCAGCAGTACGGGGCTTCGCGCGGCGCCGTGCGTGAGGCCCTGGCGGGTCTCAGGGCGACCGGCGCCATTGAGACGCGCCAGGGGGGGCGCAGCCGCTGCAGCAACCTGCTTGAGCAGCATTTGCAGCTGCCGCTGGAGGGGCGGGGTGATGACATCGATTTCCAGCTGCAGGTGCTGGAGGCGCGGGCAGTTCTGGAAGGCGAAGCGGCCTGGTATGCGGCGCAACGGGCCAGTGACGAGGAATTGGCGCTTCTGAGTCGGGAATACCAGCGGATGTGCGAGCGCAACCTCGGTTCGGCGAGGCAGGGCGTGTCTACCCTGGACAAGGCCAAGGCGGATCTGCAGTTTCACATGCTTATCGCCCAGTCCAGCCATCATCTGCTGGTCTGTTCCTTTAGCCAGCTGTTTTACAACCGCTACTTCAATGCGATCTACAGCGTCCTGTCGCGCACCCTGAGCCGGTTTGGCCGTTACCCCGACGGCATCGCTCGGCAGCACGGCGCTATCCACCGGGCGTTGCAGGCGCGGGATGCCCAAGCGGCGCGCGAGTGTGCACGTTCGCATATCCTCTATACCCGTGATCTGCTCAAGCAGTGCCGCTGAATTGATCAGCAGCCATCGCGCTTTCAGCCGGCCGGCGTTATAATCGCCAGTCGAGCGGGCCGACTCCTGGTATCTGTCGCAGCCCCAAGCTCTCGAATCAATCTTCAGAGGCGCTGACCTGTCGTAGGGGTCACGCCTGACAACCAAGGATTACTCCATGCCTGTCATTACACTCCCGGATGCGAGCACTCGCACCTTCAACCATCCCGTTTCCGTTCACGATGTGGCGGCCGATATCGGCACCGGTCTGGCCAAGGCCGCACTGGCCGGCAAGGTCAACGGCGAACTGGTCGACACCAGCTACCTGATCGAAGAAGACGTGGATCTGGCGATCGTCACGGCGCGTGATGAAGACGGCCTGGAAGTGATCCGTCACTCCTGTGCTCACCTGATGGCCATGGCCGTGCAGGAGCTGTTCCCGGGCGCCCAGGTGACCATCGGGCCGGTGATCAATGACGGTTTTTACTACGACTTCGCCTACGAGCGTGCGTTCACGCCGGAAGATCTGGAAAAGATCGAAGCGCGCATGAACCAGCTGGTCAAGGAAAACCTGCCGGTGTCCCGCTCCATCATGGAGCGTGGTGAAGCCGTCAAGATGTTCGAAGGCATGGGCGAGAAATACAAGGTCGAGATCATCGAGTCGATCCCGGGCGAAGAGCCGCTGTCCTTCTACAAGCAGGGTGACTTCATCGACCTTTGCCGTGGTCCGCACGTGCCGTCCACCGGTCATATCAAGGCGTTCAAGCTGATGAGCGTGGCCGGTGCCTACTGGCGCGGCGATTCCAAGAACGAGATGCTGCAGCGTATCTACGGTACCGCCTGGGGTGACAAAAAAGCGCTCAAGGCGCACCTGCACCGTCTGGAAGAGGCCGAGAAGCGCGACCACCGCAAACTGGGCAAGCAGCTGAACCTGTTCCACATGCAGGAAGAAGCGCCGGGCATGGTGTTCTGGCATCCGCACGGCTGGACCCTGTACCAGCAGATCGAACAGTACATGCGCACCAAGCAGCGTCAGCACGGTTACCAGGAGATCAAGACGCCGCAGGTGGTGGAACGTACCCTGTGGGAAAAATCCGGTCACTGGGGCAAGTTCCAGGAGCAGATGTTCACCACTCACTCCGAGAGCCGCGATTTCGCCATCAAGCCGATGAACTGCCCGTGCCACGTGCAGGTGTTCAACCAGGGGCTGCGCTCCTACCGTGACCTGCCGCTGCGTCTGGCCGAGTTCGGTTCCTGCCACCGCAACGAGCCGTCCGGTTCCCTGCACGGCATCATGCGTGTGCGTGGTTTCGTTCAGGATGATGCGCATATTTTCTGTGCCGAGAACTCCATCCAGTCCGAAGTGGCGGCGTTCATCGATTTCCTGCACGAAGTCTATGCCGACTTCGGTTTCAGCGACATCATCTACAAGCTGTCGACCCGTCCGGAAGAGCGTGTCGGCTCCGACGAAAGCTGGGACAAGGCCGAAAAGGCGCTTGCCGACGCACTGGATACTGCCGGTCTGGACTGGGAAGAGCTGCCGGGCGAAGGCGCCTTCTACGGGCCGAAGATCGAATTCTCACTGCGCGACTGCCTCGACCGTGTCTGGCAGTGTGGCACCATCCAGGTGGACTTCTCCATGCCGGGCCGTCTCGGCGCCCAGTTCGTCAACGAGCATGGCGACCGCGAAACGCCGGTGATGCTGCACCGTGCCATCCTCGGTTCCTTCGAGCGCTTCATCGGTATTCTGATCGAGCATTATGCCGGTGCGCTGCCGGTCTGGCTGTCGCCGCTGCAGGCGGTGGTGATGAATATTACCGACAATCAGGCGGATTATTGCCGTGAATTGGCGGAAAAACTCGAAAAAGCGGGTCTTCGAGCCACTGCGGACTTGAGAAACGAGAAGATCGGCTTTAAAATTCGTGAGCGTACTCTACAGAAAGTTCCCTACCTGTTGGTGGTAGGTGATAAAGAGGTCGAGTCCGGTACCGTTGCAGTGCGTACGCGCTCCGGTGAGGACTTGGGCACGCTGTCGGTCGACGCGCTGGTGGATCAGCTGGTTCAAGAAGTGACGCGCAAGGGCCGCCAGGCATAATAAAATCGTCAGGAGATAAAGCTATCAGGCGTGATAACAGACGCGGTGGCCGTGCGCCACTGCCGCCGATCAATCAAAATATCCGTGCCACCGAATGCCGTCTGATCGGCGCGGATGGCAATCAGATCGGTGTTGTTCCGATTTCAGAGGCTCTTGAGCACGCTCGGGAAGCCGAACTTGACCTGGTTCAGATCTCGGATTCTGATCCCATTGTCTGCAAAATCATGGACTATGGTAAGCATCAGTACGAGCTGAAGAAGAAAGCAAATGAGGCGAAGAAAAAGCAGTCTCAGATGCAGGTCAAAGAAGTGAAATTCCGTCCGGGTACGGAAGAAGGGGATTATCAGGTAAAACTGCGCAACCTGATACGTTTCCTTGAAGCCGGGGACAAGGGCAAGGTTACCTTGCGCTTCCGTGGTCGTGAGATGGCTCACCAGGAGCTGGGCATGCAGCTGATGCAGCGGATCGAACAGGATCTGGTTGAAATCTGTACTGTAGAGCAGCGTCCGAAAATGGAAGGTCGTCAAATGGTCATGGTATTGGCCCCGAAAAAGAAATAGTCACCCGACTGCACGACCCGACGCCGCTCTTCGTTGCAGCAGGTGCCGGGTTTTGTTGTTTGTCAGCGCTGACTGATTAACAAACGAATGCGTGGAGAAAGTTAATGCCTAAGATCAAAACTGTCCGCGGTGCGGCAAAGCGTTTCAAGAAAACTGCGAATGGCGTGAAGCACAAGCAGGCCTTCAAAAGCCACATTCTGACCAAGAAAAGCACCAAGCGTAAGCGTCAGCTGCGCCCGATGCTGCAGGTCCATGCTGCTGACCAGGCTCTGGTCAAGCGTATGCTGCCGTATCTGTAAGTTCTCTCTCGGTCATTATTAAGTTTTTATTAGGAAGGAAATGCTATGCCTCGCGTAAAACGTGGTGTACAGGCTCGCGCCCGTCACAAGAAGATTCTGAAACAGGCCAAAGGTTACTACGGTGCTCGTAGCCGTGTATTCCGAGTTGCCAAACAGGCTGTCATCAAAGCTGGTCAGTATGCGTACCGTGACCGTCGTCAGCGCAAGCGTCAGTTCCGCGCTCTGTGGATTGCACGTATCAACGCTGCTGCGCGCATCAACGGTCTGTCCTACAGCCGCTTCATCGCTGGCCTGAAAAAAGCTCAGATCGAAATCGACCGTAAAGTCCTGGCTGACCTGGCTGTATACGAGCAGGCTGCCTTTACTGCGGTTGTCGAGAAGGCTAAAGCTGCACTGGCGTAACCCCACCGATTGGTAGGGATGGGCGACATTGATGAAGTACACCTGTACGGACGTTGTCGTCCACATATGATCGAATCAAACAGGGGAAGGGTGCGAACTCTTCCCCTGTTTTTGTTTGGAGCCGGAAATGGAAAATCTTGAGACCCTGTTGGCACAAGGCAAACAGGCGGTTGCTGAAAGCGATACACTGGCTGCACTGGATGAGATCCGAGTGCAGTTTTTGGGTAAAAAGGGCGAGCTGACCTCGCTGCTGAAAGGTCTGGGTAAACTGTCTGCCGAGGAGCGTCCTGCAGCCGGTGCCCGTATCAACGAAGCCAAAGAGGCGCTGCTGGCGGATATCACGGCCCGTCGCGAGGCACTGGAGTCCGCAGCGCTGGAAGCCAAGCTGGCGGCCGAAACCGTAGACGTGAGCCTGCCGGGCCGCGGTCAGTCGGTCGGTGGCCTGCATCCGGTCACCCGTACCCTGGAACGTATCGAAGCCTTTTTCGGCAGCATTGGCTACAGCGTTGCCGAGGGTCCCGAGATTGAAGACGATTATCATAACTTCGAAGCGCTGAATATTCCGGCTCACCATCCGGCGCGGGCGATGCATGATACCTTCTACTTCGATGCCCACCGCCTGCTGCGTACCCACACCTCGCCGGTGCAGGTGCGTACCATGGAGTCTCAAGAACCGCCGATCCGCATCATCTGCCCGGGTCGTGTCTACCGTTGCGACTACGACCAGACCCACTCGCCGATGTTCCACCAGGTGGAAGGTCTGCTGGTCGACCGCAACATCACCTTCGCTGACCTCAAGGGCACGCTGGAGCAGTTCCTGCGCGAGTTCTTCGAGGAAGACGTGAAGGTCCGTTTCCGCCCGTCCTATTTCCCGTTCACCGAGCCGTCCATCGAGGTCGACATTGACCGTGGCGATGGCAAATGGCTGGAGGTGCTGGGCTGTGGCATGGTGCACCCGAAAGTCTTCGAGTACTCCGGTATCGATCCGGAGGAATACACCGGTTTTGCGTTCGGCATGGGCGTTGAGCGTCTGGCGATGCTCCGCTACGGCGTGGACGATCTGCGTCTGTTCTTCGAAAACGATCTGCGCTTCCTCGGCCAGTTCAAGTAAGACGTCAACGCACACAAACAGATTTTTCAGGAAAGCAGCATGAAATTCAGTGAACAGTGGTTGCGCGAGCTGGTCCAGCCGCAGATCGGAACTCAGGAACTGGCGGATCAGCTGAGCCTGTCCGGCCTTGAAGTGGATGATGTTGAAGGTGTCGCCGGCGACTTCACCGGCGTGGTAGTGGGCGAGATTCTGACCGCCGAACAGCACCCCAACGCCGACAAACTGCAGGTCTGCCAGGTCAGCGATGGCGAGCAGACGGTACAGGTGGTTTGTGGTGCCCCCAACGCCCGCGCCGGCCTGAAAACCGCCTTTGCCCGTGTTGGCGCGGTACTGCCGGGCAACTTCAAGATCAAGAAAGCCAAACTGCGCCAGGTCGAGTCTTTCGGCATGCTCTGCGCCGAAGACGAGCTGGGCCTGTCCGAAGACCACGGCGGTATCATGGAGCTGGCGGCGGATGCGCCGGTGGGCCAGGATATCCGTGAATTCCTCAATCTGAACGACAAGATCATCGACGTCGATCTTACGCCGAACCGTGGTGACTGCCTGAGCATCGCCGGCATGGCCCGTGAAGTGGGTGTGCTGAACAAGGCGGCGGTGACCGAAGTGGCGGCTCCGGCCGTGGCGCCGGTGATCGATGATCGCTTCGATGTGGAACTGGTCGATGGTCATGCCTGCCCGCGCTATCTGGGCCGCGTGATCCGCAACATCAACCCGGGTGTCGTTACGCCGCTGTGGATGCAGGAAAAACTGCGCCGCTCCGGTGTGCGCAGCATCGACCCGGTGGTCGATGTCACCAACTACGTTCTGCTCGAGCTGGGTCAGCCGATGCACGCCTTCGACCTGAGCAAGCTCGACAGCGGCATCAAGGTGCGTCTGGCGGAAGAGGGCGAAAAGCTGACCTTGCTGGATGGCCAGGAAGTGGTGCTGAGCATCGACACCCTGGTGATCGCCGATGCCAAGGGGCCGGTGGCCATGGCCGGCATCATGGGCGGCGAGCCGACTTCGGTGACCGATGAAACCCGTGACATCTTCCTGGAAAGCGCCTTCTTCGCGCCGCTGGCGATCGCCGGTCGTGCGCGCAGCTACGGTCTGCACACTGACTCATCGCACCGCTTCGAGCGTGGCGTCGACTGGCAGCTGCAGCGCAAGGCGATCGAGCGCGCCACGGCTCTGCTGCTGGAGATCGTCGGCGGTGAAGCCGGTCCGGTGATCGAATCCGTGGCCAAAACCGAACTGCCGGCCGTGCAGCAGGTCAAGCTGCGTCACGCCAAGGTGACGGCGGTGCTGGCGCTGGAGATCCCGGCGGTCGAGATCGAAGAGATCCTGACCCGTCTGGGCATGCAGCTGGACGTGGTCGAAGACGGCTGGCAGGTCACTGTGCCGAGCTACCGTTTCGACATCAGCATCGAAGTGGACCTGATCGAAGAGATCGCCCGTGTCTACGGCTACAACAACCTGCCGGTGCACACGCCGACCGCCAAGCTGCCGATCCCGCCGATCGCCGAGGCGCGTCTGACGCTGCAGTCCCTGCGCCGTCACCTGGTGGCGCGTGGCTACCAGGAAGCGATCACCTACAGCTTCATCGAAGCCGAGCTGCAGAAGGCGTTCGACGATCAGCACGACGCCATCGCCCTGGCCAATCCGATCTCCGCCGAAATGGCGGTGATGCGCACCAGCCTGTGGCCGGGACTGGCCAAGGCGCTGCAGTATAACCAGCACCGTCAGCAGAGCCGCGTGCGCCTGTTCGAAACCGGTCAGCGCTTCCTGCCCAAGGCCGATGAGCTGGTACAGGAAAACGTGGTCGCCGGTATCCTGGCCGGCAACCGTGACGCCGAAGGCTGGACCGCCGGCAAGGAGAAGCTGGACTTCTTCGACGCCAAGGGCGATCTGGAATCCCTGCTGGCATTGGGCGGCAGCGGTGGCCAGTTCAACTTCGTGGCCGATCGCCATGTGGCGCTGCACCCGGGCCAGACCGCCCGTATCGAGCGCAACGGCGAAACCGTCGGCTACATCGGTGCCTTGCACCCGTCGCTGGAGAAGCAGCTCGACCTGAACGGCCCGGTGTACCTGTTCGAAGTCAGCCTGGATGCGGTGACCGGCGGCAAGCTGCCGCGCTTCAGCTCGCTGTCCAAGTTCCCTGAGTCCCGCCGTGATCTGGCGGTGGTCGCGGATCAGGCGACCGCCTTCGACGATATTCGCCAGGTGGTGGCAGCCGAAGCCGGCGAATTCCTCAAACAGGTCACGCTGTTTGACGTTTATCAGGGCCAAGGCATTGAACCGGGACGAAAAAGTCTGGCGCTGGGCTTGACCTGGCAGCACCCATCGCGCACTCTTAATGAAGAAGAGATCAACAGTGCCGTGAGTGCCGTTGTAGCGGCGCTGCGTGAGCGTTGTGGTGCAACGTTACGAGAGTAATGACAGGACAGGGTGACCGACATGAGCTCGTTGACCAAAGCCGATATGGCCGAACGCCTCTATGATGAGCTGGGCCTGAACAAGCGTGAAGCCAAAGATATGGTGGATTCCTTCTTTGAGGAAATTCGTGCGAGTCTGTCCCACAACGAGCAAGTGAAACTCTCCGGTTTCGGCAATTTTGACCTGCGCGACAAGCGTGAGCGCCCGGGTCGAAACCCCAAAACCGGGGAGGAGGTCCCCATCTCCGCCCGCCGCGTCGTGACCTTCCGTCCGGGGCAGAAACTCAAGGAGCGAGTGGAGATCCATGCCGAAAACCAGCCAGACAGCGTCTGAGCTGGGTCCCATCCCCTCCAAGCGCTATTTCACCATCGGCGAAGCCGCCGAACTCTGTCAGCTCAAGCCCCATGTGCTCAGGTACTGGGAGCAGGAGTTTGCCCAGATCCAGCCGGTGAAGCGCAACAACCGCCGTTACTATCAACGCCAGGATCTGTTGCTGTTGCGCCAGATTCGCAGCCTGTTGCATGAACAGGGCTACACCCTTGCCGGTGCCCGCCAGTGGCTGGCCGGTGATACGGCAGGCGATGATGCCGCCCGTTATCGTCAGTTGCTGCGCCAGACCATCAGTGAACTGGAAGAGATCCGCACGCTGCTGAAATCGGTGTAACAGTCCTCTACTCGAAATCCACCTGAACCACGAGTCCTGACCGCTTATCCGGCCGGTTCAGCAGTGTGATGTGCGCACCGTGGAGCTCCGCGATCAGGCGCACAATGGAGAGTCCCAGGCCGCTGCCCAGCTCGGTTCTGTCCTGGCGATAGAAGCGTTCGAACACCCGCGCCTTGCAGGCATCGTCGATGCCGGGTCCGGAATCGGTCACGCTCAGTCGAATGGCGCTGTCGGCACGGCTCAGGGACAGGGTGACTTCGCCGCCTGCGGGGGTGTATCTCAGGGCGTTATCGATCAGGTTGCGCAGCATCAGTCCCAGGTAGAGTGCGTTGCCTGCCACGTAGAGGTCTGCGTCGGGCGCGCTGAGGCCCAGGTCGATCTGGCGTTCGATGGCGAAACCGACCTGATCGCCGATCAGTTCCCGGCACAGCTCGCTCAGATTGACCCGGTCTGTGTCAGGCAGGTGTTCCTGGGGATCCAGCCGACTCAACTGCAGCAATTGCTCGACGATGCGGTTCAGCCGGGAGAGGCCCTTGAGCATCTGCTCGCAACTGGTCTTGCTCTCCGGGTCGCTCAGCTCCAGAAACAGGTTCTCGCAGTGGATCTGCAGGGCCGCCAGCGGCGTGCGCAGCTCGTGCGCCGCGTCGGCCGTGAAGCGTCGTTCCCGTTCGAAACTTTGCTGCAGGCGCGCCAGCAGAGCGTTGAGGGCGCTGACCAGTCCGCCCACTTCGTCGGGAATCCGTTGCAGCACCAGCGGCTCCAGGTGAGCGGAGCCTCGGGTGGACACCTGCTGACTGATGGTGACCAGGGGCTTGAGGTTCACGCCGATCAGCCACCAGATCGTCAGGCCGAGCACCGGCAGGACGATCAGCAGCGGCAGAATATTGGTCAAGGCGATCTTGATCGCCAGCTCGTTGCGGATATGTTCGTCCTGCACCACCTGGATCAGGCGTTGCCGGGCCGCTTGCTCCAGTGTGAACAGCCGCCAACGCTTGCCGTCCAGGTTCAGTTCCTGGTAGCCCCGGCCGCTGGTGGTGATACCGGGCGGAAAACTGGGTGACGCCAGCAGCAGCTCCCCGCCAGGGGCAACGATGCGGTAGGACAGCTGTTTTTCATAAGGGTGGGCCGGCAGCCACTCCGTATTGCCCGCGAGCGGCGCGCTGGCCAGTTCACCGGTGTGCACCAGTTGGCCAACCAGGCGGGCCATCTGGGCCATCTGGGCGTCGAACAGCTCTTCGGCTTCGTCCGTGGCGGCCCAGAATGATAGCGCGGCGGCCAGCAGGCCGGCACAGAATACGATGCCGAGCAGGCTGACGCTGAGGGCGCGGCGGATGGAGGTCATGGCGCCGGTTTATCCATCATGTAGCCCACGCCTCGCACCGTGCGGATCACCGAGGCGGAGAGCTTCTTGCGCAGGTGGTGAATATGCACTTCGACCGAATTGCTCTCGACCTCGTTGCCCCAGCCATACAGGGATTCTTCCAGTCGGCTGCGGCTGAGCACCTTGCCGGCATTCTCGGCCAGAGCGAGCAGGATGCCGTATTCACGCCGTGACAGGCTGATCGCTTCCCCCTGATAGCGGACGCCCTGAGCCTGGGTGTCAATCTCGATATCGCCCAGTTGCAGCTGGGTATCGCTGTAACCCTTGTAGCGCCGCGTGACTGCGCGCAGACGGGCACGCAGCTCGGCCAGGTCGAAGGGCTTGAGCAGGTAGTCATCGGCACCGGCATCGAGGCCGGCGATACGATCCTCGATGGCGTCGCGCGCGGTCAGGATGAGCACCGGCAGGATGCTGCCCGCCTTGCGCAACTGTCGCAGCAGGCTCAGACCATCCATACCGGGCAGTCCCAGATCGAGGATCAGGCAGTCAAAATGCTCCACTTGCAGGCTGTGCCAGGCATCCTCGGCATTGGTGAGCCAGTCGGCGGCATCGCCCTCACGGGTCAGGGCGCGGGTGATGCCGTCTCCCAGCAGGTTGTCATCCTCGACGACCAGTATGCGCATCAGTGTGTCCTTATTTCAGTTGTTGCAGCAGCTGATTGATTTCGCCACGCCGGCCTGCGTCGGCCTGCTCGCGTCCCGGACGGGGCGAAGCCTGCAGGGCCTGTTGTAGCCGTGCCCGGGCACCGGCCTTGTCGCCCTTGTCCGCCAGGTAAGCCCCGTAGAAATAGTTGCCGTCGATGCCGTCGGGATTGATCGCCAGCGCCTGCTGGAAAAGCTCGCCCGCCTTGTCATCATTGCCGAAACCGATTGGCCATCCCGGCACCTGGTGATACAGCGTGGCCAGACTGGTCAGCGCCGAGCCCTGCAGGGCCTCCGGGTTGCGGTCGATCGCCTGTTCGAACAGCTTGCGGGCCTGCTTAACCAGTTTGAGCGCGCCCAGACCGCCCTTGGCGCCGGCTTCGGAACTCAGCGTAATGCCCTGCCAGATCATCAGGTCGGGGTCGTCAGGCGTAATGCTGCGCTGGGCTTCCAGCTGGCTGGCCAGTTCGGCAAAGGCCTTGGCACGGCCGTCTTCGTCCAGTTCATACTGAATCTCGGCCCAGCGTTGCTGGAATGGCAGCAGTTGCTCGGGTGTCGCCGCATGCACCATAGTGGCACAACCCAGGGTCAGGGTCAGCAGGCCGACACGGATCAGAGGAGTCTTGTTCATATTCAGCCTCATGTTCAGGTTTCGGGATCAGGGTTGGTTGGCGAAGGTTTTGATCTTGCCCAGTTGTTTGCTCAGCACGCGGCTGATCAGCTCGGGACGCAGGCCGTTGAGGCGCACCAGCAGCTTTTCGGGCCAGCCGACAGCCGCCTGTGCCCGGCCGGAGCGCAGCAGCTTGAGCGCGGCCCGGGCCACCCGTTCGGGACTGTCGATGGCGCTGCCGGTGGCGGCGGTCATGGCGTTGGCGTTGTCACTGTTGATATGGGTGCGGGTCGCGCGCGGGGCCAGGTACTGCACCCGCAGTGGCGTGTCGGCGAACTCACGCCCCAGGGCCTCGCTGAACAGGCGGATGGCGCCCTTGCTGGCACAATAGGTGCTGTAGCCCGGGAAGCCGATGGAACCGAAGGCGGAACCGATGTTGAGAATCACCGGGGCTTCGCCATCGCTGTTCAGCAGCGGGGCGATCAGGGCGCGGGTCAGCAGGATCGGTGCGGTGATGTTGGTGGTGATCAGTTGCTCGATCTGTTCGGGGGGCTGCTGGTCGAACAGCTGGAAACGGCTGATACCGGCATTGTTGATCAGGGTGTCGAGTCGGGGGAAGTCCCGGCTGACGCAGGCCACCAGCTGCTCTCTGCCGGTAGCGATGGCCAGATCGGCACAGCAGATCTGCACCTCCTGAGCGCCGAGTTGCAGGCATTGGCCGGCCAGGTCGTTCAGCGCATCCGGGTTGCGGCCATGGAGCAGCAGGCTGGCGCCTTCTCTGGCCAGAGCCTGGGCCAGAGCGGCACCGATGCCCCCGCTGGCGCCGGTAATCAGGATATGACGGTGATTAAAGTGCATGTTGGCCTCTCAAGCGGTCGGCAGGCTGCGAAAAATATCGGCATAAAGACGGTAGAACACGCGGGCGCTGTGGATGATCAGTGCTTGTTCCTCGGGGTCTTCGATCCGGTCCATGAGGCCACGGAAGAACTGGATGTGCTCCTGATCGAGCGAACCGTGTGAGCGCAGGTAGCTGAAGGCGGCATCCGGCAGGCCGAGTCGGTCCTGAATGATCTGGGCCAGGGGAGTCGCCAGGTTTACGCTGGTGCCTTCCAGTACCTGGACCATGCCGAAGAAGCCAACCGGGTTGATGCGGTGGATCAGGTCGTAGGCGTAGGCGACCATCAGCTCGGTCTCGATCGCAGGCTGGCCATGGCGAACTTTTTCCTTGTCCACATCACAGGCGGCCAGGTCATTGAGGATCCACTCCTGATGACCGGTTTCCTCCTCGATATATTCCGCCACCGCCTCGCGCAGCCATTCATGCCGTTCCGGCAGGCGGCTGCCACAGGCCATCAGCAGTGGCAGGGTGTGTTTGACATGGTGGTAGGCCTGGGTCAGGAAGGCGGTGTACTGGTTGAGGCTAATGTCGCCACGCTGGCAGGCGACCAGAATGGGGGAGTCCAGCAGGTACTGGCGGGCAGTGGTGGTTTCCTGTTGCAGCTGTTCGTAAAAAGACATGGCGATTTCCTGTTCAGCAGTCGGTTGCATAAAGGGATTCAAAGGTGTCGGCAAAATGGCGCGCGATAGCCTCGCGGCGCGGGCGTCCGTTGAGGGTGTATAGCCCGTGTTGCTTGCGCATGGAGGTTTCCGGACGTGTCCATTGGCGGACGCGGGCGTAGTCCGGCAGGCGGGCATTGATCCTTACCAGATGTGCATCGAGCTGATCGTTATTCAGAGAAGGCGCATGGATCAGCGCGCAGTTGAACGGCTGAGCCTCGCCGTAGAGCACGGCTTCCTCGATGCCGGGCTGAGCCAGCAGCTCTGACTCGACCCATTCAGGGCTGAGATTTCGGCCATAACTGTTGATGATGACGTTGCGGCGGCGCCCCTCGATATGCAGGAATCCCGAGTTATCCATACGGACCAGGTCGCCTGTGGCATAGACACCAGAGTGCGGCGGCTCGCCGAGATAACCGAGCATGCAGTTGCCCTCGATCAGCAGTTCGCCTTCGGCGCTCAGGTTCAGATGGTTATGGCCCAGAGCGCTGCCGGCGCTGCCGATGCTGTCCAGGTCGGGGGTATTCAGGCTGACCACCGAGGCACATTCGGACAGGCCATAGCCCTCGTAAGCGGGTAGCCCCTGAGCACGAGCGCGCCGGATCAAGTCGGCACCCACCCGTGCACCGCCAACGGCGATAAACCTCAGCTCCGGCAGGGTGGTTCCCTGCTCACCGATGGCCGCCAGCGCAGACAGTATCTGGGGCAGGGTGATCAGCGAATCCGGCCGGTGCTGGTGCAGGGCACTCAATAGCTGTTCGACATTAAGTCCACTGGAACCTTGCCAGCCCAGAGTTGCCAGTGACGGCAGCTGCACGCTGGCGCCCATCAGCAGCGCGGTATAGACCCCGGCGATATTTTCCAGCAGGGTCGCCAGCGGCAGCAGGCAGAGGTGATGGTCTATGCCAACTCCGGAGAGCCGTTCGGCCAGACTGTGAGCGACCCGTAGCTGTTGCTCCGCACTCAGGCAGACGCCCTTGGGGGCGCCGGTGGTACCCGAAGTAAAAGTGATCTTGGCGGTGCCCGGGTGCAACTCAGTGGCCGGTATTTGTAAACGGCGGATCTGCAGCTGGTCGTCTTCGACGGTCATTAACGTATCGATGCCAGCACGGCTGAACAGGTGGGCTCGCTGCTCTTCGCTAAAGAACAGTGGGACCGGAATCAGGGGACGCTGCAGCTTGAGTGCCGCCAGATCGGCCAGGACCCAGTGACGGCTGTTGTCGGCCAGCAGGGCGATACGCAGCCCCGCATCCCGCTCAAGACGATCCGCGACCCGGTCGATAGCCGCTGGCAGTTCACCCCAGCTCAGGGATGCATGGGCATCCTGTAAGGCGATCGCATCGGGCTGCTGCCGAGCCCAATGGTTCAAGGTCATGAACAGTTGCTCAGACATGGGGACGATCTCCATTATTGTGACCCTTGGAGATGCCGCCCGCTGGGCGACGCCGACGGGCCCGCGCGGCTTTCCTCAAGTGCAGGGCACTGGCCGGAATGGAGACGGCCACAACCCTGGGGTGTTGTGCATAGTAGTGGCCCCAGTCGCTCAGCGAGTGCATGAGTCGCGACTGCACCGCCTCTGCCAGCAGGTGAACCTCCAGGCCCAGACGGCGGAAGCTGTTGATCAGCACAGGGGGCAGCGTCAGCACGGCCCACTCCAGCTGACGACGGTGGAACCAGGCCGCCAGCGTGATAATCAGCTGCCGAGCCTGTCCCGGCCGTTGTGTAGCGAGGTTGCCCACCTCGACAATCCGGTCGCGTGAGCAGCCGGTCATGCCGAGCGAGGCCAGGCACGCTTCAATCGGGGCATCCAGATAGGCCTCCAGAAACAACACGCCTTCACTGGCCAGTTGGAAACCGGCGGCGGCCATCAGCTCGCCTTGGGTGCCGCGGCAGCTGACCAGGGTGGGCAGAAAGTCCCTGACCTCGGCGTTGTGCTCGGTGGCGAAACGATCATGGATGAAATGTTCAACTTCGGCCCGCGTCTCGGAAGCCTGCTCATGCAGGCTCAGCTGAGACGGACAACTGACCATGGGAGGGTTGATGCTCATCGGGTAGCTCCTCTTCATGGCTACCCAGTCTGGATTTGAAAACTTAAATAAGCCTTAAGGGACGAAAAGAAAAAACTGCGTTTTGAAAGCTTCCATTTTTCAAAAGCTTGGGGTAATATTCGCATCCTCTTCGGAACTGATCCTTCAGTTCCCGCCTAGTCGGGGCGTAGCGCAGTCTGGTAGCGCACTTGCATGGGGTGCAAGGGGTCGCAGGTTCAAATCCTGCCGTCCCGACCATTTAAATCCTTTAATATCAATCACTTAGCAAGTCTAGGTGTGTCGATTGTCCCACAGTTGTCCCAAAAGCGTTTTTACCGGTTCGTTACTAGCTTCCTTGGTTATGAATTTTGCTCATGTTGTGCCCTTCGTTTAGTGCATCCATCATCTGACTCTGGCTGGTTGTAGAGACTCCGTTTATCCACTTTGAATACCGTGTCAGCGTCATCTGAGAGGATGTATGCCCCATTTGTTTACTTACCCACATCACGTTCGCTCCGGCAATCAGGGCCAGTGTGCAAAACGTGTGGCGAGTGTTGTATGACGGGCGATGACGGATTCCCAGTTTCTTCAGCGCCTTACTGAAAAAAGAGCGTACGGCCTTGTTCGTCACGTAATGCTCGCCGGTATTCGGGTTGATAAACACCTCTCTACCTTGAAGCTCTGTCCATTGGCGTTGCCGTTGCAGAGCGGCTTTTGCCCTGGTGTTCAGCTCCAGCTCACGGACCTGATAGGTCTTTGTGGGCTTCAAACCTCCACCATAGCGCTCACGCGCGCGCTGAACCTTCACCCGAGAATGTACCCAGTCCACATCAGACCACATCAGTCCAGACAGCTCCGCTGAACGAAGCCCACTCCAGAATGCAAACTCAATCAGGTTTGCCTCAGCAGGGTGAGCGTTCTTGTACAGCCAGTCCGTGATCATGTTCAGTTCTTGCAGTGAAAACGGATCAGGTTCCGGTCGAATATGCTTCTGGTTTTTCAGGTACTCCGACGGATCGCGTTCAATGATCATGTCCTGCACCGCGAACTGGAAAGTTCCCCTCAATGGGGTTAGCGCGTTGTTCCGTGTTTTAGCGGATGGCCATGGAATGCTGTTTACTACCTCAACCAGGTCGGAAAACCGGATCTCGGTGATCAATACATCTCCCAGTTCCGGAATCCAGTGTTTGTTCAGGATCTTTGTGTATTCCAGGATGGTGGAATCCGCTAGCATGAGACTCTTAATATACATATCGCTGACAGATTGAAATGTGCTTTTGGGCTTAACCTCCTGTTTGGCATGCTTGCTATCTGGAAACCACTTGCAGAACTCAAAAATTCCCAGTTGGATCTCCTTTAGGATTTCCTGCCGCATTCGTACCGCTGCTTTAATATTAGTTTGTGTCGGTGGCATACATACCGTTTCCTCGTACCGCCGACCCTGATACGTGAAACGGATAACAATTGAAGAGGGTCTGATTTTCAGACCCCTGTGGCTGATTGCACCCAATTTTCATACTCCTCTAAATCGAAGTGCAGCCGGCCATCGGGCGACTTGGTGTAGATTACTCCCTCACGCCATACACCGTCACGTATTTTTGTCTCGATAGCTGCCACCGTATATCCAGTGAGTTCTGAGAGCTTCTTTTTGGTCACATAGCGCACGGGCCTTATGAGCATGTGTATATCCCCATTCTTGTTCCTGAATACGTTGCTAGTCGTCACGTTTGATGAATGCGGTATTTGTATCAGGAAATTAGTGAGGATAAAGACGAATATTTGCCCAAAAAAAGCGAATATTAAAATTCCTGCAAGTTTTTTCGATTTAAGGTTGGAGCCTTGCAACTATAAAAGCCATTTCATGGCTGTGCTGTCTCAGATAAACAATCCGTTGAAAGCTGGTGCGTTAACTCAAGAGTGAGTTAATGAACCAGCTTTTGTTTATTGCCTCAGTTATATTTGGCAATTTCAGATCGTGCAATATCCCATTTCCGCATGAGCCGATGGGTTTTTGTCGCCATGAGTTTTGAACATAGCCGTCTGGCATTAGCACCAAACAGACCGACATAGTGTGCAGTACCATTCTGATGGAGGTAGCGGGAGGGCTGAGCACGAGCGATTTTTGCCCAACTCTGCTCTAACCAATCAGCGAAATCCTCTGACGCGGTCACCATCTCAACTTTGAGTGTGCCTTTCTTAATGCAAATATGCCCATCACCCTCAATTAGGCCGACATGGAACGCCATGAGCTGCCCCTGAGTCAGCAGGCTTTCGTTGGGTGGCTGCAGTGTGAGCGTTTTACGTGGAGTCAGGTTCCAGTGGTATTGCAGGTCACTGATCCACTGTGGGACACCTGAAATGCGCAGCTCGGCCTGTGGGAATCCATCGGCATTATATTCACGAATCACGCCGGTATAGCCTGCTGCTTTCCGAAACGACTCGAGTAAATGAGAGTCAGTAAGCTTGAGTGAAATGCCAACCTGGTTAATGGTTTTGCCCGCGCTTTCGGGGCGAATCCAACCGTCTGCAGCCAAAAGCCCGGCCCAATATGAATTTTCGAGATTAGGCTGAAAGAAGAAATCATGGTCCTTTTCATATTTGGAGTTCTTCTTGTTGTTTTTGAACACAACACCAAGCCGGCGTCCTCGGTTGGTCACCGACCCCTCAGTGCGTCCAAGTGATTTAGCGATTTCGTTACGCGTTAACACCTGAGCATATGTTCGAATGTAGTGGTCGTCATATTGGGTATAGAGATGGCTGACTTGGCCATGATGTTTCAGTTTCAAGCTGTGCGCCTTGCCACGCACCGAGCGACCGGTGCGGCTAAGTGCGCCAGCAATAGCCAGTGTTGGTGTGCCGGCCTCGTAGCTTTGCTCCAGAAATGCAATTTCATCAGCTGTCCATGGTCGCTTGGTCATGTTTGACATATCATGTTCCTTCAAAAGATCAGTTGATAATTTATTTAATCACTTGATTATCAATATATCACATCGAATGATTGCTGCAAGCATCGTTTGATAACAAATACTATCAGTGGTGAGTAATGCTAAGGTTCCACTTGAAAGAATTGATTGCTGAAAAAGAGTTCATGGAGAGTAGGCGGATCACCGTGAAGGAGATCGCGGAGGAAACAGGTATAAATCGGATGACGTTGTCCAAGATCATCAACCATCGTGGTCATAGCACCGTGACAGACAATTTGGACAAGCTCTGCAAGTACTTTGACTGTCCGATTGAAAAGCTCGTGACCTATGTGGATGTGTCAGAGGCTTCTGATAACTAAGTCGCTACCAGTTTGCTGCAGGCCCATGAGCTGGCTGTTACTCAATGGCAGCCTGATCTGGAGCTGTGGCAGAACGCCCGTTTTCAGATTGATAAAACCTACGTACGAACAGCAGTGCCGGCATTATCCATACAAGTGGCCGAATGGAATTATGCCTGGGCCGCACATCAGCAACAGGAGGTTTAACGGCCACTGCCTTCCACAATCTTAATGATGACTATCTGCTGTCAGTCTAGGTCGATAAAAACGACTTTGCGGAGTTGAATTTTGAGCAGCTGGAGCAGGTGCGGTATTGGAGTGCCTTGAGTGACAGGGAGAGGTGACTAAAACATGGGTTTTTAGGGCAGTTGAACCGTTCGGCTTTGAACAAACGGTTTTGCCTCAACGCGACACGATCTGTCGTTTGCTCGTGAAAGACTCATGCAGAGCCAATGGATGTACCCATGGAGTTCAGTGGCTATATTGATGAACGCACCCTCACTCACCGCACTACCGGCAGGACGCACATGAACAACGCAATCGTTATGGTTCAGGATCTTCAGGGTAACCTGGTCGTTGAAATCCGCAGCCCGGTTGAAAGCACCTTCAGGTACCGTAACTGGTCACACGGCTTCCGGCTCGAATGCTGGAGTGAAGGGCAGTGGGAGCCGGAAACGATGGATTCCAGTATTCCTCTGCTGCATATGGCCGAATCCGAGCCGGACAACAGGCCTGTTCAGGCATTTGTGGCCATGATCCCGGAGGATGTCCGTCAGGCCGTCGCGCCGTATGTGTATTGTCAGACACGGATGCTGTGCTGGTTGAGTAAGAGTCTGCCGGCACAGCAGCTTTTTGCCAGCGCACCGCACCTGTTTTGGCTGCTGATGGCACGCAGCGATAAGCAAGACTGGCCGGAAGAGCATGTGGAAGCGGCTCTGCTGCAGCCCCGTGCCGATATACTCGCTCTTGTAGTGGGAGAAGCGGCCCCTGGCGGTCTCAGATGGCTGCAGCGCCTGCAGTTGAAAGCAGGGGATCAGGTCGAATATCGAGCACTCATGCATGCAATGGCCAATGTTGATCGACTGAAACCGCTGCAGGGCATAAAACCACTCCCCATACATCTGGCGCATGCCGCCTGCCGCTACCCGGAACTGGCGCAAAGCCGAGCGTTCATGTCACTGAGGGCTCGTGAATACGAGCGATTGACCGATATCACAGCGGCTATGGGACAGTATGATCGTTACTGGAGTGATGCGCTCAATGTGGCGCGGTTGCTGGGTATACAGAATGCTGAAGTTGCCCTGCGCCGCTGCCGTGATTTTACCGCGGTACGACGATTGCATGATCGTTGGACGGATCGCATGAACCAGCAGCGCCGGATTGCTGTATTCGGTCGCAGTGAACTGCCGGAGCCGCCGTTGGCCGGCAAGGACCCGATTTATCCGATTTCCACACTGGAAGACCTGCGTGAAGAGGGGCGCCTGATGCACCACTGTGTTGCCAGTTATATCGATGCCATCATGTCCGGGCAATGCTACATCTACCGTATTCTCAAGCCTCAACGGGCCACCATTGAAGTACGTCTGCGTGGCGATCAAGCCAGCGTCAGGCAGGTCGCACTGGCCTACAACGGCAAGCCGAATGAGGATACCCTGACTGCGGTGCAGCAATGGTTTGATGACGCTGTTGATGACTGCAAGGCAAGAATGTCAGGCTCTGAGTGAACAGTCCGGATCCGAACTGGAGCATGCTGTAACCGATCACAAGTACCGCCGGGCTTGGCTGGAACATGAAACGCCGGTCTGACTTACCCTCCTGATTTGAAGACCACTGCAACAAGGATGTTTTATACACACCTATGGCTTTTCGATTTCGCAATACTATTCGTCTGGCGCCGGGCATTCGGCTCAACCTCGGCAAGCGTGGCGTCAGCCTCTCTGCTGGAGTGCGAGGTGCGTCCGTTACGCTAGGTAAAAACGGCCTCTGGGGTAATGTCGGCGCTCCCGGCACAGGCATATCCTATCGCACCCGTCTGTCCGGTTCGCCCAGTCACCAGCGGCGCGCGCAACGTGAACAGCAACGCCAAGTTAACCACGCCGCCTCTCCAGTCCCAGAGCTGACCGCTTTCAAACCAATGCTGGATGATAAAGGGCAGGTGAGCCTGCTGGATCAGGATGGTCAGCCATTAAGCGCATCCCAGCGCAGGATGGTGTGGTCAGAGTACGCTGATCGCATGACCACCTGGCTCCAGTCCGAAATGGACGCCATCAACGGCGACATGGAACTGCTGTTGGAGATCCATCAGGATATCGTGCCGCCGGGAAGTGCCATCCCGGATTACGAGCCCGAGGCCTTCGATCAACCGGCCCCGATCAAGCCTGAACGCGAGCGCCGTCGCCCACGTCCGGTGAAACCGGAGTTGAAGGTCAGCTTCTGGGATCGACTGATACCCGGCCGAAAACAGCGACTGGTTAAAGCACAACAGCAGGATCTGCTGCAGTGGGAATCCGAGTTGGAGGTGTGGCAACAGCAGAGTCAGCAGATCGACAAGGCCCATGACCAGCAACTGCAACAGTATGAGCGACAGGTCGCTGAATGGAATCAGGCCTGGGAAGCCCATCAACATGTGCAGAATCAGCTGGCGCAGGTGTTCACTGAGCGGCTGACAACCGACGAGGGCATGGTTGTCGAGATCCTTACTGCCGAACTCTATGACCTCGACTGGCCGCGCGAAACCCTGGTGGATTTTGACATCGACCTGGCCAGCCAGAGCGTGTATCTGGATGTGGACCTGCCCGAGATCGAAGACATACCAGCTCGTAGCGCCGAATTTGGTGCTCGTAATCGCCGTTTGCTGATCAAAGACAAGTCCGATCGTCAGCGCCGAGAGGAATACGCTCGGCATATTCATGGCATCGTATTGCGACTTGCCGGTGTGGTATTGGGCCTGTTGCCGGGAATCGAAAGGGTAGTGGTCTCGGGTTACTCCCAGCGGCTGGACTCTGCCACCGGGCATATCAACGATGATTATCTGCTCTCTGTGGTGATAGACAAAGCCCGTTTTGCTGAACTGAATTTCGAACAACTGGAGCAGGTGGATCCCATAGCAGCACTGGAGCGGTTTGATCTTCGGCGTGAGATGACCAAGACCGGTATCTTTCGGCCTGTGGTGCCGATAGGGCCAATGTAATTAAGTACGATTTGACCTGCCCGGTAGTCTGGTAGAACCGCTACACGAGCGATACAGAGAGGAAGCCTTTATGAGAGTCATGACGCAGAAGATTGTCGATGTCGTTGAGGATGTACGCTGTGATATCTGTGGTGACAGCACATCGCGTGAAGGTGAACACCCCCCTCAATTTGGTGTGCTCAAAGCTGATTGGGGATACGGATCCCGCTATGATGGAGAACGATATGAACTGCACTTGTGCGAAGGGTGCTTTTTCTCTGCGCTGGCAACACTGAAAGAGGAGCGGCGAGCCTGCAGAATGTTTGACGAAAATGAGCAGGATACTGAGACTGCAGAGTTTGGCCTTGTGGTTTCTGGGGGAAATGGATGAGGGTCATAGGGCTCCGGCCGCCCTTAACCTGTGTCATACTTCTGAGAACTTGAGATTTCTGCTGTGCGCACATAGCAGACATTTGCAGGAATCAGCCGATCGATCCTTGCATCACTTGGCCTGAGGATAAGCGGATCTGATTTTCTTTGATTCATTCAGTGTATTCAAGGCTACAAGCCCTCAGCGCTCGCTTTGTCGCGTACCTGTGCTCATTTGCGACTGGTAACAGGCTGAAAAATCGTTCACTATCAGAGAACTATGGACTGGACGTTGCAGGATACTGCGCACGGCAAAGCTGCAAAACGCGCATGCTCGTTTTCACCGGAAGAGAATGACTGTGGTATCTCGATTTATCTTTTCTCTTCAAGTGCTTAGATCATCTCTCCTAGTCTTTGCTGGGAGCAAAAACACGCATGCGCAGTATTACAATGTTAGCCATGAAAACGAGTTACCAATGAGCTGGGAAAAAGAAAAAAACATACTCCTATCTATAAGCGTTCTACTTTTTGGAGCAATGTGCTTTGTTTTCGGCGTGGCCTTCGGTGCTTCATCAGATAGCACAGCATTTGCTAATACTATTTTACCGGTTCTATCTACTGTTGGGACGTGGATATCTGGAACTGGGGCGCTCGGAGCCGTAACGGTTGCCTTATGGTTGGCGGAAAAACAAAGACGTAGTGAAAAAGAACATCTAAAGATCGATTTTGGGTTTGTTATCGTCCCCAGTGTGAGTGGTGCAGTTTTGATGGTGTCGGCTGTTTCTGATGGTAAGAGGCCATCGGAAATAAACTCGGTAGCAATATATGGTAAAAAAGCTAAAGCCATAATGCATGTAGCGAGGTTTCTTCCAAGTAGCAGCCAGCTGCCTGTAAATCTCGGCTACGGAAAGAAAGCTACGTTCTTGTGTGAGGAAGGCTTTGAGTACCACGTTGGCGAATATATAAATACATATTGTGATGGTTCATCTAGAGATCTAGAAGTATGTGTTAGTACTACAACTGAAAACTTTATATTCACTCCTGATGAGTCAATGAAAAGTGCTTTAGATTCGTTCGCAGCTAAGTCAGGGAAATCTCTGGAGCCTAGCAATGGCTAACAAGGCGCTGCTGTCGGACAAATTTTCCGCTACGCTCCAAATTTGCCGCAGAGCGCGGCGTTATACAACTGCGATCAAATTAGCTTCCTCACTTGATCGCAGTGTATGAATTTACCAGTTGGATTTAATCGAATTAAGGGCTGAAGTAAGAGTGTTTGTATGTGTAGTTAAAGAGTTACTAATGTAAGTTAAAAAGCCCGGTAAATGCTCGATAGCCATGACACGCATAGCTCGAGACGAATCTGTAACAGTAAATGGAGCGTCAATTGACTCGTTAACTTTATTCATGTGCGGAATTTTATTCGGAGCTAGAAGTACGTTGCCATATGCATCTCGAATGTATTCAAACTTACTCGTGACTTTACTAAGTACCAAGCGCCCTGAAACGAAACCTAAATGGTATGTAATTTGGTCGAAAGGTTCGTTGTTGAATGACAGCGTGTTAATCGGGGCAGGAACATAGTCCGCTAAATGTGGTTGTGGTGTTAAATAATAAGGGAACCAATAATCGGCATTCAGTTGTTTGAGTTTTGTCTCAACTTCTGTGAATATCTGTCTTGCTTCATCGAAAGTAGAGTTGTGCGTATTTAATGCAGTGTCGAATGAATTTAAGGCTTCGACAATGTTTGGACGATTCTGATAAATCATAGGAATGTTCTCCGTCAAGAATATTTGCTACCAGTCAGATAGCGTAGAGTGTTAAAGCTTCCTGTTTCGCAAGTACTTACGTCAATAAGACTAACGAACCCGGATATCATCCGTTGGTATTCAAGCTTTGTCAAGCCAAAATGTAAAAGTTGTATAACAAGTGACTGTGATGTCCAGCATAAATAATCAGGCTGTTTTTTGACGCCAGAGTTCTTCGTTTTTGAGCATGGTATTGAGCACGACGATGAGCTTGCGCATGCACGCGATGATGGCCACTTTGGGTAACTTCCCCTGGGCTTTCAGGTGTTCGTAGAAGCGTTTGAAAACGGGGTTGCATTGGATGGATGACAGCATCGCCATGAACATAACGGTGCGTATGCGGTGACGGCCTCCACGGATGCGCCGTTTGCCACTCCAGGTACCGCTTTCGCGGTTCATGGGCGCGACACCGACGAGTGCAGCGATCTCTTTGCGGTTGAGTTTGCCGAGCTCTGGCAGCTCGCTGAGCAAGGTGTAGGCGAGGACTTTACCGACGCCCGGCACGCTAGTCAGTATCTCGGTTTTGGTGCGCCAGTGTTTGACCTGCATGACCGCTTCATCGATCTGTTTGGTGATGGTAGTGATTTGGGTTTGTAATGAGCGCAGCAGTGTTTTGATGGAACGATGTAGGGCTTTGGGCAAGATCTGGAGTCGGTTTTTCTCCATGGTTTGCATCTCAAGCAACTGGCTGCGGCGGATCAGCAAGTCCTTGATCAGACGGGATTGTTTGTCAGGGATAGGTTTAATGTCGGGCTGTATGGTAGCGGCAAAACGGGCGATGACACTGGCATCGATCTTGTCGGTTTTAGCCAGTACGCCAATGGCTTGGGCATAGCGCCTGATGCTGATTGGATTGACCACGACAATGGGAAGATTGGCCTGGTCACAGGCAAACACGAAAGCGTGTTCATAGCGTCCTGTGGCTTCGACCACGATGCGCTCGATGTTGCGCTTCTTCAGCACGTGAACGACCTTGAGAATGCTGTCTTCGTCGTTCGAAATTTGGAAATGGAGGTCCAGCGGATGCAGGACGATATCGAGTTTGGATTTGCCGACGTCTACGCCGACGTTGATGCTGATTTGGCTTTCCGTGTTCATGGTAATAAGCTGACTCTGCCTTGCTATGCGGGCTCGGGGCCCCGATGACTGTTCGAGTTATCGCTAAAGAGTCATGCAGCGCTACACACTTGTTATCGGTCTCTCGCAAGAGGAGCCGGCAATGCACCGAGCTGCTGCATGAAGGCCCTCAATGGCCGTTGAGGGTGGGTCCCAATTTACCCGGAAAACACACGGAATTATCCATACAATAAATTTAAGAGTGATTCACAACGCTTGGCGCTTTCACTTCAGTCTAGTTTTGTGTTTATGGCACAATGGTTTAGGTAAGATGTTAGCGTTGTTCACACCTTAATTTGGCGTTAAATTCAGGGGGATTTATGCCTGACTGGGCTATTAAGTTCTTTGATTCGATTTCATCTGTTAAATCAGCAGCAAGAGCTTTAGCCACGGTCTTGCTTGTTCTATTTGTTTGGCAGCCAGCCTCGACAGTGTTCTCCAGCATAGGCTTTCCAGATGATTTCATAATTCTCTTTCTTACAGCTGGGGCGTTTTCCGTTTCTTACCTTGTAATTAGGGCACTTGAGATTGGATGCCTAAAGATTATAGATATGCTGAACGATCGAAAAGCCAGGATAAAAAAAGAGAGCGATCTGGCCAGTTTTCAACAAAGGGTGAGAAGATCTCTGCCACACCTAAAACCTCCGGAACTTAGAGTGCTACGGGAGCTGGTTGAATCTGAGCAGCGTATGGATATCCGACGTGAAGGAGTGAGCTGGCTGAGCAAGTCGGGTTGGATCTCAAAAATACATCAAGCATCCGCTGGTGAGTTTGTTTTCCAGCTGAGCCCTGTTGTCAGCCAACTGTTTATTGAGTTCGAAGAAAATCAATTTAAAAAAATGGTGAATCAAACGATTTCCAAGCTTACTGAGCCACAGCGAGATTTTTTGAAGATTTTTTGGCAAGAGCCGATAGCTAATGGCACAAGAGAAAGCCAAAACTTAATGCCCCATGAGATCTATCAGGCTGGATCAGGATTGGTTACTTTACTTGGACTTTCAAAATCAGAATGGCGTGAAGATGGGCACATGTGCGAGCGGTTTGTACTTAATGACTACGCAAAGTCGAGGCTAGAAAGTGAAGTTTTCGGTATGCCTCCTGTTCGAATTGAAGCCAATCTGAATCTCGAATATGTAGAAGGGTCCCGTGCCACAGGCGGTGGAGCACGAGGTCGAATTTAACAATCACAGTCACGGCGACGGCTGCTGCATTGCGGCTTCGCCTCCATTCAGCAGCCGCGCGTGCTGTTGGCGTTAACTGTCGGTGTACATTTATTAGAACTCCCTAAAGGTCTGCAAAGGGCCAATTCACTACCTCAGCAGCGGCTGCCACAGCTGACGCCCAGGCTCGCTGACCAGGAACCCCGTCAGTCCCAGACTCAGGGCCACCGTCCACCAAAAGGTGGTTCTGAACGCCGCTTTGACCGACTTGTGACGCAGTAAATTCTGCGCACACAACGCTCCCGGCCAGCCACCCAGTAGCGCCAGCATATGCAGAGTCGATTCAGGGGTACGGCGCCTATCTGCCTTGGCTGCCGCCTTATCCATGGCGTAGACAATAAACGTCCAAATACTCAGCGCTCCCATCAGCATCGGCACTTGCCAAGGCAGCAGGCCAATCATTGCGGCTACTCCCAGAACAGCAAAAAACGCCAGCACGGGTATGATCACATGGCTACTGGAGTGCTGGTTGTTGTTCTGCCGACGTACACTGGCGCCAGCCAGGACAACGGACTCGGCACGGGGACGGTTGTCCTTATCGGTACCGTGTTCATAGGTGACCTGCTGGTTAACCTGAGGCAGCAAGCTGCGGTCGCGTAGGGCGCTGACATGGAAAAACAGATCATCACCGCCTTCAAGTGGCTGAATAAAACCAAAGCCCTTGTCGGCGTTCCATTTTTTGACGCGGCCCTTCATTGCCATGTGCTCGTTCCCTGATATTTTTGACAAAAATAATGCGCCAGCCAAAGTCCCAACGTTCAGGCGTCTATGCTGGAGGTGGGCAACAAACCCCTCTTTGCGCCGGGCAGCTATAAAGACGTAATACTACCAAAAAACGGCTATTCTGGTTGCTTCCAGAGGTGACTGAAAGCGACAACCCCGTATAGGCCTGATGAGTAACCCCTATAAGTGTGGATCCTGTCGGGTATATCAACGAGAAAAGGACATTCCATGACAGCTCAATTGGTAATCATCCCCTTTTTAGCTGATGCCAAAAGTAGAGGTTAAGCCACCTTCAGTGGTGGCTGGCCACCATTGGCTTTGTGCGGTCGCTCATGATTGTAAAACCAGAGCCACTGCGTTGCATAATCCTGAACGTCCTCCAATGTTTCGAATAGGTGTTTACTGACCCAGCTGTAGCGGACCGTTCGATTGTGACGCTCGATGTAAGCGTTCTGTTGAGGCTTGCCGGGTTGAATATACTCAATACGAATGTCGTGTTTTCTAGCCCAGTTGGTGAATTCGTGACTGATGAATTCTGGGCCGTTGTCACAGCGAATGTGCGATGGCTTCCCCCTCCACTCAATCAACTGCGACAGGGTGCGTATCACTCGCATAGATGGCAGAGAGAAGCCTGCTTCTATTGCCAGTCCTTCTCGTCGGTAGTCATCAATCACATTGAGCAGTCGGTAGTTTCTGCCATCCGACAGCTGATCGTGCATGAAGTCGATCGACCACACCTGGTTGCGTCGCAGAGGCTGTTTCAACGGCTCCGGCTTATGGCGCTTTAGGCGCCGCCGAGGCCGTATGCGCAGATTCAATGCAAGTTCACAGTAGATACGGTATACGCGCTTATGGTTCCAGCCGAAGCCTTTCACATTACGCAGATAGTCAAAGCACATACCAAAGCCCCAGTCTGAATCCTGTTCGGTCAGGCGAATCAACCAATCTGCAATCTCAGCATTCTCCGATGACAGCTTGGGCGTGTACCGGTAGCAGGATTCGCTGAGACCAAAGGCAGCACAGGCGAGTCGGATACTGACGCCACGGGAAGCAACATAGGTCTGTGCCATCTCCTTGCGTCGAGACGGCTTCACCACTTTTTTTGCAATGCTTCCTGGACGATCTCGGCCTTCAGCCGCTCTTCAGCATACATTTTCTTCAGGCGGCGGTTTTCGTCTTCAAGCTCTTTCAGTCGTGTCATCAAGGAAGCGTCCATGCCGCCGTATTTCGCCCGCCATTTATAAAATGTGGCGCTGCTCATCCCATGTTCACGGCATAGTTCGGGAACTGGGGTACCTGCTTCCGCTTGTTTCAGTATCGCCATGATCTGGCTGTCGGTGTATCGGGACTTCTTCATGCAGAACCTCCTGCGTATACATTACGAGAAAATTCTACTTTTGAGCACCGCTATTTTTCGGGGGGATTACCAATTCAGTGAAAGCTTGCAGTTAGATGGCGAGCAAGTGCCAATGATGGCCACACCCCTGAATCAGTATTTCGAACTGGGCGGTGAAAGGCCTGATTTCCAAGCGACCTGCTCGGCGCTGTGGCGGGGTTATCGGGGTAGCTGGGAGATCATCAACGAGCGGCTATATCTTGTAGATTTGCAGGGAACGGGACCTGGCGGCCAGACCATCACTCAAAAAGACCTGTTTCCTGAGTATGCTGAGCGTGCCTTTGCACATTGGTACAGCGGGACGATCAGGATTCCAAGAGGGAAGCTGCTGGAGTACGTCCATGGGGGCTTCGGCAGTCAGTATGAGCAGGACCTGATGTTGACGCTTGATCGGGGTGTCGTTGTCAGCAGGCAGGTTATCCACAATGGCACTGCACCCGAGGGGGCCAGAGAGGGCTATTCACCGGCCGCAATGGCAGTATTCCCCCAAAGTGATGCAGGAGAAAATCAGGAATGATTTACCTCTATGGATATCTGGCTATCGGTGTTGTCTATGGGCTATCCGTCTGGATTATGCACGCACTGAGGCCACGTAAGGACGAACTGAGTGACATGATCACCGCTGCATTGGAAAAGGCAAAAGAGGGGCAGCCATTCTCTTTCCTTGAAGATGTCCTGGTGCCATTTTTAGCCATAGTCTTTGTTGTGACTGCATGGCCCCTACTGATTGCGATAAACATCCGTGACAAAAGGCGATTTGAACGTCGGCTTGATGATGACGGTGAAGAGCAACTTACCGTGACAGCCGAAGACTTGCTCGAACAACTAACGATCCAGGAGATAGAGCAACGGGAAATGGTGACAGATCCTCCGCAGTCTGCTCCCGAGTTGCCCTTTGGTCATCTACACCCAGTATGGGTCAAGTTCAAAGACGCCCTGGACGAGCAGGATGCAGTCTACTCGTTCACGAAAATCTGGCAGCCACCTTTATCGTTTTACCGTCAGGAAGTAAGCGGGTATGTGTGCGTTCGGGGCGAGCAACCTGAGCATTATATGCTGACCAAGGTGGTCGAACTGCCTCCGGCCCATAGGAATGAATAAAGTAGCGTAGTTGCTTCCGAGACTGATCGCATTGTCGTTTAAGAAAGCGACCGATTATGTCGCATGTGTGGTCAATAATGGTTCTGAAAGAAGCCAATGAATCACAATCGTTACCAATGATTATGTTGAATATAATTCCGAGTCACCAGGGCCGATACTTTGGGCTGCTATGATCCAAGGGCGGAGCGAGGATGAGAAAAGAGTTCGAAATCGATGGTATCCACTACGTGTTGAGCTACTGCGAATCCAGTCAGTCAATCACTCTGCACATTGATGCACTCAAGTCGCAGCGCAAGGTATATAGCCAGACGGCCTTTGAACGTGCTTTCGGAGATGAACCACCGGATACCATTTGGTACATCAGTGAGTATATTCAGACGGAGTACGTGTTTAAGATACTGAGCGAAGTGCGCGGCTTTGTCGCTTCCGTCATTGCTCGCTACCAGCCGTACTTTTTCGTCTACAGCGCAAACGAAAAGGCCAAGGTATCGGTATACCGACGCTTCGCCGTCAGAGTTGCTAATCAGTTTGGCTACCAGCTGTATGAACAGCGGCTCGGTGTCTACCGTTTCTACAAAGTGGAAGCGCCAGTCGCATGACAGCTAACGATGCTACAAGCTATCGGTCATGACCTACTGCAGGCTGCAGATCATCTCAAGCGGGCATGGCGAAAAGGCATTCTATAAAGCGACTAAATATGTCGCCTGACCATGTCATCATCCAGTCTGAATCAGACGACAAGGAGTTGCCCATGGATCCGTTTGCCAATCTTCCCATCGATCCCGATACCCGTATCATCGCCAATCAGTCCATTGAAGTTGAAGGGCGCCCTGCTCGGGTGCAGGTCTGGGTATGGGATGGGATTAGCGCAATGAGCCTGATTTTCCTCGCTGAGCATGTTACCGGTCTAAACGATGACCAGCTGCGTGATCTTGCCATTGCCAGCGGACTGCCGGAAGCAGGCAGTCAGTTTACCTTCAGCCGCGACAGCGGTGACTATTGCTTTGTGAACTTCAACTTTTCCCATGAATAGAAAATTGCCATTCATGCAAAACAAGGAGTTGCACATGGGTTCAGCGCAGTATGATCTGGTCGGTGACATTCACGGGCACGCCCATGAACTGGAGCAGTTGCTCAAGCAGATGGGGTATCGTCCCAAAGGGAAGGGGTATGCGCACCCCGAGCGTACCCTGATCATGATTGGGGACCTGATCGACCGCGGGCCGCAGCAGCAGCGGGTGGTGGAGATCGCCCGAGCCATGATGGAGTCAGGTGATGCCATCGTGCTGATGGGTAATCACGAATTCAACGCCATCTGCTACGCCACCCCCAGCGAGAGCGGCGGCTATGTGCGCCCGCATATCCAGAAAAACACAAAACAGCACCATGCATTTCTTGAAGCCTTCCCGTTTGGCTCTGCGCTTCATGAAGATGTGATCGACTTCTTCAAACAGCTGCCGCTTTGGCTGGAGTTGGATCAGCTTCGGGCCATCCATGCCTGCTGGCATGGCCCGAGTATGGAGGCGCTTGCCCCTTGGGTGGATGACAACAACCGCCTGCATAACGACCAGTTCTATCAGCACTATGCCGTCAAAAATGACCCTTTGTATGCCGCTGTTGAATGCCTGCTGAAGGGGCCTGAAGTGACCCTGCCGTTGGGCGCCAGCTTTGCAGACAAGGATGGTACCCTGCGGAGCGAAGCGCGTATTTGTTGGTGGCAGTTGCACAAGGGAGCGTCTGCATCACTGGCGATCAAGCCGGAATTGCACGTCACACACGACCTGTCAGCGCAGTACCGCCAGGCGAGTGAATTTGAATACCAGGACCGTAAGCCCGCCTTTTTTGGTCACTATTGGCAGCGTGAATTTGATCCCGCAAACATCAGTGATCAGCGTGCCTTCTGTCTGGATTACAGCATCGCCAAACAGGGCCAGCTGGTCATGGCGCGCTGGAACGGCGACTGCGATAACATTGAGTGGTTTCATGTGTCATCGGCCACATCATTTTAAGACCAACCACAAGCACTGATGTTTTTACCAATGAATTGGCCTACATGAAAGCTCAAGATGAGACGTGGGCGGTCTGTGGTAATGCTCTCTGCATCATAACAACGACAAGGATACCGGTTGTGAAGTCTTCACCCAATAATCGCCTGAACGCCATAATTACCGCGTTGCAGGATGCCCACGAAGAGGCACAAAGATATAGTCAGTCGTCGCTACACCGCATGCCAGAATATTTTATGGCGACGCGAGTGGCTGACTACTTTGCAACACACTTCATCAACTTTGGGTATCGACTGGAAGCACAAGTCAAACGTACCTTCGAAAGTGCAGACCTATGGCATCAGGATGTCGAGTTGTTGTTGGACGACCCGGATGTGCGCTCAAATGGACGGTTTGATCTTGTGCTGAGAACGGGTAAGCGAGGCAGGCCAGCGCATATACTGGAGTTCAAAAGGGGCTCGAAAGTAGAGCCTTTACTCAAGGATGTAATGCGGTTAGCGAAAATATGTGAACATGCCGGAAGCCACCGGCTCAAGACCAACTATCTGGTATTTACTCGACGATGCGCGCTTGAGGGCAGTGTTGAGTCCTTGGATGAACACCCCTTCCATGCGGCGCTTTCCGGCTTCGATAGCGTGAGCTGTCAGTTATATTGTTCAGAGCCAATGCAGCCGCTTCTCGACCGTAACTACAACGTGGTTGAGGGTGGCGCATTCGATATAGTTGTTGTCGAAATAAAGGCAACTGAATAGGTTCTTTCACAAAGCGACTCATTATGACGCATGGCTTCCGTACTCTGTCGTCATTGATCAGATGGACAGGAGTCGCTCATGGGAATACCCGCTTTTTTGCGTAAACGCTCACGTCGAAATGTTGCACCGCTGGCAACCAGCAATACCTATCAAGCCCGTGCCGCACTCTGGGCACTGCGTTTGTTGGTCAACGGCAAGGGATACCGCTTCTTCATCACCAAAGAAGGGTTCAAAGACGCTGACATCCTACGTTTGATCGGGCTGGAGTCTTACAGCGACGAAGAAGTCACCCTTAAAGAAGGGCTGCAGCTGCTCAAGACGCGTCTGTCCGAACTGGAGCAGAAACACCATCAGCACGACCTTCTGGATCGTAACCTTTCCAAACTGGCGCAGGCTTTGGGCCTGACACCGGCAGAACAGGCTGTGCTGGCGTTCCTTAGCATCCTGGAACAGCTCGAGGGGGTGGACGATACGCTCAAGCTGTTCTCCTCCAATTATGGCCTGCCGTCCGTGCAGCAACTGGCCTCGTTGATAAGTATTGCATTGAAGTTGCCGCGACCGTCAATTGCACGGGCACTGTCGAATGACAGCGTGTTGGTACGTTGCCGCCTGCTTAACCCTGTGGGACGTGGTGGTGAAGTGGAGCTGCTTAACGGGATCGACAACGTCCTCATGTATGAACGACAGGGGCCAGAGTCGCTGCTGCGTCATTTTACTCAGCAGGGGGCCGTACCCGAGTTGCAGCCGAACGACTTCATCCATATTGATAGCCAGTACTCACAGCTCAAACGATACCTTAAGGCTGCCGTGCGTTCGGGATTGATGGGGACCAATATTCTGATCTACGGCGCACCTGGTACTGGCAAAACCGAGCTGGTGCGCACTCTGGCGGACGAACTCGCACTGGAGCTGTTTGAAGTCAAGTATGCCCGTCATGATGGCGAGCCCATGAGTGGTGATGAGCGCTTCTCTGCCTGTTTGATCAGCCAGCAGATTCTTAGGGCTAACCCCCAGTCGGTGATTCTGTTTGATGAGACCGAAGACGTATTTACCTACCGTGAGCAGAAAGGTCAGAAAGCATGGATCAATAACATGCTGGAGCAGAACCCGCGCCCGGTGTTCTGGATCAGCAACGACATCAACAGCATGGACAAAGCCTACCTGCGCCGTTTCGACATGCTGATCTGCATGCCGGAACTGAATGAAGCGACCCGCTTTGTCATGGTGCAGCGCACGCTGCAGGGGCTCAATGTGCGTGAGGAATGGATGCACATGCTGGCCAAAAAGCAAAGGCTGCAGCCGGCCCACCTGACCCGAGCCGCCAAAGTGGTGCGCCAGTTGCGCCTGCGCAAACCGGAACGTGTGGAGCAGACGATGGAACAGTTGCTGAGCAGCCTGTATCAAGCGCTGGGATACCAGTGGGAACACAAGGAGCGTCGCCCGTCCTCGTCCGTGTTCAACCCCGCGTTGTCGAACACGGATTTTCCGCTGGAGCGACTGGTATCAGGACTCAAGCGCAGTAGCCAGGCCCGTATCGGCCTCTACGGCCCGCCGGGTACCGGTAAAAGCGAGTTGGGTCGCTATCTGGAATGCGTATTGGAAAAGCCGCTGCTGATGCGCAAAGCCTCCGACCTGCTGGGCCCGTATGTGGGCCAGACCGAGCAGCAGTTGGCTGCCGCCTTTGCCGAAGCCAAACAGAAAAATGCCATCCTGATGATCGACGAGGCTGACAGTTTTCTGGGGTCACGCAGCGCAGCCCAGCAGCAGTGGGAAGTCAGCCAAGTCAACGAACTGCTGATGCAGATGGAAGAATTTAACGGCATCTTGATCATGTCGACCAACTTCATGGATCACCTCGACAGCGCTGCACTGCGTCGGCTCGACTTCAAGATCCGCTTTAACTACCTCGACTTTGATCAGTCCTGGTCCTTCTTCAACCGCCTGTTGGGGATGCACCAAGCACAGCCTTTTACTGCAATCAATGTAGAGGGGTACGAGTCCCGGTTGAAACGCCTGACTCAGCTGACCCCCGGTGACTTCGCCACCGTTGAGCGTCGCGCCAATGTGTTGGCCGAGCCGCTGACACCTGAAACTCTGATGGTTGGACTGGAGCAGGAACATGCCCTCAAGACCCGTCACCAGGGACGTCCCATCGGCTTTGTAAGCTGAAAGGCGAGTGAAATGAAACTTCCACGCAATCAAGGATTTGATACTATGTCGGCTATCAGAAACACACAAACACAAGGAAGTGCCATGAGTGGCCGTCAGGATACGTTGTTCCGATACCTTGCCATGTTGCAGCTCATTCCTCGTGCGCCTCATTATCGCGCCACCACGACCTTGCAGGCCTTATTGGAAGAGCGCGGCTTCAATGTCGAGATGCGCACCATCCAGCGTGATCTGGAAAAGATGTCGGCGCATTTTCCGTTACTGTGTAATCGTGAGACGCGCCCATTTCGTTGGTCCTTCGACCCCGCCTTCAAAAGCAACCTGCCGGCAATGGACACCGCCACGGCACTGACGCTGGCGCTGGCCGAAGAATACCTGCACGGTCTGTTACCACAAATCGCCATCGACCAGCTGGCCGGGCAGTTTGAAAACGCCCGCAAATACCTGGATGGCCTCAACGGCAATCGGCTGGTGCACTGGAGTGAGTACGTTAAAGCCATTCCCAACGGCAAGGCATTGATCCCGGCCCCGATAGAGCACAATGTGTGGCAAATGGTGACTGACGCGCTGCTCAACCACTACGCGTTGGATGTGGAATACCGCAGCCGTTCCAAGGACGCACATAAAACGTTCACCTTGCACCCTCTGGGCATCGTCGCGCGCCACAGCGTTTCCTACCTTCTGGCCACTGTGAATGATTACAAAGACGTACGCCAGTTTGCACTGCATCGCATTGTCAGGATTGAAGCCAGTGAACAGCCGTACCGATCCAACACGGATTTTTGCGTCGAGCAGTACATCTCAACCGGGGCCTTCGGGTACCCGCTTGACGAACAGTTCGTGCAACTGAAAGCGCGGATCCGGCCTGAAGTTGCCAGACTGTTGTCGGAAACGCCGCTGAGTGATGTGCAAATGCTAACAGATGAGCCAGATGAGCCAGATGAGCAGGGCTGGTGCTGGCTGGAGGCGGAAGTACCGAACGACCAGCAAACTCAGTGGTGGATACAGGGCTTTGGCTCGGCAATTGATGTGGTGGAGCCGAAGAGTTGGCGCGAGGCGATCCATCGGCAGGCGCGGGAGGTTCTCAGTAACGATTGATTTTTAAGGTCGAAGAAATTTAGTTGAAATTGTTTTCTTTGAAATAAAGGAATGAAAGTGGATATTAAAAAATCAGAGCCTGTAAATCATCCTGTGTAACCGCCCACTCGAGAGTGTAGAAAAGTGTGTATAAGTGGCATGCTGCCCAACCTGTTGAAAGAAAAACAGAATGCCAGCGAGTGGCGGCCCTTCCCCCTGAGACATCAGTTTGTTCAGCCAAAATGAGAGCGTCATCGGCATTCACTTGGTCGTCAATAAACAGGGCTACATCGGTTAGTGGCAGAATAAGAGGCTGTCGTCGATCGCGGCGAGCCCCGATTCTGGTGATCTCTTTGGCGCTCACCCGTAACGAGTCTGGTGAAGGTGATTTGATAGGGCATATAGAGTCGTAGTAGCGTTTTGATCGCCATTTCCGGATAGGAACAGCTATCCGGTAACATTGCCAATAATCGGAATAATTTTCACTCCAACTTATCTCTTGTTTTTCTATACTTATATAAGAAAGCGCCTTTGGCATGAGCAGCATTTACTTGTTCGGTTAAGTTAAGCCAAGGAGACTCAAGCGGGAAAGCCCAGTGCCATCGTTGGTGGATTCCTGTCCTATTTATTTTCTCCACAGGGCACATTTGTTATCAGTGAAAGTATCATCAGCTACCGTAGTATCCTGACACCGCTGGGTATCATTTGCGGTGCTTTGGTGCCAATAGGCTTGGTCTGGCTATTCTTTTTACTAGTGGGATTGGTTGAGGCACTCATCAAGCTTTTTCTTGAATGGTTACTCGTAGCAGCAGTTATTGGTGTGATATATGGTGCATACTGGTTGTTAACAAACTAGAGTGAATCGACCAGCCATCTATACATCTCGATGCTTTTGAAAATAGCAACTTCCGCTGTTGTTAGATGATAGTTTTGTTCTGATTGTTCAATTCGCCCGTTGCGCAATTAAGTACAATTCATGTCCGTAATGGGGCCAAAAGCGGTTGGCGTGGTAGCTATTTGTAACATGTCTGCTGCGGGGCAAAATCTAGATCCGCAACCTGGTACGAAAATAGTGCAGTCCTAGCTCCCACCGTAATTGATGATACCGATAAATCTACGCTCTCGAGCGAATATTTTCGAGATGTGCAACGTTGCACACCTCCGTTCAGACTCGCAGCAGCTGTATGTCACTGGAATGTGGTACGGCACTTTAGTGCTTGTGGCAGCTCAAGACTTTTGCTAGTTTAGTCTCATTAATCGCTAGCGGCATGCTCCGCAGCGGCAGGAGAAGCTGTGCTGCTAAAACCCCAGCAACTGAAATCCCATAACTGAAAACCTCTCTGTTTTGGTGTGTATGACATTAATCTGTATGCACCACTAACAGCAAATCTGCTTGCCCAGTTAGTTCGATAGATCTGCTGAACTATCCCTAACACAGGGCCGAAATTCCTCTGGGTGTCCGCCCAAAATATACAAACTCGAATTGTTCTTACCAACTAATCAATCCACTGGCGCTGCAACTAGGACGACCTGCTCCTAGCTGTGCTCAGCTGGAAAATTCTAGTGCCTGGTGCGAACACAGCGCTCAGACCAACCCATCCCAACGGCTGCCAACATCTTTTTTTCAGTAGCCCTTGGAAATGAGATGAGTTGTGTTGATGGTCTGTAAGTCAGGTATTACGTGTATTCCAGAAAAATAGTCGAGACTAAACCCGGACTAAACTACGGTTTTGCCTGCTACCAGGCGGGTATGTCTGAGGTGTCGTCTCAGAATATGGCCTCGGTCTTCTTACTGGTGTCTGCTGGCGTAGCAGCATCAGCCTCACCCCGCATGTGTATGGGGGATCATTCGATATACACATTTTGATGAGGAGTAAATGTCGTGTGTGATTCGACGCGTTGCCGCTGCCCCGATGATTGGGGTTCCCACTTACTGGTCTATGACGGGGGACGGCAACAGTGCGCGGGTGTTTTGGCCGTCCCCCAGGTTTGGACCAGACACTGAGCGCACAAATCACAATTTTTTATCATTTTTTGGAGTTGGTTATATGGCTAGGAACAACAAGCGTAAACGTTGCCAGAAGGGCAATTTTGGGCTTGGCAGAACCATTATGTTTGCAGTGGTTGTAGTGTTGGGCCTGTATTACGGTAACGGACACTACAAAACCAGGGCTGCTCATGTAAGCCGTTTCAGAAAGGTTGCCAATTTTCTGGAGCAGAATGGCATCAAAGACATATGTTATGTCGGAGCCGAACATGCAGAGGCTTATGCAAAACACCTCGTCAGTTTGCTCGATGCTGGCAAGATCAGTTTGAACTACGCACACAATCTGGTCAGCACATTCAATGTAGTGATGACAGCATTCCGCCGCGATCAGGCTATAAAAATCACCGCATCTGATTATTTTTCATCGCGTTCATATGTCCGAAAAATGATCCCAGATGTGAATGATGCATCAATTCAGGAAGCAATTGAGATCATGGAGACGAGAGAGGAAAAGAGAGCTGTCGCATTGTTAAAGCTGGTTCGTTTTTTCGGCCTTCGTTTACGTGAGGGCATTTTGGCTGACCTTGACCGTTGGTGGGATGAGTACCAGAAAACAGGTTATGTGAATGTTATTGACGGGACAAAGGGTGGCAGGAAATCACCTGATCGACAGATTCGAGTTACTGAACAAGGAAAAGATGCGATGGAATATTCAATGTCAGTAAGACCGAAGGGTTCAAAAAATCTTTTAGCTGCTGATGAAACTTTGATCGGTTTTGTGAATACCGTTGTAAAACGCATGCGTAGAGTTTTGCGAGAATACGGAATCGTAAATATTCGTGAGGTGAGAACATATTTTATGATTGAGTTGTTTGAAGCTGTAACTGGGATAAAAGCCCCTGTTCGTGACAGGTCAACCCTTGAAAATGAAAAATTACTCCTTCAGGGCTATGAGGCGGTAGCACGAGCCGCGGGTCATAACCGAATTGGCGTTGCACGAGCATATGTTGGATAAAAAGGTGATGTATGGTTATCAAAAAGCTAGTAAATAACATCCAGGGTGTGGATGTTACCAAAACTATTGACGGGGTTAAAAAGCGGGTTAAGGCAGAGGCAATTACAATCCAAAAAAATGAAAGTCGTAAACAGCGAATTCTGGATGCAATTGAGGCTCGCTATCCGGAAGTGCGGTATGAGTGGCAGCTACAGTGTAAACACTTTGTCTGGGTTAAAAATGAGCTCCTGCAGGGCTATGCGGAATCAACAAAACGGGACTACATCCGAACCCTGAGGCTGATGATTACTGCGCTTGGAAAAGAGCAATGGTTGAACATCCTGGGTATTGCCAAGACTGAATCCAAAGGCGGCCGGCCCAGTGCATTCGCAGTACGTAAGTCAAAACGAATGTACTAGGGGCCGAAGTTTTGGTTTTGATGGACATTCGTGGCGGCTTAGATCATCAACATTAGGTCTAGCCTTACAGACGTAAGCGTCAGTTTCCACCCATCTGGATTAACTGAGTACGATATTCCACGGTAATAGCTCATCCAGACTGCTATTGCCGCCCAGGTTCGGCAACCGTGCCAACACCGCCCGCAGGTAGTGATAAGGGTTCACATTATTGGCCCGTGCCGTCATCACCAGGCTATACAAGATGGCACTGCTGCGCGCCCCCCGCGGGGTGTTACTGAACAACCAGCTCTTGCGCCCGGTGGTGAAGGGGCGGATATCGCGTTCAGCACGGTTGTTGTCGATCTCCAGGCGACCATCTTCCAGATAGCCCAGCAGCTTCGGCCACTGGTTGAGGCAGTACTGCACAGCCTGCCCCATTTTCGATTTGGGTAGCCCCTGCGCTGCCGACTTATCCAGCCAAGACTGGAACGTTTCCAGGACCGGGCGCGCCTCAACCTGCCAGCGGGCATGACGTTCGTCCGGTGGTAGGTCACGTATCTGTTGTTCAAGCTGGATCAGGTTGAGCGCCACCATTCCTTTACCAGTCTGCTGCTTGGCTTTAGGCAGAAGCTTGATAGCTTCATCGAACTTGCGCCGGGCATGCGCCCAGCAGCCCACCAGCTGTACGTCATCGAGAGTGTCATAGGCGGCATAGCCATCGGCGTGCAGGTGGCCGGCGAACCCGGTCAGGAACGCCTGCGGATAGGCCTAACCGCGACCGGGCTGGTAATCGAAGAGCACAATGGGGTGAGGACTCTCCCGCCCCGATCGGTATAGCCACATGTAGGAACGGCTTTGGGCCGCGTTCAGGCTCATTCAGTACCTGCACGCCCGTTTCATCGGCATGCAGAATGGGTTCACGTAACAGGCGTTGATGCAGCTGCTGATAAAGGGATTCCAGTTGCTCGGCGCTGCGCACCATCCAGTGATTCAGGGTACGGCGGCTCAGATCGATTCCCATCCGCGCCATAATGGCGGACTGCCGGTATAGCGGCAGGGCATCGCAGTATTTGGCAGTAATCACATACGCCAGAGTACCCGGCGTAGACAAGCCTCCGGGAATGGGTTGTTTCGGGGCCGAGGCGGTAGTCACGCCCTCTTCACAGCCACGACAGCCATACTTGAGCTTGACCTGCTCCAGTACCCGTACCTTAGCCGGGATGATGTCGAGCGGCTCGGACACTTCTTCGCCGATGACGTGCAGGTTGTCCCCACAGCAGGTGCAGACCTTGTCATCATCGGCCAGGTCATACACGACACGCACGCGGGGCAGTTCCTTTGGCAACGGTTTACGGCCGGTTGTCTAGCGCGGCGTCGGTTCCTTCCAGGTGGTCAAGGCACGCTCAAAAGTAGACGTAGCTCAGCCGGGTATGCGCACCGGGCTGATGTAGCGGTAAACCATCGAGCAGCCAGTTCAGTTCACGCCGACCGACGATGCAGGACACGCCATTGTCGTCTGGTCCCGGCCACTTGAACCGGTCTTTTTCCAGGCGTTTGTAGTGAAGCCAGACGCCGTTGGTCGACCATTGTAAGATCTTGATCTTATCGCGTCCTCGGTTGCAGAAGACGAACAGCTGATCCGGCACAGGCTCCTCGTCCAAAAAGTATTTAACCAAGGCGCAGAGGCCATCAATGGACTTACGCATGTCGGTCGCACCCAGAATGAGACGCACTTTCTGGGTGGGTTCCGTGATCTCCATGATGTCGCCTCCAGGTTTGGTGGTGAAGACGACATTATCTGGAGCGTTGTTCAGGTTGAGAATGTGGGGTGAATCTGACGCTTACTTGTATCCTAAGGGGGATGCAGCAGTTCTACAGAAGTTCTACAGAGTGATTGTTTTGTGTAATCCACCGCATCTTCGGTAAATAGATGTAGATCGTATAAATGTCCCATAGCTAATGGTTTCCAAATAGCGACATGCGTTGTAAATAAGAATCATGCTCAAATGAGCTCGGGCGTGATTGACTTAAGCTAAAAGGACTTTTTTGCTCCTACATGATAGATTCTGTTGCCAGTTGCAATCGGAGTTTGTGGTGTGTTGAAGAAACGGATTTTGCTGACATGGCTGGGTCGTCATGATTTGGATGCTGGAGCCAATGGTCAGACTGGCCCAATCGCGTCGATACTGCTTGCCGCCGACGCGCCTTTCGATGAAATACACATTCTTGCCAATGGCTGGTTTGACGAGCTGGACCGCTACCAGCAGTGGCTGGTTGCTCAGTCACGAACACGCAATGCCAAGGTCAAAACGGCTATTCATATCTCGCCCGTTGAGCTGACCAGCCCCATCCACTACCCCGATATCTATGCTGAAGCGCGAAACGCACTTGACCAGTGCTGCTCGCCCAATGCGTTGGTAACGCTCAACCTGTCCTCGGGGACACCTGCGATGGCAGCAACATGGCTGCTGTTGGGGAAAGGGGTCTACAACACTCGTCTGGTACAAACCTCTATTCAAGAAGGCGTGACAGACGTCGAACTTCCTTTCGACATTGCCCTTGCATACCTGGAACACCAGGATGGTGTATTGGGCTCACTGGCGGGTGCATCCCCCAAGCTTGATAGTCACTTCGAGCATATCCAAACTTTCTCGCCTGCCATGCGTGATGCCGTTTCACTCGCCAAGCGCTTGGCTCCGCGCAATCTGCCGGTGATCATTCAAGGTGAGTCGGGAACAGGCAAGGAAGTGATTGCCCGGGCGATACACGAGGCATCGCCGCGTGCTGCCAAGCCTTTCATACCCGTCAACTGCGGAGCGATTCCGGAAGGCTTGATTGACTCCCAGCTGTTTGGTCACAGAAAGGGTGCCTTTACCGGTGCAGACGCCAACCGCAAGGGCTTTTTTGACGAGGCGGATGGCGGCACGCTCTTCCTGGATGAGATAGGAGAGCTGCCCCTCGATGCCCAGGCCAAACTGCTGAGGGCTTTGCAGCAGAAAGAGATTAACCCTGTGGGTGCAAGCAAGCCACATGCGGTCGATGTGCGTGTGATTGCGGCGACGCATCGTAACTTGCTGGCAATGGTAGAAGAAGGGACATTCCGGGAAGACCTCTTTTATCGTCTGGCTGTTGGTGTTGTGGTTTTGCCGCCTCTGCGTGAGCGGCAGGACGACATCCCTGAGTTGATCACTTCACTGATGAATCAGCTGAACCATGAAGCGAAAGACCAGCCGGGCTATGTAAGTAAAATAATTTCCGAAGATGCAATAGCATTTATCCAGCAGCAGCGTTGGCCAGGTAATATCCGCGAGCTTTGGAATACCCTGCTCAGGGCGTCCATCTGGGCTGATGGCGAAATACTTGGGATTGCAGAAGTAGAACATGCACTCATTCAACGTCCCCAGAAACCTTATGGTTCAGACCTCAATATCGATGTGGCGTCAGGCATTGACGTGAATGAAATCCTCGATAATACAAAGCGTTACTGTATTCGCGAGGCGCTCAAGGTGACGGCGGGTCAGAAGGGCAAGGCCTCCGAGCTTTTAGGATTGAATAACCACCAGACGCTGAATAACTGGATCAAGCAGCTCGGTATCGAAGGCCATTAAACGGGTTTGAAACCTGACTTGGCACGATACTTGGAATACAGGAAGTCATCACAGGCTGAAAGACATGAAGTCTATGAATTTTGAACATCTCAGAGAACACTGGCCCAACCTTGCGGACCTTGGCGGGTTTGCTGAAACCTACGCCTATCTAGACCCGCAGAGTTCGTTGGTCAAACTCCGCTGTTTTGTCGAAAAGCTGGTGGGTGTCGTCTACAGCGAGCTCAAGCTCCCCGTAGAGCCCAACGCGACCTTTATGGATCGTCTGAACAATGACAGCTTCAAATCCGTCGTGCCGCAGGTCATTCTCGACAAGTTGCATGCTATCCGCATGCATGGCAACAAGGCGGCTCATGAAGGTGATGTATCAGCCAATACGGCTGCCTGGCTGGTAAAGGAAGCCTTCCATCTGAGCTGCTGGTTGTTGATCGCTCAGGGGGATGGCAGCCGTGAACAATGCCCTGAATTCCAGGAGCCTAAACCCATACAACCCCCAACAGCCAAGTCGGAACTCAAGCAGAAGAACAAGACGCTGCAGGAGAAGCTGGCTTCGCAATCCGTGCAACTGGAAGATGCGCTGAAAGAGCTGGAGGCAGCGAAGGAGGCTGAACAGGCAGCGCTGCGCGAAGCAGCCAAGCTCAAACAGCAGCAAGATCAGGGCAGGGTCGAACAATTCATCAAATCCAGCACTCAGGCGACCAATACGCTCGAACTGAACGAGGCCGAGACACGACGTCGTTTGATCGACAGCGAACTGCGCCTGGCAGGCTGGGATGTGGATCTTGAGGGCGGTAACACCGACCAAGTGGACGTCGAAGTTGAAGTGGATGGTCAGCCAACCACGACTGGCATCGGCTACTGTGACTACGTGCTCTGGGATGATAACGGCAAACCGCTGGCGGTTGTGGAAGCCAAACGTGCGCGTGCCAACCCGGAAAAGGGTCGCCAGCAAGCCAAACTGTACGCCGACTCACTTGAGAAAAAATACAGCCAGCGCCCGGTGATCTTCTACACCAACGGCTACGACATCTGGATCTGGGACGATGTGCTGGATAGCGTGCCGCGCAAGCTCTATGGCTATTACAGCAAGGACAGCCTGCAGTACCTCATTCAGCAACGCACCCAGCGCAAGGATTTGAACGCAACGCCGATCGATACCAACATTGCGGGCCGCCTGTATCAGATGGAGTCCATCACTCGGGTCAGCGAGCGTTTCGCTCTGGGGCATCGCAAGGCGCTGATCGTGCAGGCGACCGGTACCGGTAAAACTCGTGTATCCATTGCGTTGACCAAACGCCTGCTGGATGCCGGCTGGGCCAAGCGCGTGCTCTTTCTATGTGACCGCAAGGAGCTGCGCAAGCAGGCGCGCAATGCCTACAGCGAGTTCGTCAAGGAACCGATGTATGTCGTTGGCCGCAGCGACAAGAAGCACCTGGATAACGCCCGCATTTACGTGGCGACCTATCCTGGCATGATGCGACTCTACGAGCAGTTTGATGTGGGCTACTTCGACCTGATCATTGCGGACGAATCCCATCGCTCGGTCTACAACGTCTATGGCGATCTGTTCAAATACTTCGATGCACGTCAGGTTGGTCTGACCGCTACGCCGGTTGAGATGGTCAGCCGCTCCACTTGCCGGTTGTTTGGCTGTGACTACAAGCTGCCTACAGCCAACTACCCGCTGGAGCAGGCGGTGGCTGATGGTAACCTTGTGCCATTCCGTGTGGTCACCCATACCACTCAGTTCCTACGCGAGGGTATCAAAGGCAAATCGTTGACCGATGAGCAGCTGGCCGAGCTGGAAGAGCAGGGCTTCGATCCGAACGAACTGGACTTCGATGCGCCGGATATCGACAAGGCAGTGTTCAACAAGGACACCAACCGAGCCATCCTGCGCAACTTGATGGAAAAGGGGCTGCGTGATGCCGATGGCCAGTTGCCCGGCAAAAGCATCATCTTCGCCCGCAGCATCCAGCATGCCGAACTGCTGGCAGAATTGTTTGGCGAGATGTACCCGCAGCATGGCGGCAATTTCTGCCGTGTAATCCACTCCAAGTACGACCGTGCCGAAGACCTGATCGACGACTTCAAGAAAACCGAGGGTAACGATCAGGTCACCATCGCAATCTCGGTGGATATGCTCGATACCGGTATCGACGTACCGGAAGTGGTTAACCTGGTCTTTGCCAAGCCGGTGAAGTCCAAGGTCAAGTTTTGGCAGATGGTTGGTCGCGGCACCCGCCTGAGTCCGGACCTGTATGGTCCAGGGCAGCCCAAAACACACTTCCTGATCTTTGATCACTGGGGTAACTTCGAATATTTCGATATGGATCCGCCAGAGGATGAAGGCCGTCCCAGCAAGTCGTTGTGTGAGAAGCTGTTTGAAGCGCGGCTTCATCTGGCCGAAACGGCGCTGAAGAAGGCGGAGATGGAGCTGTTCAAACAGGCGGTTACATTAATCAAGGCGGATATTGATGCGCTGGATGATCGCTGTATTGCCGTGCGTGACAACTGGCAGCTCAAGGCCCGACTCAGTGATGCGACATGTCTGAACAGCTTTGCACCGGATACCCGCCAGCTGTTGCGCACCGAGATGGCACCGCTGATGCAGTGGCGTGACATCAAGAACCAGTCTGAAGCACTGCGCTGGGATCTTCAGCTGACAGAGCTGCAGTTTATCCTGCTGAACAACCCGTCTGAAATGGATGTTGCCAAGCAGCCCATACTGGCCAAGGTCGGCAAGCTGTCGATGCACCTCAACCCTGTGCGGGCCAAGGCTGAGCAGATTCGTGATATCCAGCAGGATAGCTTCTGGCAGACAGTCAACTTTGCGATGCTGGAAGAGAAGCGGCTGGCGCTGCGGGGGATCATTCACCTGCGAGATAAGGATACAGCGACACCGGCGGAGGCCTTGCCGATTATCGATATCAAGGATGACGAGGGGTTGTACGAAATCGCTGACCGACCCACCAAAATCGTCACGGTCGATTACCAGATCTTCCGCCAGGAGGTGGAGAAAACCCTGACGCCCCTGTTCGAGTCCGACCCGGTACTGGTCAAGATTCGCAAGGGTGAGCCCGTGTCCGAGGCCGAGCTGGAACAGCTCAACGCACTGGTGCATATCCAAAACCCGAGTCTTGATCTGGATACGCTGAAAGACTTCTTCCCGGAATCTGGTGCCAGTCTGGACCAGTTGCTGCGCACGCTGATCGGCATGGACAGCCAAGCGGTCGAGGCGGCTTTTACCCGCTTTGTGCAGCAGAACCATATCCACCTGGACAGCCGTCAGCAACGCTTTATTGGCCTGCTGAAAAATCACCTGTGCCGTTTCGGCACTATCAACCTGGCCCAGTTGTATGATCATCCGTTTACCGCGTTGGATACGGATGGACTGGACGGTGTCTTCACCGATGAGCGTACTGCGGATGCGCTGGTTGAACTGGTTAAACAGTTTGGCGTCGAGCTGGGAACACAGAAACAGAGCACCGACAAACGGGTGTCTGTCTGACATGCTTTATTGAACGAGTTAAGAGTGAATGAGTGAAATTTTCTGCCGCAGATTGCGTCTCTACCACACCAGTGGAGATTTGTTGTTCCCAGTGAAAATGAAGGATCGGGATACCGGTCGAGCTGCCTTCCGTCTGTCCAAGGAAGGGAACAAAAAGACTGACAGCATTGAAGTTACGGATGAGCAGGAAATGATCCGTAAGGTCACGACCGAGGGGTACGCAGTGCGTGCGCGCACTGAAAAGCCTGGCGGTCGGCAGGGGTTGTTCAAAATTGACCAGCGTGGAATCCTGCGTTGGGAATTGGTTGAAAAAAGTGAGACTGCGGCATGATTACCGGTGACCTGAAAAACAAGATCGACAAGCTCTGGGAAGAGTTCTGGACCGGCGGCATCGCCAACCCGCTGACAGTGGTGGAACAGATCACCTTCCTGATGTACGCCCGCATGCTCGATCTGAACGAGCGCCGTGACGAGAAGCGCGCCCAGCGCACCGGCAACGGATTTAACAACCGTTTCTCGGCGGTGGACCAGGATATCCGCTGGGAAAACTTCCGCCACCTGCCGGCCGAGCAGATGTTCATGCTGGTGAGGGATCGTGTGTTTCCGCACTTCAAGGATCTGGCCGGCGAGGGCACGCTCTTTGCCGAGTTCATGAAAGACGCCCAGTTGATGATCCAGAAGCCGAGCTTACTGGTGAAAGCGGTCAATATGATCAACGAGCTGCCGCTGGAAACCAGCGATACCAAGGGTGATCTGTACGAGTACCTGCTATCCAAACTGACCACGGCAGGCATTAACGGCCAGTTCCGTACCCCACGCCACATCATCCGCGCTATCGTCGAGATGCTGGACCCGGAACCGACCTGGCGCATTGCCGACCCGGCCTGTGGTACGGCGGGATTCCTCGCCACCTGCTATGAATACCTGCTGGAAAAATACAGCTCGCCGGAAGGTGTGATCACCGAGTCCGTTACGGACGAGAAGGGCAACGCGGTCGAGCAGAAGATCTACCTGGGCGACCTGCTGCACGAACACCGCCGTCATATCGACAGCGACATGTTCCACGGCTTCGACTTCGATGCCACCATGCTGCGCATCGCGGCGATGAACCTGGTGATGCACGGTGTGGCTGAGCCGGATATTCACTATCAGGACACTCTGAGTCAGCGCTTTGGTGAACGCTTCCCATCGGAAGCCAGCGAAGGTTTTGACCTGATTCTGGCCAACCCGCCGTTCAAGGGCAGCCTCGACGAAGAGGATGTCGATCCGGGCCTGCTGCGCACCGTCAAAACCAAAAAGACCGAGCTGCTGTTTGTGGCGCTGATCATGCGCATGCTCAAGCTGGGCGGTCGCAGTGCCACCATCGTGCCGGATGGCGTGCTGTTCGGTTCCTCCAAGGCGCATCAGCAGCTGCGCAAGCATCTGGTGGACGACAACCAGCTGGAAGCGGTAGTCAAACTGCCCAGCGGTGTATTCAAGCCCTATGCCGGTGTCTCCACAGCCATCCTGATCTTCACCAAGGGCGGCGAAACCGACCACGTCTGGTTCTACGACGTGGAAGCTGACGGCTTCTCCCTGGATGACAAGCGCCAGAAGATCGATGCCAATGACCTGCCAGAGCTGGTGGCGCAGTTCCGTGCCCGCGACAAATCAGTGGCAGAGTCCGATCAGAATGACCGTACCGCCAAATCATTCTGGGTCGGTCGCGATGAGATTGCCGGCAACAAGTACGATCTCTCGCTGAACCGCTACAAGGAGCAGGTGTACGAAGCGGAGGAGTATGAGTCGCCCAAGGTGATACTGGCACGCTTGAAGGCGCTGGAGGTGGAGATTCAGCAGGATCTGGAAGCGCTGGAGGGGATGTTGTAATGGGCTATACCCCTGTGCCTATTGGTGACTGTGTAACAAAGATCACCACTTGGAACCCTAAGCAAGAGTCAGGTGCAGAGGACTTTCTGTATGTGGATTTGAGTTCGGTAGATAAAGATACAAAAAGCATAGTGCCTGAAGATGTTTCGATTGTGTCTCCAGCTGAGGCACCGAGTCGCGCAAGGCAGATTATTGCTTCAGGAGATGTTTTGGTATCGACCGTGCGTCCAAATTTGAACGGCGTTGCTCTGGTACCTTATCAGTTCGATGGGGCTACAGCTTCAACGGGGTACTGCGTACTCCGGCCTAATCCAAGCAAGCTAGATAGCAAATATCTGTTCTACTGGGTTCAAAACTCTCGTTTTGTCGAGTTAATGATTAAGCAGGCTACGGGGGCTAATTACCCAGCTGTTTCTGATCGTGTGGTGAAAGCGGCTGAAATCCCTCTCCCGCCCTTGGCCGAACAAAAGCGTATCGCCGCCATCCTCGACAAGGCCGATGCCGTGCGCCGCAAACGCCAGCAAGCCATCGACCTCGCCGACCAGTTCCTCCGTAGTGTGTTTTTGGAGATGTTTGGTGACCCGGTGACTAATCCTAAGGGGTGGCCGACAGCAAAGTTTGGGGAGGTCGGTACCTTAGATAGAGGCAAGTCAAAGCATCGGCCCAGGAATGATCCTGCCTTGTTGGGTGGCCCCTATCCGCTAATTCAGACAGGAGATGTTGCCAACTCAAAAGGTTACATAAAAACCTTTAAGTCAACATATTCGGAGCTCGGGTTGAAGCAGAGCAGGATGTGGCCGGCAGGAACACTGTGCATCACAATAGCTGCAAATATCGCTAAAACAGGGGTTCTCACTTTTGATGCTTGCTTCCCTGATAGTGTGGTTGGCTTCAAGCCCAATGGTTACGTGACAGTAGAGTATGTTCGCTACTGGATGGGCTTCTTACAGAAAATGTTAGAAGCGAACGCACCAGAGTCTGCGCAAAAGAACATAAATCTGGAAATTCTCCGAGGATTAGAGATCCCGGTCCCTCCCCAAGAGCTCCAGGAGCAGTTTACAGCGATTATCGGCAAGGCAAATCAACTAACCGCTAAGGCAGATAGCTCTGTTCAAAGTGGAGACGACCTTTTTGGTGCATTAGGTGCTCAAGCTTTTTCTGGTCAACTATGAGTAGAGGACCAATAATTGTTGATGATTATAGCGGTATGGAATACATAGCTCGCATTCTCTTGCTCTACAAGCAGTGAACGTTGGAACAAAGGTAAATTCATTAACCGAATAGGTATCAAAATGTCTGAGGCCCAGCCAGATAGGGACGTTAAGCTAAAGCGTATCACCATCAAAACTGAAGCAGGGACACGCTGGTTCGCAACAGTCGAAGACTTTGTTGGTTGGGTACAGCAGCAGACAAGCGCATACAGTTTTCTCCAGAATAAACTCCAAAACCAGCATAATGAGCGGAGTCTTTACCAGAAGCTGCAGCAGTCTTGGGTACAGTTACAGCAGTTTGCGCAGCAGCATGTCAAACCTGCCGAGCAAGAACCCGAGCGGTATGCAAAGCAGGTTGATGAGTTGGTCAACCAGTTCCAGCGGAGTTTGAAAAGCAAACAGATCTTTACCACTGAAGCCCCTTTCGCTGAGTTCCTTCAGCAACGTGTCGAAGCAAGAGACTATGTTTGTGCTGCCGTCGCAATTGCATACTTCCTGAATGAAAACCTGAGCAACTTTGATCTTTCATTGGCTGCAGCACTACAAAAAACGCTGGACTGGGAACGCGGTGCCTTTGGCCAGGCCGAAGCGGAGTCATCATCCAACAAAAAATTACGTGAATCCTGGGATGAAGAGTTTTCTCGACAAGCTGAGCAAGCCCAACAGTCTCAGAATCGTCTCGATACATTGACCGAGCGTGCAGACAAGCTCTTGTTGGGTCAGAAGAATCGATTTGAGGGTGATGTTCAGGGCTATGAAGAGCAGCTTCAAACTGAGCTGGAAAAAGCCCGGCAAGAGTTGAATGCAATCACTCAGACCTATGAGGAAAACCTGGCACTGCATGCTCCAGTGCGCTACTGGGCACTACAAGAGAAACTACACCGCAGAAAAATGCACCTCTTCGCCAAGATTACAGCAGGCACGGTTGCTGTTGCTTTAACAGTGTTGTTGTTGTTCGCCGGGTATGTACTGAACCAGAATATCAGTGAGTTGATAGTTGGTCGACTGGTGACTATGGCTGTACTGACAACCTTTGCCATTTGGGCAGTGCGCCTGTCTGCCAACCTCTTCATGGCGCACACGCATCTTCTTACGGATGCGCAAGAGCGCCGAACAATGATCCACACTTATCTCGCCTTGTTGAGAAAAAGAGATGCTCTGCAGGACGATGAGCGTCAGCTAATACTACAGACACTCTTCCGGCCAAGCACTACCGGCATGATCAAAGATGACGCTGGGCCAGCACACTTGGTCGACTTGATCAATCGCATGGCACCTAAAGGGCAATAAATCGCAAACATGAGCTGTCAGAAATAGTGAATAAAGATTGCACCAATGGCTTTTCAAATCAGTAAATATTATTCCTTTTATGGAATAAATCTTTCATTAAGCCATTGGGCAATCGACTAGAATTAGAGTGTTGTTTTCTAACTATTTGATATTTATGGGTTTGTTTGTGATTGGAGTGCTGATTGCACTAGTGCAGGGTATTGTTTACTCAAACCCCAATTTTTAGAGGGATTTAATAACCATGGATAGCGCCCCCATCAAGGTAATGTCTCGTAAGGAAAAGCTAGGTCTCTTGATCAAAGAGATGCAAAGCGGGCTTTTGGAGCGAGAGCAGCAAACAAAACTGATACTTCTCGCAGCGTTGTCGGGTGAGCATGTGCTCTTGCTTGGGCCGCCTGGTACCGCAAAAAGCGAACTCGCCAAACGGCTGAAAAACGCCTTCTTTGAAGCGGGCTATTTTGAGCGCTTGCTGACCCGCTTCACCGTGCCGGAAGAGCTGTTTGGGCCGCTCTCCATCAAGGCGCTGGAAGATGATCGCTATCACCGCCTTACCAGTGGCTACCTTCCCGAAGCATCCGTTGCGTTTATAGACGAGATCTTCAAGGCCAATAGCGCCATTCTCAACAGCCTCCTGACCCTGTTGAACGAAAGACAGTTCGATAATGGCAACACGCGCAAACAGGTGCCTCTCATCTCCGTCATTGCTGCCAGCAACGAGCTGCCGGAGGGCGAAGAACTGAATGCTCTCTATGACCGCTTCATGCTGCGCAGCTTTGTGGAGCCCGTGTCGGATGATGCGTTCCAGCAGCTTTTGACGATGGGAGATGCAGGTTGTGATCCGGAGCTGGATATTCGTCTTCGAATTGAGAACTTGGGTGAAGTTCAGACACAAGCTGAAAAGGTAGTTATCAGCAAAGGGGTTCTGGAGCTTTGTCAGAAGTTTCGGGAATACCTAGTTGAGCAAGGCATATATGTGTCTGACCGTCGCTGGCGCAAGGTCATGAAGCTGATTAAGGTTTCAGCACTTACCAATAACCAAGCTGAAGCCAATATCTATGATGCCTGGATACTGCCGCATTGTCTGTGGGAGAGGCCTGAGCAGCTTGAGGGCCTGGTTGATCTTTATAAGAAGAATATTGCTATTGATGCGAACTTCAGCCCAAGTAGACTTATTAATTTGGTTAGTGCGCTGGAGGGATTTCTTCAGAAAGATATTGATAATAAGAAACAGGAATGTGACGAGCTCGGAAACCTTTTGTATGTTAATGAAAGAAATAAGGTCACTACGTCATCATTATCAGGAAAAATGCGGCAGAAGAAAAATGAAAAGGGTGAATTGCTATATAAAGACTATCGCGGCGTAGAAACCACGAAAGATACTAACAAGCCTTCTGAAGAGTGTATTCCAAATAAACCATTAATGAAAACGGTTTTTTACTCTGATGCGCATATAGAAGGGCGTATTAAATCTACTTTAGAGATCAAGTCCGAGATTGAGGCCGTACTACTCAACCTACAGAATCAACTTCAGAGCGCACAGCAAGTGCTGGTTGAGCATCTTTGGTTCGATGAGTCAATTTTGCCTGAGCTGGATGCAAGTCTTCGCAATGCCATTTCCAAAACTGAAGATCTGCTAGGTCGTATGGAAAAGGTAATTAAAGGCTTTGAAGGCCTTCCCCGAGAAAGCGGCTCTGATACTTTAGCGGTTCCTGAAAGTGTTGAAGCTAAAGAAGGTGAGCTGTGTGATTGAGAGTTATACCCCTCACCAATCGCCTATAGGGCCCATGCGCTTGGACGTTCTTGATAGCAGCTTTGCCCTTCTGGATGAGGTGCCCGAAGCGCTTGTTCCGGCAATGGTAACCAACCCTGAAGGGACGCTTCATGAGCGTTTACATGGCCTGGTTGCGATGCGCAGTAGTCTGTTATCTGGCGAAACACCAAGAGAGCTGCTGCCCTGGCCTGCCCAGCAAGTGCAAGAGTCCCTTCATGAATACTTAAATGCCCAAGGGTTGTTGAAATACTGTCATGGCAACGAAGAAGTAGTCGATGCCTTGCTCGCCGACATGCTTGAGGTTCTGGAGGACAAACAGCTGGAGCAGCGCCGGTTACAAACGGTGTTGTTTGAGCAGTATGAGCAAGCAGTTTTACAGGATCTACGGGATAAGTTGGCTAAACGAGCTAAAAAATCGGCAAGCAGGGGAGTGCCGGTACTCAGTCCTGAGGTGGTCGCCGAACTGGAGTCTCGTGCGTTGGCTACAAGCTGGTCCCAGGTGGCCGGTGCCGGCGGCTGGCTGCCGGATGTATGGGAAGAGCGTTTGGTTGTATGGGAAACACTTGCATCGGTGTTCTCTGACTTGGGCATGATCGTTCATCTGGGCTTTGATCTGTCAAAAGGCTTTTTTCAAAGTCATGGCTGGCTCGATATGGTGCGACTCAAGGAAGTCCTGGCACTGCTGCCTCAGCTCCAGGAGGTGATCAGGACCCTGGGCAGGATGAAAGCCAGTGAGGACAATCCGGCCATTGAAATGATCATGGCGTCGATGACCACCACACGCGTTCAAAAGCGTGAGGTCAAAACACCGTTCGTTCCTATGGAAACCCGAGGTATCACACGCTCTGACTCGATCAGCCGTATGTTGCCTCAGGAAGCTGCATTGCTTGGGCATCCTGTGCTGAAAATGCTTTGGCATGCCAAGCGGGCAGAACATGCGTTATTGAGTTATGCCGTCGAAGGTACTGAACTTGAAACGTTTGCGGCTGAAGTCACAGAGGATGTCGAAGTTAAACGAGCCGGTAAATCAAGGTCGCAAGAGCGCGGCCCAATGATCATTTGTCTCGATACCTCCGGCTCCATGGCGGGGAATCCGGAAACTATCGCCAAGGCGCTAACTCTTGAGTGCTTGAGCGTTGCCGCTCAGGAAAAACGCGGCTGTTATGTCTACCTGTTTGGCAGTCGGGATGAGGTGAAAGAGCTTGAGCTTTCGCCCAATGAGCAAGGGCTTGATCGCCTGATCGGATTTCTATCGATGTCGTTCGGAGGAGGTACAGATGCTGAAGGGCCGCTCCAAATGGCGTTGGAGCGATGCAAATCCGAAGCCTGGCAGGATGCAGATATCCTGCTTGTCAGCGATGGAGAGTTTCCGTCTTCCAGTAGTTTGGCTTCAAAGATTGAACGCCAAAAGAGCAGCCATGCTTTGTCCGTGCATGGCGTACTTATTGGCTCGGGAGGCCATGCAATGGAAGAGCTATGTGATCCCTTGCACCGTTTTGATAGTTGGCTCGACCTGGCCCCGTAAAGGAATACAAGGAACTGAATATGTCTTTGGCTTATGAAAATTTCAAAATCGCAATCAATGACTCTGAGCAGATTCTTCGCGCTTATGACCAGCTGAATAAAGAGCGTAAAGATGGGCGTGACCCTGAAGAGCTGAAAAGGGCAGCGCTCATCATGACGCTGACTGCTTGGGAAACCTACGTAGAGGACCGGGTTAAAGAGGAAGTGAATGCCCGTCTCAGGGCTTTGGATGGCAGTCAGATAGCGGCATACGTCCAGAAGCAGCTGGAAAAGGACTTGAAGACCTTTCACACGCCTAACTCGCAGAAAACCAAACACTTCTTTGAGGACTTTGTGGGCACCGATGTGACAGCACATTGGTCGTGGCCAAATCATGATGTTGAGGAAGTACGGGCAAAGCTCAATGGCTGGATAAAGAAACGTGGTGATGCTGTTCACCGATCAATCACTGATAAGCAATCGAGCCATCTGGTAAGCCGCGATGATATGAAAAAGTGCGTCAACTTCTTCAAGAAGCTGGTGGAGGTGACGGACCATGCGCTAGAGCGTGAGGTGTAGGCTTTTTTTCATGGGGCATTTGGCTCGGTTAGGTTGTAAAGGATTAAAGGAACATGGCTGTACAACACGGTATCTGGAAAATTGGTGAGAAACCGCAATCGCTGATTTCTGTGCGATTGGAAAGCGAGCTGCTGCTTGAAGAGCAAATCGCCAAGGACATCAGTATTCTCAATGATCACTGGCTGCTGATTGGCCGTCAGGTCTATACCGATTTCGGCAAGTATATCGATCTGTTGGCGATAGATGCCTCGGGCTCCATCATCATTATCGAGCTGAAAAAAGACAGAACACCCAGGGATGTCGTTGCCCAGGCAATCGATTACGCGGCCTGGGTCGAGAATCTATCCACTGAAAAATTTGTTCAGATCTATGCCGATTTTGCCAACAAGCATGGCCTTGCAGAAAAGGCGTTCGAACAGGCTTATAAGGCCAAGTTCGGTGCCGCGCCGGTTGAGGAAGAGGTTAACAGTTCCCACCAAATGGTGATCGTAGCCGCTGAGCTGGATGCAAGCACAGAGCGGATTATCAATTACCTCAATGACAAGGCCAGCGTTGCCCTAAACGCTGTATTTTTCTCGGTCTTCCGTGATGGTGAAAGCCAATACCTCAGCCGTTCCTGGATGATTGATCCTGTCGAAACCGAAGAGCACGCCGCGAATACAGGCCGCAAGGGGGAGTGGAACGGAGAGTTCTATGCCAGCTTTGGTACAGCTCCCAACGGTCGTAGCTGGCAGGATGCGACCGCTCATGGGTTCATTTCGGCAGGGGGTGGCCGTTGGTACAGTAAAACCCTGTTCATGCTTAAACCCGGAGATCGCGTCTGGGTCAATATCCCCGGTACGGGATATGTTGGTGTGGCGAAAGTCACGGATCATCCGGTGGTAGCTGATGAGTTTCTGACTGATGACAAAAGTATCCAGGGGCAATATTTCATGGCTGCCCAGTACGGCGAAGATGACGCCGAGTACTTCGTACCGGTTCACTGGCTGCACAAGGTCGCGGTGCATGATGCCGTTAACGAAGTTGGTTTGTTTGGGAATCAGAACTCTGTAGCCAGGCCCCGCACACCGAAGTGGGAGCACACGGTTGCGCGGCTGAAAGAGCTTTGGGGTATTGCTGGGTAGTCGTTATTTGTTGGGCCTTAGGTAATAGCTGTGCCGTAAGGATAGTTTCTTTGAGGTAAGAAGTTTTACCTCCTATCGGTTAAGTTTTAAGACCTATGCGCATTAAGCGATTGAAAATAATATATTTTTGTTTTGGCATGCTTATGGCTTAGACAGTCTTAGCATTTCGGTATGGATGATCAGACCGGTCTGTAGATTTTTGGATTCGGTAAAAGGGAGTCTGTAGTGGTCTAATGATCCCGGACACCAATTTAAGGTGGTAAAGTCACCGCCGAAGAAGAGGTGTTCAATGGCAAGACAGCGTCGTTCGTTTTCAACCGAGTTCAAAGTGGAAGCCGCCAGTCTGGTGGTTGATCAGGGTTACAGTATGACTGAAGCCAGCCGTGCAGTGGATGTGGGAGAGTCTGCATTGAGACGTTGGGTCAACCAGCTGCGCGCAGAAAGAGATGGTGTCACGCCCGCTACAAAGGCCCTCACTCCAGAGCAACAGAGGATCCAGGAGCTGGAAGCCAGAGTTAATCGGTTGGAGCGGGAGAAAGCGATACTAAAAAAGGCCACTGCTCTCTTGATGTCGGACGAACTCGAACGTACGTGCTGATAGACCAGTTGAGTGAGCAGGAGCCGGTAGACATGGTCTGTAGCGCGTTCGGCATTGCCCGTTCCAGTTACTACGAGCACCGCCGCAGCCGATCCCGAATTGACGTAGAGCGGCTTGAACAACGGGCCAAGGTGAATGAACTGTTCACACAAAGCCGCAGCTCAGCTGGAAGCCGTACGATCATGATTCAGATGCAGGGTGAGGGCTATGAGATTGGCCGTTTCCGTGTGCGGCGTCTGATGCGTGAGATGAACCTGACCTGCAAGCAGCCGGGACCGCACAAGTACAAACAGGCTACGGTAGAGCGACCAGATATTCCCAACTGCCTTAACCGGGAGTTTGAGGTGCAAGCCCCCAATCAAGTGTGGTGTGGCGATATCACCTATATCTGGGTGCAGAACCGCTGGTATTACCTGGCTGTTGTGCTTGATCTGTTTACACGTCGAGTCGTTGGCTGGACGCTCTCGGACCGCCCGGATAGCGCACTGGTCGTTAAAGCCTTGGAAATGGCATACGAGCAGCGTGGCAAACCTGCTGGACTGATGTTTCATTCGGACCAGGGAAGCCAATATGCCAGCCGAACCTTCCGGCAACGCCTGTGGCGCCACCGAATTCAGCAGAGCATGAGCCGAAGGGGTAACTGCTGGGACAACTCGCCAATGGAACGACTGTTCCGCAGTTACAAGTCCGAATGGATGCCAGCGACAGGATATATTTCAGCCAGTGAAGCCCAGCGGGATATCAGCTTCTACTTGATGGAACGATACAACTGGCAACGGCCACACCAATACAATCAGGGACAGCCACCGGCTGTGGCAGAGGAAAAACTTAATTTACTGTCCGGGAATGGTTGACCACTACAGTCTGAGCAATGAATGACATGCAGTATGCGAAAAGTCGGTTACGAGGCTGGGTTGACTCCTTCTTGAAACAAAGAGGATGCACCGCGCCCAGTTGTTTACCTCTTTACAGCTACGCCACGACCGACAATGAGCTCCGAATGCTCAGCGTATTGTTGTCTGTGTGCCCGGAAGAACGAGAAAGCATCATATCCGGCACTTACTGGGCGGCAGGGTACTGTCTGTTTGTTGCAGAACGCTATCGTCGTCAATATGACGCCAACTGGTCGTGGCAAGCTTTTGATTCTGAACTTGAGCTCAGCTTGCAGCCGATTGAGCACAAGGATCTGGTCAAGCGAGGGTTAGATTTTTGGGGGCGCCCCATTCGGTATCGTGCCCATGGTGCTGACTATCTTGGCTCCCTTTTTGCTGAAGGCGGACTGCCCTGGAAGCTGCTGCAGAGTGAAGGGCATGGATTTGGGAAGGCAATCAAGTCAGGTCTCAAGCAATATCATGAGTGCAAATGTGACGGGCGCGACCTGGCTCAGGTTATTCGCGGATACGGACAGTATTTCCCCCAGTCTTTCCAGAATGACGAGAAGTATCAGCTACTGGCTCGAGTAGTCGAGACGCTCATGCTGCTGGCAGAGCAGCACGCGCTTGATGAACAGGCTGACCCCGCTGCTTATTTGAATAGCCATTACCCCCAGTGGCGCGATGAGTTTCCGCTGCCGCTGGAAGAAGAAAATGGTTATAAGCTGGTTAATGAATGGTTGTTGGATGCAGGCGGTCGTATTAGGGGGCGCAAGCGCGCCGAAGAGATGGCGCGCTATTTCACCTGTGAGCATCGACTTGATGGTCACATTGAACTGGCGCGTCTGTTGGCAGACGTTAGACTGGCACCGTCGCTGCAGGTGAAGCTGGATGGGCGTAGGCTCAGCACGACTCGCGTTGAGCTGGCGCTGTACGAAGGCGACCAAATGGTACTGAAGCTGGGAGCGGCCTATGGGCGGCTGGAGGGTGATGTGCTGGCGGTCAAATTGCCGGCCCAGGTTGTTAAATGCCGTCGTAAGTCGCCAGACAAGCCTCTGTTTCTAGTATGTTCCTGTGCCGGTGAGCGGCTGGACACACACGCCATTCAGTTCAGTGAGCTGGATTGGAACCAGTTGCCGACTGTTTTTGTCGATGAGGGTGACGAGGTTCATCTGGCCGGCATTGCATCGGTCAAAGCTAAGGCACCTGAAGTGCTTTTGCGCGTACCTGTCAGCATGAAAATTGAGGGCATGCAGTCCGTTGCTGCTGATGCAGAGATGGGTTTCTGGTACCGCGTTAGTCAGCCCACAGTCATATCGGATGCAGGTGCCCGTTATCTGATTGAGCCGGGGAGTTCGTCTGCTGCTGAGCGTGTTGAATTCCAGGGGGCGCTATCACCCTACGAAACACTTCCAATTGCGACCTGGCTGGGGTGGCCCCGCTGTATGCTCGCCAACGCATCCGCAGAGGGGCGAAGACCTGAGTCGTACCGAGTGAATGATAAGGTGTTCCAGAGCATCGATTCACTGCCTCTGGTCGGAAGCTTCAAGTTTGAGGTGCTTGGTCCGGATCAACAGGTATTGGCGCGTCGAAAGCTGGGTGTATTGCCCCGTGATTTTTCGATTGCCTCGTTGCCGGCTTCTTCGCAGGTGCCCGCGCGTATTTCAATCAGGACGGTGCAGGGGCTAAAGGTTCGTGTGCTGAACGATAGCCTGCACACTGAGGTTCGAAGAGAAGGGAGTACCACTACCGTTGAGCTGACGCCGGTTGATCAGCAACCCGACCGGGTGTTGCTGGAGATCTCGGATCAACGCAACCACGCTGATGGTATTGTAATTCGGCTACCTTACCCCGAAGAGGGTGTTCAGCTGGTTGAAGATGACGGTAGCCTGTTCCGAGCACATGATCTCACACTGGATCGCATTTTGGGCATGTCACTGGTCATGACGCCTCCTCCGGGTAGAACGCAAACTTTTCACCTCTCGCTTGAACTGATGGGACCAGCGGCGGGTTTGGAAAAGCGTTATACCTATGACGTCAAGAGCACTTCGACACAGGTGAGCCTGTTCTCGCTCTATGACGACATCTTGTCCCTGTTCAGCTGTAGTGCCGAGCAGGATGCAGTTGTTCGTTGCAAGATAGAAACCTCACGCCCACTCAAGCAATTCGATATTCGTCGTTATAGTGCTGCAATTCGGTTTACAGACGGGCTGGGACAGTTCTTTGAACTGACTGATCATAATCTTCAGCCGTTGGTGCACAGGGCGGAAGGGACAGTGGTCATGGCCATGAAAGTAACGACTCCTGAAGAGGCACCTGTAGAGCTACAACCCCAATCAATACAGGGCCTGACAACAGGGGTGTTCGAGTTACCGGCACGACTGCAAAAGGATGGCCCTTGGTTGCTGTATCCAGCCGAAGGCTCAGCCATTTTCTTCCGTCCGGCACTACATGTACCCGATGTCGCTGCTTGTACACCCGATGATGGGCAGGTGATTAAAACGCTTAACTCTGCTGCTCGTTACTATCACCCCATGCTTCGGCCGGACGTATTCAATGATGTGCTGGATGACATGGCGGCGCATTTCCTGCACAGCAGCTGGCTCTACCTGGTTGAGTTGAAGCAGCGTTACAAGCATGTTCCTCTGTCAGCTTTTGAAAGCTGGAAGCATCTGAGTCGTCACCCTCAGGCAATGGCTCTGGCGGTATTCCGACTTGAAATGGATGCGCGTTTTGCTGAGCGGCTGCAGCAGGAACTGGCGGTTATCTGGGAGAAGATAACGGTTGATCAATGGAAGTCAGCGCTTCGGGTATATGTTCAGGGCGTGTCGCAGCAATTTGGTATTCCCGAGAGCGTCGTCATGAGCGGGGCAAGGATACGCATGGGGCTTTTATCTGCTCAAGTACCTTTGTTTAAGGACTTCTCTAATGAATTGTGTGAGGGCGGTATCAATCTCTTAATCGGCGAGAATTTCCAACAGGGGCTGCGATTCTTCTTGGGTAAGTTGCGAGCCCGTCAGGAAGATGCGCAATGGCTGGTCATCCTGAATGAGTCACTGAGCAACTGGATTCGGCGGCAAGAAGATTACGCTTGGATGTCCGGGCTTGAAATGCCAGCGTATATGAAATCGGTTTGTTATATGCCTGTGTTTGCAGCTTGCCTGACGGCGGGTGTAGCGCGCTTGTCTGAGCTGGATGCAGAAGAAGCTGCTTTACGCTTTGGTTTTCGTGTTTTGTCTGATTTTGACCGGGATGGCTGGTATGAGCCGGTTTACTCAGCCACTTTGTCCGGTTTGCTTCACGCTAAAGGGAGTCACTCATGAGCGGTTATTTTAAGGATTTGATCAATCAGTCATTGAGTCGTACGCGTGAAGCGACGCTGTCCATCCTGGGTATCAACGAGGCCGGGCTTAGAACACATCTTGCCGAGCAGATGCACAACCGCATGGGGGAGGAAGGCTGCTTTCTGGCGCCGCCTGTTTTTGAACATACCTTTGGTTGGCAGTCCGGTGAACCGACTTTTGCGGACTTGAAGGGCAATCTGCTGTCGGAATCCGTCGTCCACGCACTCACTACCGCTGAGAACTACGGTTTTGACGCCGATATTAGGCCCTATAAGCACCAGCTGAAAAGCTGGAGCACCTTGCTGGCCGATAAGCCCAAGTCTGCGGTCATTACCACCGGTACAGGCTCGGGTAAGACCGAGTGCTTCATGATTCCGATCTTGCAGGATCTGGTCAATGAGCATGAACAAAGCAAAAGCGCACTGGTGGGTGTACGAGCGCTCTTTTTGTACCCGCTCAACGCATTGATCAACTCTCAGCGCGAGCGTCTGGATGCATGGACCTCGCCATTCAGCGACAACATCCGCTTCTGTTTGTATAACGGCAATACCGAAGAAAATGAGAGCTCTGTTCGCAAGACACAGCGTGAACGGCCCAACGAGATACTGTCACGTGAGCGGCTGCGCAAGGAGCCGGCCCCGATCCTGATGACCAACGCGACCATGCTGGAATACATGCTGGTCCGTCAGGTAGACGATCCGATTCTGCGCATTTCACGAGAGCAAAAGTCTTTGCGCTGGATTGTACTGGATGAGGCACACACCTATGTAGGCTCTCAGGCTGCCGAGTTGTCGCTGCTGCTGCGTCGTGTGGTGGAAGCTTTCGGCAAGCAGGCACATGAAATTCGCTTTGTGGCTACATCAGCAACTATTGCCGGGGAAGGGGCGACACAAAAACTGCAGTCCTATCTGGCATCGCTGGCGGGTGTGCCTGACGATCAGGTCGTGGTGATCAGTGGTTCACGGCAGGTGCCCTCAGTTGAGCACGATCCGGACCCCATGCGCACACTCGATGAAATGCGTGCCATTGACCCAGGTAACACCGTTTCGAGAGACCGCTATACCGCCCTGTGCAATCACCCGCTGGCTTATCGCGTGCGAGAGACGCTGGTGGGCAGTGAAAAGCCGCTTGATCTCAATGAGTTGATCGATGCAGTAGCTTCGATGCTGGTAAGCAAGCAGAAGGAAGCTCAGCAGCAGGAGCTGCTGCAGTGGATCGATTTGATGAGTGACACCCAGCCATCAAAGGAGGAGCCGCCTTTCCTGAAGCTGCGTGGTCACCTCCACCAGCGTATGCTGCATGGCCTCTGGAGTTGTCTCGATCCTGATTGCAGTGCCAAATCAGCGCATCTCAAGAAATGGCCATTCGGTAGGGTCTATGTCACTCAGCGCGCCCGCTGTGAATGCAGTGCTCCAGTCTATGAGCTGGCATTCTGTGGCGACTGTAAAACCCCGCATCTGGTGGCTGAAGATGCGAATGGCACACTGCGGCAGGCCAGTCCCTATTCCGGCGATGAATTCTCGCTTTTGGATGACGTCAATGACGAGTCCGTACCAGAAGTCGAAGACAGTCAATATTCAGGCAAGCAGTCTGTGGTTTTGGCTTCGACCGAGGTGGATCAGAAGTACGAGATTGTTCCTTTTAACAAGGAAACAGCTGAGCTGGGTGCGCTGAGCACACCCTCAGTGATCAACGTTCATCTGGCGACAGACAAAGGTTCAGAGTGTAGTCAGTGTGGCGAGTCTGGTCATGCACCTGCAGGATTCCTGCGCAAGTGTTACCTTGGGGCTCCGTTCTACGTCAGCAATGCTGTGCCGACGGTACTGGAGTTCTGTCCCGATCCTGAAGGCAAAGACATCAATCCGGAGAGCCTTCCGGGCCGTGGTCGCAAGCTGATTACATTTACGGACAGCCGTCAGGGTACGGCACGCATGGCCGTGCGCATGCAGCAGGAAGCGGAGCGATCTCGGCTGAGGGGGCTTGTGTTCTCGATTCTTCGTAACCGGCAAGCACTCGAGAATGTTGATGTTGGAGTGTTGAGTGCAGAGGATGAAAAGCATCTCGAATATGCTAAGAAATTTGAGTCTGCAGGTATGCATGATGAGGCGCAAAAGATTCGTGATGAGATTCAACAGAAGTTAGATGCGGCCCAACCCAAGCAGGTTAGAGTGAGCTGGCAGGATCTTGTTTCAGATCTTGCTGCCGCCAACGACATCAAACATTCAATTCTTGATTACAACCGCTATGCGAATCCGGAGTTCTTTGGTGGTCATGACAACAGCATGACCCTGGCAAGTCTTTTGCTGCTGCGAGAGTTTGCTCGCCGTCCGAAAAACCAAAACAGTACTGAGACATTGGCACTGGTTCAGGTGGGCTATCAGGGGTTAGAGAATGTCCAGTCAGTCCCTCGCTTTTGGGCCGAAACGCTGGTCCCTAAAGTGGGTAATGATCAGGAAAGGGAGGCCTTGAGCCTGCAGGATTGGAAAGACTTCCTGAAAGTAGCCTTGGACTTCCACGTGCGTGAAAACACGTTCATTGTCATGAATGAAAATGAACGATATTGGCTGGGAGCCAAGTTTGCGCCTAAGGAGTTGGTGGCGCCCAAGCCGGATTACCCCGAAACCTCACGTGTTAAATCCTGGCCACTCTTTAAACCAAACAGACCACAGCAACCCCGGCTGGTAAAGCTACTGATACATGGAGCTGGATTGGATCCTGCCTCGGCAGCGGATCGCGATAAAATTAATGTATGGCTAAAGGCTGCCTGGGATGAATTGACGCACTCGCAGAGGCAGATACTGCAGAGCCAAAGTGGTGGGGGTTATACTCTATCGCGCCAAGCTATTACCTTTGCCTTGCCCCAGAAAGCTTGGGTGTGCCCAATCAGTTATCGTTTGCTGGATACAACTTTTAGGGGCCTGACACCTTACATCCCTAGAAAAAAAGCCGAGCGTGCTCAACTCCAATGTCAACAGGTTAATTTGCCGGTCTTTACCGCGTTGGCACCTGAAGGTGAGGAAGAAGGTGCCCTGTTAGCCATCAGGGGTAAGGTGGCGCAAAACGATGTTGTCCAGCAGCTTCGCCAAGTTAGTCTGTGGAGTGATATCTCTGATCGCACGGTTGAGGGAGGCTTCTACTATCGAACGGCAGAACACTCTGCTCAGCAGTCCTCAAAACGCCTGGAAGAATATGAAGATGATTTTAAGAAAGGCAAGATCAACGTCCTGAACTGCTCCACAACCATGGAAATGGGGGTGGATATTGGCGGTATATCAGCCGTAGTGATGAACAACGTTCCACCGCATCCTGCCAACTATCTGCAGCGTGCAGGCCGCGCGGGTCGCCGCAGTGAGGCCCGAGCTGTTGCTTACACCCTGTGCAAATCTGATCCGCATAACACGCGCGTGTTCAACAACCCCAAGTGGGCATTCAGTACGGCGATTCCAGCCCCGGTGATTACTCTGAATGCCGAACCCTTGGTGCAAAGGCATGTTAACTCCTACCTGCTGTCGCAATTTTTGAAAGCGCAGACCGCATCAGAGGGGGATCGTACCCGACTGACAGTACAGTGGTTTTTCCATGCCCATGAGGGTGTTGTTGAACGCTTTATTGATTGGTTGGGCAGTGAGGCCAAGGCTTTTGAGCAGGGGGCAAAGCGAATTGTCAAACGAACTGCCTTGGAGCTTGCCGGCATTGATACCTTGGCGACTAATTGCGCTGAGGCTATTGGTAAGCTGGCTGAGGGCTGGCAAGAGGAATATCGGCAGATCAACCTGCGCCTGAATGCGGCAACAGACCCGAGCTATAAGAAAGCACTGGAGCTGGAGAAGGTCCGTCATGAAGGGGAGTACTTGCTGAAAGAGCTGGCAGCCAGAGCGTTCCTTCCCGGATATGGCTTCCCGACCAATGTGGTTGCCCTTAATACCTACAACATCGAGGACTTCAAAAATAAGAAAAGTACAGCTGACTCCCGGAAATCCGGACGAGAGGACAACATATTTACCTACAAGGAGCAGCCTTCAAGGGGGCTGGATATCGCGGTAAGGGAATATGCGCCCGGCGCACAGATTGTCATTGATGGGCGTGTCTACCGTTCGGCGGGTATCAAAATGCAGTCTTATCAGGAAGGAGCAAGCGGCGGTAGCCAGAAGTTCGACCTTTCCTGGCAGTGTGTGGGCTGTGGTACACCAGGCTATCAGGAGTATGCCTACTCGCATGGTGACGATCTCCATTGTCCGGAGTGTGATGCGCAGATTCCTGATATCCAGGTTAAGAAGGTGCTTCGCCCTCTGGGATTTGTTACGGATTTCTACGAGCCGACAACCAATGACGTCTCTTCGCAGAAATTCATGCCTGTCGAGAGGCCCCTTGTCCATGTCAAAGGGGCGACTGTAGCACTGCCGGATCCTGCATGTGGCTTTGTTCGCTTTGGTGAAAACGGACACATAGTGGTTCGCTCCGGTGGAGAGAACGGCAATGGGTTCGCGGTATGTATGAGCTGTGGCCGCGCTGATTCAATGACCCCCAATGGCAGTCTTCCAAAAGGAATGGAACCGGACAAGAATCACCGTCCAATTGGTGGCGCCACGGGTAGCAAGAGCCAACCTGAGTGTTCAGGCGAGAGGGTTATGCCCAACCTTCATCTCGGCTATCAGGCAAGAACACACGTAGTTGAGTGGACCTTCCGCAACCCGTTAACGGGCGGATGGATTCCGGAGGATGAAACAGGCCGTGTGATAGCGACAACGCTCGCGGTTGCTCTGCGTGACGCTGTCTCTGATCAGCTGGGCATTGCCAGTAGCGAAATGGGCTTTGGTGTTCGTCCTGATCGTGACATTGAAACAGGCGAAAAACGATACATTGTGCAGGTCTACGATAACGTGGCCGGTGGCGCGGGCTTTGTGCTGACTGCCTTGCAGGAAATGACAAAGCTGTTGAGTGCAGCGCTCAAGAAATTGGAATGCTCTGCAAATTGTGAGACGGCTTGTTCTTCATGCCTGGCCAGCAAGGACAGCCGAGTTGAATTTGAGCAGCTGAACCGACGGCTGGCGCTTGAGTGGATTCAGGAAAGCCGCTTCGCTGAACACCTGCAGCTGCCAGCACCCTTCAATACGGTCGACGGCGCCACATATTGGCCTTATGAGCCCGGTCGATTTATCCGTCACTGGATCAACAAGTCAGCCAAGGAGATTCGAATTCGCCTCGGAGGTGATTGCAACCTGTGGGACTTGGGAGCACCTGAATTCCGTAAGCAGCTGATTGCATGGAAGATGATCGATGGCCGTGATGTCAGTGTTGTGCTTGAAAACCAGAGCCTGCCAACTGTTATCAAGGAGGAATTGGCGCTGCTGTCCCGGTTTGGTATCCAGGTTGTACAGTTGAATGCTGAACAGGCTAACCAGGCCATTCATACGCCAGTTCAGGTCGTGAACCAAGAAGAGGGTACGGTTACTCTGCTTTCGGATGCAGCGCTTTCTGCTATTCCAGGTGCAGGCTGGCTGCAAGCGCAGGATGCCAGCACATGGGTTACATCGGAGAGTCTGTCTGCCTGGGAACTTGAACCGATCAATACAGATGATTGGCTAGGTGCTTATGCCGCAGCGACAGTGCTTGAGGTGATCAAAGAGTTGAACGGTCCAATCGTTACTCTGCATGACCGTTTCAGGGCACTTTTGACGGATAAAGCGCCAGGCTTTATGTCAAAGCTGCAGAGTGAGAAGGTTGTTGCGATCCGATATGAAGACCGTTATCTGCGTTCTCCCTGGACCGTTATATTGCTGGCTGGCTTTATGCAGGTGATTCCAAAAGACGGTGTTGAGTCGGTGACTATTGAGACAGTTGAAGCGCCCGCTGGGCATGCGGGTGTTAACCTTTGGGATAACTGGAACAATTATCAGGATATGGAGGAAGTGCTGGAGGGGTGGGTTTCAGCACTTATGGGCATCCATCCGGTAATTAATACCCGGGAGTCTCTGGCAGAGGTCAGCCATCGCCGTGTTCTGACGCTGGAGCTTGAATCGGGTACTCAGCTGAAGCTGGCCTTTGACCAGGGGATGGGTTACTGGAAATGCACTGCGGATGCCTACGGTTTAAAACGGTTTGATTTCAGTCAGCCAATTATGGGGCAAGTGAAACAGATGCTGGATAGCTGGAATGGCGTCAGATTATCAAACGGTGGCGAATGGCCGACAGATATTGCGCTGTATGAAGTCAGTCAGTGAGATCTTCATGGGCCGTGAATCTTAGATGACCAACTATTGGGACTGGGCTTACTCTCTGTGGAGTAAGCCCACTACGTCATGAAAATTTCATCGGGAGAGTGATGGTCAAAGGCATTTACTTTGTCGGACACTTCTAGTCGATATTCAGTCATGTTGAAGGCAGCAAACGGTAATGTTAATGAGCACGCTCCAGAGGTGGACTGTACAGGTGAGGATGTGCGCTAAACGTGATATGCCGCGAGCTTGGCCTTGGCGGTCAAGGTGATCACCTAATGACTGGCACATCAATAATGTCAGCCGGTCACATTTAATATCAATAATACAAGAAGGACCTTAATAACAGTGCCGTTTTTATCACTCCTTGACGATCGGGCAAAGCCCAAGGGGTCGCGTGACCCGCTGGGATTTGAGCTCGTATGGACCCATTTCGGCCGAAAGGTGGTTGGTAACCTGACGACCATCACTAGTTCTGTGGAAAACTTTGCTGTTGCGCTGCTCGGGTTCTATTGGGCACATCAGGTTCATGGAAACGCTGATAAAGACAACCGCGAACGGCTAATCCGCGAAACCTTTCTCCGCTATGAGCAGTTGGCTGGCTATCTCCGTTACCAATTTGGTAGCCAAGAGATCATGGGTATCACCCGCGTTCACAAGAACATGACTGCTCAGACGGAATTGTTGGCTATTGGTTTGAAGTCTCAAATTCTTAGCAACCAGGCAAGCTATGGGCTGTGGGGGTTGTACAGTTCAGCCCTGAAGGATTCTGGTCTGGTAGCAGGGAGTGACCGCAAGCCAAGCGAAAAAGGGGTTGAGCTGGCTGAAATCATTGCAGATGGCCTGGATTCCAGTGAATTTATTCGTCTGTTTCAGTCCGATGGCTACCTCACTAGAGAACAATGTGAACGTTTGGCACCACAGTTCTGGCAGGCGATACATCAGCAAGAGGTGCGGAGAGGACTCACCCATGCTCTGCTGTGTGGACGTCAAAATACCAGTGCCTCAGCCCAAAGTGAGCTGTATGCCACCACCGAGCAGCTCGCCCGAGCAGGCAATTTGACCGGTAAATTTCCTGATGTTCTTAATAAGATTCGCAGCGCCGCAGCACCTGTGTTGTGCCGATATCTGGATGAGATCCAGCAAGTAGAACGAGTGCTCGTTGCTGCCAATAACCTGTTTTATTACCTGCTCACCCAAGATCATCAACCTGTTTCTTTAGTTGTGGAACAGCTTGATCGCCAAGCTTATACCTATGGCCACTTACCCAAAGCTGTGCCTCTGGGAATGCCTCGCAGGAATGCGCTATGTGAAATCAATAACAGCCTGAGAGCCGGTAACCATCAGGATGCCGTGCGAGTAGTGCTCAAATTAAATGCCGATGTGATGAAAGCGCGGGGAGGGGCCCCTTGGGTAAGCTGTGGCAGTGGCGACATCCTCAACGTCAAGGTGAAATCAGAAACCGCCAGACTACGATCCAAGGACGACCTACTCCTCTCCTGGGACTACAACTACTTCCTGGCCTCGTATTTTCGCATTGCCAAGGCAAACCTTGGGGCAAGCAATGGATAACGCGCAGATTTCCCAATACCTTGAAGAGCGTTTGGATGGGCGTCGAGTCAAAGCCGCTGTCTTCACCACCTATACTTTTGATCCGACTTTTTTTGAGCTGGATGTTGTACCGTTGTTGCTGCCAACGAACGGCTCTTTTTCGATTGATGAACGGGTCAAGCAGTACCAGGTGCGAGAATCCCTCCGGGAAGCTGAACTGCCAATTGATGTTTTTTACGACCAAAACATTTTCCGTATACAGGGAGAAAGCTCCCCGGGAATGGAGTACGGTTGCCACGGTATCTCAGAGGGAAACCGTGCCTTTCATGCCAAGTTATCCTTCCTGCTTGTAAGTAATGGCTCGGGGCAAAGTGACTCCCTACTGGTTTCCGCTGGCTCGAATAATCTCACTCGTGCTGGCTGGTGGGATAACGTGGAATGCCAGCACTGGGAAGAGGTTGGGCTAAGCGATGGGGACGAAGAGTTTCTGCGCTTATTGAGAAACGACCTGGAGTATCTGCAACGTAAGCGGGTTACTCAATCGGACGGATCTGCTGTTGCTGAGATGCAGAGGTTTCTGACTAGCTGCGTTGCCGATTCAAACGCCACACCCATTCACTACTTCGGGTTATCTAGTCCGCCACGATTTATGGCGTTCCTGTCGGACAAGATCAGACAGCTTCAAAGCCCCTTTGAACTGGAAATCATCTCACCATTCTTTGCCGATGACACCAGAAACACCTTGCACGAGGCCTTTCGCGAACTTGGTGCAAGCCATGTACGCCTACTGCTACCACGGGATGACAAACGGAAGGCACTCTGTAACATCGACTACTTGGCGCACATCGCACATTCCGACAACATTTCCTGGGCTGACTGGGTTAAAACATCAGCGGACTCGCTGGGCGTAGGGAAAGAACCTCATCGTGAACTGCATGCTAAAATTTTCAATTTTATTGCCAGTGACGAGGCGTACATCTTTGTAGGGTCCGTCAATTTCACCTATAAAGCCCTCAATGAAAATGTAGAAGCCGGTTTCCTGGTGGCAATTGAACCTGAGTCGCTGCTGAGAGAAATTTCAGATGATCTGCCGGAGGTCAGCCATCGGTCTCTGGAGCCGGTACCTGGTGAATCAGAAGACGAATCTCGGGGCCTCATGCCTCAAATTTCCCTGACATTTGATTGGCTGACGAAAACCCTGAGCGGATATGTAAACGCCGAATTCCCGATAGAGATTGACCTTACTGGAGCAGACGGCGCTGATAGTCCAGCAGTACAAGGCTGGCGCCTGAACGACTGCTTTAGCGACTATAGCGGCAATACGGAAGCCCTGGAGAAGGTGCTCGGTAACGGCTCTTTGGTTCTTGTACATGGGCGGGTTTGTGACTCTGATGAGCTAATCGCGCCCCACCGTGTGCTGCTTCAGCAGACACACTGGTCACATAAACCTCAGCCTGAACTTGCCACATTGTCACCCCAGCAAATTCTGGCAATTTATGCTGGCATGTCGCCGGAGCGACGTCAGTTACTGTTGACTGACGCACGGGTTAAACGGCTTTTTGAGCTGGGTGAACGAGGGGAAACCAGCCTCATCGAAGAGGAGCCTTTGGAAAATGAGTTTTTCTCCGAATATGCCGAGCTGTTCCATGCCTTTCGCATGTTGCGGCGTGACCTCGGCAATGACCAATCATCGCCCGAGAAGCTGGACTATTATCTAACCGGTACCGGGGTGGACAGCCTGCCAACCTTGATGAACCGAGCCGCTGCCGTGCTCAAACCTGATCAAAATGTTTGCTCCCCTTTACACCCTGTCAGTGCTTATCTTCTGTTGCTCAGTGCCAAGGAGGTGTATCTATCGGCAGAGTTCTCCGGGCGTCCATTTGTTTCCCAGCAGCTCGCATATGCAGAAACCTTGTTACAGCAGCTACGTGAGAGCACGTTGATCAAACTGTCCAGCGAGCGGGAGTCCAACCGGGATCGCTTCTTTTGTTGGTTTGAGAGGCAGTTCCTGCAGCAATACCGAGTTCAAGAAGTGGAGTCCAGCGAATGAATACTTGCCCCATTCTCGACCTGGATTCTGCTCGAAAGATTCTTGATTTCAGTGGTGGTAGAGAGGAGTTACAGTCCCTTGGCGAAGTCCAACTGCGTGGCGCGGTAGCCCTCTACAACATGATTAATACCGATGATATTGGCCTAGGCTATCTTGCTGATGAAGTTGGTATGGGCAAGACATACATAGCGCTAGGTGTGGTTGCGCTGATGCGGTATTTCAAGCCGAGCCTGCGTGTTCTCTATATCAGCCCCAGCGCCAATGTACAGGACAAATGGTTGCGGGAGCATGCCAGCTTTATTGACAGGAATGTCTGTACTGCAAGTTATCGTGTACGAACTCCGGAAGGCAAGCCCGCAGCTCCAGTGGCCAAGTGTGATAGCCTGGAAGACCTCATACGCACAGCAGCCTCCGGGTTTTATGCGGATTTTTTTGTTCGTAATGGCAGTTTCAGTTTTGGCCTGAAAAAGAAAAAGCATGAACACGATGAGAGTGCTATCAAAAGCTGGAAACAGCAGCGCAAGAAACTGCAAAAGATGCTGCCGGCGTTCTCTATCCCGGACGCTCCCCCTACCCACCGTGGCGTCAAAGATGAATTCGCTCGTGCATTGAATTACGTGCTGCCTACCTTTGACCTGGTGGTGATCGATGAGAGCCATAACTTCAAACACGACTTTGAGAGTAGTGACCGCAACCGCGTACTTTCACAGATTTTGGGGTTTTATCATAACAAAGAAGGCAGGCCTTTCCGGCGTCGTGTGCGTAATGCTCTGCTGCTCTCTGCAACTCCTTACGACCGGAATCTGAAACAGTTACGTAACCAGCTGGCTTTGGTAGGGAAAGAAAGCCTACTGCGCAATACCGAATCTGTGGCGGATAAAGATGAAATTGCGCGTTTTATGGTTAGACGCCTTAATCGTCTCAAAATTGGCGGTCAGGAGTACACGCGTAATATGTACCGTGCTGAATGGCGCGATGGTCCAAAAGCCGCCATTGAGTTGGAATCGGATGAGCAAAAGCTGGTGACCGCACTGGTGCAGAAAAAAGTCGGTGACGTACTTGGTCACAAGCATGGCTCTCCCTCTTTCCAGATGGGCATGCTCGCGTCCTTCGAGAGCTACAGTGAAAGTACGCGTTCGCCCAGAGTGGAGTTCGATAACGATGATCCAGATGACCGTGGCCGAGATGCACAAGACAGAAGCGTGGTTGGTGCCATTGTTGATAGTTATGTGAACGCAGACCTTGGGCGATCATTGCCACATCCAAAAATGGATAGCGTTGCAAAACAGCTTGCCGAGGCTGTTTTTCGGGAGAACCGTAAGCAACTGGTATTTGTACGCAGGGTAAAGAGCGTTAAGGAGCTGAAGCAGAAACTGGATGAATGCTATGACGACTGGTTGATTGGTTACCTTAAAGCATGCTTGGCAAACCACCCTAATGCGTTGAATACACTGGAAAATGTTTTTCATGAGTATTCTGCAGTCAGCCGTGGCCGGGACGAAAGTATCGATGCCGTTGCTGTAGAAGACAGCACAGACGAGGATATCGAACTCCGACAACCGCCCAAGAACGATAATCTTTTCAACTGGTTCTTCCGAGGCGAAGCGCCAAAGCCTCAAAGAAGTAATGATTGGGGCGGCCTGTTATTGCCGTACCTGGTAAAGCAGAGCCTTTCCTCACCCGACAGGTTGGCCAGCCCGCTGCTGGACATCAACTGGGCCCAGCTTATTTGCTCATTTAGTGGGATAGCTTTACAGCAGGGTATAGAGCTATGCCTTGCTGGCGCGGACGAACGTTCGCTGGCCAGTCTGGGCACAGTGGCGCCACAGGAGTATCTCCGTAAGTTCAAACTATCGCAGCTGCTTTTCGTTGATGCCTGGGTGAACACGCCCGGAAACCATGCTTTTGCCCCTCTTAGGGATCATCTTCGTGCCTCCCTCAGTTATCATAAAGCGCAAAAAGATGGCGCAACACTTACCAACCGGGATATTCGTGAGCAGCTTTGTTTACCTACGGTGTTCTCTGAACTGGAAACCCATCACGCACTGAAGGGGCAGCTGCTTCCGAGTTTGAATAAGTTGCTGCGTCTGCTGACTGAGCCCAGAGTGGATACGACAGCTGATGAGATCCTGACACTTCTGCGGACCGTTGATATCCACTCTGCGCTGATTTCAACCGTGCTACGTACAGGGCACGGCATGGTTGATCTCTATGTGTCTCGTATCAAGCAAGGGGAAAATGAATCTGGCCGGAAAGTACTGACGGCTTGGGTTCAAGATTTCGCAGCAGAGCTATCCCGGCAGTCCCATACACCTGGGTTCTCGACCTATCGTGAACTAAAGGGGCTGGCAGATCAGCTACCTGCAATACTGAAAGCCAACCTTCCCGGTATTTATGACCTTGGCGTTAATGAATACCGGCGTTACCTGAGCAACCAGCTTAACCCGGTTGCCCCCATTATTGGCGCGACAGGGGAAACCAATGGTACAGGGCAGCGTTCAGCACAAGCCCGCAAGTTTCGTATGCCTGGCTATCCATTGGTGCTTGTGAGCACGAACGTATTTCAAGAGGGTGAAGATCTACACTTATTTTGCGACAGCGTTGTCCACTACGGTGTATCCGGTTCACCGGTCAGCATCGAGCAGAAGAATGGGCGGGTGGACCGTGTGGGGTCATTGGCACAGCGGCGGCTGACCGAAGGCATCTGTAATGAACCAACCGAAGAGGATTTCATACAGGTGAGCTTTCCTCATGTGAAGGAAAGCATTGAGCGGGTTCAAATTCGGCGGCTGTCAGAAAACATCAACCGTTATATGGCTTCACTTCATGAGATTGGAAATCCGGTTGCTGCTGATAAAGAAGAGATTGCTGAAGCCGAAATTGCCGACCGTTCTGAGATAGCGCCAAAGATAAATGACTTCCTGAAAAGTCCTTTTGATCCAGCAGAACCTAGGTCTGACCTGGAACATTTGAGTACACTTAAGCAGCAGATCACTGATATCCAGACCAGGGTACAGGCAAACGTCGAGCGAGCAAAACGACTGATTGCCTCATCGCTTGGGGTTAGCCATGAGCATCGTTGGCCGTTCAGTATTAATCTGCAAGTCAGTGAGTTGGTACAACAGGTATCGGATGTTGCAGAAGTTCGGCTGACGACAGCCAGAGCGTCCGGAGAAGTGCTGGTACGCATCCTGGTTGATCACAAAGATGGCCGTGGAGAGTGTGCCCAAATAGGCTCACGTGATGAACTGAAATCCCTGATGCATTTGCAATCGTGGACAACACTTCATAGAACATTGGCTTACCGAACTGACGATAACGGATGGCGATTAGCCTACGATGCTGAAATGCTTGTGGGAGATGAGGTTGTAACGGTTGAGAAGGATATGACCTCTCTAATCAACCGGTTCCACGAGCACCATGATCCACAGGAATATCGACTTCCAGGCCCTGTCATTCTTGAACACATAGAACGACTGCGAAAAAGCCCGGTGGTTTTGATAGGCCAACAGTCACTGAAAGTAGATGTGATCGATTCCACACAATCGGTTGGCCTCCGGTTTTGGTTCAAAGAAGGCGAACTAAAGCGCTCTCAAACAGTGTTTCTGTCAGAGTGTGACGGGCAATGTATCTTCTTGAGCCCTGCAGTGCCTTCCGAGGTTGTGAGCGGGATGTCCGTGAAACAAATAGTCGAATTTACTTGGGAGCGGAACCGCTCAACTGACGTGGTGGAATTCATGCTTAATGACGATCAGGCAATCGTTGGCCGCTGTGTGCATCCGGTTGATAGTCTGCATTGGCGGGAGTTTATTTATTGCGCTCATGTACTTGCGGTGGAGAGTGACAGGCTGGAATACCTGATTTGCGAGGAAGACCAATTCTAGCGACGGCCACTGGACCCAAAGCAAAGCCCCTCATGAGGCATATTGAAGAACGGTCATGTGGGACAACAGCACGGGTTGTCCCACAAATTGTCCCACTAGTCCCAATCCAACCTTGCCTAACCCTAGCCGCCCCTTTTTTCGAATGTCGCCCGAGGCCGTGCTGGCTCTGGGGTTGGGTAGGGTTGGACAAGTTTGGGCTGTGGTGGAAAAAGCCGTTCTAACAGGTTCAAATCCTGCCGTCCCGACCATTTAAATCAAGCAGTTACATGAATCGCCTACTGGCGATTTTTTCGTTTATAGGGTTTGTGACCGCTCTGGTTGCCACTCGGTTGCCGTTTGCAACTTGCTTGCAAAGCCATTCACATCATTGCTGCTCGATAATGGAACCCGGTTGCCGGTGACATGCTGCGCTGTCTGAAATACTCTCGGCTTATGTTCATGATCAGGAAGGGAAGACCAATGGCGCACTTCGACGCGGATCAGGAAACAGTCGACAGGCTCAGAAAGCGTGGGTGGAAGAAAGAATCACCGCTGGACATGGATTTGACAGGGGCAGACCACGAGTTCTCGCTGGAACTCCTGGAGGAGGTATGGAGGCTATCTTCTTTAGCGAAGGCCTCGCGGGATTCAGAACCGGACTCAGAAGCCTGAAGCCTCCGGCACTATAACAACGATAACAGGGAGGTATCACTATGGCGGCATCCAATACGGACCTTGCGCCAGCAGCTCTGAATGATGAGGGGAAGGCTGATCTGGCTCGCTGGATTGAGCTGGACCGGCAGCATAAGCAGCTTACTGAACAACTCCAGTCCTGTAATGGTCCAAGACATGAACTCAGCAGGCGGCTTGAATTGCTGTGGCACGAGAAGGCTTTGCTGGCAGATCGGCTATTGTCGGCTCTGGCTCCTCAGTGGGTGGGAGAAGATGACTCTCTGGGTCCTAATGATGACTTCGAGCTACCCCCGGCAGTCTGTTACCTGAAAGCCCGGCCTGAGCCTGAGCGGTTGGACGATGGTTCGCCTTGTCAGCATTGCGGAACTGTTGATGAGGATAAGCCCCGACAATGGGTGCACAACAAGCTGACCGGTCACAAATACCTTTGCCCGTCCTGTGAAGATGATCTGCCGGACTGTAACGATCCTGAAGTCTTTGCGAAGGCTATTAGGGAATTGGACTTATGAAGGCAGCCTGGCATAAGCACTGACGCGGTATCGTATTCCACCGTGGCCATGCCAAGCTGGCAGCGTTTACTGCTCTCTCAGAATAGCTGTTCGGTGTTGGGTGTGCGAGCTATCTACTTTCCCGCGTGGCCCTGTTGCGTTTGAGTGCAACGGTGTTGCGTCATCCCCTTGTTTCGATGGATACCCTCTGGATAACAATGTCTTGGATACCGGCAGCTCGTGCGCCTGGGGGGGTTTCCATTCGTGCGCACAGGGCTGTTAACTCAGGTGTTAACTTCGACTGTGAACCATGACGGTGCGCACCTGGATACATGCCGATTTGCTGCGTACTTCTCTGCGTACTTTGTCCATTACAGTTTCGTGGTGGGGCAATGGCTCTCAATACGCTGGTGCTACCTGTCATTCAGCTGTTAACACCCGGCCAGATTCTGACCTGGTAATGCCTCTGCCCATCAGGGTGCCCAATTCGTTCACCCTGATGGGGTGTCGCATTTCGCTACCCCCTTGCCGATGCCGGTATCCAGCGCCAGCAACCGGGCCCTGTGCGCTAATCAATGCGCCAGCACTACCGCAACAGATCGGTGCTCTGGCAGCGTCCTGTTAACTTCCTTCATTGGAGGAAGTTGTTTCCGTGCTTTTACTTCATCGTAGGAAATGGCACTGCTGGATATTCAGCAGTGGTGGCCGGGCAGCAGGTGTGTCGTTGGTGTATCGGCGGGTGTGTTGCTGTTTCGCCCTTGGCCCTGTGAGTACTCGCCTCTGGCGTGTTGATCAGCGTGTTGGCTGGAGCGTTGCCCGTGGTCTTTACCCGTTTTCGGGTAATTGGTTGTCCGGTATCGGGTAACTCTGGAAGCTGGCGCAGAATCTGCGCTCGCCCTGGGCAGCGTTCCCGAAAGCTCGGGAGCGTAGCGCTCCTGAAAAATCAGGAACGTGGCTCAGCCGAAAAACCGGCTCAGTGGGTCACTACCATTTTCCTGTAGTGATCTGCTGCCATGCTGCTCACAGGTAACGGTGGCGGCGATACCTGATCCGTTGGTTGATCGTTGGTTGGTAGGTGTGCTGTCGATCTGCCCTGTTGCCCGTCACTGCTGGCTTTCGGCTTGGTTGATCGCTGGTTGTTTGGTGGTCTGCCGCTTTACCAATTTGGTAATGGTGGCAGTATTACCTGTCAGGCGAAAAGGGGGGCGGTGCCTCGATCTGCCATGCCTCCAAATGCGTGGAACCAAAGCACCGCCAGGGCATGAAGCCCGGTATCAGTGTAACGTTTTGCTGGTTGGCCAGCAGGCGAAAGTTCCAGATTCACGGAGCAAGCGTTCCAGTTTTGCGGAACCTTTCGGTGCTGGTGCCTGGTTCAATAGTCCCGCTTGAGGGGCTTTCTGTCCTGAGTTTCCCTGAGTGATTTAGTACCGGGAATTTCAGGTTTTATCAGGTTCCGAGTCGTGTCTTCACCAGATGCCACCTGAAGTTTTCTGAAGTAATCCAGCGCCAGTCATTACAAGTTTTTACAGGTAGTTCGGTGCTCACGATGTCAGGTTTTGTAAGGTAATAGAGCGCCAGCAAGTGAGGTTTTATGAGGTGCCAAAATATGCAGATTTGCACAGTTAAGCAGCGCCAGCAGGTTTGAGCCATGGTGTCCCAAACTCCTGTATAGCCTGGTGATGACGGCACGGGCCAACAATGTGAACCCGTACCACTACCTGCGGGCGGTGTTGGCACGGTTGCTGAACCTGAACGGCAACGACAGTCTGAAGGAGCTGCTACCTTGGAATATCGTGCTCAGCTAGTTCAGGTGGGTGGAAACTGACGCTTACACTTGAAATGTACTTTCGCGGACATCGGTGTTGACAAGCAAAACACGATCACGATAATTGAACGTCACCAAAGAGTGACACTTTTGAAGATGACTCACGTTAAAACACTTAATAGCAAAGCCACAGGAACGATAAGTAATGAAGAATTACACAAAAGGATTTTTTTTAGCTGGTGGATTATCGCTGTTGGCAGGTTGTATGGCTGTAACGCCAACAAAAGAAACAATAGTGTCTTATAAAATATATGACATAAAAGTTTTAGAAAGCACAAATGCAAAAGATGTTACTAGTGCAGTGGCGAACGCTTTAAGAGAATTTAGTAGTGAGGTTCGCATAAATAACAATATTCCTCCATACCCGCTGCCTGAAAAACCTGGCCGATTTCAGTTAAAAAACCCGTTCGCAAATTCTAATCTTGCTGCACTTGCAGCAGCTCAGGGTTCCAGCATGAGGCTGCCAGTGTGCGACGAAGCTATTATGACAGCTAATGCTATTGATGATAGCTTTGGTAACTACGGTGAAAACACAACATTCTATACTTGTGTTTGGGCATATAGCGAAGGATATCATGTAGATATCTACACCTCTTTCTCAATTGCATCCGGCGGTTTTAGTACAGCAACATTAGGTGCGTCTTTGGCCCGAAATGTTGTAGGTGATTCCAGTAAATTCATACCTCGTACAATTGAAAAAATCGTATCAAATCTAGAAGATACAGGTGCCAAAGTTAGTTTGGTTGAAGATTATCCATGAATAACTTTTTAGCTTTAAATTAGGATGGTATATATCAGCAGCTATCCAGGTAGAAAATAGTCGATCGATTTAATTGCCCAAACCAGCACACGTTTTGCACCACCGCACGTCTGAGGCCTAGCTGCCGCATCCCGGGAGGTTAAACTCCCGGACTTTCTGTTTTCACGACGGTGGACTCGTGCCGCTGGGCCTGTTCGAACTCTAGCCTACTCTCGATTCAGCGCTTCCAGCAGTTCAATTTCAAAAATCAGGTTCGCGTTGGGTGGAATCCTGTCACCAAAGCCGCGCTCGCCGTATCCCATTTCTGCAGGCACCAGCAGTTTGCGCGTGCCGCCCACCTTCATCCCTTTAAGGCCTTCGACCCAGGCGGCGATCACTTTCTTGCGGCTCAGCACCGTCTGAAACGGCTGGCCCTTGTCGTAGGAGGAGTCAAATTCGGTGCCATCTTCCAGAAAGCCGCGGTAATGAACCGTGACCAAGGCGCCGCCTTTTTTCACGTCAGTTCCTGTGCCTTCGATCAGATCTTCAATTACCAGTTGTTCAAATTCAGCCATGGGTTTTCCTATGGGTGCCAAGCAGTACAGCCCGAGCTCTGCCGAGTCTCGGGCTCAAACCGATGGGCGGCCTGAGGTCAGGCTGCTCATGATCGAAGATCAGTCTTCGCGGCTGGTCACTTCCAGCAGGTGATAACCGAACTGGGTTTGTACCGGACCCTGGACTTCGTTGATCGGCGCGCTGAAGACGACTTTATCGAACGCGGGAACCATCTGGCCGGGGCCGAAGCTGCCCAGCTCACCGCCCTGCTGGCCTGATGGACACTGGGAGTGTTCTTTGGCCAGTGCGGCAAAGTCGGCACCAGCGGCGATCTGGTCTTTCAGGGCCTGACATTCGGCTTCAGTACTGACGAGGATGTGACGTGCGCTTGCGCGTGCCATGGGCTTTCTCCGTAACAGATTGGATATTAATTTAAACATGGTTGTACGTTTTTCGGTCGGCTTTCGTCAAGGGCGCGTCAGTGCTGATGACCGCCAATACCATGGGCGTGACCGTGGGCGATCTCTTCATCCGTCGCGGCGCGAACATCGACTACTTCGATATCGTAGGTCAGCGTCTTGCCAGCCAGCGGGTGGTTGGTGTCGACCAGCACCATCTTCAGGCCCGGTTTGATCACGGTGACCTGGTGCATGCCCTGATCGGTCTGTACCACGGCGACCATGCCCGGTTTCCAGTTGCGCACGCCCTTGGGCAGACCCTGCAGGTGCTTGATAGGAACCCGCTGCTGCTGGCCTTCCTGGCGCTCACCGTAGGCCTGTTCCGGCGTCAGTGTCAGGTGCAGTGTATCGCCGGTGGATTTGCCGGTCAGGGCTTCCTCTATGGCCGGAATCATGCCGTCGTGGCCGTGGAGGTAGGCGATAGGATCGGTGCCCTGGTTGGTTTCGATCTGGGTATCGTCAGCATCGGTCAGCGTGTAGTAGAACTGGACCACTGTATTGTCGGAAATCTGTGTCAACGCAAATACCTCGTGCGCCAATGATGAAAGCCTGAAGTATCCGGTTCTCAGGGAGGCTTGGCAAGAAAACCCCAACGGGGCCGTCGGCGCGATGCGAATGTAGAGTATCGGTCGGCTTCAGGGCCAGATTTTTAAGTAGATGATGGGGCTCCCTGTTTTGATCCTGCCGGGCCTGACAGCTGCAGCTGGCTGGAGATGCTGCTCGGCCCAAACACAGTAGGCGGAAGCCAGGGGGCGTAAGGATACGTCTGGGAGCCGGAGTTTGCCCAAATGGTAATTCTTGACTAAGTATTCCTTAAGGAAATGATCAGCGCTAAAGAAGGTGATCGTTCAGGGCTGCCGTTCGCGTCGGGGGGCGGCCACATGTATGGAATCTACAAGGACAAGAGAGGGAAGGATTATTGCAGACGGCGCGAACTCGATAGGGGGCGCCCATGCCCATCAAGCTGTTCAAGGACTTTGCCGATGGCAGGGTCTGTTTTTACTGGACCGATTACGATGGCCGGCAGGTCAGCCCGACCCTGGCGACCCTGCAGGCAGCCGAAGAGTGGTGGAAGCAGTACCTGTTTGCACAGTTCACTGGGCGGGAAAGACGCCGATCCGTATTGGACCGGCGCAGTGACTATGACAAGCGCCAACGTGTGGCCAGGCGGCTAAACTCGCCAGGTTTGGCCCATTTCGGCCGCAGAGCCAGCGATCAACCGGTTCGGGTTGATCAGGATCTGGCCGCTGACAAGATCCGCCTGCTCGAGCAGATCGCCACTGGTTGTTCCAACACGGCGGGTTCACGCCACCGATAACCGGTGGCGCATCCGAAGCCTCCGTTGTCGGTGCACTCTTTATAGCCCGCGTTTATCTCCCTTGCTTGCCAACCTGTTATCATCGCCCAGGTTCGTTTGGGCAGGTGTTATCCTGTGCTGCCTGCCGATATTCGGCTGGGTAATGCCTGACGCGCCTGGTATCAAACAGGTCCGCCTGTCCCCGGTCGATTGAAAGCCCCAGTAATAATTCATGATGCGAGGCCTGGGTGGCATAACGTAGAATGGTCGGATTGGCCACACCAAAGCCAATGTCCGGTAGCGGGTTTATGTACATCGATAGCCGCTTTGTGAAGTGATGAAAGAGGATGTTGAGCCTGTCAGAGATGGGGGTGGCGCTGCGCCTACCCGGCCCTGCGGGCTGACTACAGATTCATGGTAGAAGTGCTAAAGAAAACCAGCATGGCTGAAATCAGCATGGAAAACCTATTGCGGATTTTCACCGTCCCAGAAGCGCCCGGCTCCACGTTGAATCGTCTGGATAATGATATTTCAGCGAACCTCGCCGGCTTCCTGCAGGAACATATCGTTGCGGAAGAGGCCGATCTGGTAAAGATTGAACAAGACTTCAACGATACACAGATACCGGAAGATCCGATCTTTGTATCCGAGCATGCCGAATTTTTGCTCGATAAGGTGGTGGCGCAATCGGTACATACCTCGTCGCCGAGCTTTGTCGGTCACATGACCTCGGCGCTGCCCTATTTCATGATCCCGCTGTCGAAGATCATGATCGCCCTGAACCAGAACCTGGTGAAAACCGAAACCTCCAAGGCGTTCACGCCGCTGGAACGGCAGGTACTGGGGATGCTGCACCGGCTGACCTACGGGGAGTCCCAGGCGTTTTACGATACCTGGCTGCATCATGGCCGCAAGCGCCTGGGGGCCTTCTGTTCCGGTGGTACCGTGGCCAACATCACTGCTCTGTGGACGGCGCGCAACCGGGCGTTCGGGCCTGACGGGGATTTCCCGGGCATCAATCACAGCGGCATTTTCGGCGCCATGTGTCACTACGGCTGTGAAGGTGCGGCGGTGCTGGTGTCGGAGCGTGGCCATTACTCCCTGTCGAAGGCGGCGGATGTGCTGGGCATCGGACGTGAAAACCTGGTCTCGGTCGCGACGGACAGTTCCAACCGTATTCGCCTGGATGCGCTTGAGCAGAAGATCGAGGAACTGAAGCAACAGCGGATACGTCCCTTTGCGCTGGTCGGCATCGCCGGCACCACGGAAACCGGCAATATCGACCCGCTGGACAAGCTGGCCGACATTGCCGCCGCACACAAGCTGCACTTCCACGTGGATGCCGCCTGGGGTGGCCCCACTCTGTTTTCCGACCGCTATCGCCCGCTGCTGAAAGGGATCGAACGGGCCGACTCGGTCACCATCGATGCGCACAAGCAGCTCTATGTCCCCATGGGGGTTGGCCTGGTGCTATTCCGTGACCCTTCCATGCTGGAAAGCATCGAGCATCATGCTCAGTACATCATCCGCCGGGGCTCCAAGGATCTCGGCAGTACGACGCTGGAGGGGTCAAGGCCCGGCATGGCCATGCTGGTGCATGCCGGCCTGAAAATCATCAGCCGTCGTGGTTACGCCATGCTGATCGAGAAAGGCATCGAGCTGGCGCAACGCTTCGCGAGCCGCATTGCCACGCTGGATGATTTCGAGTTGGTGTCCGAACCGGAGCTCAATATCTTCACCTACCGCTGGGTACCCCCCGAGGTGCAGGCTCGGCTGGGTGAGGCCGATGCGGGCCTGCGTCATCGGATCAACGAGGTGTTGAGCCGTATCACCCAGGCGATTCAGAAGGAGCAGCGCGAGCGCGGCAAGGCTTTCGTGTCGCGTACCCGACTGGAGCCCGAGTGTTACGAGCAGCAGGCGATCACGGTCTTCCGGGTGGTGCTGGCGAACCCCCTGACCACGGATGAGGTGCTGTGCGAGGTCCTCGACGAACAACGGGAGATCGCCGCCGGAATGGAGAACAGTGCCAATATGCAGGAACTGATGGCACTGGTGGCGACACCGCAGTGACGCAGCCAGGGCAGGCCTCCGGGAAAATCACTTTCCCAGAGGCCTGAATAGACCAGGGCTTGGCGTATATCCCGTCTCTACTCCGGTTGAGAGCCGTTCTTCGCCGTGTTCCCAGGCCAGGTCGCTTGTTTGGCATATAGCTGAAGAGGGTTATGGGGTCGGCTCAGCCGTGTGTTCCAGGCGATAGAGGTTTTTTATCGACTCTATAGTTATAACGTTATTCCAAAAGGTAATTTGTCTGTTACATTAGATTCAACGCAAACAGTCACCTAGAAATACAATCATGGACAGCCGTTCATCCCGGTGGTTGGTGCCGGGTGTATTCCTTGGGTCGTGGAGATTGATACCATGAAAATTGCTGTAACCAGCCAGAATCGCAAGACGGTGACACCGCATGCGGGGGTGTGTCGTCGTTTCTGGATCTACGAGATTGAACAGGGCGCCGTGGTCAACAAGAGTTTGATGGAGCTGGCCAGGGAAGAGTCTTTTCGCGAAAGTGACAGCTCGGCTGAGCATCCGCTCGACAGCATCGATGTTTTGATTGCTGGCGGCATGGGCGCCGGCTTGCAGCAACGCCTGTCCCGCAAGGGGATAGCGGCATGCGTTACCGCCGAAACGGATCCCGATCAGGCCGTTCAGCGCTACCTGGCTGAACCATGACGCTGCGTAGCGCGCTTGCCGAACCCTCGATACGCCGTTATTTGACCCTTGTGCTTTTGCTGACACTGGCGCTGGGATGGGCTGTCGGACGTGCGTCGGCGCCGGCCCAGGGGTTGGAAGTGACCTTCCATAACGCCAGTGAAGCACCGATCGAATCGATTCGCCTGGATTTCGGCAGTGCTGATGCTCAGTCGCGGATTCAGGCGTTTCGCATCGCGCCGGGGCAGCAACGCCTGCTGGTGCTGAATCATCCGGCCGGGGCCGGTTTCAATGTAAATGTTCGCTACCAGGGAGGGCAAGAGCAGGAATTTTGCGCCCTGCGTGGCGATGAGCGAACGCGTCCGACAATCTATCTGAAGCCCTGAGGCTGTACTGGTTGTCACACCGCAGCCGAGCAGGAATCATGCGCCTTCAATCGAGCGCTGTGCCATCCCGCGCGACGGCGAGTCCCTGCGGCAGCGCATGCTCCATCAGCCAGGTATCCATCTCATGGCCGATATGGGTCAGCCAGGTACGCGTTGGCTGCAGGCGCTGATGAATCGCCACGACCAGGTTCAGGTCGTTGTGATTGCGCGGCGGCTCTGGACGGGGCGGCTGGCTGCAGTCGATGACCATCTCCAGGTTGTTGAAGCCTTGCAGGAAACGTTCGGTCTCTTCCGGCAGGCCAACGGTGTCGGTCAGGTAGGCGATGCGCCGCCCGCCGTGCTCGAACAGGTAGCCGAAAGTGGGTTTGGAATGCTGCAGCGGCAGCGGGGTGATCTTCAGTTCGCCTAGCCGAAAGGGGACAAAGGCCGTCAGTGGCGGACGGAAATCCAGAATTCCCGGGTGCTTGAGCAGGTCGGCGCAACCGTCACGGTCATCCGGGCCGTACACCGGGATGTTATCGTTGAGTCCCCAGCGCAGGTGGAACAGCCCCTGCACATGGTCGACATGATAATGCGTCAGCAGGATGGCGCTCAGCTCGCCGGGCGCAAAGCGTTCGGCCAGATCGGTCAGGCCGCCGTCGAGCAGAATACGCAGTTCGCCCAGTTCCAGCAGTGCACTGCAGGGCTTGCGGCGCAGGCGTCGGTCCTCGCGTGCGGTTGAGCAGGCGGGGCAGTCGCAGCCATAGACCGGCACCTGACGCACATCGCCGGTGCCAAGGAAAGTCAGTTGCATGGCAGACATTACCTCACATGTCGGTTGCCTGAAGGCTGTTGGCCGTAATCACGCCGATCAGGGCGTCGATACCGTCCTGCAGGCGCTCGTTGTTGCTGACATGCAGCGTGCAGCTCGGCATGAGTGCCACCATCTCGGCATGCCGCGCCAGCCGACACTCGATCTCCTCCGGCGTTTCCCGACCACGCTTGATCAGGCGCTGGAGCAGCTTGTCGGCATCCACATCGACCAGCACCGGTACCAGTTCGTCGTACATTGCCATTGCCCTGGGCAGGTACTCGCGGGAGCCGTTGATCAGCACATTGGCGCCGGAGTCGAGCCAGGCGTCGATCTCGTTGCCGATGCCGTAGTGGTAGCCGTGGGAGTGCCAGCTCATGGCGAACAGGCCCAGCTCTTCGCGCAGATGAAATTCGGCCTCGCTCAGGTGGATATGGTTTTCGCCGCCGGCATCCGCCGCTCGGGTGATGTAACGGTGGGCGATGCAGCAGCGCAGCTGCGCCGGCAGTTGCCGACGACAGCCTTCGAGCAGTGAATCCTTGCCGGAGCCCGAGGCTCCGACCAAGTAGAAAAGCGTACCTCTGATCATCAGAATACTCGCTTGCCCTTGCACCAGACCCGTTCCACCAGCGGCATCACCGAGTGGCTGTTCACCTGCACCAGGTCGGCGCGTCGGCCCACTTCCAGCACGCCGCGATCCTGCAGGTTGGCCGCTTGCGCCGGGTTGGCGGTCACCAGCCCGATCGCCCGTGCCAGATCGTAGTCGTTGTCTTCCATGTTAGCGACCATGAACGCAGCCTGCACCAGGGCCGAGGGGTAATAGTCGGAACTGAGAATATCCAGCACGCCCGCCGCCGCCAGATCTTTCGCGGCAATATTGCCCGAGTGGGAGCCGCCCCGGACGATATTGGGCGCGCCCATCAGCACCTTCAGGCCCAGATCATGGGACGCTTTCGCCGCTTCCAGGGTGGTCGGGAACTCCGCCACCTGCATGCCCAGCTCGGCGGATTCCTGTGCGTGCGCCAGGGTGGCGTCGTCATGGCTGGCGATGGCGATGCCGCGATCGTGGCACACCTCGCAGATGCGGCGGCGGAAGGGATCGGCGTACTGGGCGCTGTTGGCCTGCTGCAGTTGGATGAAGTCATCCATCTGCGCATCGGTCAGGCCATACTTGATCATGTAGTACTCGCGGTACTTGGGGATGTTCTCCGGCGGAAACTGGCGCTGGCCGGGCGCGTGGTCCATCACCGATACCAGCTTGACCAGATCCTCGCCGACGTAGCGTTCGAACAGTTCCATCAGGCCCGGATAGCTGACTTCGCAGCGCAGGTGCAGCAGGTGGCTGGCGCGGTTGATGCCGGTGCGCTCGGACGCGATGATCGCCTTGATCATGGCATCCAGCTTCTCGACGCGGGTGCTCTCGCCGATGATGTCGCCCAGCGCCACGGAATCGAACGAGGTAGTGATGCCGGCGGCTATCAGCTGGGCGTCATGGGTCGCCATTGCCATGTGTGCAGGCCAGTCGACCTTGGGGCGGGGGGTGAAATACTTTTCCTGGTTGTCGGTGTGCAGCTCCACCAGACCGGGCATCAGGTATTCGCCGTCCAAGTTGTCGGCCTGGGGCAGTTGGCTGATTCCCTGACTGATTTCAGCAATCTCGCCGTCACGGATGACCAGGGTGCCGGTGACTACGTCGTCGCGCAGGATCAGGCGGGCGTTGGTCAGAATCTGTTCTTTCATCTCTATGTCTCTTGCTTGCGCAGGGCTGTCTATTGGTTCAGATCGCTTTGTCTGTTCAGATTGCTTTAATGTCGACGAGGCGATCGGCGACCGCTTCACGTACGTCTTCGTCATGGAAAATACCCACCACGGCAGCGCCACGCGCCTTGGCTTCGCGGATCAGCTCCACCACCACTTGGCGGTTGGTGGCATCCAACGAGGCGGTGGGCTCGTCCAGCAGCAGGATCGGGTAGTCGACGATGAAGCCGCGGGCGATGTTGACCCGCTGTTGCTCGCCGCCGGAGAAGGTGCCCGGCGCCAGCGACCAGAGTCGTTCTGGCACATTCAGGCGCTGCAGCAGGTGTTTGGCCTTGGCTTCACAGAGGGCGGCATCCACGCCCAGATCCAGCAGTGGCTGCATCACCACCTCCAGCGTGGGTACTCGCGGAATCACGCGCAGGAACTGGGACACATACCCCAGCGTCTGGCGGCGCAGGGCTATGATGCGACGCGGCAGTGCTGAGGTGATCTCTACCATCTGCTCGCCGTCACGCAGGCGGATCTCGCCACCATCCACGGAGTAGTTGGCGTACAGCGCTTTCAGAAAGGTACTTTTGCCGGCACCGGACTGGCCGTGCAGCACCACACATTCACCGGCCTGCACCTGCAGACTGGCGTTGTCGAGCACGCCGAAGCTGGCGCCGCCCTGGTTGTGCAGGGTGAAGGCTTTCTCCACTCCTGACACATCGATCATCAGTTGGCTTGCAGTCATGACAGGCTCCTAGTTCTGCAGAATGGATGACACCAGCAACTGGGTGTACGGGTGCTGAGGGTCGTCCAGAACCTGATCGGTCAGACCGGTCTCGACCACCTGGCCACGGCGCATCACCATCAGTCGGTGCGCCAGCAAACGCGCCACCGCCAGGTCGTGGGTGACGATGATCACTGACAGCCCCAGGCGGGACACCAGATTGCGCAGCAGATCGAGCAGTTTGGCCTGCACGGATACATCCAGCCCGCCGGTGGGCTCATCCATGAAGATCAGCTTGGGGTGGGTGACAAGATTACGGGCGATCTGCAGACGCTGCTGCATGCCGCCGGAGAACTGGCTGGGGCGGTCGTCGATACGGCCGGTATCGATTTCCACCGCAGTCAGCCACTCTTCGGCCTTGGCGCGGATGTCGCCATAGTGACGCTCGCCCACCGCCATCAGCCGCTCGCCGATGTTGGCGCCGGCGCTGACATTCATGCGCAGGCCGTCACGGGCGTGCTGGTGCACGATGCCCCACTCGGAGCGCATCAGCACACGACGCATGGACTCCTCGCAGGCGTACAGGTCCATCTCGCCGAACTGTTCGCTGTTATAGATAACTTGGCCGGAGTCCGGCGTCAGCCGTGCCGACAGGCAGCTCAGCAGGGTGGATTTTCCGGAGCCGGACTCGCCGACGATGCCCAACACTTCGCCCGGGTAGAGGTCGAAGCTGATGTCGCCACAGCCCTTGCCCGGGGCGTAGAACTTGTTCAGCTCGCGCACGCTCAGCAGCGGCGCGATATCCTGCCATTCTTCTTTAAACTCTTGCTGCAGGACCGTTTCCAGTGCCTGCTGTACGCCGGTGTCGGACTGCACCGCGTCGATCACCTTGTTCATTGTTCGGTCTCCAGTTGCGCGGGGGCCTCGCCTACAAAACCTTGCGCCACGCGCTCGCGGCAGTAGTCGGTGTCGGAGCAGACAAACATCTTGCTGCCGGCATCATCGATGATCACTTCATCCAGGAAGCTGTGATCGGAGCCGCAGATGGAGCAGGCTTCGTCCCAGCTTTGTACCTCGAACGGATGGTCGTCGAAGTCCAGGCTCTCCACCTGCGTAAACGGCGGCACGGCGTAGATGCGCTTCTCGAAACCGGCGCCGAACAGCTGCAGCGCCGGCATCATGCTCATCTTCGGGTTGTCGAATTTGGGGATCGGCGACGGGTCCATCATGTAGCGGTTGTTCACCATCACCGGGTAGTCGTAACTGGTGGCTATATGACCGAAGCGGGCCACGTCCTCGTACAGTTTCACCTGCATGGCACCGTACTCGCTGAGTGCGTGCATCTTGCGTGTCTCGCTTTCGCGTGGCTCGATAAAGCGCAGCGGCTCGGGGATCGGCACCTGATAGATCAGGATCTGATCCGCCTGCAGCGGCCGTTCCGGGATACGGTGACGGGTCTGGATCAGCGTCGCTTCGGCGGTCTGTTCGGTGGTCTCCACGCCTGCGGTGTGGGCGAAGAAACGGCGGATGCTGACCGCATTGGTGGTGTCATCGGCGCCCTGGTCGATCACCTTCAGCTTGTCGGCCTCGCCGATAACGCTGGCGGTCACCTGCATGCCGCCGGTGCCCCAGCCGTGGGGCAGCGGCATTTCGCGGCCACCGAAGGGCACCTGGTAGCCAGGAATCGCCACGCCCTTGAGGATGGCGCGCCGGATCATGCGCTTGGACTGTTCGTCCAGATAGGCAAAATTGTAGCCGGTGGCGGTGCTCATGCGTCGGCCTCCTCGTCAGTACGTTTGCTCTGAGTCGCCTGGCCTTGTTCCTTGCGCAGGCGGCGGATCATCTCCAGCTCGGACTGGAAGTCGACGTAGTGCGGCAGTTTCAGATGCGACACGAAGCCGTTGGCGGAGACGCAGTCGGTGTGCGACAGCACGAACTCCTGATCCTGGGTCGGGTAGAGCACCTCTTCGCCCAGTTCCTCGGCCCTCAGGGCACGTTCCACCAGCGCCACCGACATCGCCTTGCGTTCGGCACGGCCAAAGGCGATGCCGTAGCCGCGGGTAAACTGCGGCGGCAAATCCTTGGAGCCGTGGAACTGGTTGACCATCTCGCTCTCGGTCAGCAGCACTTCACCCACTTCGATCGGGAAGCCCAGTTCCTCAGGCACCAGCTCGACACTAACGCGACCGGTGCGCATCTCGCCGGAGAAGGGGTGGCTGTCGCCGTAGCCGCGCATGGAGGCGTAACTCAGTGACAGCAGGAAGCCTTCGTCGCCGCGGATCAGGTTCTGCAGGCGCACGGCGCGCTCGGCCGGGTAGTTGACCGGTTCGCGGGTCAAATCACGAGGAACCTGATCGTCCTGGCCTGATTCACGGCTTTGCTCGATCAGGCCTTCCTTGTTGAGCAGCTCCAGCACCCGTGGACAGCTGTTGCCGGCGGCCAGCGCTTCAGACAAGGCATTGGCTTCTTCCGGTGCCACTTCCGCCTCGCCCGCCGCCAGCAGACTGAAGTCCAGCAGGCGGTGGGTATAGTCGTAGGTGGAGCCCAGAATCTGGCCGCCCGGCAGGTCCTTGAAGGTGCCGGAGATGCGGCGCTCGATCTGCATCTGCTCGGTATCCAGCGGCTCGCTGTAACCGAAGCGGGGCAGCGTGGTGCGGTATGCGCGCAGCAGGAAGATCGCTTCTACCGCATCGCCACTGGCCTGCTTCAGCGCCAGCGCCGCCAGCTCGGGATCGTATACCGAACCTTCGTTCATGACGCGGTCCACCGCCAGCGGCAGCTGCTGACGGATCTGGTTGACGCTCAGCTCGGTGATGGCGCTGTCGCCACGGCGCTGGGTGCGCATCAGGGCATGGGCGTTGTCGATCGCCTTTTCACCGCCCTTTACGGCTACATACATCAGCAGGCCTCCTCAGCTTTTTTGAACGGCTCGATCTGGGTGGTGCGTGGCAGCGCGGTCAGCCGGTTGTCGCAGCACCAGAAGGTGTCGATGCCTAATGGAAAACGCTGGCGACTGCGAATCAGGTCGCTGCGGAAGGGCTCGCTCAGGCCGGCGATGCGCAGCGAGCGGGTGTGTTCGATGCCGGGTCCGCTCAGGGTCCAGTCCGACTCATCACTCAATGCCGGTACCTGTACAATCAGGGTGGTGGAACGATCCGGGTATTCCGCCGTGCCCCAGTTCAGTTCGGCCAGCAGCGGCAGTTCGCTGTGCCAAGCGATGACAAAGTCAGCATCAAAGGGGTTATCCACCAGCGGACACTGACAGTGGAAACGCAGGTTGCTGATCACGGCGTCATTGGCCGCTAGCGTCGGGCTGAGCCAGACCTGGGTATCAGGATCAAGCAGACTCAGCGCCAGCTGCCAGGTGGATAGATCCAGCCCCTTGGGGGCCTGCTCTACATGGTCAAGCTGCATCAGCGTGCCCGGTTCGCTCATCGCCTTGAGGGCGGCACGGAACACCTGCTGGGATGCCTGTACCGGATCGGCAAACCCGGCAATCAGTTCATGACTGCTAACGGCCATCAGTCCTCTCCTCGTACCAGGGTAAAGAAGTCCACGCGGGTGCTGTTGGCCTGGGCGGCGCGCTGCTGGCGCTCGGCGTCCAGCTCGGCCTGGAGGGGCTCGATCAGCTCACGCTGCAGCAGGACTTGAGTGTTGTTCTCCTGCAGCAAGGCATCGGCCAGCGCTGCGGTGATGGCATGCTGGCTGTTGCGACCGGATACATAGCTGACACCGAGGGTGCCGCTGGCCAGACGTACGGCGCAGCGGGTCAGGGTCATCTCGCCCAGATTGAACGGCTGACCGCTGCCGCCGACACGACCCCGCAGCATGGTCAAACCGGTTTCCGGCTTGCGAATGAACTGGTATTCGGGTTCCAGCGACAGCGCCTGCCAGCGCTGCTGCAGGGCCGTACCGGCCGATTTGGCCAGTACGCCCATCCAGTGCCGACGGGCACGGATTTCAGGGTTTTCCTGTTGTTGCTCAACAGACATGGCGACTATCCATTTGGGTCGTATTGAAGAGTTTCGATGGCGCTATTCTGCTAAGGACGAGGGGCGGAAAAAATGGAGGGTTTCTGTACGGATGGCCGAGAAATTCTAATGCCGGCTGCGAAGCCTCGACTGGCCGTGGCTTTGCGCCAGGGCTCAGGGCTGACAGGGGCTGGAAAGATTTTTATCGCCGGAGCACTGAAATATTACTGCCATAACTCTCTGCTATTTGTCCCTGCGGTCATGCAAGTGTCCCCAGTTTTTCTGGGTCGTTGTTCCGGGGCGCTGTTGCCCATTCCTGCCGTGAGTTGATTAATGAAGCACAACCACAAGCCTCTGCCGCCGCTGAAAGCGCTGAAGAGTTTCGAGGCTGCCGCCCGTCTGCGCAGCCTGACCCGCGCCGCCGAAGAACTCTATGTTACCCAAGGGGCCATCAGTCAGCAGGTCAAGCTGCTGGAGGAGTACTTGGATACTCAGCTGTTCATTCGCAAGCCGCGCAAGCTGGAGTTGACCGATGCCGCCCGCGCCTACCTGCCGGTGCTGACCGAAGCGTTCAATATCCTTCAGTCCGGCACCAACGAACTGTTCGGTTCCGACCACCGGGCGCTGCTGACGGTGAAGTGCGGCAGCAGCTTTCTGCAACGCTGGCTGATGCCACGGCTGAGCGGTTTCTATGAACAGCATCCGGGCATACGTCTGCGGCTGATGTCGGCGGTCTGGCCGTCACAGGATGAGGTGGAGGAGGCCGATATCGAGATCTCCAACGGCTACGGCAACTGGAGCGGCATGCAGGTGGAGCGGATGACGCGGGAGCATCTGGTGGTGGTCGGCAGCCCCGGCTTTCTGGAGCGCTACCCGGTGGACGAGGATGCGATGAAAATTCTGCAGGTGCCGCTGATCACCATCATCGGCGAGAAGGAGAGCTGGCAGCAGTGGTTCCGTCAGCAGGGGCTGGCCAACCTGATGCCGATGCCGGTACTGGAGTGTGATACCAGCACCGCCGCTTTCGATGCCGCCTGCAACGGTATCGGCCTGCTGCTGGCGCGCAGTTTCAATCTCAAGCCGCTGATGGACGAGGGCAAACTGCTGCAAGCACACCCCTTTACGTTGAAGGCATCGGGTGCGCACTACCTGGTGTTGCCCAACAAGCCGCCGTCGCCCAAGGTAATCGCCTTCCGCGACTGGCTGCAGGCCACACTGGAGCGGGAGGAACAGTATATTCGGCGCTGATTGCCCGCGGGTCCATACCCTTCCGGTTTTCCCTCGAGCTGTGAATCGGGTGGAGCTTCAAATGGACGCATCCATGCTGTGATGTGTCTATCGGGGTTGTATGCGGCGCGCTCAAAGGCTATCCATGGCAGCAGAAGCAATTCGGAACAAAGGCGTCTCATTCCTGTCGTAAGGAAAATCCCTCCATCTAATTGGCCGGAGTCGTTCAAGACTGAACGAAACGGGCGAAAATCTGGCGGTTTTCTGCATAAACTTCGGCGCCTGAATTCTATACGATAGCCCCGTTTTCCATTTGACGCATTCGGAGGGACTCATGCGCGCTTCACTGATTAAACTCACCTTGCCCCTGCTGCTGCTTACTTCTGCATCCAGCATGGCGGGTTCTCTGGAGCTGTCCAGCTCTGATATTACGCAGGGTAAAGCGATGGACAAGAGCCAGGTGTTCCAGGGCTTCGGCTGCTCCGGCGATAACCTGTCGCCCCAGCTGTCATGGTCGGGCGCGCCGGAAGGAACCAAGGCGTTTGCGATCTTCGCCTATGATCCGGATGCCCCGACGGGCAGTGGCTGGTGGCACTGGCAGGCCGTCAACATCCCGGCGGATGTGACCAGTCTTCCGGCAGGCGCAGGAGACCCGAGCCAGAGTTTGATGCCGAAAGGCAGCCTTCAGCTTAACAATGATTACGGGGTAAAGGGCTTTGGCGGCGCCTGTCCGCCTGCCGGCCATGGTGTACATCGATACCAGTTCACGGTGCATGCGCTTTCTCAAGAGCTTGAGTTGCCGGAAAACGCTTCGGCGGCGCTCACCGGCTTCATGGTCAATGCCCATTCAATAGCATCGAGCACGATCGAAGCGCTTTACCAGCGCGATTGATCGTGCAGGCCATCGGGGGTTCTAAGCCAAGAGCCGAATTCCCGATGGTTCTCGATAGCCCTGCATGATGCTCGTTCAGGTGAAGGCATCCTGGCTCAATAGATTGGGTGTAATCATTTTTAAAACCCTCCATATCTTAAAATAATAATAATTTTTTGTCTGAATCTTTTATATCTGATTTCAAATCAGATCTTTATCTCTAATAATCTCTTCACTATAAAAATTATATTTTCATTCTTTACGAATTGGCTTTCAGGCTGATTCGTATGCCGGTTTATTCCTGTAACCCAATTGATGTCCAGGAGGAAAAAATGGGTTTGGACTCATTTGATGGCAACTCAGCCAGAATGAGGCTTCTAGCTTTGCATGGAAGAGGTAGCAATAGCGATATCACCAGGATGCAGCTGCACAACCTTGGCGTGCAGGGGGAAAACTACGAAGTCGTCTATCTTGATGGTCCTATATTGGTGGATAAACCCGGCCCGGGCGTGGAAGCTTCCGAATCCGGCCCCTGGTATTCCTGGTTTCCCAATACCGAGATGGGGGAGGAAAACGGTGAAGAGTTGCTCAATGCTACCTGCAACGCGGTATACAGCGTGCTGGAAGCCATTGAGAAAGAGGGTCCGTTTGATGCCATATACGGATTTAGTCAGGGGGCAGTGGTCGCCAACCTGGTCAATGAATTGCATCAGGACAGGGCGCTTCAGAACACGCTGATTTTACAGCATGGCGAGAACGCACACATTAGGATACCTGAGCACCCGATTTTTCGAACGGCTGTCTTTGCATGTTCAGCAGCACCCTTGTCAGTATCTCAACTTCGTCGTTTAGCGGGGCTGGATCCTGTTGAGACCCCTTCTGAATATAACAGCCTGCACTTGATTGGACGCAAGGATCGATTCAAGCCTTACTCCGAAGCGTTTGCTTGCTCAACCTGGCCATCTAAAACAAGAATTATCTATTTACCTGATGGCCATGAAATCAACCTGTTGACTGAAAACGGCAGGAATATATCAGACCAGGTCAGGAATTGTTTGATTGGAAATGCATTCGACCCGCATGAAAATGATGTTTCGGTTGAAACAACAAAGTGGCTGAAGTCCAGTACGTTAAGCCATCGTGCGGTTGAGAGTCGTGTCCAGATAGCGGATGTCAGATTGAATCTGGAAGGGCTGCCTCGAACCATTACCGGCATGCTGGCTTGTCAGCCTCATGACGCGCCCCTGTTTCGCAACGCACGCGAACAGAATGCCAGCGTTTTCTGTTCCTATGGCGAGATGCTGGCGTTCTGCCAGGAGGGAGGTGAGGGCGACCTGCGCAGAATCGGCGTGAAAAGCGGAGAGGTGGTCGCTTATATTGCCCCGCCCGGTGGGAACGCCGTCTCGGCCTGTGCCTTCTTGTCGATCGCATCCCAGACCTGTGCAGCGCCTCTGTCGCCGGCGCTGGGGGAAGCCGACGCCTTGTTGGCACTGCAGCAACTCAACGTTAAGCACCTCGTGGTATTCGAGGGCGTGTCTGCACCCGGGGTTGAAGCGGCATTTGCAACATATTCTCTTGAATCGGGCGCCCGTTTGCACCAAGCCGACGACACCGATATGCCGTCGCCGGGGTTGTTCCGATATTGCAGTCCGGTCAGGGATTTTGCGTCGTTACCGGCCTTGACCCACGTTGCGGCGGCCAACAGTCTTCTGCTGCGTACATCGGGGACCACATCCGTACCCAAGGTTGTCCCGCTTAAACAAAAGGACCTGGTTACAAACAGCCTGATTCTTGCCGATTCCATCGGCATTCATGCCGAGGATGTGACCTACAGTGTGATGCCGCTCGATCATATCGGCGGTATAAGTGCTTCTATCCTCTGCAGCGTAGCGGTGGGTGCGTCCATTACCTGTGATGGAATATATAACCCTCACAGCATGGTGGAGGCCTTGTCGCTTTCAAATCCTCGCCCAACCTGGTACTCGGCCGTACCGACAATCCACAACGGCACTGTCCGATATCTTCAGGATAACGCTGACCAATATCTCGACCGGGCCGGGAAGTGGCAAGGCCATAATCTCCGTTTTATTCGATCCGGTGCCGCAGCGCTTAAAGAACCGGATCGTTTGAAGCTGCAATCAACGTTTGGATGCCCGGTCATCGCCACTTACAGCATGTCGGAGCAGATGCCAATTTCACAGCCCCCCGTTCAGGGCGATGCCTGGTTGATGCAGCCCGGGTCGGTGGGGGTTCCCCTCACCGCATCACTGGCAATTGTCGATCCTGTGTCTCTGCAACCTCTCCCGTTCGGAGAAGAGGGTGAAGTGGCGATATCGGGAGAGACGGTTTTCTCCGGTTATCAAAATAACGATGATGCGAATAATGGTTCTCGCTTCCTGATGAGAGCTCTCCAGGACGGCGTTTTCCGTACTGGATTCCTCACCGGGGATCTGGGCCAGATGGATCGGGATGGAACGCTGACTCTGAAAGGCAGAATTAAAGAACTGATTAAAAGAGGTGGTGAGCAGGTTGCGCCGGCTGAAGTGGAAACGCTTCTGGTTGCCCATGCGGGTGTCGATTTGGCGGTGTGCTTCTCCGTCCCTTCTGATGTTTATGGTGAAGAAGTCGGGTGTGCACTGGTTTTGAAATCCTCCTATGCGAATGGGCAGGATATTCAAAATGTTGTAAGAGAAATGAGGGCGCTACTTAGAGACAGTGGCTTGGCGCCTTATAAGGTGCCCAGCTGCTGGAAACTGGCGGTCAACGAAGATATTCCGAGAACCGGCAGTAAAAAAATCATGAGAAACAAACTGGCAGATGAGCTGCAGGTGACGCCTGGTGTATCCGTTACACAAAGGTTTACCGCCGCGAACAGCCCGGCAGGCGATGAAAAACATGAACAGCCCGCCCGTCGCGGCACGGGAGAAAGCCAGGTGAGGCCGCCCTCTCCCGTTCCGGTGGCTGCCTCGCTCAGCGACAAGCCTCACGTGGACTGGAGCACCCTGGCCGGCTTCCGCTTTCTGCTGGCCTGCTACGTGATGTTTATGCACATCGGTTCCAACGATTCCTGGGATGCTTTTTCGAATCTGCGTCAGTTCCCATGGCATGTGCATACATTTTTTACATTGGCGGGATTTACCCTGGCCGTTATCATGCCCTCGCTTATAAAGCAAAAGATGGCATTTATTTCAGCGCGTGTCTGGGGAATGTATCCCTTATATGGACTGGCCGTCCTGCTGGTCTTGGCTAACTTGCTCACAACCTGCCAGCCATCGACCTTCTCATCGGCATTCCACTGGGCGCAGATAGTCGATTCAGGAAAAATGTTCTGCGAGGGGACTCCTTTGGTGCAGGACTCCTGGATAGCCAATGTATTCCTGACACTTGGCATACACTTGACGGGCCTGCAAGCCACTCCTCTCTGGGGGGCCTCGTGGTTCATGGGGTTCTACCTGTGGTTTATCTCGATGTACTTCCAGTGCCTGGTGGTATTTCCCTTCCTGTATAACGCGTTATACAAGCACCGAGGCAATACCAAGCGCCTCTTCTCGCTGACTGTTCTGGGGCTTGGAGCCAACGTTCTGATTGTTCTTGCATTCTGGTACGGCTATGCAGTCGATGCTACCGGTTATGGCTTTTTTGATGCACTTACCGGGTTAAGAGCTACACCCAGTGAGGAACAGCTGGAAATGGCCGGAAAGGACAATGCCGTTATTCTGGGCTTCTACCTGTTCGCTCCGTTCTGGGTTGTTTATTTCATTGCGGGCATGTGCGCGGCCTTTCTATATGATGCCATCCGCCCAGCTGAGCAGCTGCGTGCAGAGGTCTGGGGCAAGGTTGCCGATGCGATAACCGTACTGATGATTGCAGTGAGCATTGCTCACATTACCCAGGGCTATTTCGAGCACGGCGACAATATGGCCTGGGTATCGACAGAGCAGAATGCATTACGTCCAGCCGCCGCCGACTCGCTAACCGACCCTGCCACGGTTAACAGAATCTGGGACAACATATACGGCCGATTGTTTGCTCCGATTACACTGCTATGGATTTTCGCGTTAAGCACCGGCAAGGGGGTTACCGCGAGAGTTCTAAGGTCCAGCCCTATCTCACAAACATTGGCTCCAACCGCCTTTGCATGCTTCCTGTTCCATCAGGTAATAGGCCAATGGTATTACGCAGCGACAAGGAATGGGGACTGGTGGAACTGGTGGAGCGACCAGAAAGACTTCTACTGGTTTAGCCCACAACCGGTCCCCGTCGAGTGGTATGAGTATTTCTATGTTGTGGGTCTGGTCGTTATTTTTGCCAAGGCGATTCAACCCGTCGACCCGCTGATGCGTCAAGCTTTCGGCCGTATCAAAGTGGCTATCCGTGGTGCAAAAGGTGTAGGAGAGGGCGAGGTTGTCGCGCGTTCGCCGGAAGAAACGATGGATCGAATTCTCGATATCGTTTTTCGGATTACGGGGATGGAGGTTCAGCCCGAATGGACGCTTGAAGAATGTGGATTGGCATCTTTGGGTATTGTTCAGCTTACCAGCGTACTTAGAACCGAGTTTTCTATGCCATCCCACAAAATACAGCTATCTGTCACTGACCTGATGTCGGTAAAAAATATTCGCGACATTGTTTCGCTTGTGGAAAGTGCTCTGCAGGAAGAGGTTACATCTGGTGGTAGTAAGCCTGGAAAGGCTAATCAAAATGCGATCTCTTCAACCTGAATATTGAAATGATAAAAGTTCGGGGGGATCTCCCTGAACGCCTATAAATGATAAATAGATATGGGAGTCTAGTAATGAAAAACGTAGCCGTTATTCTATCAGGTTGTGGTTACCTTGATGGTGCGGAAGTCAGAGAGTCAGTCTTGACCCTGCTGGCGCTGGATACAGCTGGCACTTCGTACAAGGTTTTTGCGTTGGATGAGGAACAGCATCATGTTGTTAACCATTTGACAGGGCAGCAGGTTGATGGCGATAAAAGGAACATTCTGGAAGAGTCAGCCCGTATTGCACGTGGTCAGATAGAAGACGTAACCAAACTTAATGTCGAAGAATTTGATGCCTTGATCCTGCCAGGAGGTTTTGGCGTTGCTAAAAACATGTGTTCTTTCTTCTTTGATGGGAGCAACGCATCCGTTAATGAAAAAATCGTAGAAATCGTTAAAGACTTTAAGGATAGCAATAAACCTATTGGCGCAATTTGCATATCTCCTGCACTCATTGCTCTCTCGATAGGTGATTATAATCCTTCGCTCACCCTGGGGAATGACGATGATATAGCCAGTGAAATCGAGAAAACGGGTGCCAAACACGAAAAATGTGCAACGTATGATTGTGTCTTTGACGAAAAAAACAAAATTATTACCACGCCGGCTTATATGGATGATCGTGCAAAATTATCTGATGTGTATTTGGGGATATCGAAGCTTGTCAAGAAAGTGATCGAGATAGCATAATGCTCGAGTACAGCCAGGATTGCTATTCTGGCTGTACAGCTCATATTGTGTTACTTGAATTACATATGGTCTAATATTTGAATCTGTATGTATAATTGGAATTGATTTTAATAAGCATTTAAAAATGAATAGTATTGATGAATACATCAATTTATATATTGATATAAATTTGGGTATTGATGTTGAAATTTCCTGTTGTCACTTTTCTTATGCTAATTTTGACGTCGATTTCTTTTCGAGATATAAAATAGATTTTCCAGTTGAAGTTAACAGGAGTACCAAAAGCAGGCAGTCGGAATTCTTCGCTGGTCGATACTTGGCGAGCACACTTTTAGGGCGTTCTGGTGAGGGACACCGCCCCGTGGCTATTGGTAGTGAAGGTGAGCCCTGCTGGCCTTGCGGGATCGTAGGATCCATATCGCATATACCGGGCTATGCCATCTGTGCGTTAGCAAGCTCTGAGTATTATAGGTATGTTGGAGTTGATATTGAGAAAACAATATCAACTTTGGTTTTGAATGATATTAAGTCCATTATATTGAGTGATGAGGAATTTTTATTACAATCAGAATCTAATATGTCAATGGAAGAATTCTGTACCTTAGTGTTCTCGGCGAAAGAAAGTTTGTTTAAAGCAACCTTTCTTGATGTAAGGGAAAAAAATGACTTCGATTGTGTTAAAGTTAGTAGGATAATTCCTCATGAAAGAAAAATAGTATTGAGTCTTGAGTACAGACTTTCTTCTATATTTAATAGAAAAAGAGAGTTCATCGTATATTATCAAAGAGTGAATGACTTATTCGTTACATGTTTTGCAGAAGAATATTAAAATCAGGTTGATATCTGGTTGTTATTGACTACTCTGGTCTTTCTTAGTTCCGTGGGAGTCAATCCGAAATGATCTTTAAAGCGCTGTGTAAAACGAGATTGTGACTGATAGCCACAGCGTTCAGCAATAAAACTGATAGGATCTTCAGTCGTTTGTAAAAGATGTAGTCCCATGCCCAATCGGGCTCTATTTTGGATTTCCTTAATACTGCTATCTTCTGATTTCAGTTTCCTGCGTAAGGTTGACTCGCTCATGGCAATTTGTGTACATATGTTCTCTATCGACACATTACACAAATCATTGCACATAATATCATGGACTTTATGGCTAAGTTTTTTTTTGCCTCTCATACAGGCAACATCGCAATATCCGACATGGTAAAAGAGTGACAGTATTTCTTTTCTACGGTGTCCCCAGACACTCTCAGGAGCCCAGGATACAGAGTTAATGAATTGATTCAGGCAGTTATTGAGGCTATCTGTCATCTCTCCAATAAAGTAGTCCTTTTCATTTTTCGAGTTGATGGGGATGTCATCAAAGTCATCATAATCGAATTCGATCAGTAACGCTTTATAAGGTTTGTCACCGGGGATATTTCGCATATGAATAGCATTGTTACCCGCAAGAAAAATGAAGCTATTGCTTGTACAGACAATTTTTGATGATCCTCCCAATTCCTTTTCCCCACTCAGGACTACTATCAAGAGCGGCTTGGCAACAGGAACATTTAAAATGTTCTGTTCGTAGATCGAAGAATAAACAGAAAAAGGTATTTTCTTTTCTTCCATGAGAGCTTTCTTAATGCTTCCGGTAAGATCGTCCATTTAGATGCGTATGTTTCCAATATGCTTTTTTTCGAATATTATGAAAACCAAGGTGGCGAATATCGCACCAGTCAGTTCATATATTCGGCAATTCTAGATCTGTAGCTTTACGTAAACAGTAATATCATACCTTGAGTTATTTTCAAGGTTCAGAGGGGAGGTACGAAGCGGCGACTGAGAGTCATAGGCGGAATAATGGAGGCGGCCTAAGACCTCCAGAAGCTCTGTATGCCGTTGAGTTTAATACGTTATTGAAAATTATTTAATATGGTGAAATCGACTGGAAGGCTGGCGGGAAAGGGGTCCAAGTATTGTCCCCGGATGCTTTTCGGAGATGGTGACTATGACTGGGGCCCCGGGAGTTGTCCTGTTTGACACTGTCAAGTTTGCTGTATCGAGCTACGTATGCATACATCAGACATCGACTGCTATTCGGTACGCAGCGGAACGGGTTGCTTATGGTTACTTCCCCTCGGTGTAAGATGTCTGAACGGGGCTGACGCTGCTTTAGAGAATCGCAGCGCTGTCATACCACTTACCAGTTCACCTTCGCCCAGCCACGCTGTGTGCATACCTCCGCCAGATGCGGGTCCGGGCTGACGCCGACTGGGTTGTCGACCTGTTCCAGCAGCGGCAGGTCGTTGTGCGAATCGGAGTAGAACCAGCTGCCCTGGGTCTGCTCATCCTGCTGCTCCAGCCAGCGGTTCAGGTGCAGCACCTTGCCTTCCCGGTAGCAGATCGGCCCGTCGGCACGGCCGGTGATACGGCCTTCATTCAGTTCGATGCGTACGCCGATGGCGTCCTCGATGCCCAGATGGGCGGCGATCGGCTCGACCAGAAAATCGATTGAAGCAGAGATCACCAGGCAGCGGTCACCACGAGTCTTGTGACGACGGATGCTCTCCACCGCCGAGGGCCGAATGCGCGGCTGCACATACTCCTTGATGAACAGCGCCACCTCTTGGGTTGCTTCGGCCGGGGTCTGGCCGATATGCGGGCGCAGCTGCAGCGCCACGTAGTCATGCATGTCCAGCTGACCCTGATGGTAGCGGCGGTCGAGTTCTTTGGCATCGTCCATGATCGCCGGGTCGGTCAGACCCCGGTCGATCAGGAACTGCAGCCAGAGCAGCGAGCAGTCGGCGTTGATCAGGGTTTCATCCAGGTCGTAGATCGCCAGGGGCATGGTGGTTTCCTTATGGTGTAGAGGGTGCTGGATACTGGAGCTGGCCCGGCGGCCGTGTGCCGGCCGGGCCTGTGCAGGCTGGGCAGGATCAGGCGTTGACCGCCTTGATCAATTGCGGTCGGTCGATCAGCGTGGTCAGCGCATCCAGTTTCAGATGGCAGCGAATGCGGTTGCCGTTATGGGCCTGCCAGGGTGGCAGCTGCTCCTTGCAGCGGGGTTCTGCCAGCGGACAGCGGCGCTGGTAGGCGCAGCCGCGAGCCGGTGGGTGCTGCTCGGGGCTGTCCTCGCCCTGAATGACGGGCTGATGGTCCGGGTCCGGTTCCAGCACGGCGTTGAGCAGGGTGCGGGTGTAGGGGTGATGGTGGCCGGAAAATACCTCGTCCACCGGTCCGACCTGACAGATGCGGCCCTGATAGAGCACCGCCACCTGGTCGGCGATCGCCTTCACCACCGCCAGATCGTGGGCGATGAACAGGTAGGTCACGCCGCGCTGCTGCTGCAGCTCCTTGAGCAGCTTGAGCACCGCCGCCTGTACCGAGACATCCAGTGCCGAGGTGACTTCGTCGCAGAGGATCAGGTCCGGGTCACCGGCGAAGCAGCGGGCGATGGCCACGCGCTGTTTTTCGCCGCCGGACAGCTGACCCGGCAGGCGGTCCAGATAGTGTGGCGCCAGCCGTACCAGCGACAACAGCTCGGCGGCCTTGTCGCGGCAGGCGTCATGGTTGAGGCCGAAATAGAGCTTCAACGGCTGCTGCAAAATCTCGAACACCGTGTGGCGCGGGTTCAAGGATGCGTCCGGGTTCTGGAAGATCATCTGCACCCGGCGCTTGAGCGCCTTGCTGCGCTGCTCCACAGGCAGGTTGAGGTCGTCCTGTTTGAGCCGGATCTGGCCGTTGCGGGCCGGCTGGATACCGCTGATGGCGCGCATGATGGTGGACTTGCCGCTGCCGGATTCGCCCACCAGCGCCAGTGTTTCGCCCTTGTTCAATTGCAGGTCGATGCCGTCTACGGTGGCCACCGGTGCCGGGCGCTGCAGCAGCGTATCCATCAGCCCCGGGCGGTGATAGCTGATCTGCACCTGTTCCAGCATCAGCAGTGACTCCTCGCTGCTCTGCACTGGCAGCTGCACCACCTTGGAGTCGCTAACCGGGCGCTTCAGCTCACCGGCCAGATGGCAGCGCACCTGGTGACCGGACAATGCCGCCAGCGGCGCGTCCTGCTCGCTGCAGATCGGCTGCGCATGAGGACAGCGGCTGGCAAAGGCGCAGCCCCGAGTGACCGAACCCACCTTGGGCGGGTAGCCTGGCAGTGACGGCGGCAGGCCCTCGGCATCGAGACGCGGAATGGCGTTGAGCAGTGCCCGGGTATAGGGATGGGTCGGCTGCAGCAGCACCTCGCGGCTGCTGCCCAGCTCGATTACTTCGCCGGCATACATCACCGCAATGCGGTCGCTGATGCGGGCCACGGCGCCCAGGTCGTGGCTGACGAACACCATCGCCATGCCCAGTTCCTGACGCAGGGTACGCAGCAGCTCCAGGATATGGGCCTGGGTGGTCACGTCCAGGCCGGTGGTGGGTTCGTCCAGAATCAGCAGTTCCGGCTGACCCGCCAGTGCCATGGCCACGGCCACGCGCTGCTGCTGGCCGCCGGAGAGCTGGTGCGGGTAGCGCTCCAGCATCGCCTCGGGAGCGGGCAGGCGGACCTGCTGCAGCAATTCGATGGCGCGCTGACGCCATTGGCTGCGCGGCAGATCGGAATGCAGTTTCAGCGCCTCGTAAAGCTGCGCATCGATCTTCAGCGTCGGCGTCAGCGACTGACCGGCGTTCTGCGGGATCAGGCCGATACGGCCGCCACGCAGCGACTGCAGCAGCTGCGGCTTGAGCGCGAACAGGTCCTGCTCGTGAAAGCGGATGGCGCCGTTCTGCACCTGGGAGCCGGAACGCAGAAAGGCCATCATCGCCAGCGCCAGGGTGCTCTTGCCGCAGCCGGACTCGCCGACCAGTCCCAGCGCCTCGCCAGGCGCCACCTGCAGGCTGACATTGCGCAGCACACTGACCAGCCGACCCTCGGCGTTGGTGTATCCGAGAGTGAAGTTGTCGACTTCAAGCATGGGAGTCATTGTCGTGTTCATGGTCTGCAGTTCACTCATACGGGGGCCTTGGCGCGGTCGAGGCCGATCGCCTTGGCCAGTGCGTCGGCGGTCAGGTTGATGCTGGTAATCAGCGTGGACAGGGCCAGCGCCGGGAAGATCACCGCCCAGGGGGCAATGGAGATCATGCCGCGGCTGTCGGCGATCATCAGGCCCCAGTCCGGGGTCGGTGGTACTACGCCGAAGCCGAGGAAGGAGAGCGAGCTGAACGCCAGCAGCATCCAGGCCCAGCGCATGGCGGCTTCCACCAGCAGGGCATCGAGCACGTTGGGCAGCAATTCGCGCACCACGATGGTCAGCCGCGACTCGCCGCGGGTGCGGGCGGCCAGCACGAAGTCACGCGGCACATATTCCAGCGTGGCGCCGCGCACCACGCGCACCACGGCGATACCGAAGAAGAAGCCCAGGGTCAGCACCAGGGTCCAGGTCTGCTGCCCCACCAGCGCGATCACCAGCAGCAGGAACAGCAGCCAGGGGATGGCCAGCAGCGCATCGATGACACGCATCAGCCAGGCATCGACGCGACCACCGACAAAGCCCAGCGTCATGCCGACCAGACCGCCCCAGCCCACGGCCAGCAGGGTGCCGAGCAGGGTCACGGTAATGGCTTCGCGGCCGCCCATCATCGTACGGCTGAGCAGGTCGCGGCCCATATGGTCGGTGCCGAACCAGTAGGTCTCGCTGGGTGGTTGCAGCATTTGGTAGCCGTTCTGCAGCGTCCAGTCATGGGGTGCCAGCCAGGGCGCCAGCAGGGCTGTCAGCAGGTGCAGCAGCAGTACGCTCAGCCCGATCATGCCGGACGGCGAGCGGCGCAGGTTGCTCCAGACCTGGCGCCAACGGGACGCTGGCCTGGCTGCGGGGGTATTCATGTCCATCGTGATTGCAGTCATCAGGTGTCTCCTAGCGGGCAGTTCTCAGGCGCGGGTTCAGCGCCAGCGACGACAGGTCGGCGAGCAGGTTGCACAGCACGTAGACCGAGGCCAGGATCAGTGCGATCGCCTGTACCAGCGGCAGGTCGCGGTCGTAGATGGCGCGGATCATCAGGGTGCCGATGCCGGGGTAGTTGAACACCTGCTCGATGATCACCGCGCCGCCGAGCAGCCAGGCCACGGTCAGCGCGATGATGTTGATGGTCGGCAGCATCGCCGAGGGCAGCGCATGCAGACAGACGATGCGCCAGAAGGGCACGCCCTTGAGCCGGGCCATCTGCACGAAGTCGCTGGCCATCACGTCGATCATCGCCGAGCGCACCATGCGCAGGATGTGCGCCATCATCACCAGTGCCAGGGTGACCATCGGCAGCACGATATTGGGCAGCAGCTCGCTGACCGGCGCGTTATGGCGCACCGTGGTCACCGCCGGGAACCACTGCAGCTGGATCGAGAAGATCAGCACCAGCACCGTGGCGGTGACGAATTCGGGGATGGTCATGGCGAAGATGGAGCCGCCGGAGATCAGCACATCTGCGGGCCGGTCACGTCGCAGCGCGGCGATGACACCGAGGAATATCGCCAGCGGAATGCCGATCATCGCGGCGCCCAGCGCCAGCACGGCGGTGTTGCGCATGCGGGTGGCGACCAGGTCATTGATCGGCTTGTCGCGCTTGAGCGAGGTGCCGAGGCTGCCCTGCAACACGCCCGTGCCCCAGTCGGCAAAGCGCTGCAGCGCCGGTTGATCGAGGTTGCGTGCCTGACGGCAGTTTTCCAGTCGGGTGCCCTGGGCATCGCGGCCCAGATAGGCGGTACAGACATCGCCGGGCAGCGCCTCGGTGATGGAAAAGACCAGTATGCAGACGGTCAACAGGGTAAACAGGGCCATGGCGAGCCGCTGCAGAATCAGTTTCAGCATGAGTTTTCAATCATTGGGTTGTCCGGTACGCCGGAAACCCTCTGCAAAGCGGCCGTTGCGGGTGCCGGTTTGCAGAGGGCCCGACAGAAAAGCCTGCAGGCCACTCGTGTCGAGCTGAACCCGCAGGCGTGTCAGTGGCGGCTTATTCCACGTCCACCTTGTTCCAGCGGATGGAGAACTGCTCCACCGGGTCCAGGCCGGTCACGTTGCTGCGCAGCGCACGGGTCTGGTTCAGGTGGTAGGGCACCAGCTCGCCGCCTTCTTCCCACAGCAGGGTCTGCAGCTTGGCGTACAGCGCCTTGCGCTTGGCGAAGTCCAGTTCGGAACGGGCGTCATCCAGGGCCTGGTCGAAGGCCGGGTTGTTGAAGAAGGTTTCGTTCCAGGCGGAGCCGGAGCGGAAGGCTTCGTTGAGGATCTGGTCGGCCGGACGCTGTGACCAGCGCGAGGCGGAGGCCGGGTGCTTCATCCAGACATCGCTCCAGTAGCCGTCGGACGGCACCATGTTCAGGTTGACCTTGATGCCGGCCTTGGCGGCCTGCTGCTGGTATACCTCGATCATGTGGATCCATTCCGGCTCGTTGTCGGCGGCGCTGATGGTCACTTCGATACCGTTCGGGAAACCGGCCTCGGCCAACAGCTTTTTGGCGCCCTCGATATCCTGGGAACAGTCGATCTCGGTGCGGTACTGGTCGCCGGACCAGACCGGATGGTCACAGGTGACGATGCCCGCATCGGCGCCGGATACCAGTGTCATCATCTCTTCACGGTCGACCACCATGCGCAGCGCCTTGCGCACCTTGGGGTTGTCCAGCGGCGGCATATCGGTACGGAAGGCCAGGCCGCGCCATTCACCGGTGGCGATGGTCTGCAGCTTGAACTGCGGGTTGTTCTCGAACAGGCGCTTCTGCTGCGCGGTGACGCTCTGTTCCAGGTCCACCTGGCCGGCCATCAGCGCCTGCACTCGGGCCTGGGAATCGGGGATGCCGATCAGCTCGGCGCCGTCGGCGGCCGGCTTGCCTTCCCAGTAGTTGGGGTTGGCCACCAGCAGGGTGGTGCCTTCAGGATCAAGCTCTTCCAGCATGAAGGGGCCGGAACCGATACCGGTCTTGGCGATGTTGTCACCGCTGCCTTCCGGGATGATGCGCACGCGATAGTCCATCAGCAGCAGCGGCAGGTCGGCGTGGGGCGCGGACAGCTTGATTTCGAAACGCTGCTCGTCCAGTACTTTGACCTGCTCGATAATGCCGAGTACGGCGGCCACCGGTGAGTCGATCTTGGGATCGTTGATGCGCTCCAGGGTGTACTTGACGTCGGCGGCGGTCAGGTCGGAGCCGTCATGGAACTTGACGCCCTTGCGCAGGGTGAGGGTCCAGGTCTTGGCATCGGCGGAGGCGGACCACTCGGTGGCCAGTTCCGGGCTCGGCTGGCCGTCCTGTCCCTGACGGATCAGACGGGAGTACAGCATCTGGTTGGCTTCGAAGAAGCGGCTTGGCGAGATCGGGTCCAGTGACTCGGCGCCGGCGTAGCCGACATCATGACCGAGACGGATGGTGCCGGCGGTGGCGACAGTGCTGGCCAGAGCGGAGGCCATTACCAGGGAGGTCATCAGCTGTTTCATCGAGGTGTCCTGCTTGTATGAATCGGGTTATGGAATATCAGGTTTGGCTGTGAGCGCGGATCAGGCCGCGCTCAGGTCCGCTGCGTCGCTCAACAGCGAACGTGCGGCCCAGGGTGTTTCGATGCCGAGGATGTCGGCGAGGGTTGGCGCGAAACGGATGCAGTCCGCGACGCCCAGCGTCTGCTGCGGGATATCGGGGCCGCTGAAAATGCAGAAGCGGTGATCGGCCTCGGTGCCCGGGCGCATGCCGTGGTTGGAGACATACTTGGAGGGGCCGTAAAGACCCTCGGTGCCGGGCACGGCAGCTTCGAAGCTGATCTCTGAGCCTTCCGGCACGACAAAGGCGAGCAGCTGATCGCGCAGCGCGGTCGGCATGAAGTCGGTCGACCAGGGCTCCATACCTTCGCCAACCAGTCTGTCGGTGACATCTTTGGCTTCGGCTTCATCCTTGGGATTGACCAGCAGCACGCCGCCTTCGCTGGACCAGGCCACCTGGTCGCCGAGCAGGCGGTCCACGTACAGTCCCTTCGGCATGGCGGCATGACCGTGGTCGCTGCAGATGGCGAAGTTGTACTGCTGCAGCACACCGGCCTGCTCCAATCGTGTCAGCAGGGTGCCGATCTGGGCGTCGGCGGTGCGCAGCGACCAGCGGGTCAGGTCGTGATCGGCGCCGTACTTGTGCAGGAAGTAGTCGGTGATGGCTATCTCCAGCAGGATGAAGTCCGGTGCCTGCCCGGAAGTCGCCAGGCCGGCGGCCAGATCCAGCAGCTGCTGATCCGCCAGCATGCCCAGCTGCAGCTTGTGTGCTTCGGAATGATTCGGTGCCACTACCGCTTCGGCATTCAGCGCGGCCAGGCGGCCTTCAGGGTCACGAGTGTCAGCGGCGCGCAGCCAGCCTGCATCGGCCGGTTCAGGCGTCGCGTCCTTGCCGCGCATCAGCATCTCGTCCGCCCACCAGGGACCGACATAGAGGCTGCAGTCTTCGGGACGCACCATGCCGTAACCCAGGTTGGCGACATCCAGTCCCTGCTGACGCGCCAGGGCCGGCAGGGTATCGACCCGTACGTCATAGGGGCTGGCCCAGCGGAAGCCGTCCTCGCGCCAGATATGGTTGCCATAGATGCCGTGCTCGGCCGGGGACACGCCGGCAATCATCGAGGTGCGCCCGGGACAGGAAGTGCCGCACATTTCGGGGCGCAGTGCCTGCAGCTGAGTGCCGGAGTGAGCCAAGCGGTCCAGGTTCGGCAAGTGCCGGCGGTAGAGTTCGAAGTGATCGGCGCTGATACCGTCGATCATGATCATGATCAGTTTGCCCATAATGCTGTTTCCGGCTGCTGGATAATCGATGCGGCAAGGTTAGAAATGGGCTGTGTCAAAAAGATGATAAAAAACGGTAATATGCGGCAGTTTTTCCAAGTCTGTGATTAGAAAAACTAATACTGGATTGGCGGGATATTTTGCAGGCCGCGATGTCTCAAGCGCTAGAGGCCATTTCGACTCCACCACCCTCGGTACGCTGTCCTGGTTTATTCTCGTTGCCAAAGCGGCCTGTATAAGCTGTTTGTTTAAATAATGTTTCAGCCCTGTGTCGGAAATATTTATTTTTGAACCGGCAGTCCTGCTTTTGTCTCCTGACTTCAGGTTTTTCGCTTGCTGCAGAAAAGGCCGAGTTTTTCTAGGGTCCAGTTTCGTTTTTCTCCGTTTTCAAGCCGGGCGGGGCTGCTCAAGAATGCGCTCCGAGTCAGGCCTGAAGCGAGACCTCCTCTTCATTCGTTGGCGGCCCTGCGGCCGCCTTTTTCAGGCTCGACAACCCTGACGCACGCCTGCCTTCAGGTGTCGCATTGAATTCCGAAAGACCTGTTCACTAACCGAGCTGATGGAAACGATGAAAAAACAACTGATCTGCCTGGCACTGGCCGGCACTGTAATGGCCCCGATGACAGCCCAGGCGGTTGAAGTCGCCAATACCGGTATCGACTTCTACGGCAGCCTGCGCATCATGCTGGAACATGCCGAGTATGCTGACGACACCGAGTACAAGGATGCTTCTTCCCGCATCGGCCTCAAGGGCGAGCGTGATCTGGGCGAAGGTCTGAAGGCATTCGCCAAGTACGAAGTGGCGGTCAACCTGGACAACGAAGGCGACAGTATCGGCGACATGCGCTATGGCTACCTGGGGCTGAGCGGCGACTGGGGGTCCATTTCCGGTGGCAAGGTTGCCTCGCCCTTCTATGATGCGGTTGGCTACTACGGCGACTACATGTGGTGGGATACTGCCCCTGTTTACTACACCCTGGATGGCGGTTCGCGCATCGGCCAGTCGGCCCTGTATGAAAGCCCTGATTTGGCGGGCCTGAAGCTGAAGGCGCTGGTGCAGATCGACGATGACGACAACGGCGAGGAAGGCCAGCACCAGCTGGGCGCCAACTACAGCATCGGCAACCTGACCCTGGGCGCCGCCTATACCGATGCCGCCAACGACAAGGATATCTATGGTCTGTCCGCGTCTTATTCCGGCAACGGCTTCTACATCAACGGCGCCTGGATGGATCGCGAAGACACAGGTTCCGGTATCGATGCGCTGATCGGCGTGCCGTCCGGCAAGAACCTCTACACCCTGGGGCTGTCCAGCCTGGACGATGATGCCGGTACGAACGATTTCGATGCGGTGATCCTGGCGTTCCAGCGCAGCCTGCACAAGGACGTTCTGGTCTGGGTCGAGGCGATGGCCTGGGACGGCACCCTGTACGGGGTTGAGGACTCCAACGTGATCCATGTCGGCATGAACTTCAATTTCTAAGGCGCATGCCCGGATTGCAAGAGGGAGGCGTTCAGTCTCCTTTTTGTGTTTCTGGGCCGCTGCGAGCGCCCTATAATCGCCACTTTTTCCCGGCCTTGCCGGACAATCGATTGAGGCAGGATATGCAAAACTGGCTGTTTCTCTCCATCGCGATCGTTGCGGAAGTGATCGCCACTACAGCGCTGAAATCCAGCGAGGGCTTTTCGCGGCTGCTGCCCTCGGTGGTGGTTGTGGTCGGCTATCTGATCGCCTTCTATTTCCTGTCGCTGACGCTGAGGTCAATTCCGGTCGGCGTGGCCTATGCGGTCTGGTCCGGCGTGGGGCTGGTGCTGATTGCGCTGGTGGGCTGGGTGCTCTACGGCCAGAAGCTGGACCTGGCCACCCTGTCGGGGATGGGGATGATCATGGCCGGGATCCTGGTGATCAACCTGTTTTCCACCAGCAGTGGTCACTGAACATCTATGCCTTCGGTCAGGAACAATTCAGGGCTTTCGGGTTCATAATGGTCGTGAGCGCGATGGTATAATCGCGGCGCGGCCCCGGTTGTCGCGTTTCACCGATCGTCGTCGATAGTCCTGGCCATAACCCTGGACCTATTCAGAGCCCTGGAGAGTGCCCGTGTCGAGACAGCACCCGCAGTTCAGATCGCTGAATGTGTACAAGGCCTTGCCGCTGATGCTGCTGGGCCTGTTGCTGCTGGTGGGCCAGCTGTCGAGCCTGAGCCATGCGCGGATTCTGTCAGCGAACGCAGCGGCACCGATGGTGCATTGTCAGTCTGATGCCGCGGATGACTGCCATGCAATGGTACAGAGTGACTGCTGCGACGATTCGCTTAACAACTGTGTCATCAAGTGCGCCCAGAGTTCTGCCTGGATGGGGACGCTGCCGGTGCAACTGTCGCTGGCACAGGTCCGCGCCATGCCGCCTCCCGCTGAACAACGTTTGACCGATCAACCTCCCGAACCGCCTTACCAGCCGCCAAGGCCGGGCAGGGCGGCCTGATCGAAACATTCCTTTATACGTTGTGATTAAAGTGTACCGCTTTGAACCGACTCTGAGCCGAGTCCGGCGGTACCGATATTCGGGAGATACACCATGTCTGCAATGCGCAAGAATATCCTCGTTTCCGCTCTGTCCGGTCTGATGCTGCTGGGCGCCGGTGCGGCCCAGGCCGAACCGGCTGCTGCCGTCGGTGCCGCCGCCGAAAAGGCGCCGGTCAGCATCATGCTGCAGGCGGCCAAGACCGAGCACCTGAACGTGTACAAGAGCCCGACCTGCGGCTGCTGCGTGGACTGGATCGAGCATGCGGAGGAAAACGGTTTCGAGACCCGAACCTTCCATCCGCAGAACCTGACCCAGATGAAGCTGGACATGGGCATCCAGGGGCGTTTCCACTCCTGCCATACCGCCGTGTCCGAGTCCGGCTACCTGTTCGAAGGCCATGTGCCGGCGAAACTGGTGAAACAGTTCCTGGCCAATCCGCCCCAGGGCGCGCTGGGATTGACCGCGCCGGGCATGCCGATGGGCAGTCCGGGGATGGAGATGGGGGACCGTTTTCAGCCCTATCAGGTCCTGCTGATGAAGAAGGATGGCGGCTACGAGATCTATGCCACCATCGACCGCCAGGTTCAGCAGTACTGATCGAGCGCTCAGTGTGAAAAGAGAAGCCCCCGGGTGGTGACACCCGGGGGCTTTTTTGTCGGCAAGCCGTGCTTCAGCGCCCTTTCCAGGGCACCAGCCTGCGTTCGGCGTAGCGCATCAGCAGGTCGAACAGGTAGGCGATGATGCCGATCACGATGATGCCCATGATCACCACGTCGGTGACCAGGAATTCGGCGGCGTTGAGCACCATGAAGCCGAGTCCTGCCTGGGCGGCGACCATCTCCGCCGCCACCAGCGTGGTCCAGCCGAAGCCGATGCCGATCCGCATCCCGGTCAGGATCTCGGGCAGGGCGCTTTTCAGAATGATGTGACGCACTACCTGCCAGCGTGACGCGCCCATGGAGTAGGCGGCGTGGATCTGCTCGATCGCCACCGACTTCACCCCGGCGCGGGCGCTCAGGGCCATGGGGGCGAAGATCGCCATGTAGATCAGCACGATCTTGGAGGCTTCGCCGATGCCCATCCAGATGATCACCAGCGGCAGATAGGCCAGCGGCGGCAGCGGACGGTAGAACTCGATGATCGGGTCGAACAGGCCACGGGCGACGCGGTTGACGCCCATGAAGATGCCGATGGGAACGGCGGTGACCAGCGCCAGGGCAAAGGCGCCGAAGACGCGCAGCATGCTCCAGCCGGTATGTTCCATCAGGGTGGCGTTGGCGAAGCCTTCCGTCAGCACTTCCCAGAACCGTTCCACCACCGCCACCGGGGAGGGCAGGAACAGCGGCTCGACCCAGCCTGCCGCCGTGGACAGGTACCAGAGGCCGATCAGGGCCAGCGCGGTGACGATGCTGATCGACAGGCTGCGTCCCTGGCCGGGCGCGCCGAAGGAATCGCCGGGTTTGGCGGGACCGGCGGCGAACAGCTGCGTCATTCGCTGCAGCAGGGTGCGTTTCGGCACCGGTCGAGCCTTGGCCTGCGGAGCCGGTGCCTTGTCGGTATGGGGCTTGGAACGGGATTCGGGTGCGGATGACAGGCTGCTGCCATCCAGGGTTTTGCTGGCCATCATCAGTGGATACCTCCGGATAGTTCGTCGCCGTGGATAATGCCGAGCACCTTTTCGCGCATCTTGATGAACTCGGGCATGGACTTGACCTGGCGGGCGTCGCGGCATTCGAGAAAACGCTCGTTGAAGTCCAGTTTGAAATCATGGGTGATGCGGCCGGGGCGCGGCGACATGATGATCAGGCGGGAGGCCATGAACAGCGCCTCTTCGACGCTGTGGGTGATGAAGAACATCATCTTCTCGGTCTGTTTCCACACATCCAGCAGCAGCTCCTGCAGCACCTCGCGGGTCAGGGCGTCGAGTGCGCCGAGTGGTTCGTCCAGCAGCAGCATCTCGGGGTCGTTGGTCAGTGCGCGGGCGATTCCCACGCGCTGCTGCATGCCGCCGGACAGCTGGTATACGGGATGCTGATGGAAATTTTCCAGACCGACCAGCTGCAGGAAGGCAGCCGCGCGCTCGCGGCGTTCCGCCTTGCCGACGCCCTGCAGCTTGAGGCCGAATTCGGTATTTTCGATCACGTTCAGCCAGGGCAACAGGGCGTGTTTCTGGAACACCACGCCGCGCTCCTTGCCGGGACCGGTGATCTGGTCGTGCAGGTCCACTCCGCAGGCCACGCGCGGCAGGCCGGGGAGGGCGCTGTCGCCCAGGGTCAAATAGCCGTCGCTGGGGGCAATGAAGCCGGCCATCAGGCTCAGCAGGGTGGTCTTGCCGCAGCCGGAAGCGCCCAGGGCCACCACGAATTCGCCGGGCTCGATGCTGAAGTTGATGTTGGACAGGGCCCGGACCTCTTCGCCACCGTTGAGGCCGGGGTAAACGACCGACACGTCGTGTATCTGCAATCTGCTCATCTTGATATCTCCTTCGGGAAACCCGTGCACCCGGCGGGCGCACAGGTCCGGAACCCGATTCAGCGGTTGGCCATTTCGGCGTAGGCGGGGTTCACGTAGTCGCTGTAGCGGGCTTTCAGTGCGGGGATCTTGCCCTGTTCCTTGAGGAACTCGGAGGTGAAGCGCAAGGCCCTGGCGGCGCCGCCATCCTCGCCGCAGCCCAGCCAGGCGCAGCCGAGCTGCTGTTCCATTGTGGGGAACTGGTACAGCGCCAGCACATCGGTCACGGTGGCGGCATCGCCGCCGGTGGTGTCGGCTATCTTGCGGACCATCTCCGACTCGGCGGTCAGGCTCTCCTTGCCGTTACGGTAGGTCTCGTCCGCCTGTGCAATCAGGCCGATCAGGGTGCTGACCACCTCGGGGTGGGCGGCACCGTACTCCCTGCTCACCACCATGCCGTCAAAGGTTGCCTTGCCCCAGCGGCTCAGCTCGCCGGAGCTGATCAGCACCTGGCCGTCCTGCTTCAGTCGGCCGAGGACTGGGTCCCAGATGAAGGCCGCGTCGATATCACCGCGCCGCCAGGACGCGGAGATGGCATTGGGCTGCATGTTGATCACCTTCACATCCTTGTCCGACAGGCCGAACTGTTCCAGCGCGAACAGGGTGTGGAAGTGGGTGGTGGAGACGAAGGGCACGCCGAGCGTCTTGCCCTTCAGGTCCTGGGGCGCGCTGATGCCGGTGCCGTCACGAACCACCAGCGCTTCGGCCTCGTTGATGTTTTCCAGAATCCACACCAGTTCGATATCGACGCCACGGCTGATGGCGGCAGCAATGGGGCTGGAGCCGGCGGTGGCGATATCCACGTCACCGGACGCCATGGCGGTGATCACCTTGGCGCCGGAATCGAAGCGACGCCACTCGATTTCCAGCCCGGTGGCGGCTTCGAGCGCCTGGTCGGCGATCACGGTTTTCCACGGGTTCATCATGCCCTGATAGCCGATGGTCAGGGTATCGGCCCAGGCCGCCTGGGCGCACAGGGCACTGGCGCCCAACCCCATGGCCAGTTTCTTAACGATGCGTCCGACAGGCGTTTTCATGTTGTGAGGTTTCATAGGAATGCTCCGGTCTCTAAAGTGGGTGCCATACCAGCGGCGGCTGTGAAGCAGTGGCTGCTCAACCTGTAATCACCTTAGAGGCCTGCAGGATCCGGGCCATAGATCCAGTTGCCGCCCGCTATGGGGCCAGGCCTGTGTGGTGGCATGTTGATTGCTTCATTTTGAGGCATGAAACCTGGACAAAAGGTTGTATTGGTCATGAACGAGCACTACCTGAATATCGATTTCGAGCCCGGTCGAACGCTGCAGGAGCAGATTCGCGAGCGCCTGGTCGCCACCATCCTCAGCGGCCATCTGCCGATTGATGAACCCATGCCCTCGTCACGCCGGCTGGCGGAGCAACTGGGCGTGTCGCGCAATACCGTTGTGCTTATCTACGAGAGCATGGTGGACGCCGGGTATCTGGTGTCGCACAGCCGACGGGGCTACTTCATTGCACCAGCCTTTCACCAGTCGGAGGAGTTGTGCACCGAAATGAAGCCGAAAAAAGTCGGCCAGATGCCCAGCTGGAGCCACCGGTTTCGCTGCCGTCCCAGCGAGGAACCCGCCATCATCAAGCCGAACAACTGGCGCGCGTTCGAGTACCCGTTCATCTACGGGCAGGTGCAGCACGAGTTCTTCCCCATCGAGCAGTGGCGCGAATGTGCCCGCAAGACTCTGTCCGGCAGCCGGGCGCGGGACTGGATACATGACAGTGTGGACTCGGATGATCCGGCGCTGGTGGAGCAGGTACGCACCCGCCTGCTGCCCAAGAGGGGCATCTACGTGGAGCCCGACGAAATTCTGATCACCATCGGCACCCAGAACTCGCTCTACCTGCTGGCCAACCTGCTGTTCGATTCCAGTACGCGAGTGGGCATGGAAGACCCCGGCTTCAGGGATGCCCGCAATATCTTCTCGATGTTCGATGCCCGGCTGCAGCTGCAGCCGGTGGATGAGGAGGGCATGGTGGTGGATGAGCGCCTGCGTCGGTGCGACTACATCTACGTCACCCCCAGCCACCAGGTGCCGACCGGCGCCGAGCTGTCGCAGCGACGGCGCAGGGCCTTGATGGCGCTGGCCGCCGAGCGTGACAGCATCCTGATCGAGGATGACTACGATGCGGATATCAACATGCAGCTCAACCCGGTACCGGCGTTGAAGGCGAATGACCGGGACAAGCGGGTGATCTACATGGGCAGCCTGTCGAAGTCGATCTCGCCGGGGCTGAGAATCGGCTTCATGGTGGCCGATGAAACCCTGATCGCCGAGGCTCGTGCCCTCAGGCGGCTGATGTATCGGCACCCGGCGGCCAACAATCAGCGCCAGGCGGCGCTGTTCCTGTCACAGGGCTATTACGACACCTATCTGCGCAAGATCCGCGAGCTTTACTCCAGCAAGCTGCAGCGGATGCAGGCGGCAATCGAACGTCACCTGCCCAACATGACCACCGTGCCGGTCAGCGCGGGGGCATCCTCGCTCTGGCTGCGCGCGCCCGAGTCGGTGGACACCGAACAGCTGTCCTGGCAGGCGGCCCGCGACGGCGTGTTGATCGAACCCGGTGCCGTGCACTTTCTGCGTGACGAAGCGCCGCACAACTACTTTCGCCTGGGCTTTTCCGCCATCGCGACCCACAAGATAGAGCCCGGTATCGAGCAACTCAGCCGTACCCTGGAGCGTTACCGGGGAAGCTGACGCGTCGGCTGGACCCACAAACTTCCACAACTGGCTCTATCACCCGTCGTGGGTCAGCCCCTACCGTGAATGTCAGGCACCCGCCCCTCCGGCGTGTGCAACTGACGGACGATAGGGCACGTGGCGGACTTTTCTTCCCTGACAACGATCGAGCACCTGGAGCTGGCGGCCCTGCTGGTGGCGCTGGCGGCGCTGGTGCGCGGCTACACCGGATTCGGTTTTGCCGCCATTGCCATTACCGGGCTGAACCTGATCTGGCCGCCGCAGCTGAGCGTGCCGGTGATCCTGCTGCTGGACCTGATCGGCACCCTGGGCCTGCTGCCCGGCGCCTGGCGTCAGGCGGATCGCGGGCTCAGCGTCCGACTGGGACAGGGAGCGCTGCTGGGCATCCCGCTGGGGCTGACGTTGCTGATCCAGCTGCCGGAAACCTGGCTCAAGCTGGTGATCAGCCTGGGCGTGCTGTCGATGACGCTGCTGCTGATTCGTCGTCCCCGGCATACACGACGCGAATATCCCCTGTTGACCCGACTGGTCGGGGCGGTATCCGGCGCATTCACCGCCGCCGCTTCCGTGGGCGGACTGCCGGTGGTCTGTTACCTGCTGACCACGCCGCTGCCCGCCGCCGTTCAGCGCGCCTCGATGGTGATTTTTCTGGCGGCCACCGACGTGCTGGCGCTGGTGCTGCTTTACTTGAGTGGCGTGATGGGAGCCGATCTGATCCTTCCCGTACTGGCGCTGCTGCTGCCGACGCTGGCCGGAGTGCAGCTGGGCCATTGGGCCTTTCAGCGGCGCCGGCCCCGTTCCTTTCATCCCGTGGCCCTGCCGGTGCTGACCCTGTTGTCGGTCAGCAGTCTGGGCCTGGGACTCTACAAATTACTTTGATCGACCTGAACAGGAGAAAGACCATGTCCAAGACCGCTTTCATTACCGGCGCTACCTCCGGATTCGGTTTGGCCTGTGCGCGACGCTTTGCCGCCGCCGGCTGGAATCTGGTGCTGACCGGTCGCCGCAGCGAACGGCTGGCCGACATCAGCGCAGAGCTGTCGTCCCGGTGCCGGGTGTTGCCGCTGACGCTGGATGTCTGTGATGCGGAGGCCGTCGAGGCGGCCATCAAGGCTCTGCCCGAACCCTTCAACAGGGTCAACCTGCTGCTCAACAATGCCGGGCTGGCGCTGGGCACCGAGGCGGCGCAGGACTGCGACCTGGCCGACTGGAAACAGATGATCGACACCAATATCGGCGGACTGGTCGCGGTGACCCACGCCCTGTTGCCGGTCCTGATCGAGCAGGGCAAGGGCAGCAGCATCATCAACCTGGGTTCCATCGCCGGTCACTGGCCCTATCCGGGCGGCAATGTCTATTGCGGCACCAAGGCCTTTGTCGAACAGTTTTCCTACGCCCTGCGCTGCGACCTGTCGGGCACTGGTGTGCGGGTGAGCAATCTGGCGCCGGGCCTGTCCGAGAGTGAATTCACTCTGGTGCGTACCGGCGGCAACCGGGATGCCTACGACAGTCTCTATCAGGGGGCCGAGCCGATCCAGCCGGACGATGTGGCGGAAACCGTGTTCTGGCTGGCGACCCTGCCAGCGCATCTGAACGTCAACCAGCTGGAGCTGATGCCGGTCTCCCAGGCCTGGTCGCCGTTTTCCATTCACCGTGAACTCTGAGTCCCAGCAGAACAGGATTGAAATCATGAACAGCAGCCTGAATGAACTCGACCTTTTGAAAACCCTGGACCGTGACCATGTCTGGCACCATCTGACGCCGGGGGCGGCCGCCCGCAATGGCCTGCCGATGTTTGTACGCGGCGAGGGCCTGCACCTGTGGGACAGCGAGGGCAATGAATACCTGGACGCTTCCGCAGGCGGCGTCTGGGTCACCAATGTGGGCTACGGCCGTACCGAGATCGCCGATGCGGTGCGTGACCAGCTGGCGGAACTCAATTTCTTTGCCGGTTCCATGGGTAACAAGCCGGCGGCCGCCTTCGCGCAGAAGCTGCTCGACAAGATGCCGGGCATGAGCCGGGTGTATTACTCCAACTCCGGGTCCGAAGCGAACGAGAAGGCGTTCAAAATGGTACGCCAGATAGCGCACAAGCACTTTGGCGGTCAGAAGCACAAGATTCTCTACCGTGAACGCGACTATCACGGCACCACCATCGCGGCCCTGAGCGCCACCGGGCAGGCCGAGCGCCGGGATCAGTTCGGTCCCTTCGTGCCGGGCTTCGTCGAAGTGCCGCACTGCTGCGAATATCGCAACCAGTACCCCGACAGCCCGAACTATGGGGTGCGGGCGGCGGCAGCGATCGAAGAGGTGATCCTGCGCGAAGGGCCGGAAACGGTGGGTGCGATCATTCTGGAGCCGATCACCGCCGGCGGCGGTATCATCCTGCCGCCGCAAGGCTATTGGGAAAAGGTCCGCGAGATCTGCGACAGGCACCAGGTGTTGTTGATCATCGACGAGGTCGTCTGCGGCGTTGGCCGTACCGGCAAGTGGTTCGGCTATCAGCATTACCCGATTCAGCCCGATATCGTCACCATGGCCAAGGGTGTGGCCTCCGGCTACGCGGCCATCTCCTGCACCGTGACCACGGAGCGGGTGTTCGATCTGTTGCAGGAAGAGGATGGCGACAGGCTGGGTTTCTTCCGCGATATCTCCACCTTCGGCGGCTGTCTGGCCGGTCCGGCGGCGGCGCTGGCGAACATGAAGATCATCGAGGATGAGGGGCTGATCGAGAACTCCCGCGAGATGGGAGCACGGCTGCTGTCCGGTCTGCAGGCTCTGCAGGCAAGGCATGCGGTGATCGGGGAGGTCCGTGGCAAGGGGCTGTTCGCCGGTATCGAGCTGGTCTCCGACCGCGCCAGCAAAGCGCCGGTGGATGAATCGATCGCGATTGCCATTGCCGGGGCCTGCAAGCAGCACGGCGTGTTGATTGGCCGTACCAACCGCAGCCTCGAAGGCTTCAACAATATCCTGAATTTCAGCCCGGCACTGACGGCGACCGCCGAGCAGATCGACCGTATCGTCGACGTGGTTGATCGGGCGATTGGTCAGGTGTGCGGCAACGGCGATCAGGCGTGATCTGCCGGGCCCGGTGCGCGCAGGCACTCCGGGCCCGACGATCGCCGGTCAAGCGCAACAGGGGCCGAAGGCCCCTCGAACCACGCCTGGCGGGCCGCTTTAATGATAGCCATCCTCGGCGCGCACCTTGCCTCGGAAAACATAATAGGACCAGGCCGAGTAGGTCAGGATCACCGGGATGATCAGCAGGGCGCCTACCAAAGCGAAGCCCTGACTGGCCACCGGCGCCGAGGCCTCCCAGATGCTGATCGAGGGCGGGATGACATGGGGCCAGAGACTGATGCCGAGTCCCAGGAAGCCCAGCGCCATGACGATCAGACTCATCACGAACGGCCCGGCTTCGCCCCGATCGACCATTTTCAGCAACCACAGGCACGCCAGAGCGGTGAGCACCGGTAATGGGGCCAGCCAGTACAGGTTGGGCAGGCTGAACCAGCGCTCGGCAATGGCTTCATGAGCCAGCGGCGTCCAGATCGACACCAGCACGATGACGGCCATCAGCAGCCAGACCAGCGGCCGGCTCAGGCGGCGCATGTGTTGCTGCAGACGGCCTTCGGTTTTCATGATCAGCCAGGTCGACCCCAGCAGGGCGTAGGCGGCGATCAGCGAGATGCCGCAGAACAGCGCAAAGGGGCTGATCCAGCTCAGGGCATGACCGCTGAAGGTGTTGTTTTCCACCGGCAGCCCGGACATGTAGGCACCCAGTATCACGCCCTGGAAAAAGGTGGCGAGCAGTGAACCGGCGAAAAAGGCCTTGTCCCACAGGTGGCGGCTGCGGGGACTGGCCTTGGCGCGGGCCTCGAACGCCACACCGCGCAGAATCAGCCCGATCAGCATCATCAGCACCGGAATATACAGCGCGCTCAGGATCACGGCGTAGGCCAGCGGAAAGGCCGCCATCAGTCCGGCCCCCCCGAGGATCAGCCAGGTTTCGTTGCCGTCCCATATCGGTGCGATGCTGGCCATCATGTGGTCGCGGTGATCCCTGTCGGGCTCCAGCGGAAACAGCAGCCCGACGCCCAGATCGAAGCCATCGGCAATCACGTACAGCAACACGCCAAAGAGGATGATGACGGCCCAGATCAGGGCGGTATCGATACCCATGTCAGTCTCCCGGATGCATATCCGACGGGGAGGTCGGACGGATGGTGGAAAGCGTTGTGTCAATGTCCTGATCGGGTCCCCGGCCGATCAGACGCAGCAGGTAGCGGATGCCGGTACCGAAAATCAGGCCGTATACGATCACCAGCAGTCCCAAAGAGAACGCCAGGGTCGACGTGCTGTGATTGCTGCCGGCATCGGCGGTTTTCATCAGGCCGTAGATCACCCAGGGCTGACGGCCCAGCTCGGTGGTGAACCAGCCGGCCAGCAGCGCGATCAGCCCGGAGGGTCCCATCAGCAGGGTAAAGCGGAGCAGGGTACGGCTCTGGAACAGCCGACCTTTGAGCCAGGCCCAGATGCCCCAGATACCCAGCAGGAACATCAGCAGTCCCAGGCCGACCATCACTCTGAATGACCAGAAAACGGCGGCGGCATTGGGACGCTCGTCGGCCGGGAACTCCGACAGGCCGGGGAAGGTGCCGTCCCAGCTGTGGGTCAGGATCAGGCTGCCCAAACGGGGAATGCCAACGGCAAAACGGGTGGTTTCGGCGTCGTTGTCCGGCCAGCCGAACAGCAGCAGGGGCACGCCTGCGCCCGGTTCCTCATTGCGCCAGTGTCCCTCCATGGCGGCGACCTTGGCCGGCTGGTGTTCCAGCGTATTCAGGCCGTGAAAATCACCGGCCAGCATCTGCAGGGGAGCGGTGACCACCAGCATGCCGAGGGCCATGGTCAGCATCTTGCGAATGGCCGGTGTGTCCTTGCCCTTGAGCAGGTGCCAGGCGGCGCTGGCCGCGACCATCAGTGCGGTACTGAGAAAGGCCGCCAGCACCATATGGACCAGTCGGTAGGGAAATGACGGGTTGAAGATGATCGCCATCCAGTCGGTGGGAATCACCTGATTGTCCACAACCTCGAAGCCCGCCGGCGTTTGCATCCAGCTGTTGGACGCCAGAATCCAGGTCGCGGACACCAGCGTGCCCAGCGCGACCATCAGGGTGGCGAAGAAGTGCAGTCGGCCGCCCACCCGGTTCCAGCCGAACAGCATGACGCCCAGAAAACCGGCTTCAAGGAAAAAGGCGGTCAGCACTTCATAGGTCAGCAGGGGGCCGGTGATGCTGCCCGCAAAACGCGAGAATTCGGGCCAGTTGGTGCCAAACTCGTAGGCCATGACCACGCCGGAGACGACGCCCATGCCGAAGTTGAGCGCAAAGATGCGGCTCCAGAACTGGTACAGCTGCTTGAATACCGGATTCTGGCTGCGTAGCCAGCAGCCTTCCAGAACGGCCAGGTAGCTTGCCAGACCGATGGTGATGGCCGGGAAAATGATGTGGAAGGATACAGTAAAGCCAAACTGTATCCGGGCCAGCATCAGGGCTGTGTCATACATGGGATTCCTCGGATTGAAATCAGTTTGTTCAGGTTCATCGTATGCAGAGAGGGACAAACGGGAGTCTGGCGGATGCGCCGGCTGCCAGCGCCAGGTTGTTGGTTCTCTGGTTTCCGAGGCCGTGAGATTACGCCTGTACAAACGATAGGTTCAGGTATAAAAAAGTAATAAGTAATAGGTACAGATTGGCTGGAGCATCAGGTGAGTTCGGAATATCGTTATCAACAACTTGAGCAGTGGCTGCTGCGCGGCATTCAGGAACAGCGCTGGAGATTAGGTGAGCGCCTGCCCTCTATCAGAGCCTTGTGCCAGGAACATGGCCTGTCGAAGGCGACGGTGCAGCATGCGCTGCAACGACTGGAGGCTCAGGGACTGTTGGAGGCACGCCCCAAGGCGGGCTATTTCGTATCGCTGCAGCCGCGTACCGTGCGCCAGCCCGAAAGTCGGGTGAGTATCGAGGCGCCGCGCCCGGTCAATGTCAGCGAGTTGCTGCTGGATATCATGCGTCGCAGTGCCGCCTTTGACCTGATTCCGGATTTTCGCGCCGGAGACCTGCCTCCCGGTATAGTCGCGTTGAACCGTTCCATCGGTCGCGCGCTGCGGCGACAGCGGGGGGAAGATTACCTTTACTACGATGAACCAGCGGGGGATGCGGGTCTGCGCGAACAGCTGTCGCTGCACCTTGCACGGCGGGGCTGGGCGGCATCACCGGATCAGCTCTGCATCACCTCGGGCTGCCAGCACGCTCTGTTTCTGGCGCTGCAGGCCTGCTGCAAGCGGGGAGATGTGGTGGCGGTCGAGTCACCGGGGTTCTATGGCGTGCTGCAGCTGCTTGAACAGCTGGAACTGCAGGTAGTTGAGGTTCCAACCTCGCCGGACACGGGTATGGATATGGCCGCACTGGAAGAGGTGCTGGCGCGCTGGTCGGTACGTGCCTGCATCGTATCGCCCGCTTTCGCCACACCGAGCGGCGCACTGATGCCGCTGGAAGCTCGTCAGCAGTTACTGGCGCTGGCCGAGCAGCATGATCTGGCCATCATTGAGGACGATATCTATGCCGATACCGCATTGGGTGCCATTCCCGATGCGCTGAAGGCGCTGGACCGGGAGGAACGCGTCATCCTGTGCAGTTCCTTTTCCAAGAGCCTGTCCCGTGATCTGCGTCTGGGCTGGATCGCCGGGGCGCGCTGGCATGCGCGTATTCTGCACCTGAAACTGGTCTCGCAACTGGCCAGCAGCCGCTATCTGCAGCAGGGAGTGGCGGAATTCATGCAGGATGGCAGCTTTGCCACATATCTGCGCCGCCAGCGTCATGAACTGCGGGATCGACGGGACCGGCTGATCGCCTTTCTGCAGGCCTGGTCAACCGAGCTGCGGGTCAGTGTGCCGGAGGGGGGCCTGGCGGTGTGGGTGGAGTTGCCCGCCGAGGTGGATACGCTCGCCAGCTACTCCCAGGCGCTGGAACAGGGTGTGGTAATTACCCCCGGGCCGCTGTTTTCTGTTTCGGGTCAGTTCCGCAACTGCCTGCGTCTCAGCTTTGCCCATCCCTGGGATGAACGTCGTACCCGCGCCTTGAATTTGCTGCCCGAATTGTTGCTGCGCGGCTAATCTGTACCGGTCCATATTCAAATAATTGAGCCTGCCCTCATAAGGGGCATCACCGCTACCCTCTGGATTTACTTGCAAGCGATGAGGCTGATGCGTGTACAGATACGATGAATATGACCATGCCCTGGTGCAGGCGCGGGTAGAACAATTTCGAGATCAGGTGGCCCGGCGCCTGTCCGGTGAATTGAGCGAGGAGGAGTTCCTGCCGCTGCGGTTGCAGAATGGGCTTTACCTGCAGAAGCATGCCTACATGTTGAGGATCGCGATTCCCTACGGCACGCTCTCATCGCAGCAGTTAAGGGCGCTGGCCCGCATTGCCGAGCAGTTTGACCGAGGCTATGGCCACTTCACCACCCGCCAGAACATTCAGTTCAACTGGATCGAGCTGGAGCAGGTGCCGGATATCCTGCAGTTGCTGGCGGACAACGAAATGCATGCGATCCAGACCTCGGGCAACTGCGTGCGCAATATCACCACCGAGGCTTATGCCGGTGTTGCCGCCGACGAGCTGATCGACCCGCGCCCGCTGGCGGAGATCCTGCGCCAGTGGTCCACGGTTAACCCCGAATTCCTGTTCCTGCCACGCAAGTTCAAGATCGCCATCTCCTCGTCGGAACAGGACCGGGCCGCGGTGCGTTCGCACGATATCGGGCTCTATCTCTACCCGGGAGACGCAGGTGAAAAACGGCTTAGAGTGATGGTCGGTGGAGGCTTGGGGCGTACTCCGATTCTCAATCAGACGTTGCGCGAAGATCTGCCCTGGCAGCACCTGCTGACCTATGTCGAAGCCGTGTTGAGGGTCTATAACCGCCACGGGCGTCGCGACAACAAGTATAAGGCGCGCATCAAGATTCTGGTGAAGGCACTGGGTATTGAGGCCTTTGCCCGTGAAGTGGAACAGGAGTGGGAACAGATTCGCGATGGTGCGGCCGAGCTGACGCTGGCGGAGTACCTGCGGGTCGCGGCCGGTTTCAGTCCACCCGAGTATGAAGAGGTGCATGCGATTGATCCCGAGTATGGTGCCTGGCTGGCACGTGACCCGGCGTTTGCCACCTGGGTGCAAACCAGCGTCCGGCCGCACAAGGTGGCGGGCTATGCGTCAGTGGTGATTTCAACCAAGCCGGGGGCTGCAGCACCACCGGGCGATGTAACGGCCGAGCAGATGCAGGCCGTGGCCGAGTTGGCCGAGCGCTATGGCTTTGCGGAAATCCGGGTGGCCCATGAACAGAACCTGGTGCTGCCGGATATCCGCAAGCATGACCTCTATGCGCTCTGGCGGGCGCTGTCGGCGCAGGGACTGGCAACCCCCAATATAGGCCTGCTGACCGACCTGATCGCCTGCCCCGGCGGGGATTACTGCAATCTGGCCAGTACCCGTTCGCTGCCGGTTGCCAGGGCGATACAGGAGCGCTTCGACAATCTGGATTTCCTGCATGACCTGGGGCCGATCAGTCTCAATATTTCCGGCTGCGTCAACGCCTGCGGACATCACCATATCGGCAACATCGGCATTCTCGGGCTGGACAAGAACGGCGAGGAATATTTCCAGATCACGATTGGTGGCGCTCAGGGCAAGGACAGTGCCCTGGGCCGTGTGATGGGACGGGCCTTTCAGGCGGAGGAGGTGCCGGATGCGATCGAGCGCCTGCTCGCAACGTATCTGGAATACCGAGAGGCCGACGAACACTTTGTGCACTGTGTTCAGCGCCTGGGGCTGGTGCCTTTCAAGGAAGGAGTCTATCCCTCGCAGCCGTCAATGGAGGCACCGGCATGAACAACACCATTGGATATCGGCAGGGCAAGGCCTGCGTTCTGGCCGATGATGTCTGGGAGCGGGTGAACGCAGGCGATGCCAGTGGGAATCTGGAGTATGCGGTGCTGGATTGGCCCTGCTGGCGGGAGCAGATTGAAGCGGGGTGCCTGAGCCCTGAAACTTCGGCTGTCCTGCTGGGGCCGGATGAAGACCCCGACGTACTGGCGCCATGGATCGACCAGTTGCCGCTGATCGCTTTGCAGTTTCCCCGCTTTATGGATGGTCGTGCCTACAGTCAGGCCAGCCTGCTGCGCACCCGTCTGGGCTATCAAGGGGATCTAAGGGCCCTGGGCGATGTGCTGAGAGACCAGCTGGTGCTGATGCGGCACTGCGGGTTTACCTCGTTCTGCGTGCGGGCCGACAAGCGGGCATCAGACGCGATCAAGGGGCTGTACGGGTTCGATCAGATCTATGCGCGCTCGGTGGCCAGCCCCGAGCCGCTGTACCGACGGCGGGAACGCCAGTCATGAGCATGGCGACCCGCCAGCGATCGGTCCTGCTGACCGCGTCGGCGGCCTGTGCACTGACCATCTTTGACACCAACCTGCTGGGTGTTATCACGCCGATGCTGGTCGCGGACCTGAATATCGGCTTTGCGCAAATGGCCTGGATACTGAGCAGCTTTCTGCTCAGTTTTGCGTCGCTTTTGCTGGTTGCCGGAGCGCTGGCCGACCACTATGGCCGCAAGCAAATACTTCTGCTGGTGCTGAGCATCTATGGCGGCAGTGCCCTGGCCTGCAGTCTGGCTTCTGGCATTGAGTTGCTGATCGTCGCGCGCATTCTGCAAGGCACCGGTGCCGCGTTTCTGTTGGCACCGGCACTGGCCATCATTGGCCAGACCTTTCGGGAACCGGAGGATGCGATCAAGGCCTGGGCGGTGTGGGGCAGCCTGGTGGAGCTGGCCATGGTGACAGCGCCTCTGTTGAGCAGTCTGGCAGGCGGCTGGCTGGGCTATAAGTCCGGCTTCATTGTCCTGTTTGATATGGCGGCGGCGATTGCCCTGATGGCAGCGGCTACGGTATTGCTGCTGATGAGACGTCGGGAGGATGGCTGAATGCCGCCAGGGGCTATTGCCTCAGCTTCCGAAACACCCGGACCAGGGTCTTGACCGCCGAGGCCAGTTCTTCCGGTGTATAGGCGGCAAAGCCGAGCAGAAAACCGCTGGTGCCCCTGCCCGAGGCGTGCAGGCCGCTCAGTCCCATCAGGTCTAGCCCCTGTCGTCGGGCGGCCGTGATGACATCGGCTTCGGGGATATTGCAGGTCAGCACACAGGGCATCTGCAGCCCGCCAACGGGTGGGCGAGGCTCGACAAAGCCGGTCAGGTGCTGCTGCACCAGGTCGACCAGTACCCTCAATCGCTCGGCATAGAGCGCGCGCATCTGGCGGACATAGGCGCTGAAATGACCGCTTTCCATGAAGCGGGCCAGTGTCAGCTGCGGCAGGGGAGCGCTGTGGCCGTCGATCAGAGTGCGGGCGGTGGTCAGCGGCTGTACCAGCTGCGGCGGCAGTACCAGATAGCCGATGCGCAGGCCGGGGAACAGCGATTTGGTGAAGGTGCCGATGTAGATGGTACGGTCATAGGGATCCAGCCCCTGCACGCAGGCGGTGGGCTTGCCCGCGTAGTGGAATTCGCTGTCGTAGTCGTCCTCGATGATCCAGGCGTTGTGCTGTCGGGCCCATTCGATCAGGGCCAGGCGTCGGTCCAGTGACAGGGTGGCGCCGCTGGGAAACTGATGCGAAGGCGTCAGGAACACCGCTCGGGCCGTGTGAGGGCTCTGCTGCAGTTGTTCGACCTGCAGCCCCTGCCGGTCGACGGCAATGGGAATCGATTTCAGCCCCGCCGCATCGAAGGCGCGGCGGGCGCCGTAGTAGGCCGGGTCCTCGATGAAGATGGCATCACCGGTATCCATCAGGTTCTGGGCGCAGAGCGTCATCCCCTGTTGCGAGCTGGTGAGGACCAGTACCCGCTCCGGCGTGGCGCGGCCGCCCCGTTCCAGGTTCACGTAATCGGCGATGGCCCGGCGCAGGACTTCGGTGCCCTGAGGGTCGCTGTGCAACAGCGCAGTGGTGCCCCATTCCTTCACGACCTGACGTTCCAGCCGGGTCCAGAGCGGCAGCGGGAAGAGGCGTGTCTCGGGGATGCCCGGCGAAAACGGGCGCGGTGACAGGGCTTCGCGTACGCCGCCGCTGTCGTACATGGCGCTGCCGCGTCGGCTGAGCTCGGGCACGAGCGGTTTCGGCGCCGGGGCGCGTCGAGTCAGGCCTCGGCGCGACAGCCGGGTCCGTTCCGATACGAAACTGCCGCTGCCGACCCGACGCTCGATATAGCCTTCCGCATGCAACTGGGTATAGGCGGCTTCAACGGTATCACGTGACACCTCCAGTGACCGCGCCAGCGCCCGCGAGGCGGGCAGCGGTTTGCCGGCTCCCAGCGCGCCGTCGAGAATCAGTTGCCGAATGGCACGCTGAATGCGAGCGTACAGCGGCAGATCCGCATGGTCCGGGTGGGTCAGCCAGGCTTTCACCGATTCGAGCTGGGAATGTTTGAACATCGCTTGTGGTCTCTCCGGTGGTCGCGGCAGGCAGGGGTGGCACCGATCGTTACCAGGCTCGAACGAGCCGATCATTTCATAATTGGTCTGGTTGTTTTGAATAAAGTGGATGGGCTAATCAGTCCATTCTCGCGCTATAAATTCTCCTCATCAAGTCTTAATCGTCCCAGTGTTCAAGAGGAGTCATTCACCATGGTGCCGAGTTTAAAATCCGTGTCGGCCGTTCGGCTCGGGGATTTCATTCATCCGCTCGTTGCAGGTCTGATATCGGTTATCGTGAATTACGGTGGAACCTTCATTCTGGTATTCCAGGCGGCAAAGGTTGCCGGGTTGAGCCCCGAATTGACGACTTCATGGGTCTGGTCCATTTCGATCGGTGTCGGTGTCACCGGGATTCTGCTGAGCTGGGTTTCGCGCGAGCCGATCATCACGGCCTGGTCGACGCCCGCCGCCGCCTTCCTTGTCGCGGCCCTGGCCACAACCCCTTACGAAGAGGCGATCGGCGCCTATCTGATATCGGCGGCAGCCTTCGTGCTGCTCGGCCTGTCGGGCTATTTTGAAAAAGTCATTCGCCTGATTCCGGTCGGAATCGCCGCCGGGTTGCTGGCCGGTATTTTGCTGCAGTTCGGTATCGATGCCTTTGGCGGCATGAGTGTTGATCCGCTGTTGGCAGGCATACTGATCTTGGCGTATGTGGTACTCAAGCGTTTCACGGCGCGCTATGCCGTCGTGGGTATTCTGCTGTTGGGTGTTGCACTGCTTTTGCTGCAGGAGCGTGTTGATCTGTCGGCACTGGAGCTGAAACTCGCAGCGCCGGTTTTCACCATGCCGTCGTTCTCATTCAACGCCCTGTTGAGTGTTGCCTTGCCCCTGTTCCTTATTACGCTGACCGGACAGTACATGCCTGGCATGCTGGTGTTACGCAATGACGGTTTCAGAACCAGTGCCAACCCGATCCTGACCATCACCGGGCTGGGTTCCCTGCTCATGGCACCCTTTGGCTCACATGCCTTCAACGTGGCCGCTATCACGGCCGCGATCTGTACCGGCAAGGAAGCGCACGATGACCCTTCCAAGCGTTGGGTCGCGGGTATCGCCGCGGGCGTTTTCTATATCCTCGTGGGTGTTTTTGGCGTCACCCTTGCCGCCGTCTTCATGGCATTCCCTCAGGCCTTCATCAGCACCCTGGCGGGTCTGGCCCTGCTGGGCACGATTGGCGGCAGCCTCGCCAGTGCGATGGATGATCCCACATCCCGGGAGGCGGCCCTGATCACCTTCCTGGCATCTGCCGCGAATATCACGCTGTTGGGGGTTGGCGGTGCCTTTTGGGGATTAGTGATCGGCCTGGGGGCTTACCTTGTGCTCAATGGCCGTTTGCCTCGCCGCCAAACCGAGAAGTCCAGGTGTGAGGCCGAAACGTCACCGGAGCGAGTGGCGTACGCCAAAGAGGCAACTCAATGAGCACACTCGCTGCGCCTTTGGTCACCTCTACTCGCACGACCGGCATGGTTGTTACTCTCATGCGGGCAGAGTGGAGGATTTCCGTCACAACCTGGCCCTCGGTATAAGCGCCGGGGGCAGTCACGTCATTTATCGTTTATCTATCCGAACTTGGGGAAACACCCGATATGTATGATTCATCCCTCACACTGGAAACCTTTGATGCCGCATTGGCCGAGTCGGTACGGCAGGAAGTGCGCCGTCAGGAAGAGCATGTGGAGCTGATCGCATCCGAAAACTACGCCAGTCCGCTGGTGATGAGGGTGCAGAACACGGTCTTCACCAACAAGTATGCCGAGGGCTATCCAAAACGCCGTTATTACAGCGGCTGTGAATATGTGGATCAAGTGGAACAGTTGGCCATTGAGCGGGCCAAAGAGCTGTTCGACTGCGATTATGCCAACGTGCAGCCACACGCGGGTGCTCAGGCCAATGCGGCGATCTTTCTGGCGCTGGTACAGCCGGGCGATACCGTGATGGGGATGAACCTGGCGCAAGGCGGTCATCTGACCCACGGCAACCCGGCCAACTTTTCCGGGCGGCATTACAACATCGTGCCCTATGGTCTGGACCCCGAAACCGGCCTGATCGACTATGACGAGATGGAGCGCATCGCGCTGGAAACCAGTCCCAAGCTGCTGATCGGCGGTTTTTCCGCCTATTCGCGTCGCAAGGACTGGGCGCGCATGCGGGCCATTGCCGACAAGGTGGGCGCGCTGTTCTGGGTCGATATGGCGCATGTGGCCGGCCTGGTGGCGGTCGGTGAATATCCAGACCCCTTGCCTCATGCTCATGTGGTCACCAGCACCACCCATAAGACGCTGCGGGGCCCGCGCGGCGGCCTCATTCTGTCCAAGGGGCAGGATGAGGCTTTCTACAAGCGACTGGACTCGGCGGTATTTCCGGGGGTGCAGGGCGGTCCATTGGTGCATCAGGTGGCGGCCAAGGCGGTGGCGTTCAAGGAAGCGTTGGCGCCCGAGTTCAAGGCGTATCAACAACAGGTCGTGATCAATGCCCGCGCCATGGCCGAGGTGATTCAGGCACGCGGCTACAAGATCGTATCCGGCGGTACGGACAACCACATGATGTTGATCGACCTGATCGGTCGCGACTACACCGGCAAGGAGGCGGACGCCGCCCTGAGTGAGGCCTGGATCACCACCAACAAGAACTCGGTGCCCAATGATCCGCGCTCGCCCTTTGTTACCTCGGGACTGCGCATCGGCACTCCGGCGGTGACCACCCGTGGTTTCGGTGTGGCAGAGTGCGAACAGCTGGCCGGTTGGCTGTGTGATGTGCTGGATGCACTGGAATCCGCCGACCGTGATGCCGTCATTGCCCGGGTGCGGGAGCAGGTGCTGTCGCTGTGTCGCCGCTACCCGGTTTATGCCTGAGACGACAGTGTCTCGGTTATAGGGAGGCACTATACTCGGTTATCCCCGTCATCGGCTCCGTAGAAAACGGCAAGGAGAGTCAAAGGTGAACGTGACACGGAACGGCCTGCTGGCGCAGGTCTCGGCGGCCCATCTGATCAGCCATCTGCATATTATGACGGTGCCCGCATTGTTGCCGCTGCTGCCCGGCGTGATGGAGGTCGGTTTCGTCGAGCTGGGCATCTCCATTGGCGTGTTCAACATTGTCACGGCGATGGTGCAGATTCCGCTCGGTTTCATGGTCGATCGGGTTGGGGCGAAGCGCATGCTGCTGGCCGCGCTGCTGCTGGGCGCCTTCAGTTTCGGTCTGGTGGCGGCCATACCGACCTACACCTGTCTGCTGGTAGCCATGGCGCTGGCGGGGCTGGCCAATGGCGTTTATCACCCGGCGGATTACGCGCTGCTGTCCCGTGGCATGGCGCCGGAACGCATGGGGCGAGCGTTCTCGGTGCATACCTTCTCGGGCTTTCTGGGCGGTGCACTGGCACCACCGGTGATGGTCGGGGTGGCGATGATGCTTGAGCCGCGCTGGGCCTTCGCGGTCGCGGCCGGAGCCGGTTTGCTGGTGTTTGCCCTGGTGGCGCTGGGCAGGGAACAGACGCCGTCGGAGCAGGAGGCCGCCGAGCCGTCCCGAGTCGAACAGCGGCCCCTCGCCACGCCGCTGGCCTCGCTGGCGATCCTGATGCTGCTGTTCATGATGCTGAACCTGAGCACCGGCTCAATCGAGCAGTTCTCGGTATCGGCACTGGTGGGCGGATTCGATGTGTCATTGTCGGACGCCAACCGGGCGCTGACGGTGTTTCTGTTCTCGACCGCGTTCGGCGTTCTGGCCGGTGGTGTGCTGGCTGACCTGACTCAGCGACACGGTTCTCTGGCGGGGATCGCCTTTGCGCTGGCGGCCTGCCTGGCGATGGTGGTGGCGAGTGTACCGCTGTCGCCCCTGATGCTGGCACTGGTGCTGGGCGCGACCGGTTTCCTGGCCGGTGTGGTTGCCCCGTCACGCGACATGCTGGTGCGAGCGGCTTCTCCGGCCGGTGCGGAAGGACGCACCTTCGGCATCGTCTCGACCGGCTTCAATATCGGTGGCGTGGTCGGGCCGGTCCTGTTCGGTTTCATGCTGGACCGGGGCTGGCATACCAGCCTGTTCTGGGCGACGGCCACGTTCATGGGCATCACCACCTTGATTGTGCTGTATCAGGAGCAGCGTAAAATACGCTCGACCGGCACCGCACTGGCCGAGGCGCGAGGCAGCTAGCGCGTTACCATCAGATCAGGGCATCAGGCGTGAGAGTCAGGTGCCCGTATCCGCGTTCGGTTCGGCGGGGCAAGTGTCTTTTCCATCCGATAATTGGTCAGCTTCGTGCCCCCACGCTGTACCTCGTTCTCCTGTATCAGGCTAAAGCCGCGCCGCTCGAAAAAGGGCCGCGCGACGCGCGAGGCTTCCACGTACAGGCGCGACAGCTGCCGTGACCGGGCTTCGGCCTCCAGATGAGCGTATAAAGCCGAGGCTATCCCCATCCCCTGATATTCCGGGTGCGTATACAGACAGTCGATATGGCCGTCCGCATCCAGCTCGATAAACCCGGCCAGCCGCCCCTCGACAATCGCCAGACAGGGACGCTTCCGTGCCAGCCGTTCGGACCAGCGCTCATAATCCGGTGGCGTGGGTGCCCAGGCTTCCTGCTGCTGCGGCGTGTACAGGGCGGGATCAATGGCATGGACCGACTGATGGAACAGGTCAGCGATCTCGGCAGATCGGGTGGCGGTGTAGGGCTGGATGGTCATGATTGGTGCTGGTGCTCTATAGCTGATTGGCAGGATGAACATGACTGGCCGGGAAAATTGTTTTCTCTATCTGGCGTGCAGACCGAAGCGCACAGGCTGTCGCGGGGTGTTCAGTCTTGAACGGCTAATTCCATGATGACGGTCGGAATGCCGGCAGGATTGTTGCCGCCTGATCGCGCATCTCGAAAGCCGGCCATGTGATACAGATGTCGCGCCGCTGCCCCTTCCGGCACAGAGCTGTCGAATGTCTGGACGCGTACTGGTTGCCGGGAGTCCAGGCGGTTGAGGGCGTGGGCGAGCAATGATTGCCCGAAGCCTGTTGACCGGTATGGCGCTGATACTGCCAGCCACAGAATCTCGTTGGCGTCAGGTGCAATGATGATACCCCCCTTGAGCGCAGAGGAATCGAACGTACGGATGCAAAAGGCCTGCTGGTTGATGATGGCCTGTTGCAGGGCGGTGTGAAAGCCGGCCTCTTCAGCCATGGGGCCGAACAGGTGCTCCACCTCCCGAGCCAGTGCCAGCCAGGCGTTAAAATCATTTGGCGTTGAGATGGCGATGTGCATGCTCCAATATCCTTTTCCGTGCCTGACCCCATGTCCGCGCGTCAGCATGCATGTGAAAAAATGCGAAGGCAAGGCGCCTGTTTGTGACTGACAGCATGGGCAAGCATATTCGGCAGAAAGTCGGTGGACAACCAGAGTTATCCACCGATATCGGTGATAGAGGTGCCTAGAAGCGCTCCATCCGGTAGGGACGCATATCGATATCCGGGGTGTCGCCATCCATCATCTGGCTCAGCAGCTTGCCGGTGACAGGGCCGAGGGTAAAGCCTTGATGGCCGTGGCCGAAGGCGGCCCAGAGCCCATCTTGCCTGGGTACCGGGCCGATCACCGGTTTCATGTCCGGCATGCAGGGGCGGCCCCCCATCCAGGGCTTGGCCTCCAGCCGCTCGCCCAGCGGGAAAAACCTGCGGGCCAGGGCTTCGGCGGCTTCCAGCTGTTTGTAGCAGGGCGGGGAGTCGTAGCGTGCCAGCTCGGCGCCGCTGGTCAGGCGGATGCCGGCCTGCATCGGGGCCAGCAGGTAGCCGTTTTCGGCGTCGACCAACCAGTTGTTCAGCCTGGAGCTTGCACCGGCACCGTAGTGCATGTGGTAGCCACGCTTGATGAACAGCGGCACTGAGCTGCCCTGGGTGGCCAGCCACTGAGCCGACCAGGGGCCCATCGCCAGCACCACCTGTTCGGCCTTAAGAGTTTGATCTTCCAGCTGAGCCTGCCAGCCCTTGCCCTGTTGCGACAGTGACTTGAGTTCGCTCTGAACGAAGCAACCGCCACTGGCCTTGAAGGCATCGGCATAGGTGGCGACCAGTCCACCGGGAGAGACAGCGCCCCAAGGCTGGGTCCAGTGAATGGCACCGGCCATGCCTGGTGCCATATCGGGTTCCAGACGGGAGAGGGCATCGCCATCCAGAATCTGCAGCTCGATGCCGAACTCCCGGATATAGCGTTCGGCACGACGGCTTTCGGCTTCGAACGCCTTGGCGGTGCGGAAGGCATCGACATAGCCGGTCTTGCGGATCAGCTGCTCGGCACCGGCGGCCTGGATCATCTCGGCATGGCTGTCCAGTGAGCGACTGATCAGGGCCGCATAGGCCGGTACGATCTGTTGGTAGCGCGCCGGCGCCGAGTGGCGCCAGTAGCTGAACAGCGGGCCGGCCGCGTTCAGCATGCCGCTGATCTGGTAGCGGATGTCGGTCTCACGGTTGGGCAACACCCGCAGCAGGGTCGCCAGATCACGCGGAAAACCATAGGGGAATACCGCTTCGCGCTGGATCAGTCCGGCGTTGCCGAAGGAGGCCTCGCGTCCCGGCTCGCGACGATCCACCAGAGTGACCTGATGCCCCCGCTGCTGCAGGTGCCAGGCCACCGAAACGCCGACCATACCGGCACCCAGAACCAGAATTTCACGTGACACCGACGCCCTACCTCCTTGCTGAGTCACTATGGGAGCGGCCTGGTACCTTATCATGGCCGCTGGCGAAAAAAGGCACCAGCATAACGGCCATGGTGTAAAAGCCAATAGTTCTCGTAAAGGGTTAAACTGTTGTCGGCAAAAAACTCGCTCAGACCGCCGGCAAATGCGGCAGAAGGAGAAAGAAATGGACGCTATCGAATATCCGATCAAGGGAGCCTGCCAGTGTGGCCAGGTCAGCTATGAACTGCTCGAACCGCCGCAGATGGTGGTGGCCTGCCACTGCAAGGAGTGCCAGAAGCTGTCGACCAGCGCCTTCAGCATTACCGCCATGGTCGATGCCAAGAGCGTCGTGTTCAGTGGCGAAATGAAACACTGGCAGCGCCCGGCAGACAGCGGCAACATCAGCGCGGCCAAGTTCTGTCCCACCTGCGGCAACCGCATCTATCACTACAATCCAGCCGAGCCGGACAAGCTCAAGCTCAAGCCGAGTAACCTGAGCGATACCCGCCTGATTCAACCGGTCGCTCACGTCTGGGTCAGTGAAAAACAGGACTGGTTCGAGATTCCGGCCGGGGTGAAAGTGTTCGACAAACAGCCTTGAGCCCTTCGTAACCCCGTCCAGGCAGAGCGTTCAGGCCCGGGTAGGCCGGAACGCTCTGCGAACGCGTGTAAGTTCGGGCTTAACCGACCCCGATAAGGTTCAGCATTGAGGCTGATTCAGTTTCCATTGCCACCGATCTCGACGCTTTACTGATCGCCACTCGCGCGTGAATGCAGCTGCTTTTGCAGGGCGTTGCTGTGCATCACCAGCTCTCTGAGCTCCTCGTTCTGATCCATCAGGTGCTCCAATCGGGAACGGCTCAATGTGTATAGCCGGGTAGGTGTTTGTGCCACCACCGACAGGTCTGGACGACCTTCATCCAGCAGGGCCGATTCACCAAAGGAATCACCGGCGATCAGGGTGCTGAGCCGGTGTGCTTCGCCATCGCTGTGGCGCTCAAGGCGCAGGCTGCCGCGGCTTACCATGAACAGGTTGCTGTTGTGACTGCCCTGTCGTATCAGATACTCGTGCTTTTCCAGCGTGATCGCTTCGCATTCTTGCGCCACTCGCCGGATCAGCCGGGGCGGCAGTTGTGCAAACAGCGGCACCCGGGCCAGCAACAGTTCCGGGTCGTCGTTGAGTTTCTTGATCGGTTGACCTCGCAGGGTGTTGAGACGCCGGTCCACATCTGTCTCGATCTCTTCGGCCACTCCCTTGGGGATGGTCCCCAGACGGGCCTGTTCGCGGGTGGTTTCCAGCTCGGCCAGCAGCACCACACGCTTGCTCAGCCGCTCCTGAGTGAGCAGGGCAAATTCAGGGAAGTCATGGTTCAGAAGATGCAGCTTGTCCATCGCCAAGGTGTTCCAGTGGCGATACTGCTCCAGCACCCGGTTGACGATCTCGCGCGGTGTGGATTCCAGGTGGGCCAGGCGTTCCAGTGATTGTATGACGTGGTTGCTGCCCTGGAAATGGCCCCAGGCGGTCTCGTAGTAGTGGCCGATATGGGCGATGCGCAGCCGCTCCACCAGCCCGTGGAGCGGTGTATTGTCTCCCAGCAGCCGGAACAGCCAATGCTCGATGTATTCATAGTGACGGTGCTGATTCACCGTATGGAAGCCGTGGTCGTAGCGCAGGGTATCCGTCTGCTGCTCCAGTATGGCCAGCAACCGGCGGGCGGTGGCTTCACTGAGATGACCCTGGTCGTACATTCCGATGTAGTAGGCCTTCTCTTCGGCCAGGGCGCGCAGGAAAAAGAGGTTGAACTCCTGCTCGCTGGAGAGCTGTCCCTGGCGCAGCTGGGCGATCTGCTGCCGGGCCTGGGTAATCGCATGGTGGCTGTTCAGGCTCAGTCGATGCGCGACCCGGCTGGAGAACAGGCCGCCTCGTTGCAGTGCCGGCAGACGCTTAAGGGCGCGCTGATTCGCCGTCAGGTCTCTTTCGAGCAGAGCCAGTCGGTCGGCCAGCGGCGGCTGATCCAGCTTCATCGCGCGCATGGCCGGCTTGATGGTCAGTCCCTGAACCAGCAAGGTAAACAGGACGGCGCCGGTGACCAGAGCGATAAACAGATCCTTGAACGGGTAGTCGGGCAGGCTCAATACGATGGCCAAGGCGATTGCGCCGCGCAAGCCACCCCAGAACATGATGAAGCGATACCCAAGGCCGATCGGCTCCACTGTGGGCAAGCGACCGACCAGCGGCAGGAACCCGAAGATCACCAGCGCGCGGGAGGCCAGCATTGCCAGAATGACCCAGAGCAGCAAGTCCCAGGCCGAGGCCAGTTCCACCAGGTTGACCTGCATGCCCAGCAACAGAAACAGCAGCGCATTGGCGGCGAATGCCAGGATTCCCCAAAACTGTTCCAGGTAGACACGCACCGAACTGGCGATGCGCAGGCGTCCCCAGGTACCCAGGGTCAGACCGGCACCCAGGGTGGCCATGATGCCGCTCACATGGAGCAGCTCTTCGGCGACCAGGAAAGCAAGATAGGCCATGACGCTGGTCAGGCCGATCTCGAGAATGGGGTCGGAGTCGAGCCAGCCGATCAGCTGACCGGTCAGGTAGCCGGTGGCGATACCGAACAGGAGTCCACCGGCAAAAAGTACGAAAAAGTCGATGACGCCACTGCCCAGCGCCTGACCGGACAGGGTGCCGGCGGCCAGCACACCCAGCAGGATCTTGGACAGCACCAGGGCTGTGGCATCGTTGAACAGGCTCTCGCCTTCGATCAGCGTCGACAGCCGACCAGGCGCGCCGATCTGCCGGAACAGGGCGATCACGGCGACCGGGTCGGTGGCGCTGAGGATGGCGCCGATCAGCAGCGCGGCCATCAGATCGATATCCAGCGCCAGCCACACGATCACGCCGATCAGTCCGGTCGACAGCAGCAGCCCGGGGATCGCCAGCGACAGTATGGGCACGGCATTGTGGCGCAGCTGGCGCGCATCCAGGTTGTAGCTGGACTCGAAAATCAGCGCCGGCAAGAACACGAACAGGATCAGGTCCGGTGAAATGCTCAGTGCCGCTTCCGCCTTCTGCAATACCGGCACGCTGTCACTCAGCGCACTGATGCCGATACCGGCCAGTACCAGCAGCACGGTAAACGGCAGCTGGGTCGAGCGCGAAATCTGGTAGATGCTCAGCGCGACCAGCAACAGGGAAAAGATGATACCAACCAGTTCAGCGACGGGGTGCAGAGCGTCCAATGCCAGCGGTCCTCTGGATTAACCCGCAGTCTGTGCGGGTGAAAGCGGATGATATGGGCTCGACAGCTACAGGTTCGAGACTGTTCGGGCGAAGCGGATGTTAACCGCCGCCAAGGGTAACGCGGGGCCTTGGTAACCTGAGCCACCGGCCCTGAAGCCCACTGTAGCATTTCGTTGGGTTGCAGGTTAGTTGGGCTTCTGTTGCTCGTCGACTGGACCCGGGTTCGCCAGCGGAGCCGATGCGACGAAGACGACACCGACAAACATGGTAGCGACTACCGCGAACATCAGGTCTTCCAGGCTGGGAACCGGCAAAATATGGATCCAGAGCATCACGTTGATCAGGATGAACGGGACTCTCAGGGCCCACACGAGGATGGTACGCATCTGTGCTTTCTCTCCATGAATGCAAAGTCTCAGGCTATTCCAGAGCCGCAGCTGATTTGCTGCGTTGCCGACAGTGGATAGTTGTCACGTCCCGTATGGTTCTACATGATGCTACCACTCCCACCAGCTCCAGACCTTGGCGATACCGCGCCAGATACCCCCGAGAATAGATGGAAATAGTTGCGGGAGCAGCAAGGCCAACACAGCAAAAACGATGATACAGGTGACGAGATAACTACTGCTGAGAAAGCCATCCCAATAGACGGCCAGCTCTATGTTTACCCAGAGCCAAATGAACGCTGCAGTTGGTACGGAGAAAAACAGCGATGCGAAGAGGCTGATCAACCTTGATTCGATTAGCCAACCTTGGCCGCGATTCCTTGTCATTTTCTATGACTACTCCTTGTGTATAACGCTGCAAACAGCAGCCGAGTGCAGCGATGCTGATTGGCCTTTTTAAATTTGTGTTGGGTACATGTCACGTCCCGTATGGTTATAAGGACGCTTGTTAAAAAGCTCTGGGTGGGTTTTGTACCACTCCTTTATCGCCATAATGGGTGGCTTGGACTTCAGCGCGGACTGCGGCAGTTGATGATTATATAAATGCACATAGCGTAGCAAGGTTTGCTCCAGATCTTCACGGCTATCGAAGTGGTGGGTCTTAAGCACATCGGCGATACACCCGTTGAAACGCTCCACCATGCCATTGGTTTGGGGTGTTCTGGGCTTGGTCAGGCGGTGCTCAACCCCCAAGTCAGCGCAGAGGCGGTCGAACTCATGATTGCCGCTGGGATCTCGCGCTTTTGAGTGAAACAGGCGGTCGGTAAATTCCTTGCCATGATACCTATTGAATAGTTGGTATTGCTGACAGGAAGTCAGCGACAACCCCTTTGGTCTTATTCGGCACCTTCACTGTCAAGCTTGGATACACGTTCGACGAGCGTCACGAGGTAGCTGTCTTGACCGTACACGGTATCGCCACTCCCAGTGGCCAAGTTCTGTATTGCTGTCAACGACAGGCGGGCGTTCGTCGATGTCGATGCGGTTCGGAATCAGTGCCACACCAGCCCCCAGACCTGCTGATGCCCGGCGCTTCCAGGGCCATACGTCCTGCTACCTGCTCTGGACTAAAGCCCATCTTCAACAGCCGCTTCAGCTGTTCTTGAAATGGTTTTATTCGAGCGTCCCGGCTCGCGGCTAATGGCGCGTGCAGAGAAATCCAGTTCATGTAAGGCCTGAATCTGGTATCGTTCGCTGAGAGTCAGCTGGCTGTAAAGGGTCCCCATGTGGCACCTGGTTGCTTGTGTGAGAGCTCGTCAGCCTACAGCCAGCCTAGCTCTCCTGTCTAAGTCCAAGTGTGTCGGTTGTTCTGGGAATCTAGGTATAAGCTCACCCCCTTCCTCTGGGTTTCCCTTGAACAACGGTGAAAATCCTGCGCGTATGCGCTTACCTACACCCGGTGATAGCCATTTGAGACAGATTTGCCACGTGCTTTTGGCAAAGGATGTAATAAAGCCAGCAAGTCACATCTGGCGCGTTTTCAGGATGACCCCATCTTCTTCTGCCACTGCTTAGGCGACAAACCCGTCCATTGCTTGAACTTGCTGCTGAATACTGAAGCATCCGAGTACCCCAGGTTTAACGCCAGATCGGTCACACTCATGCTCTTTCTACGCAGGTGATCTTCCGCGAGCGTCTGGCGAATGCCACGCATGATCTGTGTGTAACTGGTGTCCTGTTCCTTGAGCTTGAGTTGCAGCATGCGCGGGTGCAGGTCCAGCGATGAGGCGACCAGTTCCAGGCTGCAGTCGCCGCTGGCGAGCAGGGCGCTGGCGACCTGGCGTACCTGTTCTTCCAGGCTGGTGGGGAACTGGTCGCGCAGGAAGTCGACATGGCGTTTGATGGAACTGGAGATGGCGGAGGCGTACTGGCGGTTTTGCTGGTTCAACAGCCGTGTACTCAGGGTGATGCCGCAGAAGGGTTGGTAGAACCGAACCTGTCTGTAGTCGCTCTGGCGGTACTCCTGTTGATAGGGCGCAGGGGCTGAAACCGAGATGTCGAAGTCATAGCGGGACAGCCCCGTGATCTCGGCGACAAAGTTGCACAAGTGGCCCAGGCTGAGAAGCTTCATTTGAGTGATGCCCAAGGGCGTAGTGATATCGAAATCCGTCACTACCTGGGTGTTGTCGCCTGCGGGGATTTGCCGGATATGCACGCCTGAGGCCTGCAGATAGAGGGCGCTGCCGACCTTGTTAAGGGCATCGCCGATGGTATGTGACTGGGCGGCAAACAGGGGCAGGGGGCCAAGCGCTTCCAGTGGCTGGTGTTGCGCCAGCAGCAGACCGAACAGGGGTTCCTGACATTCCAGAGCCGTGCGCTCGAGCAGTTCCGCCAGCTTGCTGTAGGAGACGAACAAGTCGGCGCCGGTGAATTGGGCAGGCACAAATCCCACCGAGCGCATCAGGGTGACCGGGTTTTTTCCAAGCTCGGTGACCAGTCGCTGGAAGCCGGTGATGCTGTAGCTTTTGGCCAGATACATGGGGTTCTTGTTCTTGCAGGTTTCGTAATTTATAAAATTTTATTCGTGAAAGATCAAGAAATAGGGCGGGGCTGGTCGTAGAGTGGTCAAACACAGCAAGTCATCAAACATAAAAATAACGAGGCTTTAAATATGACTCTTCCCTCTCCGATCAACATTCAAGACCGTCTTCTCACCGTACACACGGATAATATCGAGCCGATCGATCTAGCTACTGATATGCCCGGGCTAAAGGTTTGGCCCCTGTTCCTGGATTCTGAAAACGGTGTGTGGGTTCTGCGTGTAGAGTTCCAGCCGGGTACCAAGCTGCCGATGCACTTCCATACTGGCACTGTTCATTTCTACACGATGAGCGGTACCTGGAACTACGTTGAACATCCCGAAGACCCCCAGGTAAGCAATAGCTATCTGTACGAGCCGGGTGGCTCCATCCATACCTTCATGGTGCCTGAGGATGCAAAAGAGCCGGCTGATGGCTTCATGGTGATACAGGGTAGCAACGTCAATTTCACACAGGAAGGCGAGTTCATGAACGTGATGGACGCCGGCTGGATCGAAGCAGTACTTCTCAAGGCCTGCAAGGAACAGGGTCGCCCGGTACCGCGTTACATCAAGCCGATGGCGAAGGCAGGTTTTGCTGATGGCCAATAATCTCGCCGGCAAGATCGCCATTATAACCGGTGCCGCCAACGGCATCGGTGCCGAGATGGCGCGGGACTTTGAGCGTCGGGGAGCCAAGGTCTTCCTGACCGATGTGGCCGCAGAAGCCGGTGAGGCGACCGCGGCTGAAATAGGTGCCAATGCGGCATTCATGTGCCATGACGTGGTTGACGAAGCCGGCTGGCCGGCGGTGTTTGATCAGTGCGAAGCCAGCTTCGGCAAGGCTGATATTCTGGTGAACAACGCCGGGATTGAGGTCACCAGTTTTATCAGTGAATGCAATTTGGCTGATTTTCGCAGACTGATGGATGTGAATGTGACCGGGGTGTTCCTTGGTATCAAGCACGGCATGCAGCGGATGAGCGTTGCCAATGGAGGCAAGGGCGGAGCAATCCTCAACCTGTCCTCCATGTCACATGTAATCTCACTTGCCGGTTTTGGTCCCTACGGTGCGACCAAGTCAGCTGTCGACAAGTTGACCAAGGTGGCGGCGGTGGAGTCTGGTGCTCTGGGTGCCGAGGTACGCGTTAACTGCCTGTATCCGGGCATTATCGCGACCGGGATGCAGGACAAGCTGGGGCAGGACCTGCTGGAGATGGGCTTGTTCCCGGATGCGCAGTCATTGCATGACTACGTCATCGACCGTACTCCGCTCAAACGCACGGGTACGCCGACAGATGTGGCCCAGGCAGCCGCCTACCTGTGCTCCGATGAAGCCGCGTTCATTACCGGTGTCGGCCTGAATGTTGATGGCGGCATGGCACTGGGATAATAAGAGGACATTCCATGACTCAAAAAGTAGCTTTGATCACCGGCGGTGCTTCGGGGATCGGTTTGGCGGCCGCACAGGCCCTGGCGAAGGCCGGGCATCATGTGGTGCTTGCCGATATTCAGACTGAGGCCGCCAATGCAGCGGTGGAGCAGTTCCATTCGGAGCAGCTGTCTGCATCCGCGGTTCAGCTGGATGTGAGCAGCGAAGATGGCTGGTGTACTGCAGTCGAGACCGTTGAGCGCGAACTTGGCCGTCTGGATGTGCTGGTCAACAACGCGGGGATTGGCGAGGGAGGTACGTTGGAGTCGACTTCACTGGACACCTTCAACCGGGTGATGGCGATCAACGTCAACGGAGTCTTCCTGGGATGCAAATACGCTATCCCGCTGATGGAGCGCAGCGGTGGCGGCTCGGTCATCAACGTGAGTTCCATCTTCGGCATTGTGGCTGACCAGTTGACGGTGGCCTACTCGGCTTCCAAGGGGGCGGTACGCACCATGACCAAGGCGATCGCGCTGGATTGTGCCAGTCGCAACAGCGGTGTGCGTGTCAACTCTATCCATCCGGGCTTTGTTGAAACGCCGATGGTGAAGGGCGCGGCCGAGGTGATACCGGCCGAGATCATCGAACCCTATGCGGCCAGAACCGTGGGACAGACCCCCATGGGCCGCTTTGGTCAGCCGGATGAGCTGGGTGATGTGATCGCCTTCCTGGCATCGGATGCCTCGCGTTTTATGACCGGGTCCGAAGTGACTGTAGATGGTGGCTTTACGGCACGCTGATCAGCAGCACATAAGTGCGGTTCAACAAGAAGGGGTAGCGTGAGTGCTGCCCCTTCTTGTATGCGTTTCTGCGCGCCTTTACTCTTCCACCGTCTCCACCAGTCCCAGCGCAATGGCGATCTGGACCAGTTCTGCCAAGGAGTCGACCTTCATCTTGGTCATCATGTGGGCGCGGTGGCCTTCCACTGTTTTTCGGTTGATGCCCAGCTCGTCGGCGGCTTCCTGGTTGGACAGGCCTTTGACGATCAGCCCCATCACCTGTTTCTCGCGGCGGGTCAGGCTGTCATAGCAGCCCTGCATGCGGGACTGGGCGCTTTTGCGCGCCATGCGGATGCGGTCCTTTTCCAGCGCGTTGTGCACATGGTCGATCAGCACCTGATCGTCGAACGGCTTTTCGATGAAGGTGAGGGCACCCTGGGTCAGGGCGGTAACGGCCATGTCCACGTTGCCGTGGGCGGAGATCATGATCACCGGCAGGTCGATCGCCAGTTCGGCGAGCTTCTTCTGCGCGTTGATGCCGCTCAGGCCCGGCATGCGCACGTCCATCACGATACAGCCGCTGGCCTCGCCGGGGTAGCGGTCGATGAAGTCCAGCGCGTTCTCGAAGGTGTCCACGGTGAGCCCAACGGACTCCAGCAGCCATTTCAGGGAGTCACGGACATCGGCGTCATCGTCGATGACGAATACCTTTTGGGCGTCTTGATCGGAGGTCATGCGTCTTCAGTTAACTGTGTTCACGGTGAATGAGAAGCGGCTACCGGATTGCGGCAGGTTTTCCGCCCATAACTCGCCGCCCAGATTCTCCACCAAAGAGCGGCTGATGGCCAGACCCATGCCCAGGCCGGTGCCTTTGGTGGAGTAGAAGCGCTCGAAGATATGCGGCAGGTCCTGTTCGCGGATGCCGGGGCCCTCGTCCTCCACTGTGATCAGCAACTGGTCGCCCTCGGGCCGGACATTGATGTGAACCGTCTTCAGTTCATGCTCGGCTTCGGTGTCGCAGGCTTCCAGCGCATTGACCAGCAGGTTGAGCAGGACCTGTTCCAGCTGGATCTGGTCGCCGCGTACGGCGGGCAGGTGGTCGTCCAGCTGGCAGAGGATGCGCACGTTGTGGCGCGCGGCGGTGGACTCGCAGAACTCGCAGATGCCGTTGACCAGGCTGGCGATATCCAGCTCGGTGACGCGGGGTTCCTGCTTGCGGGTGAAGTCCATCATCCGGTGAACAATTTCGCCGGCACGCAGCGCGGTACTGATGCTGCGGGTGATCGGCGTTTCGATGTCGCTCCAGGTCAGTGACTCGGCGCTGGCGAAGCGGCGTTCGATACCGCGCAGGAAGCTGACCATCGCCAGCAGTGGCTGGTTGAGTTCGTGGGCGAGGCTGGAGGCCAGTTCGCCCATGGTGATCAGGCGGCTGGCGTGGTCGATCTCGGCCTGGTACTGCTTCATCTGCGCTTCGGCGGCTTTCTTCTCGCTCAGGTCGCGGGCCACCAGCGACAGGTATTCGATATCGCCGTGCAGCGAGCGATGCACCAGCAGCTCCAGCATCACCGGGATGGGGCTGCCTTCGCGGGACTGCAGGTTCAGCTCGCCGCGCCAGCTGCCCTTTTCCTTGGCGGTGGGCAGGCCATCGGTGAGCAGGATCTGGAAGCCTTTCTGCACCATCACCTGCTGCAACGACAGCCGGGTGTAGTCGGTATGTTCCAGTGCCAGGCAGCGGCGTGCGGCCTCGTTGAGGTGGGTGATCTGCAGGTCCAGGTCGGAGAAGATCACCAGATCCTGGGTACTCTCCAGCACTCGTGCCAGCCGTCGGTTGGCCTTGTCGGCCTTGATGCGGTGTGAGGCATCGCGCGACACCACGAGGATCTCCTTGATCTCGTTGGTCTCGGGATCGCGCAGGGTACGGCTGGTGCTTTCCAGCCAGGTGTAGTGGCCGTCCTTGCAGCGAAATCGGTAGGTGTGGGTATACAGGCCACGGTCGTAATTGACGCTGGGGGCGCGGTCCTGAAAGTCCTGAACGTCGTCCGGATGGTAGAGGTCGTAGGCCGACATGCCGACGATCTCCTCCACGGTGAAGCCCAGCAGGTGGGTCACGGCGGGGGAAGCATAGATAAAGCGCCAGTCGCCGGGAGTGTGGCGCGAGATCATGTCGGTGGACTGTTCCGCCATCTCGGCGAGCAGACGGTTGCGCTCGGCATCGTCGCTCAGGGCGGAGCGTCCTTGTTCGGGCGTCAGGGGTTTCATCTGGGTTCCGGGCTCTGGGTGTGTCTCGCAGGATACAACACAGGCCAGCGGCATGGGGAGGGGAGCGAGCCCCGGCGGCAGCTTGCCGGGGCGTTGGGCGTCATCGATCAGCGCAGGAACTCCATGCTGAAGGCCTTGAACTGGGCCACGTCGGAGCGGCGCATCCACTCGAAGCCGACCATCTCGCGGGTGATCAGCTTGACCCCTTCCTTCTCCATGCGGCGCAGGGCAATCTCTGTATCGAACGGGTTGCGCGCGGAGATGGAATCGGCAACGACGAACACCTCGTAACCCTCTTCAAGCAGGCGCAGGGCGGACTGCATCACACAGGCCTGGGACTCCATGCCGCAGAGGATCGCCTGTTTGCGGTCCAGCTCGCGGAAGGCGCTGCCGAATTCGGGGTCATCGATGCAGGCGAAATGGGCCTTGCCGTAGAGTTTGTCGGCACCGACCAGTTCACGCAGGCTCTCTTCGGTGTGGCCCAGCCCCTGGGGGTATTGTTCAGAGCCGATCACCGGCACTTCCATCAGACGGGCCAGTCGGGTCAGCCACTTGCAGTTGTCCACGAGCCGCTGCTGTTCGTGTACGCCGGGCAGCAGCTTGGCCTGCACATCGATCACGACCAGTACGGACTTATTCTTATCCAACAGCATTTTTACTCACTCCTTGCGCTTGTTAGGGATCAGGCCGGACGGCGGTCAACCATGTTGGTGGCCACACCTTCGGCTACCACCTTGTCGCCCACGCGGCAGATGGTTTCAAGCTTGACGCGACGGCGTTCTGCGTTGATTTCCACCACGGTAGCGGTGGCAACCACTGTATCACCGATATGCACCGGGGCCTTGAACTTGAGCTGCTGGTCGACATAGATCGCGCCAGGTCCCGGCAGGCGTGTGCCCAGTACGGCGGAGATCAATGCGGCGCTGAACATGCCGTGCACGATGCGCTGTTCAAACATGGTGGTCTTGGCGTATTCGGCGTTTATGTGCACCGGGTTGTCGTCGCCGCTGATGCCGGCAAAGAGGATGACGTCTGCATCGGTGATGGTCTTGGCGTAGCTCGCCTGCATGCCGACTTCCAGATCTTCCAGGTAGTAGCCGTGTAGTGCCTGCATAGAATCCTGCATGTTTTTATTCCTGTTTTATTCCGTGATTCGATACTTTGGATCTTCAGGTTAGTGGTATTTATTCAAATAGACAAGGGTTTTTACTTGGTTTTTGAAAAGGGCTCTGCTAGCCTCGGTTCAAACAATGACAACAAGCACGCTTTGGGAGAGGACTTCGTTATGCCGACTCAGACAGCCAACTTGTTCGAAAGAGCCTTCAAGAAGCTCGTCCCCTACGGGTTCGAAGCAGTCGCTGGTCGTCGGGCTGCGCCTGACATCATGAACCTGGATGCCGAGCTGCCGGAAACCGATCTGGCCCGTGTGCGGGAGTGGGTCGACAACTGCCTGGATGCCCATGCCGGGCAGGTGGAAGCGCGCAACCGGGCGGCGATGCTGGGGCGGATGTACCTGAAGCTGTCGCACACCGGCAAGGTTCGCTTTCTGGGTATGCTGGCCGAGGAATACGGCATTGATGACGCCGGTGTGGAACAGGCGATCAGCGGATGGCAGAACGCCCAGAACGGTGACCGGGCGCGCAAGGCGCATCAGCTGCGCAAGGCGCTGGAGCCAGCCCATAACCGGCTGCTGAAGCAGTTCACCGGCGTGCCGTCCGGGGTGAAATTCCTGGTCGACATGCGCGAGGAGCTGCTGGGCCTGAAGAAGGAGTACAGCTCGCTGGAATCACTGGAAGCGGACCTGAGGGAACTGCTGGCCACCTGGTTCGATGTGGGTCTGCTGCAGCTGGAGGAACTCAGCTGGAACTCCAGCGCTGCCTTGCTGGAAAAGCTGATCGCCTATGAGGCGGTGCATGAGATCCAGAGCTGGAGCGATCTGAAAAACCGACTCGATTCCGACCGCCGCTGCTTTGCCTTTATTCACCCGAACATGCCGGAAGAACCGCTGATCTTCGTCGAAGTGGCGCTGGTCAACGGTCTGGCCGGCAGCGTCCAGAAGCTGCTCGACGAGCAGGCGCCGACCCAGGATATCGACAGCGCCGATACCGCGATCTTCTACTCCATCTCCAACGCCCAGCCCGGTCTGGCCGGTATCAGCTTCGGTAACTTCCTGATCAAGGAAGTGGTGAAAAAGCTGAGCGGTGAGTTCCCGAAGCTGAAGCAGTTTGCCACCCTGTCGCCGATTCCGGGCTTTGCCCAGTGGCTGGAGAACTGTCCCCCGGCCACGCTGTGCGAACTGCCCGGCGGCGAGCAGTGGCTGAGCCTGCCTGCGCCGCGTGTGGTGTCGGTGATTGAAGCGAATGACAGCATGGAGATTCGTCAGGAGGCACTGACCAAGCTGGCCGCGGCCTATCTCTGTCAGAGCAAGAAGGGCAAGCGTGCGCTGGATCCGGTGGCCCACTTCCACCTGAGCAACGGTGCCCAGGTGGCGCGGCTGAACTGGATGGGTGATGTGTCGCAGAAAGGCCTGCGACAGTCCGCCGGCCTGATGGTGAATTACCTCTATGAGCTGCCGAAGATCGAGCAGCGCAGTGAACAGTACACCTCGGAGGGTGTGATCTCGCAGTCCTCCGCGATCAAGAAATTACAGAAGTAAGCCATTAACAATAAGAAGGAGAACATCATGACCAATCGTATCGCAGTGGTAACCGGTGCTCCCGGTGGTCTGGGAACGTCCATGTGCCAGGCGCTGGTGGATCAGGGCCGCAAGGTGATCGGTACCCATCTGCCCAACGAGCAGGCGACGGCTGAGGCGCAAGACTGGCAGCAAACGATGCAGAGCCTGGGCTATCCGGTCGAGCTGTACCCGCTGGATGTATCGGATTTCGATGGCTGCCAGGCGTTTGTGCAGCAGGTTGAGGCCGAGCAGGGGCCCATCGATATTCTGGTCAACAACGCCGGTATCACCAGCGATGCGCCGTTGAAGAAGATGGAGGTCGGCCAGTGGAACCGGGTGATCGAGGTGAACCTGAACTCCATGTTCAACATGAGCCGCCAGGTGTTCGAGGGCATGTGCGAGCGCGGTTTCGGTCGCATCGTCAACATCTCCTCACTGAACGGTGAAAAGGGCCAGTTCGGTCAGTGCAACTATGCCGCCACCAAGGCCGGCATCTACGGCTTCACCAAATCGATCGCACTGGAAGGCGCACGCAAGGGCGTGACCGTCAATGCGGTCTCTCCGGGTTACATCGATACCAAGATGGTGCGCCAGGTACCGGAAAAGGTGCTGGAAAGCATCGTGGCCGGTATCCCGGTGGGTCGTCTGGGTCAGCCGGAAGAGATTGCCCGTGCCGTGGCCTTCCTGACCGCCGATGATGCGGGCTTCGTTACCGGCACCAACCTGTCGGTGAACGGCGGCCAGTACATGGACTAAGGGGACAAGACAGCATGAGCGAGTACAGAGCACCCACCCGCGAGATGGAGTTCGCCCTGCGCAGTCTGGCCGGGTTCGATGAGATGGCCAAGGCCTGCAACTACGAGGATGCCTCCCCCGATGTGGTGGCGGCGATCCTCGAGGAAGCGGCCAAGTTCGCCGGCAACGAGATCGCACCGCTGAACCGCAGCGGTGACGAAACCGGTGTTCATCTGGATGAGGACCGTTGCGTCCAGACCCCGGCGGGCTTCAAGCAGGCTTACCGGCAGTACATTGAAGGGGGCTGGGCCGGCCTGCAGTTTGAAGCCGAGCTGGGCGGTCAGGCGCTGCCGTTCTCGCTGGCCATTCCGGTGCAGGAGATGATTCACGCCGCCAATATGGCCTGGGGGCTCTGTCCGCTGCTGTCGCAGGGCGCTACCGAGGCGCTCAGTGAAAATGCCGATGAACCACTGAAACAGATGCTGCTGCCGAAGATGATCAGCGGCGAGTGGACCGGCACCATGAATTTGACCGAGCCCCAGTCCGGCTCGGATCTGGCCACGATTCGCGCCCAGGCACGTCCTGAAGGCGATCACTACCGCATCACCGGCCAGAAGATTTTCATTACCTGGGGTGAGCACGATATGGCCGAGAATATCGTCCATCTCGTACTGGCCCGGCTTCCGGACGCCCCGGCGGGCGTCAAGGGGATCTCCCTGTTTGCCGTGCCCAAGTTCATCCTCGATGCCGATGGCAACCCCGGCGAGCGCAACGACTGTTATGCGCTGTCGCTGGAGCACAAGATGGGCATCCACGCCAGTCCGACCTGCGTCATGAGCTACGGCGAGAACGGCGGTGCGCTCGGTTATCTGGTGGGCCAGGAAAACCAGGGGCTGGCCTGCATGTTCACCATGATGAACAACGCCCGGCTGACCGTTGGTCTGCAGGGGGTAGCGGTCTCCGAGCGCGCGCTGCAGATGGCGCGCAGCTATGTTGCCGAGCGTATTCAGGGTACGGCACCGGGTGAGCGTGAGCCTTCACCGATTGTGCGCCATCCCGATGTGCGCCGCATGATGATGACCATGAAAGCGTTGACCGAGGCGGGCCGCGGTCTGGCCTATTCCGGCTGCGTGGCGGTGGACTATGCCAAGCATGCGCAGCTCGATGCCGAACGCCGTGCTTACTTCAAGCGCCGTGCCGATTTGCTGACGCCGCTGGTCAAAGGCTGGTGCACGGAGGTCGCCCAGGAGGTCACCTCGCTGGCGGTGCAGTGTCATGGCGGCATGGGCTTTATCGAAGAAACCGGTGTGGCCCAGCTTTATCGTGATGCCCGTATCCTGCCGATTTATGAGGGTACCAACGGCATTCAGGCACTGGACCTGATCGGCCGCAAGACCATTCGTGATCGTGGGCTGGCGTTGCAGGAACTGATGACCGAGATGCGGGCCACAGCTGAAGAAGCTCGCACTGCGGCGGCACTGGATGGACGCCGTATCGAAGCTTTCGAGCAGTCGCTACAGCAGCTGGAAGCAGCGCTGCAGCTGGTGCTGGACAGTAGCGCCAACGAGCATTTTGTCGGCTCGGTGGCTTTCAGCTTCCTGATGCTCACTTCTATCGTCACGGCCGGTTGGCTAATGCTGAGGGCTGCTGTCCTCACCAAGGCTGAAAGCGGCAGTGCGGACGAAGATGAGTTATTGCTCAATAAGCGGGTCATGGCCCATTTCTTTGCTGATCATATTTTGCCCCGCTGCGCCAACCATCTGGCCTCTGTTCAGGCCGGCGAGGATTCCATTATGGCGCTGTCGGAAACGGTGCTGTGAACCCGCCACTGCGGGTTTGAAATAGACGGAGAAACTATGTACATCGATGGACAATGGGTAACCGAGCGGAGCCATTTTCTGGTCACCAATCCCGCCAGTGGCGATGTGATCGGCGAAGTACCCGATTGCACGTCCGAGGATATCGATGCGGCCATCACGGCCGCTAGTGAAGCGCTGAAAAGCTGGAAACAAACCACCGCCTACGAGCGCTCTGGCCTGCTGTATCGTGCCTGGGAGATCATGCTCAGCCGCAAACAGGAACTGGCTGAATTGATGACGCGGGAACAGGGCAAGCCGCTCAAGGCGTCCTTGAACGAGGTGCAGTACGGTGCCGATTTCCTGCTCTGGTTTGCCGAAGAAGCCAAACGCATCAACGGCCAGACCATTCCGTCGTCCCGTGACAACCAGCGTTTTATCACCCAAAAGGTGCCGGTTGGAGTGGTGGGAGCGATCACGCCCTGGAACTACCCGATCTCGATGATCACTCGCAAGCTGGCACCGGCGCTGGCCGCCGGTTGTACCCTGGTGCTCAAGCCAGCGGAGCAAACCCCCTTGTGCGCGAAGGCTATGGCCGAAGTGTTTGAGGAAGCGGGTTTCCCGGCAGGGGTGATCAATGTGATCACCAGCCGTGACCCTGCGCCAGTTGGCGAGGCTTTCTGCTCCGACCCGCGCATCAGGAAGCTGGCCTTCACCGGTTCTACTGCTGTGGGTAAAAAGCTCAACGCCCAGGCAGCCGCTCATATGAAGCGGGTATCGATGGAGCTGGGCGGCCATGCACCGGCGATTGTTTTCCCGGATGCGGACCCAGCTCACGCAGCCAAGGGTCTGTCGCTGGTCAAGTTCCTCAATACCGGACAGGCCTGTATCAGCCCGAACCGCATCTTTGTCCACAGGGTGCATGCCGAGGCCTTCCTGGCCGAGCTGACAGCGCGAGTTTGTCGCCTGAAAGCTGGCAGTGGTTTTGAGGCGGGAAACAGCATCGGGCCGCTGATTAACGAAGCGGCGCTGCAGAAGGTTGATAGCCAGGTGCAGGATGCTTTGGCCAAGGGTGCCACCCTGTATACCGGTGGTCATCGTCTGACAGACGGTGAGCTGAGGGGTGGTCTTTTCTATGCCCCCACGGTGCTGGCGGGCGTAACGCCGGAGATGAGGATTTACTACGAGGAGACCTTCGGCCCGGTAGCGCCAGTAGTGATCTACGGCGATGAAGACGATGTGCTCGCCATGGCCAATGACACCGAATACGGGCTGGCCGCTTATGTGTACAGCAATAACCTGTCCACCGCCGTCAAAGCATTTGAGGCATTAGAGTTCGGCATCATCGGCATCAACGATATCAATCCCACCAGTGCAGCGGCACCCTTCGGCGGGATGAAGAGCAGCGGGCTTGGGCGTGAAGGGGCTCAGGAGGGGATCGAGGAATATCTGGAGACCAAGCTGGGGGGCTTTGCCCTGGGCTGATTTTATTAGCCCGGCCTGGTCAATATCGCCTTGTATGGCCGTGTTGACCGGGCAATTTGGAACAGGATCAGGTGCCCGGTCTAGGGCCAACAACAGGAGGTGCTCACTTAAAACTAACGGCTTGTTGCTGTATTCGCATTCTGTGCTTTTCCGAGGCGGGCAGTACTGTCTCGTCTGCCGAACACATTACTGGACGGAGAACAAAAATAATGTCCTTGAAAAAACGGCCAACAGGCGCTGAACAGCCGTCCATGCTGGGCGCGCTCAAGCTACGTCTGCCATTTGTACACTACAAGATCGAAATTCCTGATGTTCTGCAGGGGGCCATTCTCTGCGTGGTACCGTTAGGGATTACGGCACTGATGACCAATGTGCTGGGCATACCTTTCGAGATCGCCGTTGCCTTTGTCCTGATCAATAATTTCCTCTATCTATTGCATACGCACTTTGGCGACCCGGTCGTATCGGGTTGGATTACGGCGGGGATCCCGCTCTATGTGGCCTTTCTTTCCTCCTATCCGGAGGGTGACGCGAGAATTCTGGCGCTCATTGCGCTGCAAATCACGGTGGCGGTGCTGTTCCTTGGATTAGGCCTTTTCAAGGGAGCTAATGCACTGGTGCGCAAGATGCCGATGTCACTCAAGGCCGGTATCCTGATCGGTGCGGCCATTTCTGCGGTGATGGGCGAGTTTTCGGCGGATGGTCGTGTCTGGACCATGCCGATCACTATTCTGTCCGGTGCAGTACTGGGCTTTTTCATGCTGTTTTCTGAGACTGCAGCACCTTTGCGCGCACGTTATGGCTTCTTCCGTTTTGTGGCCCAGTATGGGATAGCGATTCCATTCATCTTGGCATACGGCTTTGGTATTCTGATCGGTGAAGTGGACAAGCCCGTGGTGGAGTGGGGCTTCACGTCGATTCCGATCACCGAGATCATCAACAATTACAGCGTGTTCGGACTTGGCATGCCGCCGTTTGAATATTTCCTGGATGCAGTACCACTGGCGCTGGCGGCCTACATCATCGCCTTTGGCGATATCCTCGTGGTCGATTCCTTGTTCAAAAATGCAGACGATGTACGCAAGGATGAGAAGCTGGTTTTCAGTCCGCATCGTAACAGTATCATCGTAGGTATTCGCAACCTTATTCATGGCCTTCTGGCACCCTTCATTAGCCTGTCTGGTCCTTCCTGGACCGGTGGTCAGGCGCTGGTAATCAACCGTTACATGAACAACCCGCGTAGGGCCATGGACAGCTACTGGGGCGGGGCGGCCAGCTTGTACTGGGGGATGACGATTGCGCTGATTCTGGTACCGGTCATCACTTTTTTCAAGCCGGGGCTGAATATCGGTATGGCGCTGACGCTGCTGATTCAGGGCTATCTGTGCGGTTATCTGGCGATCGAGCTGCTGGATAAACAGAGCAACCTCGAGCGTGGTGTAGCCATCATCGTGGGGGCCATTCTGGCGACCAAAGGTGCAGCCTGGGGGCTGGGAGTTGGCCTGGTGTTATGGGCTGTACTGGAGAAAAACTGGTTTGCAGAGAGGGAAAGTACTGCAAAGGGTGGCCGTCAGGACTCTGACTGTTCTGATGATACAGCCATCGAAAACAGCTGAGCCTTGCCCTGTTGTTTATCTGGATAATAAGGATAAAAAAATGGAAAACATGTTTGAGCTCGATCTGGACCCTGTTGAGGCGAATTTCTCGGCGCTGACCCCGACCACATTCGTCAAGCGGGCCGCGCTGGCGCACCCTAACCGGACTGCCGTTATCCATGGTGATATCAAGCGTACTTGGCTGGAAACCTACCAGCGTTGCCTGAAGCTGGCGTCGGCCCTGCGCAAACTTGGGGTGAAGAAGGGCGACACTGTGGCGGTGTTATTGCCTAACATCCCCGAGATGCTGGAGCTTCACTTCGCCGTGCCCATGCTGGGGGCGGTGCTCAATACACAGAATACCCGCCTTGATGTCAGAACGATGACCTTCATGCTCAACCACGGCAAGGCCAGAGTGTTCTTCACTGACCGCGAATACAGCGACCGTGTTCGTGAAGCGCTGACTGGCTGTGATGCCAAGCCTAAGGTGATTGATGTGGACGACCCCTTATTCGACGGCGGTGAACTGATCGGTGATATGACCTTCGAGGCGCTGCTGGCGACAGGGGATGATAACTTCGAATGGGAGCTGCCGGGAGAGGAGTGGCAATCGATTGCGTTGAACTACACCTCCGGCACTACCGGCAATCCCAAGGGTGTGGTGTATCATCACCGTGGCGCCTTCCTCAGTGCGCTGAGTAACGTGATTGGCTTTGGCCTGCCGGATGGTGCGGTCTACCTGTGGACGCTGCCGATGTTCCATTGCAATGGCTGGTCCTACCCCTGGGCGGTAACGGCCGTGGCTGGAACCCATGTCTGCTTGCGTCAGCCACACCCCAAACCGATCTTCGAAGCTCTGTCTCGTCACAGCGTGACCCACTTCTGCGCCGCACCCATCGTGCTGAATATGCTGGTCAACGTACCGGAAGAGCAGAAGCTGCCGTTTGAGCAGCAAGTCACCGCCGCCACCGGTGGTGCAGCGCCCCCGGCAGCGACCATCGAGGCAATGGAAGAGATGGGCATCAGGGTGGTTCACCTCTATGGTCTGACTGAAACCTATGGCCCCAGCGTGGTCTGCGACTTCCAGGATGAATGGCACCAGCTGAATCTGAAGCAGAAGGCGCAAAAGATGTCCCGTCAGGGGATCCCATCTCTGACCATGTCCGACATGATGGTCGCCGATCCGGCCACGTTGCAGCCGGTCAAGCAGGATGGTCAGACCATCGGCGAAGTTTTCTTGCGCGGCAATTCGGTGATGAAGGGATATCTGAACAATCCTGAAGAAACCAATAAGGCCTTTTCTGGTGGTTGGTTCCACACGGGTGATCTGGGCGTTTGGCATCGTGATGGCTATGTTGAGATCAAGGACCGCTCCAAGGACATCATCATCTCTGGTGGTGAAAACATCTCCACACTGGAGGTGGAAAGCGCCTTGTATAACCACCCGGCAGTGCTTGAAGCGGCTGTGGTCGCAGCACCGGATGAGCATTGGGGCGAAATTCCCTGTGCGTTTATCACGGTCAAAAGCGGCATGGATGATATATCAGAGGATGATGTCATTGCCCATTGTCGAGAATATCTGGCTGGGTTCAAAATTCCCAAAAAGATTATTTTCTCACCAGTGCTGCCCAAAACTTCTACGGGGAAGCTGCAAAAACATGTGCTGAGGGCACAGTTGGCGGGCTAATATTATATTGCTGGATACGGCACCGCATGGGCGGTGCCGTCTGAGTTTTCAGCGCTTGCGTGAACACTCAAAATTGACGCCGTCTTCGTCTCGAGTGATTAACTTCTGCTCGCTGAGTTCAACAATAAAGGAGCGGTCTGTATCATCAACAGGAAACATCTCTGCCAATTCTGCAGCTCCCAGCTTGGAGTTGTTGGTCAGATTGGTTCCCTGAACATCAGTTGTGGTTTCGAGTAGATAACCGTCCTTAATCTCCCAGTTCCCCTGGAAATTATACTGATTGGCCATAACGACCATGCTGCCTACAGTAACTTTCAGGTTGCCAAGACTCCGACTAGTGCCGTTTAAGTTGTACGACACATCAAAAATAGCGGAGAAATGTGTACCTTCATCGCTCTCTTCATAGCTGCATGCCCAGTTGCCATAAAGTTTGGCTTCATCGATTGTGGCCGCCTGTATCGATACCGAGCAGACAGAAGCAAACAATCCCGCAAGCAGAGTATGAACTATTGTTTTGCAGCGATTCTGATTGTTAAAAACAGACATCTTTCTTTCCCTGAAGAACGTTTAATAAAAGGGTTGATTGCTAATGTTGATTGACTAGGTGCGCCCAGAAATAGACGTGCTACTCCTGATTGATCCCCGGATGAGTTTTAAGGTGTTGTAGGTCGTAATGTGGGTCTTCTGCACCCTTGTGCTACATCGTAGCGCAGATGGTAATGGAGATAAGGGCTTTGATACCAGAAAAATCATACGATCTTTTACGGTAAAGGTGGCTTGCATATTTAGAGTGAAAGCCCTTGGCCACGATCTGGCTGGCCGTGTATCGTTAAGTATTGTACATCACGAAATCTATGATTGTTTTTTTAAAGAGTAAATGTAAATAAGAGAAATGAAATTTGGTAGTTTTGTTTTTTTGATTTTTGCGAAGTTTTAATTTTATCATTCCGGTAACTGTCAAGGTATCTGTCGCCCTGTCTGATATTTATGCAGCCATTCGCACTGCGTCGGTGACCACTGTGCGCTCTGGATTCAACGACACTAATGTCCCCGGTGCCCAGTTACGGGTGCCACCTCTCCAGCGCTCAGGGTGTGCCGCTCTGGCAGCGAGATTGAGCGCATGTCGATGGCCTTGTCCTCTCCGGTATGGCGCTGCATCGACGTCACGAAGCGGATAGCACTGTGACGATGCTCATGGTTGTACCACTGCACGAAGCCGTGCACCCACTGCTGCGCTTCTGTTAGATCAGTAAAGCCATTGGCTGGATAGTTCGGCACATACTTGCAAGTGCGGAACAGGGCCTCGGAGAAAGCGTTATCATTGCTCACACGTGGCCGACTGAACGATGGCTGGATCTGTAGATCCCGAAGCTTCTCCAGCAAGGTTGCGCCTTTGAAGGGGCTACCGTTATCGGCGTGTAACACCAGCGGTTGGCCCACGATATTCTCGGCCAGTACCGCCCGCTCAATGACGGTACGGGAGTTGGCGGCGGACTCTCCCAGGAAAGCCTCCCAACCCACCACCTTGCGGCTGAAGATATCGAGGATCATCACCAGATAGTAGTAGGTTCCCTTGGCTGGGCCGGGGAGCCACGTGCAGTCCCACGACCAGACCTGGTTAGGTGCTATTGCCGTATGCGTGGTCGGTGCTGGCTGTGATTTGCGGGCCTTGGCACGACCGCGGTGAGCCAGTTGACCGTGCTTGCGCAGCACACGATAAAAACTGGAAACTGATGCGATATAACGCTGCTCTTCGTCCATCAAACGCACAACGATCTGATCCGGTGGCAGATCAGCAAACTCATCCCGGTGACACTGCTTCAGGATCTCGGCCTCTTCTTCTACAGCCAGCGCATTAGCAGGCACCGGGCGTACGGCAAAAGGGCGTTTGTCGGCCGTAATTTCACCTGTCTGTATCCAGCGTTGATGCGTTCGGATCGAGATCCCTATAACGTCACACGCAGCGGTCAAGGTTGAGCCGTCTTTGCAGGCATTAGCGATCAGCTGTACGGCGTGTTGGCGATCCTTGATGCTGATCATGACTCCTCGTCCCCCCAGATCGCCCGTGCTTTTTTTGACAGCGTCAGCAGTGCAGCCGTCTCCGCCAGTGCGGCGTTTTTGCGTTGCAGCTCTCGTTCCAGCTCTTTAATACGCTTGCGCTGCTGTTTTGCCTCATCGGCTTCTCGACGACGGTCATCGTAGGACAGGCTGGCCGCTTGTTCGCAATCATGTCGCCAGCGTAGCAGTTGCTCAGGGTAGAGACCCCGCTGACGGCAATAGGCAGCGATCTCTTCGGTGTTCATCGCTGCGGTCTCAATCACCGCTGCAAACTTGTCACGCGAGGACCAACCTTCTACGCCTTGATCACTGGCATCAGGCAGGCAGCGTCCTTCAGCGCGCGCTTCTTTGCGCCATTTATAAACAGTAGCTGATGAAATGCCTTCCTGGCGAGCGACTTCTTCGACGCTCTGGTTGTAGGGCGGTAACAGCTTGGCCACAACGGCCTGACGTCGCTCATCGGAGTAACGAGGCATACAAATATCCAAACACCCCTGAGTAAATAAGAGAGTTTAACAAAGGACGCGACAACTATCCTGACAGAGGGGGCATACTGCCGGGCCAGTTCGCGGACAGGCTTGGTACTTGCTGCCAGTTCTTCACGAATAGCGGGGGGTGGTGCGTGCCCGTTTATGCAAAGATACCATCATGTCGGCTGATCTCCCTGTGCTTGCTGGATGAACTGCTCAATGGCGCGCTGTATGACGTCACGAGCAACGAACCAAGGATAACGCTTTTGGCTTATATGATCATCCGGAATGCGAAAACTAATAAAAAGCCACATAAAATATTTTAGTGTCTCTTTTCGTCGTCACTATTAAAGTTGATATGATCTTTAGTTCAAAGTATGATTTTTGTTTTAATCACTAAAAAGGATTTTGTGATGAATAAAGATATAAAATATTTAACGATAAATTCGAATATTTCTGCTCGAATAGTGTCTTTAAAAAAAATAGTTCTTCTTTTAAAGAAAGTGAAATTTTCAAATGCATTTTTAGTCCGAACTCAAAGATAAATAATTTTTCCACAGATCTTGCTATAAAAACGCTTAGAAAAATGAAATCAGGGATGGCGCCAAAGGATGATCGACTTATTATAATTAATATTGCTGTTTCAGATCCTATAACCCTTGAGCAAGCTAATCACTTAAGTAGCGAAAGGCAGAAGGTTCGTATGGCAGCTAGCGGTGCTGTTGCTGCTCCTCTGAAACGAATTCCATATATTGGAATGCCTCTAGGTGTGGCTGCATCTGCCGGAGTATACAGGGAAATGCTTGATATATTGCCAAATGCACACGAAGGCGATGTGATAGTATTAGTTGAAGGTATAGTATTGGGAGGGATAGGGCAGCAGCGATCTATTAACGCAGATATTATTAATAGGAATATATATGATCCCTTCTGAGCATTATTTATATTTTGTGATTTCTTTTACATTTTTGGGGTATTTTCTTTTATTTATATATAGACGGTATATGTCTGTTAAGTATATATTTTTTTCTTCGCTGCTTCTTGGGGTATTGGCATTTTTATTTTTTTTAAAAGGGCAAATTGATCTTGAAATCGGAAAATATGACCTTGGTTTGATAGCGTCAGGCTTTATGTTGCTATCGATTTACAGTATAATTGAAGGTTTTCGTAAAATTAGAAGAAACGATACCTGAATTTTTAAAAATAGTTAAGTTGATAAAAACCTTATTGACACCTGTATCTAGTCTTTTTTTAAGTAAAAAAGCAACCTCTGCGCAGTTGTTTTTTCAAGAGTTTGCTTTTTAAATAATTTTTAAATTAATAGGTTACTACTGGTGTAGCAGGGCAAACGCATGATCAATTTTTAATCATCCCCAGGATCTGAGATAGATACTCGTCACTCCAGCCACTATGTTTGCGCTTGTTCTTGATGCCCAGCTTCAACGTTGTGTCCTGCTTGAGCAAGTTCAGGACGATCTGACGCGCGGTTGCTAGGCTTTCAGTGGCATAGCCTTGTCTCGAACGCGATTGGTCTTCGGAAAATGCCACATCTAGCCCCCCCCCCTCTGTCAGGATTGATGTCGCGCCCTTTGTTACACTCTCTTAAACATTCAGGGGCGTTTGGAGATCTGTATGCCTCGTTACTCCGATGAGCGACGTCAGGCCGTTGTCGGTAACTGTCAAGGTATCTGTCGCCCTGTCTGATATTTATGCAGCCATTCGCACTGCGTCGGTGACCACTGTGCGCTCTGGATTCAACGACACTAATGTCCCCGGTGCCCAGTTACGAGTGTCACCTCTCCAGCGCTCAGGGTGTGCCGCTCTGGCAGCGAGATTGAGCGCATGTCGATTAGCCAATATGGCCTTGTCCTCTCCGGTATGGCGCTGCATCGGCGTCACGAAGCGGATAGCACTGTGACGATGCTCATGGTTGTACCACTGCACGAAGCCGTGCACCCATTGCTGCGCTTCTGTTAGATCAGCAAAGCCATTTGCAGGATAGTTCGGTACATACTTGCAAGTGCGGAACAGGGCCTCGAAGAAAGCGTTATCATTGCTCACACGTGGCCGACTGAACGATGGCTGGATCTGTAGATCCCGAAGCTTCTCCAGCAAGGTTGCGCCTTTGAAGGGGCTACCGTTATCGGCGTGTAACACCAGCGGTTGGCCCACGATATTCTCGGCCAGTACCGCCCGCTCAATGACGGTACGGGAGTTGGCGGCGGACTCTCCCAGGAAAGCCTCCCAACCCACCACCTTGCGGCTGAAGATATCGAGGATCATCACCAGATAGTAGTAGGTTCCCTTGGCTGGGCCGGGGAGCCACGTGCAGTCCCACGACCAGACCTGGTTAGGTGCTATTGCCGTATGCGTGGTCGGTGCTGGCTGTGATTTGCGGGCCTTGGCACGACCGCGGTGAGCCAGTTGACCGTGCTTGCGCAGCACACGATAAAAACTGGAAACTGATGCGATATAACGCTGCTCTTCGTCCATCAAACGCACAACGATCTGATCCGGTGGCAGATCAGCAAACTCATCCCGGTGACACTGCTTCAGGATCTCGGCCTCTTCTTCTACAGTCAGCGCATTAGCAGGCACCGGGCGTACGGCAAAAGGGCGTTTGTCGGCCGTAATTTCACCTGCCTGTATCCAGCGTTGATGCGTTCGGATCGAGATTCCTATAACGTCACACGCAGCGGTCAAGGTTGAGCCGTCTTTGCAGGCATTAGCGATCAGCTGTACGGCGTGTTGGCGATCCTTGATGCTGATCATGACTCCTCGTCCCCCCAGATCGCCCGTGCTTTTTTTGACAGCGTCAGCAGTGCAGCCGTCTCCGCCAGTGCGGCGTTTTTGCGTTGCAGCTCTCGCTCCAGCTCTTTAATACGCTTGTGCTGCTGTTTTGCCTCATCGGCTTCTCGACGACGGTCATCGTAGGACAGGCTGGCCGCTTGTTCGCAATCATGTCGCCAGCGTTGCAGTTGCTCAGGGTAGAGACCCCGCTGACGGCAATAGGCAGCGATCTCTTCGGTGTTCATCGCTGCGGTCTCAATCACCGATGCAAACTTGTCACGCGAGGACCAACCTTCTACGCCTTGATCACTGGCATCGGGCAGGCAGCGTCCTTCAGCGCGTGCTTCTTTACGCCATTTATAAACAGTAGCTGAGGAAATGCCTTCCTCGCGAGCAACGTCTTCGACGCTCTGGTTGTAGGGCGGTAACAGCTTGGCCACAACGGCCTGACGTCGCTCATCGGAGTAACGAGGCATACAAATATCCAAACACCCCTGAGTAAATAAGAGAGTTTAACAAAGGACGCGACAACTATCCTGACAAAGGGGGATTCCTTTGTGTTATTAAAACCTATCAAATAGATTTGATAGGTTTTGAAATTTAATTTAAATTTTTGCTTTAATCATCCATAATACTTTTATAATATAAATTACTGTTTCTTTTTTAATACTAAATTGAATTTGAAAACTATTATGTAAGTTGTTACATTTAATGAAATTAGAATTTTTCCATATATATGTTGTCAAGGAGTGACACATGCCTTCCGTTTTCTTTTCGGCCAACCGTAAACCTATCTCCGAAGTTGTAGGGGATGATGCTACTTTAGTAGAAAAATTTAAAAGATCTAATGGTATTGTTTCTGGTGATGTTCTTTATGCGGGACAAGCATATACTTTAGATTTTGAATCACAAGAATCTAGGATGATTACATCCAGGTTCAATCAAATGTGTCTTAAAGACAGAGTAACACTACAAAGCATGGTTGCCACTAATGGCGAAAATCTGTATGGCGAAATGAGCTTCTATAACCGTTATCTTACTCACGCTGCATTAAGTGATGTTAACAGTCTAATTGGTGTGACAGGAGACGCGAAAAAAGCCCGTTTAGATGACTTCCAAAAAGCTTTATTGAACTACCAAAATGCTTTGTTAGATTTGCAGCAAGGTAAATATAATAAAATCCCAATGCCTTATTCGGGAAGGCATTTAGCTGAGACAATGGTGCGCAGAGCATATAAGGAGCTAGTTGAACAGCATAAAACCACCATGCAATCTATCGTTTCAGCAAGCGCGTTAAATCGTAATAAAGGAAATGCTCTGAGTAACGCGGAGAGGGGGATATTACTTGCAACAAGGAGCCAAGGTCGAAAAGTTGATCCTCGATTGATGGTGCACGATGCTTTTACTGCAAATAAAGTCGCTAAATATGCAGGCGTCATTGCAAAAGTTTCTGGGCCCTTAACTTTAGTTGTAGATGGTACTTTGAGATATGGGAATGTGGTCACAGTACGTGAAGCTGGCGGTGACTGGCATAGGTGTCACGTCCCGTATGGTTATAAGGGCGTTTGTTAAAAAGCGCTGGGTGGGTTTTGTACCACTCCTTCATCGCCATAATGGGTGGCCTGGACTTCAGCGCGGACTGCGGCAGTTGATGATTATATAAATGCACATAGCGTAGCAGGGTTTGCTCAAGATCTTCACGGCTATCGAAGTGGTGGGTCTTAAGCACATCGGCTATACGTCCGTTGAAACGCTCCACCATGCCATTGGTTTGGGGTGTTCTGGGCTTGGTCAGGCGGTGCTCAATCCCCAAGTCAGCGCAGAGGCGGTCGAACTCATGATTCCCACTGGGATCACGGGCCTTTGAGTGGAACAGACGGTCGGTAAATTCCTTGCCGTTGTCCGTCAGGATATGCGTAATCTTGATAGGTGTGGCCTGCTGAAGGCTGTCCAGGAAGCGCCGAGCCGTCGCGGCCGTTTTGTTCGGATGGATCTGCACAAAGACCCAGCGGGTGGCACGATCAATGGCCACAAACAGGTATCGACGCTTGGTCTCATCCGCCATTTGCGGCAAGTACTTGACGTCGATATGGAAGAATCCGGGCTGATAGGCCTTGAACGTCTTGGGGGCCGGTTTAGGCGCCTTGGGCTTGAGATCATTCAGGTTACTGACCCCGTGGCGGCGCAGACAGCGGTCCAGACCAGAACGGGATACCTTGTCGCAGAGGAAGGCTTTGACGACTGCCAACAGGTCATCCAGAGACAGCAACAGCTGTTTGCGCAGATAGACGACGATCGCCTCCTGAGCCGGTGTCAGGTGCGTCTGCAGTCGATGCGGTGTGTGCGAGCGGTCTTCCGTGCTGGAGCGGCTGCGCCACTTGCGGACGGTTGCCTCGCTGATGCCATACTGCCGGGCCAGTTCGCGGACAGGCTTGGTACTGGCTGCCAGTTCTTCACGAATGGCAGGGGTGGTGCGTGCCCGTTTATGCAAAGATACCATCATGTCGGCTGATCCCCCTGTGCTTGCTGGATGAACTGCTCAATGGCGCGCTGCATGACGTCACGAGCAATGAACCAAGGATAACGCTTTTTGCTTATGTGATCATCCGGGATGCGACACATAGGGAAAGCGTTATCCAACTTGCTGGCTTAACAGGAGCAGTTACAGGAGCAACCCTCGCTGGATATGCTGCAGCTTACGCAGGAAAATTCGTGATTACTGCAGCAGCACTTTCTGGACCCATAGGATGGGCATTAATGGGAATCGTAGTTATTGGAAGTATAGCTTTTAGTTTTTATAGCGGGAATGTCGTAGGATCCAAGTTCGAAAACGCTGCAGCAGTTGGATATGACCTTCTTTCGTATGATGATAATGATTATTTGGAATATCTGAAAACATTATGAATACTATTTCCTTGGTTCTTTTGGTATGTTCATTTATTTTTATAATCATGTATTTTTTTATTTCATTCTTTTTGTTTTTCTTTACAGTTCGTAGAATAGAATATAATTTGAAAATAAGTGGATATGACCGACCCTTTAGCTGGGATGTGATAGGCCTTAGAACCTATGTGTATGTTTTTGAGTTGATTCAGCCCAAGACACTTTACTCAAAGCCATCACCATTTGACTCATTTACTAGTTCTAAACTAATCCATGAATATAAGCGGCCAATAGATGTAATACTTGCTCGATTATTAATTTTAGATGGGTTTTTATTTATTGTTGTCCTGTTTGCAAACGATTTTTTCTATTTATGATGATAACGAATATTTGGTATGGCTGAGTACACTATGAATACTATACCCTTTCTTATTATTGTATTGTCGTTCCTTTTACTAACCATTTGTTTTTTGATGTCATTATTTTGTTTTTCTTTACAGTTCGTAGAATAGAATATAATCTAAAAATAAAAGAATATGATCGACCCTTTGGCTGGGATGTGATGGGTCTTAGAACATATTTTTATGTTATTGACTTGGTTCAACCTGAAAAACTGTACTCAAGACCATCAGTACTTGGCACCTTTACTACGTCTAAACTAATCCATGAGTACAAGCGGCCAATCGATGTAACACTTGCCAGATTGTTGATGTTGGATGGGGTGTTATTATTTGCTGTCGCGATTGTTAGCGATATGCTTTATTTTTGAAAGGGTTTTTCTTATCAAAGGATCTTTTCGGCCAGGGTTCTAAGAGTGTCTGAAGCAGAGTACCTGGGTAGGGTACTCTGCTGTAGGGCAATTACATCCGCTCAAACACAACCGCGATACCCTGACCACCACCAATACACATGGTGACCAGTGCATAGCGGCCTTCAATGCGCTGCAGCTCGTACAGCGCTTTGGTTGCGATGTAGGCACCCGAGCAGCCCACCGGGTGGCCCAGTGCGATGGCGCCGCCGTTGGGGTTGGTTTTGTCGAGATTCAGTTCCAGGCCCTTGGCCACGGCCAGTGCCTGAGCGGCAAAGGCTTCGTTGGATTCGATCACGTCCATCTGCGCCAGGCTCAGGCCGGCTTTCTGCAGTGTCAGGCGGGAGGCCGGAATCGGGCCTTCACCCATGATATCGTTGGGCACGCCGGCCAGGGCGTAGGACACCAGTCGTGCGATCGGCTTGTGGCCGTCGCGCTTGGCGGCATCGGCGGATGCCAGCACCAGATAGGCGGCGCCATCGTTGATGCCGGAAGCGTTACCCGCGGTAACGGTGCCGTCCTTCTTGAAGGCGGGGCGCATGCCGGCCAGCGACTCTGCCGTAGTGCCCGGTTTTACATGCTCGTCGGTATCGATGATGGTTTCGCCCTTGCGGGTCTTGATGCAAACCGGCACGATCTGGTCCTTGAAGCGACCAGCCTCAATGGCAGCTGCGGCACGTCGGTGGGATTCGGCGGCAAAGGCATCCTGCTCTTCACGGGTGATGCCCCATTTCTCGGCCAGATTTTCCGCCGTGATGCCCATGTGGCCGGCACCGAAGGGATCGCTCAGGGTCGCGACCATCATGTCGATCATGCTGGTATCGCCCATGCGGGCACCGCTGCGCATCGCCGTCGACAGATAACCGGAACGGGACATCACTTCGACGCCGCCGCCGATGCCGTATTCGTAGTCACCCAGCATGATGGTCTGGGCGGTCGATACCACGGCCTGCAGGCCGGAACTGCACAGGCGGTTGACCGCCATGGCCACCGAGTCCATCGGCAGACCGGCCTGAATGGAGGCAACGCGGGCAACATAGGCAAAACGGGAGTCGGTGGGGATGCAGTGGCCGGAGGCGACGTAGTTGATCGCCTGAGGTTCAACACCCGAACGCTCGATGGATGCTTTCATCACCTGTTCGGCCAGCTCTGCTGGCTCAAGCTGGCTTAGGCCACCACCGAATGAGCCGATCGCGGAGCGGGCGGCGCTGAGTACAACAACTTCGTTATTCTTGTGCATGTTGGTCTCCATCATTTGGCGAATTGGTCGCAATAGCTATTCGATCCTCCGATCGGGCATCCCAAAGCCTGAACAAGGGGCTGGCCCCAAGCTTCTTCGAGCCGCCGGATGGAAGGTACTTCCCTGAATAGCGCAGTCACTTTTATATGGCAAAAACGGGCCTGATATAACCGGTTGAGCCGACCCTGTTACGATGGTTTTTACGTCGGCGGGAGGTTGGAAGCAGGCGGGGGGGGCCGGTTCCCGGCAAACCCTGGCGTCAGGTATCTACTGTATACTGGCCCGCATCATCCGTGGCCAGGCGCCATATTTCCAATCGGCAAGGGTTCAAGCTCATCGTGAATATGTTTTCCATCAAAAGCATCGGTATCGCCACGCTGATCTATCTGTGCATCATCGCCGGGGTGATTGTGAGCGGCAGCGGCTGGGCGGCACTGAAAGATTCGGAGGTGGTGTTGGGCTTTCTGGCCTATGGCTGGCCCTTCCTGTTGCCGATGGCGCTTATCCTGATTCCTCTGGTTGCGCTGGTGGTCGAAGGTGTGTTTGCCTTTTTTGAAGGGGAGCCGGATGCGTAAATGGCACTTCTGGCTGTTACCGTGCAGTGGCGGCTTGCGGCTTCCTTACGTTGCCGCAGGATGGTGTTTGCTGTGTGCCGACGCTTCCATGTAAACGATTACATGCTGTAGTTAAACGTTAACACTGGTGTAAAGAAGCGAATCTATAGTGCCTCCCAACACGAAAGGAGGCACTCATGGTCAAACCCGTCACAATCAAGGATATAGCGCAGCACTGCGGGCTTTCCGTCGCCACGGTATCCCGTGTCGTCAACAACAAGGGCGCCGTGCGCGCGGAGACGGTCGAAAAGGTCGAAGCGTCGATCAAGGCGTTGGGCTATCGCCCGAGCATGGCGGCGCGGGCGCTGAAGTCCGCCAGCAGCATGACGCTGGGCGTGATCATTCCCAGCCTGACCAACCCGGTGTTTGCCGAAACGGCTGCGGGCCTGCAGCAGCGGGCGCGTGAGCTGGGCTATACGCCGCTGATACTGTCGTCCGATTACGATGACGCGCTGGAACTGAGTGCCGTCGAGAATTTGCTGGCCTACCAGGTGGACGGCATTCTGCTGACGGTCAACGATGCGGCGGCCAGTGCCGCGCTGCAGCGGCTGGACGAAGCCGGTTTTCCCTACTGCCTGATGCACAACGTGCCGCGTCACCGCGTGGCGGGCTATATCGGCGTGGACAACTTTCGTGCCGCCGCCGAGGTGGCCGAACGGATCCTGGCGCAGGGCCATACCCGCATCGGCATGATCTCGGGCGAATTCATCCGCACCGACCGTGCGCGTGACCGACATGCCGGTTTTCTGGCCGGGCTCAAGTATGCCGGGGTGGAACTGGCGCAGCTGGTGCAGGTCGATCCGGTCAACGCCACCGGGCTGCAGCAGGCGTTGACGGCCGTGTATGAACAGTCGGGTGAATCGCCCACGGCCTGGTTCTGCTCCAATGATCTGCTGGCGCTGGCCGCCATTGCCCAGCTTGAGCGGATGGGCAAGCAGGTTCCTGAGAATATCTCCATTGTCGGTTTCGACGGCATTCAGGCCGGAGCTTTGCGTGCTCCCGCGCTGACCAGCATTCGCACCCCAAACCTTGATATCGGCAGCGCCGCCGTTGATCTGTTGCTGGCGCAGCTGAACGAGACCTCCGCCGATACCGGGCGCAAGCTTGGCTACGAGCTGGTGACCGGCGGCACCCTGGCCGCTGTCGCGGCCGGTCCATCGACTGATCCTGAATCCGGCAACACCCCTGATCCACACCTTTAACAGCCTGATGAGAGTAAAGACAATGCTTAAACGACGTGTGTTCGAGTTGGCTTCTGCCCTGGCCGTAACGGCGGGTGTCCTGAGCGGTACGGCCCAGGCGGCCGATGCCATCTGCTACAACTGCCCGCCGCAGTGGGCGGACTGGGGTACTCAGCTCAAGGTGATCAAGCAGGAGCTGGGCTACAGCATTCCGTTCGACAACAAGAACTCCGGCCAGACCCTGTCGCAGCTGCTGGCGGAGCAGAACAACCCGGTGGCGGATGTGGCCTACTATGGCGTGTCTTTCGGTATCACCGCGGCCGAGAAGGGCGTGACCGAAGCTTACCAGCCGGCCAACTGGGAGCAGATCCCGGATGGTCTGAAGGACCCCGATGGCCAGTGGTTTACCATCCACTCGGGCACCATCGGCCTGTTCGTCAACGTGGACGCCCTGGATGGCAAGCCGGTACCGAAAAGCTGGCGGGACCTGCTTGATCCCACCTACAAGGGCATGGTCGGCTATCTTGACCCGTCCAGTGCCTTCGTAGGCTACGCCGGTGCCGTGGCGGTGAATGGTGCGCTGGGTGGGGATCTGGATAACTTCGAGCCGGGCCTGAGCTATTTTGCCAAGCTGAAACAGAACCATCCCATCGTGCCCAAGCAGACCGCCTACGCACGCGTGCTGTCCGGCGAAATCCCGATCATGCTGGACTACGATTTCAACGCCTACCGCGCCAAGTACAAGGACGGGGCCAATATCGAGTTCGTGATCCCGCAAGAAGGCAGCGTAGTGGTGCCCTATGTGATGAGTCTGGTGAAGAACTCGCCCAACCCGGAGAAGGGCCGCAAGATCCTCGACTTCGTACTGTCCGACAAGGGGCAGGCGGTCTGGGCCAACGCCTACCTGCGCCCGGTTCGTCCCGATGCCATGCCGGAGGAAGTCAAAGCCAAGTTCCTGCCTGCGTCTGAGTATGCTCGTGCCAAGCCCGTCGACTACAAGAAGATGGCCGAAGTGCAGGGCGACTTCCAGAAGCGTTACCTCGATCAGCTGAACTGATTGGCCAGCGGAGACCGGACCCGGTCCGGTTTCCTCTTGATTCCTGTTGTTGAGAACACCCATGTCCGTGCGATTAAATCGACCTATGTACCTGATGATGCTGCCGGTGCTCATCATCACCTGTGCCTTTTTCCTGATCCCCATGGGCAAGCTGATCCTGATTTCGATTGGTGGTGAGGACGGGGCCATGACCTACTGGCATGCCCTGACCGACAGCCGCTATCTGAGCAGCCTGCTGCAGACGCTGGTGCTGTCGATCGCCACCACTCTGGCCACCCTGGCCATAGCACTGGTGGTGGGCATGTTTCTGGCCCGCAACCGCTTTCCCGGTCAGTCGGCGCTGGTGTCGCTGCTGACCTTTCCGTTGGCCTTTCCGGGCGTGGTGGTCGGCTTTCTGGTGATTATGCTGGGCGGGCGTCAGGGGCTGAGCGCCGAACTGGGTCTGCTGCTGGACGGTTCGCGCTGGACCTTTGCCTATTCCATCGTCGGGCTGTTTGTCGGCTACATCTATTTTTCCATTCCGCGAGTGCTGATCACCGTCATGTCGGCGGTGGAAAAGATGGACCTGATGCTGGAAGAGGCGGCGCGCTCCATGGGCGCTTCACGGCTGCGTGTGCTGCTGGATGTGATTATCCCGGCACTGAAACCGGCGCTGATCGCCAGTGGCGCCATCTGTTTTGCTACCTCAATGGGTGCCTTCGGAACCGCCTTTGCGCTGGCCAGCGGCATCAACGTGATGCCAATGACCATCTATACCGAATTCACCCTGGGGGCCAATGTGGCCATGGCGGCGGCATTGAGCATTCTTCTGGGCCTGATTACCTGGCTGGTGCTGTTGCTGGCGCGCTCGGTATCCGGCGCCAATACCACGCCAGCGGCTTGAGGAGAGCGTCATGAAACGATCCCTGTCCTATTACCTGCAGCTGGGATTTACCCTGCTGATCTGTGCCTTCATGGTGGTGCCCGTGCTGATGTCCGTGGCCGCCGGGCTGACCAACAACTACTTCCAGGGGCTCTCCAGCGGCCTGACGCTGCGCTGGATCGAGGAGGTACTGGCACTGTACAGCGATACCCTCTGGCTGACCCTGCAGCTGGCGCTGGCCACTCTTGTGGTCAACTTGATCGTGGGCGTGCCGGCGGCCTATTACCTGGCATCGTCCGGCGGTCGCTGGGCGCGAATATTTGAAGAACTGATCGTGCTGCCGGTGGCGATTCCCGGTCTGGCGATCGCGCTGGCGCTGATCATCGCCTATGGCGGCGTACATGGCCTGCGTACCAGCTGGCTGTTCATCCTTATCGGTCATGTGCTCTACACCCTGCCGTTCATGGTGCGCGCCGTGCTGGCGGTGCTGCATAGCATCAACTTCAAGACGCTGGAAGAGGGCGCCGCCAGTCTGGGCGCCGGGTTCTTCCGCCGCTTTATTGATGTGGTGGTGCCCAACTGCAAGGGCGGCATCATCAGCGGTGCCCTGATGACCCTGACCCTGTCGGTGGGCGAGTTCAACCTGACCTGGATGCTGCACACCCCGCTGACCAAGACCCTGCCGGTGGGACTGGCGGATGCCTATGCCTCCATGCGACTGGAGATCAGCAGTGCCTACACGCTGATTTTCCTGGTCATGTTGTTGCCGCTGATGATCGGCGTGCAGTGGAGCGGTTCGCGGTTGCGCACATCCCGCGTCTGAGCGGTCGGCCCGATTTTCGTTTTACCCATTTATGCGTTTGCAGGATTCAATCATGAACATCAATGAACACGGCGCCTCCATCCGCCTGGAAGGCTGCACCAAAACCTTTGCCGATGGCACCCTTGCGCTGCACCCGCTGGACCTGTCGGTGCAGGCCGGTGAAACCCTGGTGCTGCTGGGGCCGTCCGGCTGCGGCAAGACCACCACGCTGCGGTTGATCGCCGGTCTGGAGTTTCCGGACGAGGGCGGGCGTATCCTGTTTGATAACGAGGACGTGACTCATACCCCGATCGAGAAGCGCAATGTGGGCATGGTGTTTCAGTCCTATGCGCTCTTTCCCAACATGACCGTGGCCGAAAACGTGGGCTACGGCCTGAAGGTGCAGAAGGTGAAGGCGGCCGAGATCAAACAGCGCGTCGGCGAAATGCTGGAGATGATGGAGCTGGGCGCGCTGGCGCATCGCCGTATCGATCAGCTGTCCGGTGGCCAGCGTCAGCGTGTGGCGCTGGCTCGCGCCATTATCACCAGTCCCCGCGTGCTGCTGCTGGACGAGCCGCTGACGGCACTGGACGCGATCCTGCGTGATCGCTTGCGGGCGGATATCAACAGCCTGCTGCGTCGGCTGGGCATCACCGCGATCTACGTGACCCACGATCAGGACGAGGCGATGGCGCTGGGCGATCGCATTGTGGTGATGGATCATGGTCGGGTATCCCAGATCGGCACGCCGAAGGAGATCTATTTCGCGCCGCAAAACGGTTTCGTGGCCGACTTCATCGGCCAGATCAACACTTTCGAAGGCCCGGTCAGCAATCGCGGCATGCTGTTGCCGGGGGGCGTGTTGCCCGTTTCGGCGCTGGCGGAAGGCAGCGGGAAAGTCTACTGCCGCCCCGAAGATATCGAGATCACCGACAGTGCCGGTGCCGGTCTGCGAGGGCTGGTGTATCAGACCCAGTTCATCGGCGATCGCAATCGCGTCTGGGTGAAGGGTGCCGGTCACGAACCGGTGATCGTCGATACTGATGGCCGCTCCGATTTCAGGCTGGGGCAGGAAGTGGGTCTGCAGATTCGGCCGGAGCAGATGATTGTGCTCGACCCGCGGGCGGAGAGCGCCTGAATGATCATTGCACAACTGACGGACCTGCATATCAAGGCCGGCGGCAAGACCGCCTATGCCGGCAGGGTGGACACCTATGCCAAGCTGCAGCGGGCCGTCAAGCACCTCAATGCCATGCGGCCGCAACCGGATCTGGTATTGATCACCGGTGATCTGGGTGATTTCGGACGGGTCGAGGAATATCACCAGGCCCGGCTGGCGCTGGATCGTCTGCAGATGCCGTTCTATCTGGTGCCGGGCAATCATGACGAGCGCCAGGCGTTGCGTGACGCCTTTGCCGACCATGGGTATCTGTTTCAGACCGGCGCGCACCTGAGTTATGCCATCGAAGGCCTGCCGCTGCGTCTGGTCGGGCTGGATACCAGTGTGCCGGGCAAGCCGTACGGCGAAGTGGATGGTGTCCGTCGGGACTGGCTGGAAACCGTGCTGGGCCAGGCGCCACAGCAGCGCACGCTGCTGTTCATGCATCATCCTCCGGTGCCGGTGGGACTGGATCATATGGATGTGCAGCGGTTGAACGGCAGTGATGAGCTGGCCTCGGTGCTGCAGCGCCATCCGCAGGTTGAGCTGATCCTGTGCGGGCACCTGCACCGCCCGGTGGAGTTCGTCTGGTGCGGCCGACCAGTCTATGTGGGGTCGGCGCACAACCACGCCGTCACCCTGGATCTGACGCCGGAGGCGCCGTCCTCCTTCACCCTGGAACCGGCCATGATCCGGCTGCTGTACCTGCATCCGCAGAGCGGCATGATTCTGAGTCACCAGAGCCATGTGGAGGCCTGTGACGGTCCCCACCCGTTTTTTGATAAGCAGGGCAGGTTGATCGACTGATGGAACCCATACAGCAACTGTCGCGGCGCCAGGCGCACGCCATTCGTTATATTCTTACCGACGTGGACGATACCCTCAGTTATCGGGGCCAGCTGCTGCCGGAAACCCTGGAGGCGCTCTATGCCCTGCGCGCGGCAGGCATCATTGTGGTGCCCATTACCGGTGCCTGCGCCGGCTGGTGTGATGCGCTGGTGCGCCTGTTGCCGGTCAACACGGTAATTGGCGAGGGCGGCGGCTTCAGGTTTCAGCTGGATGGTTCGAGGCTGAGTACCGAGTACTGGTTGCCGGAGGAAGCCCGGCAGGAGCAGCGCCTGCAACTGGAAGCGGCGGTCAAGGCGGGACTGGCGGAGGTGCCCCGTGCGCGACTGGCGGCGGACCAGCCGTTGCGGTTTACCGATTTTGCCATCGATATCGGCCAGGCGATTCGGCTTGATGCCGAAGAGATTCGGCGCCTGTGCGAAGTACTTGACGCCTTTGAGGTGAACTACTCGACCAGCTCCATCCATCTCAATGTCTGGACCGGTGATCACAACAAGTGGCGTGCCGCCGAGCGCTATTTCACCTCCGTGCAGGGACTGAGTGCGGAGCAGATTGCGCAGCAGGTGCTTTGCATCGGCGACTCCGCCAATGACGAGCCCATGTTTCGGGCCCTGCCGCTGAGCGTTGGCGTGGCTAATATCGAGCACAGTCGCCCCTGGCTGAAGACGCTGCCGACCTACAGGACGGAGGCGGAAGGCGGCAGGGGATTTGCCGAAATGGCGCGGCACCTGCTTTCACTGCAGGCTGGTGCGGCCAGGCAAGCCTGAGCTTCCAGAGCGCTTCGTGGTAAAGTCGGGCTTTGTGAATACCTTCTTTGTCCACAGGAGCGCCCATGCCATCTACATCCTTGCCGCTGGAATCTCTGCTGCAGCAGGTTGAAAGGATCGCCCGTGAGGCCGGTGCGGCCATTCTGCAGGTCTATGCTGAAGAGGATTTCGGTGTCGAGCACAAGACTGACGAGTCACCACTGACCCGAGCGGACCTTGCCGCCAATGCGGTGATCGTGGCTGGACTGAAAGGACTGCAGCCGAGGCTGCCGATTCTGACCGAGGAGGCGGTGGAGGATTTCACTGGCCCCGATACGGAAGGCCGCTACTGGTTGGTGGATCCGCTGGACGGCACCAAGGAGTTCATCAAGCGCAACGGCGAATTCACCGTCAATATTGCCCTGATCGAACAGGGCCGTCCGGTGCTGGGTGTCGTGCTGGCGCCGGTACTGAACCAGACCTGGTTGGCAGCCGAAGACCAGGGCGCTTTTCGCGTGGACAATGGCGGTGAACGTCAGTCGATCCATGTAAGCACTCACCAGCCGGCTGAGCCCTGGAAAGTCTATGGCAGCCGCTCCCATCTGGGGCCGCATACCCTGGCCTGGATGGAAGCCTTGGGGGAGTACGAGCTGATCCGCATGGGCAGTTCGATCAAGCTCTGTCTGGTGGCCGAAGGCTCCGGCCACCTCTACCCGCGCCTGGGACCGACCTGCCTGTGGGATACCGCAGCTGCCCACGCGGTGATCAATGCCGCAGGCGGTCAGCTGCTGACACCGGAAGGGGAGGAGCTCAGTTATGCGAATCCCGCCGCAACGCTCAACCCTCACTTTATTGTGTACGGTGGTTCAAAGCCGGAGTAAGTGCCTGCTATTACCTGCTATTATCAGATAAATGGAATTGTCTCTGCGGAGCGTCAGGAACGTGTATCTCGACCGCAATCAGATGTTGGTGGTGCTCAATGCACTGCCGGACCCGGTGTTTGTACTGACGGAAAGCGGCCTCTATGCCGGTTTGTTCGGTCATGCCGATCCCAATTACTACCATGATGGCCATGACCTGGTCGGCCGTTCTGTTCAAGAGGTGCTGCCGGGCCGGGTGGCAGACTGGATCATGGCGCATATTCAGCAGGCGCTGAGGCGCAACGGCCTGATCAAGGTGGAGTATCCGCTGTCGGCTTCGCAGGTGAAAGGGCTGGAAGAGCAAGCCGGGCCGGATGGCAAGATCTGGTTTGAAGGCCATGTGCAGCCCTTCCCCCAGTTGGTGGCGGGCGAACGTGCCGTGATTTGGGTGGCACGGAACGTTACCGAGCGCAAGCATCTTGAAAACGAGCTGCTGGAAGCGAGCCAGACCGATCCCTTGACCCATGCGGCCAACCGGCGTCGCTTGATGGAGGTGCTGCAGTCTTATTTTGCGGCCTTCCGCCGTTACCACCACCCGATGGCGCTGATCATGTTTGACCTGGACCACTTCAAGCAGCTGAATGACAGTTTCGGTCATATTGTCGGTGACAGGGTGCTGCGCTGCCTCTGTGAGGTCTGTCGCGAAGAGCTGCGCGAGAATGACCTGCTGGCCCGTTTCGGGGGCGAGGAGTTCATGATCGTCTTGCCCAGTACCACGGCGGAGAGGGCGGTAGAGACCGCCGAGCGTCTCCGTAAACTGGTTGCGACGGAGGTCCCCCGCAGACTCGGTGAAAACATCAAGGTCAGGGTGAGCCTGGGGGTGAGTGAGCTGCTGGATGAGGACACCAGCCTGGAGTTCGTCATCCAGCGGGTGGACGAGGCGGTTTACCGGGCGAAAGATGCCGGGCGCAATCGCGTCGTTGTCTACTGACAGCTCAGTCTTCCGCCGCTCCCTGTTTCAGCCAGGGCAGAAAGCCCCTGAGAAAACGACTGGTCGACGGCATGAAGTAGCTGCCGTGGTGATAGCAGGGATCCAGGGTGCTGACAATGCGTCGGCCGGGGCCGCTGCTGCTGTCGTCGTAGAGTACCGAGCCGCCTTCCACAGCATCGATCAGTGACACCGCGCCTTCAGGCACGGCCAGCGTGCCGTGGCGGTGCCAGGTGGCGTCGTCAAGGCTGATATGCCGGAACAGGCCATGCTCGGGTGTGCTCAGGCGCAGGCCGGATTCTTCGCCGGGCGTGAGCCACCACCAGAAGTTGGTGATGCCCGGTGTCCAGCGCACGCCATCCAGCCATTGCTCACAATGGCTTTCTCCCAGCGCAATGACCGTTTTCCCCTCGGCCAGAAAGTCGGCGATTTGGTCACGGGCCGCGATCAGGTCGGCCGGGTTTTGACGGCTGGCGATATACAGACAATCCACATCGGACAGGTTGGCGTCGGGCAGGTCCAGTACGTAGATATTGCGGTCGAAGAACGGCTTGAACTCTGGATCGTTATAGGTGGCGTGGTGGTAGTAGGTGCCACCGTCAACAAAGGCGATACGCATCTTAATGGGCCTCCTCGATCATTGCGGGAGTACCGGAAAGCACCCAGTCCAGCAGCTGGGGAGCGATGCGGGCGGCGCTGGAGTTGTCGTTCAGGTACATCCACATGGTATTGCCGCTGTGCATGAGCACCTGGCCACCTTCGGGGCGCTGCCAGACCCAGTCGATGGGCGAGCCATCCTGTTTCAGTCGGTGCAGTACCTGTGCGCCTGCCGGTGGCGGGTTGGCGCCACGGGCGTAAAATCCGGCTACTCCACGGCGGAAACTCAAATCCTGGCAGTCGACCCCGTCGAACACGGGATGCGGATGAACGCGCTCGATCACCAGGTCATCACGTCCGCGTCCTGCTGCCACCTGAAAGGGTTCCAGTCCATCGATCAGGGGGTAGACCAGATGGCCGTTAAAAACGATGGTGCCGCCGGCATTGAGGCAGCCCATCAGACCGTCTTTCATGTCCAGCAGGGCCTTCTGGTCAATATGGGCTTCAATCAGCAGCACTTGGCTGGCGCGCAGGTCGTCGGCGCTAAGGTCGCGCACTGAACGCGAGGCGATGCCTCGTGCTTCCAGTGTTTGCACGAAAGCCGGCAGCTCATGCGATATGGCTCGCAGGTGCAGAATGTTCATGATGTTTAATGTTCCTGTGTTCTCAGATCTGAAAAGATGGGTACGGCGGTGCCCTGATGAGGCAGTTCATCCATGGCCACACGGCGCACGGGCAGGCGATAGAGACGTGACAGGGCGTCTTCGGTCATCACCTGGCCGGGCGTGCCAAAGGCATGCTCACCGGCTCCGAACAGCAGCAGGGCATGGCTGGCGAATTCCAGCGCATGCTGTGGCGAGTGGGTGCTCATGACGATGGTCATGCCGTTGTTGGCCAGGTCGCGCAACAGGCGCAGAATCAGGGCCTGGTTATGCCAGTCCATGGCGGCACTGGGTTCGTCCAGCAGCAGGATATCGGCGTCGGCCGCCAGGGCGCGGGCCATAAGCACCAGTTGGCGCTCGCCGCCGGACAGCGAAGCAAAAGCACGCCGGGCCAGATGTTTGGCCTCGACTCGATGCAGCGCGGCCTCTGCTGCGGCGTAGTCAGCCTTGCCCGGTGCCCGTAGCAGTCCGATCTGACCGGAGCGTCCCAGCAGCACCATCTCCAGTGCATTGAGCGGCAGTGCCGGATGTACTTCCTGGGGCACAAAGCCCAGTTTGCCGTTGTGCTCAACCCGGCCGTGCAGTGGCTCAAGTGAGCCGGATAGAATCTTCAGCAGGGTGGACTTGCCGACGCCATTGGCGCCCAGCAGGGCGCATAAACTGCCCTGAGGCAGACTCAGACTCAGCGCGTTCAGCACCGGATGGTCGGCGTAGGCATGGCCGATGCCCTCCAGCTGCAGGCGTATTGTTGACTCAACCATGCAGGCTCCTCCCCAGGCGGCGCACCAGAAAGGCAAACAGGGGCGCGCCCAGCAGTGCGGTCAGCACGCCCAAGGGGATTTCAACTTCGCTGACGCTGCGCGCCAGGGTATCGACCAGTACCAGGTAGATGGCGCCTGCCAGCAGGGTATTGAGCATGAAACTGCGGTGATCGGTGCCAAAGGCCATGCGCACCAGATGGGGCACCACCAGGCCGACCCAGCCAACCACGCCGCAAACGGCAACACTGGACGCGGCAATCAGACCGACAGCCAGCAATGCCAGGGTGCGTGCGCGGCGCACCGGCACACCCAGGGCACGGGCATCGCGGTCGCCTACTGAGAGCGCCATCAGGTGGAATCTCAAGCCGTACAGCAGCGCCAGGCTGATGCCGATGCAGGGCAAGGCGAGCATCAGTTTGGCACTGTCGGCGGCGGACAGGCTGCCCATCAGCCAGAATACAATGGCCGGCAACTGGTTCTGTGGATCGGCCACCAGTTTGACCAGCGACACCCCCGAAGCGAAGACGGCACTGACGACTATGCCCGCCAGGACCAGCAGTACGGTGCCGCTGCCGCGAGCCTCCTTGCCGCCGGCCAGCCAGAACACCGCCACCAGCGATATGAGGCCAAACACCAGGGCTCCGATCACGACCGGCCAGCCATCCCCGGCGAACAGGAAGGCCAGCACGCCACCGAAGGCGGCACCTGAAGAGACCCCCAGTAACTGGGGCTCTGCCAGCGGGTTGCGGAACACGCTTTGCAGCGCGGCCCCGGCTCCGGCCAGACCTGCACCGATGACGGCCGCCAGCAGGATGCGGGGCAGGCGAACCTGCTCCACCACCCGCTGCTCGATAAGACTCCAGTCCCCCGTGCCCAGCAGCGGTGTCAGCAGAATACGGCTGACCGTCTCAGGCGCAATCAGGTAACGACCGGTGCCCAGTGCCAGCACCATGACGACCAGCATCAGCAGAAACAGCGCCGTGGTGACCAGCGGCAGGGACAGTGCACGTGGGTTCATGCATCCTCCCTGGCAAAGAGGCTGAGGTAATCGCGGCTGTCGCCATTGAGTTCCAGCTTGAGCAGGTCATCCAGATCATGTTCGCTGACCTCGTAGTCATAGAGCAGGCGATAGCCCTCTCGAATGCGCTGGCGCAAGCCAGGGTCGGCGTGCTCGGGGTGAGCCAGGGAGAATAGCCAGTCCAGCGACAGCGGCGTTTCCTGGCTCGGCGGATCCCAGCGGAAGCCGCCATAGGGGTAGACATAGACCCGACGCTCGCGCACGGCGCTGATGCCCTGCAGGCGTGGGTCGCCATAGAGGTCCTCGGGCGACAGGCCCGGCTCGAAGTTATTGAGCAGAATCAGCTCCGGGTCCCAGACCATCAACTGTTCAACGTCCACGCTGGCAAAACCGGGCACATCCGCCGCCATGTTCAGCGCGCCCACCTTGCCCAGATCCGACCCCATGCTGGTGTTGGCCCCGGCGACCTGAAAGCCGGAGCGGGTGCGGAACAGGTAGAGGGCGCGGGGCTGTTGCTCAAGGCTGGCGGCCTGCTGGCGGATCCGGTCAAGTCGCTGCTCGAACCAGTCGGCCAAACGGTTGCCGCGCTCGGGTTTGCCCAGCGCCTGGCCGACCAGGCGCAACCAGTCGGCGGCCCAGGCACTGTCACCGTATTTCAGGGTCAGTACCGGCAGGCCCAGCTGGCGCAGCGGCGTAACGATATTCTCGCCACGATCACCCCACTGGAACACCAGATCCGGTGTCTGGCCGGCCAGGGCCTCCACGTTGGGCACAAACCCCTCGCCGGACATGTTGTAGGGAATCTGCTCGGCTTCAGGGAAGATGCGCCCGAGCAGCCCGTGGTCGATATCCATACGGCTGGCCTTGTGCATGCCGACCAGCCGTTCGGTGCTCTGATCGATTGCCATGATCATGGAAGCCAGTGGAATGGTGATCGACACCACCCGCTCGACCTTGTCAGGGACATCGACCACATGACCGTTCTGGTCCTTGACCGGCAGGGCCTGTACCTGCGCGGTCATCAGTGCCGCGAACAGGCCGGTCAGCAGCTGTTTGCGCATCAGTAGTCCACCGTCAGTTTCACCAGCAAGGAACGGCCGGGCTCAATCAAAGGGTTGCCGATCAGTTCATTGCTGAAGTTGAGGTCTTCGTTGATCGACGGGTTGCGGCCTTCACGATCGAACAGGTTTTCCACGCCCACACGCAGCTTCCAGTCCTGCCAGCCGGCACCCATGACGCGATCCAGGTCCATGCCGGCATAGACGTTGGCGATGGCGTAGCTGGCGGTTTCACGCTCCTGGCTGGCATCGATACGGCTCTTGCCCTTGTAGGCGCGTACATTGGCTTCGCTGTACCAGCCCAGGCCGTCATAGCGCAGGCCGACACGGCCGGACAGCGGCGCAATATAGGCCAGCGGTGTACCCGTGCTGTCATCGGTACCGCGGGTGCTGGTCAGCGCATATTTCAGGCTCCAGTTGTCGTTAAGGCGGGTACGACCATCGAGTTCAACGCCTCGGATAGTCGCTTTACTGACGTTCTGGCGCTGATAGAGATCGTTTGATACGCGGGCCAGGCTGATCAGATCCTTATAGCGGCTTTCATAGGCGGTCAGGTTGAGTTCGGTATTGTCACCGTACCAGCGCAGGCCCAGTTCGCCGGTGATGTTGGTTTCTTCCTCCAGCTGCGGTGAGGGCAGGGTGGTCAGGGTGCCGGCGACACTGGTAATGGTCATGTCCATGCCTGAGGGGGCGCGGAAGCCTCGGCTCAGATTGCCGACCAGGTGCAGCTCTGGGGTCAGGCGATAGATACCGCCCAGGCTGCCGGTCACGGCGAAGAAATCGTTGCTGGTATGGCCTGCGAAGGCGGCCCGCTGGCTGGCGTTTTCACTGGCCAGGGCATCGCCGATCTCGACGTTTGAAAAGTCGCCACGCAGGGTACCGCTGAGTGACCACTGGTCATTGAGGAACCAGTCATCGCTGATGTAGGCACCGATGTTCAGCATCTCGGAGTCACGCTCCATGGGGTGCCAGTCGACGTTGCCTATCAGGTTGCCGTTGCTGCTGTATTTGTTGATCTGGCGGGTACGGCCGTCAAAGGCTTCATGGAAAAAGTCACCGCCGTAGCTGAGCGCGTGATCACCCAGCTGTTTCTGTGCGGTGAGGTGGCCGCCGAAGATGGTGGGGCTGTAGACCTTGATATGAGCCTGTGCCGTCACGTTCGGGTTTTTGGCATTGCGGTTGTAGATATCGGTCTCGAAGTCACGCACATAGAGACCGGCATCCAGACTGTCCGCCAAAGCGCCCCAGTTTTCGCCCTGATAGCTCAGGCGCAGATAGCGTTCGATGATCGGGTCTTCGTTCACTTTTACGTGAGGCGCCCCGGGCGCACCACCGAGGCCACCGGCCCGGCCCGTGGAGACATCCTGGTAGCGACCGGACAGTTCCCAGCGGGAGGTTTCGCTTGGGCTGTAGCCGATATTGAAGTCCAGCCCCAGCATGCTGTATTCGCTGTTCTCGGCGGTGCCCAAAGGGCTGTCGTAATCACCGGCTTCGCGGCTGTGCGCACCGACCAGAATGTCGAAGCCGTTACCGCCGCCGACCAGCTCAACGCGGCCACCGGCCATATCGCTGCCGCTCTCGAATTGCAGCGCACGCAGCTTGGGTGACAGGGCAAAGTCCTGATTCGGGTCTACTTTGGCGCGTCGGGTGACGATGTTGATCACGCCGTTCATCGCATCCGAGCCGTACAGGGCCGAGGCCGGTCCACGAATCACCTCGATGCGCTCGATGGATTCGGGATCGATCATGTTGAACTGCAGGGTGCTGCGGCCACGATAACGCTCGCCGTCGATGGCCAGGATGGTGCGTCCGGTATTGCTGTTGAAGCCGCGTGTCACCAGCTGTCCGCCCAGGCCGCCGGAGCGTGAGAATTCGATGCCGGGCAGTTCTTCCAGCAGGGATTGAAGGCCGCCGGAGCCGATGCGTTCCGCGATCTCGTCGGCGGTGATCACGCTGATGGCGCGCGGTGAATCCATGACGGCCAGATTGGAGCGGGTTGCGGATATGGTCAGCGTATCGAGCGACTGAGCATGGCTTTCGCGGTGAGGCTCGGCCTGAGCGTTAGGTACAACCAGAACGCTTAGGGCTGCCAGCATGTAGCCAAGGGAGTGCGGTTTAAGAGGCATGGGAGTGTCCTGTGGGATCGGTATACATAACCTAAGTGATATGTATTATCATTCAAAGCAATTATTAACCAAGCCCTTCGAAACCCAAATGACAATTATCAAGTCGCACTCCCCGACATATCGACAGGCCCGGGAAACGCTGTCTGCCTCACCGCTGATGCGGGGCGTTACCGCCGCTGCTCTTGAAGAGCTGATGGCGGACGCCAGCCAGTGCCGGCTTGGTGATGGCGAGCGCGTTTTCAGCCAGGGAGAGGCGGCCGATTACTGGTATCTGGTCATAACGGGGCGGGTCGATACTCTGCGAGAAGGCTATGACGGCGAGTGCCGGGTGGTGCAGCTGGTCGAGCCTGGCCAGTTACTGGCACCGATAGTCATGTTCATGCCCAGCCTGGAATATCCGGTGTCCGCGCGCGCCTCGGGGAGTACGTCGTTGTGCCGGTTCAGGCGACAGCAGTTGCATGCACTCTGTCGCTCCGAGCCGGAGCTCGCATTGCGGGTGCTTGAAATTGCCGGCCAGGCGCTGTGCAAGCGGATCGATGATGTCGAAAACCTGTCGAGCCGTAATGGACCACAACGGCTGGCGGCTTATCTGTATGAGCTGTCTTTGTTGCAGGGCAAAACGATAACGTTGCCGTTGAGCCACCGCGAGCTGGCGGCAAAGCTGGGGCTGCGACCGGAGACCCTGAGCCGGTTGTTGAGTAACCTGCGCCGCCAGGGTGTGCTGCAGGGGCAGCGGCTGAGCTGGACCATCATCGATCGGGAGCGGTTGCGCGGCATGCAGCTCCCGACGGCGGATTGAGCCCTTGGGGCGGGCTCAGGAGCCGAAGACTTCCTTCAGCAGGTCGGTAGTACGTGCTACCGGGTTTTCGCGAATCTTTTTCTCCTCCTGTGCCAGGCGCAGGAACAACCCGTCCAGTGCCGCTTCGGTGACATGGTTACCCAGGTTGGGGCTCATGCCCTGCAGCATCGGCACCTGGCTTTCGGCCTGGCTGACCAGCAACTGGTAAGCCTGCATCACGCCGGTAGATGCCATGGCGTCTTCGATCAACGGCTTCAGTCGGGTGGTCAGCGGGCCGCTGGTTTTCTCTCGGAAGTAGTCAGTGGCGGCGCTGTCGCCCCCGGAGTAGATGCGGCGGGCATCATCCAGAGTCATGTTCTCCAGGGTGTCCATGAAGATCGGCGTGGCTTCGCTGATCGCCTGTTCGGCGGCAGAGTTCATGCTGGCTTCGAAGGCATCCACCTGGCTGCCCAGGCCGTAGTTGCGCATCAGCCCGCCGACGGACTCAAGCATGCCCGGCATGGGGATGCGTACATCGGCGTGGTTGGCGTAACCGCCGTTGGCCGCCAGCTGTTCGATGGCGCGCTCACCGCCGACCTGCAATGCTTCCTTGAGGCCCTTGGCCAGGGTAGCGGTATCCACACCTGCCGGTACCGCTGTTGAACTGCTGTCGGATGAAGTCTGCTCCTGCAGAATTTTCTCACCCTGTTTCAGTAGGTCATCCCAACCGGCCTGAACCGGCTGGGACAGCGTCAGGGACAGGATCAGGCCGCTTACGGCAGCAGGCATCAGGCGGGTGTTCATATTGGCATCCTCTCGGGGCGTAAATAGATTCAGTATAGTGCGCAAGTGGTGCAACACCCTGTCAGTGATGTTTCAGCCAGGCCCGCACGGCGGGCCAGCGGTTGACCAGCATGGCAAGAAAGATCAGGGAGCAGCCGCTGAACTGCAGGGCCGTCATCGATTCGCCCAGCCAGAGCGCGGCGAACAGCGCGGTCCAGACCGGTTCCAGTGTCATGATGATAGCGGTATGGCTGGGCGGTGCCAGGCTCTGGCCACGGGTTTGCAGTAAAAATCGCAGGCTGGTGGCAATCAGTACGCTGGCGACCAGCCAGCCCCAGATGGCGGGAGGCTGATTGAAGTCCCAGGTTTCGATGAACAGCGAGACGATGCCGGTGATCAGGCCGGTGACCAGCAGCTGCACAGCGGTCAGTGGCAGGGCCGGAAGCCGGGCGGCGGCGCGGCTGTTGAGGATGAACATCAGTGCGATGAACAGGGCCGACAGCAGGAAGAATACTTCCGCCAGGCCAATATGAAACTCGGCATCCAGCGACAGGCAGGCCAGACCCGCCAGGACGAAGGGGATCGACATGAATACGTAAGGTCCGGGCCGGTCACCAAACAGCAGGCTGATCAGCGGCACCATTACCACACCCAGGCCGGTCAGGAAGGCTCCGACCCCGACATGGGTCGCCATCTCCAGACCGAGGATCCAGAAAGTCATGGCGGCGCCGAAAAAAACGCCGACCAGGCAGGCGCTTTGCCATTGCTGACGGGTGAAGGCTCGCATCTCCGACCAGCCAATGACCGCCAGGATCATCCCGGCGCTGATGAAGCGTAGTGCCATGAACAGCAATGGCGCCAGCCCCTGTACCGCTTCGCGGGAAAAGATCCAGCCGGCGGCCGCGAGAATTGTGGTTAGCAGGAGTAGCAGGTCGGCTTTGTGGTGTGTGGACAAGATACGTATCCCTGTTTGTCAGTGGGCAGGTGGCTATCCTAGCAGAGCATCCCGCCGTACCCGAGTCTGGCAATGGAAAAGTGCACCGGATGCTGTCGGCTACGATGGCGTTCTGATCGGCACTCAAGCTTTACCTGTGGTTGCGCGGGGCGGGTGTACTGCTCGCCCCGGCGTGACCAGACCGGATGACGGCTTTTCCTCGCCGGTGTATCCCCGGCTGTCGCCTGGCGACATTTGAGAAGCTATGTCATCTGCCTGAATGCCTATTCAGTCTGCCAAAGCAGCAGCCTGACGGATGTACTTGTTAACACCCGTCGTTAGACTGCGGTCGCTTTGTTCATCTGGACATTCCCCGTCCGAATGTCAGCTGCCTCGCTCAATCGTTGTACAAGGTACAGAATCATGCCGGCCAAGGTGCGTTTTCATTTTGAACCCTGCCTCAGAACCCTGTTTGCCATCCTGAGTGCGTTCCTGCTAACCCGCTGGAGCAGTCTCGCTGTGCTGGTGTTGCCTTGGTCGCCAGAACAAGCGATTGTGGCTGGCATGCTATTGGGTTTTGTCGTTTTTGCCGCAACCGTGATCTGGGTATTTGTTGCCGCCAGCCTGCGCAGTGCCTGCCTTGGTTTGCTGCCTCCCGCTTTAATGCTGATGTACTTCAGTCATGGGGCTGGCCTGTGATAGCGCCTCTGGGAACACGCGTTCGCCAGCGTATGGCGCAACTGCATCGTTGGACTGGATTGCTGCTGGGCTGGTTGCTGTTTGTCATTTTCCTGACTGGTACGCTGAGCTTCTTTCGTCAGGAAATAACGCTGTGGATGCAACCTGAGCGCCCCTTTGTATCCGAGCCTGTCGATTCAGAAGTGGTACTTGAGCGGGCTTACCGCTATCTGCAACAGCAAGCACCCGCGGCCAGTCAGTGGACCATCAAGCTGCCCGATGCACGTGATGGCCTGACTCATGTGAACTGGCAGGGGCCCGAGGGGCGCGGGCAGGCCTATCTGAACCCGCTCAATGGAGAGGTGGTGCCCGTCAGGGATACCCGAGGCGGTGACTTCTTCTACCGTTTTCACTTTCAATTGCACTATTTGCCTGTGCTTTTTGCCCGGTATCTGGTGGGTATCGCGGCCATGCTGATGTTGCTGGCGCTGATCAGTGGCGTAATCACGCATAAAAAGATCTTCAAGGACTTCTTTACCTTTCGCGGGGGCAAGGGCCAAAGATCCTGGCTGGATGCACACAATGGTTTTTCGGTACTGGCCTTGCCCTTCCATCTAATGATCACCTATACCGGGCTGGTCACCATGATGGTGTTGTATGTGCCCTGGGGGCTGGATCGGGCTTTTCCCGAACCGGAACAGCGCCAGCGCCTGATCAGCGAAGTAATGGCGTTTATGCCAGGCGAGCAGCGTTCGGGTGAATCGGCGATTATGACCCCCTGGCCCCCCTTGCTGGCGCAGTGGCGAGGGGGGGAGGTTGGCAGGGTGCAGGTCTCCAACCCGGGGGATTTGAATGCTCGAGTGCTCATTGAAGCAAAAGCCGATCAATCGGAGCTGCTGGGCATCAGTGGCCATCCGCCTTTCATGGTTTTCGATGCGGCCAGTGGCGAGCTGTTGCGCGAGAAAGTCTCTGCGCCAGCCTACGATACCTACGGCATCCTGCTGGGGCTGCATCTGGGCCGCTTTGCCGACTGGCCAGGACGTTGGCTCTATGCTTTCTTGGGCGCGGCAGGGTGCGGCATGCTGGCGACAGGATTGTTGCTTTGGACCAGTAAGCGACGCAAAAAACCGGGACATTCGCGAGCAGGTCTTTGGGTTGTCGACAGATTGAATTTGGCAACGCTGGCCGGTTTTCCCCTGGCCATTGTGGCGATGCTCTGGTTGAACCGGTTGTTGCCACTTGAATTACCGGGGCGGGCGAACTGGGAAATTCATGGGCTGTTTCTGGTGTGGCTGGCGATGTCCCTGCATGCATTGCTGCGCCCACTGAAGAGGGGGTGGTATGAGCAGTGGATGCTGGCAGGGATATTGTTGTTGGGACTCCCTGTGCTGAACCTGCTGACAACGGATAGAGGCTTCCCAGACAGTCTGCTGAGTGGCGACTGGTTGTTTGTCAGTTTTGACCTGGCTCTGGTGGCTTTGGCAGCACTGATGTTCAGGTTTGCTCGACAGAAGCGAGGGTCATGATGGCGCACCTGGCAGTTTTGATCTTATCCACTCAGGGGTTTCTGTTGCTGGCGATAACGACATCTCAAGGGGCTTTCCGTCATCGGCGGGGGCCCTTCTGGCTGGGTTGGCTCCTGCTGTTGCTGGCTTTGGCAGCGGCTCTCGGTTTCTGGTCGCTTGGGTTGGGACTAACACTCTGGCTGGGGTATCTGAGTGCCGGAGCCGGCGTGGTGTTTCTGGTGCGTGCCCTGGGGGGACCTGATGCCCGGTAAAGTACTCTGGTTTCGTGACTCTGCCCTTAAGGCGGTGCTGCTGAGTATGCTCCTGCCGATGCTTGTCGGCTGTGACCGTACTGCCGTAACGCCCCGCGAAGAGACATCTGGCTCAGCCGTTTCGTCGCAAACGAGGGTAGCTGACTTTCCCGTCCTGATACGCACGGCGCATGGTGAAGCCCAGATCGAACGACCACCCGAAAGGGTGGTAACACTGGGAGCCGCAGCGGAAGACTGGAGTCTGCAGCTGGGGGTGGTGCCGGTGGCGATCGAGCCGCACTACTGGGGTGGTGATCGCGCCGGTTATCTGCCCTGGTTTCGTGAGGCGGTGCTGGCCCGGGGTGCCAAGCTGCCGGAAATCATCAGCAGCTACCCTGAGTTGGATGTGGAGCGCCTGCTTGCGCTGCAGCCGGACCTGATTCTGGCACCGCAGTCCGGCCTGACGCGTGAAAGCTATCAACAACTCAGTCAGTTGGCACCGGTGGTGGGGTACCCCGATCAGCCCTGGTTGACCCCTGTTGAGGAGCAGGTGCGGCTGATAGCCAGAGCGTTGGGTCGATCCGAACAGGGTGAAGCCCTGCTGGCCGAGCGACAGGCCTATCTGGCCGAGCATGCCAAGGCCAATCCTCATTTTGCGGGGGTGTCTCTGGCCTATATCAATGCTGCCAGCCGAGTCGGTAACCTTTCGGTGTACGTACGAGGTGACCCTCGCGTCGATGTGCTGTTGGCACTGGGCTTTATCGAATTACCCGAACTGGCTGATCTGCAGGCAAGCCTTGGTCACTTTGCTGCCCTGCTGGGATTGGAGCAGGCCGACCGACTGGACCGGGCTGGCCTTATTGTCAGTTGGTACAGTTCGGAGCAGAGTCGGCGTCAGGTTGAATCCCTGCCGTTGATGCGTCGTCTGCCGGCCATGCGGGAGCAGCGTTATCTGGCCATCACTGACCCCGCGCTGGTCATGGCCAGCTCTTATGGCAGCCTGCTCAGTTTGCGTTGGAGCCTGCCCGAACTGATAACCCGGCTCAACCAGGTGGTACCACCCATGTCTGTACAGAGAGCTGCAGAGGGAGGAAGGCGCGATGACGACTAAGGCGTGTATTCATTCCGGGCAAACTTCACGTCCGGTTGCGGCTAAGCTGAGCCTGCTGGTGCTATTACTGGTGCTCTTGGCGCTGACCAGTCTGCTGGTGGGGGCTCGTTGGCTTTCCCCGACCTGGTTGATGCAGATGTTTGAGGTGCCCGGCAACAGTCATGAGCTGCTGGTGCTTCAGGCACGGTTGCCACGTGCGCTGGTGGGCATGCTGGCGGGGGCCGCTCTTGCGGTGGCCGGTACGGTGATTCAGGCGCTGTGCCGCAATCCGTTGGCCGATCCTGGACTACTGGGCGTCAATGCTGGTGCCAGTGCCTCGCTGGTCACCCTGAGTCTGTTGCCGTTAGCCGCCGAATGGGGCCTGTTCTGGCAGGCTTTGCCCGGAGCCCTGTTGGCCAGTGTCTGCGTCTATGTGCTGTCATGGGTGCAGCACTCCAGTGGCCAGTCACAGGCGCCGGTGCGCCTGATTCTGGCAGGGGCGGCCATCAGTGCGGTGTTGGGGGCTTATGTGCAGGCCAGGGTGTTGCTGAATCCGCAACTGTTCGATGGTTTCCGCTACTGGATGGCCGGTTCACTGTCCGGGCTTGGCTGGGCGGACGTGCATGCGCTCTGGCCCTACCTGATTCCGGCTGCTGTGCTTCTGTGGCTATTGGCCCCGGGACTGAATCTGTTGTTGCTGGATCGCAGCACGGCCCTGTCGTTGGGGGTTAGCCTGCAACGGCACTCAGTACTGGCCTGGCTCTGTGCAACCCTGTTGTGTGCGGCTGCGACCGCCGTGGTTGGACCGCTGGCGTTTGTCGGGCTGGCATCGGGGCATCTGGCCCGTGTCTGGCTGCCCCAGTCGTTTCGCGTTCTGTTGCCGGGGGCTGCGTTGATCGGTGCGATCCTGGTATTGCTGGCTGATATTCTGGCCAGAACACTGCTGCCGCCACGGGAGCTGCTCACCGGCATCATGATCGCCGTGTTGGGGGCACCCTTCCTCTATTTTGCTACCCGCAGGGTCGCGGGCAGGGGGAGGGCCTCATGAGAGGAGCGCGTTTTCCCTTGTGGCGATGTGGGCCTCTCACCTTGAGAGCACCGGCTCCAGCCGCCGTACAGACCGCTGTGATCGGGACATGCGGGGTCCTCTTGGCCTTGATGCTGAGCCTCACGCTGGGCGAATCTGGGCTGTCTCCGGCCAGTTTGGTTCAAGCCTTGCGTGGCGAGGCTGAACCCTATGAACAGTGGTTGCTGTGGCAATCCCGCTTGCCCAGGGCGCTCTGTGCACTGGGGGTGGGTACTGCGCTTGGGGTGGCCGGGGCGGTTTTCCAGAGCCTGAGCCGTAACCCTCTGGGCAGCCCGGATATCATCGGCATCAATGCCGGTGCCAGTGCGGGCGCGGTGCTCTGGCTGCTGTTCCTGCCTGGACTGTCGGTTGCCTGGGGGGCTCTGGCTGGTGCGGTGAGCGTACTCTTGTTGCTGGTGCCGGGGCTGGGGCCTCAGGGGCAACTGTCGCGCAGCCTGGTGCTCATGGGGGTGGCGGTCAATGCCTTTGCAATTGCGCTGGTACAGTTTGCCCTGACGCTGGTGCAGCGTGAGCAGGCGCAGCAGATGCTGGGCTATCTGGCCGGGAGTTTGGCCCATCGGGACTGGCAGCAGGTCGGGTTGATTGGATTGACACTGGCAGTGGCGTTACCGGGGCTGCTGTTGTTAAGTCGTCGTCTGGGGCTGCTGGCGTTGGGGCAGGATATGGCGTCGAGCCTGGGTAATCCTCTGCGCGCGACGCAGCTGATGGCACTGATACTGGCCACTGTTTTGGCCTTGGGCGCGGTGCTCTGTGCCGGCCCTGTGGCCTTTGTGGCTCTGGTGGCACCGCATCTGGCACGCTGGAGGGGGCAGCAGCTGGCATTGTTGCGCTCAGGCTTGATCGGCGCTCTATTGCTGCTGAGTGCCGATACGCTAACCCTGACGTTGCCCGGAACTCAGCGGCTACCGGTCGGAGTGCTGACCGCCATGCTGGGCGGTGCCTATCTGGCCTGGATTCTGTTTGCCGAGCTCTTTCGACGCAAGGCCAAACAGCAGACACATAGCTGAACGATGATCAAACCTGATCAAGCAGAGGAAAGGTTCAATGACACCCGATACGCATGAGGACTGTATTTTGCAGGGGCGGGGGCTACATCTGCACTATGCCGGGAGAGCAGTGATAGCCGGGTTGGATATCCACATACCCCGTGGGCAGCTGACGGTTGTGTTGGGGACTAACGGTTGCGGCAAATCCAGCCTGCTGAAAATACTCAGCCAGGTGCTGCCGCCCAGCAAAGGGCAAGTGCTGCTGGATGGCAAGGTGTTGGCGGACATGGGCAGCAAGGAAAGAGCGCGGCAGTTGGCGCTGTTGGTGCAAAAGCCTGAGTTGCCGGATGGGATCGATGTGCAGGAGTTGGTCAGTCGAGGCCGCTATCCGCATCAGACGCTTTGGCAGCAGTGGTCAGAGAGCGATGAGCATGCGGTTGCCCAGGCCCTGGCGGCAACCGGACTCAGTGGCATGGCCCGGCGTGAGGTCGCCAGCCTGTCGGGTGGTCAGCAGCAGCGGGTTTGGCTGGCATTGGTGCTGGCCCAGCAGACTGAAGTGCTGTTGCTGGATGAGCCCACGTCTTTCCTGGATATTCGTGCCCAATTATCGGTCATGGATTTCTGCCGGGCGCTGAGGCTGCAGGGCAGAACGCTGGTGCTGGTGCTGCATGATATCAATCAGGCCCTGCGTTATGCCGACCATCTGTTGCTGATGCGAGAGGGGCGAATACTGGCCCAGGGAGCCCCCGAAGCGTTGATCAACGAACAGCTGTTGAAGGACGTGTTCGATCTTGATGCGCGTATTATTCAGGACCCCGAAGCGGGCTGCCCCATGCTGATCCCCAGGGTTGGCCAGTATGATCATGCCTGGGGCCGCTGGAGTCAGCCTGAATGCAAATAATACGGACACATGTCCATAAAGATTAGTTTATGATAATCATTTAGATTTGTTTTTATGATGTGGGCTGGCTAGTATGGACTGTCGAATTGTCCCCCATCTTCAGTGTTGTACCCGCCCATGCAGGATAGTTATTTCCAGGAGCCGCTGGACGCACGAATCTTTACCGATCAGGACTTGCTGGCGTTTGGCAAGCGCTATGCTCTGGATTACCGTTTCCCGGACCGCTACCGTTCCGGCAATATCCTGCGGGGCCGGGTGGAGGAATTTGGCTTGCGCCCAGGCATGCAGCTGGTTTACTCCAATGTTCAGGTGATGGAGTCCTATGAGTCCAGCTCGCTTGACCCTGCACCACTGAACATCATCATCATCCTTCAAGGGCGTGTCAGCCTGACATTGGGGGACGAGGTCATCGAACTCTCAGAGCAGATGGCACTGACCCTTTGCCTGGAGAAAGAGGTGGAGCTTGATGCCTTGCAACAGGCTGGGCAGAACCTCAGAGTGTTGACCCTGAGCCTCGATCATCAAGCACTGGAACAGTTACAGGCACCTATCCGCCGGGGAAATGGCTGGTCTGCCTGGCGATTGCCGCCACATCTCTATCAGGGGTTGATGTTGTTTCGTAACGACATGAGCCTGTCGCAGCTCTATCTGGAAGGCCTGAGCTTACAGATACTGTCGCAAGGACTGGTGCTCGATGATACATCCACGGCCTCAGCTGATGTCCGCATCCCTCCTCAAGAGCGTCTGCGTCTGGAACGCGTTCGGGAACTAATAGCAGCCTGTCCACAAGGCGAGTACAGCCTGAACGAACTGGCACAGGTTGCAGCCATGAGCCCGAGCAGCTTACGCAGCAAGTTCAAAGCCTGTTATGGGCAAACCCTGTTCGACTTCCTCAAGCAAAAGCGTTTGCACATGGCCCGTGATTATCTGCTGCGAGGGTATAGCGTACAGCAAGCGGCTCATTTCGCCGGCTACAGTTATGCCACCAACTTTACGACGGCTTTCCGCAAGCATTTTGGGGTTGCACCGAGTTCCCTGATTCGCTGATTGCATCCCTGTTGCATAGGCATTCTGTCATCTGGAATAGCTCAAGTGTTAAGTAATAGTAAAGAATAACCATTCCCATTTACGGTGGCTTTTAGCTCGGTGTCTTAAGCGATGCGGAGTGCAAAGCATGACCTTATTCCTTGTGGTTTGGAGAAGTACCAGCATGTTCCTTGACTCACTTACATTACGTCGAGCGGGCCGATTCAGCCTGTTGACTGCGCCGCTACTGCTTAGTGTTCCTGTTTTCGCCGAAGGGGTACAGCTGGAGCAGGACACCCTGGTGGTTACCGGGCGTCAGTTGTCGGCTGATTCCGAACAGCGCGACAGTTATGCGCCTGGTGCCAGTACCACGGCCACCAGCTTGCCCCTGTCCATCAAGGAGACGCCCCAGGCTGTCAGCGTTATTACACACCAGCAGATCAAGGATCAGGGCCTGATCACCAGCGGCGAGATTCTGCACCGGGCGCCCGGTGTCTCGATGACACGCAGTGACAGCAACCGTTTTGACTATTCGGCCCGTGGCTATGCTATCAGCACCTATCAATTCGATGGTCTGATGACGCCGATTCAGGGCTATTGGAATTTTGGTGATACGGACTGGGACAGTGCCATTTATGACCGTATCGAGGTGGTACGTGGAGCGACCGGACTTCTGACCGGCGCCGGGGATCCCTCTGCCAGTGTCAACTTCATTCGCAAAAAGCCGCTGCCGGATTTTGCCGCACGTCTCAGTGGTGATATCGGCCGTTGGGACAAGCGGCGCCTGATGGCGGATGTCTCCACTCCACTGGGGGATTCTGGCCAGACAGCCGCACGTTTCGTTGCTGTGCGTGATAGTCAGGACACCCATGTCGACAAGATGGAGCATGACAAGGAAACCTACTACGGTGTTATCAACTCGCAGCTGACACCCGCTACGGATGTCAGTCTGGGGGTTGAGTACCAGCATAACCAGACCGATGGCGCTGGTGGCGGTTTTCCCATGTTCTATGCTGATGGCAGCCTGACCGACTTTGATCGTTCCGCGGCCAACAACACCGACTGGTCTCGCTTTTACAATGAAACCACTCGGGCGTTCATCGATGTGAATCATTTTCTGGATAACGGCTGGCGCCTGAGGGCGGCCTACAGTCATGACGATGGCCAATATGGTTTGACCTATCTGTTCCGCGGTGGTTTTCCCGATCGGAATACAGGTGAAGGCATGTCCGCGTACTTCGCCAATTATCAGGGAGAGCGTAGCCGCCAGGATCTTCACTTCACTGCTGAGGGCCCCTTTGAACTCTTTGGCCGTGAGCATGAAGCCGCCTTTGGCTGGGTGCGTACTCAGGATGATCTGGATATGCGTTTGGCCGCTCCGGCCGGATCGGCTCCGGGCATTGGTGGCTATTTCGATGGCAAGGGCGACCCCGTTGCTGAGCCCGAGTGGGGGGCGCATGCCAGCGTCGACGACAGTTCGCTGGTTCAGAGCGGCGCCTATGCAGTGACGCGCCTGTCATTGGCCGACCCCTTGCACCTGGTGGCCGGTGTACGGCTCAGTGACTGGGAACTTGATCAGGTATATTTCGGTGACCATCGCCAATATTCCTATAGCAATGAACTCACGCCTTATGCAGGCCTGGTATACGATTTTGACGACCGTTTCAGTGGTTATGTCAGCTATACCGAGATTTTTCAGACGCAGAATGTACGTTCGACCGACGGCTATCTGCTGGATCCGATCACCGGTCGCAATTACGAAATCGGTTTGAAAGCATCTCTGGCAGAGGAACTTGACCTTAACCTGGCCGTATTCCGCAGCGAGCAGGATGGTCTGGGTGAGGCTCTTCCGGGGCAGACCGTGAATGGTCGCCCAGACACTCAGGCCTATCGTGCAACGGAGGGTGCGACAGTGGAAGGCTTTGAGGCCGAGCTGGTCGGACGCCTGGCGCCGGGCTGGAATCTCAATGCAAGTTATACCCTGGCGAGTCCCAAAAGTGCCGAGGGCGATCGCATGAACGCTTCTCATCCGCGTCAACAGGCGAAGCTGTTTACCAGCTATCAATTTGCCGATGACTGGCGCGGGCTGCGAATGGGGGGGGGGGGGGCGCTGGCAGAGTGAAATCTACCGCGATACCCGTGGACCGGCAGGTACAACGCGAGTGAGTCAGGGAAGTTATGCGGTGGTTGATCTGATGGCGCGCTACGAGTTCTCGCCGGACCTCAGTGCCCAGCTGAACCTGAATAACCTGTTCGATAAGGAATACTATGATCAGGTAGGTTTCTACAGCCAAGGCTGGTGGGGCGCGCCGCGCAGCCTGCGCCTGTCTCTGAGCTACGACTTCTAATCAAGGTCGGTGACTAGGGTTGCTGAGGAGAGGACCGGTCAAAGACCGGTCCTCTGCGTTTAGAACGTCCAGCCATTAATGTCGTAATCGGACATGCATTGCTGCGACAGTGCGCGCATCTTCGCCATCTCACCGGTGGCGCGCATGGCGCCCAGGCACTGGATGCGGATGGCGTCGGCGGTGCCGGCGTAGTTCAGTTCGTACAGGTGGTGGCGGCCGCCGAATTCGCTGCCGATCGCATCCCACATCAGCTTCATGATCTTGATGCGGGTGGTGTGCGGGATGTCGCCGGAGCCGCGGCAGTAGCGCGCCAGGTCGGCATCCAGTTCCTCGTTCTGCAGGTCCAGGTGACTGCCCGGCAGATAGATCAGGCCGCTGGCGGCGGTGGTCTTGATGATATGGAAGATCTTGTCATAGGCCATCGGCGCGAAGGTGCGATAGTTGAATGCCGACTCGACCGGCGGCAGGTAGGCACCGTTCTTCCACTCTTCGGCGGCCAGGCACATATGGTCGGAGATCGACCAGAACAGGTTGCGCCAGGCGACCACTTCACCCAGTTCGGCGCTGACGTTGCGGAAGTCGATGGAGCCGGTGCACTCCAGCACCTGCTCCAACAGGCCGGTGAGGAAGTCCAGCTTGACCGCGAAGCGGGTACAGGCCTGCAGCGGGTAGAGACGGCCGAAACCGGCGGCGAAGCCCCACTGGACCAGTTTCTGCTTGTCCTTGTAGATCAGCACGTCTTCCCAGGGAATGAACACGTCCTCCAGAATCAGGATGGCGTCGTTCTCGTCGAAGCGGGAGGAGAGCGGATAGTCGAAGGGTGATGCCGTATCGGTGGCGTTCTTCTCGTAGGAGACGCGGGAGATCAGCTTCACGCCCCTGGCGTTCATCGGCGTGATGAACAGCAACGCGAAGTCGGGGTCGTCGCCGATCTCCTGGGCGGCAGTCTGGCCAATGAAGTTGTAGTGGGTCAGGGCGGAGTTGGTTGCCACCACCTTGGCGCCGTTGACGTAGATGCCCGCGTCGGTCTCACGGGTGACGTGAACGTAGACGTCCTTGACGGTATCGCTCGGCTTGTTGCGGTCGATCGGCGGGTTGACGATGGCGTGGTTCAGGTAGAGGCAGTTTTCCTGAATACGTGTGTACCAGGTGCGTGCGTTGTCGGCGAAGTCGCCGTAGAACTCCGGGTTGGCCCCCAGGGTGTCGCCGAAGGCGGCCTTGTAGTCGGCGGTACGGCCCATCCAGCCGTAGCTCATGCGCGCCCATTCGGCGATGGCGTCGCGTTGCTCCAACAGCTCTTCGCGGGAGCGGGCGTAGCGAAAGAACTTGTGGGTGTAGCCACCGTTGCCGGTGTCGGTGTCCCAGCAGAGTTTGGCTTTGGTTTCCGGGGCGTGCAGGGCGTCATACATGCGGCAGATGCTGTCGCAGGCGTTCTTGAACGCCGGGTGGCTGGTGACGTCTTCCACCTGTTTGCCGGCGTAGTAGACCTGACGACCGTCGCGCAGACTGGTGCGGAACTCTTCACCGTTGAACGGACGACCGGTTTGCTGGATATGGGCTTCGGGTTTCATGGTGGCTCTCCTCTTATCGTTTATGGGATAAGACTAAGCCACCCGGAAAAAGTCGCTGTCCCCAAAAAATGGGGACAAGCCTGTACTGTCGATCGCCTCAAAGGGCGGGCTGGAGTTCTTGAGCTGTGGTGTTGATGCACATTTCCCGAATTCGCTCCAGGCGTTCGGGGCGGCTGAAGTAGTAGCCCTGAAAGCGGCGGCACCCCATCAACACCAGCTCGGCGGCCTGGGCTTCCAGTTCCACACCTTCAACCACCACATCCATGTCATGACCTCGGGCGATGTAGAGAATGCTCTGGATCATGTTGGCGGCGCGCGGGTCTTCCAGCATGTTGTCAACGAAACTCTTGTCGATCTTGAGTTCGTCGATGGGCAGATCGCGCAGCAGGCTCAATGAGGAGTAACCGGTGCCGAAGTCGTCCATGGAGAGGCGGATACCCTGCTTCTGCAATCGCTTGATAGTGAACAATACCTGGTCGAAGTTGGTCATGACCAGGCTTTCGGTGATCTCCAGCACCAGTTCCTGCGGCGGGATCTGGTAATGGCGTAGCAGGCAAAGCACGTCCTCGACAAAGTTCGGATGCTCGAACTGAATGACCGAGATGTTGATGGCCAGATCCAGGCCATGGTCGAGCTGTTTGCGCAGTGTGCTGTACTCCCGCAGGCTGGTATCCATGACAAAGTGGCCGAGTGACAGCATCAGGCCACTCTGCTCCGCGACCAGAACGAACTCGGCCGGCGACACAACCCCCAGCTCTTCGTCCTGCCAGCGCACCAGTGCTTCCAGCCCTGCAATCTGTCCATGCTCATCCATCTGGGGCTGATATACCATGTGCAATCTGTTTTCAGTCAGGGCCTGTCGCAGGCGCTGTTCAACCAGCAGTTGACGCAGATAGTGCATCTCCATTTCGTCTCGATACAAGCTGACCGAGTTGCGGTTATGTTTGGCCTTGTAGAGTGCGAGGTGTGCGCTGCGCAGCAGCTTGCTGGCTGAATCGCCGTGTTCAGGGTAGGTGGCCATGCCGATGCTGGCGGTCAGCTGGAGCTCCAGCCTGCCGACCTGAATGCTCTGTGACAATTGCTCAGCCAGGGTTTGGCAGGCCTGCTCCATGGCAACAAGGTCTGTATGGGGTACGATAATGACGAACTCGTCGCCCCCCAAGCGTGCCTGGCAATCCGCTTTACTCAGCAGTACTTCCAGTCGGCGGCTGAACTCACACAGGGTCTGGTCGCCAACTTCCTGGCCGTAACGGTCGTTGATCCCTCTGAAATGGTCGATATTGATGACCACCAGACAGAATTTTTGCTGCTGTTCGATGGCATTGCTCAAGCGCTCCAACAACCCCGAGCGGTTAAGGAAGCCGGTCAGGCAGTCATGGGACGAGTGGTAAAGCAGTTCCGCTCGGCGTGTCTCTTGGGCACGGTCAGTGATGCGGAAACAGGCAAAGAGAACGCCGGCAATGACCAGGAAAATCAGCAGGTACAGCAGTAAGGTCTCCCCAAAGGCGCGCTGTATAGGGGCCAGGTGAGTATCCGATATAACCCAGAGCTGGTAGCGATTGTTGAACAGGGCGGCGGTCAGGTGAGGTACGCCGTCATATTCGCTAGCGAAGCTGACCGCCTTGCCCAGCGCCTTGATCTCCTCGATTGACATGCCCATTTGAGCTGAAAATCTGCGTCGGTTGCGTTCGCGCTGTTCAGGGCTGGTTTGGGTACCACCGTAGGCTTCCGGGATGGCATGGGTACTTGAAATGAACTGCAGGTAGCCATCGATTTCCCGGAGCAGGACGACACTGTCATCGGGACCATCATGCAGAGCTTGGGCAAAAACGGTATTACTGGAGTCCATGCGCAGTCCGGCGGTCATGACGGCGATGGCCTCTCCGGTTGCATTGCGTAGGGCCTTACGGATGGGAATGACCCAGGAATCCAGCGCCGGCATGAAGTAGGTCCTGCCCAGCACCATGGCGTCCGAATTCAGTGCCAAAGCAAAGTCACTCGCCGTACTGGGGTGAGTACTCAGGTTGGGTAGCCGGGACAGGTCCAGGTTCGAGCTGACCCGGACCAGGGTGCCATCGAGTTTGGCCAAGCCAAATCCGATGGCACCCTGGTCCACGGAAAGCACATTGTCCAGCAGCGGCTGTTGAAGACTGGAATCGAATATCTGCTCGTGATGGAGTAGCTCCCGGCCGATTACATCAAGCACCAGCTCCTGAGTACGCAATATGTTGTCCACGGCCTGAGCGACCAGCTCGGCCCTGTTGCGGTGGTAGGTCTCGTGGTGGTCATAGATGGAATGCCAGCGGCTATAGAGGATTACTGCCAGCAGGGCAGCACCACCCAGCAATATCAGCCAGAACAGCGTCCAAAGGTTACGTTTCAATGCGGCCATCAACGGGTTCCCGGTTCTAGGGCTGGAAGCCGGGGCAGGCTTCCGTGCCATTCGTGGGCAAGTGTCATCCAATCAGTACAGGGTCACTTACCTGACCCTCACTGTAAACGATTGCTATCTGTTCTTTTGTTGTGACAGGTCAACTCAAGCCTGAATCATGTCAAGTAGCCCTCTCTCCAGGGCGCGGTAGAGCTGGAAACGGGTTTCTGTGTCATGTCTCAGCGACAAAGCGCGAACAGTTGGGCGCGACTGGAGATGCCCAGTTTTTCATAGGCGCGTTTGCGGTAGGTGATCACGCTGCTGACGGCCACGTTCAGCTCGGCGGCGATCGTTTCGTTCTTCTGGCCACGGAGGACGCTTCGGCAGACCTGTTGTTCCCGTTCGGAGAGAAAGGCCAGCGGACCTTCAAGGCGCAGGCTCTCGTTCAATTCGAAGTGCTTGCTGACCAGAATGCTGATCAGACAGCAGACGCTGCGATTGAAGACTTCGTCGTCGAAGCGTTTGTCGAATCCGGGATCGCGGCGGTAGAGGTTGATGTAGTAATTGCCCTGAGTCGTGCCGTGAAGGATCGAGATCTTATCGGTGAATCCAGGCGTTTCGAAGAACTCCTTGCGATAGTGCAGGCCCATGTCGCCGCTGACCGAGTTGAAGCGCACGATTTCGATCTCGCCCGGTGCGATGGTCTTGAGGAGCTGGAAGTTCGGGTCCTGCAGGTAATGACGTTCGCTGACGTAGGCTTCCGCCAGACGCTTGCCGGAGGCTTCACGGGCGTAATCCTTGTAGATCAGCGTGGCAACCTGCTGACCGTCCGGACAGTAAAATACCATGCACTGCTCGGTACCGAACTCGCGTTGCAGCCAGTCGAGAAAGCTGTCGTAAAAAGCAGTCGTGCCCAGCTGTTCCAGTACCTTCAGTACCCGCTCGGACGGAGTCCAGCCGGGCGTCATTGCTCTATGGGTATCCCGATCAGGCATGAGCTCTCCAGTCGTCACGACGCATACCGAGCGTCATCATGGTCTACAGAGCTTGGAAGTATAACCCGAGACGGCGACTTTGCTGGAGTGTCAGCTGGTAAACATTGCCAGGATCAAGGGGGCAGCCATGACCAGCGCGGTATACAGGGACAGCCAATACTTCAATAGCAGCAAGATCGGCAGCAGTGCCAGAACCAGCAACCAGCGTGAGCTTGCGGGGGCCGGCGGACCATAACGGTTGTTGTCTCGGTCTCCGGGCACCAGAGCCAACAGGAAATACATTAAAGGACTGGCAGGCGGGATCAGGAAGACCAGGGACCAGACGCCACTGACATTGACATCATGGTAGCGCTGAGCAACAAATTTCAGGCTGGTCAGGTTGAACAGTACCAGTACTAGGATAAGAGGAATAAAACTTTGCAGGTTATCCGGTGATAGGCTCAGGCTTGCCAGGTAAAGCGGAATGCTGGCCAGTAGAAAAAGGCCATTCAGGTAAGCAAGAAAGCGCAGACGCCCAATCCGTCCGCATCCGAGAATCAATTTCTTGTGCATAGAGGTTCCCTGTCCATGGGGTGTTTGGTATGGCCGGTCCAGATTACTGGACCGCAACGCTCGCCATTATAGGCAACCGGAAGCAGGGGGCAAGTTGAAAAGATATGGAGGGGCCGGGATACCTTGAGTCCTGAACCGCCGTCTCTTTCGGCTCAGAAGATACCCCGATGACCGGCGTTAAGGCCGGTCCAGTTGGAAAGCGTGGCTGCCGGCGCTCAGTGAGTGGCGAGGGTGCCCAATACCTTCTTGAAAGTGGCCAGCTCCTCTTCGCTGAACTGGCTGAACATCTTCTCCTGCTCTTCTTCAGAGATGCGCCACAGCGCTTCAGCCTGCTCGATTCCCTGTTCGGTGATGCGGTAGCAGTCGTCGGCAAAGCTGACCAGACCCTTGCGCTGCAGGATTTCGGCGGCTTCGGCCACTTCGATATCCGGCATGTTGACCTCGGCCAGCAGTTCCTTCAGGCACAGGCTCGGGGTCTGTTGCAGCACCATCAGCATGCGGGCTTCGCTGGTGCGCAGTCCGGTGGACAGCTGCAGCGGCGAGTAGTCGGTCTGGTAGCTGCGTACCGCCTGGGTCATCAGGTAGTACAGGTTGTTGCTCAGGCGGCCTTCCAGCTTCTGCACGGCTTCCGGCTGTTCGTCGGTCTTGGCCGGGAAGCGGGAGTGCGGCATGACCACGGAGTAGCTGCCCTGATGGTACAGCAGCGGCGCACGGCCCGCGTCTTCGAAGGCCACGACCTTGCCGATCAGGATCCAGTGATCGCCACCGTCAACGGTTTCGTAGCTTTCGCACTGGAAGCAGGCCGAGGTGTGCGGCAGCACCGGGGCGCCGCCGAAGCCTTCGGTGTATTCGACGTCGGCGAACTTGTCGTCGCTCGGGCGGGCAAAGTGGTTGGAGACGTCGATTTGATCCGCCGCAAGGATATTGACCGCGAAGTGGGTGGCTTCCTCGAAGATCTTGCAGCTGCCGGAGCGCTTGTCGATGCTCCACAGGATCAGGGCAGGATCCAGGGAAACGGAGTTGAAGCTGTTGGCGGTCACGCCGGTCTTCTCGCCTGACGGGGTGGTCGCCGTGATCACGGTGATGCCGGTGGCGAAGTTGCCCAGTGCGCGGCGGAAAGCTTTGGAATCGAATTCAGTGACTTGAGTACTCATAAGGGCACCTGATGTTGGGTTCTTATGTATAGATGGCAAAACCGAACACATGCGGTGTCGATCAGGTTTAACTATAGACCTGTCGGTTCTGCAGTCTGTCCCTTGTAACAAGGGACAGGGCACACACCGGCTGATGTGCGCCCGAAGGTCGTGTCCGGCAGGAATCAGAGCAGGGAGGGGTCCGGCTCCAGGCCCAGGATCTCGCGACCGATGATCTGGGCGCAGACATCGTAGTCGGTGTAGGCGTGAGCAGCGGTCATGTTGGACTCGCGCCACAGGCGCTGGCCTTCACGCTCCGACAGCCAGTTGGAGGCGCCCATCACCGCCCACAGACGGTTAACGGCTTCAACGCACATCTTGATGGCGTAAGCCTGGTTGGTGCGCCAGTGCGCCAGGGTATAGCTATCCGGGTACTCGTGACGCTCACCGTATTCCTTGTGCTCGTTCCAGGTTTTTTCCAGGTAGGCACGTGCGGCGCAGACCTGCTGGTAGGATTCGGCAACGCGCAGGATCGGCGGAATGGACTCCTTCACCTGAGCGCCGGTGTAAGCGCGGACACGGTTCTTGGTCATTTCCTTGTATACGTCGACCATGCGCTCGGCCACACCCAGGCTCATGGCGGCGAAGCCACAGGCGAAGTAGGGACGGTAAGGGGTGTGGTAGATCTTGCTGTCCGGGTACAGAGAGCGGCCCACGTGGCGGCCTTCCATCATGTCGCCGGCAGCCTGGATGCGGTGCTCGGGTACGAACACGCCTTCGATGCGGGCGGTCTTGGTGCCGCTGCCGCACATGCCGGCAGAGTACCAGTCGTCGAGGACGGTGAAGTCGCTCTGCGGAATCACGGCGAAGCTGTAGATCTTCTCGCCGGCATCATTGAAGCGGTTGAAACCGACGATGATCCACTGGGCGTGATCGACACCGGAGCTCCACTTCATGTCGCCGGTGAAAATGATGCCGCCTTCGACCTCTTCGTGCTTGCCGAAGGGGGCGATGGAGCTGGAGGCGACGGTATCCGGGTTCTCGCCCCAGAACTCATCCTGGGCTTCCTTGGAGAACATCGCCATCTGGTGGTTGTGCGTGCACAGCAGGCTGTAGGCCCAGGCGGTGGAGCAGCAGGCGCCGGCCAGTGCCGCGATGCAGTCGGTAAATTCGGGCAGGCTCATTTCCAGACCGCCGTAGGCTTTCGGCAGGAAAGCACGGTTCAAACCGATGCCGTGCAGCATATCAATGTTTTCCTGCGGCACCTTGCGCAGCTCTTCCGCCTTGCTGGCGTTGGCGCGAATGGCCGGCAGGATCTCTTTGAGTTTCTCGAGCATCGGATTGTGCATAGTCATCTGGATCTTCTCTCTTCTAATAGTCTGAAACTGCTGCCGGAGCCGGGTTGGGTATTGGAAAGCCGACTGAGCAACGAAATACTGATCCGCTAGGATTCACCGATTATGCGGAGCAATGCCGATACAGGAAATGTAAAAATCTACTTGGTTATTGTATTTTTCTGTATTTACCCCCTGCGGATAGCAGGGGGTAGCTTTCAGTATAGACAAGGATGTACCAGGACAATTCAGTCACGGTCGCGGGTCAGGGACAGCGCCAGCAGGGAGCCGGCACCGGTGAGGCCGATGATCAGGGTCATCGGCAGCGGCGAGCCGTCATGCAGGGCGCTGGTGGCGGAGCTGGCGAGGGCGCCGAGGCCGAACTGGCAGGCGACCGCCAGACCGGCGGCGGCGCCGGCCTGCTCCGGATAACGCGACAGCAGGCTGGCCATGCAGTTGGCGCCCATGACACCGGTGACGCTGACGTAGCCGAGCAACCCGGCGACGATCAGCGGCAGGCCACCGAGGCCGCTCACACCGGCCAGAATCAGTACCAGGCCCGATATGGCCGCCAGAGCCGCGCCCGCAATCAGCAGCTTCTGGGTGCCCAGCCTGCCGACATAGCGGGCGTTGAGGCTGACCAGCACGATGATGCCGCCGATGTTGAGGCTGAACAGCCAGGCGAAGTGCTGGGGCGCCACGCCGAAATACTCGATGTAGACGAACGGCGAGGCGGTGATATAGGCGAACATGCCGGCAAAGGAGAGCGCCATGCAGAGGATATAACCCAGCGCCACCGGCTGCACACCGATATGCAGGTAGGCCTTGAACACCGCCAGAATGCTGGCCTTGCGTGAGTCGCCGTGGTGGGTCTCGGGGATCTTCCAGGCGCTGAACAGCAACATGATGGCGGCAAAGGCGAACAGTACCATGAACAGCGAGCGCCAGCCGGAGATCAGGATCAGGTAGCCGCCCAGCAGCGGTGCGACCAGGGTGGCGATCATGGTGACCAGGTGCATCAGTGACAGCACCCGGGCCGCTTCGTTGAGCGGGAAGAGGTCGCGCACGATGGCGCGGGCCAGCACCGAGGCGGCGGCACCGCCCAGTGCCTGCACGAAGCGGGCCGCGATCAGCCATTCGGCAGTGTTGGCGAGGATACAGCCGATACTGGCGACCAGATAGAGGCCGATGCCGCCCAGCAGCAGGCCACGTCGGCCGAACTTGTCCGACAGCGGGCCGTAAAACAGCATGCCGATAAACAGGCCGATCAGAAAGGCGCTGATGGTCAACTGAATGCTGGCTTCGGGCGCCTGCAGGTCCTCGGCGATGAGGGGCAGGCTAGGCAGGTACATATCGATCGATAGCGGGCCGAAGGCGACGAGCGCGGCCAGCAGCACGATCAGGCGTTGGGGATTGGCGACCGATGACATCAAGGGCTCCCGTTTTCTTGTGTTTTGTTATCCCTGAAATCTTATCACTGACGGCTATCTATTTAATATATTAACTAGATGGCGGGCTTGCGGTTTTTGATACGCCGGACATTCCGTCAGTCTAGACCGGAAACGAAAACGGCCTGCAGAAGCAGGCCGTTGAGTGCAGGGCGAAAGCGGTCTTGATCAGACGCGGCTGGAGCCTGGCGCGAAGGACTTGGTCACGGACGCCTGAGGACCCGGCACCTGGTCGCCGCTGACCGGAGAGACCGGGAACACAGCGTTGATCTGGCCGGTGCCGGAGCTGCCGAAGTACGGTGTCAGCACCTCAACCTTCTGGTCGTATTCGGACCAGCCCAGCGCGCCCAGCAGCATGGCGGTATCGTGCATGAAGCCTTCACCGTGGCCTTTCACCGCGTACTCGGGCAGCATTTCGCAGAAGTCTTGCCATTCGGCGTTTTCCCACATGCGCACCACTTCGTGGTCCAGGCGTTCCAGGAACGGCGACCAGGTCTTGGTGGCAAAATCCGGCGCCTGGCCGTTCTGGGCGAAGCGGTGCGACAGGGAACCGGAAGCCAGGATCGCCACGGTGCCGTCGTACTTCTCTTCGATCGCCTTGCGCATCGCCCAGCCCAGACGCGCACTGTCGTTCAGATAGTGCACGGTGCACATGGCGGATACGGAGATCACCTTGAAGTGCTGATCTTCGTTCATATAGCGCATCGGCACCAGAGTGCCGTATTCCGGGTCCAGCGTGGTGTTGGCATGAGCCAGGGTTTCAACGCCCTGAGCGTTGCACTCGTCGGCCAGAATCTGGCCCAGCTCCGGGTTGCCGTCCATTTCAAACTCCATGTTGGAGATGAAGTGGGGCAGCTCGTTGCTGGTGTAGTTGCCCTTGAAGTGAGCACCGCAGTTGATGTGGTAGCTGGCGTTGACCAGCCAGTGGGTGTCGAACACGACGATGGTGTCGACGCCCAACTCGCGGCAGCGACGGCTGATTTCCTTGTGGCCGTCGATGGCGGCCTGACGGAAGCCCTTCTGCGGCCCGTCCAGTTCCGACAGGTACATGGACGGAACGTGTGTGATTTTTGCAGCTAATGCGAGTTTACCCATGAGGCTATCCTCTTCTAATTATCGCGGGCGTATACCCGGTCAAGCATTGGGCATCAGAGCTGTTGCACCGATGCCGGATCAGTCGTTTGACGCCCCGCACGCCAGGCTCGCCAGTGAGCCAGCAGGGCGATGCAGGGGGCCAGCAGTATGCAGCCGAACAGGGTGGTGGTCCCCAGCTCCAGCAGCCAGGGCACCAGCTGGGCGATGGTGGCTCCGGTGAGCAGCTGGATGAACCCCATCAACCCGGAAGCCGTGCCGGCGGAGCCGGTGGCGCAGCTGATGGCGGCGGACTGGGCATTGGGCTGACTCAGTCCACGGCCGAAGGTAACCAGCGCCATCGGCAAAAACAGGCTGGCGAAACTCAGTGCCCCGAACAGGGCGGACAGCAGCAGGATGGCCGCACCGACCAGCGACAGGCCGTTGCCCAGCAGGACCATCTGGTCGATGCTGCAACGGCGCGCCAGCTGAGTGGAGCTGAAGCTGCCCAGCATGAAGGCCAGGGATACCGCCAGGAACCAGAGGCCGAAATCGGCGGAGTCGCCCTGCAGCTGGTCGACCACCAGGTAGGGGCTGCTGCCGACGAACAGGTAGAAGGCCGAGGCGATCGCCGTGGTGGAAACCGCATAGCCCAAGTATTGTCCTGATTGCAGCACTTCGCCATAGCGGCGGAACAGGCTGCCCAGGCGCAGGCTGTCACTGCGCTCGGTGCAGGTTTCGGGCAGCTGCGTCAGGGCGAACAGCCACACCAGCGCGCCCATGACGATGGACACATAAAACACTGACTGCCAGCCACTCCACAGATTCAGATAGCCGCCCAGCGTCGGCGCAATCGACTGGGCGATGGCGATCGCCATCACCACATAGCCCATGCGCCCGGCAGCACCGGCGCGACCATGCACATCCAGAATGATGGTGCGGGCCAGCACCATGGCGGTGCTGCCGCCCAGTGCCTGGAGCACTCGCCCGGCGATCAGCCATTCCACTCCTGTGGCCTGAGCGGCCAGCAGGCTGCCGGCGATGTGCAGACCCAATCCGGTCAGCAACACCGGGCGGCGACCGAAAAAATCGGCCAGCGGCCCCGAGATCAGCTGGCCGAACGCCAGTGTCAGCAGGTAGGCGGTGAAGGTGATCTGAATGGTGCCGATATCCGTGTGCAGCGCCTGCGCGGCATCCGGCATTGCCGGCACGAAGGCATTCAGCGCCAATGGACTGGCCATGGCGATGAATATCAGCAGGATCAGGGAAGGCTGTTGTTTCAACGGTCGACCTGTTCAGCAAAGTTGCAGGGGCCGGAGCCCCTGCAGAGCAGCTTAGTTCGGGTTACGCACGACCAGCATGCGCAGTTCGGTCATGTCTTCGATGGCATAGCGTACGCCTTCACGACCCAGACCGCTGTCCTTCACGCCGCCGTATGGCATGTGGTCGACACGCCAGGACGGCACGTCACCGATCACCACGCCGCCGACTTCCAGCTCGTCCCAGGCTTTCTGGATCTTGTAGATATCGCGGGTGAAGATACCGGCCTGCAGACCGAAATCGGAGTTGTTGACCTCTTTCAGCGCAGCGTCAAAGTCGCTGAACCTGGACAGGATAGCCACCGGACCGAAGGCTTCCTGGGTGCAGACGTTCTGATCCGCTGCCACGTCCGCCAGCAGGGTCGCTTGCAGCATGGCGCCATCACGCTCGCCACCGGCCAGAACGGTTGCGCCGGCTGCTTTCGCTTCCAGCACCCAGTTGTGCAGACGGGTCGCTTCCTTCTCGGAGATCATCGGGCCGATGAAAGTGTTTTCATCTTTCGGGTCACCGGAAACCAGGGCGTTGACCGCCGCAGACAGCTTTTCGCGTACTTCGTCGTAGTGCGCTTCGTGCACCATGATGCGCTGAACGCTGATGCAGCTCTGGCCGGACTGGTAGTAAGCGCCGAACAGGATACGGGCAACGGCATCGTCGATATCGGTGCCTTCGTCCACCACACAGGCCGCGTTACCGCCCAGTTCCAGCACCACCGGCTTCTTGCCGGCCTTGGCCTTCAGCTGCCAGCCCACATCCGGAGAACCGGTGAAGCTGAGCAGCTTCAGGCGGTCGTCGGTGGTGAACAGGTCGGCGCCGTCACGGTGACACGGCAGCACGGAGAAGGCGCCCTTGGGCAGGTCGGTCTCGGCCAGGATTTCACCGATGATGATGGCGCCGATCGGCGTCAGACTTGCCGGCTTGAGGATGAACGGGCAGCCCGCCGCGATGGCCGGAGCGACCTTGTGCGCCGCCAGGTTCAGCGGGAAGTTGAACGGCGAGATGAAGGAGCAGGGACCGATCGGCACACGCTTCCACATGCCGGTATAGCCCTCGGCGCGTGGCGTGATGTCCATCGGCACGACTTCGCCGCCGATACGCACCGCTTCTTCGGCGGCGATGCGGAAGGTGTCGATCAGACGAACGACTTCGCCGCGAGCATCCTTGATCGGCTTGCCGGCTTCGATGCACAGGGCGACGGCCAGCTCTTCGGCACGTTCTTCAAAACGCTTGACGCAGTAGTTCAGGATCTCCTGACGCTTGTACGCCGGTAGTTTGCGCATCGGCTCGGCAGCGGCATCGGCGGCGGCGATCGCCTGATCGATGGCGGCCGCGTCGGCCATGGCAACGCGCGTAGCGACTTCGCCGCTGAACTTGTCGGTCACCGCCAGGTCCTGGTTCGGCGCCTGTGCTTCATTGGCCAGGTAGTAAGGGTAGGATGCTTGCAGCATGGGATGGGTCTCCGTCTGCTTATTAATGTTGGGTTGGTACTTGATTGTGATCGGTCTCCGGCCGTAGCCGGGGACATGGAGCCTGTTGTTAACCTAGTCGACCGGGAAGATCACGTTGGCCTGGCCGGTGCCTGAGCTGGGGAAGTATTCACCGATCAGTTCACCCTTGCCGGTGTACTGGTCCCAGCCCAGGGCGCCGAACAGCATTGCCGTATCGTGCATGCCGCCTTCACCGCAGCAGAACTGAGCGTATTCCGGCAACATTTTCAGGAAGGTGTCGATCTCGCCGTTCTGCCACAGTTTCAGCACGCGCAGGTCAACCTGACGGTTGAACTCGCGGGAGATGGTGAAGGTGCCGTTGTTGGCTTCATAGAGATCGTTTTCCCAGATCTTGTGCGACAGGGAACCGGATGCCAGCAGCAGCACCTTGCAGTCGCTCTCTTTCACCGCTTCGGTGATCGCTTCGCCCAGCTTGCGCGAAGCTTCCAGGCTGTGCACGGTGCACCAGGCCGCGATGGAGACGATCGGCATATCGCCCGGTTCCATGAAGTGCATGGGGACCAGGGTGCCGTATTCCAGATCCAGAGTTTCAACCTGATGCGACAGGGTGAACACGCCTTTTTCAGTCGCCTTGGCTGCGATGGCATCACCCAGCGCCGGGTTGCCGCGGTAGTCATATTCCAGATTCTGGATGAAGTGCGGGAATTCGTGACTGGTGAAGCAGCCCTTGAAGCGGGCATTGCTGTTGATGTGGTAACCGGCGTTGACCAGCCAGTGGGTGTCCAGCACGATCACTGTATTGGCACCGAGTTCACGTGCTCGACGCATGATTTCGCGCTGGCCGTCGATCGCCTGTTGGCGGCAACCCTGAAGCTTGCCCGGCTGCTCGGACAGCAGCATGGTCGGGACATGTGTAATTTTTGCAGCTAGTACGATTTCGCCCATGGTCACACCTTCTTGTTTTTGACGGGTAGACTGGCCTGGTCTGGAAGGCAAAAGGGCTTGCCCGGGGGCAAACAGATCAAACCGAATAACGCCCGCACTTTGTTAACATATTAAGTAATGCTAGTTAACATGTTATCTAATGTCAACGGCTCCCCGGTAGGGGGGCCGTTCAACAACAGAAAGGATTATTGACTGGGGTCAGGGTTTGATCTGGCAGAGCAGGTTGAGCAGTTTGTTGAGCTGCTCCATGTTCTCGGGGGTGAACTGATCGGTGATCTCCCGGTAACGCGCCTCCAGGGTTGGACTCACCTTGTCGAACATCTCCTTGGCCTTGTCGGTCAGGCTGATCAATACCCGGCGCTGGTCTTCCGGCGAGCGGCGGCGCTGGATGTAATCCTGCTGTTCCAGGCGGCTGATGATGCCGGTCAGGCTGGGGCTGAGAATGCAGCACAGCTCGGCCAGTTGCTTGGACTCCAGTTCGCCATGCTCGTCCAGTGCTCGGATGATGCGCCACTGCTGTTCGGTCAGCGGGATTTCCTGCAGCACAGGACGAAAGAAGCCCATGGTGACCTCGCGGGCCTTGAGCAGTTTCAGCGGTATGGAGTCTTCGTATTTACGCATGAGTGAAAAATTACCCGTCGGTTGGCGCTTGCTCGGTGGCATCAATGTATTCCCATCAGCGGCAGCGTATAGATCAGAACCGAAGCTGCGCTCAGCATCAGCACCGAGTAGGCCAGGTTGTTTCTGAGGATGGTGCGGCCGGTACAGTTGAAGCGGGCCTGCAGAATGAAGTTTACACCACTGAACAGGCTGCCGGACATCGACACCGAAGTGGCGATGATATAGGCGATCGCCATCAGCGTCGGCGCGGTGGTCACATCCGCCAGCAGACCGGCATAGGTGGCCACCAGGGCAAACTGGTGAATCCCCAGGAAGGCGAAGCCGGCGATGCTCCACATCACGAAGATCGCTACCGCGGCATCGGTCTGGGCAAAGGGCAGGCTGAACAGGCCGGCGGCGATGCAGGCCTTGACCCCGGCGGCCAGAAAACCGGCGCTGAGAAACAGGGTGATCTCGCCGCGGGTATCCGCCAGACGCTGCACCACGTGGGTGGCAAAGCCTGTGGAAGCTGTAACAGGGCCTTGCTGCAGGGCCAGCAGTCCCAGCGGCGTCAGCATTGCCAGCAGGGCAACCACCCCGACAGTGGGCAGTTCTGGCCAGAGACCACTGACCAGCAGGATGGCGGTGATCAGGCAGGCCGGCATCACCAGAGTCGCACCGGTCATCGGGTAGCCCTGATAGTGTTCGAGATCCCGGGGATAGCGGTAACGAGCTTCAATCAGCGTATAGACCAGGCCAAACAGCGCCAGCCCCAGCGTGTAGGGGTAGATCGCATAAAGTTCTGTGCCCGGTACCTGTTCCAGCACCAGCGGCAGAATGCTGAGGAAGGGAGACCAGAGAATGGCCAGGCTGAAACCGCGGGCCAGGATGATCTGTGACAGGGACGACAGGCTATCCTTGCGCTTGAGCTGTTCGCCCACCAGCAACATCGATGAAAAGTTGGCCACCGATGACAGCAGATGCATGCCGCCCAGCGTGGTGACGAAGCTGCGAGGGCCGGGCGTGCTGTCGACCTGTTCCAGCCGGGTGCTCAGGCGGATGAAGTTCACCGCCGCCAGCAGCATCGCCAGCTTCAGGTGTTCGCCCAGTATCGCCAGCGGGCGAATTTCGGCGCCGCTGGACCAGGCCCAGGCGATGAAGCCGCAACCGGCGCCCAGCAGCAGGTAGATCGGTAGGCGCTGCTTCGCGGTCAGGCGGCTGAATTCCAGCGCCACAAAACCCCAGGCGCAGACGCTGGCCATATCATGCAAGGATGCCAGCTGAAAGGTATCCAACAGCGCCAGCAGCAGCGTCAGAAAGATCATCAGCCCCGAAAGCGCATCACGGGTACCGGTGAGTGTGGGTTTGGCGGTTATAGAGACAGTCATGCCGCCATTTTATTAATATGTTAAGTAGTAGTCCAGTTGTCGTGCTTGTGTTCGTTGCGAAAGCGCTGGGCGGTCAGGCCGGTGTGGCGTTTGAAGAAACGGGAGAAGTAGGCCGGGTCGCTGAAACCGAGCTGGTAGCATATGTCGCTGCTGGACAGGTCGGTGAACACCAGCAGACGCTTGGTTTCCTGAACGATGCGGTCGTGGATCAGCTTTTTCGGCGAGCGGTTGGAGACCCGCTGGCAGATCTGGTGCAGGCGGCTTTCCGAAATCCCCAAGCGGTCGGTGTAATCGGGCAGGTGCAGGTGCTCACGAAAGTGTTCTTCGACCAGATCGGTAAAGCGGTGGAAGATGCGCAGGTCGTCGTTGTTGACCGTGGTGCTTTCCGCTTCCTTGGGGGATAGTCGAGAGATCTGGATCAGCAGCAGGCGTACCAGCGTATGCAGGGTCAGGCGTTTGGCCGGGCGTTCGCGGTACCATTCCACCTTGAGGTTACGGAAGGTCTGGGTGATCAGCGGCCACTGCAGGCGCTGTTCCGGGTCCAGCTCGTCGCGGACGATACAGAGGCCGCGGTTGAACTCGGTCTCCATCTCCGGTTGCAGGCCGTCCTTGAGCAGCTGCCAGGCGATCGACTGATGGATCGTCAGCACATGGCCGCAGGCCTCGGTTTCGGTCAGGAAGGAGTGGGGCACCGATGGCGGTGTCAGCAGCAAAGCCGGGCCACGGGCATGATAGATGCGGTCATCGATATGGAAGCGAATTTCGCCCCGGTCGATATAGTGGATCTGCAGGTACTGGGCGTGTCGGTGGACCGGCATATCCCGGCCGTAGTGGGCGGCCAGATTTTCCAGCACATCGTAGTGGATGGGGGCATCCAGATAGCGCCGGTCGTAGTCCTGCCCCAAAATGATGTTGGGGATCCATTCGGTGTGGTCGGGTGTGCTCATGCAGGGACTATAGCAGAAGCGGCGGCAGAATAAGGCAGGGGCCGGAGCCCCGCGTCAGATGCGCGGGGGCCGGCGGGTTCTGCCGGGGCTGGATGATCAGCCTTTGCCCAGCTGAGGTACCTTGTGGGTACCGTGGGCGATGCAGACGTTTTTGGTTTCCATGTAGAAGTCGAAGCTCCAGTCGCCACCGTCGCGACCGATGCCGGACATCTTGATGCCACCGAACGGCGACGGCAGGTTACGGTTGTTTTCGGAGTTCACCCACAGCATGCCGGCTTCGACGTGCTTGGCCATGCGCATGGCGCGGCCGGTGCTCTCGGTCCAGATGTAACCGGACAGACCGTACTGAGTGTCGTTGGCGATGGCGATCGCTTCCTCTTCGGTGTCGAAGGAGATGGCGGTCAGTACCGGGCCGAAGATCTCTTCCTGGGCGATGCGCATACCATTGTTGGCACCGGTGAACAGGGTCGGTGTCAGGTAGTTGCCGGCCGGATCGATGTTGTTGGTCGCTTCAGTGATGCGCTGACCGCCAACGGCTGTTTTGGCGCCGTCTTCATTGGCGATATCGAAGTAGCTCAGCACCTTGTTGTAGTGCTCAACGTGAACCAGCGGACCTACTTCGGTGTTCGGATCCAGAGAGTGACCAACCTTCAGGTTGCGTACACGCTGCTCCAGGGCCGCGATGAACTTGTCACGGATACCGCTCTGGATCAGCAGACGGCTGGAGGAGGTGCAACGCTGGCCATTCAGGCTGTAGATCATGAACACAACAGCGTCCAGGGCACGTTCGAAGTCGGCATCGTCGAAGACGATAACCGGGTTCTTGCCGCCCAGCTCGAAGTGCATGCGCTTCAGGGTGTCAGCACCCTGACGCATGATGTGAGAACCGGTCGCGGACTCGCCGACCAGGGCAACGGCCTTGATGGCCGGGTGTTCGGTCAGGCGCTTGCCGGCATCTTCGCCGAAGCCGTTAACCATGTTCCACACGCCCTTGGGCAGTACTTCTTCAGCGATTTCCGCCAGGATGTAGGCGCTCAGCGGGGTCAGTTCCGCCGGCTTGTGTACCACGGTGCAGCCTGCGGCCAGGGCCGGTGCAATCTTCCAGGTCGCCAGCATGAACGGCGTGTTCCACGGCGTGATGATGCCGACCGGACCGATCGCCTTGCGGATGGTGTAGTTGACGTGCTCTTCCTGGTGCAGCGCCAGGCCGTTCTGCGCTTCCGGTGCCTTGTCGGCGAAGAAGCGGAAGTTGGCCGCGCCACGGATGGCGGCCTGCTTCATGAAGCGGATCGGCTGACCGCAGTCCATGGACTCGACCAGGGCGATTTCGTCGGCACGCTCGACCAGACGGTCAGCGAACTTGTGCAGCAGACGCTTGCGTTCGGCACCCGGGGTGTTGGCCCAGGCTTCGAAGGCGCTTTCGGCCGCTTCGCAGGCTGCGTCCATATCGGCAACAGAACCGGCCATGACCTTGCCGATGGCGCTGTTGTCGGTCGGGGTCACGTTGTCGTATTCGCGACCGCCGTTGCCCAGGGTGAATTCACCGTTGATCAGGTGGCCTGTGGTGGTGTTCTTGAAGCGCTCCAGGTACTGCTGGGCGCGTTCCAGATTGGTTGCCAGTGTATCGCTCATGGTTTTGTCTCCCGTTGCCTTGAATCCCGGTGCCGATCCAGTGTCGGCGCCCGGGACGGGTCTTATTCTCAGTATTTGTCGCCGTAGTATTCCTGCTCGCTGACCATGCGGGTCTCGAGGGAGCAGACATTCTCGATAGAGCAGACGATGGTGTCGCCCGGTTGGCAGTCAACGATGCCATGCGGCGTGCCGGTGCAGATCATGTCGCCCGGGTTAAGGGTCATGACCTTGCTCAGGTATTCGATGACGAAAGGTACGTCAAAGATCATGTCCCTGGTGGTACCGTCCTGGGTCAGCTTGCCGTTGACCGTGGTGGTCAGTTTCAGCGCGTTGGCGTCCGGGATATCCGCGGTATCTACAATCCAGGGACCCATCGGCAGCAGCGAGTCACGGCTCTTCACGCGCAGGTTCGGACGGTAGTAGTTTTCTAGGTAATCGCGGATGGCGAAGTCGTTGCACACGGTGTAACCGGCCACGTAATCCAGCGCGTCTTCACGCTTGATGTTCTTGCCGCTCTTGCCGATTACCGCAACCAGTTCGCACTCGTAGTGCTGGTATTCGATACCGTCCGGGCGGTAGCTCACCTGCTTGTGGCCGGTCAGGGTGTTGGCGTGCTTGATGAAGATCAGCGGCTCTTTCGGCGGCTCGAACGCCAGTTCGGTGGCGTGATCGGCATAGTTGATGCCCAGCGCGAAGATGGTGCCCGGTGCTTTGACCGGCGGCAGCCAGGTGATCCGGTCAGAATCCAGCGCCACGTCCAGCACTTCACCTTCAGCAGTGGTGATGCGGTCGTTGGCGTCGATGTCGATATCCAGCTCGCGGCCGTCAAATACGATACGTGCGTGTCTCATGGCTCAGGCACCTCCCAGAGTGTTGTTCAGGGTGCCGACACCCTCGATGCTTGCTTCAACCTTGTCGCCCTTGGCCACGGCAACGCGGTCACCGGCGAAGCCGACGGCGATGATTTCGCCCGGCTGCAGGGTCATGATGCGCGAAATGATGCTGATCAGCTCGGCAACGCTGCGCTCCATATTGGCCAGTTCGAAGCTGCTCTTCTGTTCACCATTGACGCTGATGGTTACTGTCAGCGCATCGGGGGCAGCGATCTTGTCGGCTGCAACGATCTCAGGACCTACGGGTGCGGAGGTATCCAGGCATTTGCCCTTGATGTCCGGGCGGTAGTAGCTGGCTTCCGGCAGGGAGAAGTCGCCGACGATGGTGTAGCCACCGACGTAGCTCAGCGCTACTTCGGCGGATACACGGCAGGTTTCCTTGCCGATCACTACACCCAGGCTGGCGCCCACGACCATTTCGGCAACGTCGTTGCCGTCGAAATCCTTGGCCCATTCGACCTCGGCACCGTCGACACTCCAGGTGTTGCGCGGCTTGTAGTAGAGCACCGGCTGAGTCGGCGGTTTCTTGTACGGGGCTTCGTTGAATGTCCCTTCCAGAGCAGCCAGCTGTGCCTTGTCGTTCAGCGCGACGCAGACCAGCTTGCTGTTGACCAGAGTGTTTGCAGTCATGATTAACCTTCTCGTGTTATGACCGGCGATCAGTAGCCGGCCTGAGGTTTTTCGTCTTCAACCGGAGCGCCCTGTTTGAAGCGCTGCGCCAGCTTGCGGGTTTCGTTGGCCAGGATCATGGTGTCGACGCCGACACCGACGAAGTTGGCGCCCTGCTGGATGTAGGTTTCTGCCAGGGACGGGTCCAGGCAGAGCAGACCAGCGTACTTGCCGGCATCGCGAATCTTGTTCAAACCCTTGTTGATGGCCTCGACCACCACCGGGTTGCCGGCATCGCCGATATACCCCATGGAGGCGGACAGGTCGGACGGGCCTATGAATACGCCGTCAACGCCTTCCACTGCCAGGATAGCGTCCAGGTTTTCCATGGCGCTGGCGGTTTCCACCTGCACGATCAGGCAGATCTCGTCGTTGGCCTTTTTCAGGTAACCCGGTACCTGGTTCCAGCGGGCGGCACGGGCCAGGGAAGTACCCAGACCACGGATGCCCTGCGGTGGATAGCGCACGGCCTGCACCAGCTGAGCGGCCTGCTCGGCGGTTTCCACCATCGGCACCAGCAGGGTTTGCGCCCCGATATCCAGCAGTTGCTTGATCAGCGCGGTATCGCCTTCGACGCAGCGTACGATCGGCGCGACATCGTAGGGGGCGATCGCCTGCAGATGAGCCATGATGGTGCGCAGGTCAAAGGGCGCGTGTTCGCCATCGATCAGTAACCAGTCGAAACCGGCAACCGCAGCGATCTCGGCGGCGCTGTTGTCCGGCAGACCCAGCCAGAGACCGTACTGTGTCTCACCGGTGGCCAGGCCCTGCTTGAAGCGGTTTTTCGGCAGTTCCATGCTCGTCTCCTGTTCAAAAGGGTGAGGTGATGAATCTCACCCGGGTTCGCAATGGGCTTGGCTTATTCGAAATTCAGGGTGACGCCACCCAGGGTGCCGAAGTCGGCGTGGACGGTGTCGCCCGCCTTCACCGGTACCGGGCGCGTGAAGGAACCGGACAGGATCACTTGGCCCGGCTCCAGGCCGATGCCGTGCGGGGCGAAGCGCTTGCACACCCAGGTGATGCCTTTCAGCGGGTTGCCCAGCACGCCGCCGGCGAGGCCGGTCTCTTCGATCTGGCCGTTCAGGTACAGCATGCAGCCGGCCCAGCGCAGGTCGATATCCATCGGCTTGATCGGGCGACCGCCCATGACGATACCGGCGTTGGCGGCATTGTCGGAGATGGTGTCGTACACCTTGCGGGTGTAGCCGGTTTTCGGGTCGGTACGCAGGCAGCGTGCCGCGATCAGTTCCAGTGAAGGGATCACGTAATCGGTGGCGTCGATGACGTCGAAGATGGTGACGTCTTCACCGAACAGCGGCTTTTTCAGCACGAACGCCAGTTCCACTTCGATGCGCGGGTCGAGAAAGTCGGACGCCTTGAGCGTGGCGCCGTCCTCGAACAGCATGTCGTCGAGCAGTACGCCGTAATCCGGCTGGTCGATGTTGGAGGACATCTGCATGGCGCGAGAGGTCAGACCGATCTTGTAGCCGATCACCTTGCGGCCTTCTTCGATCTTGCGATCGACCCAGGCCTTCTGTACGGCGTAGGCATCCGCCATGTCCATGTCTGAATGCTCCAGAGTCAGTGCCGGAATCTGCTTGCGGTTTACTTCAGCTTCGTACAGGCGATCCGCGGCGGCCTTGATCTGCTCTTTGGTCAACATGCGAGACGTACCTTCTTGTTGTCGGTGATTGTTCAGGGTGCCCGGCTGTCCGTCGCATCGGGTGATACGTGGCAGGGTGGGCGCCGATCATCTGTCCAGCATTTTAGTTAACATCTTAACTAAGTCAATACCTCAATATGACAACTGCAACTACAGTTATAGACAGGTTTTGGACCGCTGGTCAGGAAAATGTTGCAACTTCCACCTTATTGACAACAGTTAATATGTTAATTAGATTTCGTGCGTTTGCCTTGGCACCCCCAAGCTTGGATTCGGGTGTAGGAAGGGCTTAATTCAACCGTTGAGGGAGAGTTTCGAGATGCCGCATTTCATTGTCGAATATTCGGGCAATCTGCATGATCGTCTTGATTTTCAAGCGCTTTTCAAAGATCTGCACGAGTACGTGGTTTCCACCGGCGCCTTCCCGATCGGTGGCGTTCGCAGCCGGGCGATTCGCTGCAATGATTTTCGTGTGGCCGATGGCCGGGAGGACTTTGCCTTCCTGAACCTGAACCTGAAGATCGGGCACGGGCGCGATATGGCGCTGAAAAAAGAGGTGGCTGAGCAGGTGTTCAAAATCCTCTGTGACTGGATGAAACCGATCACCGATAACAGCTATGTGCAGATCTCGTTCGAGATGACGGAGCTGGATCCGGTGCTCAAGTTCAACAAGAACAACATCCATCCGCTCTTCGCCAACAAGCCGTAAATCCGGCACACGCAAACTATAAACCGGCCGTGCTCCCCAACAGCACTGCCAGACAATAAGCCGTCCATAAACGGCAACTACAACGACCGTAGCAACAGACTTAGAAGACCGGGAGACACACCGTGAAGACATTTTTCAAATCCATGGCCGGCGCCGCGGCGCTGACACTGGGACTGACTGCATCCGCCGCCGCATCCGCCGAAACCACACTGATCGTGGGTACCTGGCAGCCGCCGGGCAACCCGATGAATGCGGTGGTGTGGCCGACCTGGGCCGAATGGGTCGAAGAAGCCACCGAAGGCCGCGTCAAGGTCAAGATCGAGCAGGATGTGGGCCACCCGAAAACCTACTTCCAGCTGGTGGAAGATGGCGTGATCAATGCGGGCTGGAGCTACCACGGTTATGGTCCCGGTCGCTTCAAGCTGCCGGTGGCCGTTGAGCTGCCGGGTCTTAACGTCAGCGGTGAAGCGGCGTCCGTGGCGCTCTGGCGCACCCAGCAGAAATACTTTGCCGATGCCGGTGAATTCGAAGGCCTGACCCTGCTGGGCATGTTTACCCATGGTCCGGGTCAGTTGCATACGATCAACCCGGTCGAAGACCTGGATGGCCTGAAGGGCAAGAAGATTCGTATCGGTGGCGGCGTTCAGACCGAGCTGGCCGAGCGTATGGAGATCACAGGTGTTGCCGGCCCGGGCTCCAAAGTATACGAAATGATGCAGCAGGGCGTGATCGACGGTGTGTTCATGCCGGTTACCGAGCAGAAATCCCTGCGCCTGCATGAAGTGGCGCCGAACCTGACCGTCTTCCCGGGTGGCCTGTACCTGGGCAGCTTCTCCATGTTCATCGATCCCTATTTCCTTGAAGATCTGGACCCGAAAGACGCAGAGGCGATCATGAGCGTGTCCGGCGAGAAACTGTCGGCGCTGGCCGGTCGTGCCTGGGACCAGGCGGACGTAGACGGCTTTGAGGCGGCGCGTGCTGCCGGTGTAAGCATCAAGGAGCTGGGTCCGAATGACCCGATGACGCTGGAGTTCCGTGAACTGATCAAGGGCATGGATGACGCCTGGATTGACAGTGTTTCCGACCGTGGCGTCGATGCCCGTGCCGCTCTGGATGAGCTGCGCAGTATTGCGCGCGCGTATGAAGCGAAGACTCAGGAGTAATCCATGTCATTTGGTGCCTGGATCAAAGCGCACTATGACGAGAAGTGGCCGGTCCGTTGGCTGGCCTTCTTCCTCGAAGTGGTGTCCGCATCTGTACTTTTTTTCCTGATGGCACTGACCTGCGTCGATGTCGTGGGTCGCTATCTGTTCAACAGTCCGCTGCATGGCGGCACCGAGATGACCGAAATCGGTCTGGCGGTGATGGTGTTTGCGGCGATGCCGGTGATCACCTGGCGTGGAGGCCATATCGTGGTCGACCTGCTGGACCGCTTCCTGGGCGGCAGGGTGGTCCAGGCGCTGTCGCTGTTTGCGGCGCTGGTGATGTCGTCTTCTCTGTATTTTCTGGCATTGCGCATCTTCGAACAGGGCGAACGCTCCATTCGTCGTGGCGTGGTGACCGAGTTTCTGGCGATGCCCACGGGCTATGTGGTGCAGTACATCGCCATCATGAGCTGGGCGACGGCATTCGGCATGATCACCTACGGTGTCTACCGAATTCTGTTCCAAAGCAAAGCCTAACTTCATTCGGATACAGGTATTTTTTATGTCAGTTGTACTGATCGGCTTTGCCGTTCTCCTGTTCCTGATCATCGTGGTGCGGATGCCGATCGCATTCGCCATGGGTCTGGTTGGCTTCTTCGGTTTCGCCTTCCTGAATGGCCTTGAACTGGCCAACCTGGCCGATTTCCGCTGGAGTCGTCCGCTGGCGATGGCGTCCAACCGGGTGATCGATACCGTTCAGGAATACAGCCTGTCGGTGATCCCGCTGTTTATTCTGATGGGTAATCTGGTGACCCGCTCGGGTCTGTCTCAGGAATTGTACGCCGTGTCCAACGCTTTCCTCGGCCACCGCAAGGGCGGTTTGTCGATGGCGACGGTCGTGGCCTGTGGCGGTTTCTCCGCCATCTGTGGCTCCAGTCTGGCGACCTCGGCCACCATGTCCAAGGTGGCGATGCCGCCGATGCGCAAGTACGGCTACTCCGATGCCTTGGCGACCGCCTCCATCGCCGCCGGCGGTACCCTGGGCATCCTGATCCCGCCCAGCGTGATCCTGGTGATCTACGGCCTGCTGACCGAGTCCTCCATCCGTGAGTTGTTCGCCGCCGGTTTCATTCCGGGCATCCTCGGCATCCTGCTCTATCTGGTGGCGGTGCGGTACGTGGTCTGGCGTGACCCCAGTGCGGGGCCGGCCGGTGAAAAGACCTCCTGGCCTGATCGTCTGCAGGCGATGAAGGGTGTTTGGGGCGTGCTGGTGCTGTTTACCGTGGTGATGGGCGGTATCTATCTGGGTATCTTCACGCCGACGGAAGCAGCGGGCATCGGAGCCGGTGGCGCCTTCCTGATCACCCTGTTCCGCGGCCGCATGACGCTGCGTAACCTGTTCGAGACGCTGACCGACACGGCGCGCACCTCGGCGATGCTGTTTGCCGTGGTAATCGGTGCGTTGATCTTCTCCGACTTCATCAACCGTGCCGGTCTGCCGGACATGCTGCTGGAGCTGGTCACCTCCATGGACGTGGCGCCGATGGTGGTCATCCTGGCGATCCTGGGTATCTACATCGTGCTGGGCATGGTGTTCGAGAGTCTGTCGATGATGCTGCTGACGGTGCCGGTGTTCTATCCGCTGGTGGCCAGCATGGGCTTCGACCTGGTGTGGTTTGGCATCGTCGTCGTAGTCGTGACCGAGATCAGTCTGATCACGCCGCCGGTGGGGATGAACGTATTTGTCCTCAGTGCAGTGTTGAGAGATGTGAAAACGGGCACTATCTTCAAGGGGGTGACACCGTTCTGGTGTGCCGACATCGTGCGCCTGGCGCTGATCGTATTCGTCGCTCAGATTGCGCTCTTCCTGCCGGAGCTGCTGTACCGCTAAGCGGTACAGCACTTTGTGTAACAGGTTTTACAGATTTTGAAGGAGGTTTGAGAGGTAGCCGAGGCGGGTGAAAGGGTAGACATTAGTAGGGATTTGCTCATTCCGTATCTTGCTTGACGCAACAAAGTGTTACAATATTCAATGGTTTTGTTGGCTTTTAGTATCGCAATACAAATAACTATACCAATGCAGGAGCAACACCATGATTAAAAGAATAAAGTTTGCCACCACAACAGCCGCTCTGGCCGTGGGTCTGTCTGCATCTGCCTCTGCTCTGGCTGCAGATACCACGCTGATCGTCGGTACCTGGCTGCCGCCGACGGCTGCCCAGAACGCTGTCGTTTGGCCGACCTGGGCCAAATGGGTGGAAGAAGCCACTGAAGGACGCGTTGAAGTCAAGATCGAATACGATGTGGGTCACCCGAAAACCTACTTCCAGCTGGTTGAAGACGGTGTCATCGACGCTGGTTTCAGCTATCACGGTTATGTACCGGGCCGTTTCAAGCTGCCGCTGGCGGTTGAACAGCCGGGTCTGGGTGTGGGCGCAGAAGCCGCTTCCGTGGCTCTGTGGCGCACCCAGCAGAAATATTTCGCCAAGGCGAACGAGTTTGCCGGTCTGGAACTGCTGGGCATGTTCACCCACGGTCCGGGTCAGCTGATGACCACCAAACCGGTTGAAAGCATCGCCGAGCTGCAGGGCATGAAGATCCGTATCGGTGGCGGTGTACAGGCCGAGATCGGCAAGCGCACCGGCATGACCCCGGTATCCGCACCGGCGACCAAAGTCTACGAGATGATGCAGCAGGGCGTTATCGATGGTGCACTGTTGCCGCTGGGTGAGCAGAAGGCGCAGCGTCTGGCTGAAGTCACCAATACCCTGAATCTGATCCCGGGCGGCATGTATCTGGGCAGCTTCTCCATGTTCATCAATCCCGATTTCCTGGCAGACCTGGACCCGAAAGATCGTGAAGCGATCATGAGCGTGTCCGGTGAAAAGCTGTCTGCCCTGGCCGGCAAGGCCTGGCAGAAGGCTGACGAGGATGGTCTGGCGTTTGCGCGCGAGACCGGCGTGAACATCATTGAGCATACCGCGGATGACCAGTTCAACCAGGACTTCCTGAAACTGGCCGAAGGCATGGATCAGGCCTGGATCGAGAGTGTTTCCGATCGCGATGTAGACGCTGAGGCTGCGCTGAAGGAACTGCGTCAGATGGCTCGCGAGTACGAAGCGCAAAAGCAGGAGTAATCCATGTCGTTTAGTGCCTGGATCAAAGCGCACTATGACGAGAAGGGGCCGGTCCGTTGGCTGGCCTTCTTCCTCGAAGTGGTGTCTGCATCTGTACTTTTTTTCCTGATGGCACTGACCTGCGTCGATGTCGTGGGTCGCTATCTGTTCAACAGCCCGCTGCATGGCGGTACCGAGATGACCGAGATCGGTTTGGCGGTGATGGTGTTTGCGGCGATGCCGGTGATCACCTGGCGTGGCGGCCATATCGTGGTCGACCTGCTGGACCGTTTTCTGGGATCAAAGATCGTCAAGGTGCTGTCGCTGTTTGCCGCGCTGGTGATGTCTTCATCACTCTATTTTTTGGCATTGCGCATCTTCGAGCAGGGCGAACGCTCCATTCGTCGCGGCGTGGTGACCGAGTTTCTGGCGATGCCTACGGGCTATATCGTGCAGTACATCGCGATCATGAGCTGGGCAACCGCCCTGGGCATGATCACCTATGGCGTCTACCGCATCCTGTTCCAGGATAAAGACTAACTTGAACCGGGTACAGGTACTCCGCTTATGTCTGTCGTTCTGATCGGCTTCGCCGTTCTTCTATTCCTGATCATCGTGGTGCGGATGCCGATCGCATTCGCCATGGGGATCGTGGGATTCTTTGGTTTTGCTTTCCTTAACGGCCTTGAACTGACCAACCTGGTCGACTTCCGCTGGAGTCGTCCGCTGGCGATGGCGTCCAACCGCGTGATCGATACCGTGCAGGAATACAGCCTGTCGGTGATTCCGCTGTTTATTCTGATGGGCAACCTGGTGACCCGCTCGGGTTTGTCCCATGAACTCTATTCCGTGTCCAACGCCTTCCTCGGCCACCGCAAGGGCGGCCTGTCGATGGCGACGGTCGTGGCCTGTGGCGGCTTCTCCGCCATCTGCGGCTCCAGTCTGGCCACCTCGGCCACCATGTCCAAGGTGGCGATGCCGCCGATGCGCAAGTATGGCTACGCGGATTCCCTGGCCACGGCGTCCATTGCCGCAGGCGGCACCCTGGGCATCCTGATCCCGCCCAGCGTGATCCTGGTGATCTACGGCCTGCTGACCGAATCCTCCATCCGCGAGCTGTTCGCCGCTGGTTTCATTCCGGGTATCCTCGGCATCCTGCTCTATCTGGTGGCGGTGCGCTACGTAGTCTGGCGCACCCCCGAAGCGGGTCCGGCCGGCGAGAAGACGGAATGGCCGGAGCGTCTGCAGGCCCTGAAAGGCGTCTGGGGCGTACTGGTGCTGTTTACCGTGGTGATGGGCGGTATCTACCTGGGTATCTTCACGCCGACGGAAGCGGCGGGCATCGGAGCCGGTGGCGCCTTCCTGATCACCCTGTTCCGTGGTCGCATGACGCTGCGCAACCTGTTCGAGACGCTGACCGACACGGCGCGCACCTCGGCGATGCTGTTCGCGGTGGTGATCGGTGCGTTGATTTTCTCCGACTTCATTAACCGCGCCGGACTGCCGGACATGCTGCTGGAGCTGGTCACGTCCATGGATGTGGCGCCGATCGTGGTGATCCTGGCGATCCTGGGCATTTACATCGTGCTGGGCATGGTGTTCGAGAGTCTGTCGATGATGCTGCTGACGGTGCCGGTGTTCTATCCGCTGGTGGCCAGCCTGGGCTACGACCTGGTTTGGTTCGGCATAGTCGTCGTAGTCGTGACCGAGATCAGTCTGATTACGCCGCCGGTGGGTATGAACGTGTTCGTACTCAGTGCAGTATTGAGGGATGTGAAAACGGGCACGATCTTCAAGGGCGTGACCCCGTTCTGGTGTGCAGATATCGTGCGTCTGGCGCTGATCGTGTTCGTTGCCCAGATTGCGCTGTTCCTGCCGGAGCTGCTGTACCGCTAAGCGGTACAGCCTGTCCTGTCCTGCAAGGATAGAGGAGTTGTTGTATGTTCCATGATGTGAAAAAGATCCTGTACGTTTCCGATCTCGAAAAGGGCTCCCGTCCGGCCTTCCGCGCTGCGGTCAGCCTCTGTGGCCACTATTCCGAGTCGCAGATCACCTACCTGCATGTGATCGAATCACTGTCGGGCACCACCCGCAGTGTGCTGAGCAACATGATGGAGCAGGAAGAGATCGACGAGATGCTGCAGAAGGGCGTCGAGGCGTTGAGCAGCAAGATCCGTGAACGCATTGAGCGTTTCTGCGCCGATGAACTGGAAGAGCACGAAGTGCTCAGCCTGAAGAATATCGATGCGCGTGTCGAAGAGGGAACGCCCTGGCGCAAGATCCTTGAGGTGGCCGACGAAATCGATGCCGACGTTATCGTGATGGGCACCCGCAAGCACAGTACCCTGGGTCAGGTACTGATGGGTTCAACGGCTACCAAGACGCTGGGCCACTCCAAGCGTCCGGTTCTGATCGTGCCGCTGGGTGCCTCCTGATCGATACTCCCCCGATCCGGCAGCCTTTGGCTGCTGGATTTCTTATAAGTAAACCATGCAAGTGTTGCGCTTGACTGCCGTAGAGCGCTTTCCATACCCAGACCCCGTGGGTTCGTGTCACTTCTTCATTAGGGGCAAACGTCTGCTTGCCACCTCCCTGTTTTGTATCCGTTGCCTTAAGCTGCCACTATAGCGCCAAGTTTGTAGTCACCTGTGTGGATTCTCATTGATGTCAGCCTGGAGCAACAAGTTACTACCTTTTCTGCGTTGGCGTGACCGGGTTACGTCGGACAACCTGAAAGCCGATTTCATGGCAGGGCTGACCGGCATGGTGCTGGTGCTGCCACAGGCGGTGGCCTACGCCTTCATCGCCGGTTTGCCGCCACAATACGGTCTCTATACCGCCATGGTATCGGCGGTGATCGCGTCGCTGTTCGGTTCCTCCTGGCATCTGATTTCGGGGCCGACGGCGGCGTTGTCGATCGTGGTGATGAGCGTGATCAGCGGTCTCGGCGAGTTTTCCACCGAGTTGTATGTGGGGCTGGTGGTCAGCCTGACCCTGCTGACCGGCGTGATTCAGCTGGCGCTGGGGTTGTTCCGCATGGGCAGTCTGGTCAATTTCATTTCGCATACGGTGGTGATCGGCTTTACTGCCGGAGCGGCGATCCTGATTGCGGTCAGTCAGCTCAAGCATGTGCTGGGTATCGACGTACCCGGTGGACTGTCGATGGTGGCAACGCTGGAGCATCTGGTAGGGCACGCCGCTGGGTTCAATATGGTGGCGCTGGAGGCCGGGCTGGCCACCCTCGTGGTGGCCGTGCTGGTACGCAAGCTGAACCGTAAACTGCCGCATCTGCTGATCGGCATGGCGGCAGGCAGCCTGATCTGCTACCTGCTTGACCCGGCGGGGGAGGCAGTCGCCTACGTGGGGGCCTTGTCGGGACAGCTGCCGACTCCGGTGCTGCCAGCGTTCTCTTTTGCCACCCTGCAGGCACTGGCGCCGGGTGCGCTGGCCGTGGCCTTGCTGGGGTTGATCGAGGCGGTCTCCATCGCCCGCGCCATCGCCGTGCGCTCGCATCAGCAGATCGACGGCAACCAGGAGTTCATCGGACAGGGACTGTCCAACGTCGTGGGCAGCTTCTTCGCCTGCTATGCCAGCACCGGCTCTTTCACCCGTTCGGGCGCCAACTACGATGCCGGGGCGCGCACGCCGCTGGCGGCCATATTCGCTGCCGGGTTGCTGGCGCTGGTCGTGGTTAGCCTGCCGGAGCTGACCGCTCGATTGCCGCTGGCGGTGATGGGCGGCTCCATCCTGCTGATCGCCTGGAACCTGATCGACTTCGGCAGCATCCGCCATATCCTATCCAGCAGCCGTTCCGAGGCGGCGATCCTGCTGGTGACCCTGTTCTCCACGCTGTTCGTGGAGCTGGAATTTGCCATCTATATCGGCGTGATGCTGTCACTGGCGCTCTATCTGCGACGCACCTCTCAGCCCAGGGTGACCCAGGTGGCGCCTCTGCAGGACGGCGAACGTCGTCATATCCGCAATATCCAGCGTTATACGCTGGAGGAGTGCCCGCAGCTGAAGATCATCCGTGTCGACGGTTCGCTGTTCTTTGGCGCGGTGGATCATGTGCAGCAGGAGATCCGTCGGCTGACGGCACCCGGCAGCGGGGTCAAGCATATCCTGCTGATCGGCAAGGGGATCAATTTCATCGATGTGGCCGGGGTGGAGATGCTGCACCAGGAGATCAACCGCTTGCATATGATGAGCGGGGATATTTTGTTCAGCTCGCTGAAGGGCACGGTCATGGATGAGCTTGAGCGTACAGGGGCGCTCAAGCTGCTGGGTGAACAACGTTTTCATGACACGCCTCGCTCGGCCATTGCCAGCCTGATCCCGCAGCTGGACCAGGATCGCTGCGCAACCTGTACCCAACGGATCTTCGGCGACTGCCCGCCGCCCAGAGATGACTAAAGCCGCTGCTGCTCGCTGCGGTCAGGTTCATGCTCAATCTTCTCCTGCTAAAAACAGCGGTATTCATTCATCCTGTCGTGTTGTTCCTGCCGGCGTGAAGCCTTCTTCCCGATGGAGAACTCTGACAGGCCCATAAGGCCTGTGTCCAGGCTGTCACGCCGAATGAACACCATGCCACCTGTCCCTGTACCGTAACAAAAAATATACAGCCCGGTTGTCCAACAGCTGTTCGATTAGTGTCTATAGTTGTGATTAGACGTTCTGTCCTGGTCGTAAAAGGTCGTGCGTTCAGGGGGTACCTGAACAGGTACGTTGGTACCACTTTCATGCTCTGAGGCTGCGGGTGCAGGTGAGGAGGAATGAAATGAGTGAAATATCGACCTCCCAGCAACTGGATCCTGAGGAGGTGTTTGCAAACGAACTGGTGAATGCCGGGCTGATCAGCAGCAGCGATCTTGATCGTGTCAGCCAGATGCGTCAGTCGCAGCCGGAACCTGCTTCCTGGCCAACACTGCTGGTGCGCCTGGGGCTGATCGCCGAGCGGGACATGGCCGCCGCCCTGGCCAAATACATGAACCAGTCCTTGCTCACACCGGCCGAACTCAGCGCCGATTGCGATCCCGAACCGGGCCTTTCCGAGCGTTTCATGCGTGAAAACCAGGTATTGCCGCTGCAGGTCGAGGATGACCAGCTGCAGCTGGCGATGGCCGACCCTTTCAACCTCTTCGTCATCAACGCAGTGTCCATGGCACGAGGCCTGAAGATCCAGCCTCGCCTGGCGATTGGTTCCGAAATTGTACAAGTGCTGGATCAGGTCTTTGGTGAAGGCCAGAGCCAGATGGGCGATATCCTGGCCGATGTCACGCCCTCCGAAGAGCAGGAAGAGAGCGTCGAAGAGCTAATGGACATGGCCAGCGGCGCGCCGGTGATCCGGCTGGTCAACCTGATCATTCAGCGCGCGGTGGATGCCCGCGCCTCGGATATTCATATCGAGCCGTTCGAGAACCAGCTCAAGGTGCGCTATCGCATCGACGGGGTGCTGCAGGAGGGCGAAGCGCCGCCGGTGCAGCTGTCGCCGGCGGTGATCTCCCGCGTCAAGATCATGGCGCGGCTCAACATCGCCGAGCGCCGCCTGCCTCAGGATGGTCGTATCGAGATGCGGGTGCAGGGCAAGGATCTCGACATGCGCGTCTCCACGGTGCCGACCATGCACGGTGAAAGCGTGGTGTTGCGTCTGCTCAACCGCGAGAGCATCTCCTTTGATTTTGAATCACTCGGCTTTACCGATGAGTGCCGCCAGCAGCTGGACGAGCTGCTGGCAACTCCCAACGGCATGATCCTGGTGACCGGTCCCACCGGCAGCGGTAAGACCACCACCCTGTATACCGCGTTACACCAACTCAACACCCTTGAGCGCAAACTGATCACGGTTGAAGACCCGGTCGAGTACCAGCTGGCCGGGATTAACCAGATACAGGTGCAGTCCTCCATCGGGCTGACCTTCGCCAACGCGCTGCGCTCCATCGTGCGCCAGGACCCGGACGTGATCATGGTGGGCGAGATGCGTGACCTGGAAACCGCCCGCATCTGTGTGCAATCGGCGCTGACCGGCCACCTGGTGCTGTCGACCCTGCATACCAATGATGCCGTCTCCAGTATCACACGCCTTTTGGAGATGGGGGTCGAGGATTATCTGCTGACCTCGACGCTCAACGCGGTGCTGGCCCAGCGGTTGGTGCGGGTGCTCTGCCCCCAGTGTCGTGAACCCTATGAGGTACTGCCGGAGCTGGACCGTGAGATGGGCCTGTCCCGCTTTGCGACCGGTGACGGTCCGCTGCAGCTCTGGCGGGCATCAGGCTGTTCGCACTGTCAGGGCACCGGCTACTTCGGCCGCCTGGTGATCCATGAGCTGTTGCAGATGAATGACGAGATCCGTCGCCTGGCGCTGGATCATGCCGACTCCAGCCGCATCCAGGCAGCGGCCCGCGCCGCCGGCATGCGCACCATGTACGAGGATGGCTGTGCCAAGGCCCTGCAGGGGCTGACCAATCTGGAAGAAGTGATCCGGGTGACACAGGAGTGATCGAAGCATGCCCCAGTTTCTCTATCGAGCAGTGACCCAGGACGGCGAGGAGCTCAAGGGCGAAATGGAAGCCCGGGACAGCGACAGCGTCGTGCGCCAGCTGCAGGGCAAGGGGCTGATTCCGCTGTTGATCGAACCGGCCGGCCAGGCCTCGGACCTGGGACGCTGGCTGAAGCTGGAAAGCGGCCGTCACAAACAGCTGCAGCGGGTCTATCAGTTCACCCAGGAACTGGCGGAGCTGATGCATGCCGGGCTCTCTCTCGACCGGGCGCTGGCGATCATGCTGCAGGTCAGCCCAGACCCGGACCAGCAGGCGCTGCTGAAACGGGTACAGGATGATGTCCAGAAAGGTCGCTCGCTGTCGAAGGCGCTGCAGGAGCAGGATGGCCTGTTCTCGCCGTTTTACGTCAGCATGGTCCATGCCGCCGAAACCGCCGGCAGTCTGGACACGGGCCTGACCGACATGGCGGCCTACATGGAGCGCAGCAAGGCGCTGCGCGAGCAGGTGATGTCGGCTCTGCTTTACCCGATGATCCTGCTGCTGGTGGCCATCCTGTCACTGATCATCATCCTCACCTATGTCATTCCCCAGTTCGAACAGCTCTTCGCCGACATGGGCCAGGCGCTGCCATTGGCGACCCGTGTGGTGATGGCGATCGCCGACTTCATCCAGGTGTTCGGCCCCTGGGTGCTGATCGCCCTGGTGCTGGCGGGCCTCTGGTTCAAGCGCTATCTGCGTGACCCCGAGGCACGGCTGCGCTGGGACAGTCTGAAACTGGACCTGCCGCTGGTCGGCGGGCTGAACCAGCGGCTGGAAACCGCCCGTTTCAGCCGCAGTTTGGGCACCTTGCTGCGCGGCGGCGTGCCCATGGTCAGTGCCCTGCAGATTGCGCGGGATACCCTGAGCAATCAGCAGTTGGCCGAGGTGGTGCGTCAGGCCACCGAAGATGTCCGCGCCGGCCGCCGCCTGGCCGACCCCTTGCAGGCGAGCGGCCGTTTTCCACTGCTGGCGATTCAGATGGTCCGGGTCGGAGAAGAAACCGGCCAGCTGGACGCCATGTTGCTGAAGATCGCCGACCTCTATGACCGCGAGGTCGGGGTCAGCATCCAGCGCATGCTGACCATTCTGGAACCGCTGATGATCGTCGGCCTCGGCTTGATGATCGCCGGCATCATCATGTCGATTCTGGTCGCCATCATGTCGATCAATGAGCTGCCACTTTGAAGGCACAGGGAGTTGAAAAGGTGAATTATATGAAACAGCGTTCTCGATTCCTGCCCCGGTCCAGTACCGGCTTCACCCTGCTGGAACTGCTGGTGGTCTTGGTCATTCTTGGCCTGCTGGCGAGCCTGGTGGGTCCCCAGGTGCTGCGCCATGTGGGCAGTTCCAAAACCCAGACCGCCGCGCTGCAGATTGAAGAACTGGGTGCCGCGCTGGACCTCTATCGGCTTGAGGTGGGCTATTACCCGACCACCCAGCAGGGGCTGGATGCTCTGGTGACGGCGCCCAGCGGGGCCAGCAACTGGAACGGCCCCTATTTGAAGAAGAAGGTGGTGCGCAAGGATCCCTGGGGTAACGACTACCACTACCAGTTCCCCGGCGAGCATGGCGAGTATGACCTGTACTCGTTCGGTGCCGATGGTCGCGAGGGCGGCGATGGAGAAAACCAGGATGTACGCAGCTGGGAGTAGCCCCAAGCCGGATCTTCGCAGTGCCGGCATGACTCTGCTGGAGCTGCTGGTGGTGCTGGTGATCGCTTCGCTGATGCTGGCGCTGGTGGCGCCGAATATCGGCAAGGTGCTGCCGGGCGCGGAGATCAAGGGGTTTGCCTTGCAGAGTGCCGCCCTGCTGCGGGAAATCAGAAGCGAAGCCCTGGTTCGGGCCGAGCCCCGCACGCTGGGGCTGGCTGTCGAAGAGCGGCGTTACCGAACCAATAGCGCCGTCAGCCTGTCTTGGCCCGAGGGGATCGAGGTGGCGCTGGAAGTGGGTGACTGGCCAGGAAAGGTGGCGATGGATATGGACGCGCCCCAGCTGGTGTTTTATCCGGATGGCAGCAGCAATGGAGGGCATCTGTTGCTGAGCCAGGCCGAAGGGCGACAGTACCGCATCCAGGTCGATGCGTTGACCGGCCGGGTGAAAATCGATGGTTAGGCCCGTCCGCCGCTGCGACGGCTTCACGCTGCTGGAGGTGCTGGTGGCCTTCGTCATCCTGGCGGGCACGCTTGGGGTCGTGATGCGCATCAGCGCGCAGGCCGTGGATACCAGCATTCGTGCGGCCGAGCGACAACAAGCACTGATGTTGGCGCGCTCACAGCTGGACAGGGTGTTGGCGCAGCGTGATCTGCAGCCCGGATCCGAGCGGGGAGACTTCGAGTTGGACGGTTTTCATTGGGAGGTGGACGTGAGCGCCTTCACATTCCCGGAGCAGGAGGAGGCGGTGATGGCGTCCAGAATCATTCCCTATCGTATCGACCTGTACGTGTACCGGGAGGACGCCTCTGAACTGCAGCTGACCACGTTACGATTGGGAGTGGCGCCATGAGCGTCCGTCGCGCACAGGGGTTTACGCTGATCGAGCTTCTGATCGCGCTGGTACTGACCGGCCTGATCATGTCGCTGCTCTTTAGCGGGCTACGGCTGAGTACCCGCAGCTGGGAAAGCAGTAACCGATACCAGCAGCAAGTGACCGAGCAGTTTCAGCTGCAGCAGTTGCTGCGATATCTGGTGTCGCAGGCCCGCAATCTGCGGATACGTGGGCCCAACGGTGAGGTCATGCTGGCGTTCATGGGGGAGCCGACAGAACTGGTGTTTGTCGCGCCGGGCCGAGAAAGTGATCCCTCGGGCGCGCTTTACTGGTACCGCCTGGTTCAGAGCAAGGGGGAGCAACAGGACTCCCTGGTGTTGCAGACCCGGCTCTATGATGCGGCCGAGGTGGTGGACTGGGAGTTGCTCTTCGTGCCCGGTGAGCTGACCGAGGAGGGCGGCGAAATCCAGATCGACGAATTCCCGCTCATGCCACTGTCTTCAGGCCAGCTGGAGCTGAGCTACTGGGAGCAGCCAGACCAGTACCTGATGTCACAGCCGGACTGGATTGACCAGTCGTTACTGCCCCGGCTGGTCGAGTTGCAGATAACGGCGACGGACGAAGAACAGCCCCATCGGCCCTGGCCCCCGCTGGCGATTGTACTGGAGGAATACACGCATGCACTGCGCCAGCGTTAGCCCGAGGACTGGACGCAAATATCCGCCCCAGGGGGTGATTCTGGTCACCGTGCTATGGGTTTTGGTGCTGCTGGGGCTGATTGCGACGAACCTCTCGCTGGGAAGCCGCAGCTTCAGCCGCCAAACGTTCAATGCCGAGCAGGGCACCCGTGCAGGCTTGGCCGCTGATGCGGGCATCAGCTGGGCGCAGTGGAATCTGCAGCAGCCGTCTTCCAGCGGCTGGCTGGCGGACGGCGCCGTTCACTGGATGTGGCTGGAGGATGTGCAGGTCGGTGTCCGGCTGCAGGATGAGAGCGGCAAGCTCGACCTGAATGCGGCGCCCACCGAGTTGCTTGACGCCTTATTGGTACCGGTACTGGAAGACAGCCTGCAGCGTGCCCAGCTGGTTGCGGCCATCGAGGACTGGCGCGACAGTGATGACCTGGTGCGACTGAATGGCGCCGAGATTGAGCAATACCAGAATGCGGGCCGAGAGGAAGGCCCCGGCAATCGCCCCTTCCAGACGCTGGAGGAGCTGCGCCAGGTGCTCGGGATGACCCCCGAAGTTTACCGTTACCTGCTGCCGCATCTTACGTTGATGACGCGTGTACGAACGATAAACCCCAAGGTGGCTGCGTTTGAAGTGCTGATGGCACTACCCAATGCCAACGAAGGCGTCGTAAACGATTATATCGAGCAGCGGCGGAACGCCTGGGAGGAGGGTTTGCCCTTCCCTGAACTCCCGTTTGATGCCGCACCCTATACGGATGAGCGGCGCAGTGGTTTGCATTATCGGGTGGATGTGGAGGCCCGTCTGGGCAAGCAGGTGCGGTTGCGGCGTGCGGCTCGGTTGATGAGGCAAGGGGCACGCATGCAACTGACCCCCGAGCGGCCTTTACCCGGCGAAACCTCCTGGGCGGGTCCTGCAGAGGAAGGAGCATCATGAAAACACAATCAGGCAGGCTATTGTTGACCGCCAGCCGAATCCGGATGTTTTGGAACTGGTGGCTGACCGAGTTGAGAGCGGCGATACCGGCACGCTGGCGACGGCAATTGAAGTCGCGCGTGCACCGGCTGACATACACCGGCGATGCCTTTGAGCTGGAGCAGGGAGGGGAGTGGCTGCAGATCGGGGTCGACCAGCTGGCGGGCAATCCCGCTTTGAAAGCCTGGCAAAACCAGGGGCGAGAGCGCAACCCTCTGCTGGTGATTCTGCCGCTGGGACAGTTGCTGCACAAGGTCATACCGCTGCCCGAAGCAACGGAACCCCGGTTGGCATCCGTACTGGGATTTGAGCTGGATCGCCACACGCCTTTCAGCGCTGACCAGGCCAGTTACAGCTATCGGGTGCTGCGGCGTGACCGGGCATCCCAACGCATAGAGGTCGAGCTGTTCGTTTTGCCCCATGCGCGGCGGGAACAGCTGATGCAGGTTTTGACCAACGCCGGATTGGCTCCCAGCTGGATCTTGCCACAGGGGCGTGAAGCCGATGTGCACTTGCGCGGCCAGCTCAACCTGTTACCCGAGGCCTTGCGGCCCCACAAGCAGATGCAGAACCGCTGGCCGCTGGTCCTGGTGGCTGTGCTGGCGGTCATCCTGGCGCTGCTGTTCTATCTGCAAGACCAGCGCTTACAGGCACTGCAGGCCGAGGTCGGGCCTTTGCAGCAGCAGGCAGAAGAGGCGCAAGCCGTCAGGGATGAAGCCTCCACCCTGGAGCAGGGCTGGCGATTCCTGTATGAGCGCCGCCAGGCACAACCTTCGCCGCTGGGGCTGCTGGACGAACTCACCCGGCAACTGCCGGATAACACCTGGTTGAATCGCATGGAGCTGGAAGGCGGGGAGGTGCAGGTTCAAGGGGAGTCATCCAGTGCTTCCGACCTGATCAGTCGACTGGAAGGCTCGGCTCTGCTGCAGAATGTCAGCTTTACCTCACCGGTGACGATCAACCCGCGTTCCGGTAAAGAGCGCTTCAGTATTCGCGCTCAAGTCATACGGGAGGTGCAGCCATGACAACCTTGTCTTCCCGTCGCAGCCGCTGGCTGGCGCTGGGCCTGTTGCTGCTGGTTATTCTACTGTTGCTGCGCTTGCTGCTGGTTCCGCTCTGGCAGCGCTGGTTCAGTACGGCAGAGACCATCGATGCCTTGGAAACCCGCATCGAGGTGTATGAACGCTTGATCGAGGCCTTGCCCCAGGAGCATGAGCATTTGCGCCTGCTGAAAGCCAATACACCGGTGGCGGACTGGCTCCTTGATGAGACAACCCCGGCGTTGGCCGCGGCCAGGCTGCAGCAGCTGCTGCACAGCCAGGCGAGCCAGAATGGTGTACAGGTGATCAGTACTCAGATCATCAACACGGAAGAGTCCGGAGTGTTACAGCCGGTTGCGATCCAGGCGCACCTCAGAGCAGATCTGGGTGAACTGGTCAGCCTGCTGTATCAATTGGAGTCGGGGCAGCCGCTGCTGTTTTTCGATAGCCTGGCCCTGTTGTCCAACCCCAGGGCGCAAAATCGGACACGAACGGCCCGGAACGGTACTCGTCCCAACCAGCTGGATATCCGGCTGAACCTGACCGGCTATACTGCGGGGGAGGTTGAGCCATGAGATATCAACGTGTTCTGCGCCTGCTCCTGGGCATGGTGTTGATGGTTGGGCTGCCCTGCGCGTCAGCCGCTGAGACGCCTGAAACCGACCCTGAAGCAGATACGCGATTGCCGGATTTGCAGTTGCCGCCTTACCCACCGCTCAGTCAGTTCAATGAAATACTGGAACGGCCGCTGTTCTCGCCCACGCGCACACCGGATGCGAATGATGGCAGCGAGTTCAGCATGGCGACGGAGGAAGAGCTGAAAGACCAGTGGCGGCTGACAGGCATCATGTTGTTTGGCGACGAGTTAAAGGCCCTGTTACGGCAGCGCAATGGCGATCAGAGCCGGGTACTCAGCATCGGCATGCCGCTGGATGATACCTGGGTCGTGGCCGAAATTCGCAGTAACAATGTCCTGCTGCGGGCAGGGGATGTCGAGGTACAGATGGAACTTCGTGAGCCGAGGGAGACCCAGCCAAAAGAGGTTCCTTCCGACCGTACAGCAACCGGGAATGGCGCCGGGGAGGCAGCATCACAGCCGGACGAGCCACAACCCAAGGAGGTGTCCAATGAATAACCGATTCTCTTCAGCCGTGGATCACCTGCAGGGTCTCAAGCTCGGGGTGCGTCATCTGGTGTTACTGTTTGCGGTCATGGGGCTCAGTGCCTGTGCCCTTCAGGATTCACAAAACCCTGACGCGCTCGATAGCCCCTGGCGTCAGCCCGAGGAAAAGAGTTACAGCTTTACCTCCTCGGCCCGTACCGGCGGCGCCGCGACTACCACGGCGGTGGAGGGCGACGACTCGCGCTACAGCGTGGAGAGCTCCAGTACGCCCGGCGGGGAGGGTTCCCGTGCCGAATACTACACGGGCACCGGAACCTTCATCGACCTGAGCGCGGAGCCCCCTGCAGAACCCATCAATGGTGATATCACCTTCAACTTCCAGGATGCCGAGATCAGCGAAATCGTCAGGACCATTCTGGGGGATATCCTGCAGGTCAACTATATCCTGGACGACCGGGTACGAGGCGTGGCCAACATGCAGACGGTTCGGCCGATCAACCGGGAGGCGCTGATCCCCACACTGGAAAAGCTGCTGCAGGTGAACGGGGCGGCATTGGTGGATCAGGGCGACTTCTATGAAGTCTTGCCGATCGACAGCATCAACGGGGGCACCGTCAGTCTCAAGGCCAATCTGAGCGCCGACCGGGGTTATCAGATGCTGGTGATTCCGCTGCGATACATCGGCGCTCAGGAGATGGTCAAGATTCTGGAGCCGATGAAGCCGAGACAGGGGCTGCTGGAAGCGGATGTGCGCCGGAACATGGTCACCCTGGCCGGTACCCAGGCCGAGCTGATCAACCTCAAGGAAACCATCAAGGCGTTCGATGTGGACCAGCTGCAGGGCATGTCGGTGGGGCTGTTCCGGCTGCAGGCGGTTGACCCCGAGTTATTGATGGGCGAGCTGGAAGTGATCTTTGGTGATGCTGCCGAGGGGCCTTTGGCCGGCGTGGTCAGCTTTCTGCCGATCGAGCGGTTGAACGCGCTGCTGGTGATTACGCCGCAGAAAAAGTATCTGCGTGACGCCAGCGCCTGGATCCGGCGGCTGGATCGCACTGAAGGCGCCCAGGGGCTGGGCATGTACGTCTACTATGTGCAGAACGGCCGGGCAGAAAATATGGCCGAAATGCTGGACGAGCTGTTTGCGGGCCAGCGCCGGAACAGTTCCGTGCGAGACAATGCCCAGCCGCGCCCGACTACAACCACAACGGCCGCCACAACCGAGGAGGGTGGTGCTGCTGGGGACACGACACGTGTCGACGCAGCTGGTTCAGGCCCCGCCAACCTGGATGTGGGGGACGTGGAGATCATCGCCGACAACGAGAACAACGCCCTGCTGATCATGGCTTCGCCCACCGATTACGACAAGGTCTATCGGGCGATCCAGAAGCTGGATGTGCTGCCGCTGCAGGTCCTGGTGGAGGCGACCATTGTGGAGGTCTCGCTGGAGGATGAGCTGCGTTACGGTCTCAACTGGTTTTTCAAAAGTCACTTGGGCGGCTCCAGCAAGGGGACCGGGACCCTCGGCAACCTGGCCGCCGATGCGCTGAGCAGCGCCACCTTCGAAGTATTCAAGGCCGGCCAGACCCGCGCGCTGCTGAACACCCTTGCGTCGGATTCCCGCCTCAATGTGATCTCCTCGCCCTCGCTGATGGTGCTGGACAACCGTACCGCCGAGATTCGGGTGGGTGACCAGGTGCCGATCCGCACTTCCTCGACCACCAATACCGCCAGTGACAATCTGAACACCACCAGCACGATTCAATACCGAGATACCGGGGTGCTGCTGGAAGTGACCCCCAGGGTCAATGCCGGTGGCATGGTGGTGCTTGATATCACCCAGGAGGTCAACGATGTGGCCGAAGAAACCACCAGCTCCTCCATCGACTCGCCCACCATCACCCAGAGGCGCATCAACACCAGCGTTGCCGTACAGAGCGGCGAAACCCTGGTACTGGGCGGCCTGATTAAAGAGAGCCGGACCAACGGCAGCGAAGGCGTGCCCTACCTGCGCCATGTGCCGGTGGTTGGCTGGGCGTTCGGCAGTCGGGGCAAAAGCGTGGCACGCACCGAGCTGGTGGTGATGATCACGCCGACCGCGGTTACCGATACCGCGGATGCCCGTGAGGTCACCCGCGAATACCAGAACAAGCTGCGAGGCCTGGAGTTGCCCTCACGGCCACTGGACGGCCGTTAAGCCCAGCGACGCACTCCACTCTCTCGCCCCACCTTCTCAGGCCCGGCACCCCCGGGCCTGTTTTATTGCTGGTACCCCTGTTTCCTGCGCCTTACAACTCTCTAATATTATGGAAAAACCTGTCGCTTCAAAGGGTTATCTCTTATTTGCGGCGGCATGCCTATCACGTTGTTGATAAACGGCGCTTGTCTGGAACAGCCTAAAAATCAATGAAATCTCATATAAAACAATGCCTTAGAACTTTGGCACATTCCTTGTATTAATCAGGTCACTATGCGGCTTTGGCGATTGAATGACGCCGGGTGCGGCCCTGTTCAGGGGAGGCAGTCCGTACCGAGCGGTAAGAGGGGGAGGCTTGGCCTTTATTCTCAACTATTCATCAAGCCATTGTGGAAGGTGCTGTCACACCTCTGACCTGGGGCGAGAGAGTACATCGGAGCTGAAGGAAACCGAGCAGTGAGCCAAAGTCGCAATCAGCTACCGGTCGCAAGGGGAGATGGAGCAAGTCGGCAAGGGTTAAACACACGACAGCTCGTGCCGAAGGAGGTGGGACATGTTGTCCCGAAATTCTTATGCCATAAGCTGGCGCAAGCTGCTTTGGTTGCCTTTGACATTGGCTGCCCTGCTGATGTCCTGGGCGGCTCAAGCCGCTTACCCGGTGCAAATCGGCTTTACTCTGGAAGGTTGTCGTCTGGAGACTGGCGCGACCTATGATCAAACGACCTTTACCTGTACCGATGAAGGCTATGTCACCGGTAACCTGGGTAAGCAATGGAACGAGTTGGACTACGTGCCGCACAGGGTCACCCTGCATAACGGTAACGGAGCCCAGACGTTCGATTTCATCGTGGCAGGGGACTATACGCCAAACAGTGCCAGCACCACGGGGTGGGACGATATCACCGCGTTGACACTGAATACCTCCTTGTCCGATAGCTCCTGTAACCCGGTGGTTTCAGGGCCGGTATCCATAACGCCTCCAGGCGGTGGTGCCGGTGGTGCCTACGAGACTATCTATCGCCGGATAGAGGCAGATATGGCACCGGATGAAACCTGCGTCTATGACTACGCTCAGCGTCTGTCATTGGGTGCCAGCGAGTTCAGCGGCTCATCTCTGCAATCCAACCTGTGGAACGAGGACTTCGACAACTCCAACATCGGCCAGCGTCGTATCCAGTTGCCGGTGGCCGATATCCTGCCGCAGGATCTGAACAAGGACATGAATGCCAAGCAGGACACTGTTTACATCTGGAACCTGACCAAAACCGCCACTCCGGCCGACCTCTCGTTCCAGAATACTTGTGAGCAGGGCAACCCGATGACCCAGACCACCACCATCAGGGTTGAGTGGGAACGTTTGCCGGGTGAGTCTGGAATGGTGACCGTGGTTACCAACATCTATGCCTATAACCCGGCGCACCTGGATGTGCATGTCAGCGTCACCGACAAGATCTTTGGTGACCTGGGCAGCGGCGAGGTTCTGTTGGGTACCGCGTCAGCGACTGATGTACTGGTACCGGCAGGGGATACCGTCAAGCTGTTGACCCATACCATCCCGGATGTGGATCCGAATGTGTTTGGTCTGAACGACCTTGCCCATGCCACTTACAAGATTGGTGACATAGAGGTGCCCGGGAAGACTGAAGCCTTCGCTTCCGCCGAGGTGCAGCCGAGTGGCAATGAAATTGATGCCACAGCCGTTATCTCGGATATTGAAGGCCCGATTTCCGGCCTGGGTTATATGTTCTCGGTCGATTCCGTTGATGGCAGCGGTGACTTCACAGATGGTTATAGTCTTGGCAGCATGACCGCCGGGCCTGTCAATTGGTCGTCCACAGAGCAGAGCAGCAATGGCTATGTTGAATTCGACAAGACCATCTACCTGGATGAACCTCGCGACAGCAGTGGTGAGCTGCCGGATACCGCGACTTTGCTGGCCTCTGATGGCTACAGCGTCAATAAAGATGCCAGTGTAACCTTTGCCGACTACCCGCTGGTTGAACTGACTATTCACAAGTCCATCGACCTTGACCTGGATGAAGGCGAAAGCGCAAGTTTCTTCTTCGATGTCTATCAGGTGGTTGAAGGTGGAGAGGACCTTCTGGTTGCCGAAGATGTTGAAATCAGCTTCGGTCCCGGTGAACTCAACGACCAGGCGGTTGTCGGTAATCTGGATCCGAATGAAAGCTATCGTGTCGTGGAAGTCAGCGGCAGTGATGGTTTCATGATGGATGATGAGAAGCAGGTCAGCATTCTTCTGCCTATTTGCGGTGGCGACGTTTACTTCGTCAACGAGGCTGCACCCGCCAAGGCCAAAGCGATCAAGGTAACCGTACCTGGAAGCGCAAGCCCGGCCGGGTTTGAATTCCTGCTGACCGGTCCTGGATTGGGTGCAGGCGTAGAAGCGATGTCCGATGTCGGCGGTAATGCATCCTTTGATGCAGAACTGTTCGAAGGAGAGTACACCATCACAGAACTGCCGCGAGAAGGCTGGGAACTGACCGATGTCAGCGGTGGTGAAACCAACAGTGTTGAAGACGCCAACTGTACCTTTACGGTGAACCTGCCGGAAAGTGCGGATTACGAGTTCTACTGTACCTTCGAGAACACCCAATTGGCCAGCATCATCATTACCAAAGTGGTGGAAGGCAACAACGCGCTGAACCTGGCCGGTGACTTCTACTTCGACAGTGGTGTGGGCAGCTTCGATACCATGCTGGCAGCACAGAGCTGGCACTTTAGCAGCAGTGCTCAGTCTGGTGACAGCGTATCCCATACCTTCATGGGTCTGTCCCCGGGCAGCTATGATGTGACCGAGGTGGATCCGACGTCGATCCTGTACAATCTGACCAATATCACCTGTGATGACCCCAGTGATGACAGCTCAACCGGTGGCTTTACCGCCAACATCGAGCTGGCTGCAGGTGAAACCGTCGAGTGTACCTTCACCAATACCAAGCTGGCTGCGCCGGGTAACCTGATCATCTACAAAACCACAGTCGGTGATACAGGCAGCTTCGACTATGTCAGCGGTGATGAGTCACTGCCTTCGTTCAGTATTACCACTTTGGCTGAAAATACCGAGACTACCGGACCTCAGGCGACTTTCCTGAACATTGAGCCGGGGATCTACAACCTCAACGAAGTGGTACCTGAGGGCTGGGATCTGACAGGTCTTCGCTGTGAAGATGACACTGAGATTGAGGGCGAAACAACGGTCGATCCGGGTAGTGCCTCCATCAGTGTCAGCATTGATGATGCCGAAACCGTCGAGTGTTTCTTCGAGAACACCAAGCGCGGCTACATCATTGTCGACAAGGTGACCGATCCGGCAGGCGATCCGCAGCTGTTCGACTTCACCCCGAACTATGCTGATCCGTTTGCTTTGGCCGACCTGAGTGATCCGCACATGTCCGGACCGCTGGCCCACGGCACCTATGCTGTCTCCGAAAGCGTACCGGCAGGCTGGGATCTGACCAGTGCGACCTGTGATGACGGCAGTGATCCGGGTGCGATCAGTCTGCAACCGGGTGAAACCGTGACCTGTACGTTCGAGAACACCAAGCGCGGCTACATCATTGTCGACAAGGTGACCGATCCGGCAGGCGATCCGCAGCTGTTCGACTTCACCCCGAACTATGCTGATCCGTTTGCTTTGGCCGACCTGAGTGATCCGCACATGTCCGGACCGCTGGCCCACGGCACCTATGCTGTCTCCGAAAGCGTACCGGCAGGCTGGGATCTGACCAGTGCGACCTGTGATGACGGCAGTGATCCGGGTGCGATCAGTCTGCAACCGGGTGAAACCGTGACCTGTACGTTCGAGAACACCAAGCGTGGCTACATCATCGTCGACAAGGTGACCGATCCGGCAGGCGATCCGCAGCTGTTCGACTTCAACCCGAACTATGCTGATCCGTTTGCTTTGGCCGACCTGAGTGATCCGCACATGTCCGGACCGCTGGTTCACGGCACCTATGCTGTCTCTGAAAGCGTACCGGCCGGTTGGGACCTGACCAGTGCGACCTGTGATGACGGCAGTGATCCGGGTGCGATCGATCTGGCCCCGGGTGAAACCGTGACCTGTACGTTCGAGAACACCAAGCGTGGCTACATCATCGTCGACAAGGTGACCGATCCGGCAGGCGATCCGCAGCTGTTCGATTTCGACCCGAACTATGCGGCTCCGTTCGCGCTGGCTGACGCCACTACACCGCACATGTCCGGCCCGCTGGTTCATGGCGTCTACGCGGTTTCCGAAAGCGTACCGACCGGTTGGGACCTGACCAGTGCGACCTGTGATGATGGCAGTGATCCGGGTGCGATCGATCTGGCCCCGGGTGAAACCGTGACCTGTACGTTCGAGAACACCAAGCGCGGCTACATCATCGTCGACAAGGTGACCGATCCGGCAGGCGATCCGCAGCTGTTCGACTTCGACCCGAACTATGCTGATCCGTTTGCGCTGGCTGACCTGAGCGATCCGAACATGTCCGGCCCGCTGGTTCATGGCGTCTACGCGGTTTCCGAAAGCGTACCGACCGGTTGGGACCTGACCAGTGCGACCTGTGATGATGGCAGTGATCCGGGTGCGATCGATCTGCAGCCGGGTGAAACCGTGACCTGTACCTTCGAGAACACCAAGCGCGGCTACATCATCGTCGACAAGGTGACCGATCCGGCAGGCGATCCGCAGCTGTTCGATTTCGACCCGAACTATGCTGATCCGTTTGCGCTGGCTGACCTGAGCGATCCGAACATGTCCGGCCCGCTGGTTCACGGCATCTACGCGGTTTCCGAAAGCGTACCGGCCGGTTGGGACCTGACCAGTGCGACCTGTGATGACGGCAGTGATCCGGGTGCGATCGATCTGGCCCCGGGTGAAACTGTCACCTGTACCTTCGAAAATACCAAGCGTGGTATGGCCGAAGTACTGAAGACAGTATCCACAATCGCTCCGAATGGACTCTATCCGGCCTTCGACTTCCAGATTCTGTCTGGCGGTAGTGCTGTCGCCGAAGCCTCCACAGACCCGATCACCGGTTTTGCAACCTTCAGCTGTATTGCAGGAGCAGACCCGGATATCTGTGTCGATGTGGCAGGCATGGCCAAACTGGTACCGGGGGACTATGAGTTCTGCGAACTGGATGTCCAGCCTGGCTGGATGCTGGCCGGTAGCGGCAACGAAGGCCCGCTGACCTGGTACTCCTGGAGTGTCGGGGAAGACTATCTGGGTGAATGCGCGGCCTTTACTCTGAGTGTGGATGAAACCGAGCAGTTCGATGTGGACAACACACCGCCTCCGGGAGGCAAGGCCCACACCATCGGCTTCTGGAAAAACTGGACCAGCTGTGATGGCAAGGGCAACCAGTATGATCGTTGGATGACTGATCCGGAGTTCTACAACATCCTGGATGAATTCCTGCCGATCTTCCTGCATCCGGAAATGGAAGTCACTCAGTGCGAAGTTGGTGTCGATATCCTCGACAAGCGTGACTATGAGGACCCGAATGTCATAAAAGACGGCCGTAAGAAAGCCAATGATGCCGCCTATGGTCTGGCTGCCCAGCTGATGGCTGTACAGCTTAACCTCGCGGCTGAAGCGGGTACCTGCCCGGCTCTGATGGATGCCAAGGCGGCTGCCGAGCAGCTGCTGGCTGATATCAACTTCACCGGCACAGGCGACTATCTGAGCAAACCGAAAGGTCCGGACAAGGCCTTGGCTAAAGAGGCTAAGACTCTGGCCGGCATTCTGGATAGTTACAACAACAACATGCTCTGCCCGTACTCCAACGGCTACTGAGCACGGCCCCTAGGGGCAGGTAAGCAAAGCCGCGGCGGGGAAACCCGCCGCGGCTTTTTTCGGGCGATTTACCCGAGATTACTTGTTGTTGCCCTTGCCTTTATTGCCTGGGCTGGAGCTGCCGGCACTGCTGTTCAGCTGAACATAAACGCTGGCGGTCGCGGTTTTCTCGCCATCCGTGATGGTATAGCTGAAGCTGTCGTCCTGCTTGAACGGCTTGCCTGGGGTGTAGGTCAGGGTACCGTTTGCGTTGAGACGAACATCCCCCTTGTTGCCTTGGGTAAAGCCGGTGATGCGCAGGGTGCTGCCTTCAGGGTCATGGTCGTTGTTCAGCACCGGGATGGTGATGCTGGACAGCGTATCCATGCTGGCACTGTCATCGCTGGCAACGGGCGCCTCGTTCACGGTTGGCACCGGCGCCGCTGCAACATTGATGCTGACGATCGCTGAGTCGCTGGCGCCCTGAGCATCGCGAATGCTGTAGCTCAGGCTGGTCGCGCCACTGAAACCGCTGGCCGGGGTGAAGGTAACCGTGCCGTCCACGTTGATTCGGGCACTGCCGTTGTTGGCATTGACGGAGCTCACTTCAATGCTGTCGCCCTCAGGGTCATAGTCGTTGGCCAGCACCGTAATCTTCACGGCGGTTTCAAAAGCCGTGCTTGCGCTGTCGTTGCTGGCTACCGGCGCGGAGTTCGTTACCGGTGCGGCCGCAACCTCAACACTGATATTGGCACTGTCGCTGCCGCCCTGGCCGTCGCTGATGCTGTAACTGAAGCTGCTCAGACCACTGAAGCCTGTCGCGGGGGTGTACGTAATGTTGCCATTGGCATTGATCACGGCAGAGCCGTTGGTGGCGTTAACAGCAGTGACCTGCAGCGTATCGCCATCCGGATCGGAGTCGTTGGCCAGAACATTGAGGGTCACCGGTGTTTCAAACGCGGTGCTGGCGCTGTCGCTCAGTGCATTGGGAGCGCTATTGGCAACCGGGTTATCGATCACCAGGGTGACACTGTCCTGCGCCTTCAGGCTACCCGATGCTGCGGAGGCGTTAAGGGTGTAGTAACCATTGGTCGCCGTATCCGCTGCCGTTACCGTCCAGCTGAGGCTTCGGCTCTCACCCGGTGCCAGCGTCAGGCTGTTGTTGGCCAGGGCGTTGTCCCAACCGGCGGGTGCGCCAGTGCTCAGGGTGTAACTGCTGCTGGAGCAGGTGTCGCTGTCCCGGTTGGTCAGTGTGAGGGTGTAGCTCTGGCTGGCACCGGCCTGGCTCCAGACAGTTTCGCCCGGTGTGATATTCAGCGTCGGCTGAACTGCAGTACAGCTGGCAACGCTGCCGTCCAGCTGTACATTGACACCGGCACCGTTGCCGTCAACCCATTCGGTTGCCAGGGTTACACTGGAGTCGGTATCGGTGAACTGACGGCCCACTTCCAAAGCTGGGTCACGGGTGTCAGTATAGCTGGAGGCTGTGCTGCCCGGTGTCATATCCAGCATGTAGCTGCTGTTGCCCTGGTTGCTGACACCGGTATGTACTACCACACCGTTTTGTACGTTGGCGTTGCTGCTCAGGATACTGTCATAGCCGCTGCCCTGACGGTATTCCACATAAAACCAGCTCTGTTCGCCGGACGCGGGGTCGATCCCTTTGGCAATCTTCAGTGCCTTGGGGCTGCTGCCTGGCAGGCTGGCATAGGGTTCGAGCTCATGGATGCCGCTGCTGGTCACCGTCTCAATATGGCGGCTGTCGAGCCAGCCCAAACGCTCTTTCTGGAACGCTGTGAAGTGACCACTTACTCGGCCCATGATATCGACGCCGTCACCGTACTCGTCACTGGTGCAGCTGCTTCCCAGCACGTCGGAGCCGCACTCCAGTGCATGTGAATGGTACAGGCCCAGGTTATGTCCCATTTCGTGGGCAATGGTAAACCAGTACATGGAGCCGTTGATGACCATGGTGGACTTGGTACCGCCAACGGAACCGACGCCAGAGAAGCCGCAGCCCGAGGTGCTGGGCATGGCGAAGATCAGGCGATTGTACTGCCCCAGGTTATAACCGGCATTTTGGGCCGCAGTGCTGGCCGCATCGACAATGGCCGTGGTGTTACAACCGGCCCCATTGACAGGGAGGTTCAGCCAAGGCGTGACCTCACCGGTCAGCCAGGTCTGGCCGAAAGAGTTTTCGTGGATAAAATCACTGGCCTGGTCAAACACGGTGCTGCGTGCCTGCTCCGGCGTCCAGGGCTCGGTACGGTTGTCAGCAAAATTGACGTTGATCACCAGGGTGGACTGGGCGCCGAAGGTGGCGCTGATTGCCGCTGCAGTGCCGTCAGCGACGACACCGGTATCACTGCCGGCAGCCAGCATCAGTGCTGAGCTGTCCAGCGCGATATCGCCGTCGGAAGCGGCAGAGTCCTGGGAGCCGATCAAGGAGCCTGCCAGCTTGACCTTGCCGCCATGCGACAGTTCTGGCTGCTTGCCGGCCAGGTGCACCGCGAAACGCTCACCAAAAGGCGTCTTCAGAAAATGGCGCAGCTTGTGAGAACCATCTTCGTAGTCTTCATAGAACACTTCCAGTTCGCCTTCCAGCTCAACTTTCTGCTCCAGCTTCGCCAGCACTTCGGCCGGCATACCAACCTGTTTGTCGTCTGGAATGGCGGCGCTCATCACGGCGGCGGGGTTGCTCGCCATCAGTTCAAGCAGGTGGGCACGGCGTTCTTCCGCCTTGGCAACCATCTGTTCCAGCGCGCGTGATTTCTCGGCTCCCTTGCCTTTGGCCCACTTTTTTTGCAGGGCCATAAGGGCCTGCGTCTGATCAAAGGCTTTCTGGCGTGCAGCGGCTGCCTTGGGATTGGGGGCGGTAACGGCCGCCTGACCATGCTGGTGGGCGTGGTTTGCCGCAGCCATGGCGGGCAGGGTGGTGAAACCAAGTGCTGCGGTGATGCCGACAGTCATCATTGAGCGAGCAAAAGAGGGCCGATCAAGGCGCATAGATCTCTCCTGAATTGTGATAAATCGGAGCGATCCTCCAGCGTCGGCAAGGCGCGTCTCTACTTCGGCAGTTCGGCGAACCCTGGATACAAGCCGTGCTATGTAGCCATCAGGCTCCCGAAACTTTGCGCCACCCGTTTACGTGGGTTTTGCCTTTTCGGTAGAGGATCAATACTTCATTGTCTTACCGGCTCAGAGCGATGAGCCTGTGGCCGGTTTCCATGCCCGGTTCGCCAGTGATATACGTTAATGTTTCGTTAAGAATACACTGTACTATTTGTGTTACTTAACTGAATAACGTTCGTTATTTCAATAAGATAACGTCTTTTTAAACCTGGCTTTATGTATAGGGCATATAACAGATTTTGTTCGAGGCGGATAATAACAAGGAGCCATTGTCGAGTTAAGGGGTGGTGTTTTTGTTCAGGTTGTATACATGATATTAAAATGAATCATCAGAGTTACATAAATTACATGAATCTGGTTTTTTGTTAATTAAATGAAACAAAAATATTCTAGTTAATTCGATGAAGTGATCGTTATGTCTTCTTGAAAAGACGCAGTGCAGATCATAATGTTTCATATGGTTAACACATATCATTAAAATATGGGCTTAAAATTCCTTAGATTTTTTGGTTATAAAGCCTCTCCATACTTCTCGCACAGCACTCATGCATTGGCTGGACTATTCTTAGGTTGGCCTTGGGGTGGCCCGGCTGCAGGTGTGAACAGGTGTTCCGAACAGCTAACAGCGTTCTGAGGATCACATCCTATTCCGCCAGCCATGCGGGCTGCTCGAATTCTGTTTGCCAAGCGGGTTATAGGGAGTGGAAAGATGAACCTATCAGCGGTGATTGCACGGTGCTTGTCCCAAACATCCTGGTGTCTGGCCGGCGGGCTTCTGGCCGTGTCGCTTGTGCAGGCGGAAGAAGCACCGCAGCCTGATCCGGCGCTGGTCGAGCAGGTCAAGGCTGCGGTGATACAGGAGCTGAAGGGCGAGGGTGTTCTGCAGCAGGAGATAGAGGCCGGTATCGAGGCGTACATTGCCCGGGAGAGAGAAGCTCGGGCGAACGCTCAACAACAGGCCCGTCTTGAGCAGCAAAGGCTTGCGGCCGAAAATTTGCAGCATGTGCTGCGTTATACCGAGGGGCGAGATCACCTTTACGGAGATCCGGACGCGACGATCACCCTTATTGAGTATTCGGATTTCGAGTGCCCCTACTGCAAGCGCTTTCATTCTGTTCCCAAGAAACTGGTGGAGCAGTTCAAGGGGCAGGTCAACTGGGTTTATCGCCACTTTCCATTGAGTTTTCATAACCCCGGGGCACAGAAGCAGGCGGAAGCCTCTGAGTGTGCGTATGAACAGGGGGGCGATGAAGTGTTCTGGAAATTTGCCGATACCCTTTATCAGCGTACCCGATCCGGTGGGCACGGCTTCCCGCTGGAACAGCTGGCGGGCCTGGCTGAAGGGTTTGGGCTGGATGGCGTATCCTTTCAGCAGTGCCTCGATAGCGGCAAATATGCCGACAGAGTCAAGGAGGACCTGTTGGAAGGCAAGAGCCTGGGGATTACCGGTACTCCCGGCAATGTACTGGTGAATAATGTAACCGGCCAGGTTGTTCTGAAGGTAGGCGCCCATCCGGCCAGGGTGTTTGAGCGCGAAATCAGGACAATGCTGGTCAAGCCGGAGGACAGCGCTGAGTCCGCCCAATAGTCGTTGTATCTTTATTTTGACTGAGTCCGCCCTCGTGTATCTGCGTTGAATCACCTCCTGACCCCAGTCTGTTCAGGCTGGGGCATCGTTTCCCCCAACACACACGCCTGCAGGTGAAGGCACAGCCTTCGTGGACTTTCATGAGTCAGCGAATGGCAGACAAAACCCTTGGGAGTCGCTGGCGAAACCCCGGCCTGTTTAAGCGAAGAATCGCGGGTGTTGCAAAAATATCCCATATATTTCAATCATCTAGCGATTTAATATCGCCAAGGCGTAATGCTTTATGAACGTTTTTGTCCCACCCAGGTTAGGTGTTCTCAATTTTTATTAAGCTTTTCAGTTGGTTATGGGGATGGCATGTCCTTTGCTTTCCTGTAGGCAGCAGGATTAGGCGCGGCGTAAACCGCATCTGAAACTGAAGGGGAGCGCAGTTGCGCCGTGACAGCGGTTTGCGTGTTCCCACCGAGGGTGACTTCTGCTCTGGTCACTGCATGGTCGAGGGAGTGTCATGCGACGGGCAGCGAACGAGGGTAAGGGGACCTGTCGAAGTCGCCGGATACAAGGAAAGCAGATCAACCACTTACGATCATGATGGTTTGTCCGTGCAAACCGTGATGGAGGTGGGAAATGAAATCTTTCATAGATCGATGTAAAACGTCATGCTCGCGCGTGCTGTCTCTGTTAACGCTCAGTCTACCCTTGGTATTTGTACTGGCGCTTGCGCCCGGTGAGGCGCTGGCGGTGTGTCCGGGGCCAATGGGTACGACACCGTCACTGTTCGAAGATGACGATGGGGACCTGGCGTATGCGGGAACCTGTTCTGATGGTACGACAGTGTCAGACCTCGACTGGAACAACTTCGACCCGGTGACCTGGATGGGCACAGCGCCCGACCAGACAGGGGAGTCAGAGGCGCTGGGCTGGCGATTCGTAGGGGTCGAGGACGCCCAGGTTTCTTCGGATGATATCGGCTTTGTCGGCGGGACCAAACAGGATGATGAGTGTGCAATGGTCAGGGATGCCAAGGCGCTCAACAAGGGCGACCTCAAGCGCATCTACCTGTCTGACAATACGATCAACGGGGATGTCTTTCTGAACCTGGCTTGGGTTCGTATCCCGCAGAACTCCACCACCGCTTCGGCGCATGTGGCCTTCGAGTTCAACAAAGGCGAGACGCCTTGTCCTTCAGGTTCCGACGGACTAGTGGAACGCACCGCTGGCGATATGCTGATCGTGTACGACTTTGAAGGTGGTGATGCTGCACCAACCATCAAACTGGCACGCTGGACCACAACTGAAGGCGATTCCTGTGATGTTGGCAGCCATGCGCCACCCTGCTGGGGTACAGCAGCCGAGCTGGTATCCGTTGGTGCGGCTGAAGCTGCAGTTAACGTCGGCATGAGCGTACAGGATTTCCTCGGACCTGATGGTGCGGAATGGCTGGGCCCTGTTGAATTCGGTGAAGCCGGTATCAACCTGACAGAGGCTGGTGTATTCGCACCGGGTGTTTGTGAAAGCTTCGGTTCGGCGTTTGCCGTCAGCCGTTCTTCCGGTAACTCGGGCACCGCACAGATGAAGGACCTGGTGGGACCAACACCATTCGAGCTGGATAACTGCGGTACCATCATCATCGAAAAAGAAACCATCGGTGGTGACGGCACTTTCGGCTTCTCATTTGCAGGTCTGGACCTGACTGCTGTCACAACCTATGGCGGAAGCAGTGTCACCAGCGGCGGTTTCAATCTTGATACCAGTTCCAACTACGACAAAATCACCATTACCGAAGTGCCGGTGGGCACTTACACTGTTGAAGAAACCAGTACTGAATCTGGCTTCTCCTTCAAGGACCTGGTGTGTGTGGATGACTCCGACGGTGGTACCAACAACATCAACACCTCTTCACCCTCGTCGCTGCAGACAGGCGGAAACCCTGTTGCCACTATCCGGATGGATCTGAAAGAGGAGGTGACTTGTACCTTCCGCAACGAACAGGCGCACTTGACCGTAAGCAAGGCCGTGGTCAATGCCTGCACCGGCAACAATGACGACGGTGGTGTCTTTGACCTGTTGATTGACAGCATGGTAGAAGCGAACGATGTGGGTAATGGCGGCAGCACCGGTGCAGTTACCCTGGGTGTCGGCAGCCACAGTGTCAGTGAAACCAATGGTGATGGCTCGTCCGTCGACGAATACTATGTGGATATAAGCGGCGACTGTGATGCCAGTGGCAATGTGTCGCTGGCCGGTGGTGACAGCAAGTCCTGCACCATCACCAATACCCGCTTGCCGCACATCAAGGTCACCAAAGTGGTGAACGGCCCCGCTGCCGCGTTTGACCTCTATATCGACGGCCAGAAGGTCTTCGATGATGCCGGGGATGGTGACTCCGTTGAGGTGGCTGTATCCCTTGCAGGGCCACACACCGTCAGTGAAACAGCCAGCGATGGCTCGGCTGTTGATTCGGCTGCCTGGTTGACTGCGATCACCTGCAGTGATGCCAGCACAGTCCAGGGCGCAACCAGTTTGTCCGGTATTGCAGCGGGCTCTGGTGAGCTGGTGGAATGCACCATTTACAACAACGCTGTCTCTGCAGCAGCGGCTTGTGTTGAGCCGAACGGCTTGTAATGGGGGCATCTGCCTAACCTGAAATAGCGGTGGGGAGCGATCCCCATCGCTTCTTTCCTTTAAGGCCCAGTCTCGGGTTACAACAAAAAAGCGGCAGTCTACACTGCCGCTTTTTCGTTCAAGAGCGCTGTTTGGAACGGGGAGGCCCTGTTATTTGTTGGGGCCACCTCCTTTGCCATTGCCTTTACCACCGGTGGTGCCGCTGGTATCACCAGAGACGCCAGGTGATACCACGACCGTCGCGGAAGCGTTGTGGCTGCCGTCGCTGATGGTGTAGCTGAAGCTGTCCGTGCTGTTGAAATTCTTGGCTGCAGCATAAGAGACAGTTCCGTCGGCATTGATGCTGACCGAACCTTTGGCACCCTGGGTCACACTGACAACTTTAAGTTCGTCACCGTCCGGATCGTAATCGTTGCCAAGCACCGCGATGGTCACCGAGCTGCCTTTCGATGTGATGGTGCTGTCGTCGTTGGCAACGGGGGCACTGTTGGGCGCGGCGGTCACTGTCACCGTAACTTTGGCGTTGTCGCTACCGCCTTTGCCGTCACTGACGGTGTAATCAAAGCTGTCGGTACCCACGAATCCGGCTTTGGGCTGATAGGTCAGGGTGCCGTTTCCGTTCACGCTGACACTGCTATTGGCGCTGGCGTAAACGGCGGCAACGCTGAGGCTGTCCCCGTCGGGGTCCGAGTCATTGGCGAGTACCGCAATCACCAGGGGGCTGCTTTCCTGAGTCTCGCCTACGTCGTTATTAGCTGTGGGGGTGCTGTTGGTGTCCGGGGCGCTGACCACATAGGTCGCCATGGCGGTTGCCTCCTGAGCGCCGGTTGCCGCGGTAATGGACAGATCGTAGTAACCATCGTTGGCGTTGTCGGCGGAGGTGACGTCCAGCTTGACGGAAGCACTGTCACCGGGAGCCAGCTGTACCTGCGGACTGGCGAAGGCGCTGTTCCAGCCAGCCGGAAGGACAGTGGTCAAGTCGACGGTCGTGTTGCTGCAGCTGGCGTTGTCATGGTTGGTGACGGTGACCGAGTAGGTAACGGCTGAGCCCGGGGCGACCCAGGGGCCGACGCTGGGGGACAGGGACAGGCCTGGAGCAGCGGTTACACAGGGCTGCGGCCCCAGCGCAACATCCACGGTGACGCCGTTGCTGTCGCTCCAGTTCGTGCTGATGGTCACTCCGGCGTCAGCATCGGTAAAACTGTCGCCGGTCATCAGGGCCGGATCTGCCCAGTCATCCCAGGGGTCGCTGTCGGGGGTCATGTCGAGCAGATGGCTGCTGTTGCCGTCTGCGTCAGTGGCGGTATGAACGATGACGCCATTCTGTACATTGTCATTGGTGGCCAGGAAGTCATCGAACCCGATCGCCTGGCGATATTCAACGTAATACCAGTCTTTCTGGCCGGTGGTCGGATCGATGCCTTTCAACACCCGCAGTGCCTTGGGGTTGGTGCCGGGTGCAGTCTCGTAGGGCTCAAGGGTGTAGGTGCCGTCTGACTCGGCGGTCACCAGACCGTTCAGCCAGCCCAGTCGGGATTTCTGGAAGGCGTTGAAGTGAGCGCCGTTGCGATTGCCCATGGTATCGAGCAGGTCACCGTATTGGGAAACCGCACAGCTGTCGCCGATGGCGCTGGCGCCGCAATCCTGGGATTTGGAGTGGTAAAGGCCGAAGTTGTGGCCCAGTTCATGGGCCACAATATTGAGCCGGAAACTGCCGTTGATCCAGGCGGTACCGGGGTTGCCGCCCATGGTGCCCAGGCCTGACCAGGAACAGGCGTTCTTGGGGAAGACATAGACGTAGCGGTCGTAATTGGCGGTGTCCGTACCGGCCTGTGCTGCGGCTTCGTTGGCCAGGTTGGCAATGCTGTAATGATCGCAACTGGTGCTGCTCAGGGGCAGGGTGTACCAGCCGGTGACATCGCCGCTCAGCCAGGTTTGATCATTGGAGTTTTCCCGAAAAAAGTCGCTGACCTGGCCAAACACCAGGTCGTAGGCCTGCTGCTGGGTGTAGGGCTGCTCGGCTTTGTCCTGAAAGTTGACCAGAAACACCAGGGTGCGTTTTTCTCCGAAGGTATTGGCCAGTTCCGCTGCCGGTGTACCGCCATTGCTGCCGCCGTCAGCACCGCCATCGGCGGCCAGCGTCAAAATACTCTCCTCATCGGACGCGAGCGCCAGGTGGCCATCGCTGCTGTCATCTTCCAGCAAGCGGCCATGGACGCGCACGCGAGTTCCGTTCAGCAGCTCGGGGTGCTTGCCGGCGAAGTGCAGCTCGAAACGTTCACCAAAGGGCGTTTTCACAAAGTGGCGCAGCTTGTGACTGCCGTCTTCGTAGTCTTCGAACAGCGCCTCCAGCTCGCCCTCCGTTTCCAGCGGCTGCTCCAGCTTATTCAGCACCTCGGCCGGCATACCCATTTGCTTGTCTTCGGGAATTGCAGCGCCCAGCACGGCCGCCGGGCGGGTTTTCACCAGTTCAAGCAGGAAAGCATGGCGCTCTTCCGCCTTGGCAACCAGCTGTTCCAGCACAGCTGACTTCTCACGGCCTTGTGCCTTGAGCCAGCGCTTATGCAGCGCCATCAGTGCCTGGGTGTGATCGTAGGCCTTCTGGCGTGCTTCCGCCGCCGTGGCATTGGGGGCGGTTACGGCAGCGCTTGCAGGCTGGTGGGCGTGATCGGCTGAGGCCAGCGGGGGAAGAGCGGTAAGGCTCAGTGCTGCAGTGATACCTGCGGCTATCAGTGAACGTACACAAGAGGGCCGTGTAAGGCTCATGGATCTCTCCTGAATATTGATCAATCGGAGTGATCCTCCAGCGGCGGCAGAGCGCGTCTCTACTTCGGTAGTCCGGCGGGCTTCAGGTGCGAGCAGTGCCGGCACCTGAAGCCCCGTAACTTTGCGCGGCCCGATCAAACAGGCTTTGCCTTTTCGGTAGAGGATCAGGAATCTATTTGTTCAGCGCCCCGGTTCATCTGTCGGGGTTGCTGTTGTGACCCGGCGTGTCCAGTGGACGGCGACGTGTTCAGGTCGAAAAACACTGTATCCCATCTGTAGCAGGCAAGGATTCGGATGTGTTTATTCGATGATAAGGTCGCAAATAAGTATGGTTTATTGTAACGGGCACATGACACTTTTTAACCGGTAGGGATAATAACAAGGAGTTATTTTCAGGTTAAGTGGAGGGTGGTTGGTTAAGTTTATATTAACAAATAAAAAGTGATACGCTTTATTTACAATATTATAGATTAATATACTTTTTGTTCATTTAATGAAACAGAGGGCTCACCAGAATTAATCAACAAAAGTGATGTTGTACTTTTAAAGTGACATACGTTGATTAAAAGTGTTTCAACTATTTAACAAAATTGGCCTAATACAGCGGGTGAGTTTTTTTAGATTCTTTCGTTATATATAAGGCAGGGTTTAATTTTTGCTCTTGGCCTGCTGACTCTCGGTCTCATCCCACAGCGTGATGAACTCTGGAACGGTCTCGACCGCTTCGTCAGGGAATGCTGGCTTGCGTCGTCGCCAGGAGGGAGGGTGTTCAGTGGCAGTATCAGGCGATACAGAGGCGCTGTCGCCGGCAACCTGAGCCGACAGGGCTTCCGGGGAGCCTTCCGGGGGCGTCCGGATGAGACGGTGGTTGGAAAATGCCTTGCGCAAATGCTTCATGACAGCAGCCTCGCTTTGGTCCTGAGTATTCAGCAGATTTCGGACCAAAAAGTGAGGGTTACTTATATTTCAGTTACTTATGAAGAGAAAAGGCCCGCTCCATAAGGGGCGGGCCAGTAAAGTTGTAAGCTGCGGGCAACAGCGACCAAATGCAGTGATACCGTCTAGTGCTGCGGGGAATCCTTGTGATGGTGCAGGTGGTGCTTTTCCATCATCCGGTAAAGGGTGACGCGGGAGACTTCCAGCACCTTGGCGGCTTTGGAAACGTTGTTCTTGCATTGGGACAGGGTATGTTCGATGACCACGCGTTCGGCCTCGGCCCGGGCCTCTTCCAGCGTTTTGAGTTCTTCCGGGGAGACCAGTGGCGTCGTCAGGCTGCTTTCCAGGTTGAGGTCCTGTGGGGTGATCATGTGGTGGTCGCTCATGATCATGCCTCGCCGTACCCGGTTGATCATTTCGCGCACATTGCCCGGCCAGGTGTGCCGATTGATGGCGTCAATCGCTTCCTGGGTGAAGCCCTTTAGCTGCCCCTTGTGGTCATTGGCGAACTTGTTGAAGAAGAAACGCGCCAGCAGTTCCTTGTCTTCACCCCGCTCGCGCAGTGGCGGAACCCTGATGTTGAGGACGCTCAGCCGGTAGAAGAGGTCTTCGCGAAAGCGCCCTTCCTCGACGGCTTTTTCCAGGTCGATATTGGTGGCGGCAATGACGCGGGTGTCGATCTCCAGGCTCTGGTTGGAACCCAGGCGCTCAATCGTGCCTTCCTGCAGAAAGCGCAGCAGGTGCGCCTGAAGGTTGGAAGCCAGGTCGCCCACTTCATCCAGAAACAGTGACCCCTGGTGAGCCGCTTCGATTCGGCCAAGTCGGCGTTGACTGGCGCCGGTGAAGGCGCCTTTTTCGTAGCCGAAGAGTTCGGACTGAATCAGGCTTTCGGGCAGGGCGCCGCAGTTGACGGCAATGAAGGGGGCATTCTGCCTACTGGAGCGCTGGTGAATGGCGCGGGCGATCAGTTCCTTGCCGGTGCCGCTCTCGCCGGTGATCAGCACGGTGGCATCGGTCTGCGCCACCTTGCGGATCTGCTCGAAGATATCCAGCATCTGGGGGCTGGACCCGACCATCTCGAACGGGTTGTCGCTTTCCAGCCTGCGGCTTTCCAGGTGCTGCAGGTGATAGAGGCCATAGGCATGGCCAAGAATGATCGACAGGTGGTCGAGGTTGTCACCCAGCGGCAGCGAGCAGTAATCATAGAAGTTCTCGAACAGCATCCTGCGCAGGCCCACGTCCTGCAGCTGTTCTGGCCAGATGGCGGCAATCCAGGCTATCTGGTGATGCTTCTGAAAAAACTGGATCAGTGCCGCGTTGTTGCCTTCGTTATTCCAGTCAAAACAGGCCAGCCCGACGATGAAGGGCTCGGTCTGCAGCAGCCCTTCCGCTTCGGCCAGGCTGTCGGTGCGATACAGACGCCAGCCCTGAAAGCTGGCGGGTGACAGCTCGGGGTGGGGTCGATTCGACAGGTCGATCAATATCAGGGGTCGTTCCGTCTCTGGATATTTACGCTCCTTGGTGTCGGGAATATTCATGTGCGTCACCTTGGCGGGTTTACAACCTGATTCATAGCTTGGACTACACTACTGCAATTGTAGTCACACTATATGAGAGGCGGCTGTATTTATTGTCAATCAAACGTTTGAATGCCTGCATTAGATTCATATTGATTCACGGTTATTACAGCTGAAAGGAGCCACGGCTCGGGCCAAAAGCCACTATAGTTAACCCAGGTTGGCAGCCAAGAGGCGGACATGTATATGTACTGTGAATACTTTGGTTTGCGCGAGCCGCCTTTTTCGATCGCGCCCAATCCGCGCTACCTCTATATGAGCGAGCAGCATGAGGAAGCTTTGGCTCATCTGCTGTATGGCATTGAGGCCGATGGCGGTTTCATCCTGTTGACCGGGGAGGTGGGCACCGGCAAAACGACGCTGTCACGGCGACTGATAGAACAGCTGCCCGACACCACAGACTTTGCTCTTATCCTGAATCCTCACCTTCAGCCTCAGGAGCTGTTACAGGCCATTTGCGATGAACTGCGCCTGACGCCCGACCCTGAACGGGCGCTGTCGATGAAGTCGCTGTGTGATGCCATCTACCGTTACCTGTTGCAGCAGCATGCTCGGGGACGCAATACCTTGCTGATCATCGATGAGGCGCAACAGCTGCCGTTCGAATCCCTGGAGCAGCTGCGTCTGTTGACCAACCTGGAAACCAGCGATGCCAAACTGCTCAAGGTGGTGCTGCTGGGACAGCCGGAACTGCTTGAGCGGCTGGCGCAGGACGATCTGCGTCAACTTTCCCAGCGCATCAGCGCCCGTTTTCACCTGGGGCCGCTGGCGGAAGCGGATCTGCCGCACTATATCCACCATCGCCTGCAGGTGGCGGGCCTCAATCGTCCCGTGTTTCCGCCGGCGACGCTGAAATATCTGTACCGCCTGTCGGCGGGGTTGCCGAGGGTGATTAACCAGATTTGTGACCGGGCGCTGTTGGGCACCTATACCCAAACCCGCAACGAAGTCAGCGTGGAAACGCTGGAGAAGGCGGCGCGCGAGGTGCTGGGGCAGACCGAGGTCGGGTCGGCGGCGGTCAGTGGGCGTCGGCCCCTGTATTTATGGCTGTTGGTCGCGTTGATGGTGGGGCTGCTGGGGTGGGGGGCCGGTTTTGTCGCTTCGCTGTTGTTTTCCGGCCAGTGGGAGTGGCGCTCGTGGCAGCAGCTGTGGCAGCAGGACGAGCAGGTGCGGCAGATGACCGATGCGGAGCGGCTGGCGCTGCGGGCGCAGCTTTTTCCCTGGGAGAAGGTTGTCGTCGAACAGCCGGCCGATGCGTCGCCACCGGAGGAGTCGCCCGATGAGGAGGAGCCGGAAACTCGGGTGGCCGCGAGCCTGCCGGCCCTGATGCCGGTGTACGCGGACACGCTCGACGCAGCGGTTGAGCCGGAGACAGACCCCACAGCGGCAGCCGTGGCGCCAAGCTGGGAGGATATCGATCTTTGGCAACCGCCCGGGGATCTGGACCTGGCTCAGGTGCAGGCCTTTCGAGGACTGTTTCAGTACTGGCAGCAGGAGTACGACCCGCGTGCCGAGCCGGTGGTGTGTGATTTTGCCGAACGTCAGGGGCTGGGCTGCCTGACCCTGGAAGGGGACCTGCAGCTGCTGGAGCGGCTTGATCGTCCCGCCGTCATCACACTGAAGTACCGCCAGCAGCAGCCCTATAGCGCCTTGCTGACGGCGTTGACGCCTGAAGGTGCTTTTCTACGGGTCAATTCCGAAAGCCGCAGGGTATCGCGTGAGCTGCTTAAGCAGTTGTGGGCTGGGCAGTTCACCCTGCTGTGGCAGCATCCGCCGGGGTATCGTCAACCGCTCTGGCCCGGTGCTCAGGGCGATGAGGTTGCCTGGCTGAACAGTCAGCTCAACCGGCAGCTGGGTGGGCGCGAGGATACGCCGCTGAAGTCTCGCTACGATGCCGAACTCTACCTCCGGGTGAAGGCGTTCCAGCAGCAACAGGGGCTGGAGGTCGACGGTGTCGCGGGGCCGCTGACGCTGATTCGACTCAACAGTCTGGTGCTGGCGGATCTGCCACGCCTGCGCAGCTAGGAGACGCTCATGTCCTATATTCATGATGCACTCAAGGCCTCCTCCGAACAGCGCAAGGCCGCTCAGGGCGAACCCTCCCTCTCTGCAGAAGCGCCGGCGCCAGTCGCTGAGCCGATCAAGAACGGCTGGTCGCTGGGGCGTATGATGCTGATTCTGCTGCTTGGACTGCTGGTGTACTGGTTCTGGCGCTTTCCGGATCAGCAACCGCCGGCGGCTCCCGTGGGTCGCGGCGAGCCAGAGATACTGACGCCGACACCCTCGGCCGTTGAATCACAGGAGCCCGACCTGAGCGGCGTAAAAATCGCCATCCGCCAGGAACCCGTTCGACCGCCCGCGCCGGATCGGCCGGTGGCGACAGCCACAGAGGTCGCAGCGCCGCCCACATCGGTAGAGCCGCCGATTGCGCCTGAGCCCCCTGCACCGCAGGCGAAGGTTGAGCAGGGACCCTATGCAGACCTGCCCTATCTGCGCCAGTTGCCCGTCGAGCAGCAGCGTGAGCTGAAGGAGATCCGGTTTACCGTGCATATCTACTCGGACGAGCCCCGTTCACGCCTGGTCAAGTATGAGGACCGGATGCTGCGGGAGGGCGACTTCGTGCGCCCGGGGCTCAGGGTGGAAGCGATCATTCCCCGGGCCGTGGTACTGCAGTATCGGCAGACCCGCTTCAAGGTGCCGGCGCTGTAAAAGCCAGCCCGGGTGCTGGACCTGAACGCGACGTTCGTTGGTATACTCGGCGGCTGATTTCAGTGACAGGAAGCGTTCGATGTACTCTTTCAACCTTACTCCCGCCTTCTACGATACCGACGGCCTGGGCCATATCAACAATACCCGTGTGCCCCAGTGGTTCGAGGCGGCTCGGAACGAGCTCTTCCGCATCTTCACTCCCGACCTGGATATGAAAAAGTGGCAGCTGATCATGGCCCGTATCGAGGTGGACTACCTCGGTGAGCTGTTTTACGGTCGGGATGTTGAGGTGCGAACCTTCATCTGCAAGATCGGTAACAGCTCCTTCACCGTGCTGCAGGAAGCTTGGCAGGACGACAAGCTGGCGGCTCGCGGCAAGGCGTTCATGGTACGCTACGATTTTGCCAATGGCCGCGCCATGAGTCTGACCGATGAGCAGAAAGGCATGCTCGAGGTGCATTTCAAGGCGGCTGACTGATCGGCCGCCTTTTCCGATAACATCTGGACCACAAGGAGCGTCCATGTCCGAGTCCTTCCCCGCAACCTTTTCTGCCGGTTTCAAATGGCTGATTGGACTGGCCTCGCTGATGGTCATTCTGGGCGCTCTCAAGATCGCCGAGGCCGTGGTCGTGCCCATGTTGCTGGCAATCTTCGTCGCCATCATCTGCGCACCGCCGCTGGCCTGGATGACTTCGCACCGGGTGCCGCCCTGGTTGGCGATCATGCTGCTGGTGTTCGTGCTGATGATCTTCAGCTGGGTGCTGGTGCTCTTTGTCGGTTCCGCCATCGATACGTTTACTCTCAGGCTGCCGACCTATCAGGCGCGGTTACAGGATGAAGCGGTGAAGCTGCTGCCTTTTCTGGAGCGGTTGGGGCTGCCGGTGACCCGTGAGCAGTTTCTCAATCACTTCAATCCCGGTTCGGTCATGCGCTTGGCCGGCAACGCATTGACCAACCTTGGTGGCCTGTTGACCGATCTGATGTTGATCGTGTTCGTGGTGATTTTTCTGCTGCTGGAAGCGACCCTGCTCGGTGATAAGCTGCACAAGGCGTTGCCCAATGCCGAGCATTCGATGGCGCAGGCGGGCGAGTTCGTGCGCAAGGTGAACAAGTATCTGGTGATCAAGACGACGGTCAGCCTTGGCACCGGCTGCCTGATCACCCTCTGGCTGTGGATTCTGGGCGTGGATTTCGCGCCGCTGTGGGGGCTGGTCGCGGCCTTGATGAACTTCATTCCCAATGTGGGTTCGATCATCGCGGCGGTGCCGGCTGTTTTGCTGTCGATCGTACAGCTTGGGTTGCCGGATGCGGCGCTGGTGGCTCTGGGCTATATCGCCGTCAATGTCCTCATGGGCAATGTGCTGGAACCGCGTTACATGGGTTCGGGGCTGGGACTGTCACCGCTGGTGGTGTTCCTGTCGTTGATGGTCTGGGGCTGGATGTTTGGCCCCGCGGGGATGTTTCTGTCGATCCCGTTAACGATGATCGCCAAGATCGCACTGGAGCAGAACCCCTCGACCCGCTGGGTGGCGATCATGCTGGGTAACTAGGTGCGACCGGCCAGGCGCAGTCGGTATAATGCCGCGCTGAAAAGAATGCTGTGAAGGATTCACTGATGTTGCCAACTGAAAGAATACTGCTGGAAATCAAACGTTCGCCTTTGGCGCTGTTCTCCAGCCTCAGAGACCTGGTCATTGCTCTGGTACTGGTCTGGTTGAGCTGGCGGGCGCTGGCGCAGGTGCCTTTTTGGGACAGCTGGTGGCTGGTCGGTGAGTATCGCAAGCTGGCGACCCGCTTTTTGTGGGAAGGGGCCGGTATCCCGGCGAGCTGGATTGCCGGAGCACTGGGGCTGGTGGCGCTGTGGATAGGACTGAGCGCGGCACGGCAACTGGTGACCGAGCTGAGTCGGCGTTACCGGTTGACCGGATTGCGGGTGCTGGCTCATAGCGGTGTATTGGGCCGCCGGGTGGATCAGCTGTATCTGCTCAGCGTTGATGGCGTATCACTGGAGCAGAGTCTTTTTGGCCGATTTTTCGGCCATGCCAGTTTGGTGGTGGCCGGGCGGGGCAACAACCATGTTCGCTTTGACTTTGTGCGTCGTCCCGATGAGGTCCGGGACAGGATCGATCGATGTGTGCTGGCGCGACGCAGCAAGGTGCCCGCCTGAGGTGGCGGTTTTCTGCCAGTAAAAAAGCCGCCCTGAAGGGCGGCAAGAAGGAAGAGAGAGGCTTACGTCAGTCTCAGTTGCGGATCAGGTGATCGAAGGCCCCCAGCGCGGCGGTCGCGCCCGATCCCATCGAGATGATGATCTGCTTGTACGGCGTGTTGGTCACGTCGCCTGCGGCGAACACGCCCGGCATGGAGGTGGCGCCATGGCCGTCAATGACGATCTCGCCGCGCTCGGTCAGTTCCAGGCTGTCCTTCAGCCATTCGCTGTTCGGCACCAGGCCGATCTGCACGAAGATGCCGGCCACATCGACTACATGAGTCTCCTCGGTCTGACGATCCTTGTACTTCAGACCGACCACCTTGTTGCCGTCGCCCAGTACCTCGGTGGTCATCGCCTGCTTGATGATGGTCACGTTGGCCAGAGATTCCGCCTTCTTCACCAGTACATCATCGGCCCTCAGGGTGTCGGAGAACTCGAGCACGGTCACATCTTTCACGATGCCGGCCAGGTCGATCGCCGCTTCGATGCCGGAGTTGCCGCCCCCGATCACCGCCACGCTCTTGCCCTTGAACAGCGGGCCGTCGCAGTGCGGGCAGTAGGCCACGCCCTTGCCGCGGTATTCCTGCTCGCCCGGCACGTTCATTTCACGCCAGCGGGCACCGGTGGCCAGGATTACACTGCGGCTTTTCAATGTTGCGCCGCTGGCCAGTTCCACCTCAATCAGCTCACCCTTACGCAATTTGGCGGCTGACTGTTCGGTGATGACGTCGACTTCGTACTCTTTAACGTGCTGCTCCAGGCTGGCGACCAGCTTGGGGCCTTCGGTGTAGGGCACGGAGATGAAGTTCTCGATGCCGACAGTATCCATCACCTGACCACCGAAACGCTCGGCGACGACACCGGTGCGGATGCCCTTGCGCGCGGCGTAGATCGCCGCTGAGGCACCGGCCGGGCCACCGCCGACGACCAGTACTTCATACGGGTCCTTCTCGTTCAGCGCGGCGGCCTTCTGCTCGGCGGCGCCGGTATCGATCTTGTTGACGATCTCGGCCAGCGTCATGCGGCCCTGACCGAAGTGATCACCGTTCAGGTAGACGGAGGGCACGGCCATGATCTGGCGTTCATCCACTTCCTGCTGGAACAGGGCGCCGTCGATCATGGTGTGGGTGATGTTCGGGTTCAGCACCGCCATCAGGTTCAACGCCTGGACCACGTCCGGGCAGTTTTGGCACGACAGCGAGATGTAGGTCTCGAAGTGGAACTCGCCTTTCAGGTTGCGGATCTGCTCCTGCAGCTCGGCACCGGCCTTGGATGGGTGGCCACCGGCCTGCAGCAGCGCCAGCACCAGTGAGGTGAACTCGTGCCCCATGGGAATACCGGCGAAGTTGATACGCGGCGTTTCATCGGCGGCGCCCACGGCCATGCTCGGCGCGCGACGGTCGTTGCCTTCTTTCACGCTGATCTGGTCCGACAGTGCGGCGATCTCGTGGGTCAGCTCGGCCAGCTCGCGCGACTTGGCGCTGTCATTGGTGGTCAGGGTCAGCTCGATCGGAGCGACGATGTTCTGCAGGTAAGCGTTCAACTGCTGTTTCAGGTTTGCATCCAACATGGTTCGTCTTCCTTCAATGCCAAAATCAGGTCTTAGTATTTGAACGGCGTCCGCCCCGTGGATCTCCTGTTGCGGCGGTGCTGCTCAGCTCGAATATGGAACCATCTTAACCAGCCATGATTAATGTTTGAAATTAATCGTACATAACAGGTCGATAGGTTTTATTAATAATGTGCGGTACGCGGGCAGGGCGCAGATACGAAAACGCCGCCCCGAAGGGCGGCGCATGGGCACAGCATGGCGATACGTGCTGTGCCGGACGTTTCTGCCGGTCAGTGCCAACCGGCGAGAAGCGGTCGGATTTAGATCTTGCCGACCAGGTCCAGAGACGGAGCCAGAGTCGCTTCGCCTTCTTTCCACTTCGCCGGGCAGACTTCACCCGGGTGAGCGGCGACGTACTGAGCCGCTTTCACCTTGCGCAGCAGGTCTTCAGCGTCACGGCCGATGCCTTCAGCGGTGATTTCCATTGCCTGGATCACGCCTTCCGGATCGATCAGGAAAGTCGCGCGGTCTGCCAGGCCCTGGCCTTCACGCATCACACCGAAGTTGTTGGTGATGGTGCCGGTCTGGTCGCCGACCATGTAGTAGTTGATCTTGCCGATCGCTTCAGAGGTGTCGTGCCATGCCTTGTGGCAGAAGTGCGTGTCGGTAGACACGGAGAACACTTCAACGCCCATGCCCTGCAGCTCTTCGTACTTGCTGGCCAGGTCTTCCAGTTCGGTCGGGCAGACGAAAGTGAAGTCAGCCGGGTAGAAGAAGAATACGGCCCACTTGCCTTTCACGTCCGCTTCGGTGATTTCAACGAATTCACCCTGTTTGAACGCAGTTGCCTGGAACGGCTTGATCTCGGTGTTAACGATACCCATTGGTGTATATCTCCTTGACTCGAGTGAGTGGATCGCTTGGGAACAGGGGCCATACTAGCCCAAGTAGCAGGCTGTTTGAAATTAATTAAACCTAAAGGGCTGATAGATTTTGCTAATTGGTTGGCCATCGAAATCCATCATAGGCGGCTTTTATGACGGTAATAGTGGTAACCACTTGGCGATTTGAGGCCGGTCTGAACTATGCTGGATTCAGCGTTAACAGATACCCCCGAGTAGGAGGCAAGACATGCAGACCAACCGCATCGGTTTGGACACGGAAAAGTCCACTCAACTGGCGAAACGCCTCAATGAGCTGCTCGCCAACTACCAGATCTTCTACATGAACGTGCGTGGCTTCCACTGGAACGTGCGTGGTCCCGAGTTCTTCGAGCTACACGTCAAGTTCGAGGAGCAGTACAACGACCTGTTGCTGAAAGTGGACGAGATCGCCGAACGTATTCTGACCCTGAGCCAGCAGCCGATACATGCATTCAGTGACTACCTTGAGCTCAGTTCGATCAAGGAAGTGAAGGATGTACATGATGGCAAAGCCTGCGTACAGGGGCTGCTCGAAGGCTACAAGGCCCTGATCAGCATGCAACGCGAGGTCATGGAGCTGGCCAGCGACACCCATGACGAAGGTACCGCCACCTTGATGAGTGACTACATTACCCAGCAGGAAAAAATCGTTTGGATGTTCAGTGCCTGGATGGGCTGATCCACAGAGCGTGACCGGGGATGAAGGAAGCACAAAGGAGCCCTGTGGCTCCTTTGTTGTATCCGGGTTCGCGCACAGAGTGCGCTCCCACAATGCGCTCCCACAATGCTCTCATGGCACCCTAAAGAAGCTGAGAACTCCATGGAAACTGGAGGCTCCATGTGTGTAAGGGCCTGCTCAGTGTGTGTGGGAGGCCGCTCCGCGGCCGAAAACGCGTACTGCTCCACTGGCTAGTGGCCCTGAGCACTGTGAGCACAGGGCTCTGGCTTTTACGCTGAGTGTAACCCACATGATAGCCACATCCTGAATGGCAAGCTGTTGTCATGTGAGAGGCGGCTCTGTGGCCGAATGGCTCAGCCTTCCAGTTTCCACCTCAGCGTTTCGCCCGCGCGCAGCGGCACGATGATATCGCTGCCGAACGGCATCTCCGCCGGTACCTGCCAGTCTTCCTTCACCAGGGTGATGGTATCGCGGTTACGCGGCAGGCCGTAGAAGTCCGCCCCGTAGTGGCTGGCGAAACCTTCGAGCTTGTCCAGCACACCCAGGTCTTCGAAGATCTCGGCATACAGCTCGATCGCCGCATAGGCGCTGTAGCAACCGGCACAACCACAGGCAGATTCCTTGGCGCCCTTGGCGTGCGGGGCCGAGTCGGTACCCAGAAAGAATTTTTTGCTGCCGCTGACCACAGCATCCTGCAGGGCTTGCTGGTGCACATTGCGTTTCAGGATCGGCAGGCAGAACAGATGCGGACGAATACCGCCCACCAGCATATGGTTACGGTTGTAGGCCAGGTGCTGCACGGTGATGGTGGCACCGACGTTATCGCCGTGGGTGTTGACGAATTCGGCCGCGTCCTGGGTGGTGATGTGCTCCACCACCAGCTTCATGTCGGGATGACGGCCCGCCAGCGGCGTCAGGATCTCGTCCAGAAACTGCTTCTCACGGTCGAAGATATCCACGTGGTTGTGGGTCACCTCACCATGTACCAGCAGAGGCATGCCCGCTTCGGCCAGCGCCGCGCAGATTGCATCCAGCTTGCCCAGATCGGTCACACCTGAATCGGAGTTAGTAGTTGCGCCAGCGGGGTAGAGCTTCACCGCCGCCACTTTGCCAGTGGCTTTTGCTGCGGTAATCATCTCCGGCGTCGTGTTGTCGGTGAGATAGAGCGTCATCAGCGGATCAAAGTGGCTGCCTTCAGGCGCGGCGGCCAGGATCCGTTCGCGGTAGGCCAGCGCCTGCTCGGCATCGGTTACAGGCGGGCGCAGGTTAGGCATCACGATGGCGCGGTGCATCTGGCGCGCAGTGGCGGGGACAACATGCTGCAGCACCTCGCCATCACGCAGATGCAGGTGCCAGTCGTCGGGGCGGGTAATCGTCAGGCGGTTGGTCATCAAAGTATCCCGGTGGTTCGATTCGATGCCGCCATTATAGCGGAATGAGTGGCTGGGGCCGAATGAGGCAGTGTCGGCCAATCGCGGGGCTCGTATCTGCGGTTCAAAAGGCCGATTGTACTCCAGAATCAACCCGCTACGGGTGAGACAGCGGCACCGGGTCTGCTAACATGCGGCCAATACCTTGAAAAACTTGCCGTGAACTAAGAACCGATGACGCCTGAAATCCTGCTTCCCGTCCTTGTCGCCTCCTGCCTGGTTGCCCTTTCGGTCTGGGCGTTGACTCGCTGGCAAGCGTCCACAGCGCTACAGCAGTTGCAGTCCGCCAATGAACAGCTGCAACGCCAGGCCGAACAGCTGCAGGACGAGGCCGATATGCTGCGTGACCAGAGCCTGTCGCTTCAGCAGGAGCAGGGCCAGTTGCAGGTGGAGCTGGGCCGGCTGCAGACCCGCGCCGAAGAGCGGGAGCAGACGCTGACGCAATACCAGCACTGGTGGCAGCAGGAGCAGCAGCGTTATCAGCAGCTGCAGGCTGAGCACCAGCAACTGCAGTCCGAACACAGCGCGTTGACCTCGCGTCGCGAGCAGCAGGAGCTGCATTTTCGCGAACAGCTGTGCCAGCTGGAGCAGAGTCGCGAACAGCTGAAGAAGGAGTTCGAACAGCTGGCCAGCGAGATTCTGGAGCGCAAGGGCAAGGCGTTCACCGAAATGAGCCAGAACAGCCTGAACCAGCTGCTCAACCCGATTCAGCACGAGATGAAGGGGTTCCGCGAGAAGGTGGAACATATCCATTTGCGCGAGACCGAGCAGCGGGTGCAGCTGAGAACCGAGCTGCAGAACCTGCAACAGCTGAACCAGGCGATCACCGACCAGGCTGAGAAGCTGACCACGGCGCTGCAGGGACAGAAGAAGGTGCAGGGCAACTGGGGCGAGCTGATGCTGGAGAACGTGCTCGACAACGCCGGCCTGCGCCTGGGGCAGGACTACAGGCGCGAGGTCAGCATCAACACCGAGGAGGGGCGCCAGCGCCCGGATGCGATCGTCTACCTGCCCGGCAACAAGCACCTGATCATTGACGCCAAGACCTCGCTGGCCGCTTACACCCGCTACGTCAACGCCGAGCAGGACAGCGAGCGGCAGCAGGCGCTGCGCGAACATGCCCGCGCCGTCTCCGATCGCATCAAGGAGCTGGCCGAGCGACGCTATGACCGTTTGCCGGGGCTGAATTCACCGGAGATCGTGATCATGTTCATCCCGGTGGAGTCCGCCTACGTGGAAGCGCTGAAGGCGGATGAAACCCTGTATCAGCGCGCACTGGAACAGAACGTACTGGTGGCGACGCCGACCACGCTGTTGACCAGCCTTAACATCGTGCGTCAGTTGTGGCGCTTCGAGGACCAGAGCAAGCATACCGCTGAGCTGGCCGACCGAGCGGAGAAGTTCTACACCAAACTCAACAGCTTCCTGACCAGTATGCAGGATGTCGGCAAGAAGCTGGACGGCGCCCGTACCAGCTATGATCGTGCCTTTGCTCAGCTCTACTCCGGCCGCGGTAACCTGATCAAGCAGGCCGCCGAGTTCAAGGATCTGGGCGTGTCGGTACAGAAGGAACTGCCCGCCGAGCTGGTCGACAAGGCCCGGCTGGAGCTGGACAGCGGCAGCTGAAGGATCAGCCCCAACCATAAGGAATATTCTGGTATCACATGGAATTTATCAGACGGCGTATCGAACAGCAGGTGTTCAGTCTCACCGGGCTGTCGCTGAATCAGATCGACTACGAAAACCCCAAGGGCGATCCCGGCCTGTTCGGGCCTGACAGCATCTGTTGGAAAGTGCATGCGGATTTTCCGTCCATGCTCTGTGGCGGGATCGGCGCGTTGATGCTGCAGATGCTGCATCCCCTGGCCCTGGCCGGTGTCTGGGACCACTCCAGTTTCCGAGAGGATATGATTGGCCGCCTGCGCCGGACCAGTCAGTTCATCGCCGGCACCACCTTCGCCGCGACGGCCGATGCTCAGTGGCTGATTGAACGGGTCAGAGACATCCACACCGGGGTGACAGGTCATGCACCGGATGGGCGTGCCTATGCGGCCAGTGATCCGGAACTGCTCACCTGGGTGCATGTTGCCGAAGTCAGAAGCTTCATGGCAGGTTACCTGCGATATGGCGATCCCGATTTAAGTGTCGAAGATCAGGATCGCTACTTCGACGAGGTCGCCAGGATTGCCGAAGCCCTTGGCGCCGAGAGCGTCCCCCGTAATCGCCAGCAGATCGATACCTATATCGAGCGGATGCGATCGCAACTCTGCTTCGACAGTCGAACGGCGGAGGTGCTGCAGCTGCTGCTTGCCGCACCGGCTCCCAATCGAATGACTCAGCCGGTGGGCTATCTGATGGCCAGAGCCGGGGTTGATCTTTTGCCGGAATGGGGCCGGGAAATGGCTGGTATCAGGCTCAGCCGGCCTCAGCGCCTGCTGATCCAGTCGGGCATGCGGCTGCTTGCCCCGACCCTGCGCTGGGCGCTGCGCAATGGTGTTTCACGGCGCGCACGGCGACGGATGGCGTGACCGGGAGAGCTTGCGGGTGATCAATTACGATACAGCGTTTTGATCAGGTGGTAACCGAAGCGGGTTTTGACCGGGCCGTGCACCTTGAGCAAAGGGCGTTTGAATACAACGTCATCGAACGCCTTTACCATGTCGCCACGATGAAACTCGCCCAAGTCGCCGCCGCGCTTGCCGGATGGGCAGATGGAATGTTTCTTGGCCAGGGCATCAAACTTTTTGCCCCGCTTCAACTGGTCCAGAATATCCAGTGCTTCTTTCTCGGTCTTTACCAGGATGTGCAGTGCCGCTGCTGTCGCCATGTTGCCTTCCGCTAATCTGATCGAATATAACCCGGTTATTCTATCAACAAATGGTGTAGTGCTGGAGTAACAGAATAAGTGCGGCAGGTTTAACTCACCGCAAGCCTGTTGAATGTCAGTCGGTGCCGAAAGCCGCCAGGTGGCTGCCTTCCCGTCAGAGTTGCAATAGCGCGCGATCCCGTCGCCTGATCATCAGGAATCCAGCGCCTCGCTGACCCGTTTTGCCTTGCGCCGGTTGATCAGATCCTTGGCGCTGACCAGGAAAATGCCCAGCAGCACCAGGCTGCCGCCCGCAACGAAATTCGCGGTCAGCACCTCATCCAGAATCAGCACGCCGAACACTACCCCCAGCAGCGGGGTGATGAAGACAAAGGTGGCCATGCGTGAGGCCAGATAGCGCTTGAGCAGCCAGAACCAGGTCAGGTAGCTGGCCAGCGCGATCAGCACCGCCTGGAACGCCATGTTGACGGTGGTTTCCGGTGTCCAGTTCATCGCGCCGTTACCCATCAGGCAGGCGGCACCGATCAGCAGCAGAGCCGCCACCGCCATCTGGTAAAACAGGGTTTTGACGGCTGGTGCTTCCGACAGTTTCGAGCCGCGGATCACCACCGTAGTCAAGCCCCAGGTCGCGCCGGCGGCCAAGGCGTAGGCGTCGCCGAGCAGGCTGGTGCCCTCGCCGTTGCCTGAGCCGAGAAAGGCGATACAGACGCCGATGAAGGCGAGGGCGATCCCGCTCCACTGGCTGTGGCTCAGGCGCTCGTCCGGGTGGATGAAGTGCATGCCCAGCGCGGTGAAGATCGGCGAGGTATAGAGAAAGACCACCATGTGCGAGGCGGAGGTGTGAACCAGCCCTTCACCGACGAACAGAAACTCGACGCCGAACATCAGCCCGGCCAGCATCCCTGCCTTCAGGGTGCCATCGCTGAACAGCTTCAGGCCTTCGCTGCGCAGCATCAATAACAGCAGCACCGTGGCGGCAAACGCCGAGCGCAGGCCAATCTGCAGGGTTGGGGCGATATCATTGGCGGCCAGCTTGATGGCGATCTGCTGGAATCCCCAGCCAAGGCAGAGTATCAGCAAAATGCTGACGGCAAAGAGGTCGAGATGACGTCGTTGGGGATTCATAGGCGGTCCTGATGAGCGTGTTATTAGAATGTAATCAAGGCTACATTTTATCCTGTTCGATTGCAGCGGGTCGGGTGAAAAAAGTTGCTGCCAGGGCCACACAAAATGCTTTGTGTCCCAGCCGATTAACACTATGATTCCGCTTTCAACTTCCCGGTGTATCCATGAATGAACTGCGTATCCTTCGATGCGTTTCGCACCCTTCACCTGCCTGGTGTCCGCTACATCAAGCCTGAACACATGTTCCGCCACCGCGCCGAGATCGAGGCGGCCGACTGGGTACTCTTCCCGCAGTACTGGCAGGTCAATGCGCTGGTGTTCGGCCTGAAAAAACGGATCTTTCCCAGCCTCTCCTCTTATCTGATCGGGCACGACAAGGTCGAGATGACGCGCGCCTTCCAGATGCAGGTACCGGGCCACACGCCCTGGACGCTGATTGAGCCCAATGACACCGATAATGCCGAGCGGGTGTGGGATCAGATGGCGCTGCCCTTTGTCGCCAAGATTCCCAAAAGCAGCATGGGGCAGGGCGTCTTCCTGATCGAGAGCCGCGCTGACTGGAACGTCTATCTGGCCAAAACCCCGGTGATTTATGTGCAGGAATACCTGCCGATTGAACGCGATCTGCGCCTGATTGTTGTGGGAGGCAAGCTGGTGGCCGGGTTCTGGCGCTGCCAGGGCCATGACGGTTTCCACAACAACCTGTCGCAGGGCGGGTCAGTGGATGCCGAGACGCCGTTGCCCCAGGCGGCCATCGACCTGGTGTTGCAGCTTGCACGGGAGCTGGAGATCGACCATGCCGGCTTTGATGTGGCGATGCTGGACGGCTACCCCTACCTGCTGGAGTTCAACCGCCTGTTTGGCAACACCGGCCTGCCGGGACTGAGCCTGCAGGTGTCAGCGGCGATCCAGGCGCATCTGCAGGCGTCCCATGATCATGACGGTGATGATGATGACGATCCCAAGGACCCCACACCACCGTTGCCGATTGCGGTTTGATACTCTTGGCCCAGCTGCTGTGCCAGTGCCTGGGCCGCGTTGGTCACCTCTTCGGAAACATCCTCGCCAATCGCAAGGCGGCCAATGCTGATGCCCAGCAACCTGAGCCTCGGCGGCAGCTGATCCAGTCGCTGTGCCAGCATTAGCGTTTCGCTCAGTCCGTAACCGTGACTGGAGCAGCTGTCGTGCAGCGCCAGCTGGGCCAGGTTGAGTTTCAGCCAGCATCCGGGTGGATACTGGTCAGTGTGGACGGCGTCGATTAACGTCACGCTGGCGTATCCCTGCATCTGCTCGATCAGCGCCGGGCCTGGGCGGTCCATATTCAGCAGCTGCAGTTGCAGGGGCAGCGTCATCTGGCGCATCCGCTCGATGACCAGCCAGCCGGCCTGGTCATCGCCAAGGGGCGAGCCGACAGCCAGCACGAGGTGCTTTTCAGGCAAGCAGGTGCTCATTTTTCGTCCTTGATCAGACTCAGAAAGTGGGTGGCGCAGGAGATGCAGGGGTCGTAATTGCGGATCACCTGCTCGGCCCTGAGCCTCAGGGCCTCTTCGTCATTATTCAGCCCGAATGCGGTCAGCGAACGGTGCAGGTCCGCTTCTATGCGGGCCTGGTTCTGGCTGGTGGGCGGGACGATACGGGCGGTCTTGATCTGCCTTTGCTCGTCCAGCTGATAGCGGTGCCAGAGCAGTCCGCGCGGGGCTTCGCTCATGCCGCAGCCGGTGCCGGGCTCGAGCGGCAGGGGGGTATAGGGGGCTTCCGGGTAGTCGTAGGCCTCCAGCCGCTGAATCGCCTCATGCAGCACCAGTTCAATTTCCAGTGCCCGGGCGATCAAACTGTGGAACATATTGCTGGACGGCAGTGCCAGGCCGATCTCGCTGATACGTTGCTGCAGAAAGTCGGGCAACTGGGGGTGGTTGATATTCAGCCGCGCCAGCGGCCCGGTCAGATAGGGCTGGCCATCGAGATCGGACCAGAGCGCGGTGGAATCCGGCTTGTGGCTTTCATGGAAATGCTGTTCGAACTGATCGGCGCTGAGGCTCAACCCTGTGCTGGTGCGGATCTCGCCGCTTTCCATGGCGTAGCGGTCCGGGTGATGCAGGGCGACGCAGATGAAGGTCTGGGGATCGTCCGGCAGCGGCAGGCCGGCGCAGAACCGGGTCAGTTCGCCGGCATCCTGTTGGGCCGCTTTCAGCCTGTCGACCAGTTCCGCGACCTCATCGAGGGCCGGTGCATGATGGAAGCCGCCGAGACGGGCGCCCACCGGGTGGACCGAGCGGCCGCCGAACAGCCGGATCAGGGCGTTGCCCAGCCCCTGCAGCTTCAGGCCGCGCTTGACTGCCTCCGGGTGCTGTTCTGCCATGGCAATAGCATTGTCGAAACCAAGAAAGTCCGGCAATGCCAGCAGGTGGATATGCAGCGCATGACTCTGCAGCCACTCGCCGCAGTAGAAGACGCGGCGCATTCGTTGCACCCAGGGCGAGGCCGTTTGCCGTGACAGCGATTCCAGCGCGTTTAGCGCGCTGATCTGGTAGGCCACTGGGCAGATGCCGCAGATGCGGGCGACGATATCGACCACCTCCTTGGCCTCCCGCCCTTCGAGGAACTTCTCAAAATAGCGGGGTGGTTCGAAAATCGACAGTCCCAGCTCGACCAGCTGACCATCTTTGATCTCCAGCCGAAGCGAGCCCTCACCCTCGACGCGCGTCAGAGCCGGAACATCGATGCGAATACGGCGGCTAGTCATCCTGGTCTCCTGCTGACGGATCTTGAGCGGAAGAGCGGTAAAAGACGCGTCCGGTCTGCAGAAATGCCGGCGCCTGGGAGTTGATCAGCAGAAAGCGGCGGGCGATGGCGTCGGGCAGCAGGCCGAGACCGGCAAAGCGACGGGCCAGGGTGTCGGTCTGCGCCGTTTCGCTGGGGCCATAACAACCGTAGCAGTCGCGGCCGAAGCGGGGACAGAGGGCGCCGCAGCCGGTGCGGGTCACCGGCCCCATGCAGGGCAGGCCCTGGGTGACCATGACGCAGACCGCCTGCTGGCGCTTGCACTCCAGGCAGACCCGGTCGCGGTCGTCCACCGGTGCCACCCCGAACAGCAGGGCGCTCACCGCCGCCAGTATCTGGGCGCTGCTGACCGGGCAGCCCCAGAGCTCCAGATCCACTTTCACTTCGGCGGCGATAGGTTTTACTTCCTTCAGCGTGTGGATGAATTCGGGGCGGGCATAGATGGCATCGCACCATTCATCATGGTTGCCGTCCAGATTGCGCAGCGCCTGCAGCCCGCCACTGGTGGCGCAGGCGCCGATGGACACCAGATAGCGGCTGTGGGCGCGGACCTGGCGGATACGCTCCAGCTCGTCGGGGGTCGACAGGCTGCCTTCGACGAAGGCGATATCCACGTCGGCCCTGGCATCGCTCATGCCCGCTTCCAGGAAATGCAGAATCTCCACCTGTTCGTTCAGCTGCAACAGCGCTTCACCCAGGTTGAGAAAGGCGAGCTGGCAACCGTCGCAGGAGCTGAACTTGTGTACGGCAATACGCGGCCTGTTCTTCGGGCTGTTCATCAGCTTCTTCATTGGGCTCTTCATTAAACGCCCTCCAGCCCCAGACGGTCGCGCAGTCGGGGGTAGGGCATCACCGGGCCGTCGCGGCAGATGAAATCGGCGCCGAACTGGCAGTGGCCGCAGTGGCCGCTGGCGCACTGCATGTTGCGCTCCATGCTGAGCCAGATCGCTTCGGCGGGCACCTGCCGGCGGATCAGCTGTTCGGCGCTGGCCTGCATCATCGGCTCGGGGCCGCAGCAGCAGACCAGGGTTCGTTCCGGCTTGAGCGGCAAGCGCTTGATCAGCTCGGTGACCCGACCGCTGTACCAGGGCCAGCCGGGGGCGGCCACATCGGCGGCCATCAGCACCGTGGTGTTGGGCTGCTGTGCCCAGAATTCGTAACGGCTGCGCCAGAGCAGGTCGGCGGAGTGCTTGACCCCCTGAATGATATGGATGTGGCCGTATTTGTGCCGGTTGGCAAAGGCGTGCTCGATGATCGAGACTGCCGGCGCGCAGCCCAGCCCGCCGGTCACGACGCACAGATCCTGCCCTTCGGCTTGCTGCAGCGGCCAGCCCCGGCCGAAGGGGCCGCGCAGGCCGATCCGGTCGCCGGGTTTCAGTGCGGCCAGGGCGCCGCTGATCCGCCCGACGTTGCGAATGGTGTGTTCCAGCACCGGCTGTCCCTGCTCATCCTCGCTGATCGCCTTGAACGAGATCGGAATTTCGCCCACGCCAAAGCGGTAGAGCATGTTGAACTGGCCGGGCTGGATGCCAAGGCGCCACTGCTGGTCGGGATCGATCAGGCGCAGCTGCAGGGTGAAGATGTCCTCTGTTTCCTGAATCCGGTGCAGGATCAGGGCCTCGGTGGGCAGGGCCGGGTTGATCATGGCCGGTTTCCTGGCGCAGGCAAACGGGATGAAACGGATGGTTCGAGCATGGCAGCCTCCGCAGCGGCGTTTGTCTTACACGTTAGATGCGGATGCGGCAGGGGACAAGTTCGAGCAGTCGGGAATGTGGTGGCAAGTGATCGAGCGCAGGTAACAGTGCCTGCGCTCGGTCGAGAGGCATAGAGCAGGGAGAGGTGCGAGTCTTCTCCCTGCTTGTGGCCTCAGAGGGCGGCGAGGTAGACGGCGGCCACTTCGTCGTCGGTCAGCTTGCGCGGGTTGGTCAGCGCGCAGACATCCTTCTGGGCGTTGCCCACCATGGTCGGAATGTCCTCTTCCTTCACGCCCAGTTCGCTCAGGGTCTGCGGAATGCCCACGTCATGGGACAGCTCCTCAATGGCATCGATCGCCATGTAGGCGGCATCGCGCTCGGACAGGCCATCGGTTACTTCACCCAGGGCCGCGGCGATATCGGCAAAGCGCTCGGTGCTGGCCATCAGGTTGACGCGGCAGACATGCGGCAGCAGCAGCGCGTTGCAGACGCCATGGGGCAGGTTATAGAAGCCGCCCAGCTGGTGCGACATGGCATGGACATAACCCAGGCTGGCGTTGTTGAACGCCATGCCGGCCAGGTATTCCGCATAGGCCATCTTGTCGCGCGCCTGCATGTCGTCGCCACGGGCCACGGCCTTGCGCAGGTACTGGCCGATCAGGCTGATCGCCTGCAGGGCGCAGGCATCGGTGATCGGGGTGGCGGCGGTGGAAACATAGGCTTCGATGGCGTGGGTCAGCGCATCCATGCCGGTTGCGGCGGTCAGAGAGGGCGGCATGTCGACCATCAGCTCGGGGTCGTTGATCGCCACGTCAGGGGTGACGCGCCAGTCCACGATCGCCATCTTCACATGGTTGGAGCTGTTGGTGATGATGGTGAAGCGGGTCATCTCGCTGGCGGTGCCGGCGGTGGTGTTGATGGCGATATAGGGCGGTAGTGGCTGGGTCAGCTGGTCCAGGCCCTCGTAATCCTGAATCTGGCCGCCGTTGGTGGCCAGGATGCCGATGCCCTTGCAGCAGTCATGGGCACTGCCGCCACCCAGGGAGATCAGCATGTCACAACCTTCAGTGCGGTAAATGGCGGTGCCTTCCTCCACGTTGTGGTCGGTGGGGTTGGGCACGGTGCCGTCGTAGACAGCGCAGGGAATATCGGCTTCTTCCAGCAGCTTGACGACGCGGGCCGTGTAACCGAGCTGGGTCATGCCACCGTCGGCGACCAGGAGCGGTTTCTTGCCGTTGAGCATCTGCACACGTTCAGCCAGTGAGGTGAGGCAGCCTTCACCCATCAGGGACACATTGGGGACGAAAAACGCTTCAATAGCCATGGTCTGTTTCCTTGGTTTCAGTCGATGCAGCTGTGCACCGATGTGGTTCTGAATACGACTTCAGGGTACGCCGATGGTTGCATGGGGATAGGGATAAATACCCTGAAATACCGAGCATAAGAGTGTTGTATGACAGGGATCAGTCTTTGCTGTGTTGAATGATATGGCCGTGATCAGGTGTCCGTGGGTTCCTTGTCGGTCAGGCGTGTCAGGACCTGCAGTGGATCGATGCCCACCGGGCACCAGCTGATGCAGCGACCGCAGCCGGTACAGCCGCTGCGGCCGTACTGTTCGACCCAGCTGCCGAACTTGTGGGTCAGCCACTGGCGGTAGCGGCCCCTGGTGTCCGGACGGAAGCGATGGCCGTGGATGTAGCTGTGGCCTTCGCTGAAGCAGGAGTCCCACTGGCGCTGATGGCTGGAAGTGCTGCCGTCCAGCTCCGGCACCTCGCTTTCGCTGAAACAGAAACAGCTGGGACAGACCGAGGTGCAGTTGCCGCAGCTGAGGCAGGCGTCGGCGACTTCATCCCAGGCCGGATGCTGGCCCTGGTGGATCAGCTCGGCCGGCTCGAAGGCGGGCAGTTGGCGTTGTTGCCGGCAGGCCTCCTGGTGCTGGGTTTCGGCCTGCCGGCGCTGCTGATCGGTCGTGGCTGCCAGTGACAGCTGGTGCAGCAGTGTTTGACCGGCAGCACTGCCGGCGCGTACCAGAAAGCCCTCGTCCAGCTCGGTCAGGGCCAGGTCATATCCCGCTTTGGCGTCGGGGCCGTCACCGGTGCTGGCGCAGAAGCAGGTGTCCGCCGGATGTGAGCAGTCCACGGCGATCAGCAGCAGAGAGTCGCGTCGTGTCTGGTAGTAAGGGTCATCTGCGAAATGCCGGTCCTGCAGCGCCAGGGCGGCCAGGTCGCAACCGCGCACGCCGATCACGGCGGTGGGACCGGGCGAGGCGATCACTTCCTGGAAACTGAGGCTGCCGTCGGCGTTGAGCTCGGAGCGCCACAGGGTTTCGCGCGGGGCGAAGGTCAGCGGTTTCAGCGCCTGGGGGCCGTTGGCCCAGCTGAACTGGCGTGGGCCGTCGGTGCGGATCAGTCGGTACTGGCCCGGTTGCTGAACCTGTTCGATGCCGCTGGGCAGCTGGTCAGGGTGGTTCAGTGGGCGGTAGAGGATGGCACCCTCAATCGCCTGAGGGCCGACCAGCCCGTAGCCTTGCTGCCGCAGCAGGTCGAACAGGGAGGACAGGCGTGAACGGGGCAGAAAATCCGCAGCAGGCATGGGGCATTTCCACTCGGTTTTCTCCTTACGTTAGGTCGTGGGTGGCGAGAACTCAAGTGCCGTTGGGTTATTGGCGACACAGATGCGGTCACGTCCTTCCGCCTTGGCGCGGTACATCGCCTGGTCGGCCGCGCGGATCAGACTTTCGACATTGCCCGCATGCTGGGGGTAGGCCGCGAGTCCAATGGAGACGGTCAGGGGCGGCAGGGGCTCTCCCGAGTATGTGTGCATTGCCAGCTCTCGAATGCCCTGGAGCAGGTCGGCGGCTCGCTCCTGGGCATGAAGCAGGCTGGCTTCGGGCAGCGCCAGAATCATCTCCTCGCCACCAAAGCGGCAGGCCATGTCACTCTCGCGAACCTGCTTGGCCACAAACCGGGCGATGCCTTGCAGAGCCAGGTCGCCGGCCTGGTGCCCGAGGCTGTCGTTGAGCTGCTTGAAATGGTCGATGTCGATCAGCATCAGGCTCAGCGTGCGTCCGTGGCGATCGCATCGAGTCAGTTCGGGACCCAACCAGCTTTGCAGGTGGCGGCGGTTGTAAAGACCGGTCAGAGGGTCATGGCTGGCTTCCTGTATCAGCTGCTCACGCAGTTTCAGGTTGGTCAGCGCCAGCGACAGGTGTTCGGACAAAATCTGCAGCACGGCCCCGACCGCCGTATTGCCGGGGGGCTCGGGACCGAGGAGGATGACGCCCAGCAATTTGCGCCCTGACTTCAACGGCAGCACACGGTGGATGTTGCGCACGCCTTCGGGGTCGTAGAGGGCGACCTGTTCCCAGTGCTCGGACTCTTCGGGCAGCTCCAGGCTGGCGGCATACTGTTCGCCGATCAGCGCAAAGCGCCCCCAGTGGGTGAGAATCTCCAGTCGGCGGTCCGGGGTAAAGCGACAGAGCACGCCTTCGAGCAGGGGCAGTTGGCGCGGCAGATATTCCGACAGCGCGGTGATGATCTCCTGTGTCGAGTGGGCACCATGCAGGCGAGCGTCCAGCTCCGCCATCAGGTTGAGCATCTGGTAGCGTTGCTGCAGTTCGGCCTGGATGCTTTCACGCTCCCTGATTTCGGCATTGAGCCGGCGGTTGCTGCGGCTCAGCATGCGGTTTGAGTCGGTCAGCTGCGCTGACCAGTAGCGAAACAGGTAGATGCCGAACAGGGCCATCGCCAGCATCAGAATCAACAGCACGCTCATCATGGCGTCTACGGAATCGTGGACCATGTGGGCGATCGGTTGCCAGATATGCTGCTCCCGGCTGTAGGCGGCGGTCAGGATGGCGTTTTTGGTCAGGCTGGCGCTGAGCCAGGTAAACAGCATGGCCGCCGCCACCAGCATCAAAGCGATCATCAGTGTCTGGCGCAAGCCGCCGGTGACGGTTTTCCTGGGGCGGGACCAGAGCCGGCTGCGTTGCTGCCAGCGGTAGATGGGCGAGTAGGCGATCAGCAGGACGGGCAGGACCGCTAACAGGTTCTGCAGCAGGAAGCCCAGCCACCAGCCTTGCCAGACGGTATAGAGGGTGGAGATATCGGCATGGGTGGCCTGACTCCAGATAATGGCGCCGATTGAGCTGAGTATGGCGGCGGCGAAGCTGAACAGGATGAACAGGGCGATGTTGACCGGGCGCTTAATCTGGCCGGCTTCGGGCAGCGCCCTGTAGATCATGGCGATCAAGGCAAGTCCCAAGGGGTCCGAGCAGGCGAACAGCAGCGCCCAGTGGTAGGGCATGCCATAGTAAACCGCCAGGGCAAAGGTGGTCAGCCAGGTCGGAATGGCGGCCCACCAGAAGCCGAACCAGAACAGCCAGAACATGGCCAGAATCAGCGGGGGATAAAACGTGACGTGGAGAGTATAGGAGCCCAGCGTGAAGGGCAGGGCGCTCCAGTCGTACTCGACCGCCGCCATGCCCAGCAGGACGGACACGGCACTGCTGGCGATCCAGAGCAGCACAATTCGGTTGCGCAATTTTGTGTTGGGGCCGCCAAGCAGCTGCCCCACGTTCAAACGGCCGGGGACTTCGCTCGCCGATGTTGCAAAACCATTCGTCATCTAAACCGCTCATAAAAAGTGCGGGGGCCTTTTATGTATAGTGAAAACCGGACGGTTAATCATTAGTTTATGTGAGAAATGTTTCTTTTTGGCAACTTAAAGAGGTGGCTTACGGATTCAGTGGAGGCGTGCTGGCAAGGCAGTGAAGGGGCCATCCAGACCCCCCCTCCTTACCTCTGCCAGATGTCAGTAGTGGGGGACGCAGGGCGCCCCCGGCGGTCTGTTTATACCTGCGGCTTCAGTTCGCGCAGCAGGCTGCGCAATCCTTCCTCAATGACCGGGTGGTAATAGGGCATCGCCAGTAGCTGGTCCACGGACAGGTTCTGCTCCATCGACCAGGCCAGCAGGTGGGCCAGGTGTTCGGCATCCGGTCCGAGTATCTCCGCACCGAGCAGTCGGCCGCTTTGCGTTTCGGCCCAGATTTTCATCACTCCCCGGTCTCTCCCCAGCACCTTGGCGCGGGCCTGCTCGTTGAAATTGAAACTGGCCACGGCAAAGCGGTTCGCATACTGCTGCTCAACTTGTGACGGGCGCAGGCCGACGGTGGCGATCTGTGGATCTGAAAAGACCACGGCCAGTGGCGTGGTGCGGTGGCCTGGAGTCACGTCCGGCAGGTTGGCGGCGTTGCGGCCGGCGATGGCGCCCTCGTCGGCGGCTTCGTGCAGCAGCGGCAGGTGGTTGTTGGCATCACCGGCGATAAAGATATGTGGCGCGGAGCACTGCAGTGTGGTCGGATCAAACACCGGAATGCCGCGCTCATCCAGTTCCAGAGTCGTGTTGTCCAGTCCGAGGGTATCCACGTTCGGTCGTCGGCCGGTGGCGGCCAGCAGGTAATCGAACTGCTCGGTTTTGGCGCGGCCATCCGTGTCGACAAAGTCGATCTCGATGCCCTGGTCGACCTGGCGAATGGCGCTGACCGACGCGTCGGCATCGAGCGGAAATTCGGCATTGAAACAGTCATGGGCAGCCTGTTGGATCTCGGCATCATCGATCGGGCCTAGGGCGCCGCCGACGCCGAACATGCGAATGCGTACCCCGAGCCGGCTCAGGGCCTGCCCCAGTTCCAGACCGATGACGCCGGGCCCGAAAACGGCGACGGACTTGGGCAGCTGTTGCCATTCGAAAAGATCATCATTGGTCAGCAGGCGGTCACCGGCGGCTTGAAGAAAGCCGGGGATGCTGGGCCGGGAGCCGGTGGCGATGACGATGCGCTCAGCCTGAATGCGGTCACCGGTTTCGGTCTGTAGCGCGTGATCAGAGGTAAACCGGACGGCGCTGCTGATCCTGTCCTCGGCAGGAATGCCTTCCATTCCCTGGAGTACCTTGCCGACGAAACGATCACGCAGACTGCGCACGCGTTCCATCACCGCTTTGCCGTCGACGCTGACTTCCGGGATGTCGATGCCAAAGGTGGCGGCATGGCGAGCGTGCCAGGCGGTATCCGCGGCGACAATCAGCAGCTTGCTCGGCATGCAGCCGACTCGGGCGCAGGTGGTGCCCAGGGGACCCGGGTCGATCAGTACAACGGAGTTGGAACGCTTCCGGGCCTGACGGTAAGCGGTCAGGCCGGCGGAACCTGCGCCTATGATGGCAACGTCTACGTGTCGCATTAAGCCTCTCCTTGTTTCAGGGTCTTGAGGGGAAAGAGTTCCACCCTAAGGTAACACTCCGCGCCATATTTTGAAGGCTTACTTTAGGTTTTTCTTATGTAAGTGGGCTGTTTATATTTTTTCCGGTTGTGACCCTGTATGAATTTTATGGAGCGTTTTTCCACGCTATTTTGCGGATCGTTTTATTAAACGTTTGATTTAACGAGAACCGACCTGATTCAACAATGAAACGCCCCCCTGTTGCATTAATGAAACTCAAGTCCCCGGCCTGCTGGAGATAACTATTCTCGAGCGTTTTTGCCTTTCTTTTTTATCTGTTAAGTGTTTGTTAAACAAAGGATATTGAGGTTTTCCCCGGCCCTGCTCGCGGACCGGTCCAAACTGTCATATCTGCTTTACATCACCTTGCATCTACTGTGCTTACTACCTATAGTGTCGCCTAGTGGGAAAAAGTGGATAAAAGTGGGTTAATTTGGGGGTTGCGGTGGGCGTTATGTTCCGCGGAGTCAATCCGATCAATCTCGACGCCAAAGGCCGCATGGCCCTGCCGGCCCGGTATCGCGAGTCGGTGCACGGTCATTGCGAAGGCCGAATGGTGGTGACGATTGATACCGAAGACCAGTGCCTGCTGCTTTATCCACAGCCCGAATGGAATGAAATCCAGGCCAAGATCGATGCGCTGCCCAGTTTCAACAAGGCGGTGCGGCGGATTCAGCGATTGCTGACCGGGCATGCCACGGACCTGGAACTGGATGCGAACGGACGCATGTTATTGCCGGCGCCTCTGCGTGACTACGCCGAACTGGACAAGAAGATCATTCTGCTTGGCCAGGGGAATAAGTTCGAGATCTGGAGTGAGGCGCTCTGGAACAGTACGCGCGACGAATATCTGCAGGTGGATGGCGAGGACGAGATCCCGCCTGAACTGCAGAGCCTGTCGCTCTAATGGATACAACAGCGGAACAACATGAGTCAGACATTCAGTCATATTACCGTGCTGCTCAACGAAGCGGTCAAGGAGCTGGTCCAGGATCCTGACGGTTTCTATATCGACGGCACCTTCGGGCGCGGCGGTCACAGTGCGCTGGTGCTCGAGCAGCTGTCGGGGCAGGGCCACCTGATGGCGATCGACAAGGACCCGGAAGCGATCCGTCACGCCCACGAACGCTTTGCGGATGAACCCCGTTTCAGTATTGAACACGGCTCCTTTGCCCAGCTGCAGTCCTTTGTGGAGCAGCGCGGCATGATGGGCAAGGTCAGTGGTGTACTGTTGGACCTGGGGGTCAGCTCGCCCCAGCTGGATGATCCGGAACGCGGGTTCAGTTTCCTCAATGATGGTCCGCTGGACATGCGCATGGACACCACGTCCGGGGAAAGTGCGGCCGACTGGATCAATCGCGCCTCCGAAACTGAAATCGCCGATGTGATTTACCAGTACGGCGAAGAGCGTTTCTCCCGTCGCATGGCGCGGGCGATCGTAGCCGAGCGTGAAGAGGCGCCGATCACCACAACGGCGCGTTTGGCCAAGATCATCGCCGAAGCCAACCCCCGCTGGGAAAAAGGCAAGAATCCGGCTACTCGGGCGTTTCAGGGGATCCGCATTCATATCAACCGTGAATTGGCGGATGTTGAAGCCTGTCTGGATCAGGCGCTGGAAGTTCTGGCGCCCGGCGGCAGGCTGGTGGTGATCAGCTTTCATTCGCTGGAAGACCGCATCGTCAAACGCTTCATTCGCCGCCATGTGAAGGGCGACGAGCATCTGCCACCGGGGGTGCCAGTGACCGATGCGATGTTGAAGCGGCGACTGAAGTCCGCCGGCAAGGCGGTGAAAGCGGGCAAGGATGAGTTGAATCAGAACCCGCGCGCGCGCAGTGCGGTTATGCGAGCGGCGATCAAGCTGGCATGAAACGGCCCCGGTTCGAGGTCAAGCGTCCCGATGTCGGGCGCTGGGTGCAAAAGCTGAAGGCGAAGCTGCCTTGGACCTGGCCGACGCGCAAGGAAGCAGTACAACCCGGCAGGATGCTCAACGGCGGGGAGTTGTTTGTACCCGTCGCGGTCACGCTGTTGCTGACCCTGATGGTGATGGGAAGTGCGATGGCGGTGATCTTCTCGGCATATGAATACCGGCGGCTGTTCAATCAGCATCAGAATCTGGTGCAGCAGTGGGATGAGCTGCAGGTGGAGTGGGGGCAATACCTGCTGGAGCAGAGCGTCTGGTCCGCGCATCACCGAGTCGAGGCTCTGGCTGCGGACAAGATGAATATGGTAGTGCCTGCAACCGAAGCGATCGAGATCGTGCGCAATGAGCAGCGATAAGGCAAGTGATATTCAGAATCAAGCGGCGCGTGGCTGGCGTATCTGGCTGGTGGTGGCACTACTCGCCCTGATCGTGGCGGCAATCACCTCCAAGCTGTTCTCGCTGTATACCAATGATCAGGATTTTCTGCGCAGCCAGGGCGACGCCCGTTCGCTACGCACCATGCTGATCCCGGCGCACCGTGGCGTGATCAGTGATCGTAACGGCGAACCGCTGGCGGTCAGTGCGCCGGTGGCGACCATCTGGGCCGATCCGCTCAAAGCGGATCTGCAGCATGCCGGACTGACCCGTTTGGCGCAGCTGCTGGGCAAGCGCCCCCATGATCTCAAGGCCGAGCTGTCCGCCAATCGCGAGCGCCGTTTCCTGTATCTCAAGCGGCAGGTGACCCCGGAGCTGGCAACCCGGGTGGAGTCGCTGGGCGTGACCGGCATTCATGTCGATCGCGAATACAAGCGCTACTACCCCTCCGGCGAAGTCAGCACGCATCTGGTGGGCTTCACCAATGTGGATGGCGAGGGTCAGGAAGGGCTGGAGCTGGCGTATAACCATAGCCTGCGCGGTGAGCCCGGACGCAAGCTGGTGCTCAAGGACCGGGTGGGCCGGACCGTCAAGCATATCCGCTCGCTACAGGATGCCGATCCCGGTGATGATCTCCAGCTGAGCATCGATCAGCGGGTGCAGTATATGGCCTATCGCGAGATGAAGGCGGCGGTCGAGGTGCACAAGGCGGACTCCGGTTCGGCCGTCGTGCTCGACGCCCACACCGGCGAGGTGCTGGCGCTGGTCAATCAACCCTCCTACAACCCCAATGACCGCTCCGGCCTGAATACCTCGGCGCTGCGTAATCGCGCGCTGACCGATCTGTTCGAGCCGGGCTCCACGATCAAACCGCTCACTGTGGCGGCGGCGATGATGAGCGGCAAATACACTGCTGACAGCATTGTAGATACCTCACCGGGCTATATCCGTGTGTCCGGCGCAACGATCAAGGATCACCGCGATTATGGTGAGCTGAGCCTGACCGGCATCATCACCAAGTCCAGCAACGTCGGTGTGACCAAGCTGGCGCTGGACATGGAACCGGATACCGTTCGCAACCTGCTGGCCAATGTGGGGCTGGGCAAGGATACCGGAACCGGCTTTCCGGGTGAGCGCACGGGGGTGTTGCCTTACCTGAGCGAGCGTCAGCGTGTTGAACGGGCCACCATGTCCTACGGTTACGGCCTCTCTACCACCCTGCTGCAGCTGGCGCAGTCCTATATCCCGCTGGCGGCGGATGGCGTGTTTCGTCCGGTCACCTTGCTCAAGCAGACCCAGCCAACCGCCGGTACGCGGGTAATGCCCCCCGGAATAGCGCCTCAGGTGCTGGAAATGATGGAAACGGTCATCGGCCCGCGTGGAACCGGGCGTCGCGCCGCCGTTGAGGGTTACCGCGTGGGAGGCAAGACCGGCACGGTGCACAAGGCCAGTGGCGGCGGCTACGCCGAAGACAAGTACGTCTCGGTGTTTTCGGGGGTGGTGCCGATTAGCAATCCGCGTCTGGTGATCGCCGTGATGGTGGATAACCCCAAAGGCCAGGAATACTACGGAGGCCTGGTGGCGGCGCCCATCTTTTCCCGGATAGCCGGCGGCGCCTTGAGGCTGCTCAATGTGCCGCCGGACAAGTGGCCTGAACTCGCGTCTTCACAGGTGGCGTCAAAATGAATCGTTATACCCAGTCCCTGCTGACCCTGTTGCCGCAAGCGTCCTCGACGCTCGCGGCCTTGCCGGTTGACAGGCCGGTGGTTGTCTCCGGCCTTGCGCTGGACAGCCGCAAGGTCAAGGCGGGTGACCTGTTTTTTGCGCGTACCGGCGTTGCTTCTCGCGGTGCGGATTTCATTGCCGATGCTCAACAGCGAGGCGCAGTGGCCATCGCCGTCGAGCAGGGTGAGCTGAGCGCGGCCGAGCGTGCCCGGGTGAGTGTCCCGCTTCTGGAAGTCAGAAATCTGGACGCCGTAGTGGGTGAGGTGGCCAGCCGGTTTTACGGCAACCCCAGCCATCACCTCAAGGTGATCGGTATCACCGGCACCAATGGCAAGACTTCCTGCAGTAATTACCTGGCGCAGGCGCTGGAACAGTTGGGGCAGCGCGCGGCGGTGATCGGTACCCTGGGCAACGGCTTTCTCGACGATCTCAAGCCTGCCACGCATACCACGCCGGACGCGATTGCGCTGCAGGCGCTGCTGGCCGAATTGAAGCAGGACGGTGCCGAGTATGTGGTGATGGAAGTGTCCAGCCATGCGCTGGATCAGCAGCGGGTTGCCGGTCTGCGCTTTGCCGCGGCCGGGTTCACCAACCTGACCCGTGATCATCTGGATTACCACGGTGACATGGCGGCCTATGGCGATGCCAAGGCGAAGCTGTTCGTTGATCATGCGCCGCCACTGCAGGCGATCAACCTGGATGATGTGTTCGGTCGCACTCTGTGGCAGCGACTCCAGCCGGCGCGGGCGCAAGTGCTGGGTTTTGCCGTGAGCGAGCCGGGGGCCGATCTGGGCGTGGCCGATCTGAGCTTCACGCCTGAAGGGGCTGTCTTCAACCTGCTTGGCGAACAGGCGCGTGTCGAGGTGAAGAGCGCGCTGATGGGCAGCTTCAATGTCAGCAACCTGCTGCTGTGTGCCGCCCTGCTGCAGTTGCTCGATTATCCGCTGGATCGGATCGCCGAGGTGCTGGGCAAGGTGCAGCCGGTCGCCGGTCGCATGCAAGCGCTGCCGGCGGTGGCGCATGCCCCGGCGGCGGTGGTCGACTTCGCACACACGCCCGACGCCCTGGCGCAGGCACTGCAGGCGCTGCGCCTGCATCGCCCGACACGGGGGCGGCTGATTTGCGTATTTGGTTGCGGTGGCGATCGCGATGCCGGCAAGCGTCCCGAGATGGGGCGCATCGCCGCCGAACTGGCGGATCAGTTGGTGATTACCAGCGACAACCCCCGTTCCGAATCGCCACAGGCAATTATCGCCGACATTCTGGCGGGTGTGCGACCGGAGGTTGCGACCCATGTGGAAGCGGACCGGGCCGCGGCGATTCGCTGGGCGATCGATCAGGCGAAGGCCGAGGATCTGGTGCTGATTGCCGGCAAGGGGCATGAGACTTACCAGGAGATCAAGGGGGTCAAGCAGCCTTTTGATGACCGTCAACAGGCTTGGCATGTATTGCAGAAAGGAGCTGATGTATGATGCGCGCCTTCGAGCTGAATGAGCTCCAGCGGGTGCTGGGTGCGCGGCAGTTGGGTGATAACTGTACGCTGCACAGGGTCGTGACCGACAGCCGTATGCTGGCGTCGGGCGATCTGTTCGTGGCGTTGAAAGGCCCGAATTTTGATGGGCACGATTTTGTCGGTGCTGCCGAGTTGAAGGGGGCTGCGGCGGTCGTGGTGGACCATGAGGTCGACACCCGGCTGCCTCAGTTGGTTGTCACCGACACCTTAACGGCGCTGGGGCAGCTGGGCGGGTACAACCGCTCGCTGTTCCGCGCACCGGTTTTTGCGGTCACCGGCAGTGGCGGCAAGACCACGGTCAAGGAGATGCTGGCCGGGCTGCTGGCGACCAAGGGTGAAGTGCTGGCCACCGAGGGCAACCTCAATAACGAAATTGGTGCGCCGCTGACATTGCTGCGCCTGGCGCCCGAGCACCGCTCGGCGGTGATCGAGTTGGGTGCCAGTGCCCAGGGCGAAATCGCGCGCACGGCGGCCTTCACGCAACCGGATGTGGCGGTGTTGAACAATGCCATGGGCGCGCACCTGGAAGGCTTTGGCGGCCTCGATGGGGTGGTGCGGGCCAAGGGCGAAATTTTTGGCGGCTTGTGTGAGGGCGGTGTCGGGGTCGTTAACCTGGATTCGCCCCATGCATCCGTCTGGATCGAGCGCCTGCATCGGCTCAAGCGCCGTACTTTCACCTTTGGTGTAGAGAACGGCGCGGCAGACATCAGTGCCAGTCGGCTGCAGATGAATGTGGACGGTAGTTGGCGCTTCGTGCTGGATGACGGCACCGATCAGCTGCCGGTCAATCTGCAGATCCTCGGTCGCCACAATGTGGCCAACGCCACGGCGGCGGCCGCCGCCTGGGTTGCCGCAGGGCAGCCATTGCCCCAGATCGCCGGAGTGCTGGACCGGTTCACCCCGGTGGCCGGTCGCTTGAGCCCGCACCGCCTGAGCGGCGGTGCGCTGGTGATCGACGACAGCTACAACGCCAATGCCGATGCGATCAAGGCGGCGACCGACCTGCTGGCGCAGCTGCCGGGTGAACGGATTCTGGTGCTGGGCGATATGGCCGAGCTGGGCGAAGACTCGCCGCGCCTGCATGCCGAAGTGGGGCGCTATGCCGCCGAACGTGGTATCGAGCGTTTGCTGGTCACCGGGCCGAAGATGCAGGCGGCCGCGAATGCCTTTACCTCGCTCAGAGTGGGGGCTGAACACTTTATGGAACAACTGACTTTGATTGAACGACTGAAAACACTGCTGGCGCCCGAAGTCACCATTCTGGTCAAGGGGTCGCGCAGCGCGCAGATGGACAGGGTGGTGACAGCCCTGTTGGAAGGGGAACACTAATACCATGCTTTTGCTACTAGCCGATTACCTGTCCCAGTTTCATACCGGTTTCGGGGTGTTCCGCTATATCACCCTGCGCGGCATCATGGGGATCCTGACCGCGCTGGGAATTTCGCTGTTCCTGGGTCCCTGGCTGATTCGTCGTCTGAAGGAAAAGCAGATTGGTCAGGCGGTGCGTGATGACGGCCCCCAGTCGCACCTGAGCAAGGCCGGAACGCCGACCATGGGCGGTGCCCTGATCCTGCTGTCGATTGCGATCAGCACCCTGCTGTGGAGTGATCTGAGCAGCCGCTACGTCTGGGTGACGCTGATCGTCACGCTGATCTTCGGCGCCGTGGGCTGGGTCGATGACTGGCGCAAGGTTGTGGAGAAGAACCCGCGAGGCCTGCCGGCGCGCTGGAAGTATTTCTGGCAGTCGATCGGCGGCATCGGGGCGGCAGTGGTGCTTTATATGACCGCACAATCGCCGGTGGAAACCCAGCTGATTCTGCCGTTCTTTAAGGATGTGGCGATCGATCTGGGCATCTTCTTCATCGTCTTTACCTACTTCGTCATTGTTGGCAGCTCCAACGCGGTCAACCTGACCGATGGTCTCGATGGCCTGGCGATCATGCCGACGGTGATGGTGGCGGCGGCGCTGTCGGTGTTTGCTTACCTGAGCGGCCATGCGCAGTTTGCCAACTACCTGCATATTCCCTATGTGGCCGGTTCCGGTGAGCTGATCATCTTCTGTGGCGCCATCGTTGGGGCGGGACTCGGCTTTCTCTGGTTCAATACCTATCCGGCCCAGGTGTTCATGGGCGATGTGGGCGCCCTGTCGCTGGGCGCGGCGCTGGGCGTTGTCGCCGTGATCGTGCGCCAGGAACTGGTGCTGGTGATCATGGGCGGCGTGTTCGTGATGGAAACCATTTCGGTCATTCTGCAGGTAGCGTCGTTCAAGCTGACCGGCCGCCGCATTTTCCGCATGGCGCCGATCCACCACCATTTTGAACTCAAGGGCTGGCCGGAACCACGCGTGATCGTGCGTTTCTGGATCATCACCGTGGTACTGGTGCTGATCGGCCTGGCATCGTTGAAGATTCGTTAACGGGAGAGCAGGGTTGAGTCTGATCATCACGGACAAACAGCGCATTATCATCGGTCTGGGCCAGACCGGGCTCTCCTGTGCGCGCTATTTCAGCCGTAAGGGGACCCCCTTTGCGGTCTGTGATACCCGCGAGGCGCCGGCGGCGGCCGAGGCGTTTCGCGCCGAGTTTCCCGGAGTGGAGCTGCGTCTCGGCGCGCTGGACAGCGATTGGCTTGCTCAGGCACAGGAGCTGGTGATCAGCCCCGGGGTCGACAAGCGTCACCCGGCGATCCAGGCGGCGACCGCTGCCGGTGCCGCGCTGATCGGTGATATCGATCTGTTCTGCCGTGAAGCTCAGGCGCCGATCGTGGCGATCACCGGCTCCAACGCCAAGAGCACCGTGACCACTCTGGTCGGTCTGATGGCCGAACAGGCCGGCATCAGGGTCGGCGTGGGTGGCAATATCGGTACGCCGACGCTGGATCTGCTGCAGCAGCCCGCCGAGCTGTACGTATTGGAGCTGTCCAGCTTCCAGCTGGAAACCACCCATGAATTGCGCGCAGCGGCGGCCGCGGTGCTCAATGTCAGCCCCGATCATCTGGACCGCTACGACGGCATGCAGGATTACACCCTGACCAAGCAGCGTATCTATCGCGGCGCGGCGGTGGTGGTGGCCAATCGTCAGGACGCCCTGACCCAGCCGCTGCTGGCGCAGGGGGTTGAGCTGCGCAGCTTTGGCCTCAACGAACCGGACCTGAAACAGTACGGGCTGCGTACGCAGGACGGGGAAACCTGGCTTGCCTGTGGCCTGGAATATCTGCTGCCGGAATCGGCGCTGAAGATCCGTGGCCGTCACAACCTGGCCAATGCGCTGGCGGCACTGGCGCTGGCTGATGCGGTGGCCCTTCCACGCGCTGCGGCGCTGGAAGCGCTGCAGAGCTTTGCCGGTCTGCAACATCGTTGCCAGTGGGTCGCCGAGATCGATGGCGTCAGCTACTTCAACGACTCCAAGGGCACCAATGTGGGGGCAACCCTGGCTGCCCTGGAAGGGCTGGGGGCGACCCTGGCTGAAGGTGCACAGTTGATTCTGATCGCCGGCGGGGTGGGCAAGGAGCAGTCCTTCGTTGAACTGGACGCTCCCTTGCAGCGCTTCAGCCGGGACCTGGTGCTGATCGGGCGCGATGCCGAGCTGATTGCCGCTGAAGTATCGCCGGCGCAGACCCACTTTGCCGCTTCGATGCCGTCCGCCGTTGCGCTGGCCCGTGAGCTGGCGCGAGAGGGCGACATCGTGCTGTTGTCACCGGCCTGTGCCAGCTTCGATATGTTCACCGGTTATGCCGAGCGGGGCGAATGCTTCGTTCAGGCCGTGGAGGCGCTGAGGTGAAACTGGGCCTGAGGTTGCCAATACCGGCGCTGCCGCCGCGCATGCGCGTTCCTGAGGGCATTGCCCCGATGGACCCGCTGCTGTTGTGCTGCGCGCTGGCATTGATGCTGACCGGTCTGGTGATGATCACCTCGGCCTCGATGGATGTGGCGGCACGCGATTTTGGCTCGTCTGTGCACTTCATCGTTCGTCATGGCAGCTTCGTATTGCTGGCGCTGCTCTGCGCCACGGCGGCGGCCCTGATTCCGGTGCGCACCTGGGAGAAATACAGCGTGCCGCTGCTGGTGTTCGGCCTGTTGCTGCTGATTCTGGTGCTGGTACCCGGCATCGGTCGCGAGGTCAACGGTTCCCGGCGCTGGATCGGACTGGGGCCGGTCAACCTGCAGGCCTCCGAAATCGCCAAGGCGTGCATGGTGATCTTCGTCAGCGGTTACCTGATGCGTCGGCTGGACGAGGTGCGCAACAGCTGGTGGGGCGTGATCAAGCCGGTGATACCCATGGGTATCTATGGCGCGTTGCTGCTGGCCGAGCCTGACTACGGCGCCCTGGTGGTGATGGTTGGCACCGTGGCCGGTATCGTCTTCCTGGGCGGCATGCAGTTTGCGCAGCTGGTGGTGGTGGTGCTAGGCGGCGGCGGTCTGATCGCGGCGCTGGCGTTTTCCCAGTCCTACCGTCTGGAGCGCCTGAAAAGCTTTACCGATCCCTGGGCCGATCCCTATGGCGCCGGCTACCAGCTGTCGCAAGCGCAGATCGCCTTTGGCCGTGGCGACTGGTTCGGCACCGGCCTGGGCAACAGCGTGCAGAAACTGTTTTATCTGCCCGAAGCACACACGGACTTTGTTTACTCGGTGTTGGCTGAAGAGCTGGGTCTGGTCGGTGCGGTGCTGATCGTCGGGCTCTATGTGCTGATGGTGGCGCGCATGTTTCGCATTGGTCGTCAGGCCGAGAAGCAGCAGCGTTTTTACATGGCCTATCTGACTTACGGCTTCGGTTTCATTATTGCCGGTCAGGCGCTGATCAATATCGGCGTGAACGTCGGCGCGCTGCCGACCAAGGGGCTGACACTGCCGCTGCTCAGCTATGGCGGCTCCAGTTTGCTGGTGTGTGCGACCATGATCGCCATCGTACTGCGGGTGGATTACGAACTGAAATGTCAGCGGCTGAAAGTACAGCCCTACGAGCTGCCCTGGTTGCGGCGTCTGTTGAGACTTGAGGAGAAAGCGGAATGAACACCCGGGCACGCAAAGTGCTGATCATGGCCGGCGGTACCGGTGGCCATGTGTTCCCGGCTTTGGCCACGGCGGAGAAACTGCAGCAGCAGGGTGTCGAGGTCGAGTGGCTGGGCAGTCGCACCGGGATCGAGAACGAGATCGTGCCGGCGGCCGGCATTCCGCTGCATCGAATTTCCGTGACCGGGCTGCGTGGCAAGGGGCGGTTAAGCTTGCTGCTGGCACCCTTCCGCCTCGCCAATGCATTGGGGCAGGCGCTGGCGGTATTGCGTCGGGTACGACCCGATGTGGTGCTGGGTATGGGGGGCTTTGCGTCTGGCCCCGGTGGTCTGGCGGCCTGGTTGTTGCGCACCCCGCTGGTGGTGCATGAACAGAACGCCATTCCGGGCATGACCAACAAGACGCTGGCCCGCTTCGCCAGACGCGTGCTGCAGGCGTTTCCCGAGGCTTTCGCCGGCCGCCAGGGCGTGGAAACCACCGGCAATCCGGTGCGTGGCCCCATTCTTGAACTGGCCACGCCGGAGCAGCGGCTGGCGGAACGGGAGGGGCCGCTGCGACTGCTGGTCGTGGGTGGCAGCCTGGGTGCGCTGGCGATCAACCAGGTATTGCCACAGGCGCTGGCCAAGCTGCCGCCCGAGCAGCGCCCACAGGTGTGGCATCAGACCGGAAAACGCCATCTGGAGGTCACCCAGCAGGCCTATGCAGACGCCGGTGTTGAAGCCAGTGTGGTGCCGTTCATCGAACGGATGGACAAGGCTTATGGCTGGGCGGACCTGGTGCTCTGCCGCGCCGGTGCGCTGACGGTCAGCGAGATTGAAATAGCCGGTCTGGCGGCGGTGTTCGTGCCTTTTCCGCACGCGGTGGATGATCACCAGACCGCCAACGCGCTGCACCTGGAGCAGGCGGGGGCCGCACGGGTCGTGCAGCAGTCGGAGCTGGACGCCGATAGCCTGGCGGGTTTGCTGACCGAGCTGAACGAACGAAACAGATTATTGGATATGGCCAGGCGCGCGCGACAGCAGGCGCGCCCCGATGCCAGCGACAGGGTAGCAGCGGTCTGCCTGGAGGTAATGCAGTGAAAGCGGTAAACCGCAGTGTAAAAGTGTATGAAGTGCCTGAAATGCGCCGTATCCGCCGGATTCACTTCGTCGGTATCGGCGGCGTCGGCATGTGCGGCATCGCCGAGGTGCTGCTGAACCAGGGCTATGAGATCACCGGCTCCGATATCCGCACGTCGGCGACGACCGAACGTCTGCAGGCGCTGGGCGCCGAGATCTTCATCGGCCACGCCGAAAGCAATGTCAGCCGCGCCGATGTGGTGGTGACCTCAACGGCGGTCAAGGCCGACAACCCTGAAGTGGCGGCGGCCCGTGAACTGCGTATCCCGGTCGTGCGCCGTGCCGAGATGCTGGCCGAGCTGATGCGCTACCGTCATGGCATCGCCGTGGCGGGCACCCATGGCAAGACCACGACCACCAGTCTGATGGCGTCGATCATGGCGGAAGCCGGGCTGGACCCGACCTTCGTGATTGGCGGTCGCCTCAACAGCGCCGGCACCAACGCCCAGCTGGGCGGCAGTCGCTACCTGGTCGCCGAAGCGGACGAAAGCGATGCCTCCTTCCTGCACCTGCAGCCGATGGTGGCGATCGTTACCAACATTGATGCCGATCATATGGATACCTATGGCGGCGACTTCGGCAAGCTGAAGCAGACCTTCGTCAGCTTCCTGCACAATCTGCCGTTCTACGGTCTGGCGGTGCTGTGCACCGATGACCCGGTGGTGCGCGAGATCCTGCCTCAGGTCAGCCGTCCCGTGCTGACCTACGGTTTCCACGAGGGGGCGGACTACCGTGCCATGGATATCCGCCAGCAGGGCATGCGTACCTGCTTCGCAGTACAGCGTCCGGGCAGCCAGGCGCCGCTGGAGGTGTGCGTTAATATGCCGGGCCGGCATAACGTGCTCAATGCGCTGGCCTGTATCGCGGTGGCGCTGGACGAGGGTATCGATGAAGGTGCCATCGTGCGTGCACTGGACCGCTTCGAGGGAGTGGGGCGTCGTTTCCAGGTGCTGGGCGAACTGCCCGTGGCCGGTGGCGAGGTCACCCTGGTGGATGATTACGGCCACCACCCGACCGAAGTACAGGCGGTGATCAAGGCGATCCGTGAGGGTTGGCCCGAGCGACGTCTGGTGATGATCCATCAGCCGCACCGCTATACCCGTACCCGCGATCTTTATGAAGATTTCGTCAAGGTACTGTCGGAAGTGGACCTGCTGCTGCTGATGGAGGTCTACCCGGCCGGCGAAGAGCCGATCCCGGGGGCGGATTCGCGTAGCCTGTGCCGCAGCATTCGCCAGCGTGGCGTCGAGCCGGTCTATGTCGAAGGACCGGAAGGGGTGGCCGAAATCCTGCGCACGGTGCTGCAGCCGGGTGATCTGCTGCTGACCCAGGGGGCTGGCAATATCACCAGCCTGGCCCATCAGTTGATTAATGAGTCCCTGGTGCGCGAGCCCAAGGAAGCCGAATGATGAGTGATCTGAAGCAAACAACAGATGTAAGAGTGTTCGGGCGTGTGGCCGTGATCATGGGCGGCACTTCTGCCGAGCGCGAGATCTCCCTGCGCAGCGGCAATGAGGTGCTCAAGGGGCTGCTGGCTGCGGGCGTTGACGCCTTCGGTATCGACCTGGGCAGTGATGGCGCCAACCCGGTGGCTCAGCTGTTGGACAGCGAATTCGATCGCGCCTTCCTGATTCTGCACGGCCGTGGTGGCGAGGACGGCACTATTCAGGGCGTGCTGGAGATGATGGGCAAGCCCTACACCGGCAGTGGTGTCGCCGCGTCCGCGCTGGGCATGGACAAGCTGCGCTGCAAGCAGCTGTGGCAGGGGGCGGGGCTACCGACGCCTGCATTCGCCGTGCTGGATGCCGGTACCGACCTGAGCGCCATTGAGGCTCAGTTGGGCTATCCGATGATGGTCAAGCCGGCGCACGAGGGGTCCAGCATCGGCATGAGCAAGGTACGCAACCGGGCCGAACTGGAACGCGCCTTCTCGGCCGCCAGCGAATATGACAGCTGCGTCCTTGCCGAGCAGTGGGTCAACGGGCCAGAGTTCACCATCGCTCTGCTGAGTGGCCAGGCGCTGCCGGTGATCCGATTGGAAACACCGCATGATTTCTATGATTTCGATGCCAAGTATGCGGCCGCCGACACCCATTACCACTTCGATACCCGGCTCACCGAGGCTCAGACCGAAACCCTGCAACAGCTGGCGCTGCGCGCATTCAGCGTGGCGGGCTGTCGTGGCTGGGGGAGGGTTGATGCGATGATGGACGCCGATGGCCATTTCCAGCTGCTGGAGGTCAATACTGCGCCGGGCATGACCGATCATAGCCTGGTGCCGATGATGGCGCGTGAGGCTGGCATCAGCTTCGAACAGCTGGTGGTCGAAATTCTGAGCATCGCCGGGGCATAAGCATGGGGCAGGCAGAGATTCAGGATACAACGGGTAACGGCCTGGACCGCCATTGGCGGGCCGTGGTCATCCTGACTCTGCTGGTGGTCTTTATGGGGGTGGGCAGCTCCCTGTTACGGGAACTTTGGCACTGGCTCAACCAGCCGGTGGGCGAAGTCCGAGTGGGAGGGGCAACCCGTCACCTGGACAAGACCGCCCTGGCGCACACTCTGGCGGCGGGGTTGGATCGACCGCTGCTGCAGCTGGACCTTCAGGCGGTGCAGGAGCGGCTGGTACAGGAGCCTTGGGTGCACAGCGCCAGTGTGCGCCGGCAATGGCCGCCGGCGCTGGAGGTACAGCTGGAGGAAGAGGTGCCGGTGGCGCGCTGGGGAGACAAGGGCCTGCTCAACCATCAGGGGGATATTTTCTGGCCCGAGCTGAAACCCGAGTATGCGGCGTTGCCCCGATTGATCGGCCCGGCCCATGAAACGGTCAGGATCATGCAGCAGTACCATGATCTGAACCGGATGTTCTCGGCGGCGGGGCTGCGCCTGACCGGGTTGATGCTGGAATCGCGCGGCGCCTGGACGCTGGAGCTGGATAACGGCGTTCGGGTGATTGCGGGTCGCGAAGAGCTGGTGCCGCGTCTGAAAAGATTTATTCGTATCTATCAGCAGAGCTTGGCGGGCCGGGCGGAGCAGATAGAGCAGGTTGATATTCGCTATACCAATGGCGTGGCCGTTAGCTGGCGCGCAGGAGCAGGAAATAATAATGCAGGTTAAGGGTGACATGGCAGGCAACATGATTGTTGCGCTCGATATTGGCACCTCGAAAGTGGTGTGCCTGGTTGGTGAATTGACACCCCAGGGCACGATCGAGATTGTCGGTGTGGGCTCTCACCCGTCCCGCGGCTTGAAGCGCGGGGTGGTGGTCAATATTGAGTCCACCGTCAGCTCGATTCAGCGAGCCGTGGAAGAGGCTGAGCTGATGGCCGGCTGCAAGGTGCACGGCGTGACCGTCGGCATCGCCGGCAGCCACATCAGCAGCCTCAACTCCCACGGTATCGTGGCGGTGCGGGATCGTGAAGTCTCCGACTATGATCTGGAACGGGTGATCGATGCCGCGCGGGCGGTGGCTATCCCGGCGGACCAGAAGATCCTGCACATCCTGCCGCAGGAGTACCTGATCGATAATCAGGAAGGGATCAAGGAACCTCTGGGCATGTCCGGTGTTCGTCTCGAGGCCAAGGTGCACCTGGTGACCGGTGCGACCAATGCGATTCAGAATATCGAGAAGTGCATTCGCCGCTGCGGTCTTGAGGTTGATGCCGTGGTGTTGGAGCAGCTGGCGTCCAGCTACTCGGTGCTGACCGATGACGAGAAGGATCTGGGCGTCTGCATCGTCGATATCGGCGGCGGCACCACCGATATCGCGGTCTTTACCGCTGGCTCCATCCGTCATACGGCGGTGATTCCGATCGCCGGTGATCAGGTGACCAACGATATCGCCATGGCGCTGCGTACACCGACCCAGCATGCGGAACAGATCAAGATCAAGTACGCCTGTGCACTGGCTCAGCTGGCGCAGGCGGACGAGATGATCAAGGTCCCCAGCGTGGGCGACCGCCCGGCGCGGGACCTGTCGCGACAAGCGCTGGCCGAAGTGGTCGAGCCGCGCTACGAGGAACTGTTTACTCTGGTGCAGGCTGAACTGCGCCGCAGTGGTTTCGAGGATCTGGTGGCCGCCGGCATCGTGCTGACTGGCGGCACCTCGAAGATGGAAGGTGCGGCTGAGCTGGCGGAAGAGATCTTCCATATGCCGGTTCGGCTGGCCAGGCCGCAAGGCATCCGAGGAATGGAAACCCAATTGAGTAACCCGATTTATGCCACCAGCATCGGCTTGTTGCAGTACGCGCGTCAGGACCATGAAGTCCCCATGGCCCCGATCGCGGCAGAGTCGGCGCAGGAGCTGGTGCCGGTTGTGGCGCATGAGCCTCGACCGGGCATGGGGGACTACCTGAAGCGGTTCAAGACCTGGTTGCAGGGCAATTTTTAATATTTAATTTTCAAGTTAAGCGCCGGACATGCCGGAAGGTAGTAACAGGCGTCCGGAGAGGAGGGGAAAATGTTTGAACTGGTTGAAAGCGTAACGCAGAGCGCGCTGATCAAGGTGATCGGTGTCGGTGGCGGCGGCGGCAATGCCGTACAGTACATGGTGGATACCGAGGTCGAGGGCGTCGAGTTCATCTGCGCCAATACCGATGCCCAGGCGTTGAGCCGTAATGCGGCCCGCATGGCGCTGCATATCGGTGGCGAGCTGACCAAGGGGCTGGGAGCCGGCGCCAATCCGGAGATTGGTCGTCAGGCGGCGCTGGAAGATCGTGAGCGCATCGCCGAGACCCTGTCCGGCGCCGATATGGTGTTCATCACGGCGGGCATGGGCGGAGGTACGGGCACCGGTGCCGCGCCGATCGTGGCCGAGGTGGCGCGTGAACTGGGTATCCTGACCGTGGCCGTGGTCACGCGTCCGTTCCCGTTCGAAGGTCGCAAGCGCATGAAGATTGCCGAGGCCGGTATCGCCGAGCTGCGCGATGCGGTGGACTCGCTGATCATCATTCCGAACGAAAAACTGATGCAGGTGCTGGGCAAGAACTGCAGTCTGGTCAACGCCTTCAGCGCCGCCAACGATGTGCTCAAGGGCGCGGTGCAGGGCATCGCCGACCTGATCACCCGCCCGGGCATGATCAACGTCGACTTTGCCGACGTGCGTACCGTGATGTCGGAGATGGGCATGGCGATGATGGGCACCGCGATCGCCCGGGGCGACAGCCGTGCCGAAGAAGCGGCCGAAGCCGCCATCCGCAGTCCGCTGCTGGAAGATATCGACCTGCGTGGCGCCAGCGGCATCCTGGTCAACATCGCGGCGGGCGAAGACCTCAGTCTGGGTGAGTTCAACGAAGTGGGTAACATTGTCGAACAGTACGCCGACGAGGATGCCACCATTGTGGTCGGTACCGTGATTGATCCGACACTGGGCGACGAGTTGAAGGTTACCGTTGTGGCGACCGGTCTGGATCGTGCCCGCGAGCCGGAAATGACGGTCGTGCAAGGCAACAGCAACAACAGCCGTAAGCCGGATGGCTCTCTGAACCTGGACGAGATCGAACTGCCGACCATTCTGCGTCGTCAGCGCGAGGAGGCCCTGGTCGACAAGCCGAAGCCGGACGCCGGGGATCAGTCCGGTTCCCGGGATGATTACGGCAACCTGGATATCCCGACCTTCCTGCGCCGTCAGGCTGACTGAAAAATAGTCAGCCCAATGGCTGCGTGCCGATTGAAAAATTGGCGTCGGGTTTGTTAAAATTTAAAGATATTTATGTAAAATCAGGTTGGCATAGCGGATGATCAAACAGCGCACACTCAAAAACAGCATCAAGGCCACCGGCGTCGGTCTTCACACGGGCCAGAAGGTGTACTTGACGCTGAAACCGGCACCGGTCGACACCGGTATCGTGTTCCGTCGAGTGGACCTGGATCCGGTTTTCGAAATCGAGGCCCGTGCCGACAACGTCGCCGATACCACGCTGTCGACCAACCTGGCGCGTGACGGCGTCCGCGTTGCGACCGTGGAGCACCTGCTGTCCGCCCTGGCGGGACTGGGCATCGACAACGCCTACGTCGAACTGAGCGCCGAAGAAGTGCCGATCATGGACGGCAGTGCTGCGCCCTTCGTGTTCCTGATCCAGTCCGCCGGTATCGAAGAGCAGAGCGCGCCCAAGGAATTTATCCGCATCAAGCAGGAAGTGACCGTTAGCCATGAAGGCAAGACGGCGACGTTCAAACCATTCAACGGTTTCAAGGTCGGCTTCTGCATCGAATTCGATCACCCGGCCTTCGCCAACCGCAACATGGAAGCGGTACTGGACTTCTCCAGCACCTCCTTCGTCAAGGAAGTGAGTCGTGCGCGCACCTTCGGTTTCATGCGTGATATCGAGTACCTGCGTTCGCAGAATCTGGTGCTGGGCGGAAGCTTCGAGAACGCCATCGTGGTCGACGACTTCAAGATTCTCAACGAAGACGGCCTGCGCTACGAAGATGAGTTCGTCAAGCACAAGGTGCTGGACGCCATCGGCGACCTCTATCTGCTGGGCAAGAGCCTGATCGGTGAGTTCTATGGCCACAAATCGGGTCATTACTTGAATAACCTGCTGCTGCGCAAGCTGCTGGCAACTGAAGGGGCCTGGGAAACCGTCACCTTCGAGGATCAGGAAACCCCTGTGCCTATCTCTTATCACCGCCCTGTCGCGGCGGGTTGATCCCTACTCAAAAAGCCGGCCTGCCAAAGCCGGCTTTTGCGTTTATGGCCCTCCCGTTACGCCCGGGGGACGGCTGATCAAAATTCCGCGCCATTGACATTCAATTATCTGCCCCAATACAGGTAGAATGTCGTATCCATTTTTTTGGCAAAGGACTCTGCGGTGCAGAGGCAGGTCTTTGCATTCAACCGGTTAAAAGTCGAATTATGCTGTCACTGTTCAAGAAAATACTGGGAAGTAAAAACGATCGTGAGCTGAAGCGACTGGGTAAGGTCGTCAAGCAGATCAACGAACTGGAAGCGAGCTTCGAGGCGCTTTCCGATGCCGACCTCAAGGGGCAGACGGTTGCTTTCCGTGAACGGCTTGAGCAGGGCGAGGCGCTGGACAAGCTGCTGCCGGAAGCCTTTGCTGCCGTCCGCGAAGCGTCCAAGCGCGTCATGAGCATGCGCCACTTTGACGTTCAGCTGATCGGCGGCATGGTGCTGCACGATGGCAAGGTCTCCGAGATGAAGACTGGTGAGGGTAAAACCCTGGTGGCGACCCTGGCCGTGTATCTGAACGCATTGCCGGCCAAAGGTGTTCACGTGGTGACCGTGAACGACTACCTGGCCCAGCGTGACGCCAACTGGATGCGTCCGCTGTATGAATCCCTGGGCCTGAGTGTCGGCGTGGTATTCTCCGGTCAGGACTCCGAATCCAAGCGTGCCGCCTATGCATCCGACATCACCTACGGTACCAACAACGAATTCGGATTCGACTACCTGCGCGATAACATGGCGTTCAGCGTGGCCGACAAGGTACAGCGCGACTTCCACTTCGCGGTGGTGGATGAGGTGGACTCCATCCTCATCGACGAAGCGCGTACACCACTGATCATCTCCGGCCCGGCCGAAGACAGCTCGGCGACCTACCACAAGATCAATCAGCTGATTCCCAGCCTGCAGCAGTTCCACGGCGAGATCGATCCCAAGGACACCACTCAGGTGATCGACGAGCACTTCGTGGTGGATGAGAAAAACCGCAGTGTCGAGCTGACCGAAGCCGGTCACCAGCTGGTCGAGGACCTGCTGATCGAGCACGGCATGCTGCAGGACGGCGAAAGCCTCTATGCACCGCAGAACCTGAACCTGCTGCACCATGTGCTGGCCGGACTGCGTGCGCACTACCTGTTCCAGCGTGACAAGGACTATATCGTCCAGAACGGCCAGATCGTCATCGTTGACGAGCACACCGGCCGTATCATGCCGGGCCGTCGCTGGTCCGAAGGCCTGCACCAGGCGGTGGAAGCGAAGGAAGGCGTACAGATCCAGATGGAAAGCCAGACCCTGGCGTCCACCACCTTCCAGAACTACTTCCGCCTGTATGACAAGCTGTCCGGCATGACCGGTACCGCCGATACCGAGGCCTACGAGCTGCGCCAGATCTACGGTCTGGACGTGGTGGTGATCCCGACCAATCGCCCGGTACAGCGCAAGGACTACAACGATATCGTCTTCCTCACCATGGAGGAGAAGTATCAGGCGATCGTCAAGGAGATCCGCTACTGCCGTGAGCACAAGCGTCCTGTACTGGTGGGTACGGCGTCGGTTGAATCCTCCGAACTGCTCTCCGCGTTGCTGAACAAGGAAAAGATTCCACACAACACGCTGAACGCCAAGAACCACGGTCGTGAAGCGGATATCATTGCCGAAGCCGGTCGTCCGGGTGCGGTGACCATCGCCACCAACATGGCCGGTCGTGGTACCGACATCATGCTTGGCGGCAAGCTGGAAGCGGAGATTGCCGCGTTGGGCGAAGAGGTCAGTGAAGCCCAGGTCGACCAGGCCCGTGAAGAGTGGCGTCAGCGTCACGAGCAGGTGCTGGAAGCCGGTGGTCTGCACATCATCGGTACCGAACGTCACGAATCCCGCCGTATCGACAACCAGCTGCGTGGTCGTGCCGGTCGTCAGGGTGACCCGGGCTCCTCCCGCTTCTTCCTGTCACTGGAAGATGACCTGATGCGTATCTTCGCCTCCGAGCGCGTGCGTTCGTTCATGCAGGCGCTGGGCATGGAGCAGGGCGAAGCGATCGAGCACAAGATGGTCACCAACGCCATCGAAAAGGCGCAGCGCAAGGTGGAAGGCCGCAACTTCGATATCCGTAAGGCGCTGCTGGAATATGATGACGTGGCCAACGATCAGCGTAGCGTGATCTATGATCAGCGCAACGAAGTGATGGCCTCGGATGATATCTCCGAGACCATCGCGTCGATTCGTGACGAGGTGATCGACAACGGCATCAGCGAGCATATTCCGCCGCAGAGCCTGGAAGAGATGTGGGATGTGCCGGCGCTGGAGAAGGCGCTGGAAAGCGAATTTGCGCTCAAGCTGCCGGTACAACAGTGGCTCGAAGAGGATGATTCACTGCACGAAGAGTCTCTGCGCGACAAGATTCGCAACGAAATTTTGGCGGCTTACCAGGCGAAGGAAGATGCCGTGGGTGCAGAAACCCTGCGCATGTTCGAGAAGCAGGTGATGTTGCAGGTGCTCGATACGCTGTGGAAGGAGCACCTGCAGACAATGGACCTGCTGCGTCAGGGTATCCACCTGCGTGGCTATGCGCAGAAGAACCCCAAGCAGGAATACAAGCGTGAGGCCTTTGCCCTGTTCCAGGACCTGCTGGAGAATATCAAGCGTGATGTGATTCGGATTCTGAGCCATGTTCAGGTACGCCAGCCGGAAGAGGTTGAGCGCATGGAAGAGGAACGTCGCGTCCAGGCCGAGCGCCAGCAGATGAACTTCGAACATGCCCAGAGCAACAGCATGGGTGGTGAAGAACAGAGCGCTGCGGAGCAGGGCGATCAGGGTGAAACCCCCGAGACGTTCAAGCGCGATACGCCGAAGGTGGGCCGCAACGACCCCTGTCCGTGCGGCTCCGGCAAGAAGTACAAGCAGTGTCACGGTAAACTCAGTTAATCATTGTCAGTCAATTACGACTAAGGAAACAGCATCATGGCAGTTGGTCCGGCTACTTTGCCTCAATTACATCCGGTAAGCGGGTTTCGTCTCGGTATTGCATCGGCGGGGATCAAGAAACCGGGTCGACGCGATGTGGTGCTGATGGAGATGGCGGAAGGCAGCTCCGTTGCGGGTGTGTTCACGCTGAACGCTTTCTGTGCAGCGCCGGTACGCATCTGCAAGCAGCATCTGGCGGCAGCGCCGGCGCGCTATTTGCTGGTCAACACCGGCAACGCCAACGCCGGTACCGGCGAGCAAGGCATGACCGATGCGATGACCTGCTGCCAGGCAGTGGCCGAGCGCTGCGAGGTGCCGGTCGAAGCGGTGCTGCCGTTCTCCACCGGCGTCATCGGTGAGCCGCTGCCGGTCAGCAAGATCGTCAATGTGCTGGAAGATGCCAAGGCCGACCTGTCCGAGAACAACTGGGAGCCGGCCGCCTGGGGCATCATGACCACCGATACCCGTCCCAAGGCAGCCAGTGAGCAGATCGAATACCAGGGCAAGACCATTACCCTGACCGGTATCTCCAAGGGCTCCGGCATGATCATGCCGAACATGGCCACCATGCTGGGCTATGTGGCCACCGATGCCGAAGTACCGCAGGGATTGCTGCAGCAGTGGATGAGCAAGGTCGCCGACCGTTCCTTCAACCGCATCACGGTTGACGGCGATACCTCGACCAACGATTCCTGCATGCTGGTGGCGACCGGTGCCAGCGGCGTGTGTATCGACGGCTCCGACTACGAGCTGGCGGCGCTGTTCACCGAAGCGCTGGAGCGCGTCATGCTGGATCTGGCGCAGGCGATCGTCCGTGACGGTGAAGGGGCGACCAAGTTCGTCGAAGTCTGCGTCGAATCCGCCGGCACCAGTCAGGAAGCGCTGGATGTGGCCTACACCATCGCGCACTCGCCGCTGGTCAAGACCGCGCTGTTCGCCAGCGACCCCAACTGGGGCCGTATCCTGGCCTGCGTCGGCCGTGCCGGCATCGACAACCTGGACCTGGATGCGCTGCAGATCTACCTCAACGATGTCTGCATCGTCGAGAACGGCGGCCGAGCGGCCAGCTACACCGAAGAAGCGGGCCAGGCGGTGATGGATGGCGAAGAGATCCTGATCCGTGTGGTGCTGAATCGCGGCCAGGTGATCGAGCGCGTCTGGACCACCGACCTGTCCCACGACTACGTCAGCATCAACGCGGACTACCGCAGCTGATCTGACCTGCCCAAACTGATATGTCCAAACTTATCCACGTCGCCGCGGCCGTCATTCGTGATCGCCGCGGTCATATTCTGATCGCCCGTCGTCCTGACGACAAACACCAGGGCGGTCTCTGGGAGTTTCCCGGCGGCAAGGTCGAGCCCGGTGAGCCGGTGGCCGATGCCTTGGCGCGCGAGCTGCACGAAGAGCTGGGTATCCGCGTTACCTTCGCCCGTCCACTGATCCTGATTCCCCATCATTACCCCGACAAATCGGTGCTGCTGGATGTCTGGGAAGTGGACGGCTTCGAAGGCGAAGCGCATGGCGCCGAAGGTCAGCCGGTGTGCTGGGTTGCACCGGAAGCGCTCGATGACTACGCTTTTCCGGCCGCCAATACGCCGATTGTGGCGGCGGCTCGATTGCCTGAGCGTCTGCTGATTACCGGCTCTGCTACCTCGCCAGACGAGTATGCCGTGCGTTTGCAGGGGGCTCTGGCGCAGGGGATCAGTCAGGTCATGCTGAGGGCCAAGGCACTCTCCGCGGATGAGTTTGCCGACCTCTACCGATCACTGCTGCCGTTGTGTGAACAGAAGGGCGCTGTGCTGGGGGTGAATACCTCGGTCGAGCAGGCCAACGAGCTGGGTGCCGAGCATCTACACCTGACCTCAGCGCGCCTGCAGGCGCTTGCTTGCCGTAGCGAGTTCAGCGGCCGCTGGCTCAGTGCGTCCTGTCACAACGCCGAGCAGATCCGTATGGCGGAAGAGAAAGGCATCGACTTCATCACTTTGTCACCGGTGCAGGCGACCTCATCCCATCCGGGTGAGCCGGTGCAGGGCTGGGCGCAGTTTGCCGAGCTGGTGGCGGAATCTACCCTGCCGGTATATGCCCTGGGCGGGTTGGCTGAAGACGATTTGGCCCAGGCGCGAGAACATGGGGCGCAGGGAATAGCGGCCATCTCGGCCTGGTGGTAACGCGGCACTAAGACAACGTAGACTGATGCTTAACGGCTAGATAACCGCAGGCATAAAAAACGGCACACTCATCCGAGGTGCCGTTTTTCGTTTCAAGTCGTCGGCTTAGTCTTCGATAATCCGCATCGACAGGTCCACCGCGCGGCAGTGCTTGGTCAGCGCACCGATGGAGATGTAGTCTACGCCGGTGCCGGCATAGTCGAGCAGGGTCTCGTCGGTGATGTTGCCCGAGGCTTCCAGTTTGGCGCGACCGGCGGTCTGGGCCACGGCGGCGACCATCCGCTCCGGACTGAAGTTGTCTAGCATGACGATATCGGCGCCGGCCACCAGTGCGCGCTCCAGCTGCTCTTCGGTTTCCACCTCGATCTCCACCGGCTTGCCCGGATGGTTCTGGCGCGCCGTTTCGATCGCTTGCTCGATACCGCCGCAGGCCATGATGTGGTTTTCCTTGATCAGGAAGGCATCATAGAGGCCGATACGGTGGTTGGAGCAGCCACCGCAGCTGACCGCGTATTTCTGACCCATGCGCAGGCCGGGAATGGTCTTGCGCGTATCCAGCAGGGTCACCGGTGTGCCGGCGACACGCTGGGCGTACTCGTAACTGAGGGTGGCGGTGCCGGACAGGGTCTGCAGGAAGTTCAGCGCCGCGCGCTCGCCGGTCAGCAGAGAGCGGGCCGAGCCTTCCAGACGGAAGAGCACCTGGTCGCGCTCAACCCGTTCGCCATCCTTGACCAGCCATTCGATTTTGACGCTCGGGTCCACCTGACGGAACACCTCATCCACCCAGGCCTGTCCGCAGACAACGGCGGTCTGGCGCGAGATCACCCGGGCTTTTTTCTGGTCGCTGGCCGGAATCAGCTCGGCGGTGATATCTCCGTTGCCTACATCCTCCTTGAGGGCGGTGCGAACATTCTCTTCAATGATCGGTTTGAGCTCGGTCAGCGTCAGCATGGTGGCGGGCCTGTCCCTATGATGTACTATGGAACGCGCATTTTACCGGAAACAAGGCAGCCTGAGTATGCTGTCGGAGTACACCCTTTGGACCAGACGCGCTTCGCCATCACTGACCACCGCATCGCCGCTGCGCGGTACATCCCTTCGCCCAATTGCAATGACCGCCCCGACGGCGAGATCTCGTTGCTGGTGATTCACAATATCAGCCTGCCGCCCGGGCAGTTTGGCGGCGGTCATATCGCCGAACTGTTTACCAACCGGCTGGATTCGAGCGGGCATCCTTTCTTTAAAGAGATCGAGGGGCTGGAGGTGTCGGCGCATCTGCTGATCGAGCGTGACGGTGGCATGACCCAGTTCGTGCCCTTTGACCGCCGCGCCTGGCACGCGGGCAAATCCTGCTTTCAGGGGCGAGAAGCGTGCAATGACTTCTCTATCGGCATCGAGCTGGAAGGAACTGACGATACTCCCTTTACCGGTGCGCAGTACCAGGCGCTGGTCGCAGTCACCCGAACCCTGCTGCAAACCTACCCGCAACTGACCCGCCAGCGGATTACCGGGCACAGTGATATAGCGCCGGGACGCAAGACCGATCCGGGCCCTGCGTTCGACTGGACGCGTTTTGTTGCGGCGCTTGGATGATTTGAGAATGGTTTTCAATTATTATATGGGCCCCGATTTTCTGGCGTTCCGAGGACAGCATGGCCGCTTTGCTCAGTATTGAAGGTCTCAAATGTGCGTACCAGTCACAGACGGTGCTGGATGGCGTGGCGCTGTCGATGGCGCAGGGCGAGATCGCCTGCCTGCTGGGGCCGAGCGGCTGCGGCAAGACCACGGTGCTGAGAGCGATTGCGGGCTTTATCAGCCCTCTGGCGGGCCAGGTGCGCTTGGGTGAACAGGTGATCAGCAGTCCCGATCAGGTGGTGCCGCCGGAAAAGCGCGGCATGGGCATGGTGTTTCAGGACTATGCACTCTTTCCGCACCTGAGCATCGCTGACAATATCGCCTTCGGCCTCAGCGGTCTGGGGCGTGCCGACAAGCGCAAGCGGATTCAGGAAGTACTGGATCTGGTGGAGCTGCCGGACCTGAGCGCCCGCTATCCGCATGAGCTCTCCGGCGGTCAGCAGCAGCGCGTGGCGCTGGCGCGCGCGCTGGCGCCCGACCCCCGCCTGCTGCTGATGGACGAACCCTTCTCCAACCTGGATACCGATCTGCGCCGCCAGCTGTCGCAGGAAGTGCGCGATATCCTCAAGCAGCGTGGCATCGCCGCCATCATGGTGACCCACGACCAGCAGGAAGCCTTCACCATCAGCGACAAGATCGGCATCCTCTCTGCCGGCAAGGTGCAGCAGTGGGGCAGGCCCGAGCAGTTGTATTACCAGCCGGCGACCCCGGAAGTGGCGGCCTTCGTCGGCAAGGGAGAACTGTTCGGCGGCAAGGTCAACGAAGCGATGGCGGTCGAGACCGAACTCGGACTGCTGGAGTTTGCCGAACCGCTGGGCGTGGATGGCGGCTGCGATGTCCAGTTGTTCCTGCGTCCGGGAGACCTCTACTTGAGTCATGAAGGTGGTGTACCGGCTGAAGTGGTTGGCTCCGAGTTCCAGGGCTCTCAGATACTCTATCGAGTGCGACTGAACTCCGGCCGTGAAGTCGAGGTGCTGGTGCAGGGGCTGCATCGCTACCCGGAAGGCGAGCGCCTGAGCGTTCATGTGGCCGTCCACCGGCCGATCGTTTTCTCTTCTGGAGCGGTTCCTGATCCTGAAAGCAGGTTCTGATATGGAGCCTGCTCTCTATTCCTGTTAAATGCCCCTGCCAGGGCTTCTCTACTAGTGTCTTGCTCTTATCTGGTGCTAATGATGCCGGCTTTGGTCGGTCTGCTGCCTATTTTAGGTGCGCAACAGGGGCGGCAGGATCGATCTATGGGTGCCTCACAGAGAATCTACACAGTACGTCGTCGCTAACCAGTCACTGAAGTATGGCACCCGACCAATTACTGACTACACAGGCACCTCTTACTGTCTGTCAGGGGTAGAGGTAACATAGCCTCACAACATTCCCAAAACGTTCAAGTCGGAGCGCATATGAAAGTCATGATTGATCTCTGTGTTATCCCGATCGGTGTGGGTGTTTCGGTATCCGAGTATGTCACGGCCTGTCAGCGGGTGCTTGAGGAAGCCGGACTTGAACATCAGATGCATGCCTACGGTACCAACATAGAAGGTGACTGGGATGAGGTCATGGCGGCGGTGAAGCGTTGTCACGAGGTGGTACACGAGATGGGGGCTTCGCGTATCAGCTCGTCCATGCGCCTGGGCACCCGGACCGATCGGGAGCAGAGTATTCAGGATAAAATTCAGAGTGTGGCTGATAAACTGGCTGCGGATTGACCGGCAAGGTGAATGATGACCCCATGAGCAAGCCCAAACTATCCCATTACCTCCGCGGCTACAGCCCTCAGGTTCAGCAGCAGGCGCAGGCCTTGCTGGATAGCGAAAAGTCAGGTGCCTGGTTGATGAAAAAGTACTCTCAGGCGCATGAGTTGTCGTCGGAGAAGGCGTTGTATGACTATGCCCAAGGCATCAAGAACCAGTACATGCGCAGCTCGTCGTCGATCAGCAAAGTGATCTACGACGACAAGATCCACATCATCAACAATGCGCTGGGGCTGCATACCTATGCGTCGCGGGTGCAGGGCAAGAAGCTGAAGTCGAAAAACGAGATTCGGATCTCCTCCCTGTTCCGCAAGGTTCCGGAGCCGTTCCTGCGCATGATTCTGGTGCATGAGCTGGCGCACCTGCGCGAGAAGGAGCACGACAAGGCATTCTACAAGCTTTGCTGTTACATGGAGCCGGATTACCATCGGCTGGAGTTCGAGCTGCGTCTGTACCTGTGTCACCGGGACCGTTTTGGCGAGCTCTGGTAACCCCTGGTATTTGTTTTGCAACCACGTCATTTGACGTACCCCACTGCGTCCTTGCGCGTATACCCCTGTTGTCCCCTTGGCAATAATCGGCTTGGCAACTGCGTTGTGTACTGGCCTCGACCGAAGCCTGACTGATAATGAAGGCTTCGCCCGCACTGAACGGATGCGAAACCAAAGGGAGGGCTGCAATGAAGATCAAATTACTGGCTGCTGGCGCGTCCAGACCTGTGCTGTCGCTTGGCCGGCAGTGTTATTGCTCTGATCGGAGTGGCGATGATAGCGGCCTGAGTTAGACTGCTCAGCATTCAGGCAAAAGGAGTGTCGGATGCCAAACAAACTCAACTTTCGTCACCTGTATCATTTCTGGGTGGTGGCCCGGGAGGGCAGTATGACCAGGGCCAGTCAGGTACTGGCGCTGGCACCGCAGACACTCAGCAGTCAGGTGGCGACACTCGAAAGCGAGATTGGTGGTTTGCTGTTCCGACGTGAAGGGCGAGGGTTGCGACTGACGGAACTGGGTTTGATCGTGCAGCGCCATGCTGATGAGATTTTCGATGCCGCCGAGGCACTGCAACAGGTGCTGGATATGCCAACGGGTGAGCGCCCTTTGCGGCTTGCCGTGGGTCTTTCGGCTTCGATTCACAAGCTGATCGCCTGGCGTCTGATTGAGCCTGCGCTGCATCTGGATCGAGAGCTCAGTCTCAGCTGCGAAACCGGGCGTACCCCCAATTTGCTGGAAGACCTCAAGCGTCACGACCTCGATCTGGTTCTGACGGACCGCCCCCCGGTACTGGATGCCGATACCCGACTGCACCAGCATGAGCTGGTTCGTTCGCCGATGAGCCTGTTTGCTGCGCCCGATCTTGCTCGCACGCTCAAGACCGGTTTTCCCGCCAGCCTTGATGGTCAGCCTTTTTTGGCCAACGCCGTTGATGCGCCCTACGTGAGTCAATTGATGCATTGGTTTGATAACATGGGCGTGCGGGTCTCGATGCGCGCGGAGGTCGATGACAGTGCGCTAATCAAGGTGTTTGGTCACCACGGCATGGGCTTTTTCGCTGCACCTTCGGTGATTGCGGACGAGGTGTGCCGACAGTATCAGGTTGAGTGGATCGGAGAGGTCAAGACCGCACAGGACCGTCTTTACGCCATTACCCGAGGTGCCCAGCCATCGCACCCGGCGGTGCAGGCTATTTGTCAGAGCCGATGGGAAGATTGTTCGAAAAAAACTGATAATTGAGTTTAAAAAATCTGCTTTTTTCTTGTGTTCTCCTTGTCCATTATGAATGCGAGACCAATAGACGAGGAGTCCGACCATGAAAGCGATTCATACATACCGTCTCGAAGCGTCAGACAGTCCGAACACTTTGCATCTGAAAGAAGGTTATCGAGTCGTGCGCTTTGAGTACATGGTGGCTGAAAAAGGGCTCTTCATGTGGGTAGAGGAGCCTCTGAGAGCCGATGTGCCGCTCTGTGAAGCCTGCTTCAGGGTCGCTATGACAGGTAAACCAGTGTCAATGGACTACGAGTACATGGACACCGCTCTGGACCCCTTCGGTCCCGAAGCGTATCACTTGTTCAGAATCCAAACGATCAGTACGCATCCGGCACAGCCAAAACCGCATTTGGTGAGGCACGAAGCGGCCTGACTCTTGGCGAACCTGATGTGCTGAACCTGCTTAACCGAGATAATAAAAACCCCGGGTGGTTTGCCACCCGGGGTTTTTATTGCCAGAAGCCGAGGGCTGTTCAGGCTTCCTGCAACTGGCCCAGGAAACGTTCCTGCAGTTCAGCGAACTGCCAGGCAAAGGGCAGGGTCAGCCATTCCAGTTCCAGCGCCTGCAGAGCGGCCGGGGTCGGTTCGTTATCCTGTTGCGCCAGCGCCTGGTTCAGGCGTTCCATCTGATATTCCATGCGCAGGGCTTCGTCACTTTCCGGTGACGGAATGCCGAGCAGAATCTCCAGGCGGATGCAGAGTTCCCGTGCCTGACGCTCCGACAGCATCAGCTGCTGCTCGATACTACGGGTGCCGGCGCTGATCAGGCGGATCGCTTCCAGGCGCTGGCCGATACGTTCACGCCAGTGATCGCCCGGTGAAGGGCCGGTAATGGCTTCGGTCAGCAGGGTTGAGAGAGTGTCGCTGCTGCCGTTGGCCGCCAGTTCTTCCTCGGCCTGTTCAGCCAGCAGGGCCAGGCGCTGCAGGGCTTCGATGGCGTTATCGGCCAGCGGCTGACGGGCCTGCTCAGCAGCTTGTTGCCGCTCCTGCCGTGCCTGAGTCTTGCGCACCTCCTTGAGGCGACTGAAAATCTGGTCGCAATGCTCACGAAACGCCTGCCAGAGGGCGCGCTCTCGGCTGCGAAAGGTGGGACCGGCCGCCTTCCACTGCTGTTGCAGTTGTTTGGCCTCGTTGGCGGCGGCGTCGATATCCTCGGCCTCCGCTAGTTCCGCGGCACGAGCGATCAGCTGTTCCTTGGTCTCGGCGCAGTGCTGGCGGTGCTCCTTGATCTGGTGATCCAGCTCACGCAGCAGGGTATTGAATTCCTGTTGCAGCGGTTTGCCGGGCGCACGGTCGACCGGGGTGTAGCGGCGCCACTCTTCGCGGGCGGTGCGGCTGACGGCCTCCACGGCCGGCCAGTCGGCCTGGCTCCAGTCCATCTGCTGCAGATAGGCACTGAGCTGGCTGCAGATCTGCCGGCGCTGGGTCAGGTTGAACTCACGCTGCTGACGCTGAGCCTTGAACCAGACCTGGCAGGGGGCATAGGCTTTTTCGCCCGCTTCCTGGAAGCGCTTCCACAGTTTCTGGGAGTGTACCGAGTCGCTGGCGTCGATCTGCTTCCATTCCTGTTGCAGCGCCCTGACCTGGTCGGCCAGCTCCTGCGGCGGCAGTTCGGCATCGATCAAGGCTTCCATCCGTTCGCACAGTGAGTCCTTCTTGCCGGCGACAGCGAAGCCCTGCCAGTCGTGCAGCTCGGCCAGGCGAGCATGCAGTTGTCGATAGCGGTTTTCCAGTGCATCGGACAGCACGGCGTTGAGCTTGTCCAGCCGTTTGCCCAGTGTCTGGTGCAGTCGGCTGGCTTCGGTCAGATTGCCGCTGTCGATCGTCTGTTCCAGCAGGTCGAGCTGCTGGCGAATCTCGCTTTCCTGCTGCCGAGCTTCCTGGCTGAGTTCGGTCTGCTGCTGTTTCAGCTGCTGCGCCAGTGTCTGTAGCTGCTGCACTGAAGCAGGGAGCGGCGCTTTAGCGGGCCAGTCGAGCAGGTCGAGCAATTGGCGGGTTTTACGCAGTCGCTGCGGCAGTGGCTGTTCGGTCTGGGTCAGTAGTGTCTGCAAGGCGTCGCGGTTCTGTTCCAGGCGTGCCTGGGCGGATGCCAGGGCCTCGCTGCGGGCGAGAGACTGTTGCCAGTGCTGCTGCAACGCCTTGGGCAGAGTGTCGGCCAGGGGCTGCCACTGGGCTTGCAGGCTGGTCAGTTCCAGATGGATCTGGTCGGCGGGCAGGGCGGGTGCGGCGTCAAGCCGGGCCAGCAGGGCCGCGGCCTGTTCCTCTCGGGCCTGCTGCTGCTGACGCAGCTGCGCTTCGGCGGCTTCGGCATCGGCTTGCTGCTGCAGACGCTGCCCGATGGTCTGCTGCAGGGTGTCGAACGTCTGTTGCTCGTTCGCACCGATCTCCGGCAGCTGCTGCCACTCCTGATAGAGCGCCTGGGCGCGAGCCTGCAGGAACTGGGTATCTTCGGTGATGGCCAGCTGGTGCAGCTGGGTCAACAGCTGTTGGCGGCGCAAACCGGCTTCGGCCTGCAGGCGTGACTGCTCACGCAGGCTGTTGAGCTTGTCTCGGCTGATGCGATGAACCGTTTTGTCCCGTCCGCGGCTGGCGCGCTGTACCTGCTCCAGCAGCTCGGCATCCTCGATGCGCTGGACGGCTTCCTTGCGGATATTGGCCAGGCGGGCATGCAGGGCGATCTGCAGCAGCACGGACTCATCATTGATGCTGTTGAGCGTCTGAGTTTCCAGCTGAGCGTTGCTGTTGATGATGATCTGGGTGCGTGCTGAATCGTCGTTGATCTGTTCCAGCAGCTGGCAGAGGCTATTCGGGTCTTCGCTGCCACTGAGGCACTCGCTGACCCGGAGGCCGGCTTGCTCGCGGATCTCGGCATCATCGGACTGGCGCAACACGGTCAGCAGTGAGTCGGTATCGGTCAGCCTGCGCACGGCCTGCAAGCGTACCTGGCGACTGCTGTCGCTCAGGGCCAGCTGGCACAGAATACCGGCCTGCTCAGGGTGGTCCGGGCGCAGTTTACTGACTGCCGAAACACGCACTTCCGGATTAGAATGACGCCACTTGGGCTTGAACAGGTTTGCAAACATCAGTCACCACTACCAGAGGAGAGTCCCGGCATCATGTACCGTCGATGAACGGGGGGCCGCTATTCTAACGGCCCGCGCCGCACAAGGGAAAGCCTTGACAGGGGCTTAAACGGGACGATGAGGCTCGCAATATGGCGGCACGTTCGTCACGAAAGGCACCTGTTTTTCAGGCATATCTTATTGATATGTCAGTATTTGATACTTTTTTTAAGACACTCTTGATCACCCTGTCGCGTGCTTTTGGGTCGCAGGCAGAATTTCATGTCGGATCAGGCGGGCAGCAGTTCCACGTCGCCATCGGTATACACCCAGAGCCCCTGTTCCCGCTCAAAGTTCGAGCGTTCGTGCAGGATGCCGCTGCCTTCCGGGCTGTCGAAGGTCGCCTCGAACTCGACAATACCGGCCTGATCGCTGGCGGAGCCTGCGTGGGTGTCGAGGATTTTCAGCCCGGTCCAAGTGGTCACCTGGGTCTGTTCCGACAACAGCTCAGCATCACGGGGGCTGCGTTTGCGGGCCGCGGTGGTGTTGATCAGGTAATCCACGGCACCCAGAGCGAAGGCGGTATAGCGCGAGCGCATCAGCGCCTCTGCGGTGGCTGCCGGCTTGCGTCCGGAGAGGGCCGGTTCGCAGCAGAAACTGAAGGGCTTGCCCGAACCGCAGGGGCAGCGGGTGTCCAAATCCTTGTTATCGGTCAGCATACGGATGATCCACAGGGGTTGAAATGTTAATCTGACGAGTTCAGACCGATCTAACCATTCCCCTTAGCAAAAGTCGAGACAGAGAAGCGATGGCGGGCGAGCAGAACGAAACCTTTTACTGGCACGATTACGAAACCACGGGCATAGATCCGGCCCGGGATCGTCCCCTGCAGTTCGCCGGTATCCGTACCGACGCCGACTTCAATATCATCGGCGAGCCGTTGATGATCTACTGCCGCCCCTCGGAAGACGTGCTGCCGCACCCTCAGGCCTGCCTGGTGACCGGCATTACGCCGCAGACGGTGCTGCAGGAAGGGGTCAGTGAGGCGGAGTTCATCGCCCAGGTTCACGCCGAGCTGGCGACGCCGGGCACCTGTGGTGTGGGCTACAACAGCCTCAGGTTCGATGACGAGATTACCCGTTACACCTTGTACCGCAACTTCTACGACCCCTATGCCCGCGAGTGGCAGAACGGCTGCTCGCGCTGGGATATCATCGACATGCTGCGCCTGACCCGGGCGCTGCGTCCGGAGGGTATCGAGTGGCCCGAATACGAGGATGGCCGCCCCAGCCTGCGCCTGGAGGATCTGACCAAGGCCAACGGCATCGATCACGGCCATGCCCATGATGCCCTGTCCGATGTCTACGCGACGATCGCCGTGGCCAAACTGATCAAGGAGCGCCAGCCCAAGCTGTTCGACTTCGTGCTGCGCAACCGTGGCAAGCGGGCGGTGCAGGCCCAGCTCGATGTGGTGCGGATGAAGCCGGTGCTGCATATCTCGTCCAAATATCCGACCGAGTGGGGCAATGCCGCCATCGTCGCCCCGGTGGCCAGCCACCCGAGCAACCGCAACAGCACCCTGGTCTGGGATCTGCGCGAAGACCCGACGCCGCTGTTCGAGCTGGATGTGGAGGAGCTGCGCAAGCTGATCTATACCCGCCATGACGAGCTGCCGGCCGGGGCGCCTCGCATCGCGCTCAAGCAGGTGCTGGCCAACAAGTGCCCGATCATCGCGCCGGCCGGCATGCTGACCAAGGTGGAGGCGGATCGGCTGTTGATCGACGGCGAGACCTGTCGTCGCCATCTGCAGATGTTGCGTAATGAGGCTGGAGTGGCGGCCAAAGTGGCCGATATATTCAATGATGGGGGACCCCGGTCGGACGGTGATCCGGATCATATGTTGTACAGCGGTGGCTTTTTCTCCGACCACGACCGGGCGCTGATGGAGCAGGTGCGGGCCGCCGAGCCGATGGCGCTGGCCGAGCTGGACCTGCCGTTTCAGGACGCGCGTCTGGAAGAAATGCTGCTGCGCTACAAGGCGCGCAACTTTGAATACACGCTGAGCGAAGACGAGGCGCAGCGCTGGGAAGAGTACCGCAGCCGCAAGCTGCTGCAGGGTGAAGGTGGCAGCTACAGCCTGCCTCAGCTGTTCCAGGACCTGAACGAGCTTGCCCAGGATCCGCAGTTGCCGGATCGCGACCGCCACATACTGGAGGAACTGGCGCTTTATGCCGAGTCGATCTACCCGGGAGAATACTTCTAGGCGCTGCAGTCAGGCACTGGCTGGCCTGCTGGGGCTGGCGATGGCGGGTGCCCTGGCTGCGGCTGAGCCGATCCCCTATGAGGTGACCCGCGCCGACGGGTTCTCAACCGGCCGCGTTCACGGTCGCGATGCCTATGAAGGCAAGGGGCGCGGTGATCGTGACTGGGAGCCGATGCCCGAGGTTCGCTTTGCCGACCACAAGCGGCTGCCGCTTCCCGTACAAGTGGTTTATCCTTCGGCACCGCCACCGGTGCTGCAGGTGGTGGTGCGGCCGGCCCCCGAGATTGTGCTGCTGGGCGAGGACAAGATCTTCGACCAGGTTCGGCTGGACCTGGATATCCAGCGCTGCATCTTCCAGAACATCTGTACCGAAGAGGTCAAGGCGATTCCCGGGGTCTACCTGGGTGATGCTCTGCACGCAGATGAAGACTGGACCGGTCGGGCGGATGAGGACAAGGGTGTGCTGGAGGTGATCAGCGAAGACAATGCGAGCGAAGAGCCGCTGTCCTCGAATCCGGGGGATCGGGCGCCGGGGCGGGTCTTCGTCGAAGAACCCACCGGGACGCCCTGAGCCTGCCTAGCTGGCAGGGAGTCCCAGCTGCTCCTGCTTGAGAGCGTCCAGGCGGGCATCATCATCCTGTTGCGCCTGCTGCTTGACCTCATCCTCTACCGTGGCGCCGAAGTTGCGGATCAGCAGTTGGCGCGCCATCAGACTCTCCAGCGTTGCGTTCAGCTCTTCTCGGCTCAGCTCGCGGGTGTATGCGCTGAGGCGATCGCGGGTATCGAACGCCAGGTTGTCACGATCCAGCTCACGCCAGTAGCGGCCGGTACGCGCATTGAGATCCGTATCGCGCTGATTGATGCGTGACAGCAGGCTCTGTTTGTAACGTTCCAGCTCTTCGTCACTGATCGCGGCCAGCCGTGCCGCCGTGTCTTCCAGAAAACGGGTGTATTCACTGGCCAGCACGAACGGATCGGTATTGGGGGATTGCACCACCAGCGCGATGCCGGCGCGCTCGCGGATGGGCATGAAGTTGGCGAACACGATATAGCCGTACTGCTTTTCGGTACGCAGGCGCGAGTAGAAGGGGGTGGACAGTATCTCGCTGATCAGAGCTACGGCGGCCCGAGTGCGCAGCTCCTCATTGGGTCCCTGCAGATAGAGCAGGGTGGAGGCATCGCTGTGCGCGGTCAGGAAGGTGTCGATCATCGGCTCGTTTTGCGGCAGCGACAGCACATGGGGCGGTTCCGCCAGCCAGCCCAGCTGGGCCGGCTGCAGGGTGTTGCTGACCTGCTGCGCCATGGCCGTGGCGGCCTCGGTCGTCAGGTTGCCATGGGCCAGCAGGCGCAGGCCGGCGGGCTCCAGCAGCCTGGGGTAGAAGGTGTTCAGGTCATCCAGGCCGATCGTGCTCAGCGCCGCCAGTTTCTGCTCCCGTGTCCAGCTGCCCAGCAGATGGTTGTACAGGTGGTTGAAGGCCTGGTTATAGGGCTTTTCCTGGGCCGCGTTTTCCAGCTCTTCACGCAACTGGTCGCGGATCCGGGCGAAGCGCTCCTCGTCCAGCGTCGGGTGGCGCATCGTTGTGATCAGGGTATTCAGCAGCAGGGGCTGCTTGTCGCTGAAGCCGCTGAGTTTCAGGCTCAGGCCCTGCATGTGCGGGTAGAAACTGACGCCCAGCCCCGCCAGGGCAGCGTCGTACAGGGGTTCGTTGAGCTGGTCCAGCACCATGCGGGTGTAGAGGTGGGCGAGCATGGTATTGCGGGCGGACTGGTTGGCCACCGGTGACAGCAGGCTGAAGTAGAAATCGGCCTTGGGGCGCTGGAACTCGTTGTCCGGCAGGTACCAGAGCACCGAGCCGGGCTTGGACCAGATTGCACGCGGATGTGCGTAATTCTCGGTGCTGATCAGGTCAAGGTTGTCGGCGATGAAGGGGTTGCGCTGGCGTACCTGCAGACGCGCGTCGATGGCCGGTGACCGCCACTGGGCCAGGCGTTCCGTATCAATCGGTTGAATCGAGTAGGCGGTTTTGTAACGCGGCTCCACTTGGTCGGTGGGCAGGTCCTGTCCCTCCAGTGTCAGCAGCAGGTTGTCCGGACGCATCTGCTCCAGATAGGTGTGGATCAGCGCGGCATCGAAGTCGCCGAAGTAGTAATCGGCCTTGAGCAGGTAGTCGGTCGGGTACTGTTGCATGGCCTGGGACAGACGCATCACTTCGTGTGTGGGATCGCTGGGCATGCGGTAGCGGAACTGGACTTCGGACAGCTGGCGTTCTTCGGCGAACAGTTCGGCGTTGACGCCTTCCTGACGCAGGGTTTCGATGAAGGCAAAGGTGTCCGCCGTGATCCGGTCGATGGCGGCCCAGCCGGCCTCGGTCAGTTCCATCTGGATGCGGAACATCGCCTGCTCGGGCAGGTCCATCGCCGGTGAGGCTGCCAGGCTGCGTACCCAGCCCTTCGCCTTGAGCAGTGACAGCAGGCTGCCGCGGCCCTCGTAGCCGATCAGGCTGCTCAGGTAGTACAGCGGCTTCTGTTGCCAGTGGTCGCGGGTCGGCGGCATCGGGAAGCTCAGGCTGAGCATCCGCGTCTCGCGCAGGGTTTCGATATTGAGTTGGGCCGGCAGACTGCCCTCGACAAAGAGCGGCGCCTGATCCAGATAGGGACTGGCGTGGCGGTTTTCCACCGCAGCGAACGCCTGGCGCACCAGTTCTTCCAGCTGATCCAGCGGCTGCGGGCCGAGCACCGCCAGGGTCATCAGGTTGGCGGAGTAGTAGCGTTCGTAGAAGCGGATCAACTCTTCGCGAATATGACTGTCATCCGAGTTGGACAGGGTTTTCAGGCTGCCGACGGCAAAGCGACTGTAGTGATGTTCGGGGTTGAAAACCTGTTTTTGGGCTTCGAAGCTGCGGCGGCCGTCATCCCTCAGCTTGGCTTGGTATTCGGAGTGCACGGCATGGCGCTCGCGGTCCACATACTCGGCGGTGAACAGCGGCGCAATGAAGAACTGGGCGAAGCGGTCGATCGCTTCGGGCAGAGCGCCGGCTTCCACATCGAAGAAGTAGTTGGTGTTCTCGTAGGCGGTGAAGGCGTTGTGGCTGCCGCCGTGGGAACTGATGAACTGCTGGTAGCTGTCCGCCTGCGGATACTTCTCGGTGCCGAGAAACAGCATGTGCTCAAGGAAATGGGCCAGTCCCGGGCGTTGCGCAGGGTTGGCATTGGAGCCCACATCCACATTCATTGACACGGCCGCCTTGTCGGCGCGCGGGTCGGATACCACTAGCGTGCGCAGGCCGTTGTCCAGCTGCAGATAGCGATATTCACGGGTATCCAGGGGGCCGGCTATGATCTCGGCCCGCAGCGGCAGAGCCAGCCAGGACAACAGTAACAGCAGCATTAACGCCAGCGGGCGGTGTGGACGGAGCATATTCCCTCACTAGATGTTTGACGGCTTCGAGACGACATCAGACTGTCGTTGTGGCCTGCGGTTCAATTCAGCGCCCTCTATCGGGTCGCTCGATTCTGACGTCGTGGGTGCAGAGGAGGCGGACAGTCGATACAATCAGCCAGAGTTTACAGGATAGGAAACTGACGGATGAACCGTGAAAAGGTGATCTTTGCGTTTTTCATTGTGTTGGCACTGACGCTGAACTTCGGTTTTGTGCTGGGAGATCTGGACAATGCCGCTCACCACGACGTATTCGAGCTGTTCGCCGCGCTGGTGGTCAGCCTGATCTGTACCGTGCTCAAGTTCGGTGACCGCACCCATCTGGGCGCGCTGATGCTGGCGACCAGTCTGGTCGCGGATCTGCAGTTGATCATCGCCGCCGGTTTCTGGGGGTACGGGGAGCAGATCGCTGCCGCCGGGATGACACCGAGAATCATGGCCAGCGTGGTGTCCTTTGCTGCCGGGGCCGCCGTGGCGAACCTGATCTCCGTCATCCTGCTGGTGGTGGAAACCGCACTGATACGGCGCTGAGCGCATGAATAACCTGGTATTCCTGTTCATGCGGCGCCTGAGGGCGCCGCTGATCACGCTGATCACGGTGTACGCCATCTCGGTGTTCGGCATGACGCTGATCCCCGGGCGCGACGCCGACGGCAACGTCTGGTACATGGATTTCTTCCATGCCTTCTACTTCGTGTCGTACATGGGCACCACCATCGGCTTTGGTGAAGTGCCCTATGAGTTCACCGATGCCCAGCGCATGTGGGTGACCCTGTCGATCTATGCCACAGTGGTCAGCTGGCTGTATGGCATCGGTCAGACGCTGGCCGTGCTGCAGGAGCCGATGTTCGGTCGCCTGATGCGGTTGCGCGGTTTTACCTCTCATGTCCGTAATCTGCGCGAGCCCTTCTATCTGGTCTGTGGCTACGGCGTCACCGGCAGTATCGTGGTCAAGCGGCTGATCGATCGCGGTATCCGCGTGGTGGTGGTGGATGTGGACCAGGATCGCATCGATGCGCTGGAGCTGGACAACCTGGTGATTCCGGTGCCTGCGCTGTGCGCCGATGCGTCCTTGCCGGACAACCTCGACTACGCGGGCCTGCAGCACAAGCAGTGTATCGGCGTGCTGGCGCTGACCAACAACGATAACGTCAACCTGTCGATCGCCATCGCCAGCAAGCTGCTGGCCCCCAGGCGCCAGGTAATCACCCGGACCAATTCCGAAGTGACCACGGCCAACATGGCCTCCTTCGGTACCGACATGATCGTCGACCCTTTCCGCGCCTATGCCGATTACATGGCGCTGGCGGCACGCTCGCCGCACAAGCTGCTGGCCTATGACTGGCTGATGAACCCGCATCACCGTACCCTGTCCAGCGCCTACAAGCATGCCCCAGGGCGCTGGATCATCTGCGGTTATGGTCGCTTTGGTCGCGCGCTGGCGACCGCGTTCTCCGCCGAGGAAATGGCGATGACCATCATTGACCCCAGTCCCGGCAACCTGGCACCGCTGAAGAGCGGCGTGGTCGGGGTCGGCACCGAGGCGCATACGCTGCTGGAGGCTGGCGTGGAATCGGCGGTGGGCATCATTGCTGGCACGGACAACGATGCCGACAACCTGTCGATCATCATGACCGCACGGGAGTTGAACCCGAAGTTGACCACGGTGGTGCGTCAGAACCTGCACCAGAATGCGCTTATTTTCCGCAGCAGCCGCTGCGACTTCATCATGGAGCCGGGGCGGATCATCGCCAATCGCATCCTGGCCCAGTTGAAGACGCCGCTGTTGCCGCTGTTTCTGGAACAGCTGCAGCAGCAGGATGATGTCTGGGCGCATACGCTGGTCAACCGGATGAGCAGTGTGGTCGGTGATCGCGAGCTGGACAGCTGGTCGGTGCAGGTGACGCCGGAATCGGCGCCGGCCGTGAGCACCATGATGGCGCGGCGGCCGGTCGCCTTGCGCTACCTGAACAAGGACCCGCGCCAGCGCGATCGCATGTTGCCCTGTTTCCCGCTGCTGTTGAAGACCGCCGAAGGGCTGCATCTGCTGCCGGGTGAGCTGCACCAGTTGCAGCTTGGCGACGAGCTGCTGTTCTGCGGCCTGGGCGCGGCCAAGCGGCAGATGGAGTGGAGCGTCAACAACTACAACGTGCTGCATTACCTGCTCACCGGTGAAGATCCGCCTCACACGCTGCTGGCCAGACTGCTGCGCCGAAGTGAGCAGGAGAACGCCTGATGCCCTATCTGTTACTGATTCTGACGACCCTGTTCTGGGCTGGCAACTTCGTGCTGGCCCGGGCCATCCATCTGGATATGCAGCCCTTTACCCTGGCCTTCTTGCGCTGGGCCCTTGCGCTGCTGATCATCGCGCCCTGGTGGTTACCCCGCGCCTGGCGCTTGCGCCAGGTGTTGAAAGACAAGCTGCCGGTACTCTTCGTGCAGGGTTTTCTCGGAGTGGCCTGCTTCAATACGTTGATCTATTTCGGCGTGCAGTACACCCAGGCGTCCAACGCCATGCTGATGCAATCGGCGGTGCCGTTGATGATCCTGTTGCTGGGGGCGCTGCTGTTCGGCGAGCGCGCCAGCGGGCGTCAATGGCTAGGGGTCATCCTGTCACTGGGGGGCGTACTGGTGCTGATCAGCCGCGGCCAGCTGGAGGTGCTGACCGGCTTCGCCTTCAACGAGGGCGACCTGTGGATCTTCCTGGCGATGCTGAGTTGGTCCTTCTATACCATCAGTCTGCGCTGGCGTCCGGCGGCCCTTGATGGCCTGACCTTCTTCGGTTTCTCGGTACTGGTCGGCGTGCTGGTGCTACTGCCGCTGATGCTGTGGGAGCAGGGCGGCGAATTGGCCATCCCGACCACGGAACCCTTCCTGCTGACGGTACTCTATATGGCGATATTTCCGTCGATCCTGTCGTTTCTGTTCTGGAACCTGGGGGTCGAGCGTTTGGGTGCACCGACCGCCGGTCTGTTCATCCACCTGATGCCGATGTTCGGGCTGTTGTTGGCAACCGTTTTTCTGGGCGAAAGCCTGGGGCTGTATCACCTGGTCGGGATTCTGCTGATCTTTACCGGACTCTATATCGCAATACTGGCGCAATCCCTGCGCCGGTTAGGCAAAACCACTTGAGGAGATAAAATGCGCACGTTGATCACTACCTGTTTTGCCCTGTTGCTGGGCCTGGTCATGATGCCGGATATGGCAGAGGCCAAGCGCCTGGGCGGAGGTTCCAGTTTTGGCAAGAGCTATAGCACCCCCAAACGGGTCGCGCCGGCGCCGAGCCGGGAGCAGGCGGCGGCTGGCAGCACAACCGGCAAGACCACTACCGCCACCTCCGGCACTCGCTCCAAGGGCTTCGGCGGCCTGATCGGCGGTCTGTTGGCCGGTGGTTTGCTGGCGGCCCTGTTCATGGGCGGCGGCTTCGAAGGCATTCAGATCATGGATATCCTGCTGATCGCCGTGATCGGTTTCGTGCTGTTCAAGCTGTTCGCCCGCCGCAAGGCGCAGCAGCCGCAGCCCGCCTATGCGACACCGGATGGCGGCATGATGCGTCAGCAGCCGGAGCCTCAGCTTGCCAAGCAGCAGGGGCCGGCCTTTGGAGGTGCGAGCAATGCCGGTCTGGCAGCCGCCAAACTGAACCTGCCGGAGTGGTTCAACGAGAAGGCGTTTGTCGACGGTGCCCAGCAGCACTTCATCCACCTGCAGAAAGCCTGGGATACCCAGGACTGGAGCGAGATTCGCGACTACATGTCGGATGAGATGTTCGCCGCCCTGCAGCAGGAGCGCGCCAAGCTGCCGGCCGAGCAGCACACCGAGGTCGATTCGGTGATGGCCGAGCTGGTCAACTTCATCGATGAAGGCGAGCAGGTCGTGGCCAGCGTCCACTTCTACGGCTGGATCGCCGAATCGGGTCAGCCGACCAGCGAATTCAGCGAAATCTGGCACCTGTCCCGTGACATGCAGGTGTCCGGTGCGGACTGGAAAATCGTCGGTATCGAACAGACCAGCTGATCCCTCTGCAGCGACCGTGCACCAGGCGCGGTCGCTCTGCTCCTCCCTGGTGCAGCTTTCCGGCTGCCGTCAATCAATTGCACGGTTCTGGTGCGGTTGAAATCACAAATGTCGCCATCCGATGGCAGCTTTTTCGCCTTGCCCCGCTTTGGCGCACTTATTGCTTTGACTCTCCTTAACCAATGAATGGAGAGAGTCGATGTCGGTGTTGAAAAGTTCTCAGATGCAGCTGTCCAGCAGGGAACGCCACTGGTTGCCCTGGTGGGGCGCGACCGGCAAGCTGGCCATGCGCAAGTCCTGCTGGCTGAACCGGAGAACGCTGCCGCTGGTGGAGCAGACCTTCGAGAGCATCGCCGAGATCCGGGTGCGCCTGTTGACTCGGTGGGCACAGGCTCAGTGGGAGCTGCTGGCCGCGCTGGCGGAGCAGGTGGATATGGCGTCGCCCGCCGAGGCCGCGACCCTGTTCGACTACAAGTTGCGTCAGGCGGTGGACTGGTCCGAGCTGGCCTGCCTCGATCCCGAGGGGCGGGTGCTCTATTCCACCGCCGTTTCCCGCATCGGCGTCAGCGATCTGAACCCGGCAGCGGTACGTGAGGGCTGTCGTGCGCCTTTCCTGCACGGCCCCTATGTGGACCCGGTGACCCTGCAGCTGGGGCCGAGTTCCTCCCGCTTTCATGATGCCGTGACCTTGATGTTCTACCAGCCGGTCATGCGCGAGGGCCAAACGGTCGGCCTGCTCTGCGCCCGGGTGCCGAATGATGTGCTGGGCGACCTGATCCAGCGCGAGGCCGGGCATATCTACCCGGAGTCCGGCGACAACTACCTGTTCATGGTGGACTCCCGCTTCGACCCGGGCATCGAGCAGGGCGTGGCCCTGTCCCGCTCCCGTTTCGAGGACGATACCTTCTCCCACGGAGAAAACCTGAAAAGCGGTATTCATACCCGCTGGGGCACGGTCAGAGTCAATCGCCATACCGAGTTCGAGATCCGTTTCACCGATCCGGCCACCGGCCAACTGCATCCGGGGGTTCGGGAGACGATCCGCAAGGGGGAAAACCTGTTCGTCACCTATCCGGGCTATTCCGACTACCGGCATATTCCGGTGATTGGCAAGGGCGTGACCTTCTCCCTGCCCGGTTCCCGGGATCGCTGGGGCATGATGTGCGAGTCGGATCTGGAAGAGGTGTACCGGCGTCGCTCGCTCAGCGTGCGCATGTTTAGCAGTCTGGCTGGTTCCCTGGCCGTTGGCCTGGGCACCAGTTACGGCCTGCAGTACTGGCTGGCACTGGATGCGCTGCCGGGAATGCTGCTCAACTTCCTGTTCGTGACGCTGTCGGTGCTGCTGTTCTGGCGCATCGGACTGCGGCCGTTGTCGCGTCGCCTCGGGGATATGACCGAGGTGATCCGCAACCTGGCCGAAGGTGAGGGCAATCTGAGTCAGCGGCTCGATCGGGAGGGAATCGTCGCCGATGAAACCGGTGACCTGGCCCGCTGGATCAACAGCTTCGTCGATAACCTGGACAATATCGTCGCTCAGGTGATCCGCGCCGCCGGAGATGTGGGCGATAACAGCCAATTGATGCAGACGCGCAATCATGCAGCGCTGGAAGCCGCGACCTCGGTGGATACCGCCGCCGAGCACATGCTGGGGCTGGTGGAAGCGCAGCTGGAGGGCATAGGGCGTGCATCGTCTACCGCCGAAGTGATGAAATCGGCGATGGAGCAGGTAGTCGAGCAGGCGCGGGAGCAGTATGAGTCGGTGCGCTCGGGCACTCAGGCGATCCGCGATATCGTGCAGACCTCGGCCCAGCGAGTGCAAGCGCTCAACTCGCGTACCGAGGAGATCGATGAAATCGTGACCCTGATCACCGACATTACCGCCCAAACCAACCTGCTGGCTCTGAATGCGGCGATTGAGGCAGCACGGGCCGGAGAGCATGGCCGCGGCTTCTCGGTGGTCGCCGATGAGGTCAGGGGATTGGCGGCGCGCACCGAGCAGGCGGCGCGGGAGATCGGTGAGCGGGTCGGCCGCATTCAGGCCGAAAGTGAAGAGGCGGTGCGTTTCATGGAGTCGGGTGTCGAGGGGGTGGACCGCAGCCTGACCCTGGCCGAGCAGTCCACCTCGGATAACTCCGCGCTGCATGATTCCGTGGCCGAGATGTTCGATATCATCAAGCATCTCGACCAGCACAGCCAGGCCCATGGCGGTCATGCCCGCTCGGTGGCCGAAATCACCACCCGGATGAACCGGGCGGTGGGCGAGCTGCAGCTCAGCTCGGATCAGGTGAAAGGTACCGCCGCCAAGCTGCAGCAACTGGTCGGCGCATTCGAGGTCAGCGCCGCCAAATGAGTCGCAAGGCCCGGCTGCGGAGGCAGGGCGTTGTTTGCCGGGACTTATTTCGCCGGCGGCTCATCGCGCAGGAAGACCCAGGTATCGCCCTTGCTTTGTTCGGCGCTGAAATAGTAGCCCTCAAGATCAAACTGTTTGATCGCGTCGGGCGTTTCGATCCGGTTCTGGATCAGGTAGCGGCTCATCAGGCCGCGCGCCTTCTTGGCGTAGAAGCTGATGATCTTGTACTGGCCGTTCTTGAAGTCCTTGAACACCGGCGTGATCAGGCGCGCTTGCAGGGACTTGGGCTTGACCGCCTTGAAGTACTCGTTGGACGCCAGGTTGACTACCACGTCCGCTCCCTGTTCGACCAGCTCCGCGTTCAGCGATTCGGTGATGCGCTCGCCCCAGAACTGATAGAGGTTGTCGCCGCGCGGGTTCTTCAGTTTGGTGCCCATCTCCAGCCGGTAGGGTTCCAGCAGATCCAACGGACGCAGCACGCCGTACAGGCCGGACAGAATGCGCAGGTGCTGCTGGGCGAACTCGAAGTCGGCCGCGGTGAACGTCTTGGCCTCCAGGCCGGTGTAGACATCGCCCTTGAACGCCAGAATCGCCTGGCGGGCGTTGTCCAGTGAATGCTCGGCCTGCCAGCTTTCGTAGCGGGCCACGTTGAGGCTGGCCAGCTTGTCGCTCAGCTTCATCAGCTCGGCGATATCCTGTACCGACAGCTGGCGCAGGGTGTCGATCAGCTCCCGGGAGTGCTCGATAAAGCGCGGTTGAGAATATACCTGGGTCGCCAGAGGCGATTCGTAATCGAGGGTCTTGGCTGGTGAAACCAGTGTCAGCATCGGGGTAAATCCCTTGGTCTGGAGACAAATGAAACAAGCGGGCACCCGGGCCCGCTCGATGAAAGCCGGTTGTATCAGGCGTGCAGGCTGTTATTCAGCTCATCAACCACTTCGGCCCAGTCGGAGTCGCTGCTGATGGCGTCCTGCAGGAATGTCGCCTGAGACGCGCTCCAGAAGGAGGCCTCGTGCAGCGGAACTTCATTGCTGAACAGCTGGTGGGTACGGATGAATTGCTCAATGGAGTCCTTGTCGCTGGCCAGGCCCAACTGCTCAAACAGCGCCGAGAAGGTATGCGTGGATGTATCCATGGGGTCCTCCGTGTGATCTGCCATCATGCACTTGGTTTGGTTCTATTATGGCCGAGGAGTTCGGCTTGTCAAAAACCTATGGTTTTAGTCAACTTTAAGCCAGCGTGACCAGAGGGCTCTCAGTCCCAGACTGGCCAGGGCACCGACCACCACCAGCGTTGAGCTCACCAGGGGCTGCCCGATCACAGGGTACAAGTGGATCAACGCGGCCGAAAACAGCAGACCGCCAAGGAGACAGAAGGCGGCAATGACCATCAGGTAGCTGAGTGCAGTCAGGTCGCGCGGGTGTTCTTTCGCTATCAAAATCAACGTCGGCAGGATAAAGCCGGCCAGCGTGAGCCAGGAGGGCAGCAGTTCGTCCATGGTTTCGTTCTTCCTGTATAGCTATGGGCACTCCCGGTGTATCAGTTGACCATTACACTGGGACAGCAGTAGTACAAGCTGTATCATAGCCTTTTGAGCGACGCTGGGTCATCCATTAGCAGCCTGTTAGCCAGGGACCCGGCAGCATGAATCGACTGACGAGTGAATGATGAGTAAGAAAACCGTTCTCACCGGTATCACTACCACCGGTACGCCGCATATCGGCAACTACCTCGGCGCCATCAAGCCTGCTATTGAAGCCAGCGAGAACCCGGCCTTCAACAGCTATTTCTTTCTGGCCGACTTCCATGCCCTGATCAAGTGTCAGGAGCCTGATCGTGTTGCACGCTCGACCCGTGAAATCGCGGCGACCTGGCTGGCGCTGGGGCTGGATACCGACAAGGCGACCTTCTATCGTCAGACCGACATTCCCGAAATTACCGAGCTGACCTGGATTCTCAGTTGCCAGACTTCCAAGGGGCTGATGAACCGTGCCCACGCCTACAAGGCCGCGCTGGATGCCAACCGTGAGGCGGGCAAGGAGGACCTGGACGACGGCGTCACCATGGGGCTGTTCAGTTACCCGGTTTTGATGGCGGCGGACATTCTGATGTTCAACGCCGATATCATTCCGGTGGGCAAGGACCAGATTCAGCACATCGAGATGGCCCGTGATATTGCCGGTCGCTTCAACCACAACTTCGAGCCGCTGTTTACGCTGCCGGAGGTCCAGGTGGACGAAGAGACCCAGCTGATCCCGGGCTTGGACGGCCGCAAGATGTCGAAGAGCTACAACAACACCATCCCGCTGTTCAGCTCGTCCGACGACTTGCGCAAACTGATCAACCAGATCGTGACGGATACCCGTGCGCCCGGAGAGCCCAAGGATCCGAACAATACCCTGATGCATCTGTACCGCTGCTTCGCCAGTGAAACCGAGAGCGCCGCCATGCGTCAGCGCTTCGTCGAAGGCATTGGCTGGGGCGACGCCAAGAAGGAACTGTTCGAATACATCGATGCCCACTTGAGCGGACCGCGTGCCCGTTACAACGAACTGATGAACGACCTGGGTGAAGTGGAAGCGATCCTGCACAAGGGCGCCGAGCGTGCCCGCGAGCACTCCGCCCCCTTCCTGGAAAAAGTGCGTCATGCGGTCGGCATCCGTTCACTGACCGATACCAGCACGGCCAGGCAGACAGCAGAGGTAAAAGAGAAGGAAAAATCCGCCGAGGAGATCGCTCGCGCCGAGGAAGGGCGCCGTCGCGCTGTGCTGATGCAGATCCGTCCGCTGCTGGAGCAGGTGGAGCAGGCCGAAGACAAGGCTGCGGCTGCTCAGGCGCTGCTGACCGAGAAGGCCGCCGAAGTGGAATCCCTGAAGAAGAAAGCGCGTCAGAAGGCCCAGAACGAGCTGGATCTGCTGACCGAAGAGTTGGCCGCCTTTCTGTAATCGGCCGTTGGCATAGGAGAGAGTCATGAGTGACACCTTTCAGACCGGCGTAATTGCTGAAGCCAGCAAGGATGCGCTTTTCCTGACCTTCAACCAGAGCCATGAGCCCGGCGCCACCGAGGTGGTTCGCAAGGAACTGGCCGGCATGCCGGCGCTGCTGGCGCGCTTCCGTGAGCGCTACCCTGATGCGGGCCTGCATCTGGTCGTCGGCGTCGGCTCGGCCTACTGGGACCGCCTCAATCCGGAAGAGCGTCCGGCATTGCTGCGCGCCTTCCCGGCACTGGAGAACGGCGAGCGCGTGGCGCCTTCGACCCCGTTTGACCTGCTGTTCATCGTGCGTGCCGATCAGCACGACGCCGTGTTCGAGCTGGGCCAGGAGATAATCGAGACCCTCAGTGATGCCGCCGAGCTGGTGGAAGAAGTGCATGGCTTCCGTTATCAGGACATGCGTGATCTGACCGGTTTCGTCGACGGCACCGAGAACCCTCAGGGCGACGATCGGCTGGAGGTGGCGCTGGTTGGCGATGAAGACCCGGAGTTCGCCGGTGGCAGCTATCTGCACCTGCAGCGCTACGAGCATGACCTGACGGCCTGGCAGCGCTTGTCGCTGAAGCAGCAGGAAGATACCTACGGGCGTACCAAGGCGGATAACATCGAGTATCCGGGCGACAAGAAATCTTTGCATGCGCACACCAAGCGCACCTCGCTGAAACATGCCGATGGCCGTTCGATGGAGATTTTGCGCCACAGCATGCCCTATGGTGACAGTCAGCGTAAGGGCCTGGTCTTCATCAGTACCTGTCGCACGCCGGAGCATTTCGAGCTGATGCTCAAGAGCATGGTAGAAGGTGACGAGGAGGGGCATGCCGACCGCCTGCTCGAGTTCACCCGTGCCGTGACCGGCGCCGCTTTCTTCCTGCCTTCCAACGCCTGGCTGACGCAGCTGGCCTGACGGTTGCAGACACCTGCGCCAATTGCGCAGGTGTCTGTGATACCCTCTCCTGGAAACCGGTGCCCGGGCATCGGCTGTTGAGCCTGCAATAGAGATTGAATGACGATGAACATCTGTGGTGTGGAATTGACCGGCAGCGATGCCGTGGTGTGTCTGCTGAATCTGGATCAGGGACAGTTTCTGATACCGGAGTGCCGGGTGCGCAAGATCAGCCTGAAAAAAGGGCATACCCGCCAGGATCTGCAGCAGTTCCAGTTTGCCTTTGCCAAGCTGATGAGTGACTACAGCGTCGACAAGGTGGTGATTCGTGAACGCATGCACAAGGGCAAGTTTGCCGGTGGTGCCATCAGCTTCAAGCTGGAAGCCGCCATCCAGCTGATCGCGGACGTCGATGTGCAGTTGCTGTCTGCGGCGCAGATCAAGACCGTTCTGTCTGAGCACCCGCTGCCGATTCCCTTTGCCGAAACCGGGCTGAAGGTGTTTCAGGAGCCGGCGTTTACCGTTGCCTATGCCGCGCACATGCTGAAGTGAACACGAGGCGACAGGGCCATACAGGTAGCCATGATGAGCATTGAACAACCGAACAACCCGCTGCACGGCCTCAAGCTGGAGACCATCCTTACGCGGCTGGTGGAGCACTACGGCTGGTATGAATTGTCGCTGATGATCAATATCAACTGCTTCAAGAACGACCCCTCCATCAAGTCGTCGCTGAAGTTCCTGCGCCGGACGCCCTGGGCGCGGGACAAGATCGAGCAGCTGTACCTGTCGACCTTCTGTTGATGCGCGGACCGGGTCAGGATGACGGAATTTCCTGACCCGGCCGGTTAACCGTATAAAATTTCACGTTCCCGCACCCTTCGGTCAGGCATGGTTCAGTGCCTTGATTTCAAACATTATCTCCCAGCAAGTGTTAACCCTGCCTGACAGTTTACAGTCGCAGCGCCAGTGTGCAGTGAATGTATCACTGACCTATATCTGAAGAGGTAGTCACTCGTGTATATGCCGCTCTAACGGCTTGGAGTCGTGCGCCTCATCCGAGCCGGGCAACCAGCAGGACAGGAGGGTTCCCCCATGTTTTACCGATTGTGCGCGACGATTCTGGTTATCTGCCTTGGAGGGGGGCTAAACCCCGCTCAGGCCGCTCCGTTGGCATTGAGCGCGTTGCGTGACGCGCCCTATGTGCCGGATCGGGTGCTGGTTAAATTCAAGCCCGGAGTGGCGGCCGAAGAGCGGATACAGGCCAATCAGGCCGCCAGCGGGCGAGTGCGGAGGACGTTCGGCTCCATTGGTGTACAGCTGATCCAGGTGCCCGCCGGCAGCGTGCCTGCGGCCGTCAGAATCTATGCCTCCAACCCCAATGTGGTCTTTGCCGAGCCGGACTATTACCGCCTGCTGCGGATGCCCAGTGAGGAGCCCGGACCCACGCCGGCGGGCGGCGTCGACTACTTTACTGAGCAATGGTATCTGAACAACGAGGGCCAGAAGCACAGCTATATCCGCACCACGATTCTGGGGAGCCAGCTTGCCACCACCCAGGGGAGCGCCGACGCCGATATCAATGCGCCCGAAGCCTGGGATATCAGCACTGGTCGGCACACCTCGAGTGCAACCGCAAGGGATACGCCCAAGGTGGCGGTGCTGGACAGCGGCGCCGACTGCAACAGTCTGGAGCTGCAGGGCAAGTGCCTTGAACAGATCAACCTGGTTGGCCTGACTGCGGGGTACTGGGGCGACAGTTGCCCCGCCGGCGATCCGGCCTGTGACAATCTTGGGCACGGTACCTTCGTCAGCTCCGAGGTGGCGGCCAATACCGATAACGGCGAAGGAATTGCGGGTATCGGCTGGGATAGCGGTCTGGGAATCTTCAAGGTCTGTTACCAGGAGTTTCTCTACGACGAGAATATCGGCTACTTCTTTGCCGGGCTGTGCCCCGTATCCGGTTCTATTGCGGCCATCGAGAACGCCTCCCAGGACCAGTTTGACGACAGCGGCCAGCTGGTGCGCAGCCGCTATTCGATCATCACCATGAGTTATGGCAGCGATTTCATCGACGAGGGCGGCAATATCTATCCGACCGATCCTTCCACGGCCGAGTGTGCGGCTATCGAAGCCGCCTGGAATAACGGTGTGCTGCTGGTGGCGGCGGCTGGTAATAACGGCGATACCGGACGCGTCTATCCGGCCGCCTGTACCGATGTTCATGGCGACTCAACCGTTATCGCGGTGGCGGCCACGGACCACAGTGACGATCGTACCGACTTCACGACCTTCAGCTGGCCCACTGACCCCTGGGTATCCCTGTCGGCGCCCGGCGAGAGCATTATCGGCATTCTGCCGGATGCCCATTGCGGCCTGGCACCGGGTACCGACAGCTGTGTGGATTGGTGGGACGGCACCTCCATGGCGGCGCCTCTCGTAGCCGGCGGGGCGGCGCTGGTCTGGGCCGACCTGTTTGAACAGGGACTGGCGATGATCAACAGCGCAGGGGGATGTGGGGCCGGTGCCCAGCCTTGCAACCAGGCGGTGCGTGAGCGCCTGCAGCACAATGCGGCGGCCGTCGGCGCGCGCGGGCAGGACCTGCGCGACTGGACCCGTTACGGTCGGCTGGATGTGGCGGCGGCCCTGTTGAATCAGACGTCTCCACCTGAGCCGCCGCCTGAACCCGGGCCTCTGGTTGCAACCTTCAGTTACAGCTGCGATGGCTATGTATGCACCTTTGATGCAACCGGCAGTACGGGGACGGGCACCGTTGATTACAGCTGGGACTTGGGCGTTTCGGGAGCATCTTTCGATGTGCCTCTGGTGACCTTTGATTACGGCAGTAAGGGGGGATACAGCGTGACTTTGACGGTCAGGGATGACAGCAACGCATCGCAGGTTGTATCCGCTTTCCTTAATTTGAAACGTCCCAACCAGAAACTCAGCGGCAGCGTCACTTCTGACGGGGGCGGTGGTAATGACAGCGGGGGCGGTGGCAACTGCCCTCCGAAGAAACAGGAAAAAGGTCAATGCTAGGTGGTTTTGGACGTGGTGTTCTCCTGTTGTATGTTGGTTATCAGTCGCTGTCCTATCGGGGACCGGTGCGTATCAGCGTAGATACTCGGCAGGGCAGCATCGAAGATGATGGATCACAAGAGGTGAACATGACGTCCGCAGACAAGACCGTTTCGCTGGTGCTGGGCAGTGGCGGTGCCCGAGGGCTGGCCCATATCGGTGTTATCCATTGGCTTGAGGAGCACGGCTACAGCATTCAGTCCATTTCCGGCTGTTCGATGGGTGCCCTGATCGGGGGAATCTATGCGGCCGGCAAGCTGAATCAATATGAAGAGTGGGTCCGGTCCGTGACCCGTCGGGATATCATGGCGCTGTTGGACCTGACCTGGGACAAGGGCGGGCTGGTACGTGGCGACAAGCTGATCGACACCCTCATCGACCTGGTGGGCGATGTCCATATAGAAGAACTGCCTATCCATTTTACGGCGGTGGCGACCGATCTGCATAGTCAGAAGGAGGTGTGGATCAACACGGGGAAGCTGTTCGATGCGATCCGGGCTTCCATCGCCATTCCGCTGCTGTTCACCCCGTTCAAATACAGGGGGCATGTGCTGGTGGATGGCGGGGTGCTGAATCCTGTACCCATCGCGCCTTCCTTTCATGACGACACCGACCTGACGCTCGCGGTCAATCTTAACGCCCCGGTGTCCCGCCGGGAGGAGCCTGTGGCGGCGACAATGGAGGTCGACGAGGAGTCCGCGTCGCCGATACGCGATCGTATCAACCGCTTTATTCAGCGCTGGCAGCAGAACATGGCGGACAGCAAGCATGGCGACTGGGGGGCTTATGAGGTCGCCATTCAGGCGTTCGATGCCATGCAGAGCAGCATCGCCCGGCAAAAGCTGGCGGTTTACCCGCCGGACCAGGTGATCGAAGTGGCGCGCAACGCCTGTCAGTTGCTGGAATTCAACCGTGCCGCCGAAATGATCGAGCTGGGCTACCGCAAGGCCGAAGAGTGTCTGGGCGTCGAGCAAGTCGAGCAATAAGCTTAGACGAACTTGTCATCAAACGACAAAAAAACGCTCACAGGCTTGTCAAATTCTGCTTTTAGGCTATCCTTATTGTAATAAAATTACAAAATAACGGGCGGAGGAGAAGACTATGGATCTACAGGCCAAACAAGAGCGTACGATTGCAATTCTGGGTGTGGACGGTGAGAACTTCGAAGTCAGCGGTGTGTATCAGGGCAGCGCGCGCAAGCCGAGTTCCTATATCCTGACTCGCAGCGGTGACAAGGCCGTCGTCCGTGATCTGAACAGCTTCCCGAGCCATCAGCAGGTACGTGAGCTGATGAGCTAATCGCTGTCAGACAGACGCACCCGCAAAAACAGCCGCATCCAGCGGCTGTTTTTGTTTCTGTACTGGCTCAAGAGGGGCTTACTGCACCATCTCGTTTTCGCTGAACATGCCTTCAAAAAGGACGGAGGACAGGTAGCGTTCACCGGAGTCCGGCAGCAGCACCACGATCTGCTTGTCTGCATTTTCCGGCAGCTGGGCCTGACGCAGTGCGGCGGCCAGCGCGGCACCGCAGGAGATGCCGGCCAGGATACCCTCTTTCTGCATCAGCTCACGGGCGGTGGCGATCGCCTCATCGTTGCTGACCTGCTCTACTTTATCGACCAGCTCCAGGTCCAAGTTCCTGGGCACGAAACCGGCACCGATGCCCTGAATCTTGTGCGGCGCGGGCTTCACCTCTTCACCGGCCAGGGTCTGGGAAATCACCGGCGAGTCTGTCGGCTCCACCGCTACGCTGGTGATCGCCTTGCCCTGGGTCTTCTTGAGGTAACGGGATACGCCGGTCAGGGTGCCGCCGGTGCCTACGCCGGCCACAAAGATATCGACGCCGCCATCGGTATCGCGCCAGATCTCCGGACCGGTGGTCTGTTCATGAATGGCCGGGTTGGCCGGGTTCTCGAACTGCTGCAGCATCAGATAGCTGTCCGGGTGCTCATCGACCAGCTGCTGGGCCTTGTCGATGGCGCCTTTCATGCCTTTGGCCGGTTCCGTGAGCGCGATCTCGGCGCCCAGCGCTTTCATCAGCTTGCGACGTTCCAGTGACATGGAGGAGGGCATGGTCAGGATCAGTTTGTAGCCCTTGGCGGCCGCCACGAAGGCCAGCGCGATACCGGTATTGCCGCTGGTCGGCTCGATCAGGGTCATGCCCGGCTTGAGGCGGCCCTCCTGCTCGGCCGCCCAGATCATGTTGGCGCCGATACGGCATTTGACCGAGCCGGCCGGGTTGCGGGATTCGATCTTGGCAAAGAGGTTGCCGGCAGGCCAGATGTGTTTCAGGCGGACCAGCGGCGTGTTGCCGATAGTCAGTGCGTTGTCTTCGAAGATGTTCATCAGGGGTGAACTCCAAAGCTGCTCGGTTGATTGGGGGAACTCTCAGATGTCAGAACGGACTTCAGTATCCTGGCTGACAACAGGTATAGTCAGTGTATCGGTCGATACGTGACGATGTCAGATATTTTTATCATATTGTTATAAAAATAACAGGTTTGATTTCCAGGGGATATATATGAGCTGGCTGATGCGGCAAACAGCACCTTTGATCAACGGGTTGGCCGGACAGTTGTTTCATCTTCCTTTCCTGCGCGGTTCCCGCCGCCGGCACCGCTTGGCGATGCGCCTCTACCGTTGGGCCGCCGAACATGGCAGTCGTGCCGCACTGTCCACCTACGGCCATCTGCTGCATTTTCGCGGCGAGGATGTCGCCAGCCGCATTCAGGGCGGTATCTACCTCGAGCGTGCGGCGGACCTGGGCGAGGCCAAGGCCCAGTATCAGATGGGGCGCATCTACGAACAGGGGTTCCAGCAGTACTTCCGACCCGATCCGGTCAAGGCGCTGGCCTACTACCGTCTGGCGGCCGAGCAAGACCATCCGTTGGCGGTCAAGCGGATGATCGCCGTCTATGATGAGGGTGCGCTGGGTGCGGTAATCGATCCGGTGCGGGCAGAGTGCTGGCGCCAGCGCCAGGCGCCTCTGCCCGGGAGCGCCGTCAGGACTTGATCAGTTTGGCGGTAAAGGTCAGCGTTTTCTCTTCACCGGCCTTCAGGTCGAACTTCCACGCCACCCAGGCAGCTGTGGCTTCCGTTGGCTGCAGGCTGGACTGTTGCAGCGTGAACGGCATCGGCATCAGAGCGTTCAGGTTGAACGGCTTGTCCTTGTCCGAGCGGTTGGTCAGCAGGACCTCATAGCTGACCTCGTAACCGTCGAACACCTTGGTGAAGGCGGTCTGAGTGTATTCAACGCCCACGTCGAAGGCCTCTCCCAGCTGCAGGCGGGCGGTATCGCCCGGGGCCGTTGCGCTCAACTGGCTGCCGCCGATGAACTGCATCTGTCCCGAGGCATCGGGGCGGAAAACCCGAGCCTGTCCGGCTGGCAAGGGTGTCGTGTCAGCTTCCAGCCTGGGGGCATCGAAAGTCAACTGGATATCGGCCTTGTGCTGCTGTGACGGCAGCTGCTGATGGGCACTGACCTGGATCTGGTGGTGATAGCGGATCTCGGCGGGGATCTGCTCGCGGCTGATCAGCGGAATCTGTTTCTGCTGCTGGTCGTTCAGGGTTAGTGGCCGGGGCAGGGTGTAGAGGTGGTAGTCCTGCACACTGTCGGGAGCGACCTGGCCGCCGGCCTTGTCCATGGCCGCCGCCCGCATGAGGCCAAAGGCTTCGGGGCGTGGATAGTTTGACGGCTGGTTGACCGTGCCGGCCAGCAGCTTGATGCGAGCCTCCGACCAGGGTTGTCCGCTTTGGTTACTCAGCGTGGCCAGGCCCTGCAGGCCGAGCCTGTCGCCGGCCTCGTTCAGGTTGACCACGTAATCCATGCTCCAGCTGAGGCCGCGCGTCAAATAGCGCAGCTGGGCGGAGCCGGGTTGGCTCAGCCCTTCGCTGACAAAGGACAGCCGGGGCTTGAGCTGATAGCCGCCTGCAGGGGCCGGGAAGATGAGCCGCCAGCCGCTGTGGTTGAGCGGCAGGGTTTCGATCTGGCCTTCGCTGTTTTCGATCAGCGCCTGGTTGCCCTCGGCCTTCAGCAGGCGGACCTGCTGCCGAGTTTCGGTACCGGTCACGCTGTTGAAGCGGGCCAGAGTGATCATTTTACCGCCGTGGCGCTGCAGCAGCTGAGCCAGGTTAAGCAGGTTCTGTTCCAGGTTCTGCTCGGTAACCACGCCGGCACCGGCGATCTGCAGGGTTTCCGCCTGCATCTGCGGGCTGATGCCCTGGAGGACGACACGGCTGCCTGCCGCCAGCCTGGGGATCTGGCGTTGCTCCTCGACCAGCGCCAGGTTTTGCTGGTAGAGCGTCAGGCTGAGCTGGTTGCGGCTGGTTTCGTCCAGATAGTGTTCAGCCGTAGTGGCCCAGGCGGGCGACGCCAGCAGGGCCAGTCCCAGGGGCAGGGCAGGCATGAGTCGGCTGTGCAGCATATGTGGCTCTCCTTAGTGCATGCTGTCGGGCAGGTCGAGTGCGACCCTGAAGCCCCAGCTGTTACGGGAAGTGTCTGCCGGGTGCCGATAGCGGCTGGCCGGCCGGGTCAGTCGCGGTATATCGAACCAGGAGCCACCGCGCATCACGCGTTGATGGCACCCGGTTGCCTGTTCGGCACTGCCGTCCGTGGGTGCGTTCTGGTAGTCGGGCTGATAGCAGTCCTGTACCCACTCGTCCACGTTGCCGCTCAGATCGTGTACGCCCCAGGGGTTATCCCGGGCGCTGCCGACTGGCGCGGTGCTCAGGCCGTCCCACTGTGTACCGCAGCCGTCGCAGACGGCAAAACCATCCATCATCTTGTCACCCCACCAGTACACCGATTCGGTGCCCGCCCGGGCGCTGTATTCCCACTCGGCTTCGGTTGGCAGGCGGTACGGTTGTCCCGTCTGCTCGCTTAGCCAGCGGGCGTAGGCCTCGGCATCCAGCCAGCTGACGTTGATGACCGGGCGCTGGTCGCGTCCCCAGCCCTCGTCATCGGGCAGGGGGCGGCCAGTGGCCTGGGCAAAACGGTCGTACTCGGCAAAGGTGACTTCATGGCGCGCCAGCGCAAAGCCGTGGGCGATGACCACCTCGTGCACGGGGTATTCGTTATCGTCGCCCTGGCCGTGCAGATCGCCCATGCGGAAACGGCCCGAGGGGATGATGACCATCTGTGGGCCACGACTGCCGTCGTTTAGTTCATCCTGGAACAGGGTCAGGTGGGCGGCGGGTTGTTGTGCGTCGCGCAGGTCGGCGGCCGACTCGATGTTGTCTTCGGGGGCTGGAGTGGCGGCCGGCTCAGCCGCTTTCAGGCTGGCTTCGTGAGTACGTTGTAGCTGCTGGTGCGCCTGTTCCAGCGATTCGAAGGCGGCGCGCAATTCACGGTTGCTCTTCATCTGTTCCAGTGCCTGGGTGCTGATCGAGTCCAGCTGTTCCTGCATCAGCAGCAGCGCGGTCCAGACACCGGCGGCAAAACCGATTCCAAATATCAGCGTGGCCAGGAGTCCGCGCTTGACGGACTTGCTGAGGGCGTGCCAGGGGTTACGCAGACGCCCGCGTCCAGGCTCGTTGGTTTCGGCAGGTTCACTGGGGGCGGCTGGCTCGGCGGGGGGCTCGGCCTGTTCTGGCGGGGGGCTTGGAACTTCGGCTTCCGGGGCTGCCACCTCGGCTTCAGGGAGGCTGGCCAGTGTCGCCTCAGTGGTATCGGTTGGGGACTCGTCCTCTGGTGCGAAGAGTGCGCGGATCAGCTCGGCGCAGTTCGCAAAACGTTGTTCGGGATCGGGGCTGAGGGCGCGGGCGAGGGCGTGCCACTGGTGCTTGTTCAGCCCCGGCGGGGCTTTGAGTTCACGCTGGTAGCGTGAGGATTCAGCATCCTCTGCCTGGAAGGCGTGTTTGCCGCTGTAGATCTCCCAGGCGATCACCGCCAGCGCGTAGACGTCGTGCCCGGCGTGCGTCGGCTGCTGGTGGAAGGCTTCCGGCGGCTGGTAGCGTGGATATTCGGCTGCCTGGGGCAGCAGGGTATGCAAGGGTTCAATCAGGTCGCGCAGACCCTGTCCAAGCAGCTTCACGCCGCCACCGGTGTTTAGAAAGACCAGGTCGGGCGCCAGCAGGCCGTGAGGGATATGGGCACGGCTCTGACTGTGGTCCAGAGCCTTGGCCAGTTGTGTCAGCAGGCCCTGTTTCTGTAGCGGTTTGAGTTTTCCGGTCTGCTTACGGGTCAGCAGATCCGACAGGGTTTGCCCATTGAGCTGTTCGTAGGAGAGGAACTCCAGGCCCCGCCAGCTGAAGTAACCGTAACAGGCGGCGATATGCGGGTAGTCCAGTGCCGGACGCAGGCGTGTGATGCGCTTGCGCAACTTGTCGGAAAACTCCGGCTGCCGGATCAGTTCCGGTCGCAGGAACAGCAGGCTGACTTCGGTGCGTGACGCGGTGGAGATGTCTTCGGCCAGCCAGATGGCACCCAGGAAGTGGTCGCGCTGGTGGCGTACCAGCTGAAATCGGTGGTGGCTGGGGCCGATCACCAGCTCTTCCTTGAGAGCCGCGTATGCAGAGTCGGTGGGGGTATTCATCAGTCCTTTGTTTCCTTAGTAACCTGGATCAGGCGCAGAGCCTTCCTGCCCGTCGCCATGGTAGCGGACGGTCAGGATGGCAGGACTACGACTGGGTCAGGCGCTGGTATCCAGAGGTGGAAAGGATTTGACCAGCTCGTCGACCGCTTTCATCTGGGCCAGGTAGGGCTCCAGTCGGTCCAGCGGCAGGGCGCAGGGACCGTCGCACTTGGCTGCTTCTGGGTTCGGGTGGGCTTCGAGGAACAGGCCGGCAATCCCCTGAGACAGACCGGCACGCGACAGCTGGGCCGCCAGTGCGCGACGGCCGCCGGCGGAATCGGCGCGTCCGCCCGGCATCTGCAGGGCGTGAGTGGCGTCGAACATCACCGGGTAGCCAAACTCTTTCATGATGCTGAAGCCCAGCATGTCGACAACCAGGTTGTTGTAGCCGAAGCTGGTGCCGCGCTCGCACAGGATCAGTCGATCATTGCCGGCTTCCTCGCACTTGTGCAGGATGTGCTTCATCTCCTGGGGGGCCAGGAACTGGGCCTTCTTGATGTTGATGACGGCGCCGGTGGCGGCCATGGCGCTGACCAGGTCGGTCTGGCGTGACAGGAAGGCCGGCAGCTGGATGATGTCGCACACCTCGGCAGCGGGAGCGGCCTGGCAGGGCTCGTGTACGTCGGTGATCAGCGGTACGTTGAAGGTGTTTTTCACCTCTTCCAGAATCTTCAGGCCCTCGTCCAGGCCCGGGCCGCGGAAGGAGTTCAGCGAGGAACGGTTGGCCTTGTCGAAGGAGGCCTTGAACACATAGGGGATGTCCAGGCGCTGGGTCACTTCGACATAGTGTTCGGCAATGCTCAGCGCCAGATCACGGGACTCAAGTACGTTCATACCGCCGAACAGTACCATCGGCTTGTCGTTGCCGATCTCGATGGATCCGGCACTTATGACCTTCTGCTGCATATCAACCTCTCGTCACTGGCTTGGCAAAACTGCGATTATAAGCCATTCGACGGGAAATGTGCCGCCTCCGCTTCGATCCACTCAAGCGCCCGTTGATCCAGGCCCTTGTCCGGGTCTTTTCGCTGATAGATGCAGATCTGGCACAGCTGTTCCAGCATGCGGGCACGGAACAGCTGTTCCTGGTCCGGGAAGGCCAGCTTCAGCAGATAATCGCCTTGCGGGTCTCGATCGCAGTCGATCACGCGGGCATCAATGCTCAACTCTTCGGTCAGCGCGGGGGCCTGGATGCGCAGCCATTTGCCACTGGGGTAGTAATGGTGGCAGTGCAACAGGAGTCCGAGGGGTAAAGCGGGGCTGGAGGCGGCGGGTGCCTTGAGAAGGGGGCTTAATTCGAGTTCGATCTGCTCTGGATGCTGCAGATAGCGTTGTGGGCCAATCATAATCCCAACCTCAAACGCAGATGACTTGGTGGCTTATCGGCGTTTCTACCTACAGCTTGAGCATTTCTGGCTCAATTTACCAGCAGGATTTCGAGAAAGAGCCAAAAAAATCCCAGCACACCGAGAAAGCAGCCGGCGGACAGCCAGCGGTAGCGTTGAATCAGCCGTGTCTCGTCATGGGTCGATAACAGGTACGGCATGCGGGACGTCTGCGGGTCCGTCAGCACGTTCATGCTGGGCAGGGCGTGCAGCTCCTGCTGTTCCTGCCGGGCTTCCTGTTCGGCGGCCTGACGTGCGGCTTGCCACTCGTCGGGGCTGATCTTGCCGTCGCCGTTGGTGTCGAAACGCTCCAGCAGCTGCTCAGGGTTGCGTTTCCAGATGCGCAGCCGGTCGCGCACGCTGGTTTTCATGTTCAACTGGTCGCGGCCGCCGCCCAGGGTATGAAAGTGCCCCAGCGCGTAGAGTTGCTCATGTTCGAAGATCAGGCGCTCGGTGAAACGGTATTGCCCGGCGCCGACCTGGATGCTGAGAAACGCGGCGATCGCGTTCGAGTCCAGATGTTGTCCACTGGGGAAGGCGCTGTGTCCGCGCCAGCTGTGCTGGTGTTGAGGGCTGACTTCGGCGCCTTCAGGGTCGATCAGGCAGGTACCGGTGCCATCGTTGATCTGAAACCAGTGTTGGGAGCGACCGCTGCGCACGGAGCGCCAGCGCTTGCGGCCATCGTCATCATCCAGTTCTTCGACTTTGTAGTCGTACCAGACGCAGGGGCGGCCGGACAGGGGCGCGTTCAGCATGCCGTCCTCACCAGCAATGACATGACCGATCAGTTCCACATAGCCCTGGGGGGCGGAGCGTACCTTGGCGGTCGGCGTGTCGGCGATCAGCCGGTACCGGGTCATGCGGCTGAACACGAACCAGAGCGACCCCAGCGCGCCGGTCACGCAGATCAGCAGTAACAGCAGCTTTTCACCACTCTCCAGCGGCGCCAGATCGAGCAACATGGCGGTTCAGCTGAACAGTTGTTGCATGTCGACATCGGCCTTCTCGGCCTCATCGAACTCCAGCAACGGGGCCGGCTTGAAACCGAAGCGTCGGGCGATGATCACGTCCGGGAACTGCTCGATGCGAACATTGAGCAGATTGACCGAGTCGTTGTAGTACTCGCGTCGGTCGGCGATGCCGGATTCCAGTCCGGTGATGCGGCTGCGCAGGTGGTGAAAGCTGTCGCTGGCCGTCAGTTCCGGGTAGTCCTCGGCCACGGCGAACAGGTTGCCCAGTCCCAGGCGCAGTTGGGTTTCCGCCTGCCCCAGGGCACCGATGTCACCACGTTCGCGGGCGCTGGCGACGGCCGAGCGGGCTTCGATAACGGCGGTCAGCGTGGCCTGTTCATAACCCATGTGCTGCTTGCAGGTTTCGACCAGTTTGGGCAGTTCGTCGTGACGCTGTTTCAGCAGTACGTCGATATTGGCCCAGGCGCGGGACACGCCGTGCTTGAGGCGCACCAGGTGGTTGTAGAGGGAGATGAAGTAGAGCGAGGCAACGACGATGATCGCCAGCAGAATGATCAGTGTGATATCCATTGTTGCGGGGTACCTTGCCAGAATCCTTTCAGACACTATACCGCGTTTAACCGCTGGTGAAAGGGGAGGGGTCAGACACCGCCGCCGCCGATCATTTCGACAACCAGGGTCTTGATCAGGAAGGCCGCCAGGCCCAGGCCGAGAGCGAAAAACAGGATGAAGGTGCCGAAGCGGCCCGCATTCGATTTCTTGGCCAGGTCGTAGATGATGAAAAAGACGGCGCCGGCAAAGACGAACAGACCCACGTTAAGCATGATGGCTTCGATTTCGGCGAGACGCATGCAAAAACCTCCTGATTAAATAATGAGCGGATGATACATCAATCTGCCGCTTACAAATACCGATGGATGTTAAGGGGAAAGCCTTAGCCGAGGGTGTCGTCCTTGCCAAACACCTGGTCCTGCCAATCATTGCCCAGCTCCTGTTCGATAAAGTCGCGGATGAATTTGCGCACCATCTGTGAGGGAGTCACATCCCGTTGACTGCAAAGTTGCTCGAACACGGCCTTCTTCTTCGGGTCGATCAACAGGGTCAGACGGGCGGTGCGGTTTTCCATGATGGGGCCTCATTAATATCAAGAGCGAATAGTATGTTAATAATATTAACATTGAATCATATATTATGAACAGTTAATGTATATAGACAATTCGTCATCAGAGTAAGGATGGTTCTCATGTCCAGGCAGGCCCGGCTTCACTCCCTTTCCTTTGCCAGCGCACTGCGCGAAACGCTGAAGGAGGGGTATGACCGCCGTGCGTTGACTCAGGACCTGATGGCGGGGCTCAGTGTCGGTATCATCGCCATCCCGCTGTCGATGGCGCTGGCCATTGCCAGTGGCGTCAAGCCCGAATACGGCCTCTATACCGCGATCATCGCCGGTTTCATCATCGCCCTGACGGGCGGCTCCCGTTACAGCGTTTCAGGTCCCACCGCCGCTTTCGTGGTGATCCTTTACCCCGTCGCCCAGACGTATGGCCTGGCGGGTCTGCTGATCGCCACACTGATGTCGGCGGTCATTCTGCTCGGGCTTGCCTTCGCCCGTATGGGGCGGTTGATAGAATACATACCCGAGTCGGTTACGCTGGGGTTTACCTCGGGGATTGCCATCGTCATCGCTACCTTGCAGGTCAAGGACTTCTTCGGCCTGAATCTGGAGAGCCTGCCGGAGCACTGGTGGCAGAAAGTAATGGCGCTTGCCGAGGCCATGCCGGCGCTTGACCCGGCTTCGATGGCCGTTGCCGTGGCGACGCTGGCGGTGTTGATCCTCTGGCCACGTCTGCGTCTGCCGATACCGGGGCACCTGCCGGCGCTGCTGGTCGGGCTGGGAGTCGCCTGGGTGGTGGGGTTGATGGGGCATTCGGTGGAGACCATCGGCAGTCGCTTCAGCTATCTGTTGCCGGATGGCTCGCTGGGCGCCGGTATTCCGCCGTTTTTTCCCGAACTGGCCTGGCCCTGGGATCGGCCCGGTCCCGGTGGTGAGCCGCTGGAAATGAGTTGGTCGCTGGTGCGCGAACTGCTGCCGGCGGCGTTCTCCATCGCCATGTTGGGCGCCATCGAGTCCCTGCTTTGTGCCGTGGTGCTCGATGGCATGACCGGTAAACGTCACCATGCCAACGGCGAGCTGCTGGGGCAGGGCTTGGGTAATTTGGCCGCGCCCTTTTTCGGTGGTTTCACCGCTACGGCGGCGCTGGCCCGTTCTGCGGCCAACTACCGCGCCGGTGCACGCTCCCCGCTGTCAGGCATGGTGCATGCGTTGGTGGTACTGGCCGGCCTGCTGGTGCTGGCGCCGGTGCTTGCCTGGTTGCCGATGGCGAGCATGGCCGCATTGTTGCTGATGGTGGCCTGGAGCATGAGTGAGGCACCCAAGGTGCTGCTTCTGCTGCGACGGGCGCCCCGAGGGGATGTGCTGGTGCTGCTGACCTGTCTGCTGCTGACGGTGCTGTTCGATATGGTGATCGCCATCTTTGCCGGCATCGTGCTGGCGTCGTTGCTGTTCATGCGTGACCTGGCCGGCATGACCCGGTTTACCGATATCAGTTGCCAGGCCAAGCATGTGCCGGGTGATTTGGCGCCAGGCTGGAAGGTGTTCAAGCTCAGTGGTCCGCTGTTCTTTGCTGCGGCCGACCGGGTCTTTGATGAATTGCAGGCGGAGCTGGGTGAAGCTCGTGGCGTGGTGCTGTACATGGATGCGGTGCCGCTATTGGACGCCGGCGGTCTGAGTGCGCTGAATCACTTTATCCTGGCCTGTCGCCAGCAGGGCGTGGAGCTGGTTGTCGCCGACCTGCAGTTCCAGCCGCTGCGTGCACTGGCCCGTGCCGGCATGGCGCCGGTGGAGGGGGAACTCAGGTTTGCGCCGACGCTGGCCGAAGCCCTGAAGCCCCTGCTGAGTTCGCAAGCGAGCGCCTGAATCAGAGCTTCATCATGCAGGGGACGGGCTGGTAGCGGGTCAGCCACGGCACCAGCTTGTCGGCCGGCAGCGGCGGGCAGAACAGGTATCCCTGCATGTAGCTGCAGCCCTGGTCGATCAGAGTCAGGCGCTGCTGCTCGGTCTCGACGCCCTCGGCGATCAAGCGCAGGTCCAGACTGGCGGCCATGGAAATGATCGCGCTGACCAGTGAGTCGGCGTAGCGGTCGCTGTTCAAGTCGCGGATGAACTCGCGATCAATCTTCAGCGTATCAACCGGGAAGCGTTTGAGATAACTCAGCGACGAGTAGCCGGTACCGAAATCGTCGATCGCCAGCGAGATGCCCAAGTCCTTGAACCCCTGCAACCAGGCAACCGTCTCCTCACTGTCCTGCAACAGCAGGCCTTCGGTGATCTCAAGAATCAGTCGCGAAGGATCAAGCTGGTGGTGAGTCAATACGCTGGCGACCGCCTCGGCGTCCAGCCCCAGGTCTCGCTGGCGTTCTGAAATATTGACCGAAAGGTAGAGTTCGTGACCGGCCTGAGACAGCTGTAGCACCTGTTCGCAGGCGGTTTCCAGTACCCACTCGCCGATACTGCCGATCAGGCCGGTTTCTTCCGCCATCGGGATGAACTGGTCGGGCGGAATCATGCCACGTTCGGGGTGGTGCCAGCGCAGCAGGGCTTCCAGTCCCTGCACGCGACCGCTCCTGCTGGCGATGATCGGCTGGTAGTATACCTCCAGCTGCTTGCGCTCCAGCGCATGGCGCAAGTCCTGTTCCAGCGTCATGCGCTGGTTGGCATGTTCCTGCATGGCGGCGGTGAAGAAATGCGCCTGATTGCGGCCGGACTGCTTGGCCTTGTACATCGCCAGGTCGGCATTGCGGATCAGGGTTTCGGCTGTATCGGCATCGCCGGGGTGCATGGCGATGCCGATGCTGGCGCCGATGATGATCTCGCGTTCGGCCAGGGTGAATGGTGTGCTGAGGGTGTCGATCAGCTTGTGCGCAACATAGGAAGCATCGGCTTCGGACTTGATATTGTGCAGCAGAATCACGAATTCGTCACCGCCGAAGCGGGCGACGGTATCAGTTTCACGCACGCAGTTATTGAGCCGGTGCGCAACCTGTCGAAGCAGGTCGTCGCCGTACTCATGGCCCATGGAGTCATTGACGTACTTGAACCTGTCCAGGTCGACAAACAGCAGTGCAATCACCTGCTCATCGCGGTTGGCGGTGGCGATGGCCAGGTTCAGACGGTCGGACAGCAGGGTGCGGTTGGGCAGTTCGGTCAGCTCGTCGTAGTAGGCCTGGCGTACAATCTGGGCTTCATCGTTCTTGCGTTTGGTTATATCCGAGAATACGGCCACGTATTCGCCGGGCTCGCCGTCGCTGTCATACACCACCGATAGAGACAGCCATTCGGGATAGATGGTGCCGTTCTTGCGTCGGTTCCAGATCTCGCCACTCCAGGAACCCTGCTGCATGATTTCTTGCCACATGTTTTGATAAAACCCGGCTTCGTGGCGGCCGGAGCTGAGAATGCTGGGGTTGCGGCCCTGGACATCTTCGAGGCTGTAGCCGGTAATACGGCTGAAGGCTGGGTTGATCGTCTTGATCAGGCCGTCGCGATCAGCCACCATGATCGCTTCGGTGCTGGTGTTGAATACCGCCTTGATCATTTTAAGCTGTTCTTCCATCTCCTTCTGCTGAGTGATGTCTTCCTTGACTGCGATGTAGCTTTGGCACTGTCCGTTTTCACAGCGGACCGCCGAAATGGAGGCCTGCTCCCAGAACAGACTGCCATCCTTGCGCCGGTTCAGCAATTGACCGTGCCATTCCTTGCCCTGTTCCAGCGTTTGCCAAAGGTCGCGGTACACGTCCTCCGACATTTTGCCCGAACGCAACATGCCGGCACCCTGGCCAATGGCCTCATCACGGTCATAGCCTGAAACTTCGCAGAACTTGGGGTTTACGTACTCGATGACGCCCCGGGTGTTGGTGATCATCACCGATGCGGGACTCTGTTCCAGAGCGCGTCCGAGATTGCGCAGTTTCTGTTCGATTCTTTGGGTATGGGTAATGTCGGTGCGCACGCAGGCCACGCCACCCTCGCGGGTGCGACTGTCACTGGCCAGGATGGCATGGCCGCTGTCGAGGTGTTCGATATAACTGCTGCTGCCGGGTTGCTCGCTTTCGACCGACTCCAGCCGAGCGATATGGGGCTTGAGCTGTTCCTTGAACACCTCCCAGCGGTCCATTTCCAGGGTATCCAGCCAGGGATAGACCTGTTTCCAGCGGCTGTTGCACAGCAGCAGCTTGCCTTTCGGGCTGTAGAGCGCAAAGGCCTCGGACAGGCTTTCGACGGCATCATTCATGCGCTCGCGGGCGGACTCCGACTGACGCCGCAGAATGACGAAACGGCGTATCAAATCGCCCATCAGCAGCAGCACCAGCATAAAGACGATGAACATGGCGACGCCGACGACGCGGCTGTCGATACTGGCGTCGCCGGACCCTGCGCCACTTCCTTCCCAGAGGATAAAGAAGAGCACGCACAGGTTGACGCCTGTCAGCAGCAGGATCAGCTTCAACTTGCGGGTGGAGGAATGACTCATCAGTTCTTCAGATCAGGTATACAGCCGTTTAATGGTGCAAAGTGTATCGTGTCAGAGACTCATTGCTATAGCGAAATCGGCCTATCAGCAAATTTAATCGTGACTATAGACATCGGTCAGGAAAAGAGGGGAGAATCTACATTAAGATGTATATTTTATATATGTAAAGGCATCCCCATGTCCGTGATCAATCTGGAGTATACACCGAGCCGTCGGAGTGGCTGGATTCTGAGCAACGGCTTCCGGCCGATGTTTGCTCTGGCTAGCGTCCAGGCCCTGTGGGCGCTGGGCGCCTGGCTGGCGTTCTGGAACGGCTGGGTGACCCCGCCCGCCAGCATGCTGCCACCCTTGTTGTGGCATGGTCATGAAATGTTATTCGGCTTTGTGGGCGCGGCAATCGGCGGTTTTCTGCTGGCGGCGGTGGCCAACTGGACCGGACGCAAGCCTGTTTCGGGAGCGCCGTTGGTGTGGTTGGCCGTCGCCTGGGGGCTGGCGCGAGCGGTGGCGCTGACCGGAGGGCCTTGGCCCGAAGTCGTGAATGCATTGGCTGCGGTCAGCTACTGGCTGGTGTTGGCGTACCTGTTCGGTCGCGAGCTGGTCCTGGCCGGCAACCGGCGCAACCTCAAAGTACTGGTGATTCTGGGGCTCTTTGCCCTGTTGAGCCTGGCGTTTCATCTGCACTGGCTGGCGCCGCTGGATGTGTTGCACTTGGCGGTGGTGCTGGTGTTGATGTTGCTGACCCTGATCGGCGGGCGTATTACCCCCGCGTTTACCCGCAACTGGCTCAACCGTCAGGCGATCGATGACGTCCGCATGCCGGCCGCCTTTGGTCCCGTGGATGTTGTTGCTGCCGTGCTGACGCCGGTGGCAGGCATCGCCTGGGTGTTCTGGGAGCAGAGCGCAGTTGCTGCGGTTTTACTGCTGCTGGCCGGTACGGTACAACTGGTACGCCTGATCCGCTGGCGCGGCTGGCAGGCACGCTCCGAGTCGCTGTTGCTGGTATTGCACATCGGCTACGCCTGGATGGGTGTCGGCTTGTTGCTGCTGGCGGGCAGCAGCGCCGGGCTTTGGTCCACCAGCGCCGGCCTGCATGCGCTGACGGTGGGCGCCATGGGCGGCATGATCATGGCGGTGGCCTCGCGGGCAGCGCTGGGCCATACCGGGCGTGAACTTTGCGCGGGTCTGCTGCTGACGTTGGCTTTCCTGGCGCTGCATTTAGCAGCACTGGTGCGGGTGCTGGCGGCGCTCTGGCCTGTAGCGATGGCGAGTCTGATCATTGCCTCGGCGCTGCTCTGGCTGTTGGCCTTTACGCTCTTTGCCTGGCGGTACCTGCCGATCCTGCTCGGGCCCTCGCTCAGTTTCAGCGACCGGCTGAGGGCACAGAAAAAGGGCTGAGCTACAGCGCGTTGGCCTTGCGATAGGCACCCTGATAATCGAACAGGCGCTCACGTACTTGCCAATAGCCGCCCTGGCCCTGGCGGTCTTTCTTGCCGGCCTGTCTGGCGATGACAAAGTCGGGCGCCGGCAGCAGCGGTTCAGCGGCGATGGCCTCCGCGACGGTTTTGAATTGGCGCGGTGACTCGCCGTTGCCGCAGCGGCGGCCAAACAGCTTGTTGAACAGTGCGCGTTGCGAGGGCCGGTCCAGATGGAAGCGTTCGCGTAGTTCCTCGCCCTGTTCCTCGTGATAGGTGACCGTCAGGCACTCGCCACTGGCGCTGAGGCTGATACCGGCGCAGCGGATGACCCGTGCATCTTTCAACTGCAATGCCCGCTTGAGCAGGTCGTCCGGGTCGATGATCGCCTCACTGCAGGTCTGGCAGTAGCGCGCGGCGATATCGTTCTCGGCGCCACAGTGTGGGCACTCCTTGAAGCGGAAGCGGTAGTCGCATTGCTGAGGCTTCTCTCCCTCCATCTCCAGCAGTCCCTGGCAGCGTCGGCCGTAGTGTTCGATCACCTGGCCGTTGCTGTCGGTCTTGCCCCAGAAGATGTTGGCGAAGCCGCAACCGGGGCAGAACACCTGCACCGGTTCCGAATCGGCAGCCGGTTTGGGAGTGCCCACCTCGGGATGATGCAGGTTGAACCCGTTACCGGCGTAGTCGATCACCAGGCAGTTGTCCTTGCCGTCGCTCAGGCGCAGGCCGCGGCCGACAATCTGCTGGTAGAGACTGACCGAGGCGGTAGGGCGCAGGATGGCGATCAGGTCCACATGGGGCGCATCGAAACCGGTGGTCAGCACCGCGACGTTGACCAGATACTTGAGTTCACGTGCCTTGAACCGATGGATCAGCCGCTCGCGCTCATCCCCCGGCGTTTCGCCGGTGATCACGGCGGTGTGCCCGGAGGGCAGGTAGCCGCCGATCTCGTGGGCATGCTCGACCGTGGCGGCGAACACCATCACGCCCTGACGGGTCTGGGCCAGCTCCTCGATCTGCTCGCAGATGGCGCGGGTGACGCGCGGGTGCTTGGTCAGCAGGCTGTTCAGTTCCCGCTCCGGGTAGTGCCCGCTTTCAGAGGGCGTCAGCGACGAGAAATCGTAGTGGGCGATGGCTGCGTCAATCACTTCGGGCGGCGTTAGGTAGCCGTTACGAATCATGTGGCTCAATGGCAGCTCGAAGATGCATTTGTCGAATACGCGGGGCGTTTCGCTGCGCACGAAGCCGCGGTAATGACTGCGATAGATCCAGCCGTAGCCGAGGCGGTAGGGGGTGGCGGTTAGCCCCAGCACCTTGAGGCCGGGGTTATGGGTGCGCAGGTGGCTGATCACCTGCTGGTACTGGTTGTTCTCGTCCTCGCCGACGCGGTGGCATTCGTCGATGATCAACAGCGAAAAGGCGGCGGCAAAGTGATCCAGGTTGCGGGCGATCGACTGTACGCTGGCAAAGGTAACTTGATGGCTGAACTCCTTGCGTCCCAATCCTGCCGAGAAAATGCCGGCTTCCAGCCCCAGTGCCGCGTACTTGGCGTGGTTCTGTTCCACCAGCTCACGCACATGGGTGATCACCAGAATGCGTCGTCGTGCCAGCCGGGCCAGTTCGGCAATGACCAGGCTTTTGCCGGCACCGGTCGGCAGCACGATGACCGCCGGATCATCGCTGGCCCGAAAGTGCTTGAGGGTGGCGTCCACGGCATCCTGCTGGTAGTCACGCAGGGTGAAGGCGGGGGAGGCGGGCTGATTCATGCCGGTGTCGATATCCTTGGTCAGTGCGGCGAAATCGGCATCATACGTCCAGTGTTGTGCAAACTCCACGGCACAAATGGCCAGCAGCGGCCGGATGGAGCACTGACCCTGAGGGATAGCGTCATTGTAAGGATCAGCGACCCTGGACGACTATGCTGATACAGTGCGGGTGGTGATCTGCCGCTCCGGCACTGTAGAGGGGGAAGAAGCGTTGAAGGATAACGAAGGGCAGGGGCCGCTGGCGGCTGATGAGGTACAGCAGCGCTTGCAGGCGATTCGCCCCAGGTTGCTGGCGTTTGCCCGCTTGCAACTGGGTGATCCGGTGCAGGCGGAAGACCTGGTACAGGATGCGATGATCGCGGCCTGGGAGGGCGTTAGCGTCTTCACCGGCGCGGCAAAACTGGAAACCTGGGTATTCGGTATCCTCAAGCACAAGCTGGTGGACGAGATCCGTCACCGCAGCCGAGAGCAGGTCACGGGGTTCGATCCTGACGACATGCCGGAGGTTGACAGTCTGTTCAACCCGCGTGCGCACTGGCTGCCGGCAGCACGGCCGCAGAAGTGGTATCAGCCGGAGCAGGCCTGTCTGCAGGATGGCTTCTGGCAGGTGTTCGATTTCTGTGTGCTGCATCTGCCGGCAAGTACCGCCCGGGTGTTTTCGATGCGTGAGCTGATGGGGCTGGAAACAGCGGAAATCTGTGAGGCGCTGGGGATCAGCGAACAGAACTGCTGGGTCATTTTGCATCGGGCGCGACTGAAACTGCGGGCCTGTCTGGAAAACGGCTGGTTCAGCAAGGGGGAAAGCAATGCAGTCCTGTAAACGTGCCACCGAGCTGATGTCGCAGCAGCTTGAACGAGAATTGTCGGCCAGCGAAAAGCTGGGCCTGAGGATGCACCTGATGATGTGCCGTCACTGCCGCAAGTGCGATACCCAGTTCAAGGTGCTGCACCGGCTGGCGCATGCCCGCTCACAAACTGAAGTGCCCGACAAGGATTAAACCGGCGGTCGGGCTGCCAGTGCGCGGTTGATCGCGCGTTGATAGTCGGGTTTCAGTCGTGCCCAGCTCAATGCGCGGATATCTGGGCAGGGCAGGGGGTTGCCACTGGCCTTGTCTGCGGCCAGTTGCTCGATACGCTCAGCCAACATGTCCGCTTCATGCTCGGCGCCGTATCGATAGCAGGGTTCAAACAGCTCCCGATAAGCGAGCCGGTCCGGTACCACCGGGGTACAGCCGGCGGCAACGCCCTCCAGTACGGCGATGCCCTGGTAGTCATGCAGCGCCGTGGACAGCACGGCATCCGAACGTTGCAGCAGCCGACGATACTCGTCAACCGACTCGACATGCCCCCAAGCGCCCAGGTTGCCGCTGTCTTCGAGTTGCTGGCGGATGCTGTCGAACACCTGCGGCGTGTGACGGAACTGCTGGCCGACCACATGCAGCCGGAAGTCGACGCCTCTGGCCTGTACGGCCGTGATGGCGGCCAGCAGCAGGTCCGGCCCCTTGTCGAATTCCCAGCGGTGGTTCCATACCAGCTGCAGAGGCCCTGGTTCCGGGGTCGCCGGCAGGAAGACCGCGTCGGATAGCGGAACGGGGACGACCTCGGCGCGGGCGGCAATCCGCTGCGTCAGCCCGGCCGGCACCTGGTCGGGCAGCTTGCGCAGCAGCAGCTCTGCGCCTTCGAGCAGGGTGCGGCGGTTAAATTCCGAGTTGAACAGTACCTGGTCGGCCGCCAGGGCGTTATAGAGGTTCAGAACCTGAGGTTCCACGCTGTTGAACTCGCGTCCTGATGCTGGATAGGCAAACTGATTCTCGTGGAAATACACCAGTGCCGGGAGCCGCGCCAGCTCCGGCACCAGACCGCGCAGTCCGGTCAGGTCGACCATCGAGGTTGCGATCACCAGGTCGTAGGGTTGCTGCAGGGTGTCGCGTTCGTTGAAAGCCCAGCTCAGGCTGTTGCCGCGGACACGCCAGGCAAAGTAGCGCGGGGGCAGTGTCAGGCTGGTCCAGTCGTGTTCCGGGAAAGCGGTTACCAAACCCTGTCGCCAGTAACGGTGGCTTACGGCGTCATAGGCCGACAACAACAGAATGCGCATCCGGACTCTCCAGGGGGCTGGGCTAAAGGGCAGTGGCAGATTGTGCCAGAGATCGGACGTACTTGTCAGATGCCGCAGGGACTGCTTGACTGAGAGGTAGTCTCACTTGGAGTACGTCAGATGTCAGGAACCGTTTTGATTACCGGCTGTAACCGTGGCCTGGGGCTAGAGTTTGCCTATCAGTATGCCCGTGACGGCTGGCGCGTACACGCCTGCGCACGCGACCTGGTACGTGCCGAGGAACTATTGGCGCTGGAGGCACGTTTTCCGGAGCAGATACAGCTGCATACCCTGGACGTAAACAAGGACGGCCAGATCAAGGCACTGGATCGGGTGCTGGGTGATGAAACCATCGATCTGCTGATCAACAATGCGGGGTATTACGGCCCCAAGGGCGTATGCTTTGGCAAAGTCGAGCGGGGACTCTGGCGTCAGGTGCTGGAAACCAACACTCTCAGTCCTTTGATGCTGACCCAGATGCTGTACCCCCGCATCGCCACCAGCAAATTGAAAACGGTCGCCTTTCTCAGCAGCAAGGTGGGTAGCATCAGTGACAACCAGTCCGGAGGCGGCTATTACTATCGCAGCTCCAAGACAGCGCTGAATCAGGTGGTGAAAAGTCTCTCGATTGACCTTGAGGGAGCGGGTATCAAGGTGGTGGCGCTCCACCCCGGTTGGGTACAGACCAATATGGGAGGCGAGCATGCGCTGATCACGCCCGAGGAGAGCGTTACCTCTTTGCGAGGATTGTTGCAGCAGCTGGATATGGAACAAAGTGGACGCTTTTTGAACTATGATGGCACTGTCATCAGCTGGTAGCTCTGAGCGCTAGGCTCAGGTACAGTGACAGTCTATATGGATATTTTGCGGCAAGAGGTGGATTGGGATGATGCACCGAAAAGGGTGGCAGCCCCAAGGCTATGTTGCCCTGTACCTGGTGTTCGGGCTGCTCTGGGTGAATGGATCTGATGTTCTGATCGGCTGGCTGTCGCCCAGCATGGACATGTTCGAGCTGATCAGCCGCTTCAAGGGCAGTGCTTTTGTCGCCATCAGCGGAGGCTGTTTGTATCTCGCGCTGGCTTCCTGGGCGCAGCCATCCAGCAGCGTGAAAGTGGCATATGGCCGGGTGCAATGGCTGGTTTTCACCAGCCTGTTGATGATAACGCTGGCTCTGCCGTCGGTGGGGGGTGCTCTGGCGCGCTGGCTCGATGCCGAGAAAGCGTTCCTGGTTGAGGCGTCGCATGGCTGGCTGCTGGCCGGATTGGTCGCGATGATACTGACGGTTATGCTGATTTTCATGCAGCGCCGCCAACTGAATCTGGCCATGTCCCATTTGGCGGCCAATGAGGCCTCTCGACGTGAGCAGCTGCTGGGACGCTTTTTCGACATGCCGTTCATCGGCATGGGACTGACTGACCCTCATACAGGGCGCTGGATCAAGGTCAATGACTGTCTCGAGGCTCTGCTGGGATACAATCTCGAAGAGCTGCAACAACAAAGCTGGCAGACCCTGACGCACCCCGGCGATCTGGCTGCTGACAAGCAGGCTTTTGGCAGTTTGCTCGCCGGTGAGGCCGAGGCCTACCAACTGGAAAAGCGCTTTATTGCCGCCGGCGGCGAATCGGTACCGGTGCGTATCTACATCAAGCTGTTGCGTGACAGTGCCGGGGAGCCGGAACATGTCATCTGCATGATTCAGGATCTGACTCAAGAGAGACATAATCATCAGGCGCTGCAGCGTCAGTCGGATCTCTATAATATGCTCTCACGGGTCAACCAGGTGATCCTGCATAGCCGTTCCGTCGATGAAGTGTTGCAGGCGGCTTGCCGAATAGCGGTCGAGGAAGGCCAGCTGAATTTTGCCTGGATCGGTTTGTGTGACGATCAGCGGCGTATTACCTCATCAAGCACCTACGCCGGCGATCCGGCCACCGCCGACGGTCTTGAACAGTTGCTGCAGGTATTTGCCCGTTATCCCGGCCGCGGTTTGAGTGAGCGTGCGCTCCTGCATGATCAGACCGTGGTGGTGAATGACAGCCAAGGGGCGGCCGAGTACGAACCTTGGCACGAATTTGCCCGTCGCTTCAATTGCCTCTCGGCCATCGCGCTGCCGCTGCGCCACAGGGGGCAGGTGTTTGCCAACCTGACCCTCTATGCGGATACGGTCGACTTCTTTTCACCCAAGCTGGTCAAGACTCTGGAAGAGTTGGCGCATGATATCGGTTTTTCGCTGGATTCTATCAAACGTGACCAGGCGCTTGAAGCGGCCAATCAGGTGATCAATTCAAGCCCGTTCATATTGGTGCGCTGGCGCCATGAGGCTGGTTGGCCCCTCGAGTATGTATCGGAGAACATCCGTAGCCTGGGTGTCGAGCCGGATTCGCTGCTGCGTGCGGGCGGTCGGTTTGAGGCCGTCATCCACCCCCTGGATCGTACCCGGGTTCAGGCCGAGGCGGAAAAATATTTGCAGCAGGGATTGGCGTCTTTCACCCAAACCTACCGGCTGAGCAATACGGGGGATGCCAAGGAACGCTGGGTTGAAGACCAGACACATGTGCAGCGTGACAGCCGAGGTCAGGTGGTGGGGATTGAGGGTGTATTGACCGATATCACCGAGCGACGTCAGCAGGAGAGCCGCTTGCGGCAGTCCGCCGCCGTGATTCAGAATGCCCGGGAGGCGGTATTGATCACTGATGCCAGCAAGCGCATCACCCGGGCGAACCCGGCATCCAGAGAGATGTTTGGCTGGGATGAACAGGAACTGCGTGATCAGGCAGTCAGCATTCTGCGTTCCGAGCACCACCCCGAGAGCTTCTACCATGCGCTCTGGCAACAGGTGGGCGAAGCAGGGCACTGGCAGGGCGAGATCATGTGTCGGCGTCGCTTGGGGGAGGTGTTTCCGGCCTTGCTGAGTGTCAGTCAGATTCGTCAGGACAGTGGTGATGTAAGCCATTACATCGGTGTATTCACCGATTTGACGCAGCTCAAGAACAGCGAGTCACGCATCGAGCACCTGGCGACCCATGATGCCTTGACCGGGTTGCCTAATCGCACGTCCCTGTTTCGGCAGCTGGAGGTGTGTAGCCGCTACAACCGGCACCATGAACGCTTGTCCGCACTGTTAATGGCGGACCTGGACAATTTCCGTGATATCAATGACAGCTTCGGGCACCTGGAAGGTGATCGACTGCTATTGCAGGTCGTCGAGCGATTCCGTGCAACGCTGCGTGAAGGGGAGCACTTGTACTGCCTGGGAGGCGATGAATTCGCCATTCTGCTGGAGGAGGTGGCCGACAGCAACGCGGCGGCCAGCTTCGCGACCCTGTTGATGCAACAGCTGCAGCCCGTTTTCAGACTCAGTGACAGCGCCGAGGTTCGTGCCAGTGCCAGCTTCGGCATCAACCTGATCGAAGACCTGGAATTGTCGCCCGAGGTGATTTTTCAGCAGGCAGACGCCGCCCTGTCCAAGGCCAAGGAGCAGCGGGGCAGTTTCAGCTTCTTCAGTGATGACCTGACGGCCGCCGTGCATCGGCGCCTGCAGCTGGAGCAGCGGCTGAGGCGCGCGCTGGAGCAGGATGAGTTATGCCTGTACTACCAGCCGCAATGGTCGATTGATGGTGCTCGGATGACCGGCGTTGAAGCCTTGATTCGCTGGCAAGACCCGGAGCAGGGGCTGGTGTCGCCGGCTGAGTTCATCCCGGTGGCGGAGCAGAGTGCGCTGATCAGCCGGATCGGCAGTTGGGTGCTGCGTAACGCCTGCGAACAGATTGCCGCCTGGCAAGAGCGGGGCGTAGAGGTGCCACGGGTGGCCGTCAATGTGTCGCCGCAACAACTGCAACACCACGACTTGCCGCAGGAAGTGGCAGAGATTTTGCAGCAGACCGGTATCCCCCCGGCCTTGCTTGAGCTGGAACTGACCGAGGGCGCTCTGATGTCGCCGGGGCTGGAAGCGGTAGGCATGCTCAACGCCTTGCGAGCGCTCGGGGTCAGCCTGGCGATCGATGATTTCGGGACCGGCTACTCTTCGCTGGCTTACCTGAAGCGTTTTCCGCTCAATCTGCTCAAGATCGACAAATCGTTTACCGATGATCTGCTGACGAGTGGTGAAGCGCTGGCGATCGTGGAAACGATCATCATGCTGGGCCATAAGTTGGGTCTGGATGTGCTCGCTGAGGGTGTTGAGGAGGACGCGCAGCGCGCTGAGCTGGAGCGACTCGGATGTCATCAATTCCAGGGGTATCTGAAGAGCAAGCCCGTGCCGGCGGAAGCGTTGGAAGCCTTGCTGCCGGGTGGCCGGTGTTGACATGAAACAACCCTCAGCAATTCATACCTGCATCAGGATCATGTTTTGCTGGGGTTTGGGGAAAAATCCTGTAGGATTTGGCTGACCGTCAGAATGTCAGCTAGCAGCCGATAGGGAAGTCTCACCACCGTGAAGATAGCCGCTCAGCGCCTTTCGTTCCGCTTTATCGGCGCCAACCTGGCATTGGCGCTGGGGTATATGCTGCTCGGGCTGCTGTTTATGCCCACCGGCCTGCATGAACAGATCATACCTCTCTGGCTACCGGCCGGGCTTGGATTGGCGGCTGTTCTGCGCGGAGGTATGGCATTTCTGCCTGGTGTGGGATTGGGTAGCTTGCTGGTCAACCTGATACTGCCTTCCCTGCATCAACCTGTTGTCCTGAATCATCTCTGGAGCGCCCTGCTGATCGCCATGGGCGCGACGTTGCAGACCGCTCTGGGATGCTGGCTGCTAAGGCGTTATGGTGCCGATCCCACGCGACCCTCACGGGAGCAGTGGATGCTGAGGTACGTCCTGTTCAGCGGCCTGCTGGTCTGTCTGTTGAACGCCATCATCGGCACCTGTGCGGTCACCTTCTTCAACCAGGCTGGCGGCAGCCAGGGCGTGTTGCTTGACCTGGTCACCTGGTGGCTCGGAGACAGCTTCGGCGTGATTCTGGGTACCCCCCTGTTCCTGTCGCTGGCCGGTGTCTTTAAACGTGTCGGTCGTAGTTGGTTGCTGCCCGTCCGTTTGAGCGGCACTCTGGTCGCGGTGGTGCTGATCAACCAGTACTACCTCTCCAATCTGTCTGGCCTGTTGCAGCAGAGCTTCGCCCAGGATGTGCAGCTGGTTGATGCGCGTATCCAGGCGATCATTCAGCAGAACCTGCGTGACCTGTCCCGCCTGGCGCAGGCGCTGAACAAGGAACCGCAGCTGACGCACTATGAATTCAAGCAATTGGCAGCGCCTTTGCTGGCGAATAACCAGGCTTTGCGGGCTTACTCCTGGGATCCTTTGGTGGCGCAGGATCAGCGCAGCGAGTTTGAGCACTGGACCCGTGAGCAGTTGCAATGGCCGAACTATCGTATCTATGGTGACTCCCCGGGTGCCGAGGGGGTCATGATTCCGGTGCAGTATGTGGAACCCATGGCGGCCAATCGGGAGGCGCTGGGGTTTAATCTTTACTCACTGGAGGACCGGCGGCGCTGGGTCGGGCTAGCGCAGACGCGGGGTGAGGCCGTTGCGACCGAGGTGTTGTACCTGACCCAGGCGCCGGATGAGCCCGGGCTGCTGATCCTGCAGCCGGTTTACCGACTGGTGGGTGAGAATCTGTTACAGAGTCAGCGCGAACTCCAGGGGTTTGTAGTCGGCGTGTTCACGGTTGAGCGCCTGCTGGCAAAAGTGCTGGCCGGGAGCAGCGTGCAGAATATCGAACTTCGAATCAGTGAGGACGAAAAACCGCCGTTCTACATGACGTCAGCGGCAACGACGCAACAGCAGAAACGCCTGCGGCAGACATTTGATGTACAACTGGCCCAGCAAACATGGCGGGTCGAGGCCGTGGCCGGCCCCGATTACCTGGCGGCTCATCCGATCAGTCAGGCGCAGTACCTGCAAGTGTTGCTGGTTGGTATCGGTTGTCTAGGTGCCTTGCTGGTCCTGTCGATGCACAACCGCGAGCAGCTGCTGGAAGCGCGTGTGCAACAGCAAACCGAGGATCTGGCCTGGCAGGCGCGACATGACCACCTGACGCGGTTACAGAACCGCAAGGGCGTGCATGAAACGCTGGCGCGCCTTCTGCACGGCCCCAGGGTCTCCTTTGCGTTACTGTTCATCGACCTCGATCGCTTCAAACGTGTCAATGACAGCCTCGGTCATCAAGTGGGTGATGCGCTGCTGCAGACCCTGTCCGCAGCCCTGACGCAGGACATGTCGAAGGACTTGAAACTGTTTCGCATGGGGGGCGATGAATTCATCCTGCTGGTCCCCGGTGGCCAGGCGCGTGCCGAAGCCGAAGCTCGGCGGGTGCTTGAGGTCCTGGACCGCTCCTTCTCCGTGGCCGGGCACCGCCTGCAGCTGACGGCCAGTATCGGCATCAGTCTGTTTCCCGACCATGGTGACAGCGCCAACAGCCTGATCAAGCATGCGGATACCGCCATGTACAGGGCCAAGGCGCGGGGCAAGAATCGCTATGAGCTCTACTCATCCGACCTGACCGCGGATGCGGTGAACTACTTCTCGCTGGAGCAGGATCTGCGCCTGGCGCTGCACAAACAGCAACTGGTCATCCATTACCAGCCTCAGTTCCGGCTCGAAGATCGCGCCCTGTGTGGTTTTGAGGCGCTGGTGCGTTGGCAGCACCCTGAGCAAGGCTTGCTGGGGCCGGACAGGTTCATCCCGCTGGCGGAAGAGACGCAACTGATTGTGCCGCTGGGGTGGCAAGTGATCGAACAGGTCTGCGGGCAGTTGGCTGCCTGGCGTGATGACGGTTTCAGGGTACCTCTGGTCGCCATTAACATCTCGCCGCAGCAGCTGTTGCAAGCCGATTTTATCCAGCGTTTGAACCAGATCGTGACCGAACATGATCTGGACCGACGCCTGCTGGAGCTGGAGATCACCGAGTCGATGATCCTGCAGGACCCGGATTTCGTGATTCAGCAACTGCAGCGTCTGCGCTTGTCCGGGTATCACCTGGCGCTGGATGACTTCGGCACCGGCTATTCCTCGCTGGATAGGATCAAGTATCTGCCCTTGAACCGGATCAAGATCGACAAGAGCTTTATCCGCGACATTGGTCACAATCCCAAGGATGAAGCAGTTGTCATCAGTGCCATTGCGCTGGGGCACAGCTTGGGTATCGAAGTATTGGCCGAAGGGGTGGAAACGGCCGAGCAGAGCGCCTTCCTGCAGCGTCAGTGCTGTGACAGTGTACAGGGATACCTGTTCGGGCGACCGGAATCGGCCGAGCGGCTGCTGGAGAGTGAGAACGAGTACGGCTGAGTTGGCTCGCGCTTTTATCTGTTGATGTTACGTTATAACAAACGTAATATGTTGTTATATCGTAACATAAAAGGTAGCAGTGCATCATGACATACCCCTCTCTTCGCTGGCTCATCCCCTTGACGTTTTTGGCCGGCACCCAGGCACAGGCCGAATTGCAGGCACCGGATATCAGCTTGACGATCGATGCCTATCACAAGTCCGAGAACACGGCTTTGGGTGGGCGCCTGGAAGGCTGGGGGCTGAGCCACACCGAGCTGGCTGTCGGCCAGCAATTCGGCAATGTCGCCACCGGCAAGCTCACCGCCGTGGTTGAAGCCAATGAAGAGGAAACCGACTTCAGTATCGAAGAAGCCTACCTGCAGTCGCTGTCGCTGCCGGCGGGTTTTACTCTGCGTGGCGGTCGTTTTCTGTCGGATCTGGGCTATCTCAATGGCCAGCACCCGCATGCGGACAGCTTCACTGAACGGCCGTTGATGTATCGCGCTTTTCTGGGGGGGCACTACTACGATGATGGCCTTGGCCTGAGCTTGGTGATGCCGACCGACCTCTACTGGCGCATCAGCGCGGAAGCATTCGATGGGGGTGAGCTGGGCGAGTTTGAAGGTAATCCCACCGTGGGGACCTGGGCACTGTCGACCCACGTGGGTGGCGACCTGTCCGAGTCGCAGAGCTGGCAGGCCGGTGTCAGTTACCTGCGTAACCGCATGCTGCAGGAAGGCGAAGACGAGCATGACCACCACGACCATGACCACGCCGCAGACCATGGTCACAGCCATGGCGTCGAGTATGCGGGCAAGCACCTGTACATGGCCGATCTGGTGTGGAAATGGGCGCCGCGCGGCAACAACCGTGACCAGCAGCTGACCCTGTCCGCCGAATATGCGCGGGTGACGGATCTGAACGAATACGCCTCCAGCGACGACTACCATGAGGGCTGGTACGGCTCCGCCGTCTACCGTTTCGCGCCCCAGTGGAGTGCCGGCGTACGCCACGGGCGAGTGGACCTGAAACTGGGCCACGGCGACCACTTCCATGATGGCGCGCTGGAGGAAACGACGGCGATGCTGGCCTGGAGCCCGGCGCACACCCAGACTCTGCGTCTGCAGTACACTCACCAGAATGCGGTCGAGGACTGGAATGATACCCTGGCCGGGGCGGACAATGCCCTGACCCTGCAGTACATCATCAGCTTCGGGGCCCATGATGCGCATGCGTTCTAAACTGGCGGCTCTGGCGCTGGCGGCGGCTCTGCCGCTGCCGGCCCAGGCGCTGAACCTGTTTGCCTGTGAGCCGGAATGGGCGGCGCTGGCACAGGTGCTGGCGCCCGACGCCAAGGTCACCAGCGCGACCCATGCCTATCAGGACCCGCACTATATCGAGGCGCGCCCCAGCCTGATCGCACGGCTGCGCCGTGCCGATCTGGCGGTGTGCAGCGGAGCCGCTCTGGAAGCGGGCTGGTTGCCCGCCCTGCAACAGCGAGCGGCCAACCCGGACGTTCAACCCGGACAGCCGGGGATGCTGTTCATTGCCAGTGTGGTCGAAACCATTGACCAGCTGGATGAGGTGCCTTTCGGGGCCGGCGATGTGCACCCCGAAGGCAACCCGCATCTGCACCTGGACCCCGAGCGCCTGCGTCAGGCAGGAGCGGCGTTGAGCCAGCGTCTGGCGCAAGCCGATCCGGAGCGGGCCGCCGCATACCGGGCCGGGTATCTGCGCTGGTCGCTGGCCTGGCAGCAGCGCCTAGAGGATTGGCAGGCGCGTGCCCGGCCCCTGCGCGGGCAAAAGATCCTGGTGCAGCACAGCACCTTCGATTACCTCTGGCGCTGGCTCGGTGTGGAGGTGATTGCCGATCTGGAACCCAAGCCGGGGGTGCCGCCAACGCCGGGGCATTTGGCCGCGCTGGTCACTCAAGTGGAAACTGAGCGGCCACTGGCGATCGTGCACAGCTGGTACCAGGATCCGCAGAGCGCGCAGTGGCTGGCCGAGCGTACCGGGGTGCCAGTACTGGCTCTGCCGTCAACGGTCGCGCCCGATAAGGGCGTGGTGACGCCAGCGCAGTTGTTCGATCATCTGCTGGATCAGTTGCTGGAATTGACGGATGCTCGTTGAACTTGCAGTCCTGCTGCCTCCCCTTGTGGCAGGGTTGCTGGTTCTGGCGAGCCACCTTTTGCTCGGGGAACAGGTGCTCAAGCGGGGTATTCTGTTCATCGATCTGGCGGTGGCTCAACTGGCGGCGCTGGGCAGTCTTCTGGCCCAGCAGTGGGGTGCCGGGGGCGTTGCGGCGGTGTCTACGGGCATGCTGTTGGCCGTTGTGGGGGCGTTGCTGATTGGTCATTGGGCCAGTCGCTACCCACTGCATCGGGAGGCGATAATCGGACTGGTGTATGCGGGAGCGGCTTCGGTGCTCTTATTGACACTGGCCGCGGACCCTCATGCCGGCCATCGCCTGTCCAGAAGCCTGAATGGTGACATCCTTTGGGTGACCTGGGCCGACATGCTGCCTCTGGCGTTGTTGACGCCCGTTTTTCTGTTGCTCTGGCGCTGGATGGGCGGCTGGTTAAGGGGCGCGGCTTTTTACCCCTGCTTTGCCCTGCTGGTCAGCCTGTCGGTGCCCTTGCTCGGTGTCTACCTGGTGTTCGTGACCCTGATTGCACCGGCTCTGGTAGCGCAACTGGGTGGCGGCCGAGTGGCGGCCCTGCTGAGCGCCTGTATGGGCTACCTGCTGGGGCTGGTGCTGGCTTGGGTGCTGGACTGGCCTGCCGGCGCCACGCTGGTGTTGGCGCTGCTGGCCACCAGTGCGCTCGAAATCTGCTTGAGTCGACTGCTGACCGGGTCTCACTCGGTCGGCGCTGCCTCGAACGTCTCTTCCGGCAGTTCATAGGGTGCAATGCGGTAGGCTTCCAGGCGGTAGCCTGCCGTTCCCATCTCGTGGCTGAACACTTCCGTGGTCAGGCGTCCGCTGACCAGCACCGCATCATAAAGACTCTCCACCCGGGTACCCGGTTCATAGTGCACGTCGACAATCTGGTTGGAGGGTGGTGGCGGCACATGGATGCAGGCGCCAAAATAGGGTACCAGGAAAAAGCGGTAGACCTGTTCACCTTCGCCTTCCAGCGGCACGACAAAGCCGGGAATGCTGACCATGCGGCCGTTCATGGCATCCACCACCGGCGCTGAAGCCAGTGACTGCATCAGTTCGTCGTAGAGGCGCTGGGCTCTGTCGCTGTAGTCGTCCAGAAGCTCCAGGTCGGGATTGTTGTACATCTTCTCCAGCGACAGGACATAGTCCTCGGGCATCAGTGTTTCCCAATCGATCTCGGGCGCGGTTTCACCGTTGACGATGATTTCTTCGGCATGGGCGGCGGAGAGGCTCAGCCAGGTCGCCAGTATGAGGATAAGTGTTCGCATCGTTTTTACTCGTTCGGTTTCAGTCGGTCAGTTGCGTCGAATCAGGCGGCTGGCTGATGCCAGGCGCCAGGCGAGAAGTGCCGGCAGCAGTCCGCTGACCAGTCCCAGCAGCAGGATCAGCGCACAGAGTTGCCACTGTACCTGGCTCAAGGTGCCGAGGGAGAGTAGCAGTCCGAACTGTTCCAGCAGCGGGGCCTGCAGCAGGGCCAAGCCGGCCTGCAGCAGCAGGATGCCGAGCAGGAGGCCGCCCAGAGTCAGCAACAGGCTTTCCAGCAGCAGCAGCGAGGCAATGCGGACCGGGGAAGAGCCCAGCGCGCGCAGTACCGCAATCTCGTGTTGTCGCTGCTGGATGGCGGCGAGCAGCACCGCCAGCATGCCGGCCAGGCCGATCAGCAGGGCGGCGCCGGATACGGCCAGCAGGGCTTTTTCGGCAACGCCAACCAGCTGCCATAGCTCTTGCAGCGCGACCCCCGGCAAAATCGCGGTCAGCGGGACCTCCCGGCGGGTGTTCAACTCCCGCTGCAGGTGGAAGGTCTGCAGGCGCGATTTCAGGCCCACCAGTACGGCGGTGACCTCGCGTGGCGTCAGATCGCGCTGTCGGGCCTGCTCCGGGCTGACTTGAAGGCCCGGAAGAGGAACGCCGGCGCGCCAGCCCAGGTGCACCGCTTCAAGCCCCTCCAGTGAGACCAGCAGCGCCTGGTCCAGTGGCGTGCCGGTCGGGGCCAGGATACCGCTGACGCTGAACGGCATCCGCTTGTGCTGCATGAAGCTGGTATTGCCGCTGCCGTGGGCGATCACGACAGGGTCGCCGATGCGATAGCCCAGCTTTCGGGCCACCTCGGCACCCAACACGATCGAAAACAGGTCATCGAATTCGCCACCCTGGGCAAATGCCAGGGGGCGCTGGTCAGCGTAGCGGTAATGCCGGAACAGGCTGTTGTGTGTTCCAACCACTCGATAGCCCTTGTGAGAGTCGCCCAGCGACAGCGGGATGGTCCAGTCGACGCGCGGGTCATCGGCCAGGGCTTCATGGCTGCGCCAGGGGATATTGCTGGTGGCGGAGCCGATATGGAACAGGGAATAGAGCAGCAGCTGTACCGGCCCCGAGCGGGCGCCGACAATCAGGTCGGTGCCGGCCACAGTGGCCATGAAGTTCTGTCGACTCTGTTCGCGGATCTGCTGTACCCCCAGCAGCAGGGCCGTGCTCAGGGCGATGGTGAACAGGGTCAGCAGCACGGTGGCGCGTCGGCTCAGCAGGCTGTTCCAGGCCAGACGGATCAACATGATGAGGGGGCTCCCAGGTGGAGCTGTCGCGGGAAATGCACCGCCAGGCTCGGGTCATGGCTGACCATCAGCAGGGTGCTGTCGCTCTGGTCCAGCTCCTCGAAAAGCAGGTGAATGAACCGATCACGGCTTGTGGCATCCAGCGCCGAGGTGGGTTCGTCCGCGATGATCAGTGCCGGAGCGCCGATCAGGGCGCGCGCCGCCGCCACGCGCTGCTGCTGGCCGATCGACAGCTCGGCTACCCGGCGTTGGCGGAACAGCTTCGGGTCCAGCTGCAGCCGGGTCAGCAGGCGCTCGGCTTCCTGCTCCACGGAGCGCCCGTCCCGGCTGGCGGCTTCCCGGCGTTGTTTGGACAGGGTGCAGGGCAGGCAGACGTTGTCGATCAGGTTCAGGTAGGGCAGCAGGTTGAACTGCTGGAACAGCAGCCCAATGTGATCGGCCCGCAGCCGGTCAAGCGCCCGAGAAGACAGGTTGGCCAGGTTTTGCCCGGTCAGTTCCAGGGTGCCGGTAAAGCCCGGCTGCAGGCCGGTGATCAGGTTGAGCAGGGTTGTCTTGCCGCTGCCGGAGGGGCCCTGGATGAACAGGTGTTCACCGGCCTCGAGTGTCAGCTGATCGATCTGCACCACCGGTTCCTTGCGGCCGTGCCAGGCAAAACTCAGCGACTTCAGGCTCAGTACTGGTGTCATGGCAGCTGCAGTCCGGTCTGCCCGGCATCCAGGGTGCGCTGGTGCTGCCCTGACGGGGTGATCAGCTGAACGTCCAGGCGCTCTATGGCCGGGAACTGCTGCATCAACGGCAGCGCCAGCGCCTTCAGCGCCGGGCTGTCAGCGCAGAGGTACTGGTATTCCGCCATCAGGTCGGCGTGCCCGCTGTGGGAGGCTTCATCATGTTCATGTTCATGTTCATGCCGCTGAGCCTTGGCCGTAAACGGCAGATGAAGCTCCACCCGGCTCAGACTGCAGTCCGCCGCATCGGACAGCCGGATCAGCTCGTCGGCGCGCTGCAGCTGTGCCAGAGTATCGTCCCAGCTCTGCTGCTCCGCGTCGCTGGCCGGTCGATGTTCGAAGCCGGTCAGGTTGGCCAACGGAGAGCTGAATGCGATCGCCACCAGCGGCGGTTCGATCACCATATCCAGTCGGGCAACACCGTGTTGATGCACCCCTGCGGCCATCAGGCTTTGCATGGGCAGAAGGGCGGTCAACAGTATTCTGAGTGGCAGGCGCATGCGGACCTCGTTGTCGATAGAAGAAGCGTTATGTTACTACATAACAAGAGACTTTTTACCCGTTCAATTATCATGAATTGCTAATATGCCAATGACACGTCCACCGGCAAGGACTTTCAGGAACCGGACAGGTTAGAATGAGCCCAGACTCAACCGAAGGAGCCGCCTGAGTGCATCTGTTGTCCCCTCTACGCGTACTGGCCCTGTTCTTGCTGCTGCCGTGCAGCGCGCCACTGCTGGCGGCTCAGTTCATCCTGGAAGGGGTCGAAGGTGAGCAAGCGGACAATATACGCGCACTGCTGCGTATCGATGACCTGATGACTGCCGAGGGGGCGTTGCCCACCGCCAGCCGTCTGCGCTACCTGCACCGCCAGGCCGAGGGCGAGATCCGTACCGCACTGGAGCCCTATGGCTATTACCACCCGCAACTGGATCTGCAGCTGAAGGTTGAGGGTGATCCCGAGCAGTGGCTGGCGCGCTACCGGGTCGAGGTCGGGCCGCAGATGCAGATCGGCAGCGTCCGGCTGGCGCTCGAAGGCGAGGGCGGCGATGACCCTGTTCTGCTGCAGGTGATTGCGGACTCTCCGGTGAAGGCCGGCGCGCCCTTGCTGCATGGCGACTACGCCGCGCTGAAAAGTCAATTGCAGTCGCATGCGGCCGAACGCGGCTATTATCAGGCCAGCTTCCGGGCCAGCGAAATCCGGGTGGACGTGGCCGCCAACAGGGCCGATATCGAACTGGTCTATGCAACCGGCCCCCGTGCCCACATCGGTGAGATCCGTTTTGATGAGGCGCCGGTCTCCGAGTCCTTGTTGCGTCGCTATATGCCGTTCGCCTCCGGTGATCCTGTGGAGACGGCCAGACTGGTGGAGCTTCAGCGCAACCTGATCAACAGCGACTACTTCGCCGATGTGGAGGTGCGCCCCCGGCTGGATGAGCTGGCCGACGCCGAGCTGCCGGTGGATGTGAAACTGACCCCGCAGAAGCGCAGCCTCTATCAGGCCGGCTTTGGCTATGGCACCGATACCGGCGCGCGGATGCAGCTGGGCCTCACCCGCCGCTGGCTCAATAGCCGCGGACATACGCTGGATTCCCGTTTGCGCCTGTCGCAGATCCGTCAGCAATTCACCAGCAGTTACCAGATTCCCGGTGACAACCCGACGACGGACCGTTTTGCACTTAATCTGTTGCTGGAGGATGAACAGTCGGACACGATTGATGCCCGTACCTACAGTATCGGTGGCAGCTGGCAGAAGCAGCTGGGCGAGTGGGAGCGACGTCTGGCGCTGGACTGGCAGCAGGAAACCTGGATCTTTGAAGATGACGAGCAGGATTCGACCCTGCTGATCCCCAGCGCCCGTTTCAGCCGAACCCGCGCTGACAATCGTCTGAATACCACCCGAGGGCATCAGATCAGTTTTGGTGTGGCCGCCTCCTCCAAGGCGCTGCTGTCCGATACCGACCTGCTTCAGCTGGACCTGCGCGGCAAGCGCGTGGATAGCCTGTCGGAGCGCTGGCGCCTGCTGACCCGGGCCGAGCTGGGGTTGACGCTGATCGATTCCGTCGATGACCTGCCGGCCAGCATGCGTTTCTATGCCGGCGGCGACAACAGTGTGCGCGGCTATGATTACCAGTCACTGGGGCCCGAGGGCAGTGACGGCGAGGTGATCGGTGGCCGTTATCTGGTGGCCGGCAGTGTCGAGATGGATTACCTGATCAAGGACAAATGGCGGGTGGCCGCCTTCGTCGATACCGGCAACGCCTTTGATGATACCGATATGAACCTGAAAACCGGCGCTGGCATCGGCGCGCGCTGGCAGTCGCCTGTCGGGCCGGTACGACTCGATTTTGCCGTGCCCCTGGATGAGAATGGTTGGCAGATACACTTCACTTTGGGGCCTGATTTGTGAGACCGCTGTTACGTTGGGGGCTGGGCACGGTTCTGGCCCTGTTGTTGACCGTTTTGCTGCTGCTGGCCGCCATACTCTTTCTGCCGTCTGGAACCCGTTTTGCGCTCAATTTCACCGCCTCCCTGCTGCCGCAGCTGGAGCTTGAGGGCATCAATGGCACTCTGGCATCGGACCTGCGTATCGATCGCCTGCAGTTTCAGCAAAACGGGCTGGCGATCGAGCTGGCACAGCTGCGCCTGCATTGGCACCCCTGGTCGCTGTCCCAGCCGCTGTTGAAAGTGAACGAGCTCAGTGCCGCCAGGCTGGACCTCAGCCTGCCGCCGGCTGCCGATCAGCCCGCACCGGCCGCGGAGGCCGCCCCGGTACAACTGCCGGAACTGCCGGCCGTGGAGCTGCCACTGGCTATTGAAGTGGAGCGCCTGGCGCTGGGACGCATCCGTGTCGAGCAGGCGGAGCAGGTGCTGGTCGATGAACTCAGACTGAGCCTGACGCTGCGTACCAGTGAAAACCTGTTGCTGATCGAGCCGCTGCAGCTGGAGCAGCCCGGCAGCAGTCTGACCCTCAACGGCTGGACCGAACCGTCGCGGCAGTTCCTGACCCATCTTGAGCTGCAGGGCGGGACCGATCTGACCCGCTGGGGCCAGCTGGAGCACTGGCCTGAGAGCCTGCCGCTCAATGCCGATCTGGTTGTGGACTTCGATGGTGAGGCGCGCAGGGTGACGCTTGCGCTGCAGGCTGATCAGGGCAACACCCGGTTGCAGCTGCAGTCTCAGATCGAAGGGGCTGAAGCTATCGTCATTGGCTATCAGCTCAGCGCTCAGGGCATTGATCCGGCGCTGGCGGCACCGGACTGGCCGGGGCAACTGGCGCTGGACGCCAACGGTCGCGTCGAGCTGGGGGGGGAGCTGCCGCAGCTGACACTGGAACTGGACAGCCTGCAGGGCCAGCTGAAACAGCAGCCGATCAGTGGCCGCGCCAGCGTCTCCGGCGATACCCGGAACTGGCAGATTGACGTGCTGAAGCTGAGTTATGCCGGCGCGAGTGCGGACGCCAGTGGCAGCGTCAGTGACCAGCTGGCGCTCAAGTGGGAATTGCGGGCGCCAAAACTTGCCCGGTTGCTGCCCGAGGCCAGTGGCCGGCTTGAGCTGAGCGGACAGGCCACTGGTGCTTTGCAGCAGCCGGCCGTTAAGGCGCGGATTCGGGCCGATCACCTGGCCTATGCAGCCCTGGCCAGTCTCGAAAAACTCAGCGGCGATATTGCCCTGGACCTGTCAGGCCAGAGTGATTGGTCGGCGGATCTGCAGCTGGTGAATGCGGAAGCCTCGGGCCAGAAGCTCGATCAGGTGGCGCTGAAATTGAGTGGAGCCCCGGAACAGCATCGACTGACCCTCAGCGCCAAGGGTTCGCCGGGGAACGTTGAGCTGGCGGCGGCCGGTGGCTGGGCCGCAGCGGAACAGCGCTGGAGCGGCCAGCTGCAGAATCTGGAGTTGCAGCCGCAGCCGCTCAGTCACTGGCGCTCGTCGGCGGCCGCGGGGCTGACGGTGTCGCCCGAGGGTTACCAGCTGGAATCCTTCTGTCTGGATGAGCTCAGCGCAGGAGGTGCCCTGTGTCTGCAGGCGGAAGGCAGTTTTGCCGGGCGCACCCAGGCGGAAGCGACGCTGGATCAACTGGCCCTGAGTCTGCTGACGCCGCTGCTCAACGGCATGCGGCTGACCCCGACTCTGTCGGCGGACGTCGCGTTCAGTCAGCAGCCTGGCGGCAAACCGAGCTTGAATGCCACCCTGAGCACCAGTGCCGGTGAACTGACCCCGGCACAGGCGGATCAGACCCTGCCGCTGGCGCCGCTTGAGGCCAGCATTGCGTTGGTGGATGACAATCTGAAGGTGCAGGCCCAGACGTTGCTGGAGTTTCTCTCGGGCGAGCTGGCGCTGGCGCTGGATGTGCGGGGGCTGAGTCAACGGCAGCAGCTGCAGGGCGGCTTGACCCTGCAGGCGGCCGACCTGAGCCTGGTGTCGGTGCTGGTGCCGGACCTGCAGAACATGCAGGGACAGGTGGGGGGGCAGCTGGTGCTGGGCGGCACTCTGGCCGCACCGGAGCTGAGCGGTGAGCTGAACTATCTGGAGGGAGGCGTGGAGCTGCCCGCGCTGGGGCTGGTGATCACGCCGCTGGAGTTTCGCTTGAATCAGGCGGGCCTGCCGGGTCAGGTGCGCTTCACGGCCGCCGCGACTTCGGGTGAGGGGACGCTGAACCTGGCCGGCGACTATGACCTGGCCGAGCGCGAAGGGCAGCTGACGCTGGTGGGGGAAAACTTTACCGCCATGGATACGGCCGAGATCCAGGCGCTGATCAGCCCCGACCTGCAACTGGCGCTGGGCACCCGGGAAATTCGTCTGGGGGGCACGTTGAAAGTGCCCCTTGCCCATATTTCGCCGCCGAAAACCCGCGAGAGCGCGGTGCAGCCCTCGTCCGATGTGGTGCGTGTGGAGGCGGGTCAGGTGGTCGAGAAAGAGCCGGTGGTGCCGGTGTATGCCGACCTGCGTATCGAGCTGGGCAATGACGTGCGCGTGGATGTGCTGGGCTTCAAGGGCCGCCTGCTGGGAGCGCTGCAGATCGAGGAGACACCGGGACAAACCACCCGCGCCACTGGCAGCATCCAAGTTGAAAGCGGTGAATACCGCCTGTACGGCCAGGACCTGGAGATCCGGCGCGGCAGTCTGGTCTATGCGGCTGGCCCGGTGGACAACCCGGGGCTGGATCTGCGCATCGGTCGGCAGATTGAAGAGGTGATCGTGGGCGCCAACGTCAGCGGCACCCTGCGCGAGCCGCGCATGGAGCTCTACGGTGAACCGGCCATGCCGGACAGCAGCGTGCTGTCTTATCTGCTGTTGGGTAAGGCACCGGGCGAAAGCTCGGCAGGCGAGCAGCAGATGCTGATGCAGGCGGCGCTGGCGCTGGGCATGAATCAGGGCAACAGGATCACCGGCAAGTTGAGGGAGAGTCTGTCACTGGACGAGTTCGGCTTCGACAGCAATGCCAACGACGAATCGGCATTCTTCATTGGCAAGTACCTGTCGCCGCGTCTCTATCTGCGCTACGGCATTGGCGTGCTGGATGCGGTCAACACCCTGAGCCTGAGATACAAGCTCAGCGACAAGTGGCGCATCGAGGGTCAGAGCAGCGAGCTGGGCAGTGGTGCGGATATACTCTATACGCTGGAGCGTTAGTGCGGGCCGATCTGTGCCAGGCATCAGGTCGGACGGCAGGAATTGAAATTCGGGCTACAATGCAGGTTCCGGCCCTGCATGAGGGGAGGGCATAATCATGCATCTGAAAGGGTCTTGCCTCTGTAATCGGGTTCGCTTTGTATTGGAAGGTGATCCCGCTGGCTTTTTTCTGTGCCACTGCTCACATTGCCGCAAGGGCACGGGATCGGCCCATGCTGCCAGCCTGTTTCTGTCCGGAGGGTGCCTGCGCTGGTTGTCAGGTGAGGAGCTGATAGCCCGGTACACCCTGCCGGGCAGCCGTCACACCCGCAGTTTCTGTTCCATCTGCGGCTCGCCTGTGCCGCTGGCATTGCCCGTGGAGGATGTTATTCAGGTGCCGGTCGGGACACTCGACAGCGAACCGGGTCTGGTGCCGGATGGTCACATATTCGTTGCCAGCGGAGCGGCCTGGGAAAACGGTCTGGAGCTGTTGCCACGGTTTCCCGGCCTGCCCGGCGGCGATGGCAATTCCGGCGGGAGGGCGAGAAAATCATGATGAACTGCGACCAGCACGACTATATCGAAATCGCCTGTACGTTCAGGTATCCGGTCAGACTGATTCTGAAATCCGGTGCAATCATCGAAGGCAAGGCGCTGGATACTCGGCGTAACGCAGCGCGGCAGGAGTGTCTCAAGCTTGGGGTCGGGAGCGTGGAGCACCTGGTCGTTCTGGATGAGATCGCCCGTATGGAGGCGCGCACGGAGAACCCGCATTTTCAGGTGGTCTCGTTTTCTTCCGGGTCATCCTGAACAGCGCTCCGGGGTCGCATGCGCTTTGGTGGTCCCCGCGTCCTCGTCCCTGAACCGGTGCACGATCCGGGTAGCCGCTTCCTGCTGTGTTTTCAGTGCAGCGACGCAAACGGGATCCAGCTTGCCTGCCAGTGCCATTGTTTCCAGCTCGCCAAGCGCATCGGGGATACCCCAGGGTGTCTTGTAAGGCCGTTGGCTGGTCAGGGCGTCGAAAATGTCGGCCACGGTCACGATGCGGGCTTCCACCGGAATCTGGTCTGCCTTGAGGCCATTGGGATAACCGGTTCCGTCCAGAAATTCGTGGTGACAGGCGACGATGTTGATCATGAGTCGGGCGTTGGCCAGATGGCTCAGTTGATAATCCTCCAGCACCTTTTCGATGATTTGCACGCCCTTGTTGACATGCCCTTGCATGACGGCTCGCTCGCCCGGATCAAGGCGGCCGGGTTTGAGCAGAATTTTGTCGGGAATGCCGATCTTGCCGATATCGTGCAGGGATGCGAACAGGTAGATGTGTTCTACCTGTTCGTCCGAAAGGTCGTAGTGCTCCGCAACGCCCTTGGCAATGAGTCTTGAGAATTGCGCCATACGGGTCAGATGCTTGCCGGTTTCGAAGTCGCGCAGGTCGGCAAACTCGCGGGCGGCCTGTGCCGTGGCCTGCAGGGCTCGCACTGCGGAGACTTCGGCGGCAATGGCCATGGTGATCAGGCTGCAGAACATGACCAGGTCCCGCTGGACCGGATCGGTGAAAAGACCGGCCTGATTGCTGTCAATGAAGATGAATCCCAGGAAGCGCTTGCCGTTGAACATGGGAAGGGTAAAGGAAGACCGGTAACCCTGTTCGATCAGCCAGTCAGAGTGGGTGGTGCCGGGCATGACTTCCCTGGCGATGTCATCAATAACGCGGCAGGTGCCCTGTTGGGACATCTGAAGCAGAGACTTGCTCTCCGCAAGCGGGTATTCGTATGAAACGATGGCGTGTCCCTGATGCGTACTGTTGATGAAGGTTTTCAACAGGTCGGTGTCGGGGTCATGGAGAGCACAGGCAATCCTGGCAATACCATCAATGCTTTCCAGAATCCGGTCATGGAGCTGTTCCAGCCGACCGGTAAGCGAGTCAACACTGCCAAACAGTGGGGTTCCGTTGAACTTGAGCATAAGGGCCTCAGTCGGTCAATCCATTGCGTCGATGTTCGGCATCATCGTATCCCGTGCATACCGAAAGCGACTGTCTTCGTTCAAACCAAAGTTGTCTGAGCATTTTGGCGCAAATCATGAACATATTGAAATTTCTATCTCGCCATATGAAAGAACCCGGCACTATGGCCGGGTTCCGGGCGGATCGTCTCCGGGGCAGGGTCAGCGCAGCAGCAGCAGCGGAACCGGGCTGTTGTGCAGCATCCAGTTGGTCATGCTGCCCACCAGCAGCTGGCGGATGCGGGAATGGCCCCAGGCCCCCATTACCAGCAGGTCGATGCTGTTACTCTTGATGTAATCGACCAGAGCGGGACGAACCTCTTCCTGATCCAGAGTCGTTGTCGTGACGTCAAAACCGTTGCCCCGCAGCATGGTTTCGGCATTGGCCAATTGCTCGCGCTGGCGCTCAACACGCTTGCCCGCCATGACCAAGTGGCAGGGGACTCCCTTGAGCAGCGGGCTTTGTGACACCATATTCAAGGTCTTGTTGGCGGTAGCGCTGCCGTCATAGGCCAGCATGAAGCGTTTCGGAGCCGTGAATCCATCCAGTGCTACCAGGATCGGTTGCTGCAGAGTGCGGGTCACGTTTTCCAGATGACTGCCGACGGCTTTGGTCAGGCTGGCCTGGGTATCGTCGCGACGGCCCATGATCAGCAGGCGAGTGTCGGCCTGGTTTTCCTGCAGGGTATCGACCAGGTTGTCGTGGCGCTGCAGGCGGTCGATCTGCTCGGTCGGAACGCCGGCAGCCTCGATCTGGTTCTGCGCTTCCTGCAGCATGAAGCGCCCCTGCTCCAGCATCAGTCGGCTGCGCTGGCTGTCCAGCTCGGCCAGTTCTTCGAGCAGGTGTTCGCGGGTACCCAGGCCAATGTTGCCGCTCATGTCGCTTTCAGCAGGGTAGTCGCTTTTTTCCAGTACATGCAGCAGCTGCAGCGGGGCGTCCAGCTGCCGTTGGGCCCAGGCGGCAGCCTCGCATACGGCCAGTGCGGCGTTTGAACCATCGATACAGGCAATGATCTTGCTCATCTTTGCTCCTTAGTGCCCGGACATGATTTTGTCAGCCTGTTCCGGCTTGTCGTGAATGGCCAGTTTGTCGACGATGGTGCGGCTGGCTTCGTTGAGGCCAATCACGTCCACGTCGACGCCTTCTCGACGGAACTTGATCACCACCTTGTCCAGTGCCGACACGGCGCTGATATCCCAGAAATGGGCACGGCTCAGATCAATCACGACCTTATCAAGCACTTCCTTGAAATCAAAGGCAGCGTTGAATTTTTCACAGGCGGCAAAGAACACCTGGCCGCTGACGATGTAGGTGCGGGTTTCGCTGGCACCGTCCTTTTCGCTGCGGATGCTCATGTACTGGCCCACCTTGTTGGCGAAGAACAGGGACGCCAGCAGCACACCGACAAACACGCCCAGTGCCAGGTTGTGGGTCATGACGACGACCGCCACTGTGGCGATCATGACGATGTTGGTCGACAGCGGGTGCTTGGGCAGATCGCGAATCGACTCCCAGGAGAAGGTGCCGATGGAGACCATGATCATCACGGCGACCAGCGCGGCCATCGGGATCTGGCGAATCCACTCATCCAGGAAGACCACCAGAATGATCAAGAACAGGCCGGCAATGAAGGTAGACAGGCGGCCACGACCGCCGGACTTCACGTTGATCACCGACTGGCCGATCATGGCGCAGCCGGCCATGCCGCCGAGCAGACCTGCGCCGATGTTGGCGATGCCTTGGCCCTTGCATTCCTGGTTGCGGTTGCTGCTGGTGTCGGTCAACTCATCGACGATGGAGGCGGTCATCATCGACTCCAGCAAACCGACCACGGCCAGACCCAGCGAGTAGGGCAGGATGATCATCAGGGTGTCCAGGTTCAGCGGGACATTGGGCCAGAGGAAGATCGGCAGGGTGTCCGGCAGTTCGCCCATGTCACCCACGGTGCGGATATCAAGTCCCATCACCATGGCGACAGCGGTCAGCAGGATGATGCAGACCAGCGGCGAGGGCAGGCTCTTGCCGATCACCGGGATGTACGGGAACAGGTAGATGATGCCCAGGCCGGCGGCGGTCATGGCGTATACGTGCCAGGTGACATCGGTCAGTTCCGGCAGTTGGGCCATGAAGATCAGGATCGCCAGGGCGTTGACGAAGCCGGTGACCACCGAGCGTGAGACGAAGCGCATCAGGTCACCAAGCCTGAGGAAGCCGGCGATGATCTGGAACACCCCCGTCAACAGCGTTGCGGCAAGCAGATATTCCAGACCGTGTTCCTTGACCAGTGTCACCATCAGCAGTGCCATGGCACCGGTCGCAGCGGAAATCATGCCCGGGCGGCCACCGACAAAGGCGATGATCACGGCGATACAGAAGGAGGCGTACAGACCGACCTTGGGGTCGACGCCGGCGATGATGGAGAAGGCGATCGCTTCGGGGATCAGGGCCAGGGCCACCACCGTACCGGACAACAGGTCGTTGCGGACGTTGGAGAACCACTCCTGTTTCATTCGTTGCAGCATCTACAGTCTCTTGTTTGAGTTGGATGTTGTTCGGAGGCTGCCCGCGCTCGGCGGAGCCGGAAATAGCTTATGGCCGTTCGGTGACAGCCAGTATAGGATCAGCAGGAACATGGCGGCAGAAGCTACCCTTGGCAAGGCTCCTGTAGCGATAAAGGCGCAAAATTATACAGAAAAGGGGTTGTTCATGCAGCCTGCAACCAAAATGTAACCTCGGCTCGGTTGAATATGTGGGAAATCATATATATGATTTTTCGTATATGTGTTGCGGGAGAGCAGTAATGACACCTCTGGAACTGTTCAAGGCGCTGGCGGATGAAACGCGGCTACTTAGTACCCTATTGGTTCAGCGCGAGGGAGAGCTGTGCGTATGCGAGCTGATGGCCGCATTGCAAGAGTCCCAGCCCAAGATTTCACGGCACCTGGCACAGTTGCGTGCGCTCGGGTTGCTGGCTGATCGTCGTCAGGGGCAATGGGTGTTTTATCGCCTTCATCCAGACCTGTCTGAGTGGGTGGTCGAAGTGGTGAATAGCGCGTCGGCGCATGCCGGAGCCCAGTTGAAAGCGCCGCTGGCGCGACTGGAAACAATGGATTCGCGTCCATCCGCAGGCGGCAGTGTTTGCGGCACGGCCTGCTGAGCGTCTTAAGAGGGGCCATGATGGGTATTTTCGAACGTTATCTGACTCTGTGGGTGGGGTTGTGCATTCTGGCGGGTGTGATGCTGGGCAACCTGATGCCGGGGTTATTCAGTGCCGTTGCCGGCCTGGAATATGCGCATGTGAATCTGGTGGTGGCGCTGTTCATCTGGGTGATGATCTATCCGATGATGGTGCAGATCGATTTCAGTGCCATCAAGGATGTGGGCAAGAAACCCAAGGGGCTGGTGCTGACCCTGATCATCAACTGGCTGATCAAGCCGTTCACCATGGCCGCACTGGGCTGGCTGTTCTTCCGGGTGCTGTTTGCCGACTGGGTCGATCCTCAGAGTGCCGGTGAATATATCGCCGGCATGATTCTGTTGGGCGTGGCGCCCTGTACGGCGATGGTATTTGTCTGGAGTCAGCTAACCAAGGGCGACCCCAACTATACGCTGGTACAGGTGTCGGTAAATGACATCATCATGGTATTTGCCTTTGCCCCCATCGCGGCCTTTCTGCTGGGTGTCAGCGATATTCATGTGCCTTGGGAAACGTTGCTGCTGTCGGTAGTGCTCTATGTGCTGCTGCCGTTGGTGGCGGGGGTGTGGACGCGACACCGGCTGGAGCGCCGTGGCGATGGTGAGAAGTTGGGGTGTTTGTTGCATCAACTCAAACCCTGGTCAATTCTGGGACTGTTGGCGACGGTTGTGCTGCTGTTCGGTTTTCAGGCTGAAACCATCATTGCTCAGCCACAAACCATAGGCCTGATCGCCATACCCTTGCTGATCCAGACCTATGGCATTTTCATCATCGCTTATGCTGCTGCCTACTGGTTGCGCCTGCCTCATAATGTGGCCGCGCCTGCCTGCATGATTGGCACTTCCAACTTTTTTGAGCTGGCGGTCGCAGTGGCGATTTCTCTGTTCGGACTGCATTCCGGTGCAGCATTGGCAACGGTGGTTGGTGTGCTGGTAGAGGTGCCGGTGATGTTGTCGCTGGTGGCCTTGGCCAATCGTACCCGCCACTGGTTCGGGAGCTAAGTCATGTTTGAGATATTTACCCTGCTTGCCGACTGGCTGGTTTATCAGCTGATGGGGCTGTCGCCAGAGACCAAACTGGGCGATGCGCTGCACTTTTTTGTCGAGGATGTCAGCAAAATCTACGTCCTGCTGGTAGTGATGATCTATCTGATTGCACTGGCCCGCGCCTCCTTGAATGTGGAGCGGGTGCGTGACTTTCTGGCCGGTCGCCATCGTGGGGTGGGATACCTGCTGGGCTCCGGTTTCGGTGCCATTACGCCGTTTTGCTCCTGTTCGAGCATTCCGGTGTTTCTGGGGTTTACCTCGGCGGGTATTCCGGTGGGGATCACCATGGCGTTTCTGCTCACCTCGCCCTTGATCAACGAAGTGGCCGTATTGCTGCTGCTGAGTCTGCTGGGGTGGAAGTTCACCCTGCTATACGTGCTGGTTGGTATGGCCGTTGGGGTGCTCGGTGGTATTTTCCTGGATCAGATTCGTGCCGAGCGCTGGCTGCAATCGTTTGCACGCAAAGCACTGGAGCGCGGCCAGCAGCAGTCGCCGACCGAGAGTGGTCCGGCGGCCAGGCTTTCGTTCGCCGAGCGTCATCAGTTTGCCAAGAGCGAAACCGGTGAGATCTTCGGCCGGGTGTGGAAGTGGGTCATTATCGGGGTGGGCTTGGGCGCTGCGCTGCACGGTTTTGTGCCGGACGGCTGGATCGAGGCGCACCTGGGTGATGGCCAGTGGTGGTCGGTGCCGGCGGCGGTCGCACTGGGCATTCCGCTCTATTCCAATGCAACCGGTGTGATTCCGGTGATGGAGAGCCTGATCGTCAATGGCCTGCCGATCGGTACCACGCTGGCGTTTTGCATGAGTACCGTGGCCGCCAGTTTTCCCGAGTTTATCCTGCTCAAGCAGGTGATGCAGTGGCGTCTGTTGGCGATTCTGTTTGCGCTGCTGCTGGCGGCGTTTACGCTGGTGGGATGGATTTTCAATGTGCTGACGCCGTTTATTTGAGCGCCGGCAGCAAACTCTGACGAGGTTGGATTATGAAACAGATCAAGGTGTTGGGCAGCGGTTGCAGCAAGTGCATCAAAACTGCCGAGATTATCAGTAAAGTGGCAGCCGAAGTTGGCGCCGAGGTGAATGTCATTAAAGAAACGGATCCGGAAGCGATCATGAATTACGGCGTAATGAGCACCCCTGCCGTGGTCATCGATGAACAGATTGTGCACAGCGGCAGCATTCCGACTCAGGATGCGATTCGCGGCTGGTTGTCCTGACGAAACCTTTTCGGCTCCAATTCAACGACGAGTAGATGTCATGGCCAAAATTAAAGTAGGCATTAACGGTTTCGGGCGCATGGGGCGTCTGACCCTGCGGGCGATTTACGATCAGCCCGAGATCGAAATCGTGCAGATCAATGATCCGGCTGGCGATGCGGCCACGCTGGCGCACCTGATGAACTTCGACTCGGTACACGGACGCTGGGGCCATGAGGCGGCCGCCGAAGACAGCACCATGACCGTTGGCAATCAGCGCATCGCGGTAACCGCCAACAAGGCGATCAATGATACCGACTGGTCCGGCTGTGATCTGGTGATCGAAGCCTCCGGCAAGATGAAGACCAAGGCACTGCTTCAGGCCTATCTGGATCAGGGTGTGAAGCGGGTGGTGGTGACCGCACCGGTGAAGGAAGAGGGTGTGCTCAATATCGTCATGGGCGTGAATGATGACCTGTACGATCCAGCGCAGTATCCGATCGTGACGGCTGCTTCCTGCACCACCAACTGCCTGGCGCCGGTGGTCAAGGTGATCCACGAGCAGCTGGGTATCAAGCACGGCTCCATGACCACCATTCACGATATCACCAACACCCAGACCATTCTGGATGCGCCGCACAAGGACCTGCGCCGTGCCCGTGCTTGTGGCATGAGTCTGATCCCGACCACGACTGGTTCGGCGACGGCGATCACCCACATCTTCCCGGAGCTGAAGGGCAAACTGAACGGCCATGCGATCCGCGTGCCGCTGGCCAACGCGTCGATCACCGACTGTGTGTTCGAGGTCGAGCGTGAAACATCAGCCGATGAGGTCAATGCGCTACTGAAGCAGGCGGCCCAAGGTGAGCTGCAGGGGGTTCTGGGTTACGAAGAACGCCCGCTGGTGTCCATCGATTACCGTACCGATCCGCGTTCCAGCGTGGTCGATGCACTGTCCACCATGGTGGTGAACGGCACTCAGGTGAAACTCTATCTCTGGTACGACAACGAGTGGGGCTATGCCAACCGCACGGCGGAGCTGGCGCTGAAGGTTGGACGACGGGATCAGGTGTAATCATGCTGGCCAGCTGGTTGCTGGTGCCGCCGGCCAAAGGCAGGCCTTCCGGTGACACGCAATTGGCATCCATGCCGCTCGACGGCGCCGTCCCTGGCGCCGACGGTCACCGGTAGACCTGCCTTCAGCCTCTGATAGTTTGGCTGCGAGGTTCCAGGCAGGCCTGAATTAGGCACTCAGGTTGTTGAGGGCACCGGGTATCCGATAGCCGGCCGTTGGACGCCATGGATGGCGTCCAACGAGCGAACAGGGATGTGACAGCGTGCCGGATAGCGGATGCGCGGTGACCGGTCCTGCCATGATGGTGGCCGCCTCCGGCCTCTGATAACTGGGTGCCAACCTCTTTTCCAGTAACAGTCATATTCGAACAGGGAAACGACAGACAATGCTGAGCCAGCTTTCCCCCGCCATCCGCCAGTATCTGGTGGTGACCGGCAACTACTGGGCCTTTACCCTGACCGACGGTGCGCTGCGCATGCTGGTGGTGCTGCATTTCCACGGGCTGGGTTACTCGCCACTGGAAATTGCGCTGTTGTTCCTGTTCTACGAGATTTTCGGCGTGGTGACCAACCTGGTGGGTGGTTGGCTCGGTGCTCATCTGGGACTGAACCGCACCATGAATATCGGTCTGGGGATGCAGGTAGTGGCGCTGGCGATGCTGCTGGTGCCGCCCGCCTGGCTGACGGTGCCTTGGGTGATGGCCGCGCAAGCCGTGTCGGGGATCGCCAAGGACCTGAACAAGATGAGCGCCAAAAGCTCGATCAAGTTGCTGGTGCCGGAAAATGCCGAGGGGACGCTGTACAAATGGGTGGCGATCCTGACCGGGTCCAAGAATGCGCTCAAGGGGGCCGGCTTTTTCCTTGGCGGGGCGTTGCTGATGGCATTGGGCTTTGCCGGTGCGGTGGCCGCGATGGCCGCAGTACTGGCACTGGTCTGGCTGCTCAGTCTGGTGCTGTTGAAAAAGGATCTGGGCAAGGCGAAAAACAAGCCCAAGTTCCGCGATATTTTCTCCAAGAGCCGGGCGATCAATATCCTATCCGCGGCCCGCATGTTCCTGTTCGGCGCGCGTGATGTCTGGTTCGTGGTGGCGCTGCCGGTGTTTCTGTCGCAAACGCTGGGCTGGAACCACAGCCAAACCGGCGGCTTCCTCGCGCTCTGGGTGATCGGCTATGGCTTGGTGCAGGCCGTGGCACCACGCATCACCGGCAAGGCGGCCGGGCGTGTACCCGATGGCCGCGCGGCGACCGGGTGGGCAGCGGTACTGGCCGTACTGCCGGTGCTGATCGCGCTGGGATTGATGGCCGGGTTCGATCCGGCCTGGACGCTGATTGGCGGGCTGCTGCTGTTTGGTGCGGTGTTTGCGATCAACTCCTCGCTGCACAGCTACCTGATCGTTAGTTATGCCGGCAGTGACGGTGTCTCTCTCGATGTGGGCTTCTACTACATGGCCAACGCCATGGGGCGGCTGATCGGTACGCTGCTGTCGGGTTGGGTGTTCCAATTGGCGGGGCAGGGCAGCGGTGGACTGGAGGCCTGTCTATGGATCTCGGCGGCCATGCTGGGGCTGACCGTGCTGATTTCGTTTGGGCTGCCGTCCTTCTCGACGACCCGTGTCGACAGGGAGTCTGTTTGACGTATAGCGTTTTCCGCCGTCTTGACACGTCCGTGTTCTGTTGCTGCTGTGTTGGCAGTGCCCCTGACGCCATTGAGGAATTACACCAGCAGGTTTACGAACTCAAAGCGTTGGCCATCGAACAGGCCCTGGTCGCTCAGTTTCAGTTCCGGGATGACCAGCAGGGCCATGAATGACAGGGTCATGAACGGGGCTCGCAATGTCGAGCCCATTGCCCGGGCTTGTTGGTTCAGAGCCTGGTAACGCTGGCCAACCGAGTCACCATCCCGATCGCTCATCAGCCCCGCAATCGGCAGTGGCAGTACGGAAACCTCATCGCTGCCGGCGACGGCGATGCCGCCTTCCTCTCTGATGATGGCGTTGACCGCTGCGCAGATCTCGTCTGCACGGGTCCCAACGGCAACGATGTTGTGCGAATCATGTGCGACCGATGAGGCCAGAGCCCCTTCCTGCAAGCCAAACCCCTCGATGAACGCCACCGCCGGCGGTGCCGACCGGTAACGGTTGATCACGGCCAGTAGCAGCAGGTCCCGTTCGGTATCGGGCACCAGCTGTCCTTGTTCCACCCGGGCATCGCGAACCACGGCGGGCGTCAGCAGTTCGCCGTCCAGTGCCTGAATCACCCTGATCCGGGGGGATGATTCATTCGGCGGTACCGGCAACGACAGGTCTTCGGGGGTAATGGTGTGTGCGGCGAAGCGATTGATTGGTTTGGTGGGCAGATGTGGCAGCAGGCTTTGGCCCTCGGCTGCAACCTGTTGCCCCTTGATCCAGGTTGAGGCCACGCTGAACGATTCAAGGTCGTGTACGGCGACGGCATCCATGAAGTCGCCAACGCGCAGCAGGCCGACCGGCAACCGGTAGTGGCGCACCGGGTTGAGGCTGGCGCAGCGCAGCACGGTGAAAAGGTCATGCCCCAGCGCCAGCGCCCGGGTAATCAGGGAGTTGAGATGGCCCGCCAGCAGGTCATCCGGGTGTTTGTCGTCGCTGCACAGCATGACCCGCTCAGGCCACTGGCTGATCAGGGGATGCAGGGCATCGAAGTTTCGGGCGGCCGAACCTTCCCGGATCAGGATCGACATGCCGGCTCTCAGCTTGTCCTCTGCTTCCTGGAGGGTTGCACATTCGTGGTCAGTGCTGATGCCTGCCGCAGCGTAGCGGGCGGCCTCTGCTCCGGTCAATCCCGGTGCGTGCCCATCCACGGGCGCTGAATGGCGGGCCGCAACCGCCAGTTTCTCGATTACCTCGGGGCTGTTCGCCAGTACGCCGGGGTAGTTCATCATCTCCGACAGGTAGTGGGTGGTCCCGGAGGCAAACAGCTGCTCCAGCTCCTCCAGGCCAATACGGGCGCCGGCAGTCTCGAAAGCTGTGGCTGGGACACAGGAAGGCGCACCCCAGAAAATCCGAAAGGGGGTTCGGTGACCGTCCTGTGCCATGAAGTCGATGCCGCTGAGCCCCAGCACGTTGGCGATTTCGTGTGGATCGGAGACGCTGGCCACGGTGCCGTGGCGGCAGGCGATACGGCCGAACTCGGCCGGCGTCAGCATGGAACTCTCGATATGGACATGGGCGTCGACCCAGCCGGGCATGAGGTATCCATGGCAGGCGGATTCGGGGCCGAGTTCCCGGATCTGGCCAATGACTCCCTGACTCCAGTACACCTCGCCGAAAAAGATCCTGTTCTGGTGAATATCCACAATATTGCCGGAAAATTGACCCTGATTATCCATGCTATCTATGCTCCAGAAAGGGCTTGATTCAATAATAGCAATGAACTTCATCGGGCCGCCGCCCTCGATCCCAACAGGAGACGCCGTTGATGCGGGAAGTACTGATCAATACAGAACGGGTCACCCTCCCGGCCAACACGTCGGGCAGCCTGCTGCGCTTCCTGCGTGAAGTGCGCGGTCTTACGGCCACAAAGCCGGCCTGCACAGGGGGCGACTGCGGTGCCTGTCTGATCCTGCTCGTGGCACCGACCAGAGATGGTCGGCCAGCGCGGTTCAAGGCGGTCAACAGCTGTTTGTTGATGCCGGAACAGGTTGAAGGGTGTGTTCTGATTACGCCGGAAGCCCTGGCAGCACCTGAAGGCGGGTTGAACCCGGTGCAGCAGATACTGGTCGAGCAGGGCGCGATCCAGTGTGGCTACTGCACGCCGGGGCTGAGCATTGCCCTGACGGCCGCACTGCTCAATGGCGAAGCGCTGCTTGATGCGGCAGCCGGCAATCTGTGTCGCTGCACCGGCTATGGCGGCATCCGCCGGGCCTGTGCCGCACTGGAGAAACACTTCCCCTGTCGGCCACGTTCCCTGGACGAGGCGGTGACAGCGGGGCTGTTGTCATCAGCGGTTGTCAGCGCTATTCAGGCGGCGTCAGCTGGTGAGGTGGAAGCGGATGAGGCAGCCCTGATGGCATCGGGCGATCTTGTTGCCGGAGGGACAGACTGGTCCGTGCAGCACGCCCATCGTGCTCAGACTGAACCTGCCCCCGGGCTCCTGAGTCACCTTCCGCAGTTGCAGGGCATCCGCTTAAGCGCGACCTGTGTCGATCTGGGGGCGGCCGTGACTGTTGGCGAGCTTCAGCAGTGCCAGGAGTTGTCTCGCTTATGGCCGGCGCTGCCCGGGTTGTTTGAGCATTTTGCCTCACCGGGGATTCGCAACAGCGCTACGATAGGCGGCAATCTGGCCAACGCCTCGCCGATCGCAGACCTGGCGGTGTTGCTGCTGGCGCTGGAGGCTGAACTTCTGTTGCACGGGGAGAAGGGCGAACGCGGTCTGTCGCTGGCGTCGTTTTACCGGGGGTACAAGCAAACGGTGCTTGAGCCGGGTGAGACGATTGCCCGTGTCCAGATACCACTGGAACCGGAACGGCAGCTGAGCTGGGAAAAAGTCTGCCGACGGCCGTATGACGATATCGCCTCCGTAAACAGCGCCCTGACCGAGACGGTAGACGGCAATGCCGGGCGTTTTGGCCGGGTAAGGATCAGTGCCGGCGGGGTCGGGCCGGTGCCTCTTGTGTTGCATCGAACGGCTGCTGCGCTTGAAGGCAAGCCGGTGTCGGTGGCGACTGTCCGAGCCGCTTTAGGGATGATTGCCGACGAAATCACTCCGATTGATGACTTGCGTGGCACGGCTGGATACAAGGCGGCACTCCTGCGCCATCAAGTGATCGCTCACCTGGTCCGGCTTTACCCGTCACTGCCCCTGCTGGCTCTGATCGCAACTGAGGAGCCCCGATCATGAAGCTGGATTCTGAACAATTGGGGCGGCTGGCACAGGGACGAGCGCTGTTCACCGGGGATCTGCCGCTGCCGGTTGGTACGCTGCATGCGTTTCCCGCCGTATCCCCCCATGCTCATGCCCGTTTCCGCCACATTGATAAGGCTGCGGCATTGGCCGAGCCCGGTGTGCTGGCGGTGCTGACAGCGGCAGATGTGCCCGGCGTCAATGAGATCGGCAACCTGTTCAGTGACGAGCCGCTGCTGGCTGAACATGAGGTCCACTGTGTGGGGCAGGCTTATGCGTTGGTGGTGGCCGCAACGGCCGAGGCAGCCTGGCGAGGGGCACAGCAGGTGGGTGCCGACTGGGAGCCGCTGCCCGCCTGTTTCGATGCTCGCAAGGCCTATGCAGCCGGGCAGTTAATCCAGCCGCCACGAACCTTTGCCCTGGGAGATACCGAGGCGCACTGGTCTTGCTGTACCACCATTGTCAGCGGCGAGCTGTGTATTGGCGGTGCTGAGCATGTCTATATGGAAACCCAGTGTGCACTGGTTATACCCGAGGAGGAGGGCCTGAACGTTCACTCCGCCACTCAGTCGCCCAGTGGGGTACAGAAGGCGGTGGCTGCCGTAACAGGATTGCCGATGCACCGGGTCGAAGTCGATGTGGTGCGGCTTGGCGGTGGTTTCGGCGGCAAGGAGGAGCAGGCGACGGGCTGGGCGGCGCTGGCCGCGCTGGCGGCAATGCATCTGCAGCGCCCTGTGCGTATCTGGCCCGAGCGCCGTGACGACATGCGCCTGACCGGCAAGCGCCATCCCTATCAGGCGGATTATCGGCTGGGACTGGATGCCGAAGGCAAGTTGCTCTGCTACGAGGCTTTCCTGTATCAGAACGCGGGCTGCAGCGCTGATCTATCTACCGCGGTACTGGAGCGTTCGTTGTTCCATGCCACTAACGCCTATTTTATCCCGCATGTGCGGGTCACGGCCGCCAGCTGCCGCACCAATCTGCCCTCCAATACCGCGTTTCGCGGCTTCGGTGCGCCCCAGGCCATTTTGGTGGTGGAAGCGGCGCTGCGTGATGCCGCCCGCCAGCTGGGGATGACACCAGAAGCGTTGCAGGCGCGCAACCTGCTTAAAGCGGGTGACAGCTTCCCCTACGGCATGGCTGCGACAGCGCCACGGGCACGGGAGAGCTGGTTGGCGTTGCAGGACCGGTGTGGTATCGAAGCCCGACGGCGGGCGGTTAGCCGGTTCAATGCAGAGAGTCCCCGTTACCGCAGGGGGCTGGCAGTGGTGCCTGTCTGTTTCGGTATCGCCTTTACCGCCCGGCTGCTTAATCAGGGTGAGGCGCTGATCCATATCTACACCGACGGTTCGGTCAGTGTCAGTACCGGTGCTGTTGATATGGGGCAGGGCGTCAACGGCAAGATCCGGCGGGTTGTCGCCGATGCCTTGGGGATAGCTCTCACACGGGTACGGATCGCCAGTACCAATACGCTGAGAGTGGCCAACCTGTCGCCCACTGCGGCCAGTACCGGTGCGGACATCAATGGCGCCGCGGCGCGGCAGGCCTGCCAGACACTGCTGTCAGGCTTGCACTCGGTTGCGGCGGAACTGCTGGAATGTCCGGCTGAGGCGGTGGTGTTTGCCGATGGTCGTGCCGTTCATGACGACCGGGCACTGGCATGGTCCGATCTGGTCGCAGAAGCCTACCGCCGGCGGGTGAGTCTGTCGGCGTTGGCGCACTATGCCACGCCAGGGTTGCACTTCGACTCCGACACGAACAGGGGCAGGCCCTTTGCCTACCATGTCTATGGCGCGGCGCTGGTGGAGGCGGAGGTTGATCTGCTGCTGGGGACCGGCGCGGTGACCCGCGTCGAGGTAGTGCATGACTGCGGCAACAGCCTGGACCGAGCCACCGATATTGGTCAGATCGAAGGAGCCGTGGTGCAGGGCGTCGGCTGGATGACTACGGAAGAGGTTCGACATGATGATCAGGGGCGATTGCTCAGCGACTCTCTCGCCAGTTACAAGGTACCCGACCTGCATTCGTCACCCGCTGTCGATGTTTCATTGTTGCCTGCTGCCGAGGGGGCTGCCGGCATACTCAACAGCAGGGCGGTGGGTGAGCCGCCGCTGATCTATGGATTGGGGGCCTGCTTTGCGTTGCAGGAGGCGGTGAATACCTGGCGAGAGGAACAGGGGAAAGGCCCCGCTCCCTGGTCTACGCCTCTGACGTCGGAGCGCCTGTTCATGCTTTTGCACGGAGAGGATGAAGACTGATGACAGGAGTGTGCGTTTGAGCGAGATCGAACTCTGGCAAGCCGTGATCGGCGAGCTGGAACAGGGTGAAAGCTGTGCCCTGCTGACGGTGGCGGATAGCCAAGGCAGTTCGCCCGGCAAGGTCGGCGCGTTAATGGTCGCCGGCAAGCGTGGTCCGCTCTGCGGAACGGTTGGCGGTGGTCGGGTGGAGCGGGACTTGGTGGACAGGGTGAAGCACGAGCTGAAAGCGGGGATGCTGGCTCCCATGTTCCTGCCCAAACAGCACTGGCCCAGCAGCGCCAACAGTTCCGGCATGGTGTGTGGCGGGCGACAGACGCTGGTGGCGGTGCCCCTGAGTACGGCGGAGCTGCCCGGGATTCGGCAGCTGGTGAATCAATTGAAAGCAGGGAATGTGGCTGGCTGGACCGTGTCGGCACAGGGCTGGCAGAGGCTGGAAGCGCCGCCAGACCGGCCGGTGTTGATCGCTGAAGAAAACCGCTGGTGTTACCGGCATCGCTCGGCCCTTGGCTGGCCGGTCTACCTCATCGGGGGTGGTCATGTCAGTCTGGCGCTGACGCGGGTGCTGGCTGAACTCGACTTTCGCGTCACGGTGGTCGAGGAGCGCAGCGGCATCGCAACGCTGGAATCCAATCATCAGGCCTGGCGAAGGGTGCAGTGTTGCTATGAGTCCCTGGCAGAGGTGGTCGAATCCGGGCCTGAAGTGTTTGTGGCAATCATGACCCACGATCATGAGCGGGACAGAGCCGCGCTCAGGGCGCTGAAACAGTGCTCTGTTGGCTATCTGGGCCTGCTGGGCAGTCGAACCAAGGTGCGACACCTGCTGGCGGATGAAACGCTGAGCGGGTTGGCAACAGAACCTTACTTTCATGCGCCCCTGGGACTGGAAATCGGCAGTCACACGCCGAATGAGATCGCCATCAGCATTGCGGCGCAGATGATATCAGTGCGACAGGCTCGTTAGTCGCACAAGGCGTCCGGGTGGCGCCAAGGAGGCTTTCTGCTGGTCTGGAAGCCGAGGTGCAGTCCTGATCTTGAGACTTTGTTATTTCGTATCGATATAAATTTGTTAATATTTATTCTTTTATGGAATCAAAATAACCCTGTATCTTAGTGGCTTTTCAACGGATACGGGTTAACGCTGTGGAGTGGCAAGGCTGGTTCGCACTGAGTTTGATGGTGGCCGCGCTGGCGGTTCTGGTTCTGACACGGATCGGGCCGCATATCGTCATGATGGCGGTGCTGGCGTTGTTGAGCCTCAGCGGTGTGTTGACACCCGGTGAGGCGCTGGCCGGTTTTGCCAACTCGGGGCTGATTACCGTGGCCTGCATGTTTGTGGTCGCCGCCGGCATTCACTCTTCCGGCGGAGTCGACCTGCTGGTGCACAAGGTGCTGGGCCGTCCCGAAGGGGTTCGAGGAGCGCTGGGACGCATTTTTGCCCCGGTGGTGGTGCTTAGCGGTTTTCTCAACAATACGCCTGTCGTCGCGACCATGATCCCGGCGATCCATGCCTGGTCGCGCAAGATCAATATTCCCGCTTCCAAGCTGATGATCCCGCTCAGCTACAGCGCCATCCTCGGTGGCACCCTGACCCTGATCGGCACCAGCACCAACCTGGTGGTCAACGGTCAGTATCAGCAGCTGACCGGGGAGGCGGGCCTGTCGCTGTTCTCAATCACCGCCGTCGCGCTGCCGGTGGTGCTGGTCGGCATACTGTTCATCTGGCTGGTGTTTCCCCGTCTGCTGCCGGATCGCAGTGACAAGCGCGCCTTTGCCAATCTGCGTGAATTCACCCTTGAAGTGGCGGTCGCCTCCGACGGGCCGCTGGTCGGCCAGAGCGTAGAGCAGGCCGGGCTGCGTAGCCTGGATCGCGTCTATCTGGTGGAGATCGAGCGCAAGGGCAACATCGTCACCGCCGTATCCTCGGAGGAAAAACTGCAGGGCGGCGATCGGCTGGTGTTCGCCGGTGATACCGAGGCGATCTCCGACCTGCTGCGCATCAATGGCGTCGTGCCTTCGCCGGAGAATGGCCACTCCGATACGCTGAATCAGGATCGGGCCGAGCGTTGTCTGGTCGAGGCGGTGGTGTCGACCCACTGCGATGCGGTCGGTCATGCCATTCGTGATGCCCGTTTCCGCGACCGATACGGCGCTATAGTACTGGCCGTAGCGCGCAGCGGTGAACGGGTGCAGGGCAACCTGGGCAATATTCGGCTGGAAGCCGGTGATACCCTGCTGCTGGAGGCGCGCCCGGCCTTCGTCAGTCGTCAGCGCTACAACAAGGACTTCCTGCTGATTAACGATCTGGACAAGACCCAGCCGCGCCATGAGCGCGCCTGGCTGGCCTGGGGTATTCTGGCGGCCATCGTGCTGGCGGCCGGCACGGGCCTGACCAGCATGCTCAATGCCGCACTGGTGGGGGCCGGGCTGATGGTAGTGACCGGCTGTTGCAACGTGGCTCAGGCCGAGAAAAGCCTGGACCTGACCGTGATTCTGACTATTGCCGCCTCCTTTGCGCTGGGTGCAGCCCTGCAGAAGACCGGGGTGGCGACCCTGCTGGCGGCCGGCATTGTCGATCTCAGCAGCGGAACGCCCTGGCTGCTGCTGGTTCTGACCTATCTGGCGGTATCGATCCTGACCGAGATCATCACCAATAATGCGGCGGCGGTATTGATGTTGCCGATCGTGCTGGAGGTGACCGAGAAAGCCCAGCTGAGCCATGAACCCTTTATCTTCGCGATCATGATCGCGGCGTCGGCGAGCTTTGCCACGCCGCTGGGCTATCAGACCAACCTGATGGTCTACGGTCCGGGCGGGTACAGGTTCACCGACTTCCTCAAGGTGGGGGTGCCGATGAACCTGCTGGTGGCAGCCGTGACCCTCGCCACGCTGTTGCTTGGCTGGCCGCTGGCCGCTTGAGGACCGGGGCAAGAACCCCGGCGGGCGTGGTTCAGGTAAACAGGATCACCGACAGCAGTCCGACGCTGCCCAGCACGAGAGTGTAGGGCAGGGCCATGATCACCATGCGGCCGTAGGACAGGCGCACCAGCGGGGCGATGGCCGAGGTCAGCAGGAACAGGAACGCGGCCTGACCGTTCGGTGTCGCCACGCTGGGCAGGTTGGTCCCGGTATTGATCGCCACGGCCAGCTGGTCGAAGTGGGCGCGAGTGATCTCGCCGGCATCCAGCGCCTGTTTTACTTCGCTGATATAGACGGTGGCGACGAAGACATTATCCGAAATCATCGACAGCACGCCGTTGGCGAGGAAGAACATCCCCGGCTGCTGCTCCGGCGGCAATGCCAGTACCCAGTGGATAATAGGCGTGAACAGGTGCTGTTCATGAATGACCGCCACGATGGCAAAGAACACCACCAGCAGGGCGGTGAAGGGCAGGGCCTCTTCGAACGCCTTGCCGATCTGATGCTCGTCGGTTACGCCGTTGAACGAGGTGACCAGTATGATCACCAGCAGGCCGATCAGGCCCACTTCGGCGACATGAAAGGCCAGGCCCAGCACGAGGATTGCGGCGGCGAGCGCCTGAATGACCAGGGCCGCTTTCTGTGCCGGAGTACGCTTGGCACGTTCCGCTTCGGCAAATTCATTCAGCACCTGCAGCACCGGACGCGGCAGTTTGACGCCGTACCCGAACAGCTTCAGTTTCTCCAGCGCCACGCAGGTGAACAGGCCGGCGGCCAGTACCGGCATGGACACCGGCGCCATCAGCATAAAAAACTCGCCGAAGTTCCAGCCGGCGGTCTTGGCGATCAGCAGGTTCTGCGGCTCGCCTACCAGGGTGCAGACGCCGCCCAGCGCCGTGCCGATGGCGCTGTGCATCAGCAGGCTGCGCAGAAAGGCGCGGAAGCCTTCCAGGTCCTGGCGATGCAGGTCGACCACCTCGTGGTCGGAAACATGGTCGTGGTCCTTGTGCTGGTGCGCCTTGCCGGAAGCCACCTTGTGATATACGGAGTAGAAACCGACCGCCACGCTGATGATCACGGCTGTCACGGTCAGGGCGTCCAGGAAGGCGGAGAGCAGGGCGGCGGTCATGCTGAACAGCAGCGCGAGCAGGTACTTGGAGCGTACATGCAGCAGGATGTTGGTGAACGTCACCAGCAGCAGGCTCTTCATGAAGTAGATGCCGGCCACCATGAACATCAGCAGCAGGATCACCGGCAGGTTGGTTTCTACCTCGTGGTAGAGCGCTTCGGGGCTGGTCATGCCCAGCAGCAGCGCCTCGATGGCGAGCAGACCGCCGGGCAGCAGGGGGTAGCATTTGAGCGCCATCGCCAGGGTGAAAATGAACTCGCCGATCAACAGCCAGCCTGTGGCTTGGGGGCCGATGGCCCAGAGCGCGATGGGATTGATGATCAGAAACAGTACAATGATCTGCTTGTACCAGGCCGGGGCGTTGCCCAGGAAGTTGTGTGCAAATGCACCTATGCTGGTTGCGGGCATAATGGGTGTCTCGTTGTCGCCGTCCATGGACGGAAGGGTTAGACGGAGTCGGCATTGGTTGCCGTTCTGGCCGAGCAGAAACTAACCACAGGGCCTGTTCCGGTACAGGCTGGGAGCTGCGGGTTGGCGCAGATTCCAGGGTTGGGGGCGTAATACGAAGAGGAACAGAGCCAGACGCTGACATGGGGGTCGTCGGTCTGCCGCCTGTAACGGACAGGTGGCGACTTTAGCACAGGCAGGAAAGTGCAATCCAGCAATGGAGTAAGGGTGTGTCCTTATGTCACATCCCGTTGCGATGATGGCAAGCGCGCATCGACCCTTATTGCCGAGTACTGCATAATCGCGTTGTATCCAAACAGCATAGGAAAGTGCAATGGAATTTCAGATTGAGTACTGGCACTGGGTCGTATTCGGCATGTTGCTGATCATGGCCGAGCTGGTGGTGCCAAGCTTCACCATTTTCTGGTTTGGCCTCGGCGGCTTGCTGATGGCGGTAATGGTTTGGCTGGTGCCTGACCTTAGCCTCAGTTTGCAGCTGGTCGCCTGGGCGATTGGTTCCAGCCTGTTTGCACTGGCCTGGTTCAAGTTGCTGCGGCCGTTGATGGTGGATCGCACCAAGGCCGGTATCGCCCGCGAGGCAGTGCTGGGCGAAACCGGGCAGGTGATTCAGGCGCCACAGCCGCCGCGGCGTGGTCAGGTACGCTTTTCGACCCCGGTGCTGGGGGACGATGAGTGGGAGTTCATCTGTGATGAAACCGTTGCTGTCGGCGATCGAGTGATGATCACCGAGATCTCGGGCAATACCCTGATTGTCAAAAAACGGGGCTAGGCTGTCGCCATCCCCACTGCATTGAAAGGAGAAAGCGATGTTTACGATCGATGGACTGATGATGGCAGGGGTTTTCCTCGTGCTGGTCATCGTGACGCTGTTTCTCGGGGTCAGAACCGTACCTCAGGGCAGTAAGCATGTCGTGCAGCGACTGGGTAAATATCACAAGACGCTGGGTCCCGGCCTGAATGTGATCATTCCCTATATCGATTCCGTGGCCTACAAGGTGACCACCAAGGATATCGTGCTGGATATCCCCTCCCAGGAAGTCATTACCCTCGACAACGCCGTGATCATTGCCAACGCGGTGGCCTACATCAACATCGTATCGCCGGAAAAGGCGGTGTACGGCGTTGAAGATTACGGCATTGCGATCCAGAACCTGGTGCAGACCTCACTGCGTTCCATCGTGGGTGAAATGAACCTGGACGAGGCGCTGTCCAATCGCGATACGATCAAGGCCAAGCTCAAGGGGGCGATCTCCGACGATATCTCCGACTGGGGGATTACGCTGAAGACGGTCGAGATCCAGGATATCAACCCGTCGCAGACCATGCAGATGGCGATGGAAGAGCAGGCCGCTGCCGAGCGTCAGCGCCGCGCCACCGTGACTCGGGCCGACGGTGAAAAGGCGGCGGCGATTCTGGAGGCGGAAGGGCGCCTGGAAGCGTCCCGTCGTGATGCCGAGGCCAAGGTCGTGCTGGCCCAGGCGAGCCAGGAAGCGATCGAAAAGGTGACCTCGGCCATTCAGGGTAACGAGCTGCCGGTGATGTACCTGCTGGGTGAGAAATACGTTGAGTCGATCAAGGAGATGTCGCAGGGCGAAAATGCCAAGATCGTGCTGCTGCCCGGTGATATCCCCGCGGCCGTCCGTGGCCTCATGGGCGGGTTGAGCAAGTAGGCTCAGATGGACGCCCGGCCTCTGTTGGCTTGTATTGCTGGTGGAGCCGGGTGATTTCGTCCGCCGGCAGTGGCCGGCTGAACAGGTACCCCTGGTAGAGGTCACAGCCGAATTCGGCCAGCTTGTTAAGCTGGTCCGGTTGTTCTACCCCCTCCGCCGTGACTGTCAGGTTCAGGTTGTTGGCCATGGAAATGATGGTGCGGCAGATCACCGCGTCATCCTGGTCGATGCAGAGGTCGCGCACGAAGGACTGATCGATTTTCAGCGTGTCCAGCGGGAAGCGCTTCAGGTAGCTGAGGCTTGAGTAACCGGTGCCGAAATCGTCGATGCTGAGATGGACGCCCAACTGGTCCAGTCGGTTGAGCAGTTCGATGGTGTGGTCCACCTGTTTCATCAGAATGCTTTCGGTCAGCTCCAGTTCCAAGTGCTGCGGTTGCAGGCCGTGGCGCTCCAGGCAGTCTTCCAGTCGGTCGTAAAAGCCGGGGTCGTCCAACTGTGCGGCCGACAGGTTGACCGCGACTCTCAGTTCTATGCCGGCCTGCTGCCAGGCCTTGAGCTGGGCGCAGGCGCTCTCCAGCACCCAGTGACCGATCTCGTTGATCAGGCCGCACTCCTCGGCCAGCGGAATGAAGCAGGCCGGCGAGACCATGCCCTTGCCCGGGCGGTGCCAGCGGATCAGCGCTTCCACGCCGACGATGCGACCATCGCTGGCCGACACCTGGGGCTGATAGTGCAGCTCGAACTCCTGGTTGCGCAGCGCCTGGTACAGCGCGTTGCGAAGCTCGACGCGCTCTACGGCTTCCCGGTCCAGGTGGTGGTTGTAAAAGTGGTAACGGTTGCCGCCGTTGGCCTTGGCGCGGTACATGGCCGTGTTGGCATGCTTGATCAGGGTCTGAATGTCGCTGCCGTCATGGGGGTAAATGGCCACGCCGACACTGGCTGAAACGCTGAATTCGTGTGTCCCCACATGTATCGAGGGCTGGAGTCCGCTCTGGATGCGGTGAATCAGCTGCTCGATGCGTTCATAGGGCTCGGAGTTGTTGAGCAGGATGACGAACTCGTCGCCACCGATGCGGGCGAGGGTGTTTTCGTGACCGGTCGCCTGGCGCAGCCGCTCCGCCAGCGTATGCAACAGAATGTCGCCTTCATGGTGGCCCAGGGAGTCGTTGATGTGCTTGAACCTGTCCAGGTCGATGAACAGCACGGCCAGCTTGCGTCCGGTTGCGGCGGCTTTGACCAGCTGGGCCTCCAGTCGCTGATCGAACAGTGATCGGTTCGGCAGCCCGGTCAGGCTGTCATGCTGCGCCAGGTGGCGGATGCGTTCCTCGGCAATGCGGCGCTCCTCGATCTCGCGGTGCAGGTTGGTGACCACGTTCTCCAGTTCACGGGTGCGTTCGGTCACGCGCTGTTCGAGCGCGTCATGTGCCCGCAGGAGGGTACGCTCATGCGCCTTGCGCTCGGAAATATCCATGATGATCCAGATGCTGCCCTCATCCAGATTATCCGGGTTGATCGCCTTGCTGCGCAGGTCGCACCACAGGCGGCCGCCATCCTTGTTTTGCAGCTCTATTTCGGTACTGAAGGTCTTGCCCTGGCCCAGCATTTCACGATGCTGCAGGCCTGCGGCTTCCCATGCCTCGGTACTGGGATAGAAGGCGCGGGTGCTGATGCCGGCCAGTTCATCCAGCGTATAGCCGAGCATATCGGCCATGCGCTGGTTGCAACGGCTGACCGTGCGTTGGCGCATGAAGGCGATACCGACCATGGCGTGATCCAGGATCAGTTGCTGCTGATGGTGCAGGGCATTGAGTGCTTCGTTGGCACGGCGCTGCTGGTCGATATCCTCGATGATCCAGATGGAGCCCAGAGCTGGGGTGTCAGCGCTGATCAGGTTGCCGGTAATGCGGCACCAGAACGGGGTCCCGTCACGGCGGATCATCTGCAATTCGGTGGTGTGGCGTTTGCCCCGGAGCATGCTGGGGTAGGCCTTGACGCCCAGCTGGCGGAAGCTCACCGAGTCCGGGTACAGCTGCTCGCTGCTGGTGCCGATCAGCTGGTCGGGGCTGTCATAGCCGTAGATGTGGGCGAATTGTCGGTTGCAGCGATGAATCAGCCGATCACGGACGAAGCAGATACCGGCACCGGCGTTGTCCAGAATGACTTGTTGTTCCTTAAGCAGCTGCAGTTCCCCAAGAGTGGGTAAAGTCAGTCCATGTGTCATACGATCAATAGTTTTTATTATTGAGCGGGTTTATCGGTGCAACAAATCGTTAAACCGTATCTTAATCGAGCCAGAGATCAAGCCTACCATGACTGTACCGGGTACGGCATACAACTAAATGTGTTGGCGTTTGGTCGTAGGATGGGAGCAGATACAAAAAAGCCCCGCCGGATGGGCAGGGCTCTTTCGTGTAATTCAATGGTGGTGGGAGGTGGATTCGAACCACCGAAGCTCGCGCGTCAGATTTACAGTCTGATCCCTTTGGCCACTCGGGAACCCCACCAGCGGATGCGCATGATAGACAGGAAAGCGGGGGTTGTAAAGGGGAGGGGCGCAGATTGGCGGCTGTTTTTTGGTATGCGAAATTTTCCGCAAACGATAACAGTCCATGAAAAAAACTCTTTCACGAGCAGGGATGGAAAAAGCTGCGCCAAGCCCTCATAATGCGCGGCGTTCAGCGAACCTGGCGTGCTGGGGTACACGCGAAAGCGTGATAAATCAATATTGAAATCCTCGGGCCAGCATCTATATTTAGTGCCCTGTAAGCGGTGCTGCACTATATCTTGTGTTTTGTCCTACTGATGACCTATTTCATGGCGTTGCCCTTTTGGGGTGTCGCCAAGGCATCGGCTATGGGATTTTGGAACAGATAGCCACTGCAGCAGAGCCTGGTCCGCAAGGGTCACAAGTTTCATCAATGACTACTGGAAGAGCGTGCACAATGCAGCAAGATCTGATGGTTACCAAACGCGATGGTCGGCGTGAACAGATCGATCTGGAAAAAATCCATCGTGTAATTATCTGGGCCGCCGAAGGGCTGGAAAATGTATCGGTATCACAGGTCGAACTCAGCGCGCATCTGCAATTCTATGATGGCATCAAGACATCCGATATCCATGAGACGCTGATCAAGTCCGCTGCGGACCTGATCTCCGAAGACGCGCCGGACTATCAGTACCTGGCGGCGCGCCTGGCGGTGTTCCATCTGCGCAAGCGCGCGTTCAACGATTTTGAACCGCCGCACCTCTATGATCATGTGGTCAAGATGGTCGAGCAGAAGCGTTACGACCAGCATCTGCTGACCGACTACAGCCGCGAAGAGTTCGATGAGCTGAACGCCTATCTGGACCACAGCCGTGACATGAACTTCAGCTATGCGGCCGTGAAGCAGCTGGAAGGCAAGTACCTGGTGCAGAACCGTGTCACCGGTGACATCTACGAAAGCCCGCAGCAGCTGTACATGCTGGTGGCGGTTTGCCTGTTTTCCAATTACCCGCGTGACACCCGTCTGGACTACGTAAAGCGTTTCTACGACGCGGTTTCTCTGTTCAAGCTGTCATTGCCGACGCCGATCATGGCCGGTGTGCGCACGCCGACCCGCCAGTTCAGCTCCTGCGTGCTGATCGAAACCGGTGACAGCCTGGATTCCATCAACGCGACCTCCTCTGCCATCGTCAAGTACGTCTCTCAGCGTGCCGGTATCGGTATCAACGCCGGTCGCATTCGCGCCATCGGCAGCCCGATTCGCAACGGCGAAGCTTTCCACACCGGTTGTATCCCGTTCTACAAGCATTTCCAGACGGCCGTGAAGTCCTGTTCGCAGGGCGGTGTGCGTGGTGGCGCAGCCACGCTGTTCTACCCGATGTGGCACCTGGAAGTGGAGTCACTGCTGGTACTGAAGAACAACCGTGGCGTGGAAGAGAACCGCGTGCGTCACATCGACTACGGCGTACAGCTTAACAAGCTGATGTATCAGCGTCTGATCAAGGGCGGCAACATCACCCTGTTCAGCCCGCACGAAGTGCCGGGACTGTACGATGCCTTCTTTGCCGATCAGAGCGAGTTCGAGCGTCTGTACGAGCAGTATGAGCAGGACGAATCGATCCGCAAGAAAACCATCAAGGCGGTCGAACTCTTTGGTCTGCTGATGTCCGAGCGTGCCTCCACCGGGCGTATCTACGTGCAGAACGTGGACCATTGCAACACCCACAGCCCGTTCGACCCTGCGGTTGCGCCGGTGAAGCAGTCCAACCTCTGCCTGGAGATCGCGCTGCCGACCAAGCCGTTGAACGACGTCAACGATCCGGAAGGCGAGATCGCGCTCTGCACCCTGTCCGCCTTCAATCTGGGCGCACTGGAAAACCTGGATGAGCTGGAAGGTCTGGCGGACCTGATCGTACGCGCACTGGACAGCCTGCTGGACTATCAGGACTATCCGATTCCGGCGGCGCGCAATGCCACCATGTCCCGTCGTACCCTGGGTGTGGGCGTAACCAACTTCGCCTACTACCTGGCCAAGAACGGAGCGAAATACTCCGACGGCAGCGCCAATGGCCTGGTGCATCGCACCTTCGAGGCGATCCAGTACTACCTGCTCAAGGCGTCCAACAATCTGGCCAAGGAGCTGGGGGCCTGCCCGAAATTCAACGAAACCACGTACGCGAAAGGCTTGCTGCCGATCGACACCTACAAGCGTGATGTCGACAGCTACTGCGAAGAGCCGCTGCACTACTTCTGGGAAACCCTGCGTGAAGACATTCGCGAGTTCGGTCTGCGCAACAGCACCCTGACCGCGTTGATGCCGTGCGAAACCTCGTCGCAGATCACCAACTCCACCAACGGCATCGAGCCGCCGCGTGGCTTCGTATCGGTGAAGGCGAGCAAGGACGGCATCATGAAGCAGGTGGTGCCGGAGTTCCTGGAACTCAAGGGGCAGTATGAACTGCTGTGGAGTATCCCGAACAACACCGGTTATCTGCAGCTGGTCGGCATCATGCAGAAGTTCGTCGATCAGTCTATTTCGGCCAACACCAACTACGACCCGAGCAAGTTCACGGGCGACAAGGTGCCGATGAAACAGCTGCTGCAGGATCTGCTGACCGCGTACAAGTACGGTGTCAAAACGCTGTACTACCACAACACCCGCGATGGGGCCGGTGCGTCTGACAAGGGCGACGACGGCTGTGAAGGCGGCGCCTGCAAGCTCTGATCCGAGCCGCTTGTCTTCTTTCTAACGCTTCTCCCCGGCGCTCGCCGGGGAGGTCGGTATGTTTTGTTCAGGAAAAAGGAACTCATGTCATACTCCACTTTCAGTCCGAGTAACCACGATGCAACCCGCGAGCCGATGTTCTTCGGCCGTTCAGTGAACGTGGCCCGTTATGACAAGCAGAAGTATCCGATCTTCGAGAAGCTGATTGAGAAGCAGCTGTCGTTCTTCTGGCGTCCGGAGGAGGTCGATCTGACCAACGACCGCAAGGACTTCATGGATATGCCGGATCACGAAAAGCATATCTTCCTGAGCAACCTCAAGTATCAGACCCTGCTGGACTCGGTGCAGGGACGTTCGCCCAACGTGGCTTTCCTGCCGGTGGTGTCGCTGCCGGAGCTGGAGACCTGGTTCGAGACCTGGGCGTTCAGTGAAACCATTCACAGCCGTTCCTATACCCATATCATCCGCAACATCGTCACCGAGCCGTCGGAGGTGTTCGATCAGATCGTCACCAACCCGGAGATCATCAAGCGTGCCGAAGCGGTGACCCGTCTGTATGACGAGTTCATTCACCTGGTCAACGTGTACAGCGTGCATGGCGCGGGCATGCATCGTATCGAGGGTGAAAGCTGCGATGCGACCCTGTACAACCTGAAGAAGAAGCTCTACCTGACTCTGGTGTCGGTCAACGTGCTGGAAGCGATCCGTTTCTATGTCAGTTTCGCCTGCTCCTTCGCCTTTGCCGAACGCGCGCTGATGGAGGGTAACGCCAAGATCATCAAGCTGATTGCTCGTGACGAGGCGCTGCACCTGACCGGTACCCAGCACATGCTGAACCTGATGGCCTCTGGTACCGATGATCCCGAGTTCAAGCAGATTGCGGTCGAGTGTGAAGAGCAGGTCTACGCCATCTTCCGTGAAGCGGCGCAGCAGGAAAAAGACTGGGCGGAATACCTGTTCAGTGAAGGCTCGATGATCGGCCTGAATGCGCGTATTCTGGGCGATTACGTCGAGTACATCACCAACGTGCGCATGAAGGCGCTGGGTCTGACCGAGCTCTTCCCGCCGCGTCAGAACCCGCTGCCCTGGATGAATGGCTGGCTGGTCAGCGACAACGTCCAGGTTGCGCCTCAGGAAGCCGAGATCAGTTCCTATCTGGTGGGTCAGATCGACAACGAAGTCGATACCGATGATTTTGATGGATTTGATCTCTAATCGAGGTGGCCATGTCAGGTATCCCGCGTATCAAGGTCAACAATTACCACACTTTCTACTTCCAGTACGAGTTTTCGCTGCTGGACGCACTGGAGGCGCAGAACATTCCGGCGCCTTACAGCTGTCGAGGAGGCTATTGCGGCTGCTGTAAGGTGAAGTTGCTGGAAGGATCCGTGGACCAGGTTCAGGACAGCCTGGTGGACCTTAAGGAAAATGAGATTCTGGCCTGCTGCTGTCGCCCGCGTACACATATCGAGATCGAGCTGCCCGAGGATTGAGCGGGATCCTGGATCAGGATGAAATCCAAAAAAAGCGCCTTGACAGGGCGCTTTTTTTTGGATTGTTCACATGTCGGGCCGGTACTGCCCGAGGCCGGTGCATAACCCGGGTTGTAAACTTTCCGAAACAGTATTGACATAATTAACTTATTGATTTTAAAGGATTTAATCAAAAGTTGATGATTTTCTTACCAATTCGCTGAAGGCCTTGAAATACGCCGTCTCGCGCCGTTCTTCCCATATGTATCCACTGAATTATCCACAGAATCTGTGAGTAACCGAGGCCGGTTTCAGTCCTCGGTTTTGTCCTTGAACTCACACAGGTCTTCGATGATGCAGGCGCCGCAGCGAGGCTTGCGCGCGGTGCAAACATAGCGGCCGTGCAGAATCAGCCAGTGATGCGCATCGACAAGAAACGGCTTGGGCACGAAGCGCAGCAACTTCTTCTCCACCTCCAGCACAGTCTTGCCGGGGGCGATACGGGTGCGGTTGGCGACGCGGAAGATATGGGTATCTACGGCCATGGTGGGCTGGCCGAAGGCGGTGTTGAGCACCACGTTGGCGGTCTTGCGGCCGACCCCGGGCAGCTTTTCCAGCGCTTCTCGGGTTTGAGGCACTTCGCTGTTGTGCTGTTCGACCAGAATACGGCAGGTCTTGATCACGTTCTCGGCCTTGGTGTTGAACAGGCCGATGGTCTTGATGTGTTCCTTGACGCCGTCTACACCCAGCGCCAGCATGGCTTCCGGGCTGTTGGCCACCGGGTAGAGTTTGCGCGTGGCCTTGTTGACGCTGACGTCGGTGGCCTGGGCTGACAGCAGAACAGCGATCAGCAGTTCGAAGGGAGAGTCGTACTCCAGTTCGGTTTCAGGGTTGGGGTTCTGTTCCTGCAGGCGGCTGAAAATCTGGTATCGCTTATCGGCGTTCATGGTTCCCGCTTGAAATGGATTGGCTGAAGCCGCAATTATTCCAGATCCTCGGCCAGGGTGGTACGGTTGCGCCCCGTTGTCTTGGAGTGATAGAGCGCGGTATCCGTGTCACGCAGCCAGTCCTCGTGCGACTGGTGAGTGTTGCCGACCTGGGCGATGCCCAGGCTGATGGTGAAGCGGATCTGGTGAGGTCCGTGGCGGATGCTGAGCGCCTCGACGGCTTGGCGTACCCGCTCCGCAAACACCAGGGCCTGGTCTTCGGAGGTGTTGACCAGCAGAATGCCGAACTCCTCGCCGCCGTAGCGTCCGGGCGTGTCGGTATTGCGGGCATGCTTCTGCAGCAGTGCAGAGAGGATGCGGATCACCTCGTCACCGGCCTGGTGGCCATAGGTATCGTTGATCTTCTTGAAGTGGTCCACATCCAGCATGACCAGGCTGGAGGGGGCCTGGGTGCGGCGAAAGCGCTCATACTCCTGCTGCAGGCATTCCTCCCAGTGGCCGCGATTGGCCAGTCCGCTGAGCCTGTCGGTGCGGCTCAACAGCGCCAGCTCCTCGTTGGCACTGCGCAGGGCCTGTTGACTGATCGCCACTGGCGTCATGTCGTAGACCATGATGCCTACATGTTCGATCTGTCCATTGGGCGATGACAGCGGAATCAGGGTCACATTCTGGTACATGAATTCCGCCACCCCGGTAATCGGGTGATGCGGCTTGAAGCGGAACAGGTAGGGGCGCTCTTCCCAAGTGATGTAGGCCCGATTGCGCAGCAGGCGGACGCTGTTGAGCTTGCGCCGGAACCAGTCGTCCGGAAACTGGCTGAACAGTTCGGGCAGCTGCTTGCCGCAGGCGTTCGGGTCGCTGATGCCCGAATGGTTGGTCATGAAGCCGTTCCAGACTACTACCCGATGATCGGCATCCAGTACGATCAGGCCCACATCCAGGTTCTGCAGCAGCCCCAGCTGCCAGTGAAACTCGTTGGCGGTCAGCAGGTGCTCGGGCGGGTTGATCATGACAGGTGGCTCGCCAGTTCGTTCAGGGTGGGGAGGGAGTCTTCGGTAAACAGCAGCAACAGGTCACAGCTGAGCGTCAGTCCCTCGATACGATAGCTGATATCGATGCTCAGGATGCGGTCGGGTTGGTCGCCGCGGGTCAGGTTGCCCCGGCGCGGCAGTGCGTCGAGCAACTTGGGCGAGCTGGGACTGAAGTTCAGGTCAAGCTGTTGGCCCAGCCCGTTGAGGAAGGCGCCGATCAGCAGGTTGGCGATTTCCATGGTCAGTTCGCGTTCGACCTGAGCGTTGATTTCACCCTGATGATTGAGCAGTTGCGCCAGTTGTTCGGGTTGGGTGCCGTTCAGAATCAGCAGGGCTTCGCCGGAGATGCCGGGGGCGATGAAGCCCTGGCAGACCGTAGTGAATGACGACTGGCTGATCGACTGCTGCATCGTCATTTCCAGCTCGCCGGTTTCGGCCAGTTTGACGCTGGGGATGGGCAGCTCGATGAAAGTGTCCATCAGTTCGGCCAGCAGGGCAGCGGCCTGGCCCATGGCAACGTTGGCCAGCTCCTGGTAGTGATCGTTCAGCGCCAGTGCCTGCTCGATTGGCGAGTGGCCGGAGGGCGGCTCGATGCTTGCAGAAGAGGTGGCGGGTGTCAGTTCTTCCAGCAGGCCGAAGGCATGCAGTGAGCGGCTAAGGCGCTCGATATCGATCGGTTTCTGGATGAAGTCCAGCGCGCCGAGATTACGCACGCGTGCGTGGGCTTCAGGCTGGATATCGCCGGAGACGACGATGGTGAGGGCGGGCAGATCCTGGCTGCGAATTCGCTCCAGCACCTCGTAGCCGTCCATCATCGGCATGTTCAGGTCGAGGAATAGCAGCTCGCCCTTGCCGGCCCGGATCGCTTCCAGCGCTTCCAGGCCGTGGCTGGCGTGAGTGATGGTGAGATTCCATGGTGCCAGCGCACGTTCCATCTGCTTGCGTGCCAGTCGTGAATCATCACAGATTATGACTGGGAGAGGATTGCCCACCTTGGCTCCTGCTACTCATGAATGTATTAACGATCGAGAGTAGTCAAAACCGGCGGGCGTTACAACAACCCTGAAGTATAGTTATCCGGTAACGCGTACTCGCTTGCTGCCGGTCAATTCCGTCGGTTTCTGTGCCAGCTGACGGCGTTTCTCGATGCGCGCATCGATCACATTTTTCAGTGCGATCATCAGGCCGAGGCCAACGAAGGCACCCGGAGGCAGAATGGCGAACAGGAAGCCGGGATAGTCGGCAAAAACGGTCAGTTCCCAGCTGCGCGCGGCTTCGCCGAACAGCAGGTGCATGTTGCCGAACAGCAGCCCGGTGCCCAATACTTCACGCAGGCCGCCCAGCAGCACCAAAACGATGGTGAAACCTACGCCCATCATCAGACCATCGAGCACCGAGGCGCGTACCGGGTTCTTGACCGCGAAGGCATCGGCGCGACCCATGATGGCGCAGTTGGTCACGATCAGCGGGATGAAGATGCCGAGAATCAGGTAGAGCTCATAGGTCAGCGCCTGCATCACCAGCTCGATGGCGGTGACGAAGGAGGCGATGATCATGACGAAGATCGGCAGGCGCACCGTTTCCGGGACCAGCTTGCGGAACAGGGATACGGTCAGGTTGGAGCTGACCAGTACCAGGGTGCTGGCGAGGCCAAGGCCGAGGGCGTTGACCACTGAGGCGGTGACCGCCAGCAACGGGCAGAGGCCCAGCAGCTGCACCAGCGCGGGGTTGTTGTGCCAGAGGCCATCCAGCGTGATCTTGCGATAATCGACGCTCATTCTGCTACTCCTGCAGCCTGGGGCTGCGCTTGTTCCGTCACCGGTGTCAGCAGACGCTCACGGTGGGCGCGGAAAAATTCGATCGCGCGGGCGGTGGCGCCCACGATGGCGCGCGGGGTGATGGTGGCGCCGGTAAATTGGTCAAAGCGACCGCCATCCTTCTTCACGGCCCAGCTGTCATCGCCGCCCATCGCCATCTGCTCGTTGTTGAACGAGAGGATCCAGTCGGACTTGCTCAGCTCGACCTTGTCGCCCAGTCCCGGGGTTTCCTTATGGCTGAGCACACGGACGCCTGCGAGAGAGCCGTCAGCGTTGACGCCCACCAGCATTTCGATATCGCCACTGTAGCCCTCGGGGGCAATCACCGGCATCAACACGGTCACGACCTGGCCGTTCTGGATCGCCTGATAGAGCTCGATCGGCGCCTCGCTGCCCAGTTCCGGCGCCTGCATCTGCAGTCGGTGATGGACCAGTTCAGGATCCACGGACCTGGGCACGATCTCGAACAGCGCCCGTGCCTGAAACTCCGCCTTGTTGTGCGTAATCTGTTCCTTGGTCGCCTGCTGGGTGAACGCGATTACCGCCGAAGTCACGATGGCGAACAGGCCGATCGCGATGGCATTGCTGCGGATTGAACTGAATATCTCGTTCATGCCTTGCCTCCTCGACCCTTGTTGCTCTGGCTGTGGCCATAGCTGCGCGGCTGGGAGTAAAGGTCGATGAAGGGCGCCGCCAGGTTCATCAGCAGCACGGCAAAGGCGACGCCATCCGGGTAGTTGCCCCAGGTGCGGATGATGAAGACCAGTACCCCGATGCAGGCACCGAAGATGATGCGGCCACGGTTGCTGGTGGCGCTGGACACCGGATCGGTGATGATGAAAAACGCCGCCAGCATGGTCGCGCCGGTGCTCAGGTGGAAGAAGGGATCGGCGTAGCTGTCTGGATCGAAACCGTAGAACAAGGTGGCGCAGACCGCCAGCGCCAGCAGCATGGAGATCGGCGCATGCCAGGTGATGATCTTGCGATAGAGCAGAAAAATGCCGCCCATGAACCAGGCGGCGCTGACCGCATGCCAGGCGCCGATACCCTGGGACAGCACCAGCGACTGGCGCCAGGTTTCTTCGGTGGTCAGGCCGCCCCGGTGGCGCAGCTCATCCAGCGGTGTGGCGCCGGTGAAGCTGTCGTACCAGGCATGTTCGACGGAGCCGAAGATGGAGCCCAGGGTGTCCAGGAAGGAGGCCACCGGCCAGCCTTCGCCGTTGAGCACGAAGGGCGCGGTCCAGCGGGTCATCTCCACCGGGAAGGAGATCAGCAGCAGGGCATAGGCGACCATCGCCGGGTTGAACGGATTCTGGCCCAGGCCGCCATAGAGGTGCTTGGCGATGACGATCGCCACGAACACGCCGACAGCGGTGACCCACCAGGGCGCAAAGGGCGGGATGGCCACGGCGAGCAGCAGGGCGGTCACCAGCGCACTGCCGTCATTCAGGTAGAACATGATCGGTCGGCGGCGCAGTTTCAGAATGGCGGCCTCGAAGGCCAGTGCCAGTGCGCCGGCCCAGACGATCTGGATCAGCGTGCCCCAGCCGAAGAAGAAGGTCAGGGCCAGAATGCCCGGCAGGGTCGCCAGCAGCACCAGCCGCATCACATTGGCAGTGGTGTTGGTCTTGTAGACATGAGGTGAACTCATCCGGATCAGAGACATGTCGATTCGATCCCGTTAACGATAATAGATGCAGTCAGCATGGCGTCAGGCCGGCTCATGCTGCTGCAGGGTTTTGTTCAGCTGTTCCGCCTTGTCGCGGGCGGTGTCCAGCTCGGCTTCCAGAGCGGTGCGCTCCTGCGCCTCTTCTGTCTTGGCCAAAGCGCGCTCCAGCTTGGTGACGGCGGCCCGTGCCATGGCGGCGTCGATTTTCAATTGCTTGAGGTCGACACCCTTGGCTGCAGCCGCATCGATCTGCGCCTGCTCGGCGGCCTTGAACGCCTTGTCGGCTTCGGCATGCCGCTGGCGCAGCGCCTCAAGTGCCTGTTCGGCCTGGCTGCGCTCCTCACCGTCGAGGCCGTCCAGTGCCGCTTCGGCTTTCTTCAACTTGGTGCGCATGATCGACACCTGCTGTTTCAGCGCTTTCATATCGACCGGAGCGGGGTGGCTCGTGGGTGTCTCGGCTGAACCGGCGGAGGCTTCGGCGTCCTTGTGGGCCTTGTCGGCTTCGTCGGCCTTCTGCTCCAGCGTGGTGACGGTGGCACGCAGCTTGTCGAGGCCTTCCAGGCCCTTGTCTTCGGCGTTTTTCAGCGCATCGCGGGCCTTTTTCAGCTTGGTGCGGGCGACGGCGGCGGCGGTTTTCAGCTGCTTCAGGTCCGGGCCGGCAGCCGTTGCGCCTGCTGAGGCACCGGATTCAGCCTGCTCAAACGCCTGCTGAGCCTGGTCGGCACTGGCCTGAGCGGCCTTGAGCGCCGCTTCCAGCGCCGGCAGGTCGCCTTCACCGCTTTCACGTGCGGCATCCAGTGCCTTCTGGGCTTTTTTCAGCTTGGTGCGGGCCACAGCGGCAGCGGTCTTCAGCTGTTTGGTGTCGACTGCAACGGGGGCTGCCGGCTTGGCATCTTCGGCTTTTTCCAGCGCCTGTTGCGCCTGCTCGGAGCTGGTCTGGGCGGCCTTGAGCGCCGCTTCCAGCGCCGGCAGGTCGCCTTCACCGTTGTCGCGTGCCGCATCCAGTGCTTTCTGAGCCTTTTTCAGCTTGGTGCGGGCGACGGCAGCCGCGGTTTTCAGCGCATTGATATCCTGTGCCGGTGCGGCGGTCTCCACACTGGCTGCACTGTTTTTGCGGGCCTGTTGGGCGCGGGCGGCTTCCTCGGCACGGGCCTTGCGACGGGCTTCCTTCTCTTCCTGTTCGCGCTCCAGACGCGCCTGGCGGGCTTCGAAGCGCTCGCGGGCGTGATCGGCCTTGCGCTGTTCGGCTTCCTCGGTACGGATCTCCGACTTGGCGAAACGGTAGTACTGCACCAGCGGAATGCTGCTCGGACAGACATAGGCGCAAGCGCCGCACTCGATGCAGTCGAACAGGTTGTGGTGCTTGGCCTTGTCGAACTCGCGGCCCTTGGCGAACCAGTACAGCTGCTGCGGCAGCAGGGTCACCGGGCACACCTGCTCACACATGTTGCAGCGGATGCAGGGCTGTTCCGGCGGGGCCGGCGGCATCTCGTCGATACTGGCGGCGATGATGCAGTTGGTGGTCTTGATCACCGGAATCTGATCATGCTCGACGGTCACACCCATCATCGGGCCGCCCATCACCAGTCGGTAGAGCTTGTTCTCGTACACATGGGCGGCATCGAGCAGGTCGGCGAAGGGCGTGCCGATCAGCGCGTCCAGGTTCTGCGGTTGGGCCACGGCATCACCGGTCACTGTGACGACGCGGGAGATCAACGGCTCGCCATGGTGCACGGCGCGGTAGATCGCCGCCGTGGTGCCGATGTTCTGGCAGACGATGCCGATATCGGCCGGGATGCGGCCGCTGGGCACTTCGAGGCCGGTGAGCAGCTGGATCAGCTGACGCTCGCCGCCGGAGGGGTACTTGGTCGGCACCACGCGAATATCGATATTGAGGTCGCACCCCTTGAGCACCGATTCCAGCGTGTGAATGGCGTGTGACTTGTTGTCCTCGATGCCGATCATGATATGGCTGGGCTTGAGCAGGTGGCTGATCACCCGGATGCCGCCGAGAATCTCGTGGGCGCGCTCGCGCATCAACATGTCGTCGGCGGTGATGTAGGGCTCGCACTCAGCCGCGTTGATGATCAGCGTGTTGACGATATGGTCGTCACCCAGATGCAGTTTGACGTCGGTCGGGAAACCGGCGCCGCCCATGCCGGCGATGCCGCAGCGGCGGATATGTTCGATCAGCGCGCCGGGTTCCAGCTGGGTGAAGTCCTCCAGCCCCTGGTGCTCGATCCACTCATCCTGGCCGTCGCTCTCGATCACGATGCAGTCGGACTCCAGGCCCGAAGCATGGGGCACCGGGTGCGGACCGATGGAACGAATGGTGCCCGACGTGGGCGCGTGCAGCGCGGCGCTGATGCGGCCCACCGGCTCGGCGATCATCTGACCCTTGAGCACGCGGTCGCCGACGTTGACCAATGGACTGGCGGCCATGCCGATATGCTGCTGCAGCGGCAGGTACAGCTGTTTCGGCAGCGGCGCCGTGCGGATCGGCGTGCGGGTTGACTGCTTCTTGTTCTCCGGCGGATGGATGCCGCCGTGGAAGGCGAATACCTTGCCCATCAGTGCGCCTCCTGCTGCTGCAGCTCGCCACGACCGCGATCGGTGGCGATCAGGTTGCGCGATTCGGCCGGTGCCGGCCATTTCCAGTTGGCGATGGTGGTTTCCACCGGAATCATATCGATACAGTCCACGGGGCAGGGTTCTACACAGAGGTCGCAGCCGGTGCACTCGCTGGAGATAACGGTGTGCATCTGTTTGGCCGCGCCGAGGATCGCATCCACGGGGCAGGCCTGGATGCACTTGGTGCAGCCGATACATTCATCCTCGCGGATGAAGGCGACGGTTTTGGCTTGTTCTTCGCCGTGCTCGGCGTCGAGCGGGACCGCTTCGACATCGAGCAGGTCGGCCAGCGCCTCGATGGTGCTCTGACCGCCGGGCGGGCACTTGTTGATCGCATCGCCGTTGGCGATCGCTTCGGCATAGGGGCGGCAGCCCGGGTAGCCGCACTGGCCGCACTGGGTCTGCGGCAGCAGGGCGTCGATCTGGTCGACGATCGGGTTGCCCTCAACCCGGAAGCGGATCGAGGCGTAGCCGAGGATGATGCCGAACACCACCGCCAGGCCAAAAAGGATCAAAATTGCAGTAATAACAGTGGTCATTGCGTACTCCGCCTCAGAACTGCACGAGGCCGGCAAAACCCATGAACGCCAGCGACATCAAACCGGCCGTCACCATGCCGATGGCTGCGCCACGGAAAGGCACCGGTACATCCGCCACGGCGATGCGCTCGCGGATCGCCGAGAACAGCACCAGCGCCAGCGAAAAGCCGACAGCGGCGCCGAAGCCATAGGCGATCGACTCGACGAACCCGTTCTGCTTCTTGATGTTGAGCAGGGCGACACCGAGTACGGCGCAGTTGGTGGTGATCAGCGGCAGGAAAATGCCCAGCAGCTTGTACAGCATGGGGCTGGTCTTGTGCACCACCATCTCGGTGAACTGCACCACCACGGCGATCACCAGAATGAAGGCGATCGTCTGCAGATATTCCAGGCCGAAGGGCTTCAGCAGCGCCGAGTAGACCAGGTAGCTGCACACCGACGACAGCGTCAGCACGAAGGTGGTGGCCAGCGACATGCCCATGGCTGTTTCCAGCTTGTTGGACACGCCCATGAAGGGACAGAGCCCCAGGAACTGTACCAGGACGAAGTTGTTCACCAGTACGGTGCTGATCAGGATGAGCAGAAAATCAGTCATAGCCCCTGTCATTGCCTCGATCCCTGCAGGAAAAGCCCCGCAAGGCGTATTAGATTCTGCTGAATTTTACCGGATTTATAACCTCAGGGTATAGATCAGCCGGTTGACGTCTGGCAACCGCCGAGTCGGAAACCGGCCCAGAGGGCCGGTTTTTCTTCCTGCAGGTGACCGATCAGATCAGTCCGGCGTGTTCAATCTGCTGCAGCAGCACCTTGACCTGAGCCGCCGGTGCCTGGCCCTGAAGGTCATCCAGTGTCAGCACCAGATCGGCCTCCTGTTCGGCGCGGTCGGTCAGCAACAGCAGGCCTGCGGCTTTCAGCGCTTCCACTTGGACCGCGTTCTGCCCGGTCAGTGCCAGCGGCAGGCGGCCTCGGTTGAACAGCTGCTGCTCCAGCGTGAACGCCAGGGTGCTGCGCAGTTCGTCGCTGCCGCCTTCCAGGCGGATCAGGGCGGCGGTCTGGCCGCAACGCCGGGCGCGCAGTTCGGTGGTCACCACCGACCGGTCCTGCAACTCGATCAGGGCGTCATCGGCGCCGGCGGCTTCAATCATGCCCGCCGCTACGGTGGCGTTGGTCAGGCGGTCTACGACGATGAACGAGCCGGTGCCCTTGTGACGGCGGTAGTCATCGGCGACCACCGGGCGTTCCAGGGTCACTTCCACCTGGGCGATCTCGTTCAGGCTCAGGGTGGCGGCCGGCGTCTGTTCCAGCGTATTGACGTCGATACGGTGGCGGATGGCGCTGATGCGACCGGCGGTGCGGGTACTGGCCAGCTTGATCTCGTAGTTTCTGCCCGGTACCAGCTCCTGTTCGGACATCCACACCAGGTGGGCACTGAACTTGGCGGTGGATTCCGGCACCTGGTTGCTGTGCACGATGATGTCGCCACGGGAGATGTCGATCTCGTCTTCCAGCGTCAGGGTGACGGACATCGGCGCGAAGGCTTCCGGCAGGTCGCCGTCGAAGGTGACGATGGACTTTACCTTGCTCGACTTGCCGGACGGCAGCACGGTGACGTCGTCGCCCGGGCGCACGATACCGGCGCTCAGAGTGCCGCAGTAGCCGCGGAAGTTCAGGTTCGGACGGTTGACGTACTGCACCGGGAAGCGCAGCTCGTCGAAGTTGGCGTCGCCGGATATTTCGACGCTTTCCAGCGTCTGCATCAGAGACTCGCCGGTGTACCAGGGCATATGCTCGGACGGGTTGACCACGTTGTCGCCCTTGAGCGCGGAGATCGGCGCGAAGTGAATGTCCTTCAGCCCCAGGCCGCCAGCGAATTTCAGGTAATCCCGCTTGATCTCTTCAAAGCGTTCTTCGCTGAAGTCCACCAGGTCCATCTTGTTGATGGCCACCAGAGTGTGCTTGATGCCCAGCAGGGAAACGATGAAACTGTGGCGGCGGGTCTGCACCTGCACGCCGTGACGGGCGTCGATCAGGATGATCGCCAGGTCACAGGTGGAGGCGCCGGTGGCCATGTTGCGGGTGTACTGCTCGTGTCCCGGGGTGTCGGCGATGATGAACTTGCGCTTGGCGGTGGAGAAGTAGCGGTAAGCCACGTCGATGGTGATGCCCTGTTCGCGCTCCGCCTGCAGGCCGTCCACCAGCAAGGCCAGGTCGATCTCCTCACCGGTGGTGCCGACCTTTTTGCTGTCGCTCTGAATGGCGGCCAGCTGATCTTCGTAGATCATCTTGGAGTCGTGCAGCAGGCGGCCGATCAGGGTCGACTTGCCGTCGTCCACGCTGCCGCAGGTCAGAAAGCGCAGCAGCTCCTTGTTCTCGTGCTGATCCAGATAGGCGTCGATGTCGGTGGCGATCAGATCGGATTGATGTGACATGTTTATCTCTTCCCGTGTTCTGTCTGTATGTGGAAGCTGCCTGGGCTAAATGCTTTGGAAGGGCTTTGCAGGAGCCTGTTGTGGGAGCGCACTCTGTGCGCGAATACCCTGTATCTTTAATCCCACTTCGCTCACAGAGTGAGCTCCCACAAATTTCAATGCTTCGCTGGCTTGCTCACAAATGAGCTTCCACATTATCTATGTATGTTCAGCTGCAGATCAGAAGTAACCTTCGATCTTTTTCTGCTCCATGGAGCCAGAGCTGTCGTGGTCGATCGCGCGGCCCTGGCGCTCTGACGTGGTGGTCAGCAGCATCTCCTGAATGATCTCAGGCAGCGTATCGGCGTCGGATTCCACGGCACCGGTCAGCGGATAGCAGCCCAGGGTACGGAAGCGGATGTTCTTCATCATCGGCGTTTCGCCATCGGCCAGCGGCAGGCGCTCGTCATCGACCATGATCAGCATGCCGTCGCGTTCAACCACCGGGCGCACCGCCGAGAAGTACAGCGGCACGATCGGGATCTGCTCCAGGTGGATGTACTGCCAGATATCCAGCTCGGTCCAGTTCGACAGCGGGAACACACGGATGCTCTCGCCCTTGTCGACACGGGTGTTGTAGGTGTTCCACAGCTCCGGGCGCTGGTTTTTCGGGTCCCAGCGGTGGTGTTTGTCACGGAAGGAGAACACGCGCTCCTTGGCGCGGGATTTCTCCTCGTCGCGGCGGGCACCGCCAAAGGCAGCGTCGAACTTGTACTGATCCAGCGCCTGCTTCAAGCCCTGAGTTTTCATGATGTCGGTGTGCTTGGATGAGCCGTGTTCGAACGGGCTGATGCCCATTTCCACGCCTTCCGGGTTAATGTGCACGATCAGGTCCATGCCGGCTTCTTCCGCCATTTTGTCACGGAACTGGATCATCTCCTTGAACTTCCAGGTGGTGTCCACGTGCAGCAGCGGAAAGGGCGGCTTGCCCGGATAGAACGCCTTGCGGGCAAGGTGCAGCATCACCGATGAGTCCTTGCCGATGGAGTAGAGCATGACCGGATTATCGAACTCGGCAGCCACCTCGCGGATGATGTGAATGCTTTCAGCTTCGAGCTGTTTCAGATGGGTCAGGCGGTGTTCCGGCAACAGATTCATCGTGCGACTCTTTCACTTGGTTGGTACACAGAGCCCGAACGAAGGCGGGTCTCATAACTGAACGGCATTATGGCGAAGAGGTTATAAAATAAAAAAGAATATATATGCATTCTTATATACCCCAAAAGAATAAGCGAGAGGTGCAGCCAAGTCATTATGGTCCAGGGTGGTAAGTTCCATAAAGGAATAACAAAATTATTAATTAGTATTTTACGTTATAAAGCTGCATGGGTAGCATGGCACCCTGTTTCAATGACGCTTATCAGAGTGTTGGAAAACGCCGATAGGTTTTCAGCGCCCTGTCAATAACAAGGTTGACCTGACATGTACCAATACACCGAAGTGGACCAGAAGCTGGTAGACGAGCGGGTGGCGCAGTATCGCGACCAGACCCGTCGTTTCCTGGCTGGCGAACTGCCCGACGAGGAGTTTCGTGCTCTGCGCCTGATGAATGGCCTCTATATACAGCGTCAGGCACCGATGCTGCGTGTGGCCGTTCCCTACGGTCTGCTGTCTTCGACCCAGATGCGCAAGCTGGCCCATATTGCCCGCACCTACGACAAGGGCTACGGCCACTTCACCACGCGCACCAATATCCAGTACAACTGGCCGACGCTGGAGTCGGTGCCGGACATTCTGGCCGAGCTGGCCGAAGTTCAGATGCACGCCATCCAGACCTCCGGCAACTGTATCCGTAACACCACCACCGATCCCTACGCCGGCGTGATCGCCAGCGAACTGGAAGACCCGCGCCCCTGGTGCGAGATCATCCGTCAGTGGTCCACGCTGCACCCGGAATTCGCCTACCTGCCGCGCAAGTTCAAGATCGCCGTCACCGGCGGTCCCGAAGACCGTGCCGCGTCTCAGGTACACGACATCGGCCTGCACCTGGTCAAGAACGACGTCGGCGAGATCGGTTTCGAAGTGCTGGTCGGTGGCGGCCTGGGCCGTACTCCGGTGATCGGCAAGCAGATCAACCCGTTCTTGGCACCGCAGGATCTGCTCTCCTACCTGGACGCGATTCTCCGCGTGTACAACCTGAACGGTCGCCGCGACAACAAGTACAAGGCGCGTATCAAGATCCTGGTGAACGCCATGGGTATCGATGCCTTCCGTGAGCAGGTAGAAGCCGAGTGGGCCGAGATTCGCGAGTCCGATTTGCGCCTGTCACAGGATGAGATCGACAAGGTTAAGGCGCAGTTTGCACCACCGGCGTATGAGGCCGATGCCGCCGACAGCAATCTGGACGCACTGCTGGCGCAGAACGATGATTTCCGTGCCTGGTACGAGCGCAACACCGTCGAGCACAAGGTGCCGGGTTACCGTATCGTCGTCGTATCGCTGAAGCCCTACCTGAAGGCACCGGGCGATATCACCGACCTGCAGATGGAAGCCGTGGCCGACCTGGCGGATCGCTTCTCCTTCGGCGAAATTCGCGCGACCCACCACCAGAACCTGGTGCTGGCCGACGTTAAGCAGAGTGACCTGCACGAAGTGTGGAACAGCCTCAACGCCAACAATCTAGCGCGTCCGAACATCGGCACCCTGACCGACATGATTGTCTGCCCCGGTTTCGACTTCTGCGGTCTGGCCAACGCCAAGACGCTGAACATCGCCGAGCAGATCAACGAGAAGTTCGAGAACGTGGACTACCTGCACGACGTGGGCGAAGTGCGCCTCAACATGTCCGGCTGCATCAACGCCTGTGCGCACCACCACGTGGGCCATATCGGTATCCTCGGTGTCGATAAGAAGGGCGAGGACTGGTACCAGTTCACTCTGGGCGGCTCATCCGAAGCGGAAGCGTCCCTGGGCAAGGTGCTGGGCAAGGCGATCGCCGCTGACGAAGTGGCCAACACCATCGAAAAGATTTTGCTGACGTACATCGACCAGCGCGATTCAGAAGCGGAAAGCTTCCTGGAAGTGGTCCGTCGCGTCGGAGTAGAGCCGTTCAAGGAGGCCGTATATGCCGCTGATCATTGATCGCACCCCGGTAGCTGAAGACAAGTGGATCACTGTTGCGGAGGATCAGGCGATCCCCGCTGACGGCGCCGTCATCCTGCCGCTGGCGCAGTGGCTGGAAAACCGTGAAACTCTGGCCGGCCGTGAAGTGGGTGTTCAGGTCAACGGCGACGACGACCTGGAGCAGGTGCTGACGCTGAACGGACAGGTGGAACTGATCGCGGTTGAATTCCCGGCCTTCACCGATGGCCGTGGCTTCAGTATCGTGCGCCTGCTGCGCCGTGCCGGTTATCAGGGCCAGCTCCGTGCCGTAGGCGATGTGACCCGCGACCGTCTGGCTCACCTGGAACGCTGTGGCTTCGATGCCCTGCTGGTGCCGGAAGATCGCTACACGCCGGACGTGCTGAACGCCTTCGATGAAGTGAGCGTTCGTTATCAGGGTGGCGCATCCGTAACCCGTCCGGCCTACCCGCAAAGCTGACAAGGAGAACAGGAATGAGCATCGATCTGGCAGCCGCCAACGCCGAACTGGCCGGCAAGACTCCCCAGGAAATCGTCGCCTGGGCGATCGCCAACAGCGACCAGCCGCTGGTGACCACCAACTTCCGTCCCTACGAGTCGGTGATCCTGCACATGGCGGTGCAGGCCAAGCCCGACATCAAGGTGCTGTGGGTGGATTCCGGTTACAACACCTCGGCTACCTACCGCTTCGCGGAACAGCTGATCAAGGACCTGAACCTGAACATCGTCACCTACATCCCAGAGATGAGCGCGGCACGTCGCAACGTGCTGATGGGCGGCATCCCGGACGTGGACGATCCTCAGCACGAGGAGTTCACCCGTCAGGTAAAACTGGAACCTTTCCAGCGCGCACTGGCCGAGCTGAAGCCGGATCTCTGGCTGAACGCCATCCGCAAGGACCAGACCGAGTTCCGTCAGTCACTGGATATCGTCTCTGCCAGCAAGGACGGCATCATCAAGGTGGCACCGCTGTTCAACTGGACCGAAGCGGACATGGATGCCTACCTGGCCGAGCATAACCTGCCCAACGAACACGACTACTTCGACCCGACCAAGGCGCTCGAAACCCGCGAGTGCGGGCTGCATACGCAGCTGTAATCGCACTCTGTCGTTGTCTTGTAAAACCCGCCGCGTGCGGGTTTTTATGGTTATAACCCTCCTCGGCTATTCATCGAGCCGGTTATGAACCGAGGTCGACGATCAGCAAGTCAGCCTTCACGTTGTTGACGAGTTTGGGGACTGAACTGAATAGGCGGCTAACCAGGGTGTGGTGGTGGCCACATACGACCAGGTCAATATCACTGGTCTCGACCAGACCGGCCACCTTCATATGTAAATCACCGATGACTGACAAGGTGTCCGTCACAGGATAGCCACACTCATCAACAAGACTGTGCAGTTGCGCCTGTATGCGTTGCTCCTCTTTTGGGTCTTCCCTCAGCCGGTCCGTTTCGACATAAACAATCGACAGCTTGCTGTTAGCCGGTTTGGCCTGCTCGATGGCTTTATCGATAAGTGCTTTGCTTGCTTCAGACAAGTCCACGGTGACCAAGACATGTTGGTAGCTCATCTCTTTATCTCCTGGTTAAAGGATTCGGCAGCTGTCACAAGCTTAGCAGGTCCGGGCGCGTGGGGAGGTTAGGCCGCTCTCGGTCTCGTTTGACGGGCGAGGCCTTCACAGGGTGCTTAACGGGCTTTTGACGCCCTGGGCGCCCTGTTTCAATACATGCGTATAGATCTCGGTGGTCTTCACATCGGCGTGGCCGAGCTGCTGCTGTACCGTTCGTATATCCACTCCCGACTGCAGCAAGTGCGTTGCGAATGAATGCCGAAGGGTATGACAGGACACCGGCTTGCGAATATCGGCATCTCGCGCCGCTTTTCTTATCAGTTTGTTCAGGTTACTCTCATCGTAATGGTGCCGGCGCAGGAGTTTGCCGGCAGGGTCAATACTCAGGCGAGAAGCAGGGAAGAGGTAATGCCAGCCAGACTCAAAGGGTGCATTGGGATACTTGCGAGCAAGCGCATCGGGCAACCAAACGCCCGAATAACCTTCGCACATCAAATCCTGCTTGAAGTAATTCTCTACCCGCTCTACCTGCTGACTCAGCAGGGGCAACAGTTCCTCCGCCAGCGTCACCAGCCGGTGTTTGCCACCCTTGCCGTTAATCACCCGAATTTGCCGATAGTCGAAATCGACATCCTTGACTCTCAGGCGTACCAGCTCAATACGCCGCAATCCCGAGCCGTACAACATGGCCGCCATCAGATAATGGACGCCCGTCAGCCGGCCGAGCAGGGCGGCCACTTCCTGATTGGTCAGCACGACGGGCAGTTTGCGCGGCTTGCGGGCCGTGCTGTAACCGGACAGATCGCCCACCGTTTGGCCCAGAAATTTTGTTTTGAGAAAGACGATTGCGTTCAGGGCAAGCGCCTGGGTCCCGGCAGATACATTGCGCTCAACAGCAAGAAAGGTCAGAAAACGGATGATGTCTTCATCATGCAGGTGGCTTGGATGGCGCTTGCCGCTGTACAGAATGAAATACTTGATCCAGTAAAGATATGTGCTGATCGTCCGTCGGCTGTAGCGCTGGACCAGCATGAAGTCCTCAACAGACTTGAGAAAGGGAGATTTCGACATGTGTAACACCTCATCCATGAAATGTATGCAGATTGTTATACCCGCTGGGTGGCGTGATGTCGAGAAAAGTACCTTTTTGTTCGTGAGTTCTTGTATCAAGTCATTGTGTTTCAATAAGTTATGAGGCGGTTATGAAAATTAAAAGGTATACCCGCTAATAATTATTATGAGGTCGAAGACCTCATTAACAGACTGTTAGGCAATACGAGGGTACATGGAAGAACTGATATCACTCCACAAGCACTGGCTAAATGCAGATGCTGTAAAAGAAGTTGTTACGGCTAAGATCGGTGGTGATCATGGCCTTCCGGAAGGCTTGACCGAATCTGCAGAACTTCATTCATCATTTGCAAGGCTTTCTGTACTCTACGGGCTGATCTACGTCGTAGTAGAAGGTTACAAGGAGCTTAAATGTGCCAACCCAAAAGTGGATGAGCTCCTTTCTCAAGAAGAATTTGTAGACGCGCTTCGACTGTTTAGAAACTCAACCTTTCATTATCAGAAGAACCCTATACCCGAAAAAGCACTAAAATTCCTAGAACTTCCTGAAAGTGAAAGTTGGATCAAAGCGTTACACCTAGCTTTTAAAAAGTTTTTTGAGGCTGAGCTGCCAATTAAAGAAATGATGGATAAACTAAATGCCTAACAAGGTGCTCAAGATCGTTCGTTTCACTCACTGGGACCTTCGCAGCTATGCTGCTACGTGTCACGTCCCGTATGGTTATAAGGGCGTTTGTTAAAAAGCTCTGGGTGGGTTTTGTACCACTCCTTCATCGCCATAATGGGTGGCCTGGACTTCAGCGCGGACTGCGGCAGTTGATGATTATATAAATGCACATAGCGTAGCAGGGTTTGCTCAAGATCTTCACGGCTATCGAAGTGGTGGGTCTTAAGCACATCGGCTATACGTCCGTTGAAACGCTCCACCATGCCATTGGTTTGGGGTGTTCTGGGCTTGGTCAGGCGGTGCTCAATCCCCAAGTCAGCGCAGAGGCGGTCGAACTCATGATTCCCACTGGGATCACGGGCCTTTGAGTGGAACAGACGGTCGGTAAATTCCTTGCCGTTGTCCGTCAGGATATGCGTAATCTTGATAGGTGTGGCCTGCTGAAGGCTGTCCAGGAAGCGCCGAGCCGTCGCGGCCGTTTTGTTCGGATGGATCTGCACAAAGACCCAGCGGGTGGCACGATCAATGGCCACAAACAGGTATCGACGCTTGGTCTCATCCGCCATTTGCGGCAAGTACTTGACGTCGATATGGAAGAATCCGGGCTGATAGGCCTTGAACGTCTTGGGGGCCGGTTTAGGCGCCTTGGGCTTGAGATCATTCAGGTTACTGACCCCGTGGCGGCGCAGACAGCGGTCCAGACCAGAACGGGATACCTTGTCGCAGAGGAAGGCTTTGACGACTGCCAATAGGTCATCCAGAGACAGCAACAGCTGTTTGCGCAGATAGACGACGATCGCCTCCTGAGCCGGTGTCAGGTGCGTCTGCAGTCGATGCGGTGTGTGCGAGCGGTCTTCCGTGCTGGAGCGGCTGCGCCACTTGCGGACGGTTGCCTCGCTGATGCCATACTGCCGGGCCAGTTCGCGGACAGGCTTGGTACTGGCTGCCAGTTCTTCACGAATGGCAGGGGTGGTGCGTGCCCGTTTATGCAAAGATACCATCATGTCGGCTGATCCCCCTGTGCTTGCTGGATGAACTGCTCAATGGCGCGCTGCATGACGTCACGAGCAATGAACCAAGGATAACGCTTTTTGCTTATGTGATCATCCGGGATGCGACAGCTACGGCCCCTTAGCACGGCGTTATATTTCCGAGTTACCCACGAACAGTAGACACCTTCTATAGTTAGGTTTACCCCTGACGAGGAGGTGCAAGATGGCCAGGAAAAAATATCAGCACTATACCGAAGAGTTTCGGCGCGAGGCAGTCAGGCGTGCTGATCAGCCCGGACATACGGCGGTCTCAGTGGCCAAGGAGCTGGGGATTCATCCCGGGCAGATTTACAACTGGCGACGTCAGTTTACCCGGCTGTCTGAGAAGCAGTTTAACAGCCTGAACGGGGTAGACTACTCCAAACCGGAGAGTGATGAGGTCCGGCAACTGAAGCGCGAACGTGATGCGCTGAAGAAGGAGCTCGAGTTCCTAAAAAAGGCAGCTGCGTACTTTGCGAGCCAGCAGGAGTAAAGTACGCTCTGATACAGGAGTATCGTGGGCAGTACGCGATACGGTTGATGTGCCGAGTTCTGGATGTATCGGCCTCAGGATTTTACCGCTGGTTGGGTCGGGGCCTCAGTGCCCGTGTGCGTCGGCGACAGATCATGGAAGAGCAGGTCATGGATACCTTTGCCACCTACAAGGCCCGTTACGGGGCCCCCAGAATCACGCAGGAACTCAATGCCCTGGGGATCGACTGCTCCGTAAACTATGTCGCCAATATCCTGAAACATAACGGTATTCGGGCCCGTAACGGCAAAGCCTTCAAGTACACCCCGCGAACGGAAGCGATGACGGGCGTAGCGGACAACCTTCTCAAACGTCACTTCAATGCCGCGGGTCCCAACCAGAAATGGACCACCGACATCACTTACATCTGGGTCAGGGATCGCTGGCTATATCTGGCCACGGTGATGGACCTGTATTCCCGCAGCATCGTCGGCTGGGCACTGGATACCAGTATGACAGAGCAGCTGATTACGGATGCCCTGAATATGGCGTTCAAGCGACGCGATATCGAACCTGGCCTGATCATTCACTCCGATCGAGGGGTTCAGTATCGCTCCAACCGTTATCAGGCCTTGATGGAACGACATGGCTGCCGGCCCAGCATGAGCCGGAAAGGGAATTGTTGGGATAATGCGGCGATGGAATCATTTTTCAGTCGACTTAAGGTTGAGCTGATCTATGCTGAACAGTATCGGACGATAGAAGAGGCAAAGTCCGGGATTTTCGAATACATCGAAGTATTTTATAACCGCATACGTAGGCACTCGGCTTTGGGGTATGTCAGCCCGGCAGAGTACGAGCGCAAATGCGCATAATCAAAGTGTCTACTTTTTGTGGGTAGGACCACCGCATTCAGAGTTAAAGGAGAATAATGAATACTGTTGATGCATTTGGAATAAAAGAGCAAATGTTCGAAGATATGCTTCATGATTACGATGAGGCGAAGCAGTGGCTGGAAGAATTAGGTATTAAAATAGAGGCAGGCAGGTTTCAGTCATATAAAAAATTAATTGCCCAAAGTCTAAAGAGGGGAAAATTCAATTCTCCTGATATAAACGATTCTGACGCCCTTTGGGCTGTTGCTGAACTTCATGATTTGCTTGAAATATCTAAATATTTGCATGGTGTCGACCATGAGGATATTAAAAATACTCTAAACTGGCTTAAAAAGGGACCGCCTTTGCTATCGGGAGAACCGAATGATGGCGGCGGAATCCATGGAAGAAACTTTACGTTTGAGCTTTATGCATCTTCCAGGTTCTTAAGAGCTGGCTTGGATGTAAGTTATCAATCCGATGCTGATTTGAATATCTTCATAGCTAACACACTACTTCATGTAGAGTGCAAAAGAGCTGTAACTGAAAATAACTTAGAAGGCCTTATTGAAAAAGCAATTGAACAAATTGATAGATCATGTGAGGAAAACGACACTGACCGCGGGTTAATAGCCTTATCACTCAGTAAACTGTTCTGGATGATTCAAGTAGATATGAATCAAGGCAATGTCGCTGATGAGAAAGAACTTCAATCTTTGCTACATCCCGTGTCAGAGAAAATAGCGATGGCAATAAGAGCGCAATACGCAACTAAATCAGACAATGTTATTGGAGTGATTTTTCATTATAAAATGCCTTTTTATAGGCGTTCAAATGGATTTCCAGCGTTTATTAATAGGTTTTCATTTGTATCATTTTCCGATCCAGGTACTACCAATAAGGCGATTTCGGATGAATTATCGAATTGCCTTAAGCAGTCCGTATACAGTAGCGGCTAACAAGTTGCTGCACTCGGAAAAATTAGTCGCTGCGCTCCCAATTTTCCGGTGAGCAAGGCGTTAGGAAATCAGGAGGTAAATTTGAACAAGGTTGTTTACGTCGAAGCATTCTTCAAACCAATCGGTAAAGAAGTCACAATCAAGGTTCCTACGGGAGAAACAAAAAAAGGGTTATTTGGCGGTGAAAAGGAAGTCACACGCAAAGAAAAACAGTGGGAACAAACAGGTTGGTCTAACCGTGAAATTGATGGTCAGCGCTTAGCAAATGACATTGCTATGGCGACAGAAGAACTAAATAGCCATGGATATGAAGTCGTGGCCATTGAGTCAGTCACTTCCGGAGCATATGACTATAAATATGAAGTTAAATTTGGTGGCGTTAATCATGGTGGCGGTGGATATGGCTACGGATATGGTTATAGCTATACAGAAGGCGTAACGATCATTGCCAAGAAAATTTCCTAACAACTGGTTCAAATCGTTCGCTTCGCTCACTGGGACGGGCTAAAGCCCGCCCCTTAACCAAACGTTATGAAAATCGGGCAGGCTGTGGTTTTATGAGTGCCATAGCTGAGTAGGGCAGCGGCAAGGAAATCGTGCCAGCGTTCTCGGTGCGGTCGAAGGCTCTGGCAGTGGCCGAAGTTTTGGGAGGTTTTGGCGTTGGGGGCTTTGGTTTTGATGCCGCACTGGCTTCCAGGCAGTCACATCAATCCCGGTGCCATCGGTTGGTGCACCGGGCCTGGCGGTAGCGTGCCGGTTGGCATGGGGCGGTTTGAAACAGGGAAAGTGCCGGTGGTTTGGTTCCCCGTTCTTTTCCTCTATTGTTCGGGCTTTGTGCGGAATTTGATTTCCATAACAAGTAATTATAGTCGCCCGCAAGCGGGCTGGGACCTCAAAAGCTTCGCTTTTTCGGCCCCTAAATTAGGCGTTAGGCAAGGAGTAGGTACCGTATGCCTGTACAAAAATTCATCACTACAGAAAAGCTCGTTGAATATCTCGACCAAGAAGTCGATGCCTTGCTTTCTTACCATGATGTGTACGACATAGGTAACTATGGGTGGCTGTCAGAAGATACCGAAGACCCGGATTACATTGGTCACGCTATGTGGCAAACAGATCCTCCGATTGAAACAGAATGGGAGTATCTGTTTGGTAATGGGTCAGTAAGGCACCGGCCTACTGAAAAAGAAAAGTTGCTCACTGTCGCTGGAAGTGACTTCGAAGGATTGATGCGCGCTTCACGATTGTCAATTGGCCTGTGCCTTTTACATAAAACAATAGCGATGAAAAAGGCGCTAGAAGATAATCACTACTTTTGGTTGCATTACACAGATTCAATACTACAGCTTAATATGGCTTCAGATCGAATAAGAGAATATTTTATAGTTTCTTTATTGAATGAAACATCGGAAACGTATAAGAAAAAAGGAAGAAAGAACGGTTGGTTCGTCACGCCATTTATTGAAGCCAGAGATTACTGTCTTAACAACTCAGCAAAGCAAAATATTTCTAATGCAGTGGTAAAATTACCTGATATGGCTGATCAGATATATTCGTTTCGAGATTCTCGTAATGGAATAGTGCATGATATTTCAACAAAGCTCGGGAAAATGTACAAAAAAATTGTAGAGGATCAGCAACAAGCATTTGATTCAAACAGCGTGTCGAAAACAGCGAAAGATGCACCTGAATATGAAGCAATACGTACACAGTATGAAAAAATAGAAAGGGAGCATCAGCAGGAGTTGACTAAGTCATCTCAGCTAATAATTGAGTGGTACAAAATACTCGTGAAATTTAGTAGTTATGTGTTCGAGGCTGAGCATTGGCTTAGAAAGAGTAACTAAAATGCCTAACAAGTTGCAGCACTTCAGCCGCTACGCGGCTCGGACCTCAATAAGCTACGCTTATTTCGTCCGGTGTGCAAAGCGTTAGGCTATAATTATCGAGAAGATAAGGAAGAATAGTGCTGAAAGAAATTGTCGAATCTTTTTCAAGCAATATAAAAGAGCGTGCATCAAGCCCAGTCTTAGGGGCATATACTGTTGCAGCGATAGGGTGTAACTGGAAATCATTGGTAGTTTTATTCACCTCAGAAAAATTTGGTGTGGAGTTGGTTAATGAGGTCGTATCAGTCTTTCCCGGCCTTGAACAAGGATTAATTTATCCGGCGGGGTTTGCGATTGCTTTTTCTTTACTGTACCCATCTTTAAAAGCAATTATTTCAACATTTAACACATATGCACGAATAATCGAGCTAAGGGCTGAATCTAGGCTAGACGATATTAAAGAAAGAATTGGGATCGAAAGAAGCGATGTTGATGCAATTATTGAGTCAATATATGCCAGTCATGAAAAAATTGGATACCATGATTTAAAACGTATTCGTGAAGCTCTACCAAACGAAGAAGACTTAATGATAAAAAAGCCTAACAAATCAATGCAGCCGACCGCTGAAGCGTCGGCTGATTGAGGCGTTATGTTGTACTCATAGATATGGATAATCCATGGCAAAGAAAAATATATTAACTATTGGGTTCGGTCTCGCGGATGAAGATATTGGGTTTAGTGAATTTGACTCAGATATTTCATTGTTGGATTGGGATATAGTCCTTTTTAAACCTGATATAAATGATTACATTTTCAGAGCTGAGAGCATGTTCCAAGGAAAGCCGTGCTTGTCTGACGATGCGTCATTCAAGCTTAAGGCCCAGTCAGAGCATTGGCGAAGAGAAATTAAGTCTGCGGTAGATCACGGTAAACTAGTAATTGTATTCTTGAGTGAACTCAAACAACTAAGTATTGCGACAGGCGAAAAGCAGTTCTCAGGCACAGGCAGAAATCAAAAAACTACACGAATCGTAACAGGCTATGACAACTATCAGTCAATTCCTCTAAACCTTAAGCCTTTTATCTCTAAGGGTAAAGAAGTAAAACTTTCCCCCAAAGCCTCTGAAATCATATCTGCATACTGGAGTGAGTTTTCTAGCGTCTCATCGTACAACGTAATTCTTGAGGGTGAATATACTCCGTGCCTGGTTACCAAACACGGAGATAAAACAGTTGGTACTGTAATTCGTTCGAAAAATTCGAATGGAGCGTTGGTATGTTTACCTGATATAGATTTTTATCCTGAATCATTTTTTGTTGGAGAGGAAGACGAAGAAAATGAAGGAAATTGGACAGCTGAGGCTCTGCAGTTTTCTGCGAAGTTTATTAAAAGCATCGTATCACTAAGTAAGGCTATAAACTCACAGGGTGAACTAACTCCTGAGCCTGACTGGGCTAAGGATACGGCATATAAACTAGAGAAAGAACGGGTCGAGGCTCAAAAGTTATTAAAAATAGAAAAGAAACTTGAAGAAGTGCAAGCAGAGAAAGAATCCATTATGGATGAGGTTAGGGAGCTTGAACGATTTAGGCACTTATTATTCGAGAAAGGAAAGCCATTGGAATTCGCTATCCTTGACGCTCTGCAAGTAATAGGGTTCAAAGTCTCTCAATTTGACGATGGGGAATCTGAATTTGATGCAGTATTTGAGTCCAAGGAAGGTAGATTAATTGGAGAGGCCGAAGGGAAGGATAACAAGGCAATAAATATTGATAAGTTGCGCCAATTGGCTCTGAATATCCATGAAGATCTCGAACGAGAAGACGTTGACGAGCCCGCCAAACCTGTGCTTTTTGGTAATGCTTATCGGTTACTTCCATTGGAAGAGAGGTCCGACCCCTTTACGAAAAAATGTCTTTCTGCTTCAACTACAAGCTCTACTGCTCTAGTTTTTACTCCAGACTTATTTAAAGTGACCAAGTATTTAAAAGATAATAAAGATGCAAGATTTGCAACTAAGTGCCGCAAAGCTATTTTTGGTTCAGTTGGTCTAGTTGAGTTTCCAGCTGTTCCGCAAAGTAACAACAGTCATGAAGAGACGGAAGAAAGTGCCACAACAAAATAACAAGTCAATCAACTTCGCGCCTACGGCGCCGGACGCAGCATAGCTGCGCCGGTTATTGAGGCGTTATGTGCTAAAACTAAGGAGAAATTATGATAAATTACAAACAACTACGCCAATTTAAGCCGGAAGAACTCTTTTTGAATGAGGAAGAAACTCGGATTGTTTTGAAGTTTATTTTTAAACCATCTGATCACCATCTAATCGATTCGCTACCAATAAATGACCACTTAAGGGGTTTTGCAAAAGGACTTTTGGTAGAGGCAGTTGATGCGTCATATGCCGTCGGCTATATCGAGGCAGTATTTAGAAGCGCTGCGAATCCCACCAAAGGCGCCATTGAAGTTATAAAGAAATTTGGAAAAAAGTCGGCAAAGCATTGGTTTAAACACGCCTCAGTACATGTTTTGCAAAATGTTAAGGTTTACGACTTTATAAGAGAGCGATTAGCCATAGGGTTTAGATCTAAACTGAGAGATTTTGTAGTGAGTTCTGAATTGAAAAATAATGTAGGAGCTTTTATTTCCTATAAGGTGCCATCAGTAGGTCGCATTAAAGTATGGGGTTAAGGAATGAAGAAAAAATTACTTTATTGCGGCTTCGCTGCACTTTTTATGGGGGGGGTAGGTCTTGCCCTATATGACATATCAAGAATGGATATTGAGGAATTAATTTTGTGTAGTGCAAATGAAGGAGGTATTAGAATACCGAACAGTATTTGTGAATACTACATGTTAAATCATCGCATAAACAAAGGCGATGTTGCGCAATTGGCTGAGGGGGCGGGTCTTGAATTTATATTAAACCTGGAAAATCCAGAAAAATATAAAATTGCAGAAATATTCATCTCAAAAGGGTTAAATGTTAATGGCATCAATCATTATAATGATAAATATATAACTCCACTCCACGCAGCAGTTCTTTATAATGATCTAGAAAGAGTTAAGTTTTTAGTTGGACAAGGGGCAAATATAAATATTAAGAGCAAAGGTTATGGAATGACAGCGCTAGAACTGGCAAGACATCTCCATAAAGAGCATGGGAAAGAAAACAGAATTGAAATTATTAAATTGCTATCTACACATGATCGCACATAACAAAGTGCTACACCCGGACAAATTTTCCGCTACGCTACAAATTTGCCAGTGAGCACGGCGTTAGGCATTTCATGGATAGTAAAACGGAGAAAATATGAGCGATTGGGATTTTTTACATGATATGCGTGATGAAGGTTATAGCCCTGATCAAATCGCAGATGCAGCAGCTTGCGGATATAACCCATACGAGCCATTCGATTTTGAAGAATTTGGTTTTAGTTCTGATGAGTGGGAAGAATTAGATGAATATGAGTTATCAGATGAAATCGTGCCGATTAATCCTGAACTATCGGTAGTATTTGATAACTTGGTTTATAACGCAAAATTATTCTACTCATTAACGAACCGCTATTTGCAAATTTGGGGTGAGTTAGGAGAGCTATTTGGTGAAATTCATTATGGAATAAAGCGCCATAAGCCTCACACAAAGGGTTCAGATGGTAAGCTTGGTAATGATTTTATTGAGATAAAGACCATTTCACCAGAGAAAAGTGTAGAAGAAGTAAAAGTTAAACGTGCTGGAAACTTTAATAAGCTTTTAATAGTCAAGATAAACGAAGATTTTTCTTTTGAAAGCCAGCTTATTGCAAGGAAAAACCTACCAAAGGGTGATGGCACACATGTACGTGCGTCATGGAAAAAAAATAAGGATACTAAAAGAGCCTAACAAATTGCAGCACTGCAGCCGCTACGCGGCTCGGACCTACAAAAGCTACGCTTTTTCCGGCCGGTGTGCAAAGCGTTAACTGGATTGACGACGAGGTAGGTACGATGAAAAGAATTGCAGTCATTGGTTCCGGCGGTTCGGGCAAATCCACATTCTCGGCTTTGTTAGGTAAAGAATTGAACTTGCCTGTTCATCACCTCGATCAGCTATATTGGAAACCAAATTGGGTTAAAACTCCAAAAAAAGACTGGATAAAAATTCAGGAGGGCATCTGTGATAGCGAGTGTTGGATTATCGATGGTAATTATCAGAGCACACTTGATATAAGGATTGAAGCTTGTGATACAGTAATATTCTTGGATGTAAACCGCTATACCTGTATCTATCGAGCGCTAAAGAGAACATTTTTAAGTACTAAGCATCAATATTTGGCCGATGGTTGTGATGAGAGGTTTAATATCGATTTTATCAAGTTTCTATGGGAATATCCGGGAAGTTCAAAACCTGTAATCATGGATAAACTCAATGCGCTTAAAAGTAAAAAGCGTGTAATTATCGCAAAATCGGGAAAGCAAGCGCTCCGCCTTTGCAAATCCAGTTAACAAGTGACTGTGGTGTCTAGTCAAATATTTAAGTCATATTTTCGCCCCATCGTGTCTCATTCTTGAGCATGGTGTTGAGCACCACGATCAGCTTGCGCATGCAGGCAATGATGGCCACTTTGGGCCTAGATTCCCAGAACAACCGACACACTTGGACTTAGACAGGAGAGCCAGACTGGCTGTAGGCTGACGAGCTCTCACACAAGCAACCAGGTGCCACATGGGGACCCTTTACAGCCAGCTGACTCTCAGCGAACGATACCAGATTCAGGCCTTACATGAACTGGATTTCTCTGCACGCGCCATTAGCCGCGAGCTGGGACGCTCGAATAAAACCATTTCAAGGGAACTGAAGCGGTTGGCCGGACAAGAGGCATACAGTGCCGAAAAAGCTGATGCGCATTCGCATGATCAGCGCCACTCCGCCAGAAAAGCTGTGCGATTTGATAGCTGGCATCAAGAGCAGCTGAAGCGGCTGCTGAAGATGGGCTTTAGTCCGGAGCAGGTAGCAGGACGTATGGCCCAGGAAGCGCCGGATAAAGCCCTCGGTTGCTCCACGTTGTATCGCCACATCACAAGGCACAATTGGCGGCAGTGGCTGCCACGCAAGGGCAAGAAGCGCCGAGCATCAGCAGGCTCGGGGGCAGCTGCGGCACTGATTCCGAACCGCATCGACATCGACGAACGCCCGCCTGTCGTTGACAGCAATACAGAACTTGGCCACTGGGAGGGCGATACCGTGTACGGCCAAGACAGCTACCTCGTGACGCTCGTCGAACGTGTATCCAAACTGCTGCTTACAGTGAAGGTGCCGAATAAGACCAAAGGGGCTGTCGCTGATGCCGTGTGTCGCCTGCTTGCTCCCTATCGCGAGTTCTGCAAAACGATCACCTTCGACAACGGCGGCGAATTTGCAGCCCATGAACACATGGCCAAACAGCTGGATTGCACGATCTATTTCGCCAAGCCCTACCACTCTTGGGAGCGTGGGCTGAATGAAAACACCAACGGTTTGCTACGACGCTATTACCCCAAAGGGATGGCATTGAGCCAGGTATCGCATGATGACATCGAACGAACTGCCTTTTTGATTAACGCGCGACCAAGAAAAGCGTTAGAGTATCTTTCTCCGTTGGAGTATCTGGCGGGCAGGCGTGTGTCACTTATGATGGGAATCTAGGGGGCAGTTTTCCCTGGGCTTTCAGATGCTCGTAGAAGCGTTTGAATACAGGGTTACATTGGATCGATGACAGCATCGCCATGAACATGACCGTGCGGATACGGTGACGGCCTCCGCGGATGCGCCGCTTGCCATTCCAGGAGCCGCTTTCGCGGTTCATGGGGGCGACACCGACGAGTGCGGCGATCTCCTTGCGGTTGAGTTTCCCGAGTTCAGGCAGCTCACTGAGCAAGGTATAGGCAAGGACTTTTCCGACACCGGGCACACTGGTCAGGATCTCGGCTTTGACACGCCAGTGCTTGACCTGCATGACCGCTTCATCGGTCTGTTTAGTGATGGTCGCAATTTGGGTTTGTAAGGAACGCAGCAGGGTATTAATGGAGCGGTGTAACGCCTTGGGCAGGATCTGGAGACGGTTTTTTTCCATCGTCTGCATCTCCAGCAGCTGGCTACGGCGAATCAGCAAGTCCTTGATCAGACGAGACTGTTTGTCAGGGATTGGCTTGATATCGGGCTGTATGGTGGCCGCGAATTGGGCAATCACGCGGGCGTCAATCTTGTCCGTTTTGGCCAGTACTCCGATGGCCTGGGCATAGCGTCTGACACTGATGGGATTCACGACGACAATGGGTAGGTTGGCCTGGTCACAGGCAAACACGAAGGCGTGTTCATAGCGCCCTGTTGCTTCGACCACGATGCGTTCGATGTTGCGCTTTTTCAGCACATGAACGACCTTGAGAATGCTGTCTTCGTCGTTCGAAATTTGGAAATGGAGGTCCAGCGGATGCAGGACGATATCGAGTTTGGATTTGCCGACGTCTACGCCGACGTTGATGCTGATTTGGCTTTCTGTGTTCATGGTAATAAGCTGACTCTGCCTTGCTATGCGGGCTCGGGGCCCCGATGACTGTTCGAGTTATCGCTAAAGAGTCATGCAGCGCTACGCACTTGTTATCGGTCTCTCGGAAGAGGAGCCGGCGCTCAATCGAGCTGCTGCATGAAGGCCCTCAATGGCCGTTGAGGGTGGGTCCCAATTTACCCGGAAAACGCAGGGAATTATCCATACAAGATGCTCAAGTTCGTTCGCTACGCTCACTGGGACCTTCGCAGCTACGCTGCTGCGGCCCTTTAGCACGGCGTTAGAGCGCATTGAAAGGTTGGAGTAGCCTGAGAGCATGAAAGACGTGATTGATGCAGTTAGTTCAAGGATCAAAACGCCATACTTCGGCTACGCGATACTGGCGTTCTTCGCCCTGAATTGGCGCGGCATTTTTCTTCTTGCAACGACCGATGGAACGCCGCAAGAAAGACTAGCAGTCTTTGATTGTGTAACCAGCCAATACACGCTTGTGATGTGGCCGCTTGTAGTGGGAGCCTTCGTTGCCGCATCAACCCACTGGATTCAGTATGTCTTTGGTCTTATTTCAAGGAAGCCGGCCGGATTGATCGACAATCTTCGCTTGGAAGCGGAACACCGCAAAACTATCCGGCAAACAGAGCTTGAACAGTCGCGGTCAGACCTATTCGCAGTGAAGGAGCAGGAGCTAATTGAACGCGCTAAGCGCGATGAGGAAGTGGCCAGAATTGAGGACGAAGAAGCAAAAGAAAAACTCGCCGCTCAGCTCGAAAACTTGCGTCGGGAACGTGATCAGCTATCAGCTCAACTCAAGAATCAAGCAACAGTTGGGAAACCAACTGCATACAATATTTCATCGCAAGCCACCGAGATACTAAAGGCGGCGTCAGAGAACAAGAATGGCACGATCCTCAAGCCAAGATCTATCGGCAGTCGGTCTATTCAAGCTGGTAAGAAATCGTTTGGCTCTGAGGGCTCTAGAGATTTCGCACAGTACGAAGACGCACTTGAGGAGTTGATTTTCCATGGTCTCGTTAAAGGTCTCGGCGATAAGAATGAGATGTTTGAGCTAACTCATAAAGGATGGAAAGTAGCAGATGCGCTCTAACAAATCACTGCAGGTGACGTTTGATCCGCCACCCACTTTTGCTGCCGCAAAAGCGGGCGTCGCCTCAAACGCACCTGAGCTCAGGCGTTATGCAATTTAAGGAGTAATGACCTTTGTCAAATGAAACAGGTAAACCTAATAGCTGGCTTTGGGAATGGGTTAAGGCGATATCGACTTTGCTAGTGGTCGGTGTCGTCTCGTATAAGATTTATTTGACGCCAATGAACATTACCGTTGATTTCCCAACCCTGCTATCCCTATTGCTTGCACTGTTTTCAGTTGCATTGGCTGCGCTGTTTTATTTTAAAGCAACTGAGACGAGTAACACCTTTTATGACAACACATACAACTTCACCAAGGACATAGCGCAACTCCTAGTGAAAATCGAGAGCGGATTTGGTGAAAGATTAAGAAATCTAGATGAAGGTTATGCTTCAATGCGTGATTCTCTTCAAAGTTACGGAAACAACAACAACGTAGAAGAAACGAAAAAGAAAATTGAAAGCGAAAAAAGTGAAATGGAGAAAGTTGTGCAGGAACGGAATCAAATAGTGGCACAACTTATTGAAAGATCAAACTTGCATGCAGAAGAAAAAGAAAGAATTACTGAAGAGCTAGAGGAAAAAGAGCAAGAGCTGATGGAGGCTCATAAAGAGCTTAGCCAGATGAACAAGCGTCTTTTTGTGGAAAGGATGGAGCGCAAACGAGCGTCCAAATTGGGAGTCAATTTCAATAGTGGCGCTTCAGAATTCACTAGAACACACGTTTTACAAAAGATTGGGCGAGAGAGAGTTCTTAACGCTCCACGTTCTTATGTTATAAAAAGATTTAATTCACTCGCTAATGATCTGCCTAGAGCTTATATCGAAGATCTTGAACATGAAGGGCTCTTTGATAGCGGCTTAACTAACGAAGGCTATCAAATGTTAAGAGTTTTGGCTGAGCGGGAAAATGCATAACAATCGCAGGCACTGCGACGGCCTTTTCGTTGCGGCTACGCCTACACTACAAGGCCGCGCGTGCTGCGGGCGTTATGTGTCAACGCGAAAAATCCACAAATTAGGATGAGTAATATCTAAGGAGAGATATTGTGGAGTGGTCAGTTTTAATACTATTTGTGTTGTTAATATTCATCGGTCACAGAGAGTTATCTGCGATGAAATACAAGCATAGATTACTGGAACGCAAGATAGATTTCTTGCTTGAACGTTCTGGTTTGTCATTAGATAAACACTTTGGTGTGCCAGTACAGGTGTTAGATGCTGTCAAATCAGGTAATAAGCTAAAAGCGCTCCGGATTTATCGAGAAGAAACAGGCGCTTCTTTAGTTGAGGCTCGAAAAGTCATCGAAGAACTCTGGGCTGACACATAAAACATATGGGCACCTCGAAAAACCTCTCTCACAGTACCGGTAGCCCTGTGATAGCATCGAATGACCATCAACATCGATCTGAACCGTCAGTACCATGAAGAAGCGTAGCGCCATCAAAAACGACCTCTTTGCCAGCGAACATCACCGTGAAAAGATCGACCGCATCGGCGATCCCTTGGCTGAGATTGAGCAGCACATCAACTTCTCCGCACTGGCCGCTGAAGTTGACTGCATTGCGCCTCGCATCGAAAGCAGCCAGGGTGGACGGCCGCCGTACCCGACTGAAACCATGGTTCGCATTCTGGTACTCAAGCGCCTCTACAACCTGTCGGATGAGCAGATGGAGTATCAGCTGCTGGACCGTATGAGTTATCAACGCTTCTGCGGGCTGACCCAGGCAATCAACATTCCGGACCGCACGACGATTTGGCACTTTGAGAGCCGAATTGGTGAAGCCGGTGCTCAGACCCTGTTCGATGGTGTGTCTATGCAACTGTACAAGCAGGGCTTCATCGCCCGTGGCGGTCAGATCATTGATGCCACCTTGGTACCCGCTCCCAAGCAACATAACCGGCGAAGCGACAAGGAATTGCTGGACCAGAAGGCCATGCCAGCCGACTGGAAACCTGCCAAACGTCGACAGAAGGACACGGATGCCAGCTGGACCAAGAAACACGGCAAACATTACTTTGGTTACAAGCTGTCGATCAATGTTGATGCCAAGTACAAGGTCATCAGGCGCTTTCAGTGCGATACCGCCAAAGTGCATGACAGTCAGCATTTCGATGCCGTCGTTGATCGGCATAACACCAGCCGGGATGTCTATGCGGATCGCGGTTACCCATCGACTGAACGGGAAGCCTGGCTCAAAACCCACGGTTATCGCAACCAGATCCAGCGAAAAGGGCATCGTCACAAACCGTTATCGCCATGCCAACAGCGACGCAACAAACGAATTGCCACAACCCGTGCGCGCGTTGAGCATGTGTTCGCCAGCATCAATCAGATGGGAGGCAAGTTGATCCGTACAGTAGGCCAAGCGCGGGCCAACTTTGCGATGACCATGATGGCCACCTGCTACAACCTGAAGCGGTTGGTGTACTTCCAGCGCGCTGGGATTACGGCGTTTTGAGTCGTTGGCGGCGACTCAGTGTGCCAGGAGGGCACATTGAGATCCCGCCAATACCAGGGTTAGTGCCCCGAAAATCCGTATGAAATTGAGTCGATAACCGATGTTGCCGGCTGTTGAACCTTCAGCCGGCTGTGTAGCTGGGTTTTTCGAGGCCCCCATATGAGCCTTCCCGGTGTCAATAGGCAATAGTATTTTCATTGGCTGCATGAGCAGCCAATACAAAACCCTGAACGAGGGCGACTACTTCGTCTGTCTGAGTCGGCTGTTAATGCACTTACAGCAAACACATATAGAGGCTCTCTTATCACGGTTGAACACCGTGGCCTGACCGGTTCGGTTCCTTGGGGTGGTCAGGGGCGCTAGACATTCATCGGTTAACCGGTCTCCGGCACTATTCAAATGACAGGTTGCATAGGCTCCAGTTAGATTCAGGCTCAGGACCGGTGTAAGCGCACTGGCTCAGGACATTGATGCACGCCAGCGGGGCGGCTAATCAAGTGAACGAGCTTCAAAGCGGCGTACAAAACCGGCTTGGATCTCAAGGATCAGTCAGCAGACACCGGCTTTGGATACACTCTGGAAAGATCCAGTTAGGCTTTAGGCTCACCCCGCTGCGTGACTAACCCGCTAAGAATCGTTGTTCATTGAATACCGTCCCGTTCTTTAACATGAAGTACACCGCTCGGCCTAACTTGTGAGCGAGTGCTGATAGAGCTTTGGCCTTGCTCATTCGTTTCTGCAGCCGCTGGAGGTAACGTTGTGCCTTGGGATTGCCTTTCAAATACAGCACAGCCGCCTCGGAGAACGCCCATTTCAGATGAGCGTTGCCTATCTTGTTACCCTGAGTGCCGTAGCTCTTACCAGCGGACTCGGCCTTGCATTTGACCAGGCGGGCATAGGAGGCAAATTTCTGCACCGAATCGAAACGCTGAATATCGCCAATTTCATACAGAATGGTCAGAGCCAGCACTCGACCAATACCTGGTACTGTTCGCAGCACCTGTAGATACAAAGGGTTGTGTTGTTTGGCTTGCTGTTCGATGAACCGCTCCAAGCGGTAAAGCTCCTGGGAATAGCAGTCCAGGATTGTCATATCCAGATCGATATTGCGTTGGACTTCCGGCTGGTCAAAGGTGCTCCTTAACTGTTTGCGAGCACCGGCTGTTTTCAGATTGACCTTGTTGGGCGGCAAATTGTACTGGCTGGTCGTGTTGATGACATGGGCTTTCAGCTCGGCACCGTGGCGGACGATATGGGTGCGACGACGCAGCAAGTCCCGGGTAGCACGCATGGCTCTGGGGTAGACATAGGCCAAAGGGAAATTACCGCCGCGCATCAGGGCTGCGATTTTGTAGGAGTCGATACGATCGTTCTTGGTTTTACCACCATGAATAGCACGCATATACAGAGCGTGACCAAGAATAAACGTAATGCCGTTGTCCTCGCAGAAATCAGCAACCCAGTACCAGCAATGCATGCATTCGACGCCGATCACCAGATCAGTGCGATAGGGTTCGATCAAACGGCACAGGGCTTCGGGATTGGCGGGGATTTCCTTGTGTAACAGAGTTTCGTTTGATTGATCGAGGATACATACGTATAGGCTGCGGGCATGCAGATCGATACCGCAATAATACTGATGAGTGCTATGGTAGAAGTTCATGAGTCTTCTCCTTTTTGTGCTTGGTCGCCATCCAGCTTAGCGGGTAAACCAGCTGAGCTGGGGAGAAGGCTCAATCAGTATCAAGTGACTATGGTGTCTAGTTAAATATTTAAGCCATATTTTCGCCCCATCGTGTCTCATTCTTGAGCATGGTGTTGAGCACCACGATCAGCTTGCGCATGCAGGCAATGATGGCCACTTTGGGCAGTTTGCCCTGGGCTTTCAGATGCTCGTAGAAGCGTTTGAACACAGGGTTACATTGGATCGATGACAGCATCGCCATGAACATGACCGTGCGGATACGGTGACGGCCTCCACGGATGCGCCGCTTGCCATTCCAGGAGCCACTTTCGCGGTTCATGGGGGCGACACCGACGAGTGCAGCGATCTCCTTGCGGTTGAGTTTGCCGAGTTCAGGCAACTCACTGAGCAAGGTATAGGCGAGGACTTTTCCGACACCGGGCACACTGGTCAGGATCTCGGCTTTGACACGCCAGTGCTTGACCTGCATGACAGCTTCATCGATCTGTTTAGTGATGGTCGCAATTTGGGTTTGTAAGGAACGCAGCAGGGTATTAATGGAACGGTGCAACGCCTTGGGCAGGATCTGGAGACGGTTTTTCTCCATCGTTTGCATCTCCAGCAGCTGGCTACGGCGAATCAGCAAGTCCTTGATCAGACGAGACTGTTTGTCAGGGATTGGCTTGATATCGGGCTGTATGGTGGCCGCGAATTGGGCAATCACGCGGGCGTCAATCTTGTCCGTTTTGGCCAGTACTCCGATGGCCTGGGCATAGCGTCTGACACTGATGGGATTCACGACGACAATGGGCAGGTTGGCCTGGTCACAGGCAAACACGAAGGCGTGTTCATAGCGCCCTGTTGCTTCGACCACGATGCGTTCGATGTTGCGCTTTTTCAGCACATGAACGACCTTGAGGATGCTGTCTTCGTCGTTCGAAATTTGGAAATGGAGGTCCAGCGGATGCAGGACGATATCGAGTTTGGATTTGCCGACATCTACGCCGACGTTGATGCTGATTTGGCTTTCTGTATTCATGGTAATAAGCTGACTCTGCCTTGCTATGCGGGCTCGGGGCCCCGATGACTGTTCGAGTTATCGCTAAAGAGTCATGCAGCGCTACGCACTTGTTATCGGTCTCTCGGAAGAGGAGCCGGCGCTCAATCGAGCTGCTGCATGAAGGCCCTCAATGGCCGTTGAGGGTGGGTCCCAATTTACCCGGAAAACGCAGGGAATTATCCATACAAACTGTTTAAGAGTGATTCGCAACGCGTGGCATTTTTACTATGCGTTGGTTTTAGTGTTTAAGGTGGTATGCAGCGGCTTCGGTATTGCGTTGCTCACACCTTAACAGGGCGTTAGCGCTGAGGAGAGATTGTGCAGAAGCCAGACTATTTGAAAGATTTCGAAGAGCATTTAAAAGCTCTGTCGAGTGCGGGCTACGTTATTGATGATGAGAGATTTAAATATGTGAAGGGTCTCTCTATGCTTCTTATGCATGCACATGACGCAATAAAATCCATAATTCTTATAGAGAACTGTTCAAAATATGAGGTTGAGGGGAGTTCTGAAGAACATCTTTTGCAGCAAGCATTATTTAGAAATGCAGTTTTAAATTATGCAAAATGCTTTTCTCAGTCTGGAAAGGGGCGAATTACGCTTGATAAAAATGACATATATAAAGATATAGAAGTCCTGAGAGATATATATGATAAAGTAATAAATTTAAGAAATAAGTTTTTCGCCCATAGCGATGACTCAGGTTTAGACTATGTGTCATTAGCAACAAAAGAAGAAAATGATCATATAGAGGTAAAACAGTTATACACCATTGTTGTTCCTCTCAATGAATTTCCTAAGTATTTAACCCTGTTTAAGTTTTGCGGGGATGCGGTCGCAGAAAAAATACAAAAGAGTTTTGAAAACATTGAAAATAAGCTTGGAAAAAAGGTATATGGTTTTGGTCAGCGCTAACAAGCACATCAAAAATCGCTCCACTGCGTTCCGCTGGACCTCCTTACGCTGCGCTTCAGTCGGCCCTTTATGTGGACGTTAGCCGTCAAGGAGTCTAAATGGCATCTTTGGATTTCGAAAAAGAAAAAAATTTATTTAGAGAGTATTATTCAAATAACATTAAGCTTCTTGAAGGTGCTACTGACTCATTTAGAACACTGATAGATGCATTGTTAACGCATTCGGAGAATATATACATTTCGAAAGTAGAAGGGCGGGTCAAAGATAAGGAAGAATGTGTCAAGAAATTCAATGTCAAGTACCGTAAAAAGTTAGAGGAATCAAAAACGGAGTATGAGATAAAAGATCATATTACTGATCTAATAGGGCTTAGGGTAGTCTGCTTGTACGAGGATGACATTGAAAAAATTAAAAACGTCCTGTCACAACATTTTTCTGTAATTGATGAAACTGACAAAGTTTCTCAAGTTGAAAGCACCGAGGATTCATTCGGCTATAAAGGTTTGCACTTAGACTTAAAGCTTGGCGAAACAAGACGTGAAATGCCTGAATATAAAGCTTTCGTAGGCTTTAATTTTGAAATTCAAATCAGAACTATTATTCAAGATTCATGGAGTGTTCTGGATCATAAAATAAAATACAAGAAGAGTATTCCAAACTTCTTAAAGAGAAGGATAAACACGCTTGCAGCATTATTCGAACTCGCTGACAGAGAGTTCAAAGAAATAAGGCTTGCTACTGAAGCAGAAATTGAAAAAGCAGAGAGTGAAGAAACTGAAGATTCGCATACGTTTTCCGAAGGCCAGGTTGGACCAACAAAACGAGCAAAAAATGGTCATTTGAATGCTTTTGGATTCTTGAAAATTGCAAAACACTTTTTTAATGAGTATGAATTCGAAGATTTCAAGGTTGATGGTTTTACTGAGGAAATTGTATCCATTGAGCCGGAGATCACACGCACTGATTTCAATGAATATATGAAAGCGACAATTTCGATAGTTAAGCAGTATAAAGCATACTTAGAGAACCAAAGCGAGTCTAAAGAGAGCTTAAATCCTTTCACCGTTATTAGACATTGCTTGTATTTAAATAATAAAGAAAAGTACTCTTCATTCTTAACTAATGTTTCTAAAGAAGCTTTTGATAAGTGGCTCTCTGAAAATGATGGCTAACAAAAACATTAACTGGAAAAACACTCGCTGGGCTACGCACAAATCGCTTCGTGTTTTCCAGTTATATTAAGCGTTAACTAAGCGTTAGCCGTACAGAAGGAGATAGTACATCGATGCGAAATTGGCTTAGAACAGTACTTTTCATATCGGCTTTTTCGCCGGCACTAATAACGATGGCCTATGTTAGGTATGACATACATGGATGGCGAACCGATGTTCTACAGCTTGGTGTTATAGGATTAATAGGGTCATTAATTCCATTCGCGATAATAAAGCTAGTTAAAAAGCATGGTGAGTCATTTAATGTTCAGGCCAAAAAAGTGGAGTCAAATGACTTCATGCTTCTTGCCTTTATCGGAAGTTATCTACTCCCGTTTATCTTAAAGGGAGCAGATGTTTCTGTTAATTCAATAGCGGTGATACTTGCCATACTGGGGATTGTCCTTTGGTTGATAAATTCCTTACCAGTACATCCACTGTTAAGAATCATGAATTTCAGATTCTACAAATTTGAAGCCTCAAACGGCATGGTTTATACGTTGATCTCAAATCGAGAAATACGAGACCCTGGAGAAATAGGTTCAGTAAGGAAAATATCTCAGAATATGCTCATGGAGGATAATGTGAATGTTTAATTTATTTGCTTTGACAGACGACCCCGCCAATCGAAGATTACGCTTCTCTCTATCTCAAGAAGTTCAGACTGATTTGACTTCAAATTTGCAAGAGCAAGAGCGTAACTTTACTACCGCAGGACAGGAGGAGATTCCTTTTGATGGTAAATACAAACCAGATCCAGGAGAAGTTCTTGTCATAAGTAACTTTGATGATATTGATGGTCTAGCTGATGCTGTTGCTAACCCGCTATCAGTACCGGAAGTCAATCCAACCCCGGACGCTTTTGAAAAAATCAAGGCTCTATTTTCTGGATATGTAGATCAAAATGGTGTAGTGACGGTTTTAATACAGCACTTTGATAAAAAACGGGTCATTTCAACAAATGGCCTTTCAATATTTCACTCTTCCAATGTTTATAAAAAGATTGAAGGAATAGGGCTCACAATAGATTCAAAATTAACCGCCATTATAAGATCTGAAAATCTAAAGTTTCATAGCTTCCACTTATTGCGTCAAATGTTTGATGTCTCAGAATATTATAAAGAAGCAACGGATGGCGACATAAATCAATTTGCAAGTATGGCCTGTCTTATAGTCGCAGATTCGGCACAGTTGGTTGAAATATCTGATACGTGGGTGCGCAGAAAAATATGGCTTATTTCCCAAAGTCAAATACTGGATAGAGTCCCTATTGCAGATATTAAGGCTGTGGCAACTGAATTTCACATAGACTTCAATACAACCATGGATGGTGGTGTCGAAAAGCTTGTTATTCCAACGGATAAAAAGCAATTAAAGACAATCCTTCGTTTTTTAGACGAGGATTATTATAAGTCACCACTTTTAGCAAACTATTATTTAGCCAACTCTAAACGGCCCGCTTAAAGGTAGCTAACAAGTTGCAGCACTTCAGCCGCTACGCAGCTCGGACCTCAATAAGCTACGCTCATTGAGGCCGGTGTGCAAAGCGTTAGGACTACAAGAGGATCAATTATATGAGTCAGGTTTATGATAGAAGTTTATTGGAAGGTTCCTTATCTCAAATGGAGTCAACCGCACTGAATTTTGCCCATAGGTTTATAAATGACGGCAAGGTCAGGATGAGTTACATCAACCAAACCAGAAAATTGGCTCAAGAATACCGTGCAAAGGTTAGTTCTGGAGCAATAACGGCAGAAGAAGCTGCAAAGCAGGTTCAAGGGATTCGAAACCAAATTCTTGAGGCACAACGTTTACGAACAAGTGATGTAGGCAAGGCGATAGCAGTAAAATTAAAGAAAACGGGATTAACACTAAAAGAATTAACAGATAAATATGCAAAGAGCATGTTTGGCAATTCGTTTTCGAATTTATCGGCTGCTAATCAAAATAAAGTATATCTCGAGATTATAGAAAGTTCCGGTAGACCAAGGCCATCTATGAATGCTGCGGCCAGCAAATATAGTAAGCTGGGCCGAGGCTTGTTGGTTGTTACTATCGGCGTTGCCGTTTACAACATCGCTGTTGCAGAAGATAAGGTAACTGCTACGGCGAGAGAGGGAGTAATAATTGGTGGAGGTTTCGCCGGAGGCGCTGCTGGCGGTGCGGTGGCAGGACTCGCTTGTGGGCCGGGCGCTCCTGTTTGTGTCACTATCGGGGTGTTTGTAGGAGGTGCATTGGGTGCGCTAGGTGCTGATTTTACTTTTGGGTGGTTCTTCTGATGCCCACAAAGGAAATAAATGAATTTTATGTAGTAGATACGATAGAAAAACCTGATGAAACACCAAGAATATTGCTTGAAAACAAAAAATCAAATAAGCAATTTGAGGTTTCAGGAAAGGTGCTGGAAGCACAGTATCGAATTGGAGAAAACTTCCTTATCCTAGTCACGGAAGGAAATCCTTTCGAAGAGGCGCTATACGTATACTATTTTAGCAATACTTTGAATCTCATGGATTCGCTGGAGCTTTCTGCAATGTATTCGGAAGGAATGCTCAGAAATGTTTCTATTTCTAATTCGGGAGATATTATGTTTTCGTTTTTTGATAACAGTGAGAAGTGGGTTTTGAAAGTATATTCACACCCTAAGTACGCTTTTTTCAATAACAAATACCCAGTTAAAAGAAAAACGTCGATTTTTCATAAAAATTGGCTGAGCCTAAAGAAGTCCTAACAAATTGCTGCACACGGACATACTGCTACGCTCGTTTTGTGTCTGTCGCTGCGCTCCATTGTCACACAAAACGTTCTCCGCAGTATGTGCCGGTGAGCAAGGCGTTAGTGATATTGATGGAAAACAACCCAAGCCACTAACACTTGATGAAGTCTAAACTAAATAAAAATCGGCTAAAAAGTGTTCGAGGCCGTTCGCTGTTCTAACAGGAGATTCTGCAGCTACGCTACTTCGATCCCTAAGTTAGGCATTTACTGAAAAGGAGATAATACATGAAAGGAAGTTGTCTGTGCAGAACCATAGAATACGAGGTTTCTACACTGGATATGCCAATCATTTTTTGTCATTGCAAGACCTGCCGAAAAGCGCATGCGTCACCTTTTGTACCGACAGTGGGTGTTGGCCGAAATAATTTCAGATGGTTGCGTGGTGTAGATAAGCTTTCGAGTTTTGAATCCAGCCCCGGAAAAGTTAGGCATTTTTACTCAGTATGTGGCACCCATCTGGTGGCTGAAAGGCTTGGTCAACCACATGTTATTCTGCGAGTTGCGACCTTGGATGAAGACCCTGGATTAAAGCCAGAAGCGCACATTTTGACGGGGCACGATGTTGAGTGGCTGGAATATGAAGGCAGTCCCCGCTATGAAGAGTGGCAACCAGAAAGGTAATCATAGCCAAGTCTTTAATAAAACGATTAGACGATTTTAATCCGGTTAAATGGCATTATGTTTTATAGGTAAAGCGTGATGGGGATAGAATCATTAATCCCGTTTGGACTTGATGTTGCCAGTGGGCAGCTGGTAGATGTTGGGAGTGTGAAACGGGGTAATTCTTGCGGGTGTGTTTGTCCGTCTTGTAAAACCCCCTTGGTCGCAAGACAGGGTGATGAAAAGGAATGGCATTTCGCGCATCGTAGTCAGAAGGTGCATAACGAAACGCGCAAGGAGTGCGAGTACTCGTTTGCTGTCTCTGTCCGATTAATGATCAGGCAGCTCTCGAATGACGGCCTCAATTTTAGAGTGCCTCGGCTTCAGTGCTCAGTGTCGGCATTTAGTGATTACTCCTATGAGTCAGCAGATTTCGACTATCTCGTAGCGGATGAATCTCTATTGAAATTGAATGATGTTCAGGTGGGCGTTCAGTTTTGTGGGGTTACTGTGGATGTGTTGGGGGTTGTTCAAAATGTTCCCTTTGTAGTGTTTGTCACCTACAAGGAAAGGTGCCTGCCGTCCGAGCTGAAAGACCCTTCAATTACCAAGTGCGGTATCGTTGAGCTTAATGTCAACGCGGTGCCGAGGTTGTTCAAACAAGAAGATAAAGGGCAGTATAAAGAGGTTCTCCGCAGATATATAGAAGAGGGCGTGCAGGGTAAAACCTGGGCTTATCACCCACGTGAGCGGAGGCTGAGAGAAGCGGCTATGCAAAAACGCCAGTTATGGTTGCAACAGCAGAAAGCCGAAGCCATGTCTGCCGACAGGTGGCGTTCGAGCGAGCTAGGAGAGCCGGTGGTGTCCGATCACGCTTTAGTTGCCAATACGCCGCCAGAACCTGTCATTGGGGAATTTAAGTGTGTGATATGTAAGAGTACCTGGAAAGGAACGTCCAGGGTCTGTGAAAAGTGCAACACCCATTTGTATACCAACGAAAGAAAGTAATGGCCGATATTACGCAGAACACCCCGGTTGAACCTGTCTCTGGTGACGACGGGGTGTAAGGTTAGCTTGAGCCAATATCAATTCAACAGGAGTAAAGGATGATGACTCCGGTCGTGCAGGAAGAAACCACCGGCTGTGGCATTGCCTCAGTCGCCAATATTCTGGGCAAGTCATATGCAGAGATGAAGGCGATTGCCAATGCGATGGGTATTTACGCCGAGGATGAATCGCTGTGGGGTGATACTCAACATGTGCGCAAAATGCTTTCCCAAGCGGGTGTCGACACATCGGTTGATGAAATCCCTTTCGAGTCCTGGGAGGCGCTGCCTGATCTGGCTCTGCTGTCCATCAAGCATCATTGGGAGGGCGGCAAGGCGTTCTGGCATTGGGTTGTGTTCAAGCGTATAGAGGGGCAGGGCGTTGTGCTGGACTCGGCCAGCTATCTGCCCGCGAATATTCGCACGGATTTCGATCAGATGCAGCCCAAGTGGTTTATTGCAGTCAACGCGGCTTGACGCAGGGGGCAGGGGCTACCGCAGTGGGATCCCGGGGGCTGGTGCTCATTAAGCCACTGACAAATGCCCCGTCACTTCGTATCATTCCTGCCTTCCGGGCGCAGCAATGCGCATCCACTCGAATCTGACAAGGAATCCCCATGACCTTTCTGCGTCGCATGATGGCGCTGGTCCTGCTGGCGCTGCCGGCTCTGGCCCAGGCTGAAACCTTTGTATTCACCGCGATTCCCGATGCCGACGAGTCCCGTCTGCAGCAACGTTTCGGCAAGGTGGCCGATTATCTGACCGAGCAGCTCGGCGTGGACGTGCAGTACATCCCGGTGAAGTCCTATGCGGCGGCGATTACGGCGTTCCGCAACAATCAGGTGCAGCTGGCCTGGTTTGGCGGCTTGTCCGGCGTGCAGGCGCGCCGTCTGGTGCCTGGGTCCGAGGCGCTGGCGCAGGGTTACGAAGACCAGTTCTTCAAGAGCTACTTCATCGCCAACACCAGTACGGGTCTGGACGCTGCTGACAGCCTGAGTGATGCCCTCAAGGGCAAGACCTTCACCTTCGGTTCCAAGGGCTCCACTTCGGGCCGCCTGATGCCGGAGTTCTATCTGCGTGAACAGTTCGGCACTGCGCCGGAGGAGGTGTTCGAGCGTGTCGGCTTCTCCGGTGACCACAGCCGCACCATCGCCCAGGTGCAGGCCGGCGCCTATCAGGTTGGCGCGGTGAATTTCGCCGTATGGGAGAAGGAGCTGGAAGAAGGCAAGATCGATACCTCCAGGGTCAAGGTGATCTGGACCACGCCGACCTACCCGGACTACCAGTGGACGGTTCGCGGTGATGTGAATGAGCACTTTGGCGCCGGCTTCAAGGAGAAGGTGCGCGCCGCGCTGCTGGAGATGAAGGATCCCGATCTGCTGTCCAGCTTCCCGCGTCAGAGCTTCGTGCCCGCCGATAATGATGATTACGGCCCGATCGAGGCAACCGCCAAGGCGATCGGCCTGCTGGATGACTAACCCTTAATGAACTCGTCATCCGTTTTGTTCCAGCTCGCCGGTCAGTCGCTGTCCTATGGCGACCACCGGGTGCTGGATAACATCAGCCTGCAGATCCGGCGCGGCGAGAAGGTCGCGCTGCTCGGTCCTTCGGGGGCGGGCAAGACAACGTTATTGCATCTGCTGCACCAGCAGCAGCCGGAGCGGGTGGCGCTGCAGCCGCAATCCGGCGGGCTGGTGGATCTACTGTCGGTGTACCAGAACATCTTTATCGGTGGGCTGGAGCGGGTAAATACCCTGGCGGCGTTGTGGAACTTGGTGCGGCCGCTGGCCGGGCATCGCCGTGCCATTGCCGAGCTGGTGCAGACGCTGGGGCTGGAGGACAAGCTCTGGCAGTCGGTGGACCGGCTCTCCGGCGGCCAGCGGCAGCGCGTGGCCATCGGCCGTGCGCTCTATTGCCGGCAGCCCGTGTTTCTCGGTGACGAGCCGGTGTCGTCGGTGGACCCGCTGCAGGCGCAGTTGCTGCTGGAGCACCTGCTCGATCAGCACGAGACCGCCGTGGTTAGCCTGCACAATCGCCAGCTGGCGCTGAATCACTTCGAACGCATCATCGTCATGCGCGATGGCCGCATCTGCTGCGACTGCCCGGCCCGCGAGCTGTCGGAGCAGCGGCTGAACGAATGGTACCAGCAGGAAAGCGCCCCGCTGGCGGAAAGCCCGGTACAGGAAAAGGACAGCTGGGCGATGGTCCAGTCATGATCTCCGGTTCCAGAATGGCGCCCTGGCGCCCCTCTCACTCCAGCGTTCGAGCGCTCAATGGCGTGTGCCTGCTGCTGGTGGCTGTGGCGCTGCTGTCCCTGTTCGGGGCTGATCTGGCGATCTATCCGGTCGACCCCTGGCAGGAGCTGGGCCGAATCGGGCAGGGGCTGTTGTGGCCGCGCTGGGACGAGCCGGTTGTGCTGCTGGAGTCGGTGGGGCAGACGGTCGCCTTTGCGCTGTTGGCGGTGGCGATCTCGGCGCCGCTGGGGCTGCTGCTGGCGATGCTGTTCCGCTGGCGGCTGGTGCGTATCCTCTGCGCCTCGGTGCGCTCGGTGCATGAGCTGTTCTGGGGGCTGATCTTCATGCAGCTCTACGGGCTCAGTGCCACCACCGGCCTGCTGGCGATTCTGGTGCCCTTCGCCGGGGTGTTCGCCAAGGTGTTTGCCGAGATCTTCGAGCAGCAGTCGCGTGACCCCGAGCTGACGCTCGCGCCCGGGCTGAATCCGTTCAAGCGCTATCTGTATACCCTGATCCCCCAGGCCTGGCCGGCACTGCTCAGCTATATCCGCTACCGCTTCGAGTGCGCCCTGCGTTCCAGCGCCATACTGGGCTTTATCGGCCTGCCGACGCTGGGCTTCCATCTTGAAACCGCGTTCAAGCAGGGCCAGTACGCCGAGGCGGGGGCGCTGCTCTGGGCGTTCCTGCTGCTGATCGCGACCATTCGTTTATGGATGCGCCCACGGCTGATCCCGCTCTACCTGATTCTGGCGATCTGGTTGTTGCCGGAGACGGTGGGCTTCAGTAATGGCGGCTATTTCTGGCATTTCATCAGTCAGGATATCTGGCCCCGCACACTGCGCGAAGGCGATATGGCCGGGGCGCTGGACTGGTATGGCCGGATGTTCAGCGAGCAGGTCTGGCCCGGCTTGGTGCAGACGCTGCTGCTGACCCAGATCGCCCTGGTGCTGACCGGGGTTATTGTCCTGCTGGTCTATCCGCTGGCGACCCGTTCGATGGCGGGGCCGGTGCTGCGCTGGCCGGGGCGTTTTCTGCTGCTGGTGTTGCGCTCGACCCCGGAGATGATGCTGGCGTTCGTGTTCATGTTGTTGTGCGGCCCCTCGGGGCTACCAGCGGTGCTGGCGCTGGCGCTGCACAACGGCGGCCTGATCGCCTTTCTGGTGGCCAATGCCAGCGATGCTGAACAGGGCTCCCGACAGGAGCGGCCTGATGAACCCCGGGGGCTGCTGCGCTACGCCTATATCGAAACCCCAAGACGCTTTCCGGCGCTGCTGGCGTTCCTGTTCTATCGTTGGGAGGTTATCCTGCGGGAAAGCGCCATCCTGGGGATACTGGGCATCGCCACGCTGGGGTTCTATATCGACTCGGCGTTCGAGGAGATCCGCTATGACCGGGCCTTCCTGCTGATTGCGGTCACGGCGCTGTTGAATGTGCTGGTCGATAGTATTTCCAGGCGGATGAGGCGACTGGCACAGGTCGAGTCGGCTCGGCCGCCGGGGACGGGTGTTCAAAGTTCATGCTTGCAAGGGAGTCAGTAATGGAAGAATCGGTAAAACAGGAGCTGATGCAGTTTCAGGAGATCTATACCCTGGTGGTGGAGTTCTTCGTCAACTACAGCTTCCAGATCGTCGGTGCGATCATCATCCTGCTGCTGGGGCTATGGGTGGCCGGCAAGGTGTCCAACTGGTCGCTGGCGCTGATGCAGCGGCACGATCTGGATATTACGCTGAGCCGGTTCATCGCCAGTTGCGTCAGGATCCTGGTCATTGCCATGGTGGCGATCGTGGCGCTGGGCAAGCTGGGAATCAGCGTCACGCCGCTGATCGCCATGATCGGCGCTGTCGGTCTGGGTGCCGGTCTGGCGATTCAGGGGCTGCTGTCCAACTACAGTGCCGGCCTGACCATCGTGCTGACCCGGCCCTATGTGGTGGGTGACACCATTCAGGTGCAGGGGGTGAGCGGGCAGGTCAAGGAAGTGCATTTGTCGCATACGCTGCTGACCAATGAGGACGGCGTCGATATCTCGATTCCCAACAAGCATGTGGTGGGCGAGATTATCCATAACTCCCACGCCAATACGCTGGCCGAAATCTCGATCGATATCGCCTATAGCGCCGATCCGGAGCAGGCCAGTGAGCTGCTGAAAGCCACGCTGGCAAGTTTCAGTGATGATATCTGCATGGACCCCGCCCCGCAGGTGGGGATCGAGGCTTTTGCCGCCAGCGGCATTACGCTGGGCGTGCGCGTCTGGCTGCCCACCGAACGTTATTACGACCTGCTGTACCGCATCAATCTGGCGCTGTTCAACGCGCTGAAAGAGGCCGGTGTCGAGATTCCCTTCCCGCAGCGCGAGGTGCGTCTGCTCAATACCCCGCCGGCGGCCTGAGCCGGCATCAAGGAGTCCTTCTGTGGAGGGACTCTTTTGCCCTGGCGGCGTTAAGGCTCAGAAAAACCGGCTCGCCATGGGGCGTTCGACGCTGTCGCACTATGCTTAGTGCATGCCCCTCTGCTCATCCTGTCGCACGCCATGAAGAGCTCCTGGTTGAGCGGGGGCACCACACCAACGACGGAGGCTTGTCCCATGCTCGAAGCTAGAACCGGCAAAAAACTGACCTGCCAGTCTGTTCAGGCTGTCGACCTGTACCAGACAGCGATAGATCTGATTCTGGGGTCCGAGTCGGGAGCGGCTGAAGCACTTGATCAGGCACTTGAACTGGATAACGATTTCGCGCTCGCGGCGGCCGCCCGTTATTTCGTGGCGCAGGATGTGGGGGAATCCGGAGCTGAAGCCTATCGCGAGCGTGCCGAGCAGTCCGTGCTGAATGCGACGGAGTGGGAGAGGGAGCATGTCGAGGTGCTGATCGGCCTGATCGAGCGCTTTCAGGATACTCAGGCTCGCGCACTGGACTATATCAAGACGTCGCCTGCTGACCTGCTGGTGGTCTCCAAGCTGGCGGGAAACCTGTTTTTTTATGGTGGCTCGACCAAGCTGAAGACGGTGCTGAATATCTTCGAGTCCGTTGAAGGGGCGTTAGAGGATGACTGGGCTCTGCTTGCAAGGCTCGGTTTTGCCGCCAGCGAGGCCGGCCAGCGCAAACGAGGGCGTCAGTTCATTGAGCGGGCGCTGGCGATGCGGCCCCAGGCGTTGTACTCCGTTCATGCGCTGGCGCATCTGCTGCATGATGAGGGCGCGGCCGAAGAGTCGGCGCAGTTGCTTCATGACTGGCTGGCGATGCATGGGGCCGGGGCGCGGAAGGGGCAGATGTACGGGCATGTCCAGTGGCACCTGGCTCTGTCTGAATGGCAAACCGGTGAGCGTGAGGCCGCGATCCAGCGTTACCTGGCCTATTGCTCCCCTGAAACCACCACCTGTGGACCCGTGTTGGCACTGGCGGATTGCGGCGGCTTCCTGCTCAGGGATTACTTGAAAAGTGGCCAGACGAGTCCCTTGAGGCCGGATGTGATCAGGCATATAGATCAGGTCTGGACCATGGTCGGTCACCCCTTTATCGCCCTGCATGTGGCCGGCTTATACGCCTCGGCAGGGGATGGCGCCGGGCTTGAGCGTTGCCGGGCCGCGGTCTGCGCGACCCCCGAGGGAGCCAATCGTGATCTTGCTCTGGCGCTGGTATCTGCTCTGCAGGATTATGTGGCGGCCAACTACCAGCGTGCTGCGCAGACATTGTCGGCCCTTTCCACAGGTACGCGTATCAGCATTGGTGGCAGCAATGTGGAACGTATTCTGGTCGAGTTGCTGGAAAAGCGTTGTCAGGAGAACAGTACGGCATGCTAATGCGTCTGGATCTGGTGTTGAGTACACCTAGGGGCAGGTAGAGCTGCGTTGCTGGCCTCAACTTGCCAGGTAATTCCCGATACAATTTCGCCCAGTTTCTGCCATCGCAAGGTGCGCTGAATAAAACACTAATGGTATTGAGGACAATATGAGTCTGAACTGGAACCTGAGCGAAGGTAAAAAACCCTTTGCTCCAGAAGAGCAGGGCGTAACCGCTTGCCGTTTTCACCATGCGGAGTCCCCGGCCTCCGAGGATGAGGCGGTCAAGAATGACATGGAAGAGGCGCTGGAGAAGGCGATGGCCTTGCTCAATGCCAACGTCAAAAACGAGTCACGCTATTTCCTGGTCGAGTGGGATCGGGTGAATGCTGTGCTACGGTTGGCGGTGACGAACGATCGCAAGGAGCAGGATGCGGTGGATGTGGTGACTTGCCGCTTCACGGCGCTGTATCAGCGGTTGCAGATGGAAGGCGAATCCGCGGCAGAAGCCTGCTCGGACAAGATCAATTTTTACGCCAAGGATTACCTGTCCACGTGTACCGGGTTTATGGACTATTCGCTGGTCGCGATGTATACGGATGGCGCTCGTAACGAAGCGCGTATGCTGTGAAGTAAAGAGGTATGCCTGGCCGGTTGCATGCCGGTACAGGCATACTGGTATAGGTTCAAGCATAAAAAAACGGGCCGCTGGTGCCCGTTTTTTTGTCAGTAACTAAGCGAGGGGCTTAGATAGCGACGATGTTCTCAGCCTGAGGACCTTTCTGGCCCTGAGTCACTGTGAACTCAACCTTCTGGCCTTCTTCCAGGGTTTTGAAACCGCTGCCGGAGATAGCGCTGAAGTGAGCGAATACGTCAGGACCGTTTTCCTGAGCGATGAAACCGAAACCTTTAGTTTCGTTGAACCATTTAACAGTGCCAGTAGTAGTAGACATAATATTTTTCTCGATCTATGTAAATAATTTAGACCCGACGACCAGTTAGTTGGTCATTCAGAGTCAGGTAATGCTTAGGTAATGTTGGTACTTATGAAAACAGAACGAGGTACTTACTATTAGGCAGGACGTCGAAATGGTGCATAAATGCTTGTGTTACTCTTAAGCCTGATCAGAATACACCAGTTGGCCCTGGTGTCAAAGCTTTATTTCATCTTTATTGCATTTTATACCGCTGAGTAATCCTTCTTGCTCCTAATGTTTCGGGAGGGGGCGTTGAATCAGGCTTGCCGGCCGTTCAAGTACACCAGACGGTGAAGACTTTCCGCGGCGAACACTCCCATTGCGCTGTTTTTCCTCAGCCGGCCAATGCAATACGCAGAACGGCCGCTTGGCGGCTCCTTACACTGGTCTCAACTGGCACAAGGCAACTCACCGTCATGACAAGGTAGAAGTGTAGCGGCTTTGCAGGACCGGTTATGGGCCCAAATACCTACGGGCAGTCATTTTCAGAACAGGATTGGCCTTGCATATCCCTGATGGGAGGCAGCTGCAACGTCTCAGTGCAGCCGGGTACACCTGCTAATAATAAAGAGGGCATCGATAGCTATGCTGGATCTCACAGGAAGACTGACACATTTTGCCAACCCTAAAGCGGAGCGCACACGTGCATACAGCCCGATGCAAAAGGATGTGATTTGCGTGGCTGCAGCTGATGAAGCGATTCGCGATATCAAAACCTGGCCGGGCTATGCGGTAACGCCGCTTTATTTATTTGACTCCCTTGCAGCCGATACCGACATGGCTCGTATTTGGTACAAGGATGAATCCCAACGCTTTGACTTGAAGAGCTTCAAGGCGCTGGGCGGCGCATATGCTGTTGCACGTCAGTTGCAGCTGGCGCTTGAACAGGAAACCGGTTCACGTCCGAGCATTGCAGAGCTGCTTGATGGTCGTTGGAAAAAGGAAGTCGCAGAACGGGTGGTCAGCTGCGCAACCGATGGTAACCACGGCCGTTCGGTGGCCTGGGGGGCCCAGATGTTTGGTTGCGGCTGCGTGATTTATGTTCACCGTGACGTATCGGAAGGGCGCAAGCGGGCAATGGAAGCGTACGGCGCGGAGGTGATTCGCATCGCCGGAAACTATGACGATTCCGTGCGCCAGGCAGATGCCGATGCCAAGGCGAAGGGGCGTATCATCGTGTCCGATACCAGCTATGAAGGTTACATGGAGATCCCCAAGGATGTGGCGCTGGGCTACACGGTGATGCTGTCGGAACTCGTTGAGCAGCTTGATGGTGAGATTCCGACCCATGTCTTTATTCAAGGTGGTGTTGGTGGTCTGGCATCAGCCGTTTGTGGCTATTTCTGGGATCTATGGGGTGAGCGCCGTCCGCGTTTTGTGGTGGTTGAGCCTGAGCAGGCCAACTGCTTGCAGCAAAGTGCCAAAGCCGGGGAGCCGGTGGTCGTAGAAGGTGATCTGGAGACCCTGATGGCGGGCCTGGCGTGTGGCGAAGTGTCGTTGCTGGCGTGGGATATTCTGGCAACAGGGGCTGATGATTTCATGACCCTGAGTGAGGACGCAGTGCCAGTGACAATGCGCATGCTGGCCAAGGGCTATCGTCAGGATCCGGCTGTTGAGGCTGGCGAGTCTGCGGTGCCGGGTCTTGCTGCGGCGATTCGGGCACGTCAAAGTGGTGAGTTTGCTGCTGCGCTGGGACTGGGACGCGACAGCAAAATCCTGGTAATCGGCACCGAAGGGGCGACGGATCCGGAGCTGTATCAGCAGCTTGTAGGCTGACCTGGAGAGAAAAATGGGCGGCAATAGCCGCCCATTTTGTATTTGTTGATTACCGTTTTTTGGGGCTTATGCATCAGCCCTGTTTCTCATCGACCGGCACTGACAGGCCGACTTTCACCGGGTCCATGACCACATGTGTCTGGAAACTGCGTACGTTGGTGTTGTCGAAAAAGGCTTCCCGGGTGAATTGCTCGTAATCTTCCATGTCGAACGCGGTCACTACCAGCATGAAGTCGGCACTGCCGGTGACGTAATAACACTGCTGCACATCTTCCCGCTTTTTCATCTCTTTCTTGAACAAGTCGATCAGGTCGGCGCGTTCACGTTCCAGACTGACTTGCACGATCAGTGTCATGTTACGGCCGACGGCTTTGGCATTCACTACGGATATATCGGCATTGATGATCTGTTGCTCGCGCATCCGCTTGACGCGACGCTGAACGGCCGCTGGTGACAGGCCAACCTGCTCGGCGATCTGGTCAGAAGTGGCGCGGTTGGAGTTTTGCATGATCTTGAGAATCTTGCGATCGAAGCTGTCGATTGATGGCGTGCTGGATGGAGGCATGGGTAACCCTTATTTATCTGTGTCGTTGCAGCAACGGGTCTGTTGTTGCCGCGAACGGTTAAACGCGTCTTGCTGATAGTCCTTCATCCTTGGCACCGGGCTGGTGGGGTGAGTGATGAAAACATATCTAGGTGGTGATTTGCATAAATTCCTCATCCTTGGCTGCAAATTGTATGAATGCCTGCAAGCCCGGTCAGTAACATGAATCCAGGTCGGGATATCGGGCACGACCGGATCATCAATAAACCCGATAAGGCGCGTGAGAATAGAATAATGAAAACCGAAACGCTATCGCCACGTTATGCATTGGATCATCTGGCTCCTGAGGGGCGTATCGGAGTGATTACGCTGGCAACCGATTTCAACATCGAGCAGGACCTGCGGCGGATCTATCCGGAGGGTGTCGAGATGTTTACCAGCCGGGTACGCAACTACAACCCGCTCACCATCGAGAACCTGCGGACCATGGCGCCGGGGATCAGCGCCGCGGCCGATGCGATCCTGCCGGGTACGCCGCTGGATGTGATTATCTATGCCTGCACTTCTGGTACGGTCGCGATTGGTAGCGAGCGCGTAACCGAGCTGATTCACTCCTCACGCCCCGGTGCGTTGGTTACCAACCCCGTCACGGCCGCCTTTGCCGCTTTTGCAGAGCTTCATGCCGAACGTATATCCATCCTGACACCCTATACCGAAACCGTTAACGAAGATGTGGTCCGTGTTTTCTCTGGTTCCGGTTGTGAAGTGCTCAACATTGCCGGTTTCGGTTTTGAAGACGATACCGCGATGACCTTCATCAGCCCGCAGGATATCGAAGAGGCGGCGATCGAAGTCTGCGCCCCTGATGCCGACCTGTTGTTCATCTCCTGTACTGCACTGCGCAGTGCCCAAGTAGTGGAGCGTATCGAGCAGTGCCTGGGCAAGCCGGTGATTACCAGCAATCAGGTTCTGGCCTGGCACAGCCTGCGCCTGTTGCAGTATCAGGGTGTTGTGCCTGGCTACGGTCGGCTGTTGTCCGGCCATCTATCCACTCAGCCTGATGGTATTTGCCTCGCCGAACACGATCGGTTGCTGGAGGTCACGCCATGATTGAATTTGATTCCAAACTGATTGCCGAAATGACTGAATGGCGGCGTCACCTGCATCGCTTTCCCGAATGTGGCTTCGATGTTCATCAAACTGCCGATTTTATTGCAGATAAGCTGGCTTCCTGGGGAGTCGGAGTGGTGCGGGGTATTGGGCAGACCGGGCTTGTGGGCATTCTGCGCAACGGTGACAGCAAGGCCAGTATTGGTCTGCGTGCCGACATGGATGCGCTGCACATAGAGGAACAGAATACCTTCGAGCACTGCTCACGCCACCAGGGACAAATGCATGCCTGTGGTCATGATGGTCATTCGACCATGCTTCTTGGAGCCGCCTGCCACCTTGCGCAGCACCGCAATTTCGATGGCACCGTCTATTTCATTTTTCAGCCTGATGAGGAGCATGGTTGTGGTGCCCAGGCGATGATTGATGATGGCCTGTTCGAGCGCTTCGAAATCGATGCGGTCTATGGCCTGCATAACCTGCCGGGCCTTCCGGCCAACCACTTTGCCGTGCGCCCCGGATCACTGATGGCGAGTGAAAGCAGTTTCAAGATCCGTATTCTGGGTGTTGGGGGGCATGCCGCCATGCCTCATACCGGTGTGGATCCTATAGTGGTTGGCTCCCAAGTCATACTGGGCCTGCAGACGATTGTCTCGCGCAGTCTCAGTGCCATTCATGAAACGGCTGTGGTGTCTGCTACCGAATTTATCACTAATGGCACCGTTAATGTGATTCCGTCCGAGGTGGTGATCAAGGGCGACTGCCGCTGCTTCACCGAGGATTCACTGGCACGCATTGAACAGCGCATGGAACAGATTGTCTCCGGCATTTGCCAAGCCGCAGGCGCCAGGTATGAGTTTGAGTTCATCAATACTTTCTACCCTACCGTCAACAGTCTTGAAGAGACTCACCATGCTATCAAGGCAGCGGAGCAGGCGTTGGGGGCTGAACGGGTCAACCCCAGTTGTGACCCGTTCACGATCTCCGAAGATTTCTCCAGCATGCTGCGGGTGAAACCGGGATGCTACGCGCTGCTGGGCAACGGCGTTGATTCGGTAGGGGGCTGTGCTCTGCATAACCCGAAATACGATTTCAATGATGGCATCCTGCAAAGTGGTGCAGCCTATTGGGTCGCGCTGGTGCAAAACCAATTGCAGTAAGCAGGGCCAGGAATGGCCGCAATGAATCGCAATAGCAAAACATAATAAGTACAACGAGAGGTACTCACATGAAAAAGTTCTTTGCACCCCTTCTGACCCTCGGTCTTAGTCTTGGCCTCGCTGGTGCGGTCCAGGCAGAAATCTGGAAGTTTGCCAGTGAAGAAGACAAGGGTGATGTGCAAGCGATCTATGCCAAAACTTTTGCCGACGTGATCAAGCAGGAGTCGGATGGCGATATCAAGGTTAAGATCTACTACTACGGCCAGCTGGGTACCGAAAATGATGTGGTTGAACTGGCGGCCAATGGCACTATCCAATTCGTTTCAGTCGGTACAGGCCATCTTGGCTCCTATGTGCCCGAAGTACAGGCGATCAGTTTGCCCTATGTGCTGGGCACCGATGAGGCGGTTACACGCAAGGTGCTGACCGGCAGTAAAACCATTTATTCAGATCTGGCACATAAGTTTGAAGATGTGAATCTGAAACTGCTGTCAATGTTCTCTGAAGGTGAGATGGTTTGGGGGGCCAACAAGCCGATTCGAAACCCGGAGGATTTTGCCAACCACAAGATTCGTACTTTCACGTCGACTATCCCGGTTGAAACCTACAAGGCGTTTGGTGCGACACCGACCCCACTGTCCTGGGGTGAAGTCTATGGTTCTCTGCAGCTGAAGACCATCGACGGCATGGTCAACCCGATCTACTTCATCTACAACGCCAAGTGGCATGAAGTACAGAGTCACCTGATCTTTCCGGGCCAGCAGCCCTATGTTGGCACTGTGTCGACCAATAACAAATGGTTCAGCAACCTGAGCCCTGAAAAGCAGGCGATGGTTAAAAAGGCCACGGTGGAAGCCGAACAGGCGGCATTCGAGTATCAGACCCGGATTAACAAGGAACACATGGATCGCATCATGGAAGAGCAACCTTCGATGCAGGTGGTGGTACTGAATGAAAAGGAGCGCAGTCGCTTCCAGGAACTGGCCGAAGGCTTGCATGAAACCTACTACAACGTCGTTGAGAATGCCTATAACGCTAGTGAAAAAGCTGCCGCCCGCGAAGGCGCTCGCAACATTCTGGAGAGCCTGATCGCAGAAGTCGCGGCGGCGAAAAATTCCTGATCAACGTACCTGTAAGAATAATAACTCATTCACCGAATCGGCCACCAAGGGAGTGGTGGCCTGGGGATGCGGCCATGAAACACCTGCTTAGTAAAATCAGCACCATCACCGAGATAATCGAAAAATACATCGTGTGCTTTTCCATTGTGCTCATGATGGTCAACTCAACCGCCAATGCGATCGGTCGCTACTTTTTCAATCAGAGCATTTTCTTTGCTGAAGAGCTGAATCAGTTTCTGATCGTATCCGTTACCTTCATAGGCTTTGCCTATGCTGTACGCAAGGGGCGCAACATTCGCATGACTGCGGTGTACGATGCCCTGAACCATACTGCCAAAAAAATCATCACTGTTCTGATCGCGGCTGTTACCTCTGCACTGATGTTCTTTCTGGCTTATCTGGCTTACCACTACGTAGTGGAACTCAAAGAAATTAATCGTCTGAGCCCGGCACTTCAGTTTCCTGTCTACCTTATCTACTCGGTGATTCCGCTGGGGTTGACCATGGCCGGGATCCAGTACCTGATCAGCCTGTTCATGAATCTGACCCACCACGATATCTATCTCTCATATGAGGTTACCGAAGATAAGGCTGATCCGCAGGGGGATATGGTATGAGTTCAGTTGCGCAGTTTTTTGCGGATATTATTGCCGGTGAGCTGGATATTTACGTGATCACCTTCACTCTGGTGACGGTGATGATCATTCTGCTGTTCATGAGTTTCCCTATGGTAGTACCGCTTGCCGTGGGGGCTTTGATCGGGCTGGTTCATTTCTCGGGGACTGATCCCCAAGTCATCATCCAGCAGATGGTGACCGGTATCTCACCCAATGCATTGATTGCTGTGCCCATGTTCATATTGGCAGCTGATATCATGACTCGGGGCCACACGGCTCATAATTTGCTCGGTCTGATTCAGGCATTTGTGGGACATATGCGCGGTGGACTGCCGATTACTACCTGTATCAGCTGTACCCTTTTCGGCTCGGTATCGGGATCGACTCAGGCAACCGTGGTTTCGGTAGGTCAGATCATGCGCCCCAAGCTGCTGCAGGCGGGTTACAAGGACAGTTTTGTCATGGCGCTGATCATCAATGCCAGTGATATTGCTTTCCTGATCCCTCCCAGCATCGGCCTGATCCTTTACGGTACGCTTGCTAATGCCAGCGTGGGTGAGTTGTTCATTGCCGGTATCGGACCGGGATTACTCCTGGCCCTCATGTTTTCGGTCTACTGTTATCTCTACAGTCTCAAGCATGCTGACAGCATTGCGCTGGTGGATAAAACCGACTGGGCGCAGAAGGTTGCAGCGCTGAAGAAGTCCATCTTGCCGCTGGGCTTTCCTGTCCTGATCGTTGGCGGTATCTACTCTGGCATCATGACACCAACAGAGGCCGCGTCTTTTGCGGTGCTGTATGCCGTACTGGTTGAGTGTGTTATCTATCGGCAGCTCAGCGTCCGTGATCTGATGGATTCTGCCTTGAGTACAGGCCTGATTACCGCGGTCGTTTTCATTCTTGTGGGAATCGGCCAGGCATTCTCCTGGTATATCTCATTCGAGCAGATTCCACAGGAGCTACTGGCACCGTTGAGTCTTGAGGATGCGTCCCCCGAGTTTGTGCTATTCGTGATAGCGCTCGCATTCTTTGTTGGCTGTATGTTTGTCGATTCACTGGTGGTGCTGCTAATCCTTACCCCGATTTTCATGCCTATCATGGATAGCGTGGGGTTGGACCCGGTATTGGTTGGTGTGATGGTGACACTGCAGATGGCGATTGGCTCGGCTACGCCGCCGTTTGGTTGTGATATTTTCACCGCGATTGCGATTTTCAACCGGCCCTATATGGATGTAATTCGCGGTACCTTGCCGTTCATCCTGATTCTGTTCGCAATGACCGCTCTCTTGATTTTCTTCCCGGACATTGCGCTTTCCCTGAGGGATTTGGCGTTTAGCTAAATATGCTTTCATGGCCGGGGATTCCCCGGCTGTATCTGTTAATCGAGGGCCTCTGGCCATAACAACAAGAGTAGCCATCATGACCCATACCCTGATTGCACCTGCACGCGGTTTTGAAACATCTGAATTTGAGACGCGTACTCAGAACCTGCAGGCACGTATGGCTGGGCAGCAGGTCGATGCTGTATTTCTGACCACTGAGCCCGAATTTCGCTACTTCAGTGGCTTCAAATCCCAGTTCTGGGAAAGCCCGACACGGCCCTGGTTCCTGGTAATTCCGGCCAGTGGCAAGCCGATTGCAGTGGTACCTGAAATTGGGGCCGCCGGTCTGCATCAGACCTGGATTGAGAATGTGCGTAGCTGGCCGTCACCGCGACCGGAAGATGATGGCATTTCTCTGCTTGCTGATGTTCTGGCTGGCTGCACCACGCGTTACGGTCGCATTGGCGCGATGTTGGGGCCGGAAACCTATTTGCGCATGCCGGCAGCGAACTTTGCTGCGTTGCAGGGTCGGCTGAGTCAGCATGAGCTGGTAGACGTATCCCTGGTTATTCGGGAGCTGCGTAGCGTCAAGTCACCGGCTGAAGTGGCCAAGGTCCGCTTTGCCTGTGAAGTCACGGCGGCCGGGTTCGATTACCTGCTTGAGCACTTGCGCTCCGGGATGACGGAGCGCGAAGCTTGCAAGGCGATGCACCTGGAGATGCTGCGGCTGGGCGCAGACGCCTGTCCCTACCTGATCTCTGCCTCCGGGCAGGGCGGGTATGACAACATCATTATGGGGCCGACAGACCGTCAGTTGGGTGATGGTGATGTGCTGATCATCGATACCGGAGCCACTTTTGACGGTTATTTCAGCGACTTTGATCGAAACTATGCATTCGGCAGGGTAGATGCGGTTACAAACCGTGCCTATGACGCTGTCTACCAATCGACCGAAGCAGGGCTGCAAATCGCGGCGCCGGGACGCACGACAGGGGAGGTTTGGCAGGCAATGTGGTCAGTACTTGAAGGCGCGGGTGCGCTGGGTAACGATGTTGGACGTATGGGACATGGGTTGGGAATGCAGCTCACGGAGTGGCCGTCCAACGTACCAAACGGAGACGTTGTTCTAAAGCCAGGCATGATTCTCACCCTGGAACCGGGCATGACCTATGCGCCGGGTAAGATGATGGTCCATGAGGAAAATATCCTGATTACTGAAAATGGCTGCGAGATGTTACACAAGAGGGCCTGGGCTGAAATGCCGGTTATTGGATAACGTCTGGCAGGCGTAAAAAAGGGGCTGTTCAGCCCCTTTCTAATTGTGCCCAATGCGTTTCAACTTCAGTGTCACGCCGTCTCGCATCGGCCTTGATTAGAGGCAAGTCAGGCTCAGCCTTTCTCGGGCAGCGTGACGTTCAGCTCCAGGATGGAGCAGTCTTCGTCCAGGTTGACCTGCACGTCATCGGTGGACACATCGACGTACTTGGCGATCACGGCCAGAATTTCCTGCTGCATCTGCGGCAGGTAGTCCGGTTGAGTGCGCTGGGAGCGTTCATAGGCCACCAGGACCTGAAGGCGCTCCTTGGCAACGTTGGCCGAAGTCTGCTGCTTCGGTCGGAAATAACTCAGAATACCCATTAGCCCTTCCGTCCAAATACCCGGCTCAGGAAGCCTTTGCGCTCCGCATTGAGGAAGCGATGTTCACGGTCTTCGCCCAGGAAGCGGGCGATGGCGTCGTCATAGGCCTGGCCGGCATCGCTGTCGGCATCCATGATCACCGGAACGCCCTGGTTGGAGGCCTTGAGTACCGCTTCCGACTCGGGAATCACGCCCAGCAGCGGGATCGCCAGGATCTCCTTGACGTCGTCGACGCTGAGCATTTCGCCGGCATCTACGCGGCTCGGGTTGTAACGGGTCAGCAGCAGGTGCTCCTTGACCGTTTCGCCCTGTTCTGCCTTGCGCGATTTGCTCTGCAGCACACCGAGGATACGGTCGGAGTCGCGTACCGAGCTGACTTCAGGGTTGGTGACCACGATGGCGGTGTCGGCGAAGTAGAGCGCCAGCTGGGCGCCTTTCTCGATACCGGCCGGGGAGTCGCAGACGATGTAGTCGAAGCTTTCCGCCAGTTCGTTCAGCACCGTTTCCACGCCTTCGACGCTCAGGGCATCCTTGTCGCGGGTCTGGGACGCGGGCAGGATGTAGAGGTTTTCGGTGCGCTTGTCACGGATCAGCGCCTGGTTCAGCGTCGCTTCCTTGTTGATGACGTTGACGAAGTCGTAGACCACGCGGCGTTCGCAGCCCATGATCAGATCCAGGTTGCGCAGGCCTACGTCAAAATCGATCAGGACGGTTTTGAACCCTCTCAGGGCCAGACCGGTACCGATCGCGGCGCTGCTGGTGGTTTTGCCAACGCCCCCCTTACCGGAAGTGACAACGATTATTTCAGCCATGCATCTGTATCCATCAATCTGAAGAAGCGGTTAATTAAAGTGAAACTGTATCCAGTCGCGAGCCACGTAGCAATGCTTGAATGGGCTGTTGCCAGCACTCGGCATGCAGGTCTTCGCTGGTTTTGAAATACCCGGCGATGGAGATCAGCTCGGCTTCCATCGACTGGCAGAAAATGCGGGCCTCGCTATTGCCGGTTACGCCCGCCATGGCGCGGCCACGCAAGGGGCCGTAGACATGAATATGACCATCGGCCATCACCTCGGCGCCGGCGCTGACCGGCGCCAGAATGATCAGATCGGTACCGCGGGCATAGACCTGCTGGCCGGAGCGCACCGGGGTGGTGATCACCTTGGCCGCGACGGCGGCGGGCTCGGCTGCAGCGGGGGCGGCCGGTTCTGCCGCCGGACGGCTCGGTTCCGGGTCGCTCTCCCGGCTGCTGCGGCGCTGGTGGCTGAAATCGGCCAGCTGCAAAGCGGTGCAGAGTTCGGCGGAGGAGTCCGGGGCCGTCTTGAGGCCGACCGGCACCAGTGACAGCTCGCGGCACAGGGCAAGCAGGAGGTGCAGCGTGTCTACATCCGGAGTGTCGGTCAGCTGTTGCAGGTTCAGGATAACGGGCATGTTGTTGAACAACATGGGTACCTTGGCCGCATGGCTGGCCAGTTGAGGCCGCAGCAGCTCGGCGTCGCTGCTGGTCAGAATCAGTTCATTCAGTGCCGCACGGGTACTCTTGAACTGAAAGCAGCGGGTCTCGGATTCCTGGTTCATGGCTTGGGCCATCGGGGTCGTTTCGCTCACGGAGAAGTCCTTTTGGCTGAACTTCCTGAAAATTGTTTGGCGCTAACCATAGCACGTAAGGGCCGGGTCCTGACAGGCGTCATCAGGCGCTGCTTGGTTTGTTGATCCCGGTCATTGTAGTACACTGCGCCATCTTTTTTGAACGGGAGCTGAAGTCACCATGAAAGCTGTTCGCTGGGTTCTTGGTCTGATCGTAATGGGCCTGCATTATCTGACACTGCCTCGCCGCGGCAAGCGTTCGCCACAGGCGCAACAGCAGGTGGAGCAGGCGTTGGCCGGGTATGCTCTCTATCAGCTGCCGACCTGTCCCTTCTGCGTCAAGGTGCGCCGTGCCATGCGTCGCCTGAACCTGCCGCTGGAGCTGCGTGACGTGCGTGCCGACGGCCGTCATCGCCAGGATCTGGTCAGTGGGGGCGGCAAGATGAAGGTGCCTTGCCTGCGTATCGATCATGCCGATGGTCACAGTGAATGGATGTACGAGTCCAGTGATATCGTGGCGTATCTGGAAGGCCGCTTCCCGCTGCAGAACTGATTACCTATATATCCATTGGTTATTAATAAAATATTTTTTATTACGTTTAAAGTGGCTATAGTGTGTCAGTATCAAGCTGTACTGCACTGGAGCCACGACGATGGATTACCTGCCGCTTTTCTTCGACCTTAAGCAACGCCCCGTCCTGCTGGTGGGCGGCGGCGACGTTGCCCTGCGCAAGGCGCGTCTGCTCACCCGTGCGGGTGCCCACATTACCCTGGTCGCCCATCGTGTGCTGCCTGAGCTGCAGGAGATGCTGGCGCTGCACCAGGGCCAGGTATTGATCGGGGAGTATCATCCCGAGCTGCTTGACGACAAGGTGCTGGTGCTGGCCGCGACGGATGATGAGACGCTCAATGAGCGGATCCATTATGATGCCGTGGCGCGCAACCTGCCGGTCAACGTGGTCGACAACCCCAAACTCTGCACCTTCGTCTTTCCGGCAATTGTCGACCGTTCCCCTATCGTCATCGGTATCAGTTCCGGCGGTCAGTCGCCGGTGCTGGCGCGCCTGCTGAGAGCCAAGCTGGAAACCTTGATTCCCAGTGGCTACAGCCGTCTGGGGCAGTTGGTGGGGCGTTTTCGCGACCAGGTGAAGGCGCGTTTCGGCACCGTTAATGAACGCCGGGTGTTCTGGGAATCGGTGCTTCAGGGGCAGGTCGCCGAGCGGGTGTTTGCCGGGCGTGATGCGGATGCCGAGGCGCTGCTGACAGAGCAGATCAAGACCGGTAATGCTTCGCATCAGACCGGCGAGGTCTATCTGGTCGGGGCCGGTCCCGGTGATCCTGAACTGCTGACCTTCAAGGCGCTGCGGCTGATGCAGCAGGCTGATGTGGTGCTCTACGATCGCCTGGTGTCGTCACAGGTGCTGGATCTGTGTCGCCGCGACGCGGATCTGGTCTATGTCGGCAAGCAGCGCGATAACCATGCGGTGCCCCAGGAGGGAATCAATCAGCTGCTGATCGATTATGCGCGTCAGGGCAAGCGGGTGGTGCGTCTCAAGGGCGGCGATCCCTTCATCTTTGGTCGTGGTGGAGAGGAGCTGGAACGGCTCAAGCAGGCGGGCATCCCCTTTCAGGTGGTGCCGGGCATCACGGCGGCCAGTGCCTGCTCCGCTTATGCCGGTATTCCGCTGACCCATCGGGATTATGCTCAGTCGGTGAAGTTCGTCACCGGGCAGCTGAAAAACCGTGCCACCGAACTCAATTACGCCGAACTGATTCAGCCCAACCAGACCATCGTTTTCTACATGGGGTTGCATACGCTGGGGCGGTTGTGCCAGGGGCTGGTGGCGCATGGCAAACCGGCTGAGACGCCGGCGGCGATCGTATCCCGCGGCACGGCGGAAGATCAGCAGGTGCTGGTGGGTACGCTGGAAACCCTGCCGCAGCTGCAGGAAGAGGCGCAGTTGCCGGCGCCGTCACTGGTGGTTGTCGGTGAAGTGGTGGCGCTGCAGTCGCAGCTGTCCTGGTTTGGCGAGCAGCACTCACCCGCCCGTTGATGGCGGGTGAGTACCGGTGTCAGTGCAGGGTATGACCGACCAAGTAGCTGCCGGCAAAGCCGACCGTGTAGGCGACCATGATGATGCCGGAATAGCGCATGAAGCTGATGAAGGTGATCGCTTCGACCTTGCTCATGGCGACGATGCCGGCGGCCGAGCCGATGACCAGCAGTGAGCCACCGACGCCAACGGCGTAGGTCAGGGTCAGCCAGCTGGCGGCATCCATGCTGATATCGGATTTCAGCAGGGCGGCCGTCAGCGGCACGTTGTCCACCAGAGAGGAGAGCAGGCCCATGGCGAAATTGGCACCGGTGGTGGGCAGTACCTCGTAGATACGCACCAGTGAATCCAGCACGCCAATCTCCTTCATCATGCCGACCAGCAGCAGGATACCGAGGAAGAACAGCAGGGTATCGAACTCAATCACGCGGATATAGTCGAGCAGGTTCTCGCGCTCGTCATCCTTGTAGCAGAGTCGGCCGACCAGGAACATGATCGACAGGCCGAACAGAAAGGTCAGCAGTGGCGGCACCGACGCGATGACGTTGAGGATGATGGTGGAGATGATGGTCGCCAGGAAGATAAGCGCGATCATCATGCCGACCTTGTCGTCCCGACGCGGGCTGGGGCTGATGACGACCTCGCCCTTGAGCTTCATGGACAGCAGGCCTGCCAGCAGCATGACGCTGGCCAGTGCCGGCAGACTGAGCCAGAGCAGGTCGTCGATGGCGACCTTCTGCTGCATGAAGATCATCAGCGTGGTCACATCGCCGGTGATCAGCGCTACCCCGCCGGAGTTGACCGCAAACACCACCAGCACAGCAAAGCGCACGGTCTTCTTCGCATCCATTTTCAGTGACAGTACCAGCGCAATGGAGATCAGCGTGGCGGTAATGTTGTCGGACAGGGAGGAGAAGAAGAAGGCGAACCCCGCCACCAGAAACATCAGCTTGCGCTCGCTGAGCCGCTTGGGCAGCACCTTGTAGATCAGCGTTTCGATCAGGCCCTGATGGTTGAGGAAGGCCACAAAGGTCATGGCGGCCATCAGGAACAGCCAGAGGCTGGCGATCTCAAGGACGTTCTCGTCAAGTTTTTCCTGAATCAGGTGGCTGTCGGCGCCGTGGGGAGGGAAGAGAAAGAGCAGTAACCAGGCAAGGGTGCCGAGGAAGAGTGTCGTTTTCGCCTTGTTGATGTGAATCACATCTTCCAGCACGATCATCAGGAAGGCGAGTCCTGCGATCGCGAGTAATAGTATTTGCATCGGTGTGACCGTGCCCCCAGAATTGTGTGGAAGCCGAATTTTACGCCTCTGTTGCCAACAGTGACAGAGGCTCCAGAGCAGTTGGTACCAAAAGAGTGGAAAAGTACTGGTCGGTCTATATGCTCAGGTGTGCCGATGGCTCCCTCTATACCGGCGTGACCACTGATACGGCGCGCCGTGTGGCCGAGCATAACGGTGCCCGAACGGGCCGAGGCGCGCGTTATACCCGGGTCAGGCGTCCGGTGGCGCTGGTGTGGCAGGAGGCGGGGCATGACCGCAGCTCGGCGCTGAAGCGGGAGTGCGCGCTGAAAAAAATGAGGAAAAAGGACAAGGAACGGCTGATTAGCAATTTACCGTATTCAAATGGAGACATATAGGGTGTTACCATACGGTAACATTCGTTGAGAACAAGTTTGGATACAGCATGTTCGAAATCAAACGGCAAAAGATGTTTCCAACCAGCAGCCACCCTGAAGGACGCGGGGTGTTGCCCTGGTATGAGCTGATCGGGCAGAAGGTCTTCCGCAGTTATGGCCACCCGGACGGAGCCTCGAATTGCGCCGAATTTATCGTTCAGCAGGGCAAGTTGATCCCTCTGCAGCGTGATCTGGGTCTGCCAGGGGCGCCCTGGTATGTCGAGCGGGACAAGCGCTTTTATCCAGGCTACGGCCATCCCGATGGGGATAGCCGCCTGCCCTGGTTTGAAGTGCGCGACTGATCAGAATTCCACGCGAACCGTTTGCGCGCACAGGCGCGCCTTTTCGCGGGCATTATCCACGTCTTCGGCCCTTGCCAGGGCAACCCCCATGCGACGACGGCCGCTGATCTCCGGCTTGCCGAACAGGCGGAGGTCGGTATCCGGCACGGCCAGGGCCGCCTGCAGGTGGGCGAAGCTGGTCTGACAGGATTCCCCCGTGGGCAGGATTACTGCTGACGCCGAAGGTCCGTGCTGACGGATCAGCGGAATGGGCAGGTTCAGGATGGCGCGGGCATGCAGCGCAAATTCCGACAGATCCTGAGAGATCAGCGTCACCATACCGGTATCGTGCGGGCGTGGAGAGACTTCGCTGAAAATCACCTCATCACCGCGTACGAACAGTTCCACCCCGAACAGGCCGTGGCCGCCCAGCGCATGGGTGACTTTCTCGGCGATCTTCTCGGCGGCCTGGCGCGCCGCCGGACTCATCGCCTGCGGCTGCCAGGACTCGCGGTAATCCCCGTCCACCTGGATATGGCCGATCGGTTCGCAGAAGCTGGTGCCGCCGATGTGGCGTACGGTCAGCAGGGTGATCTCGTAATCGAACTCGACGAAACCTTCGATGATCACGCGACCGCCACCGGCGCGACCGCCTTCCTGAGCGTATTCCCAGGCCGCCTCGATCTGGTCGGCCTGCTTGATGGTGCTCTGGCCCTTGCCGGATGAGCTCATGATCGGTTTGACCACGCAGGGCATGCCGATCGCTTCGACGGCATGCTTGAATTCTACAAAGTTGCCGGCAAAGCGGTAGGGGGAAGTGTTCAGGCCCAGCTCTTCGGCGGCCAGACGGCGAATACCCTCGCGGTTCATGGTCAGCTGGGTCGCGCGGGCCGTGGGGATGACAGTGAAACCTTCCTCTTCCAGCTCAGCAAGAGTGTCAGTAGCGATGGCTTCGATTTCGGGCACGATGTAATGGGGTTTCTCCTGCTCGATCACGGCGCGCAGGGCGTCGCCGTCCAGCATGGAGATCACATGTGACCGGTGAGCAACCTGCATGGCGGGTGAGTTGGCGTAGCGGTCGACGACGATTACTTCAACGCCCAGTCGCTGCAGTTCGATAACAACTTCCTTGCCCAGTTCACCGCCGCCGCACATGAGGACGCGGGTTGCGCTGGCTGAAAGAGGTGTGCCCAGTGTAGTCATGGCCAGTCAGCTCCAAATTGAAAATGTTTCACGCATTATAGGGCCGTGTAGCCGGTAAAGGCCACCGGGCCGGCTATACTGGGTTGGTAAGCGGTATTCTTCGCTCCATACCCTCAGGTATGGTCTTGATAGGGCTCATCCAGCCCGGTCAGGCTGCCCATAGCGGGCAGCCTTTTTTATCTTCGGCTTGCAGAGCTGACCAGCCGATCGAAGCGAGCGCTTAGAGCGCGACCAGCAGGCTGACGGCGATACTCCACATCATCAGACAGATCAGGCCGTCCAGCATTCGCCAGGCCATCGGTTTGCGGAACAGCGGCGCCAGCCAGCGCGCGCCGAGGCAGAGGCTGCTGAACCAGATCACCGAAAAGGTGATGGCGCCGACGGCGAACCAGAGGCGCAGGTCCGGCTCATACTGGCCGCCGATGCCGCCAATCAGCACAATGGTGTCGATATAGGCGTGGGGGTTGAGCAGGGTGACCGCAGCGGTGGTCAGCAGGGCGCGCTTCAGGCTGCCGACGCCCTGGTCGCCGGTGGTCATACTGTGGCTGCCCAGCGCTCGTTGTGCCGCCTGCAGGCCGAACCAGAACAGGAACAGGGCGCCGCCCCAGCGTGCGACCTCCAGCAGCAGCGGAGACTGGCTGAGTGCAACGCCCAGGCCAATCACGCCGATGCTCATCAGCACGGCATCGAAGAACATGCACAGCAGCGCGATCGGCCAGTGAAACTCCCGTTTCAGGCTTTGCGTCAGCACAAAGGCGTTTTGCGCCCCAATCGCCATGATCAGGCCGGCCGAGGTGGCCAGGCCCTTGCTCCAGGCCATCCATTCCAAAGTCAGTAGTGGGCTCATGCGGCGTGCTCCTGCGTGCTGTCGAATTCAAACCGGGTTGATGTGAAAGGCTGGGTATGTTGCGATCGCGCGAAAGGTAAGTAAAACTAATCTTTTTAATTAACGATTAGATAGATTAATAATGATCGACATGCGACAGCTGGCGGCACTGGCCGCCGTGGTGGAAGAGTGCAGTTTCGAGCGGGCCGCTCAGCGGCTGCACGTGACCCAGTCCGCCGTCTCCCAGCGGATCAAACAGCTGGAGGAGAGGCTTGGCCAGGTACTGGTCGTGCGCACGGTGCCGATTCACGCCACTGAAGTCGGTCAACAGGTGCTCAAGCATTATCGCCAGATCAGCCTGCTCGAGCAGGAGCTGCTGCAGGCCTTGTCGCAGCAGGATGCCCAGGGCTTCACGCGGGTGGCCCTGGGGCTCAATGCCGACAGCCTGGAAACCTGGTTTCCCGCTGCGGTGGCGTCTCTGGTGACCGAGCAGCGGCTGCTGCTGGATCTCAAGGTGGACGACCAGGACGTCACGCATCAGCTGCTCAGGAACGGTGAGGTGATCGGCTGCATTACCTCATCACCCAAGGCGATGCCCGGTTGTTTGTGTGTGCCGCTGGGCGTGGTGCCCTACCGCTGCCTGGCCAGTCCCGCCTACCTGGCGCGCTATTTTCCCGACGGGGTGGTGGCGGAGCGCTTCCTGCGCGCGCCGGTGGCCGAATACAGTTATAAGGACCAGTTGCAGAACCGCTATCTGCAACAGTTCTTTGGTCTGGAAGCGCATGAGTATCCGCGCCATCGGATCCCCTCATCCTCGGCGTTCTGTGATCTCATTGTGCGTGGTCTGGCCTGCGGTATGGTGCCGGACCAGCAGGGGCAGGAGTTGATCGGCGCGGGGCGGGCGGTGGATATGACCCCGGGGCGTTACCTGGCGGTGCCGCTGTACTGGCATGTCTGGAATCTCGGTTCGCGGCTGATTCGTCAGTTGACCGATGCGCTGGTTGCCGAGGCAGAGCGCCAGCTGGATCCGTTTGAGCGTCATCCCGTGTTGACGCATCCGTGACAGGGGTATGTTCAGCGGTTGTGGCGGCGAGTGGGGGCCGGCATTGAGCCGACCGAGCGAGCGCAGAAACAAACAGGCCGCGCGTACCCGAAGGTATCGCGCGGCCTGTTGGCGTGATCAGCGATGAATCGCGGGATCAGTGACGCGGCTGGCGACGTACCGGCGGCTTGCCGCGCGGGCGACGCTGGGCGCCGTTGCCGTTTTCCTGCCAGGGGCGGATATCCAGGCGCTGACCGCACACGCGGGCGCGTTTCAGGGTCTGCAGCTGGCCGTTTTCCAGACCGGAGGGCAGGTCGACGCAGCTGAACTCGTCGGCGATGTTGATGCGGCCGATCAGGCGGCTTTCGATACCGGCTTCGTTGGCGATGGCGCCGACGATGTTACCCGGCTTGACGCCGTGCAGGTGGCCCACGCCGATCCAGTAGCGCTCCATGCCGGCGGCTACCGGTTCGTTGCGCTGGTTGCGGCGCGGACGTTCGCCACGCTCACCACGTTCGCCACGCTCCTGACGCTCGCGCGGAGCCGGACGGGTGTTGGGATCGGGTTCGTTCTCGTCCATCCACAGCGGCTTGTCGCTGTGCATCAGCGCGATGGTCGCCGCCATCAGCTGCTCGGCGCTCAGCTCGGAGGTTTCCTGCAGCTTGGCGATCAGCGGCATGTATTCGTCCAGGTTGGCCTTTTCTGCCGCTTCCAGGATCTGAGCCTGCAGACGCTCGGCGCGCAGGGCGTTGATCTCCTTGGCGGTCGGCAGCTTCAGGGTCTCCAGCGGCTGGCGAGTCGTGCGTTCGATCTGCTTCAGCAGACGCTGCTCGCGCGGGGCCACGAACAGGATGGCGTCACCCTGGCGGCCGGCACGACCGGTACGGCCGATACGGTGGATGTAGGATTCGGTGTCATACGGGATGTCGTAGTTGACCACGTGGCTGATGCGTTCCACGTCCAGGCCGCGCGCGACCACGTCGGTGGCGATCACTACGTCCAGCTCACCCTTCTTCAGCTTGGTGACGATACGCTCACGCTGAACCTGGGCGATATCGCCATGCAGCGCCGCCGCCGGGAAACCGGCCTGGTTCAGTTCTTCCGCCAGGGTTTCGGTGGCGGTCTTGGTGCGCACGAACACCAGCGCGGCTTCGTGCTCGTGCATTTCCAGGATGCGGGTCAGTGCCTGAGTCTTGCTCATGCCGCGAACCACCCAGGCACGCTGGCGGATGGTGCTGGCGGTGGCGGTCTGCGCCTGAATCTTGATGACCGCCGGGTCCTGCAGGTAGTTTTCGGCGATGTGACGGATCGCCTGCGGCATGGTGGCCGAGAACAGGGCGATCTGGCGCTGGGCCGGCGTGTGCTGCAGGATCCACTCGACATCGTCGATGAAGCCCATGCGCAGCATTTCGTCTGCTTCATCCAGTACAAGCGCCTGCAGACGGTCCAGCTGCAGGGTGCCGCGACGGATGTGGTCCATGACGCGGCCCGGCGTACCGATGATCACCTGAGCGCCACGGCGCAGGCCGCGGATCTGGCTGTCATAACCCTGGCCACCGTAGATCGACAGGGTACGCAGCCCCGGCAGGTGTTTGGAGTATTTCTCACAGGCGGTCGCGACCTGCAGTGCCAGTTCGCGGGTCGGCGCAAGGATCAGCAGCTGCGGGTGGGTGGCGGCCGTATCGATGCGCTGCAGCAGTGGCAGTGCGAAGGCTGCGGTTTTACCCGTGCCGGTTTGAGCCATGCCAAGCAGATCCTGCCCCTCAAGCAGTGGCGGGATACTCCGGGCCTGGATCGGCGAGGGAGTTTCGTAGCCAACGTCGGTCAGTGCGTTAAGAATAGGGGCGGACAGTCCCAAATCGCCAAAGCTGGCGGGGCTGGTATCAGTGTTGGACATGCTGTGAGTTATACCTGGGTCTTAAAGAAGGAGAAAGGCTGCAGGCACTTTGATCAGGAGCAACACTTTCTGAAAGTAAGGCGCAAACTATACCTGTCTTGGTTGACTGAGTCCACTAAAACCGGCAGGCCGGGGCGATCAGTTCGCCCCGGAGTGGGTAAAGTGGTTGTAGATGTCGATCAGTTCCGCTTCGCTGAAGCGCACGATCACCAGCTGCTGGCCGGGGTGAATCACATTCGGATTACGGCCCAGTAGTCCCTGCTGGTAGTTGAAAACCCAGGTTTCTTCCACCTTGCGCTTGAGCAGGTGGCCCAGCCAGGAGCTGCGTTGGTCGGTCAGGGGCTCGTCGGCATCGGCGGGAATCTGGGCGCTGAGCAGGCGGGAGCGGTCTTTGATGCGGATGCCGCGGGTAAAGGTTTCGATCAACCCCTGGTGAATGATGCCCCAGAGTCCCTGCTGGTCAGAGTTGCGTACCGAATGCACATAGAAGATCTCGTCGGCGGCCTGGTTGGGGTCGTTGAGCAGTTCCTGCAGGCGCAGGCGATCTTGAGCACTCAGGGCGGGGGATTGTACCCTTATGCTGGCGTCTGGGGCCGACTTGACCGGCAGGTCGACGGCAAAACTGGTGGCACTGTCCGCGCCCGCTTCATCCAGCGTAATGTGCTGCTCCGTTGCCGGCTTGGCTTCCGGCAGTTGCAGCAGCTGGTTGCCGGTTACGAAGTGATTCGCAGTGGCAACATCAAGGGTGTCCTCGGCTGCCTGTTGGGTCAGGCTTTTGATATGCTGGCGCGCCTCCTGGCGGGTGCTCTCGGACACGGGCGCCGGAGAGGAGGGATCCAGCGTTGACGGTTCAGGGGCGATGAACAGGTAAATGGCCAGGGCGGCGACAATCAGGGTGAGCAGTATGACCAGTCGTTGCATCGGGGGTTACCTGCATAATTAAGGGCTATGAATACCTTAGATGAGAACTCTGCATGCGAAAAGCGTTCAATTGAATCAGAGCGCCTGCCAAAATGGCGGCATGGATGTAGATGATGTGTACGGTTACACGGGGGAGCAAGATGCGATCTGACAATGACACCGACTTCAGTAGCTTGATGCAGGCAGAAGGCGTACGGCGCAACCCCCAGGCCAACGCCGTGGAGGCATCCGCGTCGCGCCGTCCCCTCAAGGCGGATCCCGGCAAGAGTGTCCGCCGGCGTCTGGCCCAGGGCTCGCCCGAGGGACTGACGTTGAATCCGGTGGCCTGGCTGCATCCGGCCGATCCGGTCAGCTGGAAGCGGGATGGCGTGCAGGAAGGGGTATTTCGTAATCTGCGTCTGGGGCGATACAGCACCGACGCCTGCCTGAACCTGCAGCATTGTACCCTGGCCCAGGCCCGTGACGAGATTGCCAGTTTCGTGCGCCAGAGTTGTGAACTCAATATCCGTACTGTGCTGATTCAGCATGGTCGCAGCAACCGAGTGGATGGCCAGGGCAATCAGCTGAAAACTTATCTTAATCAATGGCTGCCCTTGCTGGATCAGGTGTTGGCCTTTCATTCCGCACAGCCCCAGCATGGCGGCACCGGCGCGATCTACGTGATGCTGCGCAAGAGCGATCAGGCGCGTCAGGATAACTGGGAAAAACACCAGAAACGCCGCTGACGGCAAAGGGTGCGTACCGTGCAGCCGCATCGCGCCATTGGAATTGCATTGCACCACAAAAGCCGCTTTACTGGTGCGGGAAATCAGGTAAAGGAAAGGCCGATTATGGACTCCGTGTTCGTCGAGCAGCTGAAACGCATCCGCTTACTGACGGCGCTGCTGTTATCGCTGAATGTGGCGGCGCTGGCGTTTGCAGCAGCCAATGGCGTGAGTGTTACGCTGGTGGTGCTGCTGGTTGCGCTGTTGCTGGCAACTCTTCTGCTGATGGTGGCCTTGCGTAGCCGCAGCATGACCCAGGCGGTGACGCGCGCTCAGGACCCGGTGTTGGCGCTGGACCCCAATACGGGCATCGCCACCGAAAGCTGGTACCGTCACACGCTGGCGCTGGAATGTCGGCGCGCAGTGCGTGAATTCGCGCCGTTGACCGTGCTGCGCCTTCATCTTGGCGAGCAGGTAAAACGCGAGCACCTGCTGGAACTGGTCCGGGTGTTGGGCGAGGAGTTCTCCCGCCCCGGCGATCTGATCGGCTGGGAGCAGGGGGAGGTGATCGGTGCGGTGCTGCCGTCCACCAATGAAAATGCCCGCACGCTGGTCGAGCACTGTTATGAGCGTGTGCAGGGGCATGAGCTCACTGCCGCGTTGTCACTGCGTATTGTGGCCAAGACTTTTCAGCCTCGAGGCGACCTGAGCTTGGGCAAGGTGCAACAGCAGTTGGAGCAGCAGCTGCAGGAGGCCTTGCAGCAGTCGCCAGGCGTATTTTTCGCGGCCGAAACGAGCAATGAGCCGGCCAGTCCCGGCATGATGTATACCGATCAATGAGTGCCTCCCTGGCGAAACTGCATCAGCAGCTGCGCCTGTCCCGTCGGCGGGTCCTGATCTGGGTGTGCGGAGAAGAACTATGGTGCCGGGAGCAACTGGCCGGTCCTCTGTCAGCCTGGCTACAGGGGCGGGGCGTGCTGGTCGGCGATCAGCCGGTGGCCGGCCTGACGCCGGTCAGTGCCCGGCGGGCAGCGGAGTGGTTGGGCCAGACGCTGGATTTTGCCGTCTTCGATGCCTTTTCCGGTTTCAATCCCAATACCTTTGGCCAGTTGTGCGGCACCCTGGTTGGTGGCGGCAGTGTTGTGTTGCTGACCCCGCCCGCCCATGAATGGGCCGATTTTGCCGACCCTGAATATGCCTCCCTCTGTGTCGAGCCCTATTTGCCCGAGCAGTTGCGCGGCCATTACCTCTCCCATCTGATACGAGTTTTAAGTGCTGCTGATGAGCGGGTGCTCTGGGCCGAAGGGCAGGCTCCGATCATTCCGCAGCTGCCGCCGGTGGAACCGCTGCCGGCGGTGGATGCGCCGTGCCTCAGTTACGACCAGCAGGAAGCCGTTGAGCAGATACTTACGGCGGCTGCCAAACGCCAGCAACCGCTGGTGCTCAGTGCTGATCGCGGACGGGGCAAGAGTGCGGCGCTGGGGATCGCGGCCGCTCGTTTGCTTCAGGCAGGGAAAACGGTGGCGGTCACTGCGTTCTCTCGAGGCGCGATCGCCGCCCTGCTGGAACGGGTAGAGGCATTGGCGCCCGAACACAGCCCGCAGTTGCGCTACTACCGTCCGGACGAGCTGCTGCATTCCGATGTGTCGGCCGACCTGCTGCTGGTGGATGAAGCGGCCACGATTCCGACACCGTTGCTGTTGCAGCTGCTGGAGGCTTACCCGCGAGCGGTTTTTGCGACCACTCTGCATGGTTATGAAGGCAATGGTCAGGGGTTCGCATTACGCTTCCTGCGTCAGTTGCGCAGTCGTTATCCGCGTTGCCGCGAGTACCGCCTGAACACCCCGATTCGCTGGGCGGCACCGGACCCGCTGGAGCAGTTGAGTAACCGCATGCTGCTGCTTGACGTGGGTGCGGGTAAGCCGAGTATGGAGGCCGCTGTGCTGGATATCGTCCGAGTCGGGCAGGCCGAACTGGCGCAGGACACCCGGCTTTTGCGCAGCCTCTTTGGCCTGCTCGTGCTGGCGCACTACCGCACCACGCCCGGCGACCTGCGTATCCTGCTCGACAGCCCCAATATGCGCATCTACCTGGTGCGTGCGGCCGGTGTTCCCCTGGCCTGTGCGCTGCTGGCGGAAGAGGGGCCCTTGCCGGATACGCTGGCTGATGCGATCTGGCAGGGGCGCCGCCGCCCCCGTGGCCACCTGCTGCCGCAGACCCTGATTGCGCAGGAGGGCTGGCGCGAGGCGGCTCCCTGGCACTCGTTGCGGATCGTGCGTATTGCCGTACACCCGGATGCACAGCAACGCGGCATCGGCAGCCAGCTGCTGCAGCGGATTGAGCGGGAGGCTCGCGCCGAGCAGGTTGACTACCTGGGCGCCAGCTTTGCGACCAGTGATGAGCTGCTCCGGTTCTGGCAGGGCAATGGCTTCAGCCCGCTGCGCCTCGGTGAGCAGCGCGACCCTGTGGCCGGCACTCATGCCTTGTTGGTGCTCAAGCCGTTGACCGCAAGGGTTCAGCACTGGATGCCTCAGGCGCAAGGCTGGTATCGGCTCAGCCTGCTGAAGCGTTTGCCGGGCGTGTTGCGTGATCTGGAGGCGGAGCGCCTGCCCGCTTTGCTGAGCAACCCGGTGGATCTGCCGCTGCTGTCGGCCATGATGGTGCAGCGGTTGCACGGGTTCAGCGATGCTCAACGCAGTCTGGAGAGCAGCCTGCTGCCGCTGGTCGAGTTGCTGGAAGCCAGTGTGCATCGCTGGGATGCCTGGCAGCTGTCGGCCTCGGACCAGCGCCTGCTCTGTGACCGTATCCTGCGTCAACTGCCGCCGGGTGCGGTGACCGAACCTGCCGGCAAGCGCGCGCAACTGGAGCGGTTGCGCGTGTTGTGTCAAACCCTGTTGGCTAATCTCGCTGCAGAATCACCATCAGCCCTTCAATAGTGATCCCGTTTTCCAGGCGCAACGGGAAGGCTTCCAGCAGCCGGACCGAGAGCCCCTGCTGCGCCGCCAGCGCTTCGATATGGCGAGCGCTGTGTCGGTAACGCCCGGACGGGTGCAGGCTGACCTCTTCATCATCCGTATTACGCTCCACCGTAAAGGCAAAGCAGCCGCCGGGCGTGAGCGCCTGGGGCAGGGCTCTGATCACCGGTTGCAGGCTGCCGGTATAGATCAATACATCGGTCGCCGTCATCAGCTGAACGGGTTGCAGCCTGGTAAGGTAATCCAGCAGGGCGCTGCAGCTGAGTGAGTTGTAGACCCCCTTTTCGGCGGCCAGCTGCAGCATCTGTGACGACAGGTCGCAGCCGCTGAGATGGCCGATCGGCAGCTGTTTGCGCAGCTCGACGCCGCAGAGGCCGGTGCCGCAGCCAAGGTCGACGGCATCGATGGGGGTCTCCGGGGCGATCAGACTGGCCAGATGGCGGCATAGCCGTTCCGGTGCGTCGTACCTCAAGCGCTCCTGCAAACGCGACTCGAACTGCTCCGCATGGGTGTCGTACAGGTTGCGCACGTAATCCGACGGAGCTTCGGCGGTACAAAGGCCTTGGGCGGCGTCCAGCATGTGGCGAACGCTCAGGTTGTCCGGTTCTGCCTGGGCGGCGGCCTGGTACAGCGGTGTGGCCGCTTCGGAGAAGCCTTCTTCTGCAATATAGTCGGCCAGTTGAACCAGGTGCTCCGGGGGCGCACCAGCCGCCTGCCAGTCGTCAATGGTTGTCTGGCTGTTGCCCAGCAGGCACAGGTTCAACGCGCGTTCAGACGCCACTTCTACACTGGACGTAAGCCCGGCCAGAAGCTCGAGCGCGCTGTGATGCTGCTGCAAGTGACGTGCCGCCACGGCATGGCAGAGCCGGGCCTCTTCGTTGCACGTCAGTTCCGGATTGGCCTGCAGATGGTCGACAATGTCATGCCAGCGCTGCAGTTGTTCCAGCAGGCTCAGCAGGTTCAGGTGAAAGGCGATCTCCTGTGGCTGCAGCTGAAGGGCGGTATGGCAGACATCAATCGCCTGCTCCAGCTTGTCTCTGGCCTGAAGCACCAGTGCCAGGTTGTTCAGGGCCTGGGCCTTGAAACGGGGCGGGGGGTTCAGTCTGCCGGCTTTGGTCAGCTCTTTGGTGGCGCCGAGCAGGTTGCCGGCCTTGAACTGGATCAGCCCGAGCAGGTGGCGGGCGTTGAAATCATCGGGGCGCTGGGCCAGGTGTTGCTGACAGATGGCGCTGGCGGCGACAAAAGCGCCCTGATTCATCAGCGCGAGAGCTTCATTGAGGCTGGGTACAGACATGACGGACTCATCGAAGAAAAGACGAAAACAGGGGGATACTAGTCAAGCCGGGCTAAAATGCCAATGCCAGGCGGAACGGGAACGCCTTGATCAACAGAGGACTGTTTGAGATGAAAGCACCGATTATCGGGTTGGCGCTGAGCCTGCTGGCCACGTCTGGGATGGCGGAAAAGCCGGAATGGGCGGGCCAGCCGAAAGAGACACGGGAAGCATACAAGGGCATGGCTGATCCGCGTGACGGCGATCGCCGTGAGCTATGGGAGCGGGATGAGCGTTATGACCGAGATGAGCGTTATCGGGACCGGCGCGACCGGGAGGAAAACCGTTTTTTGCCGCTGAGTGAGCGCGAACGCCGCCAGTTGCGGGAACTGGTGCTGGACGAGCACTATGGATACCGCCCTGAAGCTGGCAAGTACAAGTCGCTGCCACCGGGGTTGAAGAAAAAGCTGGCGCGGGCTGGTGAATTGCCACCAGGCTGGCAGGACAAGGTGCGCCGGGGTGAGGTGCTGGATGCCGATCTTTACCGTCAGGGTGAGCGTCTGCCACGCGCGTATCTTGAGCGACTGGGGCATGGCTCAGAGGCGGCTGAACTGATTCTGTTGGGTGATCGGATTGTGCGTGTTGCCGAAGGGCGGGGCACGGTGCTGGATGTGGTCGTGCTGACCGACAAGGCGCTGGACGTGTTGGGTAACTGAGCGGCTGCCCGCCCGGTTACCCTGAAGGAGCAGGCTTAGCCTGCCTTTCTTTTCTTGTCGGCCTGCTTGAGCGCTTCCTGCTGGGCGGCCAAGGCCGCCTTGGCGCTGGCCTTGAACTGCGCGGCTTCCAGGTCGTGCTTGTTCAGCAGCTTGTAGAAGTCGGTGCGGTTGCGCTGGGCGATACGCGCCGCATGGGTCACGTTGCCTTCGGTGATCTGCAAGACCTTGATCAGGTAGCGCCGCTCGAAGTCGGCGCGGGCCTCGTTGAACGAGGGAATCACCCGTTCCTGATTGGTCAGCGCCTTGGAGACCAGCCCTTCGGGAATGATCGGTGAAGGGCTGAGCGCCACGACCTGCTCCATCACGTTTTCCAGCTGACGCACGTTACCGGGCCAGGCGGCCTGGGCCAGCAGGTGCAGTGCGCCTGGCGAGATGCCGCGTACCTTGCGGTTGTGTTTCTGCGCCGCCTGCGACAGGAAGTGACGCGCCAGCAGCGGGATATCTTCCGGGCGCTCGCGCAGTGGCGGCAGTTCCAGGTTCACCACGTTGAGGCGGTAGTAAAGATCCTCACGGAACTCCTGGCTCAGCATGGCCGATTCCAGGTTGCGGTGGGTGGCCGAGATGATGCGGACATCGATCGGCATGCTCTGAGTGGAGCCCACCGGACGGATGGTGCGTTCCTGCAGCGCGCGCAGCAGTTTGACCTGCAGGGTAATCGGCATGTCGCCGATTTCGTCCAGGAACAGGGTGCCGCCCTGAGCCGCGCGGAACAGGCCTTCGTGCTGGTTGACGGCTCCGGTGAAGGCGCCCTTGGTGTGGCCGAACAGTTCGGATTCCAGCAGCTGCTCCGGCAGGGCGCCGCAGTTGATCGCCACGAACGGCTTGTCACCACGGGCGCTGGCCTTGTGGATCGCCTTGGCGACCAGCTCCTTGCCGCTGCCGCTGGGGCCGGTGATCAGTACGCTGACGTCGGATGCCGCCACGCGTTGGGCCTGGTCGAGCACCTGCTCCATGCGGTCGCTGTGGCTGATGATGCCGGTACGCCAGCTCTGGTCCTGGCTGCGCTGCGAACTGGTCAGCGCTGCGCGTACCGTATCCAGCAGATGTTGCTTGTCGATCGGCTTGGACAGGAAGCCAAACACGCCTTTTTGGGTCGCTTCAACGGCTTCAGGAATGGAGCCGTGTGCAGTGATGATGATCACCGGCAGATCGGGCTGTTCCTGTTGAATGCGAGAAAATAGGGTCAGGCCATCCATGCCATCCATTCTCAGGTCAGTGAGTACCAGATCGAAGCTGTGTTGGCGAACCAGGCTCAGCGCCTCTTCACCGCTTTCGGCACAGCTGATTTGGTAACCGGATGCCTGCAGCCGCATCTCAAGCAGCCTCAGCAGGGCGGTATCGTCATCGACCAGCAGAATATGTGGGGTTGACGTCATCTGTCAGTGCTCCTCACGCTGTCGCGTTATCTGTCGTTCCAAGTCGGTTAAGGCGTCTACCTGACGCTGCAATTCGTCGACCCGCTGCTCAAGCGTCTGGCGCTGATCCAGCAGGTCCAGTTGCAGCTGCAGCTGGCGGGTACGGACTTCGATATACCGGCTGGCACGGCTTGAGGCGCTCGTGTCCACTGTGCTCAGGTACTCAAAGGCGCGCCGCAGTTGTTCAGGTGACTGCCCGGGTGTACTCAGCAAGAGTGCGTGCAATGTCCTTTGCTGTCTTCGTTCTGCGTCAACAAGAAGCTTTCGCTTCTGCTCAAGTGTAGACGAAATGTAACGATGTTCATAATTTAACCATTTAATCACCTGAGCATCGTCAATATCGCAGTGTTGCGCCTGGTCGTTAGTGTCGCTTGCCAGCTGCGGCACAGCGTTTTCCAGCAGCTGGCATCCCGCCAGCAGCAGCATCAAGGTACAGAGTAAAAGCTGACGCATCGCTTCAGTGTTCCAGTGATGGTAGTAAAAGGTTGAAGGCGACCCAGCCGTCGCTATTGCGGCTGATCCGCAGTTCGGCATTCAGTGCGCTGCAGGCCTGGGCCGCTATGCTTAATCCTATGCCGGACCCTTTCAGTGGGCCGCGCCGACGATTCTTGCCCTGATAGAAGGGCTCGAACAACTGCGGGATGTCGGTGTTTGGAATCTGAGGGCCGGTATTGGCCACCTCAAGCTCCAGCACAGAACCGATTTGACAGGTTTTGATGCAAATAGTGCCGCCCGGATTCGAATAATGTACTGCGTTCGAAATCAGGTTGGCCAATATGCGCTGCAACATATGTGCATCGGTGTCCCAGTGCTCGATATTATTAAGTTCAAGCTCCAGCTGCAATTGTTTTTGCTCGATCTGTAACTGGAAGGGCGCAATTATGCGTTCCAATAGAGCGGGTATTGCAACCGTTTCTTTTCGGAGCAAGTATGGTTGCTGTAAACGATTGTAATCTAACAGTTGTTCGATTAACTCCTGCAAGGTAATGCTATTTTGCTGGAGCAAACGGACGATCTCCTGCTGGTTTTTAGTCAGGGGGCCGGCCAGTTCTTCCGATAAAATATCGGCACCTTCTCGCAGGGTCGTTAATGGCGTTTTTAATTCATGTGAAATGTGACGTAAAAAACGTGCCTTGTCCTCTTCCAGCGCCGTCAGGCGTTCGGCCAGCCAGTTCAGTTGCTCATTCACCTGCACCAGTTCCACTGGGCCAGAGAGCTGGGGTGAAGGGCTGCGCCCGCCTTCACCCAGCGCTCGGATATGTCGGATGAGGTGCTGCACTGGCCGGTTGATCCGGGCACTGAAGAACAGGATTAGAATGGTTGAAGCCAATATCAAGGCGGTTGCCTGCCAGACCGTGCGCTGCTGCTCGGCTTTCACCTGTTGTTCAAGCTCGGCCAGGCGGAGATTGAAGGCCCGGTCGATAGCCTGAATCAGCCCCTGGGTGGTGGTGCTCAGGCGATCCAGGTCGGCGGGTTCAAAATGGGGTGCGTCCTCGTTGCTTGCCTGGATGTTGATGCTGTCCAGCAGTCTGTTCAAATGGATGACCGTGGATGACAGTTGGGAGGGCAGTCTGAACTGCTGCAGCAGGGTGCGGTAGGCCAGCAGCTGCTGTTCCAGCCGGTTACGCAGCTCCGAGCGCTTGACGATCTCATACTGTCGGGCGGCGCGGGTGATGTCTTCGCTCAGGATGCGCAGCTCCTCGGTTTGCTGGCTGCTTTGCAGCATCTCCCGGGCCAGGTTACGAGCGCGTTCGGACTGGTCGACCAGGGCATTGCCGGACTGAAAGACCAGCACGGCCAGAGGAATGGCCGCGAGGAAGAAGGCCAGCAAGACGAGTTGCTTGAGGGAGTGGGTGTGCCATTTGAAACGGATCATCAGTGTCTGCGTCGCTCAGCCAAAGTGGATGCGATTATTCCATTAAACAGACTCACCGTCAGGCAGCGGCAGCCAGGATCCCGGCCACGCCGGGGAGGGTGGTGACATAGCAATATCTGTGCCTTTTGTTAATAAGTTATTTATTATCAATAGCTTATTGTTAGTTCACCGAATTTGATCGGAGGTGCCGGGATTATGCTGTCTGCATATTGGCGACATTAAACCTCGCAAATCCACAAAGGCATTATATTTCAATGGGTTATGGCGTCGCCATCTGGCGACTCATCAATCGAGGCGAAACCCCAGCCGAACAACCACTTGATAGTGGGCCACTTGACCGTCCGCAATATGCCCGCGCATCTCTTTGACTTCATACCAGTTCATGTGCTGAATGGTTTCCGAGGCTTTGGCGATGGCTTGTCGGATGGCGTCGTCATGACTTTCAGTAGAGGAACCGGCGACTTCGATAATTTTGTAGATGTGATCACTCATGAGACTTTTCTCCGTCCGGGTCGGGTGTCTTGAGTTTAGTCGAAAACAGAAGTCGCGCTTAAGAGACAGTATTGCCGGGCGCCGGGTCGTTTTGATTTGCGCCTGGGGTCGGTAAAATGCTGCGCTGAATGTCAGACCATCCAAATGGATGTTTAAAATTACGGGGTGGGAGTGAATGTGGTTTAAATGGATATCAGCCTGGGCCGTTATCGCGCCTTTGTTGATCACAGGCTGCACCTTGCAGACGGTCAAACCTGGTGAGGCCGGTCAGCTGGTGCGCGGTACGTTGAGCAAGGAAGGAGAGGCGTATCGATTTCTGGCTTGTGGTGCGGCCGAGACGCTGACCGTCGAAGTAGCGTCTGACCGGCTGCGGCAGGAGTATGAGGCACAGAGCATTGGCGAGGGCTGGCCGGTGTATGTGGAGGCCCGGGCGGCGGTTGTCGATCCGCTGGTGCTGAAGCAGCCGTTGGTGGTGGGCGGCTCGCTGGCGGCGTGCCAGTATACGTTGCCGGGTATCGAGCTCAGGGCGGTCGCGCATGACGGCAAGGCCGTCATTGATCTGCGGCAGCAGCATATCCGGGTGCAGTATCCGGGACGCCTGCTGCAGCTGGGGTTTGATCGGCCCGAGGCGGAACGGCTGGCGCAGACGCGGCGCTGGCAACAGGCTATGCCGAGCGGGAACGGTCGCAAGGAGCACCAGCTGCTGCTCACAGTGGAGCCCAGGCCCTGTCGCGACAAGTCGGGGGCCTGGTATGCCCTGAGCATGGCTGCCGAGATCAACGGTCGCGACTACCATGGTTGTGCGCGTTTGGGGGATCTGGAGCACTGGCCGCTGCATGCGGTTTATGTGACCTCCGACAGCATCAGCACGCGTCGGCTCAGTCTCGCTCTGGCCCGCGAAGGGCGCTTCCGCCTGACTGAAGATTATCTAAACAACCAGCCGGTGATCGAGTATCAGGGGCGCTGGGAGCGGTTGTCGGCGGAGTATCTCCGGCTGTATCCTGATGGCCGGGAGCTGGCGCCGATCAATTTCCGTCTGGGCGTTGATGGAGGGCTGGCGCTGGCAGGTTTCCATCCGGCCTATGGCCGCGAGCTGGAACTGGAGCCGTCTGGCGATCTACTGCGCATTACCAGCGGCGAGCTGGACTGGTGGCGCTGATCCTCGGGTGTTGCCTGGCCCGCTAGTCTTCCAGCAGACGGTCGCGGGCTTCGTTAACGCGTGCTGCCAGATAAGCGCTGCCCTGACGGTCCGGATGCAGCTTCTGGATCAGGTGGCGGTGCGCCCGGATAATGTCCTCACGACTGGCGCCGGGCTTGAGTCCGAGAATCTCCAGCGCTTCAGCACGACTCATGTTGCTCGTGTTGCGGGGCCTGCGCTGCTGACGATTTGACTGGCCCTGTTGCTTGTTCTGCTGTTGCTGTGATTGCCACCAGCGGGCCAAAGCGGGGAAGAAGCGCATCAGCAGGGGCAGCAACTTTTTTAGAAAGGGCAGCACCAGGGCGATCAGGGCGCCCAGCCACGGCAGGCGGCCGGTGATCGCCAGGAAGAGCAGGCCGATGGTCACCAGCAGTAGAATGATCTTCCAGCTGGCGCTGCGGCGCTGCTCAACCGGTTGGGCTTGCCACCAGTACCAGCTGCCCAGGGCGATGATGGCGAAAAGTACCAGTCCTAGAGGGTGCATCCTGTCTCCAGTATTCAGCGACGGACAGGTACTTTACCTCAGTCGGCAGAATTAGCCATGGCTGCCGATGTAGCGGTCACGCTTGCGCGCTTTCACCTTGTGGGTGTCCACCAGTACCAGGCCGTCGATACAGTAGTTGAAGTCGGCGTCGACGCCGAAGTCAAGGAAACTGACCCCGCCCGGTTCGCAGAGTTCACTGTACTGCTTGTACAGGGTCGGTACGGATACCCCGAGAAAATCGAGCTGTTCGCGCAGGCGGCCGAAATCGTCCTTGTAGTCGTCGCCGCTGAACAGCTGACGGATGGTCGCTTCGGCATCGCTGTCCAGCTGGTAGGGACTGCGCGAGCGCGCCAGCCAGGCGGAATCCGGGAAGTAGTGGCGGTAGAACCAGACCAGCAGGTCGCGGGCGCGCTTCGGATAGCTGTTGCTCAGGCTGACCGGACCGAACATGTAGCGTACTTCCGGGTGGCGACGCAGGTAGGCGCCGATGCCGTACCAGAGGTAGTCCAGTGAACGCTTGCCCCAGTAGCGCGGCTGCACGAAACTGCGGCCCAGTTCGATGCCCTGTTCGAAGATCTCGTTCATCTGTTCGCTGTAATTGAACAGGGATTCGCTGTACAGCGCATAGTCGCGGTTGTTGATCCGTTCGCGGCCTTCGCCGATACGGTAGGCGCCGGCGATCTCCAGATCTTCCTCGTCCCAGAGGATCAGGTGGCGATAGTACTGGTCGTAGCGGTCCAGATCGCGTTTTTCGCCGGTGCCCTCGCCAACGGTGCGGAAGGCGACTTCGCGCAGACGTCCGATCTCCTGCATCACCACTGAATCCGGATGGTAATTGAACAGATAGATCTTCTTGCCGTCCGCGGTTTCGCCCAGCAGTTCGGCCTGTTTCAGCTCCTGCTTCAGCGCCTGACGGCTTTGCGGATGGGCGATGGTCTTTTCGGTCAGAAACAGGGGCGCCTTGTTGCGCGCGATGCGGTAGAGGTGCTTTTTCAGCAGCCGGGCCTTGTCGCGGTTGGAGACCGGCAGGGCGTCGAGCTGGTTGAAGGCGATCGGTTCGCCAATGCGTACCGGCAGGGTAACCGAGTGCTTGTTGAACATCTCCCGAGCCAGCATCAGCGTCGACATCGACTTGTTGATGTAGGACAGACCGTAAAACAGCGGCGAGTTCTTGCCCCCCAGATAAACCGGCAGGATGGGCGCGTTGGCCTTGCGGGCGAAATGGATGAAACCGCTGTTCCACTTGCCGTCCTTGATCCCGGTTAGACCGGCGCGTGATACCTCGCCTGCCGGAAATACGATGATGGCCTCGTCGTTCTGCAGGGCGTCGACGATGCGAGCGATGTTGGCCTTGCGGGTGCTTTTACCCAGATTGTCCACCGGCAGGAAGAGGTTTTGCAGGGCATCGAAGTTCATCAGCACGTCGTTGGCGATGATGCGCACGTCGCGACGGACCTCGCCGACCAGCTTGAGCAGGGCCAGGCCATCCAAAGCGCCCAGCGGGTGGTTGGCGATGATGACGACACGTCCCGAAGACGGAATGTTCATCCGTTCCTTGTGACTGATGGTGTAGCTGAAGTTGAAGTAGTCCAGAACCTCGTCGACAAACTCGAACCCGCGACTGCCCTTGTGGGTTTCCAGGAAGCGATTGATCTCCTGCTCGCGCACCAGACGACGCAGGCAGAAAAGGGTGGAGCGGCGAACCGGAGCGGGTTTGTGCGCGAACGCGGGGTATTTATTGACCAGTACCTGTTCTACATCGATTTGCATGTTCAGTCACCTCTATCAACTGAGGCCATACACTATGGCGATGAAGTGACAGCGGGGTGACTGAAAAATGACCGGCCAATGACAGCACGTTTACTGGCTGAGGGCCTTGTCAGAGCGTTTTCGTATCGTATCCACCGGCTACGCGACGCCGGTTCTGCTGGCCGCGGCTTGCTCCAGGGCGAGTTTCGTGCGTGAATATATAGACTGTATAACTGAAGCGCCCCGATGAAACCTGCAAACCCCGCCGTTGACCCACACCTTTCTGCTCGGAAAATCATCCACCTGGATTGTGACTGCTTCTTTGCGGCCGTCGAGATGCTGGAGCATCCCGAGTGGCGAGATATTCCCCTGGCTGTTGGTGGCGCCGCAGAGCGTCGTGGTGTGATTTCCACCTGCAACTATCCGGCACGGGCGTTTGGTATCCACTCCGCCATGCCCAGCGCGCGGGCATTGCAGTTGTGTCCGCAGCTGAAGCTGGTGTCCGGCAATATGGCCCGCTACCGTGAGGTGGCGGATCAGATCTTTGCCATTTACCGTCGTTTTACCGACTTGATCGAGCCGGTCTCCATCGACGAGGCCTATCTGGATGTGACCGACAGTCTCTTGCACAACGGCAGTGCGACCCGTATTGCCGAAGCGATACGGCAGCAGGTGCGCGAGGAAACCGGCATCATCGTCTCGGCGGGCGTGGCGCAGAACAAGTTTCTGGCCAAGGTGGCCAGCGACTGGAACAAGCCGGATGGCCTCTGCGTGATCACCCCCGAGCAGCAGAGCGAGTTTGTTGCGCAGCTGGCAGTAAAAAAGATACCGGGAGTGGGGCCGCGCACCCAGGAAAAGCTTATGGGGCTCGGCGTCGGCACCTGTGCCGAGCTGCAGTCACTGTCGCTGGTCGAGCTGCAGAACCATTTCGGTCGTTTCGGTGAGCGCCTCTGGCAGCTGGCGCGGGGCGAAGATTCGCGTGAGGTGCGTACCCACCGTGAGCGCAAATCGGTCAGTGTGGAGCACACCTTCAGTCAGGATCTGCCCGATCTGGCCAGTTGTCTCGACCAGCTGGAGCCACTGATGGCGGATCTGGAGCAGCGTTATGAGCGTCATCGCGAATCGCGGCAGATTCTTGGGGCTGTGGTGAAGGTGAAGTTCAACGATTTTACGCAGACCACCGCCGAGTGTCGTGCGGATCAGCCGCACAAGGGGCTGTTTGCGTCCTTGATGGAGGAGGCCTGGCATCGTGGTGTCCGACCGGTGCGCCTGCTGGGGGTCGGCTACCGACTGGGGCCGAAAGAGGGGGAGGCGGAAGCCGAACAGCTTCCGCTGTTCTGATCAGTCGGCCTTGCGCTGCAGCGGCTGACCTTCGAACTGGATGCCGTCCCAGCCGCTGACCATGAAGTTGCGGATGTTGGCGTGGTCGCTGCCGTCCGGCGTGTTTAGCACGTCACGGTAGAAGCGACCGAAACAGGCCAGGGTCTGCTCCTTGTTCAGCTGCATCAGCTGGCCGAAACCGAAGATCTTGCAGGAACCTTCGTTCTGGCCGGCTTCGTTGAATACGTCGCCGTTGTTGAACGCGCAGGGCGCGTAGTCGAAGTATTCGCTGATGACGGCCTGGGTGTCTTCGAAGTCCAGGCTGTCATCTTGGCCGATACGGTCGGCAAAGGCTTCCGGAGTCATTTCGTTATCCTCTTCAGATTATCGGGTCACGCTATTATGGCCGGGCATTATGCCGTCAGCGGTTGCCATTGCACAGGGCGGATGTCGAGCTGCAGCAGCCGTTGCACCAGCTCGGTATTGGGCGCGGGCTCGCCCAGCTGCTGGCAGCGGCGAATCACGGCACCACTGATATCGTCCAGCTCCAGTGGGCGTCCCTTTTCCCGATCCACCAGCATCGAGGTCTTGATGGCATCGAAGTGGCTGATCAGTTCGAACATCTCATCCACGTCCGCCCGAGTCAGCTCGACCTCATCCGCGCGCGCCGCGACCGCCGTTTCCTGCATCATGGCATACACCGTTTTACCCAGTGCCGGGTCGGCCGTCAGGCTGCGGGTATCCAGGCCGGTGAGGGCGCTGAGCGGGTTGACGCCGTTGTTGATCAGCAGCTTTTTCCAGAGCTCGTAACGGATGTTGTCGGTGACGCGAGCCGGGATCTGGGCCGCGTTCAGCGTCTCGGCCAGCAGCTCCAGCGCGGGGGCGGCTTCGGTGGCCCGGGGCCAGCATCCCATCACCACCTGTGCCGGGCCTTTGGCCTCGATTCGACCGGGGGCGATGATATGACCGCCAATACGCACCGCGAGGCCGCCGAGTGTGCGTGTCTGGCCAATCGCCTCGGCGATCAGGGGTTCGTTGTCGACGCCGTTCTGCAGCGACAGCACTGGTGTCTGCGCCTGTTGCAGCCAGGGCCGGCATTCTGCCAGCCAGTCGGCTGTTGCGCCTGACTTGAGTGCCAGCATGATCAGGTCGTAATCGGCGCAGTTCTGTCTGGCCATTAACGTATCCATGGACAATGCATCAACGGGTGCGTTGAAGTGCAGGGCTTCATGTTCGACGGCCAGCCCTTGCTGCTGCATCGCCTCCAGGTGGGCGCCACGGGCAACAAAGGTCACGGCATGGCCGGCTTCCAGCAGGCGCGCGCCGTAATAGCAGCCGATTCCTCCGGCACCGATAATCAGAAACTTCATCCTGTACCTCCTTTGATCAGGAGGGTTGTTTGTACCCTAAATGATGCAGCAGATAAACCGTCTCGGGTGGGCGCGCGTAAATGCATATATGCAAGAGGAGGCAGGCGATGAAAATCTCACTTAGCGAAGTTAAAAAACAGTATGGGCAGGTTGAACGGCTGGTGCTCAGGGCGTTCGAAAGCAGCATGTATCTGGTGCAGGTTCAGCTGGCGCATACGCAGGAGCTGTTGAACGTTTGTGATGATGCTGGTGCCATTCTGCGCTTCAATAGCCAGCTGGAAGCCAAGTTCCCATTCAAGGGGCTGGCGATTGAGAATACGGTATTGATCCACGAAAGCCCGTATAACGAGATGGTCGGTATGCCATCAGGTCAGAAGCCGGCTCCGCTGGAAGTGAAACTGGCGAATCCGGATGATGATTATTCATGATGGGGATGGCACTTTTCTTTTCGTGCCTAAAGAAAAGTAACCCAAATAAAGGACACCCCGATGAGCAGGCCTTCGGCTGCTCTGCGCGTCTTGCTTCAACAGGGCGTTTGGAAAGCTTGCCACTGCCTGGCTCAGCCAATCCAAACATTATTCCCTGTTAAGTCAGCGATGCTTGACTGCGCCAAGAGGGGAAGCGCAGCACAGCGTACTCGCAGGGCCACTCATTAGGGGTGTTTTCTTGGTTACTTGATCCGCATCCCCGGCTGGGCGCCTGCGTGCGGTTCCAGAATCCACAGATCCTCACCGCCCGGGCCGGCAGCCAGCACCATGCCTTCAGAGATGCCGAACTTCATCTTGCGCGGCGCCAGGTTGGCGACCATAACGGTCAGCTTGCCTTCCAGGTCTTCCGGCTTGTAGGCGGACTTGATGCCGGCGAAGACGTTGCGGGTCTCGCCGCCCAGGTCCAGTGTCAGGCGCAGCAGCTTGTCGGCGCCATCCACATGCTCGGCCTTGGCAATTTTGGCGACACGCAGATCGACTTTGGCGAAGTCCGGGAACTCGATGGTGTCGGCGATCGGTTCCTTGCTCAGCTCGGTTTCAGCGGCAGCCGGTGCAGCTGACTGAACCTGCGGCTGGGCCTGAAGGCTCTGTTTGGAGTCTTCGATCAACGCTTCGATCACCTTTTCGTCCACGCGCTGCATCAGCGGCTTGAACTTGTTGATCTGATGGTCCAGCAGCGGCTGTTCGATCGCATCCCAGGCCAGGGTATCGATGTTGAGGAACTCGCATGCCTTCTCGGCCACTTCCGGCAGTACCGGCGCCAGGTAGCTGATGATGACGCGGAACAGGTTGATACCCAGGGTGCAGCAGTCCTGAACTTCCTGGGCGCGGGATTCATCCTTGGCGATGGCCCAGGGCTCGGCGCTGTCGATGTACTGGTTGGCCTTGTCGGCGATGTGCATGATCTCGCGCATGGCACGGCCGTATTCGCGCTTCTCGTAGGCTTCAGCGATGCTGTGACCGGCGGCAACGGCTTCATGGTACAGCGAGGCGTAGGTCAGTTCAGAACTCAGCTTGCCGTCGAATTTCTTCTTGATGAAACCGGCGCAACGGCTGGCGATGTTGACCACCTTGTTGACCAGGTCGGCGTTCACGCGCAGGCGGAAGTCTTCCAGGCTCAGGTCGATATCGTCGATGCCGGAGCCCAGCTTGGCGGCGAAGTAGTAGCGCAGGTATTCCGGCTGCAGGTGCTTCAGGTAGGTCTCGGCCATGATGAAGGTGCCGCGTGACTTGGACATTTTCTGGCCGTTGACGGTCAGGAAGCCGTGGCAGAACACGCCGGTCGGGGTACGGAAGCCCGCGCCTTTCAGCTCGGCTGGCCAGAACAGGGTATGGAAGTAGGCGATGTCCTTGCCGATGAAGTGGTACAGCTCGGCATCGGAGCCTTCCTGCCAGTATTCGTCAAAGTCGACGCTGTTCTTGTCGCACCAGTTCTTGAAGCTGGCCATGTAGCCGATCGGCGCATCCATCCAGACGTAGAAGTATTTGCCCGGTGCATCCGGGATCTCGAAGCCCCAGTAGGGCGCATCGCGGGAGATGTCCCACTCCTGCAGGCCGGATTCGAACCACTCGTTGAGCTTGTGGATCATCTGGCTCTGCACGTGTTCGTTGACCCAGGTACGCAGAAACTCCTCGAAATCGCCCAGCTTGAAGAAGAAGTGTTCGGACTCCTTCTCGATCGGGGCCGCGCCGGAGATGGCGGAGTAGGCGTTCTTCAGCTCGGTGGGCTGGTAGGTGGCGCCACAGGCTTCGCAGGAATCGCCGTACTGATCCTTGGCGCCACACTTGGGACATTCGCCCTTGATGAAACGGTCCGGCAGGAACATTTTCTTCTCGGGGTCGTAGGCCTGGGTGATGGTGCGGCGGGTGATATGGCCGGCGTCACGCAGGCGCTCGTAGATCAGCGCGGAGAAGTGGCGGTTCTCTTCCGAGTGAGTGGAGTAGTAGTTGTCAAAGTTGACCATGAAGCCAGCGAAGTCGCGCTGATGCTCGGCGCTGACCTGATCAATCAGTTCCTGCGGGTTCTTGCCCATCTGATTGGCCTTGAGCATGATCGGCGTACCGTGGGCGTCGTCGGCACAGACGTAGGTACACTGATGACCACGCTGTTTCTGGAAACGAACCCAGATATCGGTCTGGATATACTCGACCAGATGGCCCAGATGGATGGGGCCATTGGCATAGGGCAGGGCACTGGTGACGAGAATCTTGCGCTTGCTGTCGGACATCGTTGGCTCTGAGTCGGTTGAAAAATAAAGTCGATCATTCTACGCCTGATTGATCGTCGAATGAAGGCTGACGGAGGCTGTGCTAAAATCCGCCGCCCGAACGATCCTTGTCGATTTACCCTAGAGAACACAGAGGTTAGCCGATGGCCCTTCCCCGCGTGGAGCCTGAACAGTACGACGCCTTGCTGGCGGCCAAGAAAGCCCGTATCGCAGCGCAGTTTGCCGAATTCGACCTGCCCGAGATCGAGGTGTTTACCTCGCAGCCGGAGCATTACCGCCTGCGCGCCGAGTTCCGGACCTGGCACGAAGGGGACGACCTCTATTACGTGATGTTCGATGGCGACAAGCGCACTCCGGTGCGGCTGGACAGCTGTCCGATGGTGTCTGAGCGTATCCATGACGTGATGTTCAAGCTGCTGGACGTGATCCGACCCGACCCGGTGCTGCGTTTCAAGCTGTTCCAGGTCGACTTCCTCAGCACCCTGTCCGGCGAACTGCTGGTGAGTCTGCTGTATCACCGTCAGCTGGATGATGACTGGGTCGAGCGGGTCAAGCCGCTGCGCGAGCAGTTCAACATCGATATCATCGGCCGCGCCCGCAAGCAGAAGATCCTGCTGGACCGGGATTTCGTCGTGGAAGAACTGAACATCAAGGGCCGTGCCTACCGCTATCAGCAGACCGAAAACGGTTTCACCCAGCCCAACGGTCATGTCTGCGAGAAGATGATCGAGTGGGCGATCGATGCCTCCTCCCATGCCGGTGGTGACCTGGTTGAGTTCTACTGCGGTAACGGCAACTTTACCCTGCCGCTGGCGCAGAATTTCCGTCGCGTGGTGGCCACCGAGATCTCCAAGGTATCGGTGCGCTCCGCCGAGTGGAACATCCAGGAGAACGGCATCGACAATATCGATGTGCTGCGCATGCCGTCGGAAGATCTGTCACTGATCCTCAAGGGCGAAAAGACCAGCCGCAAGGTACAGGGGCTGGCGCTGGAAGAGTGCGAGTTCAGCACTGTCTTTGTTGATCCGCCACGTTGCGGCCTGGATGAGCATACCGTGGAGCAGATCTGCGAATACGAGCAGATCCTCTACATCTCGTGCAATCCTGATACCCTGCATGACAATCTCCAGCGGATCAGCAAGACCCACAAGGTGGAGCGGTTCGCGATCTTCGACCAGTTCCCCTATACCGATCACCTGGAGTGCGGTGTCTACCTGACCCGCCGTTGAGCACACGGATCATGAAGGGAGGCCCCATGCTCTATTTCTGGCTGTCGCTGGCGTTTGTGGCTGGCATGATGATGCCGCTGCAGGCGGGGGTGAACAGTACCCTTGCGCTGCAGAGCAATGGCACACTCTGGGCCTCTCTGATCTCCTTTGCAGTGGGCACGACTGCATTGTTTGGTGTGGTGCTGGCGATGCGCTATAACGTGCCGGTAGTGGCGCAGCTGAAGCAGGCGCCCTGGTGGGCCTGGACCGGCGGCTTCATGGGCGCGCTGTTCGTGGCCACCGGGGCCTTTCTGGCGCCCCGCATCGGGGCGGCGACGATGATTGCGCTGCTGGTGGCCGGCCAGCTGATCATGTCGGTGATCCTGGATCACCTCGGCTGGGCCACCTTCCCGCAGCACGATATCAATCTGGGCCGCATTCTCGGCGTACTCTGCCTGCTGGCCGGGGTGGTGCTGATCCGCATGTATTGATCACGGATCCCACCTTGGGCGCTGTGCTCGAGGCGAGCTGACTTATCAACAAGGAAAGCAATAATGAAAAGAGTGCGTTTACTGCTGATCTCTCTGTTTACACTGGTACTGGTTGGCTGCGGTCATGGCTACGAGGGTACCTACAAAGTGGAGATATCCAGCGTGGGGGTGAACCTGGGGGATCTGATGCCGGATAACCGCATCGTGATCGGGGCTGACTATCTGGAGTCGGATGGTACACGGACCGAAATGGACAAGATCTTCGTCCGTGAGAGCGCTGGCAGCCGCTACCTGGTATTCAATGGCGAAGGCGAGGAAGAGGCCTGGAAAATCATCGATGACAAGACGCTGGAAAAGGGTAACGGTTTCGCCAAGGTGATGATGCACCGAGTGGATTGAGCGACGGTCGTTGTGACCGCTTCCCCGTTTGGTTCGCATAATGCCGCAGTTCCCCTGCGGCATTTTTGTGTGTGCTGGAACTGAAAATATCAGCCCTTGAATCCCTTGCCAACCACATACACCTCACGTGAACGGGCGCGGGACGCTTCCGGCTTGCGGATCAGGACGGTATCGAAGTGGTTGCGCACTTCCTTGACGAACTCTTCATACCCTTCGCCCTGGAACGCCTTGGCTACGAAGCTGCCCTTGGGCTTGAGCACCTGTTGGGCCATATCCAGTGCCAGCTCGATCAGATAAATGGAGCCCGCCTGGTCGGCAGAGGCCACACCGCTCAGGTTGGGTGCCATATCGGAGATCACTACATCCACGGGACGGCCGTCGATCACGCCCATGATCTCGTTGAAGACACTCTCTTCGGTAAAGTCGCCCTGGATGAAGTCTACATCGGGAAGGGCATCCATCGGCAGAATATCGGAAGCGATCAGTTTGCCCTGTTCGCCAACCAGCTGGGAGGCGATCTGTGACCAGCCGCCGGGTGCCGAGCCCAGGTCGATCACCAGCATGCCGGGTTTGATCAGCTTGTCCTTGTCGTTCAGGGCCAGCAGCTTGTAGCTGGCACGAGAACGGTAGCCATCCTTCTGTGCCTGTTTAACGAAGGGGTCGTTGACATGCTCTTTGAGCCAACGGGCGCTGCTTTTGGAACGAGCCATAGTGTGCAAAAACCATCATTGTGACTGAACCGGGTATTGTACGTGCTGGGCCGACCAAGCGCCAAGGGTCGACTGACTTCAACCGGGTCCACCGCTATAATGCGGCTCATCGAACACAGGCGAGACGGGCATGAAACTGGAATTGATCAAGAAGCTGCAGCAGAAGAAATACCGCACCGAGACCGGTTGTTGCCTGGTGGAAGGGGAGCACCTGGTGCTGGAGCTGCAAAAGGCGGCGGCCCGGCAGCCAAGTCTCAAGGCTGCCGAGCTGTACCTGACCGATCAGTATGCCGGCTGGCAGACCGAGCTCAAGGTACATGAGGTCAGCAGCAAGCAGATGAGTGCGCTCAGCGCCACCAAGAGCCCCCAGGGCATCGTGGCGGTATTGCCGATGGGCGCGATCCGGCCGGAGGGCAGCGGTGACGAGGTGGCGGTCTACTTTCACGAAATCCAGGACCCGGGCAACCTGGGGACCATCCTGCGTACCCTGGCCTGGTTCGGCGGCTACCGCTGCCTGCTCAGTCCCGGCAGTGTCGACCCGTTCAACCCCAAGGTGATCCGTGCCAGCATGGGCGCGATCTTCCATGTGCCGCTGGAGCTGGATGTATCGCTGGACAGTCTCGGCGAACGCTTCGAGCGTATCGGCTGTCTCGACATGCAGGGCGAAGCGCTCAGCTCAGAGGCCTTCAAGGCCTGTGACTGCTATCTCTTTGGCAACGAAGCGCGGGGCGTACCGCGTGACCGGCTGGAGCAGCTGAACGCCCAGGCCTTCACCATCCCGGGAGCGGGACTGATCGAGTCGCTCAATCTGGGAACGGCGGTCAGTCTAAGCGTCTATGAGCGTCAGCGCTAAAACCTGCGCCTTTCAGCAGCCGGTCATCCGCCATCTGGCCTGGTTGTGTCGTGCCTCGCAGCTGTATCGTGGTGCGCTGACGTTCGATCCGAGCGCATGGCTGCCGGGCGACTACCTCCAACAGCTGCAGCACTGGGATCAGAATCCCGAGTCGATGTCCCAGTTGCTTCAGCAAACCGCGCCTCGCCGCCTGGGCCTGTATTTCGAACAGCTTTATGCCTGTCTGCTAAGTGACCTGCTGGGCTGGTCGCTGCTGGCGCGAAATGTGCAAGTGCGAGATCAGCGGCGTACATTGGGCGAGCTGGACTTTCTGGTGCGAAATCCGCATACCGGTGTAGTGGAGCATCACGAAATTGCGGTGAAGTTCTATCTTGGACACGTGGCAGCGGAAAATGGCCGGATACTCTGGTACGGCCCCAACAGTCGGGACAGGCTGGACCTGAAAACGGCACACCTGTTACAGCACCAGACCCGGCTGGCGGCCGGGGCGGCGGCAAGGCCCATGTTGTGCGCATTGGGGATCAATACGCCGCCGGAGCCGCGTATCTTTATGCCGGGTTATCTGTTTTACCCCCTTGGTGCCGAGGTTGCGGCGCCGGAACAGGCGGCTCAGGGTCATGGCCGGGGGCGCTGGTGCCATGTCAGTGCTGCCGAGCGGCTGAAGTCCGAAGGCTGGGTGATACTGCACAAACCGCATTGGCTATCGGACTGGCGTCAAGCCGCTGTGCCGGAGCCGGAGACACTGTCGCATGCCGTTGCGGAGGTCAAACGCTCGGGACGTGCCTGCCTGCTGGCACGCCTGGCGGTCGGTACTTCTGGCTGGCAAGAGGTCGAGCGCCTGTTTATTGTGCCGGACAGCTGGCCGGGGGTCCCCTCACGCGGTTGAGGGGATGGGCGTCATGGCCGGCCATATCTGGCCCAGCATGGCGATCAGCTCGGCATGATCCTGAATGCGCAGAATCATTCTGATTGTGCGGCTGTCCTTCAACGTGACCGGTTCGGGCCGGTCGAGCCGCTTGCCATGTCTGTCGGTGACCAGAGTCAGGGCAGGTCGGTCCAGGGTGTTGCCCCGGCCAGTGACCAGAGCCATTTCTCCATGGTGCAGCCGGACCAGGGTTCCCGGTGCAAAGACTCCCATTACATCAATGAACAGGCGTGCCAGCTCTGCGTCGATGGTATTGCCGCGTTGCTGGAAAATTTCGCGCAAGGCATCGCGGGGCAGCACCTGGTCGCGGTAGGCGCGTGGTCGAATCATGGCCGAATAGCAGTCGGTTATCGCCAGCAGGCGTGCATCATGGCAGATGTCTCTGCCGATCAGTCCGGTGGGATAGCCGCTGCCATCCAGTCGCTCATGGTGTTGCAGTACCGGCTGCAGCCAACGCTGCTCGGTGACGCCCTGCCGTTGCAGCAGTTCGTGGGAATGCTGTGGATGAGTATCAATGATGTGTCGCTGGTGCTCGTTCAGCGGTGATGCCTGTTCGAACAGCTCCTGCTGTATTTCGTACATGCCCAGGTCGTGAGTAAGCGCGGCCGCAACCAATGGAAAACGGTCAAGAGGGCCGCGCCCCATGCGGCAGCATGCCACTTCGCACATCAGCGCGGCATGCAGGGGGTGAACCAGTCCGTGTGGTGCCTCGACGATCAACTGCATGGTGCCCAGCATGGCGTCCGGGTTTTCTTCGCATACCCCCTGTATATCGAAGACCAGCTGCATGATGCGCCGGATGAAGGCACTGCCTGTAGCTGCCTGATTGCACAGTTCGAAGGCTTCTTCCAAGCGTTCAAGCAGTGCGTGGACAATGACGAAGGTGCTGACCTTGCGGGGCTCGATTTTCTGTTCGGATGATGAAACGTAGATTCCCTGGTGGGTAAAGCGGTAATAGTGTGCCTTTATATTGAGCAGGCTTTCGATCTGTTTCTCACTGCGAATGAGCGTTCCTTCGGTCAGAAGCAGGGTACCCTGGGGGCTGTAAAGTGGCCAGGGCAGTCGGGTGCCGACGCGTAGTTCAAGGCCGGTCAGCGTGCGTTTGACGGTATTGGGTTCCATGCAGGTCATTGAGCGTCCGGGTTGCTAAAGATGTTGCCTTCAGGGGTCAACACAGAATGTCCGAATGCGACTGTCGGTGCATTGTTGCAGGTCAGTTAAGGTTGCATGGAGAAGTCGGGCGGCGGGTGCGGGCGTGGCGTGAAAACATATTAATAGAACGGCGGTCTAATTTACATTCATACATGTATGCATGTAAAATCGCGCCTGGCCTTTCAATCATCGGGATTATTGTGATGAAGACATTAGTTACCCAAGGGCGAGTTCTCTTTCTGAGCTGCATGGCACTGGTGCTGACGGCATGCAGTGATGGAGCCGATCAGGCTGCTGCGGGCGCACGCCCGTTACCACCAGTCATGACCGATGTGTCCCGCGTCGAGCGTCAGGACATTGCACTGGACAAAACCTATTCCTCGCTGCTGCGCAGTGACAACGAAGTCACATTGGTGGCTCGTGTGACGGGCACGCTGGAAGCGCGTCAATTCGAGCAGGGCGACCAGGTTGCCAAGGGACAAGTGCTGTATACCATCGAGCCCGAGCAGTACCAGGCGCTGGTGAAACAGCGTGAAGCGGATCTGCAGAGCGCCAGGGCCGAACTGGCTCGCGCCGGTCGTGACGCGGCACGTTACGAGTCGCTGCTCAAGCGAAGCTCGGTGAGTCGCCAGCAGTACGACCAGGCATTGGCTGAGCAGCAGGTCGCGCGGGCGCGGGTTGCGCAGGCGGATGCGGCACTGGCCAGCGCGCGTATCGATCTGGGCTATACCCAGGTGGAAGCACCGGTCGATGGCCGTATCGGCTTGAGTCAGGTTAATGTGGGCAACCTGGTCAATCCGGGCACCCAGCTGGTCACCATTACACCGCTGGATCCGTTGGAAGTACGCTTCCAGATGCCCCTGAAGGATGCTCTGGAGCTGCGCAGCCAGCTGGCGCTGGACGAAATGAACCAGATTCACGCTTCGCTTGAAGTCGACGGGCGCGAGGGCCAGTCTGCAGCGCGCCTGGAAGGCGGACTTGATTTTCTGGGAGTCCGGGTAGACAAGCGGACCAGCACCGTGCAGGCTTCCGCCAGTTTTGCCAACCCGGATGCCAAGGTTCTGCCGGGACAGTTTGCTCGCGTCAGTATCGAAGGCCTGAGGCGTTACAACGTGATTGCCGTACCTGAAATCGCCGTCACCCAGGGCTTGATGGGGCCTCAGGTGTTCGTGGTTGACGAAGAGGGCAAGGCGCGTGCGCGCACGGTCGAACTGGGCGAAGTAGCCGGTGAGATGCAGATCCTTCTGAGTGGGCTGGAAGTGGGGGATACCGTTGTCAGCGGTGACCCGTCCGGCATCAAGCCAGGCACGCCGATCAAGCCCCGTGCCGACGATTCTGCGACACAGCAGGGTAGCGACACATGAATTTCGCCAACTTTTTCATCAAGCGACCGATCTTCGCCACCGTACTGGCGATCATCCTGACGTTGGTCGGGGTGATCAGTCTGCGCGTGTTGCCGATCGAGCAGTACCCGAGCGTAGTGCCGCCCAGCGTATCCGTACAGGCGACCTTCCCGGGCGCCAACGCCGAAACCGTTGCCCAGACCGTAGCGGCGCCTCTGGCCGAAGCTATTAACGGTGTCGAAGACATGATCTACATGACGTCGACCAGCGCCGACAATGGTCTGATGACGCTGGAGGTGTCGTTCAATATCGGCACCGACGGTGACATGAATACCGTCAACGTCAACAACCGCGTGCAAAGTGCGTTATCGCAGCTGCCGGACTCGGTGCGCGCGCAAGGGGTCAAGGTGGAGCAGCGCTCAACCTCCATCCTGTTGCTGCTGGCTCTGGTTTCCCCGGAAGGTGACTATAACAACGTTTACATGCAGAACTACGCGACCCTGAATATCCTGGACGAACTGCGCCAGATTCCGGGCGTGGGTGCGGCCGAAGTGCTGGGCGGTGGCGAGTTTGCCATGCGTGTCTGGATGGATCCGGAAAAACTGGCACAGTATGACCTGACGCCGACCGAAGTCGCGACGGCGATTCGTGCCCAGAACACCGAAGTGCCGGCGGGTAACCTGGCCGGTACGCCGCAGGGTGATCCGCGTGCCTACACCTACACGGTAAATGCCGGCGGGCGTCTGTCCAGCGCGGACGATTTTCGCAACATCTTCCTGCGTACCAATCCTGACGGCTCATCGCTGTTGTTGAGGGATGTGGCACGCGTGGAACTGGGTGCTTCCTTCTATGGTGTTGAAGCGCGCCTTGACAGTGCCACCATGGCACCGATCATCATCAATCAGCAGCCTGGCGCCAATGCTCTGGAAACGGCGGATGCCGTCAAGGCCAAGATCGAAGAGCTCTCCGGACGCTTCCCGCCGGGACTGGAATACGAAGTTCCCTATGACACCACCCTGTTCATCACCGCATCCGTGGATACGGTGGTGCAGACATTCATCGAAGCCTTCCTGATTGTTGGCGTGATTCTGTACGTATTCCTGCAGAACTGGCGTTTCACCGTCATCGCCATGTCGGTGGTACCGGTGTCCGTGGTGGCGACCTTTGCCGGTTTTTACATGTTCGGCTTCTCGTTGAACCTGCTGACCCTGTTTGCGTTGGTACTGGCGATCGGGATCGTGGTGGATGACGCCATCCTGGTGGTGGAAAACGTCGAGCGTGTGCTGGCGGAAGATGAGAACATCAGTGTTCGCGATGCGACCGTGATGGCGATGAAAGAAGTGGGTGGGCCGGTTATAGCCACCTCCTTCATCATGGCGGCAGTGTTTGTGCCGGTAGCCTTCCTCGGAGGATTTACCGGTCAGATTTATCAGCAGTTCGCCCTGACCATCGCGATCTCCGTAGCCTTCTCGGCGCTGATGGCACTGACCTTTACCCCGGCGCTGTCAGCGGTATTCATCAAACATCACAAGCCCGGTGAGCGTGAAAGTGGCTTTATGCACGCCTTCCATGCACCTTTGCGCTGGTTCGATCGTGGCTTCAGTGCCTTGACAGCCCTGTTCACCCGAATCGTGGATGTTCTGGTGCGTCGTTGGGTGCTGGCCCTGTTGCTGGCGGCCGGTTTCAGCTACGGCTCCTGGTGGATGTTCGCCAACACGCCGACAACGCTGGTACCTCAGACCGACCAGGGTATCGTGCTGGTGAGCGTGCAGCTGCCGGATGCGGCATCGCTTGATCGTACCAACGACTACATGGACAACGTCAGCCAGCAGATCCAGGAAATCCCGGGTGTGGCCCATGTGGCGGCGGTGGCCGGCTACGATATCCTGACCAGCGCCGTTAACAATGCCCGAGGTGTGATGTTTGTCAGCCTGGTGCCCTGGGAAGAGCGTGATCTGAAGGTGGATCATTTGATTGGCCAGATTATGCAGATCGGAGCCCTGACGCCGGGAGGCAGCGCCATTGCCTTCAACATGCCACCGATCATGGGACTGTCGACTACCGGTGGTTTTACCGGTTACCTGCAGTCCTATGCCGGTGCCTCGCCCGAGGAGCTGTATCAGGCCTCGGTCAAGGTGATGCAGGCGGCCAACCAGCATCCGGCACTGAAGCAGGTGTTCACCACGTTCAACGTGAACGTACCGTCCTACCGGGCCGATATCGATCGCCAGAAGGCACTGAGTTACGGTGTGGCGCTGGAAGACCTGAACGCGACCCTGTCCAACACATTAGGTAACGGTTTCGTCAACTACTTCAGCTACCAGAACCGTAACTTCCAGGTGTTCCTGCAGAACGAGGATGAGTATCGTCGGCAACCGGATGACCTGAATACCATCTTCGTGCGCGGTGGCGACGGCGAGCGTATTCCGTTGTCTGAACTGGTGGCGCTGGAGCGTCAGTTGGCTCCGGCAGTGGTATCTCGCTTCAGCGTATACCTGGGTGCCCAGTTCCAGGGCGGGCCGGCTCCGGGTTACAGCTCCGGTCAAGCCATTGCGGCCATGAATGAAGTGGTACAGGAAACTTTGGGCGACAACTGGGGCATGGGCTGGACCGGCACCGCCTACCAGGAAACCAGTGTAGGCAACACCGCTGCGTTGGCCGTGGGCTTCGGTATTCTGATGATGTTCCTGATCCTGGCGGCTCAGTACGAGAGCTGGTCATTGCCGCTGGCGGTACTGACGGCAACGCCTTTTGCCTTCTTCGGTGCCGTGGGCGGTATCATGATGCGCAGTCTTGAAGTGAGTGTTTATGTCGAGATCGGGGTATTGGTGGTGGTTGGTCTGGCCGCGAAGAACGCCATCCTGATCGTCGAGTTTGCCGAGTTGCAGCGACGCGAATTCGGCAAATCGATTCGTGAAGCGGCCGTTATTGCAGCGGAGCTGCGTTTCCGGCCGATCATCATGACATCACTGGCCTTCATTCTGGGTACCATACCGTTGGCACTAGCCACCGGTGCCAGCGATACCAGCAGTCATCATATCGGTACGGCGGTATCCGTGGGCATGGCATCCGTGGCTATCATCGGCAGCTGCTTCGTGCCGACCTTCTATGCCATGATCGCGTCGGTGTCCGACTGGATCAGCCGCAAGCGGGGTGTGGTGGAAGCACACTGAGAATACGAAGTGTAACCACGAGTGCAAAGGGCCGGTCATTGACCGGCCCTTTTACGTTAGTGCCATGAGAAAAGCTGGGGCAGGATACTTCAGATGTGCAGGGACGGTGTGGAACGCATGATGTGCGGATGGGGAGTAGGCGTCAGGCGGTACGCAGAAGAGTCAGCAGGTTTTCGATCATGACGGTACCATGTGCCTTGATCGAATACAGCTCGGGGTGGCGAAGCCAGGCGTAAAACAGTCCGGAAAGCGTGGCATGGAACAGATCAGTGGCGGCTTCCGCACTCAGGCTGGCCAGCTGCTGGCGTGCGGCCGCCAACTGGAAATACTTCAGCAAAACGGCATAGGTGTCGCCGGAAATGTCTTCCTGCATCGCCTGGGGATCGATATCACTGAAGAATTCGCAGCGATACATCATGATGAAATGGACGCGTTTGTTGCGTGGATGTTCCAGCCGGGCTAAGCCCTGGATGCAGGCGCGGCGGATCGCTTCCAGGGGGCAGCTGTCGACAATGGAGTCATCCACCTCGTCGAACAGGTTCTGGAACGGCATGTGAATGCGTTCCAGCATGGCGCGGAACAGATCGGCCTTGTTCTTGAAATGCCAGTAGACGGCACCACGCGTCATGCCGGCATGACGAGCAATCTGCTCCAGTGAAGTACGGGCGACGCCGTGCTCCATGAACATCTCCTCGGCTGCATCGATCAATGCTTCGCGTGTGGCAGCGGCTTCGGCCTTGGTGCGTCTTGCCATTCCTTCAAAACCCCGTGAAATCTGGTACAAAAAACAGGGTCAGTCTAGCGCATTGGTGAGGGAAAGAACATCTATACATAGTTGTTTGTATGTATATGCGGTGAGCTGCATCAGGCTTTACATATAATTACGCTACTTTAACCCTTGTTTAAGTAAGGGCGGAGTAAACTGGGACGGTTTTACTGAATCACGGCCACTTCAGGCTAAGGATGGTTGTAGTATGAGATCTTATTTATTGAAAGCGCATCGCTGGCTGGCGTTGCTGCTGACCCCTCTTTTTCTTTTGATTACCCTGACTGGCATGGTGCTGGCGTTCAAACCGGTCGTGGCGGATCTGGGAGCGGCACCCTATCCCGGTACGGTCGATGTTTCCCGGCTGACATCGATGCTGGACAAGGTGTCGACAGGGCAGCAGGTAACGGCCGTAGAGCGTAGCAGTGTTCAGGGGCAGTGGGTTCTGCCCGGCGTTGGCGAATATCGCCTGGCGGATTCGGTACAGGTTGGAACCGGTGAAGATGCGACCGCGGACTTCTTTGCCTGGGTCAAGGACCTGCACAAGCGGCTGTTGCTGGATGCCGGTTGGCTGGTGGAGTGGGTAACCTATGCCATGGTGGCGATCATGGTGGCGGGCGTGTTGCTGGGCTGGCCCAAATTTCGTAATTCACTGATCGGCTGGCACCAGTGGCTGGGCGTATGGCTGCTGCCGTTGGCGATCATGCTGCCGCTGACGGGCGTGCTGATGTCCTTGCATATCGGGCGTCCGGATCTGGGACTGCAGAAGGGAGCTGAACCGACGGCGCTGGCGCAGGGAATACAGCAGGCCGCAGGTCAGTATGACCTGTCCGACATGATCAGTGCCAGAGGATTCAAGGCCGGTTCAGTGCTGATCCAGATGCCGGAACAGGCATTGGTGGTCAGTGGTACTCAGGTGACACCGGTTGATTTGAGTTCCAACCTGCCCAAACAGTTGCATGAAGGATTGTGGGCCGGCTGGATTTCGGGTGTTTTCAATATCCTGGTGGGTGGCCTCGTGATGGGTCTTACCCTGACCGGGGGACTTAACTGGTTGCGTCGCCAGCGTGCGGCCAAAGCCAGTCAGGTGAGCGAGGGCGCGCAGGTGCTGGTGGTGTTCGCCAGCCAGACCGGCACGGCTCAGGGTCTTGCAGCCGCCACGGCGGGTTCACTGGAACGTGCCGGTATTGCGGCGGACCAGGGGTCGATCGCGGCGTTCAGCCCGGCGGACTGGAAGCGCTACCAGCAGGTGCTGGTGATCGCCTCGACCACCGGGGAAGGTGAACTGCCCGAGATGGCGCGAGGCTGGGTCAAGGGGTTGAAGTCCGGGACCTTGAATGCTGTGCCGTTCAGCCTGTTGGCGTTGGGTGATCGTCGCTACGAACACTTCTGTGCCGGCGGACACCTGCTCGGTGAGGCCCTGTTGGCGGCCGGTGCCGCGGAGCAGCTGCCGCGGCATGAAGTCGATGGCGACCCGGCAGGTGACTGGGCGCTCTGGTTGCACAAGCTGGCGCAGCTTAATGGCTGGGCGTTGAAGGCCGAAGGCGTGGCGTCTCAACGTCAGCGTTGTCAGGCCCGTCTGATCGAACGGGTACGGCTGGATTCACCGATGGATGATAATAGTCCGCAGAGCTACAGTCTGGTGTTCGAGGTGCCCGAACAGGTGTCGTTCGCGCCGGGTGATCTGTTCCAGTTCCTGCCGCGGACTGGTGCTGAACCTCGGACCTACTCCGTGGGTTCTGCCGCCGAGGTGAGTCCGGGCCGGATCCGCCTGACGGTCGGGCTGCTGCGCTATTTTGACGACCAGGGGCAGGAAGTGCTCGGGCTGGGCAGCAGCGAGCTGTGCCTTAACTGGCCGCTGGGCGAGGCGCGGGAGGTCGAGCTGGTGGCGCACCCCGGTTTCAATCCGCCAGAGGACAGCGAGCAGCCGTTGATCATGGTGGCCACCGGTTGCGGCATCGCGCCCTTTATCGGTTTTCTCGAAGCCCGTGCCGCGGCAGGTCGCAAGGGGCCGGTATGGCTGTTGTTCGGCAATCGTCATCATGAAGGGGATTATCTGTATCGGGAACAGATCGAGGCGCTTGCGCGGCAAAACGTCATTACCGACCTGGATACTGTATTCTCTCGCGACGGTGGTGCGCAGCGCTATATTACGGAACGGCTGGAGCAGTGCGGCGACAAGCTGCTGGACTGGGTCAATCGAGGCGCCAGCCTCTATATCTGTGGCCGTGCCTCGACGCTGGGCAAGGGGATTGACGAGGTCCTGGTCCGGCTGCTGCAGGGGCAGGGCATGACGCAGGATGCAGCCCAAGCCGAATTGGCGCGCTGGAGCGAACAAGGCGTGATGCATAGGGATCTTTTCGACTGACAGGGCAAAGACCGGGGCGCGTGTCCGTCCCGGTCTTTGCATTCGATCAACTATATGCAACAAATCACCACCGCGTGGCAGCATTTCCGGCGTCAGGTCTCTAGAATGGTTTGGCAAATGGATTTGAAACCCGATCAGCTGCCATGAATCGACATTTTTCACTTTTTATCCTCGCCGCGCTGCTGTTGCCGGCGATCACGGCCGACGCCGAAGTCCACCGTATCGAGCACCCCGACGGTCGGGTGGAATACACCAATCTTGCGCCACGACAGAAGGCTGACGTTGTCAGTACCTACTACAAATACCGCAGTCCCAACGGTGTACTCTCCTTCAGTGACGAGAAGCCCAGCGGCGTCAAATATGAAACGATCCGTTTTGACTGCTTCGCCTGCAAGGTCGACTCGGAGGTCAACTGGGAGACCACGCCACTGTTCACCGACCGCTACCGCCCGGCGATCGATCGTATCGCCAAGCTGCACGGAGTGGACCGGGCGCTGGTGCGGGCCGTGATTCATGCCGAATCCGCATTCAACCCTCAGGCGCGCTCACGCGTCGGCGCCCAGGGGCTGATGCAGCTGATGCCGCAGACCGCCGCCGAACTGGGTGTCAGCAATCCCTTCGACCCCGAACAGAACATCGAGGGTGGCGTGCGCTATCTGGCGATGCTGCTGGAGCGTTATGACAAGGATATGCGCCTGGCCACGGCCGCCTATAACGCAGGTCCCGGTGCCGTACAGGAATATGGCGGCGTACCGCCTTACGCCGAAACCCAGGCCTATGTGAAGCGGATCGCGATTCTGCAGCGGCGTTATCAGGCCAGCAATTAAGCGACAGGAGGGCAGGGCATGCGGGACAGGTTGGCGGGAATGCTGGTCGGTTTGGCCGTGGGCGATGCACTGGGCGCCAGTGTCGAGTTCCTGGCGCCCGGCAGTTTCGAGCCGGTCACCGGCTATCGTGGTGGCGGTCCCCATGGACTGGAGCCCGGCTACTGGACCGATGACACCTCAATGGCACTCTGTTCGGCCTATAGCCTGATCGAACGCAAAGGGTTTGACCCCCATGATCAGATGGCGCGCTTTGTGCGCTGGTTCCGCGAAGGCTACTGCTCATCCACTGGTCGGTGCTTTGATATCGGCAACCGGACCCGCAGCGCCTTGCTGCGCTACGAGCGTACTGCGGACCCTTTTGCCGGTGAGGAATCCATGGATCAGGCCGGCAACGGTGCCCTGATGCGGCTGGCACCACTGGTAATTCATGCCTGCCAGCGTGCCGAGCTGCTGCGGCTGGCGGCCGAGCATGCCCGCCTGACCCATGCTGATCCCCGCTGTCTGGACGCCAACCGCGCCTTTGCCCTGATGCTCAAGGCTGCGTTGACGGCCTTGCATCCGGAAGATGTCTGGCAGGACAAGTCCTTGATGGATCTTCTTCCTGAGCTCGATGCCGAGGTGATCGGCGTCTGTCTGGGCTCCTTTCTGGAGCGGGAACCACCCGCCATTCGTGCCACCGGTTATGTGATCGACTCGCTGGAAGCCGCCTTATGGGCGTTCAGCCACAGCGACAGTTTCGAGCAGGGCATGCTGAAGGCGGTCAATTTGGGTGAAGATGCCGATACGGTGGGCGCCATCTATGGCCAGCTGGCCGGCGCCTACTATGGGCTGGATGCGATTCCAGTGGACTGGCGGCACCAGCTGCACGGCTATCAGGCGCTGGTGGCGCTGGCGGAACAGCTGCCCAGGGTCTGAGGGTTGCTGCGTAAAGCGGGCATTGAGTCGCTCGAAATTGAGCTGCGGGTGGCGGAAGAACTGGAACGAGGTTCCATGTGACTTTATATTAGGCCCATCTATATAAGTGGCGGCTCAACCTGACCGGACAAGGTTCCGGCGTGAGCACCGGTCCAACTGATCATAAAGCGGGAGACTCAATGAAAAGACTGGCGGCGTTGCTGCTGTTGCCGATGATGGCCACAGCGGGCGAACTGGAGCAGGGCAAGACCATTGCGGCGGAATTCAAGGGCGAACTGATGCAGACGCTGAAGTCGGCCATCGCCGAGGGTGGCCCGGTGAATGGCATTTCGGTCTGTAATACGGCCGCAGGGCCGCTGGCGGAAAATGTAGCGCAGCGTCATGGCGTACAGCTTGGGCGCGTCGGGACGCGGACCCGCAGTCCGGCGAACGCCCCTCAGCCCTGGCAGGAACAGCTGCTCTCGGCGGTTGAGACAGAGCCGAAACCTCAGCTGCTCAATATCGATGGGCAGCAGCTCTATGCCGAGCCACTGTTGATTCAGAAGCCCTGCCTTGCCTGCCACGGCGAGCCCAAGGCGGAGGTCCAGGCGGCCCTGGACAAGCACTACCCGAATGACCAGGCGACCGGCTATGCTCTCGGTGACTTGCGCGGCGTGCTCTGGGTGAAGCTGGATCAGCAGCAACTGCAGTAAAAAGCGAATGGGGTAAGGGGGCAAAAGCCTTCTTGCCTGTATGGCGCTGTCAATGCGCCTTCTGCTGTCGGCCCGGTCCGGCGTGGGCAAGTTTTGCGTTACACTGGCCGGCCTGAGCAGGAGACCGATATGTGGCATCAGCAAACCATCCGACTCAAGTCGCGCCCCCGTGGCTTTCACCTGATCACCGACGAGATCGAACAGGCCCTGCCCGAGTTGCGCCAGGTGAATACCGGCTTGCTGCATCTGCTGTTGCAGCATACTTCGGCCAGCCTGACGCTGAACGAAAATGCCGACCCGACGGTGCGGTCCGACTTCGAGGCCTTCTTCAACCGTGTGGTGCCCGAAGACGAGCCCTACTACCAGCACACCTATGAAGGCTCGGATGATCTGCCGGCCCATTTCAAGAGCAGCCTGCTCGGCGTCAGCCTGATGCTGCCGGTGACCCATGGCCGCCTCAACCTGGGGACCTGGCAGGGGATCTATCTGGGCGAGCACCGTAACCACGGCGGCAGTCGCCGCATCATCGCCACCCTGCAGGGAGAGTAAGCATGCCGGAACAACCCTCGCTGTTCGAGACAGCCTCCGTTACTGAAACCGTTCAAAACGAGTTGGCAAGCGCCTTATCTGAAACGGCTGAATCCGCGCCGATCGAAACAACGCCTGTCACCGGTTCTTCACGGCGGTCACTTCGTGTACTGCACAGCTCCGACTGGCACCTCGGGCGGCTGCTCTACGGCCAGAAGCGCTATGAGGAGTTCGAGGCCTTCCTGGACTGGATGCAGGCGCAGATCGTGGAGCAGTCGATCGATGTGCTGCTGATCGCCGGTGATCTGTTCGACACCACCACGCCGAGCAACCGGGCGCAGTCGCTGTATTATCGTTTCCTCAACCGGGTGGCGGCGTCTAACTGCCGCCATGTGGTCATCATCGGCGGCAACCACGACTCGCCCAGCTTCCTGAATGCACCGGCGCAGCTGCTCAAGGCGCTTGACGTGCATGTGGTCGGCGCCGCCTGTGAGGATCCGGCTGACGAAGTGGTGCTGCTCAGGGATGAGGAAGGGCAGCCGGAAGCGATCATCTGTGCGGTGCCCTATCTGCGTGACCGTGACATTCGTCAGGCTGAGGCGGGCGAAAGCCTGGAGGATAAGGATCGCAAGCTGGTGATCGGTATTCGCGAGCACTATGCCCGGGTCTGTTCGGCGGCTGAACAGTTGCGCCAGGAACTGGCGGCCGAGGTGCCGCTGATCGGCATGGGTCATCTGTTCGCCGCCGGTGGCAAAACACTGGAAGGGGACGGGGTGCGTGACCTTTATGTGGGCTCCCTGGCTCAGGTGGGGATCGATGCCTTCCCCGAATGCCTGGACTACGTGGCGCTGGGACACTTGCATGTGCCCCAGGCGGTGGCCGGTTGTGAGCGGATTCGCTACAGCGGCTCGCCGCTGGCGATGGGGTTTGGAGAAGCGAAGCAGCAGAAAAGCCTCTGCCTGATCGAGTTCGACGGACGCAGCCCCAGCCTTCAGCTGGTGGATATTCCCCGCTTCCAGCGTCTGGAGCGGATCAAGGGTGACCAGACCGCGCTGGAAAGTACCCTGGATCGACTGGCCGCTGAAGATGAGCCGATCTGGCTGGAAGTGCTGTACGAAGGCGATCAGATCGCCGCCGACCTGCGCCAGTGGCTGGAGCAGCGCGTGGAGGGTACCCGGCTGATGCTGCTGAGGGTGCGCAACAACCGGGTGGTGGATCGCATTCTGTCCCGCAGCGGCGAGGAGGAAACCCTGGATGATCTGCAGCCCGCCGAGGTGTTCGAGCGGGCGCTGATGGCCCATCAGGTGCCCGACGCTCAGCAGGCCGAATTGAAGCAGCTGTTCAACGGCCTGCTGCAGCAGATGGTGGAGCAGGACCATCGCGCCGAATGATCAGCGCGGCTCTATGCCGGCCGCCGCCAGTCGTTGACGGGTGCGGCGTTCACGGTGGAACAGGTACAGCCCTGAACCCAGAATGATCGCGGTGCCCAGCCAGGTCAGGGCATCAGGGTAATCACCGAACAGCAGGTAACCCAGCGCCGTGGCGCTGATGATTTCCAGGTACTGGAAGGGGGCAAGCAGGCTGGCCGGGGCACGCTTGAAGGCGGCGTTAATCAGGCCGAACGCCAGGGCTGAGAGTACGCCCAGCAACAGCAGCAGCTGCCAGTGTGCGGCGATATTCGGTCGCCACTCCAGCTGTTTGAAACCGGTGATGTCGCCGACCAGCATGGCCAGCGCCAGCAACAGACAGGCGAACACACCGCTCCAGAACTGGGACGCCAGCCCGCTGATGTGGCCGGACAGGTGTCTGAGCGTTGCCATATGAGCGGCATAGAAGGTGGCGGCCAGCAGCGGCAGCACGGTGACCCAGCCGTAGGCTTCCCAGTTGGGGCGGATCACGATCAGCGCTCCGAGCAGGCCGACGAACACCGCGCCATACTGGTGGCGGCCGACCTTCTCGCCCAAAAACCAGGCTGACATCAGCATCAGGATCAGCGGCTCGACAAAGAAGATGGCGATGTTGTTGGCCAGTGGCAGGTAGATCAGCCCCCAGAACAGGAAGGTCAAGGCGATGGCGATCCACAGCCCGGACAGCATCAGCTGGCCGAGCACCGGCCGAATGGCCAGGCCCGTGCGGTCACGCATTATGAAGCCGGCCAGCAGCAGTGTCTGCATGGCAAACCGCAGGCAGCCGATCTGTGCCGGTGACAGCGCCGGCGCCAACAGTTTGGCGATGGCATCCATGCCGGGAATCAGTAACATGGCCAGAGTGATGATGCCCATCCCCTTTTCCGTGGGTGACAGGGCGTGGGTATGATGACGCAGCCGTTGCAGCATACTTCCTCGCGGATAAAGATCAGAAAAACCGAATATAGTATCACCAACTGACAGTAACCGAACCGGGCCCTCATGCGTATACTCCAGATCCGCTTCAAGAACCTCAATTCACTGGCCGGCGAGTGGCAGATCGATCTGACCGATCCGGCCTACACGGCCGACGGCATCTTCGCCATCACCGGGCCCACCGGGGCGGGCAAGTCGACGCTGCTCGATGCCGTCTGTCTGGCTCTGTACGGGCGTACACCTCGGCAGAACCGGGTCAATGCCAGCCAGAACGAGGTGATGTCGCGCCAGACCGGCGAGTGTTTCGCCGAAGTGGTGTTCGAGACGCCTCAGGGGCGCTGGTGCTGTCACTGGAGCCAGCACCGAGGCCGCAAGAAGGCGGACGGTGTACTGCAACCGCCCAAGCATGAGGTTTCCGATGCCGTTACCGGCAAAGTGCTGGTGACCAAGCTCAAGGACGTGGCCGAGACCATCGAGCGCCTGACCGGCATGGATTTCGACCGTTTTACCCGCTCCATGTTGCTGGCCCAGGGCGGTTTTGCCGCCTTCCTGCAGGCCGACCCCGATGCACGTGCGCCGATTCTGGAGCAGATTACCGGCACCTCCATCTACTCCGACATCTCCATCGCGGTGCACCAGCGGCGCAGCGAAGAGCGGCAGCAACTGGAGCAGCTGAAAGCGGCCCAGTCCGGCCTGCAATTGCTGGACGAGGAGGATGAGGCGATGCTGAGCCGCGAGCTGGCCGGCATCGATGAACAGGTCCACGAGCAGCAACAGCAGATCGACCATCAGCAGGGGCTGGTCAACTGGCGTCAGCAGCTGGACAAGGAAAATGATCAGTTGAAGCAGCTGCAGCAGGGTCAGCAACAGCTCGATCAGGCGCAGCAGGCCTTTGCGCCCCAGCAGCAGGCGCTGGAGCAGGCGCTGCAGGCGGAAGCGCTGCGCCCTGAATATGCACCCTTGTGCCAGCGCCGCCGAGATCTGGACGGAGCGAAGGAGGGGCTATCCCGCCTTCAGGCTGAACTGCCCTCCCTGGAGCAGGCGCACCAGCACGCCGGTGAGCAGTTGAGCCAGGCGCGGCTGCACCAGCAGCAGGCGGCCACCGAGCTGGAGCAGCAGCAGCCGCTGCTCAGGCAGCTGCGCGAACAGGATTACGGCATCAGCCTGAAACGCAATGAACTGCAGCAGCTGCGCGCGCAACTGCCCGCCGAACTGCTGCAGGGACCAGCGCCCGATCCGGCGGTGCTGCAGGCCGCCATGCAAGCAACCGCCACCGAACTGGCGGCGGCCCTGAGCGATACCAGCCGCGAAGCCCTGCAGGCCGAACAGGCCGAGGTGAAACGTTGCGGTGAACATCTGGGTGAACTGAAGGGGCTGGTCGCGCAAACGGAAGAGGTGCAGCAAGAGCAGCAACAGCTGACGCAGGCCCTGACGGAGCTGGTACAACAGGAGCGCGAGGCGGGTGAGCAGCTGGAGCGCCAGCAGCAACAGGTTGAGATCTTGCAGCGTGAACACCAGGACCTGCTCAAGATTCAGCGTCAGGCCGAGCGGATTGCCGATCTGGAACAGCAGCGTCATGAGCTGGAGCCGGGCAAACCCTGTCCCCTGTGTGGCTCCGAGCAGCATCCCTGGCGCAGTGAACAGCCGCCGGAATTGGCTGCCGAAAAAGCACGACTGCAACAGGTCGAGCAGCAGCTTGGCGAGCAGCAGAAGCAGTTGCAGCAGTTGGCGATCGGTCGTGCCCAGCTGGCGACCCGGCTGCAGGGCCTGCAGCAGCGCCTGCGGGAGCTGGAGCAGAAACGGGCTCGGTTGCAGGCGCCCATTGATACCTGCCTGCAGGCACTGGGCTGGAACAGCTGCCCGACGTTGAATGATGTGACCCGGGCGCACCGCGAAGCCGGTGACGAGTGGAAACGACTGCAGCGTCAGTTGAACCGTATTGACAGCCTTTATGCCGAACAGAAACAGCAACAGGAAGAACAGCAACGCCAGCAGCAGCGCTTGGCGTTGGATGCCAAACAGTCCGAGCTGGACTGCATGCAACAGGACCGCGCGGGACTGTCATCGGAGCCGGATACTGAAGCCTGGGAAACACGCCTGAAAACCGCCGTTGAGCTGGCGCGAACGGCGCAGGAACGGGCGCAGGCCGAGACCCAGCGCAGCGAGCAAACGCTGAACCATCGCCGCCAGCAGATCAGTGACAGCGAGGCCGCCATCCAGCGTCTTATGCTCGAAACCGAACAGATGCAGGCCGCCTTCAGCCAGGCGTTGGCACAGAGCTCCTTTGCCGATGAAGCACAGCTGCAGGCGGCGCTGATGCCCCGAGACGCTCTGCTTCAGCTGCAGCAGCAGGCCGACGCGCTGAAAGCGAAGGTCGCCGAGCAGAAAGCCCTGCGTGAGCGCTGTGAGCAAGCGCTCGCGGTGTTGCAGCAGCAGGCGTTGAGCGATGAAACCGGCGCGCAGCTGGCCGAAGCGCTGCAGCAACTGAAGGCGCGTCAGGCGCAACTGCTGCAGCAGCGCGGCAGTCTGCAGCAGCAGTTGAACCGCAATGCCTCACTCAAGCAGCAGTTCGGCGAGCAGCAGCAGGCGATCGACGCCCAGCAGCGCGAGTTGGGCCGCTGGGATCAGCTGCACGAGCTGATCGGCTCCGCCGATGGCAAGAAATTCCGTAACTTTGCCCAGGGGCTCACCTTCGAGCTGATGGTGGGCCATGCCAACCGCCAGCTGCAGAAAATGTCGGACCGCTACCTGCTGGTGCGCGATGCCGACCAGCCGCTGGAACTGAATGTCATCGACAACTACCAGGCCGGTGAGGTCCGCTCCACCAAGAACTTGTCCGGCGGCGAGAGTTTCCTGATCAGTCTGGCGCTGGCGCTGGGACTCTCCGGCATGGCCAGCCGCAACGTGCGGGTCGACTCGCTGTTCCTCGACGAAGGCTTTGGCACCCTGGATGAGGAAGCGCTGGAAACGGCGCTGGATACCCTGTCCGGGCTGCAGCAGGAGGGCAAACTGATCGGTGTCATCTCCCATGTGCAGGCGCTGAAGGACCGTATCAGCACCCGTATTGAGGTGCAGCCGGTCAGCGGCGGTCGCAGTCGGATTTCAGGACCGGGTTGCCAGCTGTTGAGCTGAGCCGCCGCCGCTGGTCCGGTGATCGGCCATTAGACTTTCATCCGCTGGACTTGCCGGCAGGCCCCTCTATGCTGAAGGTTGTATCGGACAGGGAGGGGGAAGATGCGATCGATCTGGCGCAGGCTGTTTGCCGAGGAAACCGTCAATTTCGACCGGGTGCTGAGTCCATTGCAGCAGGCGCTGGGGCCGAGAGACCTGGCGCTGCCGGAGCAGCGTGCCCGCCAGCCTGAGCTGGCCCGAACGCTGCTGCAGATGCAGCTGCCGGCCTGGCAGGTGTGTGAGCTGATCAGCGACCATAACGACCTGGTTTACCGCAAAGCCATCGAACAGGCGCTGGCCGCCATGCGCGAGCAGGGCTGGGGCGAGGCGCCGGTCAGCTTCTGTGTGCTGGTGATGGGCTCGGGTGGGCGTCACGAAAGCCTGCTGCATCCGGACCAGGACAACGCGCTGATCCTGGATGACTATCCCCCCGAACGCCATGCCGAGATCGACAGCTGGTTCCTTAATCTGGCCGAGCGTTTTACCGCCCTGCTGGACGAAGCCGGCATACCCTTCTGTCGTGGCGATGTGATGGCGTCGCGCCCGCTGTGGCGCAAGCCGATCGGCGAATGGTGTACCCAGATGCAGCTGTGGATGGGGCAGCGGCGGGTCAAGCTGGTACAGATGTGCAATATCCTGTTCGACTTCGCGCCGGTGTATGGCGATGCAGCCCTGGCCGACCGGCTGCGTGCCTGTATCCAGCAGCAGGTGCCCGAGGCCGGGCTGTTCCTGCATGAGATGGCCGAACTGTTCGACGAGGCGCCGGTGGCACTGGACCGCTTCGACCGACTTCAGGGTGACGGTCGCGAAGCCCCCCATCCCAATGCGATCAATATCAAACGTCAGGGTCTGCTGCCGCTGACTGCGGCCTTGCGGCTGCTGGCATTGAAAAGCGGTTGTCCCGAAGTGGCCTCCCGACCCCGTATCGACTGGCTGCGGCAGGAAGGGAAACTCACCGAGGATATGAGCTGGCGGCTGGGGCACGCGTTTGAGCACTTGATGGCACAGTTGCTGAGCGCCCAACTGGCGACCTTAGCCAGCGGTGGCATGCCCGACAACTGGCTGGATCTGGGTTCACTCTGCGATGCCGAGCTGCGTCAGTTGCAGTGGGATCTGCGGCAGGTTCGCGTGTTTCAGCGTCATGTGCGGCATCTCAAGTGAGCGACAGATTCAGCGGCTGTTGCGACTTGTAATGAGAATTTGTTTCATTTATATTCTAGATTAATGATATCTATTCTCATGCAGGGTGATGAGCCGCGATGATAGTCTGCATCTGCAAGCGTGTCAGTGACCGTGAAATTCGACGTCTGGTGGACGAGGGGGCAACCTCGCTGGCCGATATTCGCAGAGAGACCGAGCTGGGCACCCAGTGCGGCAAATGCGCCTGTGAGGCGCGCCGCATCGTGCGTGAACTCAATGAAGATCAGGGCCCGCTGGCCGGTCTGGTCAACCTCGCTTATGAACTGAGCTGAGTCTCCGCCGCTTCCTCATCCTCCAATTCCGGTGCCGCCGGCAATTCCAGCGCCAGGCAGGCGCCGCCCAATTGTTGCGGCTCATCCACCCAGAGCCGCCCGCCCAGATGATTGATAATGCCCCGACTGATCGGCAGTCCCAGTCCGGTGCCGCGCGGGCGATTACCGCTGCCTTCGGTGTCGGCGCTTTGCTCGATCTGGTGAAACTTCTCGAACACCTTATCCCGTTCCGCTTCGACGATACCGGGGCCATTGTCCTCGACGTCCACGCGGTAGCGACGCTTGATCGGCCGCAATGACAGCAGCACCTGTGGCTGGTCGCTGTCGGCAAACTTGCTGGCGTTGTCGAGCAGGTTGATCAGCACCTGCAACAGGCGGTCCGGATCGGCCATCACCGGGCAGGGTGACTCGGGCAGCTGCAGCTTCAGCTCCACGGAACGCTGCTGGAACAGCTGGGTCACCGCCTCCACTGCCTGACGGCAGGATTCGGCCAGATCGCAGCGCTCAGGGTGCAGTGTCATGCGGCCGGACTCCAGCCGGGCCAGGTCGAGAATCTCCTCGATCAGCCGTGACAGCCGCTCGCTCTCACGCACGATGATCTGCAGAAAATGCTGTTGCTGCTCCGTCGGCATCGCTTCGGCATCGCTGAGAATTTCGGCAAAGGCGCGGATTGAGGTCAGCGGCGTGCGCAGCTCGTGGCTGACCATCGCCACGAACTCGTCCTTGAGTCGGTCCAGCTCACGGAGGCGGTCGTTGGCGCTGCGCAGCTCGTTGCCGATCTGTTCCAGTTCGGCCGACTTCTGCTCCAGGCGGCGGTTGTATTCCAGCGTTTGCGAGGTGGTATCGAGGATACTCAGGATTGACGCCATATCCAGCGCCTCGCCGCGTACCACCGAGTTGATCAGGATGCGCGCGGTGGCGCTGCCCAACGCACCGGTCAGTTCCTGCTGGGCGCGGGTGAGCAGCGCGGGTGGGGCCGGGCTGTTATCCATGGCATCGGGCACCTGGCCGCCAAAGAGGCGCAGGGTCGCCTGGCGGCCCAGGTAGCGTTTGAGCAGGCCATAGAGCTCGTAGCGGTTGGCCTGTCCCTGCCAGATTGCGGCCTGCTCCGCTTCCGGTCGCAACGCGTTGGTGAACAGCGCGGCCTGGGTTTGTTCCATATGGCTCTGACGGCTGAACAGGGATACCCCGACGAGCAGACCGATATTGACCAACATGCTCCAGAAGAGCGCGTGCGTATAGATGTCCCAGCCCTCAAGGCCAAAGAGCGCATAGGGGCGCAGCAGTTCAAGCCCGAAAGGGCCTCGGTCGATAAAGTCGGTGCTCATCCAGCCGGAGAGGGCAAAGCCCGGGATCAGCAGCGTCCAGGCCCAGACCAGAATCCCCGCCAGCAGCCCGGCGGCGGCGCCGTTGCGGCTGGCGCCGCGCCAGTAAAGTCCTAGCAGCAGCGACGGTGCGAACTGGGCGGCTGCGGCAAAGGAGACCAGGCCGATGGTGACCAGGCTGTAGGCCTCGCCGATCAGGGCGTGGTAGAGGTAACCCAGAATCAGGATCAGTACGATGGCGATGCGGCGGATGCCCAGCAGCCAGCCGGACAGGTCGCGGGAGCGATTCAGGTGCAACCTGCGCCAGCGCAGCAACAGCGGCATCACCAGCTGGTTGCTGACCATGGTGGAGAGGGCGATGGTCTCGACGATCATCATGCTGGTGGCCGCCGACAGGCCGCCGATGAACACCAGCAGCGGCAGCCAGTTCAGGCTGGCGGACAGCGGCAGGGTCAGGACGAAATTGTCCGGTTCGCCGGTGGCGTTGCCACCGAGCAGGCCGGCCAGTGCGATGGGGATCACGAACAGGTTTATCAGCAGCAGGTAGAGCGGAAACAGCCAGCAGGCGCGTCTCAGATGCTGTTCGTTGACATTCTCTACCACCAGCACCTGGAACTGGCGCGGCAGGGTGATGAAGGCCAGGGTGGCCAGAGCCAGGGTGCCGAACCAGCCCAGCGGACCGCCAGGGATCTGCGCCAGGCCAAAATGGCGGCTGGCTGAGGGCAGTACCGAGTCGGCCTGCGCGAGCAGGGCTTCCGGGCCGGGATAAAGCACAAAACAGGCAAAGATGCCCACGGCCATAAAGGCGAACAGCTTGACCAGTGATTCAAACGCGATGGCGGTCACCATCCCCTCGTGGCGCTCGCTGGCATCCAGATGGCGGGTGCCGAACAGGATGATGAATACCGCCAGCACCAGTGCGACCCAGAAGGCCTTGTCGTTCCAGAAGTTGCCCAGTGACAGCGTTGGTGGCGTCTGGTTAGGGTACTCTGTGACAATGCCGTAACTGACCGTGATCGCCTTCAGCTGCAGCGCGATGTACGGCATGATCGCGATCACCGCAATCAGCGCCACCAGCATGCCCAGACCGCCGCTTTTGCCGTAGCGGGCGCTGATGAAGTCGGCGATGGAGGTGATCCTTTGCGCGCGTGCGATGCGGATCATCTTGCGCAGCACCAGCCAGCCGCACAGCATCGCCAGCGTGGGGCCAAGGTAGATCAGCAGGAAGCCGAGCCCGGTGGTGGCGGCCCGGCCAACGCTGCCGTAGAAGGTCCAGGCGGTGCAGTAGACCGCGATCGACAGGGCGTAAATGGTGGGCGAGTTGACCACCGAACGGCCCTGTTCGGCGCGCCGGTCACCCCAGGCGGCGATGATGAACAGCAGCGCCAGGTAACTGAAGGCGATGATCAGCACCACCAGGTTAGTCTGCATCGGGCCGCTCCAGAATCAGCGCCGCCAGCAGAATCAGTCCGGCCCAGACCAGGTAGATCACGATCGGCAGGGTGGAAAAGCCCCAGGCAGCTGGTCGGTCGAACAGCAACAGCAGCGGCGGTGAAAACAGGGCCAGCGCCAACAGACTGAGAGCCACCAGACGGCCGGTCAACGCTCGTTTCATCCGTGCCGCTCCTGTTCGACCTGGCGTTGCAAGGCCAGCGCATCAGCCAGCGTATGCACGCCACGGCTGGCCAGTCGCGGCAGCAGCACCAGCAGCAGCTCCGCCGTCACTCGGGCGTCGCCCAGGGCGGTATGGCGGGTGCCGGGCGGGAAGCTCAGCTCGAAGCGATCGGCCAGCGCATCCAGACCGTGGCCTTCCAGTGCAGGGTCGATGGCGCGGGACAGCAGCAGGGTATCCAATACCGGCATGGTGAATTCGCTGTGCTCACTGCTTTCCGACAGTTGCAGTGCGAGCAGGTCGAAGACGGCGTTGTGCGCCACCAGCACACCGTTGCCGACATAATGGCGGAAGCGGGGCAGCACTACCTCAATCGGCGGCGACTGCGCTACGTCGGCGTCGGTCAGGTGATGGATTGCGGTACTCTCGGCCGGGATAGGGCGTTGCGGGTTGACCCGCTGGTCGAAAGCATCGTCGGCCAGCAGGCGGCCGTTGAGGATGCGGCAGGCGGCCAGGCTGATGATCCTGTCACCCCGACGCAGATCCAGTCCGGTGGTTTCGGTATCGAACACCACCATCTCCAGCTGCTGCAGCGGCATCTCGGCCAGATCACGGCTCGGTGCCGGCAGGTCGGCGATGCTGAAATCATGGAACTCGGGGCGTGGCGCCGGACGCGGCAAGGGCTCAATGCCCCGGCGGGATGCGGGCAGGGGCAGACGCAGGCGTGGCGGCTCGTTGGGCTGCTGTGGCGGCAGCGACCAGAGGTCGGCACCGTGCTGTTCCAGCACATCCTCGATACGCGGTGACAGCGGCTCGTCAAACAGGGGCAGCGAGCGCCATTGTTGCAGTTGCTGCTCGCTCAGCGGTTCGCCAGGCCAGCTCAGGTCGAGGTAGACGCGGCGGTTGCCCAGCAGGACTTCCAGCTCCACCGCCTTAACCTGCTGTGCGCTGCTCAGCTGTTTGATCAGTAGCTGCAGCAGCGCCAGCAGGGCGGGGCCATCCACTTTCATCCAGGCGGGAATACCGATCGGCGTCAGGCTGACCTTCTGCTGCACCAGTTGCGCTTTCAGCGCGCTGCACAGGTCGTTGGACCAGGTCTCCTCCAGCGATGACTGGCTAAGCTGGTGCGCTTCCACCAGGTGGGTCAGCTGCTCCACCTGGCCGGCCAGCGCCTGGCTTTCCTGTTCGATGGCGGTCTCCAGTCGCTGCTTGAATGCGGCGTTGTTCTCAACCTGCAGCAGTGCCTCGGTGGCGCTGTTGAGGCTACCGCAATGGCCACGCAGTTTGGGCAGTAGCCGGGCCAGGGTGCGGCGCCAGCGCTGGTCGTGTTCCAGCGCGGCGGTGGTGTCCTGCAGGGTAATCAGTGCCCCGCCGTGATAGGCGCCCAGTCGGCGCAACTGGCAGCGCAGCCAGTGGTGTTCACCGGGTAGCAGCAGCTGGTGGGGTGTGCCATCTTCAGGCAGGTGCTGCAGTGCATCAGCAAGGCTGGGGTGGGGCAGCAGCTGGGACAGGGGGCGGCCCAGTCCCAGGCCGGGCTGGTCGTGAAACATTTCGGCGGCGGCCGGGTTGAACAGCAGCAGTCGTTGATGCTGGTCACAGATCAGCAGCGGCAGATCCAGCACCTGCAACAGGGCTTCCAGCTCCTGCTTGATCCGCTCCGCCGCCTGTGCGCCCTGGGTATGGGCGGCCTGAATACGCGTACGGTCCTGTCGCCAGCCATCACGAATATGGTCAAGATCCGGCTGCAGTGGGCGCAGCCAGCCATCAAGCGGATAGTCGCCCTGAGCGTCGGGGCTGGCCACCAGTCGGGCCAGCAGCACCTGAAACTGACGCAGAGGACGGAACAGGCGGCGCTCCAGCAGCCAGCCGACCACGAGACAAAGCAAGAAGGGTGCAAGGCTGAGGCACCACAAAACGGGACGGATAGAAGACGAGGGCTGCAGGGTGCTTTCCAGCCAGATCAGCACACCCAGGCCGACCACCAGGCAGGCGCCGGTCAGCAGCAGCCAGAGCCCGAGCAGGTTCTGACGCGACGGCATGGCTCAACCTCCCTGTTGTTGATCGGCCAGCAGCGCCTGTACGCGGCTGACCAGCTCGCGGGTCGAGAAGGGCTTGGTCACGTAATCGTTGGCGCCGAGAGCCATCCCTTTCTCCTTTTCCACCTCGCGTCCATGGGCGGTCAGCATCACCACCGGCAGATCACGCGTGGCCTCGGCGGCGCGCAGGCGCTCCAGCAGGTCGAAACCGCTCATCCCCGGCAGGCTGATATCGAGCAGCAAGAGATCCGGGCATTGCTGTCTGATCTGCTCCAGCGCCTGCTCCGCATCCGGTGCGGTGGCCACGCTGAAACCGGCCTGCTGCATCAGAAATTCCAGCGACAGCAGAATATTGGGCTCATCATCCACTACCAGTACATGCGGCATGGATACTTCCTCGTTCCATCGATTGGTTTGTTATTCCAGTCTAGTGTGCCCCAGACAAAAGGGAAACGGCAGGCGTGGTGGCAGGACTTTAGTGGTAGAGCGGGAAGGGGCGCTACCGGTATCAAGGGTAGCGCTGCGAAGTGGAAATAAGACAGGATTTAAGCGATTTTGAACTTCTGCACGTTGTCCTGAAGCAGGCTCGACAAGCGCGCCAGCTCCTGACTGGCGGTTGTCACCTGCGCCGCCGAGGTAGCGGTTTCATCAACCGACTGGGAAATGTTGGTAATATTCTGGTTGATCTCTTCCGCGACGGATGACTGCTCTTCGGCCGCTGTCGCGATCTGTGCGTTCATGTCGTTGATGGCGGCTACCGACGCACTGATGCTCTTAAGCGCATCACCGGCCACATTGGCATACTCGACGGTTTGCAGGCCGCGAGCTTTGCCTTCTTCCATTTGGTTGGAGGTGGTCTCTGAGCTCTGTTGCACCGTGGTGATCCGTTTCTGGATATCTTCGGTCGAGTCCTGAGTACGGCTGGCCAGCGAGCGAACTTCATCCGCCACAACCGAGAAGCCTCGGCCCTGGTCTCCGGCTCTGGCGGCCTCAATCGCCGCATTCAGCGCCAGCAGGTTGGTTTGTTCGGCAATACCCTGAATGACATCCAGGACCGAACCAATTTCCTGGCTGTCATGCACCAGCTTCATCATGTCGGCGGCGGAACGATCAATATCCGCGGCCAGTTGGTGTATGACGTCGACAACATCAGCCACCACCTTATGTCCATTATCCGTTTCGGATTGCGCGGTTCTGGCGGCGTCAGCAGCTGATGAAGCATTCTTGGCCACATCCAGTACGGTTGCCGCCATCTCATTCATGGCGGTCGCCACCTGGGTAATCTCGGCTTGCTGCAGCTGTACCTGAGCGTTGGTTTGGGCGCTTGAAGCGGAAAGCTCCTCGGCGGCGGCAGAGACCTGCACGGAAGCATCTGCAACCTGTTTCATCATGCTGCGCATGGCTGATACCATTTCGGCAAAATGGGCCAGCAGGCTGCTGTCATCGCCGTTGCGAAGGGGAATCTCCGCTGTCAAGTCACCTTTGGACACGGTATTAACCACGTCTTTGACTTCGGCAGGCTCACCCCCCAGCAGTCTCAACACGATGCGAGTAATGTAGAGGCCGGCGCCCAGAGCAAGAATGAAACCAAAGATAACGGCAGCCAGAGTATTGATAACAGCAGACTCTGCATTGGCTGATGACTCTTGCACCACCTCTGTCGTCAGCGCTTTATTGCGCTGTATCAGGGTCAGCAGCTGTTCAGCCATTCTTTCGGAGGGTCCACTGATACTGCTGAACTGATCATTGTACTGCTGCAACAGCCGTTCATAACGTTGCGGGTTTTGCTCTCGCCCCAAGTCGCTTATCAGTTTATCCAAGGGCTGTGCCATCTTTTGCCAGTGATCGATGGCGCTTCTCAGCTCCTGGTACATGGCGTCGCCCTGAGGAGTGCGGGGTATGGCGGTGTACTGCGCCAGCAGCTTTTCCAGCCTGTTCCAGGAGGCAAGGCGTTCCTGATATTTGCTTTGGTGTGACTTGAGAGCTTCGGATGAGTGGTGGGGGTAGAGTAGAATCTGAAGGCTTTGGACTCTGATGGCGAGCCGCTCGCTGTTGATTTGGCTTAGCAGGTCGATTGCGTTTATTCGTGTATGACCTATCTCTTCGACATCATCTTTCATTTCCATTGCAGCACTGATACTCAAAAAGCCTACTACTAACAGGATCATCGCTACGGATGCGAATCCGCCAGTTAGCATTGTGCTTAAACGCATGTTGTGCATAGACAATACTCCATCTCATTCAGATACATGTTCAAATTGACTTCCATACCCTATCCATCGGCCTGAACAGGGTCAGGTGGGGCCGCAGAAGAGCGCTGCAAACCGAAATCCATGACGCAAAATGGCCTCATCTGATTCAATTCAACACAGGAACGGGGCTTGTAAAATATTGGCGCGCCAATAGTATGGGTTTCCCCTTATTGGTGCAATTTCTTGTTGCATATCTTCGATTTAAGCAACTTTGAATTGCTGAGCGCATTCATGTGTTTGGCGCTGTCGTGACGATCTGTCCCGTTTTTGGCACAATATATACCGTTAATGTGTCAATTTAGCTCAGGAGAGTTCATGTACCAGCAGTGTCGAGAAATCTACCGTGGCCATGATGGCTTTGGCAGCGTGCGGGTGCTCGATGATGGCGACAAACGCTACCTGGCCTTTGGCGATCAGGACGAGCAAAGCTGCTGCCTCAAGCATGAACCGTTGATTCCCGAACACGAATATGTGCGCGCGATGCTGTTGGTTTTGCTGTTTGCAGACCCTAAACAGGTAATCAGCCTGGGACTGGGGGCAGGCGCCCTGAACACCTGCCTTCACGGCCGCTTTGCCGGCTGCAAACAACAGGTGGCCGAGCTGCGCCCGGAAGTGGTCGAAGTGGCTTATCGCTACTTTCAGCTGCCGCGCGGCAAGCGACTTCAGGTTCACACCACCGATGCCCTCGACTTCCTGCGCAATGTGGAAACTCGCAAGGCCGATATCATCTTTAGCGATATCTACGGCGCTGAAGGACTGAGCGACCAGCAATTGGGCGAAGAGTACCTGGAGCTGTGCGCCCGCCGTATGAAGCAGGGCGGCTGGCTGGTGATGAACCTGTGGCGTGAGCACCAGGGGCCGAATACTCTGGAATTGTTACTGCAGCAGTTCGGCACCATCTATGGTTGCCACACCCAGAGCGGCAACTGGGTGGTCTTCGCCTCCGAAGATGATCACGAAATCAGCCAGAACCAGCTCGACAAACGCGCCCGCCAGCTCAGCCAGCAACTGGGCTTCTCGCTGTCATCCCACCTGAAACGCTTGCGTTCTTACCCCTGAATACCCTCATCCAAGTGCCCCGACTCAACTCTGTTGCCAAGACAGAAGGGCTGAGGCACTCTAGGAACCTGCCAGCAGGAAGTCGGCAGCCACAATGACAGGGAAAAGGGGATGGTCGATGATAGGGATAGTGACAAATAGCCGTTCTATCGATTCGCGATTTCTGCGCCAAGACTCTTCATCGTATTTGTTACCTCTTTGTCTTATTGAACGATACCCGGTCCGGCAGTTGTGTTGGGAGAAATATACCTTTTTTCTCCTTTATCAGCTTTTAATTTCAATTGAATCAAACAGTTACAAGTTAGTGAGAAGAATTAAAAGGTATACCCGCTAATAATTATTATGAGGTCGAAGACCTCATTAACAGACTGTTAGCCGATCCAATCTCAAACTACAGGTATTGAAATTGAAAAATATTCCGCCTGTTCAAATACCGCCACCACGAAACTGGCAAGACTTTGAGAGTTTATGCTGTGATTTGTGGGCGCGAGTATGGAATGATCCAAATACTCAAAAAAATGGCAGGAGCGGCCAAGCTCAACATGGTGTTGATATTGTTGGATGCCCATCAAATGCTTATGGAAAGTATTATGGAATTCAGTGTAAAGGTAAGGATAATTACAGCGGAAGCATACTTACCATTGATGAGCTAAATTCAGAAGTAGAAAAAGCTTCAAAGTTTTTGCCTAGAATTGAGTGCTTTATCATAGCCACAACATCAGTAAAAGATGCTGGCATTGAAATGAGGGCAAGAGAAATAACTGAGGAAAATAGGAAAAAAGGCATTTTCTCGGTTCATGTGCTTGGATGGGCCGACATAGTAGAAAAGTTATCCGAGTACCCAGGAGTTATGGATAAATACTATTCTTGGGCCATAAAATCTAACGATCCGAACGAGAAGCTTTTTGAATTGTGGTACAGAGATGCTGATATTAAAAATCTCAAAACAAACGCCAATATTATTCCCTTCCAGCTTTTTAATATCAGGTTCACTGGCAGATTTTTAAATATCATTCATTCGTATTTGATGAAAATTGAAACCAATTTAAGGGTATTTCCATCAAGCTCTGCAAGCCAAACCCTTAAGGATGCAATTGTTAATTTCAATCATGTTGCTACTGATGTGTTGAAATCGTGCTATGAATTTGAAAATAAGTACGATATTGAATCTGATGTTTACACTTACTGGGTTGATACTGGGGATCTTCCATACCATGAGCAAGGTCAGTTCATAGAATTAAAAAAGGGAATACTTAAGGTTCTTTTTTATAACCTTGTTAAAGCTGCCAATTATGTAATCCACGTGCGTAATTCTTTTATTTCAGATAGCAGCCGAACATTGGATTTTATAGGTTTCATTGAGCACTTTAACTATAATTTCCCGCTTTTTGGAGACCCACATCCGTCCCCAGAATACTATCCGCTTTACTCGGATAAAGAAGTTGGATTTTATCAGGGCTTAGAAAATATTAAACAATATGTCTATGACCAAGTGTACAGCGGCTAACAAGGCGCTGCTGGCGGACAAATTTTCCGCTACGCTACAAATTTGCCGCAGAGCGCGGCGTTATGAAGCCTGCCAGCAACAAGGCAAGAATTTGTTGCGCTAGCGGTTTAGGTAGTCGTTTTATCGTCAGTGCCTCTTGGTTCGTATTTGTCACGTCCCGTATGGTTATAAGGGCGTTTGTTAAAAAGCTCTGGGTGGGTTTTGTACCACTCCTTCATCGCCATAATGGGTGGCCTGGACTTCAGCGCGGACTGCGGCAGTTGATGATTATATAAATGCACATAGCGTAGCAGGGTTTGCTCAAGATCTTCACGGCTATCGAAGTGGTGGGTCTTAAGCACATCGGCTATACGTCCGTTGAAACGCTCCACCATGCCATTGGTTTGGGGTGTTCTGGGCTTGGTCAGGCGGTGCTCAATCCCCAAGTCAGCGCAGAGGCGGTCGAACTCATGATTCCCACTGGGATCACGGGCCTTTGAGTGGAACAGACGGTCGGTAAATTCCTTGCCGTTGTCCGTCAGGATATGCGTAATCTTGATAGGTGTGGCCTGCTGAAGGCTGTCCAGGAAGCGCCGAGCCGTCGCGGCCGTTTTGTTCGGATGGATCTGCACAAAGACCCAGCGGGTGGCACGATCAATGGCCACAAACAGGTATCGACGCTTGGTCTCATCCGCCATTTGCGGCAAGTACTTGACGTCGATATGGAAGAATCCGGGCTGATAGGCCTTGAACGTCTTGGGGGCCGGTTTAGGCGCCTTGGGCTTGAGATCATTCAGGTTACTGACCCCGTGGCGGCGCAGACAGCGGTCCAGACCAGAACGGGATACCTTGTCGCAGAGGAAGGCTTTGACGACTGCCAATAGGTCATCCAGAGACAGCAACAGCTGTTTGCGCAGATAGACGACGATCGCCTCCTGAGCCGGTGTCAGGTGCGTCTGCAGTCGATGCGGTGTGTGCGAGCGGTCTTCCGTGCTGGAGCGGCTGCGCCACTTGCGGACGGTTGCCTCGCTGATGCCATACTGCCGGGCCAGTTCGCGGACAGGCTTGGTACTGGCTGCCAGTTCTTCACGAATGGCAGGGGTGGTGCGTGCCCGTTTATGCAAAGATACCATCATGTCGGCTGATCCCCCTGTGCTTGCTGGATGAACTGCTCAATGGCGCGCTGCATGACGTCACGAGCAATGAACCAAGGATAACGCTTTTTGCTTATGTGATCATCCGGGATGCGACACGTATTGATCTGAAGGTGCTGCAGTACACAAGCAATGGAGTGCTTGGCGGAAAGGGGGATTATCCCCTATTCATCATTTACTCCAACATAGGCAAGCCAATCCTGGTGCCATGTGTTGGCATATCGGGCTGGCGGTAGCGTGCCTGTCGTTGTGGGGTAGGCTAAAACAGGGAGGTGCCACTATGGGTTGCTGTCAGATCTTGTCCGTTCTTAATAGGCCTTGTGCCAGCAGAGGCTTTCATAACCAAGCGTTCAAAATCGCTCGCGTTGCTCGCTGGGACCTCAAAAGCTACGCTTTTTCGGCCCTTTAACGAAACGTTATGCGCAATGGATGATCGTCAAGGAGAAGAAATAAGAATGGTTACGAAGAGTGAAATCCTGAAAGAGTATGTGTTTTCTGTCGATGGTGTGGAGCACCCAATATATGGGCGCGTCGTCCAAACTGATGAAGTAGAACACCTGCCGTTTAGGTGGGACATCAGCCACTACTATCGCCCGACCGGATCAGCAGCAACGGTGTACCGGCCTTCTCGACACCATGCTGAATCGTTTGAGGAGGCGGAGGGGCTTGTAGTGGTCAACCATTCCCGGACAGTAAATTAAGTTTTTCCTCTGCCACAGCCGGTGGCTGTCCCTGATTGTATTGGTGTGGCCGTTGCCAGTTGTATCGTTCCATCAAGTAGAAGCTGATATCCCGCTGGGCTTCACTGGCTGAAATATATCCTGTCGCTGGCATCCATTCGGACTTGTAACTGCGGAACAGTCGTTCCATTGGCGAGTTGTCCCAGCAGTTACCCCTTCGGCTCATGCTCTGCTGAATTCGGTGGCGCCACAGGCGTTGCCGGAAGGTTCGGCTGGCATATTGGCTTCCCTGGTCCGAATGAAACATCAGTCCAGCAGGTTTGCCACGCTGCTCGTATGCCATTTCCAAGGCTTTAACGACCAGTGCGCTATCCGGGCGGTCCGAGAGCGTCCAGCCAACGACTCGACGTGTAAACAGATCAAGCACAACAGCCAGGTAATACCAGCGGTTCTGCACCCAGATATAGGTGATATCGCCACACCACACTTGATTGGGGGCTTGCACCTCAAACTCCCGGTTAAGGCAGTTGGGAATATCTGGTCGCTCTACCGTAGCCTGTTTGTACTTGTGCGGTCCCGGCTGCTTGCAGGTCAGGTTCATCTCACGCATCAGACGCCGCACACGGAAACGGCCAATCTCATAGCCCTCACCCTGCATCTGAATCATGATCGTACGGCTTCCAGCTGAGCTGCGGCTTTGTGTGAACAGTTCATTCACCTTGGCCCGTTGTTCAAGCCGCTCTACGTCAATTCGGGATCGGCTGCGGCGGTGCTCGTAGTAACTGGAACGGGCAATGCCGAACGCGCTACAGACCATGTCTACCGGCTCCTGCTCACTCAACTGGTCTATCAGCACGTACGTTCGAGTTCGTCCGACATCAAGAGAGCAGTGGCCTTTTTTAGTATCGCTTTCTCCCGCTCCAACCGATTAACTCTGGCTTCCAGCTCCTGGATCCTCTGTTGCTCTGGAGTGAGGGCCTTTGTAGCGGGCGTGACACCATCTCTTTCTGCGCGCAGCTGGTTGACCCAACGTCTCAATGCAGACTCTCCCACATCCACTGCACGGCTGGCTTCAGTCATGCTGTAACCCTGATCAACCACCAGACTGGCGGCTTCCACTTTGAACTCGGTTGAAAACGAACGACGCTGTCTTGCCATTGAACACCTCTTCTTCGGCGGTGACTTTACCACCTTAAATTGGTGTCCGGGATCATTAGACCACTACAGCTCCTCCTAGCATACGCTAATGCGTTCACAGACATTGACGTTACCCCATCAAGTTACTATTGAAAACTTCGCATAACACGGCGCTTCACCCGACCCAAAACCGCTTTGCGGTTTTCGTCGGGTGAGCTTGGTCGTTAGCTGACTAAGGAGGAAATGTGCAGGATAATTTAATCGCAGGTCTCGTATCAGGTCTTGTAGTAACTCTATTGGTGCTTGTTTTTAGGCACTTTTGGAATGCTGTAATTGTTCCGTGGTTTGAGGATCGTGTTTATAAGGATGTTCGTATTGAGGGAAAATGGTTCGGCTTGTATCCGGGTTCAAATGACCTCCGCCAAGATGCCATCGTATTAAAACGTCATGGCCACTCAATAGAAGGAAAGGTGATTTGTACCAATGGTGGTGATGAAGGCGATGAATATAGTGTGTGTGGTAGTTTTAGGAATATGCTCCTGCCCTTGGTCTATGAAAGCACAGATAAAACAAAAACAGATAGAGGTTCAATAACATTAAGGTGCATCAGAAATGGGGAGCGATTAACAGGAAAGATCGCCCTTTATAATACATTCGAAGATAGCATCATTGCGGGTAGCATAATTTGGTTTAGAACAAAAGATGACCTAGATGCAACAGTAAAAAGAATTCAAGAACATAAAGAAAAAGTGCGGGAGTTGGCAGAAGAGCGAAAGCGTATAGCCAAAGAAGAATCTGAAATTGAAAATAACGATGTTATAGAAGGGGAGGCCGTGGAGTCAAAGAAGTCGGCAGCTAACAAACAAATCCAGCCGACCGCTAACGCGTCGACTGATTAGAGCGTTAGCGATCTGCAAGGAAGAAAAGTATTGGTATGAGATACAAACTTGATAAGAAATTTTTACGTCGTAGCAAAATCAAAATTATTGCCATGGGCTTAGTCTTTATCATTGCTGGGGCTGCCTTTACATATGCAATGACCCTTGAAGAAGACTGGAAGTTTTTACTTGGTGTTTTCTTGATCTATCTAGGCTTTAAAAAATTCAAAGAGCTCAAGTACTGGGAAGCTAATAACAACAAAATATCCCTTGAAATCAGTCAAGACGCTATATCTGTAGCAGACATGACTGAAGCTCGCTCTTTGAAGGTCAGTAGTATTACGAAAGCCGTGATTCAGCCTATACACGGTAAGATCAAATCTATTGTCATACATAGCTCTGGCGGTGGTATCACCAAGCTGGAAGGCTTTGAGAATATGGATAAATTAGCTAGTGAACTTAAGGGCGTTCTTGGTGAGTCTAATGTCAAAACCGCGAAAATATTCCATCGCTAACAAGGGCCTGATGTTCGCCGCTATCGCGGCTGGGACCTCCACTTCGCTGGCGCTATGTTCCGGCCCCATAGGCCGGCGTTAGGTCTGTGGGGAGAGTTTGATGGCACGCATAGGGAACTTGTTCATTGCTGGTGCGGAAGACTTGGGCGGCATTTACAAGTGTGGGGTCTCTTACGCGTTATCGAAAAAGCCTCCCAGTTCGTTTCTCTACACAACTCGGCAAGGTGACTGGCAGGTCGAGTTTACGACAGAGTCTACAGACGTAGTGGCACGATCGGCCAATGAGATTTCTTATAATGCGGTTCAATCTCGCGGATTTTCGGCCATCCAAGAAGCGCTGGATGTCTTATCGGTAAAAGGCATTCTCTCTGCGAGTCTTGCTGATCCAGCTAGGTCGAGTATCTGTGTTTATAGAAGAAGCGGAAAAACAGTGCTCGCTGTATATAGCTTGTTTGATTTCCCTATGGGAGTGAATGTTGAAGTCACCCAAATTGATGCATCAGGGAATGAGGTGAAACCGCCTCCACCTCAAGAACCGATGTGGAACGAGTCCTTTCGATACTACCGTTTGTCGCAATGCTCCAGTGATTTATTCGATGCCTATAGAAATCTCTTCCTAGCTTTCGAGGCACTACTTAACTCTATTTGCCAAAAAAAGCGATCAGAGGGAGAGAGCGCTTGGTTAAGGCGGGCGTTGTCGGTTGTTGCTGCGAAGACCTCGCTGGCCCAGAGTACTCCAACAGGCAACGAAGACCCGGTATCGTACATCATCAACTCACAATACAAGAATGTGCGATGTAAATTGCAACATGCGAAGTTCCCTAACGCACAGCTCCCACACGACCAGGCTACACCACAAGAAGTCAAGCAGGCTTATAGTGAGCTGGTTAGGATATGGCGTCAGATCGCCGGTGAATATTTTGGAGTACCAACGGGTGGAGGTGTTATTACTTACATCGGTTTCTCGAAAATGATGGAGGGCGCATTTCAATCAGGTGTATCCATTCACTACACGCCAGACATGTCGCCTCCAGCAAGGAATGATACTAAGGTGAGTCCAAAGGGGCTACCATCACACGAGTTCTCTTTGTCGGAGTATGTGGGACAGGCGAAACCTGGGGTTGTGCGTATCCTTGGGAAGGAGAATGTCTTGAATGGCTCTGAGCGTCACAAGAGCCCAGTACATCGTATTTGCACGGCAACAAGCTCAACTTTATTTGGGGTTGCCTTTATAGAATCAGGCCTAACGGTCGTCGGCGTCGATGAGTGGGAGTATATTCATGATCTCCGTCTTATTAATTCGTCACAACCAAGGGTCGAGTTTAAGACCTAACAAAGCCATTAAATTCGCTCCCTTCGGTCGCCGGACGCTCGTTCCTCGCGCCGTTTATGGCGGGCGTTAGATTTACCCGATAAACATCACAGGAGTGATATAGATGGAAGTGGCTCAAAAAAACGATCAGCAATTATTCGAAAATGCGATTAGAGCATTAGAGGCTGAGATAGCAAATATAGGTACGCATTTGACTATTGATGCCTAGATTCCCAGAACAACCGACACACTTAGACTTAGACAGGAGAGCCAGACTGGCTGTAGGCTGACGAGCTCTCACACAAGCAACCAGGTGCCACATGGGGACCCTTTACAGCCAGCTGACTCTCAGCGAACGATACCAGATTCAGGCCTTACATGAACTGGATTTCTCTGCACGCGCCATTAGCCGCGAGCTGGGACGCTCGAATAAAACCATTTCAAGGGAACTGAAGCGGTTGGCCGGACAAGAGGCATACAGTGCCGAAAAAGCTGATGCGCATTCGCATGATCAGCGCCACTCCGCCAGAAAAGCTGTGCGATTTGATAGCTGGCATCAAGAGCAGCTGAAGCGGCTGCTGAAGATGGGCTTTAGTCCGGAGCAGGTAGCAGGACGTATGGCCCTGGAAGCGCCGGATAAAGCCCTCGGTTGCTCCACGTTGTATCGCCACATCACAAGGCACAATTGGCGGCAGTGGCTGCCACGCAAGGGCAAGAAGCGCCGAGCATCAGCAGGCTCGGGGGCAGCTGCGGCACTGATTCCGAACCGCATCGACATCGACGAACGCCCGCCTGTCGTTGACAGCAATACAGAACTTGGCCACTGGGAGGGCGATACCGTGTACGGCCAAGACAGCTACCTCGTGACGCTCGTCGAACGTGTATCCAAACTGCTGCTTACAGTGAAGGTGCCGAATAAGACCAAAGGGGCTGTCGCTGATGCCGTGTGTCGCCTGCTTGCTCCCTATCGCGAGTTCTGCAAAACGATCACCTTCGACAACGGCGGCGAATTTGCAGCCCATGAACACATGGCCAAACAGCTGGATTGCACGATCTATTTCGCCAAGCCCTACCACTCTTGGGAGCGTGGGCTGAATGAAAACACCAACGGTTTGCTACGACGCTATTACCCCAAAGGGATGGCATTGAGCCAGGTATCGCATGATGACATCGAGCGAACTGCTTTTTTGATTAACGCGCGACCAAGAAAAGCGTTAGAGTATCTTTCTCCGTTGGAGTATCTGGCGGGCAGGCGTGTGTCACTTATGATGGAAATCTAGGATGCAAGTGCAAGGCAGGCCTACGCAAGGCAAATACGTGCAATGTCGAGTGAACTTAAAATAATGGCTCAGACTGGAAGAATCACCTGGGTTCAAGCCGCCGAGCAGGCATCGGAAGCTAGAAATCTCATTATGGAAGTAATAAGAACAAGAAGCACTCCGGTTGGCCTGTCAGTCGCGCAGAAGATGAAGCAGCAAGGAAAAACGCTCAATGAGATAGTAGCCTTGAAATCCCAAAAGCTGTATGGCGCTAACGTTTCGTTTGGCAATCTAACCGCTCAGCAGCAAAACAACGTATATCTAGAGGTCGTAAAATCGGCGGGAAAGTCTCGGCCAGAAGTCACTTCGGCTATGAGAAAGCTATCACATGCTGGAAGAGGATTAATTCTTTTATCTATTGCTCTATCTGTCTATACAGTTGCGACAGCTGAAAATAAATTTGACGCGGCGGGCAAGGAAATTGCTATTACCGGAGCTGGCATTGGTGGTGGTATAGCTGGAGGAGCATTAGCCGGATTAGCGTGTGGCCCTGGAGCTCCTGTATGCGTTACCGTTGGAGCATTCGTTGGTGGAGCTCTTGCTGCATTCGGAATAGGATTAGTTTGGTAGGTATGGCCATGAAAATCATTAAAAATGATGATGTTAATTTAAAAGTCATATCCGAGGCTACGGAAGCTCAATCACCAAAAAGTGAAATTACTATCGATGGCAGCAAGTTAAAATTAATCATCAATGGAGTTGATCTCGAAGCATGCATTAAATATGACGAATGTTATCTAGTCTTCACCACTGATGACTGCCCTTTTGAAGAGTCACTCAACATCTATTTGCTAAGTGGCGAAAACGAAATTATAGATAGTGCCACTGTTTTTTGGCCATACGGTACTGGCTCATTTAAGTTGATTGGTATTACAGATCCCGATTTGGTTAAATTCAAATTTTTTGGCGACAAAGATTGGCAGATTAAAATATACAAAAGTAAGAGATTTCACATTCCCTATATTTCAGAACCTTCTGGTGTATGGCGTAAGATCAAATTTTGGAGGTCTTTCGTTGTATCGGAAGTTTCTGATCAATAGCCAACCAAAGAAATCTAACAAGTGACTGTGGTGTCTAGTTAAATATTTAAGCCATATTTTCGCCCCATCGTGTCTCATTCTTGAGCATGGTGTTGAGCACCACGATCAGCTTGCGCATGCAGGCAATGATGGCCACTTTGGGCAGTTTGCCCTGGGCTTTCAGATGCTCGTAGAAGCGTTTGAACACAGGGTTACATTGGATCGATGACAGCATCGCCATGAACATGACCGTGCGGATACGGTGACGCCCCCTGCGGATGCGTCGCTTGCCATTCCAGGAGCCGCTTTCGCGGTTCATGGGGGCGACACCGACGAGTGCAGCGATCTCCTTGCGGTTGAGTTTGCCGAGTTCAGGAAGCTCACTGAGTAAAGTGTAGGCAAGTACTTTTCCGACACCGGGCACACTGGTCAGGATCTCGGCTTTGACACGCCAGTGTTTGACCTGCATGACCGCTTCATCGATCTGTTTAGTGATGGTCGCGATTTGGGTTTGTAAGGAACGCAGCAGGGTATTAATGGAGCGGTGCAACGCCTTGGGCAGGATCTGGAGACGGTTTTTCTCCATCGTTTGCATCTCCAGCAGCTGGCTACGGCGAATCAGCAAGTCCTTGATCAGGCGAGACTGTTTGTCAGGAATTGGCTTGATATCGGGCTGTATGGTGGCCGCGAATTGGGCAATTACGCGGGCGTCAATCTTGTCCGTTTTGGCCAGTACGCCGATGGCCTGGGCGTAGCGTCTGACACTGATGGGATTCACGACGATAATGGGCAGGTTGGCCTGATCACAGGCAAACACGAAGGCGTGCTCATAGCGCCCTGTGGCTTCGACCACAATGCGTTCGATGTTGCGCTTTTTCAGCACTTGAACGACTTTGAGAATGCTGTCTTCGTCGTTCGAAATTTGGAAATGGAGGTCCAGCGGATGCAGGACGATATCGAGTTTGGATTTGCCGACGTCTACGCCGACGTTGATGCTGATTTGGCTTTCTGTGTTCATGGTAATAAGCTGACTCTGCCTTGCTATGCGGGCTCGGGGCCCCGATGACTGTTCGAGTTATCGCTAAAGAGTCATGCAGCGCTACACACTTGTTATCGGTCTCTCGGAAGAGGAGCCGGCGCTCAATCGAGCTGCTGCATGAAGGCCCTCAATGGCCGTTGAGGGTGGGTCCCAATTTACCCGGAAAACGCAGAGAATTATCCATACAAACGCTTCAAGACGGATTCGCAACGCTCGGCGGTTTTGGTTTGATTTGGCCTTTGTGTTTACGGTGTAATAATTGAGTATGGTGGTAGCGTTGCTCACCACTTAAGCGGGCGTATGAAGCCTGCCAGCAACAAGGTAAGAATTTGTTGCGCTAGCGGTTTAGGTAATCGTTTTATCGTCAGTGCCTCTTGGTTCGTATTGATCTGAAGGTGCTGCAGTACACAAGCAATGGAGTGCTTGGCGGAAAGGGGGATTATCCCCTATTCATCATTTACTCCAACATAGGCAAGCCAATCCTGGTGCCATACGTTGGCATATTGGGCTGGCGGTAGCGTGCCTGTCGTTGGGGGCAGGCTAAAACAGGGAGGTGCCACTATGGGTTGCTGTCAGGTCTTGTCCGTTCTTAATAAGCCTTGTGCCAGCAGAGGCTTTCATAACCAAGCGATTCAAAATCGCTCGCGTTGCTCGCTGGGACCTCAAAAGCTACGCTTTTTCGGCCCTTTAACGAAGCGTTAAATGCAAGGAGCAGTGAATTGAAACCTGAAGAAATGGTCGACAATCTACTTGAGCATAAAACATATCTTTTCTCTTTAGATTATGGCGATAGAAAGAATGAAAGAGAGTTTGTAAAGGACGTATTAGATCACTTTAATCGTTTTCAGCTCACAGGCTGTGGGTTGTTCATAAACAACACCCCTTACAACTTGGAGCTGTATTTTTGTTTAAGTTTCGAAAAAGACGATCGAGATTTTGATAGTTGGCTTTCAAAATATTACCCGCATAAAATCAGAGCTTACAACGTATTTGTAAATGAGCTTATGGAGGCAGTTTATCGAAAGGGTTATTCTCTTGTCACGTTTCTAGACTCAAGTAATATTGATAATTTAATGACTCTCAATACAAATGAACTATTTCTTCACCCTGATAGAGAAGTGATGTATGAAGTTTGGGGTAGGCCTGTGATCGAAAAAAAGAAGAAAGTATTTTTATCCCATTCATCGAAAGATAAAGATATTGTAGATGTATATTATAATGAAATTCAAAAAGCGGAGTTAAAGGCTTGGTACGATAAAGAAGAAATAATTGCTGGTGACAGCATTACTTCAAAAGTAAGCGAAGGCTTGGAAGAGTGCGAGCTCGGAGTGATATTCCTATCGGATAACTTTCTATCTAAGCATTCCGGATGGACAGAGGCAGAATGCAACTATTTTATTAATAGACGCATGAAGAAGAATAAAGCCTTGATAGTCGTAAATTTGGGCGTTGATTACGATAATATACCCCCTTTACTTCAGGACTATCTGTATATAGACGCTAATAGCGGCAAGGCAGCTGATGAATTAATTCATGCTGTGCGCAAGCAGTTAGATCGCATTTAACAAACGGCTGCTGTCGGACTGGAAAAAGCTCCGGATTAACCTCCACTTTTACCAGCCGCAGAGCCGGGCGTTAGCAATTCAAGGAAGTAGCGGTGAGTGAGCCTAGAAATTTCATTGATAAGCACTTTGGAGCAATCATAACTGCGGTTGTGTCTCTGAGTGCAGTCCTTGTTTCCGTTGCCCAAATTTGGGTTGCTACCATTAATAAGGAAAAAGAACTTGCAGTGGCGAGGACCACGGCCGAAGAAGCAAGAGATTTGGAAGAGTTGACATCTTCTCGTTCTTGGAAGTTAGATTTGGCTGAGTTTATGGCTGAAAACCGAACTGCTATTTTTTCCGAAGGAGAAGATGGGCGCCAACTGCAGAAAGTCATGCTGGCGACTTTTCCGCCGGAAGTCACCTATAGCGTTTTCGGGAACTTGTCCGATATCTCAGGTGATAAAACCAATACTTATTGGGCAGACGCGGAGAGAAGTGCCGCTAAACTATATTACCCTCGCGTTAAGATCTATTACGAAAACGACTTTCCTCGTGAAATAATCGATGTTATTGGCGACACACTAGCTGAAGGCGACGTTGCCTACGACTACTATGACCAGGAAATACCAAAAGGTTTGACTAATGGCGATGTGAGGTATTTCCATGCAGATGATCAAGAATTAGCTCATCAAGTAAAGAGAGATTTTGAAGAATTGGCGTGTTTCAATGGATACGATTTAAGTGTGGATGTAATTCCATTGATCAGAAGCAACAAAAGAGCGCCAAAAGGTACTGTGGAGATTTGGCTGCCAGGTAACGCTATTCATGGAAGCACCATTGAAGAGCAATGCTAACAATCGCAGGCAAGCCGACGGGTTTTACGTTCTGCCTGCGGCTCCACTACAAAGCCGCGGTTGCTGCGGGCGTTAGCAGTACAAATTAACATCATGCAAATCATCAAGTAGATAAGGGATAAGATGTATGTCTAGGAACGACGAAATTGAAAGCATACTCAAAGACAGAGAGATAAGGGTTCTTCTGCACTTTACTCAACTGGAGAATCTACCAAGTATTTTAGAGAATGGATTAAAAACGAAAGATAACTTAGATGGGTCTGCTAAGTGTAATGATCAGCATCGGTTAGATAATCATACCGATACAATCTCAGTATCTATTCATCATCCAAATGATGCAATGTTTTATAAGTATCGGCAGCAAAACACATCAGCCGACTGGTGTGTATTAGGTATTAAATCTGATATTTTGTTAAAAAAAGACGCGCTCTTTTGCAAAAGAAATGCTGCCTCTGCGTCAATATATTCAAAATCAGAAGATGAGCTTCGAATAGCAAGCTCTCTGGAAGGAATGTTTGATGAAATACCCGATTTCCCAAGCCGTGAAGAACAGCACTTGAAAAAATCTGACCCAACAGATGTTCAAGCCGAAATACTGATAAAAGGGAACATTGAGCCAGAAGATATTTTTGCTATCGTATTTACCTCACGCCAAGCAAAAAAAGACCATCAAACCATAATTGGTGATAGAGTGGTTAAGATACATGCTGAAAGAGTAACCTACCTTTCCCGTCGTGACATACAGAGGAAATATAAGTAATGGCAAAAAGGCCAATATTCATACCAAGGAAAAGCTCTGTAGGCGTCGATGAGAGACTAGTTGATTTCCAATGGTTCTCTGGGTTTGCAGCATCACAGAAGAGAAAATCTATTGACTCCCTACATCAGGTTGCATCTGATCTTGGCTATACAAAGCTACTCGAAATCTCCAGTAAATCCGAACTTGAGCTTGGTATAGCTCTAAGTGCTTTCAATTTACAAATTACCACAAAAAAACATCAACGCTCATTCTCTGTTGAATGTGCATTTCAAAGCAGTAAAGTTTTTGAAAACGGTGGGCCTTATCAAGACTTGCTCAAATCTGATTCTTTATCTGCCAAAAAGGACATCCGATTAAAAAGCTCTGGAAATCTGATCGGATTTCAGTTTTTTAAACAGAATTTCCCTACAGAACCTAAAACATTTTTTTACGACTGGATATACATTAACGCACTGCTACAGAATAAAAAACTGGCTGAGCAAGTCTGCGAGTTTGAGGGATTTACTGATATCGAATTTAACCCAGAAAAGTCAATCAATTGCCAAGCACATTCGGTTGCATTGTACATAAGCTTAAAAAATAACAATGTGCTTGAAGAAGCTTTATCATCACCAAATGATTTTCTCATCCAAACAGAAGATCATTATAAAGAGCAAAAGAGAAACACTCTCATTCAGCAAAAAATTATCTAGCAATGCACTGCTAACAAAGCCGTCAACGTTCAGCCCCGCTTCGCGGTGCTCGGACCTTCGCTGCTGCGCAGCTTCGGCCCGTTACGGCGGCGTTATACGTAATATGGCATCAAAGAAATCAGCGCTAGAAAAAGCAGCCGGGAAACTAATCTCAAGCCTTCAAAAGGAATGGGGCAAGGAGCTTGGTGAATCTGTCGCTGAGGTAAGTGAAGATGCAATAGATAAAGGGCATGAGCTACTTCAGGCATCAAAAAATGGTGAAGTTCGCAGTATTCTGTGTGGGCTTAGCGTAACTCAATACTTAGGGGAGCTTTGGGTTCGAAGACATCCTGAAGTCAAAGAATCAATAGCTAGATTTGAGAGGGAGCTTGAGGCATATGAAAGCGTATAACAAAGCGTTGAAAATCGTTCGCTTTGCTCACTGGGACCTCAAAAGCTACGCTTTTTCGGCCCTTTAACGAAGCGTTATACCCCAATAGAGCGGAGTCATTAATGAAGAAAGGTGCAAGTTTTGAAGACTATATTCATTATGTTTACAGCACCCTATTAAATCTCAAGGGCGAGAAGATCCAAGTTTCCAAACGAACCACTTTCAAAGTTCCTCCCGATGAGACTTATGAAATAGATATATTCTATGAGTTTATCAATGTAGGCGTTAAGCATAGGGTTGCCATAGAATGCAAAGACTGGAAATCCCCAGTGGATCAAGGACGAGTTCTTGAATTTCACCAAAAAATCAAAAATATTGGCGAAGATATTGTTGGGGTATTCGTTTCACGATCCGGTTATCAGGCAGGGGCTCTTACCGTTGCCAAAAGGCACGGAATTCTAACTCTAACAGCGGAAGAAATTCCTTCAATTTTTGATATTCTTGCTCGGCACATAACAACAAGCTTCATTCCAGAAGATCATTGTATTGGGGAGCCATTTTGGTATATCGGTGAGCTTGAAAAGCCCGAGGGCCCACCAACCGGTACTTATTATGCATTTCCTCCAGATGCTCCATTAGATTTGCCTCTATTTATTTCAAAAAAACATGCTGTTGCGTTTCATGAGAGCTTACCCGACAAGAAATTTTTTAAAGTCTATGGCATGGCTCAACATAAACTGCGCGGGTTATTGGCATGGGCGATCGCTCAAAGAAAAACCTTTGCTGTAGTTGTAGATTTCCCTATAAATGGTCAAATCAAAAGTGTGCCAATCGATGCTAAGCGTCTAAGAGAGGAATACCTGTTGCTTGACCTGCCGCCGGAGCTAGAGAAAGAGTGGGTATAACAAATCAATCAACTACGCGCCTTCGGCGCCGGACGCAGCAAAGCTTCGCCGGTTATTGAGACGTTAGAAATCGAAAAGGATAATTCAGCATGCAAAAAGACATTGTCGTTCCTATAGTTTTTCCTGATTATAGGATCACCGTTGAAATACAGAAAACAAAAGTAGATGTATTGCCGTGGGTGGACTGGGATAACTTTAGCATCCCGAAATATAAAGAGAAAATATCAAATCTTGGCCACGCAGGAGTGCTTTTTATCAATGGCAAAACTGGTTCAACAAAGTATTTCGAGTACGGTAGATATGATCCTCCTCAAAATCTTGGTCTTGTTGTAAAAGCGGCCAATCTACCAGATGTAAAAGTCTCTAATGGCAAGGTTGAAATTAGAAGCCTGATTAAACCTCTCGATTTTATTTCCCGAGTTTCAGGCCAGTCTGGGCGCATCCATGGTGTTTTCATCGAAGTTGAAAATAAATATCAAGCAATGCTTGACTATGCTCTTTTGAGAAAATCGCAAAATGCAAATCCCAAACGGAAACCTTATGACTTAACGTCAAATAGCTGCATTCATTTTGTCAAGCAGGTTGTAGAAAAAACTGGTCTAAAAGCGCCATGGATGATAGATCCCAGGCCAAATTCTTACATAGGGGAGTTCAGAGACGATTACAATGATTTAGATTACTCCCCCAAAAGCAAAGTTTTGAAAATCGAAGGGTTGGGGGAGTTTAAATGAAAAAAATATTATTTATTATATCAATTCTTCTACTTTCCGCTTGCGATGTGCAAAAAAGTGAACCTGAGCTTCCAAATAAACCAGCGCAAGTACCAAATAAAGCGTTTTGGGTAGGCGGGTTGGATGGTGGTGTATTTGTTTTAGTGGAAAGGAATGAAAATTTTGAGGCGAATGAATATCTCGGTGAAATATACTATATTTCAGGTGATTTAGCCTATAAGGGAAAATTGAATATCTTACCGAAAGATAGTGCTGTTATAGATTATGAGAATCCTGAAATTTACCAAGGCTGGGACGGTGATACATTATATCTTGCAGGTAATAAGCAGCTCAAAGTTCCAGAGTGAAATTTCTAACAAAGCGCTGCACTCCGACGCCCAAAGCCCCGCGCCTTTTGTGTGTTTCGCTGCGCTACACTTTAACACAAAACCCACTCCTCTTTGGGCGCGTGTGAGCGCGGCATTAGCCATACGAGAAAGTACTGCGCATGGATGAAATAGAGACAATCATAAGCCAATACGATGAAGAATACGTAGGGAAAAGCTTACGATCACTAGATGATATAAATAGATTTACCGGGACGTTTGTTAGGGATGTGGCAGAAATTTATGACTGCATTACTAGAATTCGGAATGTTGATCGTAACCCTACGGGTTTCAGCTTAGAAGATGCTCCAATTTTGGGCTTGCTTACTAGGATGTGGAAACTGCTCAAAGAAATTGTAAATTACTACGAGCAAGATAATGCTGAAATTATTAGTATTCTAGAACGGCCATTAATAGAAGCCGCAGTGACAGCAGAATATCTGCTAATGAGCGATTCAGATGTAATTTTAGATTACAGAAAGTGCTCGTACAAAGACCGATTGAGGATACTTCGTGAACTCAAAGAAGGCTCTCGCTTCTTTGAGACAAAAGCAGGGAAACGCTTGCTCAAGTCTGTGCAGGAAAAGATGGATCTGGAGGGGTTTTCAGAAGACGATTTCAAAGAGCAGAAGAAAAATCGATGGAAACTTCAGGGCAAGACATTCTTCGATATTTTCAAGGAAATCACGGATGAGGATCTATACAAATACACTTACGGAATGATGTCAGAATCAATACATGGTTCCTGGAGCGAATCTATGGATTGGTGTCTTCAAAAGAATGAGGACTCTACGTTTTCCGTATATCCGTTCTATCATGAGGCAGATGTGAGATATATTTGTCCAACACTCAAATTTTGCAATGAATCATACCGACGCTGGTTAGAACGAATTGATTGTCTAGATGAGTACATGATCAATGTCCTTGATTGGATCGAGAGAGTAAACACTAGAATATTCATGATATTCGATCAAAAATATGATGGGCCAAATGGCTAACAAGTTGCTGCACTCCGACACATACTGCTACGCTCGTTTTTGTGTTTCGCCGCGCTCAATTTTACACAAAAACGCTCTCCGCAGTATGTACGGGTGAGCAAGGCGTTAGGACTCAAAATGAGCCACGTTAAGACTGCAATGATCATCCTCGTGATATTCACATTGATCGGACCAGCGATACCCTTGCCGGCTGCTGCTTTGCTCGAAGGAAAGTTTGAGATCATAGGTAAGGTGATTCTTGGATACCCAATAGGGCTAATGTTTGGTTGGCCCATTGCACTTATTACGGGTGTTGGTTTTGTGCTGGTCTTTTTTGCTATTGGGCAGTTATCGAAATCCTTAAAAACCAATTGGAGTAGGGTTTCCCTGGTGACCACAGGATTGGTGTTAGGTTGGTTGGTTCTTTATGGGGCCTTTTTCAGTCAATTCGGAAATGTCAGGAAGTTTCAAGAATCAATGAGAGTGTGGTCTCCCGATTGCCAGATATCGAGCCAACGTTCAACCCGCTGAATTCTGCATATGGAGTGTTCACTGATGAATTTACGGTGGCTATGTTTTATATCCCATCGGCTTTGTGTGGTGCGTTATCTTTATACGTTAACTCCAAGCGACTACTGAGCTGGTTGAATGCCGGATCTATGTCCTAACAAGTGACTGTGGTGTCTAGTCAAATATTTAAGTCATATTTTCGCCCCATCGTGTCTCATTCTTGAGCATGGTGTTGAGCACCACGATCAGCTTGCGCATGCAGGCAATGATGGCCACTTTGGGCAGTTTTCCCTGGGCTTTCAGATGCTCGTAGAAGCGTTTGAATACAGGGTTACATTGGATCGATGACAGCATCGCCATGAACATGACCGTGCGGATACGGTGACGGCCTCCGCGGATGCGCCGCTTGCCATTCCAGGAGCCGCTTTCGCGGTTCATGGGGGCGACACCGACGAGTGCGGCGATCTCCTTGCGGTTGAGTTTCCCGAGTTCAGGCAGCTCACTGAGCAAGGTATAGGCAAGGACTTTTCCGACACCGGGCACACTGGTCAGGATCTCGGCTTTGACACGCCAGTGCTTGACCTGCATGACCGCTTCATCGGTCTGTTTAGTGATGGTCGCAATTTGGGTTTGTAAGGAACGCAGCAGGGTATTAATGGAGCGGTGTAACGCCTTGGGCAGGATCTGGAGACGGTTTTTTTCCATCGTCTGCATCTCCAGCAGCTGGCTACGGCGAATCAGCAAGTCCTTGATCAGACGAGACTGTTTGTCAGGGATTGGCTTGATATCGGGCTGTATGGTGGCCGCGAATTGGGCAATCACGCGGGCGTCAATCTTGTCCGTTTTGGCCAGTACTCCGATGGCCTGGGCATAGCGTCTGACACTGATGGGATTCACGACGACAATGGGCAGGTTGGCCTGGTCACAGGCAAACACGAAGGCGTGTTCATAGCGCCCTGTTGCTTCGACCACGATGCGTTCGATGTTGCGCTTTTTCAGCACATGAACGACCTTGAGAATGCTGTCTTCGTCGTTCGAAATTTGGAAATGGAGGTCCAGCGGATGCAGGACGATATCGAGTTTGGATTTGCCGACGTCTACGCCGACGTTGATGCTGATTTGGCTTTCTGTGTTCATGGTAATAAGCTGACTCTGCCTTGCTATGCGGGCTCGGGGCCCCGATGACTGTTCGAGTTATCGCTAAAGAGTCATGCAGCGCTACACACTTGTTATCGGTCTCTCGGAAGAGGAGCCGGCGCTCAATCGAGCTGCTGCATGAAGGCCCTCAATGGCCGTTGAGGGTGGGTCCCAATTTACCCGGAAAACGCAGGGAATTATCCATACAAGGCGCTAAAGATCGTTCGCTTCACTCACTGGGACCTCCGCAGCTACGCTGCTACGGCCCCTTAACACGGCGTTATATTTTTTGAGAGATCATCATGGAACGAAGAAACTCAATATTTGGAATGATCGGTATCCTCTTGGGGAGCATTGCTTTATTGCTTTCACTAACTCATTTCTGGGCTGGTCCTTTCTCTCCCCAGCCAACTATAGAAACTGTAGTAGCAGAGAAAGCTGCATCTATTCGTAGTGCTGCTCTAAGTGCGCTGAAGGGCGAGGAGCCCATCCAGGAATATCGAACCTCAAGTTGGGACATCGACAGAGCAACTGATGTTGTAACGGCTGTGTTGGGTGGGTTAGCGTTCATTCTGAGTATCATTGGCTTTGCCAAGCATGAGCCCAAACGCGTAGTTGGTGGTGCTGCAGCTTTGGGTATTAGCGCTGTCGCATTTCAATTCATTGCAATGTATGCGATGGCACTCCTAGTCGTAATCTTAATTGCAGCCGTGTTATCGGGGCTAGGTGTTGGATAAAAATATAACAAAGAGTTGAAAATCGTTCGCTTTGCTCACTGGGACCTCAAAAGCTACGCTTTTTCGGCCCCTTAATTGAGCGTTATAAATAGGAGGATTAATGATCGAACAGATCCAGGAATGGATACATCAGGTGAATTCCTCACATAAAGAAGTGCGTCGGTCTTGCTCCGTCCTTGAAGAACATTTCAATGGTTTCTACTCGCCTGACTTTCTCAAGACAGCGTTTTTCGTTTTTACTGACGAAATTCCGAAGCCTGATTTTACAGGACTCCGGGAAGCAGGTTTGGAAGACTTCATTGACATTGAGGTTGGAGGTATTACCTATAACGATACCTATTACGTAAAGAAAGAGGCCGCAAACGAGCTTCGGCTTCACTTCCATGAATTGGTTCATGTGCTGCAATGGCGAGAGCTCGGTCCTCAAGGTTTCATAGAACGTTACATTCGAGAAATTCAAAATTTTGGATATAACAACGCTCCACTAGAAAAGATGGCCTATGCCTTAGATGGGCACTACCAAAGCAAGGGGCGGCATCTCAGCATTGAGCGGTTTGTCCGAGAAAATTTATAACAATTCACGTCACTCGGACGCACTAAAATGCGCCGGTACGCTCCGCGTTATGTTTCAGGGAGAGTTTTTGCGTAAAATTACAATATGGATATTATTGCTATTTCCAGTGCTGGCAGATGCAAATGTTGTATGGCCAGCGCTTTATTTAGAGACTCGATTATTCTCGTGGTGGGCAATCTTTATTGGTCTACTTATTGAGTATCTATTCGTTCGTAAGATGTTTCATGTGACACCTCAAAAGGCTGCTTTTGCGACAATATTAGCGAATGTAGCCTCAGCCACCCTCGGAATTATCCTCATCCCGTTAGCAGGTATAGATTGGGAGGTTTTTCCTGGCTTGTTGTTTTATCATGTGTTTAAAATGGGAACGTTCAACCCAATTACTTGGTCCGCAACCTTCCTCATCGCCTGTGCTGTTAATGTTACGCTCGAAGGCTTGGTTTACAAAAAGGTATTTAAATTCGATTTTGTATTCAAAGGCAGAGTGTTCCTTTGGTTTATGTTGGCTAACACTGCTAGTGTTGGTGTGGCAACGGCCAGTTTAATCATTAATCCGATGTGGCCATTAAATATAACAACAACATCGAAAACCGCTATAATTCGTTGCGCTGGATGTCGCTGATGCTCCGATTTCTATGTGGATACGAACAGAAGCTATAACATTGAGTTAATAATTAACAGGGATGGAAATGGAAAAACAAGAACTTCACAAAGGTCGTCTCATCGATCACATTCAGTTGGTAGTCAATGACTTTGACGCCAGCTATTTGTTTTATTCATCTGTTTTGGCTGCTCTTGGTGTCCCTATCGGTGGTACTGGTGATGGATACTTTTGGGCAGACGAACTGCTTGTTACCGCTGTTTCTAGTGCTGCTGCGTTAGGAGTGCTAACTGGGCGTCAGCATATTGCTTTCCAGGCAAAAAGCCGAACCATGGTAGATGATTTTTACCGCGCTGCGTTAGCCAATGGAGGTAGGGATAATGGTGTGCCTGGTGAACGTGACTACCATCCTGGCTATTATGCTGCATTTGTTCTTGACCCTGATGGTAATAATATAGAAGCGGTTCATCATGGGGATGCAGTACGCAGTTCTGGATCGGTATTGATTACTTTTTAGCAGGTGCTGGCATTTGCATAGAAGGTGAATATGGTATCTAGAAAATGAGCAGTATTAGTGCGAAAAGATGAAAGTGAATGATATGAAATTTTCTAAAGAAGAGAGTGATATAGTTGTAAGTAAAGTAAAAAAATATTTTATTGAAGAGTTTGATTATGATATTGGAGGCTTCGAGGCTGAGTTTTCAATTGAATTTTTCGCGAAAGAAATAGGTCCGTATTTCTATAACCGAGGTCTATCCGATGCCTATTCTCTTTTTTCAGAAAAGGCAGAGGAGGTTGGTTATTTAGTTCAGGAGTTGGAAAAGCCGAACTTATTGGTCCAATAATTATCGTATTTGCTTTATTGGCAGGGTATGAAGAATACCTCGATCTGATCTATGGACTTATCCCCGTCGAGGAGCGGCAAGATGGCCAGGAGAACAGTATTCATAAAACATTAAGGAGTCCAAGTGTCTTCCATAGCAAACACCCTAGAACCACCGTACTATGCGGTGATTTTTACATCAGAGCGCACTGATGGAGATCACGGGTATGAGGAAATGGCTGCCAGAATGGTCGGGCGCAATGGTAGTCGAGTTTCCGGGTCAGGGTCAGCAAGGCCGAACGTGAGTATGGAAGTTAGCCAAAGTGTGATGGTTTTCACGAAAGCTGTAGACTGTGAGCGGTGTTGGCAATGACTTTAGGTATTGTTCTCAGCATTGAGTCGATGGAGTAGAGGATGAACGCATCCCCATCCTTGTCAACGGATAAACAGTATTGCTCGTGTATTTGAGGGAATAGGGTTTATGGAAAAACAGATTAAATGGCTGAAAATATCGCTTAAGCTTGAGATGGTCATCGGCGTTGTTGCAGGAGGTTTTCTGGGGCTGGTGCTGGGCACCATGGCGACCGACTCGCCTACTTCAGATACGCTGGATTTTTTAATGGGGGCGGTGTTTGGATTTTCCATTGTGGCGCTGCCGATGATTATTATCCCGCTGCTGTCCATTCGGGAGCTGAATCGCTTCCCGGAGAAGCAGAGCTTCATATGCAACTACATCAATACGGTCATTGTACTTGTCTTTGTGTTTTTCCCCTTGGCCATATGGCAGATCTACACTCTGGTGCATCTGAAAGCGAATATGGGTGCTGCGCATCAGCATGAGCATTAAGCAGCCCGCACCTGGTGTGTGACATGGAGTCGGTCAGTGGGATAGAGTTGTTCCAGCCCGGAAGTCGAATCCACCGGGTTCGTCCCGTGGTTTTCTGTATATGATCGAGATTAAGTGAAACTGATGTGTAAAGTCGTGAATGCTCGCTTCGGTGGCCAAGACGAAGATTCCATACGCGCGATCCGTATCCGCGTGTTTATCGAAGAGCAGAAGGTTCCGGCGGAGCTTGAGTTCGATGGTCTGGATGAAGCGGCTCTGCATGTGATCGCGTCGGTTGAAGAGCAGGCGGTCGGGACAGGGCGTCTGCTGGATGATGGGCACATTGGCCGTATCGCGGTGATGGCCGCGTTTCGTGGGCGTGGTCTGGGGACTCAAATCATGCACGCGCTGATGGCCGAGGCGGCCAAAGCCGGTTGCCGGCGGGTGTATCTGGGGGCGCAGCTCCAGGCGGTCGAATTCTACCAAAAGCTGGGCTTCACACCCTACGGCGAGGAATTCATGGATGCCGGCATTCCGCACATCCATATGGAGAAAACACTCTAATCGCCATCTGTTCCAACCTTCTTCTTGTCAGGGCGCGTTGGCCAGGCTGGCGTGTCCATCAGCTGTCTCACCCTTCTTGCTATTCTTCGCGTTAGAGCGATGGCGGATCTGAACTGAATCAAACCCGGCGAACCATTTTGGCCCGGGTTTTGCTTTATCCATGCACCAATTCAGTTCCATCTGTTATCGAGGTTTCCATGCAGCAGTCTGTCTTTCCCTGGTTTCAGCCCATCGTCGAAATTGCCACCGGGCGCATCGCGGGGTATGAGGCCCTGGCCAGGCAAAAGGATGCAACTGGGCAGGTAGTGTCGGCGGGGATGCTGTTCCAGGATTCGTCCTTATCGGTTGAGGAACGTCTTGAGCTGGATCGCGCCGTGCGCAACCAGGCGCTTGAGGCGTTCGCCAAGGCGCCCGATACCACCTTTCTGACCCTTAACCTGTCGCCGGAGTGGATTGAAGGGCTGGACCCCAGTGACGCCCTGCCGACTCTGGGGATGATGGATCGCCTGCTGATCGATCATCCGCGTGTGGTGATCGAAATCACCGAGCAGGTCGGCGATATCGCGTGTATTCACCGGCTTGCACGTCGTTACCGTGCCGAGGGGGTGCGCATTGCGCTGGATGATTTCGGCTCGGGGTTTCAGCATCTGGATCGTCTGCTTGCGTTTACGCCGGACCTGCTCAAGGTTGATATGCGGATGTTCCGAAACAGTGCAACCGGGCACCAGGAGAGTGCACTTTTGCATGCGATTGGCGATATGGCGGCGCGACTGGGCTGCAAGCTGATTTTCGAGGGCGTGGAAACCGCGGATGAGTTCTTTATCGCGCTGCAGTGCAACGCCAGCTATGTGCAGGGCTTTATTTTCGAGCAGGCGGTCGAGGGCTTTGTCGAGGTGGATCGTTACCGGGATCAGGTACAGGGGTTGCTGCAGCAGTATCTGGAGTTGATGGTGGAACAGTCGGCTCGGCGTCAATGGCACCTGGAAGGGTTGCAAGGGCAGTTGCTGGCGCTGCGTGAGCTGCTGCTGGCAGCGGGTGGCCCGGAGGTGTTGCAGGAGTATGTGCCCGACCCGGCGGTACTGCGCTGTTTCATCTGTGACCGTCATGGGGTGCAGATATCACCCAACTACGAATACCGGGGTGAGCGCTGGAGTGAAGACCCTTCAGTGCTGGGGCATAACTGGAGCTGGCGTCCCTGGTTCTATCAGCTGGTGGCGTCCAGCGACTATGAACGTCGTATCCTGAGATCGGCGCCTTACGTGGACATCAATGGCGGGGAGCGTTGTTTCACGCTGACGCTGGCGCTGGACCAGCATCGCGTGCTGTTGGTCGATGTGCAGGATCAGCTGGCGACCGGGGATTCGGTGTCGCCGCAAACATCCTTCCACAGTGATCTGATGCCGGACTTGTCCTGATCGCTGAGCTGGTCAACGGCAAAGGCGTTGTCGAGGCTTTCCTGGACGTTGTGCAGGAAGGCTTCGTCGGATTCCGGCAGTTCGGCGGCGGCCAGGTTCAAGTGGCCGATCAGGTAGCTGCAGTAGAACAGCTCGTCCGGATTATCCAGCGCGGCCTGTTCGCGGCTCAGCAGGCGGGATTCGGTCAGGTCGATCAGGCTTTCGCTCATGGGGTCTCCAGGTTTTTCAGCAGCAGGGCGTAGGTTTTGCCGTCGGATTCGGTCTGCTCCAGACGCACGATCAGGTAGTCCAGTTCAGGCGCAAGCCATATCAGGGTTTCCCGGTCGGCCTCTTCACCGCGATCACGCATGACGCGCACGGCATTGTAACGGCCGTAGGGGGTGTCGATTTCTTCCTCGCCCACCACTTTGAAGCGGTACTCTTTCAGCTTGCCGCCATCGGCGACGGCGTAGTTCAGCTCGGTCTTGCCAGCCAGCAGGTCCAGGCGCATCTGCAGCTGGTAGCTGAGCTTGTCCTGGGTGCCGGCCGGAACCTGCATCTTCCAGGGCGTGTCCTTGACCACGGTGGTGACGGACAGCTTGTCCCAGTCAAAATCGACGCTGGCTTTGCGGCTTTTGCCCAACACCTTGCGGTGGTAGCGGTAGCTGACCGGCTGGATCGGCTCGGCCGGATGGTAGTTGAAGCGGGTCACTTCGCTGATGCCGGCCATCATGGCGCTGGCTTCTGAGCTGAAACGCCAGCGGCCGTCTTCGGTCCGCTGTAGCTGGCGTACCGCTTCACCGCTGAGCGAGATGCCCAGGTCGAAGGCGGTGGTGTAGGTGGCCTTGAAGGCCGGCAGCTGAGCCGTGTCGGCATGGGCCGGCAGGCTGCCAAGCAGGCAGCCGGTCAGCAGGGTGGCAAGTGTCAGGCGCATACAACCTCCGTGATTAGCGGGTGGTGTATTGATAACCGGAAGCGGGCAGACTTTCGTCGTCGAGCTGCACACCGTCTTCGCCAAAGCGGAGGCGGTCGGCGCAGAACCACTGCACGGCCAGCGGGTAGATCTGGTGTTCGAGCTGGTGCACGCGCTGCTGCAGGCTCTGTTCGTCATCGTCGGCGAGGATGTCGGTTTTGGCCTGTACGATCAGCGGGCCGCCATCCAGTTCTTCGGTGACGAAATGCACTGTGCAGCCGTGCTCGGCATCACCCGCTTCCAGCGCACGCTGGTGCGTGGTCAGGCCCTTGTATTTGGGCAGCAGGGAGGGGTGGATGTTGAACAGGCGGCCCTGGTAGTGACGGACCAGTTCCGGCGTCAGGATACGCATGAAACCGGCCAGTACGACGAGGTCAGGGGTATAGCTGTCGATCAGCTCGATCAACGCGGCATCGAAGCTTTCCCGGTCGGCAAACTGCTTGTGGTCGAGCAGACGGGCATCGACGCCCGCCTGTTCGGCCCGGGTCAGACCGTAGGCATCGGGGCGGTTGCTGATGACCGCCGCGATTGTGCCGTTGATCTGACCTTCAAGGGTCTGGTCCAGGATCGCCTGCAGGTTGGAGCCGCTGCCGGATATCAGTACTACAATCCGTTTCGGCGCCATCTCAGGCCTCCAGGCCGCGCAGCTCAACCTGTTCTTCGCCGTCGGCGGCGGCATCGATCTGGCCGATCAGCCAGGCGTTCTCGCCTTCGGCCTGCAGCTGGGCGATCGCTTCGTCAGCCTTGTCGGCCGGTACGGCGATGACCATGCCCACACCGCAGTTCAGGGTGCGGTACATTTCACGGGTTTCCACGTTGCCGCCTTCCTGCAGCCACTTGAATACCGGCGGCATTTCCCAGGATTTGACGTCGATCACGGCCTTGGCTGAGGCCGGCAGTACGCGCGGGATGTTTTCCAGCAGGCCGCCACCGGTGATGTGGGACAGGGCGTTGACCTGGGATTCGCGGATCAGCTTCAGCAACGGTTTGACGTAGATGCGGGTCGGCTCCAGCAGGGCTTCGGCCAGGGTCTTGTCACCCATCGGCTGCTGCAGGTCGGCATCGGTCACTTCCAGGATCTTGCGGATCAGGGAGTAGCCGTTGGAGTGCGGGCCGGAAGAGGCCAGGCCGATCAGGGCGTCGCCAACCTGAACCTTGCTGCCGTCGATGATCTCTTCTTTCTCGACCACACCGACACAGAAGCCGGCCAGATCGTAGTCGTCGCCTTCGTACATGCCCGGCATTTCAGCGGTTTCGCCGCCGACCAGGGCCGCGCCCGCCAGCTCACAGCCTGCGCCGATGCCGGTGACCACGTCAGCGGCCATGTCCACGTTCAGGTGACCGGTCGCGTAGTAGTCGAGGAACAGCAGCGGCTCGGCGCCGGCTACGACCAGGTCGTTGACGCACATGGCCACCAGGTCGATACCAATGGTGTCATGCTTCTTCAGTTCCATCGCCAGGCGCAGTTTGGTGCCGACGCCGTCGGTGCCGGTGACCAGTACCGGCTGCTTGTAACCGGCCGGCAGTTCGCACAGCGCGCCGAAACCACCCAGTCCACCCATGACTTCAGGACGGGCAGTACGTTTGGCGACACCTTTGATACGTTCGACCAGGGCGTTACCTGCATCGATATCAACGCCGGCATCCTTGTAGCTCAGGGAAGTTTTTTCAGAACCTGTAGACATGGGTGAGTCAACCTTTAAAGCGGGAAATAATCGGTAAAAAATTATCGCGCTAGTTTATCAGGTTGCGGGCGCTCTGTGTTAGAGTTACGCGCGTCATTTATTGGCTGGATGTAAAACCAGGTTTTCTGAACCATTAAGACGCTTGCAGTGACACAGAAAGACAAAAACCGTACCGCTGCTCCTATGCAGTTGCCCCTGGGGATCAGCCTGAGAGATGATGCCCGCTTCGAGAACTTCGTGCGTGGCCGCAACGGATTGGTTTGTGCTGCGCTGGAGAAAGCCGCTTCCGGCTTTGGTGAGCAGTACCTCTATATCTGGGGGCACGCCGGAACCGGGTGTTCCCACCTGTTGCAGTCCTGCTGTCATGCCTCCGATCCGGTGCGCCGCAGTGCCGTTTATCTGCCTTTGGCCGAGTTGAAAGACTACGGTCCGCGCATTCTGGAAGATTTCGATCAGCTCGATCTGGTCTGTATCGACAATCTGGAGCAGGTTGCCGGTGACGCGGCCTGGGAAGAGGCGCTGTTCCATCTTTATAACCGCATGCGGGCCAACGGGCACGTACTGATCATCGCGGCGAATCTGCCGCCGGCCAAGCTGGGCATCAGGCTGGCGGATCTGGAATCGCGCCTCAACTGGGGCATGGTGTTCCAGCTGCAATCGCTGGATGACGATACCAAGGTGGTGGCGCTCAAGGCTCGTGCTCGGGCTCGCGGCCTGCAGCTGGGCGATGATGTCATCCGTTACCTGATGCACCACGGCAGTCGCAACATGGCGCACCTGTTGGTGACGCTGGACAAGCTGGACCTGGCCTCATTGAGCGCTCAGCGCAAGATCACCGTGCCTTTCGTCAAGCAGGTCATGGACTGGTGAGCCTGAACGGCGCCGGCCCTGCATTCCAGATCATCGAACGGAATCCGCGCTTTGTCGTCATCGACAAGGCGTCGGGTATCAGCATGCACAAGGACGACCAGGACGCCGGACTGGCAATGCTGCTGGCGCAGGCGCTGGGGCAGAAGGTCTGGCCGGTGCATCGACTGGACAAGATGACCTCCGGTCTGGTGGTGTTTGCGCTTTCGGCCGAGGTGGCCGCCGAGTTGTCCAATGCATTTGCCGCGCAGCAGGTCAGCAAGCTGTATCTGGCGCTGAGCGATCGCAAGCCCTCCAAAAAGCAGGGGCGTATTGAAGGAGGCATGGTGCGCAGTCGCCGCAGCAGCTGGAAATTGATGCGCTCTGGCGAGAATCGTGCGCGCACCGAATTTTACAGCGCATCACTCAAGCCGGGTTTGCGTGCTTTTCTTTGCCGCCCCTATACCGGCAAGACACACCAGATTCGGGTGGCGTTGAAGAGTGTCGGTGCGCCGATCATCGGTGATCCCATCTATCACGAAAAGGTTGAACGGCAGCCAGAGCCTATCTCTCCAGACCGGGTCCATCCAGATCGGGTCTCTCCAGACCGGGGCTACCTGCACGCCTGGCAGCTGAGGTTCGTGCTGGCCGGTGAAACCTTTGCCTTTCGTGCGGATCCAACCATCGGTGGGCTGTTCAACCTGCCTGAGGTCGCCGCGTTGCTGTCGGGCGACTGGTCCGACCCCTTTTCCTTGCGCTGGCATGGTGCATCCAACTGAATTATCATGCGCGCCCTATGATGACTGATCAAAAAATGAACGAAAACCGTGTGCCGCGGGACTTTTTTGCCCGTGACCCTGAAGAGCAGCAGCTCTTTATGACCGATACCTGGTGTGACCACTGTCAGCAGCTGGGGCTGGGGATGCGTGATCCCGAAGAGTACGAGCTGTTCGGCATGATCTTTATAGAAGGCAAGTGCTGTCAGTGTGGTGAAGCCGTGCTGACCGAATTGACCGAGGATGAATTCGACGATGAGTGAAGCGGCAGATCAGCGTTTCGGCGGTACGGCGCGTCTTTACGGTCTGGATGGGCTGGCGCTATTCCAGCGCTCCCATGTGGCCGTGATCGGCATCGGCGGTGTCGGTTCCTGGGTGGCCGAGGGGCTGGCGCGCACCGGTATCGGCGAGATCACTCTGATCGACCTGGATGACGTTTGTGTCACCAACACCAACCGCCAGCTGCATGCCCGCAGCGCCACCATCGGCCAGTCCAAGGTGGCGGTGATGGCGGAGCGTATCCGCGACATCAATCCCGACTGCCTGGTGCATGAGGTCGAAGCCTTTGTCAGCCGCGATAACCTCGACGAGCTGCTGCATGACGATCTGAGTTACGTGGTGGATGCGATCGACAGCGTCAAGGATAAGGCGGCGGTGATCGCCTGGTGCAAGCGGCACAAGGTGCCGGTGATCACCATCGGTGGCGCCGGCGGCCAGGTCGACCCGACCCTGATCCGTGTGGCTGACCTGACCCGCACCCAGACCGATCCGCTGGCGGCCAAGGTGCGCTCCTTCCTGCGCCGTCATTATCGTTTCAGCAGCAGCGGCCGCCGTTTCGCCGTCGAGTGTGTCTACTCCGAGGAGCAGCTGCGCTATCCGCAGCCGGACGGCAGTGTCTGCCAGCAGAAGAGCGTGATGGAAAATGGCACCCGCCTCGACTGTGCCGGCGGCTTTGGCGCGACCACCTGCGTCACCGCGACCTTCGGCTTTGTGGCCGTGTCGCGGGTATTGAAAAAACTTCAGGAGCGCGCGGCTCGCGAGCAGGCGCTCTGATTCACCTGGGGTGGCCTGCTTTGAAGGCAGGGCCGCTCCATCATTCATGCTCCGGATTTACGCTCCGGACCGCAAGAACAGGAAAATACCATGTCCAGCACTGTCGTCTGTGCACTTTACAAATTCGTGACTCTGGAAAACTTCGAGCAGCTGCGTCAGCCGCTGTACGACCTGATGGTCGAGCAGGGGGTGCGTGGCACTCTTTTGCTGGCCAAAGAGGGCATCAACGGCACCATCGCCGGCAGCCGCGAAGGCATTGACGCCGTGCTGGCCTGGCTTCAGACCGATCCACGCCTTGCGGGGCTGGGTTACAAGGAGTCGTTCGACGACAGCAATCCTTTCTATCGCACCAAGGTCAAACTGAAGAAAGAGATTGTCACCATGGGTGTGGAGGGGATCGATCCCAAGCGTGTGGTCGGTACCTACGTCAAGCCGCAGGACTGGAATGCCCTGATATCCGATCCCGACGTGATTCTGGTCGACACCCGAAACGATTACGAGGTGCAGATTGGCACCTTCAAGAATGCGGTCAACCCGCAGACCGATACTTTCCGTGAATTCCCGCAGTATGTGCAGGACAACCTGGATCCGCAGAAGCACAAGAAGGTGGCGATGTTCTGCACCGGCGGCATCCGTTGCGAGAAGTCGACCGCCTACCTGAAAGAGCAGGGTTTCGACGAGGTCTACCATCTGGAGGGCGGCATTCTGAAATACCTCGAAGAGGTGCCGGAAGAGCAGACGATGTGGGAGGGCGAGTGTTTTGTCTTCGACAACCGTGTGTCGGTTAACCACAGTCTGGAAAAGGGCGACTACGACCAGTGCCACGCCTGCCGCATGCCGATTACCGAGGACGACAAGGCCAGCGACAAGTATCAGAAGGGGGTCAGCTGTCCGCATTGTCACGATCGCCTGACCGAGCAACAGAAGCAGCGCTTCGTGCAGCGCGAAAAGCAGGCGCAGCTGGCGCGTGAACGTGGCGAAGCCCATATCGGCGCTGATGCCAATGCCGTGATCGAGAAGCGCCGTCAGCTCAAGGCTGAACAGCGTGAGGCACAGAAGCAACGCCGGCAGGCTGATTAACTGGCTGTCGAAATCTATCGCGTTCCCGAATGCCGCGTTAAATACTGGCTGTGCCTGAACACGCCTGAGAGCGGCCCCGTTGGGGTGAGTGAGGCGAATGAGATGCTGATTTACTGAGCGCACGTTTTCGCCTGTTCTCGCCCCGGCGGCGAACCCAAGCCAGTGGCTTTCATCCAGAAGGCCACGGGTTCACTTCTGCAATCGGGTCAGTTTGGCCCTGTCCACGACGTCTTCGTCACTTCCTCTTCGGCGAAGGGGTTCTCTTGCCCTCACAATAAAGTTCACTCAAGCAAAGCTATTTTCCAGCGTTCAAAAATTCAATCTGCGGGAGCGCTGTATCATTCAGCGACTCATCGAATTGAAGATCTGTTCAGGTCCCTCTGCTTATGTCATCCAGTCAGCCCTATTGCATAGCCCTTCAGCCTGTTTGTGATGCGCGTATGGTGCATGTGGCGGATGAGTTGCTTTACCGTGCCAGTGCCAGTGCGTCGGGAGCGGTGATTGATGACCAGATGGCGGCCACGGCGAGGGCCTGTAATGCGGCGTTCTACGAGACGGGTGTAGAAGCTTTGTGTGGCAGTCGCAAACTGTTCTTCAATGCCTCGCGTGACTGGCTGTTGCAGCCGGAGCTGTTGCCGCCCAACCCTGAGCAGGTGGTTATCGAGGTGCTGGAAAGTGTTGAAGGCGACCCCGCGGTACTGGATGCATTGCAGGAAGTGAAAGCGCGAGGGTATACGTTGGCGCTGGATGATTTTCAACTGACCCCGGCAACCCGGCCGTTGCTGGATCTGGCCGATATCATCAAGCTGGATCTGCTTGAGCAGCCGCCCAAAGAGGGTGATCTGGATGAATTTCGTGCGCGGGGCATTACGCTGCTGGCTGAAAAAGTGGAAAGCCTGGAGGTGTTCGAGTCCTGCAAAGCTGAAGGATTTACCCTGTTTCAGGGGTTTTTCTATGCTCGGCCTGAGGTCAAGCGCAAAACGGCGATCAAGCGCGGGCGCAATCGTAGCGCGCAGCTGCAGATCTTAACGGAACTGCAGCGCCGGGAGGTCGATCACGACAGGATCGAGCAATTGCTGGCGCAGGAGCCACAGCTGTGTGTGCGCCTGCTACGGATGGTCAACTCCGCGCAATACAAACGTGCCAACACCATCAGCAGCTTGCGCCAGGCGTTGCTGCTGCTTGGCGTTGGACGTTTGCGAACACTGGTTACTACGCTGGTGCTCGCAAACGATGATCCCTGCAACATGTTGATGTTGCCGCAGGCATTAACCCGAGCTGCCATGTGTTACCGGTTGGCAGCGGGTGAATTCAATGATGACCCTGATGCCGCGTTCATGACAGGTTTGTTGTCCATGTCGGATCTGATGCTGGGCCAGGGTCTAAGCGAAGTGTGTGAGCAGCTGCCCTTGAGTGACTCCATCAAGCAGGCATTGAAGCACCGTTCAGGCAACTTGGGCAAAGTGTTGAAGCTGGTGATTGCATTTGAGAACGCTGCGTTAGGTGCAGCCAGTGATAAAGCGATAGCCCGACTGAATCATTACTATCTGGAAGGCCGCAGTTGGGCCAGCACCGTCCTTACAGGGCTGCATGACAGCTGAGACTCGTAAAGCGGGAGCGGCCACCGTAAGAGATCGTTACAAGCGGCTGGAGCGGCTCGTATCAGAGCGAGCTGAGGTGTTGGAAGAGAGCGTTTCACTGGCAGGGGCCTGTGGTGGCCGTGCAGGAATGGATATTCAGGAGTACCTGGTGGGTTTAAGTCGGCAGCTTGAATACTTGCGCAGATTTCTTGATAAAACCGAACAGGCAGAGGCGAATCGGCAGCATCGTCACGGCCTGCTTGACCAGACGGTGAGGCAGGGCGTCGAACTGATCGGTCTCGCCGTTGAGCAAAGCAACGATATTGATGAGCTTAAACTTGCCGTTAGCACCCAGCTGGCCAACCTGCTAAATGCAGTCAATGCGCATAAAGAGTTTGAGGATCAGCAGGTTGCTCAGTTTGCACAGGAACGGCAGCAGCTTCTGGTTCGGCTTGATGAGATTGAACACAAGGCGGAGCTATTCCGCAAAGGTGCGGAAGAGGCGCACGTGAAGTCCCGCACCGATTCACTCACCGGGCTGGCAAATCGCTTTGCCTATGATCAGCGACTAAGCAACGAGATGGAGTGTTTTCAGCGTTGTGGCGTCCCCTTTTCCATCTGCTTGGCGGACATCGACTTTTTCAAGCGCATCAATGATGAGTTTGGTCATTTGGCTGGGGATAGGGTGCTGCGCCTGATGGCTGACACTCTGCGCAGCAGCCTGCGCGGGGTTGATTTCATTGCCCGCTTTGGCGGGGAAGAGTTTGTGATTCTGATGCCCTCAACCAATGGGGAGGCGGCCCGCGTTGCCGCTGAAAAAGTGCGCGCTGCAGTGGAGCAAAGCTCATTCAACATTCAGAGTCGGCCGGTACAGGTCACTATCTCCATCGGTGTTGCCGAGGTAACGGCTGAAGACACCACTGATACGCTGTTTAGCCGTGCCGATACCAACCTGTATACAGCCAAGAACGGCAGTCGTAACTGTGTTGTGAAGAATTGATTTCTGGTTGCGAGAAGGTGTGAGGGTATAAAACAGTTCCATTGTATTGGAGGCATCTTTTGGTGGTGGTTTTGAAAGACGTTGGCTGCCGGAATATCACCCTGCCGGAAGTGTTTTATGAGCTTGCTTAGTGGGAAGCGAATACTGGTGATCGATGATGCAGAAGCCGAGCGCATGCTGATATCGACTTACCTGCAGCAGCATGGTTGCCGCCTTTATCATGCCCATGACGGTATCGATGGCATTAATAAAGCCAGATTGATTTTGCCAGATTTGATTTTAATGGATCTGGACATGCCGCGCTGTGACGGTTATGCCGCGTGTAAGGTTTTAACTGGCGATCCGGTTACTGCCGGGGTCCCGGTCGTTTTCTTGTCTGCTTATGCCAACCCCGAGCAGCGGGTGCAGGGGTTGCTGGCGGGTGCGGTCGACTTTATTGGCAAACCTTTCGATTTTGATGAGGTTCGGTTGCGTCTGGCAATACATCTGCGCAACCGCCCGACCCGCAGCCCACAGCACTTGTCGGATAGGATGGATTCGTTAGCGTCGCCCACCGATGTCGGCAGCAGCGATGCCAACCTCTACTCGGTACTCTTTCATAGTGCGCGTGTGCATCTGTTACGCAGCCTTGAAGATTCCCCGAATATTCAGGAGCTGGCGCGTCTGACAGGCACAAACAGCAAGCGCCTGAATGCGGCGTTCAAATATTGTGCGGGTGTGACTGTGTTTGAATACCTGCGTGAAGAGCGGATGAAAGAGGCGCGCCAACTGTTACACAATACCGGCCTGTCAATTAGCGATATCGCCTTTCACGTTGGATTCAGCAGCAGTGCTAATTTTTCCACGGCGTTCAGGGAGCGTTTTGGCATGCCCCCCTCGGTGTTCCGTCAAACCCGTATCACGTGATAACCACAATATGAATTTAGTTCGTATTGCAGGGTTTTTGACCCTGTTGTTACTGCTGCTGTACCCCTTTTCAGTGCAAGCCATGCCGGTTCTGGACCTGGCTGAGCATTCGGAACGCAACCGTGTGCTCGAAATGGAAATATTGCAGGGAGAGAGAGCCGTTCAGGGCGCGCCAGAAAATGTTTTGCGCTCAACCGGTTGGCTGGCTGTGCGCGAGATGCCAGAGTTGCTGAGTGCGCCACGGCAGAAGACGGTGATCTGGCTGCGAGCCCGGGTTCAGAACCTGTCCCGGGAGCCGATTCAGCGTTGGCTCGAATTGTCTCCCTGGCGACTGAATCAAATCGATGCCTGGCTGATTGATCCCTTGACGGGACAGCTCAAGGATCACATGTCTACCGGGCTTGATCAGCCGTTGAATGAACGCCGCGTATTGTCCAATCGTGCTGTCGTGCCGTTCAATCTGCCAGCCGATCAGGCGATCGACCTGTTGATCCGCATTGAAAGCGACAGCCGTCCCTTCCTGTATATCCAAAACTGGGATCCTGTCAGCTTCACCGTCGATCAGGCGAGGCGTTACCAGTTCCACGCGATCCTGTTGTCAATCACACTGACGCTGGCAGTGGTGTTGCTGTTGCAGGCCAGCGTGCGATATACGCTGGTTTGTCTTTGGATGTTGGCATTATTCGTGCTCGAAGCGGAAAAAGAGGCTTACATCAGTTATCTGCTGTTCGATGGCCTTGCCAACTATGCCAGTCACCTGCGCTTTTCATCCTCTGTCATTGCCATAAGTCTGTTCATGATCGTATCGGTGTACCTGCTGGGTCTTAACCGACATGTACTCTGGCGCCGGATGTTGCCGGCTACTCTGCTGGTTTCGCTGCTCTACACCGGGTTGACATTTGTGCTTGAGGATAACCTGCTCAGAAACATCGCGCTGGCGTTTCATGTGGCCTGTTCGCTTGTCTGGCCGCTGCTCATTCCGGCTGCACTTAGACGGCAGTGCCGATGGCAGAAAACCATGTTGGTACTGTTGGCCGCCGACTGGCTGACCAACAGTGTGTATGTGCTCAGTTATGCTCTCAACATTAACTATACTTCGGAAATGGCTACCATCAGGCTGTCAATCAAGATCTCTCTGGTGCTGGCTCTGCTGTTGTTCTACGCCCTGCAAAAGCGTGACCATGAACGCTCACTGGAGCGTCAGTTGCGTCAGGGGGAACAGGCCGAACGTGAACGACTGGAACTGGCTGTGGCTGCGCGCACTCAGGACCTGAATCTTGCGTTGGAAGCGGCGCGCAAGGCGGATGCGGCCAAAACCAATTTTCTTACACGGGTGACCCATGACCTTAAATCTCCGTTAACCTCGATTATGGGCTATGCGCAGCTGCTGAGTGCTGAGCCAGGCAAGGTCGGTGACAAAAGCCATATTATCTACAATAGTGCCAGTCACATGCTGAATATGATCAACCGCCTGATCAATTACGCGCGTGATGTAACGACTCTTCAAGTAGTTGAAACTGATCTGTATCTGCACGCCTTCATCAAGAGTGTCGCCTATGAGGCGCGTGTGATGGCCTGCAGACAACATAATGATTTCACGTTGGATGTTGCAGCGGGGTTGCCTCTGGTGATTCGTTGTGATGAAACCCTGCTGCGTGAAGTTCTGTTGAACCTGCTGGATAACGCTGCAAAATACACATCCGATGGGCGTATTTGCCTGCGTGTGTGCGGCATAGTGTTGTCCGGGGAGTCGGGGCATTCACTGGGGTTGTGCTGTGAGGTGGAAGACAGCGGCAATGGTATTGATCCTGAGCTGCAAAATCAGTTGTTCGATCCGTTCTTCCGAGCCACGGAGCGGGGTGACGGCGCCGGGCTGGGGTTGGCTATCGTCAAGGAGTTGGTGGAGCGGATGGATGGGCGGGTGCGCCTGAACAGTACACCGGGTAAGGGTACATGCATAGGTTTTACCATCCCTGTTTGCTTCGGGCAGGAAGGTGCTGATTTTGCGCTGCTCAAAACTCCCCGCCAGATGTTGCCGCAGTTCGACGCAAGGGGACTTGAAGCCTGGGTGGTGGAGGATGCACGAGAGATTCGTAATCTGCTGGATATGGAGCTGTCACAGCTCGGTTTTGAGGTCTGCGTCTTTGCCGATGCGGAGTCAGCCATAACCGCGCTAAACAATGCCGAGCGTATGCCCGATGTCATCCTGACCGATCACCGGCTGCCGCAGGCATCCGGCGATCAGGTGCTGGAAGTCGCTCGATCAATCAAGTCCAATCTTCCGGTACTACTGCTGTCCGCAACCTGGTATCTGCAGCAGGGTCATAACGTCGAGCAGGCGCCATCTTATACCGCACTTTTGGGCAAGCCGGTTGATCTGGTGCGCCTTCGCTGGGAGGTTGCCAAGGCCTGTGGGCTGCAGTCTTTGCCCAGTGATGAGGCGGCAGAACCAGATACTGCAAACCTACAGGCTTCGGCGTCACTGGATGCAGCCTCCATTGAGCAACTGGAGCAGTGGCTTGAGTTGGGGGCGGTGACTGATCTTGTTGAATGGGCCGAGCAACTTGTCCATCGTGAGCCTGGAAATGCAGCTTTGTCTGAAGAGATGGTTTTTTGGGCTGAACGGGGTGATTTCAACGCTATTCGTGAGAAGCTTGCAGAACTGGTTAACACTAATGCCTGATAGCAAAACCTTTATCCTCTCAGCAAAATAAAATGCTATCAAGCTGTTATATAGTATGAGGTTTATCTGTTTTCTGTCGATCTAATATCGTCATGAGAGACAGACAATTCCCCATAGGTAAACGCTTGTTTTCATTTGTGTATGTGGCCGTCAGTATTAGGCTGGTCCTTTCAGTTCAATCGTTAACTTATCTTGTCCCTATGGTTCTCTGTTTATATATTTGAGGCAGTGATGTTTTTCTTTGGTCGAAAACTGAAAATAATGGAAAATGCTTTCCAAGCCAAATTGGATGCAATCAACGCAGAGCATTCGAAAGAGAAGAAAGCGTTATGCGAATTGGTTTCGGAAAAAGAACGTCAGTTGCAGGCCCTACAGCAGCAGGGGGATTTTGAAGCCGAAGTTAAATCGTTGCAGCTGAGCGGGGCTGAGATGCTTCAAAGTATTCGCATAGGGCTGGCTGAAACTGCGGAAGAGCTGATCACTGAGCGAAAAGCTTTAAAGCAGTTGGACCTGGTGTTTGATGACACTCGAGAAGCATTGAACAAGCTTGGTCACAGGGCCAATCTGATCAATGAGCAGGCTAACGCGAGTATGGATGCGGCTAATGTTCTTGACAGCACAGCGCATTCAATTGCCAAACTGGTGTCCAGTATCCATGAAATTTCAGATCAGACAAACTTGCTTTCCCTGAATGCTGCAATTGAGGCAGCGAGAGCAGGTGAGGCTGGGCGTGGGTTTGCTGTTGTCGCTGAAGAGGTGCGTGCGTTGGCAGCCAAGGCGAATGCTGCAAGTCAGGAAGTTGAGTATTTAGTTGCTCAGGTAATTGGTCAGACCGATATGATTAAGTCGGTCGTTGAGAAAAACCAGCAGGTTGCATGCGATGTCTCTGCATCATCAACACAGATTGATAGAGTCGTAGCTGATGTGATTGATCGATCGAATCATATGCAGCGTGTTATTCGTATTGTCACGACAGAGTCCTTTCTGAATACAGTTAAATTGGATCATGCGGTTTGGAAAAATGAAGTGTATCGATTGATTGATAGTGAAAATTTTTCTGTTGGTATTAGCACTCATGCTGAATGCCGGTTGGGGCACTGGTACTATGACGGATATGGCGCTCGTAAATATACAGCCCTGAGCAGTTTTAAGGCACTGGAAGGCCCTCATCGTCAAGTGCATGACTATGGTCGAGAAGCACTTGCATGTGGTGTAAACAAGGAATTCAAAGAAATGGCACGTTACCTTGAAAAAATGGAGACAGCGAGTACCCGTGTGATACGAAGCATCGATAATTTGATGCGTGATGTCGCCGAAATAACATGATGTGTACAGTGATGGTAATTACCTGACACATGCCTCCTGCGGGGTCCAGGTTTCAGCTGCGGTAGATGTGTTGCCTCAATCTGGAAGTTGGCAGTCGCAATGTGATCGTATGACCGACAGGTAAACACTCTCACCCCAGGGGGGGGCAGCCTTTACTGGTCAAGTACGATGAAGCCAAAAAAAGCCCCTCTTCCGAAGAAGAGGGGCAACAAAGTGCATACAACTCAAAACGGCCAGAGTTGGAAACGGGAATGCGAGAGACATTGAGGAAGAGCAGCTTCTCTCGCGCCCTGTTGCCAGGACAATTTAACTATCGTCCATTTTTGTGCATTGCACAATAGTATGGTTAGATGGATGTGTTCTAAGCACTATTTTTTTTGTGCGATGCAGCAATAGCGCTTCTGTTCCTGTTGCCGCACCCTTTGCCGCGCCCTCTTGCTTAGTCTCAGCGTCCCCAATGGTGGCGTGCGCGAAAGTGGATCTCGTCTTCCGTCATATCGTTTCTGACCGCTGCCAATATGGCCGGGTCCAACCCTTCGCTGTCAGGTTCGATCAGGCCGCACATCGCCAAGGCCTTGCGCACTCTGACACTGGTGCCCAGGTATTCGTACAGAACGCGGGTGCAGCAGGGCATGCGCTCGCTGTTGTCCGATACCCCGATTCTGAGTCCGGTTAGCCGGGTCAACCGGTTTCTGAAGCTGGGGAAGAGGATGGTCTGGGTCAGTTCGTGCCGGTTCAGAGTTTCGTAATCGACCAGAAACAGGCGGTCACTGAGCATGAAGGCCATGCCCTGGTAGCGATTGTGGCAGGCGCGCTGTCCTTGCTCCGGCTGCATGCGCTCGGTGCGCTGGAACAGGTAGCGTCCATCGCGTTTTTCAATGCTGATCAGGGTGCGGATCAGTTTGCCGGGCGTCGACATCGACAGGTAGTACTCGAAGTAGTAACCCAGGTAGCGGTCCAGCCCGCTACTGCCACTGTCGCACAAATGGTCTATCTGTTCGCTGATGACGTCGCCTGAGCGGAACGGTTGAGGCGTGTTGCTGGGACGGACTTGTACCAGGCGCTGGAACTGGTCGTGCGGCAGCAGGATTTCATGGACTTCCACGCCGAAAAAATCACACATGCGGCGCAGGGTATTGGCGGACGGTTTGTAGCGGCCACTGAGATATCGGTTGAACTGGGGGCGGTTGATCTCGAGGCGGCGGCAGACCTCCGCTATCGATTTGTGGTAGCTGCACAGCAGACGCAGGTTCTGTGCAAAATCCTCGTTCAATCGCTATACCTCCTGGAGGGGCCTTTAAATGTGGTTATAGAGTGCGCCAGAACGCGCTGGTGCTGATTAGTGTTCATTGTGCGTCAAAGTGCGTCACTCTGTAGCAAGAGTGTCAAATTTTAACAGCGCTTTATGGCTGGTTAAATGCCCTGCTTTCTTACCGGGTTGCTGGAAACCTGCAATGTATACGCCGCATGCGGCGGTACCGACGGGTTTACACGGCGGTTATAACAAGAATAGCGGAGTTCGTTCATGTTGGATTTTCTTAACGATATTCTCTGGGGCAAGATACTGATCGCCTTGTTGATCACCATCGGTATCGGCTTCACGGTCGCTTCCCGTTTCGTTCAATTTCGCTATTTCGGACGCATGTTCCGGATTCTCAGCGCCAGCCAGGCATTCAAGCATGACAAACACGGCCATCTGAGTTCGTTTCAGGCTCTGGTGCTGTCTGTCGCCGGACGTGTCGGTGGCGGCAATATCGCCGGTGTGGCGGTGGCCATCACGCTGGGTGGCCCCGGCGCCATTTTCTGGATGTGGGTGGTCGGCATGATGGGCATGGCGACCAGCTTCCTGGAATGTACGCTGGCGCAGACCTATAAGCAGGCCGAGCCCGACGGCACCTATCGTGGCGGTCCGGCGCACTATATCGCCCGTGGCCTGGGCAAGAACTGGAAGTGGCTGGCCGCCATTTACTCGGTACTGCTGCTGGTCACCTTCGGTTTCTGTTTCACGGCGCTGCAGTCCTACGCAGTGGCGACCTCGGTGGGTGATGCCTTCGGCGTGCCTGTGTTCTATACCGGCATTGCGCTGGCGATGATCGTCGGCATGATCGTGTTCGGTGGCGTCAAGCGTATCGCCAAGGTGGCCGAGGTGCTGGTGCCGATCATGGCCGGGGGCTATCTGCTGATCGCCTTCGTGGTCCTGGGCATGAATTTTGACCGCATTCCCGATGTGATCATGCTGATCGTCAAGAGCGCCTTCGGTCTTGAGCCTATGGTCGGCGGCGGTATCGGCGCGGCTATCCTGATGGGAGTCAAGCGCGGCCTGTTCTCCAACGAGGCGGGTCTGGGCAGTGCGCCCAACGTGGCGGCCGTGGCCTATGTGCCGCACCCGGCCAACCAGGGGATCGTGCAGTCCTTCTCCGTGTTTATCGATACGCTGGTGATCTGCTCAGCCACCGCGTTCATCATCCTGCTCAGCGGCGTCTATGACCCGAGCAGTGGCGCCAGCGTCGAGGGTGTGGCGCTGACCCAGTCCGCACTGGCCGATCATGTGGGTGACTGGGGCCGTATCTTCGTCAGCATCGCGCTGCTGCTGTTCGGTTTCAGTACCATTCTCTACAACTACTACCTCGGCGAGAACAGCCTCAATTTCTTCAGCACCGAGAACCAGAACCTGTTCAACGGCTTCCGTGTGCTGATCATCGGCCTGGTCTGCTGGGGCTCCACCACCGACCTGAGCACCATTTTCGGCTTTGCCGATGTGACCATGGGGTTGCTGGCGCTGGCCAACCTGATTGCGCTGGTGTTCCTGGTCAAGCCGGGACTGCGCATCATGCGTGACTTCGATGATCAGATCGCCGCTGGCGTCGATCAGCCGGTGTTCGATGCCAGCCGGTTCCGCGACATGAATGTGGACCCCGCTGCCTGGGAGATCGAGCCGGAGGATCTGGCGCGTATCCAGCAGCGTAAAGCCGCTGCCCAGGGCAAGTAACTATTTCTGGTAACTCCCGATTCTCCAATTTGCTCCCGGTTTCCAGCCGACCCCGGGAGCCTTTTTATTCCGTTTGCAAAGGTCTGATGCACTCCATGAATACGCGCATTGAACATGATCTTCTGGGTGATCTGGCAATTCCGGCCGGGGCCTGGTACGGCATCCAAACCCAGCGTGCTCTCGACAATTTCGCCATCACCGGCGTGCCGATCAGTCACTTCCCGGCGCTGGTGCGTGCGCTGGTACAGGTGAAATCCGCAGCGGCCTGGGCCAACCGGGAGCTGGGAGTGCTGTCGGCACAGAAGGCCGATGCGATTATGTCGGCCTGTGAAGAGATTGATGGCGGACATTTGCACGATCAGTTCGTGGTCGACCTGATTCAGGGCGGGGCCGGTACCTCGACCAACATGAACGCCAACGAGGTGATCGCCAACCTGGCGCTGGAAAAACTGGGCCATGGCAAGGGTGAGTACCAGCACCTGCACCCCAATGATGACGTCAATCGTTCCCAGTCCACCAACGATGCCTACCCGACGGCGGTCTGCCTGGCGATCCAGTTCGCCGCCGAGCCACTGGAAGACGCGATTCGCAGTCTGATCGCCTCGCTGGAGGTGAAAGGGCAGGAGTTCGCACATGTGGTGAAAATGGGTCGGACCCAGATGCAGGATGCGGTGCCGATGACCCTGGGGCAGGAGTTTGAGGCCTTTGCCGTCAATCTGTCCGAGGATATCGACCGCCTGCACGAAGCCGGACGTCTGCTGTGCGAGGTTAACCTCGGCGGCACCGCGATCGGCACCGGCATCAACGCGCCGGCAGGCTATCAGGCTCTGGCGGTGCGCCGGCTGGCGGAAATCTCCGGCAAGCCGGTGGTGTCGGCCCGCAACCTGATGGAGGCCAGCTCCGACATGGGTGCCTTCGTCATGTTCTCCGGCATTCTCAAGCGCTTTGCCATCAAGCTGGGCAAAATGTGCAACGACCTGCGCCTGCTTTCCAGCGGTCCGCGCACCGGTTTGGGCGAGGTCATGCTGCCGCCGATGCAGCCGGGCTCCTCGATAATGCCGGGCAAGGTCAATCCGGTGATTCCGGAAGCGGTGAACCAGACCGCCTATCAGGTGATCGCATCCGATCTGGCGGTGACGCTGGCGGCCGAAGCCGGGCAGCTGCAGCTCAACGCCATGGAGCCGATGATCGTCTACAACCTGCTCAACTCGATCAAGATGCTGACGTCGGCGTGCACCATGCTGGAAAACCGCTGCATTAAGGGCATTCGTGCCAACGAGGAGCAGTGCGCCCGTCATCTCGACAACAGCATCGGAATCGTCACCGCGCTGGTGCCGCATATCGGCTACAGCAACTCCACGCGGATCGCCTCTCAGGCACTGAATACCGGCTCTACTGTACGTGAGCTGGTGTTGGCGGAAGGTTTGTTGCCGGAGGCGCAACTGGACGCCATTCTCAGTCCTCATGCAATGCTCGCGCCGGTGACGGACGCGTCATGAGTCGCAAGGTACTGGTGATCTATACCGGCGGCACCATCGGCATGGTGCCCTCGGTGGATGGCTATGTCCCCGAGCCGGGGTTCGAAGCCCGGCTCAGGGCGCTGCTGGGTGAGCGCGAGCTGCCGCCGTTTGATCTGCTGGAGTATGACCGCCTGCTCGACAGCGCCAGTCTGGTGCCGGCCGATTGGGAGCGCATCGCGCTGACGCTGCAGGCGCACTGGGATGACTACGCCGGTTTTGTGGTGCTGCACGGCACCGATACCATGGCCTACACTGCCTCGGCGCTTTCCTTCATGCTGCCGCAGCAGGACAAGTCGGTGATTCTGACGGGCTCGCAGATCCCGCTGTGCCAGCTGCGCAATGATGCCGTGGATAACCTGGTCACCACGCTGTTGCTGGCGTCGCAGCCGGGGCTGGCTGAGGTCTGCATCTACTTCAATCGTCGCCTGTTGCGTGGCAACCGTGCGCGCAAGGTCAAGAGCAGCGGCCTGGATGCGTTTGACTCGCCCAACTTTCCCCGTCTGGGGCAGGTGGGGATCGATATCAACCTGCGTCAGGAGCTGCTGCTGCCGCCCGAGCCGGTGCGTTTCGATATCCGTCGCTACGACCCTGAAGCGGTGGTGATGCTGGGGGTCTTTCCCGGCATGCCGGCGCGGCTGGTGCGCGAGGCGCTGGCACCGGATGCGGTCAGGGCGCTGGTGCTGATGACCTATGGCGTTGGTAACCCACCGGAAGCCGAGTCGGGGTTGCTTGATGAACTGGCGCGGGCCGGCGAGCGGGGGCAGATGGTGTTGAATCTGACCCAGTGCCATCAGGGGGCGGTCAGTCAGGGCGCTTATGCCACCGGTGCGCTGCTCAATCGCGTCGGCGTGGTGCCGGGGTTGGACCTGACGCCGGAAGCAGCCTTTGCCAAACTGCACCACCTGGTGGCGCAGGGGCTGGAGCCCGACCAGCTGCGGATGGCGCTGGCCGGTGCTCTGAGAGGCGAATGCAGCCCGGCATGATCCGGGCCGTTACAGCTCCAGGTTAAGGTGGCTGAAGCGGAAGGGGTGCGCTTCGTAGGTGCCGATCATGCGTACCTCTTCGGCGAAGAAGTGCAGTTCCTGCATGGCGAATTTCATCGCCTGCTGGTGCGGGTGCCCCTCCACATCCAGATGGAAACTGGAGACGGTCATCGTTTCCGACGCCATGTAGCTCTCCAGCTTGATCATGTTGACGCCGTTGGTGGCGAAGCCGCCCAGCGCCTTGTACAGCGCCGCCGGGATGTTGCGCACGCGGAACATCAGTGAAGTGAGGTAGCGCACCTCCGGCTCCAGGGTCGGGATCATCTGTTCCTTGGACAGGATCATGAAGCGGGTGGTGTTGCCGGTCTTGTCCTGGAAGTTTTCCTTCAGGATCTCCAGTCCATAGAGTTCGGCGGCCAGGCTGGAGGCGATGGCGGCATGGCCGGGCTGCTGTTTCTGCGCCAGTTCGGCGGCGGAACCGGCGGTGTCCAGCGCGGCGATCGGTTCGATGCCCAACATGCGCAGGTTTTCGGCGCACTGTGCCAGTGCCTGCGGGTGGGAGGAGACGGTCTTGATAGCGTCCAGCTGCGTGCCTGGCAGGGCCAGCAGGCAGTGGTTGACCGGCTCGAAGTGCTCGCCAATCACGTGCAGGCGGGTCTTCGGCATCAGTCGATAGATCTCTTCCACGCGGCCGGCGGTGGAGTTCTCCAGCGGAATCATCGCCAGTTTGGCCTCACCACGTTCGACCATAAACATCGCCTCCACAAAAGACTCGCACGCCTTCGGCGTCAGCTCGGGATGGACCCGGCGGCAGGCAAGATGGGAGTAGGCACCCGGTTGGCCCTGGTAAGCGATGGTGGTGTTGGCGTTCATGGTATCCATTCATTCACTGGTGAGACAAAGGCCGACATTATGGCACAGCCGGCGCAACGGCTGAAAAAAATCTGTGCGTTTGTGGTAAGGTCTGCGCGCCAGCAATGGAGAGAGCCCATGACCCCGGAACGTGAACAGAAACTGCTGTCGATTCTGCAGCGCCGCCAGCCCGACCTGACCCTGATCGCCGAGCAGGTGCACAAGCCGCGCAACATTTCCGCCCTGATTCGCAACTGCGATGCGGCGGGCATTGCCGAGGTGCAGGTGGTGCGACCGAAGGAAGGCTTTCACAACTACCGGGGCACGGCGCTGGGTTCGGATCGCTGGGTGGATACGGCGCTGCACGATACCCTCGATGAATCGATACAGGCGGTGCGTGAACAGGGCATGGCCATCTATGCGGCCCATTTCTCTGACGAGGCGGTGCCCTACCGCGACGTCGACTACACCCGTCCCTGCGCCATCATCATGGGGGCGGAGAAAGAGGGCATCAGCCCCCGGGCGGCCGAACTGGCCGACCAGCACATCATCATCCCCATGCAGGGGGTGGTCAGCTCGCTGAATGTCTCCACCGCCGCCGGCATCATTCTGGCTGAAGCGATTGACCAGCGCCTCAAGGCGGGACTCTACGATCAGTCCCGCATGCCGCCGGAGTGGATCGCCCGCAAGATGTTCGAGGCCCGCCACCCGAAAGTGGCGGAGTTCTGCCGTCGGCGCAATCTTGCCTATCCTGAATTCGATGCCGTCGGCGAAATGCTGGCGCCCCAGGACTGGAACGATCAGGTGACCCAGGGGGTTGCCCCGGCCTTGTCCCGCGATTGAACCCGTACCGAGGATCATCCACCATGCGCCCTGAGGCGTCCTGCCGACAGCGTTACCCGGTCAGCGTGATCGCGCTGGTGTATATCCTGCTGGTGGGCGCACTGGCCTGGTTTGCCGGCAGTCTGTCGCGGGACTGGGCGTTGGCGCGCCTGCAGGCACAGGGGGCGGACCGGCTGCTGACCAGTGTCAGTCAGATGCGTCTGGCGCTGGATCAGTACAGCTACCTGCCGTTCCTGCTGGCCCAGAATACCGATGTGCACCGGCTGCTGCAGCCGGGTGCGACCCATCAGACGACTGTCAACCGGGTGCTGGAACAGATTAACCTGGTGGCCGGTTCGACCGCGCTCTTCGTGCTCGATGCCGAGGGACGGCCGCTGGCGTTTAGCAACTGGCGTGAGGAGCAGGCGTTCCCGCTCGAATCCCAGCGCAATGAAGGCTATTTCCGGCAGGCGATCGCCGGCGAGCAGGGGCTGGAGCTGCAGTTTCATGACCAGCCGGGTCAGGCGCGGCTGTACATGTCGGCGCCGGTCTACACCGACCGCCTGGCCGGTGTGGCGGTGATGCGCCTGGATATGTCCCAGTTGCGTGAACAGCTGGCGATCGAATATCCCCTGATTGTCCGTTCCCCTGGTGACCAGCTGATCTTCAAGACCGAAGCGCACTGGCCGCTGGCCGACGCCGTGCCGCTGGCGCTGGGCAACGGCACGGTACTGGAACTGGTGCCGGAGGATGGCGAGCTGTCGCTGCTGCAGTCGGTGCGGCTCGATGACCTGGGCTGGACGGTATCGGTACTGACCGGTATCCGTCCGGCCCAGTACCGCTCACGGGTGGTGGTCGGCAGTGTGCTCGGCGGCGGCGTGGCGCTTGGGCTGTTGCTGCTCTATCTGCGCGAGTCGCGGCAGAAGCGGCGTTTGCAGCTGGAGCGGATGCGTGAACGCGCCCGCAGCGAAGCGCAGCAGCGCGACATCATCAACACTGCTCAGGTGGGGCTGGTTCATATCGATCAGCGCGGTCGCGTGCAGCTGATCAACCCGATGGCGATGCAGATCTTTGGTGTGTCGGTCGACCGGGTACGCAACCAGCCGGTGCTGAAACTGCTGGGCGAAGGCTTCAGTGCCCTGCCGCTGCAGCAGGCGCTGGCGGCGCTGGGGACGGACCGTTTCCGTCCGTTGACCGGCCTGGAGGTGGTGGGCCGGCGCGGCGACGGCAGCGCCTTCCCGATGATGATCTCCATCCGCCAGATGACCCATCACCCCGAGCTGGGGTATCTGGTCACGGTGATCGATATCAGCCGCCGCAAACGGCTGGAACAGGCGCTGCGCGAGGCCAACGAATCGCTGGAGCAGAAGGTGGAGGCGCGTACCCAGGCGCTGGAAGCGGCACAGGCCGAGCTGGTGCAGGCCGGCAAGCTGGCGGCGCTGGGGCGGATGTCGGCCTCGGTGGTGCATGAGTTGAACCAGCCGATGACCGCCATGCGCACTTATCTGGCGATCGCCGACCGCCTGCTGGAGAACCCGGAGGCGCTGCGCAAGAATTTGAAGCTGCAGGAGCAGCTGCTCGATCGCATGGCGCTGATCACCGGCCAGCTGAAAACCTTTGCCTACCGCAAGCCGGAGCGGATTGAGCCGGTCTCCCTGCGGCAGGTGACGGCTCAGGTATTGCAGATGTTCCGAGGCCGTTTCGAGGAGCTGGCACTGCAGCTGCACTATGCGCCACCGCCGGCCGAGCTGTTGATCGCCGGTGACAACGCCCGCTATGAGCAGGTGCTGATCAACCTGATCAAGAACGCCTGCGATGCCATGTCGGAGCAGGCCGGTGTACATGAACTCTGGCTGGAGCTGGTCGAGGTTGGTGATCGGTCGCTGCTGTTCGAGGTCCGCGACAACGGCCCCGGTATCGCGGCGGAGGTTCGCGGCCAGCTGTTCGAGCCTTTCTTCACCACCAAGGAGGTGGGGCAGGGGCTGGGCCTGGGGCTGGCGATTGTCAGCAGCATTCTGCGTGACCTGGGGGGCGATATTCGTGTCGCCGAGCGGGACGCGGGCGCCTGCTTCCAGGTGCGTATGCCGCGGTATGCGGCGGTTGAACAGGATAATAATGAGGGGAAGGCGTCATGAGCACACAGGGGCGGGTACTGCTGGTCGATGATGAGGCGATGGTGCGCGAGGCGACCGCGCAATGGCTGGAGCTGTCCGGTTTTGAGGTGCTCAGTTTCAGTCGCGCCGAAGCGGCGCTGGAGCAGATCGATCCTTTCTGTGCCGGCATCCTGCTGACCGATGTGCGCATGCCGGGAATGGACGGTCTCCAGTTGATGCAGGAGACGCTGAAGCGAGCGCCGGACATGCCGGTGATCCTGCTCACCGCCCACGGCGATGTGGACATGGCCACGGCGGCGATGCGGGATGGCGCCTACGATTTCATTGAAAAGCCCTATGTGCCGGACCGCCTGGTCGAGCGTATCCATCGTGCCTGCGAGAAGCGGCGGCTGACGCTGGAGAACCTGCGTCTGCAACAGAACCTGGCGACCCAGAGCGGGCTCGACAGCCGCATGATCGGCATCTCGCCGGCGATCCAGCGGCTGCGCCGGGAGATACTGTCGCTGGCCGAGCTGGACACCAACGTGATCATCTACGGCGAGACCGGCACCGGCAAGGAGCTGGTGGCCCAGTGTCTGCACGACTACAGCAAGCGCAGCAAGCGCGCCTTCGTGCCGATCAACTGCGGCGCCATTCCCGAGAACCTGATCGAGAGCGAACTGTTCGGTCACGAAGCCGGGGCTTTTACCCATGCCGCCAAGCGCCGGGTCGGCAAGTTCGAATACGCCAGCGGCGGTACCCTGTTTCTCGACGAGATCGAGAGCATGCCGCTGCACCTGCAGATCAAGATGTTGCGCGCCTTGCAGGAATATGTCATCGAACGCCTTGGCGCCAACACGCCGATTCCGGTCGATCTGCGCGTGGTGGCGGCGGCCAAGGTGGACCTGCGTGACGAGCCCAATTTCCGCGAGGACCTGTTCTACCGACTCAGTGTCTCCGAACTGCATATTCCGCCGCTGCGTGAACGCATCGAGGATGTGCCGCTGCTGTTTGCCCATTATGTGCGTCGGGGCGCGCTGGACCATGACCGCGAGGCGCGTCCGCTGTCGGATCACGATCTGGATGCGCTCCAGTCCTACGCCTGGCCCGGTAACGTGCGTGAGCTGAAGAACATCGCCATCCGTTATGCCATCGACCCGCGCGCCAGTCTGGTCGAGCTGCTGTCGCGGCAGCAACCACTGCAGAGTGCGCCGGTGATGAACCGCGCGTCACTGCCGCTGGCGGTGCAGGTGGCTGAGTACGAGGCGCGACTGATCCGCGAGGCGCTGGAGCAGCATCAGGGCAATATCAAGGCGGTGATGGAAGCACTGGACCTGCCGCGACGGACGCTGAACCAGAAAATGCAGCGTTACGGCCTCAATCGGAGCGATTTTACCCCTCAATAGGCGGATTCTTGCTTATCGGTTTTCGGGGTGAGTAGGCAAAAATTCGCTTACTGGCTGACTCGTTCTTGGGTTGGTTATATGTAAATCAATAGCTTAGGTATTTTCCGAGAGTTGGCCCGTTTTCTGCTATACCTGTGGTGTCACTACAAAAACCAGAAATGACAACAGGTATAAGGAAAACACCATGAAGCAAAGCAAACGCACGCTGATCAAGGCGCTGGGCCTGACGCTGACCCTGGGTACCCTGGCCACCTCCAGTGCACTGGTGAAGGCAGCCGACAACCACGCCTATATCCTGGCGACTGCGTCAACCGGCGGCACCTACTATCCGGTGGGCGTGGCGCTGGCGACCCTGACCAAGGTGAAGCTGGAGCCGACGCAGGGTATCTCCATGTCCGCCATCAACTCCGCCGGCTCCGGTGAAAACATCAAGCTGCTGCGTGAGAACGAAGCCCAGTTCGCCATTCTGCAGGGCCTTTACGGTGCCTGGGCCTGGAACGGCGAAGGTGCCATGGCGTCTTCAGGCAAGCAGGAAAATCTGCGCTCGGTCAGCATGCTGTGGCAGAACGTGGAACACTTCGTGGTGCGTGGCAAGTATGCCCAGACCGGCACCATCAGCGACCTGAAAGGTCTGGAAGGCGAGAAGTTCTCCATCGGCAAGAAAAACTCCGGTACCGAGGGGTCAGGTCGTACCATTCTGGGTAATCTGGGCATCGATGCCGACAAATTCAACCTGGCGTACATGGGCTATGGCCCCTCCGCGGATGCACTGCAGAACGGCACCATCGACGGCATGAATATTCCGGCGGGCGTACCGGCATCCGCCATCACGCGTGCCTACGCGGCCATGGGTGACGACATTCGTGTACTGGATTTCACCGACGAGCAGATGGCCCAGGCCAACGGCAGCTACAAGCTGTGGACCCGCTACGTGATTCCGGCCAACACCTACCCGGGTCAGACCCAGGATATCAACACCATGGCACAGCCGAACTTCCTCGCCGTGCGTGATGATATCAGCGAGGAAGATGTCTACCTGCTGACCAAGACCATCTACGAAAACCTGCCGTTCCTGAACAGCATCCACAAGGCTACCAAGGCGATGGCGCTGGAAAAAGCGATTGCCGGTCTGCCGGTGCCGCTGCACCCGGGCGCCGCGCGTTACTACCGTGAAATGGGTGTCACCATTCCGGATCACCTGATCGCTGAATAACAGCCTCAGGCGCGATCGGCCATTTTTGGCCGATCGCATCTCTTTTGTCTCAAGCTACCAGGAATGAAGTGATGTCTGCTTCCAATCAAACCGATCAACAAACCGCCGAGCAGTTGAAGGCGATGGAGTTGACCCAGCGTGATGACCAGGGCGGCACCGGCCGTTTCGTCTACTGGGCGGGTGTACTCTTTGCGCTGGCGCATATCTATTTCAATACGTTGGGTACTCTGTCCGAACTCTGGGTCTCGGCGATCCATTTCTCCGGCTTTGCGCTGATCTGTGCGCTGATGGTGCCGCTGTCGAAAAAGCACGGCCATGCCCGCTGGAGCGTTGCGCTTGATCTGCTGATCGGCCTGGTAGCCCTGGGCACGACCGCCTATCTGATCCTGTTTGAGGATGCGCTCTATGCGCGCGGTGTGCATTTCAATACCACGGACTGGATCGTGGCGGTTATCGCCATTCTGATCGCCCTGGAGATGACGCGCCGGACCACCGGCTGGTTCATCCCCTCCCTGATCGTGTTTTCACTCACCTACGTATTTTGGTGGGGGCAGTACGTCGAAGGCATGTTCAACTTTCCGGGCCTGAGCCTGGAAACCGTGCTCTATCGCAGCTATTTCTCGTCCGAGGGGATGTTCGGCTCCATCGCCCGTATCTCCTGGACCTACGTGTTCATGTTCATTCTGTTCGGCGCCTTTCTGGTCAAGTCCGGCGCCGGTGATTTCATTATTGAACTGTCCCGATGTGCCGCCGGTCGCATGGTTGGCGGCCCCGGTTTCGTGGCCGTGCTCGGCTCTGGCCTGATGGGTTCCGTCTCCGGTTCCTCCGTGGCCAACACCGTTTCCACCGGCGTGATCACCATTCCGCTGATGCAGAAAGCGGGTTTCCCGGCGCGTTTTGCCGCGGGTGTCGAGGCGGCTGCCTCCACCGGCGGTCAGTTGATGCCGCCAGTGATGGGGGCGGGGGCCTTCATCATGGCGTCCTACACTCAGATCCCCTATGTGGAGATCATAGCCATCGCCGCACTGCCGGCGCTGCTGTACTTCCTGTCGGTCGGTTTCTATGTGCGCGTCGAAGCGCGTCGCAGTCACGCCCATGCGGTGGAGATGGACGTGCGTCCGGTGAAAGAGGTGCTGAAAGAGGGCTGGCACTGCCTGCTGCCGCTGGTGGTACTGGTCGGGCTGCTGATCTACGGCTTCACGCCAACCTATGCCGCCGGTATCTCCATCATCTCGGTGGTGCTGGCGTCCTGGATCTCGCCGAACAAGATGGGTCTGGGTGACATCTTCGATGCGCTGGCGCAGGGCTCGAAAAACATGGCGACCACCGCCATGCTGCTGGTGGCCGTCGGCCTGGTGGTCAACGTGGTGGCTATGACCGGCATTGGCAACACCTTCTCGCTGATGGTGACCGACTGGGCCGGTGGCAGCCTGTTCATCACCCTGGTACTGGTGGCGCTGGCCTCGCTGGTGCTGGGTATGGGCTTGCCGGTAACGGCGGCCTATATCGTCCTGGCAACGCTGTCGGCACCGGCGCTGTACAGCCTGATGGCCGAGCGTGAGCTGATCGAGCTGATCGTCAACGGCAATCTGCCGGAAACCGCCCGCGCCATCTTCATGCTGGTCGATCCGAACAGCCTGACGGCCCTGGCCGCGCCGATGAGCGAAGCTCAGGCGATCGCGCTGGTGGATCAGATTCCGTCCGACTTCAAGGGCCAGCTGCTGGATCAGGCGGTCGATGCCGACAAGCTGGCGATGATCCTGCTGGCGGCACACATGATCATCTTCTGGCTGTCGCAGGACTCCAACGTGACGCCACCGGTGTGTCTGACCGCCTTCGCGGCCGCGGCCATCGCGCGCACGCCGCCGATGATGACCGGCTTCACCGCCTGGAAGATCGCCAAGGGGCTCTACATCGTGCCGTTGCTGTTCGCCTATACCGGCTTTATCGGAGGCAGCATTGAAGAGGTACTGACCGTATTTATCTTCGGCATTCTGGGTCTCTATGCCTTCGTTGGTTTCATGGAAGGTTATCTGGAAGGTCCGCTGAATATCGTGCTGCGCCTGTTCAGCGGTCTCTGTGCTGCTGGCTTGTTGTATCCGCACGGGCACCTGACCTACGACCTGATCGCCGCCGCCGCCTTTATTGCCCTGTTTGTCTACAGCCGTCGTCTGGCACCGGTTGAAGCTGTTTGAATGGATGAAATGATGCAGAGTACTTTTGATTTTATTGTAATCGGTGGCGGCATTCTGGGCCTGTCCACCGCTCGCCAGTTGCAGCAGCGTTTTCCCGGTAAGCGGGTGCTGGTGCTGGAAAAGGAAAGCAGCCCGGCGCAGCACCAGACCGGGCACAACTCCGGCGTGATTCACGCCGGGGTGTACTACAAGCCCGGCAGCCTCAAGGCGAAATTCTGCAAAGAAGGCAATGTGGCTACCAAGGCGTTCTGCCGTGAGCATGACATTCCGTTCGACGAGTGCGGCAAGCTGCTGGTAGCAACTGACGAGCTTGAGCTGGAACGGATGCAGGGGCTGATCGGCCGCTGTGCCGAGAATGAACTGCCGATCGAGGTGCTCGATGCGGAGCAGCTCAAGGCCCGGGAACCCAACATTACCGGCGTGGGCGGTATCTTCGTGCCGTCGACCGGCATCGTCAGCTACACCCGCATCTGCGAGAAGATGGCCGAGCTGGTGGCCGCCGAAGGTGGTGAGGTACGTTACAACGCCGAGGTGCGTAACATCCGTGAACTGGCGGACCGGGTTGAAGTTGAAACCGAACTGGAGATGTTCTCCGGTAACTTCCTGGTGTCCTGTGCCGGCCTGATGTCGGACCGGGTGGTGCGCATGTTGGGTCAGAAGCCCGACTTCAAGATCATCCCCTTCCGAGGCGAGTATTTCCTGTTGCCGCCGCAGCACAACCGCATCGTCAACCACCTGATCTACCCGATCCCGGACCCGGATCTGCCGTTTCTTGGCGTGCACCTGACCCGGATGATCGACGGTACCGTCACCGTGGGGCCGAATGCCGTGCTGGCGTTCAAGCGTGAAGGCTATCGCAAGACCGACATCAGCCTCAGGGACATGGCCGAGATGCTGACCTATCCGGGGCTTTTGAAGATGCTGGCGCGCAACCTCAAGCCGGGGTTGATGGAGATGAAGAACAGTATTTTCCGTCGCGGCTATCTGGAGCAGGTGCGCAAGTACTGTCCGCAGCTGACGCTGGAGGATCTCAGGCCCTATCCGGCCGGTGTGCGCGCACAGGCGGTGGCGAAGGATGGTTCACTGGTGGACGACTTCCTGTTCGTCAACACCGAGCGTGCACTGGTGGTCTGCAACGCGCCGTCGCCGGCAGCGACCTCGGCGATTCCGATCGGTGCGCACATCGTTGATCAGGTTGCGGAGCGTATGGTTTTTTAAGCCCCGATTCCCTTTGCCTGGGATATCCGTTGCCTCATCTGTTTCTGGCGGGTGGGGCTTTTTTCGTTATGACTGGCAGGCCCTTTGCCGCCGTGTTACAACAGCCGGTCGGGCTAATGGATCATGATCACAAGGAGTTTTATATGCTGCGCTGGATAAGTCTGTCACTGGCGATTGTTTCGACCTTGGGGTGTGTGGCATCCGCACCCACTCAACCGGCTTCGGAGCCGGTTGTCTGCTCTGATGCCTGGTACCGCTCAGTGGAGCAGCAGCTTGGTACAGGGGATGGCCAGGGCCACGGGCCGGATATCGGGTCTGCCGAGTGGAAGTCGGTGGTCGAATTCAAGCTGGGCATCCGGGGTGATACAGGTATCCCCGATTCGGCAACTGCGCAATGGTGCGATCATATCGAACAGAGACTGCAGTCGCGGCCGTCAGTGGCCTCGGGGCCTGCTTTCAACTGCGATGGGGATGCTCTGTCAGCAGCTGAAAAACGGGTCTGCTCCGATGTAGAACTGGCCTCGCTGGACCGCCAGTTGAGCCAGGTATATCAACAGGCGCTGGAGGCCACCGACCGCCACGATCGCCCGACCCTGAAAGCGGAGCAGCGTGGCTGGATCAAGGGACGGGACGAGTGCTGGAAAAGCCGTGATAGTGCGCAGTGCGTGGATTCTGCCTACCGACTTCGCATTGCGGCCCTGCAGGCGCAGTACCGACTGGTTGCGTACTCCGAGGCGGTGCGTTTTGTCTGCAACGACAATCCTGCTGACGAGTTTGTGGTCACCTTTTTCCAAACCGAACCTGAAACGGCAATCCTGGAGCGTGGCGACAGGGTGTCACTGATGTACCGTCAACCTGCGGCCAGCGGTGCCCGGTATCAGGGTCGCAACGAGAGCTTCTGGGAACACCAGGGTGAAGCGAGGATCCGTTGGGGTTACCAGGCTGACGAGCTGCGTTGTGTACCTGTGCGGCAGCCGTGACGCTGGTCAACTTGAGCGTACTCTGCCAGTCATGCAGTTAAAGGATTCTTGTTTGGGTACCTGATATCCGGTAGCGTCTGCTGGATAAAAGCTTTGCTGTCGGAGTTTATCTGCTTGGTTTGTACCGCATGTTCCCCTGTTCAACTGGCTCACCGGGTGCTCTGGGCGTTCTGTCTGGTGATGTGGTTGAATGCCAGTACAGCATTGGCCGTCGCCGAGCTGACGCAGGGGCCTCGTTTCGAAGATATCTTCAACGACTCCAATATCCCCATGCTGTTGATTGCGCCGGGAAGCGGCGAAATCGTGGCCGCCAATGCGGCTGCGGCAGAGTTCTATGGTTACAGTCTGCAGCAGCTCACTGGAATGCCCATACAGCGGATCAATACCTTTACGACGAAGCAGGTCGCGGCCGAGCGTAGGCTGGCCGAGTCCGAGGGGCGCAACTATTTCATTTTTCGGCATCAGCTGGCCAGCGGCGATGTACGTACTGTGGCGGTGCATTCCCGGCCCTATATGTTCGAAGGCCGAAGGCTGCTGTACTCAATCATCAGTGACATTACGCCGGGTCGATATCAGGAGGCGGATCTCTGGCATTACCAGCAGAAGTTGGAGGAGATGGTCGATGTCCAGCTCGACCAGATCGAGGCGAGTCGAAAATGGCAGTTATGGACCCTGGCGGCTGCGCTTTTGGCTCAGGCTGTCGTGATTACGTTGCTGGTCGGCAATATCAACCGCCGGCGGGAGCTGGAAAAACAGAGCAAGGCCGCCAACCAGGCGCTGCAAACCAGTCGTTTCCAGCTGGAAGCAGCCCAACATATCGCCAGGGTGGGCAGTTGGCAGTTTGATCATGCAACGCAAAGGATCACTTGCTCGCCCGAGCTGAGAGGCATATTGGAACTGGAAAGCGACGACGCAGAGCAGCCCAGTCAACGGGCCAGGGAAAGGGTGCACCCGGATGATCTCAAAAGCCTGGCAGATGCCTATCACGTTGCTGTAGCAAGGCACCAGCCGTTCGAGCTGGATCACCGCCTGCTGATGCCCGATGGTCGAATCAAGCATGTTCACGTCAAGGGCGAAGGCCGCTATGCAGAGGGTGGCCCTGGAGAGGTCATGGTGGGGACTGTGCAGGATGTTACCCGGGAGTATGTTGTGCAGTCTGCCTTGACCGCCCTGGCGACGAAATACGCGCCGCTCTCCGGGCTGGACTTTTACCGTGCGGTTTGCCGGCATTTGGTGAGTGTGCTGGGATTGGATTACGTGTTCGTTGGTCAGTTGTCAGCCAGCCAGCAGGCCGTGGACGCGATCGTCGGCTGTACCCCTGAGGGCGACATGAAGCCCTTTCGTTACGGTCTGAAAGGTACGCCGTGCAGCAACGTTATGAAATCGGGTCACGCCGTTTATCCGGCCAACATCGCGGCTGTATACCCCGAAGATTACTTTCTGGCGGAGAAGGGCGTTGAGTCCTATATCGCCAGTTCGCTGCTGGACAAGCAGCAACATCCTATGGGGATACTGGTTGGGCTGGGGTGCAAGCCGTTGCACCAGCAGGAGCTGGCTTGGAAGCTGCTTGACGTATTCGTAGACCGTGTCAGCGCCGAAATGCAGCGAACCGCCGCCGAGCAGCACGTAAAAGCGCTCGATGCCTATCGCCAGATCGTGTTGAAATTTTCCAATCGCTTTATCAATGTTGGTTTGTCAGACGTGGATGAGGCGATACAGGATGCCTTGCATGCAATCGGCGATTTCATCGCGGCGGACAGTTGCTACCTGTTCAGCTATGACTGGAGCCTCGGTACGGCTTCCATGACCCATGAGTGGTGTGTGGCAGACATGCCGTCCGAACTGGCGCTGTTACAGCAACTGCCAATGACCGCGTTTTCCGCTTGGACCGAGCGTCATGGCAAGGGCCTGCCAGTGATCGTGCAGGATACGGAAAAACTGCAGGAAAAGTTCGTCGCCGATATCCTCAAGCGCAAGGGTGTGCAATGTCTGGTGGATCTGCCGCTGATGAGCAATGGCGAGTGCCTTGGGTTTGTCGGTGTAGCCTCACGCAGGCAGACCGATCTGTTTACTGAACAAACGGTAGAGCTGCTGGAGCTGTTTGCAGGTCTGTTGGCCAATATCTGGCAGCGGCAACAGGTCGAGAGCCAGCTGCGCCTATCCGCCAGCGTGTTCGATAATGCTGACGAAAGCATCATGATCACCGATGCGGATGGGCATATCATCTCCGTCAATGATGCGTTCACCAGTACCACCGGATATGGCCTTGAAGAGGTGCAGGGGCTGGAGCCGACCTTTATGAATGAGCTCCAGCAGGAGCCGAAGTATACCGACCGGGTGTGGCGGCAGTTGAGAAGTTTCGGTCAGTGGAAAGGTGAGGCCTGGAATCGGGACCGCGAAGGTGGACGTTTTGCCGTGTTGCAGAAAATCAATGCCTTTTATGATGAGCAGGGCAAACTGCAGGGCTATGTCTCCCTGATGTCCGATATCACATCGCTAAAGCAGCATCAGCGACAGCTGGAGCGAATTGCGCACTTTGATGCCCTGACCGGTTTGCCCAACAGGACGCTGCTGGCTGATCGGTTGCAGCAGGCGATGGCGTTGGCGGAGCGCCAGCAGAGCAAAATTGCCATCCTGTTTATAGACCTCGATGGTTTCAAGGCGGTCAATGACAGCCATAGCCATTCTGTGGGTGACCAGTTGCTGGTGAGTCTTGCGCAGCGCATGCAGCAGGTGATGCGGCAGGAGGATACGCTGGCGCGGCTGGGAGGGGACGAATTTGTTGCCGTGCTGGTGGATCTGGAGCAGATTGAAGTCTGTTTTCCGGTGATTCGCCGTTTGCTGGAGGTCGTGGCGGAGCCCGTCCGAATTAAGGGGGTTGAACTCAAGGTGTCGGCTAGCATCGGTGTCGCCTGGTACCCCCAGCAGGATAATCTGGATGCCGACCAGTTGCTGCGTCAGGCCGACCAGGCGATGTATCAGGCCAAGCAAGCCGGCAAGGACCGATATCAGTTGTTCGATGTGGAAAAGGACCGTGCCCTGCGCAGCCAGCACGACAGTCTCGAACGCATTCGGACCGCATTGAAGCGGCGCGAGCTGGTCCTGTATTACCAGCCCAAGGTCAACATGCGTACCGGTCATCTGGTGGGCTGTGAAGCATTGATCCGCTGGCAGCACCCTGAGCGAGGCGTGTTACCTCCGGCCAGTTTCCTGCCGGTGATCCAGAACCATCAACTGGCGGTAGGGGTGGGGCAATGGGTACTGGAAACGGCACTGGATCAGGTGATTGCGTGGCGGGAGTCGGGGCTTGAGATTCCGGTTAGCGTTAATATCGATGCCATCCATCTGCAGCAGCCGAATTTCGTTGAACATCTGTCCGAGGTGTTGAAACAGCGTCCGGCCATTCAGGATGGGGACCTGGAGTTGGAAGTCCTGGAGACCACGGCATTGGAAGACGTGGACCAGGTATGCTCCATTATTGAGCGCTGTGGTGAACTGGGGGTGGGCTTTGCGCTGGATGATTTCGGTACCGGCTACTCGTCGCTGACCTACCTCAAACGACTGCCGGCGCAGCTGCTCAAGATCGACCGCAGTTTTGTCCGCGATATGCTGGTGGACCCGGATGACCTGGCGATCCTGAACGGGGTGATTCAGCTGGCCGGCGCGTTCCGGCGCGATGTGATCGCCGAAGGCGTGGAAACCGAAGAGCATTGTCGGAAATTGCTGGCCCTCGGCTGTGAACTGGGGCAGGGATTTGCCATCGCCCGGCCGATGCCCGCCTCGGAATTGCCGCAATGGCTGGCAACCTGGCAGCGGCGTCATGCCCCGGCTCTAGAGGGCTAATGCGCCGCTGCATGATGTTTTTGCTGCGGACGGCGTGTCCGTTCAGTTGACCGGCCGGATCGGAGAGCCCTGCTGCCAGGCGCGGATATTCTCGACGGTCTGATCGATGATGGTTTGCCTTGCCTGGATGCTGCCCCAGGCCGAGTGCGGCGTGACGATCAGGTTCGGAATGGTCGGGTCCAGCAGCCGGTTGCCGTTGCGTGGCGGTTCCTCGCTGAGCACATCGCAGGCCGCGCCGCCCAGGTGACCGCTGCACAGGGCTGCTTTCAGGGCCGCTTCGTCGACGATGCCGCCCCGCGCGGCGTTGATCAAAAAGCTGCCCGGTTTCATCCGGGCCAGGGCCTGGGCATCGATCAGGTTGCGTGTCTGTTCGGTCAGTGGGCAGTGCAGGCTGACCACATCAGATCTTTCCAGCAATTCCTCACAGGTCACCCGGTCGGCGGGAATCTCGCTGCTGCCGGGGCGGGTGGCAATCAGTACCTGCATGCCGAAACAGCGCGCCAGTCGTGCGACTTCATGCCCCAGGGCGCCATAGCCGATGATCCCCAGTGTACGGCCGTTGAGTTCCAGAATCGGGAAGTCCAGCAGGCAGAACTGGCTGGAGCGGTTCCAGTCCCCGTTTTGGACCGCACGGTCATAATCCAGCAGCCGGGTGTGCAGCGCCAGCATCAGGCCAAGCACATGCTGGGCCACCGAGTGCACGCCATAGCCCTGGGCGTTGCAGACCACTATGCCCTTGGCCGTAGCGGCGTTCAGGTCGATATTGTTGACCCCGGTGGCGACGACGCAGATCAGTTTCAGTACATCGGACGAGCGGATCAGTTCGGCATCCAGTACCACCTTGTTGGTGATCACCAGTTCGCAGCTGGCGATACGCTCGGCGACCTGCTCTGGAGCCGTGGTCGGATAGCACACCAGTTCATCCACGCATTCGGCGATGGGCGAGAGGTCCAGGTCATCAAGGCTTTGGGTATCGAGGAAGACGGCTTTCATGGTGGTATAGTCGACTCGTGACAGAAATCGGAAATCAGGATGGGCGTCGGAACGCGACGGTCTTGGCGATCATTACCTGCACCACCTGGCCATGCTGGTTGAGGGTTTCGTTACGGGCGACGACGATCCCGCGATCAGGCTTTGAACGTGAGGGAATCACGTCCTGTATCTCCATCACGACATGCAATTCGTCACCTGGACGGGTGGGGGTCGGCCAGGCAAGTTCCACGCCGGCACCAATGGAACCCTCTGCAAAGGGGATGCCACTGGTCACCATCATTCGCATGGTCAACGATGCGGTGTGCCAGCCGCTGGCCGCCAGCCCGCCAAACAGACTTTGTTCGGCGGCGGCCTCATCCAGGTGAAAAGGCTGAGGGTCGTACTGGTCGGCGAAGGCCTTGATCTCCTCGGCACTGATCGTGAGGCTGTTGGTGGTGAAACGCATGCCGGGTTTCAGGTCTTCGAGGTAGAGCTTGTCTTGGGTGCGGGTATCCATGGGGTGCCTTGATTATTGTAGTGGGTTATTGAGTGTGGCCGTTCTCATCTTAACGACTACCGCCTTGCGGTCAAATCAGTGCCGGCGGCCGTTTCGTTAAAGCCATCGACACCGCGCCAGGGTGTAGTACAGCAGCGGCACCACGATGATGGTCAGCAGGGTCGACATCGCCAGTCCGAATATCAGTGAGATCGCCAGTCCGTTGAAAATCGGGTCGTTGAGGATGAAATAAGCCCCCACCATCGCCGATACGGCGGTCAGCGCAATCGGCTTGATCCTGACCGCCCCGGCCAGTACCACGGCGTCTTCCAGCGGTGTTCCTTCCTCCAGCAACTGGCGGATGAACACCACCAGCAGGATGGAGTTGCGCACGATGATCCCGGCCAGGGCGATCATGCCGATCATGCTGGTGGCGGTGAACTCCCGTCCCAGCAGGGCGTGGCCCGGCAGGATGCCGATCAGGGTCAGCGGTATGGGGGCCATGATCACCAGTGGCAGTACGTAGGAACGGAACTGGGCCACCAGCAGCAGGAAGATCATGAAGATGCCGACGCTATAGGCCAGGCCCATGTCGCGAAAGGTCTCATAAGTGATCTGCCACTCGCCGTCCCATTTCAGCGTACCCAGCTCCGGCAGCGGGGGTTGCTGGATGAAGAACTGCTCCGGCGCGCCCTCCAGCTGATCCAGCCGGTCGACCATGGCGAACATGCCATACAAGGGCGAGTCGATGGCGCCGGCCATATCGGCGGTGACATAGGTCACCGGCAGCAGGTCCTTGTGGTAGCGGGCGCCGGGCCATGCGGTCGGCTCGATGCGGGCGATGCTGGCCAACGGAATCAGCTGCCCGTCACGGTTGTGTACCTGTAGCGACAGCAGCGCCGAGGCCTGTGCCTTGTCGCCCTCGTTGAGGATCACCCGAATCGGCACCGGATACTTGGCGTGCTCGTCATGCAGGTAGCTCTGGGTGCTGCCGCCCAGTGCGGTCTGCAGCGCCTGCACCACCTGCCCCTGGGCAACGCCGTAGCGGGCGGCGCGGGCACGGTCGACCACCACTTGCCATTGCTCGACAGGCGCTTCCAGCGTGGTGTCGATATCGACCAGGCCTTCAACCTGCTGCATCTGACTAGCGACCTGCTGAGCCAGCTCGGTGCGGCGAAGTTCGTCGGCGGCATAGATTTCGGCCACCAGTGGCGACAACACCGGCGGGCCGGGTGGAATCTCGACGATCTTCACCGATGCGCCGAAGGGCTGGGCAATGGCCTGCAGCGGTGCGCGCAGCGAGGAGGCGATGTCGTGGGATTGTTGTTTTCGGGCGGTGTCGGCCACCAGATTGACCTGCAGATCACCGTGCCAGGGATCACCGCGCAGGTAGTACTGGCGCACCAGCCCGTTGAAGTTGATCGGCGAGGCGGTGCCGGCATAGCTCTGCCAGTTGGCCACTTCCGGCACATTCTCCAGATAGGCGCCGAGCGCCAGCAGAAGGCGCTGGGTCTCTTCCATCGGCGTCGATTCCGGCATGTCGACCACCAGCTGCAGCTCGGACTTGTTGTCGAACGGCAGCATCTTGAGGATCACGTACTGGTAGGCCGGCAGGGCCAGCGACAGCAGCATCAGGCCGATGACGCCCAGACTGAGCAAACGGCGTCGCCAGCTGTGATCACTCAGAAACGGGGTGAGTACGAAACGGAAGATTTTCAGCGACACCGGGCTGACGCCATCGGCGGAACTGCCGGTTTCCTGTACCTCGCCCTTGCGATGATGGAGCAGGCGCATCGCCAGCCAGGGCGCCACCACGAAGGCCACGATCTGTGACAGCACCATGCCGGCGGAGGCGTTGATCGGGATGGGGCTCATGTAGGGCCCCATTAGGCCGGTGACGAACGCCATCGGCAGCAGCGCCGCCATGATGGTCAGGCTGGCCATGATGGTGGGGGTGCCGACTTCATCCACGGCCACCGGGATGATGTCGCGGATGCGGTGGGTGGAGTTCTGAATGCGGCGGTTGATGTTCTCGGTGATGACGATGCCGTCATCGACCAGGATGCCGATGGAGAAGATCAGCGCAAACAGGGACACCCGGTTCAGGGTGAAGCCCCAGGCCCAGGAGAACACCAGCGTCAGCAGCAGGGTCACCAGCACGGCGATGCCGACGATGGTCGCCTGACGCCAGCCCATGGCGGCCAGTACCAGCAGTACCACGCAGACGGTGGCCGAGATCAGGTCGGAGATCAGCTTTTTCGCTTTGGCCGAGGCCGTCTCGCCGTAGTTGCGGGTGATCACCAGCTCCACGCCTTCCGGCAGGGCACGGTTGCGCAGCAGTTCCAGCCGTTCCTCGATGGCGGTGGTGATGTTGATGGCGTTCTGTCCTGGCTGCTTGGCGATGGCCAGAGTGACCGCCGGGTAGGTCTGGCCTGCTTCTCCGGCGCGATGATCGGCCTCGCCGGGGCCGAAGCCAAGCATGACGCTCTGGTTCGGCACGGTTTCGCCACGGCTGACCTCGGCAATATCACGCATGAACACCGCTGCGCCCTGGTGCATGCCCACGACCAGGTTACGCACGTCATCGACCTGTTCCAGCAGCTGACCGGCCTGCACCGGTACCGACAGGCCGTCGCGGGTGGTTCTCAGCCCCTGGGAGCTGGCATTGGCGGCCTGCAGGGCCAGGGCGATATCGTCCAGCGTCAGGCCGTGGCCGGCGAGCAGCGCCGGATCGAAACGGATATCCACCCGATCCGGTACGCCGCCGACGGTGTAGATGTCGCGGGTGCCGGGAATGCGCTTGAGCGCCACTTCCAGCATGTGCGCCATCCGGGTCAGTTCGGTGCCGGCGTAGCGCTGTTGCGGATCGTACAGGGTCAGCGACATGATCGGCACGTCATCGATGCTGCGCGGCTTGATCAGCGGCTGGGTGGCGCCCAAGTCGGCGGGCAGCCAGTCCTGGTTGGAGTAGACCTGGTTATACAGGCGCACCAGCGCTTCCTGCCGGGTCACGCCGACCTTGAACTGCACCGTGATTATCGCCACCCCCTGACGGGAGACGGAGTAGACATGCTTGACCCCTTCGATCTCGCTCATCACTTGTTCCGCAGGGGTAGCGATGACGCTCTCCACCTCGGTGACGCTGGCGCCGGGCAGGGCGACGATGATGTCGGCCAGGGTGACATCGATCTGCGGCTCCTCCTCCTTGGGCGTGAACACCAGCACCAGCACGCCGAGCAGGATGGCGATCAGGGTGAGCAGCGGGGTGAGTTTGGAATCCTGAAATACGCGGGCGATTGCGCCGGACGGGCCGACCGGTGGCAAGGGCTGGCTCACTGGACAGTCTCCTCAACCGGATGCAGCTCGGTGGCGCCGCTGAGGTCAACGGGGCGGGCGACGATGCGTTCCCCGTCTTTAAGACCGGCCAGCACCTCGACGTGATCACCATTGCGAATGCCGGTGCGGATCTGGCGCAGGCGGGGATGGTCGTTTGCATCAAGGACGAAGACGGCGCGCAGTTCGCTGCGATGCAGGATGGCATTAGCCGGAATCCACAGGGCTTCGCGGGTGGCTACCGGTACGCTGACCTTGACCAGCATGCCCGGGTAAAGCTGGCCGTCCGGTTCGGTCAGCGGCATGCGCAGACGAAAGGTGTGGGTAGCCGGGTCGGCATAGGGGTAGAAGGTCATCTCGCCGGTTTCCAGCTCGCGGCCATCGGGCAGGCTGACAAGTGCACGACGCTGTTCGCGGGCCAGCCCGGCATATTGCTGCGGCAGGTCCACCACTACGCGCAAGTGCTGCAGCGACAGGCCGGTCAGCAGTGGCTGCCCCGGGTTGACGCTTTCGCCCAGCTCTACATGGCGCTCGATCAGGATACCGCCATAGGGCGCGGTGATGCGGGTGTAGTCCAGCTGCTGCTGAGTGGCGGCCAGCGCCGCCTGTGCCTGAGCCAGGCGTGCCTGGGCGGCATTAAGCTGGTTGCGCGCCTGATCCAGCGCCTGATTGGCGACCAGCTTGCGTTCATGCAGTGAACGAATGCGGCTGAACTGCTGGCGCGCGTCGGTCAGCCCTGCCTGGGCTTCGGCGAGACCTGCCTGTGCCTGGCTGAATCGTGCCTGCTGTTCGCTGTCTTCCAGCTGCACGATCAGGGCACCGGCCGGGACGGAATCGTCCACGTCGAAGGGCAGTGCGGTGACACGACCGCTGGTCTGGGCCGAGACGGTGCTTCGTTGTACGGCTTCGATCACGCCATCCAGCAGCAGATGCTCTTCCAGAGCCTGGCGCTGTACGACGATGCTCGAGGGACCGGATATCTCGGCGGCCAACAGCGGAGAGGCCAGCAGGGACAGTAGCAGGGGCAGGGTACGCAGCAGGGTCATGGGTGCCGCTCCTTGGGACGGGTGCGTGTTATCAATATTAGGTGATATTCATGTAATCTCCGTGTCCGGTCAACCGGCCAGAGAAGATCGTCTGCTATGATGGCGTCGATCAGTATAGTCCCGGACAAGGAATACCCGATGCAGGTTTTGCCCTATGAACGGCGTCCCGCCAGCTTTAAACCCTGGAGTCCCGTGTTGCTGCGTGTCGCCGCCGCACTGATTGAACACATCAAGCAGGACTGGATGGATGTGATGCATATCGGTTCGACCTCGGCACAGGTGGGCGGCAAGGGGGTCATCGACCTGTCCGTGTTGTATCCGGAAGGGCGCTTGCAGGATGCGGTTGAGCATCTCTATACGCTGGGGTTTCAGGATCAGCACAGTCACAAGCCGTTTCCGCCGGAGCGGCCCCGCAAGGATGGTGCGGTTGAGTTCGAGGGCGAGTGCTTCATGATCCATGCCCATTTGATTCGTCATGGCAGCGAAGAGCATCGCAACCAGCAGCGTTTTCGCGACCGGATGCTGGCCAACCCCGATGAAAGGGCGGCCTATGAGGCCTGCAAACGGGAGATTCTGGCGGCAGGTGTGACCGAACAGGAGGCCTATGGCAAGCTCAAGGGAGGCTTTGTGAAACAGAAATTGGCCGAAAACGCGCCCGATTAAGTCTGGCGAAAAGGCGGGATAGGGTTTAGTCTCGATACACGGCCATGAGGACATGGCCGGCGTCGCTCGGACGGTTCCGGGCGCTGACGTTTTATCGAGGTTAACATGACAGACAAATCCGGTGTGCGACCCGTACGCCATTTTTCCCGTATCGATCGCCTCCCCCCCTACGTATTCAACATCACCGCCGAGCTGAAGATGGCTGCCCGTCGCCGTGGCGAGGACATCATCGATTTCAGCATGGGTAACCCGGACGGCGCCACGCCGCCGCATATCGTTGAGAAGTTGTGTGCCGTGGCCCAGCGTGACGATACCCACGGCTATTCTACGTCGCGCGGCATTCCGCGCCTGCGCCGTGCCATCTCCCGTTGGTACGAAGATCGCTACCAGGTGGAGATCGATCCGGAAGACGAGGCCATTGTCACCATCGGTTCCAAGGAAGGGCTGGCGCACCTGATGCTGGCCACCCTGGATCACGGTGACACTGTGCTGGTGCCCAACCCCAGCTACCCGATCCACATTTACGGTGCGGTTATTGCCGGCGCCCAGGTGCGTTCTGTGCCGCTGATTCCGGGCGTGGATTTCTTCGTCGAGCTGGAGCGGGCGATCCGCGAGTCCATTCCCAAGCCGAAGATGATCATCCTTGGCTTCCCGTCCAACCCCACGGCCCAGTGCGTCGAGCTGGACTTTTTCGAGCGTGTGGTGGCGCTGGCGAAGGAGCACGACATCATTGTCGTGCATGACCTGGCCTATGCCGATATCGTTTATGACGGCTGGACCGCACCTTCGATCATGCAGGTGCCGGGCGCCAAAGATGTGGCGGTAGAGTTCTTCACCCTGTCCAAGAGCTACAACATGGCGGGCTGGCGTATCGGTTTCATGGTCGGCAACAAGGAGCTGGTGCATGCGCTGGCGCGGATCAAGAGTTACCACGACTACGGCACCTTTACCCCGCTGCAGGTTGCGGCGATCGCCGCGCTGGAAGGCGACCAGCAGTGTGTACGCGACATCGCCGAGCAGTATCGTCAGCGGCGCAACGTGCTGGTGAAAGGGCTGCATGAAGCCGGCTGGATGGTCGACAACCCCAAGGCGTCGATGTATGTCTGGGCCAAAATCCCCGACGAATACAGTGAAATGGGCTCGCTGGAGTTTGCCAAAAAACTGTTGGCTGACGCCAAGGTGTGCGTATCGCCGGGTATCGGCTTCGGTGACTACGGCGATGACTATGTCCGTTTCGCGCTGATCGAGAACAAGGACCGTATCCGTCAGGCGGTCAGGGGCATCAAGTCGATGTTCCGCAAGGACGGGCTGTTGGCCGGTCATGCCGAAAAAGCCTGAGTGATTGTAAAGCCGCTGTGATGACAGCGGCTTTTTTATTTGCAGACAGGGTCAACCGGGATGCAGGGATACAACGACTGGCCAGTGAACAAGGACTGGCAGCGGGGGCAAAGCCGCCCCGAACAGGTCAATCTCCGTTTCTTTGCCGCCGCTGGCGTAATACTGACCTACCTTGGTGTCATGCTGGCGCTCAACCTGGCCAACGGGGCTGAGATCGAAAGCGCCTTGTATCGTCTTCAGGCCTCGGAGTTCACTCGCTTCGACCCCTTGCTGGTGCTGCCGGGGATGTTACTGCTGGGTCTGCTGGGATTGCCGCGAGCCGGGCGCGAGTTTCTGCGCTGGCGCAGGGATCGTGAACTGGTGCTGACGCTGGACCCGGTGCCGGCAGCGCTGGACGGTGAACTGGGCGGCAGCCTGACCCTTCCCCTCCACCTGCCGCCCGATGCCGGGCTCAGAGTTACGCTCAACTGCATGCGTCGTGTGATCACCAAGGGCAAAAACGCAAGCGTGAGTGATGAACTGCTCTGGCAGTCACCGGCGGTCACTCGGCAGCTTAAATCGGTCAAGGGCACGCGGGTGGAGTTCTGTGCGTCCTTGTCAGAACAGCAACCGGAGACCTCCTTTGCCGAAGGCAAACGCAGGGTGTGGTGGGCGATCCATGTGGAAGTGTCCACCAGTGGCTTCGACGCGATGTTCCCGGTGCCGGTCAGTGCCGAGGCGAGCAAAAAGCACTCCGACTATCGGTTCAGCGAACTGGAAAAGCAGCAGGCGCTGGAAACCACGCACGAGCCGGTGCACTCCTGGCAGCAGGCAGGCGATTCCGCCGATAGTGTCAGCATTGATTTTCCGGCCGGTCGCAGCGGCAAGGCGGCTTGGGTGCTGATGCTGGTCGGGCTGGTGTTTACCGGTGTGGCGATCTTTATGGGCTATAACCTGGCGGACGAACTGAATTCAGAGCGTACCAGCTACTTTGCGCTAATGGTTCAGAGCATTATTCTGTTGGGGTTCGGTCTGTTCAGTCCTGGATTGCTGCTGGCCGGCATTTATATGCGTTTCAACCGCCTGCGGCTGGAGGCCGGTACTCACGAATTGGTGACAACACGGCAGTTTATGGGGTTGGCCAAGCGGCGTGTGACGCCGGTGGCCGAGATCGAAGGGCTGGCCGAGCGGGTTGTCGGCCGGATGGGACAGGGAGTAGCGTCCGAGTTGGACTATGCCATTGATGCCTATCTCCATGATGGTCAGCGGGTCAGACTTGGCGATGGCATCCAGGGGCAGCAGGAGCTGGAGCAGCTGATGGCGCGGCTGCGCCGGGTCACGGGTATTTCCCATCGCTCCGATCCGGCTGAGTACCGACTGCAGCGGCGTACACCGCCGGGTTGGGTGAAGTGGTTGCCAGTGCTGTTCAAGCTGGTCGGGATGCTGGTTTTCGGGATCACCATCGCAGCCTTCATGGCTGATTTTCTTTAAGCAGGGAGAGTGACCAAGATGAAGGTGCTGATCAGGGCGGTTCTGCTGTTGGGGGTATTGCTGCTGCAGGGCTGCAGTGATAATCAGCTGGAACCGCTGGGTGAACAGTCGGTGATTCTGGCGTTTGGCGACAGCCTGACGGTGGGCGTGGGCGCCTCGGCTGAGCAGAGCTATCCGAACGTGCTCGGTCAGTTGAGCGGACGTCGGGTGGTGTCGTCCGGGGTATCCGGCGAGATTTCAGCGCTTGGACTGGAGCGTCTGCCGGGGGAGCTGGCTCGGGTGCGTCCGAGCCTGTTGATCCTGCTGCATGGCGGCAACGATATCCTGCGCAACCGCTCGACTGCAGAGCTGGAAAACAATCTCGATGCCATGATCGTGCTGGCTCAGGAGCAGCAAATTCCCGTGGTCCTGCTGGGCGTGCCGGAGAAGCGGCTGTTTTCCGATGCGGCTCCGCTCTATGGTGCACTGGCAGAGCGGCATAATCTGGTCTTTATTGAAGATCTGCTGGCGGGCTTGTTGCGACAACAGGGGATGAAGTCCGATGCGGTGCATCTCAATGCCCGCGGTTACCGCGTGCTGGCCGAAGGCATCCACAAGGTTTTGCAGGAGAAAGGTGCGCTCTGATGTCATTGCCCGAGTTGTTGCAGGAGGTCAGGGCCTGTCGCATTTGTGCCGATGTGTTGCCACTGGGACCGAGGCCGGTCGTGCAGGCGGACGCCCTGGCCCGTATTCTGATCGTAGGACAGGCGCCGGGGCTCAGAGTGCATGAAACGGGTATCCCCTTCAATGACCCCAGTGGTGACCGGCTGCGTAATTGGCTGGGTATGCCACGGGATGAATTCTATGACCCCGAAAAGGTGGCGATTCTGCCGATGGGGTTCTGTTATCCGGGCAGAGGCAAGTCGGGCGACAAGCCGCCACGGCCGGAATGTGCCCCGGCCTGGCGACAGCGACTGCTGGATCAGTTGCCCAATATCGAGTTGACGTTGCTGGTCGGGCGTTACGCTCAGGAATGGCATCTGGGTAAGGGGCACAGCCTGACCGAGCGGGTTAAAAACTGGCGTGAGTTCTGGCCGGAACAGGTGCCTTTGCCGCATCCCAGTCCGCGCAACAACCTCTGGCTGAGGCGCAATCCCTGGTTCGAACAGGAGTTTCTGCCCAGGCTGCGTCAGCATGTCGAGCAAATACGCGCTCAATATTAAGAAGAATCCGTGTAAGGCTTTGAGTCTTGAGGGCTTAACGCCTAAAATTGCCGCCCTGTATTGAGGGGAGTCAGATTTTGTCACAAACGCCATTCGTACCCGGACAACGTTGGATCAGTAACAGTGAAGCCGAGCTGGGGCTCGGCATCGTGGTTGAGTATGCAAACCGTCGCGTCGAGATCCGCTTTCCAGCGGCCGAGGAAACGCGCACCTATGCCGCCGATAACGCGCCGCTGAGTCGGGTCGCCTATGAGCCGGGCGACCGGATCTGCAACCTGATGGGTGACGAGATGGAGGTGGTCGAGCGCTTCGAGCATAACGACTGTTTCATCTACCGGGGGCTGGATGGTGAAGGTGCAGAGGTGATTCTGCCCGAGCTTGAACTGGACAGTGCGGTTCATTTCAGCCGCCCCCAGGAGCGCCTGTTTGCCGGCCAGTTGGACCGCAACGGCCTGTTCAAGCTGCGTGTCGCAACGCTGGAACATCAGCACCGTCTGCATGCTTCTTCGGCCTATGGTCTGCTGGGCGCGCGGGTGCAGCTGCTGCCGCATCAGTTTTATATCGCCAGCGAGCTGAGTGGACGCATGGCACCGCGTGCGCTGCTGGCGGACGAAGTAGGGCTGGGCAAGACCATTGAGGCCGGCCTGGTGCTGCACCAGCGCCTGATCAGCGGCCGTGCCCGTCGCGTGCTGGTGGTAGTGCCGGATACACTGGTACACCAGTGGCTGGTCGAGATGCTGCGCCGTTTCAACCTGATGTTCACCTTGCTCGATGAGGCGCGTTGTGCCGAGATCGAGGCCAGCGGCCAGGACAACCCCTTCGAAAGCAGCCAGCTGGTGATCTGCCCGCTGTCGCTGTTGACTCGTTCCGAAGCACGTCAGGTGCAGGCAGAAGCCGCCGGCTGGGATATTCTGGTAGTGGATGAAGCCCACCACCTGGGCTGGAGCGCGGAGGCGCCGAGTCACGCTTACCTCTGCATCGAGGCGTTGGCGCAGAAAACCCCCGGTGTGCTGCTGTTGACCGCAACGCCGGAGCAGTTGGGGCCGGAAGGCCACTTTGCCCGTCTGCGTCTGCTCGATCCGGCCCGTTACCCGGACCTGCAGCAGTTCCTCGACGAGGAGCATGCCTATTTCCAGCTCAACAGCCTGATCGAACCGCTGCTGGGTGAGCAGGGCAGCGAGGTGCTGACAGAGGATACCGATCTGCAGTCCGCGCTGGCGGAACGCCTGGGTGATGAGGCTATCGCCCGCTGGCTGAAGCTGGATGCCGCTGCCCGGCCGGCGGCGCTGGATGATCTCATCCGTCAGTTGATCGACCGTCAGGGCACCGGCCGCGTCCTGTTCCGTAATACCCGTGATACCGTGGCCGGCTTCCCGCAGCGCCAGCTGCAGAAGCAGGTGCTGGAGATGCCGCCGGAACTGGCTCTGTTCGATGAAGAGGTGTCCCCGGAAGCCCGGTTGCACCCGGAAAAGATCATCGGCGCCGATTGGGTTGAGGCCGATACCCGCGTCGAGTGGCTGGTCGATTGGCTGAAGCAGAACCGCAGCGAAAAGGTATTGGTGATCTGCGCCCATGCCGATACGGCGGTGGCGCTGGAAGATCAGCTGAACCTGCGTGAAGGCATGCGCTCGGCGGTGTTCCACGAGGGCATGAGTCTGGTGAACCGTGACCGTGCGGCGGCCTATTTCGCCGAGGAAGAGCTGGGCGCTCAGGTGCTGGTCTGCTCCGAGATCGGCAGTGAGGGCCGCAACTTCCAGTTCGCCCACCACCTGGTACTGTTCGACCTGCCGTTGACGCCGGACCTGCTGGAGCAGCGTATCGGTCGTCTGGACCGTATCGGTCAGCGTGAAGATATCCAGATCCACGTGCCGGTGTATGAAGGCGGCACTTCCGAGGTGTTGCTGCGCTGGTATGACGAAGGCCTGAATGCGTTCAGTCGCGTCTGCGCCGTCGGTGATGCGCTCTACCGTCGTTTCGCGTCCCAGTTGCTGCAGTGCCTGCATGCGCCGGAAGAGATCGAAGCGCTTGAAGCCCTGATCACCGAGACGCGCCAGGCGCGGGAAAACCTGGAGCTGGATCTGTCCCGCGGTCGCGACCGTCTGCTGGAGATCAGCAGCTGTCATCCGCAGCGGGCCGGCCAGTTGCTGGACGAAGTCGCGTCGGCAGAAAGCAGCGAGCAGCTGCAGGCCTTCGCCGAGAAACTGTTTGATCGCTTTGGCGTTGATATTCAGCCGCACGGGCCGGACGGTCTGGTGCTGCACCCGGGCGATCACATGTTGTGCCAGTTGCCGGGGTTGCCGGAAGAGGGCGTCACCCTGACCTTTAACCGAGAGCGTGCGCTATCCCGCGAGGATATCCAGTTCATGAGCTGGGAGCACCCGCTGCTGACCGGCACCATGGAGCTGATCAGCACCGGCGAGCTGGGCAACTGCACCGTTTGCACGCTGAAACTGCCGCCGCTGCAGGCCGGTACCCTGCTGCTGGAGCTGGTTTACGAACTGCGCTGTACGGCGCCGCGCTATCTGCAGCTGGAGCGTTATCTGCCCACCGGCAGCGTGAGAATGCTGGTGGACCCCGAAGGGCGTGATCTGGCGGGTGCATTGGGTCATGAACCGATGAATCAGCTGCTGCAGACCGTTAGCCGAGCGACCGGGCAGAAGATGGTGCGTCTGGCGCGGGAGCAGATAGCCCAGCAGCTCAAGGCGGCGGACGGCAATGTGGCCACTCGCCTGGACAAGCTGCGTCAGCAGGCGCTGGAAACCTTGCAGCAGCAGCGTACGGTCGAGTATGACCGCATGGTCGCGCTGGCGAAGGTCAATCCTATGATTCGTCAGGAAGAACTGGATGCCATGCAGGTCGACACCGAGCAGATGCTTGCCTCGCTGCAGACTATGGAGTTGAAGCTGGATGCGATTCGGGTAATCCTGGTTCGAGAATAATGACCGGGTTTGATGACCGGTAGCAGGGTAGAGTCTGCGCAGGAGCGTAGACTGTGTCCGCAAGCAGACATATAGGCGGGAAAGGGTAATGGATATTGCGGCGATGAGTACCGGCATGAGCCAGCTGCAGACTCAGACTGATCATGCGGCGAAAATGAATGGGATCGTTAAGGGCCAGATGGAAGCTGTTGGTCAGCAGGTGTTGCAGCTGATCGAAAGCGCGGCTCCGGTCAGTGCACCCGATCCGTCAAGCCCGCTCGGGCACGCGATCGATATCCGCGTGTGACGGCTGACCGTTTGCAGCTCTGTGCATCAAGCAATAAAAAAGACGCCATCAGGCGTCTTTTTTATTGCTTGAAAGCGCTTATTTGGCGGCTTTCAGCATTTTTTTCAGCTTGTTAACCTTGCCCTGATGCTTGGCGATTTTCGCTTTGCGGGCTTTGATCAGTTTTTTTACTTCTTTTGCTTTCAGCTTGGCCATGTTGGCGCTCCTTGTCAGTCGTCAGTCTTGTCTGCCGTATCGGGCTGGTGTTCAGCCAGAAAACGGCGGATAAAATGCCGGATTTCGCGTGCGGCACTGGTATCCAGCTCATCACAGAGGGCGACAAACTGATCTCGCTCTTCGTCATTGATACGAATCACGAGCTGACTGTTTTTGGTCTTGCTTTTCTTCCTGCCACTCATTTCACGACTCCGGCCGGACGGGATGGCTATAGAGTAAAGCAAAAACAGCCGATTACAAACGCTCAGCACACACTGTATTTTGTATATACAAAGCATACCATAACCCGTAAACGACTGAAGGTCAAACCGGCTCAGATCATCTTGTGTGGCCCAAAGCATTCATAGTGAATGCGATCGCTGCTGACCCCCAAAGCGTTCAACTGTGCAGCCACATGTTGCATGAAGGCCAGCGGGCCGCAGAAATAGAACTGCATCTGCGGATCATCAATCTGGTCACGTACTGCAATCAGGTCCATCAGGCCGACGAAATTGAATCGTTCCTGTTGGCGATCTTCGTCGCTGGGGTCGCGATACCAGACGGTGCTGCGAATATGCGGATGATTGTTGGCCAGCTGCTGTATATGCTCGCCAAAGGCGTGGACCTGGCCATTGTCGGCCGCATGCAGCCAGTTTACCGGCGCATCGTGGTCGAGCAGGCTTTCCAGCATCGACAGCATTGGGGTCAGGCCGACTCCGGCGGATATCAGGGTGATTGGCTGCCCGTTCTGGCGCTCGAGCTGGAAGTCGCCCGCCGGCGGCGTCAGCTTTACCTTGTCGCCGACGTTCAACTCATTGTGGAGGTAGCTGGATACCTTGCCGCCTGCTTCACGCTTCACCGAAATGCGGTAGCGATCGGTCTGAGCTGCTGAAGACAGGCTGTACTGGCGAATCTCCTGATGCTCGAATCCTTCAGGCTTGAGGTGGATGCCCAGGTATTGGCCCGGCTGGTACGGCAGGACCCTGCCACCATCAACGGGTTCAAAGACGAAACTGGTGATCAGTTCGCTTTCCTGGCGCTTTTCAACCAGCTCGAATTCACGTGTACCACGCCAGCCGCCTTCAGCCTCGGCGCTCGCGTCGTAGAGCTCTGCTTCTCGATTGATGAACACCTGGGCCAGTACTCCGTAGGCTTCCGCCCAGGCATCCAGCACGGCCTGGCCGGGTGACAACAGCTCGTCGATGGTTGCCAGCAGGTGGGTGCCGACGATGTCGTATTGCTCAGGCGTGATCTGGAAACTGGCATGTTTGTGCGCGATCTTCTCGACCGCCGGCAGCAGTGCCGCCAGGTTGTCGATATTGGCCGCGTAGGCATGCACAGCATTGAACAGGGCCTCACGCTGACGCCCCGAATGTTGGTGGCTGAGGTTGAAGATATCCTTCAGCTCGGGGTTGTGCTGGAACATGCGTTCATAGAAATGGGCGGTCATGGCGGGACCGGCGTTGGCGATGACCGGAGCAGTGGATTTGACGATCTCGATGGTCTGGTTGCTCAGCATGAGAATTCCTTTGATGTATTTAGAAAACATTTAAAGGGTATCTTTTATACATGTTTAAAACAATCCCCGGGGAACAGACTGTTGTACAGTCACCAGCGGTTGGTCCTGTTGCCACAAAAGCCTAGAATGCGCGCTTACTTTGCAGCCAACGGTGGAGTTGATGGCGCTCTGGATTCCCTTCACGATTTTTGCCGCGTTCATGCAGTCCTGGCGTAACGCCTTTCAAAACCGCCTGAGCAAGGAGGTCAGTACCGCCGGTGTGACTCTGGCCCGGTTCTTGTGGGCCAGCCCGCTGGCGGCCTGTTATCTGGGCGGACTTTATCTGTATGAGCCGGTAGCCGTGCCCGCCGTCAGCGGCCACTTTGTGGTGCTGATTCTGCTGGCGGCGGTGGCGCAGATCATCGCCACGGCGCTGATGGTGGTGCTCTTTCGCCAGCGCAACTACGCCATCGGTGTCGGGCTGGCCAAGAGCGAGGCGGTGATCGCAGCGGTATTGGGCGCGCTCTTTTTCAGTGCGCCCTTGTCGGCACTGGCCTGGACGGGGGTGCTCATCGGAGCGCTGGCGTTCTGGCTGATGACCAATCCTGGTGCCTTGCGCGAAGTGTCGTTGAATACGCTGCTGGTCGGGTTGGGCAGTGGGCTGTCTTTTGCCTTGACGACACTCTGGGTGCGTGAGGCGAGTCTGACGCTTGGGTTGCCCTTTCCCTACAGCGCGGCCTGGGTTTTATTGGCTGTGATCCTGGTGCAGACGCTGCTGCTGGGGATCTGGGTAGCCTGGCGTGAGCCCGGTACGTTGAAGGCCCTGTGGCAGCGCCCCGGCCAGGTGGTGTCGATCTCGCTGTTCAGCTGTCTGGGCTCGCTGGGCTGGTTTACCGCAATGAGCCTGGAAACGGTGGCGCTGGTGAAAACGCTGGGGCAGATTGAAGTGCTGTTCACGCTGATGATCTCGGCGCGCTGGTTTCGCGAGACGCTCAGCGGGCGTGATCTGGCCGGCTTGGGGTTGATTGTGCTGGGGGCTGTCTGCGTAATGCTGGCTTAGGCCGATCAGAATGTGTCACAGTGTTGATAGGTAGCATGCATGTCAATGAATTCTAGTAAGTAATTAGAGACACTAAGCATCCGGCTAGCCCAGGACGGCGAAGATGTTTACGCCGTTTCATGGCGACTGGTTCGTCATGAAAAGGAGAAAAGGAGTAGAGTCATGCAAGTGTTCATGCGTCCCCGGCTTCGTTGTGCGCTGGTGAGTCTTGTCCTGGGCTTGCTTGTGGTCAGTGGTACAGCCAGCGCACAGGGTAGCGCACACCACCTGCTGCGCATCTCCACCGAAAACACGGCAGGGCATGTCCAGACCCAGGCGATCGAACGCTTTGCGCGACAGCTGGAACAGGCCAGTGAGGGGCGTATTGAGGTCGCGTTTCATCATAGCGCGCGACTGTTTCGTGACCGTGATGTCATCGCCGCGCTCATCGGTGGCAAGGTCGAGATGGCGGTGCCCGGCATGTGGCAACTGGATCGCTATGTCCCGGATGTGGGTCTCTACATGCTGCCGCTTTTCTATGGTCGCTCGGCAGAGGAAAATTACCAACTGCGTGACGGTGAGATCGGTAAGATTGTAAGTCAGCGGGTGGAAACCAATCTGGGGGTCGAGGTGTTAGGGCGCTGGCTTGACCTGGGCCATGCGCATCTTTATTTCACCGACACGCCGGTCAAGCGGCATGAGGATCTTGTCGGCTTGAAGTTGCGTATTCCCGGCGGCGTCGCCAACCAGGCGCGGCAGGAGGCGTTCGGCGCCAAACCTGTGGTGGTTGCCTGGCCCGACCTGCCCAATGCGCTGGAGCGTGATCAGGTCCAGGGTATGTTGACCACTCATGAAACGGTGCGCAGTGCTGAACTCTGGCGCAACGGAATCCGTTTCTGCTTCGAAGACAACGAGTATTTCGCCCAGTACGTACCGATCATCAATGCCGACTTCTGGGACGGTTTGCCCCCCGATCTGCAGCAGCGGCTAAGGGAAAGCTGGGAACAGGTCGTGGATGGTCAGCGCCATGAGGCTGCCAGGGCGCAATTGGAGGCGCGGGCTGCCTTGCTGGACAAGGGCGTCAAGGTCATGGTGCCCGACAGGGTGGCGTTGGCTGAGTGGCGTCAGGTTGCCCGTCAGCGGGAAGCCGCCATGATTCGTCAGATGGGAGTCGATCCGGCACTGGTTGATCAGGCTGCCGAGGCGATGGAAAACTGATGGCAGCCCGGCCGTTCCATCTGTCAGCGCAAACCCGCAAGAACCGCAGCGGGTCTGGGTATTCCATCATCACCGGGGCTCTGGGCTTGCTGGTCATCATGGTGGTCATGCTGGTCTGGGGGCTTTACCGGGACTATGAGCACACGCTGGAAAGTGCCGGGGAGCGTTTGCAGACCCAGCTGCGTGCATACGGGAGTGCGATCGATATCGCCTTCATTTCGGCGGACCATGTACTCCATGATGCGAGCCTGGCGCTTGAGTCTCATACCGAGTTTTTTGCCGAGCAGTCCCGCTTTCGGCCCTTGTTGTTGCGCTCGATGATGCAAGCTCCATCGCTGGGCAGCATGGTGCTTTATGATCTTGGCGGACGGGTTTTGGCCAGTGTCGGTCAGTCCGCTGAGGTGCCCTCTGCACCGCCGCCCTGGCTCAGTCAGGCCATGGCCAAGGGGGTGCGTTCGGCGATGGGAGTCCAGGCGGAGCAACTGGGTTCGTCACGGCTGGTGTATGCGCCGGATGGTCGCGTTACCGGGGCGCTGTTGGCGACGCTGGAGGGGGAGCGGATCAAGCTGGAGCTGGAAAACGGTGAAGGCTATGGTGATCAGCAGTTGCTGCTGCTGGATAGCCAGAATCGGGTGATGTTGGTCGTCAGTGCCGAATCCCGGCAGGCTCAACTGGAGCTGATGGAAGATCAGCAGCAGTATCAGCAGCTTGACGAGTTTAATGCCTTCGGCACCCGGCTGTTCGCTGGTGAGCACTACCTGTTCGCCATTCGCCAGTTGGGCCAACAGCCGGTCAGGGCCGTTGCTGCAATCAAGCGTGGGGATGCGCTGAAGGGGTGGGTGTTCAGGGCGGTCGTTGCCAGTTTGAGCCTGGGGATGTTGGTCCTGGTGGCGTTGTTCTTGCTCAGGCGCTGGCGTGACAGTTTGTGTCGCGAGCGTAAAACAGCCAATGATCTGGCGCATTTGCATCAGGCGATTGAGCAGATCCCTTTCGCCATTGCGATTACTGACCTGAACTGTCGTATCATTTATGCAAACGCTGCCTACCTGAAGCGCTCCGGTTTCACCTATGAAGGAGTGATGGGGCAAAAGCCAAGCATTCTCTCATCCGGTCATACGCCGGAAGCCACCTACCGTGAATTGTGGTCCAGTTTGCAGCGAGGGTTGGCATGGGAAGGTGAGTTCATCAACCGGATGCATGATTGCCGAGAGCGGATAGAGAAGACCTTGATTACCCCTGTGAGCGATGTGGACGGTCGTGTTGCCAGTTATTTTGCGATCAGCACTGATGTGACTGAAAAGCGTGAGTACGAAAAGCGTTTGTTCCGTTATCGCGAAATTGTGAACGCATCGGATGAACTGATGGCGTTGCTGGATGCCGATTTCAATCACCTGCAGGTCAACAATCGGTATCTCCGTTACCACAAGCGTGAACGGGAGGAGATTGAGGGGCATCCATTATGGGCGTTCTATGGTGAAGAAGAGTTCGCGCTGCTGATCCAGCCCCGGTTGGCGGCGGCGCTGAAGGGCGCGCCCTTCGTCCTGGAAACCTGGCTGAAGTTCGCCGGCATGGGACGGCGCTTCTGTCGTATCACCGGCAATCCGATTGTAGGCAAGGACAACAATATCGAAAGCCTGGTGCTTAACCTGGCCGATATGACGGAGCGCAAGCGGTCTGAAGAGGCGCTGCGCACCAGTGAAGAGCGTTTCCGGGCGTTGTCGGAGTTTTCACCGATCGGGATTTTTGAAGCGGATGTGGCGGGCAAGAATATCTACGCGAACAAGTATCTCGGCGAGATGCTGGGACGACCGGTTGAATCACTGAACGCGAGGGACTGGGTCGGATTTCTTCATCCGGATGATCGGAAGTCGGTTGCCCGCAGTTGGCACGAAGTGATCCAGCGGCAACAGCCCGAGTGGCATTGTAAGGCCAGACTGCTCGACCAGAAGGGTGAGTCGCGCTGGTTCAGGTGCGCTGCGCGCCGCTATGAGGGGGCGCATGAGGGGGATGGGCGCTATATCGGGATGGTGCTGGATATCACCGAGCAGGTGGCGCACCGGGAGGCCCTGGAACGGAAAAATGTCGAACTGGAGCGCCTGTCCACCACGGATGCCCTGACCCAGCTGGCGAATCGTGCGCGCACCGAAGCACTTTTGGCCCAAGAGGTGCATCGATATGAGCGCTATGGCGTTGGGTGTGCCGTGATCATGCTGGATATCGACCATTTCAAACAGGTCAATGATACTTGCGGGCATGCCGTGGGGGATCAGGTGCTGCGAGAGCTGGCCAGCCTGATGCGAGAGCACACGCGTCTTACGGATTGCCCGGGGCGTTGGGGAGGAGAAGAATTTCTGATCATCTGCCCCGATACGGATCTGGAGGGGGCGCACCGACTGGCAGAGAATTTGCGGCACCGTATCGAAAAGGTCAAGTTCGCCGTTATTGGTCATCGTACCTGCAGCTTCGGGGTCGCCGCCATACGGCCGGGTGATCAGGTCGGTGCGCTGTTGAAGCGAGCGGATGATGCGCTTTATCGCGCCAAGAACAATGGCCGTAACCAGGTGGTCGTTGAACGTGAGCAGGCGGATACAGGCGTGATGGCAGGGCAGTGATCAGGGGCACCGGCAAGGGTGCCCCTGGGTTCAGGCGTGGGTTGCTTGAGTCGCCGGGCTCACCTGGGTGGCCTTGCCCGAGCGATTCAGGCCGGCAACCACCGCTTTCAGTGAGGCGCTGACGGTATCGGCGTCGACCGCCATGCCGCTGACGCGCTGGCCGTCCACGTTGAGCTGCACATAGGCAGCCGCGGCAACGTCCGAGCCTTCTCCCATGGCGTGTTCGGCGTAGTCGACCACATGGATGCTGAGACCGGTGCGACTCTGCCATGCCGTGATGAAAGCCGCCATGGCGCCCTTGCCGTTACCTTCGATACAGACCTGCTCTCCGTTGATGCGGATATCCGCCGCCAGGGTTTCGGCATCACCGCTGCGTTCGATGCGGTAGCCCTCCAGGCTGACCGGGGCCTTATCCTGTACGAAGGTGCTGATCAGCAGGTCGTGAATCACCTGGCTGTCCACTTCGCCCCCCTGTTCCTCGGTCTTCTTCTGCACGATCGGCGCCAGCTCCAGCTGCATCCAGCGCGGAATGCTGATGCCGAAATCACGTTCCAGCAGGAAGGTCATGCCGCCCTTGCCGGACTGGCTGTTGACGCGGATCACCGCCTGGTAATCGCGGCCCAGGTCGGTCGGGTCGATCGGCAGATAGGCGACCTGCCAGTGTTCATCTTCCTGTTGCTGCTTCAGCGACTTGCGGATCGCATCCTGGTGGCTGCCGGAGAAGGCGGTGTAGACCAGTTCACCGATCCAGGGATGACGAGGGTGGATCGGCAACCCGGTGCACTCGGTGCAGGTCTGGATGATCTCGTCCGGGTTGGACAGATCCAGCTGAGGATCCACGCCCTGGCTGTACAGGTTGATCGCCAGCGTCACGATATCCATGTTGCCGGTGCGTTCGCCGTTGCCGAGCAAAGTGCCTTCGACACGATCGGCACCGGCCATCAACGCCAGTTCAGCCGAGGCCACGGCACCGCCACGGTCGTTATGGGTGTGCACCGAAATGATGGCACTGTCACGACGGCTCAGATGCTGGCAGAAATATTCCACCTGGTCGGCGAAATGGTTCGCCGGACCGACCTCAACAGTGGTCGGAAGATTGAGGATGCAGCGCTTCTCCGGGGTCGGCTGCCAGACATCCATCACCGCTTCACAGACCTCGACGGCATATTCCACTTCGGTGCTGGTAAAGCTTTCCGGCGAGTACTCGAAGGTCCAGTCGGTCTCCGGATACTGGGCGGCATATTCCTTCAACCAGCTGGCGCCCTGAACGGCGATGGTCTTGATCTCATCACGGCTCATGCCGAATACGCGTTCGCGCTGGATGCGGGAGGTGGAGTTGTAGACATGCACCACCGCCTGCTTGGCGCCTTTCAACGCCTCGAAGGTCTTGGCGATCAGCTCTTCGCGGGCCTGTACCAACACCTGGATGCGTACGTCATCCGGGATCTGGTTTTCCTCGATCAACCAGCGGGTGAAGTCGTAATCCGGCTGGCTGGCGGCCGGGAAACCGACCTCGATCTCCTTGATGCCGAGCTTCACCAGCAGGTGCCAGAGGCGCTGCTTCTGGGCCACGTTCATCGGCTCCAGCAGGGCCTGGTTACCATCACGCAGGTCGACGCTGGCCCAGATCGGGGCCTCGGTCACCTGACGATCGGGCCAGGTACGGGTAAAACCGGTCACGGGTTCGACCGGCTGATACTTGCGATGGTTAAAAGTGGCACTTGCCATGGTGTTGCTCTCCATTGTTGTGGGGTGGACCGCTGAGTCGAGCCCTGGGTAAGGACTGCTACCGCCGCTGACGGCCTGGGTAAGGCTATCTGGCGTTTCCAGCGGGCCTTAACCTTTACGATGGAGATATCTTAGAGCAATAGATCGGGGGCAGGATTGCTAAATTGCCATGATTTGCGCTAGTTTTGGCAATTAAAATCTTTTTCTTAAAAATATGAGCAATATTATGCCTTCAGATCAAAAGGGACCAGCACTGGATCGCTACGATCGTGCAATTCTGCAGCAGTTGCAGCAGGACGGGCGCATCAGCAACCAGGAGCTGGCCGATCGTATCGGGCTGTCGCCGTCCCCCTGTCTGCGCCGGGTCAAGGCGCTGGAAGAGAGTGGCCTGATTACCGGCTATCGCGCGCTGGTCGACTCCAAGCGGCTGGGGCTGAATCTGATGGCGCTGCTGCACATCTCCATGGACCGGCATACGCCAGAACGGTTCGAGAACTTCGAGCGCGAGATCGCCAAGCTGCCGCAGGTGCTGGAGTGCCTGATCATCACCGGCCAGGATGCGGATTATCAGCTTAGGGTGTTGGTCAAGGATATGGATGACTACCACGACCTTTTGCTGCACAAGATCACCCGTATTGAGGGGGTGACCGGTGTGCACTCCAGCTTTGTGCTCCGGCGGGTGCTGGAGCGGGGAGTGCCGACTGAGGTACGCTGAGCTTAACAGACGGTCGAGAATCTGCGTTGCCCGGCCTGGGCTACCTCGATAACGTTTTTCAACAACCTGTTAGCAGGCCTGCAGGGGCTCGTGGCGGATCAGCTGGGCCAGCTGTTCGCAGCCCGGGGTCTTGGGGTGGTAGCGCAGTTCGATATAGACCGGGGGCAGTTCCGGCAAGCCCAGGCGCGAGCCGATATTTTCGGTGCCTTCGGCCAGCGCGCCCTGGGTTCTGACGGTGACGCCCAGACCGGCGCGGACGGCTGCCATCAGGCTGGTGAAGCTGGTGGTCGAGTACACCGTGCGCCAGCTGATGCTAGTGCTGTCCAGCGCGCTCATGGTCGCTTCGCGGAATAGGCAGGGGGTATTGAGCAACACCAGTGGCAGCGGCCGGTTACGGGACCATTGATAGCCGGCGGGGCCGATCCAGATCAGTGGCTCATAGCCGAGCAGCTCCCCTTTGACCTGACTGCGGTCGCGGCGCAGGATCAGCGCCAGGTCGTACTTCTCGTCATCGTAGTCCTGACTGAGGCTGTTGCTGTAATCGGTCTGAACGTTCAGGCGAATGCCCGGGTTGTGACGTTTGAAGCGCGCCAGAATGGAGGGCAGCATGCTTTCAGTCAGCGACAGGGATACCCCGATCCTCAACTCGCCCTCGGCATTCTGTTCGGTGATCGCGGCCAGGGCATCGTCCTGCAGGGCCAGCATCTGGCGGGCATAGCCGAGCATGGTTTCGCCGATGGGCGTCAGCACTCGCTTGCGTCCCTCGGTGCGGAACAGTTCCACGCCCAGTTCCTGCTCCAGTCGCCGCACCTGCTGGCTGATGGTGGACTGGGTCTTGTGCAGACGCTCGGCGGCACGAATAAAGCCGTCCTCATCCACCACGGTGGTGAAGGTGCGCAGCAGCTCGGTGCTCAGGTTGGGCTGGGGCATGGGCTAATCCATCGTGACTGGCGATCAAAATGATCTGAATTAATCGTTATTCATAATACAAGAGCCGTCCTAAGCTGTCAGCATTGGTCATTAGGGAGGGCTTGATCATGATCGCCAGTATCGACTCACAGGCACGCAAGGTTCGTCGGCTTGAGAACGGCAGCATCGATATGCATTTCTATCATCGCAGGGGGCGGATGCTGCGTGCGCTGGCATTACGCCGCAGCCTCAAACGTGGTGCGGCGTTACTGCGCAGGGTTTTCAGAGTGCCAGGCCGCCCAGCGCAAACAGCGGCACCAGCAGCCACACCGGCAGTTTCCATACCTGCAAGGCGGCAAAGGCCAGCAGGATCAGCGCGAAATCCACGCCGGAGTGCACACTGCTGATCCAGATCGGATCGTAGAGCGCTGCCAGCAGCAGCCCGACCACGGCGGCATTGATGCCGGTGAGGGCCGAGCGGGTTTGCCGGTTGCGGCTTAACCGGCCCCAGAACGGCAGCACCCCGGCGACCAGCAGGAATGAGGGCGTGAAAATGGCCACCAGTGCGGTCAGTCCGCCGAGCCATCCGGGCAGCTGCTGCATGCTGGTGCCCAGATAGGCGGCAAAGGTGAACAGGGGTCCGGGTACGGCCTGGGCGGTGCCGTAGCCGGCCAGGAAGGCATCCTCACCGACATGCCCCGGCAGGACCGTTTCCGCCTGCAGCAGCGGCAGCACCACGTGGCCACCGCCGAAGACCAGCGAGCCGGCGCGGTAGAACAGGTCGAACAGATCCAAGGCGGGCAGAGACAGGGCTGTTGCTGCTATGGGCAGTGTCAGCAGCAACAGAAAAAACACCGTCAGCAGGCCGGCTCCGGTGCGGGCGGAGACCTGCACCGGCAGATGGCTGTGATCGGCACAGTCGACCGTTTTGAACAGCAGCATGCCGGCGGTCCCGGCGAGCAGTAACACCAGCGGTTGCAACCAGACACTGGGCGCCAGCAGCAGGCTGCCGGCGGCCAGCACCATCAGTGCGACCTCCTTTTTCCCCCGGCACATGCTTTTGGCCATGCCCCAGACGGCCTGCGCCACTACGGCGACCGCGACCAGCTTCAACCCTTGAATGACGCCGGACGGCAAGCCTGAGTCAGGGCTCATCACGCCATAGGCCACCAGCATCAGCACCAGCGCCGACGGCAGGGTGAAACCGCACCAGGCGGCCAGCGCCCCCTTGAAACCGCCGCGCGACAAGCCCAGCGCCAGTCCCACCTGGCTGCTGGCGGGTCCCGGCAGGAACTGGCACAAGGCAACCAGATCGGCATAGCTCTGCTCGCTGAGCCATTTGCGCCGACTGACGAACTCGGCGCGGAAATAGCCAAGGTGTGCCACGGGGCCGCCAAAGCTGGTCAGACCCAGGCGCAGGAAGATCAGCAGGATGGAAACGAAGGAGGAGGACTTTTCGGGTGTCATGATCAGAGGCAGGTTAGCGTCAAAATAGCCATCATAGCGCCGGACCGGTTGCGGTTGTGTGACACTGTGCCGGGAAAGTCCGTGAATTTCCGTCAGTCAGGGCGCATTTGGCTGCGGTAACGGTTGGGGCTGATCCCCAGGTGTTCTCGAAACATCAAAATAAAGGGGGCGGGAGCACTGTATCCCAGCTCCAGCGCTATCCGGGTCACGCTCATCTCTGTACCCAGCATCTCGATCGCCTTCATCAGGCGCAGGCGTGAATACCAGCCTTGCAGCGTCAGTCCGGTTTCACGGCGAAAATGTCGCTCCAGTGTGCGTGCCGACATCGCCATACCGGCCGCCATCTCTGCCAGGCCGGGACGTTCGGCAGGGTTGGCATAGAGTTGAGCGCAGAGTTTCGCCAGCCGAGTGTCAGCGGGCCAGGGCAGTGTATGCCCGCGCTGTGGCTGGCGTCCCAGTGTTTGCAGCATCAACTGGATCAGGTTGTGCTCATAGCCGTGTAACGGGTACTCCACTTCAAACTCGGCTGCGGCCAGCATCAGTTCACGCATCAAGGGGGATATCTGCAGTACCAGTGGGGCTCCGCTGCCGAGAGCGTTGTAGCTGGTGTCGATATACAGGCTTTTCAGCTCGGCGCCGAATTCGGTGTACGTGCTGTGTTCGACCCCTGCCGGTAGCCATACGGCCGTGCCTGAAGGGACGAACAGGCGCTGTCCTTCCAGGTTCGCCACGAGGGTGCCCGAGGTGGCATAGAGCAGCTGGTGCCAGTGGTGTGTGTGCGGCGGGAACAGGTGACGAGCGGGCATCAGCTGCTGGCGAACATAGACCTGGCGCGGCAGCTTCTGCATTTCGGGCGGCGAGAGTCGGGTGATTGTGTTATTCATCGTTCAAGGTTTGCTAGTCTCGTGAGGCGGTATTGAATGCACAATGCTGGAATTATCGCTCAAGGCTGTCGTGTTTCATATGTAATCTGTCATTTTATATGAAGAAGCAGCTGTTCGTGTCCTCTAGTCTGATGAATATCGGTAGACAGGAGGATAGGGAATGCTGACCGAGAAAGTACGTGTCCTGATTGCCAGTGTTACGGCGGTGGTGATTACGGTGGGGATAGCGCGGTTTGCCTATACCCCGATGATTCCTGAAATGATGTCGGGTGCCGGGTTGAACAATGCACTGGCGGGTATGCTGGCCACGGCCAACTATGCGGGCTACCTCAGTGGAGCCTTGATGATTTCGTTTATCCGCTCCTCGGGCCTGAAAATATGGCTGTACAAGGCTGGCCTGCTGGGCGCGGTGCTGACCACGGGGCTGATGGGGTGCACCAGCCAGGAATGGCTCTGGTATCTGCTGCGCTTCCTGGCGGGGTTGAGCAGTTCTGCCGGCGTGTTGATTGGTGCCGGCCTGCTGATGAGCTGGCTGCTGCGACAGGGGCACAAGCCCGAACTGGGCATCTTCTTCTCGGGTCTGGGGATCGGCATTGTCCTGACGGCGCTGCTGGCGGAGATGATCCGGCTTCGTTTCAGCTGGGACCAGCAATGGGCCATTTACGGCTTCGCCGCACTGGTACTGTTGTTGCCGGTGTGGTGGTGGAGCCCGGATTACCGTCGCGGCCTGCCCGCGATGGCTGCCGTGCCCACCTCCGGAGCGCGCAGGATCAGCCCATTCATGCTGCTGCTCCAGTTGGCCTATTTCTGTGCTGGTGTGGGCTATGTGGTGACAGCAACGTTTCTGGTCGCCATTGCGGAAGCCTCGCCACTGCTGGTGGGCCGTGGTTGGCTGATCTGGCTGGTGACCGGTATGGCCGCGGCACCTGCCTGTTGGCTCTGGGATCTGCTGGTGCGCCGACAGGGCGACTGGCTGGCACTGCTGCTGGCGTATCTGTTCAATGCGGTCAGTGTGCTGTTGTTGCTGGTGACGACCGGGCTGGCGGGCGTCATGTTGAGTGCGATCATCTATGGCGCCAGCTTTATCGGTATTGTCAGCATGACGTTGGCAATGGTAGGGCGGCTCTACCCGGATAATCCATCACGACCGATGGGACGGCTCACATTCGGCTACGGCATCGCGCAGATGCTGGCGCCCATGGCGGTCGGCTATCTGGCCCAGTCGGAAGGCAATTATCAAAATGGTCTGCTAATCACGCTGGCCGTGATCAGTGCCGGTGCGGTGTTGTTGGCCGGGGCCTGGTCTTTGCAGCGGCAGGGTATGGCGTCTGCCGGTACAGGTCAGACGCCGGTGGAACTGTCGGCAAATGAACAGTCGTGCGGGTCGCCTGTGGCAACCCGCGCAGACTCCGCTTCAGGCACTGAGTTTAGCTGAGATGCGGGCAACGTGTGTGCCCAGGACTGCTTCGTATTCGCTGGGGCGTCGCGAGCCATCGTCCCCGGCAAGGGATTTCGGCCTGGCCGTAGGACGACTAGTAAAGAACCAGGATCTTGCTCACAGGTGAACCTGTTGGCCTGTATGTTCACGTTGATGAGGCTGCTGCAGATCCAGTACAGGGCCTGCCGGTACCACCCCGGTCGGGTTGATGCCGGGATGGCTGCGGTAGTAGTGCCGCTTGATGTGGTTCAGGTCGACCGTGGCGGCAATGCCCGGCCACTGGTACAACTCGCGTACATAGCCCCACAGGTTGGGGTAATCCACGATCCGCTTCAGGTTGCACTTGAAGTGCCCGTGATAAACCGCATCGAAGCGGATCAGGGTGGTAAACAGGCGCCAGTCCGCTTCGGTGATCTGTGCGCCCAGCAGGTAGCGCTGTTGGCTGAGACGTTGCTCCAAAGCGTCCAGTGCCTCGAACAGGGGGTAGACGGCCTGTTCGTAGGCCTCCTGAGAGGTCGCAAAGCCGGCCTTGTACACCCCGTTGTTGATGCGCTCGTAGATCTCGGTGTTGAGCGTATCGATTTCGCTGCGCAGTAGCGGCGGGTAGTAATCACCGGCCTTGGCACCCAAGTGATCGAAGGCCGAATTGAGCATGCGGATGATCTCAGCGGACTCGTTGTTGACGATGGTCTGGCGCTGCTTGTCCCAGAGTACCGGCACGGTCACGCGGCCCGAGTAATTCGGCTCGGCCTTCTGATAAAGCTGGTACAGATAATCCAGCCCGTAGAGGGTGTCACCGGTCGCGCCCGGTTCTGGCGCGAAGTTCCAGCCGTGGTCGCCCATGTAGCTGTTGACCACGGATACCGAGATCATCGACTCCAGTCCCTTGAGCACACGCAGGATCAATACCCGATGCGCCCAGGGGCAGGCCAGGGATACATAGAGATGATAGCGCCCGGCCTCGGCCTTGAAACCGCCAGCACCACTGGGGCCGGGCTGGCCATCGACGGTGATCCAGTGGCGGAACTGTGATTCGGAGCGCACGAAGCGACCCTGAGTGGATTCAGTGTCATACCACTGGTCAACCCAGTGGCCATCAATCAGCAAGCCCATGTCGAAATCCTCCGCTTCATTGGTTCAGGCTGAGGGCGGCCAGGTTTCAGGCCTGGCGCCGGCTCAATACACGGTCGGCTGACAGAGCACCGCCACCGCTGATCAGCAGTGCAACGGAAATTGCCAGCAGGGCGAGGCCGAACTCGTAGCCGTTGTTGCTCATGAACAGGCCGTTGCCGATATGGACGGCGAAGATGGCGACCAGCATGGCAAAGGCCAGGGCGGCGGCCGCCGGACGAACCAGCAAACCGATCAGAATCGCCAGACCGCCGAAGAACTCGGCACTGCCGGCCAGCAACGCCATCAGGTAACCGGGCTCCAGCCCGATGGACGCCATCCACTGTCCGGTGCCTTCAAGGCCGTAGCCGCCAAAAGCGCCGAACAGTTTCTGGGCGCCGTGGGCCATGAAAATGATGCCTGCGGGGATACGCAGGGCCAGAGGGGCAATGCTGTTGGAGGTGGCCAACAGGCGGGTGATCAGGGCAGCGTTCATCGTGTTTCTCCGGGTGTTCGTTAGGATGAGTTCACTATAGGAGTCGGCTGGATGATTAAACATGGCGATTATTTATAGTAATTGATCAAATTTTTTGATGCTTCTTGCGTGAATCCTGGAGTTGGTTTCATGATTTTGCTGTTGATACATACAGTATCTTGTCGACTTGAGACCGCTGATCTCTTACCCTATCGGCTTTCACTGTCCAGCATTCGAGATCCATGAAGCTCTACATCGCCGAAAAGCCCAGTCTTGCCCGTGCCATCGCTGCCGTTCTGCCCGGTCCTAAGAAAAAGGAGGAGGGGATGATCCGCTGTGGCGGTGATCAGGTGGTGAGCTGGTGTATCGGTCATCTGCTGGAACAGGCCGAGCCGGATGCCTATGACCCGGCGTACAAGCAGTGGCGACTGGAACATCTGCCGATAGTGCCCCAGGAGTGGCAGCTGAAACCGCGCAGCGGCGTGAGCAAGCAGCTGTCGGTGTTGCGCAAGCTGGTCAAATCGGCCGATCAGATCATCCACGCCGGTGACCCGGACCGCGAAGGCCAGTTGCTGGTGGACGAGGTGATCGATTTCCTCAAGGTGCCTCAGACCAAGCGCGCCCAGGTGCAGCGCTGCCTGATTTCGGACCTCAACCCGGATGCGGTGCGTCGTGCCATCGCTCGTTTGAAGCCCAACAGGGAGTTTGTCCCCTTGTCGGTCTCGGCACTGGCGCGTTCCCGTGCTGACTGGCTGTTCGGCATCAACATGACGCGTGCCTTGACCGTAAAAGGGCGGGGTGCCGGTTACGATGGCGTACTGTCGGTGGGGCGAGTGCAGACGCCGATACTGGGGCTGGTCGTGCAGCGTGATGCCGAGATCGATGTCTTCGTGCCCAAGCCCTATTACGAGGTGGATGCACACCTGCTGACGGAGCGCGGCGAGCGTTTTACCGCACGCTGGCAACCCAGCGAAGCCTGTGCCCGCTTTCAGGATGAAGAGGGACGGGTGCTGTCGAAGCCGCTGGCCGAGAACGTGGTGCAGCGCATCACGTGCCAGCCGGGCGTGGTCACCAAGGACGAACGCAAGACCGGCCAGCAGGCGGTGCCCCTGCCCTATAACCTGTCGGCGCTGCAGATCGACTGCTCCAAGCGCTTCGGCCTCAACGCCCAGCAGGTACTGGACGCCGCCCAGTCACTGTATGAGAAGCACCAGCTGATCACCTATCCGCGTTCCGATTGTCGCTATCTGCCCGCCGAGCACTTTTCCGAGGCGGCGAAGGTCTCCCAGGCGATCGCCCGTACCCAGCCGGAGCTGGCAACGGCGGTGCAGAATGCCGACCTGAGCCTCAAATCCAAGGCCTGGAATGACAAGAAAGTGGAAGCCCACCACGCGATCATCCCCACCAGCAAGGCGGCCTCGCCGGAGCGGCTCAGTCGGGCCGAACTGCAGGTGTATAGTCAGATCGCACGTCAGTACCTGATGCAGTTCTACCCGCCCTGTCGCTATGCCGACCGTCGTGTGGAAGTGGAAATCGCCGGTGGTCAGTTCCTGGCCAAGGTGCGCCAGATCACCGACCCGGGCTGGAAGACGCTGCTGGGCAAGGAGGCGCAGGATGAAGATGAAGGTCAGCTGCCATTGCTCAAGGTGGGCGAACAGTTGCACTGTGAGCGAGGCGAGCTGCTGGAAAAGATGACCCAGCCGCCCAAGGCGTTCAGCGATGCCAGCCTGCTGTCAGCCATGACCGGTATCGCCCGTTTCGTGCAGGATGCGGAGCTGCGCAAGGTGTTGCGCGAGACGGATGGGTTGGGCACCGAAGCGACCCGGGCCGGCATCATTGAACTATTGTTCAAGCGCGGCTTCCTGCAGCGCCAGGGCAAGCAGATCCACGCGACCGATGCAGGCAAGGCGCTGATCGCGGCGCTGCCGGAGGAGTTGAGCCGACCGGACATGACCGCGCACTGGGAGTCCCAGCTCGATGCGATCAGCCGCAAGGCGTTCAACTATCAGGGCTTCATGCAGCCGCTGCAGGAGGCGCTGCCGCAGCTGATTGGGCAGATTCGGCCGGAAGCGCTCAGCGGCATCAAGGCGCCGGCACGGGGAAGCAGGGGCAAGAAAGGTGGTTATGGGCGCAAGAAAGCGGCCAGTACCGGGCGGCGCAAGACAGCCAAAAGCAGTTGAGCCCTGTTGACCAGGTCGTGACCTTATTGCCGAGAGTCGGTACTCTTGGCTGTTAACAGATTAAGTATCTGCACAGCGATAACAAAATTTACAACAAGAGTTATAACAACAGAGGCCCAGAGCATGCTGGAAAAACGCGAATTCTATATTAACGGCCAGTGGGTCGCGCCGACGCAGGCGCATGATTTTGATGTCATCGACCCGTCCACCGAAGCGGTCTGCGCGCTGATCTCCCTGGGCAGCCAGGCCGATACCGATGCGGCAGTGTCGTCCGCCCGTCAGGCGTTCGACAGCTGGAGCCAGACCAGCAAGGAAGAGCGCCTGGCTCTGCTGGAAAAACTCTATGCGTTGTACAAGGCACGCTCCAGCGAGATGGCCGAGGCGATCTCGCTGGAGATGGGTGCGCCCATCGCGCTGGCGCAGACGGCCCAGTGGGGTACGGGCGCCAACCACCTGAAAAACTTCATGCGCGTGCTGCGCGACTATGAGTTTGAGCAGCCGCTGGGCGAGCATGCGCCGGGCAATCAGATCCTGCGCGAGCCGATTGGCGTCTGTGGCCTGATCACGCCCTGGAACTGGCCGATGAATCAGGTCACGCTGAAGGTCGTGGCCGCGTTGGCCGCCGGCTGCACCATGGTGCTCAAGCCGTCCGAGATCGCGCCGTTGTCGGCGATGCTGTTTGCCGAGATGATCGACGAAGCCGGTTTCCCGGCGGGCGTATTCAACCTGGTCAACGGTGATGGCCAGGGCGTGGGCACTCAGCTGTCCGGCCACCCGGAGGTGGACATGATCTCCTTCACCGGCTCCACGCGCGCCGGTATCGCCATCTCCAAGAATGCCGCTGACACCGTGAAGCGGGTCAGCCTGGAACTGGGCGGCAAGGGGGCCAACATTGTCTTCGCCGATGCGGACGAGAAGGCGGTGGTACGCGGTGTGCGTCACTGCTTCATGAACTCCGGCCAGTCCTGCAATGCTCCGACGCGCATGCTGGTGGAGCGTTCACTCTATGACCAGGCGGTACAGGCCGCGATCGAGGTGGCGGCGAAAACCGAGGTCAACCAGGCGTCACTGGAAGGCAAGCATATCGGTCCGGTGGTCTCTGCCGCCCAGTTCGACAAAATCCAGGGGCTGATTCAGAAAGGGATCGACGAGGGCGCCCGTCTGGTGGCCGGTGGCCCGGGCAAGCCGGACGGCATGAGCGAAGGCTATTTCGTCCGCCCGACCGTGTTTGCAGATGTCACCAACGAGATGAGCATCGCCCGTGAGGAGATCTTTGGCCCGGTGCTGTCGATCATTCCTTTCGATACGGAAGAGGAAGCGCTGCGTATCGCCAACGACAGCCCCTATGGCCTGACCCACTATGTGCAGACTCAGGATGCCGACAAGGCCAAGCGGGTGGCGCGCAAACTGCGTTCCGGCATGGTGCAGATGAATGGCGAGATGCTGGGGGGCGGTGCGCCGTTCGGTGGTTACAAGCAGTCCGGCAACGGTCGTGAAGGCGGTCACTGGGGGCTGGAAGAGTACCTGGAAGTTAAGGTCGTTACCGACTGGAGTTGATCCGACTGGATAAAGGAAACCCGGTCATCTGGCCGGGTTTTCTGATTGGGGTGCTGATAAGTCTGGGTGTCAGATCTGACCGGACAGGTGTACCAGCCGGCTCTGCACCCAGGGATGGTCGCGCAGGCGTTCGGTCATGTGGTCCAGGAAAGCGCGCACACGCGGGTTCAGGTTGCGGCGGCTGGCATAGAGCGCGTTGATCTCCAGCGGCTCCAGGTTGAAATCATCGAGCACGCGCACGATGGTGCCGTCCTGGACCAGCTCACTGCAGAACACTTCCGGCAGGCGGCCGATGCCGTAGCCCTGCAGAATCATTTCACGAACGAAGCTCAGGCTGTTGGTGCGCAGGCGGCCGCCCATGGTCACCGGTTCCTGGTTGTTCCAGTTGATGAAACGCAGGTGGTCGAACGGCTTGAGCAGGGTGATGCACTGGTGGCGCGCCAGGTCGTCCGGCGTGTGCGGCATGCCGTGCTTTTCGATGTAGTCCGGGGTGGCGAACAGGCCACGGTGCAGGCCGGCAACATGTCGCGCGATCAGGCTGGAGTTGGGCAGCGGACCCAGGCGCAGGGTCAGGTCTACGCCTTCTTCAATCAAGTCGACGGTACGGGTGCTGAGCTCTACATCCACCTCAATGCGGGGATAGGCGTCCATGAAGCTGGAGATCACGTCGTTCATCATGAATACGCCGATCTCGGTGGGCATGGTCAGGCGCAGACGACCGCGCAGCTCGGTCTTTGATGCGCTGATGTCATCCTGAACCGCTTCCAAGTCATCGACCAAAGGCTGGGCACGGGAAAACAGCTCCTCGCCTTCCGGAGTCAGCTTGAGCTTGCGGGTGGTGCGCTGAATCAGTCGGATGCCCAGGGTATCTTCCAGCTGGGCGATGCGGCGGCTGATGGTGGACTTCTGCACATTGAGGCTTTCAGCCGCGGCGGTGAAACTCCCGGTTTCAACCACGCGAATGAACAGACTCAGGTCGTTAAGGTTCATCTAGTACTCCAGAACTTAATCGGCGGCGCCCGGGCTTGGCAGGCTGTCGAAAAGCTATCTGCGTGGCCGAATACATCGTCAAAAACAGGCTCACAATGCTCATTTAGTGCACTAAACTGCGCTTGCTCGCCTGTTTTTGCCGTGTCTCGGCTGCCTCGATAACGCTTTTCAACACCCTGTTCCTAATCCTCTGTGCGTGCATATGCCTGCAAGGCACGGATGATCGCCAGCAGTCCATTGCCCCGAGATGGGCTCAGGTGTCGCTGAATATCGAGTTGACTCAGTTTGTCTTCGAGGTCGGTGGCCAGTAGCTGCGTCGGTGTCAGGCCGTTGACCTGATCCAGCAGCAGCGTCAGCAGGGCGCGCAGGATGCGTGCATCGGCGTCGGCGCGACAGTTCAGGTGTCCGTCGGTATCCAGCTCGGTCACGAGCCATACCCGGGATTCACAGCCCGGCAGCAGGAACTGGTCCTGCTTGAGTGCGGGGGGCAAGGGCGGAGACGCCTGCCCCAGACGCATCAGGGCCTGGTAGCGACTGGTCCAGTCTGTTGCAGAGTATACGCCTTTTAGCGCGTTTTGGTAGTCAGTTTGTTCCAAATCTGCAACGGGTACGGTGCTTTTCTGGCTCATAACAAGCTGGTCCAGTGCCTGCGCCAGGCGTTCGGTCTCCTGCAAGCTGTTGTAGAAGGCGAAGGAGGCTCTCAGTGTGCCCGGCAGACCCAGTGATTGCATCAGCGGCATGGCGCAGTGGTGACCGGCGCGCACGGCGATACCCTGACGGTCCAGCCAATGCGCCACGTCCTGCTGGTGGTAGCCTTCGAGCTCGAACGAGATCAGGCTGACCCGGCGTGGGCCCGAGGCGATGGGGCGGAACCCCTGAACCTGGTCACAACACTCCAGCGCATGCTGCAGCAGCGTCTGTTCATGGGCTTCCATCGCCCGGCGGTCCTGAGTGCCAAGATAGTCGATGGCTGCCGCAAGGCCGATGGCGCCGGCGATGTTCGGCGTGCCGGCTTCAAACCTGAACGGCAGGCCGGCATAGCTGGTGTCGTCAAAACTGACTTGCTCGATCATCTCGCCGCCACCTTGCCAGGGCGGCATGGCGTCGAGTAGCTCGCGGCGGCCCCAGAGAGCGCCGATGCCGGTGGGTCCGAATACCTTGTGGCCGGAAAAGGCGTAAAAGTCGCAGTCCAACGTCTTAAGGCAAACATCGAAATGGGGCAGGCCCTGAGCGCCGTCGACCAGTACGGTGGCGCCAGCCGCCTTGGCGTCACGGCACATCTGCTCGACCGGATAGACAGTGCCCAGTGCATTGGAAACATGACCAAGGGCGACCAGAGCGGGCTGAAGTTCCAGCAGGCGTTGGCAGGCCGCAAGGTCGATATCGCCATCGGCCTGTAGTGGAATGACTTCGATACGAGCGCCGGTGGCGGCTGCCAGCATCTGCCAGGGGACGATGTTGGCGTGATGGGCGCTCTGCATCAGCAGGATCAGGTCGTTTTGACCCAGGTTCTGGCGCCCCCAGCTTTGCGCCACCAGGTTGATCGCCTCAGTGGTGCCACGGGTCCAGATCAGCGTGGCGCTGTCATTGATACCCAGCCAGGACGCGACCCTGTCGCGGGCCTGTTCGAAGGCCTGGGTCGCCTGGGCTGACAGGGCGTGGCTGCCGCGGTGCACATTGGCGTTGCCGGTCTTGTAGAAGCGGCTGACCGCATCAATGACCGCTCGCGGCTTCTGGGTGGTGGCGGCATTGTCCAGATAGACCAGCGGCTGCCCATGCACACGCAAGGACAGCAGCGGGAAATCGCGTCGCCAGCGTTGCGGGTCTACAGGCTTCACGCAGCGTTACCGACCGGTTGGGCTCGATCCAGCTGACTGCGCCAGCGGGCGTAGAGCATCGCCGAGGTGAACAGGGTTACCAGCAATGCGCAGTCGATCAGTCCCAGCCAGCGGGTGGGCGGCGGAATCAGCGCGGCGACCACCGCTTCCAGGAAATAGAGCAACAGCACGAAGCAGAGCCAGGCGTGGCCGCGCGGCTTGCCCTTGACCACCACGGGCGCAAAGGCCAGCAGCGGCAGCAGGTGAACCAGCCAGATCACCCAGGGGTTGTCGCCCCGGGATGGGACCAGCCAGAGGTACCAGAGGCTGAACAGCAGTAGCAGACCGAAGTAACTCAGCAGTACCAGGGCACGGCTGATGCGGGTCTTGGCGGCCAGTGATTGCATCAAGAAGACTCCTTTTGCAGCAGGTTCAGAGCCAGCTGGCCCAGACGCTTGCCCTGTTTCAATGCCAGTGCGGCTTCCAGTGCATCCAGTTGGCTGTTGCCATCGCTGCCGCTGACATGAGTGACGCCGTAGGGCGTGCCGCCGGCCTGGGTATCCAGCAGCTCGGTGGCGCTGTAGGGCAACCCTGCCAGCACCATGCCGTGGTGAAGCAGCGGCAGCATCATGCTCAGCAGGGTGCTTTCCTGGCCACCGTGCAGGCTGGAACTGGAACTGAACACGCAGGCGGGCTTGTCGATCAGGGCACCGGACAGCCAGAGGCTGCTGGTCGAGTCGATGAAATACTTCATCGGCGCCGCCATGTTGCCGAAGCGGGTCGGGCTGCCCAGCGCCAGACCGGCGCAGTTGGCCAGGTCGGCTTCGGTGCAGTAGATCGCGCCGGACTCAGGCACCTCGGGTTCGGTGGCCTCGCAGACGGTGGAGATCGCCGGGACGGTACGCAGGCGGGCCTCCATGCCGGCTTCCTCGATGCCGCGGGCGATCTGGCGTGCCAGTGCCCGGGTCGCGCCGCTGCGGCTGTAGTAGAGGACCAGAACGTAAGGCTGACTCACGCGAGGATCTCCAGCACGGATTCCGGCGGCCGGCCGATGCGTGCCTGGTCACCGTTGATCACGATCGGACGTTCGATCAGTTTCGGGTATTCGGTCATCGCCTTGATCACCGCCTCGTCGCTCAGGCTCTGATCCTCCAGGCCGGCGTCCTTGTATTCGGCTTCCTTGGTGCGCAGCAGCTGGCGTGCGCTGATGCCGAGGGCGGCCAGTACGGATTGCAGCTCGTCGGCGCTGGGCACGTCCTTGAGATATTCGCGAATCTCGGGTTCAATGCCGCGCTCCTGCAGCAGTTTCAGGGTTTCACGAGACTTCGAGCAGCGCGGGTTGTGATAGATGGTGATCGACATGGGTGCTCCGTTGCAGGCTTTCATTAGGCTGATGAGCGCCCTATTGTATAGAACAGAGCATTGATTAGTTAAGAGAGAGACTATGCAGAAGGGAAGCCTGCCGGCGGTATTGGTGTTTATTCGCGCCCTGGCACGTCAATATCAGGCCAATCAGGGCGTATTGAACGCGGCGGCGCTGACCTACACCACGCTGTTCGCGGTGGTGCCGCTGATGACCGTGTCCTACTCGATGCTGGCCGCCGTGCCCAATTTCCGTGAAGTGGGCGAACAGGTGCAGGGCTGGATCTTTGAGAACTTCGTTCCGGCCACCGGCATGGTGGTGCAGGAGTATCTGAGCACCTTCGCGACCCAGGCGCAGAAGCTGACCGTGATCGGTATCGTCTTCCTGGTGGTCACCTCGATCATGATGATGAAAAACATCGAGGCCGCGTTCAACCGTATCTGGCGCGTGACCGAGCCGCGCAAGGGGCTGTCCAGTTTCCTGCTTTATTGGGCGGTATTGAGCCTGGGGCCGATTCTGATCGGTCTCGGTCTGCTGCTGACCTCCTATATCGCGAGCCTGCCGTTTATCTCCAGCGCCACCGAGATGGTGGGGCGCGCCCGCCTGCTGTCGCTGCTGCCGCCGCTGTTCTCGGCGCTGGCCTTCATGCTGCTTTATGCGGCGGTGCCCAACTGCCGGGTGCCGGTACGCAATGCCGCGTTGGGCGGGGTGTTCGCTGCGGTGCTGTTCGAGCTGGCCAAGCGCGGTTTTGCATTCTTCGTCACCCAGTTTCCCTCCTATGAACTGATCTATGGCGCCTTTGCGGCCGTCCCCATGTTCCTGGTCTGGATCTTCATTAGCTGGACCATCATCTTGCTGGGTGCCGAACTGACGCGGCTGCTGACCGTATCTCACGTCAACAAGTTCCGCATGAATGAGCCACACCTGTATACGGTGCTGGCGGTCCTGCAGCGGCTTTGGGTGGCTCAGCAGGAGGGGGCGCCGGTTCCCGACCGGGTATTGCTGCAGGAGGTGCCGGGGCTGGATCAGGGACGCTGGGACGATTATGTGCAGCTGCTGATCGATGCCGGACTGATTCGCCGTACCGAAGGCGGCCAGTATCTGCTTAGTCGTGACCTGAGCCGCTATACGCTGCACCAGCTGCAGCGCGAGCTGCCCTGGCCATTGCCCGATCCGGTGCCTGATCAGGCCGAGTTCTGGCAGCAGGAACTGCACAGCCGCTTGCAGCTGTTGCAGCGTCAGCGCGGTGAGGTGCTTAATATCAGTTTGCAGGATCTCTATCGTCGGGAACCAATCCCGACCCTTGAGCAGGTGAAGGACTAACGATGGCGAAAGTCTGTGTGCATGCGTTGATCAGCGGGCGGGTTCAGGGTGTCTGGTTCCGTCATTTCACCCGTGAGCAGGCCGAAGCCAGCGCTGTGGCCGGCTGGGTACGCAATCTGCCGGACGGTTGCGTTGAGGCGATGCTTTGTGGCGAAGAGCAGGCGGTGCGTCATGTGGAGGCCTGGCTCAGCCGTGGCCCCGAACTGGCCAACGTGGCCGAAGTGGCTTCCCGCGACACCGAGTACGATGACAGCCTCATCGGCTTCCAGATTCTTGATTGAGCTGCCGTTCGAGCCATTCGGCCAGTTGTTGGGCGCGGGGATCCGTTGCCGTGTCCGGCAACCATAGCGACAGCAGGGCGTCGGTCTCGATAAATCCCCAGGGCGCAATCAGACGTCCCGTTCTCAGATCTTCCTCCACCAGATAGGCGGGTGCGATTGCCACCCCCAGTCCCACCAGAGCTGCCTCAAGCATGTAGTTCAGATGTTCGAACGACTGGGCGATCCTCAGTCGGGCAGGGTCGAGCGGCTGCTGACGGCACCATTGTGGCCAGGCCTGGGGACGCGACAGGGTTTCCAGCAGGGGCAGCTGCAGCAGCGTTTCCGGATCGGCCAGATCAGCGTCGGACAGCAGGTTCGGGCGCAGCACCGGCCCGATCCGCTCCGGCGCCAGTTCGATCACCCGGCTGTCGGCGGGCCAGGGGGGAGTGGCAAAGCGCAGCGCCGCATCGACCCCGGTACGGATCGGCTGGCCCTCGTCGGCGGCGGTCAGGTGCAGTTCCAGACCAGGGCAGTCCTGCTTGAGCTGATCCAGGCGCGGGATAAACCAGCGGGCGAGAAAACTGCCGGAACAGCTGAGCACGAAAGGTGCGCCTTCCGCTTCCCGGCGCAACTGGTCGCAGGTCTGCTCAAGCTGGGAGAAAACCTGTTGGGTCGTATGGGCCAGCCGGACCCCGGCAGGGGTCAGGCGAACACCTCGTCCGGCGCGCTCGAACAGCAGCAGGCCGAGCTGTTCCTCAAGCTGGCGAACCTGGCGGCTGACGGCTCCGTGGGTGACATGTAGCTGTTCGGCCGCCGCCGTCATGCTCAGGGTTCTGGCGGTGGCGTCGAAGGCGCGCAGGGCATTCAGCGAGGGCAGGATCGAAGGCATATTCTGTTACTTTTTCTCACAGTTTGGTGTGATTTTATCGGTTTTTTCTCCGCTGCGTATGCTCTAGACTGGAACCATCAAAAGATCAACAGAGGTCGCAACCATGAGCACCGATACTTCCCTGCGACAGGGCCCCGATGCCGGCGGATTCTTTGGCCGTTTTGGTGGCCGTTTCGTCGCCGAAACCCTGATGCCGCTGATTCTCGATCTCCAGGCCGAGTACGAGAAGGCGAAGCAGGACCCCGAGTTCCACGCCGAGCTGGAAAAGCTGCAGAAAGATTATGTCGGTCGCGAGACTCCACTGTATCTTGCCGAGCGTCTGACTGAAGCGCTGGGTGGCGCCAAGATCTACCTCAAGCGCGAAGACCTGAACCATACCGGCGCGCATAAGATCAACAACTGCCTGGGTCAGATCCTGCTGGCCAAGCGCATGGGCAAGAAGCGGATCATCGCCGAGACCGGTGCCGGCATGCACGGCGTGGCGACCGCGACCGTGGCGGCGCGCTTTGGCCTGGAATGCGTGATCTACATGGGCAGCACCGACATCCACCGTCAGCAGCCCAACGTGCAGCGCATGAAACTGCTGGGTGCCACTGTGATTCCGGTCACCAGCGGTACGGGTACGCTGAAGGATGCGATGAACGAAGCCCTGCGCGATTGGGTCACCAACGTGGACAGCACTTTCTACATCATCGGTACCGTCGCCGGTCCGCATCCCTATCCGGCGCTGGTGCGTGACTTCCAGTCCGTGATCGGTAAAGAAACCAAGGCGCAGATCCTGGCAAAAGAGGGGCGTCTGCCGGACACCCTGGTGGCCTGTATCGGTGGCGGTTCCAATGCCATGGGCTTGTTCCACCCCTTCCTTGATGACGAGTCGGTGAAGATGATCGGTGTCGAAGCCGGTGGCGAGGGCCTCGACAAGCGTCACGCCGCCAGCCTCAAGGGCGGCGAGCCGGGCGTGTTGCACGGCAACCGCACCTTCCTGCTGCAGTCCGAGGACGGCCAGATTCAGGATGCGCATTCCATTTCCGCCGGTCTTGATTACCCGGGGATCGGCCCCGAGCACGCCTGGTTGCATGAGATCAAGCGCGTCGAGTATGTCTCGGTGACCGATGAAGAGTCGCTGGAAGGCTTCAAGGCGCTGTGCAAGTACGAAGGGATCATCCCGGCCCTGGAGTCATCCCATGCCATCGCCCATGTGTTGAAACTGGCGCCGACATTGCCCAAGAATCACATCATCGTGGTCAACCTGAGTGGCCGTGGCGACAAGGATATGACCACTGTAACCGAACACCTGGCGGCCGAACTGGCGGAATAAGGGGAGAGCAATGACTGCAAGCATGAGCCGTATGGAGCGCCGTTTTGCCGCGCTGAAGCAGGACAACCGTGCCGCGCTGGTCACCTTCGTGACCGCCGGTGACCCGGACTATGCCACCAGCCTGGACACCCTGCTGGGCCTGCCCGCAGCGGGTGCCGACGTGATTGAGCTGGGCATGCCGTTCACTGACCCCATGGCGGATGGCGCGGCGATCCAGCTGGCCAACCAGCGTGCGCTGGCATCCGGTCAGGATATGCTGAAAACGCTGCAGATGGTGCGTACCCTGCGCGAGCAGGATCAGGACACTCCGGTGATCCTGATGGGCTATTACAATCCGATCTACCGTTTCGGTGTGCAGCGCTTCCTGGAAGAAGCGGCGGAGGCGGGTGTCGATGGTCTGATCGTGGTCGATCTGCCGCCGGAACATGATGACGAACTGTGCATTCCGGCCCGTGAGGCGGGTATCCACTTCATCCGCCTGGCGACCCCGACCACCGATGCCAAGCGCCTGCCGGGCGTGCTGAACAATACCTCCGGCTTCCTCTACTACGTGTCCAGCACCGGCGTGACCGGCGCGGCGGCGCCGACGCCGGAGAAGGTGCAGGCTGAGGTCGAGGCGATCCGCGCCCATACCGATATCCCGATCGGTGTCGGTTTCGGTATCCGTACCCCCGAACAGGCGGCGCGTATTGCCCAGTTTGCCGATGGCGTCGTCGTCGGTTCGGCGTTGATCGACTGCATCGCCAAGGCGGATACGCCGGAAGCCGGCACTCAGGCGGTGCTGGCGCTGACCCGGGAGCTTTCTGCTGCGATCAGTTCAGCGCGCAGCTAGGCCCTCGCATGACCAGGGGCGGTCGCTCGCCGTCCCTGATCCTTTCGTTTTATCTCCTACTGCAGTACTTTCTGCCCGGACGGGCGGGCACGCATGCGTTCCAGGTAGGCGTGCAGTTTGCCATCCCCAATCAGATCCTTGCCCATGGGAAGTTTGGCGATGTAGTCCAGCATCGGCGTGATCAGGGCATCAGCGATGGTGTAGGAAGCGCCGCAGATGAATGGCTTGTTGCCCAGCAGTTCCGTTACTCGTGTCAGAGCCGCACGTGCCGCCGGTAACTTCTCCTCGACCACATCCATGCACACACTGCCATCCGGCCCTTTCGGAAAGGCGAACTCAAGCAGCAGCTCCCGCACCAGTACCTGATCGATATAGAGGGCGATCTCGGCGCAGCGTTCGTCCACGCATGCTCGTTCCCAGGGCTGAGCAGGTTGCAGGGCGGGACCGTCGAATGCCTGACCAAGATAGCGGCAGATGCTGGTGGTCTCGAACAGCGGGCGGCCTTCATGCAGCAGGACGGGGACCTTGCCATAGGGATGCAGGCGCAGGTGTTCGGGGCTCTTGAAGCCGATCTCCGTGCCGGTGGGCGCCATGCCGGATTGATAGTCCAGTCCCTTTTCTTCGCAGCACAGCATGACACTGCGGACAAAATTGCTGAACTCCGGGCCCAATATATACAGTGGGTTTGTCATTAGGATCACTCCCTTGGTGAGTTGGAGTCGACAGTCTGCAAAGCGGCTAAAATATGTTAAAGAACATATTCTATGTGCATGGCATAACGCTGCATGCAATCAATCGACGAACCTCAGGAGAGAGTCCCATGCCCTGGCCGGCTGAACATCGCGATGCAAGTCGACAACGCATTTTGAGCAGTGCGGGTCGCCTGTTTACCGCGCAAGGCTATGACGGCGTCAGCATCGATCAGGTGATGCAGGATGCGGGCATGACCCGTGGCGCCTTCTATGCCCACTTCAAGTCCAAGAAGGAACTCTATGCCGCTTCGATTCCGGTGGCTGCACGGCAGAAGGTCGGCGATCAGCCGCTGTCAGCGGAAGAATTGATCCGGCGCTATCTCAGTATGGAGCATGTGGAGGGGAAAGAGGGCGGTTGTCCGCTGGCCTTTCTGGTGACCGATATCGGGCAGGCAGATGAGCCGGTGCGCGACGCCTATACCGGTGTCTTCAGCAAATTGGCCGGATTCCTTGCCGATGAGGGCCGGCAATCCATTAATGCGGAAGCCCTGCGCAGGGCGGTGCTGATGATCGGAGGCGTGGCCGTGGCGCGGGCGTTGAATGACCCGCTGCTGGTGTCTGAGGTGCTGGAGGCCTGTCGCGAGGGGGCGCTGATGTCGGGCGGCGAAGCCGGAACGGGTTTCGAGGGCTAGAGTGAGCCGGTTGCAGGCCACAGGAGCGGCCTGCTGGAGCCAGGGCCTGCCGGCTGGCGCAGAAAGGAAGGCGTTTAGTCTTCCCCGCGCGCTTGGGCGCACTGCCGGCAATAGCTCACTTCGATGATCGGGTGATGCAGGTTCTTGATCGAACTCAGGCCGGCGCGATACTGCTCCGGAGTGGTGGCGCCGTGGGCAACGACGGCGGCGACCAGGGTCCAGGCGCCCTGACCTACGGACCAGATGTGCAGGTCGACAATGTCGGTATTGCCGTCCTTCTGCAGCAACTTGCGGGCGGTGCGGCGAATTTCGTCCGGCCCTTCACGGTCCAGCAGCACGCTGGTGGTCTGGCGCAGCAAGCCCCAGGCCCAGCGCAGTATTACCACGGCGGCCACCAGCGCAATCGCCGGATCGAGCCAGTTCCAGCCCCACAGCCAGGCGGCGGCCAGGCCGAGAATCGCGGCTACCGAGGTCAGGGCATCCGCCAGGACGTGCACCAGCGCGGCGCTGAGGTTGGAGTCGTGGTGATGATCCTCCCCGTGATGATGGCCATGCTCATGCTTGCCCGCCAGCAGCCAGGCCGAGAGCAGGTTGATGACCAGACCGATCACCGCCACGGTCATCGCTTCCTGCGGCATCAGTTCGGCCGGAGTCAGCAGTCGATGAATGGACTCGTAGACCAGCCAGAGCGTGGACACCCCAAGCAGAAGAGCGCTGGTATAGGCTGCCAGGTCGGCGATCTTGCCGCTGCCCAGGCTCAGGCGTCGGTCGTGGGCGTGCTTTCGGGACAGGTAGTAGGCCAGGGCGGCCAGTCCCAGCGCCATGGCGTGGCCCGCCATATGGATACCGTCGGCCAGCAGGGCCATGGAGCCGGTCATGACTCCCGCCACCACTTCCGCCACCATGGTGACCAGCGTAAGCAGGGTGACTAACGTGGCGCGCTGTTCGGCCTTGCGTTTAGCGCCTTGGCCAAAATCATGCGGGTGCTGTAGTTGATCGGCGGTGCGGCACTTGGGTGGCTGGGGGACCGGTGTGGGCATTACGACTCCGAAAACTGATCACGTATTGAAGAGCGGAGTGTATCAGGGATTCAGACGTGGCGAAGAGAGAGAGGCCAGCGATTGCAGGTGTCGCTGAGCAGGATCAGTATTTTGGAGGGATGGCAGGTGCCCGGAAACGCAGTCCCGGGCACCTGAAGGATCAGCTCATCTGGCTGCGCAGGAATTCCAGGGCTTCTTCAACGGACAATGACAGAGTCATTGAAGTAGCAAATAACTTCACGCTCAGTTTTCCTTGTTTTTCAGGGTATTACCTTTCATGCTTGCTACCTGATAACCAGGTTCAAGTGACAGGATGAATACTGGCCAGAGCGCCAGTGTAAGGGTGTAGGGAGCATCTTCGTAGAAATACCGCACCACGATACTCCCACAAACGGCTAACAACATGGAGCTCGCTGCCACACACCTCAACCATATAGTGGGGCTCTTGTTTACTACTCCCATCCTCAGGCCTCTGAGAAAAGAATAGTAGAAGAATGCACCGCCAAGTCCACTGACTAACATCAGTATTAGCATGTCAAAGGTCTCGGTAAACTAGCAGCCCTCTTGCTGCTAGCTCTCGCCTTGCATCCCCTGCTTGTTTCTTCGCCACAATATTGAGCCCGGAAATAATGATCAGAGCAGGAACAGCAGCGGCACCAAGAGATCGGACCGCGGTCTGGTTTAGTCCAACGGACCGCGGTCTGGTTTAGTCCAAATCGACGTGCCATGGCTGTCACTAAGTTGCTCTTGCTGATTGAATTGAGCGCGTTGGAAGCGAGCGACCGCCAGCCCCCTTTGGACATAATAAATATGCCGCTTGCTACGGTCGTGACAGTTAAGCCCGGAAGGGAAAGGGGATTGAATTGATCGGTAATTTCCACGGTAGCCTCACTGAATTCAAAGAAGTTTCTAAGCTCTTCGTCGGACAATGACCACATATACCAGTACGGCTGGATGCTTTGGTCAGATACCATACCCATAAGTCGAGCAGTCAAACCACTCCGTGGGATGCCGTTGATGATGGCGTTGTTTACCTGTTGACGTTCTTGGGGAGGTAAATGACGGTATACTGAGATGCCAGAGAGTATTGGTGCATATAATTCAGGGGATGCGGCAATTACAGATTGGTGACTTTTCAGGCCCATCAAGTCCGCCAGAGCCAATAGCGGGGCTTGCTTGAAGTCGGGCGTGACATAACGTTCAGTAACGGTAGGGCTGCTCATTCTAAATATCCTATTAGTGAGAAAACGTCCTGTTGAACCAGCCAATTGAGCTTCTCGAATTAATGTTTGAATGTCAACGGGTGCACTTCGTACTCCAGCTCCATTCACGAGTATTAAACCGGTGGCAATTTAGGTCTGCCAAATCCGGCTGAAAGCCGCATGGTTGCTGGCCTCATTCCGACAGAAGCCGCCGTCGGGTTAATAGCATAGATCAAGTGGTTTTTTGAGAATGGTATTCGAGCAAAGATGTCGATAGGTTTGAAACATCTATCCTGTCAATTGATGCATCAAAAAACTAACGATTGCTTTCAGCGATGACCTCATTAAGGGTTCAGAGGTAGGTGAGAGTATTAATTCAGCAATATAGGGGCAGACTGTGTGGCTTATATGATCATTCGGGATGCGACAACTAGGTGTGAATGCTAAACACGTTGTTCACGCAATTTCGGTATTCGAGACACCGGTGGCAGATTCCCGATACTGCCATGAGGGCGCTGTTTGTTGTAGTGATTAATCCAATCCGTCAGCGCCCAGGTCCTTGAAATATCGTTTGCGTAGGGCACCGCATACGCCCATTCCCGGGTCATGGTTTGTATAAAGCGCTCGGCCTTGCCGTTCGTTCTGGGTGTGTAGGGACGCGTGTACACATGCTTGATCCCTTCTCGTTGCAAGACCTCATTGAAGCGACGGGATCGATAGGCCGGGCCGTTGTCGGTCATCAAGCGCTTCACCTCAACACCGATACGGCGATAGGCCGCCAGGGCGTTTTCAAGAAAGCGGGTTGTAGTGCCTTGCTGCTCATCAGGCAGCACCCGAGCAAAAGCCCAGCGACTGTGATCATCGATACAGATATGGACGCATTCATAACCAGCACCTCGCGTGTTCTGGCGACGGTTGTTCGTTACGCGGTGACCGGGTCTGTCGAAGCGAGGGAGCTTCTTGATGTCCATATGCAGCATGTCACCCGGCCTGGGATACTCGTAGCGCTGCACAGGTTGAACCGGTTCCAGGTGTGATGCGCGATTGAGCTTCAGCCGACGCAGTACTGCTGTCACGGTGGAATATGCCAAGCTCAGCGCCTGCGCGATCTGCTTGGCGGTCCACTTGAGTGTCAGGCGCATCTTCCGAATCAGCTCAACCCACTGTTCCGGCATCTGCCTCGGTGAGGCGTGGGGACGACTGGATGCCGACTCAAGACCCGCCAGGCCCGCCTCTTGATAGCGAGAAAGCCATTTGTAAACGGTGTGCGTACTGATACCAAAAGTGCTGGCGATGTCACGCACCGGCTGCTGCTTACGGAGGGCGCGATCAACGATTAGGGCTCGAATATGAGGCGTAGTTCGGGCATTCTTGTGGTGGTTGTTCATGTCGGTTGCTCTGTGCTGATTGTTTGGCGATAACCAGCATCTCGAACTTAACCGGCGTGAACAACCTCCTTAGCATCTACAACTAGGCGGGTAGAAGCTTAGGGTAAAAGAGGGGAAGTATTTTGCTTCCCCTCGCCACTTTCTCGCCAAAATCAGGAGGCCTTCCTTCTGATCAGGCCCGTTAAGCCGTCCCTACAGATGCGATTGGCTACGTCTCAGCTCATCTGGCTGCGCAGGAATTCCAGGGCGGTGTCGGCCGGGATATCCTGGGATTCGGCGTCGCGACGGCTCTTGTATTCAAGGGTGCCGTTCTTGAGGCCGCGATCGGAGATCACCAGGCGCTGCGGGATGCCCATCAGCTCCATGTCGGCGAACTTGACGCCCGGACGCTCCTTGCGGTCGTCCATCAGTACGTCAACGCCGGCTGCCTGCAGAGCCGCATAGAGCTCGTCGGCCTTGGCGCGTACTTCTTCAGACTTGTCGTAGTTCAGCGGGACCAGGGCCACGCTGAACGGTGCCAGCGCCTGCGGCCAAATGATGCCTTTGTCATCGTGGTTCTGCTCGATGGCCGCCGCGACCACGCGGGTAACACCGATACCGTAGCAGCCCATGGACATGACGGTGGACTTGCCGTTTTCGTCCAGCACGGTGGCGTTCATCGCTTCGGAGTACTTGGTGCCGAGCTGGAAGATGTGACCGACCTCGATACCGCGACGGATCTGGATCTTGCCCTGGCCGCAGGGACTGGGGTCGCCTTCGACCACGTTGCGGATATCGGCCACTTCCGGCGTCGGCAGATCGCGCTCCCAGTTGATGCCGAAGTAGTGCTTGTCGTCGACGTTGGCGCCGGCGCCGAAGTCGGACAGGGTTTCAACGCTGCGGTCGATGATGCAGGGGATCGGCAGGTTGATCGGACCCAGGGAGCCGGGGCCTGCGCCAATCACCTGGCGGATCTCTTCGTCGGTGGCGAAACGCAGCGGCGTTTCCACCTGCGGCAGTTTCTCCGCCTTGATCTCGTTCAGCTCGTGATCGCCACGCACCAGCAGGGCGACGAAGTCGGCCTCGATCTCGTCGCTGGCGGCAACGATCAGGGTTTTAACGGTTTTCTCGATCGCCAGCTCGAACTGTTCCACCAGCTCGGCGATGGTCTTGGCGTTCGGCGTATCGACCAGGCGCATCTCTTCGGACGCCGCCTGGCGCTCGCCCAGCGGCAGGGCTTCGGCCATCTCGACGTTGGCGGCGTAGTCGCTGCTGTCGGAGAAGGCGATGTCGTCCTCGCCGGATTGGGCCAGCACATGGAATTCATGCGAGGCATCACCGCCGATGGAGCCGGTGTCGGCCAGTACGGGGCGGAAATCCAGGCCCAGACGGGTAAAGATGTTGGTGTAGGCCTGGTGCATCACCTGGTAGGTTTCGACCAGTGATTCGCTGTCGGTATGGAAGGAGTAGGCGTCCTTCATGATGAACTCGCGCGAGCGCATCACGCCAAAGCGCGGACGGATCTCGTCACGGAACTTGGTCTGGATCTGGTAGAAGTTGGCCGGCAGCTGCTTGTAGCTTTTCACCTCACGGCGAACCAGATCGGTGATCACCTCTTCGTGAGTCGGGCCGACGCAGAACTCACGGTTGTGGCGGTCGTTGACGCGCAGCAGCTCGGGACCGTACTGCTCCCAGCGACCGGACTCTTCCCAGAGCTCGGCAGGCTGGATCGCCGGCATCAGGACTTCCTGGCCGCCCGCGGCATCCATCTCCTCGCGCACGATGCGCTCGACCTTGCGCAGGGTGCGCAGCCCCAGTGGCAACCAGCTGTAGAGGCCGGCCGCGACCTTGCGGATCATGCCCGCTCGCAGCATGAGCTGATGGCTGATCACCTCGGCGTCGGAGGGAGTCTCTTTCAGGGTCGCAATGAGAAATTGGCTTGCTCGCATAGAACCAGGGTCCGTCTAATAATGAAAATGGCCCCCATTTTAGGGGGCCAGCGTCAGGCGAACAAGTGGCCCCCTGAAATGGGGCGGGCGGAGACCGGATTGGCGTCAGGCGGCCTGGCAGTACTGTTCGACAAACTCGATCAGCTCGTTCAATTGATGTTCATTGAACACGGGGAGGCCGTTGCGCAGCAGTTCGTCGGCGGCAACGCCCGGAGCGGTGGTCAGGGTGCCGGAAAAACTGCCGTCATAAATTTCCTGGTTGCCGCAGGAAGGGCTGCGGGCTTTCATCAGGGCGCAGCAGCAATCGTGCTGGCGGGCCATTTCCAGCGCCTGTTCGGCGCCACTGAGAAACTCCGGTGTTACATCCTCGTCGGCGTCGGTGGTGATCAGGATGGGGAAACGGGACTGGATTTCGGCAGGAGCCCTTGGGGTGGGCAGGCCGCCGAGCGTTTCGGGGCAAGCGGCCACCAATCGTCCCTGTTGGTGCCAGCGTTTGAGAACCGGGTGGTCGAGCAGGTTATCGCGTCCGTCATAACGCACTTTAGCGCCCAGAAGGCAGGCGCTGACCAATACTTTAGCCATGATTTACTCTTGCAGTGTTACGATTGTTGTTATTTTAGCGCACATATCTTACGACAGTGTTGCGCTAACGCAATACAACCAAAGTCCGGGCGGGGTGAGTTCAGCCTGGCGAGGTTCAATCCCTGTAGTGGTGGGGGATGGCGACAATGAAGATCCACTTCTTACATCATTGGCTCAGTTGCTGCAGAAACCAGCTCCGCATTGGATGAAATCCCCGGCTAAGGTTTACGTCAACGAAAAGCGGTTATATATTCGGGATATCCCCTAAGGGAAACCATAGCTCCTCAGTTCCGATAATAAAGATAAAAAGAGGGAAGCACTCAATGAGCAAACAGGCTTATCAGCCGTTCTATGACCAATTTGATGCTGATCGGCTGGCACAGGAAGCACTGTCAGGTGACGTGTCCATTGGCATCAATGCCTGTCAGGAGGTCTGTGACAAATGGGCCTCTGACCCCAAACGCATAGCGCTCAACTTCGAGGGGGTGGAACGCGACCCGGAAAGTTGGAGCTTCGCTCGTCTGCAGCAGGCCGCTGCGCGTTTTGCCAACCTGTTGAAGCAGCAGGGCGTCGGCAAGGGTGACCGGGTGGCCGGACTGCTGCCGCGCACCCCCGAGCTTCTGGTCGTCATTCTGGGTACGCTCAGGGCCGGGGCGGTTTACCAGCCCCTGTTCACCGCCTTTGGTTCCGGTGCGATCGAGTATCGTCTGGACAAGGCGGATACCCGCCTGGTCGTGACCGACGACCAGAACCGTTTCAAGCTGGATGCGGTCCAGCAGTGTCCGCCGATCGTTCGTGTCACGGCCAAAGGTGCCGACAGTCACCAGGATCTCGATTTTCACCAGCAGATGCAGGCGCAGTCGGACCGGTTCGAGCCGGTGCTGATCCAGGCGGACGAGCCCATCCTGCAGATGTTCACCTCCGGCACCGTGGGCAAGTCCAAGGGTGTTGCCGTGCCCGCGCGCGCCTTGCTCTCCTTCTATGTCTACATGCGCTATGCCATTGATCTGCGCCCGGAAGACCGCTACTGGAACGTGGCCGATCCGGGCTGGGCTTATGGCCTGTATTATGCGGTGCTGGGTCCGTTACTGCTGGGCGTGACCACGCATTTCAACGAGAACGGCTTCACGCCGGAAAGCACCTACGCGATGATCCGCAAGTACAGGATCAGCAACCTGGCCGCCGCGCCGACCGCCTATCGTCTGTTGATGGCAATGGATCAGGTGCTGCCGGAAGGGGAGGATCTCGGCCTGAGGGTCGCCAACAGTGCCGGCGAACCGTTGAACCCGGAGGTGATCAATTGGGTCAACCGCCGCCTGGGCTGCCCGGTCATGGACAGCTATGGTCAGACCGAAACCGGCATGACCTGCTGCAACCACCATGCACTGTCGCACCCGGTACGGGTTGGCTCCATGGGCTTCTCTCTGCCGGGGCACCGTGTGGTCGCGCTGGACGGCGACTTCAAGGAGGTTGGGGCGGGTGAAACCGGCCAGCTGGCGGTGGACGTGAAAAACTCGCCGCTGTTCTTCTTCCAGGGCTACACCTGGGGCGAAAAGGAACCCTTCCATGATCGCTATTACCTGACCGGTGATGTAGTGATCAGCCACGGCGACGGCAGCTTCTCTTTCACCGGCCGTGATGACGATATCATCACCACGGCCGGGTATCGCGTCGGTCCGGCCGATGTAGAAAGCACCCTGCTTGAGCACCCGGCGGTGGCCGAATCCGGTGTCGTCGGCAAGCCTGACAGCTCACGGGGCGCCGTGATCAAGGCTTATGTGGTGACCAAGCCCCAGTTCGATGCTGATGAGAATCTGGCGGATGAACTCAAGGAGCTGGTGCGCAATCGCCTGTCCACCCATGCCTTCCCGCGCGAGATCGAGTTCGTGCAGGAGTTGCCGAAAACGCCCAGTGGCAAGATTCAGCGCTTCATTTTGCGCAACAAGGCGCGGGAGGAAGCGGATCAGTGACAGAACAGATGTCGTACACGCCGCGTAACCCCGCGTATGAGAGGGAGACGCGGCGTGTCTTTGATGAAGCGCCTTTCATTCGGTCGCTGGGCGTACAGCTGTGCGACTTCAACCCCGGCGAGTGCCACACCCGACTGCCCTTGAAGGTTGAGCATCGCCAGCAGGACGGCTTCGTCCACGCCGGGGTGCAGGCGACGCTGGCGGATCATACCGCCGGCACGGCGGGGGCTACCCTGACCGGTCCGGGGGAGCGTGTATTGACCGCCGAGTTCAAGATCAATCTGCTGCGGGCGGCGTCGGGCCAGATGCTGGAGTGCCAGGCGCGTGTACTCAAGCCGGGACGAATGCTGATCGTGGTCGAGTCTGATGTCTTCGCCGTCAGTGATGAACAGCGTCAGCTGGTGGCGCGGGCGACGGTGACGCTGGCCGTGGTCAGTGCAAACAAGGAGTGAATGATGCAGGTGATGAGTTTAGAAGAGATGCAGGCGTTTCTGCAGGATCACTTCCCGCAGGGTGATCAGTACGGCCAGGTGGAAGAGCTGGGCGATGGCTGGGCCGTGATGCGCCTGGCGGTGGGGGATGACCACCTGCGCCCCGGCGGTACAGTGTCCGGGCCGACCATGATGGGGCTGGCGGATGTGGCCCTCTATGCAGCCCTGCTGAGCCGTATTGGGCCGGTGGCGCTGGCAGTGACGATCAACCTGAATATCAATTTCCTGCGCAAGCCGCGTCCCGATGCCGACCTGCTGGCGCGGGCTGAAATGCTCAAGGTGGGCAAGCGGCTGGGCGTGGGGGAGGTGTATGTGCGCTCGGCGGGTGATGACGAGCCGGTCGCCCATGCGACCATCACCTACTCGATTCCGGAGGGTGCATGAGCAGTATCGAGTGGCAGGACGAACAGGTGCAACTGAACGACGGCGTCAGCCTGCAACTGCGCTGGGGGCGTCAGCCGTCAGGGCAGGGAAGGCCGGTGATCCTGCTGTTGCATGAGGCGCTGGGGTGTGCCGACATGTGGAAGCGCTTTCCGCAGCAGCTGGCCGAAGCGACGGGGCTGGATGTGCTGATATACGAGCGCCGTGGCTATGGCCGTTCGACGCCGATTACCCTGCCACGCCCGGATGACTACCTGCTGGAAGAGGGCGAAGTCTGGCTGCCGCAGCTGCTCGACCGCCTGGGCCTGGAGCGGGTCATTCTCTTTGGCCACAGTGACGGCGGCTCTGTCGCCCAGATCGGTGCGGCCAGCTGCCCCGATCAAGTGGTCGCCATCATTACGCTGGCGGCGCACATCTACGTCGATCACCTGACCCTGGCGGGCATTCGCGAAGCAACGGAGCGCTATCGCACCACCGATCTGCCGCAGCGGCTGGCCCGCTACCACGGTGAGCGTACCGACCTGATTTTCCGTGCCTGGTCGGAGACCTGGCTGCGCCCGTCCTGCTATGAGAATCTGGACCTGCGGCCGCAGTTGGCGAAGATTCAGTGCCCGGCGCTGATCATGCAGGGCGACCGTGACGAATACGGCGTGCCCGAGCAGGTGACCGATGCCTGCGCCAACATTGGTGCGCATGCCGAAGCTCGTTTCATCGAGGATTGCGGGCATGTGCCGCATCTGGAGAGAGCGGCAGAGGTGCTGGCGCAGACCACCGCGTTTCTGCGCCGCATTGAGGTGTTACCGGCGGCCTAGTCGCCCAGTCGGCTATGCATTTGCACCAGCTGGGCCAGACTTTCGGCCCGCATCTTGCCCATCACCCGTGAACGGTGCACTTCCACCGTTTTCGGGCTGATCCCCAGGGTTTCGGCGATTTCGCGGTTGGAGTTGCCGGTGACGACCAGATCCATCACCTCGCGCTCGCGGCGGCTCAGGGTATCGTAGAGTTCGCGCAGCTCGCGTTCCTCGTTCTGCTGGCTGAAGCGCTGCTCTGCTTCCCGCATGGCGCGATCGACCAGTTTCAGCAGCACATCGTCATCGAACGGCTTCTCCAGGAAATCCAGGGCGCCGTTTTTCATCGCGGTGACCGCCATGGGCACATCGCCGTGGCCGGTCAGAACGATGACCGGCAGGCGGATATCCCGTTCCTGCATGATCTGTTGCAGCGCCAGGCCACTGATTTCCGGCATGCGCACGTCCAGCAGCATGCAGCCCGGGCGCTGGTCATAGTCGTCAAGAAATGCCTGCGCCGAAGCGTAGCTCTCGATGGTGTAGGAAGTGGATTCCAGCAGCCATTGAACCGACTCGCGGAAGTCGGCGTCGTCATCGATGATGAAAACCGTTGCGTTACTGATGCTCATACCTGCCCCTTAAGCGGGAGTTGAAAATGAAAAGAGGTGCCACTTTTACCGTCGCTCTCGACCCAGAGGCGGCCTGAATGGCTTTCTATAATTGTATGTGAAATTGACAGCCCCATGCCGAGGCCGTTCTCTTTAGTGGTGGAGAAGGGGTCAAACAGCGTTTTCTGCTGTTCTTCATTGATGCCGGGGCCCTGGTCCGAAACGCTGACCTGCAGCCGGCGTCCTTCTATTCGGGTACGAATGCTGACGGGACGCGGGCTGAGAGGGCATTCACTATACGCTTCAATGGCGTTACGGATCAGATTGAGCAGCACCTGCTCGATCTGCAGTCGGTCCGCCTCGATGTTCGGGTTCTGCTCGTCCAGGTCGAACTCGAAGCGAATATCGTGATCGATCGCCTCCTGCTTGAGAAAGCGGGTCACCTCGACGCAGGTCTCATTGATCGGGAAGCTGACGCGCTGGAACTCGGTGCGGCGCACGAAGCGGCGCATCCGCTTGATGATTTCGGAGGCGCGTTTGGCCTGGGTCGAGATCAGCTCCATCGCTCGGGTGACCTGATTGATTTCGGTGATCTGGCCTTCATCCAGGCGGCGGAAGGTGCCGTTGCAGTAGTTGATGATGGTGGCCAGCGGCTGGTTGACCTCGTGGGCCAGTTCGGTCGCCATCTCACCGACCGACAGCAGTCGGGACATATGCGCCATTTCCAGCTGCTGGCGCTTGGCTTTTTCTTCGGCCTGGCGTTTCAGCGTAATGTCGCGGGCGATGATCGAGTAGTACTCCACCTGCATATTTTCGGCCCGGTTGCGGTGGGCGATGATCTCGCGGATCTCGGCGATGCGCCCCGGGTTGCCAGCAGGGTAGAGCGGGATGCTGCCGTACCAGGTGCCATAGAGGGCGGCATGCTGCAGCGCCGGTTCCACCAGGTTGTGCAGGATCTGCTGTGGGAACATCTGGTTCAGATAAAACACCGCCAGATTTTCCCGCTCGGCCCCGAACGTGCGGTAGGCCGTCTCGTTCATGTAGGTCAGCTGCAGGGTGCGGTGATTGCAGAACAGGATGAGATCCGACGAGGCCTCGACCACCCGCGCCAGTCGGCGTGTCGCCTGCTGTGCCAGTTCACGCTCGGTGACATCGCGGGACACGCAGATGATCTCCTGCGGGTGGCCCTCATCGTCACGGATGGTGCGGCTGGTGGTTTCCAGCCAGATGTAGTGACCGTCACGGTGCTGAAAGCGGTAGACATTGGTATACATGCCGCGACGGTAGCGCACCGACTCGGCGCGTTTTTTCAGGTTGTCGGCATCATCCGGGTGGAAGAGGTCGTAACCGGGGGTACCGATGATCTCTTCGGCCCTGTACCCCAGCAGCCGTTCGATCGCCGGGTTAACGTCGATGAAAGTCCACTCGGGAGTTGGCGTATGCCGCGATATCATGTCAGTGGACTGTTCAGCCAGCAGACGGTAGCGGTCGGCCTCCTGCAGGCATTCTTTCAGTTCCTGCTCCAGTGGTTGCATGCCGTTTCCTTGCTTCTTCTGTACTTGGTGCCTGCGCGGCGGGTGGGGGGTACGCGGCTTCTGCAGGCAGTGAATGGCGATAATAGTATGACGATTAGGTCCTATTGTGTAATAAGGGAAAATACGTATGATGGAAATGGTTGGATGGAATCAAATCAACCGAGGATGGCTCCCCGTAATGCCGGTGGAGAGGAATAAATAATGACAATGACCGACCATAATCCTTACATGCTGGGGCTGGACCAGAACCCGGCCAACTATGCGACTCTGTCGCCGCTCAGTTTCATCGCTCGCACTGCATCCGTCTATCCCGAGCGCACGGCGGTCGTGCATCATCAGGTGCGCCGCAACTGGGCTGAAACCTACAGCCGCTGCCGTCAACTGGCCAGTGCGCTGAGCCAGCGCGGTATCGGCAAGGGCGATACCGTGGCGGTGATGGCGCCCAACCTGCCGGAAGTGTTCGAAGCGCATTTCGGCGTGCCGATGACCGGTGCGGTGCTTAACGCCATGAATATCCGTCTGGACGCCGAGGCGATCGCATTCATTCTGCAGCATGGCGAAGCCAAAGTGATCATCGTGGACCGCGAGTTCTCCGAAGTGATCGCCCGCGCCATCAAGATTGCCCGTATCAACCCGATCGTGATCGATATCGACGACCCCTCCTACGAGGGCGGCGAGTTGATCGGCGAAATGGATTATGAAGCCTTCATCGCCAGCGGCGATCCGGAGTTCGACTGGTCGCTGCCGGCGGACGAATGGGACGCCATCACCCTGAACTACACCTCCGGCACCACCGGTGATCCCAAGGGCGTGGTCTACCACCACCGTGGCGCCTACCTGAACGCCATCAGCAACGTCGTCTCCTGGAACATGGGCGACGGCCCGGTTTACCTGTGGACCCTGCCGATGTTCCACTGCAACGGCTGGTGCTTCCCCTGGTCGATTGCGGCGGCTGCCGGTGTCAGCGTTTGCCTGCGCCATGTTCGCGCCGATGACATCTACAACCTGATCAAGGAAGAGAAGGTCAACCACTTCTGTGGCGCGCCGATCGTGCTGAACATGCTCAACAACGCCTCTGACGAGCTGAAGGCCGGTATCGAGCACCAGGTCAAGGTAATGACGGCCGGTGCGGCGCCGCCTGCGGCCGTGATCGAAGGCATGGAAAAGATGGGCTTCACCGTGACTCATGTTTACGGCCTGACCGAAACCTATGGCCCCTGCGTACTTTGTGCCTGGCACGACAAGTGGGATGATCTGCCGGTCGAAGAAAAAGCTCGCCTTAAATCCCGTCAGGGCGTCAAGGCACCGATGCTGGAAGGCCTGATGGTCGCCAACCCGAACACGCTGGAGCCGGTACCTCAGGACGGCAAGACCATCGGCGAGATCATGATGCGCGGCAACCTGGTGATGAAGGGCTACCTGAAAAACCCGACGACCACCGACAAGGCCTTCGAAGGTGGCTGGTTCCACTCCGGCGACCTGGCCGTATGGCATGAAGACGGTTATGTCGACATCAAGGACCGCTCCAAGGACATCATCATCTCCGGTGGCGAGAACATCTCCAGTATCGAAATTGAGGATGTGCTCTACCGCCACCCGCAGGTGATGGAAGCCGCTGTTGTTGCTCAGCAGGATGAGAAGTGGGGCGAAGTTCCCTGTGCCTTCGTCACCCTGAAGGCTGGCGCTGATGTGTCTGAAGCTGACATCATCGAGTTCTGCCGCGACAGCATGGCGCGCTTCAAGGCGCCCAAGCGCATCGTGTTCTGCGATCTGCCGAAGACCTCTACCGGCAAGATCCAGAAGTTCGTACTGCGTACTCAGGCGAACGAGACTGCATAAAGCGGTTGCTGAATCGCTATAGAGAAAGCCGCGACTCTTTGAGTGGCGGCTTTTATTTTTTTGTGGGAGGGGTGCGTTTTTTTGGTGTGCGGGTTGGGGGGCAGTTTATGGCCCATAGCGGACATCAACGCCTACATAACGGACCGGTTTGTTAAACATAGCAAAAAAACCGGTCCTGTTTATGCGTTGGTTAAGACCGGCCCCTTATATCCAGTAGAAATCTTACTAAAACTACTAGCAAAGTACTGGGAAACACCAAAACTAAGAACCAAGAGGCCCATACTCCGAATATATATCCATAATCTAATTCGCATTTGGCGACACCAGGATTAAGACAGAACTCTCCCATCGCATTATGTTGAAGTCCAACATACAATATATAAGTGGCAATTAGTGCTGAAAAAAATGCGCATGATATTAATGCTTTTTTCATCGCACACAACCTTGTTTAACCCATGGATTTTCTTTCATTAGTTTTCCTACTCGCGCGCCGTATTTATTTACTTTTTCAGCCCCAATAAAATTATATATTGTTGCCACTTTTCTTGGTGTTGGGTTTTTAATACGGGCGAAAATACGAGCTAAAAGAATGACACCAATCTCAATGTTATTAAATGGGCAGTTCAAGTTTTCCTCAGTAGCTCCTAAATCGCGCCAATACTGATAGTGTACATTCATTGGAAGAATTGTTTTTCGAAAAGGATAAAATTTATCATACCAACCATGAGTTGTTTCCATATACATGATCGCTTTTGCGAGATTTGGGTCAACTTTGTGCTTAATGGCAAGGCTTTGAATTAAACCGCACCATTTTGATACTTGACTCGCCACTTCCAATTCAATTAAAGGCTCTGACCCAAGGGCTGATGAATTTTCCTCAATATTGAAAATCGAAGGTGTGTCATCAATGATACTTTTCTTTCTTGCCTTACTATCTGATAAAACTGGAATGTCTTTCACTAAGCTCTCCGAACTTTTCCATGTGCTATAACATTTAATATTGCGCATGCTTATATTTGCTCTCAGTCGAAGGCTGGAGGAGCTATCGTAAGCACCTGAAGAGCAAGAATAGATCAAGATATCACTGCCATTTTCTTCCGGTGAAAACGAGCATGCTCGTTTTGCAGCTTTGCCGTGCGCAGTATCCTGCAACGGTCAGTCCATAGCTCTCTGATAGTGAACGATTTTTGAGCCTGTTGCCAGTCACAAGTGAGTACAGCCTCGCGACAAAACAAGCATCCTCGGTTCGTAGCTTTCAATACACTGTATGTAATCACAGAAATTCAAAACAGTTTGCACACAAGCGCTAGGTGCTCGATGCGACGCTTGGTTCCCTCTAATGTCTGCAATGTGCGCTAAGCAGACCCTATCCGATAGGAAGTTTGGTAATAGCTTCGTGCTGAAAACACTCCCCCTAGCCCTTGGCATCACGAAGAAGGCCGGTTGTTACACCGGCCTTCTTTAGCTGTCATACGGCAAAATCACGCCTCGCGACGATCCACCATGAAGGTGCCTTCACCCGTCGCAACCAGCTTGTCGCCCACATGCACGTCGGTGCGGCATTTCACGCGACGGCGACGTTCGTCGATTTCGGTTACGGTCAGGCTCGCGGTGGCGGTATCGCCGATGTGGACCGGTGCCTTGAACTTGAGCTGCTGATCCACGTAGATGGCGCCCGGCCCCGGCAGGCGAGTACCGGCGACGGTGGAGATCAGCGCAGCACTGAACATGCCGTGGACGATACGCTGCTTGAACGGGGTGGTCTTGGCGTATTCGTCGTTGATGTGAACGGGGTTGTTGTCACCGGACAGGCCGGCGAACAGGACCACGTCCGCATCGGTAATGGTCTTGGCATATGAAGCACTCATGCCGACTTCCAGGTCTTCCAGGTAGTAACCGTGCATTTCCTGCATTGAATCACTCTCTTGTCGTCAGGTTTCGTGGGAGTATAACCAAAGTAGGGGATGGTAAATCACACGAATGAACCTTTCCCTACTTATCAAATCCAATCTGCGTGTTAATATAAGTGTATTCCCTTATTTTTGTGAGTACCAGCCTGTGATTGTCTGGTCTCATCCATGAACACTGATCGTCTGGAAGGTATCGTATGGCCGATTACAACGCTCCTCTGAAGGATATGAAGCTGACCCTGAACCATGTCGCGCGCATGCCGCAGCTGGCTGAAAAACCGGGGTTTGAAGATGCCTCTGCCGATATGGTGGATGCGATTCTGGAAGAGGCGGCTCGGGTTGCCCGTGATGTGGTGGGGCCGACCAACGTGGAAGGTGACGAGCAGGGCGTCCAGCTCAAGGATGGTACGGTGATCTGCCCGGAATCGTTCAAGGGCGCTTACCAGCAGTACGCTGAAGGTGGCTGGGGTTCGCTGCAGTTTGATCCCGAATACGGCGGCCAGGGCCTGCCGTTCCTGCTGTCGGTGCCGGTGATGGAAATGTGGCACTCGGCCAACATGGCCTGGGGGCTGTGCCCGATGCTGAGCCAGGGCGCGGTTGAGTGTCTGGATCTGAACGGCAGCGATGAGCTGAAGGCCAAGTACCTGCCCCAGCTGGTCAGCGGCGAGTGGACCGGCACCATGAACCTGACCGAGTCCAACGCCGGTTCCGACCTGTCCGTCGTCCGTGCCAAGGCCGAGCCCGAGGGTGATCACTACCGCATCAGCGGTGAGAAGATCTTCATCACCTGGGGCGATCACGAGATGGCCGAAAACATCATCCACCTGGTGCTGGCCCGTCTGCCGGACGCGCCTCCGGGGGTTCGCGGTATCTCCCTGTTCCTGGTGCCCAAGTTCATGGTCAACGAAGACGGTTCCCTCGGCGAGCGCAATTCCGCCGGCCCGCTGTCCGTCGAACACAAGATGGGGATCCACGCGTCTGCCACCTGCGTCATGGGTTTCGATAACGCCATCGGTTACCTGGTAGGTGAACCCAACCGTGGTCTGGCTTGCATGTTCACCATGATGAACAACGCTCGCCTGAGCGTGGGTCTGCAGGGTGTGTCCATCTCCGAACGCGCCTACCAGCACGCGCTTGAATATGCCTTCGAGCGTATTCAGGGTCCGGCCGTCGGTACCAAAGAAGCGGGTCCGATCATCCGCCACGCCGATGTGCGCCGCATGCTGATGACCATGAAGACGCTGACCGAAGCCGGTCGCGCCATCGCCTATGATGCCTGCGGCAGCCTGGATTTCGCCGCCAAGGCCGACAACGCCGAAGAGAAGGCCGTTGAGCAGGCGCGTGTCGCCCTGCTGACGCCGATCGTCAAGGGCTGGTGTACCGAAATCGCACAGGAAGTAACCTCTTTGGGCGTACAGGTGCATGGCGGTATGGGCTACATCGAGGAAACCGGCGCCGCTCAGCACTACCGTGACGCCCGCATCCTGCCGATCTACGAAGGCACCAACGGTATTCAGGCGCTGGACCTGGTGGGCCGCAAGACGCTGATGGACAAGGGCGAAGCCCTGGCGGCGCTGATCGCCGAGATGCGCGAATCGCTGAAGGGCTGCGATGCATCTTTGACTTCGCTGGCCAAAGCGGTGGAAGAGGCGGTTGCCGGTCTGGAGAGTGCGCGTGACCTGCTGCTCAAGGGCGCCGAGGGTGACGAGCTGCTGCCGGGCGCCATCGCCTACAACTTCATGATGCTGGCCGGTTATGTCTGCGGTGGCTGGCAGCTGCTGCGTCAGGCCGATGCGGCGGTGCGCCTGGCTGCGGAAGGCGACGACGATCCCTATCTGCAGGCCAAACAGGAGAGCGCCCGTTTTTACATGGCGCAGGTCCTGCCGCGCTGGAAAGGCTTTGCCGAGATGCTCAACGACGGCAGCCAGTCCATCATGGCATTGCCGGAGGAACTGTTCGCCAGCGCCTGGCAGTAAGCGATTACAGTTGCCCTGTCCGGAACAGGACAGGGTGCTGAAAAATGCCCGGTTGCGGATTGCGATCGGGCATTTTTGTTTGTGCCGTTCAAGCTGGCCGCCTGCTCGGCCCGGCCCCTGTTCGCTTGTATACGCAATAAAGCTTCGGGTACCTTTGAGATCGGCTTGGAGCCTTCCAAGAGTGGATCAATAACGATAAGGAACCCACGATGTCGGATCAGGCGCAGCGGCTGAAGGTACTGTTCGCCGGTATCTTCAGCCAGATTCTTTGTATCGGGATCGCCCGATTTTCCTATACCCCCTTGTTGCCGGTGATGCAGGATCAGACCTGGATCGGTGATGCCGAGGGCGGCTGGCTAGCCGCCACCAACTATGCCGGCTACATGTGCGGCGCTCTGCTGGCGGCTTCGCTCAGTGACCTGCAACTCAAGGACAGGCTCTATCGCATCGGCCTGGTGATGGCGGTGGTGACGACGGCGGGCATGGCGCTGACCGAAAACATGCTGCTCTGGTCGTTGCTGCGTTTTCTGTCCGGACTCAGCAGCGCCGGCTCGATGCTGATTGCCTCCGGCCTGATTCTCAATTGGCTGATCCGTCACCACCATCGTAGTGAACTGGGCATCCATTTTGCTGGGGTGGGGCTGGGCATCATGTTTGCCGCCATCGTGGTGGAAGTGATGCTGCGCCTTGCCCTGAACTGGGCCGACCAATGGCTCTGGTTCAGCGCGCTGGGCGCGCTGCTGGCGATGCCCGCCTGGCGCTGGTTGCCGTCGCCGGATACCACAGCGGTCACTCACAGTGGCCAGCCGATGGTGGATCAGCCCCCGGGCGCACGCTTTCTCTGGCTAATGATGGCGGCCTACTTCTGTGCCGGCTATGGCTATGTGATCAGCGCCACCTTTATTGTCACCATCGTCGAGCGTGAACCGGCGCTGGCGGGGATGGGGCAGCTGGTGTTCCTGGTCGTGGGTCTGGCGGCGGCGCCGGCGGTGATGATCTGGGATCTGGTGGCCCGGCGCATGGGGTATCTGGGTGCGTTGCTGCTGGCCTACCTGGTGCAGGTGGTCGGGATCGTCATGCCGACCTTCAGCGACAGCCTGGCGGCGGTTCTGGTCAGCGCCGTGCTGTATGGGGGCACGTTCATCGGCTGTGTCAGCCTGGTGTTGACCATGGCGGGGCGGCTCTATCCCACCAAGCCCGCCAAGCTGATGGGCAAGATGACGCTGTCTTACGGCGTGGCCCAGATCCTGGCGCCGGCGCTCACCGGGATGCTGGCGGAGCAGAGTGGCAACTATAATCTGGGGCTTTGGCTGGCCGGTGGTTTTGTGCTGTTGGGAGCTCTGCTGATTCTGGTGTTGAAAGTGACCGATATGACCGCATCGGAGCTGGATCAGAGCAACCGGCTTGTCACCGGCCAGCGGTGACGGCATCATGCTACTAAAGTTTCAACGTCCACGGTTACAAGGATAGGGTCGGCCGCCGCATCAGCCTGAGGTCGACCCGCCGTCACGGCAATGGAGTCGATCATGCCCTCTTTCAAGCGTTCGCTTATTCTGCCCCTGCTGTTGGGCACTCTGCTGGCCGGATGTTCCGACGATAGCCCGCCCGCGGCGCCGGTCGCGCCGTCGGCGGAACAGTCGGCAGCCGATACCGAAAGTGTCAGCCGCAACGCCTCGGCTCAGGTCACGCTCAGGGTTCAGGATATCAGCGTGCAGACCTGGCAGGGGCGTCAGGCGGCGGCGGTGACGCTGTCCACGCCGGTGGCGCTGGAGCAGCCGTTTGATCCCTGGCTGATGATCGAGACCGATACCGGTGAAGTGCTGGAAGGCGGCTGGGTGGCCGACAAGCGGGGCAAGGTGCTCTATTTCACCGGGCTTGAGCCCGAGCACAGCTACCGCGTCCGCGTGCGACCGGGCCTGATCGCCGCCAACGGCAGTACGCTGGCCAATCTGTCCAGCGTGGTGATCGAGACGCCGGCTCTGCAGTCGGCGCTGGGCTTTGCCGGGCGCGGCAACCTGTTGGCGCATCGCCTGCGTCAGGGGCTGCCGGTGATGGCCGTGAACGTGGAACAGGTGGATGTGGATTTCTACCGCATCCCCAAGGTTGAGCTGGTCGATTTTCTGGCCCGCTTTGGTCAGGCTACCCAGCTGAGCAGCTGGGATGCGGAGCGCTATCTGGACCAGGTTGAGCTGACCTGGTCCGGCCGCTTTGATCTGGAGCTGGATGCCAACACCCGGGCGACCCGTTACCTGCCGATCGATGACGTTGATGCCCTGAGCCAGAGCGGTGTGTATCTGGCGGTGATGCGTGAAGCCGGCAATATCAGTTACCGTTACCCCGCCACCTGGTTTGCCGTGACTGACCTGGGGGCTCAGATGCGTCTGTACAAGGATCAGCTGCAGGTGCAGGTCAACACCCTGTCGGGGGCGGACCCTCTGGCCGGCGTGCAGCTGACGTTGCTGGATGCCGAGGGGCGCAGCCTGGCGAAGGCGGCGACTGATCGTGAAGGCCGTGCCTCATTCATGGCCGCTGATCTGGAACCGGGCGCTCTGAGAGCGGCGCCACTGCTGCTGTTGCAGAAAGGGCCGGAAACCTCGCTGGTGCGCCTGGCCGGTCCGGCACTGGATCTGGCCGAATTCCCGGTGACGGGGCCGACCCGTCTGCCGCAGGAAGTGTTCATTTACAGCCCGCGTGATCTCTACCGACCTGGTGAAACGCTGGTGTTCAGTGCCTTGTTGCGTTCTGATCGCGGCGAAGCCGTGCCGGGCATCGCCCTCAAAGCGCAACTGGTGCAGCCGGATGGCCGGGTCGTGGCCAGCCAGCGCATCGAACCGCAGACACTGAATTACTACGAAGCCGAGCTGCTGCTGCCGGCGGATGCGCCCACTGGCGAATGGCGCTGGCAGCTGGAGTTGCCTGATGGCAGCCAGCGGGAATATGCGGTGCAGGTGGAATCCTTCCTGCCCGAACGCATGGCGCTGAATCTTGAAACCGTCGAGAACCTGGCCCCTGAGGCGAATTTCCAGGTGCAGGTGCAGGGGGATTACCTCTATGGCGCACCGGCCGCGGATGCCCGGCTGCAGGCGCAGCTGCTGGCGCGTCTGGAACCGCATCCTTTCCCGGCCTTCAAGGATTACTGGTTTGGCCATCCCAATGACAAGGCGCTGGAGCGGCGTGAGGATCTGGAAGAGATCCAGCTGGACGCCGAAGGGCGTGGCGAAATCCTGGTGGAGTCCTACTGGCAGGAGCTGACCAGCCCGCTGCGACTGCAAACCTATGCCAGCCTGCTGGATTCGGGGGGGCGCCCGGTGACCCGGCGTGCCGCAGCGGTGGTGCTGCCGGCCGAGCGTCTGCCGGGGATTCGCCCGCTGTTCGGCGACGATCAGGTGGACTACGAAAGCAGCGCCGCGTTCGAACTGGTCTTCACCGATGGTGCAACACGGTTGCCGGCCCAGTCGCTGCAGTTGAGCCTGATCCGCGAGCGCCGTGATTACCACTGGAGCTGGAGCGATGCCGATGGCTGGCAGAGCCACTTTACCGAACGTCACTATACTGTTGAGCAGCGGGAGCTGAGCCTGGCCGAGAACGAGCGCGCCGAGGTCAGCCTGCCGGTGGAGTGGGGCTACTACCGGGTGGAGCTCAAGGACCCGCAGACAGGGCTGGTGTCGGCCTACCGTTTCCGCGCGGGCTGGGACCCGGATGCGCAGTTGATGGCGGGGCGGCCGGACCGTATCGGTCTGAGCCTTAACCAGCAGACCTACGCCGCCGGGGACGAACTCAGGGTGCAGGTGCGCCCGCCGACCGCCGGCAAGGGCTATCTGTTGTTGGAGTCGGACCGTCTGCTGCATCGCGAAGCGGTCCAGATCCCCGCCGATGGCAAGGAGCTGTCGCTGACGCTGAAGCCCGAATGGATGCAGCAGAACCTTTACCTGAGTGTCCTGCTGCTGCAGCCGGGTGATGCCGACAAGGGAAGCCTGCCGACTCGCATGTTGGGTATAGCACCGGTGCCGCTGGCGACCGAGGAGCATGCGCTGGAGATTGAATTTGAGGCGTTGCCACCACAGGTGCGCCCGGAGCAGCGCATTGAAGTGCCGCTCAAGGTCAGTCGCGTCAATGGCCAGCCGTTGCCGGGCCAGGTACAGGTCACCCTGGCCGCCGTCGATGTGGGCGTACTGTCAATCACCGAGTTTGACACCCCCGATCCTCTGGCCTGGTTCTTTGATCCGGGGGCCTATCCGGTCGAGGTGCGTGACAACTATTCCGATCTGATCGATGCCGAGGCGGGTGCGATGGCCCGATTGCGGTTCGGTGGCGATGCCGATCTGAGTCGCGGTGGTGCCCAGCCGCCGACCGATGTGCAGATCCTGTCGCTGTTCTCCGGTGCCTTGGCCGTGGACAGCGAAGGGCGGGCGCGTATTCCGCTGGAGTTGCCGGCGTTCAACGGCAAGGTTCGGCTGATGGCGCTGGCCTTCTCCGAGGACTCCCTGGGCTCGGCGGATCAAGAATTGCAGATCGTGGCGCCGGTGGTGGCCGAGCTGAACCGACCACGCTTCCTGTCGCCGGGAGACAGCACCCGGCTGACGCTGGATCTGCACAACCGTACCGCGCAGCCGCAGACGCTGCAGGTGGCGCTGACGGCGGGTCTGGGCATGCGTCTGGATGGCCGCGAGGGCGAGTGGCAGCAGAGCGTTGAACTGGCCGCCGGTGCACGCACCACGCTCCCCTTGCAGGCGGTAGCGGGTCAGCAGTTTGGTGCTGTGCCCCTGTCGCTGAAGGTCAGCGGTATCGAGGGCGAAGCGGATATCGAGCGCCAGTGGACGCTGGGCGTGCGCCCGGCGTGGCCGGCCCAGTCATTGAGCTGGCAACAGCCGATCCAGCCGGGTGAAACCTTCCGGTTTCAGGGCCGTGCGCTTGAGGGCCTGTTGTCGAAGACGCTGAACGCGCAGCTGAGCCTGGCCAGCCGTCCGCCGTTCAACGTGGCGCGCCACTTCAGCGAACTGCGAGCCTACCCCTACGGCTGTGCCGAGCAGACCACCAGTGGTGTCTTTGCCCAGCTTTATGTCACCCCGGAGTTGCTGGCGACACTGGGACTGGAAGGCGAAGCGCCTGCCCAGCGCCGTACCGCCGTTGAGTTGGCGATCCGCCGTCTGTTCGGCATGCAGCGCAACAACGGCAGTTTCGGCCTGTGGCGTAACGACAGCCCCGAGGAGCCCTGGCTGACGGTGTATATCACCGACTTCCTGCTGCGCGCGCGCGAGGCCGGTTATGCGGTCTCCGAGCCGGCGCTGAAGCAGGCGCTGGAGCAGATCAGCCGTTATCTGCGCAACCCCAGCCGCATCAACGGCGAGCTGCTGCATGACAGTCGCTCCCGCTTTGCCGTGCGTGCCTATGCGGCCCAGGTGCTGGCTCGGATCGGTCAGGCGCCGCTGGCCGAGCTGCGCAACCTGCTGGATCACCGTGCGGAAGAATCCACGTCGCTGGCGATGATTCAGCTGGGGCTGGCGCTGCAAAGCGCGGGTGATAATGCTCGTGCCGAGAAGGCGTTGCAGCGAGGCCTGCTGGGGATGAATCGGGACGCCTTCCTGCGGACCGACTACGGCAGTCTGGTGCGTGATCGCGCCCTGGCGCTGTTCTGGCTGCTGGAGGCGGGCCAGCCGGAAGCCCAGTGGCTACCACTGCTGGAGCCGTTGCAGGCCTCCATCGCGGACAGGAACTGGTTCAGTACTCAGGAGCGCAATGCGCTTTTCCTGGCGGGCCAGGCGCTGAGCCAGAACAGTGCCGGGGCCATGCAGCTTGAGATCGCAGGTGCTCTTGATTTGGCCGTCACGGAGAGTGAACGTCGTTTCAAACTATCGGGTGATGCCTTGCTTGAGGGACTCAGTATTCAGAACACTGGAGATAGTGCGTCCTGGCTCAACCTGCGTCTGCAGGGCTACAGCGCTCAGCCCCCGGCCGCGTACAGTCGGGGGTTGAGCGTCGAGCGTCATTACTATGATGCCGACGGCCAGCCGCTGGAGCTGAACCGGTTGAAAACCGGCGATCAGGTGCTGGTCGAGCTGGATGTGCGCAGTGAAGAGTCGATCCCGGATGCACTGATCGTCGATCTGCTGCCGGCGGGGCTGGAACTGGAAAACCAGAATCTGGCGACCAGCCTGGCGATGTCCGAGCTGAAAATCGGCGAGGAAAGCGTCACCGACCTGATGGCGCTGGTGGATCTGCGCCATCAGGAGTTTCGTGATGATCGCTATGTGGCGGCGGTAAAACTCGACTGGGGCCGGGCACGGCTGTTCTATCTGGCCCGTGCGGTCACGCCGGGCGAGTACCGGATGCCGCCCAGCTTTGCCGAGTCGATGTATCGGCCGGAGCTGCGTCACCAGGGGGACGACAGCGGCCGTTTGAGCATCCGGGCGCGATAACGTTGAATGCGCGATAAACGCAAGCTCGGGTGGCGGTGGCCAGTCGTGCTGGCGCCGGTTGTGCTGCTGTCGGTTTTACTGATACTGGCCTGGACGCTGGATCGGCGGTTTCCGCTGCCGCCGCCCGCTGCGCCGGCCACGCGGGTGCTGGCCGATGGCGGCGAACTGCTGCGTGCCTTTCCGGCGCCGGACCAGACCTGGCGGTATCCGATTCGCCTCGATCAGGTGGCGCCGGTCTACCGGGAGGTGCTGCTGGCCTATGAGGACCGGGCCTTCTACTACCATCCCGGGATCAATCCCTTGGCCATTGCGCGCGCCGCCTGGCAGAACCTGAGCGCCGGTGAGTTGGTGTCCGGCGGCTCGACCCTGAGCATGCAGGTCGCGGGCATGCTCGATCCCTATCCGCGCACACTGACGGGCAAACTGCGACAGGCGCTGCGCACCCTGCAGCTGGAGTGGCACTACAGCAAGGACGAAATCCTCACCCTCTATCTGAATCTGGCCCCCTTCGGCGGCATGCTGTCGGGTGTCGAGTCGGCGTCGCATCACTATTTCGGCAAGCCCGCGCTGCAGCTCAGTGATGCCGAAGCCGCCTTGCTGACGGTGCTGCCGCAACGGCCCAGTGACTGGCGGCCTGATCGCTACCCGCAGCGTGCCCGCCGGGCGCGTGACAAGGTATTGAAGCGGATGCAGGCCTTGGGGCTCTGGTCGCCGGCGCGGGTAAAGGCGGCCCTGCGGGAACCCGTTGCCGCCTTGCCACCGGAACCGCCGCTGCTGGCCCCCTTGTTGGCACGGCGTCTGCGGCAAACATGCCCGAACTGCACCGAACTGCCGACCCTGGTCGATGCCGGCCTCCAGCGCCAGCTGCAGGCGCTGGTGGAAAGCTATACCGCGAGGCTGGACGAGCGCCAGTCACTGGCGGTGATGGTGGTGCGCAACCGCGATCGGGCGGTACGCGCCTATGTCGGCAGCGCCCGCTTTGGCGATGCTCTCAGCCAGGGGCACGTGGACATGACCTCGGCTATCCGCTCGCCGGGTTCCACGTTGAAGCCCTTTGCCTATGCCATGGCGCTGGATCGGGGGTTGATCCATTCCCATTCGTTGCTGTTGGATACGCCAAGGTACGGGCTGCGCTATCGGCCGCACAACTTTACCGGCGGTTTCAGCGGCCCGGTGACGGCGGTGGAGTCACTGCAGCGTTCACTCAACCTGCCGGTGGTGCAGCTGGTCGAGCACCTGGGGCCGGACCGCTTCGTCGCGGGGTTGCTGAATGCCGGGCTGGCATTGCACGGCGAGGGCGTACACCAGCCGAACAGCTCGGTCGTGCTGGGCGGCGTGGGGACCACGTTGGAGTCACTGGTGGGCATCTATACAGCACTGGCGCGGGCAGGGCAGGCCGGCGCGGCGCGTCTGCAGCCAGATCAACCGGACGTCGATCGTTGGCTGATGAGCCCGGGCGCCGCCTGGATCAGCTGGCGCATGCTGGCGCAGAATCCCTGGCGGGGACTGGGGCGTGTCAGCGAAACGCCCTGGCGGCTGGCGTGGAAAACCGGCACCAGCTACGGCTACCGTGATGCCTGGGCGGTGGGTGTGTCGCCGCGCTGGACCATCGGTGTCTGGGTGGGGCGTCCCGATGGCAGTCCCAGTCCGGGGCGCTACGGGCGTCAGGCTGCAGCGCCGCTGCTGTTCCGGGTACATGAACTGCTCCCGGGGGATACTGAGTCACTGACGCCGCCATCCAGCGTCAGCCGACAAACGATCTGCTGGCCGCTGGGAACGCTGGCGTCACAGCCGGACAATAATTCCGGACATGGTGTCAGCAACTGCCTGCAACGGCATCAGGCCTGGCTGCTGGATGATACCGCGCCACCAACGCTGCCGCAGGCACCAGACCTGCTGCAACCATCGCTGTTGCGTACGGTCTGGCTGGATGCGGCAACCGGGCAATCGGTGTCACCGGGCTGCAGGGAGCAGGAGCAACGTCTGCAGCAACAAGATATTGCGCTCTGGCCATTACAGGCCGAGTCCTGGCTCAAGCCCGAATGGCGACGTGCTGCGCGTTTGCCCGCGGCGGCGAACAGTTGTACCCGTCTGCATTCGGCGCAGGAAACTATACGCATTGTCGGGATCGAGGCGGGTAGCCACCTGCAGTTGCCACCGGGGCGCGCCCAGCTGACCGTTGACCTGCGGGCGCGGGGGGCTCAAGGCGGGCTGAACTGGTATCTGAACGCAGAGCCCCTGCCGGAACAGTCGGGGCAGGGACTCACCCTGGAGCTGGGGACCAGTGGGTATTACCGGCTTAGCGTCGTCGACGCCAGCGGCAATACCGACGCCATCGAATTCAGTTTTCAGCGCTCGGACAAGGGCGAATAGCACCCGCGCGTCGGGGCAGCAGCCAGAGTCCCATCAGGTTGCCGATCAGGGTGGCGCCGAACATGACTGTGATCATCGGCAGCGGCGTACCGTCACCTAGCAGACCGACCACCGATCCAGCCAGCGCGCCGGCCGCAAAGCCGCAGGCGCCGAGCAGAGCGGTGGCGGTGGCGGCGGTACGCGGGAAGAAGTCACTGACGCCGGCCATGCCGTTGGAGATGACAAACCCCTGCACGCCGATATACAGCATGATCAACCCGACGACGAGCCAGAGCGGCGCATCCGTCAGAGTGAAGGCAAGCAGCAGTAGGCTGGCGGTCAGCAACTGGATGCGCTGTGCCGCCTGAAGCAGCTGCTGGGAGCTGAACCGGTGCAGCAGGCGGATATTGAGCTGATTACAGGCCAGCAATGTCACGATATTGAGGCCGAAGAGCACCGTATACAGGCTGGGCGAAGCGCCATAATAGTGAATATAGCTGCCGGATGAACCGGTGATGAAGGCGAACATGCCCGCATAGCTGAAGGCGACTGAAAACAGATAACCCAGCGCCGTACGATGTTTCAGAAGGGCTTGGTAACTGCGCAGCGGGTTGGGCAGCGGGCTGTCCTGAGGCTGGCGCGTTTCCGGCAGGCGCAGGGTCAGTACCAGCAGCATCAGCAGCGCATAGGCGGCCAGAAAGAGAAAGATGGTGCGCCAGTTGGCCACTTCCAGCAGCACCGTACCCAATACCGGCGCGAGCAGGGGGGCGGTCATCAGAATGCTGGCCATGCGGCTCATCGCCTGTGCGCTTTCGCGGCCGGAGTGGCGGTCACGGATCACGGCGGCGGAGTTGACCACGCTCATGCCACCGCCAAAGCCCTGCAGCACCCGGGCAGCCAGGAGTGTCTCAATGGAGTTTGCCAGCATGGCCGCGATGGCACCAAGAAAAAACAGGCTCAAGCCGCTGAAGATGGCTCGACGCCGGCCAAAGCGGTCCGAGAAAGGGCCGCCGGTCAGCTGACCGCAGGCAAAACCGGCCAGGAACAGGCTCACCGACAGTTCTACCTGATGAATGGCAATGCCCAGCTCGTTGGCAATGGCGGGGATCGCCGGCAGATAGGCATCGGTCGATAACGGACCCAAGGCGGTAAGACCGGCCAGCATAAGGATCAGGCCTGGTATATGGACATGTTGAGCGGTCATGGGTGCGCCTCGTATACAGGGCCAATGGAGTTGCTGTCAGCCACTCTGGCAGCACTGCGAGTGGATTGGTAAAAGTGTAATGTAATGTACGTTACATTAATATGGGTGTTCCATTGATGCAAGCCGATATAATCGACAGATGACGCTGATATAATGAGTACAGTTGAAGCTGTAGATAAGTTGATGAATAACGTGCAACCGGAAGACAATGCCAAACCCTGCGGCCTGACCCCCAAAGGGCTGGAACGACAGAAACGAATCCTCGATGCTGCCCATGAAGTCTTTCTGGAGCAGGGATACGATAACGCCAGCATCAACGAGATCATGTGCCGGGCCGGTGGCTCTCTGAGCACTCTCTATCGCTTGTTCGGCAACAAGCTCGGGCTGTTCGAGGCGATGATGACGCAAACCTCCAACCGGGTGTTTGCGGCCTTCGAAGCGGTGGAGTGTGCCGCCAAGCGGGGCGACTCACCCGAACAGGCGCTGAAGCGTTACGGTCATTTGCTGCTGGAACGTGTGTTGTGTCCTGAAGCCATAGGGCTTTACCGGTTGGTATCCATGGACTGCAGCAGCGAGCGCGAGCATATCCAGTCGCTGTTCTATACCCAGGGTCCCAAGCGGATCAACGAAAAGCTCAGCGCCTATCTGCAACAGCAGGTTGAGCAGGGCGTAATGCAGGTTCGGGATACCGAACTGGCCGCGTTCCAGTTTCTGGAGATGGTCAAGGGCAACTTCCAGTTGCGAGCACTGATGGGCATGACGATCAGTGATGAAGAGCGCAACCGGGCGGTTGATCAGGCGGTCGACCTCTTTCTGTATGGCGCCATCGCCCGCTGAGTCAGGGGGTGTCGCCGGACGGATGCTGTTGTCCGGCCTGTAAATACGGTATCTTAAGCAGCAATTTCATACCTGAAAACATTTGTTTTTACTTTCTGTTTCCAACACTACGGCACCGAATCGAATATGATTATCAAACCGAAAATTCGTGGCTTTATCTGTACGACCACGCATCCTGTTGGCTGTGAAGCCAATGTCCGTGAACAGATCGCCTACACCCAGGCACAGGGCAAGATCGAAAACGGCCCCAAGCGCGTGCTGGTGATCGGCGCGTCCAGCGGCTACGGTCTGTCTTCACGCATTGCGGCGGCCTTCGGCAGTGATGCTGCCACCATCGGTGTCTTCTTTGAAAAGCCGGGCACCGAGCGCAAGCCGGGTACGGCCGGCTGGTACAACGCCGCTGCCTTCGACAAGTGCGCCAAGGAAGCGGGCTTGTACGCCAAGAGCCTGAATGGCGATGCCTTCTCCCATGAAGCCAAGCAGAAAACCATCGAACTGATCAAGGAAGACCTGGGTCAGATCGATCTGGTGGTCTACTCGCTGGCGTCTCCGGTGCGCAAAATGCCGGACAGCGGCGAAGTGGTGCGCTCCGCACTCAAGCCGATCGGCGAGCCCTACCGTTCCACCGCCATCGACACCAACAAGGACGTGATTACCGAAGCCGAGATTGAGCCGGCGACGGAAGAAGAAGTGGCCAACACCGTCACCGTTATGGGCGGCGAAGACTGGGAACTCTGGATCAACGCGCTGGAAGACGCCGGTGTGCTGGCCGACGGCTGCAAGACCGTGGCCTACAGCTACATCGGTACCGACATCACCTGGCCGATCTACTGGCACGGTGCCCTGGGCAAGGCCAAACAGGATCTGGATCGTGCCGCTGATGAGCTGAACGCCAAGTTGTCCGGCGCTCACCAGGGGCAGGCCAACGTGGCGGTCCTCAAGTCCGTGGTGACTCAGGCCAGCTCAGCCATTCCGGTCATGCCTTTGTACCTGTCCATGGTATTCAAGGTGATGCGCGAGCAGGGTATCCACGAAGGCTGCATGGAGCAGGTACACCGCCTGTTCAATACCGGCCTGTACGGCACCACCGCCGAGATGGATGATGGCAACCGCTTCCGTATGGACGACTGGGAACTGCGTGATGATGTGCAGAAAGCCTGCCGTGACCTCTGGCCGCAGGTGACCAGCGAGAACTTGTTCGACGTCACCGACTACCAGCTGTACAAGGACGAGTTCCTGAAGCTGTTCGGTTTCGGCATCGACGGCGTTGATTATGAAGCTGACGTGAACCCGGACGTGCAGTTCGACGTGGTCGATATCTGATTGTCAGGCTGATCTCTGTAAAGCCCCGCCCGGTGTTACGCCGCGCGGGGCTTTATATTTTCTACTCGTTGAATACTAGCTCGATAGCTCTCTTCGGACGATCTCCGCGCCGGCACTCAAGGCATTCAGCTTGGCTCTTGCGACTGAACGAGACAAGGGCGCCATGCCACAGTTGGTACAAGGATAAAGCTTGTCGGCATCGACAAACTGAAGTGCTTTGCGCAGGGTGCTGGCGACTTCCTCTGGTGTCTCGATGGTATTGGTTGCTACATCAATAGCCCCTACCATCACTTTTTTACCTCGAATAAGCTCAAGCAGCTCGATTGGCACACGAGAGTTGTGACATTCCAGTGAGATAATATCGATATTGGAATTTTTCAGTTTGGGAAAAACTTCTTCATATTGGCGCCACTCGGAACCCAAAGTCTTTTTCCAATCTGTATTGGCTTTGATGCCATAGCCGTAGCAGATGTGTACAGCCGTTTCACACTTAAGCCCTTCAATCGCCCGTTCTAACGTGGCAATCCCCCAATCATTTACCTCATCGAAGAACACATTAAATGCAGGCTCATCAAACTGGATGATATCAACACCCGCTGCCTCTAGTTCTTTCGCTTCCTGATTGAGTATTTTGGCAAATTCCCAAGCCAGTTTTTCACGACTTTTATAATGGTCATCATAAAGCGTATCGATCATCGTCATGGGACCTGGCAAAGCCCATTTGATAGGTTGCCTGGTTTGTTGACGTAAAAACTTGGCATCTTCAACAAAGACCGGTTTTTGTCGAGCAACCGCATCAACGACCGTCGGTACACTCGCATCATAACGATCACGAATTTTAACGGTCTTACGATTCTCAAAATCAACGCCGCTGAGGTGCTCAATGAAGGTCGTGACAAAATGCTGGCGCGTTTGCTCACCATCGCTAACAATATCAATACCTGCCAACTGTTGCTCTTGCAGTGACACACGTAACGCATCCTGTTTGCCCTCAATGAGCGCTTCGTCCTGCAGCTTCCAGGGTGACCAGAGTTTCTCAGGTTCAGCAAGCCAGGAGGGTTTGGGCAAACTGCCTGCAGTTGAGGTGGGCAATAATTTTTTCATGATAAGTAATCTTGTATATTATGGTTAATTAAAGAGTGTAATTTGCAGACCATTGCTCAAGCAGCGTTTGGTATGGCTTGATGAAGTTCTCTTCAGTAAATTTTCCCTGCTTAACAGCCAACTGACCACGCTCTTCTCGATCGTAATCAATTCGAGTCAACGAGTGATCCTGATGCTGTAAGCTGGGTTTATAGCAATTCCCTGCTACTGCATTGGCATTATAAATCTCTGGCCGGTAAATTTTTTGGAAAGTCTCCATCGTACTAATGGTACTGATGAGCTCAAGATTGCTGTAATCGTTAAGCAAATCACCAAAGAAGTAAAAGGCCAAAGGTGCAGCACTATTGGGAGGCATGAAATACCGAACATCCAAACCCATTTTCTTCAAATAATTCTCAGTCAAAGAAGGCTCATTTGGCTGGTATTCAAACCCCAATACAGGATGCTGATTGCCAGTCCGATGATAGATCTTGTTTTCCGAAACACTGAGGCATATAACAGGAAGCTTAGTGAAATTATCTTTGTAAAGATTTGAATTCACGAAATATTTAAAGAGTTTTCCATGCAAGTCGCCGAAGCTATCGGGAATGCTGAAGTTGGTTTTATCCCTGTTATGGTCAAGCAGTAATACGCTAAAATCATAATCGCGCACATAAGAAGAGAAGTTATTCCCTACCATCCCTTCAATGCGTTTGTTGGTTTTGTGATCAAGAATAATCGTTTTCAATATTTCAATCGTTGGGAAGGTTTGACCCTTGCCTTCTACATCGATATCAACGGAAATGATTTCAAGCTCAACAGAATAACGATCTGCATTGGGGTTGTCCCAATGCGCCAAAGAATTAAAACGATTGTCAATCATCTTCAAGGTGTCGCGCAAGTTTTCCTGGCGTCTGCTTCCTCGAGCCAAATTGGCAAAGTTGGTCGTGATACGCGTTTTGTCCGATGGCTGATAATTCTCATCGAAACAAATGCTCTTAATAGTAAAGTCAAAGTCGTTATTCATCGTAATCTTGTATTCTATTATCTGAAATTAATCTTGAATTTATTCCTTGCTCTTGATGGGATTTCCATTGCTTTATGCTTATTTTGTCAGCCGGAAATATTCACAATTTTCTTTATTTGAGACCAATAAACTGATCATGAATCAACTTACTATTCTCTAGAGTTAAGAGCAGATGGTGATTTATACGCGAGACTTGAAATGAATAATATTGATTTAATTTTATTGATATATGAGCGACATTCATGAGTCACAAAAAATAGATCTGAGGTTTTAATTCTCGCGATGCGGTTATAAGATGCTCCGCTTTCCAGTTTGGACAGATAAAACATGTTAACTACTCTGCTTCTATATATAGTGCTGGGCGCGTTTGCGGGCGTCGTGGCGGGTCTCTTCGGCATTGGTGGCGGACTGCTGATCGTGCCGGTATTGATCTTTTCTTTTGAGCTCCAGGGCGTACCGCCCGAGGTGTTGACCCATATGGCGGTAGCTACCTCGCTGGCGACGATCGTGGTGACGTCACTTAGCTCGGTACGGGCACACCACAAGCACGGCGCCGTGCGCTGGGAACTGTTCAAGCCACTGGCGGCCGGGATTCTGCTGGGGGCTGTGCTGGGCGTGAATACGGCCGTGCAGCTTCCAGGCGGTGTACTGCAGATGGCATTGGGAGTGTTTGCTCTGATGGTGGCAGTGCAGATGGCACTGAACCTGAAACCGGGTGCGGGTGATCAGGTAGCGTCTAGAATTGAGCTGGGGCTTGCGGGTGGACTCATCGGCTGGGCATCGTCCATTTTTGGTATCGGCGGCGGTACCCTTAGTGTGCCTTACCTGAGCTGGCGCCGGGTGGTGATGCAGCAGGCGGTGGCCACCTCGGCGGCTTGCGGCCTCCCCATCGCTGTTATGGGAGCGTTGACCAATATCTGGCTGGGCTGGGGCGAAGCCGAGTTGCCGCAATGGAGTCTGGGATATGTCTACCTGCCGGCCTTTGCCGGTATTGTACTGGCCAGTTCACTCACCGCACCCATTGGGGCCAGGCTGGCCCACCGGTTGTCACAGCCGATGTTGAAAAAAGTCTTCGCCGTGTTTCTGCTTGTGGTGGCTGGACGTTTCATCTTCTCCAATCTGGGATAAACCTGCACTTGGATACATCATATTAATCTGCTGGAACTGGCACCGATTCAGCTGCACTGGTATGGGCTGGTGTATCTGATGGGCCCGGTGGCGGTGTAAGGATTGCGCGTCAGCCGGGTCCTGCTGGACCTGAAAACAGGTACGGTTTCGTTACCCGGGGCGAATGGTATCGGCGCTGAGCAAAATGACCTCGATCTCCTCGGTGATCTCCTCTTTGCGCAGCTGATTGCTTTTCAGTCGCATCCGGTCCAGGCGGTCCTGCAGATAACGCACGGCGCCGTCGAGGTGCAGCATGCGGTAGTGGTTTTCGGCCTGCAGCGAGCGGCATACCTTTTCGTTCAGGCTGGCCAGCAGGTAATGATCGACCAGTTCGGCGTAGAAGTCTCGTGGCGGCAGGTTCAGCAGCGGGGGTGTCAGGTCTGCCCGTTCGGTGTTCAACAGTGTCTGAAAGGGGGGCAGCAGGTACTCAATCCGTACTTGGTCGCTGGCCGGATCGTGGCTGAGCACCTTGATGCACAGGGCGCTCTGTTGTTGTTCCCGATTGATTTGCTCCAGTAAATTAAGCAGAAACCCCGGCACTTCATCCTGAACCGAAGGGCCGTCCAGGCTGGCCAGCAGGCGAGGGTCATCGCTCAGCCGGCTATGCAGCTTGTGGCCGCACACGATCAAGCGAGCCTGTTCAGCATTTTGCTCCTCATCCAGCCGTTCAATCAGGCGACCATTAAAGGCACCGCAGAAGCCTCGTTCGGAGCCCAGCAGCAGATAAATGGTTGTATCGGGTGGCGTCCAGGCCTGGAATTCGGGATGAAAGAGCAGAAAATCCGCCGCGACCCGTTCCAGCGTATTGACCAGCTCCCGTTGCATGGCCGAGCGCTGTTCCAGTTTGCGCACCTCCATGAACGCCAGCGATTTAATCGACTCCATGATTTCCTGAGCCTCGCTCAGTTGCTGCCGCCGCTGCTCCAGCGCATGCCTTTGCGTCACAGGTCACCGGCCCCGGCCTGATGGACCCAGTCGACAACCTGACGTTGCCACTGCTCGCGAGGGCTTTCCAGATCCAGCTCAGAGGAGGATTGCAGCTGCTGCGACAGCTGGTGCAGCAGGGGGCCAACCCGGTCCGGTGCAACCTCATCCAGCATCCCTTCGTTGAATGCGATCATCCAGGCCAGCTGGAACCTGATCGGTTCAGGGGACAGCCGCTCCTGTTTCAGTATCTCGCGCAACACCCGTCCCCGGCGGATCGTCTGCTCCATTGAGGCTTCAAGCCGTGAACCGAAGCGGGTGAACACTTCCAGTTCCAGAAACTGCAGGTAGTCCAGCTTCATCCGGCCGGCCTCGTGCTTGATCGCCGGATGCTGGGCGTTGCCGCCAATGCGCGAAACCGACTTGCCGATATCGATGGCCGGGCGAAAACCGCCACTGAACAGGGCCGCGTCCAGGTACACCTGGCCGTCGGTGATCGAGATCAGGTTGGTGGGGATATAGGCCTCGATCTCGCCCTGATTGGTCTCGACGATCGGCAGCGCGGTCATGCTGCCGCCGCCTTGGGCGGCGCAGAGGCAGGTGGCCCGCTCCAGCAGTCGCGCGTGGACCGAGAAGATGTCCCCGGGATAGGCCTCGCGTCCCGGCGGGCGGCGCAGCAGCAGCGAGAGTTCACGATAGGTCTTGGCGTGGGTGGACAGGTCATCGTATACCACCAGCGTATGGCGACCCTGCTGCATCCAGTATTCCGCCAGCGCGCACCCAGCAAAAGGGGCCAGGTGCTGTAGGCCGGGAAGGGCGCTGCCTTCGGCTACGATCACGGTGGTGTAATCGAGGGCACCGAAACGATGCAGCGTGTCGATGTTGTCGATCACGTTGGAGCGGCGCTGGCCGATCATCACGTAGATGCAGAGCACATCCTGGTCCTTCTGGTTAATCAGGGTATCCAGCGCAAGAGAGCTGCGTCCCAGTCCTTCGTCACCGATCAGCAGCTGGCGCTGGCCACGACCGATCGGGATCAGGGTGTCGATGATGCGGTTGCCGGTATAGAGCGGGTGATGCACAAAATCACGTGCGGTGATGGTGGGAGACGGGCATTCCAGCGGTTGCCAAAGTTGGACTTCCGGTACCTCTTCACCATCCAGCGGCAGGCCCAGCGGATCAATCACTCGCCCGGTCAGGGCCGGACCGACCGGCAGACTCAGCTTGCGATTGGCCAGGCTGACTTCGGTTCCGGCGGTGAGGCGGTCGGTGGCATGCAGCAGAATGGCGCCGATCAGCGCCTGGTTGAGGTCGAACACCAGCGCCTGGCTGCCGTCGGCAAAGTTCAGCAGATCGTCGATGGCGGCGGTGGGCAGGCCCGAGATCCAAGTGATGCCGTCGCCGACGGATACCACCCGGCCACACTCGGTGATGCGCGGTTGCAGCCGGTATCGGTCAAGCCATTGGGCCTGGCTCTGCAACAGACTTCCGTTGCCCGGCGTGAAGTCACTGCTCATGGGCAAACTCCGTCAGACTGACCAACTCATCCTGCAGGCTGGCCTGCATAACCCAGGGCCCAAGCGTGATTTTGATCCCGGCAATCAGGTCTGGGTCCCGGTCAAAGCTGCAACTGACGGGATGTTGCAGCAGGGTCTGCAATGCCTGGTCCAGATCCTCGTGCTGTGCCGGCTGAAGCTCGAAGGCCGTGGTGATGTTGGGACGCAGGTCCTGTTCTGCTACCTGCTGGCGCATTTCCATCAGCTGTTCTTCCGGGAGTTTGGGCAGGTCCTCGAGCAGCAGCTCAATCAACCGGGCTTCCAGGCCGGCATCGGCGCAGCTTGACAGAACCCGGCCAGCGAAGCGGGCGCCCTGCTGCAGGGCCTGTCGCTCCAGCTGATGGCTTTGGGTCTGGCGGTGGCGTTGCAGCAGTACCTCATCACGCTGGCGTGCCTGCTCTAGCTGCTGCTGCAAGGCCTGCTCCTTGCGACTGCGCTCCTCGGCCAGTTCCTGCCTCAGTTGTTCACGGGCCTGTTGACGCTCCTGTTCCCACTGCTTGAGGCGGTTATCGAGCTGGGCCTGTTGTGCCTGGGCCTGCTGTTCCCGTTCCGCAGCCTCTGCCAAGCGATCAGCGACCTCTTGCTGGCGTCGAGCAATCACGGACTGCAGCGGTTTGTAGAGGAAATGCGCCAGCAGCCAGACCAGCACGGCGAAGTTGAGCATCTCCAGCAGAAAGGTGGACCAGTTCAATTCCATGGCAGCCTCAACTCGGTCAGGAGGTCGTCGGCAACAGGTATTCGAGCAGCGGGTTGCGGAACAGGATGATCAGCACCACGACCAGCACGTAGATCGCCAGTGACTCGATCATCGCCAGCCCGATGAACAGGGTGCGCATGATCGATTTCTCGGCTTCGGGCTGGCGCGCCAGGGCGTCGAGGGCGCTGCTGATAGCGCGCCCCATGGCCAGGGCCGGCCCCAGTACCCCGATGCCGATGGCCAGGGCGGTGAACACGGTCGAGGCGATCGTGAACCAGGTGATGTCATTCACGGGCGGATTCCTTCTGCTGTTGACGTGTTGATTGCTGAGACGGTTCTTGCTGATGCTGCTTCTGTTGTGATTGCTGGCGCAGTTGCTGGGTTTGCATGCCGCCGGCCACGTAGATCAGGGCCAGCATGCCGAAAATGTAGGCCTGCACCAGGGCTTCGATGATGTGTAGCATCAGCAGGGGAATGGGGGCCAGGAAACCGGCGACGATCAGGATCAGCAGGGCCGCCATCTCCAGGCTCATGATGTTGCCGAACAGGCGCACGGCCAGCGCGATGGTACGTGAAACCTCGCTGATGATATGGAACGGCAGCAGGAAAGGCGTGGGGCTCAGGTAGTGCCGCAGGTACTGCTTCAACCCCTGGTCGCGGATGCCGTACCAGTGCACCGACAGGAACACGATGATCGCCAGCGACGAGGTGACGGACAGGTCGCGTGTTGGCGAGTGCAGGCCGGGGATCAGGCCGACCAGGTTGGCGATCACCAGAAAGATCCACAGGGTGGCGATGAACGGGAACAGCAGCTGCACATGGTTGGGTGCGACGGCGCGAATGGCTTCCTCGATGGCGATGCAGACGCCTTCGGCCAGGACCTGCATCCGCCCCGGTTGCTCCTGCTGCAGGTGGTGGCTTAACCAGAAACTGCCGCCAACCAGCAGGATCAGGATGCCCCAGGTGGTCAGCACCGTATTGCTGATCTCCACCGGGCCTAGCCGGAACACTATCTGCGCAAACATCTCGCCGTCAGTCATTGCCGCTGCCCTTGATGGTCAGATAGATGTTGAAGCCGCCGCACACCAGCCCGATCAGGATCAGGCTGATCGTCCAGCGGGTCGAATAGCCGCTGAACAGGCTGTCCAGCCAGCGGCCGAGGTAGGCGCCGGCGACCACCGGGATGACGAACACCAACCCCAGTCGGCCAATGAAAAAGGTCTGTGCCAGCAGTGTGGGCCGTTCGCGCTCCGCCTTTTTCAGGCGGCGAGCCTGCTGCTCGACCCGCTTACGCAGCTGATTGTCGTCCCGTCTGGTCACGTTCAGCTTCCCTCCTGGCCTTGGCGGCCCAGTTCCCAGAGGCGGCGCAGAATCCGGTCTTCCATCTGGCGCACACTGTTTCTCAGCGAGTGCATGCGTTCCTCTTCTGCAACCAGCTGCTCCTGCAACAGGGTGGATATACGGCCGTAATCCGTGTCGATCAAATAGCGGCGGGTGCAGATCTGCAGCCGGTTGTCGACGAAGTAAAGCAGGGCGCCCGGCACTGCCAGGTATTGCCAGGGATCGCTGCCGCAGCGGAACCGAGCCAGGCCGAATACCAGCGAGGTGATCAGCCGCTGATGGCCGGCCAGGATGCCGAAGCTGCCGGAAGCGTCTTCGCCAACGAAGGACGTTACCCCTTCGAATCGGTGCTGTTCCTCGGTGGCCAGCAGCTGCAGATTGAAGCTGTTCATCCGCGTTCCTCCTGCATGCTGCCGCGCATGTAGCACTGCTGTTCGGGAGTATCGTCATACTGTCCCAGCAGGAAGGCCTCGCAGTCATCGAGTGTGGTTTCAAGGGGAACGCTGATCCCGGCAACACCGGTATGGGAGGCGGTGACTCGAAACGGCTGGGTCAGGTAGCGCTGCAGCCTGCGTGCCCGCTGCACGATGCGTCTATCGGCGGCGGACAGCTCCTCAAGGCCCAGCATGGCGATGATATCTTCCAGCTCATGGTAGCGGGCCAGGTGTTCGCGCACGCCTTCGGCTACGGCGTAGTGACGATCACCCAGGGTATGGCGATCCATCAGGCGGCTGGTTGACTGCAATGGTTCCACGGCGGGGTAGATCCCCTTGCCGGCCTGGGCGCGGGACAGCACCACGGTGGAGTCCAGGTGACTGAGGATGGCGTTGACGGCCGGGTCGCTCATGTCGTCCGCCGGTACATATACGGCCTGCACCGAGGTGATGGCGCCGTCGCGGGTCGACAGGATACGGTCCTGCAGTTCAGCCACCTCAGTGATCAGGGTAGGCTGATAGCCCACGGTGGCAGGCATGCGGCCGAGCAGACTGGAGATCTCGCTGCCGGCCTGGACGAAGCGGAAGACGTTGTCCATCACGAACAGGACCTCCTTGCTCAGGGTGTCACGCAGGTATTCGGCATAGGTCAGCGCTGACAGGCCGATGCGAAAGCGTACCCCGGGGGATTCATCCATCTGGCCGAACATCATCAGGGTGCGGTCCATCACGCCGGCGGACTGCATCTCATGCCAGAGTTCGTGCGCTTCACGGATACGCTCACCGACCCCGGCAAATACCGAGGCGCCCTTGTGCAGGGTCGCCACGGCATGCATGAACTCCATCACCAGCACGGTTTTGCCGACCCCGGCGCCCCCGAACAGGCCGGTCTTGCCGCCGCGAATGAAGGGGCAGAGCAGGTCGATCACCTTGATCCCGGTTTGCAGCAGGTTGCCGCTGCCGACCGCTTCAAACAGGGAAGACGGTGGCGTATGAATATTGCGCCACTGCTCGGTGCTGAGCGGCGGCTTGTCATCCAGCGGCTCGCCGAAGATGTTGAGCAGCCGCCCCAGACAATCGGGTGTGACCGGTACATGCAGGGGCGCGCCGGTATCATGCACCGGCAAGCCGCGATGCAGACCGGCGGTGCGGTGCAGGGTAATGGCGCGGACATGCTGCGGATCCAGATGCTGATGCACTTCGAACAGGTAGGCTTCATGGTCAAAGCGGGCACAGAGGGCCTGGCGCAGGGGCGGCAGGCGATCGCAACGAATTACGACCACCGGACCATGGACCTCGGCAATGGTGCCGATGGGAGGAGAGGTCGGCATCAGGGCATCGGGCGTCGGTCCAACGGGGGGGGGAGCATCCTGAGTTGCTTGCATCGAGTTTGCCTCCGAACTTCAGTTCAGCATAGAACATTCGTCAGAGGTTGAGGGTTCAGGGAGAACTCAGGTTGTCAGGGTGACAATTCAAAGCTGTTGTCAGAGTCCAAAAAGATAATAATAGCCTTCCCGCTTTCCGCATCAGATAGATAAGGAGTTTTACTGGATGCTCAAGCAATTGTCCCCCCTGGTCCTGAGTTGCCTGGTCGCAATGCCTGCTTTGGCTGCGAAAGGCGATGTCAGAGGGTCTGAAGACCACCCGTTGATTTCCCGTTTCCCCGATACCCATATCAACAGCTACCACACCAGCGAGTATGACGAATTTCTGGTGGCCACAGGACCACGCGAGTCCGGCGAGGCATTGCCACCGGTGTTGCGTCTGGAAGGCAAGGTGACGACGATCGGTTACGAGGCGAATGAGAAGAAATATTCTCCGTTGCAGATCTTCCGCAACTACGAGAAAGCTTTTACCCAGGCGGGCTTCACCCCCGTTTTCACCTGTCGTAATGATGCTGCATGTGGCAGCAAATTTGTCACCCAGCTTTACTGGTATGGCAATACTGCCCGCAAAGGACGTGACCACGGACTGGATGCGCCCAATATGCACGGCGACCGCTATCAATATTTCTACTGGTCCGGCAAACATGAGGTTCAAGGCAAGGAGGTCTATGCGTCTCTTTTGGTTAGCCAATGGACCGGGGGTAATTTCCCTGCCAAGGTGGTACTTGATATCGGTGAAATCGAATCTCTCGATGATGATCGTATCAGTATCAACCTCGATGGCATGAGCAAGGCTATTGCCGAAACCGGCAAGGTGGAGCTGGACGGGGTGCTGTTCGATACCGCCAAGGCCACACTGAAGGCTGAGTCTGCCGGGGTGGTTGCCACGATTGCCGATTATCTGCAGCAGAATCCTTCACAGTCGTTCTATGTGGTGGGCCATACCGATAGCCAGGGTGACTTCAACTTCAATATGAAATTGAGTGAAGGCCGTGCCGCAACGGTGGCCCGCACCCTGGTTAACGAGCACGGAGTCGACCCCAAGCGTTTGGTGCCGGTGGGCGTAGGCCCGGTGAGCCCGGTGCAGAGCAATGCGACCGATGCGGGACGCAGTGAAAATCGCCGGGTGGAACTGGTCCTGGCGGACTGATCACAATCTGCTGCACAGCTTCAGGCGGTTGATTTACTGTTCGACAACATGGTCCATGTCGCTGTCCAGAATCAGGTGGGCGTCGTCCGTATCCCGATGGGCATGCGCGTGGACTTCTGCGGCATTGCCGGCGGTCAGCAGAATGCGGCTGAGAATGGCATTTTCGGATTCATCCTTACGTTGCCGCCGTGCCACAATTGCGGCGTACACGTCATTGGAAACGGTAATGGTTCGGGACATGATGGCACCTCCTGACGCAGTTATACGGTACTGTTGATCGAAGTATGGTGTATAGCATCCAGAATGTCAGAATTGGTGTGATCGAGTCGGCACCAACGGGCGCTTTCTGTTGGCTGGCGGGCTGGATGTGGTCTGGTCAGGCCAGCCTCATCTCCTGGTGCCTGGAGCGGCCAATATCGGTATCGGAACGGATGACGCGGTCGGTAGCGATGGACCCCGGCCAAAGCTGGATCATGTATTCCTGCCCGTCTATCGGGCTATCCCAGTCATCATCCTCACCGTAATCCCGGTCCAGCTCCTTGATGCTGTAGCGGACAACATAATCACCGCAGGGCAGGTTCAAGGGGTAGGTTTCTTCATTGGCCCATTCACAGAGATGAAGATCGTCGGATATGGCGGAAAAGCCACACTCGACAATATCCTGGCATGCATGGCTCAGCTCGGGCTCGGAGGCATGCAGTTCAATGGTCACTTTGGCAGCGCCGTCTCTGGGACCGGCAACAAAGAACAGTTTCCCTGTTTGGCTGGCGCCGCAGAGGCCGTTATGCTGATTCTGGAACGCGGATTCCATATCAAGATAATCGTCCTCGTCAAACTCCAGGACATCGATATAGAACTGGCCATAGAAAATACTGACATTGCCCGAAAACAGCTTCTTGTTCATGCTTCCTTCCTGTCGTTATTCCTGTTAGTTGTAGAGCCGGTCTAACGGCAAGGCTCCAGAAACTGTTGGACAGTATGGCACAGAAGCCCATGCAGCTTTGTTATCCGGGTGAAAACAGTCTATTGCACTATAAATGACAGTTTGCTTTATTGAAGGATCTTCTCGCTGTTCCGTGATGATGGATTAGCCGAGTTCAAGTTATGCGCTCTTATTACGGGATCTTCTCAAGCGCTCGCATAAATTTGTATATCCAAGATACTCAGACGAAGGCATTGAAAAAGAGACTGAATCATAAAAACGCTTGGATGAGAATCCATAGCAAAAATTTCCGGTTATTTCTACCTTGAAATTTCGGCTCTGGGTTTGCTTGTCTGTGGTGTGATTTATTCTAAATACGAGGGAAGAACCTTTTGATTTTTCAAGATCCCCACGAAAGGGGTAGGTTCTTGTGAAGTATTTATGGATGGAGTTTGGTGTCTTTAGCGAACGCTTGACTTTACCCGATATTTCATAACTTCCGGTACAAAGGTCCTAGATTCCCATCATAAGTGACACACGCCTGCCCGCCAGATACTCCAACGGAGAAAGATACTCTAACGCTTTTCTTGGTCGCGCGTTAATCAAAAAGGCAGTTCGTTCGATGTCATCATGCGATACCTGGCTCAATGCCATCCCTTTGGGGTAATAGCGTCGTAGCAAACCGTTGGTGTTTTCATTCAGCCCACGCTCCCAAGAGTGGTAGGGCTTGGCGAAATAGATCGTGCAATCCAGCTGTTTGGCCATGTGTTCATGGGCTGCAAATTCGCCGCCGTTGTCGAAGGTGATCGTTTTGCAGAACTCGCGATAGGGAGCAAGCAGGCGACACACGGCATCAGCGACAGCCCCTTTGGTCTTATTCGGCACCTTCACTGTAAGCAGCAGTTTGGATACACGTTCGACGAGCGTCACGAGGTAGCTGTCTTGGCCGTACACGGTATCGCCCTCCCAGTGGCCAAGTTCTGTATTGCTGTCAACGACAGGCGGGCGTTCGTCGATGTCGATGCGGTTCGGAATCAGTGCCGCAGCTGCCCCCGAGCCTGCTGATGCTCGGCGCTTCTTGCCCTTGCGTGGCAGCCACTGCCGCCAATTGTGCCTTGTGATGTGGCGATACAACGTGGAGCAACCGAGGGCTTTATCCGGCGCTTCCAGGGCCATACGTCCTGCTACCTGCTCCGGACTAAAGCCCATCTTCAGCAGCCGCTTCAGCTGCTCTTGATGCCAGCTATCAAATCGCACTGCTTTTCTGGCGGAGTGGCGCTGATCATGCGAATGCGCATCAGCTTTTTCGGCACTGTATGCCTCTTGTCCGGCCAACCGCTTCAGTTCCCTTGAAATGGTTTTATTCGAGCGTCCCAGCTCGCGGCTAATGGCGCGTGCAGAGAAATCCAGTTCATGTAAGGCTTGAATCTGGTATCGTTCGCTGAGAGTCAGCTGGCTGTAAAGGGTCCCCATGTGGCACCTGGTTGCTTGTGTGAGAGCTCGTCAGCCTACAGCCAGTCTGGCTCTCCTGTCTAAGTCCAAGTGTGTCGGTTGTTCTGGGAATCTAGGGGTCAATGGCAAGCTTGATGGGACCCAGGTTATTGAATTTCTGAATATCAGAGAGAAAAAACTCTTTGATAGCCCGGTCTGATATTTCGTCAGTAGCCGATGCCAGCATTTTTCGATGATCAAAAGCAGTTGCCAGTAGCGGAATCCAGCGACCCGCAAGAGGAAATGTAATCAAGAAGCCGATCAGGAAAGGAATTTTAGGGGTAGGCAATTCCTGAAGCCCTTGGTTTCTGACGTATGTGAGAGCTTTACCATCAAACTGACTAATATCCAGCGAGGCTGCCAAACCAAAGAAAAGGTATATGGCCGTTGGTATTATGAATATAAAAATAACTGTTAACAAGGCTAATGCTAACATCAGTAACAGGTTAATAAAGGAGTTTCGATCAGGATATTTATAGGTATCAAAAATGTCGAAAAACCACATCATCAGAGTGATACTGGTTATTGAGACGTGCGCCAACAGCGCACCGTCTACAAAAAGTATTACATTCTCCATTTGTGTTTGCCATATCCTTATGGTTCGTCATTTTGGACAGCTATGTTAACCGATCAAGACAGGGTTGCCGACACTTCAACCACGCGGATGGCACCATGTTCCAGATTAATCACCAGGTTTTCGCCCATGGCTTTGAAGCGTTTGCCCAGAACCAGAGCCGGCGACAGGGGAGCTCTGGTGGGTGCACCGGACTGCTCCTTGTTGAGCTGACGGCGGCGCCAGTTCAGCGCATCCTCGCTCCAGTCGTCCATTTGCACCGAGTTGAAGCCGGCGTCCTGCAAGCGGGTCGCTAGAACCTGCTGACTGAGCAAATGGGAATGGTGGGCATCCTCGGCCCAGGGGACAGGAAAGCGCATGGCGCCGGCGTTGGGACCCAGGACGACTTCATGCATGATCAACTGGCCGCCGGGCTTGAGCACGCGTCGGCATTCCTGCAGCACCTGGCGGTCGTCGGGCATGTTGAGGAAGCTGTGCTGAAACAGCACCAGATCGATACTGTCGTCGGAGAAGGGCAGGTGGTGCGCATCGCCGGTCAGGATGCTGTTGTCGACCGGTTCGGCGAAGCAATCGTTCAGGCCCTGATTGAGCCGGTTCAGATCGTGGGTGATATCGAGCCCGATCATGCGGATGCCCAGCATGGCTGCCTGGCGCATCAGGCCTCCGGCACCGGCGCCGATATCCAGTACCTGAGCGTGGCGCTTGGGGTCCAGATGGCGTAGCAGGCGCTCGGAGGCCTTGATGCCGCCAATATGCAGTTGGTCCAGCGGCGCCAGCTGATAGAGGCTGGCGCCATCAGGGTAATGCTGGCGGACGCGCTCAATAACGACGTGGGTGTCGAGCTTCTGGTCGTAGTGTTGGTCGATGTTCATAACTAAAAACGCCGGCATCACGAGCCGGCGTTGCGCTCCTGTATTACGGTGTCGGGTCAGTCATCCAGACCCAGCTCCTCGATGGAGATTTCACGCATTTTAAACTTCTGGATCTTGCCGGTCACCGTCATCGGGAAGGCGTCGACGAACTTGAAGTAGCGCGGAATCTTGAAGTGGGTGATCTTGCCCTTGCAGAATTCACGCAGGTCGTCAGCGGTCACGTCGTCGGACTCCGGATGCAGCTTGATCCAGGCGATCAGCTCTTCACCGTATTTCTTGTCCGGCACGCCGGTCACCTGAATCTCGGAGACGGCCGGATGGGTGTAGAGGAACTCCTCGATCTCTTTCGGGTAGACGTTCTCGCCACCGCGAATGACCATGTCCTTGATACGGCCGACGATCTGGATATAACCCTCGTCATCCATGGTGGCCAGGTCGCCGGTGTGCATCCAGCCGGCCTCGTCGATCGCCTCTTCGGTGGCTTTCTCGTTGTTCCAGTACTTCAGCATCACGCTGTAGCCACGGGTACAGAGTTCGCCGATCTCGCCGCGCGGGACGATGCGACCGGTCCCCGGATCGACGATCTTGCTCTCCAGATGCGGCTGGGTGCGGCCCACGGTAGACACGCGCTTCTCGATGCTGTCGTTGGCGCCGGTCTGGGTAGAAACCGGGCTGGTTTCGGTCATGCCGTAGGCGATCTGAACCTCTTTCATGTTCATCTTGTTGATCACCTGCTTCATCACCTCGGTGGGGCAGATGGAGCCGGCCATGATGCCGGTGCGCAGGGTGGAGAGGTCGAAGCTGTCGAATTCCGGGTGATCCAGCTCGGCGATGAACATGGTCGGTACGCCGTAGAGGGCGGTAGCCTTCTGCGAGTGCACGGCCTTGAGAACGGCGGTTGGTTCGAAACCTTCATCCGGGTAGATCATGGCGGCGCCATGGGTGACACAGCCCAGGTTGCCCATCACCATGCCGAAGCAGTGGTACAGCGGCACCGGGATGACCAGGCGGTCTTCGCTGGTGAAGCCCATGCTTTCGGCGACGAAGAAACCGTTATTGAGGATGTTGTTGTGTGACAGGGTGGCGCCTTTGGGGAAGCCGGTGGTGCCCGAGGTGTACTGGATATTGATCGGCTCGTCGAACTGCAGGGTGGCCTGCAGATCGGCCACATCCTGTTCGCTGACCTGTCCTGCCTGCTCCATCATGTCGGCCCAGCGCCACATGCCGGCGTGTTTCTCGCTGGACAGGTTGATGACGCACTCCAGCTCCGGCAGTTTCTGCGACTTGAGCTTGCCTTCGGCACTGGCCTTCAGTTCCGGCGCCAGTTTGTAGAGCATGCCGCGGTAGTCGGAGCTCTTGAAGCTGTCGGCGGTGATCAGGTAACGGGCACCGGACTGGTTCAGCGCATATTCCAGTTCATGGGTGCGGTAGGCCGGGTTGATGTTGACCAGAATGGCACCGATCTTGGCGGTGGCGAACTGGGACACGGTCCACTCGGAGCAGTTCGGCGACCAGACGCCGACACGGTCGCCCTTGCGCACGCCCACCGCCAGCAGTGCTCGTGCGCACTGGTTGACCTGCTGCTGCAGTTCACGATAGGTCCAGTGAATGTTCTGGTGCAGCACGATCAGGGCGTCGTTGTCCGGGTACTGATTGGCGATCTCGTCGAACTTGTCGCCGATGGTCATGCCGATCAGCGGTTTGTCGGCGGTGCTGCTGGTGTAGCTAGGGAGAGATTTGCTCATCGTTATGACTCCGATTTTTGTTGTTATCCGGTCAGATGCAAGGCTGCTCAGCTAACCTTAACGAAAACGTCCGTGGTATTCGGGATTCGGTTGCATATCGACCGCGCTGGCCACGCGGTTGGTCATGTTGTAGAAGCCAGCGACGTTGGCGATGTCCCAGACGCCACGTTCACTGAAGCCGGCATCACGCAGAACCTGACGATCGGCTTCACCGATCTCGGCCGGGGCGACGGTCAGCTTGTGGGCGAAATCGAGCATGGCGCGCTGGCGTGGCGCCAGTTCGGCGACGCGATAGTTCATCACCATCAGTTCGCCCAGTGCCGGGTCTGCGGAATATTCGCGCACGGCGGCACCGTGTGCGGTGAGGCAGTAGTAGCAATGGTTTTCGGATGAGACGACGACCGCGATCATCTCCCGCTCCAGCGGGGTCAGCTCGCTGTCACCGAACATCAGTTCGTTGTAGAAGCGGGTGAACGCCTCGAACTGCGCCAGGTTCTGGCTGTACGCCTTGAGCACGTTGGGTACCAGACCCAGCTTCTCGTCGCACTTGCTGAAGTACTTCTGCACCTCGACGGGCAGTTGATGGCGCTCGGGGACCGGTAGCGCCAGAGCGGTAACATGATCGGGCTGTGACATCCTTAATACCCTTTTTTATCGTTATTCTGTATTAACGCGGGCGTGCTCAACGGTTGCATTCGCCCAGTGCCAGCGCGACCTTCGAGCCGTTATGGCGGCCCAGCTCGCGAGTGATCCAGTGGCCGGTGTTGACCACCGCCTGCAGATCGATACCGGTTTCAATGCCCAGTCCCTGCAGCAGGTAGAGCACATCTTCGGTCGCCACGTTGCCGGAGGCGCCCTTGGCATAGGGGCAGCCGCCCAGTCCAGCGGTGGAGCTGTCGATTACCGCAATCCCTTCCTCCAGTACCGCGTACAGGTTCGCCAGCGCCTGACCATAGGTATCATGGAAATGGGCCGCCAGTCGATCCATGGGCACGGCTGCGGACACGACTTCGAGCATTCTCTTCGCCTTCAGCGGGGTGCCGGTGCCGACGGTGTCGCCCAGCGACACCTCATAGCAGCCCATGTCGATCAGCTCACGGCTGACCGCTGCCACCTGAGCGGGATCGATTTCGCCCTGGTAGGGGCAGTCCAGCACCGTGGAGACATAGCCGCGCACACGGATACCGGCGGCCTGGGCCTGTTCGATCAGCGGCACGAAACGTTCCAGGCTTTCGGCGATGCTGCAGTTGATGTTCTTCTGTGTGAACGCCTCGGACGCCGCGCTGAACACGGCGACCTCCGATACCTTGGCTGCGATGGCGCCATCCAGCCCTTTCACGTTCGGTGTCAGGGCGGAATAGGTGACACCGGCGCGGCGGTCGATACCGGCCATGACGGCGGCGGCATCGCCCATCTGCGGTACCCATTTGGGCGACACGAAGCTGGCCGCTTCGATATGACGGACGCCCGCTTCCGCCAGGCGGTTGATCAGCGTCACCTTGGTCTCGGTGGGGATGATCGGGCCGGGTTCGTTCTGCAGGCCGTCACGCGGGCCGACCTCGACGATGCGTACCTGGTGCGGAAAAGCCATCAGGCGGCCTCCTCTGAGTCCAGTTCGACGGCGATCAGTTCGGCGCCTTCGGACACCAGGTCACCTTCGGCGAAGAAGATCTCGCTGACGGTACCGGCGGCAGGGGCCTTGATGGAGTGTTCCATCTTCATCGCTTCCATGATCACCAGCGTCTGGCCGGCCTCGACCTGGTCGCCGGCCTTGACCAGCACCGCCACCACGGAGCCGTTCATCGGTGCCTGCAGGCCGCCTTCGCCGGCCTGATCTTCCAGACCGTACTGCTCCCGGTGCTGGGCACAGTGGAAGGTCTCGCCTTCATGGAAGAGTACCACCTGATCCTGATGCAGTTCGCCGCAGATGCTGAAGCGATGGCCGTTGACGGTGGCCTGCAGGCGGTCATCTTCGAGGCTGGCGCGAACATCGTAGCAGCTGTCGCCAATCCGGATCTCGTAGCGATCGTCCTGCTCCAGAATGCTGAGTTGATGCTGGACATCGTCACTGAGCAGGGTCATCGGACGGGCGTACTGCGAGTTCAGGCGCCAGCTGTTCTGACGGGCGAACGGCGAGAAGGGGTCGGACGGCAGGGTCTGTTCCGCCTTGCTGCGCAGCAGGAAGAAGCAGGCGCTCAACACCAGCCCCAGATTTTCGTCCAGCTGGGCCGGCGGGAACAGCAGGTCTTCATGCTTGCCGATGAAACCGGTGTCCAGCTCTTCGTTGCGGAAGGGCGCGGCATCGGCCAAGGCGTGCAGGAAGCGGATGTTGGTCTTTACGCCGCTGATGCGGTATTCCTCGAGCGCCTGCACCATGCGGTTGATGGCACGCTCGCGGTTGTCGTCCCAGACGATCAGCTTGGCGATCATCGGGTCGTAATGGATGCTGACTTCGTCACCCTCGACCACACCGGTATCGACACGAACATGGGCGTTCTCGTCCGGCGTGCGCAGGTAGCGCAGGGTACCGGTGGCCGGCAGGAAGTCGTTGTCCGGGTCTTCCGCGTAGATGCGCGCTTCCAGTGCATGACCGCGCAGGCGGATCTGATCCTGCTGCAGCGGCAGAGCCTCACCGTTGGCGATCCGCAGCTGCCATTCGACCAGGTCCTGGCCGGTGATCATCTCGGTAACCGGGTGCTCCACCTGCAGGCGGGTGTTCATCTCCATGAAGTAGAAGGAACCGTCAACGTCGTAGAGGAACTCGACGGTACCGGCGCCGACATAATCGATCGCCTGGGCCGCACGCACGGCGGATTCACCCATCGCCTTGCGGGTTTCGTCGCTCAGACCCGGGGCCGGGGCTTCCTCGATCACCTTCTGGTGGCGGCGCTGTACCGAGCAGTCACGTTCGGCCAGGTAGACGCCGTTGCCCTTGCTGTCGCAGAACACCTGGATCTCCACGTGACGCGGCTGAGTCAGGTATTTTTCGATCAGCATGTCCGGGTTGCCGAAGGCGTTCTTGGCTTCGCGCTGGGCGGCGGCCAGCGCCTCGTCAAACTCGGACATGGCCTCGACTACGCGCATGCCCTTGCCGCCGCCACCGGCGACCGCTTTCAGCAGCAGCGGGAAGCCACATTTCTCGGCCTCGGCGCGCAGCAGTGCAGGGGACTGGTCGTCGCCGTGGTAGCCCGGTACCAGTGGCACGCCGGCATCCTGCATGATTGCCTTGGCGGCGGACTTGGAGCCCATGGACGCGATGGCCGAAGCGGGCGGACCGATGAAGACGATATCGTTGGCTTCGCAGGCCTTGGCGAAATCGGTGTTTTCGGACAGGAAACCGTAACCCGGGTGAATCGCCTGGGCGCCACTGGCCTTGGCCACTTCAATGATTTTGTCGGCGCGCAGGTAGCTTTCGCTGCTCGGCGCAGGGCCCAGCAGGAAGGCTTCGTCAGCCATCGCCACGTGACGGGCGTGACGGTCTGCTTCTGAATAAACGGCGACGCAGCGGATACCCAGGCGGTGTGCGGTCTGGATCACTCGGCAGGCGATCTCGCCACGGTTCGCAATAAGGATTTTATTAAACATGGGAGGTCTCCGTGTCGAGATCGCCTGCATGCGCTGCGCGCATCGGCATGCAATTTGGCTTCGCCGCCAGCTGCTGACGCAGCTGGTCGCCACGGTTGGCAATCAGAATTTTATTAAACATGGCAAATTATTCCTCGATCCAGTTCGGTGTGCGCTTGCCGAGGAAGGCGCTGAGCCCTTCCTGACCTTCTTCGCTGACACGGATATCGGCGATGCGGCGGGCCGTGTCATCAATGACCGACGGGTCAATGGGTTTCTGGCTGACGGCGAAGATCAGCGCCTTGGCGGCGTTCATCGCCTGAGGGCTGTTGCGACGCAGTGTCTCGATGAAGCGCTTGCAGGCTTCATCGAGCAGGTCGGCGTGGGGCACCACTTCATGGACCAGACCGGCGTCAGCGGCGATCTTGGCGCTGAACGGCTCGGCGGTCAGGAAATAGCGGCGTGACAGGCGCTCACCCAGGGCACGAACCACATAGGGGCTAATCACGGCCGGAATCAGGCCGATCTTGACTTCGCTCAGGCAGAATTGGCTCTGTTCGGTGGCGATGACTATGTCGCAGCAGGCTGCCAGGCCAACGGCGCCACCGTAGGCGGCGCCCTGCACCAGGCCGATGGTGGGTTTGCTGAGGTTGTTCAGCACTTCCATCAGACGGGCCAGTTGGCCGGCGTCCTCAAGGTTTTCCTGATGGCTGTTCTGCGCCATCCGCTTCATCCAGCCCAGGTCGGCCCCGGCGGAGAAGTTGCGACCGTTGGAGCGCAGCACCAGCACCCGCACTTCGGGATTGCGGTCGGTGGCTTCCAGGGCCTCGATCAGTGCTGCGATGATGCTGTCGTCGAAGGCGTTGTGGACCTCGGGCCGGTTCAGCGTCAGCGTGGCGACGCCCTCGGCGGAGATCTCCAGCAGCACGGTGTTATTGTTATTTTCCATAGCGCTTTCCTTATATACCTGTCTTTGCAAACGCTGGCTTACATGCGGAAGACGCCGAAGCGGGTTTCGTCGACCGGCTTGTTCAGCGCGGCGGACAGCCCCATGCCGATGACATCGCGGGTCTGGGCCGGGTCGATGACGCCGTCATCCCAGAGACGGGCGCTGGCGTAGTACGGGTGGCCCTGGTGTTCATAGGTGTCGATGATCGGCTGCTTGAACGCTTTTTCTTCGTCGGCTAGCCATTCTTCACCGACACGCTCCATGCCGTCACGCTTGACGGTGGCCAGTACGCCGGCCGCCTGTTCGCCACCCATCACCGAGATGCGGGCGTTGGGCCACATCCACAGGAAGTTGGGGCTGTAGGCGCGACCACACATGCCGTAGTTGCCGGCGCCGAAGCTGCCGCCGATCAGGACGGTCAGTTTGGGCACGTTGGCGCAGGCCACGGCGGTCACCATCTTGGCGCCGTGCTTGGCGATCCCTTCGGATTCGGCCTTCTGGCCCACCATGAAACCGGTGATGTTCTGCAGGAACAGCAGCGGGATCTTGCGCTGGCAGCAGAGTTCGATGAAGTGGGCGCCTTTCTGCGCCGAGTCGGCAAACAGAATGCCGTTGTTGGCGACAATGCCCACCGGGTAGCCGTGGATATGGGCGAAGCCGGTGACCAGGGTGGTGCCGTAGTACTTCTTGAATTCGTCGAATTCGGAACCGTCAACGATACGGGCGATCACTTCGCGCACGTCGAACGGCTTGCGCAGGTCGGTACCGACGATGCCGTAGAGCTCCTCGGCGGAGTAGAGCGGGGCTTCCGGCTTGCGCAGGTTGAGGTCGGTCAGCTGCTTGCGATGGTTCAGGTTCTTCACGCAGTCGCGGGCGATCTGCAGCGCGTGCTGATCGTTCTCGGCATAGTGGTCGGCCACGCCGGACACCTTGCAGTGCACATCCGCGCCACCCAGGTCCTCGGCGCTGACCACTTCACCGGTGGCGGCCTTCACCAGCGGCGGGCCGGCCAGGAAAATGGTGCCCTGGTTGCGCACGATGATCGACTCGTCAGCCATGGCCGGAACGTAAGCACCGCCAGCGGTGCAGAGGCCCATGACCACGGCGATCTGCGGGATGCCCTTGGAGGACATGCGCGCCTGGTTGAAGAAGATGCGACCAAAGTGGTCACGGTCCGGGAAGACATCATCCTGGCGTGGCAGGTTGGCGCCGCCGGAATCCACCAGGTAGATGCAGGGCAGATGGTTCTGCTCGGCGATCTCCTGGGCACGCAGATGCTTCTTCACGGTGATCGGGTAGTAGGAGCCGCCCTTAACGGTGGCATCGTTGGCCACGATCATGCACTCGACTCCGTTGACCCGGCCAATGCCGGTGATGATGCCCGCAGCGGGTACATCTTCGCCGTACACGTTGTACGCGGCCATTTGCGACAGTTCGAGGAAGGGGGAACCTTCGTCGATCAGGGCATTGATACGCTCGCGCGGCAGCAGTTTGCCGCGGGACAGGTGACGTTCCTGGTATTTGGGGCCGCCGCCCTGTTCGATCTGGGCGACCTTGTCACGCAGGTCGCCAACAGCGGCTTCCATGGCGTCCTGGTTGGCACGGAACTCGTCCGCGCGCGGATTCACTTTGCTATGCAGTAGGGTCATCAGAAAGCTCCCCGTTTGTCCGGGTGGACGCACCACCCGGCGACGTCTGGTTATTCTTATTTGTTGAGGAACAGCTCACGGCCGATCAACATGCGACGGATCTCGGAGGTGCCCGCGCCGATTTCGTACAGCTTGGCGTCGCGCAGCAGGCGACCGGTGGGGAATTCGTTGATGTAGCCGTTGCCGCCCAGCAGCTGGATGGCATCCAGGGCGACCTTGGTGGCCATTTCGGCGGAGTAGAGGATGGCGCCGGCGGTGTCCTTACGGCTGGTCTCGCCCCGGTCGGCGGCCATGGCGGCCATATAGACGTAGGACTTGGCCGCATTCATCTGCGTGTACATGTCGGCAACCTTCCCCTGCACCAGTTCGAATTCACCGATGGACTGGCCGAACTGTTTGCGGTCGCGGATGTAGGGTACGACGATGTCCATTGCCGCCTGCATGATGCCCAGCGGGCCGCCAGACAGCACCAGACGCTCGTAGTCGAGGCCGCTCATCAGGACCTTCACGCCACCGTTCAGTTCGCCGAGGATGTTCTCCTTGGGTACCTTGGCGTCCTGGAATACCAGTTCACAGGTGTTGGAACCCCGCATGCCCAGCTTGTCCAGCTTCTGCGCCTGGGTGAAGCCCTCGGTGTCACGCTCGACGATAAAGGCGGTGATGCCTTTGGGGCCGGCCGCCGGATCGGTCTTGGCGTAGATCACATAGACGTTGGCATCCGGACCGTTGGTGATCCACATCTTGTTGCCGTTGAGGACGAAATGGTCGCCGGCATCACGGGCGGTCAGCTTCATGGACACAACATCTGAACCGGCGTTGGGCTCGGACATCGCCAGGGCGCCGATATGTTCGCCGCTGATCAGCTTGGGCAGGTACTTGGCGCGTTGCTCGTCGTTACCATTACGATGGATCTGGTTAACGCAGAGGTTGGAATGGGCGCCATAGGAGAGGCCGACCGATGCGGACGCGCGGCTGATCTCTTCCATGGCGATGACGTGCGCCAGGTAGCCCATTTCGACGCCGCCCCATTGTTCCTTGACGGTAATGCCCAGCAGGCCCATGTCACCGAATTTCCGCCAAAGATCATTGGGGAAGGCGTTTTCCTGGTCAATCGCTTCCGCACGGGGGGCGATCTCCTGAGACGCGAAACTGTTGATCTGTTCGCGCAGCATGTCCAGGGTGTCGCCCAGTCCAAAGTTCAGTTCAGAGTATGCAGAGATCATCTAATCCACCTTTATTGTTATTGTGCCGGTCGCTTTGGAGCTTACTCGGCAGTTATCTTTTTCTTATCTTCGAGCTCTTTCATCGCATCCAGACAGCGCGTTTCCGCGTTGTCCAGTTCCAGCTGAAGCATGGCGATATCCTTCAGCTGCTGTTCCAGTTCGGCGCGTTTGCGGTTGATCGTCTTCAGCAACAGGTGCAGCTGCTTTTCGCTGCCGTGCAGGGTTTCATCCCAGAGATCGAACAACTCCTTGGTTTCAGCCAGCGAAAACCCCAAGCGCTTGCCACGCAGGATCAGTTTCAGCCGGACGCGGTCCTGGCTGCTGTAGACCCGGGTCTGGCCGCGGCGTGACGGGTGCAGCAGGCCCTGGTCTTCATAGAAGCGGATGCTGCGGGTGGTCACGTCGAACTCGGACGAGAGTTCGCTGATTGAGAAGGTTTTGCTCATGGTCTGTGTGGAGTCCTGTGTACGATTTCGGTTGAGGCTAAATCAAGTTGACGTTTACGTAAAGGGTAAAATAATTATCGCCCTCTAAGGCGAAAGTAGAAATAAATTTTTAAGTCATTGTTTTACCAGCGCTTATTGGTGTCGATAACAGCAACATAGAGTTGCATTAGACTAAAGTAGTAATTGTATTCCCCTAAGGTAAATTGCTAGTTTGCGTCCATACCTTACGTGAAGGTAATAATTCGACGCCAAGTGCGAAAAGCCAGCATAAAAACAACAAGAGGCTTGGTTTACACATGAGTGCAGACTATGTTCTCGAAACCCGTAACCTTGTAAAAGCGTTCAAGGGTTTCACCGCGGTCGACGATGTTAATCTCCGGATAACGCGCGGCCATATACATGCCCTGATCGGTCCCAACGGGGCCGGCAAAACAACAGTATTCAACCTGTTGACCAAGTTCCTGACACCGACAGAGGGTCAGATACTGTTCAACGGCAAGGATATTACCGCCATGAAGCCCGCCGCCATTGCACGTGCCGGTGTGGTTCGTTCCTTCCAGATCTCTGCTGTTTTTCCGCATCTGACAGTGCTGGAAAATGTGCGTATCGCATTGCAGCGCAAAGAGGGCAACAGTTTCCATTTCTGGCGCCCGCAGTCGGTCCTCAACAAGCTCAACGATCGTGCTGTCGAGCTGCTCGATTCCGTGGGACTGGCCGAGTTTGCCGATGCGCAGACCGTTGACCTGTCCTATGGCCGCAAGCGTGCGCTTGAAATTGCCACAACGCTGGCGCTTGAGCCGGAACTGATGCTGCTCGATGAGCCGACTCAGGGGATGGGGCACGAGGATGTGGGCCTGGTGGCTGATCTGATCAAGAAGGTCTCTGAAGGGCGTACCATCCTGATGGTGGAGCATAACCTCCACGTGGTGTCCAAGCTGGCCGACCGGATTACGGTGTTGCAGCGTGGCGCCATCCTGACTGAAGGGGACTACGCCACCGTTTCCGCCGATCCTCGTGTCCGTGAAGCCTATATGGGCACGGCAGCCAGCGAGGAACAGGACCGGATCAATGCGGAAGCGGCAGCGGAGGCTGCGCGCAAGGAGGAGATTGAGGTATGAGCACGCATCGCGAAAAACTGCGTATTGATGACCTCCATGCGTTCTATGGCGAATCCCATATCCTGCATGGCATCGACATGAATGTGATGCAGGGCGAGCTGGTCACGCTGCTGGGCCGAAACGGTGCCGGCCGCAGTACCACCCTGCGTGCGATCATGAACATGGTGGGGCGTCGCACCGGCGCCATCAATATCAACGGCACCGAAACCATTGGCATGCCGGCTCACAAGATTGCGCACCTGGGGCTGGGCTACTGCCCCGAAGAGCGCGGAATCTTCTCCAGCCTCAATGTTGAGGAAAATCTGTTGTTGCCGCCTTCGGTGCGATCCGATGGCATGAGCGTGGAGGAACTCTATGAGATGTTCCCCAACCTTTATGAACGCCGCTTCAGCCAGGGCACGCGGCTGTCCGGCGGTGAGCAGCAGATGCTGGCGCTGGCGCGTATCCTGCGCTCGGGCGCTAATATTCTGCTGCTGGACGAAATTACCGAGGGCCTGGCGCCGGTAATCGTGCAGAAACTGGGCGAGGTCCTGGTCAAGCTGAAAGAGCGTGGCTTGACCATCCTGCTGGTGGAACAGAACTTCCGTTTCGCCGCCCCCATCGCTGACCGTCATTACGTCATGGAGCACGGTCATATCGTCGAGGAGATTCATGCGCATGAGCTTGAGGCCAAGACGGAGCTCCTGAATACCTATCTGGGCGTCTGACGTCCTTGCTTGAGAAATAACAATAAAAATGCTCGACAGGAGAGTATCGATGAAAATGATGAAAAAAACCCTGCTGGCGGCTTCCGTCGCTGCTTTCGCCTCCACTGCCGCCATGGCCAACGTGTCTGATGGCAAGGTCAAGATCGGTGTGCTGGCCGATATGGGCGGTACCTATGCCGATGTCTGTGGTCCGGGCTGTGTGACCGCCATCGAGATGGCTGTTGAGGACTTCGGCGGCAAGGTGCTGGGTGCTCCCATCGAAGTGGTCAGCGCTGACGACCAGCTGAAGCCGGACGTAGGCTCCGCCATCGTGCGCAAGTGGATCGAGGATGAGCAGGTTGATGCCGTGGGTGGCTTGGTGTCCTCCGCCGTGACCGGTGCAGCCACTAAGGTTCTGACTGATGCCAAGAAAATCGCCCTGATCTCGACGTCTGCGTCCAATGCCTTCACCACCAAGGCCTGTTCGCCATATAACGTGCACTGGACCTATAACGTGGTGGCTCTGGCCAATGGTACCGTGAAGCCGATGGTCGAAGCCGGTAAGAAGAAATGGTTCTTCATTACTGCCGACTACGCCTTTGGTCATGCACTGGAAGGTGTAGCCTCCAAAGTGATCAACGAAAATGGTGGTGAAGTCGTGGGTACGGCGCGTGCGCCTCTGGGTACTACTGACTTCTCTTCCTATATCCTCCAGGCACAGTCCTCAGGTGCTGATGTAGTGGCGCTGGCCAACGCCGGTAACGACACCGTTAACTCGCTGAAAGCCGCCTCCGAGTTCGGTTTGACGCAGATGATGGATATTGCAGGCCTGCTGGTGTTCACCCCGAACGCTCAGGCGATGGATCCGGCGGTTGCAGGCGGCATGCGTACCACCACCGGTTTCTATTGGGACTACGATGACAAGACCCGTGAATGGAGCAAGCGCTTCATGGAGCGTCAAGGCAACATCCCGGCGATGGGTCACGCGGGCGCCTACTCCATGACCATGCACTACCTGAAGGCGATCGAAGCCGCCGGTACCGATGACTCCGATGCAGTCATGAAGAAAATGAAGGAGATGAAGCCGGACGACTTCTTCTCCCGCAATGCCACCCTGCGTCCTGATGGTCGCATGGTTCACGACATGTACTATGTCGAGATCAAGAAACCTGAAGAGCGTCGCGACAGCAATGATATCTTCAAGGTCATCAGCGTAATCCCGGGCGATCAGGCGTTTGCGCCGATGCTGCCCGAGTGCGACTTCAAATAACAATAAGAGTTAAACCGCTTTTAAAAGCCCGCTGCTGCCGATCTTCGGCAGCGGTGCGGGCAAGAACTGCCGAAAATCGGCACTAGGCGGCGTGAACGGGACAAGGCTATGGCGACTTTTCTTGGTATAAACCTGTTTGGTCTGTTCGGTCAGTTGCTGGTCGGACTGATCAACGGATCTTTCTACGCACTGCTCAGTCTGGGCTTGGCGATCATTTTTGGCCTGCTGAAGATCATCAACTTCGCGCAGGGCGCCATGTATATGCTGGGGGCCTTTGCGGCCTGGCTGGCACTTGATTACATGGGAATCAACTATTGGGCGGCCCTGGTGGTCGTGCCGCTGGCCGTCGGCTTCGTCGGCGTACTGATGGAACGTTTTCTGATCCGTCCCATTGCCAATGAAGATCACCTCTACAGCCTGCTGCTGACCTTTGGTCTGGCGCTGATGGTGCAGGGGCTTTTCACCCATCTCTACGGTTCTTCCGGCCAGTCCTATTCCATTCCGGAAGCCCTTCGCGGCGGCACCAAGCTGCCGTTCATGTACCTGCCGGATTACCGTGCCTGGATCATCATCGCTTCCGTGGTCGTCTGCGGTCTGACCTGGTGGATGATCGAGAAAACCAAACTGGGGGCCTATCTGCGTGCCGGCACCGAGAACCCGCAGCTGATGCAGGCGTTCGGTATCAACGTACCGCTGATCGTAACCCTGACCTTCGGCTTCGGTGTGGGCCTTGCCGGCCTGGCGGGTGTCATGGCGGCGCCGATCTATTCGGTATCGCCCGACATGGGGTCCAACCTGCTGATCGTGGTGTTCGCCATCGTGGTCATCGGCGGTATGGGATCTATCGGTGGCGCCATTCTGACCGGTCTCGGCATGGGCGTGATCGAAGGTCTGACCAAGTATTTCTACCCGGAAGCGTCCAACACGGTGATCTTCCTGGTGATGGTAATTGTACTGCTGCTCAAGCCGGCAGGTCTGTTCGGCAAGGAAGCCTGAGGGGGACATTATGAAAATCAACAAACTCTATCTGGCTCTGCTCCTTCTGGCTGTAGTCGCACCTTTCTTTCTGTACCCGGTGTTCCTGGCCAAACTGCTCTGCTTCGCACTCTTTGCCTGCGCATTCAACCTGATGCTGGGCTATGTGGGCCTGCTCTCCTTCGGTCATGCCGCCTTCCTTGGCACTGGCGGCTATGTGACCGGCTGGCTGATGATGAATTCCGGCATGACACCTGAGCTGGCGATCCTGCTGGGCACGGTGGCCGCCGGTGCACTGGGCGCCATCTACGGCAAACTGTCGGTCAAGCGCGAGGGAATCTACTTCGCCATGGTGACCCTGGCACTGTCTCAGCTGGTGTTCTTTATCTACCTGCAGGCACCGTTTACCGGCGGTGAAGATGGTATGCAGGGTATCCCGCGCGGCAACCTGTTCGGCCTGATCGATCTGTCCGATAACATCAATATGTACTATTTCGTATTGGCGGTCTTCCTGTTCGGTTTCTGGCTGATTCACCGCACCATCCATTCGCCGTTTGGCCAGGTGCTGAAGGCAATTCGTGAGAACGAACCGCGTGCAACTTCACTGGGCTACAACGTCAACGACTACAAATGGGTTGCCTTCACCATCTCGGCTGCACTGGCAGGGCTGGCCGGTTCCACCAAAACACTGGTGTTCCAGCTGGCATCCCTGACTGATGTGCACTGGCACATGTCCGGTGAAGTGGTGCTGATGACTCTGGTGGGTGGCGTAGGCACTATCTTTGGCCCGCTGGTTGGTGCCGGTGTGATCGTGACCATGCAGAACTACCTCTCCGGTGGCGAGCTGGGAAACTATCTCCACATCATCATGGGCTTCATCTTCGTACTCTGCGTACTGGCGTTCCGCAGCGGTATCGTGGGTGAGCTGCAGAAAGTCTGGAAACGCAACTTCGGCTAAACCTTTATCGTCGAGCCATTCGCCTGCCGGAGATGCCCCCGGCGGGCGTTTTTTGTTGCTGGCCCCTGAACCGCTTGGCCCTTGCTGTCGTATCGACTAGGATGCGCCCACTGGGCAGCATAGGCCGGTTAGGATAAGGAGAGATTATGGCGTTTCGCGGGGTCGATGATTTTAAGCACAACCAGCAGGACCTGACGGGTGTATTGATTACCAATCTGGGCACACCCGATGAGCCAACACCCTCGGCATTACGCCGATATCTGAAAGAGTTTCTCTGGGATCCCCGTGTGGTCGAGGTGCCACGCCCGATCTGGTGGTGCATTCTCAACGGCGTTATTCTGAACATTCGCCCGCGCCGTTCGGCTGCGGCCTATCGTGAGGTCTGGACCGAAGACGGTTCACCATTAATGGTGCATACCCAAGCGCAGGCTGCACAGCTGCGCGAACGTCTCCAGGCCCGTTTTGGTGACCATCTGATGGTGGAGTTCGCCATGCGCTACGGTAACCCGTCGATCCGCAGCGTGATCGATCGCCTGCAACAGGCCGGGGTGCGCCGCTTGCTGGTGTTGCCGCTTTACCCCCAGTATTCAGGCGCGACCACGGCGTCGACTTTTGATGCGGTTGCCGAAGACTTCCGCCAGCGACGCTGGCTCCCCGAGCTGCGCATGGTCAATCACTACCATGATTTTCCGGCTTATATCGAGGCGTTGGCCGCTTCGGTACAGCGTCATTGGCAGCAGCACGGTCGTGCTGACAGACTGATCCTGTCCTATCACGGCGTACCCAAGCGCTACCTGCTGCAGGGTGACCCCTACTTCTGCGAGTGCCACAAAACCAGCCGATTGCTGGCGCAACATCTGGGACTTGAGGAAGGCGAGTGGATGACCACTTTTCAGTCCCGTTTCGGGCGTGAGGAATGGCTCAAGCCGTACACCGACGAAACCCTCAAGGGATTGCCGGAGCAGGGCGTGAAGTCTGTGCAGGTCATCTGTCCCGGCTTTTCGGCCGATTGCCTGGAAACCATCGAGGAGATCGGCCAGGAAAACCGTGATTACTTCCTGGGGGCTGGTGGTGAGCGCTATGAATATATCCCGGCCCTGAACGCCGAGTCACTGCATATCGATGCGCTGGAGCAGCTGGTGCTGAAGCATATGAAAGGCTGGGACCTGTGCGCGGAGATGGATGGTGAACAGCGGCAGCTGTTGGCTCAAACTAAAGGTGCAGATAATTAGCATATTCAGTTTGTCCCATTTTCGGTTATATTAATCGATTGAACTCATATATAGCCCCTGCCGGGATCGCAGGGGTGGGGGCCTGCATGGATCTGGAACAGCTATATCTCCACCTGCCTGACGCTGTCTATATCGTCGACCCTGACACGGCGGCTATCGTTAGTGGCAATCGGGCTGCCTGCACTTCCCTCGGGCTGACATCAGAACAACTGCTTGCCATGAAGGTTTATGACCTGCAGGAAGACGTTAGTGGTGCGGATCACTGGCGCCAGCTTGCGGACGTCATTCGCCGTGAAGTTGCTTACCTGTTTATCGGCCACCACCGCTGTGCCGACGGCCGCTCGCTGCCGGTGGAGGTGAACACCCGTGTTCATTGGCATGACGGTCGTGAGCTGTTCGTGTCGGTCGTGCGTGATATCAGCAGCCGGGTAGAACGCCTGTGCATGGGGTGCGAACAATCACGGGACGGCTGGCTGGGTTTGCACGATGCCGCCGATGGTTGCTGGGACTGGCAGCCGCAGACCGGTTTGCTCTATTTCAGCCCGGGGCTCAAGCGCCTGCTGGGCTACGGTCCCGATGAGATGAAACCCTGCCTGTCCACTTGGCAAGACAACATTCACCCCGAAGACACCCCCCTGGTGTTAAGCATCCTTGAGGAACACTTGCGCGGGTTGCGTCACCTCTATGCAGCTGAATACCGTCTGCGTAACCGTAACGGCCACTATATCTGGATTCGTGATCGTGGGCAGGTGCGAGAACGTGATGCCGATGGCAACCCCCTCCGGGTGGTGGGCCTCGTGCACAATATCACTGACCTCAAGCTGCAGGAGATCGATCTGCAGCGCCAGGCCGATATCGATTCCCTGACCGGTTTGCTGAACCGGCGGCGGGGTGAGGTGTTGGCTGAGCAGATGATCACGCTGATGCGGCGTCAGCAGCGCCCTTTGGGGTTAGCCTTGCTGGATGTCGATAATTTCAAGCAGATCAATGATCTGCACGGTCACTTGGCGGGTGATGAAGTGCTCAAGCGGCTCGCCGGCTATATCGATGCTTTCACTCGCCACTCCGATCTGCTGTACCGCTGGGGGGGCGAGGAGTTTGTGCTGCTGTGCCCAGACACACCGGCTGAGGGGATGCAGGTACTGATGCAGAAATTACGTCGCGGCATTGCCTGCCTGGACTGGAAGGAGGTGATTCCGGACGGCAGGGTCACCACCAGCATTGGCGTGTCCCTCTATCCGAATGATGCGTATGACCTGAATAATCTGATGGCTCGTGCCGATTCGGCGCTTTATGCCGCCAAGCATAAGGGCAAGGATCGCGTCGAGTTCTATCCTTCAGGATCAGCTTCGGTAGGAGGAGCGGCCGAGTCGGATCGCGCGGTACTGGCTCGGTGAAATTCCCATCATCTTGCGGAAAATGCGCGAGAAATAGTACGCATCTTCATATCCAACCGCCCAGGCGATCTCCTTGATCCCCTTGTTGGTCACGTCCAGCAGGTGGCAGGCACGCTCAATTTTCAGCTGAATGAAGTGGTTGATTGGTGTGGTGCCGGTCAGCGTCTTGTATTTCTTGATGAAGTGATACTTTGACAGGCTGACCGCCGCCGCCAGCGTCTCCACATCCAGCTGCTCATGCAGACGCGCCTGCATCAGACTGTGCACTTTTTCCAGGTCCAGGGCCTCGTCCTGCTGCAGTTTGGCCAGGGGTCTCAGCAGCGCAATATGTGTCATTAACTGTCGCAGTTGGTTGGCGCTGTGCAGGTAGGATCCCAGGTGGTGGCGAGCCTGACGCATATCCAGCACGGCCTCGAAATCGGCCACCAGACGGGAGTGAATGCCCAGGCTAAGCAGCGGTGATTGAGGGTCGATCGCCAGCTGGTCGACGAAGGTCTGGCTCTGGGAGCCGTCGAAGTGAATCCAGTAGATGCTCCAGGGGTCCTTCTGGTCCGTCCAGTAGTGATGAGGCGTGCCTCTGGGCAGGACCAGCAGGTCACCAGGCCTGATGATCCGCCGTTTCCCCTCGGTGCCGAATTCGACGCGGCCGCTGCCTTCCAGGCAGTAGATCAGCAGGAAATCGTCGTGTTGCTCCCGTCGCATCTCGTGGCCGCGGGCGAGTTGATAATAGCCGATTCCCAACGGATACAACTGCTCGCTCAACGGATGTTCAGCGAGCTGGGAAACCATGCGTCTTGGCAGCACGAAACGGATGCTTTCTGGCGGCAATGGCCAGCTGGACGGGGAACTCATCGAATCTGTTAGACCTTGGTATGTGAGACCTTAGCGAAAACCCTTAGTTGACAGCAATATAGTCCATCATATGAGCAACATTATCAATCCTGAGCCTGCGGGGGCTATGTTACAAAATGGTCATGCAGATTACGTTGACGTAAACGAACGGCTCCCGCCGCAAAACGCATAACAACAAAAATTGACGACAGTGAAGGTGAAACGAATGACTCAGCATGTACCGCTCATGATCGGTGGCGAATTTGTCCAGAGTGAAACCAGCCAGTGGCTGCCGGTGACCAACCCGGCGACCCAGGAAGTGCTGGCCCAGGTTCCTTGCGCGACTCCCGAAGAGGTTGAGCGCGCGATCGAATCCGCCAAGGACGCCTTTGAAACCTGGAAGGAAGTGTCCGTTGGTGACCGTGCCCGCCTGATGCTGCGTTACCAGGCGCTGCTGAAAGAACATCATGACGAGCTGGCTGAGCTGCTGGCGCAGGAAACCGGCAAGACCTTCGATGACGCCAAAGGTGATGTGTGGCGTGGTATCGAGGTGGTTGAACATGCCTGCAACATCGCTTCCCTGAGCATGGGCGAAACCGTCGAGAATGTGGCGCGCAAGATCGACTGCTACAGCATCACCCAGCCGCTGGGCGTGTGTGTGGGCATTACTCCGTTCAACTTCCCGGCGATGATCCCGCTGTGGATGTTCCCAATGGCGATCGCCTGCGGCAACACCTTCGTACTCAAACCGTCCGAGCAGGATCCGCTGACGCCGATGCGTCTGGCTGAGCTGTTCAAGGAAGCCGGTGCGCCCGAGGGTGTACTCCAGGTTTTGCACGGCACCAAGGATGTGGTCAACCAGCTGCTGACGCACAAGGATACCCCGGCGATCTCCTTCGTGGGTTCCGTCAACGTCGGCGAGCATATCTACCGCACCGGTACCGATCACATGAAGCGTGTCCAGGCTTTTGCCGGCGCCAAGAACCACATGGTCGTGATGCCGGATGCATCCAAGAACCAGGTGATCAACAACATCGCAGGTGCGTCTGTCGGTGCCGGCGGTCAGCGCTGCATGGCGATCTCCGTGGCGGTCTTCGTCGGTGAATCCCGCGAGTGGATCCCGGAAGTGCGCGACGCCCTGGCCAAGGTGCGCCCGGGTGCCTGGAACGATCCCGAAGCCGGATACGGACCGCTGATCAATCCGCAGGCTAAAGAGCGCGTGCTGAGCCTGATCCAGGAAGGCAAGGACGCGGGTGCGGACTGCATGCTGGACGGCACCGAATGCGTCGTAGAAGGTTACCCGGACGGCAACTGGGTCGGTCCGACCATGTTCCGCAACGTCACTCGCGACATGTCGATCTATCAGGAAGAGATTTTCGGCCCGGTTCTGATCGCGCTGGAAGTGGATACCATCGAAGAGGCGATCGCGCTGATCAACGAGAACCCCTACGGTAACGGCACCTCTATCTTCACCTCTTCTGGTGCGGCGGCACGCAAGTATCAGCACGAGATCAAGGTGGGTCAGGTGGGCATCAACGTACCGGTGCCGGTACCGCTGCCGATGTTCTCCTTCACCGGCTGGCGCAAGTCCTTCTACGGTGACCAGCATGCCTACGGCAAGCAGGCGGTCAAGTTCTACACAGAGACCAAGACTGTCACCGCACGCTGGTTTGAGGATGACATCGCCTCCGGTCCGAACATGACCATCCAGTTGAAATAACACGCTGTTACAAAAAAACGAGTCATGGTGGCACGCGATCGGGTGATCTGGCTGCCATGACCATAACAATAAACAGAGTGCGTCCGAGGTATGGAATGGATTTTGAACTGAACGAAGATCAGATCGCCTTTGCCGATATGGCACGGGCGTTCGCACAGAATGAACTGGAACCCCAGGCCGGGGAATGGGACCTGGAAGCGACTTTCCCGGTTGATGTGCTGCAAAAGGCCGGTGAGCTGGGCTTTTGTGGTCTGTACACGCCGGAAGAGGTGGGTGGACTGGGGATGAGTCGCCTGGATGCCAGCATCATTTTCGAGCAGCTGTCGATGGGCTGCACCTCCACCACCGCCTATATCACCATCCACAACATGGTGAGCTGGATGGTGTCCAGCTTTGGCGGCCCGGCCGTGATCGAGCAGTGGGGCGAAGGTCTGGCCAGCGGCCAGCTGCTGGGCTCCTACTGTCTGACCGAACCCAATGCCGGCTCCGATGCCGCTTCGCTGAAAACCACGGCGCGCCTTGAGGGTGATCACTATGTCCTCAACGGCAGCAAAATCTTCATCTCCGGCGCCGGTAGCACCGACGTGCTGGTGGTGATGGCACGTACCGGAGGGGAAGGGGCCTCCGGTATCTCTGCCTTTGCCATCGATGCCAGGAGTGAAGGCATCAGCTACGGCCGGAAGGAAGACAAGATGGGCTGGAACTGCCAGCCGACGCGGATGATCACCTTTGAAGACGTGCGTGTGCCAGCTGCGAATCTGCTGGCGCAGGAAGGCGAAGGCTTCAAGATCGCCATGAAAGGACTGGACGGCGGTCGCATCAATATCGCCACCTGCTCCGTGGGTACCGCTCAGCAGGCGCTGAACAAGGCCCGTGAATACATGCTGGAGCGCAAGCAGTTCGGCAAGCGTCTGGCCGACTTCCAGGCACTGCAGTTCCGCTTGGCCGACATGCAGACCGAACTGGTTGCCGCGCGTCAGATGGTGCGCCTGGCGGCCAGCAAGCTGGACAAGGGGCATGCGGATGCCACCACCTACTGCGCCATGGCCAAGCGTTTTGCCACGGATGTGTGTTACAACATTTGTGACGAAGCCCTGCAGCTGTACGGTGGCAACGGCTACATCAAGGAATATCCGATGGAGCGTTACCTGCGCGATACCCGCGTGCACCGTATTCTGGAAGGTACCAACGAAGTCATGCGCCTGATCATCTCCCGCCGTGTACTGGCGGAAGGTGCAGCCGAGCTATAAGCCGAGTTTAAACGGAGAGCAGGGAAATGTCTGAACCGATTCGTGTAGAAAAACGTGGCCATGTGGCGCTGCTGACCATGAATAACCCGCCGGCCAACACCTGGACCGCGGACAGCCTGCAGGCGCTGACCCGCATTGTGGGCGAACTGAACCAGGACCGCGATATCTGGAGCCTGGTGCTGACAGGAGAGGGTGAGAAATTCTTCTCCGCCGGGGCTGATCTCAAGCTGTTTGCCGATGGCGACCGTGCCGTGGCGGGCGATATGGCGCGCCTCTTTGGCCAGGCCTTCGAAACCCTGAGCCGTTTCCGTGGTGTGTCCATCGCGGCGATCAACGGTTTTGCCATGGGCGGTGGTCTGGAAGTGGCGCTGGCCTGTGACCTGCGTGTGGCCGAAGCCCAGGCGCAGATGGCGCTGCCGGAAGCGAAAGTGGGCCTGCTGCCCTGTGCAGGCGGCACCCAGAATCTGACTTGGCTGGTCGGTGAAGGCTGGGCCAAGAAGATGATTCTGTGCGGTGAGCGCGTGAAAGCGGACAAGGCGCTGGAGATCGGCCTGGTCGAGGAAGTGGTCGAACAGGGGCAGGCGCTGGAACGTGCCTTGCAGCTGGCCGAGCAGGTCGGCGAACAGAGCCCGTCGGCGGTCGCTGCCTGCAAGACGCTGATCCAGTCCGGCCGCAGCCGTCCGCTGGACCAGGGCTACATCATCGAGCGCGAACTCTTTGTGGACCTGTTTCACACCGAAGATCAGCGTGAAGGGGTCAACGCCTTCCTCGAGAAGCGCAAGGCCGAATGGAAGAACCGCTAAGCATCGGGAGCCCGAGCATGAGCTGTGTACTCTTTACCGAACACGCGACAAAGGATGGTCAGATCATCGGTGAAATCCGCCTCAATGCGGAGAAGTCACTGAACGCGCTGACACTGGACATGATCGACCTGATCCAGCCGAAACTGGACGAGTGGCGAGATGATGCCAACGTGGTCGCGGTGCTGCTCGACAGCGCCGGTGACAAGGCGTTCTGTGCCGGTGGCGATATCGTCAACCTGTACAAGTCTATGGCCGCTGACGATCTGGAATTCCCGGAGCAGTTCTTTACCCGCGAATACCGCCTCGATTACGCCCTGCATACCTATCCCAAGCCGATCATCTGCTGGGGCAGCGGCATCGTCATGGGCGGAGGCATGGGCCTGATGAACGGCTGCAGCCACCGCGTGGTGACCGAGACGTCACACCTGGCGATGCCGGAAGTGACCATCGGCCTTTATCCGGATGTGGGCGGCAGCTGGTTCCTCAACCGCATGCCTGGCGGCACCGGCCTGTTCCTCGGTCTGACCGGCAACCCGATCAACGCCGCTGACGCTCTGTTCCTGGGACTGGCGGATCGTGCCCTGAGCAGCGATATGCGCGAGGGCATGCTGGAGCGGCTGCAGAACGAGTACTGGGGCGAGGATGCCGGCGGTGTCGTCAGCCGTGTGCTGCGTGAGCTGGAGGACGAAAGTCGCGGGACTTTCGAGACAATGCCGGCACCGATCCGTGCTCACGAAGACCTGATTCGCGAAGTGACCGACCACGACTCCGTTGAGGAGATGGTGGAAGCGCTGCAGGCGGTGGAGTCTGACGACAAGTGGGTCAAGCGGGCGCAGAAGGCGATCAGTCACGGCAGCCCGTTGTCGCTGAAGATGATCCACGAACAGCTGAAGCGCTGTCGCCACATGTCGCTGAAGGAAGTGTTTCAGCAGGAACTGATCCTGTCCGTGCAGTGCTGCCGTCACCGCGAATTGCAGGAAGGGGTGCGTGCCCTGCTGATTGACAAGGACGGCCAGCCACAGTGGACCTTCCCGTCTGTTGAGGAGGTGGATCCTCGGTTCCTGGCTGGGATGTACGAGTCGCCCTGGCAGGCGCATCCGCTGGCGGATCTCTGATAGTGACAAGCTGCGGGCCCTGGGGCCCGCATCAAACCGAATACGAGAATAAGAACAAGGATAATCATCATGGCAACAATCGCATTTATCGGTCTGGGTAACATGGGTGGGCCGATGGCCGCCAATCTGGCCAAGGCCGGTCACACCGTCAAGGCATTCGATCTTTCGCCCAAGGCGCTGGGAATTGCCGCCGAGCAGGGCTGCCAGGTGGCCGATAGCGCCCAGCAGGCCGCGACCGGTGTTGATTTCGTGATCTCCATGCTGCCGGCCGGCAAGCATGTGGAAGGACTCTATGTCAGCGGTGATCAGCCGTTGTTTGATCTGGTCGAGAAGCATACCCTGGTGATCGACTGCTCCACCATCGATGCCGAAACCGCGCGTCGTGTCGCCGCGGCAGGAGCCGAGAAAGGCATCGGCTTCATCGACGCGCCGGTTTCCGGTGGTGTCGGCGGGGCTCAGGCCGGTACCCTGACATTTATCGTCGGCGGTTCCGACGCTCAGTTTGAGCTGGCCAAGCCGGTGCTCGACAACATGGGCAAGAACATCTTCCACGCCGGTGATCACGGTGCGGGTCAGGTCGCCAAAGTGTGCAACAACATGCTGTTGGGCATCCTGATGGCCGGTACTTGCGAAGCGCTGAACATGGGCGTCAAGAATGGCCTGGATCCGGCCGTGCTGTCCGACATCATGAAGCAGAGCTCCGGCAACAACTGGGCGCTGCAGGTGTACAACCCGGTACCGGGTGTGATGGACGGTGTACCGGCCTCCCGTGACTACCAGGGTGGTTTCCAGGTTGACCTGATGTTCAAGGATCTGGGTCTGGCGATGGAAGTGAGCCAGCAGAGCGCTGCCGCAACGCCGATGGGTTCGGCCGCACGTGCGCTGTTCAATCTGCACAAGTCTGCCGGCAACGGTGGTCTGGACTTCTCCAGCCTGATCAAACTGTATCAGGACGCTGAATAAAACCGGCAGCAGAACCGGACCTTGGGGCGGTGCAGCCGTGTGCCGCCCACGTATAACAAGAATAAAACGAGGTAGAGCATGGATTACAACGAACAGTACCGGGCATCAATCGAGAACCCGGAAACGTACTGGGCCGAGCAGGCCAAAAACATCGCCTGGTTCAAGGAACCGCAAAATATTCTGACTACCACCGACTGGGGTACCCACAGCTGGTATGCCGACGGTGAGTTGAACACCTGTTACCTGGCGGTCGACCACCAGGTCGAGCAGGGCCGTGGTGACCAGGTCGCGCTGTATTACGACTCACCGGTTACCGACACCAAGGAAGCGATCACTTTCAGCGATCTGAAGGAGCGTGTCAGCCGTTTCGCCGGCACCCTGCGCAATCTGGGTGTGGAGAAGGGCGATACGGTCGTTATCTACATGCCGATGATCCCGGAAGCGGCGGTGGCTATGCTGGCCTGTGCCCGCCTGGGGGCCGTGCACTCCGTGGTGTTTGGTGGCTTCGCGCCGAACGAGCTGGCGGTCCGTATCGACGACGCCAAGCCGAAAGCGATCCTGACCGCTTCCTGTGGCATCGAATTCGACAAGAAAATCGCCTACAAGCCGCTGGTCGACAAGGCGGTCGAGCTGGCCACGCATACACCTCCGCATACCCTGGTCTGCCAGCGGCCAATGCTCAAGGCGGAGATGGACCCGTCCCGTGACCTGGATTGGTACCAGGCGCAGGAAGGTGTTGAGCCGGCGGACTGTGTGCCGGTGAAAGGCTCCGATCCGCTGTATATCCTCTATACCTCCGGCACCACCGGTCAGCCCAAGGGTATCGTGCGTGACAACGGTGGCTACGCTGTGGCGCTACGCTACGCACTGAACAATGTCTACGGCATGGAAGCGGGCGATGTCTGGTGGGGCGCCTCTGATATTGGCTGGGTCGTCGGCCACTCCTTTATCGTCTATGGCCCGCTGATGGGCGGCTGCAGCGCCATCTTCTATGAAGGCAAGCCGATCAAGACGCCGGATGCCGGTGCCTTCTGGCGCATCATCGAGGAATATAAGGTCAACTCCATGTTCTGTGCGCCGACCGCCTTCCGTGCCGTGCGCAAGGAAGACGCCGAAGGTGCCCTGGCGAAGAACTACGACCTGAGCAGCCTGCGCTGGATCTTCGTCGCCGGCGAAAAACTGGACTCGTCCACCTATACCTGGCTGGATGACCTGTTGAAAGTGCCGGTGGTCGATCACTGGTGGCAGACCGAAACCGGTTGGCCGGTGACCGCGCCGATGATGGGCTGGGACAGCCCGTCTGAAGCGCGTCTGGGCTCCACCAACAAGCCGATTCCCGGTTACGACATCCAGGTGCTGGATGGAGATGGCGAGCCGGTTGCGGCGGGCGAGGCCGGCAACATCTGCATCAAGCTGCCGTTGCCGCCGGGTGTGGCCTGGAGCATCTGGAACAACAATGACCGTTTTGTCAGCTCCTACCTGACCGCGTTCCCGGGCTTCTACCACACCGGTGACGGCGGCTTTAAAGATGAGGACAACTACGTCTACATTACCGGTCGAACCGACGATGTGATCAATGTGTCCGGCCATCGTCTCTCCACCGGCGAGATGGAAGAGGTGGTGTCGGCCCATTCGGCGGTGGCCGAGTGTGCCGTGATCGGTATCGCCGACTCGCTGAAAGGCCAGGTGCCGGTCGGGCTGATCGTGCTCAAGGCGGGTGTCGAAATCGAGGAAACTCAGTTGGAGCAGGAGCTGGTGGCGAGAGTGCGTGACCAGGTCGGGGCTCTGGCCTGTTTCCGTCGCGCCGTCGTGGTTCAGCGTTTGCCCAAGACTCGCTCCGGCAAAATCTTGCGTGCCATCCTGCGCAAGATCGCCGCCAGTGAAGCGTACAAGATGCCGTCCACCATCGATGATGAAAGCATCCTGCCCGAGATCGAAGAGAAGATCCGAGAGGTGGGTGTCGCCTGATCTGCCGGGGGAGGTCACTCCCCCGTCTATCCGTTGTTTTTCGTTGTAGTAAAACCTTCCTCGGAAGGTCTCTCGGACTTGAGGGAAGCAATTCCCTCTTTTTTGTTTTGCGCCGAGTCCCGGTGGTGCCTGGCAGGGTGTTATCGGAAGCGCGCAATCTCGTGGCAGCTATCCTCTTCTGCATTGTGATGCAGTAACTCGACCCGGTACAGGTTACCGGTCAGGCGCTCCAGCGATTTCTCGATTAGACCAAAACCGAAAAAGCAGATCGAGCGCTGCCCTACCGGCGAGGATTCAACCTTGCCCAGGTGGTTGAATTCGCAGCCCTTGATGTGAATTTTGACGCTCTCGCCTTCCGGCTCGAGCTGGACCTGTTCAAAGGTGCCGATATTGCTCAGCGCTTCGCTAAGCAGGGTGCAAGCCGTTTCTGGCGGCAGGTTCTGCGGCCAGTCGGGCCAGAGTTCAAGACTGCTGTGTGTACCCATATCACGCATGGTGGCATGGGCTCCCATGCGGCCCAGCATGTCAGACAGTCCGGTTGAAATACGAGCGAGAATGACATTCCTTGGATCGACAGACATAATGCGACTCCTTGCATTGGTGGGGGCTGTGTTCCGGTGCGATCACCAGAACATGGTGCTTAAGGTAACCCCTTCCAGTAGCGACAACAATTCGATACACGCCTTGCTGTTGAGTTAGTTGCCAAAACACTGATCTGGCTCGCCCCCCGTGTTGCGGAATCGGCAGCGGAAACAGGCTGGTTCTTGGCGATGGCTGAAGGCACAATAGGCAGTAAGCAGAGCAATTCTGGTCTGCGTCCATTGAGGAGGGCATTTCATGAGCCAGACAACACCCCATCCCAAATTTCTCGAAGCCATGCGTCAGCTGTCGGCGATGAGTGAAGAAGAACGGCTATCGGAAGAGAACAAGGAGCTGTTTGAACAGGCGATGAACTATGCCCCACTGGATATTCAGCCTGCTTTAATGGCGATTCGTAAAAAATACGAGGAACCTCTGCACTGATCCTTAGCTTTTTTGGAGAACCTGGCCGGATGTCAGCCATCCGGCCACCCCCTGTATCATGTCCTTATCTGCCCCCCTGAGATCCGCCGATCGCTTACCCCCTGTTCTTGTTGGCCCCATCCTGCGCCGGATGGCCCCCGACGAAGTCACTCTCTGGTGCCTTACTACCGTGCCGTTGCATTTTGCATTGCGTTTGCAGGCTCGGGACTCGACCTGCCTTGATCGCGTGTTGGCGGAGGAGGAGTGCTGGTCGCTGCAGGTTGGCGAGCATGCCTGGATCTGTCTGTTGAATATACAGCCGGACTCTAGCCTGCCCACGGGGGAGCGGATTGAATATGACCTGCGCATTCGCCAAACGGGCGCTGACCACTGGTGCTCAATCAGCGAGTGGGGCGCAGACCTGCTCTATCCGGGCGAGGCCCTGCCCGGTTTCGTGATCCAGCCGCAACTCAAGTCCATGCTGCATGGCTCCTGTCGCAAGCCGCACCACCCGTCGAAGGATGGCCTGGCGCGGGCCGACGCCTGGGTCGAGCAGTCGCTGGAGTCACCGGCCGATTGGCCGGCCGTGATGATGCTCAGTGGCGACCAGCTTTACGCCGATGATGTGGCCGGACCCATGCTCAGGGCGGCGCATGGCCTCAGTGACCGTCTTGGGCTTTGGGATGAAGTCCTCCAGGGGGGCGGGGCGGCAAGCGGTGCCGAGTTGCGGCGCAGCCCTTACTGCTACTACCAGCGCGAACAGCTGTTGCCCAAGGACCAGCTGAGTCAAAATGTCAGGGAGCGTTTTTTTGCCGGTGTGCGCAAACCGATCTTCACCAGCGATTCGGCGCATAACCATCTGATCACCTTTGCCGAGGTGATCGCCAGTTACTGCCTGGTCTGGTCGCCCCTTTCCTGGCAGGGGCTGGATCTGTCCCCACCGCCTTTATCGCCTGGCCATGCCGCTCTCTATACCGACGAGCTGGATGCCATTCTGGGCTTCAAGGCTCAGTTGGCACAGGTACGACGGGTGATGGCGCACCTGCCGACCTATATGATCTTTGATGATCATGATGTGACCGACGACTGGAATCTGTCGGCTACTTGGGAAGTATCGGCTTACGGACATCCTTTTTCGCGCCAGATCATCGGCAATGCGATGATCGGCTACCTGTTGTGTCAGGGCAGCGGGAATGAGCCGCGCAAGATCCGCAAACATTTGGGTGAATATGTGGAGCGCTGGCTGGCGACGCGCAGGGAGGAGGATCACAAGACACTGATCAGCGAGCTGTTCGCCTTTCAGCGCTGGGATTACCTGATTCCGGTGGAGCCGGGGGTGCTGGTGCTGGACACCCGCACCCGCCGCTGGCGTGCCGAGCGTAACCTGGCCAGCCCTTCCGGCCTGATGGACTGGGAGGCGTTGACGGAACTGCAGCAGCACTTGCTGGATCGCAAGGCGGTCATACTGGTGTCGCCGGCGCCGATCTTCGGCGTCAAGCTGATCGAGGCGATCCAGAAGGCGTTTACTGCCTGCGGTCAGCCGCTGATGGTCGATGCCGAGAACTGGATGGCGCACCCCGGTGCGGCCAATGTCATCCTCAACATTTTCCGCCACACTCGCACGCCGGAGCACTTTGTCATCCTGTCCGGCGATGTGCATTACTCCTTCGTGTACGACATTGAGATCCGTTTCCGCAAGGGCGGGCCGAAGATCTGGCAGATCACCAGCAGTGGCTTGAAGAACGAATTTCCCCATCGGCTGCTGAAAGTGTTCGATCGCCTCAACCGCTGGCTTTATGCGCCGGCGTCGCCGCTGAACTGGTTCACCCGTCGGCGCCTGATGAGAGTCTCCCCGCGCAAACCCGAAGGCGCCGCCGAGGGCTGTCGCCTGGTCAACAATGCCGGTATAGGGCTGGTGCGTTTTGCCGATGATGGCGAGCCTGAAGAGGTCTGGCAACTGGGTGCCGATGGTCGGGATGTGCGCTTTGACCTCAGTAACGAAGAGGAGCATTGGGGCTGACAGGGGGCTGACGTATAATCCGCCGCCGGTATCCCCCACTATAGATTCAGCTGCGGAGACACAGTTGTCATGAAGCTCTATTGGAATCGTCTTCAGGATCGGTTGGAACGTCTGCGTGCCAACAAGATCTTCGAAACTTTCATCATCGGCGTGATCATCGCCTCGGCACTGCTGATCGGTGCCAAGACCTATGAGGCGTCATCGCAGTTCGATCAGCTGCTGGTTTGGCTGGATGCCGGGGTGACGCTGCTTTTCCTGTTCGAGATTCTGGTACGCATGGCCGCGGAAAAGCGGCTGCTGAACTTTTTCCGCAGTGGCTGGAACGTCTTTGATTTTGTCATCGTGGTGGCCAGCCTGGTACCGATCAACGATTCCGAAATGGTGCTGATCGCCCGCTTGCTTCGCGTGTTTCGTGTGCTGCGACTGGTGTCGCTGATTCCTGAGCTGCGTATTCTGCTGGCGGCACTGGTCAAGTCGATCCCGCGCATGGGCTATGTGGCCCTGCTGATGTTCATCATCTTCTATATCTATGCCGCGATCGGCAGTTTCCTGTTCAATGCGGTCGATCCTGTGCTCTGGGGCAATATCAGTATCGCCATGCTTACGCTGTTCCGGGTGGCGACCTTCGAAGACTGGACCGATGTGATGTACGACACCATGGAAGTTTACCCCTACAGCTGGGTGTTCTACCTGACCTTCATTTTCCTCACCGCCTTCGTGTTCCTGAATATGATGATCGGGATCGTGCTGGACGTGATGCAGAAGGAAAGTGCGGCCGAGGAGCTGGAATCGGGGCGGGGCGAAGCCGCCGAAGTGCACTGGATGCGTCAGCAGATGGCGCTGATGGCGGACCAGCTGAACCGGATCGAACGTCATTTGGAACAGGATAGGGAGCGGCAGGAATGAGTCAAATCGGTCCAGAACAGCGTTACCGGCAGGCGTTACAGGAGGGTTTTGTCCACGACCCGGCGCAGGAACATGCCGTGGGCCTGCTGCAAGAATGCTTCGAAGCGCTGCAACAGGGGCGGCGTGATGTGGCCGGTCTCTATATGTGGGGCCGGGTCGGGCGCGGCAAGACCTGGCTGATGGATCTGTTCCAGTCTGATCTGGATTGTGCCTCACGCCGTCAGCATTACCATCATTTCATGCGCGACATTCACCAGCGGTTGTTCCGTCTCAATGGCACACCGGACCCGCTCAGCATTGTGGCGAAAGAGTTGGCAGCCGAAGTGCGGGTGCTCTGCCTGGACGAATTTTTCGTCAACGATATCGGCGATGCCGTAGTGCTGGGAGGGCTGGTGCAGCGCCTGTTTGATCAGGGCGTGGTACTGGTGCTGACCTCCAATCAGCCGCCTGAACAGCTGTACTCTGAAGGGCATAATCGCGACCGGCTGCAGCCCGCTATCGATGCGATCCAGGCGCGCATGAAAGTCGTGGCCCTGGACGGCGAACAGGACCATCGCCTGCATCCGGGTGAAGTTCGGCAGCGCTACTGGCAGGTAAAGGGCACGGACTCCCCGCTGACTAAGGTGTTCAGGGCTCAGCAAAAGGGGAGGGGCAAGACCGGCTCCATCGGTTGAATAACCGCCAGGTGCATACCCTGGAGTATGATGACCACCAGATCTGGTGCACTTACGATCAGCTGTGCGAAGCGCCTCTGGCCGCGGGCGAATATATCGAACTCTGTGACCGCTTCGGTCATGTGCTGCTGACAGGTGTCCCGGTCCTGACTTGCCCGGAGTACCTGAAAGATATTGCGAGGGGGACCGAGGATGCACCCCGGCAAGTTGCCGCCGGTGACCGCAAGCTGCCCAGGCTGACCGCCAGGGACAACGGCGTCCGGCGCTTTATCGCGCTGGTGGACGAGTGCTACGACCGCAGTGTGCCGCTCTGGATCGAAGCGGAAGTGCCGATGGAAGAGCTTTACCCTGAAGGCTATCTCAGTTTTGCCTTTCGGCGCACGCTGAGTCGGCTGCGCGAGATGCAGCTGGAGCGGTTTGGTCGTTAGTCAAAGGGCGGTACAGTCGCACGATCAGGTGTCTGAGCGCCGAGGCTAATGACAGGCTTCTGCAGCAGCTTGATCTGCTAATCACCTGTAGGGCCGAGGCTGGGATGACTGCGCTTTCCAAACGGCAGTGTTGTTTTTCGGCATCTCACAGCCATAATTCAGGACTTACTGAGCTAAAAGGACTTCACCATGACCCCGCCGCTGTTTGATGCCGCCACTCCTATTATCGAGCAGGTACTCAATACGATCGCCCATATGCCCACGGCCAGTTTGCCGGTGCTGTTGGATGATGCCTTCATCCAGCGTCTGAGCGATGCAGACTTCATGCGCATCGCCGTGTTGCTGGCGCAGAAGAGTTACGATGAGGGTGGCTGTCCTATCGGCGCCGTAATCATCGATAACGCCAGCCGCCGGATTCTGGGCAAAGGGCATAATACGCTGGTGCAGGAGGACCACCCCTACAACCATGGCGAAACCTCCGCCATTCGGGATGCCGGTCGGCAGGATTTCAGCCAGACGACGCTGTTTACCTCGCTCAGCCCCTGTGAAGTCTGCGCCACGCTGCTCCATATGCGTGGTTTTAATCGCGTCGTGGTGGGGGATGTGACCAATGCCAACGGCACCGAAGCGCTGCTGAGCAGCAAAGGCGTGCAGGTTGAGGTACTTGAGGATCAACAGGGCATAGAGCGGTATGCGCGTTTTCGCGATGAACAGCCGTCGCTGGAGCTGGAAGACTGGCAGGGCGCGGCGGCGGTGGCGCGGAAGGCAGGGCGGGGATCTTAGCGGTAGCAGCCCCAGGGTGATTGCCCGACCCTGTCTTGTTCGCTCCTTATACCATCGACTATTTGCACAAGCGGAACCCTAATGCTCAATTACACGCGCGCCGATATACAAGCCTTTGTCGACCAAGGAACTTTCCAGCGTGGAGAGGCTTACCATCTGCAGGGAAGGGTTGAGGTCTTAAGCCAAAACCCCAACACCGATCGGGTGCGGGCGATGGTGGATGGCACTCACGTCTACCAGGTGGATCTGGAACAGGATGAGCAGGGGTTGTATGGCATGTGTACCTGCCCCATGCGACAGGACTGCAAGCACGTCGTCGCAACGGCTCTGGCGTGGCTGCAGATGCAGGGTCATCGCATGAGTAGTCATGCCGGCGTGCCGCAAGCCGGGACGACGCCCTTGCAGCACTGGTTGCGCCAGTGGCCGGGTGAGCTGAATTTAGATCTCCCGGTTGAGCTTAACCCCAGCCGCGAACATCTTCTGTATGTGTTGCAGTCGACCCACTCAGGCTGGGAGGTGGAGCTGAACAAGGCCTATCTGAAAAAGAACGGGGGCTGGAGTCGGCTCAAGTCGTTCACCCTGGAGCTGTTCAAACTGAACTCGTATATGGCGCCCAACTTCATCACTGAACTGGATATCGCCATTTTGCGCCCACTGGCGGATGGGCGCTCGGGGCATGCTCGCTATCCTTTGCGTGGCGCCTCCGGCGGTACCTTGTTGCAACAGATGCTGTCCACTGGGCGGCTGTATATCTATGACCACTATCGTCCGCTGCGCCTGGCCAATGAGCGCAGTCTGCAATGGCAGTGGCAATCCAAGGGTGATCAGACGCGCTTGATTCCGCTGTTGGACACTGGCGAGCCCTGTGAAGTGCTGCCGGTATCACCGCTCTATTACCTTGATGACCTGGAAGATGTTGTCGGTCCGCTACGCAGTGAGATGACGCCAGAGCAGGTGGCGCATTTGACGCAGATGCCACCGGTGAGCGATATCGAACTGCCGCTGCTGGCGGCAGAGCTGAGTCGTCGGGTGTCGGCAGAGCAGCTGCCGATGCCCGCGGATGTGGAGACTATCGTGCAGCATGACAGGGCGCGACCGGTGTTGAGGCTGGTAGCGACCGAGCAGGCGGCTGGTTTCTGGCTGCCTGGGCTGGTACTGGCGTTTGATTATGAGGGCTGCCGTGTGCCCTTTACGCATGAACCTCAGTCACGTTTCATGGCGGAGCATGACGGTCAGAAAATACTGATTGTGACTGATTTTGCCGCTGAACTTGCTGCCGTGCAGACACTGGTTCAGCTGGATCTGGTCATTGAAGAAACGCTGAATGATGAAGAGGCCCTGTTCCGGCCCGGCGTGGTTGACGGACCCGAGGGCTTCATGACGGCCTGGCAATATTTGCTGGATGAGGTTTTGCCGGCGCTGGAGGCCAAGGGCTGGTTGCTGGAAATGGACCCGAGCTACCGCTATGAGGTAAGCCGGATCGACTTTGACTTCAACGTCAGCGATGCAGGGAGCAACTGGTTCGAGTTTGGCTTGCAGCTGCCTTTTGGTGAACGCCAACTGGATGTGCGTCCGATCATTGAATACTGGTTTGCAGAGGGGCAGCCCGAGACGCTGACGCTGGTGACGGATGAGGGTTTTTGGCAGATTGATGCCAGGCCGCTCCATGCCCTGCGTGACTTGATCATGGAGATGTACCGTGAGGATCGGTTGGCCGGAATCAGGTTGCCGCCGTTCAAGGTGGCGCAGCTGGCAGCGGAGCCTGAACTGGAGTTGAACCTGCGTGAGGCACCGGTCACGCAACAGCTGATGGAAAAATTGCAAAACTTTCAGGGGTTGCAGCCGGTCGTACCCCCTCAGGGGTTACGGGCGCAGCTGCGTGACTACCAGCATCAGGGGCTGGCCTGGCTGGATTTTCTACAGGCCTATGACTTTGGTGGCATTCTCGCCGATGACATGGGGTTGGGCAAAACTCTGCAAACCCTGGCGCTGGTGCAGCGCTTGAAGGAGAACAACCTCCTGTTGCAGCCGGCAATGGTGCTGGCGCCCACCAGCCTGATGGGCAACTGGATGCAGGAAGCACAGCAGTTTACGCCGGATCTTGAGGTGTGTCTGATCCATGGCCCGAACCGGATGCAGCAGTTGGTGCATCTGGAAACCGCTGATCTTATTATTACCAGCTATCCCTTGCTGCTGCGTGACGCCGAGCACTATGCCGAGCGAGAGCTCAGCCTTGTGGTGCTCGATGAAGCCCAGGTGATCAAGAATCCCAAAACCAAGCTGGCCAAGCAGGTGCGCCGGCTCAAGGCTCAGCGCCGTCTTTGCCTGACCGGTACGCCGCTGGAAAACCACCTGGGTGAGCTTTGGGCGCTGATGGACTTTGCGCTGCCGGGGTTGCTGGGTGGTTGGCAGGCCTTCAATCAGCAGTTCCGCAAACCGATCGAGAACGACGCAGACCCTGACTGCCAGCAGGCGTTGGCGCGTCGCGTGGCGCCGTTCATGTTGCGCCGCACCAAGCAGGAGGTGGTGGCCGAACTGCCGCCGAAAACCGAGATGGTGCAGCATGTGGAGCTGAGCGGTCGTCAGCGCGAGCTGTATGAAGCGATCCGCGTCAGCATGGAAAAACGGATCCGTGACCTGGTCGCCAGCAAGGGGTTGGCCCGCAGCCATATCGAATTCCTGGATGCGCTGCTCAAACTGCGTCAGGCCTGCATCGATCCGAGACTGGTCAAGCTGGACAAGGCGGCCAATATCAGTCAAAGCGCCAAGCTGGACTGGCTGGCCCAGGCCCTGCCCGAAATGGTGGAAGAAGGGCGGCAGATTCTGCTGTTTTCCCAGTTCACTCAGGCGTTGGGGCTGGTGGAGGATCTGCTTAAGCAGCAGAAGATCAGTTACAGCAAGTTGACCGGCCAGACCCGCAAGCGTCAGGAAGCGATCGATCGCTTCCAGTCGGGTGAGGCGCGGGTGTTTCTGATCAGCCTCAAGGCCGGTGGCAGCGGTTTGAACCTGACTGCGGCCGATACCGTGATCCATATCGACCCCTGGTGGAACCCGGCGGCGGAGCAACAGGCCACGGACCGTGCCTACCGTATTGGTCAGGATAAACCGGTATTCGTCTACAAGCTGGTGGCCATCGATACGGTGGAGGAGCGAATCCAGCAGATGCAGCAGCAAAAGCGGGCGCTGGCTGATGCTCTGTTCGATGCCACCGGCAAGGCGGCTTTGCCCGCTGATAGCGAAGCACTACTGGGGTTGTTGGCCGGCTAGATGGAAGGGGGAAAGGGTGGCGCTGCAGCTTGCGCCCGGTCGGGGTTCTATCTGCGCTTGGCGGGGGCGATGAGCTGCGGTTATTGAATAAAATGGCCATCCCAAGGGGGCAGCCGAGAAGCGTCGGCACCAACGTAAAACGGGCCCCGAAGGACCCGTTGTCATCATCAGCTGAAAGTCAGCCGATCAAAGTGCGCTGAAGCCGTAGTTGGCGATCAGGCGAACTTCGTCGATATCCTGGCCTTCGTCGCTTTCAACATGAGCAACGCGAGCGCGCAGGGTTAGGCCTTCGAAAGTGCCAGCCTGGAATGCGTACTTGGCTTCCAGATCGGTTTCGCTCTCTTCCAGGTCGTTACCGGCTGCACCGTCGATATCCCAGCCTTCAGTGTGGCGAGCCATCAGGCTCAGGCCCGGAACGGCAGCGACGTTATAGTCAGCGCGTACCTGCAGGGATTCTTCGTCAGCATTGTTGAAATCCAGAATCTGGACAGAGTTCCATACCATCAGCACATTGTTGTCGTTCTGGAAGCCGTCCCAGCTGTAGTCGTAACCATCGTCACCACCAATTTTCTGGTAGGACAGGGTCAGAGACAGGTCGCCAGTGGTGTAACGGCCAGCCAGGTTGAACAGGTTGGAGTCGTAGTCGCTGCCGTACAGGTCGCCATCGTCAGAGCCGTCGTAGTAGTGAGCGTCGATCAGCATGCTGTCGCCGTTGGCCAGCTTGATCGGGTATGACGCGTTCAGGTAAGTCTGACGCAGGTAGTCGTCAGCCACGCCGTGCGCAACATGAACACTCAGGCCGTTGTCGAAGGTGTAGCCACCGCCCAGCAGGTAGATATCGTAGTCTTCGCCGTTGGCAGCCTTGTATTCATTGAACTTGGTGCCAGACATGCTGACGGCGCGATCGCTGTAGATGGCGTAGAGGTCGGCACCGGCGATGTTGGTATCCAGCTTGATTGCCTGGGTGGCGCTCGGAGTGGAGCGAGCGTCGTCATCCTGCAGCAGCGGAGTGGCCATAACCATGCGACCTGCGCGCAGTTCGGTGTTCTCGCCCAGCTTCAGTTTCAGGTATGCCTGGCCCAGCTTGGCGTAGCTGTCGGTATCATTACCATCAGCCTTGAGCATGTTGATCGCTTCGTCAGCTTTGCGGCCATCCAGTTTCAGAGCGCCGAAAACGGAAGCGTCGAAACCGATCAGGTCGTTGTAGTAGGGCGAAGTGTAGTCAACGCGAACTGCCTGGGACGCGCCGATACGATCCTCATCACCGCTGCGGAAGTCACGGTTGAAGTACAGGGTGCGCAGGTTGATGTTCAGGCTCGGCTCGTTGGCAGCGAAAGCAGCCGGAGTGGCAGCCAGAGTACCAGCCGCGATGGCCAGGGCCAGAGGGGCCTTGTACAGGGATTTCATATTACAGACAGCTCCAGTTTGGCCTGCATCTTGGCGGCAGGCTCGTGTAGTGTGCATTGAAGATCATGCTTTTAACGGCGCGCATTGTAGTAAAAGCATAATTGATCCACAAACCCCGATTCATGAAACCTTCACCTCCATATGCTTGTTGCTTACCGAGATCGGGCGGAACCGTTATAATTCGATGTCTTTTATCGGTCTGAAAGGCAGGGGTTTTGAAAGCAACACGTTGTCAACCGGGTGCCCTGTTGTTGGTGCTCGTTTCTTTCCTGGCAATGGATCTGTTTCTGGTACGTGATTTCAGCTGGACGCTGGATAATATTCGGGGCAAACGCTTCTGGGTCAACTTCGCCTTGAGCGCCTTTGTGCTCTGGGTTTTGTTGTTCAATTTGCGAGGCTATTGGCTTCGTCATCGCAAGATTGCCATGGGGTTGTTGGTCGCATGTGCAGCGGCTTATTTTGCCCAGAGCGCCTACTTCGGTATTTACCGCAAGTTCGTCACCGTGTTTGATTTCCGCTTCTTCATTGGTGATCCACTCATGACCGTAGAGTTGTGGCTGGAGCATGGTGAAATGCTTCGTCCGGCCCTGGCGGCTGTGCTGGCCAGTAGCTTGCTCTGGTGGGTAATGCGCCAGCCCGCCTCGCCTCATCGCTGGCTGCGCTGGACCAAAGGAGGGCTGGGTACCGCGATCTTTCTGCTGGTGACGCTCAACTGGTATGGAGCACCTCACTTCCAGCTGGCGCCCATCGCCTACGCCGGGAACCTGATCAGTGCGGTGGAGTTCAGCTACAACCGTGAGGATTGCCCACCCAAGCCGGAACTGACCTACCGCGAGCAGCCGGCGGCCAAGGCGCCTTCGATGGTGATGGTGATCGGCGAATCGCTCAACGTGGATCATATGCAGATATATGGCTATCCGCGTCCGACTACGCCGAACCTGTTGCGACTGGAACAGAATGGCCAACTGGTGGCACTGAAAAATGCGGTCAGTATCGGGCCGCGTACCCTCTGTTCGGTGCCCTACATGATGACCGGCCTCCAGGGCGTAGATCCACATGGCGTAATCTACAGCGTGCCGACAATTTTCAACTATGCCAAGAGTGCGGGTTACAACACAGCGCTGATTACGGCACAGGATTTTCAGTGGCGTAACGTGGATAAAATATTTGTTGATCAGGATATGGATCATTTCGAGCAGGGTGTTCATTTCAGTCCTGATGTCAGCGTATCCGTGGGCGCGGATGATCGTGTGGTGCTGCAACAGGGGGTGAAGCCCTGGCTGCAGCGCCAGCAGGACAGTGACAAGCCGTTTATGCTGGTCGTGCAGATGAGCGGCAGTCACCCCCCGTTTTCGCGTCAGGTACCGGCGGACATGAAACAGTTTCTGCCCGAGGAAAACCCGAACAGTATCAACGCCTATGATAATACGGTGTGGTATACCGACCTGGTGTTGAGCGAGCTGCTTGAGGCGGTGCGTGCACAGGCACCGGGTGCGTGGGTGTTCTACTCGTCGGATCACGGTGAGCATGTGACTGGCAAGGGCGGGGCCTTCCATGGCGACTTCATGGATGAAGTAACCCATAATTCGCTGCTGGTGTTTCCGCCGGCGTCGGCATTGGAAATCATCCGCCAGCAGGAGCAGGCCCCCGTTTCCCAGGCGGATATCTTTGCCACCATGCTGGAACTGATGCAGGTGGACCCTGTGACGCCGATTGACGGCATGAGTCTGCTGCAGCCGATTCCTGAAGATCGTCTGCGTGTTGTGACCGCGTTCATGAAAACATTGCACAATGATCCTCGGGCGGCGCTGATCTTTCCGGACCGCAGCTTGTACGAGGTCGACTTCGAACGTCGTAATGTGCGCTTGTCCGATGGGGATACGGTGATTCCGTACAAGCAACTGAACGCTGACTACAGGGCCATTTTTGACCGTCGCCTTGAGCGACACGAGGGAATAGAGTGATTGTAACCAAGACAACCGGGGTGGCCCGGTTCTACCACGCAACACGATACTCGATCAAAGGGATCAAGGCCGCCTATCGCAATGAGCCTGCTTTTCGGTATGAAAGCTGGGCGGCGCTGGCGATGTTGCCGGGTGCCTTCTGGCTGGCGCAGTCGGGGCTTCAGCTGGGCCTGCTGATCAGCACTCTGCTGCTGGTACTGGTCATGGAGTTGATCAATACCGCCATCGAGGCGATCGTGGATCGTGCCGGCACCGAGTTCAATACCCTGGCGGGGCTGGCCAAGGACCTGGGCTCGGCGGCAGTGCTGTTCACGCTGTTTATTACCGCTCTGATCTGGGGTGGGATTCTGTACGACAACTTCTTTGCCCTTTGAGGTTGAGTGGGTGGCATGGTCGCCACCCATGCTCACAGGCTATAATCCCTTCTTTTTACTCAACCACAACAGGACCGAGTACAGGAAATCATGACTGTTCGTACCCGTGTAGCGCCGTCTCCCACCGGTGATCCGCATGTCGGCACCGCCTATATTGCACTGTTTAACCTCGCTTTCGCCCGCCAGCATGGCGGCCAGTTCATTCTGCGTATCGAGGATACCGACCAGACCCGCAGCACCGATGAGTCGGAACAGGCGATTCTGGATTCCCTGCGCTGGTTGGGTCTGGAGTGGGACGAAGGGCCGGATATCGGTGGTGAATACGGTCCTTACCGCCAGAGCGAGCGCAAGGACATGTACAAGGACTTCGCCATGCGCCTGGTGGAAGAGGGTACGGCATTCCTGTGCTTCCGTACCGCCGAAGAGCTGGACGAGCTGCGTGAAAGCCGTCGTGCCGAAGGCAAGCACACGGCGCTGAAGCAGAGCGACCTGGAACTGCCGCAGGACGAGATTGAACGCCGCATGGCGGAAGGCATGCCTTACGTGGTGCGCATGAAGGTGCCGGAAGAGGGCGTCTGCGTCATCGATGACATGCTGCGCGGTCCGATCGAGCTGGATTGGGGCCAGGTAGACGCCCAGATCCTGCTCAAATCCGATGGCATGCCGACCTACCATCTGGCGAACGTGGTCGATGACCACCTGATGAAGATCACCCACGTGATCCGTGGCGAAGAGTGGATCAACTCGGCACCCAAGCACAAACTGCTGTACCAGTACTTTGGCTGGGACATGCCGCAGCTGTGCCACATGCCGCTGCTGCGTAACCCGGACAAGTCGAAGCTGTCCAAGCGCAAGAACCCAACCAGCATCCTGTACTACCAGCGCATGGGCTACCTGCCGGAAGCACTGCTGAACTACCTGGGTCGCATGGGCTGGTCGATGCCTGACGAGCGCGAGAAGTTCAACCGCGACGAGATGTTCGCCAACTTCGACATCCAGCGCGTTTCTCTGGGTGGTCCGGTGTTCGATCAGGAAAAACTGAGCTGGCTGAACGGTCTCTGGATCCGTGAAGAGCTGTCGCCGGAACAGTTCGCGGCGCAGGTTCAGAAATGGGCGCTGAATCCGGAATACCTAATGCAGATCGTGCCGCTGATCCAGCCGCGTGTGGAGAAGTTCTCCGATGTGGCACCGCTGGCCGGTTTCTTCCTCAGTGGCATGCTGTCCATTACCGAAGCGGATTTTGAACACAAGAAGCTGGAGATCGACGAGATCCGTCGCATTCTGCAGTTCAGTGTCTGGCACCTGGACCAGCAGCGTCACTGGGACAAGGACAGTCTCTTTGCCGAACTGAAAAAGCTGGCGGATGGCACGGAGATCAAGATCCGTGACTTCCTGTTCCCGCTGTTCGTGGCGATCTCCGGCACCGCGCAGAGTGTGTCTGTGGTGGATGCCATGTCGATCCTGGGCCCGGACATGACCCGTGCTCGCCTGCGCCATGCGCTGGAGGTGGTGGGTTCGCCGTCGAAGAAGGAGACCAAGCGTCTCGAGAAAGAGTACCGTGCGCTAACCGCATGATTCGTCAGAACATTTTTTGTAAGAAATTTGCAAAAAGTGTTTGACAGCACAGGAGGGGGCCATTAATATACGCCCCGTCCTGTGACGAAGGGGCCTTAGCTCAGCTGGGAGAGCGCAACACTGGCAGTGTTGAGGTCAGCGGTTCGATCCCGCTAGGCTCCACCAAAATCGTCACAAACCACTGCGTCCCATTCGTCTAGTGGCCTAGGACACCGCCCTTTCACGGCGGTAACAGGGGTTCGAACCCCCTATGGGACGCCATCCCTTTTCAGGTTTAACCTGATATGTGTGGGGCCTTAGCTCAGCTGGGAGAGCGCAACACTGGCAGTGTTGAGGTCAGCGGTTCGATCCCGCTAGGCTCCACCAATTCTTCTCTTCTATTATTCTCATTCTATGGTCTCGATCCTGCAGATAAACTGCCTTCTGGATTGGAGTCTAAGTTTTCTGCAATACATCCAAAAACTGCTGCTCTTGGTGTTCGGTGTCGAGCGTATCGCCTGTTCTTCATTGCTGTGGCGAAGATACTGTGGTCTTTTTTCGGGTGCAAGAAATCGGCATGGCGCCGCTGTTCGGTTATGATGAAACATACAATCAGTGCATCATAGGCCGAGCGGTTGTCGGGAGAGTTGTGTATTCCGCTACCCGGGTCATGTCAGCCGAAACCGGAGGAACAGGGAATGCCTGTTGTCGAGCATCTGGCCGCTAATCATCAGGGGCGTGATTTTGTTGTCGGTGATATTCATGGCTGGTTGAAGCCCTTGCAGGCGGAGCTGGATGCGGTGTGCTTTGATCCGGCCGTGGATCGGCTGCTATCGGTGGGGGATCTGATCAACCGGGGACCGGATTCGGCGGCCTGCCTGGAGTTGACGCAAGAACCCTGGTTCCATGCAGTGCGCGGCAACCATGAGCAGATCCTGTTCAATTGGCTGGTGGATCCCGCCAGTGTCGATGTTGAGGCCTGGATGGCCTACGGCGGGCGCGCCTGGCTGGGGTCCGGGCCGGAACATTTCTTTGCTCGTCACCCGGGCGTGCGTCAGCTGGCGGAGTCCCTGTCCGCGACCATGCCTTGGGTGATTGAGCTCAGTCTTGCGGATGGGCGCAAGCTGGCCATCTCACATAGTACCCTTCCTGATGCCAGCTGGTTGGATCTGCAGTTGAGGCTGCCTCACGAAGAGGCGCTGCGCGACGCCATTCTGTGGGAGCGACCGGTCAAATCGCCGGCGTTTAAGCGCAGTATCGAAGGGATTGATCTCTGTGTGCATGGCCATGTGATCGTGCCGGAGATCATCCGGCGCGGCAATGGTGTCTATATCGATACTGGAGCGGCCCTGTTCGACAGTCGCTACAAAACCAGCGAAACGGTTGCCCATCCTCGTATCACGGCGCTGCCGGTAGATGCGCTGTTTCAGGTGCCTGAAGGCGGCTTTACGCTGCCTGCCTGAGAGTCATCGTTGTGGCGAGGCACTGCCTCGTCGGCTTCTTTCTGAACGTCATTCTTGTTATTCAACCCGCCCGGTCAGCTGTCTGTGTCGCGTCTTTTCATTCTGCGCGCCGCCCGCAATGGCTGTGCTGGACTAGACTCAAAAGGGTTGAGATAGGTCAAATTCTCCATGTGATACACTTATTGAAATTATTTTTTAAAATTGTGTATCATTAATCGAAAGAGATGGTGTACATTTACTCCATCGCATACTGGTGACCCTATCTTGTGGTATGACCAACCCGACCCGCATCCTGGTCATGGGTCGGTAAGGTCAGCGTGATACAAAAAACACACTGTCTTACAAGAATAAGTTACACAGTACGAAAGAACGAAACATAAGATCGGAGAGCAGAACAATGACGTCCGAAGCAACAAATTTCATGCGCAAGATTGAAGCGGAAGAGAAGATCGAACCCAAGGACTGGATGCCGGAAGAGTATCGCAAGAACCTGATTCGTCAGATCTCTCAGCACGCTCACTCTGAAGTGATCGGTATGCAGCCTGAGGGTAACTGGATCACCCGTGCGCCGTCCCTGCGTCGCAAGGCGGTTCTGCTGTCCAAGGTCCAGGACGAAGCCGGTCACGGTCTCTACCTCTACAGCGCCTGTGAGACGCTGGGCATCTCTCGTTCCGAGATGATCGAGCAGCTACAGACCGGCAAGGCGAAATATTCCTCCATCTTCAACTACCCGACCCTGACCTGGGCGGACGTAGCGGCCATCGGCTGGCTGGTGGATGGCGCGGCCATCGTTAACCAGGTATCCCTGCAGCGTACCTCCTACGGTCCGTACTCCCGCGGCATGATTCGTATCTGTAAGGAAGAGAGTTTCCATCAGCGTCAGGGCTATGAAGCCATGCTGGCCCTGGCTCACGGCTCTCCGGGACAGAAGGCGATGGCTCAGGATGCGCTGAATCGCTTCTACTGGCCGGCGCTGATGATGTTCGGTCCGCACGACTCCGCATCGGCTCACTCGCAGAAGTCCATGGAGTGGAAGATCAAGCGTGAAACCAACGACGACCTGCGTCAGAAGTTCGTTGACCAGACGGTCAAGCAGATCGAAGTGCTGGGCCTGGAGCATCCGGACCAGAACCTGCAGTGGAACGAAGAGCGCGGTCACTATGACAGCAGCGACCTGAACTGGGACGAGTTCTGGAGCGTGATCAACGGTAACGGTCACTGCAACCGTCAACGTATCGAGCACCATGTTGCCGCTCATGATGAAGGCGAGTGGGTGCGTGACGCCATTACGGCATACAACGAAAAGAAACGCGCGAAAAAAGCGCAGAATGCGGCGTAAGAGGGTAACTGAGATGACAAAGCCAACTGAAAAACTGGAACTGTTTGAAGTATTTGTGCGTTCCAAGCGCGGTCTGGACCACAAGCATGTCGGAAGCCTGCACGCCGAAGATCACGAACAGGCGCTGGAATACGCCCGTGACTGCTACACCCGTCGCAGCGAAGGCGTAAGCCTCTGGGTGGTCAAGTCCAGCGATATCTGCGCGTCTCAGGAAGACGATGCGGATTGCTTCTACGACCCGAACGACGACAAGCCGTACCGCCATGCGACTTATTACGTCCTGCCTGATCCCGTCAACAACATGTAATCGTGGGTAACGGGATAGCTAGAGGAGACAAGTAATGAGTGATGCAATCAAAGCGGCAACGCTGGAATATGCCACCCGTCTGGGTGATGACTCTGTGGTTCTGGGTCACCGTATCTCCGAATGGGTCAGCTACGGCCCGTTCCTGGAAGAAGATATCGCCTACGGCAACGTGGCGCTGGACTATATTGGTCGTGCTCGCATGTTCTACACCTATGCGGCTGAACTGGCCAATGACGGCCGTACTGAAGACGATTTCGCTTACATGCGCAGCGACCGCGAATACCGCAACCTGCTGCTGATGGAGATGCCGAAGGGTGACTTCGCCTACTCGCAGGTGCGCCAGCTGTTTGCCGATGTGTACTACACGGTGATGCTGCCGGAACTGCTGCAGTCAAAAGACGAGACCCTGGCTGCCATCGCCGCCAAGGCGATCAAGGAAACCAAGTACCACCTGCGCCGCAGTCGTGAATGGGTGATGCGCCTGGGTGACGGCACCGAAGAGAGCCACAAGCGGACGCAGAAAGCGGTCGATGCACTCTGGGGTTACACCCATGAGCTGTTCGACATGGACGAAACCGAACAGCTGCTGGCTGACGCCGGTATCGGTGTCGATGTGTCCAAGCTGCACAGCGCATGGCACAAGCAGGTCAGCGAGATTCTGACCGATGCGACTCTGAACGTGCCGGATGACGGCTGGGCCGTTCGCGGTGGCCGTACCGGCTACCACACCGAGCACCTGGGTCACATGCTGACCGAGATGCAGATCGTGCACCGCTCTTACCCGGGTTGCCAGTGGTAAGCGCAAGCTGCCAGGGATAAATGCCATGAATGAAATCTCACTGATGCCAGAAGAGCAGTACCGCCGGCTGCAGCAGCGTAATGTTGCTGAGGTGAAGGGACTCTGGGACCTGCTCGATCAAGTCAAGGATCCTGAAGTGCCGGTACTGAGCATTTGGGATCTGGGGATATTGCGCGATGTCGAGCGTGAGGGGGATCGTATCGTGATCACCATCACCCCGACCTACTCGGGTTGTCCGGCGATGAACACCATCACCGAGGATATTACCGAAGCGCTGAATGAGGCCGGTTATGACCAGGTTGAAGTCAAGACCAGTCTGTCACCGGCTTGGAGTTCCGAGTGGATGTCGCCGGAAGGGCGCCGCAAGCTGCGCAACTACGGTATCGCGCCGCCTGAAGACGCTGACCTGGATGATGACGGCCTGACACCGGATGCCCATGCGCAGTGCCCGCACTGCGGGTCGCGTAATACCCGACGTATCAGTGAGTTTGGCTCCACCGCCTGCAAGGCGTTGTTCCAGTGCAATGACTGCAATGAGCCTTTTGACTATTTCAAAAAAATATAAGGTGAAGCGATGTCTGACACCAATTTCTACACGCTGAAGATTGCCGAAGTGCAGCCGGAGACCGACACGGCCATCAGCGTGACCTTCGCTGTTCCGAAAGAGCTGACCGAGAAGTTCAAGTTCATCCAAGGTCAGTTTCTGACGCTGCGTGCGATGATCGACGGTGAAGATGTTCGTCGTTCCTACTCCATCTGCTCCGGCGTGACCGATGGTCACATGCGTGTCGGTATCAAGCGTGTCGATGGTGGCAAGTTCTCCAACTACGCCAATGACCACTTCAAGCCGGGAATGGATATTGAAGTGATGCCGCCGCAAGGCAGCTTTTACACCGAGCTGAGCCCGGGCAATGCCAAGAACTACATGTGCATCGCCGCCGGTTCCGGTATCACGCCGATGATTTCCATCATGAAATCCGTGCTGGATATCGAACCGAACAGCAAGGTAACCCTGATCTACGGTAACCAGCGCTCCAACACCGTGATGTTCAAGGACGAGTTGAACTTCGTTAAGAACCGGTACATGGATCGCTTCCAGTGGATCAACATCATGGACTATGAAGACCAGGGTGCCGAGCTGCTGAATGGCCGTATCGACAACAAGAAGGGCTATGCGCTGCAGAAGGCCGGTCTGATCGATATCAAGAACACCGATGAAGCCTTCATCTGTGGTCCTGAAGCGATGATGACCGAAGTGTCCCGCGGTTTCCGTATGGAAGGCCTGAGCGACGACCAGATTCACTACGAACTGTTCGCCAGCTCTTCAGCTGACGCCAAGGCAACCCTGGAAAAAGCCCAGGCGCGTGTGGCTCAGTACGGCGAAGCGAAGATGAGCAAGGTGACCGTGGTGGCCGATGGTCGCTCCGTCATGTTCGATCTGGCGACTGTGGGTCAGAACATCCTTGATGCCGGTATCGAAGTCGGCATGGATCTGCCGTACTCCTGCAAGGGCGGTGTCTGCTCCACCTGTAAGTGCAAGCTGGTAAAAGGCGAAGTGGAGATGGATATCTCTCACGGTCTGGAGCCGCACGAAATCGAAGCCGGTTACGTGCTCAGCTGCCAGGCGCACCCGATCAGCGACGAAGTGGTATTGGACTTCGACCAGCGTAACTGATCGTTTCTGCCCCTTGTGTGAAAAGCCCTGCATGTGCAGGGCTTTTTTGTTTTCGATGCTTGCGTTGCCGAAGCTCTGGTTTCTGAAAGCAGGCTGTTTATTCGGCAGGTTCGGTGCTCTGGTCAGGCTCGACAATGCTGGCCTTGTTGATCACCACCGGTGTCTGCGGCACGTCCTGATAGCTGCCCTGGCGACCGGTGGGCACCTTGCTGATCGCGTCGACGACGTCCATGCCGCTGGTGACCTTGCCGAACACGGTGTAACCGGGGCGGCCGGGCATGCCATCAAGGCGGCGGTTATCGACGGTGTTGATGAAAAACTGGGCGGTGGCGCTGTTCGGGTTCTGGGTGCGCGCCATGGCGATAGTGCCGCGCAGGTTGCTCAGGCCGTTGTCCGACTCGTGCTTGATCGGCGCATCAGTCTCCAGTTTCTGCATCTCGGGCGTAAAGCCGCCACCCTGAATCATGAAGCCGGGGATCACGCGGTGAAAGATCAGGCCGTTGTAATGCCCTTTCTCGACGTAGCTGAGAAAGTTGGCAACGGTGACCGGTGCCTTGCCGGCATCCAGCTGCAGCTGAATATTCCCCTGGCTGGTTTCGAAGACGACTTCAGGCATGGTTTCTGCCAAGGCTGAGCTGCTGAGGGTGCTGGCAAGCAAGAGGCTGGCGGTTAGGGTCTTGAGCATCATGCTCTCCTGGATCGATAAAATTCCATTATAGAAAGGTCGCTGGAGGAGGCAACGCCTTGATGTGGTCGGGAGCTACGGGTACCTGCAATTAAACGGCGTTCAAAAATGACTTGACCATTCTGAACGCTGTTCACTAGAATGCAGGACAGATAATGAACGCTGTTCAAAAAGGATGTTCAAAATGGCTAGACGCAATGATCACTCCAGGGAGGAGTTGAAAGAGATGGCGCTGACGGCGGCCGAGTCGCTGCTGCAGCGCGAAGGCATGAAAGCGCTCAGCGCACGCCGGGTAGCGGCCGAGATCGGTTACTCTGCCGGTTCCCTGTATACGGTCTTCACCAATCTGGATGACCTCTGCTGGCAGCTCAACGCCCGTACCCTGAGTCAGCTGCTGGCGCAGCTGGATGAGACCGCCTTGCAGGCTCCCGAAAACTGTCTGCTGGAGTATGGCAGGGCCTATCTGGCATTTGCGCAATCAAATCCGCAACGCTGGTCGCTGCTGTTCGAGCATGGCACCGCCGGTGATGTGACTGCGCCGGAGTGGTTGAATACGCGAATTCTATCGCTGTTCGCACGTGTTGAGCAGTGCCTGCAGCAGCTTAATCCCGACCTGAGCAGGGATGCCCTGGCGCTGGCCGCGCGGACGCTTTGGAGTGGCGTTCACGGTATTGCCGTGCTGTCCCTGCGACAGAAACTGTTTGTCGACGGTGAGCATCCGGCGGAGTTGATGTTGCAGCAACTGATCCGGCATTACCTCAATGGCTGGCTGGCAGAGGAGAAACAGGATGCTTGAGCTGATCAGAGTCCGCGGTTTTCTGGCCTTCGTGGCCATCGCCTTTATCAATGCCTTCGTCGATCTCGGGCACAAAATCGCCATCCAGAACACCCTGTTCAAGGTCTATGATGGCGATACCCAGATTCTGCTGACGGCCATCGTCAACGGCCTTATCCTGCTGCCGTTCATTCTGCTGTTCACCCCGGCCGGCTTTGTTTCCGACAAGTACCCCAAGCACAGGGTCATGCGTCTCTCGGCCTGGGCGGCGGTAGCGATCACCTTGGCGATCACCTTCTGCTACTACCAGGGCTGGTTCATTCCGGCCTTTGTGCTGACCTTCATCCTGGCGGTGCAGAGTGCGCTCTATTCGCCGGCCAAATACGGCTTCATCCGCGAAATGCTGGGCAATGAGCGGCTCAGTGAGGGTAACGGCTGGGTGCAGGCCACCACCATGGTGGCGATTCTCAGCGGTATCGTGGTGTTTTCGGCACTGTTTGAGTGGCGCATCGCATCGCTGGACGAGATGAACAGCACCGATATCCTGTTGCAGATAGCGCCGCTGGGCTGGTTGCTGGTGGCAGGGGCGGTGCTCGAAGTGATGCTGTCCTACCGCTTGCCGGCGCTTAGTGCGACCGATACCTCTCAGCGTTTCGATATGCAGGACTACCTGACCGGCCGCAGCCTGAAACGCAACCTGCGTGCGTTGGGTGAACCCAGGGTGATCCTGTTGTCGATCATCGGCCTCGCGCTGTTCTGGTCGGTGAGCCAGGTGATGCTGGCGGTGTTTCCGGCCTATGCCGAAGAGCATCTGGGGCAGAGCAATACCTTCGTCATTCAGTCGGTCATGGCGCTGGCCGGTATCGGCATCATGATCGGTTCGGTGCTGGCTGCTCGGCTGTCACGTCATTACATCAATGCCGGACTGATTCCGGTGGGGGCTACCGGCGTGGCGCTGGGGCTGCTGATGCTGCCGACGCTGGAGAGCATCTGGCTGAGCGCCGGGGCTTTCCTGCTGATCGGGGTCTCGGGTTCCTTGATGACCATTCCACTGAATTCATTGATCCAGTTCAACGCGCCGGAGGCGCATCTGGGACGGGTGCTGGCCGGTAACAACTTCATTCAGAACCTGGCCATGCTCGGCTTCCTGGTGTTGACCGTGCTGAGCGCCACCGCATCCATACCGTCTGTAACGCTGCTTTGGGCATTGGGAGTCATAGGTGTCGCTGGAGCGCTCTACGCCATTCTGTTGTTGCCCCAGGCGCTGATCCGCCTGCTGGTATCGGCGCTGGTGCGTCGGCGCTACAACCTGAAAGTGCTGGGTTTTGAAAACCTGCCGGCCAGTGGCGAAGGGACCCTGCTGCTGGGCAACCATATCAGTTGGCTGGACTGGGCGATGCTGCAGATGGCCTGTCCACGCCACATCTACTTCGTGATGGAGCGCTCCATCTATGAGCGCTGGTATCTGCGCTGGTTCCTGGACCTCTACGGCGTGATTCCGATCTCGGCCGGTGCCAGCCGTGCGGCGCTGCAGCAAGTGCGAGAGCTGCTTGCCCGTGGTGAAGTGGTCTGCCTGTTCCCGGAAGGGGCGATCAGCTACAGCGGTCAGCTGGGTGAGTTCAAGCGTGGCTTCGAGCGCGTCGCTCGCCCCGGCGAGGATGACACAGTGCCTGATGCCCGTATCCTGCCGTTCTATATGCGTGGTCTTTGGGGCAGTCGTTTCTCCCGCTCCAGTGAGCGTCTGCAGAGTTCCGAGGGGCGTGGGATCAAGCGTGATGTGATCGTCTCCTTTGGTGAGCCGATCACGCTGGACAGCAAGGCGGAAGTGGTTAAGCAGAAAGTGGCGGAGCTGTCAGTACGAGCCTGGAACGAATATACGGAGACCCTGGAAACCCTGCCGGCTGCATTTATTCGCACGGCCAAGGCGGCACCGACGGACTGGGCGCTGACGGACCTGAATGGTCCTGTGCTCAACCACCGGCGTCTGCTGACGGCGTGTATCCTGTTCAGCCGCCGCATGCGCCGCGTCAAAGAGCAGAACCTGGGTCTGCTCCTGCCCACGGCTGCGGGCGGCGTCATTGCCAACATGGCCGCGCTGATGGCGGGTAAAACGGTGGTTAATCTCAATTACACCGCCTCCGAGAGTGCGCTGCTAAGTGCCATCGAGCAGTCCGGTGTGAAAACGCTGATCACTTCGGAGCGCTTTCTGAACAAGCTTGAGCAGCGAGGCGTCAAACTCGACCGGTTGTTGCAGAGCGTACGGGTGGTCAAGCTTGAAGAGGTGAAGGGCAAGATCGGCAAGCTGGAGTCGGTGCTGACCCTGGCTCAAGCGATTTTGCTGCCCAGGGTGGTACTGCAATGGATCTATGGGGGACATTCAAGCCTTGATGATACGGCGGCGATCCTGTTTTCCTCCGGCAGTGAAGGGGCGCCCAAGGGCGTGATGCTGAGCCACCGTAACATGATGGCCAACCTGAAGCAGATTTCGGCGGTGCTCAATGTGCAGAATGATGACTGCATCCTGGCGACCTTGCCCCTGTTTCACGCCTTTGGCCTGACCGTGACCTGCATGCTGCCGCTGGTGGAGGGGATACCGCTGGTCTGTCATCCCGATCCGACCGATGCCGCCAACATCGGCAAGGCGGCGTCCCGCTATCGCGCGACCATCCTCTGTGGTACCAGCACTTTCCTGGGGATCTACATGCGCAACAAGCGGCTGCACCCGCTGATGTTCGAGAGCCTTCGGGTGGTCGTGGCCGGTGCGGAAAAGCTGTCGCCGACCATCAAGAGCGGTTTCGAGGGGCGTTTCAAGGTGCCGGTGCTGGAAGGCTATGGTTGTACTGAAACCACGCCGGTGGCCAGCGTCAATCTGCCGGATTACCTGGATACCCGCTGGTGGAATGTTCAGGTCGGCGAGCGCCAGGGAACCGTGGGCATGGCGCTGCCGGGCTCCATGTTCCGCATCGTCGATCCCGAGACCCTTGAGCAACTGCCGGTGGGTGAGGATGGCCTGATTCTGCTCGGTGGCAGCCAGATCATGAAGGGCTATCTGAACAACCCGGATAAGACCGCGGACGTGGTGATTGAGCAGGATGGGTTGCGCTGGTACAAGACCGGCGACAAGGGGCATCTGGATGTGGATGGTTTCCTGACCATCGTCGACCGCTACTCCCGTTTTGCCAAGGTAGGGGGCGAGATGATCTCGCTGACCGCCGTCGAGACATCGCTGCGCCGGGCGCTGGGATATGAGGAGCAGGCCTTGGCCGCCGTGGCGGTGCCGGATGCGAAGAAAGGGGAGCGCATCGTGCTGTTGGTGGAAGAGGACGCGGAAGACGTCAGGGGACGGCTGCGCAAGGCCGATATCCTGCCGCTGCATCGCCCGGCCGATGTCTTCCAGGTCGACCAGATTCCCGTTCTGGGCAGCGGCAAGACCGATCTGGCGGCGGCCAAACGGCTGGCGCTGGAACTGGTGGCGTGAAATGATGCATAATATCCGAGTAATAAAGTTGGTTATTGCCGGGATGCCGGCAGTTGAGGAGGCTGAGTGACAGCGATTACCCGAGCGCAAGTCGAAGCGGCGATCGATACCTACGTGGATCCGGATCTTAAACAGTCTCTGCTGGCGGCGGGTTGCGTGCAGCAGATCGAGATTGAACCGGGAAAAGTCCGTGTCCCGCTGCAGCTGAAGCATGTCTGTGCCAGTCGTCACGAGGCGCTGCGCCAGGCAGTGGTCGAGCGGATTCAACCCCTGGCGGGCGAGCGAGAGGTCGAGGTCCTGATCTCGCAGCAGGTAGCAGCCCATCCCAGCCCGAAAAAGCTGCCGGGTCTGGCGGGCGTGAAGAACATCATCGCCGTCGCATCCGGCAAGGGGGGCGTCGGCAAGTCAACGACCACGGTCAATCTGGCGCTGGCCCTGGCGGCCGAAGGGGCTCGTGTCGGGATTCTCGATGCCGATATTTACGGTCCCAGTCAGGGCATGATGCTGGGTGTGGCCGAGGGCGAGCGGCCTGAAACCGCGGAAGAGAAGTATTTCAAGCCGATCCTGCGCCACGGGCTGCAGTCGATGTCGATGAGTTATCTGGTCGATGAGAACACGCCGATGGTGTGGCGCGGTCCCATGGTCAGCGGGGCCATGCAACAGTTGCTGAACCAGACGCTGTGGCAGGATCTGGACTACCTGCTGATCGACATGCCGCCGGGAACCGGGGATATCCAGCTGACCCTGGCGCAGCGGGTGCCGGTCAGCGCGGCGGTGATCGTGACCACGCCGCAGGATATTGCTTTGCTCGATGCCAAAAAGGGGATCGAGATGTTCCGCAAGGTCGACATTCCGGTGCTGGGTGTCGTCGAAAACATGAGCGTGCACATCTGCAGCAATTGCGGCCATGAAGAGGCGCTCTTCGGTGCTGGCGGCGGCGGGCGGATTGCTGAACAGTACCAGACTGAACTGTTGGGCCAGCTGCCGCTGGCGCTGGCGATTCGCGAACAGACTGATGCCGGCAAGCCGACCGTCATTGCCGAACCCGAAAGTGCCCATGCGCAGTGCTATAAGGCCATTGCGCGTCGGGTGAGCGCGGCCCTGGCGGAAAAAGCCTCACAGGGGGGGAACTTCGTGCCGAACATCGCGGTCGAAATCGATTAGTACAGCGAGATGAAATTTCCCGCCCCGGTGTGAGCCGGGGCGGTTTTTTTTGTACAAAACGGGTAGAATGCTCCGTTGTTTTGCTGAACTTCTTTTCAGGTAGTAGGGTTTTATGGGTATCAAGTCAGATCGCTGGATTCGTCAGATGGCGGACAAGTATGGAATGATCGAGCCGTTCGAGGCCGGTCAGGTACGTCGGGTCAATGATCAGCCGATCGTGTCCTACGGTACATCGAGCTATGGCTACGATGTGCGCTGCGCCGATGAATTCAAGATCTTCACCAACATCAACTCCTCCATCGTTGACCCGAAAAGCTTTGATGAGGGCAGTTTTGTTGATGTTCAGTCTGATGTTTGTATCATCCCGCCCAACTCCTTTGCTCTTGCCCGCACCGTTGAGTATTTCCGCATTCCGCGTGATGTGCTGACCATCTGCCTGGGCAAAAGCACCTATGCCCGTTGCGGCATTATTGTCAATGTCACTCCGCTTGAGCCTGAGTGGGAAGGGCATGTGACCCTGGAGTTCTCCAATACCACGCCGCTGCCGGCACGTATCTACGCCAACGAAGGTGTGGCTCAGATGCTGTTTCTCGGTGCTGATGATGTCTGCGAGACCTCTTACAAGGATCGCAACGGCAAATACCAGGGTCAGACCGGCGTTGTCGTCCCGCGAACCTGATACTTTTTACTGGGTGTGCATGAATTCCAAACCTGATCTGAAACGGATTCAGGCGTTTTGGCAACAGATCGAACGTACCCTTGATCAACTGCTGCAGAGTCAGCAGGAGATGCAGTTCGATGCCGAAAGTCTGTTGAATACCTACCGCGACAGCCTGCAGAAGATTGACCGTAATCTGACCTTCCATTTCGAGCGCGAGCACGAGGAAGGGCCAGTCGAGATGATTTTCGGCTGCGACGGTTATCCCGAATCGATCCACTCGGTGCTGAGCGTGGTTGGCGCAGCGCCGGAATTGAGCGGCATCAGTTTCCGAGCCTTCAATCATCGCTATGATCCCATTCCGTCCTGCGTCAACATGGGCGAGGAACTGTGTGAAATTGGAGACTTCTGGTGCTCGCTGAGAGTGATCAACGGCAAGATGCAGCTGGCGGTCTATCTGAACGATGCGCCTAAAATCCTGGAGATGGACCCGCGCGTGGAAGCGGTGATGATCTTCCTTGATGCCCTGATCGGTGAATATGAGCTGATGACTCGGGTATGGGCGCTGGACTGGTGCGAGTTGCCTGCAGATCCCGTCGACTTCGGTCTGATTCCGCTGCAGCAGCTGCGTACGGCATTTGACCGCTTGAGGGACGAGGTCCAGCCGGTGGGGATTACCATTCACTGACCGGCCGTGGGCCGGACGCGGAGGAAGCATGAGTCAGCAGTTGGCTGATCTGATGGACCGGGTTCGTCAGGAATATGTACGCCGGATGCAGAATAACGGCCAGAGTGAGCCCTATCTGACGGCGCACCGGGTGTGCCAGCAGATGCTGAGTCTGGCGCCTGTTGAGCTGGCCGGTTTGATCGCGGATGATCCCAAGCTGCTGTCGGCGCGTGCCAATGAGCTGGTTGAAGATCCTGCCGAGATGGAAAATCCCAGTGTTGGTGTGATCGTAACCAGCAATATCTGCGCAGCCGCGCTTGAGGGATTGCTGGTTGTGGCGGTTAACCGTGAGTGGCTGGAAGTCGATGCTGAAGACCGCATCATGGTTGATGCCTGGGAGCTGGATAACGTCCCGCCAGTCAAGAGTATCGACTATAGCGAGGTTGGTGGACCCAATCTCCAGCACGCGGGCACCAGCCAGCTGAGTCTGTTGTTCAATGCGGCTGAAAAGGCCTATCTCAAGCAGCTGTCAGAAGCGGCTCACGATGCCTACCAACTGGCGCTGCAGGTGTCGTCCGATTACGTCGTATTTGCGCCTGATGACCTGGCGCCGCTGATCGTCGAAAACCCGCTGTTGCTGGGGTTAAGGGCGGATGGCCTGGTTGATGAGGAACTGTTTGAGGGGGACCCGCCCGCCGGGTTGATCATCAGCGCTCATCTGACCGAGATGCTGCTGCAGCAGTTGCTGGAGCTGGCGCATGAGCAGGGAGCGCTGGCCCTGGACAGTTCAGGGCAGCCGATTCTGCCGGATCCGGATGAGGATAGCCCGACGCTGCATTGAGCGGGTCGGAAAGCAGAAAAGGGCTGACAGTTGTCAGCCCTTTTTTCGTGGTGCGGCCTGGATCAGGACGCCGTTTGAGCCTGCAGCCATTCGTCCAGCGCCAGCAGATCATCCGGGCTCAGAGTGCCCAGTTGCAGCTTGAAACGGAACAGCGTAGAGACGTGGTTGAAGCGGGCGGTGGCATAGTCCAGGCGAGCTTGATAGAGCGCCTGTTCAGCCTGGAGTACATCGACCACGTTGCGGGTGCCGACGTTGAAGCCCTCTTCGGTGGCGCGCAGCGCCGTTTCACGGGACTTGATGCTCTGCAGGCGTGCCTTGACGCTCTGCACGCTGGTCTGCAGATCGCGCAGTAGTGAGCGGGTTTGTTCGGTGACGGCGCGGTACTGATCTTCGCGGTTGTACTGCGCCGCGTAGAGGCCCTGTTCCGCTTCGCGCACTCGGGAGCTGGTGGCGCCGCCTGAGAAGATCGGTACGCTCAGAGTCAGGGCGACCTGGCTGCCTTCATCCCACGGCTGAACCTGGAATTCCGACTCGCTATAGCCGTAGGCCGCTTCCAGGTTTACCTTGGGATGGTGGCCTGAACGGGCGATCTGAGAATCGCGGCGGCTGGTTTCCACGCCCAGCTCGCTCAGCTTGAGCGCCAGGTTGCCGTCACGAGCCTTTTTCAGCCAGGCGGCAGGATCGGCGGGAGAAAGCGCCTCGATCGGATAGTCCGCGCGCAGCGGGTCAACCTGGTTCAGCGGCTTGCCTGCCAAGCGCTCCAGGGCTTCGTAGCTGTTGGCCAGTGCGCCTTCGGCATCAATGCGCTGCACCACGGCATTGTCAAATGAGGCCTGGGCTTCCTGCACGTCGGTGATGGCGATCAGGCCGACGTCAAACTGGGCGTTGACCTGGTCCAGTCGGCGCTGCAGAGCACGCTCCTGAGCCTGGGCGGTATCCAGTGCGCTCATGGCGCGCAGCACTCCCAGATAAGCATCCACGGTGCGCTGAATCAGTTGCTGCTGGGCCAGATCGAACTGCAGTTTGGCCTGCTCGCCGATCACCTTGCTTTTCTGGAAGTTGAACCACTTGCTGGTATCGAATACCGGCTGTACCAGTGATACCTGCCAGGCGCGATCACTGGCTTCCTGGTTGAGGGCTCCGCTGTCGGACTGGGTGTAGCTGCCGCCGGCATTGATCTGCGGCAACAGGCCCGCCCGGCCCTGGGGAACGGCCTCCTGGCCGGCAAGGTAGGAAGCTTCCGCTGCTTTCAGTTGGGGATCGTTATCCAGAGCCAGCTGGTAGAGGTCCGCCAATGCGCCGGCCTGGGCCGTAGAGCTGGCCATGGCACCGGCTATCAGCAGGGGGATCAATCGTTTCTTCATCTGTTTCACGTGCGTGCTTCCTTTATCGATGTGCAGGATCAGGCTCGACCTGACGGAAGTGGCGTTTTCCAAAATAACTGTAGACCGTTGGGATCACAAACAGGGTCAGCAGGGTGCCGAACATCATGCCGCCCACGATAACCCAGCCGATCTGCTGGCGTGATTCGGCACCAGCGCCGAATGCCAGTGCCAGGGGCAGAGCCCCAAGTACAGTTGCGCCGGTAGTCATCAAAATCGGTCGTAGTCGCAGGGTGGCGGCTTCAACAATGGCGTCGCTCAAGGCTGTGCCGCGATCCTGCAACTGGTTGGCAAATTCAATGATCAAAATGCCGTGTTTGGTGACCAAGCCGACCAGCGTGATCAGTCCTATCTGGCTGTAGATGCTCAATGAGCCACCACTGTAGTGCAGTGCCAGCAGTGCGCCTGCCAGGGCAGGCGGGACCGACAGCATGATGATCAGCGGATTCTTGAAGCTCTCGAACTGGGCCGACAGCACCAGGAAAATGAAGATCAGCGCAAGCCCGAAGGTCATCTGCAGGGTGTTGCTGGACTCCTTGAACTCGCGAGACTGGCCGGCGAAGTCATAGAGGGCATCCGGTGCGACTTCCTTGAGGCTCTGTTCCATGAAGGTCAGGGCTTCACCCAGGCTGTAACCCGGGGCCAGCATGGCCTGGATCTTGACCGCCTTGAGCTTGTCGAAATGGTTCAGCTCCTTGGCCGTGATGCTTTCCTCGACGCTGACCAGGTTGGCCAGCTGGATCATGTCGCCGTTGCCGCCGCGAACGTAGGCGTTGGTAAGATCGCCCGGCACTTGTCGGTACCGGTCGCCTACCTGGAGAATGACGTCGTATTGTTCGCCCTGTTGCTTGTAGCGGGTCAGCTCCCGCCCGGCCATGAAGGTTTCCAGCGTACGACCGATGACATTGACGTCAATGCCCACGTCGGACACCTTGTCGCGGTTCAGAGTAACCAGCAGCTCCGGCTTGTTCAGCTTGAGATCGGTGTCGGGCTGTGCCAGACCCGGGTTCTCAGCTATTTTCGCCAGCATCCTGTCGGTGATAACTGCCAGCTGATCATAATCCGCCGTGGTCTTGATGATGAACTCCACGGGACGGGAGATGATGCTCTGGCCCAGTGACGGCGGGTTCATGGCAAAACTCATGTTGCCGGTGACGCCGCCATACAGCTGGGGTGTCAGGCTGTTGGTAATCGCCTGCTGCTTGCGTTCTCGATCATCCCAGTCCTGCAGGCGCAGGAAGGTGAGGGAGTTGGTCTCGCTCGGGAAGCCGACGACACCAAAGTAATACATGCCCTCCGGTACCTGACCGACGATATTTTCCACCTGGCGGGCATAGCGATCCACGTACTCCACGGACGAACCTTCGGGCGAAATCGAGAACGTCATGATGGTGCCGCGGTCTTCCGTCGGGGCCAGTTCCTGGGGCAATTGCTGGTAGAAGTAGACCGCACCGGCTGCGCTGGCTCCCAGCAGGACAACGGCAAGCAGGCGAGAACGCAGCACCTTGGCCAGTGCGCGCTGGTAGGTTGCACTGATTGCGTTGAGCCAGCTTTCGATCAGGTTGAAGATGGCGCTGTGGCGTTTGTCATGCTTCAACAGGCGGGAGCTGAGCATCGGCGACAGCGACAGGGCGATGAAGGTGGATACCACGACGGATCCCGCCAGGGTCAGGGCAAACTCGGTAAACAGCTTGCCGGTCCGGCCGGTGGAGAAGGCGACGGGTACGAATACGGCAATCAGGGTTGCGGTCGTGGCGATGACGGCGAAGCCGATCTCCCGCGATCCCTTGAACGCGGCCTGAATCGGGTCAAGCCCTTCTTCCACGTGGCGGTAGATGTTCTCCAGCATCACGATGGCATCATCCACCACCAGGCCAATTGCCAGTACCAGTGCCAGCAACGTCAGGGTGTTGATGGAAAAGTCCATCAACATCATCATGGCGAAAGCGCCAATCAGCGACAGCGGGATGGTGACGACCGGAATCAGCGTGGCCTTCAGGTTGCGCAGGAAGAAGAAGATGACCAGCACGACCAGAACACCGGCCTGCCAGAGCGTGGTAAATACCGAATCGATCGATTCCTCGATGAACAGGGATGAATCGTATCCGATCTGGGCCTGCATGCCGGGCGGCAGGGTCTGCTCGATCTGCTCCAGCATTTCACGCACACCGGCAGACACGTCCAGCGGGTTTGCCGTGGACTGTTTGACAACGCCGAGCGACACGGCATTGTCGCCGTTGAAACGGGCGGTGTTGCGCTCGGAAGCCGGGGCGATTTCAACCTCCGCCACGTCGCGGATTCGTACCGGATAACCGTTGTCGTTGCGGATGATGATGCGTTCGAATTCGGGCACCGTATTCAGATCGGTCTGTGCCAGAACGGTGAATTCGCGCTCGAGGCTCTCGATACGGCCAGCCGGAATTTCGACGTTCTGGGCGCTCAGGGCCGCTTCGATATCCTGAGGTACGATCCTGTATGCGGCCATTTTTTGCGGGTCCAGCCAGATGCGCATGGCGTAGCGACGCTCACCGACGATCATCACACTGGCGACACCCGGCACGGTCTGCAACGGGTCCTTGACCCGGTTTTCGGCGTAGTCGGTGACCTCCATGGTCGTGTGGCTGTCGGATGAGAGCGCAATCCAGATAATCGGCTGGGCATCGGCCTCGGACTTGGCGACCACCGGTTCCTCGATATCGTCCGGCAGCTGACCGCGTACGCGGCCGACGCGGTCACGCACTTCACTGGCTGCGTCATCCGGGTCCCGTTCCAGACGGAAGGTGACTGATATCTGGCTTTTTTCCGAGCGGCTGATCGAGCTGATGAAGTCGATCCCTTCGATTCCGGACAAGGAATCCTCGATGATTTTGGTCACCTGCGACTCGATGATGGATGCGCTGGCCCCGGGGTATACCGTTTCCACGGATACCACGGGAACATCGATCTTGGGGTATTCGCGCACGCTCAGGCGATCGTAGGCAATGAGGCCGACCAGCAGGATGAGCAGGCTCATCACGCTGGCCAGTACAGGACGTTTGATACTGATGTCAGACAGGATCATGCGCCTTTATCCTCGCCAGCAGCTGTTTGGGGGAAAATCGGGGTGACGGGCATGCCCGGGTGCAGTTTCATGTGGCCGGCCGTGACAACAACGGCACCCGGTTCAAGGCCCGACAGTATCTGCACCTCGCCGTAGCGGCGGCTGCCTGTCGTAACGGGCACCATCTCGACCTGGCTGCTCTCGTTGACCTGCATGATCAGTGTGTTCTTGCCCTGCAGAATCAGGGCCTGTTCCGGGATGATCAGGGCCTGTTCATCGCGTGCGGTGGCAATATGGATGCGGACGAAGAGGCCGGGGCGCATCAGGCCTTCGCTGTTGGGAACGCGGGCGCGCACGCTGATGTTGTGGCTGTTGGGGTTCGAGCTGGGTGAAATGGCGTAGATTTCGCCCAGGAAGGTCCGTTCGTCCAGTGCATCGACACTGAGACTGATGGACTGGCCGGTATGGAGCTGCTGCAGATGGCGCTCGGGAATGCTGAACTCCACCTTCAGGCTGGAGATGTCGGTCAGTTCGACCAAGTCCTGGCCGACGGCGACGAAATCACCCGGGCTGACCAGTCGCAGGCCTGTTGTACCCGAGAAAGGCGCGCGAACGGTCATTTTGTCCAGACGGGTGCGGGCCAGGGCAACCTCGGCTTCATCCACGCGCAGCTGGGCCAGCTTGGTGTCGCGTTCGGTGCGGGAGCCGACGCGCTTTTCCAGCAGGCTGGCGGCGCGCTCATACTCGAGCTTGCTCAGGCGGGCTCGTGCCCGAGCCTGCGCCAGCGCCGCATCATACAGTGCGCTGTCAAGCTTGAACATGGGACTGTCGATGCTGATCTGTTCACCTTCCTCGAACAGAATTTCGCTGATGCGGCCGCTTTGTTCCGGACGAATGGTTACCGATTCGTTGGCCTGAAGCACGCCGACGGCAGTTAATGAGTGTTCCAGGAGTGAGGGTTGAACTCGTACCACCTCGGCGGGGAGGCCGGCTGGCTGGCCTTCCTCTGCCCAGGCGGGCAGGCTGCTTAGCAGACTGGCAAAACAGAGAGCTAGAATTCCTTTTTTCATGTTGGGCTCTTGGGGGCTTGTAGTTAGTGTTTTGGCGGCAGCAGGTGCTGCCAAAGCATCTCGATGGCCTGGTACAAGGGATCGCGACTGTTTTCGACTTTCATTCGCAATAACGCACCTTGCCAGTAGTCCCAGATCAATTGAGCCAGCTGTTGAGCGCTGAGGTCGGTACGGACGCTGCCTTCGGCCTGGCACTGGCGCATATCTTCGCTGATGGCTTCCAGTACCCGGTTGATTGCCTGCCTGATGGCGGCACGGAAATCATCCGATGCCAGGGCCATTTCTCCAGACAGATTGGCCAGCAGACATCCGACACGTTCGTTGGTCATGCTGAGCTCTTCGATCAGGCGCTCCATCATGAGCTTCAGCTTTTCCGAGTGCAAGCCTTCGAGCTGGGCATATTCATCCTGCCAGCGATCGAACTCCAGCACCTGATAGTGCTCGATGACCTCAATGGCATAGGCTTCCTTGCCGCCGAAATAGTTGTAAAAGGAACCGCGGGAGACTCCACAGGCCTCCAGAATCATGCTCAGGCTGGTGCCATGGTAGCCGTGAAGCTGAAACAGGGAGTTGCCGATATCCAGAAGTGATTCTCGGCTGTGGGTGCGGGGTCGGCCTCTGCTCATCTAATTGAACCGTTCATTCCAGAAAGCGGCTATTTTGCCTCATTGGAATGATCGGTTCAATATTGATATGAGCGCAGAGTGCTGCTTCGAGTTCAGGCTTGCTGTTTGGCCTTCTGCAGGCGGCTGTCAGCGAGCAGCATGAGTTCATCGCCACTGCCGTTGGCTTCGCCCAGTAGTGCGGTACCGGCGCTGGCCTTGAACGGGTGTCCCAGCTGTTCGGCCATGCTGCGGTTGATCTGCTCCAGGCGCTTCAGCAGCGGTGGTGGCTGTTTGCCGGCGGGCATCAGCAGTACGAATTCATCGCCGCCAAAACGGAAGAGCTGGTCGTTGGGGCGGCAGACGTGGCGCAGTTTGTCCGCGAAGGTGCATAGCACCCGGTCACCCTCCTGCTGGCCGAACTCGGCATTGATGCGGGACAGACCATCGATGTCGATCAGCGCGAGCAGGTAATCGTGCGCGGGGTGATCTTGCTCGCTGCGCTCCAGGGCGGCATCCAGGGCATCCCGCAGGGGCAGATGGGTTAGCGGGTCGGCAACAAAGGTTCTGCTGTCCGCATCGGCCGGTTTTGGGGGCAGCCAGGCGCCCACCAGATCGGCACACAGCTGAAGCAAATGGATGCTGTCAGCAAGGCTGGTCTGGGGCTCGGTATCCCAGACCGCGAGGTGGCCGATGATGTTGCCATCCGCGGCTTCAACCCGCTGGCCCAGCCAGATGCCCTTCTCCGGCAGCAGCGGGTCTCGGGTCGGTTGGCTCCACTCCTGTACCTGACTGGCGTTTGCGTATTCGGCGTAGAGCGGCGCCGCAAGGCTGTCCGCGAGGTTCAGAGTTTGTGGTGGTTGTTGCCCATCCTGCCAATGGCCGACCAGAGTGAGCTGCTGGGTATTGAGTGCGGTGCAGGCGGCGGCAGACTGCCAGCCCAGCAGTTCACACAGAATCTGGGGCAGGGCGAAAAAGGGGCTGGCGCCCTTCTGCAGCTGCGGGATGAGTGCCTGCATCAGCTGGCGCTGCTGTGCGGCCGCGCGGTGGCCGCTGGCGATCACCAGAGTGTGGTCGCCGGCCGTCAGGCGTTCGAACAGGGTGCCTGCGCACACCAGAAGGTCATCCGAACTGTCGCGGCCCCAGTGTTCTACCTGGTGGCGATCGGGTTTGGGCAGTTCGTTGAAGGCATCATTACTCCACTGGACGCTGCTCTCCTTGAGTAGCAGGGCCGGTGCGGAGGTGGTAGCGAGGAGTCGGGTCAGGGCGCGGGTTTTCATGGATGGCGTGTCTATGGGGAAAAGAAAGCGCCCCGGTCAGGCCGGGGCGTAGGGGTTACTTCTCAAGCGCCGCCTTGATGCGGCTGATTGCCGATTCCAGCACGTTCAGGCTGGTGGCAAAGGAGAGACGCATGTTGCCAGGCGCGCCGAAGGCGGAGCCGGGGACCAGTGCAACGCCAGCTTCCTGCAGCAGGAATTCGGCCAGGGCAATATCGTCCTCGAAGTCCGAACGGGCATCGATCACGGCCTGGAAGCTTGGGAAGGCGTAGAAGGTGCCGTCCGCTTCGATGCAGTCGACGCCGTCGATCTCGTTCAGTGCGTTGACGACGAAGTCATGGCGCTGCTTGAACGCGCTGACCATCATTTCGACGCAGTCCTGAGGGCCGTCCAGTGCCGCCTGGGCCGCTACCTGAGCGATGGAGTTCGGGTTGGAGGTGCTCTGCGACTGAACCTTCTTCATCGCGCCGATCAGCTTGGCCGGGCCAGCCGCGTAGCCGATACGCCAGCCGGTCATGGAGTAGGCTTTGGACACGCCGTTCAGCACGATGGTGCGCTCATACAGTTCGGGACAGGCGTTCAGGATGTTGCAGAACGGCTGACCGGTGAACAGGATGTGCTCGTACATGTCGTCGGTTGCAACCAGTACATTCGGGTACTGCTTCAGCACTTCACCCAGCGCCTTCAGCTCGTCCAGGGTGTAAGCCACGCCGGACGGGTTGGACGGGCTGTTCAGAACCACCAAACGGGTCTTGTCGGTAATGGCCGCGTCCAGCTGCTCCGGAGTGATCTTGAAGCGCTGCTCCTGGGTGGTGGTGATGATCACCGGTGTGCCTTCGGCTACGATCACCATGTCCGGGTATGAAACCCAGTACGGCGCCGGAATGACCACTTCGTCACCCGGATTGAGCAGGGCCAGAGACAGGTTGAAGAAGCTCTGTTTGCCACCACTGGAGACCAGAATCTGGTTGGCTTCATATTTGAAACCGTTCTCACGCTCGAACTTGGCGATAATCGCCTTTTTCAGCGCCGGTGTGCCATCCACGGCGGTATATTTGGTGAAACCGTCCTGAATGGCCTTGGTGGCTGCGGCCTTGATGTGTTCGGGGGTGTCGAAATCGGGTTCGCCGGCACCCAGGCCGATAATGTCATTGCCTTCGGCACGCAACTCGGCAGCACGGTTGGTGACTGCCAGGGTGGGGGAAGGTTTAATGCTGTTCACGCGGTTGGAAAGCTGCACGTCCAAGCCTTGGTCCTCTCTATAAATCGGTGCAAGGTATCCATCAATGCATATAGCCGAATGAGCATACAGCATAAATGACCGGGTCTGAATGCCTCATGTTAAAAAAGCCGCGCTCGAACGTCAGCTGCATTACTGGAACAATTTATTGCGGGGCGGCTGGCAGGGTATACTGTGCGGTCCTCGAAGACAGTGGTGGAGTGATGAAGCAGAGGTTCAAGGTACAGTCGGCATTTGCCCCGGCCGGCGATCAGCCGGTGGCGATCGAAACGCTGGTGGATGGCCTGGAGTCGGGTCTTGCGGCGCAGACCCTGTTGGGTGTGACCGGCTCGGGCAAGACCTTCACCATCGCCAATGTGGTGGCGGCCGTGCAGCGCCCCACCATCATCATGGCGCACAACAAGACGCTGGCGGCCCAGTTGTATGGCGAGTTTCGCGAGTTCTTCCCCGATAACGCGGTGGAGTACTTCGTCTCTTACTACGACTACTATCAGCCGGAAGCCTATGTGCCGGCGTCGGACACCTTTATCGAGAAAGATGCATCGATTAACGATCATATCGAGCAGATGCGACTGTCCGCCACCAAGGCTCTGCTGGAGCGGGATGATGCCATCATCGTGGCGACCGTCTCGGCGATCTACGGCCTTGGGGACCCCCAGTCCTACCTGTCGATGATGTTGCACCTGGATCGTGGCGATGTAATTGATCAGCGCGACTTGCTGCGTCGCCTGGCTGAATTGCAGTACACCCGCAACGATATCGAATTCCACCGTGGCACCTACCGAGTGCGTGGCGACGTCATCGATGTGTTCCCGGCCGAATCGGAACAGGAAGCAATCCGCATCGAGCTGTTCGGCGATGAGGTCGACCAGATCGCCTGGTTCGACCCGCTCACCGGCGAAGTGCTGCGCAAGGTGCCGCGCGCCACCATCTACCCGAAAACCCACTATGTGACCCCGCGCGAAACCCTGCTGGAAGCCACCGAGCATATCAAGGAGGAGCTGCGTCAGCGCCTCAAACAGCTCAGGGACAACAACAAGCTGGTTGAAGCCCAGCGCCTTGAGCAGCGCACCCTGTACGATATCGAGATGATTCTGGAGCTGGGCTACTGCTCCGGCATTGAGAACTATTCCCGCTATCTCTCGGGCCGCGATTCGGGCTCGGCTCCGCCCACCCTGTTTGACTATCTGCCCGACAATGCGCTGTTGGTGATCGACGAGTCCCATGTCACCGTGCCGCAGATCGGCGCCATGTACAAGGGTGACCGCTCGCGCAAGGAAACCCTGGTCGAATACGGCTTCCGGCTGCCCTCGGCGCTGGATAACCGGCCGATGAAGTTCGAGGAGTGGGAGAGGATCTCACCGCAGATGATCTTCGTGTCGGCGACACCGGGCAGGTATGAGGGCGAACATGCGCAGCAGATTGTCGAGCAGGTGGTGCGCCCGACCGGTCTGGTTGATCCGGTTGTCGAAATTCGCCCGGCCAGTACCCAGGTGGACGACCTGCTGGAGGAGATCAACCGGGTGGCGGCGCGTAAGGAGCGTGTGGTCGTGACGGTGTTGACCAAACGCATGGCCGAGGATCTGACCGAGTATCTGGCCGAACACAATGTACGGGTGCGTTACCTGCACTCGGATATCGATACTGTCGAGCGGGTGGAGATCATACGTGACCTGCGTATCGGCGAGTTCGACGTCCTGGTGGGGATCAACCTGCTGCGTGAAGGGATCGATATGCCGGAGGTGGCGCTGGTGGCGATCCTGGATGCCGATAAGGAGGGCTTCCTGCGCTCGGATACCTCCATGATCCAGACCATCGGGCGTGCGGCGCGCAACGTCAATGGCCGTGCAATTCTCTATGCCGACCGCATTACCGGCTCCATGCAGCGTGCACTGGATGAGACCGAACGCCGCCGGGAAAAACAGATGGCGTTCAATGCCGAGCATGGCATCACGCCACGCGGCATACGCAAATCGGTGGCGGATATCATGGAAGGTGCCCAGCAGGTACCGGGGAGGAAAGGACGGGGTGCGGCGCGCAAGGTGGCCGAGCCGACGGCGGACTATAGCGTCGATGCGGCGTCGCTGTCTCCGGCCGAACTGGCCAAGGCGATGAGCCGACTGGAAGACCAGATGTACGAAGCGGCCAAGAACCTGGAGTTCGAGAAGGCGGCGGCCTATCGTGATGAACTGGAACGTCTCAAGCACAGCGGCTGAACCCGGTCGCCGAGGAAGTAGGGATTAAGGAGTTGTGGATGCTGGAGTGGAGCGTACTGGTTTTAGCCGGCTATCTGGCGGGGGTGCTCAATGCCATTGCGGGTGGAGGGTCTTTCCTGACATTCCCGGCGCTGGTCTGGGCGGGTGTGCCGCCGATTACGGCCAATGCCACCAGCGCAGTCGCCGTGTTGCCCGGCTATCTGGGCGGTGCGGCAGGTTTTCGCCGTGAATTGCGCGAATTGAGCCGGCGGCAGCATCTGCAGATGTCGCTGGTCGGGCTGGTCGGAGGTCTCTGTGGTGGACTGTTGTTGCTGGTGACCCCGGCCGAGCTGTTCTCGCAGGTGGTGCCGGTGCTCTTGCTGTTGGCGACGCTGATGTTTGCCTTTGGCCAGCAGTTGCTGGCGCGGATTCGCAATAGCGAGCACCCGTTGCCACTGCTGCCGGGCCTGTTTGCCGTTGCCGTCTATGGCGGCTATTTTAATGGTGGGCTTGGCATCATGTTGCTGGCGATGTTCGCCGCAGCGGGCATGAGCAACATGCTGTTGATGAACGGCCTGAAAAACTGGATCTCGTTTGTCATCTCGCTGATTTCGGTTCTGGCTTTTGCGCTGGCGGGCAAGGTGCTCTGGCTGGAAGCGGTGGCTATGATGCTGGCCGCGACCCTGGGCGGCTATCAGGGGGCGGCGCTGTCACGGCGCTTGCCGGCGCACTGGGTCAAGGTGTTCGTGGTCCTGGTGGGTCTGATTATGACGGCGATCTTTTTTGTGCGCGCTTGATGGATAAACTCGAACAGGGAACCGGTACCTAAGGATGCAAAGAGTAATACAGGGAGTACGTCCATGCGGATGGGCGCTATTGGGCCGGCTGTCGCTGCTCGTCCTGCTGCTGGTTGTGCTGAGAGGCGGTCTGGCTCAGGCCGCAGGACCTGGCGACTACTGGACGTTTGAGCAGTATTACGATCGTCACCCGGAGCAGCATCCCTGGCTGGTTGCGCTGGGGCAGGCGGTACGTCAGGAACCGGTGGCGCTGCCGGCTGGTGTCCAGCAGCGCCCGGTACGCATCGCTCAGGTCTATCCTGGCCTGCAGGCTTCCAGTTACTGGTCTGACAGTGAAAAGGCGCTGACCGGTCGGCTGGCGGCGCTCGGAATCGATTACCAGCTGGAAACGCGTTATACCAGCCCCAATACCCAGCTGGGCGAGCAGATCCTCCAGATTCGCGAACTGCTTGACTGGCAGCCGGATTACCTGATTTACACGCTGGATTCGCCACGCCAGAAGCAGCTGGTTGAACGGCTGATTCAGAATACCGATACCCGCCTGATCCTGCAGAACATCACCACGCCATTGAAAGCCTGGGAAAAGCGTCAGCCGTTCCTGTATGTCGGTTTCGATCACGCCGAAGGCGCGCGCTTGCTGGCACGGCACTTCGCGCGGCATTTTCCCGATGCGGATTACGGCGTGTTGTTCCGCAGCAAGGGACTGGTCAGCCAGATGCGCGGTGCCGGCTTCATGCAGGCGCTGCCAAGTGAGCACCGGTTACGCAGCAGCTACTATTCAGATTCCAGTCGTGAGGGCGGGTACAGCGCTGCATTGCGCATGCTGAAGGAGCATCCGGAGCTGGATTACATCTACGCCTGCTCGACCGATGTGGCACTGGGAACCCTGGATGCGCTGGAGCAGTTGCAACGCAAGGATGTGATGGTCAATGGCTGGGGCGGGGGGCCTGAAGAGATCGAACAGTTGCGCGCCGGTCGATTGCCGATTGTGTTGATGAGGTTAAGTGATGAAGCCGGGGTGGCCATCGCTGAAGCGATTCGGCGTGATCTGTCGGGGTTGCCGGTAGCCAGGGTGTATTCGGGCCGCTTTGCAGTGCTGGATGATCAGATGACGGATGACGAGATTCGTCACCATGAGACCCGCGCCCATCGTTACTCCGGAGGTGCCGGTGTTCAATAAGCCAAGATTCAAGGTGCTGACCTTTTTGCTGACGCTGGTGTCGTCGTTGGTCTTTCTGGCGGTCTTCGTGGGTAGCGCTTTTTTCGAATCCAGGCAGGTGGTTGAACTTCAGGCCGAGGGGTACAACCGTGCGCTGGCCGCGCGTTACCTCCAGCGTCTGAATGAGTACTTGCAGCTGGTGGAAGAGGAAGCGCACGCCATTTCGGCCAGCGCAGAGCGGGTGGAGGCCCTCTATATCGGTGACCAATTACAGTTCCATACCAGCCTGACGCACTGGGAAGAGGGCTATGAGAATATCCATTATGACTTCGTGGCCGCGGCCCTGTTCGAGGACGGAAGCTGTTATCTGTCACGCAGCTACGTACCGGAACTGAGCATTCTGCCCTGCGAGGAACTGGCGCAGGACAGTCGCCAGCTCAGTGTTCATGGCTGGCGCCAGGTGCAGATCAATGATGAGTGGCTGGCGGTCTATTCTGAACCGCTGGACTTGAAAGACAGTGGCAAAATCGTCGGTCAGCTGATGGTGGGTGTTCGTTTGAAGGGCAATCGTTACCTGCTGAATCAGTTGCTGATGCCGGCCGATGGTCTACAGATGCTGGGCTTGTTCAGCGGTGATACGCCGCTGGCGACGCTGGACCGGGTCAGTGATAAGGTGGAGCAGCCTCAGCGGGCCAAAATTACCTTCTCTCAGGGGGCTACGCCGCTGGGGCCTGATCTGCGGATTGGCCTGATCTCCACGGATCTGGCGCAGGTTCAGCTGCGGGAAGTGCTGATTGAAACGCTGATCTATGGCTGCCTGCTGGCGCTGGGGGTCTCTTTGGGGATGGCGATTTTACTGTCGGCCGCCGTGGACCGTCAGTTGCAGCAACTGATCACCTTTACCCGTCTGGCCAACCGTAACCGCAATACACGCTGGCCGGAAATCTGCATCCGCGAGTTCAACCAGATTGGCGAAGAGGTTGTCAGTATCGTCAACTGCCTTAAAGCGCGAGAGGATGAGCTGGAGGGACTCAATTTGCAGTTGTCGAAGAATAATGAGGAGAAGCGGCAGATTCTGCAGCACCTGATTCAGGCCCAGGAACGGGAGCGCCTGCGTTTGTCCAATGAACTGCATGACGATATGGCGCAGTTGCTGGTGGCGGTGAAGATGAACCTGCAGCTGCACCGTGAGGAACTGCAGAAAACAGCACCGGCATCGGACAATCTTGAGCAGGCGGTAGAGCTGGTCAATACCATCTATGACACCGTCTACAACCGCATTCGCATGTTGCGTCCGTTCGAGTTGAACGACTTTGGCCTGGGAGTCAGTCTGACCTCCCTGCCGGCGGTCAAGATCCTGGAGCAGCTGGACTATGCCATAGAGTTTGATATTGACCAGTCTAGGCCGTTGCAGAAAGAGCTGATGTCGAACCTCTACCGTATCGCTCAGGAAACCTTATCCAACGTGATCAAGCATGCGGGGGGGACCTATGTTCTGGTCAAACTGGTGGATGAGCAGGACGGCTTGCGCATGATTATCGAAGATGATGGCGAGGGGCTGGGGGAAACCGCAGCAACCCGGACAGGTGGCTTCGGCCTGCTGGGTATCCGCGAGCGTGCGGAGCACATGCATGCGGAGTTGACGATCGTTTCCGATGATGGGGTGCGGGTGGAGTTGTTCATCCCGGCGCAGTTTGCCTATGCCGACGCGGTCGTGAGCGGAGCGTTGACGTCTACGTAGTTTTACCGAGAGGGCTTGTGGTTTTTGCTTGCATCGACTGCGTAGTATCTGCGGGCGTTTGCGGGGTATTTCGAATGTTTTTATCACTCTGTCGTGTCGATACTGTTCACTACCGGTGACATGTCCGATGTGCCGGTCAGAACGACAACAGAGGATAGATAAAAACAATGTTTAAACTGACCTTTGCTCGTAAAATCATGGCTGCTGCTGCCTGCGCCGCTGTCCTGATCAGCCCGGCACACGCGGCCGAAAAAGTCTACAAGCTGAAACTGGCTGAAACCTGGCCGACCAACTTCGGCGTATTCAGTGAACCGGCCCGTCGCATGGCCGACCTGGCCAACAAGATGTCCAACGGCCGCCTCGAAATCCGCATCGATACCGCCAACAAGCACAAGTCCGCCTTCGGCGTGTTCGATATGGTGCGTGCCGGTCAGTACGACATGGGCCATTCGGCGTCCTACTACTGGAAGGGCAAGGTGCCCAATACCCTGTACTTCACCACCATGCCGTTCGGCATGACCGCGACCGAGCAGTATGGCTGGTTCTACTACGGCGGCGGCATGGAGCTGATGCAGAAGGTGTACGAACCGTTCAACCTGATGTCCTTCCCGGGTGGCAACACCGGCGTACAGATGGGCGGCTGGTTCCAGAAAGAGATCAACACGGTCGAAGATCTGCAGGGCCTGAAAATGCGTATTCCGGGCTTCGCCGGTGAAGTGCTGGCCAAGCTGGGCGCCAACCCGACCAATATTCCGCCGGGCGAGCTGTACACCTCACTGGAGCGTCGCACCATCGATGCTCTGGAGTGGGTCGGTCCATCGATGGACCTACGCATGGGCTTCCACAAGATCGCGCCCTACTACTACACCGGCTGGCACGAGCCGGGCACCGAGCTGCAGTTCCTGGTCAACAAGCGCACGTTCGACAAGTTGCCAGGTGATCTGCAGGAGATCCTGCAAGCGGCGATGCGTGTCGCTGCCTATGACATGACCATCAAGTCGCATCATGAGTCCGGTCAGAACTGGGCCACCATGAAGGCCGAGTTCCCGAATGTCGAAGTCAAATCCTTCCCGCCGGAAGTCCTGGCTGCACTGCGCAAGGCCAATGACGAGCTGCTGGCCGAACATGCGGCCAACGATCCGCTGGCCAAGGAGATCCTTGACTCTCAGTCCGAGTACATGGGGGTTGTGCGGCAGTGGACCGACATTGCTGACCGCGCTTACCTGAACAGCTTCGAGTAAGCCTGTTTCGGGGCTGGCGCCAGGCTAGCCCCGTTTTCCGCCAGACGGTTTGTCTGCAGTCCCTATCCGAGAGGACTTCACATGTTTCTGTTACGCCTTGAGCAGACGATCAACGCTTTCTCAGACTGGCTGGGCAAGATCTCTGCCGTGCTGTTCGTATTGATGCTGTTCAACGTCTTTTATGACGTGATCACGCGTTACCTGTTCAACGATGTTTCCATCGGCATGCAGGAGCTGGAGTGGCACCTGTTCGCCGCCATGTTCATGCTTGGTGTGCCCTTTACGCTGAAAGCGGGCGGCCACGTACGTGTCGACCTGATTTACGAAGGTCTGAGCCTGAAGAAAAAAGCCTGGATCGACCTGTTCGGTGTCCTGACGCTGCTGTTTCCGTTTTGCTTGCTGGTGGCCTGGTATGGGGTGGACTTTGCGCGCGAGTCTTTCGAGCTGGGCGAGGGGTCCGGTGACCCGGGTGGTCTGCCTTATCGTTGGGTCATCAAGGCGGTGATCCCCTTTGCCTTCTTCTGCACCTTTATCAGTGGTGTGGGGTTGCTGCTGCGGGCGATCAACACTCTGAACGGTCATCACAAGAGCGATGACTATATCCCGACCCAGCACTGACGAAGGATTTCACGATGATCGGTATTACAATGTTTTTCGTGGCCCTGGTGATGCTGTTGATCGGCTTCCCGGTGGCCTTCATCTTCGGCGGGGTGGCGCTTTGGTTCGGCGTCTATGCTGAAGGCCCGGACATGTTTGCGTTCATGCCGTTCCGCATTCAAAGCATCATGGAAAACACGGTGCTGATGGCGGTGCCGCTGTTCGTGTTCATGGGGATCGTGCTGCAGAAAACCCGCCTGGCCGAGCAGTTGCTCGAGTCCATGGGCAAGCTGTTCGGCGGCGTACGCGGCGGTCTGGCGATTTCCACCGTGCTGGTGGGCGCGCTGCTGGCGGCTTCCACCGGCGTGGTGGGTGCTTCCGTGGTGGCGATGGGGTTGATCTCGTTGCCGGTCATGCTCAAGTACAACTACGACAAGAAGCTGGCTTGCGGTACCATCTGTGCTTCCGGCACTCTGGGGCAGATCATTCCGCCTTCCATCATCCTGATCATACTGGGTGATGTCATGGGTATTCCGGTGGGCGACCTGTTCCAGGCAGCTATTCTGCCGGGCGCGATCCTGATTGGTGCCTATGTTATCTATATTCTTATCTACACCTACCTCAAGCCGGAGGCCGCTCCCGCGCTGCCGATGGACCCTGACGACGGTACCCGCCGGCAGCAGGTGTTCAAGGCGCTGAAGGCGATCATCCCGCCGCTGGCGCTGATTTTGGTGGTGCTGGGCTCCATCTTCGCCGGTATTGCGACGCCGACCGAATCCTCGGCCCTGGGCGGTGTCGGTGCTCTGTTCCTGGCGCTGGTATACGGTCAGTTCAGCTGGAAAATGGTGTTTGATGCCGCCAGCGAAACCGTAAAAGTAACGGCGATGGTCTTTGCCATCCTGCTCGGTGCAACGGCCTTCTCCATGGCGTTCAGCTATACCGGTGGTGAAGAGGTGGTGGAACACTACCTGTCCAACCTGCCGGGCGGTGCCATGGGCTTCCTGCTGCTGTCGATGCTGGCGATCATGATTCTGGGCTTCTTCATCGACTTCGTCGAGATCAGCTTCATCATCGTGCCGATCCTGTTGCCGGCGGCGGACGTGCTGGGTATCGCGCCGCTGTGGTTCGCAATCCTGATCGCGATGAACCTGCAAACCAGCTTCCTGACGCCGCCGTTTGGCTTCAGTCTGTTCTACCTGAAAGGGGTGGCGCCGCCTCAGGTGCGGACCCTGGATATCTACAAGGGGGTTGTTCCCTTCATCCTGCTGCAGGTGATGATCGTGATCTCCATCCTGCTGTTCCCAGAACTCTACGGACTGGTTTAAACTCGAATGGCCCCATGCAACCGCATGGGGCTTTCTTGCTTTTGTTGAAGCGGGTGCAGCACTATGCCGCTCAAGTTCAAGATTCTTTTGCTTTCCCTGATCCCGATGATGCTGGTGACGTCGGCGGTGACCTGGATCGGCCTCAACCAGGCGCGCCAGCTATCGGAGGATGAGATCCAGCTGTTCGAAGAGCATCTGCTGGCGTCCAAAAAGCGGGAGCTGAAAAACTACGTCAGCCTGGCGATGACCTCCATTGCCCATATCGTCAACAACGCCGGTGCCGATGATGAGCAGGCCCAGGCCGAGGTGCGCAAGATCCTCGCCGATATGACCTTTGGCCAGGACAAGGACGGTTATTTCTTTGTCTACACACTTGATGGCACTAACCTGGTCCATCCCACCGAGCCTGAACTGGTCGGGCGCTACCTGTACGACCTGCAGGACAGTCGCGGCGACTATGTGATTCGAAACCTGCTGGAGCAGGCCAAGCAGGGCGGGGGGTATCATCGTTATCTCTGGCGAAAGCCCTCCCGACAGGAGCAGATCGACAAGCTGAGCTATGTGGTGCTGCTGCCCAAGTGGAACTGGATGCTGGGTACGGGGCTGTACCTGGATGATATCAGCCGGGAAGTGACCAAGATTCGGGACCAGGTCACGCGCAACATCCGCAACACCTTTTTCACTGTGCTGGTGATCATGTCGGTGGCCGTGGTGCTGGTCGTGCTGGTGGGGATTGCGGTCAACCTGCATGAGAACCGAATGGCCGACAGCCGGCTGCGCCTGCTGGCGCACCGTTCGGTGCTGGCCAATGTGGCCGATCGCCGGCGTTTCTCACGTGAGCTGCATGATGGCATCAATCAGCTGATGGTGTCGGTGCTGTACCGGATCGAGCTGGCCAAGCGTAAGTTGAAGAACCGGGATCAAAGCGGGCTGGAAGATCTGGATCAGGGGTATGAAGTCCTCAATGAGGCGATTCAGGAGGTGCGCCGTATCTCGCATGACCTGCGACCGACGCTGCTGGATGATCTGGGGCTGCAGGCGGCTCTGGAAGGGTTGCTCAGTCGTTTCGAAGAACGTACCGGCATCCGCTTGAAGGTGGATATCCGCTTGCCGGTTGCGGTGCTGCCGGAGGATGTGGAGATCACCATCTATCGCCTGGTGCAGGAAGGGCTGACCAACGTCGAGCGTCATGCGGACGCCAGTCTGTTGAAGCTGAGCCTTTGGGGACAGTCGGGTGTGCTCTGGTTGCGTCTGCAGGATAATGGCTGTGGCTTCGATACCGAGGTGCTGGAGCGGTTTGAGGGCATTGGCTTGCGCAACATGCGTGAGCGGGTGGAGCTGCTGGGCGGCGAATTCCGCCTGCTGTCGAAACCGGGGCAGGGTGCTACCCTGTTGGTAGGCTTGTCATTGCAGCAAAAGGCATGAATGAATGACACAACGGATACGCGTTTTACTGGTAGATGATCATCCCCTTGTTATCGACGGCATCCAGGCGCGGCTTGAGGACGAAGGTGACATTGAAGTCGTAGGCCGTGGCGGCAACGGTCAGGAAGCGATCACCCTCAGCCAGCAGTTGCAGCCGGACGTGGTGCTGATGGATATCTCCATGCCGGTGATGAACGGTCTGGAAGCCACGCGAATTCTCAGCAAGGAAGCACCGAATGTCCGGGTGCTGATACTCAGCATGCATGACAACCGGGAATATATGGTGCAGCTGATTCAGGCCGGCGCTAAAGGTTACATTCTCAAGGATGTTTCCGCAGCTGAGATGGTTAAGGCTGTGGAGACGGTGTATCAGGGCGGTACCTACTTCAGCGCCAGCGCATCCCAGACCCTGTTCAGCAGTTTCGACACGCCGGCAAAGGACGAAGGTCGTCGGGATACCCAGCTGACCCAGCGTGAACAGACCGTGCTCAAGCTACTGGCGGAAGGGCATAACAACAAGGAGATCGCGCGTGTGTTGGGGATTTCGGTACGCACCGTGGAAACCCACCGGCAGAACATCAAAGCCAAGCTTGATATTCACACGGCTGCCGGTCTGACACGCTATGCGATCGAGCACAACCTGGTGCAGCTGTCCTGAAAATGACGTGATTTGGCTGTTTACTGATCAGCGCTGGTCGTTCGCTGCACAGTTGTCGCATCCTTATGAAAAAGAACGAAAAAAATTGAGAAAAGGCTTGCATGCCGAAAGTTCATCTATATAATACGCAGCACATCGAAGGACTATAGCTCAGTTGGTTAGAGCACCACCTTGACATGGTGGGGGTCGCTGGTTCGAATCCAGTTAGTCCTACCAAATTCTAAAGCAGAAACAGCCACTTACGGGTAATGCCGGGTGGCTGTTTTTGTTTGTGATGTCGAGATCGAAAATTTGGGGAATGCATGGGGAATTGCGCTGCAAAACAGCAACCACACCTTCTGTAAGGTGTAGCTAAACAGTTTTCACTTCTATAGGTCAGCTACATATCCTATGTCACTGGTGACCAGCTCCAAGTAACGCTCCACATTTGTAGTCTCTTCTCAGATCGCTTAGGTATAGCTGATACACTTCTTAGTTGCTAATATTTAGATTCTTTAAGTAAGTGTTTCAAAAGGCTGGCTATTCTAGATACTTTTTTCTGTCATTATGAAACCCCTGAAAGTGGCTTTACATCAGTATTATATTTATGAGGCTGAATAAATGGATATTGTGCAGTTCACAGATTTTCATTTTGGTAATGATGAGGCAGTTTTTCATTGGAGAGATCTTGCACAGTCCCTAAGCGAATATATTGACCGGGAATGCCAAAGGCCAGTTATAATTGTTAGTGGTGATGTAACATACAGAGGTTGTAGAAGAGGCTATGAGCAGGCTCAGCAGTTTTTTGAATGTATGTTGCAACAGGGCGTGACGGAAAGAGAAAGAATTATAATGTGTCCTGGTAACCATGACATTGTTGATGGCTCTTTCGAAAGTTTCGACCGATTCGCTTATGGAGTAAGGCGAAATAACCTTTGTTCATTTCGACGAGATCATTATAGGGATATTATTATCGATAATTTTCTCTTTAAGGTTTTCAATAGTTCATATCACTTGGATCATAGATATGGACTTATTGATAATGGTGCTTTAGGCGTAAGTCATGGTGCTTTTGAATTTAAAATTGCCGTAACACATCATCATTTGCTTAATATGTTCAGAGATGATATTTCTGCTATTAGAAATTCATATGATTTCGTAAAATATCTTGATGCTGAAGGTTTTGATTTTGTTTTTCATGGGCATCAGCATGCTCAGCAAAGCTATTACCTGGGTAGCAGTTCGATGAGGGTTATATCAGCAAGGTCAGGAAACTTCAGACAGACAGGGTTTCTGAACTCAGTCAATAGGTATAGAATAACAGATGGGGTGCTTTCGGGCTTTTGTGTAATACCTGAAAAGACGGCATCAGGTATCGAATTTATAGAGATAGAATTGTAATGAAAGGTAAGTTTATAGTTTTCGAAGGAATTGATGGATCAGGTACATCAACCCAAGCTGAGTTGCTTGTTCAATATCTTAGGAATAAAAAACGCACGTGTTACTTAACGTGTGAGCCGTCGTCAGGACCAATAGGTAACCTGATTCGTCAAGGCATGAAAGGCCGTGTGAGCTTCTCGAAGGGGGCGAACCCTATTCAGGAAAAAGGCGATTTATTCGATGAGCAAATGGCTTATCTCTTCGCAGCAGACAGACATGATCATCTTTACAACGCAGTTGATGGTGTCATAAACCAAGTAAAGAATGGTGCTTTTGTTGTTTCTACAAGGTATTTCTTTTCATCCTTTGCCTATCATTGTAGTTCTGAGGAAGACTTTTCTTTAGTTAAAGCGCTTAATTCGAAGTTTCCCAATCCTGATTTGGTTATATATATGAATAATCCAGTTCGGGAGTCGCTCAAGAGAATGAGTATCAGGGCGTTTTCGGATGAATATGAGAATGAAGTAAAGCTCAATTTAGTCAGTGCAAACTATAAAAAGGTTTTTAATGACTATGAAGGTAATTATTTGGAAGTTGATGCTACGGCAGATATTGAATTTATACATAAAAGGATAGTTGAAGTGGTAGAGGCTTTATAATGATTGCTAACTACATGGAAGTTAAATCTTTTGAAGATATTGCTAAAGAGGCCTGTCGAGAAATAGAGCCCAAGAGGCATACAGAAAATTATATTCTCGCATTCCAGATAAGTAGGGAAAATCTGAATGATAATCCCATGGCTGATGTTGAGGAAGAAGCGAGAAAATGGGCTTCAGAAGAACGTCCAAATGATATGTATTTCAGTCATGGTGAATATAGAGTTGGTGGCATAAAACATATAAGTGATGAGTTGAAAAGGAAGCCCACTAGCAATAGAGCGCTTTACTCACTGATTAACCAGAATGATATTAATGGTTCCGGTGATAATGCTATTCCATCTTTTATGGTTTTCCAGTGCACCCTAGACCAAACAAGTAGCTTGTTGAATTGTGTAGTCTATTTTAGAGCGCTGGAGGTTAGTAATTTCTTGAGAATTAACTTAGAAGAAATTCGACAGAATATAATTTCTATATATAGTGATGGAGTTAGCTATGATCAAGTGAAATTGTTGATTATTGCTGGTAGGGCTCATAATTCACCTGGTCATGTGCCACTTAAAAGACCTGAGATTGATGTACTAACGCCGATCGAGATATATCGCAGACTGCGAGATACTCCTCAAGATTTTAGGGACTTGCTCAGAGAAAAGGCTAAAACCCAAAGTGTTGTTTCTTATACCTCGCTTGAGTCACTCAAAGAAAGTCTTGTGGCTGAAGGTGCCGATAATCTCAAGATTAATGAGATAACTGAAGCAATTGAGTTAAGTAAACAGCTACGTCGTTTCCGAGAGCAAGACTCTCATTCATTAAGAGTTTCAGAAGTTAATAGTCAACTTATAGTTACTCTAGAAAAATTGGCTGATAGGTTTTCAGAATGAGTAAGACATTCACTGAATTGTGTGAAATTCAACGCGAATTCGATAAAAGTCATTCTGTGTCAGGTAAAAGTTTTTACATTGATGTGAGTGAAGATAATCTTCACGATCTTGAACATTTAATTGTTTGTCTCATTGGAGAGTTGGGAGAGTTTTCAAATCTACTTAAAAAAGTTGTGCGGGGTGATGTGTGTTTGGCGGATGTGAAAGGCGATCTGGATGAGGAGCTGGCAGATACCTTTATATATCTTATCAAAATAGCAAATCAATTTAATGTAGATTTAGAAAATGAGTTCATAAAAAAACTATCTAAAAATGAGCTGCGATTTAAGGAGCTATAAATGAAAGTTTTCACAGGAAGTGAATATTCTTCGATTTACTTTGAGGCATTACAGTCTTGCTATAGAAAAGGTGATTTAAGGGATTCGAGAATTGGTAATGTTCTGGACTTAGGACCTACATGTTTTGAAATAAAAAGTTTAGAAGCCGGACTACCGTTTATCAGAGGAAGAGGAATTAACCCCTTCTTTGCTTTTGCTGAGTTAGCTTGGTTTATAGAAGGTAGTGACAGTCTTGCTCCATTAAAATATTTTATAGATGGCTATGGCAAGTACTCTGATGATGGGGTTTCTTTATATGGTGCATATGGGTATCGGGCTATTTCAAAATATGGGTTTGATCAGATTGAAAGTGTTATAGGTGAACTAAGAAATAATCCAGAATCGAGACGTGCAGTAGTTAGTCTTTTCAATGCAAATGATTTGCTATCCTTAGAATCACTTGATATACCATGTAATTTGTCTGCTCTATTTAAGATTAGAGATGATTGTTTAGATATAACGGTTTTCAATCGATCAAATGATGTATTTAAAGGAGTGCCTTATAACTTCTTTTTGTTTCGTTTCGTACAGTATTATGTTGCACGAAAACTGAGTAAAAAAATAGGTGTTCATCGGCACATTACAGATTCTCTTCATTTATACAAAAAAGATTTTGAAAAAGTAGAAAATATTTTCATACATTACGATGCTTCTCATAAGGAAAATATATACTTAGAGCTTGATTTTTTTGATCAACTTATGAATGATTCAAGTGCCATTCATGCTTTAGAATGGGAGTCTTTAAATTCAGGTGAAATGCACTGGCTATATACAGGTTATCAGAAGTATAAAAAAACAAGAGATAGCGAGGTCTTTCACGATACAGAAACTGGTGGTAAACTGAAACCTTTTGTGGAAGACTGGCTACACGTCCATTATTCATGAATCAAAGCCGAAGAGTAATAGCTGTGAAACAAGATGATCTTCGAAGAGCCTTGGGCTCAGGTGCTGATGGTATAGAGTGTTTTATCCGGGATGCGGAAAAAAATCTTACAGCTGAGAAGCGTCAGGACTTGATTTGCTATCTTTCAGCTACACCATTTTCAAGTGTCAAGCACGAAATCCTAAGCTCTGATGATGACAAAATGATCAAATCTTTACTGATCGGACTTGTTTTTGGTCAAATTGACATTTATGTCGCAAAAGAGCGCTCTATTATGGCTGAGTATTTGAGTGATTTTAATATAGTATGTCAAAAATTTGGTCTTTCTGAAGCCTTTATTGTTCCGATCACACGGGATATAGATGTGATATGTGGATTCTTTGGCGAGTCTTCTAGTAAATAACTGGATTTGTTAATATTATAAGTGACACCTGCCTTGGAGAAGGGGGCTGACTTTGATTTAAGTGACCAAGCGACCATTGCGGCCGAAAAAAACCTCATGATTCATCGTGGCGAAGGCATCATCAAACACAAGCTCGGATTGCTCAACCAGGTCGGTGAACTGGGTAATATTTCGAGAGCCTGTAGCGCATCGGGCTGTCCCGTAACATATTTTGCCACCATGCCACCATGCCACCATGCCACCATGCCACCATGCCACCATGCCACCATGCCACCATGCCACCATGCCACCCTCCGCAATACGACCCGGTACATGCTCAATATAAGAAAATGTATAGATGATTAGGTCGAAGTGAAAATAGTGCCTATGCCATCCAAGAGCCCGCATATGTGCAAGTACGGGTTAGAAGATGGCTTCTAAGCACGGTGTATTCGTTTCAACCAGCGGTGTATGCAGTGTTAGGATTGGCACGATTTAGCCAACTTCAAACTGCGGCTGGCTGCACTTGAGGCCGAAGCGGCTGAAAGAGAGTTGCGACCCCATGTTACTGCGTTGGAGCGTATGAATGTAGTGGTCAACCATTCCCGGACAGTAAATTAAGTTTTTCCTCTGCCACAGCCGGTGGCTGTCCCTGATTGTATTGGTGTGGCCGTTGCCAGTTGTATCGTTCCATCAAGTAGAAGCTGATATCCCGCTGGGCTTCACTGGCTGAAATATATCCTGTCGCTGGCATCCATTCGGACTTGTAACTGCGGAACAGTCGTTCCATTGGCGAGTTGTCCCAGCAGTTACCCCTTCGGCTCATGCTCTGCTGAATTCGGTGGCGCCACAGGCGTTGCCGGAAGGTTCGGCTGGCATATTGGCTTCCCTGGTCCGAATGAAACATCAGTCCAGCAGGTTTGCCACGCTGCTCGTATGCCATTTCCAAGGCTTTAACGACCAGTGCGCTATCCGGGCGGTCCGAGAGCGTCCAGCCAACGACTCGACGTGTAAACAGATCAAGCACAACAGCCAGGTAATACCAGCGGTTCTGCACCCAGATATAGGTGATATCGCCACACCACACTTGATTGGGGGCTTGCACCTCAAACTCCCGGTTAAGGCAGTTGGGAATATCTGGTCGCTCTACCGTAGCCTGTTTGTACTTGTGCGGTCCCGGCTGCTTGCAGGTCAGGTTCATCTCACGCATCAGACGCCGCACACGGAAACGGCCAATCTCATAGCCCTCACCCTGCATCTGAATCATGATCGTACGGCTTCCAGCTGAGCTGCGGCTTTGTGTGAACAGTTCATTCACCTTGGCCCGTTGTTCAAGCCGCTCTACGTCAATTCGGGATCGGCTGCGGCGGTGCTCGTAGTAACTGGAACGGGCAATGCCGAACGCGCTACAGACCATGTCTACCGGCTCCTGCTCACTCAACTGGTCTATCAGCACGTACGTTCGAGTTCGTCCGACATCAAGAGAGCAGTGGCCTTTTTTAGTATCGCTTTCTCCCGCTCCAACCGATTAACTCTGGCTTCCAGCTCCTGGATCCTCTGTTGCTCTGGAGTGAGGGCCTTTGTAGCGGGCGTGACACCATCTCTTTCTGCGCGCAGCTGGTTGACCCAACGTCTCAATGCAGACTCTCCCACATCCACTGCACGGCTGGCTTCAGTCATGCTGTAACCCTGATCAACCACCAGACTGGCGGCTTCCACTTTGAACTCGGTTGAAAACGAACGACGCTGTCTTGCCATTGAACACCTCTTCTTCGGCGGTGACTTTACCACCTTAAATTGGTGTCCGGGATCATTAGACCACTACAGTCTGGATGGTGTCGGGTTTTACGAGGGGTTTTCGTCAGCCGTTTGAATGCTAGGTTCAGCTCTTGCCAAGTAAGAGTACGTATGTCGCCTGGTCGCAAGCCTGTGTGCATGGCCAGAATTGTAAAAGGAATGGACCAGTGCGGGTAAGGCACGCTATCCAGTTCATCCAGGTAGGCTTTTCCGTGCCCACGGCTATTTCGCCGTTTCTGGCGCTGATTTTCACTGTACAGCCGAAGCCCACGATGTATCCCTTGCAGTTCTTCATCTGTCAGCATTCGGCGGCGTTCGGCAGTATCGCCATCAATGATCCGTTCCTGCTCTTTGTCAGGAGGAGAGAGGAGTTGTACGGAGGCGATGGGATTGGCGTTCAGGTACTCATGAGTGACGGCATGTCGAAGCATGGTCTTAAGCGCACCATAGGCTCTGACTACAGTGCTATGTGCCTGACCAGCAGAGTACTTCCCTTGCTGCCAAGCAAAAATATCAGCTTTGCTGAGACTTTCCATGTCGCGTTCTAAAAGGTCTGGAAAGCCAGATCGGATCATGCTCAGTGTGTGGCGGCCGCCTTCAATCTTTGATGACTGATGCTCCGTATAGGGTCCATCAAGATACTGTTGAACGGTCCGGAATATTTTACTCAACTCCAGCTGTTCCAGCTGCCTCTGTTGTTCCTTGCGTTCTGCCACAACCTGCAAAGGGTCTATGCCGTTGTTGACATTCGTTCTGTGTTCTACAGCTTGCTCCGCAGCTGCAGCCGGTGTTAATGATGGGTATTGTCCAATGGTGAGTTTGCGCACCTTCCCAGATGCATTGGTGTAGCGAAATCGCCATCTGCCTGTGATTCTTGTCTTGTTGATGCGCTTGCACAAGTGAAATCCCGGAATCTTGCTGCAAGCAAGTTCTTTGCTGTCACCGTTTGACGTGTCATTGAGAAATTTCCGTGCGGCCGTGTCAGTGATCGAGCTAAGGCGGGTGGTGCAGAGCTTTCTGTTGACCATGCGAGCCTCGAAACTTTGGGGAACACTTGGGGAACAGCATAGCGCAACAAGCTGATATATCCAGGAGCAACGTGAAACAACAGGCTGATCTATAAGATACTGAAAAACAATAAATAACCTTGTGAAGGTCAGAATCTACGGGGTTTGGCTAAATCATCAAATTCTTAGATTCTTGACCTTGACATGGTGGGGGTCGCTGGTTCGAATCCAGTTAGTCCTACCAAATTCTACAGCAGAAACAGCCGCTAACGGGTTAAGCCGAGTGGCTGTTTTTGTTTGTGGTTTTCGAAGCATGCATCTTGGGAAATATTTGCGGAGCGGCCCTCAATCGCCCTGAGTTTCTTGGATCACTCATCCCGGATGATCATATAAGCCAAAAGCGTTATCCTTGGTTCATTGCTCGTGACGTCATGCAGCGCACCATTGAGCAGTTCATCCAGCAAGCACAGGGGGGGCATGATGGTATCTTTGCATAAACGGGCACGTACCACCCCTCTCCGCTTTTCGTGAAGATGTCCGCGAGTTGGCCCGGCAGTATGGCGTTAGCGAGGCAACCGTCCGCAAGTGGCGCAGCCGCTCCAGCACGGAAGACCGCTCGCGCGCACCGCATCGACTGCAAACGCACCTGATGCCGACTCGAGAGGCGATCGTTGTCTATCTGCGCACACAGCTGTAGCTGTCTCTGGATGACCTGTTGGCGGTCGTAAAGCGTTCCTCTGCGACAAGGTATCCCGTTCTGGTCTAGACCGCTGCCTGCGCTGCCATGGGGTCATTGATCGTGCCACCCGCTGGGTCTTTGTGCAGATCCATCCGAACAAAACGGCAGCGACGGCTCGGCGTTTCCTGGACAGTCTTCAGAAGGCCGCACCTGACAAGATCACGCATATCTTGGCGGACAACGGACTACCGCTGTAGTCAGCCATTTTCAGTCAATAGCAACCACTACCGCACAGCTAGTGCAGGATATTAATTCAACTGTCGCAACGCTCATGCCCGGGGTCAGGGTTTGCTTACCATGATATATACGGGCTCTGTGTATCTGGCGCTACAGGACTTAACACAGTATTCAGGAATCCATGGATGTTGAGCATTATCAACGAGGTCGCAGCGCGCCTTTACGGCTCTATTGATTTACGTCCCATGGCTTAACTCATGATAACCGTGGTAATCGACATCCTGCTTAACAATGGCGTGCGCTACACGGGAAATTTTGACAGCAACGGCTGTAAAGGCCTTGCGTCGGCGGTCCGGGCTGTCGCCATTCTGGCTGATATACCGCTCGTATTTATAGCGAAAACTGTTATTTGATTTTGTACGCTATATCGCGGCGGTGTGCGAGGCTCTGGGTGTGGATATACCCGAGTTGGATTATATGGAGCTTTCGACCCTGAAGGGGGGGGGCGAAAAGTGTCTGGCAAGCCCAGGTCAGGTATTAGGTGTCGAACCGACGTACTAAAGGTGGGAGTTGACAGGGGCAGTACAGGCCGAAATGAGGCATATGGTATGCGCAACTGTGTAAAGCCTCTGGCGGTGTGATCGCGAGGTCGGTAGATTAGGAGGTGGAATATAGAGCTTGAAGGAGTAAGCGTGCATGTTGCGTCTTTTGGGTAACATTCTGTGGTTTGTTCTGGGTGGGTTGGTGATGGGGCTGGCCTGGTGGCTGGCGGGAGTGTTGGCACTGATTACCATTGTGGGGATTCCCTGGGCGCGTTCCTGTTTCGTGATTGGCGCCTTTTCATTTTTCCCGTTCGGCAAGGAGGCGGTCAATCGACGGGAGCTGACGGGCGTTAATGATATTGGGACCGGTGTTCTGGGGCTTGTTGGCAATATAATCTGGTTCATTTTTGCCGGTGTCTGGTTGGCGATCGGTCATCTACTGTCGGCCGTGGCCTGCTTTATTACAATTATTGGCATTCCCTTTGGCATACAGCATCTGAAGCTGGCGCTGATTGCGCTGTCACCGGTTGGTCAGACGGTGGTCAGCAGTGATCGCCAGCGGTGGGTGGACTAGCGCCAGTTCAATAGAGGTATGGAGTGGTTGTGCGGTCGGGCTTTAAGCGGCTGCACAATAGAAATACGCAACAGCGATGTTCAGGCCAGGCGCGGGAGCCAGCCGGGAAAGCACGGCTCCCAGCAATCAAATAGCCGTACCAGCTCGGTACCGCACTCCTGGCAGCGGTAGATGGAGTGTGAGTGATATTGGCTGACTTTGATCATCGCTTTGTGCGGTGATGCGTTAGTACCCATTAAATTACGACAGGCTTTGCATTCAGACATTTAACGATGCACCTTTCTTATAATAATCATTCGTATATCTAATGTATATACATTAGTCGTAATAAGATTATTTGTGAAGGGGTGGTCGATGAATAAATTATGACAACTCAGTTTTGCAATAGTTGATCGTATTGCGATGCAGCAGGAGGCAGAAAGTGGTCGCTGTTGGCAGAAAGCGGTTCCCAGCGCTCATGTTCGTGGAGGTAGAAGGTCAGGCAGGCGGTGCATTTGACCAGTTCGCTATGGCTAATGTGACTGATTGTCTGCAGTTCGTCGTGGCGTATGCCTGTGCTCAACAGCTGTTGGCAGGCGGGGCAATTGCAAAGCATGTTCAACTCCTTTTGAACGAAAACATCCTCCAGCCACTATAGGGCAGTGTCGTCAGAATAACACTAGGACAAATTCCTAAAATGACAGGTACAAAAAAGCCCCGCAGAACGGGGCTTAAGATGCGAAGCTATCAGGCGGGATATTCGCGCTGCTGCTCGCCAGTGTACAGCTGACGCGGACGACCGATCTTGTTCGGGCTGGAGTGGAACTCGTTCCAGTGAGAGATCCAGCCGATGGTGCGGGACAGGGCGAAGATCACGGTGAACATGTTGGTCGGAATGCCGATCGCCTTCAGGATGATGCCGGAATAGAAATCGACGTTCGGGTACAGCTGGCGCTTCACGAAGTATTCGTCTTCCAGCGCGATCTGCTCCAGGCGCTTGGCGATCTGCAGCTGAGGGTCATTTTCGATGCCCAGCAGTTCCAGAACCTCATCGCAGGTCTTCTTCATCACCTTGGCGCGCGGGTCGAAGTTACGGTACACGCGGTGGCCAAAGCCCATCAGGCGGAACGGATCGTTCGGATCCTTGGCTTTTTCGATGAACTCGGCGATGTTGGATTCGTCGCCAATTTCGTCCAGCATGGTCAGCACGGCTTCGTTGGCACCACCGTGAGCCGGACCCCAAAGGGCTGCAATGCCCGCAGCGATACAGGCGAACGGGTTGGCGCCGGAAGAGCCTGCCAGGCGGACGGTAGAAGTGGAGGCGTTCTGCTCATGGTCGGCGTGCAGGATGAAGATGCGATCCATGGCGCGGGCCAGCACCGGATTGACTTCATATTCAGAGCACGGAGTGCCAAACATCATGCGCAGGAAGTTGGCGCCGTAGCTCAGATCGTTCTGCGGATACATGAACGGCTGGCCGATGGAGTACTTGTAGCACATGGCGGCCAGGGTCGGCATCTTGGCGATCAGGCGATACGCGCACACTTCGCGGTGGTGCGGGTCGTTGATGTCCAAAGAATCGTGGTAGAAGGCGGACAGGGCGCCAACAACACCACACATTATGGCCATCGGGTGAGCGTCGCGACGGAAGCCTTTGAAGAACTGGCTCAGCTGCTCGTGAACCATGGTGTGGTTCGAGATGGTGTTGACGAACTTGGTTTTTTCTTCTGCGGTCGGCAGTTCGCCATTCAGCAGCAGGTAGCAGACTTCCAGATAGTCTGACTTTTCAGCCAGCTGTTCAATCGGATAGCCGCGATGCAGCAGAATACCATTAGCACCGTCAATGTAGGTGATCTTGGATTCGCAGGCCGCCGTGGACACGAAGCCAGGGTCGTAAGTGAACAGGCCTTTGCCGGTCAACGGGCGTACATCTATGACGTCGGGACCTTCAGTGCCGGAGTACACCGGCAGTTCGATCGCTTCGTCCAGACCATCGACTGTCAAACGTGCTTTCTTGTCAGCCATTAGAGGCTCCTATCATTCTGTTTGTATTGCTGCGGCAAACTACATGCGCCGCGTCATAGGAAATGGCCCGAAAAAGGACTCGAACACTATAGAGTTTGAAACAAGATTGTCAATTAAGCCTTTCGCTAAAGTGTTGCGCTGCAAAAAAGTTTTTGCACTAACAAATGCGAGGGCTAAAGGGAAATAAATAATTAGTTTAATTGCCTGTAAAAGTTTTATTTCTTAGGCAATTAGGGGTTGAAGTCATCCACTAGACTTAAGCCTTAAGGTCATGATGTTTCGTTGTATTCCCGCAGTGATCTGTCTATACTCTCGCACCTGAGTTGGCACCGTGCCCACTGGTTTAGTGTCAGTTCTGGCATCTCGAGGTACTACTCTCTGAGCACTTCCTAGCAACCTTGTCCTCTTGTCCTGCAATTGGGCAGAAAAGTGTGAACTAGAGCCGTGAACAAGAAAAGACCTGTAAATTTAGATCTGCGAACCATTAAACAGCCACTTCCGGCGATTACTTCAATCCTGCATCGTGTAACTGGTGTGGCGCTCTTTGTTGGCGCTATCTTCATGATGTATGCATTGAGTCTGTCGCTGGAGTCTCAGGCCGGCTTCAATGAAGCTACTGAGATGCTCCAGGAGTCCTTCCTGGCAAAACTCATTGCATGGGGACTGGTTTCAGCACTGCTGTACCATTTCTTTGCAGGTATCAAGCACCTGATCATGGATCTGGGTCACTGTGAAGAGCTGGATAGCGGCCGTATGGCTGCAAAAGTCACCTTGGTAGTAGCGGTTATCGCTATTCTGCTGGCAGGAGTCTGGATATGGTAACTAGTATTACAAGCTTTGGTCGTAGCGGTCTGTACGACTGGATGATGCAGCGTGTTACAGCGCTGGTGCTGCTGACCTATACCGTTTTCATGATCGGTTATCTGCTGCTCAATCCGGAATTGGATTACGAGCAGTGGAAGGAATTGTTCAGCTGTACGTCCATGCGCATCTATACCCTGCTTGCGCTGCTGTCCATGGTCGCTCATGCCTGGATTGGCATGTGGTCTGTGTCTACTGACTACATTAAGCCGACCGGTGCTCGTTTTGTGTTCCAGTCCGTATGCGGCCTGCTGGCGTTTGTTTACGTCGTGTGGGGCATCCAGATTCTGTGGGGTATCTAAAACATGTCTAAACTGCGTACACTGACTTTCGACGCAATCGTTGTCGGCGGTGGCGGTGCAGGTATGCGCGCCGCACTGCAGCTGGCTCAGTCCGGTCTGAATACCGCTTGTGTCACCAAAGTATTCCCGACTCGCTCTCACACTGTGTCGGCTCAGGGTGGTATTACCTGTGCGATCGCAAGTGCGGATCCGAACGATGATTGGCGCTGGCACATGTACGACACCGTCAAGGGGTCTGACTACATCGGTGACCAGGACGCGATTGAGTACATGTGCTCTGTAGGTCCTCAGGCTGTATTCGAGCTGGATCACATGGGTCTGCCGTTCTCCCGTACTGAGATTGGTCGTATCTACCAGCGTCCGTTCGGTGGTCAGTCCAAGAACTTCGGTGAGGGCGGTCAGGCTGCTCGTACCTGTGCTGCTGCCGACCGTACCGGTCACGCGCTGCTGCACACCCTGTATCAGGCCAACATGAAGGCCGGTACAACTTTCCTGAACGAATGGTATGCCGTTGACCTGGTGAAGAACTCCCAGGGTGACGTGGTTGGCTGTATCGCCATCTGCATCGAAACCGGTGAGACCGTTTACATCAAGTCCAAGGCAACCGTTCTGGCCACCGGTGGTGCGGGTCGTATCTATGCGTCCACTACCAATGCCCTGATCAATACCGGTGACGGTATCGGCATGGCGATGCGTGCTGGTGTTGCGGTTCAGGATATGGAAATGTGGCAGTTCCATCCGACCGGCATCGCAGGTGCTGGCGTACTGGTGACCGAGGGTTGTCGTGGTGAGGGTGGCTACCTGATCAACAAGGATGGCGAGCGCTTCATGGAGCGTTACGCGCCGAACGCCAAAGATCTGGCGGGACGTGACGTTGTGGCTCGTTCCATGATCCTGGAGATCCTGGAAGGTCGTGGCTGCGGTGAAAACGGCGATCACGTATACCTGAAGCTGGATCACCTGGGTGAGGAAGTGTTGCACTCTCGTCTGCCGGGTATCTGCGAACTGTCGAAGACCTTTGCGGCCGCTGATCCGGTTAAAGAGCCGATCCCGGTTGTGCCGACCTGTCACTACATGATGGGTGGTGTTGCCACTAATATCGGTGGCCAGGCGATCTCTCCTGATCAGGAGACTGGTGAAGACAAGATCATCAACGGTCTGTTCGCGTGCGGTGAGGCGGCATGTGTATCTGTGCACGGCGCTAACCGTTTGGGTGGTAACTCTCTGCTTGACCTGGTGGTCTTCGGTCGTGCGGCGGGCATGCAGATTGAGCAGCAGATGCGTGAAGGCTATGAAGTGCCGGATGCAACTGACGCTGATATCGAAGCGGCCATGGCGCGCCTGAACCGTCTGAACAACAGCACGGGTGGCGAGAAGGTTGCTGATGTTCGCAAGACTCTGCAGGACACCATGCAGCTGTACTTCGGTGTGTTCCGCGATGGTGAGAGCATGCAGAAGGGCTTGGGCATGCTGAAAGAGATCCGCGAGCGTGTAGCTAACGTACATCTGGAAGACAAGAGTCAGGCATTCAATACCTCTCGTATTGAAGCGCTGGAGCTTGAGAACCTGATGGAAGTTGCGGAAGCGACCGCGATTGCGGCGGAAGAGCGTAAGGAGTCTCGTGGTGCGCACGCGCGCAACGACTTCACCGAGCGTGATGACGAGAACTGGCTGTGCCACTCTGTGTTCTTCCCGCAGACCAAGGCCATTGGCAAACGTGCGGTTAACTTCGCGCCGAAGACAATGGATCCGTTCCCGCCGAAAGTACGTACTTATTAAGGGGCTGGTGCGATGCTGGTAAGTGTATATCGTTACAATCCTGAAATTGATGATGCGCCGTACATGCAGGATGTTCATATCGACATCCCGGGTGGCAAGGACATCATGGTGCTGGACCTGCTCCAGCTGCTGAAAGAAAAAGATCCGACTCTGGCGTATCGCCGCTCCTGTCGTGAAGGTGTTTGTGGCTCCGACGGCATGAACATGAACGGCAAGAACGGTCTGGCGTGCATCACGCCGCTGTCTGCTGTGGTCGAGAACGACAAGCTGGTACTGCGTCCGCTGCCGGGTCTGCCGGTGATCCGTGACCTGGTCATTGATATGACTCAGTTCTACAAGCAGTACGAAAAGATCAAGCCGTTCCTGATCAACGATACGCCGGCGCCGGCGATCGAGCGTCTGCAGTCTCCGGAAGAGCGTGCCGAGCTGGATGGTCTGTACGAGTGTATTCTCTGTGCATGCTGTTCAACTGCCTGTCCGTCCTTCTGGTGGAATCCGGACAAGTTCATCGGTCCGTCCGGTCTGTTGCAGGCTTACCGCTTCCTGGCGGATAGCCGTGACACCGCGACCAATGAGCGTCTGGCTGAACTGGATGATCCGTTCAGCGTATTCCGCTGCCACGGTATCATGAACTGCGTGAGCGTTTGCCCGAAAGGTCTGAACCCGACCAAGGCGATCGGCAAAATCCGCAACATGCTGCTTCAGCAGGCGACCTGATCGTCCATTCTTGGACTGAAAAACGGCATCCGTGAGGGTGCCGTTTTTTTTTGTCCAGGATAAATGGGTGTAATTTTACTAGCCAAAAGGCCTATGTCGGCGGAACAATAATATTTTGTAGAATCGGTGCCTGCTAACAGTGTAAAGGCTGTCGCAAAAGGCGTAGAATTAATGCCCGCAACTACACGTGATCCGTGTAGATGCGGGTAATATACAAAAACGGTAATCAGCAGAGGGTCGCAGGACTGCCGGTGCAGGAAATAGTGCAGCCTGACCGATGCAGCGCCCTCTCAGAGCCAGGGTGAGATGATAATGCAAGATGGCATAATGGAGCAGATGTGGAAGAATGCCCACCTCTATGGGGGGAACCTTTCATATGTTGAACAACTATACGAAACCTATCTCATGGATCCGAACGCCGTTCCACAAGAGTGGCGTGACGAGTTCGATCGACTTCCCAAGGTTGGTGACAGCATCTCTCAGGATGTACCTCACTCCACCATCCGGGATCACTTCCTTCTCCTCTCCAAGAATCAGAAGCGCGCCACGCCGGTTTCCGGAAGCAGTGTCAGCTCAGAGCATGAAAAGAAGCAGGTTCGCGTCCTGCGCATGATCAATGCGTACCGCGTACGTGGACATCAGCATGCCGATATCGATCCCTTGAACCTGTTGGAACGTGAGCAGGTGCCTGATCTGGATCCGCGTTTTCATGAGCTGTCCGAAGCCGATTTCGATACCCGCTTTCAGTTGGGTTCGCTGTTCTTCGGTCCGGAAGAGAGCTCACTGAAAGAGATCCTGGCTGATCTTCAGAAAACCTATTGCACTACCGTCGGCGCTGAGTACATGCACATCGTCGACACTCAGGAGAAGCGCTGGATTCAGTCTCGCATGGAGCCGGTGCGCAGCCATCCCGTACTGACCAATGACGAGCGCAAGCACATTCTTGAGCGCCTGTCCGCTGCGGAAGGTCTGGAGAAATACCTGGGTTCTCGCTACGCCGGTGCCAAGCGTTTTGGTCTGGAAGGTGGTGAAGCGCTGATCCCCTGCCTGGATGAACTGGTGCAGCGTGCCGGTCGTGACGGTGCCAAAGAGCTGGTCATTGGCATGGCTCACCGTGGTCGTCTGAACGTGCTGGTTAATATCTTCGGCAAGAATCCGCAGGATCTGTTCGGCGAGTTTGAAGGCAAGAAACTGCTGGAAACCTCCGGTGACGTTAAATACCACCAGGGCTTCTCATCCAACGTGATGACCGCTGGCGGTGAAGTTCACCTGGCGATGGCGTTCAACCCGTCTCACCTGGAGATTGTTTCTCCGGTAGTAGAAGGTTCTGTACGTGCGCGTCAGGATCGTCGCGACGATGCCGTCGGCAACAGCGTGATTCCGGTTTCGATCCACGGTGACGCGGCCGTTGCAGGTCAGGGCGTGGTGATGGAAACCTACCAGATGTCCCAGACCCGTGCCTACAAGACGGGCGGCACCATCCATATCGTGATCAACAACCAGGTGGGCTTCACCACTTCCAAGAAGGAAGATGCGCGCTCCACCGAGTACTGTACCGATGTGGCGAAGATGGTGCAGGCACCGATCTTCCACGTTAACGGTGATGATCCGGAAGCTGTTCGTTTCGTAACCCAGCTGGCGCTGGATTACCGTAACGAATTCAATAAAGACGTAGTTATCGATCTGGTTTGCTACCGTCGTCGTGGTCACAATGAGGCGGACGAGCCGTCCGGTACTCAGCCGCTGATGTACAAGCAGATCAAAGTCCAGAAAACCACCAAGGAGCTTTATGCCGCTCGTCTGGTGGAAGAAGGCGTGCTCAGTGCCGATGAGGCCAAGTCGATCGACCAAGATTACCGCAAGGCGCTGGAAAACGGCGAGCATGTGGCCAAATCACTGGTCATGGAACCGAATAAGGAACTGTTCGTTGACTGGCGTCCGTACCTGGGGCATCAGTGGTCCTTTGAATGCGATACCAGCGTCGATCAGAAGTTGTTGCAGGAATTGGCCAACAAGTGCTGTGAGTTCCCGGAAGGCTTCTCCATCCAGCGCCAGGTTCAGAAGATCTATGAAGATCGCAAGAAAATGGCTGCAGGCGCCATGGAAATCAACTGGGGCTTCGCCGAAACCATGGCCTATGCCACCCTGCTGGCTGAAGGCTACCCGATTCGTCTGACCGGTCAGGACGTGGGTCGCGGTACTTTCTCCCACCGTCATGCGGTGGTCCACAACCAGAAAGATGCCAGTCTCTTTGTGCCTCTGCAGAACTTGGCTGAGGGTCAGCCTGACTTCGATATCTACGACTCCTTCCTGTCCGAGGAAGCGGTACTGGCATTCGAATACGGCTATGCTACCACCACGCCGAACGCGCTGGTGATCTGGGAAGCCCAGTTTGGTGACTTCGCTAACGGTGCCCAGGTCGTAATCGACCAGTTCATTACCTCTGGCGAGCACAAGTGGGGCCGCCTCTGTGGTCTGACCATGCTGCTGCCGCACGGCTTCGAAGGCCAGGGCCCGGAACACTCTTCAGCGCGTCTGGAGCGTTTCCTGCAGCTGTCTGCCGAGCACAACATCCAGGTCTGCGTACCGACGACGCCGGCCCAGATCTTCCACCTGCTGCGTCGTCAGGTTGTGCGCCCGTTGCGTAAACCGCTGGTGGTGATGTCACCTAAGTCTCTGCTGCGTCACAAGCAAGCCGTATGTACTCTGGAAGACTTGTCTGAAGGTACTTTCCAGCCGGTTATCCCGGAAGTGGATGCGCTGGATCCGAAGCAAGTGAAGCGAGTGGTGATGTGTAGTGGCAAGGTCTACTACGATCTGTACAATCGCCGTGCCGAGCTTGAGAAAGACGACGTTGCGATCGTGCGCATCGAACAGCTCTATCCGTTCCCGGAAGAGGGGCTGAAGCAGGCGATTGCCGAGTACACCAACCTGGAATCCGTGGTCTGGTGTCAGGAAGAGCCGATGAACCAGGGGGCCTGGTACTGCAGTCAGCATCACATGCGCAACGTTCTGCAGCAGCATGACCCCAAGCTGCACCTGATGGGTGTGGGGCGTCCGCATGCGGCAGCGCCGGCGGTAGGTTATATTTCGGTTCACCTTGAGCAGCAAGAACAGCTGGTCAACGAAGCAATCAACGGTTAATGACAGGTTTGTATTGGTAACTACACCTGTGCAGCATTTTTAAAGGAAACAGCATGTCCATCGATATCAAAGCGCCGACTTTCCCTGAATCCGTAGCGGACGGTACCGTTGCAACCTGGCACAAGCAGCCGGGCGAAGCCTGCTCAGCTGACGAGCTGATTGTTGACATTGAAACCGACAAGGTCGTTCTTGAAGTGGTGGCGCCGGCTGACGGCGTGATCAAGGAGATCGTCAAGGGTGAAGGCGATACTGTCCTGAGTGAAGAAGTAATCGCGCTGTTTGAAGCAGGTGCTGCTGCTTCTGCGCCTGCCGCTGCTGCTCCGGCTACTGAAGCCGCTGCTGCTCCGGCTGCTGAAACAACCACTGACGCTGACAAAATCGGTCCGGCAGCTCGCAAACTGATCGAAGAGAACGGTCTGGATGCTAGCCAGATTCCGGGTACAGGAAAGAACGGCGGCATCACCAAGGAAGACGTACAGAGCTTCCTGAAGAACAAACCTGCTGCTCCGGCGGCTGCTCCGGCGGCGGCTGCTCCGGCTCTGAATATCCCGGTTGGCGAGCGTACCGAGAAGCGTGTCCCGATGACTCGCCTGCGTGCCACTATCGCCAAGCGTCTGGTAGAAGCGCAGCAGAACGCGGCAATGCTGACCACCTACAATGAAGTCAACATGAAGCCGGTCATGGAACTGCGCAAGCAGTACAAGGACCTGTTCGAGAAGACTCACGGTGCACGTCTTGGCTTCATGTCTTTCTTCGTCAAGGCTGCGACTGAAGCCCTGAAGCGCTTCCCGGCAGTAAACGCTTCCATCGACGGCAACGACATGGTTTACCACGGCTATCAGGATATCGGTGTGGCCGTATCCACCGATCGTGGTCTGATGGTTCCGGTTCTGCGTGATACCGACTCCATGGGTCTGGCTGAAGTTGAAGCCACCATCGCTGACTTCGGCAAGCGTGGCCGTGAAGGCAAGCTGGGCATGGATGACATGCAGGGTGGTACCTTCACCATCACCAACGGTGGTGTATTCGGCTCCCTGATGTCGACTCCGATCCTGAACCCGCCGCAGACCGCTATCCTGGGTATGCACAAGATTCAGGAGCGTCCGATGGCGGTCAATGGTCAGGTTGAAATCCTGCCGATGATGTATCTGGCACTGTCATACGACCACCGTATGATCGATGGTAAAGAGGCGGTACAATTCCTCGTGACCATCAAGGATCTGCTGGAAGATCCGGCACGCATGCTGCTGGATATCTGATCAGACCCACAATCGAACGAGTGAAAGACAGGATTAAGTAATGTCAGATAAATTTGATCTAATTGTAATCGGTGCTGGCCCCGGTGGTTACGTGGCCGCTATTCGCGCCGCCCAGCTGGGTCTGAAAACTGCCTGTGTCGAAAAGTGGGTTGATGAAAAGGGTACTGCCGTTCTCGGCGGTACCTGCCTGAACGTGGGTTGTATCCCGTCCAAGGCATTGCTGGAAACCACGCACAAGTTCCATGAAGCCCAGCACGGCTTTGCCGCTCAGGGTATCGTGGCGGACAACGTGCACATGGATACCAAGCAGATGGTGGCCCGCAAGGACCAGATCGTCAAAAACCTGACCGGCGGTATCGCCGGTCTGTTCAAGGCCAACGGCGTGACTCTGCTGCAGGGTACCGGCAAGCTGCTGGCCAACAAGCAGGTTGAAGTCACCGCTCAGGATGGCAGCACTTCTGTCCACGCAGCCGAAAACGTGATCCTGGCATCCGGTTCTGTACCGGTCGAGATCCCGCCGGCGCCGCTGACTGAAGGTCTGATCGTCGACAACGAAGGCGCACTGAAAATCGATGAGACGCCGAAGCGTCTGGGTATCATCGGTGCGGGCGTCATCGGTCTGGAAATGGGTTCCATCTGGGCGCGTTGTGGCTCGGAAGTGACCGTTTTCGAAGCCATGGACGATTTCCTGTCGCTGGCTGACATCGACGTGGCCAAGGAAGCCAAGAAACTGCTGACCAAGCAGGGTCTGGACATCAAGCTTGGCGCTCGCTGCACCGGCACTGAAATCATCGATGGCAAGGAAGTCAAGGTCAAGTACACCGATGCCAACGGTGAGCAGGAGATGGTGTTCGACAAGCTGATCGTCGCGGTTGGTCGTCGTCCCCAGACTCAGGGCCTGCTGGCTGAAGACAGCGGTGTCAAACTGGACGAGCGCGGTTTCATCTTCGTTGATGAAAGCTGCCGTACCGATGCGCCGGGCGTTTACGCCATCGGTGACTCCGTACGTGGTCCGATGCTGGCGCACAAGGCATCCGAAGAGGGCATCATGGCCGTAGATATCATTGCCGGTCACAAGGCGGCAATGAACTATGACTGCATCCCGAATATCATTTACACCTTCCCGGAACTGGCTTGGGTCGGCAAGACCGAGCAGGAACTGAAGGCTGAAGGTGTGAAGATCAAGGTTGGTAAATTCCCGTTCGCGGCTTCCGGTCGTGCAATGGCAGCCAATGCGACTGACGGTTTCGTCAAGATCATTGCTGATGAAGAAACCGACCGAATTCTGGGCGTTCATATGGTCGGCGGCATCGCTTCCGAACTGATCGCTCAGGGTGTGATTGCGATGGAATTCTGCTCCAGTGCAGAGGACCTGCAGCTGATGGTATTCGCTCACCCGACCGTCAGCGAAGCGGTTCACGAAGCTGCTCTGGCTGTAGACAACCACGCGATCCACATTGCAAATCGCAAAAAGCGATAACCTGAGGGTTGGCCCGGCCGTTCACTAACCCGGCGGTCGGGTTCTGCAGAGTGAAAAAGATGTGCCCTTGCCACATGCACTGCGGATGGGGGCACCTGTATAACCGAAAATACAACGGATTAGAGCATGAACCTTCACGAGTACCAGGGCAAAGCACTCTTTGCCGAATATGGTCTGCCGGTTTCCAAAGGGATCGCGGTAGATACTCCGGAAGCGGCTGCTGAAGCGGCTGAAAAGATTGGCGGCGACAAGTGGGTTGTAAAAGCCCAGGTCCACGCCGGTGGCCGTGGTAAAGCGGGCGGTGTTAAGCTGGTTGATTCTCCGGCTGAAGCCCAGGCCTTTGCTGAAAAATGGTTGGGTCAGCGTCTGGTGACTTACCAGACAGACGCCAATGGTCAGCCTGTTTCCAAGATTCTGGTTGAGACCTGCACCGATATCGCCAACGAGCTGTATCTGGGTGCTGTAGTCGATCGCTCCAGCCGTCGTATCGTGTTCATGGCATCCACCGAAGGTGGTGTCGAAATCGAGAAAGTTGCTGAAGAGACTCCGGAAAAGATCCTCAAGGCAACCATCGATCCGCTGACAGGCGCTCAGCCGTACCAGGGTCGCGAACTGGCGTTCCAGCTGGGCCTGCAGGGTGACCAGGTCAAGCAGTTCGTCAACATCTTCCTGGGTCTGGCGAAGATGTTCGAAGAAAAGGATCTGGCGCTGCTGGAGATCAACCCGCTGGTCATCACTGACCAGGGTAACCTGCACTGCCTGGATGCCAAGATCGTCATCGATGGTAACTCCGTTTACCGTCACAAGGATCTGCAGGCCATGCAGGATCCGTCTCAGGAAGACGAGCGTGAAGCACGCGCGGCCGAGTGGGATCTGAACTACGTTGCTCTGACCGGCACTATCGGTTGCATGGTTAACGGTGCGGGCCTGGCGATGGGCACCATGGACATCGTTTCCCTGCACGGTGGCTTCCCGGCCAACTTCCTCGACGTTGGTGGTGGTGCGACCAAAGAGCGTGTTACCGAAGCGTTCAAGATCATCCTTGAAGACAGCAAGGTTAAAGCCGTACTGGTTAACATCTTCGGTGGTATCGTTCGCTGCGACCTGATCGCAGACGGCATCATCGGTGCGGTTAAGGAAGTGGGTGTGAACGTACCGGTTGTTGTACGTCTGGAAGGTAACAACGCTGAACTGGGTGCGCAGAAGCTGGCTGAGTCCGGTCTGGACATCATTGCAGCAACCAGCCTGACTGATGCCGCTCAGCAGGCAGTCAAAGCAGCGGAGGGTAAATAATCATGGCCGTTCTGATCAACAAAGATACCAAAGTCATCTGTCAGGGCTTTACTGGTGGCCAGGGTACTTTCCACTCTGAGCAGGCGATTGCTTACGGCACCAAAATGGTTGGTGGTGTAACGCCGGGCAAAGGCGGTACCGAACACCTGGGTCTGCCGGTATTCAACACCGTTAAGGAAGCTGTAGAAGCGACTGGCGCTGAAGCCTCCGTTATCTACGTTCCGGCGCCTTTCTGTAAGGATTCCATCCTGGAAGCGGCTAATGCGGGCATCAAACTGATCGTCTGCATCACCGAGCACATTCCGGTCATGGACATGCTGCAGTGCAAAGTGAAGTGTGATGAGCTGGGTGTTCGCCTGATCGGCCCGAACTGCCCGGGCGTTATTACTCCGGGAGAGTGTAAGATCGGTATCATGCCGGGCCATATCCACCTGCCGGGCAAAGTGGGCATCGTTTCCCGTTCCGGTACGCTGACGTACGAAGCGGTTAAGCAGACTACTGACGCTGGCTTCGGTCAGTCTACCTGTGTTGGCATTGGTGGCGACCCCATCCCGGGTTCCAACTTCATCGACATCCTGGAAATGTTCCAGAACGACCCGCAGACCGAAGCGATCGTCATGATCGGTGAGATCGGTGGTTCTGCCGAGGAAGAAGCAGCTGCCTACATCAAGGCAAATGTGACCAAGCCGGTTGTTTCCTACATCGCTGGTGTTACTGCACCTCCGGGCAAGCGCATGGGCCACGCCGGTGCGATCATCTCCGGTGGTAAGGGTACTGCGGACGAGAAATTCGCGGCCCTGGAAGACGCTGGTGTGAAGACTGTTCGCTCCCTGGCCGATATCGGCAAGGCTCTGTCCGAAGTGACTGGCTGGGAAATGAAGTAAGCATCTTCTGATCCGTAAAAAAGGCAGCTTCGGCTGCCTTTTTTTGTGTCTGCTGCAAACCAGTGCAAGTGCTTCTGATAGAATGCGTTTTTTTACCGCACCATCAACAGGTAGCCGTCTTGAGCCAACAACCTTTTTCCCGGATCGCCCTGAAGCCCGAGCTTCTGCGTAACCTTGAATCGCTTGAATACCATCACATGACACCGATCCAGCAGGAGAGCCTGCCGGTGATTCTGGATGGGCGTGATCTGATCGCCCAGGGCAAGACCGGTTCCGGCAAGACGGCGGCCTTCGGTCTGGGCTTGCTGCAGGCGCTGGACAATACCCGTTTCCACATACAGTCGCTGGTGCTTTGCCCGACCCGTGAGCTGGCTGATCAGGTGGCTCAGGAGTTGCGTCGTCTGGCGCGCCTGATTCCCAATGTTAAGGTGCTGACACTTTGTGGTGGCATGCCGCTGGGTCCTCAGATCGGTTCGCTTGAGCACGGAGCCCATGTTGTCGTGGGGACGCCCGGTCGTATCGAGGAGCACCTGCGCAAGGGTACGTTGCGGTTGGATCGTCTGCAGACACTGGTGCTGGACGAAGCGGATCGGATGCTGGAGATGGGATTTCAGGAAGCGGTTGACGCCATCGTCGCGGCCACTCCGGATCAGCGCCAGACGCTGCTGTTCAGCGCAACCTATCCGAAAGAAATTGCTGCTATTGCCGGTCGCATCATGCGCGAGCCGCAAAGGGTCGAGGTGGAAGCGCTGCACCAGAACACCAGTATCGAGCAGCACTTTCATGAAGTGGACAACGATGAGCGTGATCAAGCCGTCGCCCGATTGATCCATCACTACCGCCCGGTTTCAGCCGTGGTGTTCTGTAATACCAAGCAGGAGGTTCGGGATCTGGAGCAGAGCCTGCAGCAGAGTGGCATCGCAGCGGTTGCCCTGCATGGCGATCTGGACCAGCGTCAGCGTGACCAGACGCTGGTGCGTTTTGCCAACCAGAGTGCCACGGTGCTGGTGGCCACCGATGTGGCGGCGCGTGGGCTGGATGTTGAAGGACTGGATCTGGTCATCAACCATCGCCCGTCCAAGGAAGCGCAGGTGCACGTGCACCGCGTTGGGCGTACAGGAAGAGCCGGGCAGAGTGGCATAGCGGTTACGCTGTTCAGCGAGCGGGAACGTTTCCGCCTGGCCGCCGTCGAGGCACAGATGGACATGATCATCTCGGATGAGCCCTTGCCCAAGGGAATGCCGGCGGGCGACTATCGGCCGCCGATGGCGACCCTGCAGCTGGATGTGGGCAAGAAGCAGAAAATCCGGCCAGGTGATGTGCTGGGCGCGCTGACCAGTGGTGGTGAACTGACGGGTGATCAGGTGGGCAAGATTCGCGTATTCGATTTCTGCACCTATGTGGCGGTGAGTCGCCCGGTGGCGCGTGATGCCGTTAGAGTGCTGTCCAAGGGCAAGGTCAAGGGACGCAGCTGCCGTGTGCGTCAACTGCGCTGAGGAGTGGCGATGAAGATCTGGGTGGATGCCGATGCCTGTCCGGTGGTGATCAAGGAGATTCTGTTTCGTGCCGCCGAGCGTAGCGGATTGGAACTGACGCTGATCGCCAACCAGCCGCTGAGAGTACCGCCAGCCGCCAATATTCGTGCCGTGCAGGTCGCGGCCGGTTTTGACGTGGCGGACCACGAGATCGTGCGCCGCACGCAAGCCGGTGACCTGGTGATTACCAGTGACATCCCGCTGGCGGCCGAGGTGCTGGAGAAAGGGGGGATGGCGTTGACGCCTCGGGGCGAGCGCTTCACGGCTGAAAATATCCGCGCCCGGCTCAACATACGCGACTTCATGGACACGCTGCGGGCCAGCGGCGTGCAAAGCGGCGGCCCGGCGGCACTGAACCACAGTGACCGTCAGCAGTTCGCCAATCAGTTGGATCGGCTGATTACCCGGGCGCTTAAGCCGCGCTAGTTCAGTTTGTGGGCTGCCAGCTCGATCTGCGTGATGCGCCGGCCCACCATCTCCACAGTGCCAGGATAGCGTTCATCCCCGGTTGACGTGAAATAGAACTGATAGCGGCGCGCCAGTACCAGCCTGCCGCTGTCGGCTGAGCGTACCGGCCTCAGGCTTTTCAACGCGATATTCTCGTCCAGCAGCTGTACGTCCTGCTGCTCGCAGTAGCGCTGGACTTTCAGGGTTGCGTACTCACGCAGCTTCAAATTACGCCACCAGGCCAGACATGCCAGGGTCGTCAGTGCCAGCCAGAAGAGGTCGGATAGCTCAATCCACATCGGTTGCTCCTTATTGAGCCGCAAGCTTAACAGCATGGGACGGAAAAATAACCTTGCACTTTGAAGGCTGTAAATACTTGATCAAAATGCTAGGTTATAAGGAGTATCAATCAGGAGAATGTGGATGAGTATTGGTCGAGTCCTTGCGCAGCTGAACTTTGATAACAGTTATGCCCGCTTGCCGGAGCAGTGGTTTCAGCGCAAGGCCGTGGAACCGCTCAAGTCCAGTCACCTGGTTGCGTTCAGTCCCGAGGTGGCTCGCTGGCTGGATCTGGACCCTTGCAGTATATCCCCTGAGGAGCTGGCGCAATACTGTGTTGGCGACAAGTCGTGGGCTGGTGTCGAGCCTTTGGCGATGAAGTACACCGGCCATCAATTTGGGGTGTATAACCCCGATCTCGGAGATGGCCGTGGATTGCTGCTGGGTGAAGTGGTCAATGCCGAAGGCGCACGCTACGATCTGCACCTTAAAGGTGCGGGGCAGACGGCCTTTTCCCGGTTTGGGGACGGACGGGCGGTGTTGCGTTCCAGTATTCGTGAGTATCTGGCCGGCGAGGCGATGTCCGGTCTGGGCATCCCGACAACCCGTGCGCTCTGCCTGCTGGGCAGCGAACAGCACACGATGAGAAACGGCATGGAGCCCTGTGCCATGCTGCTGAGGGTCACGCCCTGTCATATCCGTTTCGGTCACTTCGAATATTTTTTCTACAGCGGTCAGCATGATGACCTGCGTCAGCTTGCGGATTACTGCCTGCAGCGTTATTTCCCCCAGCTGCAAACTGAGGAGCAACCCTACCGGGCGATGTATCGGGAAGTGCTCGAACGTACTGCCCGGCTGGTGGCTGCCTGGCAGGCCTATGGCTTCGTCCACGGGGTGTTGAATACCGACAATATGTCGTTGATCGGGGAGACCTTTGATTACGGGCCCTATACCTTCCTGGATCATTATGAACCCGATCATGTTGCCAACAAGAATGACCATGAGGCGCGTTATGCCTTCAGTCAGCAGCCCTCGATCGTGTTGTGGAACCTGGCGGCGCTGGCTCAGGCGATGTTGCCCCTTGTGGCGCGTGCCGAGCTTGAGGCTGAGCTGGACCGGTTCGAAGGGCTCTATCAGGCGGCCTATCTCGATCGCATGAAGGCGCGGCTGGGACTACAGGGCGTTGATGCCGATGATCAGGCGTTGACCGATCAACTGTCGAAGATCTGGACTGAGCAGCATATCGACCACAACCGCTTCCTGCGCGCGTTGACTGAATGGCAACAGGGTGATGAAGCGCAGCGGCAAGTCGTGCTGGCGTTCTGCTCCAATCCTGAGCCCATGTCTGCCTGGCTGGAGCAGTATGCGCTGCGCGTGCAGCAGGAAGCAGCCAGCGCGCCGATTCGTCGCCAGCAGATGCGCTCGGTCAATCCGCGTTTTGTGTTGCGCAATTACATGGCGGAAGAGGCGATTCGCGAGGCGCATCAGGGTGACTATCGGCCCCTGCATGACCTGCTGCCCTTGTTGCGGCACCCCGGTGACACTCATCCCGGCTTCGAGCGCTTTGCCGGCCCCCGCCCCGATTGGGCGGAATCCATCTACCTGACCTGCTCGTCCTGAGTGGGCGCCCTGACGGGGCGGCTTGACTGGTCTAATGGCGACTTTGCAGGCGCGAGCCGATCCAGACCGAGCCAACCCCGCCCAGAATGACAAGCGCAATGCCGGCCCAGGTGAGCGGCAGCGGTACCTGATCCCAGATCAGCCAACCCCAGAAGCCTGTAAACACGACCCCGAAATAACTCAAGGGGGCGATGATGGAGGCTGGAGCGTGGCTGTATGAGCGGGTGTAGAGCCGCATGGTCAGCCAGACGGAACCCGCGATCAGCAGTATATAGGGCAGGCTGGCCAGTTGCAGTGGCTGCCAGTTGCTCAGTGCAAGCGGCAGGCCGGCCAGGGTCGAGATCAGGAAGTAATAGAACAGGATGCGGTTCACCGGTTCGGTACGGGTCAGTTCGCGGGTGGTGACGATGGAGCCGGCAAGGGTCAGTGCGGAGACAAAGCCAACCAGATGCCAGCTGCTCAGGCCGCTGCCTTCCGGCTGCATGATCAGACCGATGCCGATAAAACCCAGCAGCAAGGGAAGCCAGCTCAGCCAGTGCAGGCCCACGCGCTGCCACACCAGCAGCCAGAGCGGTACGCAGAGCGGCGCAGCGTTTCTCAGCAGTGCCGCATCCACCAGCGGAATCTTTTCCAGTGCCAGATAGTAAGCGTAGAAACAGCCCCAGCCGCAGAGGCCGCGAATCAGGTGCAGCAGGGGGCGTTGGGTGCGCAGTTCGCCCAGACCGCACTGTCTGAGCCAGGGCAACATGACCAGCACGCAGAGCAGGTACTGGAAGAATACGATCATTTCGATGCTGATCATCACTGCTGTCAACTTAATCAATACGGCGGCCATGCTCATTACCAGCGAGGTGGCCAGGGCGTAGCCGGCACCGGCGGAAAGGTTGTAACTGCTTGAAGACACTGAAACTTAATCCCTGTAGATTATCGTGATACGGACACAGGTGAGCGGAGTTTACGATGGAAAAAATGTTGTTGCTGCTGCAGAGTAACTGGGCCAATGCATTGGCGCTGGGCTGGTTTCTGCTCTGCTTTCGAGGGTACATGTATTACTCGGCATACAAGAGTCACACGACGCCCTGCCTGGTCAGCATGTTGCACCTGTACCGCACCGAGTGGATGCAGCGGATGTTAGCACGGGAAGTGCGCATCGCGGATACTGCAGCGATCGCCAACCTGGAGCGCAGCGTCGCGTTCTTTGCCTCGACCACTATTCTTGTGCTGGCCGGCTTGATGACCGTGATGGGTTCGACCGAGCGGGCGATCAACATGGTTGAGGATCTGCCGTTCGTTGTCGTCGCGACCAAGCAGGAGTGGGAACTGAAACTGCTGGTGTTGGTAGTGCTGTTCATCTATGCCTTTTTCAAGTTTACCTGGAGCCTGCGCCAATACGGCTTCGTGTCGGTGATGATCGGTGGCGCGCCGTTGCCCACCGAAAGCCCTTCAGCCGCACAGCAGAAGGCCCATGCCGAACGGATCGCGCAGATGGCGTCAATGGCGGCGCACAACTTCAATCTGGGGCTGAGAACCTACTACTTCAGCATTGCGGTACTGGGCTGGTTCATCAATCCCTGGGTGTTCATGCTGCTGGCGCTTACCGTCGTGGTGGTACTCTATCGACGCGAGTTCACCTCGTCCACGCTCAAAACCCTGATGATGAGTTCGGGAGGCGACTGAGAATGGATGATCAGTACTATCAGGCGCGCTGTAGCCGTTTTATCGATGCGCAACCGCATATGCGCAAGCTGGGCATCAGCCTGGTCCGGGCGGAAAAAAACAAGGTCTCGCTGGTACTGCCGGTGCAGCCGCAGCTGATCAGCGAGGGGCTGGACACCTATTTGCACGGTGGCGTTCTGACCACGCTGGTCGATGCCGCCAGCAGCGTGTCGACGCTCTGTGCGCTGGAGGCGTTCGAACTCTGTCCGACGCTGGACCTGCGCATCGACCACATGCGTACCCCGGTACAGAGTCAGCCGCTTTATGTGGCGGCCGAATGTTACCGGGTGACCCGCAGTGTGCTGTTTACCCGGGCGTCGGTCTATCAGGACGATCCCGATCGTCCGGTGGCCTATGCGATTGCCACCTTCATGCGCCCCGAGGGCGGGGTGACCGATTCCGAATTTCGGGCCATGATCGAAGGAGGCTCCGATGCAGCAACTGCTTGAACTGGTCAAGAAGGCCCATGCCAGCGCTGATTATCAGCCACTGGTCGATCTGATTCCCTACGCGCGGGTATTGGGGGTGCAGTGTGAATGCTACGGTGAAGAGATCATCTTTCGTCTGCCGGCCAATGCCGACAATATCGGCAACCCGACCATTCCCGCGATCCACGGTGGTGTCATCGCCTCCTTCATGGAGCTGACCGCACTGTTTCAGCTCACGCTGCAGCTGCCGCAACCGGGGCTGGCCAAGATCATCGACTTCTCACTCGATTACATGCGGGCGGGACTGGATCGTGACACCTTCGCCATCTGCCATATCAGCCGCCAGGGGCGCCGTGTCGGCAACTGTTCGGTGCTGGCCTGGCAGGAGCGCAAGAGCAAGCCGATTGCTCAGGCGCGGGCGCATTTCCTGCTCGATATTGGCGCACCGACAGAAATCGAACATTAACCCCTTGAAAAGCCGATCGGCACCCCTATATCAGGTAGGGTTGAAAGTTTGTTCTCGGAGGTTAGGTAGGCCCGCCATGACTACAGAAACACAGAAAGAGACTCTTGGTTTCCAGACAGAGGTAAAACAGCTTCTGCATCTGATGATCCACTCGCTTTACTCCAACAAGGAGATCTTCCTGCGCGAGCTGATTTCAAACGCCTCGGATGCATCCGAGAAACTGCGTTTTGAAGCCCTGCACAACGATGCCCTGTATGAAGGGGATACCGACCTCGATATCCGCATCGAATTCGACAAGGATGCCGGCACGGTGACCATCGAAGATCGCGGCATCGGCATGAACCGCCAGGATGTGATCGAGCACCTGGGCACCATTGCCAAGTCCGGTACGGCCGGATTCCTGTCCAGCCTGACGGGTGATCAGGCCAGGGACAGCCAGTTGATCGGTCAGTTCGGTGTCGGCTTCTACTCGGCCTTTATCGTGGCTCAGCGTGTTGACGTTTATACCCGTCGTGCCGGTGATGCCGCCGAAAATGGCGTGCACTGGTCGTCGGCTGGCGAAGGTGATTTCACCATTGGCAGCATCGACAAGGCGCAGCGCGGTACCCGTATCGTACTGAAGCTGAAGGAAGGTGAAGAAGAGTTCGCGGATGGCTTCCGTCTGCGCTCCCTGGTGCGCAAGTACTCCGATCACATCTCCATTCCGGTGAAAATGCTGAAAGAAACGCTGCCGGGTGAAGATGAAGAGGGCAGTGAAGAGCAGCAGGCCGCCGAGCTGGAGAGCGTTAACTCCGCGACCGCGCTCTGGACCCGCTCCAAGTCAGACCTGAATGACGAGGAGTATCAGGAGTTCTACAAGCATATCTCCCATGATTTCTCCGATGCACTGACATGGTCGCACAACAAGGTTGAAGGCAACCTGGAGTACACCAGTCTGCTGTACGTGCCGGAAAATGCGCCCTACGACCTGTGGAACCGTGAAGCGCCACGTGGCTTGAAACTGTACGTGCAACGCGTGTTCATCATGGATCAGGCGGATCAGTTCCTGCCGCTGTACCTGCGCTTCATCAAGGGTGTGGTCGACAGTAACAACCTGTCGCTCAACGTGTCGCGTGAAATCCTGCAGAAGGACCCGAGCGTCGACAAGCTGCGCTCCGCACTGACCAAGCGCGTGCTCGACATGCTGAGCAAGCTGGCCAAAAACGACGCCGACAAGTACGCCAAGTTCTGGACCACCTTTGGTCAGGTGATCAAGGAAGGCCCGGCCGAGGATATGGGCAACCGCGACAAGATCCTCAAGCTGCTGCGCTTCGCCTCCACTCATTCCGGCACGGCGGAACAGAACGTATCGCTGGAAGACTACATTGGCCGCATGCAGGAAGGTCAGAAGAAGATCTACTACGTCGTGGCCGACTCCTTCAATACCGCCAAGAACAGCCCGCACCTGGAGGTGTTCCGCAAGAAGGGTATCGAAGTACTGTTGCTGTCCGAGCGCATCGATGAGTGGATGATGAGCCAGCTGTTCGACTTCGACGGTCATAGCTTCCAGGATGTCACCAAGGGTGAGCTGGACCTGGGCGAGACCGAGTCCGACGAAGAGAAGCAGAAGCAGGAAGAGGTGGCAAAGGAGCACGAGGGGCTGATCGAGCGCTTGAACAAGGTGCTGGAGGACAAGGTTGACTCCGTGCGTATCACACATCGTCTGACCGACTCTCCGGCCTGTCTGGTGATCGGTGACTATGACATGGGGCTGCAGATGCGCCGCATCATGGAAGCGGCGGGTCAGCAGGTGCCGGACAGCAAGCCGATTTTCGAGATCAACCCTGAGCATCCGCTGATCGACAAGCTGGACCAGGAGCCGGACGAGGACCGCTTTGGCGAACTGGCGCTGGTGCTGTTTGATCAGGCCGGCCTGGCAGCCGGTGCCACCCTGGATGACCCGGCAAGCTATGTGCAGCGTCTGAACAAGCTGCTGCTGGAATTGAGCAGCTAAGGCATCGCACATAATCTGAGTGTAAAGGGCGGCCAGAGGGTCGCCCTTTTTCATGCCTGGCTGCGGCAGGTCATGGTGTTGCAGCGAGGCTGACGTTATTCTGAGACAAAAATCATGGAGATGAGAGTATGAAGATGCGCATTGTTCTGGCTTTGGCGGGTTTGGTAGTGATGCCGTTTTCCGCACAGGCGATGACGGCCGATGAAGTGGTGCAAAAACACTGTGTCGCTTGTCATCAGGCGGGGCTGGGCGGTGCGCCCAAGCTGGAAGACAAGGCGGCTTGGGCACCCCGCATTGCCAAGGGGGTGGATGCCATGACCCAGACGGTCCTGACCGGCAAAGGGGCCATGCCGCCGAAAGGAACCTGTGGTAGCTGTGACGAAGCCGCGCTAAAGGCAGCCGTTGAAGTGATGACGGCGCCTTTGCAGTAAGGCTAGAGCTGTTCCATCAATTGCATCGATTCGCGACACCATGCCAAGCTGTCGAGGTAACTGCGTTGCAGCCTGGTCGCGAGTCTTCGGTCGGTGCCTGCCCAATCGCCCTGTACGAAGGCTTCGACCTGCTGCAGCAGCTGGCCCAGTTCGCCTTGACGCTCGCTCAGGGCGGCATGAATTCTGGGCGATACATCAATTAGCCGCAGCAGTTCGTCCTGAGTCTGATTCATCAGGGCGTCCAGGTGCAGCAACAGGCCGGTCATGAACGCTTCGCCGTTATCGATTTCGGGGTAGGCTTCGGCGAAAAGTTCGCAGAAGCGTGCGGTCAACAGAATTTGGCGGATCAGTTCGCTGGGCTTGCCATAATCATCGGCCAGAATGATCAGTGAAGCCCATTTTTTCAGTTCACTGGTGCCCAGGTAGACCAGCGCTTCCTGCAGGCTGCTGATGTGTCGTTGCAGGCCAAGTGCGGCTGAGTTAGTCAGGCGCAGAAGCTTGTAGCTGAGCGCAGGGTCACGTGACAGCAGTTCATTCAGTCGGTCGAAGTCTGTGCCCGGCTGGCTTAGCGCGGCGAGCAGCTGGCTGATGATGAGCTTGCTGCCGGAAGCCTTGCATCCTTTCAGCAGCTCCGGCTGGCTAAAGAAATATCCTTGAAACAGTTCGCAGCCCAGCTCCAGGCAAAGCTGGTACTCTTCCAGCGTTTCGACCTTTTCGGCCAGCAGCTTAACGTTGAAGTGCTTCAATAGCGCTATCTGCTGACGCAGCTTGGTGGGCGAAAGGGCGCGAATATCGAGTTTTACGATATGGGCGAGTTTCAGTAGAGGATCGAATGCGGGGTCATAGGTGAAATCATCCAGGGCCAGCTTGAATCCGGCCTCACGCAGGCGTTGTATCGCTCGGGTCAGCTTGGTTGTTACCTGGCAATCCTCGAGGATCTCGATGACGATCTCCCGTGGAGATAGTGACGGCAGCGTCTCGGCTTCCAGCATCTGCTGACTGAAGTTGATGAACGCGGGCAGGGTGCGCAGATTGCCCGCATCGGTAATACTGGTGTAGGAATGAAGAATGACGCGGCTGCTGGCGGCCTCGCCGCTGATGAGCGGCAGGGTGTTGATTCCGTCTTCGCTACGATACAACAGTTCATATGCGATGACATTTTGGCTGGCATCGAAGATCGGCTGTCGAGCCATCAATACCCGGTTGGCCATGTATGGTGCTCCTGGGAGTCGCTGGGACTGAATACCGTCCCTTAAGGGGAACATAGTATAGTCTTAGACGGATCTTGAATATATCGCTGGATATTGATCGGGTCATCGGGCATGGCTGTCAGATCTGACTGAAAAGGGGAAGGTGATGAGTACAGAAGCATACGAGGCACGTTATCGGGCAATGCTGAGTGCATGCCAGGATCCGGTTCTGGTACTGGATAATGAGACCATTCTGGCAGTGAGTCAGGCGGCACAGGGCTGGTGCCAGGCGGATGCTCTGGTGGGGCGAACGCTGTCAGACTTGTTTGCGGACGATCTGCTAACGCAGTTTCGCCAGACTTTGCGTCAGCTGGCTGCGGGTGAGGAGTTCGTGGAGCTGGAGTATCAGCTGAGGCCCGAGCATCTGCCTGTGTTGCGCGAACTGGGTTTGTCAGAACCCTGCTGGTACCAAAGTCGCTGGGTGATGTCGGCGCAGGGGGAGGTCGTCTGGAGTGCTCGCGACATGAGTGCGCAGAAGCACCTGGAGCGCAAGCTGTCGCATCAGGCACAGCGTGATCCGCTGACCGGAGCCTATAACCGCCGCACACTTATTCCGGTGTTGGAGATGGCGACGGCGCAAGCGCTGCGCTATGACGGCGCCACCAGCATGCTGCTGATCGACGTGGATGATCTCAGTGGTATCAATGACCGTTACGGCTGGGATGCCGGTGATCAGGTGTTGCAGCAGACGGTGATGACGCTGCATGCGCTCAAGCGGACGTCGGACTTTCTGGCGCGCTATTCGGATGATCAGCTGGTGGTTGTGCTGCCTGAAACCAATCATGAACAGGGCGTGCTGGCGGCTGAGCGGATGCGTGCGGCAGTGGCGGCTCTGGAGCTGCCGTACAGTACCGGCAACTTGAGCTGGACGATCAGTGTCGGTCTGGCGTCAGCGGTCAATCTTGAGGATGATGCGGCCGCGATGATGCGGCGCGCACGTGAGAATCTGTTGATCGCACAGCAAAGTGGTCGTAACCGGGTTGAAGGCGAGGCGCTCTAAGCGCCTCGATTCTCGGGTTAAAGTGCCGGGTGGGTCTGCAGGCAGCTGATCAAGGCCTGCATCTCCTCGGCGGTACCGATGGTGATGCGCAGGTGGTTGTCGATGCCGGGCTTGGTGAAGTGACGCACCAGGATCTTGTTGTCACGCAGGTATTGCATCAGTTCAGCTGCAGCGACCTGTGGGTGGCTGGTGAACACGAAATTGGTGTGTGACGGCAGTACATCAAAGCCGAGCTGCTGCAACTGCTCGGTGGTCCAGCGGCGGGTTTCGATGACCCGATTGATGCAGGCCGTAAAGTACTCCTTGTCCTCAACCGCTGCAATGGCGGTCTGCTGGGCCAGCATGTCCAGCGGGTAGGAGTTGAAACTGTTTTTGACCCGCTCCAGCGCCTCGATCAGTTCCGGGTGGCCGAAGGCGAAGCCGACGCGCATGCCGGCGAGGGAGCGTGACTTGGAGAAGGTCTGGATCACCAGCAGGTTGGGGTACTGCTGAACCAGGCGGGTGGCACTTTCAGCGCCAAAATCCACATAGGCCTCATCCACCACGACGACGGAATCGGTGTTGCGTTCCAGCAGCGACTTGATCGCTTCCAGGTCGAGGCTGACGCTGGTCGGGGCGTTGGGGTTGGCGAAGATGATACCGCCATTTTCGCCGCAGTAATCATCAAGATTGATGCGGAAGTCGTCCGTCAGCGGGATGTGGCGTGCGTCAATGCCGAACAGGTCGATATAGACGTTGTAGAAGCTGTAGCTGGTTTCGGGCAGCAGCAGTGGCTTCGGCTGGCGCAGCAGTGCCATGAAGGTCAGCGCCAACACTTCATCCGAGCCGTTGCCGACAAACACCTGGTTGCGTGCCAGCCCGGCATCATCGGCCAGAGCCTGCTTCAGGGCCTGACAGTCCGGGTCTGGGTAAAGGCGCAGCCGCTCGCTGTCAAAATGGCGCAATACGGCCTCAACGGCGGGGGCGGGCGGGTAGGGGTTTTCGTTGGTATTCAGCTTGATCAGCCCGTCCACCTTGGGCTGCTCGCCCGGTGTGTACGGTACCAGTGACTGAATAGCCGGACTCCAGAAACGGCTCATGTTGAACGGTCCATCCACAGATGCAAAACGCACATCATAGCAGACCCGAGAGGGAGCGGCGACTTGACGCCGATTCAGTTTTTCAGCTTGTTGTGCTCGGTCTGCAGGTACTCGGGAACGCCGCTGTCACTGGTGCGGTCGAGCGCGCCGATATCCAGCATGGGTGCGGCATCCAGATGATGTGCGCCGAGAATGTGAGAGACATGTTCAAGCGCGGCGACGATCATCGACTGTTCCCAGTCATGCATGTCTTCAAACTGACGAATGAAGGTGTCCTGCAGTGTAGCGGGTGCCGACTTCAGCAGCTCCAGCCCTTCTTCGGTCGGGCAGGCGAGAACCTTGCGCTTGTCAGTATGGCTGCGCTCGCGGCGTACCAGGTTCTTGCGCTCAAGGCGATCCAAGATGCTGGTCACCGTGGCCTGCGCCAGGTTCATCTCTTTGGCCAGCATGCCGATGGTCAGCGGGCCGTTGATGCGCAGAGTCTGCATGGTCATCAACTGAGGCATGGTAAGGCCGGTCATGCGGCTCAGATGTTTGTCGTGCAGGTCGGTGGCCCGAATGATCTGGCGCAGCAAAACCAGTGCGTCCTGACTCTTGTCCATAGCGCTTGGAAGTTTCCCCGGTACAGGTTTGGATTCTGGGCGCTTTTTAGCCTGATTTGTTGAGTAATGCAAAATATCTTTATTGCCTCAGATTAGTATTTTGTAATGCAAAACAATGTATCTCAAGCCTGTTTTTACGGTTCTGGAGGCAAAGTGTGCGTAACATGCCGACATATTGGTCAATTTCTCCTAAGTACTACGATTGCTCTAAGGCTTGAAATGTCATTTTAGATATGTTTTATACTAAAAACCATAGCAAGGCGAAATAAATCAAATACTATGGATTCTGACATTTTTAAGCTACGTAAGCCTGAAGCCACTGACGGCTTTGCCCTTCACGCGCTCGTCGAGCGCTGTTCCCCTCTGGACCCCAACTCCGTTTACTGCAATCTGCTGCAGTGCAGCCACTTTGCTGAAACTGCCATCGCGGCCGAGAGCGCAGATGGCGAGCTGGTCGGTTTTATCTCCGGTTACCGTCCACCTGAGCGCCAGGACACGCTATTTGTCTGGCAGGTGGCTGTTGATGCCCGTTGCCGCGGGCAGAAGCTCGGGCAGCGCATGCTGCTGGCACTGACCGAACGTCTCGCTCCCGCCGGTGTGCAGTACATCGAGACCACCATTACGCCGGGCAATATCGCTTCAGAAACCCTTTTTGCACGTGTGTTCGCCGCCCTGTCAGCGCCCGTTGAGCGTTCGGTGCTGTTCTCGCGTGAAGAGCACTTCGACGGCCAGCATGACGATGAAATGCTGTATCGCGCCGGTCCTTTCAAGCTCGCCACACCGAATTCGTAACTCAGGAGAGATCGATGAATATTTTCCAGAAAACTGAATCTGAAGTGCGTACATACAGCCGTTCCTTCCCGGTGACCTTCAGCAAGGCCAAGGGGGCTGTACTGACAACCGAAGACGGTAAGGAGTATGTCGATTTCCTCGCCGGTGCGGGTACGCTGAACTACGGCCACAATAATGAGGTGCTCAAGCAGGCGCTGATCGACTACATCAGCAACGACGGTCTGACTCATGGCCTGGATATGCAGTCAGAGGCCAAGGCCAACTTCCTGCAGACCTTCCGTGATCTGATTCTGGCACCGCGTGGCATGGGTGATTTCAAGGTGATGTTCACTGGGCCGACCGGCACCAATGCCGTTGAGGCAGCGCTGAAGCTGGCGCGCAAGGTCAAGGGACGCAGCAACATCATCTCCTTCACCAACGGCTTCCACGGTGTCAGTGGTGGCGCCCTGGCCGCGACCGGTAATCAGCATCACCGTGGCGGCATGGGTACTTCGCTGTCGGATGTGACCCGCATGCCGTTTGATGGCTATCTGGGGAAAGGTGTGGATACCACCGAGTACCTGGATAAGGTGCTGAGCGATCCAAGCAGTGGTGTGGATCACCCGGCGGCGGTCATTGTTGAGACCATTCAGGGTGAAGGTGGTTTGAACGCGGCTTCCTTCGAATGGCTACGCAACCTGGAGAAGGTATGCCGTCGTCACGACATGCTGCTGATCGTGGACGATATCCAGTCCGGTTGTGGTCGTTCCGGCCGTTTCTTCAGCTTTGAAGAGGTGGGTATCCAGCCGGATATCGTGACCCTGTCCAAGTCGATCAGCGGTTACGGCCTGCCGTTTGCGGTGACCATCTTCCGTCCGGAACTGGACCAGTGGAGTCCGGGCGAGCATAACGGTACTTTCCGTGGCAATAACCACGCCTTCATCACGGCAGCGGCGGCCTTCAAAACCTTCTGGTCTGATGATCAGTTCGAAAAAGAAGTGCGACGCAAGGCCGAGAAGCTGCGCACTGGTCTGGACGCGATCATCAAGGCGTATGGCGCCAAGACGCTAAAGTTGAAAGGTCGCGGCTTGATGAGCGGTATCGAGTGTCCGAATGGCGAACTTGCGAGCGCGGTGACGCGCAGCGCATTCGAGCAGGGACTGGTGATCGAAACCAGCGGCGCCCATGATCAGGTCGTCAAATGTCTGGTGCCGCTGGTGCTGACGGATGAGCAGATCAAGTTCGGTCTCAAGGTGCTGGACAAGGCGTTTGCCGATGCGCTGGCTGCCGGTGAACGCAAGGCCTCTTGAGCACCTGTTGCGACAATAGGCTGAATTCATTCACTGAACATTCATTCACGGAACAAGAGAAGTTGTAATGATCGTCAGAACACTGGAAGAGTGCGAAAAGTCCGAACGTCGAGTAGTATCCCAGAATTGGGAAAGTACCCGGATGCTGCTGAAAGATGACAATATGGGATATTCTTTCCATATCACCACTATCTATGAAGGCACCGAAACGCATATCTGGTATCAGAACCACTTTGAATCGGTGTACTGCATCAGTGGCGAGGGTGAAATCGAAACCCTTGCTGATGGCAAGATCTATCCGATCAAGCCCGGTACTCTGTATAATCTGAACGAACATGATGAACACCTGCTGCGTGCGACCAAAGAGATGAAGCTGGCGTGTGTATTCAACCCGCCGCTGAACGGTAAAGAGGTGCACGACGAGAATGGCGTCTATCCGCTGGAAGCGGAGACGGTCGAGGCCTGATCGCCACCCTGAGCGAAACATGCCGGCGGAATGCCGGCATGTTTGTATATCGACCACCCATTGCCATTCAGGGGCAGCAATACACGAGAGAGCCAACAGGAAATAACATGCATACAGTAGAGAAGATCGGCGGTACCTCAATGAGTCGCTTTCGCGAGCTGATGGATACCATTCTGATTGGTGAGCGTACAGGGGAGGAGTTGTACAACCGTATCTTCGTTGTCTCCGCTTATGGCGGCATTACCAACCTGCTGCTGGAACACAAGAAAACCGGTGAGCCGGGTGTTTATGCGCGTTTTGCCAATGCCGAAAGCGAAGGTATCTGGCGCGAAGCACTGGCTGATGTGCGCACGCGCATGCTGGAGATCAATCTGGAGCTGTTTGGCGATTCCGTTGAGCGTGCCGAAGCCGACCGTTTCATCACTCAGCGTATCGCCGATGTTGAAGCGATCATGTTCAATCTGGAGCAGCTGTGCTCCAACGGCCACTTCCAGCTCGACGAGCACCTGATGAAGGTGCGTGAGATGCTGGCGGCCATCGGTGAGGCCCACAGCGCTCACAACAGCGTGTTGGCACTGTGCAAGCAGGGGGTGAATGCGCGCTTTGTCGATCTGTCCGGTTGGGATCAGCCCAAGCCGTTGCCGTTCGATGAGATGATTGAGCAGAGCTTCAAGGATATCGATGTGGCACGCGAAATGCCGATCGTGACCGGCTATACCCACTGCAGCGAAGGCCTGATGCGCACCTTCGATCGTGGCTACAGCGAAATGACGTTCAGCAAGATCGCGACTAAGACAGGTGCCGCCGAAGCGGTGATCCATAAGGAGTTCCACCTGAGCACCGCCGATCCCGGCATCGTCGGTCTCGACAAGGTGGTGACTATCGGTCGTACCAACTACGACGTGGCGGATCAGCTGTCCAATCTGGGCATGGAGGCGATCCACCCGAAGGCAGCCAAGGGGCTACGCCAGCAGGAGATCGAGCTGCGTATCAAGAATGCCTTCGAGCCCGATCATGCCGGTACCGTGATCAGTACCGACTACTGCAGCGAAGAGCCGCGTGTCGAGATTATTGCTGGCCGTTCCAATGTTTTCGCCATCGAGATCTTCGACCAGGACATGCTGGGCGAAGCCAAATATGATATCGAGCTGCTCAAGCTGCTCAATGATCTGCGTTTGTACGTGGTCAACCGCGATTCCGATGCCAACAGCATCACCTATTTCGTCGCCGGTTCACGCAAGATGGTCAACCGCGCGCAACGCCTGATCGGTGACAGGTTCGGTGATGCCGAGGTAGCTCTGCACAAGGTGGCGATCGTGTCGGCGATCGGTTCCAACCTTAAGGTGCCGGGTATCCTGGCGAAAACGGCCACTGCGTTGGCGGATGCCGGCATCAGCGTGCAGGCGCTGCACCAGTCGATGCGCCAGGTGGAAATGCAGTGTATCGTCCATCAGGATGATTATGAGCCGGCGGTACGCGCCATGCACTATGCGCTGATCGAGCAGGAAGGTCACGGAGACGTGATATGCGCTGCCTGACGGTAGTCCTGCTGCTGTTACTTCCTGGCCTGGTCATGGCCCAAGCGGAGGCCCCCGATTCGGGGGCCGCTGCCGTTGTGGCGGAAGACACCGCGCCTGTGTCTGCAAGGACCACCTTGCGTGAACAGGTGGAGCAGCTGGAGGAGCCGCTCTACAAGCCGTTCATCGAGCGTTATATCATCGATGAGATCAAGATCCTGCGTTCGGAACTGGAACAGCAGAAGGTAGAGATGATTCGCGAGATCACCGATCGTGAACTCAAAGTGGCCAACAGTTCCATCTCCTATGCTACGGATACGGTGACCTATTTCTTCTACCTGATTGCCGCTGCGTCCTCGATCCTGCTGATCGTTGGCTGGAACTCGATTCGCGAGATTCGTGACCGTGTGCAGTCGATTGCGGACGAGAAGGTGGGGCGTTTGGTTGAAGAGTATGAAGAGCGACTGGAGCGAGTAGAGAAGGAGTTGCTGCGCAAGTCCCGTATCATCCAGGAGAACCAGCACGAGCTTGAAGTCACCAACGAGGTGCAGACGCTGTGGGTCAAGGCGACTCAGGAAACTTCATGGGAGCAGAAAATCCGCCTCTATGATCGCATTCTGGAATTGCGGCCCGATAATGCCGAGGCGCTGACCTACAAGGCCGATGCGGCGCTGGAGCTCAATCAGCATCAGTGGGCGATCTCGCTGTGTAATCGGGCGCTGACAGTAGAACCGGACAGTGGTCATGCCTACTTCCAGCTGGCCTGCGCCTATGCGGATCTGGGAGCCAGCCGGATCGCGCTGGACTACCTGAAGCAGGCGGTCTGTATATCGGATGAATATCGTGAGCAGGCACGTCAGGAGCAGCGCCTGCTGTCGTTGTCGCAAGAGCCGGACTTCATGTCCGTATTGACCCGGCCGGAGGGTGAGTCGGCCGGCAGTGAGGCGTAGGTCGCTGCCGGCGTGCTCGATCACTCGCGCAAGTGATCGAAATCGTCGTAGGTGTCGCTGATCTGTTGCCTCAGGCGGCGCTCCTCCATGAAGTCCTCAATTTGACGGCGACGTTTGCCGTTGTACTTCACCCGGCTGCGGCTGACCTCTTCCTCTTCATTGAACTGCTCATTCCAGTCATCCAGTTCGTCATCAGCGACTTGATCGACACGAATTTTGGTGCCCATCGTTCATACTCTCACACAATAGTTTACGGAAACGGCGAAGCCGCAATAGTGACAGATGCGGGGCAGGGTGCGAGTGCAGGAAGCACGGGATTTGGCGCCCTCGGATAGCCCTTCATCTAAGCGCGAATATAGTTCAGCCCTGAGCGGGCTTCAAAATAAAAAATTCCTATTAAAAATGAAAAAAGAGCGGCCTGGATCAATCGATCACGCCCGCAAGGGGCGTGATCGGCGGCGCTCAGCGTTCGAACACATAAGTGCCGGGGGCGGGAGCGATGGCGGGATAACCGGCGTCGCTGTTGCCGATTGATGGCGGGGCGACTTGCGCGGAGCTGTGCTTGGCAAGCCACTCGGCCCAAGGTTCCCACCAGGAGCCTTCGCGGCTGTCGTGGCGCAGCAGCCAGTCGTCGGCGGGGATGTGCTTGTCTTCGGCGGTCTGGATGCCGAGCTGGTAGCTACGCCTCGGGTGGCCCGGTTCGCTGACGATGCCGGCATTATGGCCGCCGCTGGTCAGGATGAAGGTGACCTCTGTGTTCATCAGGTCATGCACCTTGTACACCGAGCGCCAGGGCGCCACATGGTCGGTCTGGGTGGCGACGCAGAATACCGGCACGCGGATATCGCGCAGCGAGATCGGGCGGTCACCGACACGGAAGCGGCCGCTGGCCAGGTCGTTGTCGAGGAACAGGCGACGCAGATACTCTGAGTGCATTCTGTACGGCATGCGAGTGGAGTCGGCGTTCCAGGCCATGAGGTCATTCATGCGTGGACTCTCGCCAAGCAGGTATTCACTGACCATGCGTGACCAGATGAGATCGTAGGAGCGCAGCAGGGTGAAGGCGCCGGCCATCTGCTGGGTGTCCATATAGCCCTTGTCCCACATCATGTCTTCCATGTAGCTGAGCTGGCTTTCATCGATGAATAGCATCAGCTCGCCGGCTTCGGTGAAGTCGGTCTGGGCGGTGAACAGGGTGAGGGACTGGATGCGATCGTCGTTGTCTCGTGCCATCGCCGCCGCCGCGATCGTGGCCAGAGTCCCGCCCAGGCAATAACCGACCAGGTGCACCTTGCGTTCCGGCACCACGGTATTGATCACCTTGAGCGCATCCATGACGCCGCGGCGAAGGTAGTCGCCCATGCCCATGTCACGGTCGCGCGCATCGGGGTTGTGCCAGGAGATCATGAACACCGTATGCCCTTTGTCGACCAGATAGCGCACCATGGAGTTGTGCTCGGACAGGTCGAGGATGTAGTACTTCATGATCCAGGCAGGCGTGATCAGAACCGGCTCGGCGGCTACCTTGTCGGTGGTGGGCGAGTACTGAATCAGTTCGATCAGCCGGTTGCGGAACACTACCTTGCCGGGTGTGGTTGCCAGGTTTTTGCCGGCGGCAAACGGCTGGTTTTCCGGATCGGTTTCTTCCAGCAGGTTGTGCTGCATGTCTTCGAGCAGGTTCTGCAGTCCATTGACCAGGCTCTGGCCACCCGTTTTAACCGCTTTTTCCACGACCAGCGGGTTAGTGGCCGGGTAGTTGGTGGGTGAAAACAGGTCAAGCCACTGACGTGCCGCAAAGGAGACGACATTTTCATGATGTTTGGCAACGCCTGGAATGCCGGTTGTGGCATAGTGCCACCATTGCTCCTGTAGCAGGAAGCTTTGCGCCATGATGTTGTAAGGAAAGCGCTTCCAGGAGGCGTCCTTGAAGCGGCGGTCGCCAGGCAATGGCGTGATAAAGGGGGGTGCCTCGCTGTCGAGACTGGCGCGCGCGGCCCAGAGGCCAAAGGCGCTGGCCTTGCGCAACATGTTTTCCAGCATCTCGTTGATTTTTCCGGGAGAATGGCTGGTATGCGTGAGCCAGTCGAGATAGGCCAACGTCAACGAGGCCGGGGACAGTCCCTGGGTATAACGGCCCTCGGTTGCATGAATCACCCGGTCTATGCTGTTCTTGATGTCTGGAAGGGGCATGCGCGTCATCTGAATCTCCTTGCTCTGGCGGTCGTTTCCGATGCCCGAGCATAGCAGTCGGTTGTCATCTGGGATAGCGGTTAATTTTTTGTCCAAAGTCCTATTGCAACTTGCCTGGAATCGGCTTTTGCTGCAGGTGCGAAATATATAGAATACGCTATCAGGTGTGACGCCTGCATGAAAACCGATTCTGTCAATAAAGGGACTCTCTGAGTGTCGACAAAATACCTCAAGCGTTTTTTCAAGCCACAATCCATCGCCGTGTTCGGTGCCTCCGAACGTGAGGACAGCATGGGAGGCGTGGTGCTGAATAACCTGATCGAAAGCCAGTATCCGGGCAAATTGATGGCCGTAAATGCGCAGGGGTATGACGAGGTGCACGGCATTCAGTGCTATCGCAGCGTGGCAGACCTGCCGGAGATGCCCGATCTGGCGATCATCTGCTCGCCGCCGGAAACGGTGGCCGGCATCATTCGCAAGCTGGGGGCCAATATGGTCAAGGCGGCGATGATTCTGACCGGTGGTCTGAACCCCATGGACAGTGCTCATAGCCGCTCGCTGCGTGAAGAGGTGCGTGAGGCTGCTCGCCCCTACGGTATCCGTATTCTCGGTCCTGATTGCATGGGCCTGTTGGTGCCTGGCTCGAAAATGAACGCCAGCTATTCCCATGTCAACATCCGCAAGGGCAAGGTGGCCTACGTGGGCCAGTCCGGCCTGCTGGGGACGGCGATGATCGACTGGGCCAGTGGCCAGGAGATCGGTTTCTCCCATTTTCTGACGTTGGGCGATGGCGTCGACGTGGACCTGCCCGCGATCATCGACTATCTGGCCAAGGAACCGGCGACCCAGGCGATTCTGCTGCAGATGGACCGGATCATCGGCGCCTCGCGCAATTTTGTCTCCGCCGTGCGTGCGGCGTCGCGCAACAAGCTGGTGCTGGTGCTCAAGTCCAACATCATCCAGGACGGTCGCTACTCCGTCGAGCTGGCGCCTGGGGTCGATGACGAGGACCGGGTGTACGATGCCGCCTTGCGCCGTGCGGGTGCGGTGCGCGTGGAAACCTCCGATCAGCTGTTCAATGCCCTGGAAACCCTGTCACGGATGAAGCCGATGCGTGGCGAACGCCTGGCCATTCTCTGCAACGGCATGGGACCCAATGCGCTGGCGAACGACCGGCTGTTGCGCAAGCAGGGCAAGCTGGCGGAGATCACCGACGAGACCCGTCAGGCACTGGCCGAACTCTTGCCGCCGAGCTGGAACGGGCGTAACCCGGTGGATCTGAATACGGATGCGACTCCGGCACGCTTTGCCGAAGTGACCCGCCTGCTGACCAAAGACCCGAATGTGGATGCGGTGCTGACCATCCATGCGCCGACGCGCATGGCGGCCAGTGTCGCCACCGCCGATGAGGTGATCAAGGTGGCGCGCAAGACGCCGCGCAACGTGCTGACGTGCTGGATGGGGCGCTACTCGGCGATCGAAGCCCGCAACCACTGCAATGCCTCCGGTGTGCCGACGTTCATGACGCCGGAAGAGGCGGTCGATGCGTTCATGCAGATGGTCGAGTACCACCGCAACCAGGCGGCCATGCGTCAGACGCCGGCACCTTTCCATCTGCACAATCTGCCCAACCGCAAGCGCGCGCGTCAGATGCTGCAGCAGGCGCAGGCGGAGGGGCGTGATTACCTGACACACGCCGAATCCTGTCAATTGCTCGACCTGTACGAGATCCCCACGCCCAATACCGGTTATGCCGATGATATCAACGGTGTGGTGGATATCGCCCGCCAGATGGGCGGTTCGGTCGCGGTCAAGGCGCTGCACCGCGACAATGTCTACCCGTTTTGTTATGACAATACGTCGCATCAGCGCTGGCGCGATCTGGCGCTGGATCTGTACTCGATCAGCGAGGTGCGTCATGCGACCACCAAGCTGGCCTATCGTGTCGGCGAGAATTATGCGCCTGAAGAGACGCATGGCTTTGTGGTCCAGCAGATGAAGCGCGGTTTCCAGTCGATGCAGGTTAACGTGGGCATCACCCGTGACCCGGTGTTCGGCCCGCTGATGCTGTTCGGCGTCGGTGGCTACACCATCGATGTGCTCGCGGATCGCAACATCATGCTGCCGCCGCTGAACTTTGCCCTGGCGCGCCAGCTGGTGAAGCGCTCCCGGGTGTATAACATCATTGCCGAGAACAGCTATCAGGTTGAGCGGGATGTCGATCACCTCTGTGAAATGCTGATCCGGCTGTCGGAGATGGCGGTCGACCTGCCGGAACTGAAATGTCTTGAGATCAACCCGCTGCTGCTCAACAAGCGGGGTTTGCTGGCGGTCGATTGTGCCGTGTCTCTGGGGACGCCGGCGCAGCTGTCGATTTCACCCTATCCCGAGTATCTGACCGAGCAGGTAACGCTGAAACGTTCCGGCCGAGGGGCAACGCTCAGGGCGATTCGTGGTGAGGATGAACCGGCGCACCTGGAGTTCTTCAACCACCTGAGCCCGGAGTCGATCCGGCTGCGCTATTTCTACAGTCGAGGGGTACCCAGCCATGCCGAATTGGCGACCTGGACCCAGATCGATTACGACCGCGAGATGGCGTTCATCGTCACGGCGCCGAAACTCAGTGGTGCAGGTTTCGAGACGCTCGGGGTGGTGCGTGCGGTGACCGATGCTGATAATGTACGCAGCGAGTTCTCGATCGTTGTGCGTGATGATATGCAGGGTGAAGGTCTGGGCGTGATGCTGATGCAGAAGGCAATTGATTATTGCCGTGCCCGGGGGACGCTGCAGCTGGTTGGCTCGACCATGCCCTCCAACAAGGGGATGCAAGGGCTGTCACGCAAGCTGGGCTTCAAGATTAGCTACAACATGGAAGAGGATGTCGTCGACATGAAGATGATGCTGAACGAACCCACCGAGGACTGGCAGATCTACCGTCTGCAGCACTGATTACTTTTATGCCCCCTGTTAAGTTGCCGCCTCGAGGGGCGGCATTTTGGTTATATGATTCCTGAATCCAATACTTCAGCACTGCGGTTATCGCTGCCGGTGCTCTTTGGCTATATTCCGCTTGGCGCCGCCTTCGGCGTCATGTTCTCGGAGCTGGGTTACCACTGGCTGTATGCCACCCTGATGGGTGTGGTGATCTATGCCGGCGCGGGCCAGTTCCTCGTTGTCGGGTTGCTGGCGAACCATGCCGGGCTGGTCGAAGTGTTCGTGGCCACCCTGCTGTTGAATGCCCGCCACATGGTCTATGGACTGTCGCTGTTGAGCAGCCTCAAGCTTAGCGGCTCCCGTCGCTGGTACCTGATCTATGCGTTGACCGATGAGACCTACTCGCTGCTGACCATGCTGAGTACAAGCTGTGACCAGTTGAGGTCGCGGTTGCAGTTCCGTATCGCGGCGCTGAATCACCTGTACTGGGTGATGGGCTGTACGCTCGGCGCCTGGCTCGGCGGGCAGATAGAATTCTCGACGGCGGGCATCGAATTTACGCTGCCTGCGCTGTTTCTGGTGCTGGCGATCGAGCAGTACCGTGCTGTCCGTCGGCCGCGAGTGTTTGCGCTGGCGGTTGCGATTGGGGCTGTAGCCCTGCTGATCAGTCCGAATAACATGTTGATGCTGTCGATCGCCATGGCGGTATCATTGCTGGTGATGGCGCGAGGAGGGGTAGAGTGGACTCGACTGCGTATCTTCTGAGTGTGGTGGTGGTTGCGGCGGTGGCAACCTTTCTGACCCGGGCCTTGCCGTTCCTGCTGCTATACCGTTGGGCGGAGCACCCAATGTTGAAGCACCTGGGACGTTATCTGCCGCCGGTACTGATGGTGTTGCTGCTGATGTATGCGCTCAAGGATGCGTTGGTCACGGGGGCCGATCTGTTGCCATCCCTGGCGGCGCTGCTGGTGGTGGCGGTCCTGCATCTGCTGTTGCGCAACCCGTTGATCAGCATTCTGTCTGGTACCGGGTTGTTCATGTTCCTGACCCAGACCGGTCTGCTGAGCTGAGACTCAGGCGGGGGCTGGGCAGAACAGCTCGTGCAGCGTTCTGATGATGGTGATGGCGGTATCGCCATTGAGCGAATAGTAGATGGTCTGGGACTCGCGCCGGGTGCGTACCAGGCCGTCACGGCGCAATACCGCCAGATGCTGAGACAGGGCGGACTGGCTCAGGTCCAGACAGCGGTTGAGCTCGGATACCGATAGCTCCTTGCCATCCAGGTAGCAGAGAATCAGCAGGCGACTGTCATTGCCCAGTACGCGCATCAGTTTGGCTGCCGCGGCTGCATTCTCTTTCATCAGCTCCAGGCTGTCTTGTGGCAGGCCGGGCGTCTGAGATTGGTTAAGGGTCAGGGGATCGGTCACAAGTTTCCTCGCTGATCTTGTTATTTGCCGACAATATTATCCCATTTCGGCCTTGAATCCCATTCTTCTAATATATGTAGAAGTCATATCCCTATACCTTATGGGTATACTAAAGCCTGGCCTAAAATCGCTCTGACCGCCGCTCATGACACGGAAGTAGTGGTTTTCCCGTATACTTTAGTTTAACTAGCGACTAAAGTTGATTGTTGACAACTCGACTTGCTTCGCGCCTGCCAGTACTGTCCTCCCCGCGTGGGCATAGGGGAATGCCCGAATATTCCAAAAACAAATACCTATCGCTTATGGGGAGCATTTATGGGACTTTATCGGCGTGAGCATGGGGCCGAGCATCCGTACTGGAAGCTTGGGCCTTTCAAGGTTCGTCTACCTTTCGTCCACCACCGTTGGGAGTGGCCGGAAACCATCCAGGCACTGATCATGTTCGTTGTGGGCATGGCGATGATCCCGCTGCTGGAAAAATATCTGGGTCTGCCCTATGACGTGGCGCTGGCGTTTGTCGTGGTGTGTGGCCTCGGCTTCATGCTGCCGACAATCCTCGGTGTACCCATGGTGCCGGGCTGGATTACGCCCGCAATCCCGGTCGTCGGCCTCTATCTGAGTAATTTCGAGCCGGGTCCGGACGCTATCCGCGCCTTGATCGGGCTGCAGCTGGTGGTGACACTGATTTTCTTCATCCTGGGGGTAACGCGCCTGGGGAGCAAGCTGGTTGATCTGTTCCCGGCCTCGATTAAAGGCGGCATCCTGATGGGGGCCGGCATTGCGGCCATCTCCGGTGAAATCGTCGAAGGCGGTCGCCTGGCGCAGACGCCGATCTCGCTGATTATCGGTGGCGCCGTGACCGGTTATATCCTGTTTTCGCTGTCATTCCGTGACTGGACCGAGAAGCATCGCTGGGCCCGCATCATTGCCGGTTACGGCATGGTTCCGGGGGCGATCGTGGCCATGGTCATCGGTTGGGTGGCCGGCGAATACCCGATACCGGATGTGCAGTTCGGCCTGACATCGCCCGCCTTCGACAAGATGCTGGATTACACCGTCTTCGGCGTGGGTCTGCCGTCGCTGGAGGTGATCTGGATGGCGATTCCGACCGCGATCATCGCTTACATCATCGCGTTCGGCGACATTATCGTCGGTAAGAGCCTGCTCGACCGTGTCGACCATCTGCGTCCTGATGAGAAGATCGAAGTCAATGTGGACCGCGTGCACCTGGTGACCGCAATCCGTAACCTGATGCACTCGCTGTTGGCGCCCTATCCGGGTCTGGCTGGTCCGCTGTTTACCGGCGCCATGGCGACGATTGCCGAGCGGTACCGCTATGGCCGCAAGGCGATGGACACCATCTACAGTGGCGCCAGCATCTTCTGGATCGTCGGCTTCATCGCCCTATTCATGCTGCCACTGGTCACCGTGTTCAAGCCGGTACTGCCGATCGCGCTGTCCCTGACGCTGCTGATCACCGGCTACCTGTGCATCAGTGTGGGGGTTGAGCAGATCGACAATGCCACCTCCATGGGTGTGGCCGGTACCATGGGTGTGGTGCTGTCCGTATACGGTGCCGCTTATGGTCTGGCGGTTGGTATCCTGCTGTATCTGCTGTTCGAAAAGCGCTCAAAGAAGGCGCTGCAGGAACATGCTGGTGAGGAAGCGGAAGAGCCGATCCATATCGAGGAGCGGGCCGAGGAGTATGGCAACCGTTAATCAGAACTGGTGTCAGTGTGATTGATTTCGGGCGAAGTCACTGCGGCTTCGCCTTTTTTTTGGTTCATCGCTTTGTTGAGCGCTGCGGGTGCAGTTGCGACCGCCGCGCTTGGCGGCATAGAGCGCCTGGTCGGCTCGCTTGATCACGGCATCCGCCGTTTCGCCGTTGGTCTGGGTGGCAAAGCCGATGCTGATGGTGACCTGGACCGTCTGATTGCTGTTGTTGCCTTTGCGCTGTGCGCGTCCGGTCTCGTCGTGCTCTGGCCGACTGGAGCTGCGGATCTGCATGGGGTAATGCTCAATGCGTTCACGCACGGCCTCCAGTGCGTTGAAAACGCTGTCTTCTGAACCGCTTCGAAACACAATGGTGAACTCCTCGCCGCCATAGCGAAACAGTCGTCCCCCCGCACCGACGTGGCGCAACTGACTGGCCACCATGCGCAGGACCTGGTCGCCGATATCATGGCCATAGCGGTCATTGAACTGCTTGAAATGATCAATGTCGAGCATGGCGGTGCTGTATCCTTTGCCGGGGCTGATCAGGTGGTGCTCCAGCGCGCGCCGTCCCGGTATGCCAGTCAGTGTATCGACAAAGGCCATGTCATAGCCGTTTCGGATGACCGCGGCAAGCAGCACCAGCTGGCCCAGCAGGTGATACAGGTAGCCCTGCAGGGGGGAGCCCGTATCAGCCAGCATCAGGAGAACGCACAGACTCAATGAGATGTTGAGCAGCACCTCACCTTGACGCAGCAGCAGGCTCAAAACAGTGGCCAGGATTATCCCGCCCAGCTGCCACCAGAATACGAAAGGGCTGATGGGCAGATGTGCGGACAGCTGATCGATGAACGCCAGCGGCAGCAAGGGAAGCAGCTGTGCCAGCTGCATGGGCTGATAGTGCCAGAGCAGGGCCAGGCTAAGATAGGGGCCAAGTATGAGGCTGGTGTGCAGCAATCCCGTGCGGGAGAGTGTGCGCCGCTCCGGCAGGAGGACGATCAGGCTCTGCAGCAATGGCCAGGCCAGGCCGAGCAGAACCAGCACAATGTAACTGGCCGGGTTGTCGGGTGCGGATGTGGTCGCAAGGTCAAACAGACAGGCCACGGCGCTCAGGTGGAGAGCTGTCATCAGGGCGCGACTTTGCTTGAAGCCCAGCGACAGCATGATCACGGTCAAGCTGGCTAGCCAGGGCAGGGCACCAAGAAACAGCTGGTGGGCAGGGGCAAGGCTGGCGACAAAATGAGCCAGTAGTAACGGCAGTGGCAGCAGCAGCAAGGGCAGCAGGCGCAGGGCCGGTTTCCACATCATCCGGTGAGTGCTCTGAAACAGGTGAAAGGCTGTATTCTAACACCGACGCTTGCCAAGGTCGCACTCGGAGGTGCGGGAAATGCCGCAAAGGCATGATGGGGTACATTTACTTGTGTGAACCTGGCGAGCTATGCTCAGGTTTAATGGATAAAGTGTCGAGGGTGCCATGAATCAGTACACGCGTTTGCTGGTGAGTCTGGCGGTGGATGAGCACCGGGGTGAGGTGCTGCAAAAATTGCGCCGCTTGAGCAGTCCCGAATCTCAGGTGGAGCTGTTCAGCTGTATTTATTCTGCGGGGCTGGCGGGCAGTCATCTGTTTGATGCGGAAGGTCGGCAGCATGCGGTTCAGGCCCTGCTGCGCAAGGCGGAAAAAGGCCTGATGTCCCATGTCGACAAGCTGCAGCAGCAGGGGGTCAGCGCAGGTGCCGATGTGTACTGGGACAGGGACAGAACCGAGGGGCTGGTGCGCAAGACCTTGCGTTACCAGCCCGATTTGGTGATGCATGCCCCTGAGGCGCACGCCAACCCGCTGCAGCAACTGCTGTCGGCGCCGGACTGGCGCTTGCTGCGCCAATGCCCGACGCCGCTGTTGTTGAGCAAGAAGCCACACTGGAATGATCGGCCGGTCATCGCTGCGGCGATCGACCCCTTCCATCTGGATGATGAAGCGGCGGAGCTGGACCGGCGTCTGCTGCAGCATGCGGCGGGTCTGGCGCAGCAGCTGGAGGGCGAGCTGCATGTGCTGCACGTGTTCAATATTCTGCCGCATTCGGCCATATTCGACGAGCATCTGGTGGTGGACTATGAGGCGCTGCAGAAGAAAGTGCGCCTTGAGCATCATGCCCGCATCGATGAGCTGATCGAGCCTTACGGCCTGTCCATCCAGGACCCCTGTGTGCACTTGCTGGAGGGCGAATTGCATCATGTGGTGCCGGCCTGGGCCGAGGAAAAGCTGGTGGATGTGCTGGTGATGGGGAGTCTTGCGCGTGGCTTCATCGACCGCTTGTTGCTGGGCAGCTCGGCCGAGCGGCTGATGGACAGGGTCGACTGTGACCTGCTGGTGTTGAAGCCGGACAGCTTTCGCTGCCCGGTGACCGAGTTCTAGATCGAGAATTCGGCCCAGATGGGGGCGTGGTCAGAAGGTTTTTCCATGCCCCTGATTTCATAATCGATGCCAGCATCGACGCACTGGGCCAGCAGGCCTTCGGTTGCCAGAATGGCATCGATTCTCAGGCCCCGCTTGGGGGCGTCATCGAAACCGCGGCTGCGGTAGTCGAACCAGCTGAACAGTTGATCTTCATCCGGGTGCAGGCGGCGGAAACTGTCCTGCAGCCCCCACTGGTGCAGGCGCGCCAGCCACTCCCGCTCTTCCGGCTGAAAACTGGTCTTGCCGGTTCTTAGCCAGCGCTTGCGATTGGGCTCACCAATGCCGATATCCTTGTCTTCAGCCGAGATGTTCAGGTCGCCCATCACCACCAGTGGCTGTTCCGGGCTGCATTCCGTCTGCAGGTGCTGCAGCAGGTCGGCGTAAAAGCGGCGTTTGGCTGGAAACTTGACCGGGTGCTCGACATTTTCGCCTTGAGGGAAGTACCCGTTTAGCACGCGCAGGGTCTGGCCGCTCGGGCTGACAAAATCGGCCATGATCATGCGGCGTTGGGCGTCCTCTTCATCACCTGCAAAACCGTACTGTACATTGATAGCCGGCTGTTTTGAGATGAGGCAAACCCCGTAATGGGTTTTCTGGCCGTGGTAGACCACCTGGTAGCCCAGGGCTTCAATCTGCTCGACCGGAAACTGCTCATCGGCCACCTTGGTTTCCTGAATGCCGATGACGTCCGGCTGGTGTTTGTCGATCAGGCGTTCAAGCTGGTGCATGCGAGCACGAATGCCGTTGGTGTTGAAGGAGATCAGCTTCATACAAATCCTTACAAGGTGCGCTGTATTCGAAGGTGGTCAATGGTACCAGAAACGACCCGACTGTCGCGGCATGTTCGATAGCTTTTGGCTATAGGTTGGCGGAACCATTTCTATTGGGTGTGGCGTCCCTCGCTGGGTACAATGGGGAAAGATTCGTTAGCTATTCAAGGAGGCACAGTGGCAGATTTTGATTATGACCTGTTCGTGATCGGGGCAGGCTCCGGGGGCGTCCGGGCCGGGCGCATGGCGGCGGCCGAGGGTGTGAAAGTGGCCGTTGCCGAGGATCGCTATCTGGGCGGTACCTGTGTCAATGTTGGCTGTGTACCGAAAAAACTCTATGTCTATGCTTCCCATTATGCCGAGTCTTTCCATGAAGCGGCCGGGTATGGCTTGAGTGCTGGAGATGTGGCGTTCGACTGGGCAACGCTCAGGGACAACAAGAAGCAGGAGATCAGCCGTCTCAACGGTATCTATACCCAGCTGATGAAGAATGCAGGCTGTGACCTGATCGAAGGGCGGGCGGAGATAGTCGGTGAGCATGCAGTACGGGTCGGCGACACCACCTACACGGCGGAGCGTATTCTGGTTGCAACCGGCGGCTGGCCGTTCATCCCTGAATTCGAGGGACGTGAGCATGTCATCAGCTCCAACGAAGTATTCGATCTGGAGTGCTTCCCGGAGGATGTGATCGTGGTCGGCGGCGGGTATATCGCCGTGGAGTTTGCGGGCATCTTCGCCGGCCTGGGGGCGCGTACCGAGCTGATCTATCGCGGTGACCTTTTCCTGCGTGGATTCGATCAGGAAGTGCGCGAGTTCACTGCTCAGGAAGTGGCCAAGAAGGGTGTCGGACTCAACTTCAACTGCAATATCAAGCGCATCGAGCGGTTGACGTCCGGACGTCTGCAGGCACAGTTGACCGATGGCCGTGTGCTTGAGGCGGATCAGATTCTCTATGCCACCGGGCGGGTGCCGAACACCCAAGGGCTGGGGCTGGAGTCCGTTGGCGTGGCGCAGCAGCAGAGTGGGGCCATCATCGTCAACGACCGCTTCCAGACCTCGGTGCCGTCGATTTATGCCATTGGCGATGTGATCGATCGTGTCCAGCTGACGCCGGTGGCCCTGGCCGAAGGCATGGCGCTGGTGCGACACCTCTACGCGGCGGGCAGTCCGGCGGTGGATTATGAGCTGATTCCGACGGCGGTCTTCTGTCAGCCCAATATCGGTACCGTCGGTCTGTCTGAAGAACAGGCCCGCGAGCGCTATGATGATATCCAGGTGTTCAGATCGGAATTCCGGGCCATGAAGCATACCCTGAGCGGCAGTGATGAGCGGACGCTGATGAAGATGATCGTCGACGCCGAGACCGACCGTGTACTGGGTGTACACATGGTTGGGGCCGATGCCGGCGAGATCATTCAGGGGATCGGCGTGGCCCTGAAGGCGGGCGCTACCAAGGCGGTGTTTGACAGCACCATCGGTATCCACCCCACCGCTGCGGAAGAGTTTGTTACCATGCGTCAGCCGGTGCGCTAAACGGTGAATTCAGGGATGAAAAAGCCGGCAGTTGCCGGCTTTTTTGCGTTTGGTGCGCTGTGTCCTAGCGCGGCGGCAGCCAAAGGTTCAGTTCGCGGAACCAGTTCAGCGAGGACAGCTGTTCGCGCAGTTGCTGCTCAAGCTCCCGGGCCTGGAGTCCGGTATGCTGCAGCAAGTGGTGAATCTGCTGCGATGCCTTGATATCGAGATCGATATACTCCGGATGATAGTAGAGAATCAGTTCATAATCCGGCTTCTCGCCGAGGATGCGGCTGATCGTGGCGTCCAGATGCTGACTGATTTCGCGGCGTGAAGGCATGATCGGGCACAGGGCTTCATCATGGATTTCGTCATCATAGGTGTCGATGTGGAAGATGATGTGGCTGATGTTGTCGAACCGGTTCTGCAGCTGGCAGACGACGTGGTCGCCGATATAGTGGCCTTCGGCCGCGCTCAGGTGCGGGGCGACCTGCAGGTGCATCTCCAGCAGGCTCTGGTTCCCCATCAGGCGGCTCTTGAAGCTGTGTACGTTGATGACACCGTCAACGCTCAAGACCTGATCGCGCAACTCGGCGACACGTTCCTCGGGCAGAGCGGTATCCACCAGCTCGGTCACGCTTTTGGCGACCAGATCCCAGCCGATCTTGCCAACCAGCAGGGCAACCAGCACGGCCGCCAGGGCATCGAGCCACCAGATGCCGGCCATGGCGCCAGCCACGGCCAGCAGTACGACGATGGACGAAAAGGCATCGGTACGGCTGTGCCAGGCGTTGGCGATGATCAGGTCGGACTGAAGTTGCTTGCCAATCTTGTAGGTGTAACGGAAGATCCACTCCTTGCCCAGGATGGAGATCGCAGCCGCGACTAGCGCGGGCCAGGTGGGCAGTGCCGGGTGTTCGGCCGCGAACAGCTGAGTGATACTGTCATAGGCCATGGCGCCGCCGACGGCTACCAGCACGATCCCCAGCGCAACGGTACCAACGGTTTCAAAGCGACCGTGGCCCCAGGGGTGGTTTGTATCGGGGGCGCGATGGGACAGGCGCAACACGGCCACGACCATGAAATCGGTCAGCAGGTCGGACAGGGAGTGGATGCCGTCCGCAATCAGCGCGCTAGAGTTGGCAATGACGCCAATGAGGATCTTGAGCACACCCAGGACTGTATCCAAAACGGCGCCGATAATGGTCACGCGTTCAGCCGCCCGGCGGCGTTGGTCAAGTTGTTCCTGCATCGGTTTTGCACTCCGGTTAAAACAGCCGGCTATGATACCGTGATATCGCTCACCGCACTAGCGGTGGACGGCCGGAGCCGCGTTATGCGGTTTCAAGCCACTGATTTCAAATGCTGAAAAACAGGTGATCAAAAAATGCTCAATCTGTATCGAGGCAAGAATTCATGGGTGCTGACGACCTTTGGTAATGAAATTTTCACAGTGTTATCCACAGCAGATGTGGGTAGGCTGGCGCAGGCCAGTCAGGGCGTGCAGTGCGCCGGGATCTGTCATTGTTCCTTCACACCGGATCACTTAACATGAACGGTCCTTTCGCTTGTGCTCAGGATGGCATGCCATGCAGGCTTCGTATCTGTCCCAATTGATTCTGCCGCTGGCGCTGTTCAGTATCATGTTGGGGGTTGGCATGACGCTAACCCGAGCCGATTTCAGGCGTCTATGGCAAGCACCGGGTGTCGTGCTGCTGGGTGTGGCGGCGCAACTGCTGCTTTTGCCGCTGTTGGGGGTTCTGGTGCTCTGGTGGGCCGACTTGCCGTCCTTGTTGGCTGTGGGGCTGCTGGTCCTGACCTTTGCTCCGGGCGGGGCAACCTCCAACATGCTGTCCCTGCTGGCGCGGGGAGACACGGCACTGTCGATCACTCTGACCGCCGTGACCAGCCTGGTGACCCCTTTTACTCTGCCCCTGTTGACGCTACTGGCGCTGCACTTTTACGGTCTAAGCGGTGAGCTGCCAGCGTTCCCGGTGTTGGGTACCATCATCAAAGTCATGTTGGTCACGCTGCTGCCGGTTGCGCTGGGGATGCTGTTGGCGGGTTTCAAACCGGGTTGGTGTGCACGGATGATCAGGCCGGTGAAGATCGGTTCGCTGCTGTTTATGATCGCGATTGTAACGGGAATCGTGCGGGCCAACTGGGAGCGACTGCCCGAGGTGATTGGGCAGGTCGGACCTGTGGCCTTGCTGCTGGCAATCTGTGCCTTGCTGGCCGGCTACCTGCTGGCGCGGCTGGCGCGGCTGTCGGAAGCGCAGCGCGTGACCCTGGCGATCGAAGTGGGTATCCAGAATGCCGGTACCGCGCTGCTGGTGACGGGCGGGTTATTGCAAAGTGCCGAAATGTCGGCCAGCGCACTGATCTACGGTGTGGTGATGCAGCTGCCGGCATTGATGATCCTGGCCTGGCGCAACCGTGATCTGGTACCGCAGCCGGTGCGCGCCGGTCTAGGCTAGCCGCCCGGCATCAGGCTCAGTCGATACCCAGCAGCTTGTGGGTCTGCAAACTCAGTTTCCACTGCGGGTGAGCCATGCAGTAGTCGATGCAGCGGCGGGTATGGTTTGCCTGCAGCGGGCTGTCCAGCGGTTGCAGGTAGAAATGACGGAAGTTCAGTTGCGCAAAGCGTTCAGGCTGGGCCTCGCTCTGTGGATAGACCAGCTTGAGCTCGTCCCCCTCGGTGATGATGACTTCGCTACTGCCTTTGGGGCTGACACAAACCCAGTCGATCCCCGGCGGTAGCGGCTTGGTGCCGTTGGTTTCGATGGCGATCTCGAAGCCCCGCGCATGCAGGGCCGCGATCAGGGGTGGGTCGAGCTGAAGTGCCGGCTCGCCACCGGTGCAGACCACATAGCGCTGGCCATCACTGTTCTCCGGCCAGAAACTGTCGATGCGGGCGGCAAGTGTTTCGGCATCATCGAATTTGCCGCCGTTTTGCCCGTCGGTGCCAACGAAGTCGGTATCGCAGAAGTCGCAGATGGATCCGCTCCGATCCTGTTCCCGTCCGGACCAGAGGTTGCAGCCGGTGAAGCGGCAAAAAACCGAGGCGCGGCCGCTCTGGGCACCTTCACCCTGCAAGGTATAGAAAATTTCTTTAACGCTGTACATGCAAGCTCCTGCTGTTTGAGGCGTCAGTTTATCGGCAATTTGATAATGATCAAGCAGTGAAGGTGAGGCTTAGCCAAAGGCTCGGGTATGGCGTCATGCCCTGTTCTATAATATGCAGAATATCTGATGGAGGAGATGAATATGGATAAGCGCTGGTTTGCAACTGCTACGCTGGGTGCACTTCTGGCCGTGGCGCCTGTGGCCATGGCAGAGGGGGAGTCGGGTCGGGTGATGATCGCGCCGGGGCTATACTCCTTTACCGTTACGCATGAGGGGGAAGGCTATGAAATTATGCGTAATCAGGACCCCGAGCATCGGATCAATCCGCTGTATGCCGTGACCAGTCGTGGTATGCCCCAGCCGATGCATCCGTTTGAACCTTACGAGGTGGAAACGCTCGGCGAGCGGGAGTTCGTGAAGTACATGATGCAGGCACAGGAAGATGCATCCGTCATGATCGTTGATACCCGTACCATCGGCTGGCATGTCCGGCTGACCATACCCGGTGCCCGCAGTTACCCTTACACGATGATGGATGATGCCGATGATCGTGACTGGGCGCTGGATGATTTCGGCGTGACGAAAAACGCGGCGGGTGAATATGACTTCAGTCAGGCCAAAACCCTGGCGATGTTCTGCAACGGTTTCTGGTGTGGTCAGACGCCTGCGATGATTCGCCAGCTGCTGGCGCTGGGCTATCCGGACGGCAAGCTCAAGTATTACCGTGGCGGCATGCAGGCCTGGACCAGCCTGGGCTTCACCGTGGTCGGAGAGAACGCCGAGTAAACCGCCTCGGCGCTCAGATGATGTGTCAGCTTACGCCTGAGGTTCGCCGCCAAAGGCGTCGAGCAGCTCCGGCAGCAGGCGTGCATACTCCAGCCCCATGCGCGCCAGTTCGGTATCGCGAGCTGCCAGTACATCTTCCGGTGTTTCAGCATCCAGCTGCTCGCGGTATTCATCGCTGAGCCGGATGCGGTGCAGGCTCAGGTCCTCATGCAGGACGAAGCGGATCTGCTGTTGCCATTCCAGTGCCAGTCGCTTGACCAGCATGCCGGACTCAATGTGAGCGCCTATCTCATCACACAGCAGGTCCTGTCCCTTGGCGCTGATCTTGCTGCCTTCGGTCATAGGGTCTCGCAGTTCGCACTCGTCCTCGAGCGCCCAGCCGTGCGGCATGGCTTCGCCCTGGAGCCATGAGGTCATCACCTTGTCGGCCGATACCTGTGTCTGGGGCAGTTTGACGCTCAGGGAACCCAGGGCTTCACGCAGCTGGTTAAGCAGGTCTTCGGCGCGTTTGTGGCTGGAGGCATCGACCAGGATCCAGCCTTGTTGCGGCATCAGGACGGCTTCGGTTCGGCGGCGGCGGGTAAAGCTGCGGGGCAGCAGGTCGAGAATCACCTCGTCCTTGAGTTGCAGTTTTTCCTTGCGATACACCTTGCGTGACTGTTCAGCCTCGATCAGGGCCACTTTCTCATCGAGCTGTTCACGCACGACACTGGGCGGGAGAATGCGCTCCTCCTGCATCAGGTTGACCAGCAGGAAGCCATTGCTGCTGAATACCAGCATCTCTTCCGCTTCACTGACCGGCTGGCTCCAGCCACTGCGGCTCAACTCCTGGCTACCGCAGGGGGTGAACGGGTGCTTGGCCAGGGCTTGCTCAAGGTGTTCCTGAGTCAGGCCGGCGGGTGGCTCGAAGCGGTAGAAAATAAGGTTGCGAAACCAGAGCATGGTATCTCCCGAAAGGTGTCATTGAACTCAAAGCGGTGGAATTCTAACGTGACAGCCAGTTGGATTCACTGACTTGGGGCGCTTAATGCCTGCTCGATCGTCTGATCAAGGTAATAACCGTAAAAATCGGTAGAGCTGATGCCGACCAGGGGCTCTGCCAGAGGTGCGCCGTCGAGACTGAGCATCAGTACACTGGGGTAAAAGCTGATCGCATAACGCCGGGCAAAGGCCTGGGGTGTCAGCCAGTTGTGATCGCGATCACGCACATCCTCGAAACCAGGCACTTTCAGTTCACGAATAACCAGCTCGCGGCGATGTTGTTGTTGCAGGGGCAGCAGGAACTCATTGCGTACCTGGTCACAGTAGCCGCATTCGGGCTGTGAAAAGAGCAGGACCAAGAGCTGGGGCTCAGGGTGTATGTCGCGGAGCGCGTCGAAGCCGGTAAAGTGTGCCAGGCCGTCGGCCGCTTTAGACGGCAGGCTGAGCAGGAGCAGTAACAGCGGGACAAGGTATCTCACGGGTGTGACTCCCAAAAGGCCACTATCTGGTCAACGACATCGTCGGTATAGAGATCGCGAAAGAAGTGATCGGCGCCGTCCAGTACGCTCAGCTGCACCTGGGCATTTTCGACCGCCGCCATGGCGGCGGCCAGATCCGGAACGGCGGTATCGCTGGAGCCGGCGATCACCAGCGTGGGCAGGCGCGTTGTCTTGAGCAGGTTAGGGGTGTGCAGGCGGGGGGCCTCAGCGTAGTAGCTTAACAGACTGGCGGGGGAGGCCGCCGTGTGTGCGCAGTAGAGAAAATCGACGGGCTGCAGCAGTGGCTGTTCGGCATGCTGTGCCTGCTCAAGGGCTGCGGCGAGTGAGTGATCATAGCGCGCCTGGTAGTGTTCGGCTTCGCGGCGGGCATTCCAGGTCATGGGGGCGAGGAGCACCTGGGCCTTGACGGCAGCGGGCAGTGGGGTGGTCGAGACCACATACCAGGCGGTCTGGTTGCCGCCGCGCGAATGCCCCAGCAGCAGAATCTGCGTCCGTCCCTGCGCCCTGAGCCATTCCACCCAATGGCCGATCTCGTCGACGGCATCCGTGTGGCGGTGGGTGTGTGGCGTCTCGCAGGGGTAGGCACCCGTGCGGTTATTGATACCCAGGCTGAGATTGATGGCCAGGCTGCTGAACCCGGCTTCGGCCAGGGTATCCTGCAGGGCGACGATCAATTCCATGCCATTGTGGGCGAGGGTGCCGTGGGTGATCAGCACGGTGGGATGGACGGAGTCCTCGCCCTGCTTGAACTCGGCGTTCAGGGTCATGCCATCGAAGTCAGTGGTAACCGGCGCGGCATGAGTTGAGACGGACGGTGCAAGCAGGAGCAAGCAGATCAGTAGAGCGCGTAACATGTTCAATAACTTTTTTCTTATATTCTTATGAATATAGGTAATCAAACATTATTGGCAAGTTACGCCGCGCATCAGAGGCCTTCGTAGGCGAGCAGAGAGTACACCGGGATGCCCAGTTCCTGAATGCGGGTTGAACCCTGAAGGTCCGGCAGATCGATCAGCGCGGCGGCTTCGACGACGTCGGCACCCAGCTTCTTGACCAGGGTGCAGGCGGCGAGCAGAGTACCGCCGGTGGCGATCAGGTCATCGAACAAGAGTACGCGGTCGCCATTGGTGACGGCATCGGTCTGCATTTCCACGGCGGAGGTGCCATATTCGAGGGTATATTCCTGGTGGATGGTTTCACCTGGAAGTTTGCCTTTCTTGCGCACCAATACCAGCGGCAAGTTGAGCTGGTAGGCCATGATGGCGCCGAACAGGAAGCCGCGGGCATCGATGCAGGCGATATGGGTAATATCACTGTCGATATAGCGCTGGATGAAGGCATCCGACACCATGCGCATCGCCTTGGGGTCCTTGAAGATCGGCGTAACATCGCGGAACACGACACCGGGCTCCGGCCAGTCCTGCAGCGAACGGATGACGGATTTGACATAGAACTCATCGTAGGACATGCGGTAACTCCCAGTTGGCACTCAATTGATATAACTCAATGCCGCAATGACGGAATAAAGGTGTAATGCAGGGGTTGGGTTACACATTGAGATGGCTACTTCATTGTGCAACTTGGGACGTAGCTTCATTGAAGCTACGTCTTTTTTTTATGCTGTATTCTGTGATGGCCGCGGATGACAAGGCCGGGATGCCTGCGACGTTCAGGAGGTTTTGTGTTCCTGCTGTTGCGACGGGCATTCATTGCCGCGTGATTCGCCGGACAGCCGATACATCTCATCCAGATTGGTCAGTTCCACTTCCTTGCCATCCACACGCATCAACTCCATCTTCTGGAATCGGGTGAAGATTCGGCTGACGGTTTCCACTGCCAGGCCCAGGTAGTTGCCGATCTCGTTACGCGACATGGATAAGCGGAAGTTCGACGCCGAGTAGCCGCGCGTCTTGAACCGCCGAGACAGTTTCAGCAGGAAGGTGGCGACGCGTTGTTCAGCGTTTTTCTTCGACAGCAGCAGCATCATCTGCTGGTCATCGCGAAGTTCCTTGCTCATGCTGCGCAGCATCTGACGGCGAAGCTCCGGCAGCTGGCCTGAGAGTTCATCCAGGCGCTCGAACGGAATTTCACAGACGGTGGTGGTTTCCAGTACCTTGGCAGACATCGGATAGTTTTCAGCGTCATATCCACTGAGACCGACCAGCTCACCCGGGAAGTAGAAGCCGGTGATCTGCTCCTCGCCCTCATTGGTCAGCGTGTAGCTCTTGATGGTGCCGGCACGGATGGCGTAGACGGAACTGAACGGCTCGCCCTGATGGAACAGATGCTCGCCTTTCTTCAATGGTCGACTTTTTTCGATGATGTCATCCAGACGGTCGATGTCGGTCAGCTCGAGCGAAACCGGCAGGCAGAGCGTGCTCAGACTGCAGGTTTTGCAATGCACCTGGGACAGGCTGTGAAGCTTTCCTTGATTTTTACAGTCGGTCATGAGGGCATCCTTTGGTTAGTTAGTCACACGATGGCTATCGGCGCATTATGTAACATTTACCCTCAAGGGTGAAGTGAAAGGCCCGTGACCCGGGCCTTGACTTCAGATGATGCGTGAAAAGTTGCGAGAGTGTTGCTGTTTGGGAATATAAGCGTCGAAGGCCATGCAAATACGCCGTATCAGTAGACGGCCGGCAGGGGATATCTGGATTGAGTCCGGCTGCAGTCGGATCAGGCCGTCGGCATCGAACTGACGCAGTTCATCCTGTTCGTCAGCAAAGTACTGATCAAAATCGATGGCAAAACGCTGTTCGATACTGTGCTTGTCCAATTCGAACTGACAGATCAGCTCGGTGATTACGGCGCGGCGGATATGGTCGTCGGTATTGAGCTGTACACCGCGTTTAACGGCGTGTTGCTGTTGCAACACGGCCTGGCTGTAGGCGGCGATATCGTGTTCGTTCTGGTAGTAGACGTTACCGATCTGGCTGATGGCTGATACGCCCATGGCTACCAGGTCGCAATCGGAGTGAGTGGTATAGCCCTGAAAGTTGCGGTGCAGCTTGCCCTCTGCCTGGGCTAATGCCAGCTCGTCGTCGGGCTTGGCGAAGTGGTCCATGCCAATATAGACGTAACCGGCATCCAGCAGTCGGTTGATGCTGTTCTGCAGGATGGCCAGCTTCTCCTCCGCCGAGGGCAGGTCTTCAGCGCGGATGTGTTTCTGCGAACGAAAGCGGTCCGGCAGGTGGGCATAGTTGAACACCGACAGCCGGTCGGGGCTCATGGCGATCACCGTCTCAAGGGTGTCGGCAAAGCTCTGTTCGGACTGGTGCGGCAGGCCGTAGATCAGGTCCATGTTGATCGACTTGAAGCCCAGGTCACGCGAGCGCTCCAGCACCGCACGGGTCTGTTCGGTCGGCTGGACCCGGTTGACGGCTTGCTGAACCTGGGGGTTCACGTCCTGAACGCCCAGACTGATGCGGTTGAAGCCGATGTCGCGCAGCACGCCCAAGGTGTCATGGCCCGCTTCCCGAGGGTCGATCTCGATGGAATAGTCACCGAGGTCGTCGTCACGCAGATTGAAGTTGCGACGCAGGGCCTGCATCAGCTCGCGCATCTGCTCGTCACTGATGAAGGTCGGGGTGCCGCCGCCCCAGTGGAGCTGGTTGACGATGCGCTCTTCACGGTACCACTGCGACAGCTGTTCCATCTCCTGGTAGAGCGTATCCAGATAGGGCTGGGCTTTCTTGCGATTGCGGGTGATCACCTTGTTGCAGGCGCAGTAGTAGCAGACGTGCGCGCAGAAGGGGATATGTACGTACAGTGACAGAGGGGCGTTTCTGTCGGCGCTCTCACGACCGGCGGCGATCAGCTGTTCAGCGGTCAGGCCGGAGTCAAACTGGATGGCGGTCGGGTAGGAGGTATAGCGAGGCCCGGAGAGATCATAACGGCGAATAAGATCCAGGTCCCAGCTGACATTGCTCTGTTGGGGCACGACTACACCTCTTGGATAACAATCAAAGAGACATTATAGGCGCTGCGCTGTCAGCGGGGGTTGATGAGCATCAAGCCTGGGGCAGCCATAACGGCCAGGGCAGAGTGAAAAGTCCAAACAGCATCACCAGTATACCCGCAGCCCTGCGGACACCGTTTTGCTGCAGTAGTTGGCGCAACTGGCGAGCAAGCAGGGCGGTGGTCATCATGGCCGGCAGAGTGCCGAGACCGAACAGCACCATCAGCACTGCACTGGTGGTCGGTTGCTGGCTAACGCTGCCGGCCCAGAGCAGAGTTGTATACACCAGACCGCAGGGGAGCCAGCCCCAAAGTCCGCCCAGTGCCAGGGACTTGGGCAGGGTGTTGGCGGGCAAAAGCACGCGGCTCAGTGGCTGGATACGGCGCCAGAGTACGCCGCCGAGGCGTTCAAGATAAGCAGCACCCTGCCACCAGCCGGCGATGTACAGGCCGGTAATGACCATGATCAGAGCCGCCAGAGTGCGCAACCCTAGCGTCAGTTCCGGTGTGCTGGACAGGGCATGTCCCAGCAGACCGATCAGCAGGCCGGCTATCCCATAGCTCAGAATGCGGCCGATGTTAAATGTCAGCAGCAACATCAGCCCGCCGGACTTGGCTGGGCTCTGGCTCATGGCGACGCTGCCGGCAATACCGCCGCACATGCCGACGCAGTGGGTGCTGCCGGCAAGCCCGAACAGCAGCGCCGATATGATCAGAGTGGGATCCATCAGCCGTGAGAACCCTTGTTCTGGTCCTTTTTGACGCGAGCGTCATCCGGAATCAGGTCTTCATCATCCTCGAATAAAATGCGGTGCGCAGGGGACTCCAGGTCGTCAAACTGACCCTGTTTGACGCTCCAGAAAAACGCCCAGATTGCAACGCTGACCAGAATGATAGCGATGGGAATCAGCAGGTAAATAATATCCATGAATTACTCCTGAGACTTGCGACGCAGACGTGGCAAGCGTGTTAGCCGCATTGCGTTGCCAACCACGATCAGTGAACTTGCAGACATGCCAACAGCGGCCATGTAGGGGGCGATAAAGCCCATGGCGGCCATAGGCAGTGCAACCAGGTTGTACATCAGGGCCCAGGCCAGGTTTTCGCGGATCACCATGCGTGTCTTGCGGGCTACCAGCAGGGCCAGCGCAAGACGCTCCAGCTCGCTGGAGATCAGCACGGCATCGGCGCTGGTTTTGGCCAGGTCGGTGGCCGAACCCATGGCGATCGAGGTGCGGGCGCCGGCCAGCACCGGGATGTCATTGATGCCGTCACCCACCATGATGACGCTGGCCCCGGAAGCCTGCAGCTCGTTGATATAGGCCAGCTTCTGATCCGGTGATACGCCCTGTTTGACGGTATCGATGCCCAGTTCATCGGCGACACGGGCCGCTGCGGAGGAGTCGTCACCGGTCAGCATGCCGACCTTGAGTCCCAGTCGTTTGAGTGCAGACAGTGTAAAGGCCGCGTCCTTGCGGATCTGGTCGTCGAGCGCAAACCAGGCGAGAGGACCCTGACTATCGGCCAGGAGCAGCCACTGTCGCTGACGGTCAGGTTGTGCGGGCGCAGTGCCTTGATAGAGTTCAGCCGCATAGTCGGGTTTGCCGATCCGGTATGCTACACCCGCAACCTCACCCTCGACCCCGGCATTGACCTGCACGCGGCTGCTGGTAGCGGATACCTGAAAATAGGGTCGGAAGGCGCGTGCGATCGGGTGCTCCGACGCCTGTTCCAGGGCGGCGGCAATGGCATAGGGGTTGAGGGTGCTCAGGTCTCGTGCCGGCTGCATTTGCTGGATGCTGAGGTTGCCTTCGGTCAGGGTGCCGGTTTTGTCGAAAATGACATGGGTGGCACTGGCCAGCCCCTCAAGCACATGGCCGCGTGTGATCAACAGGCCCTGCTGGCGCAGGGTTCCCGTGGCGGCCGTCAGGGCGGTCGGTGTGGCAAGGCCCAGCGCACAGGGGCAGGTCACGACCAGCACGGACAGGGTGATCCAGAAGGCATCTTCCGGTGAGATGAAAGACCAGACGGTAGCCACGGTGGCCGAGGTGATCAGCACCGCAAGCACGAAATAACGCGCAACCCGGTCGGCTACGCGGGCGGTCATCGGCTTTTCGGCGTGGGCACGGTCCAGCAGGCCGACAATGGCCGACAGGCGAGTGTTGGCCCCCACCTCTGTAATGCGCACCTTGAGCGGATGCTCGACGTTAATGGTGCCGCCAACCACGGGATCGTCGGCCGACTTGCTGATCGGCAGGTACTCACCGGTCAAGGCGGACTCGTCCACGGCGCTGCTGCCATCGACAATGATGCCGTCTGCCGGCAACGTGTGGCCTGGGCGTACCAGGACCAGATCGCCGGGCTGAAGCTCAGAAGCCGGTACCATCTTTTCACGCCCGTCCTGCAGCAGGGTGGCGCTGGCGGGGAGAAGGTCCAGTAACGCGTTGCCGGCTTTGCCGGTTCGATGCCGTGCCTGCATTTCGATATAACGGCCGATCAGCAGGAAGAAAGTGAACATGGTGACTGAGTCAAAATAGACCTCGCCGGTGTTCATGACCGTTGCCCAGACGCTGGCCAGATAGGCGCCGCCAATCGCGATGGATACCGGCACATCCATGCTCAGTTGGCGGGTGCGCAGGTCTCTGAGGGCGGTCATGAAAAAGGGGCGTGCCGAGTAGAGCGCGACCGGGGTGGCAAGAATCAGGCTGCTCCAGCGAATGAATTCGACGAAGCGTTCTTCCATATCCTGCAGGGCGCCGGCATAGAGCGCTATGGCGAGCATCATGACCTGCATCATGCCGACGCCGGCAACACCCAGGCGGCGAATGGCGCGCTTTTTCTCCTGTTCAAGCAGCTGCTCTTCGCGATTGGGGTGGAAGGGGTGGGCCTTGTAGCCAATGCGCAAAACTTCACTGAACAGGGTGCTGAGTTTGCTCTGGCTGGGGTCCCACACCAGGCGCGCGCGATGGTTGGTCATGTTAACGCTGAACTGTGCAACGCCCGGTTGCTGGGCGAGGTGGTGCTCAAGCAGCCAGATGCAGGCGGCGCAGGTGATGCCTTCTATGACCAGTGTGGCCTCGGCCTGGTCAGGACCAAGCTGGCGCACGAATTCGGCTTGAATCGCGCTGGAGTCATAGAGCGCAAGCTCGTCGGCCAGGTGTGATTCGGCGGCAAGGCGCGTATCGCTGGTGGTAGAAGCGTCGCGGTGGCGGTAGAAACCATCCAGGCCGCCGTCGACGATGGTTTGTGCCACGGCCTGGCAGCCGGGGCAGCACATGGACCTGGCTTCACCGTTGATGACGGTGGTGTAGTCGGTACCCGGAGGCACTGGCAACCCGCAATGAAAACAGGGGGCCTGTGCCTGTATCCGCTGAACGGTCATGCTGTCACTCACTAGGGATTCAGGGAGTAGCGGAGCTGCTCGTCATAGGGCGGCAGAATTTCCTGGCGCAGCTGCCAGCTGGCATCATCAGGGGCCAGGGACAGGTAGCGTTTACCACTGAGGTGGCCCTCGAGACTGCCTGTGTAAAGTCCCTTGCCGTCGACGCCTCGCAGAATCAGGATCTGATCATATTTCTGGTGCGTTGGGTGGATGATATTCATGTGCAGTATCGGTGGGTAACTGTCGAGGCGGCCGGAAAGACGCAGGTTGATGTCCCCGGTGAGCGTATCCAGACGCAGGTCGGCCGCCAGGCCGAGCGCCTGTGCCGCATCCGCTTTGGAGGTGTCGATGTTCATCCCGCGAGCAACCTTGTAATAGTCCTCTTTAACGACACCGTCACTGGTGGTCAGTGCCATATAGATGAAGAAGGTGGAATAGATAACGACGGCAATCAGAGGAGCCAGAATAAACCAGAGCCAGGGCTGCTTGAACCAGGGGGAGGGGGTGACGTGTGTGTTCATGACACTCCTTACATAAAAAGACGGCCGGGATGCACCGGCCGTCATTCTAACCTAAATTAATGTTTCCGGGGACTATCGCTGAGGAATAGGACCGAGGAAACGGCTTTCAGTTTCAATGCTGATGCTGGAATCATCCTGAGCCACGACCTTGAACTGAATGGTCGAGTTGTTGGACTGCAACTCGGCAGGGTCGATCTGTAGTCGAACCGGGTAGTTCAGCAGTTCTCCGGCCGCGATCGAGATCTGCGCATCGGTCACCATCTCCAGCCCGTCAGGCCCGGAGACTGAAATGGTGTAACGATGATCAGTCTGCTCCTTGTTGGCGATCTTCAGGGTGTAGATGTTTTCGATCTGACCGGACGGCGTGTTGTTATACAGCTGGCCACGGTCGCGAATGACATCCACCTCAAGCGGAACGCGATCGCCAATCGCCCAGGCGAAAGCGCCGAACATGATGAGCAGGGCAGTGAAGTAGCCGATCAAACGTGGTCGCAGCAGCTTGGTCTTGTTGCCGCTGAGGGCGTGCTCGGTTGTGTAGCGCACGAGTCCGCGCGCATACCCCATGCGGTCCATCATATCGTCACAGGCGTCAACACAGGCGCCACAGGCCACGCACTCGTACTGGAGCCCATCGCGAATGTCGATGCCGACCGGGCAGACATGGACGCAGGCGTGACAGTCGATACAGTCACCCAGTCCAGCCTCTTCCTTGTCGACATTCTTCTTGCGGCTGCCGCGAGGTTCGCCGCGAGCCTCGTCATAGGAGATGATCAGGGTATCCTGGTCGAACATGACACTCTGGAAGCGGGCATAGGGGCACATGTAGATGCACACCTGCTCACGCAGCCAGCCGGCATTGCCGTAGGTGGCCACGGTGAAGAATGCCAGCCACCAGGTCTCCCAGGGACCGAGATCCCAGGCCAGGATGTTGGGAATCAACTCGCGGATTGGGGAGAAATAGCCGACAAAGGCAATGGCGGACGCAATGGCGATCAGAATCCAGATCAGGTGCTTGGCGGTTTTGCGGACAGCCTTTTCCCCGTTCATGGGCTGTTTGTCCATGCGCATGCGCTTGTTACGGTCACCTTCGGTAATACGTTCGGCCCACATGAATAGCCAGGTCCAGACGAACTGGGGGCAGGAATAGCCGCACCAGAGACGTCCGGCAAACACGGTGACGAAGAACAGGGTAAACGCCAGGATGATAAGCAGCCATGACAGGAGCATGAAGTCCTGTGGCCAGAAGGTCAGGCCGAAAACGTGGAATTGACGGTTGGGCAAGTCAAACAGGACTGCCTGGCGACCGTCATACTGAATCCAGGAAACGCCGTAAAACATCGCCAGCATGAGTAGGCCGGAGATGATGCGGAGGTTCTTGAATATGCCTTTATAAAACTTGACATAAATATGCTCGCGTTTGGCGTAGAGGTTATAGGCTTCAGCCTGCTCCGTGCCGTCCTTACGAGGGGTTACGTCTTTTACCGGTATCTGATTCATGCCAGTACCTACTGCTGATTACGTCGACAGGTCTATTCCCAATCTATTAGGAATACTGAATATTATAATAGTTTGGCAACAAAAAAGGCGACATGACTTGCGTCACGTCGCCTTTTGTCAGTGGGTTATCACGGCTTACTTGTTGGACAAGCTGTACACGTAAGCTGTGATCAGATGGATCTTGTCTTCTGACAGCAGAGCCTTGTGGGCAGGCATCACACCCGCGCGACCGGCGCGGATAGTGTGGGCAACCTGCTTGAACTCGCCACCATACAGCCAAACGTCATCGGTCAGGTTAGGTGCACCCAGGGCATGCATGCCCTTGGCGTCCGGAGCGTGACACGCAGTACACAGGGCCTGGAACTGCTTCTCGCCGTTGGCGATATCGGTTCCCGGAACTGATTCATTGCCGCTCAGGGTGAGGACATAGCTGGCTACGTCACGAACGCCGTCTTCGCCCAGCACATCACCCCAGGCCGGCATACCACCGTTGCGGCCGCCGGTGATAGTCTGTTTGATGGTGGCCGGCTCACCGCCGTACAGCCAGTCGTTGTCCGTAAGGTTCGGGAAGCCGATGGCGCCGGTACCGGCAGAGCCATGACAGACTGCACAGTTGTTGGCGAACATGCGCTGGCCCATTTTCAGGCCGGCTTCGTTTTCAGGCTTCTGCAGGTCTTCGATGGACAGGGCCGCGTATTTGGAAAATACCGGGCGGTATACTTCTTCCGCGTGCTGCATCTCTGCTTCCCACTGGTTGGCAGACGTCCAGCCCAGCAGGCCCTTGAAGTTACCCAGGCCCGGGTAGAGCATCAGGTAACCCAGACCGAAGATAACAGTGGCTACGAACAGGTAGAACCACCACTGTGGCAGCGGGTTGTCGAACTCTTCGATGCCATCGAAAGCATGTCCGACCTTCTCTTCGGTCGTTTCCTTGAATTTTTCACCCTTGCGCGTTGCGAAGAGTAGCCATGCGCAGCCGAGAATGACTGCCAGGGTAATCACGGTTACCCATGCGCTCCAGAAAGCACTCATCTGTTTTCTCTCCTGTTATGGGACCCGTCCTGGCCCTGCTGCTTGTCTCCGTTCTCCTCTTCATCCGCGAAGGGGAGGTTGGATGCTTCATCGAAGCCTTTCTTGTTTCCCGGGAGCAAAACCCACGCGAACAGGCCGATGAAGGTGATCAGCATCAGTACCGGGATATAGGGACCATAAACCTCGTAACTCACTGAAAATTACCGTTGGTTGGTGTAAACAGAGTGGGTTTTACCCAGCGACTGCAGGTAAGCAACCAGAGCTGTAATCTCGGTTTTACCCTGTACATCTTCACGAGCGGTGGAAATCTGCTCGTCAGTGTAAGGCACACCCATCTTACGCAGCACTTCCATCTTGGCCACTGTGTCCTTGCCGCTTACCTTGTTCTCGAACAGCCAAGGGTAAGAGGGCATCTTGGACTCAGGAACAACGTCACGCGGGTTGTACAGGTGCGCCATCTGCCAGTCGTCGGAGTAACGGCCGCCAACACGCGCCAGGTCCGGACCAGTACGCTTGGAGCCCCACAGGAACGGGTGTTCCCATACGTGCTCGTTTGCGGTCGAGTAGTGACCGTAGCGCTCGGTCTCGGCACGGAACGGACGGATCATCTGGGTGTGGCAAACATGGCAGCCTTCACGGATATAGATGTCACGGCCTTCAAGCTCCAGTGCGCTGTAGGTGCGCAGGCCTTCGATCGGCTTGGTGGTCGAGCTCTGGAAGAACAACGGTACAATCTCGGCCAGACCACCACCGCTGATTACGATGATGATCAGCAGGATCATGAGGCCGATGTTCTTTTCAATCGTTTCGTGTTTGATCATTGCTTTCTGCTCCTCGTCTCAATCAGGCCGCCTGGGCAGAAGGTTCAGCCGCTTTAACGCGGCTGCCACTGCGAACGGTCTGCCAAGTGTTGAAGGCCATCAGCAGCATACCGGTCAGGAAGAACATGCCGCCGATCCAGCGAACCAGGTAGCCCGGGTGGCTGGCTTCCAGCGCTTCGACGAAGCTGTAGGTCAGAGTGCCGTCTTCGTTAACCGCACGCCACATCAGACCCTGCAGGATACCGTTGACCCACATGGAGCAGATGTACAGAACAGTACCGATGGTGGCGAGCCAGAAGTGCGTGTTGATCAAGCCGACAGAGTACATCTGAGCCTTGCCGAACAGTTTCGGGATCATGTGATAGACGGAGCCGATTGAGATCATCGCAACCCAGCCCAGAGCACCCGCGTGCACGTGGCCGACAGTCCAGTCAGTGTTGTGAGACAGGGCGTTCACGGTTTTGATGGACATCATCGGGCCTTCGAAGGTGGACATGCCGTAGAAGGACAGGGATACCACCAGGAAGCGCAGGATCGGGTCGGTGCGCAGTTTGTGCCATGCGCCTGACAAGGTCATCATACCGTTGATCATGCCGCCCCAGGACGGTGCCAGCAGGATCAGTGACATGACCATTGCAACAGACTGTGTCCAGTCCGGCAGGGCAGAGTAGTGCAGGTGGTGGCCGCCAGCCCAGATGTAGGTGGCGATCAGTGCCCAGAAGTGGACGATCGACAGGCGGTAAGAGTAGATCGGACGCTCAGCCTGCTTGGGTACGAAGTAGTACATCATGCCCAGGAAGCCTGCAGTCAGGAAGAAGCCCACCGCGTTGTGACCGTACCACCATTGCACCATCGCATCGACGGCACCCGGGTATACGGAGTAGGACTTGAACGCAGAGACCGGAATTGCCACGCTGTTGACGATATGCAGTACCGCAACGGTGATGATGAACGCCATGTAGAACCAGTTGCCCACGTAGATGTGGGAGGTTTTACGGAACTTGACGGTGCCCATGAATACGATGGCATACGCAACCCAGACTACTGCGATCAGGATGTCGATCGGCCATTCCAGCTCAGCATATTCCTTTGTGCTGGTCAGACCCATCGGCAGTGTGATTGCTGCTGCCAGGATAACGGCCTGCCAGCCCCAGAATGTAAACGATGCCAGGGCATCAGAGAACAGTCGAGTTTGGCAGGTACGCTGTACCACGTAGTATGAGGTTGCGAACAGTGCGCAACCACCAAACGCGAAGATTACCGCGTTGGTGTGTAACGGACGGATGCGTCCGTAAGTCAACCAGGGAATGTCAAAGTTCAGTGCAGGCCACACCAGCTGGGCGGCGATCAGGACGCCAACGCCCATACCGACGATGCCCCAGACCACCGTCATGATGGCGAACTGGCGCACGACTTTGTAGTTGTAAGTCGGGTGTTCAGTTGCAGTGCTCATGTCAGGCTCTCATCAACAAGCTAATAGTAGTAAGAAGAGTTCCACCGGCAATTATCTGGGAATACCCACAGCATTTCAATGTGATGGAACCTTTAACTGTGGTTTATTGTCGCAGGACAGTTTTTGATGACCGAAGACCTGTCCCGTCCCTGTTCGGCTCGTAATATTCAATGATTTCAACTGGATAAGCAGACGTACTTGTGTCTTAAGGTGACGTCTTTTCGCGACGCTGCGGCTGTTTTGGCGCAGTTTTGCAGTATTTTAACGGCGGATATGCGGTTTTGTTTGATATGGGTCAAAGTGGTTTTTGGCCGTATTTCCTGGCTTTATTACGCTTAAGTACGGTTGTTATTAGACCAATGGATTACTATAGTGCGCGCTCATTCGAGGAGGGCTCATGACCGAAGTAAACACACTGTTGCTGTATTGTCGTTCCGGCTTTGAAAAGGAGTGCGCGGCTGAAATCACTACACGTTGCGCCGAAGTGGGCGTTTACGGCTATCCGCAGTTTGAGTCCGAGCAGGGTTTCGTGCTTTACCACTGTCATGAGCCTGATGGTGCGCTCACGGCCATGCGCAAGCTGCGTTTTCGTGCGCTGGTTTTTGCTCGTCAATGGGTCGCCTGCATGCCTCGACTGGATAATCTGCCATCTTCCGACCGGATCAGTCCGGTGCGTGAGCAGGTGGCGGAGCTGCCCAGGGCCAGTGAATTGATGGTGGAGGTCGCGGACACCACTGATGGTCGTGAGTTGCATGGTTTTGCGCGCAAGTTCGGCTCCGCCCTCGCGCAGTCCTTGCGTCGCGATCAGCTCATGTTGCCGCGCAAACAGCGCGCGGACTGGCGCTTGCACGTGTTTGTACTTGATGGCCGGACGCTTTGGATCGGCGTGGCACCGGTTGGCAACAGCTCGTCATGGCCCATGGGTGTGTTGCGACTCAAATTCCCGCAGCAGGCGCCGAGCCGCTCCACGCTCAAGCTGGAAGAGGCCTGGCACTACTTTATCCCGGCCCGTCGCAAGGAGCAGTTACTTCGCGGTGGGATGACCGCCGTGGATCTGGGGGCGGCCCCGGGAGGCTGGACCTGGCAGCTGGTCAATCAGCATATGTTCGTGACCGCGGTCGACAATGGGCCGATGAATGACGACCTGATGGAGTCCGGCCAAGTTGAGCACCGTCGTGAAGATGCCTTCACGTTCGTGCCTTCTAAGCCGGTAGACTGGATGGTCTGTGATGTGGTTGACAAGCCTGCGCGCGTAACCAAGCTGATGCTGACCTGGGCGCTCAATGGCTGGTGTCGCAACGCCATTTTTAACCTGAAGCTGCCGATGAAGCAGCGTTTCGATGAGGTGGAGCGTTGCTTGGGGCATCTACGTGACGAACTGGCGGCAGCCGGGATTGATTACCGGCTGCAGGCGCGTCATCTGTATCATGACCGCGAAGAGATCACCTGCTGGCTGTCGCTGACCCCGGAGGGTTGAGTCAGTGCTCGTAGACGGTGATTTTCTCTTCCGTTTCCAGCATTGGCGTGAGCTGATCCATCATTGCGCGGCGTTCCTCCGAGGCGTGCCAGCGCAGCCAGTCGTTCTCGGATCGGTAGGTGGCGAGAATCACGCGGTGATTCGGATCGGCGGTGTTGTGCAGGGCTTCACCGGAGATAAAACCCGGGAAATGCATCGCTTTTTGCAGGGTTTCGCGGGAAGCGCGTTCGTAATGTTCGCTCAGTTCATCGGCGATGTGGCGCTCAATCAGTACACGAATCATCGGCTTACTCCTTGAGAGATGGTCTCTATATCAGGATAATTGCTTCCTGAAAGGTCGCAAGCCCGTATCGGTTATACGGGCGAAAATATTTCCAGTCATTTTGTGTTGTCAGGGGAGGCCGTTGGCCTGCATGAATAAATCCGGTGTTGATCACAGGCTCGATGCGAGCGGGCTGTTGTGTCCCGAACCGGTTATGCTACTGCATAACAAGGTCCGCGAGATGTCGGTCGGTGAGGTGTTGCAGGTGATTGCAACGGATCCTTCGACGCAGCGTGATATTCCCAAATTCTGCACCTTCCTGGGCCATGAGTTGGTGGAGCAGGTGGTGCTGGAAGATGAAACCTTCGAGTATCTAATTCGTAAAGGGGCTGGCTGAGTGTCAGATCTGATCAATCTGCAGCAGGAAGTTGAATCGCTGCTGCAGGAGTGTGAACACAGGTTGTCCGTCGTTGAAAAACGCTCACGGACAGCAATCGGTACAACAGAGAGTCAAACCGTGAATCAAACAGCCAATAGCAAGACCCGCTCCAAGAACCGCGCCGCCAACCAGGCCGCACTTGAGCAGCTGATCGAAGCTTATCCGCAGACCTTCAGTCGTGACAATGTGCGCCCGCTCAAAATTGGCATTCAGGAAGACCTGATTGCTGACGAAAAGCTGGCGCGTAACCGGATCAAGCGTGCCCTGGCCACCTACGTCCGCTCGCTGGCCTATCTGCGCTCTGTGCAGGAAGGTGCTGAGCGTATCGATCTCAAGGGTGAGGCGGTTGGCGCCGTTACGGCTGGGGAGGCCGAGCATGCCCAGGGTCGGATCAAGGAGATCCAGGCGCAGCGTCGTGAGCGTCAGAAGGAGCAGCGCGACCAGGAGCAGCAGCAGCGCAAACGCCAGAAGGAAGAGCGCTTCAATCGCAAGTTGGAAGCGCTGGTCAATTTCAAGGGGCGTTGAGCAGTTGAAAATCCCGTCGGGTGCCTCCATCTACTCCGGTAGTGCAATGTTGGAGGCTCCCGATGAACGATTCCCTGCATATTTCCTGTCCCGCCTGTCTGGCGACCAATCGAATCCCTCAAGCTCGACTGGAGCAGTCGCCCCAGTGTGGTCGCTGCAAGGCACCCTTGTTCAGCGCCCGGCCGGTTGAAGCCGATGCCGAGTCCTTCGAACGCATTCTGGCCAATACCGATATTCCGGTGCTGGTGGACTTCTGGGCCGAGTGGTGTGGGCCCTGCAAGATGATGGCGCCGGTCTTCACTCAGGCTGCCGCCGCGCTGGAGCCGGAGTGTCGACTGGTCAAGGTGAACACCAAGCAGGCGCAGCAGATTGCGGCGCGTTACCAGATCCGCAGCATCCCGACCCTGATGTTGCTGCACCAGGGCCAGGAAATTGCCCGCCAGGCGGGTGCCATGGATCTGAGCAGCTTGCAGCGCTGGGTCAGACAGCACCTTTAACGAGTGCGCCTCAGTTAAGCGTAGACGGTACGCCGTGCAGATAGCCCTGAGTGCCGTCGATCTTCATTTCGTCCAATTCAAGACGTTGGGTTTCCCGTTCCACATGCTCGGCATAGGCCTTGATTTCCAGGCTGTGTGCAACGCTGATCAGGCTGCTGACGAAGAATCGATCCTCATCGCTGTGATCGATCTGCCGCACCAGAGAGCCGTCGATTTTCAAATAGTCCGGACGCAGGGCGTAAAGGTAGCTGAAGCCGTTCGGGTGGGTGCCGAAGTTGTCCACCCCGAAGCAGATGTTCAGTTCTGCCAGTGCCTGACGCAGCGTCTTGATGCTCTCTATGTGGGTCAGGATCGCGGTTTCATTGATTTCGATGCTCAGGCGTTCGGTGATGCGACTGTGCTCCAGTGCGTTCAGTATCCAGTCGATGAAGCTTTGCTCGGCAAGGGCCTGGTTGGACAGGTTAAGGCTGAGTGTTGGGCTATCCGGATTCTGCTGCAGGTACTGCAGGGCATGTTTGACGATGGCGCGATCGATCTTCTCCAGCAGGTTTAAATCGCGCGCCACTCCAAAGAAGTCGCCGGCCTGGCAGGGCGTGTTGTCCTGGTCCAGGATGCGGGCAAAGACCTCGGCATGGATGCAGCGATCCTGGTGATCAACCAGCGGCTGCTGCTGCAGGAAAATCTGCTCGTTATGAATCGCTGATGCCACATGCCGTTGCCACTGCTCGGACCAGCCCTGCTGGTGCTGATGGGCATGGTAGAGGGCAATGCTGCAGTCGCTGCTCTGTTCGGCTTCCTGTTGCGCCAGACGGGCCTGCGTCAGCAGCTGCTCTGAGGTGGTGCTGCTGTCGCAGGAGGCGATGCCGATGCTGACGATGTTTGTGTCGGTTTCGATGCCCTGCTGCTGCAACTGGTTCTGAAGCTTGCGCAACAGGGGCTCGAGCAGTAACTGCCAGTCGTCGAAACTGCGGCGCTGAGCCAGCAGGGTCAGGTCGGCACCGCCGATGCGTCCGACAACATGTGTACCCAGGCTCTGTGCCAGTGCCTGCACCCCCTGTGCGCAGTTGCGGATCAGGTGGTTGGTGGCATCTTCACCCAAGGTGTGATTCAGTGTGTGCAGGTCGTGCAAGTGAACAATGATCAGTGAGGCGGGGCCGAAGTCCTGGCGGTATTCGAGGTGTTCGGTCAGTTGGGTCAGGGTGGCGCGGCGGTTGTTCAGTCCGGTGAGGCTGTCGCGATAGGCGGTGCTGCGCAGTGATTCAATGTTGCGGTTCTGTTCGTCAAACATCAATTGTACCTGGCGCACCATCAGATTCATGGCGGATACCACCTGGCGCAGTTCGCGAGCGCGGGGCAGGGTGGGCTGTTCGATGTATTCCCGGCGCGCGAGCGCCATTGCTTGATGCTCGACCTCTTGCAGTGGGCGTAACAGGTGGCGCATCAGCCAGGACAGCACCAGTGCGGTCAGCACCGAGAGGCTGACAAACATGACCAGGGCATTGCGTACCCCTTGCCAGAGTTTTTCATAGGCGTAGCCGGCCCGGCTGCGAACGTGAATGCTGCCGACCTGCTGCCATTGGTAGGCGATTTGACGTACCTTTTCCGGTGGGGTCATCGGCATCAGGTGAATGAACCAGTTGGGTGCATTGATTCGGCTGGCCGGGTCATATGTCTTGCTGTACAGGGTGTTGTTGTCGCTGTCGGTAACGTTGATCTGCTGGTAGAAACCACTGTCAAAAATCGCATTGACCGCTGTGGCGATGGTGGCCTTATCGTGCTGCTGCATGTAGGGGGCGAGGTAGAGTCCCAGGTGGGTGGCGCTGTCTTCGGCATGGGACTCGAGCTGTGTCAGCAGGGTGTCTCTGGAACTGTCGGAGAGAATGTACAGTGTGCTGAGGACCAGTCCGAGCAGAACGGCCAGTACGGTTGCGATCAGCTGGTTTGTCAGTGACATCCTTAACGCTCCTGCGAATTGAGGTTGACGCGATTGTTTTCCACCCTTGACTGTACGTTGGTCCAGGGTTTAAGGCGGTCAGAGGTGCCGACCAGTTCTGCCCGGCGTCCCTTCTTGCTGAGCCAGAGACTGTCGCCGTTGAAAGTATAGACGTGCAGCAGGTCCGGGCGCTGGTTTGCCGGGCGGATTTCGCTGATCAGGTTGTCGAGTACCACTGGCATTGCCGAAGGGCTGGAGTAATAGGTTAGTACCATGTGTGCCTGATTGAGTTCGAGAGACTTGACATAGGCCAGGCTCATCTTGGCTTCGGCAACGCCCAGGGCTTTCAGTGTGTAGTATTTTGCGATGGAGAAATCCTCGCAGTCGCCGCCGTTGCTGATCAGGAATTCGACCGGCGTGGCCCAGTAGTCCTCCTGCCCCCAGTGGCTGCGATCGTCAATAAAGCGTATCTGGTTAAAGAAGCGGTTTACTCTGTCGAGTTTCTCTGCTTCCGGCAGGCTGGAGGCTTCCTTGAGCAGCATTTGCCAGCGGCTCAGTCGCTTGGCGGCGGCATCGCCATACAGTTGACGATACTGGTCGATTTGGTTGTCGCTCAGGTGTAACGGTGTGCTGTCTGCTGCCAGTGCGGCCAGGCAGAGCAAGGTGAGCAGGAGGCCCAAAACCGCTGGTCGGCCGGCGGGCTTGTGCAAGAATGAGGTGAATGCAGACAAATCCTTTTCCACCAGGGTGCTGTGGCCCTATCATGGTCGAAAAGTCGTGATCTCTCAACCTTCATTGGCGGTCTTTCATGCTGGCCTGGCAGGCTCAGCCGGGCGTGAGCTTCAGTGCCGGCAGTGCTATGGCTGTACACCTGTCGCGATCGCATGGCGTGAAATGCGTACCAGGCGCGTTGTAAGTAGTATGGCTCCTGTGCTGAGACCGATCAGCAGCCCATACCAGAGGCCAGCCGCGATCAGCGGTTGGGTGATCCAGTCGGTAAAACCGAGAATGTAACCGACCGGCAGGCCAACCATCCAGTAGGCGATAAAAACCATCAGCAGTGGGATGCTGGTGTCCTTGTAGCCGCGCAGGGCACCTGCCGCGCTGACCTGAAGAGCGTCAGAAAACTGAAACACGGCCGCAATGCTGATCAGGGTACTGGCCAGTGTCAGTATTGCGTCCTCTGTGGTGTAGAGCCCCGTGATCTTGCGGGCCAGAAGCAGCGAAAGCGTGCAGCTGAACAGGGCGATGAACAGGGTGATCAGGATGCCGGTGGTGGCGGCATAGCGGGCTTCAACCAGTTTGCCGCGGCCGACCAGCTGGCCGACTCGAATGGTCAGGGCCATGGCGATGCTCAGCGGTATCATGAACACCATGCCGGTATAGCTGATGGTGATCTGGTTGGCGGCGATCGTGACCTCGCCATGGGGCGCTAGAATCAGCGCCAGGACGCAGAACATGCTGGCCTCGATCAGCAATGAAAAACCGATTGGAATGCCCAGTTTGAGTAGCTGCAGTAGTTGCTGGGCGTGCGGTGGTTGCCATTCGCGAAACAGGCGAAGAGGCCTGAAGTGAGGGCTTTTGAGCAGGTAGAGCCCACCGGCAAGCATCATTATCCACATCACGATTGCGGTTGCATAACCGCAACCGACGCCGCCCAGGGCTGGCAGGCCGAACTTGCCGAAGATGAGGATGTAGTTGAGCGGGATGTTACAGAGCACCCCTAGCACCGCAATGCGCATGACCGGGTGGGTCTTGCCGAAGCCTTCACAGTAGCTGCGGATCACCTGAAAGAGCAGAAAGGCTGGAAAGCCCCAGCTGATGGCGTCGAGGTAATCCTGGGCTTTGGCATGGAGGCCCGGTTTGAGTTGCAGCAGGTTCAAGACCGGGTCAGCATTACGCAGCAGGACAACACCGATCAGGCCAAGGCCCCCAGCTACCCAGAATGCTTGTTGTAGTGGCAGGCGCGACTCCTGATCCCGGTTGCCCCCAACCAGGTGTGCAACCACCGGTGTGGTTGCCATGAGGATGCCTGCCAGGGCTAGATACAGCGGTAGCCAGAGACTGCTGCCCAGGGCGATGGCGGCGAGGTCTTCGGTGCCTGCGCGGGCCGCCATCAGGGTATCGACAAAACTCATCGCGTGCTGGGCCAGTTGCGCCACCATGATCGGCCAGCCCAGTTGCAGTAAATAGCGGACCTCTGCGTTGCGTTGCTGACTCAAAATGAACACGGTGAGATGCTGTACTCTGAAGGGTGAAACGGGTGGAGGTGGCGCTGTCCGCATTCCTGGCTTTGCGATTATGACGCTTCCTCCCTGATGGCGCCAAGCATAAGCTTGAGTGTCAGCAAGTGCAATCATGAGGCGGATAAGCTTTGCATCTTGGGCTCGATGTTGCTCAAGGCATCGCTGTTTGCGGGGGCGAGAACGGGGCCTTGAGGCCCCGTTATACATTGCTTCGAGCGGGCATCAATCCAGACGGTTGCGTACGTAGCTACCCGGCGCGGCTTCGATTACCTTGTAGCGATCGTTACCGTATTCGGCAGGCGCGGCTACTTTCTTGCCGGCGCGACGACGAACCCATTCGCTCCAGTGGTTCCACCAGGAGCCTTCCTGGCGCTCGGCGGATTCCAGCCAGGCATCCGGGCCCTTGCCCATTTCTCCCTTGGTCCAGTAATTGCGGCGGTTCTTTTTCGCCGGGTTGATCACGCCGGCTACATGGCCGCTGGCGCCCAGTACGAATTCCATGGTGCCGCCGAACAGGTCCAGCGCCTTGAAGGTGCCTTTCCATGGGGCGATATGGTCTTCCATGGTGGACAGGAAGTAGCAAGGCGTCTTGACGCGACGCAGGTCGATAGGTTCACCACAGATGGTCAGCGCATCCGGCTGTACCAGCTTGTTCTCCAGGTACATCCCTTTCAGGTAGTAGGTGTACATCGCGGCCGGCAGGTTGGTCGGATCGCTGTTCCAGTAGAGGATGTCGAACGGCGGCGGCGTCTGGCCCTTGAGGTAGTTGTTCACGACGTAGGACCAGATCAGGTCGTTGGAGCGCAGCATGTTGAACGAAGTTGCCAGCTCGCGACCATGCAGAACGCCTTCCTTGTTGACTTTTTCAGCCAACTGATTGATCTGCAGTTCATCGATATAGACGCGCAGGTCGCCCGGATCTTCAAAGTCGATCAGGGTGGTCAGGAAGGTGCAGCTTCCGACGCTGTTGTCCTTGCGGTTGGCCAATACACCGAGCGCGGATGCTGTCAGGGTGCCGCCAACGCACCAGGCGACGAGATTAATCTTGTCCTGTCCGCTGATCTCCTTGACGGAGTCGATTGCCTTGAGGACGCCGTCGCCAACGTAGTCATCCCAGGTGATGTCGCGCTGCTCCGGGGAGGGGTTAATCCAGGATACCAGATATACATCCTGCCCCTGTTCGAGACAGAAGCGCACAAAGGAGTTATCCGGCTGCAGGTCGAGAATGTAGAACTTGTTGATGCTGGGCGGCACGATCAGTGTCGGACGCTCGTATGTCTGTTCCGTCAGCGGCTTGTAATGAATCAGCTGGAAAAGATCGTTCTGGAACACCACGGCGCCTTCGGTGGTGGCCAGGTTGGTGCCCAGCTCGAATGCGGATTCGTCGGTCATCGAAATGTGACCCTTTTCGATGTCGCTGAGCAGGTTCTTTAGTCCGTCAACCAGGCTGGCACCTTTGGTTTCCATGGCTTGCTGCAGCACTTCCGGATTGGTGATCGCAAAGTTGGACGGCGACATCGCGTCGACGTACTGGCGGGTGTAAAATTCCAGTTTCTCTTGCTGCTGCTGGGAGAGTTTGGCGTTTTGAGCCATCTCGGTGAGCATGCTGGAGGTGAGCAGGTAGGACTGCTTGATGTAGTCGAAAACCGGGTTTTTGGACCACTCCTCTGCCTTGAAGCGCCTGTCGCCTGGAGGGGGTTCGGCAATGGGGCTTTCGCTGGTGTTGCCGCTGAGCAGGTTGCGCCAGAGGTTGAACTGAGCCTGCTGATAATCTGCGATGGCGCGAATCCATACGGTCGGATCTTCCAGCGATCGGGAGGCCAGTTCGGTCCAGGACTGGGTGAACTGCCGCAGGATGTCATCTCCCCCGGTGGCGGAGAACATCTCGAGAACCTTGCTGGTTTCACGGTTTACGTAATTGATGAATTCCTGGGGGTCTGTTGCGATATTGCCGTTAGTATCCGTCATAAATGCCTGCTTCCAATCTGCTGTTTGGGACATCAGTACCGGCCAATACACGGCTGCCGGTCGCTACTGGGCTGATGGCCCATCACTACCTGTCGGGCTTGTAGCGGGATAGCCACGTGAGAAAGGCACGCAGCACTTTAACTGACAAGCCATCTCAGTTATTACAATACTCTTGAGCCTTGAATAGGCAACCCTAACCGGCATATGTTGCAGTTTTTTGTCTGTGCGTCTGTTGGGCCCGTTTGCTGCCCGCAGAGCGATCAGGGACAATAGCGCCTCGAATTCATGAGGAGTTGCGCTGTGTTGTATCTGGATTTGATGACGACTGCAGGGTGCCATCTGTGTGATGAAGCGGTAGCAGTGTTGCAGCAGGTTCTGAGGGCCGGGGAGGCTGAAGTCGACCTGGTTGATATCGTGTACGATCCACAACTGATGGAGCGTTATGCCGTGCGCATACCCGTGCTGGTGGACAGGAAGGGCGGGCGAGAGCTTGGCTGGCCCTTCAATGCTCAGCAGCTGCGGCAGTTTCTTGAAGCCTTGCCGCAGCTCTGAGTCGGGTGGTCAGTCCTGCTGGTTCAGGGCCAGGGCGGCAAATTCCTGATCGCTGAACAGGGCAACGGGCTGTTTGTTCAGGCGTTCGTAAATCACCCTGAATGACAGTACGTTCTGCACGTAGTTGCGTGTTTCATCGAAGGGGATGGTTTCGATCCAGATATCCAGCGGCAGGTCGCCACGGGCGTTCAGCCACTGATTTACCCGGTTGGGGCCGGCGTTGTAAGCAGCGGTGGCATAAGCCTGGTTGCCGTTGAAGCGCTCAAAGACTTCGCTCAGGTAGGCGGTACCCAACTGGATATTGGTGTCGGGTTCGCTTAGCGCCGTGAGATCGGCCAGAGTTATGCCGTGGCGGCGAGCGGTGGCTCGGGCGGTGGCCGGCATCAGTTGCATCAGGCCACGTGCGCCGACGCGAGACTTGGCCCCCATCCAGAAAGCGCTCTCCTGACGGGTGACGGCAAGCGCCCAGGCCGGGTCGATGTTGCGGGCGCCAGCGTGGCGGCTGTACAGCTCAGGATAGGGATTGGGGAATCGCAGCTGCATGTCGTTCCACTGGCGACTGCTGATGGCGCCGCGAATGCCCTGGTGGTGCCAGCCCCAGCGGCTGACCAGGTGTGCCGCCTGATGAACCTGCTCGGGCGACATGCCTTTGGTGGCCAGATTCCACTCCGAACGCGCGTCGGAATAGCGCTCCAGGGCCAGAAGCTCGCGCATGCGGGTAAAGGCGGGCATGGCGGCCAGAGCGTCGAGCTGGGTCTGGTCGAGCCTGGCAGGGCTGTTATTGAGTTCATAGCGGTGTCCCAGGATCTGGGCGGCCATGAAACCGTAGAAACTGCGCTCTTCGGCCAGGGAAGTCAGCGTGGCCTGGTCCAGCTTGCCTTGTGCCTGGTTGGCGATAACGGACCAGTAGCGCCAGCGGTCGGATTGACGCTCGTCCTGGGGCAGTTTGCCGATCAGCTGCAGCACTTCGGGCCAGTTGCCATCGCTGAGCGCCAGGCGGGCGCGCCAGCCGGTCAGGTCCGAATAGCGAAAGTCGGGATCGAGCTGCGCCAGCCGCTTGCGACCTTCAGTGTCCGGGAAGCGCTTGGAGTACCAGACGCCCAGATAGCGGGAAAGTTCGGCCTGGTCCGCAGTCGTTACCTTCAGGCGCTTCCGGTCCCGGATCCAGAGCTGGATGGCGGCTTCCAGATCCTGGCGTGCCAGGCGACGTACCGTCATGTCCAGCAACTGGTGCGCTTCAGGCGTCTGCGCATTCAGTTGCTTCGGCTCATCCAGCAATTGGCGTGGATGCTGATACAGCGACAGCACTCGTTTGGCTTCCTCCTGGTCCTCTGGGGCGCTGATGAAACGTTTTACATACGCGGCAAGACCTTCGCGCCCCTCGAGCAAAGCGGCGCGATAGCGATTGAGCGCATCCGTCGAGCGGAAATCGTCGGACTTCAGCCAGGTGTCGAACAGCGGATCGCAGATGTCCGGTTGGGAGTGGCCCTGGGTCCACAGCTGACGTGCCTGGTTCCAGGCGGTAGTCAGGTTGCCCTGCTCGAGCTGGTGCTGCCCGTTCAGGCATTTGAGTTCGGTGCTCGGGCGCTGGATTTTCTGCCAGGCTGCGTCGAAGCTGTCCCATTGTCCCTGTTCGCCGGTGTGACGGGCCCAGGCAAACAGGAGGCGGCCATACAGCGGTGTATCGGCATTGCGCTCGAGAAAGTCATTGATGCGTTCTTCCGTCTGCGTTTCCAGCGAGGATTTTAGAACCTTGTATTCCAGATAGGGATAGAGCGCATAGGTCGACAGTCCCTGATGGATGGCATTGCTGATAATGCCCGGTTCGGCGACAGCGGCGGAATAGTGCTGAAAGAAGGTCTGACGCAGACCCTGTTCTGTGGAGGTCTCGGCGGCCTGTGCCTGGCTGGCGAACAGGGCTCCGATCAGTAGCATGCGGCGCGGCGTAAACATGATGTCCTCTCTGATCGCCTGGGGGGAAGCTCAGCTTGCAGTGTATATCGACTGGAGCAGGAAGATAACCGTAGCAACGGCTTTTAAATGTTGATCTCGATTTCGGGTACACTAGCAGCTGATTTTTACAGGACAGGATGCGAGTCTTTATGCCATTGGTGAAGTTTGAGGGCGTTTCGGTCAGTTTCAGTGCTGCGCCGCTGCTGGATAAGGTCGATTTCCAGATCGATCCGGGTGAGCGGATTGCGTTGGTGGGGCTTAATGGTGCCGGCAAGTCGACTCTGATGAAGCTGGTGTCCGGTGAAATTCATGCGGATCACGGTTCCGTCTGGCAGGATCCGGCTATTCGTGTGGCCCAGTTGCCGCAGATGCTGCCGGCAGCCGATGAGCGCCGGGTGCATGATGTGGTTGCCGAGGGCTTGGCGGAGGTGGTTGCCCTGCGTGAGGCCTTCGACAAGTTGTCGCATCAGACCGATGCCGCTTCTTTGCAGAAGATGGAACATCTTCAGCATCAGCTGGAAGCTCGTGATGGCTGGCACCTGGAACAGCAGGTGCAAACGGTGCTGGACCGGCTTGGTCTGAATGCCGACACCCGCATGGCTGAACTCTCTGGTGGCTGGCGTCGCCGGGCGGCGCTGGGGGCCGCGCTGGTGCAGAAGCCGGACCTGCTGCTGCTGGACGAGCCGACCAACCATCTGGATATCGAGACCATCGAGTGGCTTGAGCAGATGATGGTCGATTTCCGTGGTGCCATCCTGTTCGTGTCGCACGACCGTGCGCTGGTCGAAAAACTGGCGACTCGGATCGTGGAGCTGGATCGCGGCAATCTGACCAGCTTTCCGGGCAGCTATGACCGCTATCTTGAGCTGAAACAGCAGCTGCTGGAAGAAGAGGAGCGCCAAAACGCCGAGTTCGACAAGAAGCTCGCGCAGGAGGAACGCTGGATTCGTCAGGGCATCAAAGCGCGCAGAACCCGTAACGAAGGGCGTGTACGCGCCCTTGAGCAGATGCGTCGTGACCGCTCCCAGCGGCGCGAGCGCCAGTCCAGCGCCAGTTTTGGTCTTGAGGAGGCGCAGAAGTCCGGCAAACTGGTCGCCGAGCTCGAGCATGTATCCATGTCCTATGAGGGCAAGTCGCTGCTGCAGGACTTCTCGATGAAAGTTCAGCGCGGCGATCGCATCGGTCTGATCGGCCCCAACGGTAGTGGCAAAAGCACCCTGCTGAAAATCATTCTGGGCCAGCTGCAGCCGGAAGCCGGTAGCGTGCGTCTGGGCACCAAGCTGGAAGTGGCCTATTTTGACCAGCTGCGTGGTCAGCTGGACCCGGAAAAGAGCGTGATCGATAACGTCTCCGGCGGTCGTGAAAGTATCGAGGTCAATGGCCAAAGCAAACACATCATCGGCTATCTGCAAGACTTTCTGTTCAGTCCCGAGCGGGCGCGGACACCGGTCAAGGCGCTGTCGGGCGGTGAGTGCAACCGACTGCTGCTGGCGCGCCTGTTTAGCCAGCCGGCCAACGTGCTGGTGCTGGATGAGCCAACCAACGATCTGGATATCGAAACCCTCGAGCTGCTGGAAGAGATTCTGCTCAACTTCGTTGGCACCATTCTGCTGGTCAGCCATGACCGCCGCTTCCTCGACAATGTCGTCACCAGCTCGGTGGTATTCGAGGGTGAGGGGCAGGTCAGGGAGTATGTCGGCGGCTATCAGGACTGGCTGCGTCAGCGCCCGGTGAAAAAGGTCGAGACGACCGGGGTCAAAAAGCCGGTCAGTAAAGAAGCGAGCGCCAAGCCGGCGAAGAAGCCGAGCAAGAAGCTCAGCTATAAGCTGCAACGGGAGTTGGATCAGTTGCCCGTGCAGCTGGAAGAGGCCGAGCAGGTGCTGGAAGCGCTGCAGGCTGTCGTGGCCGCACCGGATTTCTATGCGGGCGACCACGAACAGGTAGCTGAAACCCTGGCCCAGCTGCATCAGCAGGAGCAGCAGCTGGAGGCGTTGATGGAACGCTGGGTTGAGCTGGAGGCGATGCAGGAGGAGGGTTAACCCTCCTCTTTGACACGAATCGCCAGCACGTCGCAATTGGCGCCATGCAATACGCCGTTGGCGGTGGAGCCCAGCAGCAGGGCCAGACCGTGGCGGCCATGGCTGCCGACGATCACCAGGTCGGTGCCCAGTTCTTCGGCGGTTCGATGGATCTCGGTTTCAGTGTGGCCGGTAACGATGATCTTCTGCTTGACCGGGTAACCGATCTTCTCGGCGTACTGGTCAAGCTTGGTGCGGGCATGGTCATCAAGCTGTTCCTGAATGGTGGTCAGGTCCATGGGGACATCCCCGCCGTAGGCAAAACTGAGCGGTTCCACCACATGGATCAGGTTTAGCTCGGCGCTGAAGGCCTGTGCCATCTGGGCTGTTTTGGCCGCCAGCTGATCCGACTCTTCCGACAGGTCCAGGGCCAGCAGGATGCGGGTGTAGATACTCATGCGCGTATTCCTTCCTTTGGGTTGCATTGGGCAACCGGTGCGACTTGATGATTCTGACTGCAGGATAGCATCAACCCGGGATAGCGTCCCCTATCGACATCAACAAAAGCGCGTTGCGGTTTGTCCATGACGAGCTGCGTTTATTTGCTGTCGCCCGGTGGTTCGGGCCGTTATGATGCACGGCTATTTCGAAGCGGTGGTTTAGCCGCCATTTGGAGGATTAAGAATAATGGAGTGGCTGATTATTACCTTTGTCCTGGTATCCCTGATCGGTTCGGTGATGATGGTGATGCCGAGCCCGCGTCAGCGCTTCCAGGCGCAACTGCGTCTGAGGGCGCTCAAAATGGGCATTCAGGTGCAGTTGGCGCGAGTCGCTCTGCCCAGGGCGAAGGGAGAGCTGGAGCCTGAGACCGTCAGTGTGCCTGCCTATCGGTTCATTCGCGATAATCTCTCACGTAGTGAGCGTGACCGCTGGGTCGGATGGGAGGTGTACCGCCTGGAAACCTTGGATAATGCTGCCCTGCCTCAGGGCTGGAGCTGGCTGAAGGGGCAGGGGGCCTTGTCACAGGACGCGATGACGCAGCTGTTGGCGTTGCTGGATGCGCTGCCGGATGATGTCGTGGGCGTCGAATCAACGCCGCTGCATTTGACGTTGTACTGGTACGAGCGTGGCGAACCCGATCGGCTTGAACAGCTGCATGCGCTGGTGCGGCCGTTGCTTGAAAATAAAGTCTGATGGGTTCAGGGCGACTCGTTGAGGTAGTCGTCCAGCGATTCTGCCAGCGCACCGGCTCCCAGATTGCGTTTCGGCTGGAGCTTGTTGATGGTGACCTGGATCTCGTCCAGTTTTGGCTGTTTCTGGCGTTGCGGTACTCCGGCCCGTACCAGCACCGCCTTGGCGTGCTTGAGATGGCTCAGTGCCGTGTTCTTGTCACCCATTTCAAGCAGGCGGCTGGCCTGGTGATGGTGGGCGTCGGCGACCAGGGAAACGTTCAGCCAGTACAGTTCCTGCTGGTAGGTGCGGGCCAGTTGTCCGGTCATTTTTCCGGCCTTGGCCATCTGGATGATCAACTTTTCGGCGAAGTTGATGTAGATCTGTGCCCGTTTGACCGCCCGATCGCTGTTGAAGCGAGATTTGTCAGCGCGGGTGCGATCACTGGTTTCCTTCAGGTCGCTGATCTGGGTCATCAGCTCGGAGTCGGGCGCCAGCAAACTGATCTCCTCGATCAAGGCCATGGCGTGCTGGTTGAGCTTGTCGACGATATCCTGGCGGCATCCGCTTTCTTTCAGTATCGACAGTGCGTTCAAGGTATGCTCGGCTTGCGTCTTGAGCCAGCCCAGGCGCTCGCGTCGGGCTTCTGAATCCTGCTCCCGGGTGGTGAGTACAAAATTGACCACCAGTGCCAGGATGCCAACACCGGCCAGCATGATTACAAGATACAGGTTGTCTCCGAGCATGGTGTTTGGCACTCTGAAAAAAAGAGCTAATTTATATCAGATACTGGGCAGAATGTAAGTGACTCGCCGCTTCGTCGGATGCGTTCCGACTTAGAGTTTGCTTGACGCTGGGGGCACCACGCCTTATATATGCTCGCAGTTTCTGAGTTGCCCGTTGTAAAAAGGACCTGTATCTCATGGGAAAAACCCTTGTCATTGTCGAGTCACCGGCAAAGGCCAAAACGATCAACAAATATCTGGGCAACCAGTATGTGGTCAAGTCCAGTGTCGGCCATATCCGTGATTTGCCGACCAGTGGTAGCGCCAGCAAGAGTGATCCCAAGGAGCGTGCGCGCCAGGCCGCGTTGACCCGCAAGATGTCGCCGGACGAAAAAGCCGAGTATAAAAAGAAAAAGGCGCATCAGCAGCTGATCGCCCGTATGGGCGTCGATCCGGATCATGACTGGGAAGCTCATTACGAGATTCTTCCGGGCAAGGAAAAGGTCGTTGAAGAGCTGCGCAAGCTGGCCAAGAACGCCGACGAAATCTACCTCGCAACGGATTTGGACCGCGAAGGGGAGGCGATCGCCTGGCATCTGCGTGAGGCAATCGGCGGCGATGACAGCCGCTATCGTCGAGTCGTGTTCAACGAGATTACCAAGAAGGCGATTCAGCAAGCGTTCGAAGAGCCCGGCGACCTGGATCTGAACCGGGTCAATGCCCAGCAGGCGCGTCGTTTTCTGGACCGGATCGTGGGTTACATGCTGTCGCCTTTGTTGTGGGAGAAGATAGCGCGGGGCCTCTCCGCCGGACGTGTACAGTCGGTGGCGGTGCGCCTGATCGTCGAGCGCGAGCGTGAAATTCGCGCCTTCATCCCGGAAGAGTATTGGGAAGTTCATGCCGATACACAAACCGCAAATGAAGCGGCACTGCGCTTGCAGGTCAGCAAGTATGAAGGCAAGGCATTTCGTCCGCTGAGTGCCGACGAAACCGAGGCCCATCTGTCCAGGCTGCGAGCGGGCAACCTGGTGGTCGACAAGCGCGAAGACCGTCCCACCAGCAGCAAGCCTTCGGCTCCTTTCATTACTTCGACGCTGCAGCAGGCCGCCAGCACGCGGCTCAGCTTTGGCGTCAAGAAAACCATGATGCTGGCGCAGCGCCTGTATGAGGCGGGTTACATCACCTACATGCGTACCGACTCCACCAACCTCAGTGTGGATGCGGTGGCGGCCTGTCGAGAGTTCATTCAGGAGCATTACGGTGACGACTACCTGCCCGAGCAGCCGGTCAGTTACAGCAGCAAGGAAGGCGCTCAGGAGGCGCACGAGGCGATCCGCCCGTCCGATGTGGCGCTGACCGTCGAACAGCTCAAGGGGATGGAGCCGGACGCGCAGCGGCTGTATGACCTTATCCGTCGTCAGTTCATGGCCTGCCAGATGACGCCGGCCCGCTACACCAGTACGCGTGTTCATGTCCACTGTAACGGTTATGAGCTGACCACCAAGGGGCGCATTCTGCGCTTCGATGGTTACACCCGTGTGCTGCCGCCCAAGGGGCGCAGTGACGAGGATGTGATCCTGCCTGATATTCAGCAGGGCGAAAATCTGACGCTGGTCGAGTTCGAACCCAAGCAGCACTTCACCAAGCCGGCACCGCGTTACAGCGAAGCCAGTCTGGTCAAGGAGCTGGAGAAACGTGGCATCGGCCGTCCGTCCACCTATGCGTCGATCATCTCGACCATTCAGGATCGTGGTTACGTTGAGGTGCAGGGGCGCCGCTTTTACGCCTGCAAGATGGGCGATATCGTTACCGAGCGCCTGAACGAGAACTTCTCCGATCTGATGGACTTCAGTTTTACCGCCCGCATGGAGCAGAAGCTGGACGAAGTGGCGCAGGGAGATATCGACTGGAAAAAGCTGCTCAACGATTTCTATCAGGGTTTCACCGGCAAGCTTGCCGAGGCCCAGGGTGATGAGCAGGGCATGCGCCCCAATACGCCGACACCGACGGACATCGCCTGTCCCGCGTGTGGTCGTGCGATGATGATCCGGACCGCCAGTACCGGCGTCTTCCTGGGTTGCTCCGGTTACAACCTGCCGCCGAAAGAGCGTTGTAAGTCAACCATCAACCTGATCCCGGGCGATGAAGTGGTTAGCGTGGATGGGGATGATGAGGAAGAGTCCCGTATCCTGCGCAACAAGCACCGTTGCAAGCTCTGTGATGCGGCGATGGATTCCTATCTGATCGACGAGAAGCGCAAGCTGCATGTCTGCGGCAATAATCCGGATTGCAGTGGTTTTGAAGTGGAAGAGGGTAGCTTCCGTATCAAAGGCTATGACGGTCCCAGCATTGAGTGTGATAAATGCGGTTCGGAGATGCAGCTGAAGACGGGCCGTTTCGGCAAGTTTTTCGGTTGCACCAACAGCGAGTGTAAAAACACCCGTAAATTGCTGAAGAGCGGAGAGCCGGCGCCACCCAAAATGGACCCGGTGCCGATGCCGGAGCTGCAGTGTCAGAAGGTGGATGATACTTACGTTCTGCGTGACGGCGCCAGCGGTCTCTTCCTGGCGGCCAGCAAGTTTCCGAAGATGCGGGAAACACGTGCGCCGCTGGTGAAGGAGCTGATTCCGCACAAGGACGAGATCGATCCCAAGTACGCCTACCTGATGGATGCGCCTCAGCAGGATAGCGAGGGCAACCCCGCAGTGATTCGCTTCAGTCGCAAGACCAAGGAGCAGTACGTGATGTCCGAGGTAGAAGGTAAGGCCACCGGCTGGAAGGCCTTCTATCGTGATGGGCGCTGGCAGGAGGAGCAGGGCAGCAAACGCTGATCTGCTCGCAATACAGGGACTAAACGAGAGCAGCAACGATGAGTGATATTTACGCAGTACGCACCAATCAGAAATTGAATTTCGCCCGGCTGCATATCAAGGCGCTGGTGCAGGCGCAGGAAACGCCGCAATGGAGTCAGCATCCTCGTATCGAGTCCTATCACGAGTCGGTGTTGTTCTTCCTGGCCAGTGGTTATACCTCGCTGCTGCGTGAGATCGCCGAAAACTACAACCTGAACCCGGCGACCATCCATCGTTACACGGATCTGCTCGAACAGCTGGAGGCTACGGGGCAGGAGTCGCCGGAAGTTCGAGAGCTGGAAAATCTGGAGCAGGATGAAGGCAGCTGGCTGCACCAGGTGCTCAAGGCATATCAGTCATGCTGGGATGCCGCTGATCATGCGGTGCAGTCGACCGCCAGAGATGTCAGTGTGTCCGAGATACACGTGCTGCAGATCAATCCTGATCATGCGGAAGACCGTGATGTGTTGGCGGAGTATAACGGCTGGCTGCAGGCGTTCCGTGAGTTACTGGAACGTCTGCGTGCCAATATGCAGGAATGGTAACGGCGGGTTGTCAGTGTCGCACCAGGATGGCTTGAGCGTCACCCTGGGTGGCGGCCAGGTCGAGCTGGTGCAGGGGGGTCGTGCGGCCAGGCTCGCACCAGGTGATGACGGTATGTGAAGTGCCGGCTGACAGCGCTTGCTGGCAGAGCTTGAGTGGCTCATGCCGGCCATCCCTGCTGTGCAGGGAGAGAATATGCCCGGTTACGGCACCGACCCGAGTCAGTAGTTCTCGGCTGAGATCGGCGGGTGGATTGATCAGGGTTAGCCAGCGAGTGCTACGGCTAAGCTGGCTGATCATCGGGAGCAGCACCGGGTGTAATGAGACCTTGCTGTTGTGCAGGAGAATCTCGGTCACGCGGCTTGCGTCGCTGTAGCCGCTGTCGTGCCCCGGGTTGTCGCGGGTAACGCGTGCATAATCAATGGCAGGCATGGTTCAACCTCATCAGTGGCCTTGCCGAATGACCCCTACCCCCAAGCCCTCGATGATCAGATCCTGTTCTGACAGGTCGACTTCGATAGGGGTGAAGTCTTCGTTCTCGGCGATCAGAAATACTTTGTGGCCATCGCGCTTGAAGCGTTTGACCGTTACGTCGTCACCGATCCTGGCGACAACGATCTGCCCGTCCCGGGCGTCGGGTGTCTGGTGTACGGCCAGCAGGTCGCCGTCCAGGATGCCGATGTTCTTCATACTCATGCCCTTGACCCTGAGCAGATAGTCCGCACGCGGTCGGAAGAAGTCGGCGGAAATGGTGCACTGGTCCTCGACATGCTCCTGGGCCAGAATGGGCTCACCGGCGGCGACCTGGCCGATGATCGGCAAGCCTTCGGCGGCGGAACCCTGCTCGCTTTCCGGCAGGCGGATGCCCCGGGAAGTGCCCTTGGTCAACTCGATGGCACCCTTGCGCGCCAGTGCCTTGAGGTGTTCTTCGGCGGCATTGGCCGAGCGGAAGCCCAGTTCACGTGCAATGTCGGCACGGGTCGGCGGGTAGCCGGTGGCGTCGATGTACTGCTTGATGCACTCCAGTACTTCGGTTTGTCGTTTAGTCAGTTTCATGGCGGCCGTTACTCCATCGATTTACTGTGATTTTATACAGTAGATATCCTGGGTCAAGCACTATCTGTCTAAATATCCAGTATCTTGATAAAATTGGTATCACTGATCATGAATGGGGACCGAGAGTGCTGAGCGAGGTGCAAAAGCGGGAAATACAGGGGGCGTACAGCCGATTTCTCAAGAGCAGGGGGCTGAGGGCACGTCCGGCTCAGAAGCAGATGGTGGCGGCCGTGGCTCGCACGCTGGCTGCGGCGGATTCTGCGGCGATCAATCGTGCGGAGCACCCGGTAGTAGGCGTGGTTGAGGCCGGTACCGGTACCGGTAAAACCATTGCGTATCTGCTTGCGGCTATCCCGTTGGCCCGTGCCAAAGAGTGCCGTCTGGTGCTCTCGACCGCTACGGTTGCCCTGCAGGAGCAGCTGATCAACAAGGATCTCCCTGAAGTGGAAGAGCACGCGGGTTTGCCGATGCAATACCGGTTGGCCAAGGGGCGTGGGCGTTACCTTTGCCTCAATAAGGTGGAAAGCCTGCTCGAGCAGCAGGGCGTGCTGGGTCAGATGGCGTTGTATGAAGACGAGGCGGCCGAGCAGCTGGAGCCGGCAGTATTGGCGCGCTACCAAGCGCTGATGGATGATTATGCCTCCGGCCGTTGGGATGGCGACCGGGACGCACTCAGTGAAGAAGTGGATGACCAGATCTGGCAGCCACTGACCAGTGATCACATGCAGTGCAGTAATCGGCGTTGCCTCAACTTCAGTGCCTGTCCCTTCTATCGCTCCCGTGACCGACTGGAAGAGGCTGATGTGATCGTGGCCAATCATGACCTAGTGTTGGCTGATCTGGCGCTGGGCGGCGGCGCTATCCTGCCGGAACCGGAAAAAACCATCTACATCTTTGACGAGGGCCACCACCTGGCTGACAAGGCCAGTAGCCACTTCGCCTTTGGCGCCCGCCTGGAAAGCAGTCGGCGGATGTTGCGTTCGGCGCACAAGCAGTTGGCTCAGATGCTGCAGGATACCGGTTCGGCGGTTCAGCTGGCGGATCCGGTGGAGCGTCTGCACCGTCCCTTCGATGATATGAGCGTGTCGCTGGAGCAGCTGGAAGTGCTGCTGCGGCCGGTGATGAACGAACACGCCAAGGATCGCTATCGCTTTGCCGGTGGCAAGGTGCCGGCGCCACTGATTGAACCCAGCGCCATGCTGGCGCATGCTGCAGGTCGGGCGCAGCAGCATCTGGAGCAGATCGTTGATGTGCTCAAGGAGGCATTGGAGGGGGGTGTGGCGGATATTCCTCGCGCCGCCGCCGAGCGCTGGTTCCCGCAGCTGGGCAGTCTATGGGGGCGGGTGCAGCATATCGCTTGGCTGGCGCACAGCTATGCGCGTGAAGATGTCGAGGGCAAGTCGCCGACGGCGCGCTGGGTCAACCGTCATGAATCACCTTCCGGCGAGGATCTGGAGCTGCGCAGTGCTCCGGTGTCAGCAGCGGATACCCTGTCGGAGCATCTGTGGCAGGTGTGCCATGCCGCGATATTGACCTCGGCGACGCTAACGGCGCTGGGCCGTTTTGATCAGCTGTTTGCCTCATTGGGCCTGCCCGCCGATACCGATGCTATTCGTCTCGACAGTCCCTTCGATTATGCTCGTCATGGCGTGCTGCAGGTGCCGTCGATGAAAACCGATCCGGGGCAGCCTGACGCCCATACCGATGAGGTGCTTGAGCTGCTTGAACAGCAGTTGCAAACCGTGACGGCGGGGTTGGTGCTGTTCAGCTCATGGCGGCAGATGCGTTCCGTGCTTGAACGTCTCGATGAATCCATTAAAAATAACATCCTGGCACAGGGAGAATACAGCAAGCAGGAAACCCTGAGGCGTCATCGTGAGCGTATCGATGAGGGCAAGCCCAGCATTATTTTCGGTCTGGCATCCTTTGCCGAAGGCGTCGATCTGCCCGGGCATTACCTGACCGATGTATTTATTACCAAACTGCCGTTCAGTGTCCCGGATGACCCGGTCGATGCTACCATGGCGGAATGGATTGAAGCGCGTGGTGGCAATGCCTTCACTGACTGGACCGTCCCGGCGGCATCGATGCGGCTGACGCAGGCGGTGGGGCGTCTGTTGCGAACAGAACAGGACTGTGGGCGGGTTGTGTTGCTGGATCGTCGCGTTGTGACGCGACGCTATGGCCGACAACTGTTAGACTCTCTGCCTCCGTTTCGGCGCGAAATCAACCGTTAATCTGAATGGATCCGATCTTGAGTACTGAAGACAAACAGACCACAGCTGCAGCGGGCTCTGAACAGAAGCCCAACTCCAACCGTCCGCGCCGTCGTCGCCGTTCACGCAAGCCGCGTGATGCCAGTGCCCAGCAGGGCGGCTGGACACCGGTGATGTTCAAGGTCCCGGTTGTTGAAGGCAAGCGGCGTTTCCATGATTTCGGTTTGCCCGACGTGCTGATGCATGCCATCGCCGATCTGGGTTTCGAATACTGCACCCCGATTCAGGCGGCGACCATCCCTCATGCCCTGCAGGGGCGAGACCTGATCGGCAAGGCGCAGACCGGTACCGGCAAGACCGCCGCGTTCCTGATCGGCATCATGACCGATCTGCTCGACTACCCGCTGGAAGGAGAACGCAAGAAGGGTGAGCCGCGGGTGTTGATTATCGCACCGACCCGTGAGTTGGCGTTGCAGATTGCGGCGGACGCCGAAGGGTTGGGCAAGTATGCCGACCTGTCCGTAGTGTCCTTGGTGGGCGGCATGGATTATGAGAAGCAGCGCAAGGCTCTGGCGGCCAAGCCGGTTGATATCCTGGTGGCGACACCGGGTCGCCTGATCGATTTCGTTCGTTCCAAGGAAGTGGACCTGTACCACGTTGAAGTGCTTGTGCTGGACGAAGCCGACCGCATGCTCAGCATGGGCTTCATCCCGGATGTGCGCACCATTATCCGCCAGACGCCGCGCAAGGGCGCTGATCGCCAGACGTTGCTGTACAGCGCGACCTTCACCGACGACGTGATGCGCCTGGCCGAGCAATGGACACTGGAGCCGGTCATCATCGAAATTGAATCCGAGCACAAGACCACCGATAACGTGGCGCAGAAGGTGTTCCTTGTTTCCAGCAACGAAAAATATCAATTGCTGCGTAACTACCTGCGCATCAACGGCATCGAGCGCGCCATCGTGTTCGGTAACCGTCGCCATGAGACTCGTGCCCTGGCTGAACGCCTGAGTAAGGACGGCATCAAGGCGGCGCTGATGTCCGGAGAGATTCCGCAGAACAAGCGCCTGAAAACACTGGAAGACTTCCGTAGCGGCAAGATTGAGGTGCTGGTGGCGACGGACGTGGCCGGTCGTGGCATCCATATTGATGGCGTCACTCATGTGATCAATTATCAGCTACCGGAAGATGCCGATGACTACGTGCACCGCATCGGCCGTACCGGTCGTGCCGGCCAGACCGGGACTTCGATCTGTTTTGCTTGTGAGGACGACTCTTTCCTGATTCCGGATATTGAGCGTGAAACAGGCGTCAAGCTGGAATGTATCCACCCGGAAGCCGAGTTGCTCAAGCCGCTGAAAGAAAACAGTCGCAAGGCGGAAAAAGACGCAGAGGCTGCGGATGCGGCCGGCAAGGCTGATACTGAAGTGGCGGCGTCTGAAGAAACCGGTCCTGCAAAATCGGCTGCCGATGATAGCAAGTCAGAGGCATCTCAGGCAGAGGCGGTTGAAGACGAAGCCAAGCAGCCTGAGTCAGTGATTGCCGAAGCAACTGCGTCCGAAGCGGAAACGGCGGGCGAACCTGTTGAAGCTAAGGAGGAGGCAGCTGTGGCGGATATCGCAGAAACTGCTGATAGCGCGAGTGCGCCTGTCGAAGCCATGGATGCGATGATTGCTCAGTCTGATGATGCGCCGGTAGCACCGGCTGTTGAGCGGGCCGAACCCGTTGTCAGTGAAGCGGAATCCGGCCGGCAGGATGCAGCCACCATTGCATCGGAAGCGGAAGGCGAAGCATCCTCTGCTGAACAAGCTGAACAAGCTGAACAAGCTGAACAAGCTGAACAAGCTGAACAAGCTGAACAAGCTGAACAAGCTGAACAAGCTGAACAAGCTGAACAAGCTGAACAAGCTGAACAAGCTGAACAAGCTGAACAAGCTGAACAAGCTGAACAAGCTGAACAAGCTGAACAAGCTGAACAAGCTGAACAAGCTGAGAAGACAGTTCGAGCAGAGAAATGAGCGATAAGCACAATCTGCAGCGGATCAGTACGGTGCTGGCGATTATCGCCAGCGCCTTTTTTGCTGCCGTGGCGATAGCCGGCTACCAGCGTACCGAGGACCTGAGTCAGCTGATGCTGTTTCTGGGACTTGCCGTGCTGGTTTTTGCCGTCGTCAAGTTTCTGTTTTTTGGTATTGGTCGTCTGCTCGACAAGATCGATCCATCCTGACCGGAACCGGTCAGCGTTCCCAGGCTCAATCTGAGGGAGAAGATATGCATTCCCAGCCCCCTGTGGCCGTCCTTGGTGGCGGCAGTTTCGGTACTGTCCTTGCCAATCTGATGGCTGAAAAAGGCCTGGAAGTGCGCCTTTGGATGCGCAACGAGGCTTCGGTTAATGAGGTCAACCAGCAGCATCGTAATGAGCGCTATCTGCCGGGGCGTGATTTGGCACCGACATTGACGGCAACCGCGAATCTGGAACAGGCGCTGGCCGGTGTTGAAGCGGTGTTCATTGCCATTCCCAGCGGCGCCTTTCGCCAGGTGTTGAAGCAGGCCGCGCCTTGGCTACAGCAGGAGCAGCTGCTGATCAGTACCACCAAGGGGATTGAAGCCGGCACCTTTTGTCTGATGAGTCAGATCATTGAGCAGGAATGTCCGCAGGCTCGCTTCGGGGTTCTCAGTGGCCCCAATCTGGCGAAAGAGATCGTGCAGAAGCAGCTGACCGCTACCGTCATTGCCAGTAGCGATGCCGAGCTGCGCGAGCGTGTTCAGGCACTGCTGCACACCTCTTTCTTCCGGGTATATGCCAGCACCGATACCTATGGTGTCGAGCTGGGGGGGACCCTGAAAAACATCTATGCCATTGCTGCCGGACTCAGCGCGGCGCTGGGCATGGGTGAGAATACCAAGAGCATGCTGATGACGCGGAGTCTCGCCGAGATGAGTCGTTTTGCTGTCAGTCTTGGGGCCAATCCGATGACTTTTCTAGGGCTGGCGGGAGTGGGCGATCTCATCGTAACCTGCATGTCGCCGTTGAGTCGCAACTACCGGGTCGGCTACGCGTTGGGCGAAGGCAAAACGCTCGAGCAGGCTGTTACGGCGTTGGGTGAGGTCGCGGAAGGGGTCAATACCCTGCGTCTGGTCAAGGAGAAGGCCGAAAGCCTGGAGATCTATATGCCGCTGGTGGCCGGACTCTATGAAGTTGTATTCAATAACGCACCGGTGAAGGAAGTGGCGCGCGGCATGATGCTTAACGCGCAAAGCAGTGACGTGGAGTTTGTTCTGCCACGTCAGGACTGCTGATGCGCCTGCTGATTATGCGTCATGCCGAGGCGGTAACCGGGGCTGACCATGACCCTGATCGCCCGCTGACCCCGCGAGGGCGGTTGCAGGCACAGGCGATGCGCGGGCAGTTGCAGGCCGTACTCGGTGATTATCGGTTACTGAGCTCACCCTGGACGCGTGCGCTGGCGACAGCTGCGGAATTGGCCCCTTCCGGCTGCGATCCTGTTACCTCGGTTGATCTTATTCCTCCTGCGTCACTGGCTGCGGCGGGTGGGCAGCTTGAATCCCTGTTCGATGCTGAGCTGCCGCTGGTTGTGGTGACCCATCAGCCGCTCTGTGGTCGTTTGATCCACTGGTTGACCGAAGGGCGTGATCAGGGCTTGTTGATTGCACCCTGCAGCGGTGCCCTGTTGGAGCTGGACTGGCCGGCGGCTGGAATGGCGCGACTGGTCCGCTGGCTCGACTCCAATCCATCCTGAGTGAAGAGAACTCTTCCATGGTGGCAGAAGAATTACGCTTTGAAGTGAATGGGCAGTTGATGGCGGCGCGTGCGATCGGTCCTGCTGATGGTCGCCCGGTGCTGGCACTGCATGGCTGGCTGGATAATGCCGCCAGTTTCCGTGCGCTTGAGCCACATCTTGATTCGGTGCGGCTGGTTGCGCTGGATCTGGTCGGACATGGTTTTTCGGCGCACCGGCCCGCCGCAATGCCGTACTACATCTGGGATAATGTTGCGGATGTGCTGGCGGTGGCGGATGAGCTGGGTTGGGAGCGGTTTCACCTGCTGGGCCACTCCATGGGAGCAGGGATCTCGTCGCTGCTGGCTGGCGTAATGCCGGAGCGGGTGCTGAGCCTGGTGCTACTGGAAGGGCTGGCGCCGCTGGCGGATGAGCCGGACGAGCTGCCCGAGAAAATGGCGCTGGCGATCCGGCGACGTCAGCGCCGGGAGCGCAGCCCGAAATATTACCCTGATATTGAAGCCGCAGTGGCGGCGCGTATGAAGGGGCGCTTTCCGGTGACGGAACGGGCGGCCCGCTGGCTGGTCGAACGGTCTATAGTACATACGACCCACGGCTTTCGTTGGCGCAGCGATCCGGCTTTGGTGCTGCCGTCGGTGCTGCGGCTGTCGGAAGAGCAGGTGCGTGCCTTCTTGCGCAAGATCGTTTCGCCTGCGTTGTTGGTGATGGGGACGGATGGCATCGGCACTCCGCTGCTGAATGAGCGCGCCCAGCTGATCAGTGGACTGCAGCGGCTGTCATTCACGGGTAACCATCACCTGCACCTGGAGGATATGCCTGCCCGACTGATCGCGGCGGCCGTCAACGCGTTCCATTCGCGGTTGTAACGCTCAAGGAGAGAAAGATGAAATCTGTGCTGCTGTTCCTGTTGTCCGCGCTACTGGTTTCAATGCCACTGCAGGCGCAACAGCCATCGCTGCCGTTGGGGCTGGAGCCTTTCCCGCTGTCCAGGGTGATCAGTCACCTGCAGCGCCCGGATCCCGACTATCGCCTGATGCTGGGTGGAATCGTCAAGATCAATGGCCTGATTCGCAGTGATCGTGAACAGCGGCTGCAGGCGCAGCTGACCCGTATCACCTGGCAGTTGCCCGCCGGCTATGCTCCTGAAGCGGGGTTCGGCTACCTGCGCGAACAGCTGCTTCACAAGGGGGGCGAGGTGCTATTCGAGTGCGCCGGGCGCCAGTGTGGTCCCAGTAACCTCTGGGCCAACGATATCTTCGGTCAGGCGCGCCTGTATGGGGTGGATAACAGTCAGTTCTATGCGGCGCTGGCCTTACCCCAGGCGCATCTGGCGATTTATGCGGTTCGGCGGGGTAACGGTCGGGTGTATCTGCATCTTGATCTGCTTGAGCACGACGCACCGACAGCAACGACACTGAGCGAGCGCTTGCGTCAGCAGGGCTATGCCGAGCTGTCGGACTGGCCCGATTCCACGGATCGTACCGTACAGGCGCTGCTGGATCTGCAGACAACCTTTCCTGATCGCGAGCTCTGGCTGGTGGTGCACTGGCGGGGCGAAGATCTTGATCTGACGCTGCGTCAATCGGACGAGGCGGTCAGGCGGCTGATTCGCTTGCTGAGGGACAAGGGCGGCGATGCCGGACGGATCAGGGGGCAGGGTGTGGGAGCGTTGGTCCCCAGCGTTCTGGGCGGGCGCAAGCAGGTCGCGGTTGTCGTGCTCAGGGAGGGTTGAGAACCCTCCCCCCAATAAGCTTGGGTACTCTCTTAGTTGTTCACCAGGGCCATGAATTCGGCACGGGTGGCCGGATTGCTGCGGAAGGAACCCAGCATCATGGATGTCTTCATGGATGCGTTCTGTTTCTCGACTCCGCGCATCATCATGCACATGTGCTGTGCCTCGATCACCACACCGACACCGGCGGCGCCGGTAACATTCTGGATCGCCTCGGCGATCTCTTTGGTCATGTTTTCCTGAATCTGCAGGCGGCGTGCATACATGTCGACGATGCGTGCCAGCTTGGACAGGCCCAGTACCTTGCCGTTGGGGATGTAGGCGACGTGTGCCTTGCCGATGAACGGCAGCAGGTGGTGTTCGCACAGGGAGTACAGCTCGATGTTCTGCACGACGACCATTTCACTGTTGTCGGACGGGAAGAGGGCATCGTTGACCACGTCGTCCAGGGTCTGGTTGTAGCCGCGGGTCAGGAAGCGCATCGCCTTGGCCGCTCGGGTGGGGGTGTCCTTGAGCCCGTCACGGTTCAGGTCCTCTCCAAGCTGTTCAATAATCTGGGCGTAGGCTGTTTCCATCATGGATCCTCGGTTACTCGGCACGTCTGGGGGAAAACGGCGTAAATTACTTGAATATGACACTCGGGTAAAGGGCGCTGTGGCACCGCGGGGTCTATTGCCCTCCCAGTAGCTTGAGTCTCAGAGCGATGTTGTTGCGCGAATCCGCGTTGCGCAGCGCCTCTTCCAGGTTGATCCTGCCCTTCTGGTAGAGTTCGAGTAGATTGCTGTCGAAGGTATGAGCGGCGCTGTTGCTTCCCTGATCGATCGCTTCCCGAATGCGCGAGTATTCGCCGCGTGCAATCAGCTTGGCGATATAGGGCGTGTTGATCAGTACTTCGGTTGCCGGAATGAAGTGGCCTTCAGCATTACGGACCAGGCGCAGTGATACGATGGCTCTGAGGTTGATCGACAGGTCAGTATTGACCTTGTGCTTGTCATCCTCACGGAAGAAGTTGGCTATGTGTTCGATCGCCTGCACGCTGTTGTTTGCATGCAGGGTGGAAAGGCAGAGGTGTCCGGTCTCGGAATAGCGCACAGCGTGTTCAGTGGTTGTGGAGTCGCGGATCTCACCTATGACAATGACGTCGGGCGCCTCGCGTAGTGCGTTTTTCAGCGCGTTGCCGTATGACAGGGTGTCGACACCGACTTCGCGCTGATTGATCAGTGATTTCTTGTTGCTGTAGAGGAACTCGATCGGGTCCTCAATGGTGAGTATGTGCCCGCTGGCATGCTGGTTACGGTAATCAATCATTGCTGCCATTGAGGTCGATTTGCCTGATCCGGTTGAGCCGACCAGCAACACCAGGCCGCTGCGCAGCATCACCAGTTGCTTGAGCACTTCGGGCAGGTTGAGTGATTCGATGCTGGGGATCTGGCGACGAATCATGCGGATCACCAGGGCCACATCTCCGCGCTGGCGGTAAACATTGATCCTGAACCGGCCAGTGCTCGGTAGGTCGTAGGCGAAGTTCATCTCCATTTGGTTCTGGAATTGCTCTGCCTGATGCTCACTCATCAATGATTGTGCCAGTTCGGCGATGCTTTCGGCAGTGAGCAGTTGGTCATCGGCGGGCTTGATGATGCCCTCGGTTTTTATCTGTACGGGGGAGTCAGCGCTAATAAACAGGTCGGAAGCGCCGGTTTCGGCCATCTGGTGCAGATATTTATGCAGTTCCAGCATCGTCAATTCCTGTCCTGGGAGTGGTAGGCCCGTTGAGGCACGGGCTCACTCAAGCATAGACGTTGTGCGATGGGTCTTGAAGAAAAAGCTAGCGGTCGCAGCGTAGTAGCACGTATACGGCGCCAGTGCCGCCATCCTTGGGCTGCGCTGAACAGAAGGCCAGTACCGGGTCCAGTTGTCGCAGCCAGTCGTTAACGCAGGACTTGAGCAGGGCGGGTTGCCCTGGCTGGGTGTGGGCCTTGCCATGCACCACGATAACCGCACGCATCTGCTGGCGGGCGGCGTCACGAATGAAAGTGCTCAGTTCATCGCGGGCCTGGTCGACGGTGTAGCCGTGCAGATCCAGCCCTGCCTCCCAGGGGAGGTGTCCCTGACGCAGGCGCTTGAGCAGGCGAATCTGAACGCCGGGGGCCGCAAACAAAAGTTCATCATGGGATTCGACGATCTCGCTGGCTTCTGATGACAGGCCGTCGATCACCTGCTCGATCTCCTGGGCTGCGGCGGCGCGGCGATAACGTGAGGTCTGGTCACGGGCAGCCTTGAGCTTGGGGGTGAGTGTGGCAGGCTCGACATGACGATCATGCGACAGGGGTTTTACTCCTTGCATGGCGCTATTGAAATCGAGAATGTCGTCGGAATCTGTATCAGTTGGATAAGACATGGCGTTCATCGGGGGTTTTCATTAACATAATTGCCCTTAATGCAGCGAAACTTATTATCAGGCGATATATGAAGTCGGATCAAGCCGCGATTAGCGAGCACCTGTTTACCCTCCGTGATTACATCCGCTGGGCATTGAGTGAATTCAACCGTCACCAGGTCTATTTCGGCCACGGCCATGTGGCCGCCTGGGATGAGGCCAGCCAGTTGGTGCTTAATGCAGTCGACCTGCCCTGGGACAGCGATCCGGCCGTGCTGGATGCGCGGTTGATCCCGGCCGAGCGGTTGAAGGTCTTGGATTATGTTCGTCAGCGTACCGAGGAGCGTCGGCCGCTGCCCTATATCACCGGCGAAGCCTGGTTCATGGGATTGCCGTTTCATGTTGATGAGCGGGTGCTGATTCCGCGCTCACCTATTGCCGAACTGATCGAACAGGGGTTCGAGCCTTGGCTGCGCCCGGGTCCGGTGGAGCGTATCCTGGACCTCTGTACCGGCAGTGGCTGCATCGGCATCGCCTGCGCCTTCGCCTTTGCTGAAGCTGAGGTGGACCTGGCTGATATCTCCAGAGATGCCCTTGATGTTGCACGGCAGAATATCGAACGACACGAACTGGCGGATCGCGTGCGTGCCTGCCAGGGCGATCTCTTCGCGGCGGTTGCCGGTGAATGCTATGACCTGATCGTCAGCAATCCGCCCTATGTGGATGCCGATGACCTGGCGAACATGCCGGCCGAATATGATCATGAGCCGGCGCTGGCGCTGGGGTCGGGACCGGATGGTCTGGACATCACCCGCCGGATTCTGCGCGAGGCGGCGGACTATCTGACCGAAGAGGGGCTGCTGGTGGTGGAAGTAGGCAACAGCGAAGTCCACCTGATGTCGTGCCTGCCCGAGCTGCCGCTGGTGTGGATTGAGCTGGAACAAGGCGGCAACGGCGTGTTCGTGATTACCGCCGCCGAGTTGCGTGCGCATCGTCATTTGTTATGAATTCCGGTGCAGCCATCCCGGCCTGCATCCGACAGTTATAGAGTAAAAGCACTATGTCCGGAAACAGCTTTGGAAAACTGTTTACAGTCACGACCTTTGGTGAGAGCCATGGCCCCGCACTGGGGTGTATCGTTGATGGCTGTCCTCCCGGGGTCGAGTTGAGCGAGGCTGATCTGCAGGCGGATCTGGATCGTCGCAAGCCCGGTACCTCACGCCACACCACCCAGCGCCGCGAACCGGATCAGGTCCGTATTCTCTCCGGGGTGTTCGAGGGCAAGACCACCGGTACGCCAATTGGGCTGCTGATCGAAAATACTGATCAGCGTTCCAAGGACTATTCCAATATTGCCGAAACCTTCCGTCCGGCCCATGCCGATTACGTCTACTCGCACAAGTACGGCTTCCGTGATTACCGTGGCGGTGGTCGTTCCTCGGCACGAGAAACCGCCATGCGTGTCGCGGCGGGGGCCATTGCCAAGAAGGTGCTCGCCGATAAGGGCGTGCAGGTGCGGGGTTACCTGTCCCAGCTGGGTCCGATCGCCATCGACATGAGTCGCTTCGACTGGGATCAGGTCGGGCAGAATCCCTTCTTCTCGCCGGATGCCCAGGCGGCGGCTGAAATGGAAGTGTACATGGATGCGCTGCGCAAGGAGGGTGATTCCATCGGCGCGCGGATCTCCGTGCAGGCGACCGGCGTGCCGGTCGGCTTGGGTGAGCCGATCTTCGACCGTCTTGATGCCGACCTGGCCCATGCGCTGATGAGCATCAATGCGGTCAAGGGCGTTGAGATCGGTGACGGTTTCGCCGTGGTGAATCAGAAGGGCACCGAGCACCGTGACGAGATGACGCCGGGCGGTTTCCTGTCCAACCATGCCGGCGGCATTTTGGGCGGTATCTCCACGGGGCAGGCGATTGAGGCGCATATTGCACTCAAGCCCACATCCAGTCTGCGCCTGCCGGGCCGTAGCATCAATGCCGCCGGCGAGGAGATCGAGGTGGTGACCAAGGGGCGTCATGATCCCTGTGTCGGCATTCGCGCGACACCGATCGCCGAAGCGATGATGGCGATCGTGTTGCTGGATCACCTGATGCGCAACCGCGGTCAGAACGCAGATGTTGAGTCGGGTTTGCCGGTGCTGAAACAGCTCTGATTGTTAACCGATTGATGTTACGAGAGAAAGATGATTTTTTTGTGACGCTTTAGCGTTTTTTCTTGAATTTTGGGCATAACGCGGTTTAAATGCGGCAGATTTTGAGACGTCCCAACCTTTTGGGGTGTGCAGAGTTCATGAAGCAATCTGGACGGTGCCTGATGACGTATCGGCCAGTGACAGTAGCGCTTGCATGGTGCTCAGGCGCAACCCGGAAGGTTGGGTTTTTGTTTTTATGAACTCTGTGTAAGCACAGACTTGTTTGGAGTCATCCCCATGCAAGAAGCGATTGACCTGGCGTCTGAAGTGAACGACCAAGAGGCTGCAGGCAGTGTTGCCGAATGGCCCGCCTACACCCAGGGCGACGATGAAGAGCGTCTGGATTTCTTCATCGAGCGTGACGGTCACCGTTATGCCGGTACCCATCTGATCATCGATCTGCGCGGCGCGTCCCGCCTGGATGATCTTGAAGTGATGGAAAAAGCCCTGCGTGATTCGATAAAGGCGGCCAAAGCAACACTGCTGCATATCCACCTGCACCACTTCACCCCTAACGGCGGTATCTCAGGGGTGGCGGTGCTGGCTGAGTCTCACATCAGTGTACATACCTGGCCGGAACGCAATTTTGCGGCTTTTGATGTCTTTATGTGCGGTGAATCAGAGCCTGCCAAGGCGGTTCCCGTTCTGGAAGCAGCATTTACACCGACTGAGGTGAATGTTGAAGAAATTCTGCGTGGCAAGGTGAGCATCGATGACGACGACTACCTATCTTGAGAGCCTGTATCAGGGCTACGGTCAAAGCTTTACCCTGGATGAAGTGCTGTTCGAACATCGCACTGAGCACCAGGAACTGATCATTTTCCGCAACCGCGAGTTCGGTACCGTAATGGCGCTGGATGGGGTGATTCAGACCACCGAGCGCGACGAGTTTGTATACCATGAGATGATGGCGCACGTGCCGATCCTGGCGCACGGCGATGCCAAGCGTGTATTGATCATTGGTGGCGGTGATGGTGGCATGCTGCGAGAAGTGCTGCGTCACCAGAGTGTCGAGCATGTTACCCAGGTCGAGATAGACCAGGCCGTGATCGATATGTGCAAACAGTATCTGCCGAACCATTCGGCCGGCGCGTTCGATGATCCCCGTGCCAATATCGTCATCGCCGATGGGGTGGAGTTCGTCAACGCCTGTGCCGAAACTTTTGATGTGATCATCTCCGACTGCACCGATCCGGTCGGTCCGGGTGAGGTGCTGTTCTCCAGCCGTTTCTATGAAGGTTGCAAGCGTTGCCTGACCCCGGGTGGCGTGTTTGTGGCTCAGAACGGCGTGGCGTTCATGCAGCCCGATGAGCTGGTGACCACTCGTCGTCGCCTGGGGCCTTACTTCGCCGACCAGAGCTTTTACAACGCGGCGGTGCCGACCTATGTCGGCGGGGTCATGGCCTTTGCCTGGGCCAGTGACAATGCCGAGTTGCGTCAGCTGGATGTGGCCACCATTCATGAGCGCTTCGAGCGCAGTGGCATCGAGACGCGCTATTACAACCCTGCGCTGCATGTGGCGAGCTTTGCGCTGCCGCAGTATGTAGTCAAGGCACTCGACAGCTTGTAAGCACGGGCTGTCCAGCGGATACTCAAGCCGGCCCTGTGCCGGCTTTTTTCATTTGCAGGTTCGCTATGCCCTATATCAGACTGTCCGGCTTCTACCTGTTCTATTTTGCTCTGCTCGGTACCTTGTTGCCTTACTGGACGCTCTACCTCCAGTCGCTGGAACTGGGGGCGGCGACGATCGGTTGGTTGATGGGTATTCTGCATGTTTCCCGAGTGCTGGCGCCCAATCTTTGGGGCTGGCTGGCAGATAAAACCGGGCGGCGTGTCGCCATCGTGCGTCTGGGGGCGCTGGCCAGCTGGATCTGTTTTCTGGCGATTTTCTGGCAAACCGAAGCGGTGGGCATCGCGCTGGTGATGGCGCTGTTCAGTTTTTTCTGGAATGCGGTGCTGCCTCAGTTCGAGGTGATTACCCTGGGGTATCTCGGGGAAAATCGGGCGCAATACAGTCGTATTCGGCTCTGGGGATCGGTTGGGTTTATCCTGGCGGTGGTGTTGATTGGCTGGTTGCTGGACTGGGTCAGTATCGCGTGGTTGCCGGTGATGGTGCTGGGGCTGATGCTGCTGATCTGGTTGAATACCCTGTTGCTCGATTCCTCAACGGATGGGCAGGCTCAGGAAGGAGGAGCGACAAACTCGATCGGGCCGATTGTGCGTCAGCCGCAGGTCGTTGTGTTTTTCCTGGTCTGTTTTCTGGTGCAGCTTGGTCATGGGCCTTATTACACCTTTTATAGCGTGATGATGCAGGAGCTTGGCTATGACCGCTCCGAGATCGGACTGCTCTGGGCGCTGGGTGTCATTGCTGAAGTCGTGTTGTTTGCCATGATGCCGAGGCTGCTTGAGCGCTTCAGCATGCGGCGCATTTTGCTGGTCAGTCTGGCGCTCTGTGTGCTGCGCTGGTCGCTGACCGCCTGGTGGCCGGAGCGGTTGGACGTGATGCTGTTTGCCCAGTGCCTGCACGCGGCGACCTTCGGCAGTTTGCATGCTGTGGGCATTGCGTTGGTGCAGCATTACTTCACACCTTCAACCCAAGGGCGCGGTCAGGCGCTGTTTTCCAGTGTCGGTTTTGGTGCCGGCGGAGCCTTGGGAGCCGTGGTGGCCGGTCAGCTGTGGAGTAGCTGGGGCGTGACGACTTTTGCACTTGCGGCCTGGGTGTCCGGGCTGGCGATTGTGTTGGCATTGATCTGGATCTTCCCGGATAAAGCGCAGCAAGATGGCGGATGATGTTGTTTTAAGGGGCTATTGCTATAGTATGAAATGAACCCTCTTCAGATCGGGTGAAAATGCATGAATTTCAGAATTGATATCGAAATGACGCCCGAAGAGCTGCGCCGGGCGTTGGGTTTACCGGATGTTACCGCGCTGCAGCAGGAAATGATCGAGAAGGTCAGGGAGCAGATGGACGCGGGTGTTGAGGGTTATGACCCGCTGACGCTGCTGAAACCCTACCTCAACAGTGGTATCGGCTCGATGGAAGCCTTCCAGAAACTGATGTTCGGAATGATGAGTCAGTACGGGAAGGACAAGCGCGACGCCGACTGAATGGAAAGTGTGGATGAGTCAGAGTGGAGCAGGAGAATCAGCCGTGCGGATTCTGCGTAAATATACCAACCGACGCCTGTACGATACATCGCGCAGTTGTTACGTCACCCTGGAAGACGTCAAGCAACTGGTGCTCAGTGGGGAAAATTTCCAGGTTCAGGACTCCAAGACCGGCAACGATCTGACCCGCAATATTCTGTTGCAGATCATCAGCGAACAGGAAGCCGAAGGTCATGGAACCCTGCTGACCAACCAGGTATTGCAGCAGTTGATCCGCTTTTACGGTGATAGCATGCAGGGCATGATGAGTCAGTACCTGGAGCAGAGCATTGCGGCGTTTCTGGAGCACCAGGATCGTATCCGTGAGCAGATGCAGACGATGATGGGGGCTGCCAATCCGCTGACCATGATGGGTCGCATTGCGGATCAGAACATGGCGGTCTGGAACATGTTCGCACCGCGCACGGGTGAAGAGGGCGAAGCTGAGGCTGACGACCAGGGTCAGGGTGAGGCGTCCACTCCGACGGGGGCCGATAACAGCAAGACCGAAACCGACCAATAATCCCGTTATTCCGGCTCGCGCTCCTGCAGCCAGTTGCGGATCAGTGGTGGCAGGGTGCTCAGGGCTCTGTTGCCATTGAGTACGCCGATATGGCCGGCAGCCACGGCCACTTCGGTGTAATCCTTGTGCTCCAGTGGTGCTTGCAATGCCGATGATGCCTCCGGTGGTACCAGTTGGTCCCGTGTGCCGTAGATATTGAGCAGGGGCTGAGCCAAATCCGCCAGTCTGAGCCGCTTGCCTGCCAGCTCAAAGCCTTCCTGTGACATCAATGCGTTGTTGCGGAAAAAGAGTTCGATAAAGTTTTTCAGTGCTTCTCCGGCGAGGTCAGGGCAGTCCTGCAGCCATTGCTCCATCAGCAGGTAATGCTGAGCGCTCTCATCATCGGCGCGCAGCTTGTGGCGGGTTGCGAGTTGCTTCTCCAGGCCCAGTCGCATCGGTTGTAGTGTGGTAAAGAGTTCATTAAGCAACTTGCCCGGCAGGTTGCCATAGGTTTCGGTGGCCAGCACCACATCGAGTTCGCGGGCGAGCTGGTTGAGGGTGAAGCTGGGAGCCGAGGTGTCGACAGGGGTGACCAGGGTGATCAGGTTGCGTACCTTGTGTGGGAACAGCAGGCTGTAGCACAGGCTGAATACACCGCCCTGACAAACGCCCATCAGGTTGACCGCTTCGCTGCCGCTGTCTTCACATACCCTGTCGACGCTGCGGTCGAGCAGGTCGGTCAGGTAGTCTTCCAGGGTCAAATAGCGGTCGCAGCGGCTGGGGTAGCCCCAGTCAATCAGGTAGACCGCAATGCCTTCGTCAAGTAAGTTGCGAATCAGTGAGCGCTGGGCGCTCAGGTCAAGAATCCAGGGGCGATTGACCAGTGCATAACAGATCAGCACCGGGGTGCCTATCTGTGTCTGAGTGGCCGGTTCAAACTTGAGCAGCTGCAGGCTGCCGCTGCGCATCAGTACCCGGTGAGGGGTTGGCAGGTGTCGACTCGACAGGCTTGCGGCGGCTTCTATGCTTTGACGGAGATCCTCTTGCTGTTGTCGCGCCTGCTGCTGAATGCGGGGAGGATCAACTTTGATTCGCGTCATGCGTGTCCTTTGACTGGGGTGGCTGTCCTGGTTGCGATGCGGCCAGTTGGCGCTCCAGATTGCGTACACGACGGCGCAGTTCGTGATGCTGACGGCTCAGTTCGTCATATTGTGACCAGGTCACCAGGCCGCAGTTGGCATAGAGGTGCTCAAGTTGCTGCTGCCAGCCCTGGCGCAAGGCCATGGCGGCATTGCAGAGGGCGCCGAAGGCGAGGCGGTAATCCTGCTCGCCAAGTCGCTGCTGATAGCAGGCTTCGTAGCGCTCTATCCAGAGCTGGTGTAGTTGTTCAAGGTCGGAGATCGTGCTGTCCGCAAGCTGGTGGCTGAATCCTTCCAATGCCTCGCTGTTAATCCTGCCGAGCTGAATCAGGTAGCGCTCCCGCTGCCGTTCAAAGTTTTCCAGCAGGGTGAGGTTGTCGCGCAGCTGCAGGAGCAGTGATGGCTGCAGGTGTGGCTCCAGTATGCCCAATAGTTGCTGAAGCAGCTGGTTAAGCTGCTTCAGCTCCGCATGCGGCGGTGCGTTCTGGCGCGTCAGCAGCGCCAGGGTTGCGGCCAGTTGTTCGGGCAGTGGCCAGCTCGAGAGTACCCAGTCCAGGCTTAGCTGGTCGAGGTGAAGGCGGAAACGGTCGGTCAGTTGCTCGAGGGTGATGCTTCGGTCCTCGTCGCACAGCTTGAGCAGTTCGGCCGCAAATTGGTGGAAGTATTCGCTTTGGCGGGTGATGCGGTACAGCAGGTCCGCCTGAAACCTGGAGGGGTCTTTCGGTGTGGTTTGGGCCAGTCGTGACTGCAACTGTTGCCAGTAACGGCCTGGGTCGGCATTGGCCTGTCCCTGCTCCAGCAGTTCCAGCCACTGGCGCATCATGTTCAGCAGTTGCTCGCTCACTTCACGTCTCCGTGGGCTGTATATGCGTTGATCTTAAACCATGCCGGAACGTTGTTAAACGCTTGCTTCAAGCAGGCGCACCAGTTCGCAAGCGGCATTGCTGAGTGTGCGGTCACGGTGATGGATGTAGCCCAGTGGTCGAACGATCGGCTCTGTGCCGGTATCCAGTCGCACCAGCTGATCATCAATCATCGTTTCCGGCAGCAGGCTCCAGCCAAGACCGATACTGACCATCATGCGGATGGTGTCCAGGTAATCGGTACTCATGCCCAGATTGAGCTCCAGGCCCTGGCGAGCAAGTTGCTGGCGCACGCGCTGGTGGGTGAAGGTGTCTGCACCGGGCAGGATTGCAGGATAGCGGTTGAGCTCGGTCAGGTCCGGGTGGATATTGTCGGCCAGCGGGTGGTTGCGCCCGACCACATATTGCAGCCGGTCACTCCAGACGGTGCAGGCGCAGATGCGCTCATCCTGTTCCGGGGCAAGGGTGATCAAGGCCAGTTCCAGCTCTCCGCGCAGAACACCCTCATACGCGACTTCGGAAGCCGCAAACTGTAGATCCAGTTCAACCTCCGGATAGTCCTCGACAAAACGTTTTAACAATGGGGGCAGTCGATGCAGGCTGATATGATGGCTGGCGGCTACTGCCAATCGGCCGCTGACACGGCCGGACAGATTGCCCAGCATCCGTTCGGCGTCTTCCATGGCAGCGAGGATGTCCCGTGCCTTGGGCAGCAGCGCTTGGCCGGGTTCGGTGAGCAATACCTGGCGACCGATGCGATCAAACAGGCGACAGTCAAGCTGACTTTCCAGCAGCGCAATGCGTTTGCTGACGGCAGACTGGGTTAAAAACAGCAACTGGGCTGCCTGGGAGAAAGAGCCTGTGTCGGCGACGGTGACGAAAGCGTGTAGGCCGGCGGTGTCCATGATGCATAGGGTCGAGAATAGTGGAGTAAGCGCTAGTCTATCTATTCCCTGATGGAATTCAAAACATAAAAATTATGAATTTGTTTGTTTGGTGGGGCTGAATTAGGATGAGTCCAAATCGCCATGAGACCGGATCAATTTACAGGAGAGCAACATGGCCGGAAAAACACTATATGACAAGCTCTGGGATGCCCATTTGGTGCGCCAGAACGATGACGGCAGTGCACTGATCTACATCGATCGTCAGATCCTGCATGAAGTAACTTCGCCGCAGGCGTTCGAAGGCCTGCGTTTGGCTGGACGCAAACCCTGGCGCATCGACGCCAACCTGGCGACCCCGGACCACAACGTGCCGACAACCGAGCGTTCGGCCGGTGTCGAACAGATTGCGGATCCGGTTTCCCGCATTCAGGTCAAGACGCTGGACAGCAACTGCGATGAGTTTGGCATCACAGAGTTCAAGATGAACGACCATCGTCAAGGTATCGTGCACGTGGTCGGTCCCGAGCAGGGCATGACGCTGCCGGGTACCACTGTTGTTTGTGGAGACTCCCATACCTCGACCCACGGTGCCTTCGGTGCACTGGCGCACGGTATCGGCACCTCCGAGGTTGAGCATGTACTGGCGACCCAGTGCCTGATCGCCAAGAAGATGAAGAACATGCTGGTGCGTGTCGATGGTGAGCTGGGTGCCGGCGTGACCGCGAAAGACGTGGTGCTGCACATTATCGGTGTGATCGGTACCGCTGGTGGTACCGGCTATGCGGTCGAGTTCGGCGGCAGTGCCATCCGTTCCATCTCCATGGAAGGTCGTATGACCATCTGCAACATGGCGATCGAAGCCGGTGCCCGCGTCGGCCTGGTGGCGGTTGATGACACCACCATCGAATACTTCCGTGGTCGTCCATTCTCGCCCAGCGAAGCGCAGTGGGATGCCGCAGCGGCTGCATGGAAAGAGCTGGTCTCCGATGAAGATGCGCAGTTCGATACCGTCGTCGAAATCAAGGCGGAAGATATTCAGCCGCAGGTGACCTGGGGTACCTCTCCGGAGATGGTGGTGCCGGTCAGTGCGCTGGTACCGAACCCTGACGCGGAAGCTGATGCGGTCAAGGCGGATGGCATTCGTCGTGCGCTGCAGTATATGGGTCTGGAAGCGGATCAGAAAATTACCGACATCCAGCTGGATCGCGTGTTCATTGGCTCCTGCACCAACTCCCGTATTGAAGACCTGCGGGCAGCCGCTGAAGTAGTGAAAGGGCGCAAAGTGGCTGCAAATATCAAGCAGGCGCTGGTGGTGCCGGGCTCCGGTCTGGTCAAGGCGCAGGCAGAGGCGGAAGGCCTGGACAAGATCTTCACGGAAGCGGGTCTGGAATGGCGTGAGCCGGGTTGTTCCATGTGTTTGGCCATGAACCCGGACAAGCTGGGCCAGGGCGAGCATTGCGCCTCGGCCTCCAACCGTAACTTCGAAGGCCGTCAGGGCTTTGGTGGGCGTACCCACCTGGTGAGCCCGGCGATGGCTGCAGCGGCGGCTGTGACCGGTCATTTCATCGATGTACGCGAACTGATGCAGTAAGACGGGAGAGCGAAATGAGAAAATTTACCCAACATACCGGTATTGCTGCGCCGCTGGATCGTGCCAACGTCGATACCGACATGATCATTCCGAAGCAGTTCCTGAAGTCGATCAAGCGTGCCGGCTTTGGCCCGAACCTGTTCGACGAGCTGCGTTATCTCGATGAAGGCCAGCCGGATCAGGATTGCTCCGGCCGTCCGCTGAATCCGGATTTCGTCCTCAACCAGGCACGCTACCAGGGTACCAGCGTGCTGCTGGCACGCGAAAACTTCGGCTGCGGCTCCAGTCGTGAGCACGCCCCTTGGGCGCTGGATGATTTCGGCATTCGGGTGGTGGTTGCGCCGAGCTTTGCCGATATCTTCTACAACAACTGCTTCAAGAACGGTCTGCTGCCCATCGTGCTGGCTGAAGCGCAGGTGGATCAGCTGTTCAAGGAAGTCGAAGTTGCCGAAGGCTACCAGCTGACCGTCGATCTGGAACGTCAGGTTGTGGTAACGCCGGCCGGTGAAGAGTTTGCCTTCGAGGTTGATGCCTTCCGCAAGCACTGTTTGCTCAACGGTCTGGATGATATCGGGCTGACGCTGCAGCATGCCGATGAGATCAAGGCCTACGAAGCGCGCCGTCGTCAGGAAGCACCCTGGCTGTTCGATGCGATCAAGTAACAGTTTTTGAATTCAAGGAACATAGCGACATGAGCAAGAATGTACTGGTACTGCCGGGTGATGGCATTGGTCCCGAAATCGTAACCGAAGCGCGCAAGGTGCTGGAGCTGATCAACGAGCGCCATGGCCTGGGCCTGGCGATCAACGAAGCGCTGGTCGGTGGTGCGGCCATCGATGCGACCGGCGTGCCGCTGCCTGAAGAAACCCTGGTGGCTGCCAAGGCGGCTGATGCCATTCTGCTGGGCGCCGTGGGCGGCCCGAAATGGGACACCAATCCTGACTTCGCCATCCGCCCGGAAAAAGGCCTGTTGGGTATCCGTTCCCAGCTGCAGCTGTTCGGCAACCTGCGCCCGGCGATTCTCTATCCGCAGCTGGCGCATGCGTCCACGCTGAAGCCTGAAGTGGTGTCCGGCCTGGATATCCTGATCGTGCGTGAGCTGACCGGCGGCATCTACTTCGGCCAGCCGCGCGGCATTCGCGAGAAAGAGGGGGGTATCCGTGAAGGCTTCAATACCTATGTCTATGACGAGAACGAAATTCGTCGCATCGGGCGTGTCGCATTCGAAGCGGCGCGTGCCCGCAACAAGCGTCTGTGCTCCGTCGACAAGGCCAATGTGCTGGAAGTGACCGTGCTCTGGCGCGAGATCATGGAAGAGCTGTCCAAGGAATACCCGGACGTTGAACTGAGCCACATGTACGTGGACAACGCGGCGATGCAGCTGGTGCGCGCACCCAAGCAGTTCGACGTGGTGGTCACCGGCAACATGTTTGGTGACATCCTGTCCGACGCCGCTGCCATGCTGACCGGTTCCATCGGCATGTTGCCGTCCGCTTCGCTGGATGAAAACGGCAAGGGCATGTACGAACCCTGTCACGGTTCGGCGCCGGATATTGCCGGTGAAGGCAAGGCGAATCCGTTGGCAACCATCCTCTCAGTCGCTATGATGTTGCGTTACTCTCTGAATGAGGGTGAAGCAGCCGATCAGATCGAGGCGGCTGTTAGCCAGGTGCTGGATCAGGGACTGCGTACCGGTGACATCATGTCCGAGGGTATGCGTCAGGTCAGCACTTCAGAGATGGGTGATGCGGTCGTTGCGGCACTGAGCGCCTGATCGCCTTGAATTGTGCGGATGCTCGTCGCTGTCGGGTGTCCGCCTGGTAATACCAGTGTTTCGTTTTACAGCACACAACAATATTGGGGGCACGAATGAAGCGTGTAGGTTTTGTCGGCTGGCGTGGCATGGTCGGTTCTGTTCTGATGCAGCGTATGCTGGAAGAGCAGGATTTCAATCATATTGTCGAGCCGGTTTTCTTCACCACTTCTCAGACTGGAGCAGCAGGTCCTGACATCGGCAAGGATATTCCGGCATTGAAAGATGCGCGTGATATTGAAGAGCTGAAACAGATGGACGCCATTGTTTCCTGTCAGGGTGGCGACTACACCACGGAAGTGTTCCAGAAGCTGCGTGAGTCCGGCTGGAATGGCTACTGGATCGATGCGGCTTCAACCCTGCGTATGGCCGATGACAGCCTGATCGTGCTGGATCCGGTTAACCGTGATGTCATTGACCGTGGCATCGACGCCGGTATCAAGAATTTTGTTGGCGGCAACTGCACCGTCTCTCTGATGCTGATGGGCCTGGGTGGCCTGTTCAAGGCCGGTCATGTCGAGTGGATCTCCTCCATGACTTACCAGGCGGCATCCGGCGCCGGCGCCAAGAACATGCGTGAGCTGATCACTCAAATGGGCCAAATCCATGCCGGTTCAGAAGCGCTGCTGGCCGATCCCGCGTCCGCAATCCTGGATATCGATCGTCAGGTTGTTGACACCATGCGTGGCGATGCTTTTGCGACCGAGAACTTCGGTGCTCCGCTGGCCGGTTCACTGATCCCCTGGATCGACAAGGCGGTGGCTGACGGTCAGAGCAAGGAAGAGTGGAAGGGCCTTGTTGAAACCAACAAGATCCTGGGTCTGTCTGACAGCCCGATTCCGATTGATGGTACTTGTGTCCGTATCGGCGCCATGCGCTGTCACAGCCAGGCATTCACCATCAAGCTGAAGCAGGACCTGCCGATGGATGAGATCGAGCAGATGATTGCTGAAGCCAACGATTGGGTCAGCGTAGTGCCGAACGAGCGTGAAGCGACCATCAGTGACCTGTCGCCGACCAAGGTAACCGGTACCTTGAACATTCCGGTCGGTCGTCTGCGCAAGATGAAGATGGGACCTGATTACCTGAACGCCTTCAGTGTTGGTGACCAGCTGCTTTGGGGTGCGGCCGAACCGCTGCGCCGTATCCTGCGTATCTTGCTTGAGCGATAATCGAGCAGTTCTGATGTAACACCTCCTCAGCCCGGCGTTTGTCCGGGCTGTTTTGCTTTGTGAGACCCTTGAAAAGATGTCAATGAATGTTGCTTTAATCGGACCGGATACCCTGAAGGGGGAAAAGCTGCTGGAGTTGCTGGATGAGTCAGCACTGCAGGTTGATGCCATGTCGCTGTATGAAGAGGCTGACAGTGCCGGGCGCAGTCTTATGTTCAGGGGCAGTGCCTGCCGTACCAAAGCACTTGATGCTTTCACCGGTGAAGGGCTGTCTCTGGTATTTGTCTGTGTGGCAGACCTGGATGCTGGCACGATCCAAAAGCTGGAAAGCCTGATCAATACAACCGTTATTGATCTCTATCCGCAACACTATAATGAGCAACCGCCGCTAATCGTACCGGCGATCAATGGTGAGGCGCTCGGTTCGTTTGACGCAGGTCGTATTATCGGTGTGCCGGGATCGGCTACTATTACCGCTGCACTGGCTCTGTCACCGCTGCACCATGCATATCAGATACTTAAGCTGAACCTGACGGTGCTCTGTGCGGCTTCTGAAGCGGGTCGCAAGGGTGTTGAGGCTCTGGCTGCTGAAACGGCCAGGTTGCTCAACGGTCGGGATGTTGATGCGAACCATTTTGAACGTCAGATCGCGTTCAACCTGATTCCCAGTGTGGGCGATGTACAGCCCTCCGGTTATACCTCGCTGGAGGAGCAGGTGCTGCAGCAATTGCCGCAATTGCTGGGTGACGAAGATCTGGAGTTGGAAGTGAGTGCTGTCCGTGTGCCGGTGTTTTACGGCGACATGGTGGTTGCTCAGGCTGAAACGCGCCAGCCGCTGGAGCTTGATAATCTGCAGTTGCTGATGGATCAGGCCAAGGGCGTGCGTTTTGACCAGGCGGCGAAAAAACGGGCGAGCCTGGTGAATGACGTTATTGGACAGGATGTCGTGGTCGTCGATCGGGTCAGGCCTGATGCCAGCGGTGAAAGCGGCTTCGGCCTGCACGCCCTGAGTGATGATCTGGGCCGGGGCGCTGCTCTGGTGGCGGTGGAGATTGCGCTGGCCCTGCAGGAATAGTCGCAAAATGGCAGCAGAGAGTACTGTTGACCCTCTGCTGTTTAAACATAATACTGGCACAAAATATGGATCCGTAACCCTCTGATTCGTCGAGAAATGGAGAGGGCGCGCATACTACACCAAAGGGAGTAACCGATGCTGCGTAAACTAGCCTTAAGCCTTGCGGTCTCAGCAGCTCTGGGGGCGTCACAGGTTAATGCCCTTGGGCTCGGAGAGATTCAAGTCAATTCGGCTCTGAACGAACCGCTTGATGCTGAGATTAAACTGACGCAGGTACGTGATCTCTCTCCGTTGCAGATTCAGCCAAGAATGGCATCGCTGGATGAGTATGCAACCGCCTCTGGCGGCAGTCAGGCGCGCTATCTACGTGATATTCAATTTCAGGTGCTGGTGTCGCCAGAGGGAAGCGGGCGCATCCGGCTGAAATCGACCGAGCCAGTGCAGGAACCGTTTCTCAATTTCATGGTCGAGGTGAACTGGCCCAGCGGTCGCCTGGTGCGTGAATATACCTTGCTGCTGGATCCTCCTGTATTTGAACCCTCGCCGGTTGCCCAGCGGCTGACATCCACCAGGACTCAGGCCGTGGCTCCGTCTGGTCAGGCCGGGACCAGCCGGTCTGCGGCGCCTGTCAGCAATGTCCGTACCCGTGCCAATAGTGAAACTCAGGTTTACGTTGGAGTTAATGACACGCTCTGGGATACCGCCAAGAGGGCCAAGCCGCAGGGTGTCAGCGAGCATCAAATGATGCTGGCGCTGTTGCGCAAGAATCCTCAGGCGTTTCCGACCGGTAACATCAACAACCTCAAGGCGGGGACGGTGATGGATATTCCGTCGGCTGCCGAAGCACAACGATTAACCCACCGTGAAGCGGTGGCGGAAGTTGCGCGGCAGATGCAGATGTGGCGTGACGGCGGTGCAAGACCCAAATCATCTGCCAAGGCGCCGCTGGATGTGAGCAAGGTTGCAGGCGCAGCTTTTGCAGAACCGCTTGCCTCTGCTGCTGAGGGTCTGGCGGCTGCCGAAACAGCAGAGGAAGGCAAGTTAACGGTGCTGGCGCCGCCGGAGGAGTCTGGTGAGGCGCAGCAGCTGAGCTCGGCCACCAGTAGTGTGGATAGCGACGCGGCAGACAAGGCTGTTGTGGCTGAACAGTCGGGTGAGCAGGTGATTTCGGCGGTGGCCGAGCGCCTGGAAGACGACGTGCTCATGGCTCAGGAAAAGATCGACCGGCTTGAGCGTAATAATGCCGACCTGAATGAGAAGCTGAGTTCTGTGCTGGCGCAGCTGGAGTCTCAGAGCCGACTGCTGGAATTGCAGTCGCAGCAGATGTCGACCCTGCAGACCGAACTGAGCAAGCCGCAGGTAGCGCCGGCGGAAGCGCCGGAAACAGCTGGAAAGAACATGGGCTCGCTGCTCGATAATCCTGCTGTGCTCGGTGGCTTGGGTGCCGGTGCGGTTGCCCTGCTGGGTGGATTGTGGCTGTTGCTGAGACGCAAGCGCTCGGGTGGTGACAGCAAGCGAGAACTGGTCAATGTGCCTGATGACTTGCGCCAGGACGATCAGGATGCAGCCGATGTGGCCACTGTCGGTGCGGCGGCTGTGGCCGCTGGCGCGGCTGTAATGGCGGCTGACGCAGCTGATGCGGATGGTGGGTCTGATGAGATGGCCCAGGCTGAGGGGGATCCGGATTTCGTGCGGCCACCGATGGAGTCGCTGGCACCGACGGAGGACGAGGTCGCCGCAGAAGATCTTGAGCAGGACCTGCAGGAGCTGGATCTTGATATGGATCTGGATCTCGATGATCTGGATCCGTCCCAAGGGGATGACGTACTGGATACCATCGATTCATCCGAATTTGACCTGGGGCTGGGTGAAGAGCCAGTTGAAGAGGTCGCGCCCGAAGCGTCTGTAGAGACGGAAGCGCTGGCCTTTACCTTGGATCAGCCGGAGGAAGAGGATGAGTCCGGCGAGCTGGATACCATGCTGGCCGATCAGGATGCCGATGAGGATCTGGATTTTCTGCTCGGCGACAGCGTGAGTGCGGGCGAGGCCGTGCCTGATGCCGCCGAGGAGTTTGATCTCGAGCTGGATTTTGATGCCGACTCGACCGTTGATGACAGCCTTGATTTCAATGCTGCTGCCGCTCCATCTACTGAGGACGATATCGAACAGGAGATGGATGGTGGCCTACATGAGACGGTTGAAGCGGCCTCCGACGTCGAGTTCGAAATCGATCCGGAGCTTGAGGCGATGCTGCAGGGGGCTGATGATCCGTCTGAAGCAGAGGCTGATGATGGGCTTGAATTCGACCTTGGCTTTGCGGATGATGCGCAGGCGGCGAACGGGTTCGATTCTGCCGACGATGATTTGGAAAGCTTGCTGACATCCTTCGATCCAGAAGAAAATGTTGAAACTGATACCCTGGCCACGGCGATGACCAGTGAAGCGGTTGAGGAGGAGCTGACGGCCAATATCTCCCATGATCTGGAGATGGACCTGGACAGCGAAGTGGAAGAACTGCTTGGCAGTACCGATGACGACATCGAGCTTGAAGAGCAGCGCAGTGACGAGCAGGAAGTTCTGGATAAGATGAACCTGCTGAGTGATGCGGACGAAATCGAAACTAAACTGGATCTGGCGCGTGCCTATATCGAAATGGAAGACAGTGAAGGTGCGCGGGATATCCTTAATGAAATTACCGGCGAAGGCTCCGATACTCAGCGTGAGGAAGCGCAGAAGCTTTTGGAGACGCTGGCCTGATCAAGACAGTTGATGAGTAAAGAAAACTCTTCCGGGGCGATTTCGATCGCCCCTTTTCGTTATGCACTGGGCGTAGAATATGTCGGTGCAGCCTATCGTGGCTGGCAGCTGCAGGCGTATGACAATGTGCCGACCATACAGGCCCAGGTTGAGCGGGCCCTCTCCGTGATTGCCAATCATCCGGTTCAGGTTGTGTGCGCCGGGCGTACCGATGCGGGCGTGAATGCCAGTCAACAGGTGATCCATTTCGACAGCTGGGTCGAGCGTGATGAGCGTGCCTGGATGCTGGGGACCAACAGTCACCTGCCGGATGATATATCGATCAAGTGGGCTACCAAGGTGCCGGGTTGTTTTCATGCCCGCTTTTCCGCCCGGGAGCGCCGCTACCGATATCTGATCTACACGTCGCCTTCGCGCCCGGCAATCCTTGCCGGTGGCGTGACCTGGACGCACCGTCAGCTGGATACTGAACGTATGCAGCAGGCGGCACTGCACCTGCTCGGTGAGCATGATTTCACCTCCTATCGCGCGGTTGGCTGTCAGGCGCGAAGCCCGATACGCGAAATTCGTAGCCTGAGTGTCTATCGCAGTGGCCAGCTGATCGTAATCGATGTCAGCGCCAATGCCTTTTTGCACCACATGGTGCGCAACATCGCCGGGGTGTTGATGGCGGTGGGGGCGGGGCAGCGGTCTCCGGACTGGGCGCTCGAAGTGCTGAAAGCGAAAGACCGACGCCAGGGGGGCGTGACGGCGCCACCGGACGGACTTTATTTCGTCGATGTGCGCTACCCCGATCTGTTTAAGCTGCCGAAGTCGCCGCTTGGGCCGCATTTTCTGCCAACATCGGACTGACGCCCCGAAGCGGCTTTGATAATATTAGCGGCTTGCGTCACTTTTCGGGAAAAGGCATGACTACACGGGTAAAAATTTGCGGCATTACCTGCCTGACAGATGCGCTGTTCGCGATTGAGGCGGGTGCCAGCGCGCTGGGGTTTGTGTTCTACGCGCCAAGTCCGCGCTGCGTATCGCCGGAAGTGGCGGCCGATATTATTCGACAACTGCCGCCGTTCGTTACTACGGTGGGCCTTTTCGTCAATGCCTCTTCGGCTGAAGTGACCCGGGTGCTGGACCGGACCGGCATTGATCTGTTGCAGTTTCATGGTGATGAGCCGGAACACTTCTGCCGCGCATTTGCACGGCCGTATATCAAAGCGTTCAGGGTGCGTCCTGAGCTGGATCTCCAGGAGCAGGTCGCCCTATATTCCAGTGCCCGGGGCGTACTGCTGGATGCTTACCGTCCCGGGATTCCCGGTGGTACCGGAGAGGTGTTCGACTGGGCGCTGATTCCTTCGGCGCTGGCATCACGAGTGATCCTGGCGGGCGGCCTGAATGCCGACAACGTGGCGCAAGCGATCGGGCAGGTGGCGCCCTATGCCGTGGATGTGTCGGGTGGTGTTGAAGCCGTTCCAGGGCGCAAGGATACGGTAAGAATCAATGCTTTCATGGCTGCCGTTCAGCAGCCTTAAAGCAGCGTGAATTAGAGTATGTGATTTCCATCAGCCTGCACCCGTCAGGGGCTGGCAGGCGTCAACAGGAATGTGAACCATGAGTAACTGGCTGGAAAAAATCGTACCTTCCCTGGTGCGCAACGAGAAAAAGCGCACCAATATTCCCGAAGGTTTGTGGAAAAAATGTCCCAAGTGCGATTCTATCCTCTATCGGCCCGAGCTTGAGAAGAACCTCAACGTCTGCCCCAAGTGCGATCACCATATGCGCCTGAATGCGCGTCGTCGACTGGAGCTGTTCCTGGATGATGCAGGCCGCCAGGAGCTGGCTGCCGAAGTAACACCAGTGGATCGCCTGAAGTTCCGTGATTCCAAGAAGTACAAGGATCGCCTGACCGCAGCCCAGAAGCAGACGGGGGAGAAGGATGCTCTGATCGCCATGCGCGGTACGCTGCAGGGGCTCCCGGTGGTCGCCGTCGCCTTTGAATTCAGCTTTATGGGCGGTTCCATGGGCGCGGTCGTCGGCGAGCGTTTCGTGCGTGCTGCACGCATTGCGCTGGAAGAGCGCATCCCGTTGATCTGCTTTGCTGCTTCAGGTGGTGCGCGCATGCAGGAAGCGCTGATCTCACTGATGCAGATGGCAAAGACCAGTGCTGCGCTGGAGAAGCTGAAACAGGCGGGAATCCCGTATATTTCCGTACTGACCGACCCGGTTTACGGTGGCGTCTCCGCATCCCTGGCCATGCTGGGTGATCTGAACGTGGCCGAGCCTAATGCGCTGATCGGTTTTGCCGGTCCACGTGTGATTGAGCAGACCGTTCGTGAGAAGCTGCCGGAAGGTTTCCAGCGCAGCGAATTCCTGCTTGAGCATGGTCAGGTGGACATGATTATCAGCCGGAATGAACTCCCGACCCGTCTGGCCGATATTTTGCGCAAGCTGACCCACGGCAGCACCGAAGCCGTGGTGGCGCCGGTGGTTGAGGGTGAGGTGGTAGAAGCTGACGAGGATGCCGATAAAGCATGAGCGGCAACGCCTATCCGCAAACACTCGAGGGTTGGCTGAGCCGCATTGAGGCTTGCCACCCCAGTGAAATCGAGCTCGGTTTGGCGCGTCTGTCCGCAGTGGCGGCGCGACTGTCGATCGATCTGTCGAACAGCACCCGTATCGTGGTTGCGGGCACCAACGGCAAGGGTTCGACCCTGGCCATGCTGAGCGCTGTCCTGCGTCAGCAGGGGCTCAGTACCGGTATGTACACCTCCCCGCATTTCCTGCGTTATAACGAGCGTATTGCGATCAATGGCGAACCGGTGTCGGATGCACTGCTCTGTGAGGTGTTTACGGCCATTGAGCAGGCGCGGGGCGATACGCTGCTGACCTATTTTGAATATGGCACCCTTGCTGCGCTGCTGGTGTTCAGCCGGCAGCAGGTCGATGTAGTCCTGCTGGAGGTAGGGCTCGGCGGTCGTCTGGATGCGGTTAATATCGTTGATGCCGATATTGCGGTGGTCACCACGGTGGCGCTGGATCATACGGACTGGCTGGGGCCGGATCGAGAGTCGATCGGGTTCGAAAAGGCCGGTGTTTTCCGTTCCGGCAAGCCGGCCATGTGCGGGGATCCGGATGCGCCCCGGCGCCTGGTCGAGCACGCCGAAACGATTCAGGCGCCTTTGTATCGCAACGGTATTGATTACCGATATGATCGCCAGGCCGAGGGCTGGAGCTGGACCGGCGTCGATGCGGACGGCCAGCCCTGCCATTACGCAGATCTGCCCATACCTGGCCTGCCGTTGCCCAATGCGGCGCTGGTCATGCAAATTCTGCAGCTGATGCCCCAGGTCGTCAGTGAAAGTGCGATCCGGCAGGGGTTTGAGCAGGCTTCCCTGACGGGACGGTTGCAGCGCACGCAGCTGGGTTCGCTGCCTGTCATTCTGGATGTTGCGCACAATCCCGAGGCGGCAGTCTATCTGAGGTCGCAACTGGGAGCTGTGGCGGAGCCTGTTCACTTGGTGCTTGGCATGTTGGCAGACAAGGATATCCAGACGGTGATTGAAACCTTGGTACCGGTCATCGATCAGTGGTATCCGGTGAGTCTGTCTGTGCCCCGGGGTACAGACGCGGATATGCTGGCGGCGGCTGTGAGCAGGGCGGGCGTGCCGGCAGCGGCGATACATCCGACTGAGAGTGTCGCAGCTGCGGTTGAGCGCCTGCAGTCAGCGCGCCCGGAAGGAAGGGTCGTCATTGCGGGTTCCTTCTTTACCGTGGCTCAGGCCTTGGCGCTGCAAACAGGAGAGACCAGTTGATGACCGAGCAGCAGAAGAAACGGCTGGTGGGTGCGGCCGCCGTGATCGTGTCGGCCGTGATTCTGTTTCCATTGCTGCTGGATGGCAGCGGTTATCGCGAGCGTCACCTGCAGGAGCGCATTCCTCCGGCGCCGGCGATGCCGGCGGTGGTCGATATCGAGCCAACACGGTCGTCATTACCTGACAGCGCCGTACCTGCGGAGCCGGCTGCCCCAGCGGTGGTCAAGGTGCCTTCGCCGTCCTTGCGGCCGGCGATTCAACAGGCGCGACCGAAAATTGATGCTGTCGCCGATACGCCTGTTCTTGATCAGCAGCAGGTGCCGGTGGCCTGGACGTTGCAGCTGGCGAGCTTCCGTGATGAGGCCAACGCCCGTTCCTTGCGCAAGGAGCTGGTCGATGCAGGCTACAAGGTCTATATCCGCCATGGTCCGGATATGGTCCGTGTCTTTGTGGGTCCTGACTTGCAGCGTAGCCGACTGGAACAGCTGCAGGCACGCCTCAAGCGTGATTACTCGCTGGAGGGTATGATCGTTCGATTCACAACACAGTGAATTCACCATTGGGTTGCCCCCTGGGCTCTGTTAGAATGCGCGCTGTTTTCGACACTGATGAACGACGATGAACTGGGCTGACTGGACCATTCTTGCCATCATAGCAATCTCAGGCCTGATGAGCCTCAAGCGGGGCTTTGTGCGTGAAGCTATCTCTTTGCTGACCTGGGTCACCGCCTTCGTTATGGCACGCCTGTTCTCGCCATCATTAAGTGTGCTGCTGGAACCCTATATCCAGACACCTTCGCTGAGGCTGGTCTCTGCCTTTGCTATTCTGTTTATCATCACTCTGATTGCCGGCGCTCTGGTTGGCGCGCTGTTCTCTGCACTGGTAAATGCCACCGGATTGACCAACTCCGACCGAGTGTTGGGGATGGGGTTTGGGGCCGTGCGCGGTGGCCTGGTCATCGTCGTGATTGTCGCCCTGCTGGGCATGACTCCGGCGGTTCAGGACCGCTGGTGGCTGGAATCAGAGTTGATTCCCCATTTTGTACTGCTTGAAGGCTGGACCCGTCAGGTGGCCAGTGATGTCGGGCAGATGATCTGGAATATCGGACGCTGAGCAGATCGCTTGGCGCCACTCTTTTAGTGACATCCTTCTGAGGTGGATTGAATGTGCGGTATCGTCGGCATTGTTGCCAAGTCCTTTGTAAATCAGACAATTTTTGATGCGTTGACGGTGTTGCAGCACCGCGGTCAGGATGCGGCCGGCATGGTTACCTGTGAAGGTAATCGTTTCTATCTGCGAAAGGACAACGGCTTGGTGAACGAGGTGTTCCGCACCCGCCACATGAAAAAGCTGAACGGCAATATGGGTATTGGCCATGTGCGTTATCCGACCGCCGGTAGCTCCAGTTCGGCCGAAGCTCAGCCGTTTTACGTCAACTCGCCCTATGGCATTGCACTGGCGCACAACGGTAACCTGACCAATGCAGACCAATTGGCGGATGAGATCTTTCGCGCCGATCTGCGTCACATCAATACCACTTCCGACTCTGAAGTGCTGCTCAACATCTTCGCGCACGAACTGCAGCAGATCGGCAAGCTGACGCCGGAAGCCAGTGATATTTTCCAGGCCGTCGAAAAGGTGCATCGTCGTTGTCAGGGCGGTTATGCGGTTGTCGCCATCATTACCGGTTATGGCATTGTCGCTTTCCGTGATCCCTGTGGCATTCGTCCGCTGGTGTATGGCAAGCGTGTGACTGAGCAGGGTGAAGAATATATGGTGGCGTCCGAAAGCGTGGCGCTGGATACGTCCGGCTTCGAGTTGGTGCGTGATCTGGAGCCGGGCGAAGCGATCTTTATCGATACCGAAGGTCGGGTAGCAACACGCCAGTGCGCCACAGAAAGCAAGATCGCGCCCTGCCTGTTCGAATATGTTTACCTGGCGCGCCCTGATTCCATTATTGACGGGGTTTCCGTGCATCACTCCCGTATGGAGATGGGCGTCAAGCTGGCCGAGAAGGTCAAGCGCGAAATGCCGGCGCATGACATCGATGTAATCATCCCGATCCCGGATACCAGTCGTACAGCGGCACTGGAAATGGCCAACGCGCTGGGTGTGACCTTCCGGGAAGGTTTCATCAAGAACCGCTATATCGGCCGCACCTTCATTATGCCGGGGCAGACGCAGCGCAAGAAGTCCGTTCGCCAGAAGCTGAACCCGATTCAGGCCGAGTTCCGTGACAAGGTAGTGATGCTGGTCGATGATTCCATCGTGCGCGGTACCACGTCAAAGCAGATCGTGCAGATGGCCCGTGATGCTGGCGCCCGCAAGGTCTACTTCGCGTCTGCAGCGCCGGAAGTACGCTATCCGAACGTATATGGTATCGACATGCCCTCCGCCAGTGAATTGATTGCCCATGGCCGCACTGCGGATGAAGTGGGCGAGTACATCGGCTGTGACTGGATGCTGTATCAGGATCTCGATGATCTCAAGGCGTCCGTCAGCTGCTTCAATCCGGAGATCAAGGAGTTCGATACCTGTGTCTTCGATGGCAACTACGTCACCGGTACAGTCGATGCGGATTATCTCGAACGTATCGATGCCAAACGCAATGATGATGCCAAGGCGGCCGCTGACAGTGCCGCAGAGGATGGCAACGAGTCTGCTGATCTGCACAACAAAATTGACTGAGGTAGCCTATGAGTCAGTCCAGCTACGAACGCGAGCAGCGAATTCAGTTCGACGCTACTGAAGGCTATGATATCGATACCCTGTCGGTACGTGCCGGTCAGAGCCGGACGGCGGAAGGTGAGCATTCTGATGCGATCTTTGCGACTTCGAGCTTTGTTTTTTCCAGTGCCCGTGAGGCGGCTGCGCGCTTTGGCGGTGATGAAGAGGGTAATATCTACTCCCGCTTCACCAATCCGACCGTGCAGGCGTTCGAAGAGCGCATTGCCGCCCTGGAAGGGGGGGAGCGCGCCGTTGCTACATCTTCGGGCATGGCCGCGATTCTGAACCTGGGTCTGGCGCTGATGCAGCATGGCGACCATGTGGTCTGTTCGCGCAGCGTTTTCGGCTCCACGGTCTCGCTGTTTACCAAATACCTGAGTCGTGCCGGTATTCAGACCAGCTTTGTCGATCCGACCGATCTCGAAGCTTGGGAAGCGGCAGTCACCCCGCAGACCCGTCTGTTCTTCATGGAAACGCCGTCCAATCCGCTGGCGGAGTTGACCGATATTGAGGGGGTGGCGAAGATCGCTCACCGTCACGGGGCCCTGCTGGCGGTCGATAACTGTTTTCTGACGCCGGCCCTGCAACGTCCGCTGGCGTTGGGTGCTGATATCGTCATGCACTCGGCGACCAAGTATCTGGACGGTCAGGGGCGTTGTGTTGGTGGTGTGCTGGTTGGACGCAACCCGGAGATGGAAGAGGTCTTCGGCCTGATCCGCACCGGTGGTTCCTGCATGAGCCCGTTCAACGCCTGGGTGTTCCTGAAAGGGTTGGAAACCCTGCCGCTGCGCATGCGGGCTCATAGCGAGAGTGCCTTGGCCGTGGCAACCTGGCTGCAGCAGCAGCCGGGTATCCGCAAGGTCTACTACTCGGGTTTGCCGGAGCATCCTCAACACGCGTTGGCGTGCAAGCAACAGTCCGCCTTCGGTGGCGTACTGGCGTTCGAGGTCGATGGCGAGCGCGAAGAGGCCTGGCGCTTCATCGATGCTACCCGTATGGTGTCGATCACCGGCAACCTGGGGGATGTCAAATCCACCATTACCCACCCGGCGACAACCACGCATGGGCGCATGAGTGTCGAAGAGCGCGAGGCGGCCGGTATTCGTGAAGGCCTGATCCGTTTCTCCGTTGGTCTTGAGTCGCTGGACGATATCAAGGCCGATCTGCAGCGTGGCCTGAATGCGTTGCGCGGTTGATCCATCCTGTCCGGCCGCTCTGTCCTGAGTGGCCGTTTTCCTGCCGAATCAGAATCCGATGAAAATTTTTCTGGCCCCGATGGAGGGCGTCCTTGATCACTCCCTGCGCGATATACTGACCCGGATCCCCGGCGTGGATATTTGCGTCACAGAATTTATCCGCGTGACGGATCAGTTGCTGCCGGAATCGGTGTTTCGACGCCTGGCCCCGGAGCTTGGGCAGGGCAGCTGTACTCCGTCGGGAATACCCGTGTTGGTGCAGCTGCTCGGTAATGACCCGGCTGCGATGGGTGAAAATGCGGTCAGGGCGGCGGAAATGGGGGCGCCGGGGATCGACCTGAATTTCGGCTGTCCTGCCAAGACAGTGAACAAGAGTCGCGGTGGGGCGATTCTCCTCAAGGACCCGGAGGAGGTGCATGAGATCACCGCAGGGGTGCGTCGTGCGCTAATGCCCGAGGTGCCGCTCAGCGCCAAGATGCGCTTGGGGTTCCAGGACAAGTCGCTGGCAATCGAAAACGCCCAGGCGATTGAGGCGGCTGGCGCCATGCAACTGACGGTGCATGCGCGGACCAAGGTTGAGGGCTACAAGCCACCTGCACACTGGGAGTGGATCGCCCGGATTCGAGAGTCCATATCCATACCGGTGGTCGCCAATGGCGATATCTGGACGGTCGATGATTATCACCGTTGCCGCGAAGTCAGTGGCTGTGATGATGTCATGATCGGCCGTGGCCTTATTGCCAACCCCTTTCTGGCACAGGCGATCCGTTGTGGTGGCGAGAGTCTGGATGCGACCACGACTTGGGAGCAGGCGCGTGAACTGGTCTGTATCTACCATCAGATGGTGATGGGGCGTCTGGAAACAAAGCACATCAATGGGCGAACCAAGCAATGGTTACGCATGATGCAGCGCCATTATGCGCAAGCGGAAGTCCTGTTTAATGAGGTGCGAGCGGAAACAGACCCTCAGCGTTTCGCTGAGTTGTTGCAGGCGGCGGTGAGTGTTTAGCGATTGATGGCGACCGGAAGGCGTCTTGAGCCCCAGTGGCCGGGCGCGGCCTCGAAGTGGCCTGGGAGTCGGTGGCCACAATAGCGACAATTTCCCTGTGGCGTCAGCGACCAGTCCAAAATCACATAGCCCGAGCGTTTGATAAGGGGGTGTTCGCACTCGGGGCAGTAAGTGGTATTCCCTTCAATGTCCGGCAGGTTGCCGGTATAAACGAATTTCAGGCCCTCCTCGCGGGCGATCATCCGTGCCCGCTGTAGTGTTGCCAGTGGTGTCGGTGGGTGATCCAGCATCTTCCAGTCGGGGTGAAAGGCGGTGAGGTGAAGCGGTACTTCATCGCTGAGGTGGTTGCAGATCCAGCGCGACAGTTGTGCAATCTCGCGATCGGAATCATTCTCGCCAGGAATCAGCAGTGTGGTGATCTCGAGCCAGGTATCGGTTTGGTGGTGGATATATTCCAGGGTGTCGAGGACCGGGGCCAGTTTGCCGCCACAGATCTGCTCGTAGAAGCGTTCGGTAAATGCCTTGAGGTCGATATTGGCCGCGTCCATGTATTGATAAAACTCTTCACGCGGCTCCGGGCACACATAGCCGGCGCTGACCGCCACGCTCTGTAGTCCGTGCTGGTGGCAGGCCTTGGCTACATCAATCGCATATTCATGAAAAATGACCGGGTCATTATAGGTGAAGGCGATGCTTCGGCAATCGTGCGCGACAGCGGTGCGCGCCAATTGCTCGGGTGAGGCGCTGTCACATAGACTCGCGGTCTCGCGGGATTTGCTGATATCCCAGTTCTGGCAAAAGCGGCAGGCCAGATTGCACCCTGCCGTGCCAAACGACAGGACCGGTGTTCCCGGCAGGAAGTGGTTGAGCGGCTTTTTCTCGATGGGATCGATGCAAAAGCCGCTGGAAAGGCCGTAACTCAGCAGTCGAATTTCGTCTCCGACGCGTCCGCGCACAAAACAGAGCCCACGCTGTCCATCGTTGAGTTTGCAGAAGCGGGGACAGAGATCACACTGGAGTTTGCCGTTATCCAGTTTGTGCCAGTAACGCGTGCTGACGCTGTGTGCAGTATTCATGATCAAAACGCCAATCGGCCTCTATACTGACAAGCATAGCAAAAGTTGGAGGTGAGTCATGTCTGGCATGTTGAGGCCTGCTGCAGTGGCGGGCCTGTTCTATCCCGCTGGCGAGGCCGCCCTTGGGCAGTTTGTCAGTGATATGCTAAGGGATGCGGCGGAGGTGCCGGCGTTGCCCAGGCGGCCTCGAGCTTTGGTTGTACCGCATGCCGGTCTGGTCTATTCGGGACCGGTTGCAGCGGTCGCCTATCGGCTGTTGCGGAGAAGTCTGCCTGAAAGCGGCTGGCGGCGAGTGGTCTTGTTGGGGCCCAACCATCGTATCCCGCTGGTCGGAATGGCGGTTCCGGATGAGGCGGGCTGGAGAACGCCTCTGGGTACCATGTGTCTCGATCGTGGGCTTATCGCAGAGTTGCGCGAGCGTTTTGCGTTGGCTGTGCGTCCCGACGTGCATCTTCCCGAGCACTCACTTGAGGTTCAGTTGCCCTTTTTGCAAACGATATCAACCGACCTGCAGCTGGTGCCGATTTTGGTTGGGCCGACCGATACGGCTGTGGTGGCGGAGTTGATCGAGTATTGCTGGCAGGATGAGCATACGCTGGTGCTGATCAGCAGTGATCTCAGTCACTATCATTCCTGGGAGGAGGCAAGGCGGCTGGATGGCATCACCAGTGAGATGATCTGTCATGCCGATCCTCGCTTGGGGTCCGAGCAGGCCTGTGGTTGTTACGCCCTCAATGGGTTGCTGCTTGCGGCGCAGCATCAGAAGCTGACGATCAAGTGCTTGAGCCGGATGAGTTCGGGTGACACCGCTGGCGATAAGCAGCAGGTGGTGGGGTATGGTGCTTATGTCTGTTACTGAATATTCATCGCCGCAACGTGCTGCCATGCTGGCGCTCGCGCGCCAGGGGGTGTGTCAGGCGGTAAAGACGGGGAATGTGGAATTGCCGGAAGTGGATGGACTGGCGGATTATCTGCAGGTTTACCGGGCCTGTTTTGTCACGCTGGAAAGTCATGCTGAGCTGAGGGGATGCATCGGCTCGTTGCAGGCGATACGCCCGCTTGGGCATGATCTGTTGCACAACGCTTGTGGTGCCGCCTTGTACGATTACCGCTTTGCGCTGCTGGAGGCATCCGAGCCGATACAGATTGCGCTATCCATCCTTTCGCCGCTGGAAGAGATGACGTTTGATTCGGAGGCGGAATTGCTGCGACAGCTAAGGCCGGGAGAGGATGGTCTGCTCTTGCAAGCCGGGCGCAACAGGGCAACATTTTTGCCTGTGGTCTGGGAAGGGCTGCCGACGCCGGAGCTGTTCCTGCGTGAACTTAAGCGCAAGGCGGTACTGTCGGCCGACTACTGGTCGGGTCAGGTCAGGGCCTGGCGCTATCGCAGTGAATATTTTGCGGAAGAGGGGGAGAAGCCGGCGTGTGATTGACGCCGGCATTCGCTCAACTGCCTTCGCGTTGGGTGCTGAAGCGATCGACGTCGTTAGTGATATCGACCTCGACGTTGGGGGCCGGAATGCGGAAGTCATGGACGCGTTCCCAGCCGTCTGATTCCGGGGTGCGTTCCCAGACCGTGCCGGCATTGTATTCCACCAGTTCGGTCAGTGAAGGATCTAGCTGGCAGATCCGCTCCAGCGGAACCGGCATCATGTTGACCAGTTCGTGCTCCAGAAAATCCTCGGTTTCGTAACCGGTGTACATGCGCCAGCCGGTATCGTTGAGGTGTTCGGGTACCGTTTTGTACATGAAGCGGATGGGCAGTTTTTCTTCCAGCAGCAGGCGTGAAACGAGCACCAGAAAACCGTTTTTGGTCTGGGCCGTTTCCTGTTCCTGGGTCAAGGGCTGGTCGGGTGTCGGTGTTTTCATGGTGCTTGACCTGTATGCGGCGGTTCATATCGTTGTGGTTTCGGCAGTATACCAGCTTGTCTGGTGTTGGCCGAAATCGAGCGCAGATAAACAAAAACCCCGCCGAAGCGGGGTTTGACTGTCAGCTGCAGGGGTGCCGAGGCACCCCTGCAGGATCAGGCTTCAGCGGTCGGGATGACGTTGCTGGCCTTCTCGACGTAGTTTTCCATCTGGTCGAAGTTCAGGTAGCGGTAGATTTCGCCAGCCATGCTGTCGATCTTCTGCGCGTATTCCATGTACTCTTCTACGGTCGGCAGCTTGCCTTCCAGGGCCGCAACGGCCGCCAGTTCGGCAGAGGCCAGGTATACATTGGCGCCATCACCCAGACGGTTCGGGAAGTTACGAGTAGAAGTGGAGACTACGGTAGACTTCGCGGCTACACGTGCCTGGTTGCCCATGCACAGGGAGCAGCCCGGCATTTCCATGCGCGCACCGGCCTTGCCGAAGATGTTGTAGTAACCTTCATCACTCAGCTGCGCCTGGTCCATCTTGGTTGGCGGAGCGATCCACATGCGCGTCGGGATAGATTTGCCGGAAGACTCCAGCAGTTTACCGGCTGCGCGGAAGTGGCCGATGTTGGTCATGCAGGAGCCGATGAACACTTCATCGATGTTCTCGCCCTGGACTTCAGACAGCAGGCGAGCGTCATCCGGATCGTTCGGAGCACAGAGGATCGGCTCCTTGATTTCGGACAGATCGATCTCGATTACTTCGGCGTACTCGGCATCAGCGTCAGCACGCATCAGGCTCGGGTTCGCCAGCCACTCTTCCATGCCCTTGATACGGCGCTCGATGGTACGGACATCGCCGTAGCCTTCAGCCAGCATCCATTTCAGCATGACGATGTTGGAGCGCAGGTACTCGGCAACAGAGTCTTCGGACAGGGTGATGGTGCAGCCTGCAGCAGAACGCTCGGCAGACGCATCAGACAGTTCGAATGCCTGCTCGACGGTCAGTTCTTCCAGACCTTCGATCTCCAGTACGCGACCAGAGAAAGCGTTCTTCTTGCCAGCCTTTTCTACGGTCAGCAGGCCCTGCTTGATGCCGTAATAAGGAATGGCGTGTACCAGGTCACGCAGGGTGATGCCCGGGTTGCGCTTGCCCTTGAAGCGAACCAGGATGGATTCCGGCATGTCCAGCGGCATAACGCCGGTAGCAGCTGCGAACGCAACCAGACCAGAACCGGCTGGGAAGGAGATGCCCAGCGGGAAACGGGTGTGAGAGTCACCACCGGTACCGACGGTGTCCGGCAGCAGCATGCGGTTCAGCCAAGAGTGAATAACACCGTCACCCGGACGCAGGGATACACCGCCGCGGTTCATGATGAAGTCCGGCAGAGTGTGGTGCGTGTTGACGTCAACCGGCTTCGGATAAGCAGCAGTGTGACAGAAAGACTGCATAACCAGGTCGGCAGAGAAGCCCAGGCACGCCAGGTCTTTCAGTTCGTCACGGGTCATAGGACCGGTGGTGTCCTGAGAGCCCACGGTGGTCATCTTCGGCTCGCAGTACATGCCCGGACGTACGCCGTCCATGCCACAGGCCTTGCCGACCATCTTCTGTGCCAGGGTGAAGCCCTTGCCGGTGTCAGCCGGCTGTTCCGGTTTGCGGAACAGGTCGGACGGCCCCATGCCCAGTGCTTCACGGGCTTTCTCGGTCAGACCGCGGCCGATGATCAGCGGGATACGGCCGCCGGCGCGTACTTCGTCGATCAGAACCTGAGTTTTCAGACCGAAGGTGGAGATGACTTCGTCGGTGCCGTGCTTGCACACTTTGCCTTCGAACGGGTAAACGTCGATGACGTCGCCCATGTTCAGTTCATCAACCGGCATTTCGATCGGCAGGGCACCTGCATCTTCCATGGTGTTGTAGAAGATCGGAGCGATTTTGCCGCCGAAGCAGTAGCCGCCAGCGCGCTTGTTCGGTACGTTCGGGATATCATCGCCGAAGAACCACAGTACGGAGTTGGTGGCAGACTTACGGGAAGAACCTGTGCCGACGACGTCGCCGACGTAAGCAACCGGGAAGCCCTTGGCCTTGACTTCTTCGATCTGGGCCAGCGGGCCTTTCACACCCGGCTCTTCCGGGTTGATGCCTTCACGTTCCATCTTCAGCATCGCATTGGCGTGCAGCGGGATGTCAGGACGTGACCAGGCATCCGGAGCCGGAGACAGGTCGTCAGTGTTGGTCTCGCCCGGTACCTTGAATACGGTAACGGTGATTTTCTCGGCCAGTTCCGGCTTGGAGGTGAACCATTCACCTTCAGCCCAGGACTGCATGACCTGCTTGGCGAATGCGTTGCCGGCTTCAGCCTTTTCCTGCACGTCGTGGAACGCGTCGAACATCAGCAGGGTGTGAGACAGCGCTTTGGCAGCGGTCGGCGCCAGTTCTTCGTTGTCCAGGCACTCGAGCAGCGGTGCGATGTTGTAGCCACCCAGCATGGTGCCGAGCAGTTCAACAGCCTTCACCTTGTCGATCAGGGGAGAGGAGGCTTCACCTTTGGCGATGGCTGCCAGGAAGCCAGCCTTAACATAAGCGGCCTGGTCCACACCTGCCGGTACACGGTTGGTGATCAGGTCAAGCAGGAACTCCTCTTCGCCAGCCGGCGGGTTTTTCAGGAGTTCAACCAGAGCGGAAGTCTGCTCAGGATCAAGCGGCTTCGCCGGGACGCCTTCTGCAGCGCGTTCTTCTACATGTTTACGATAAGCTTCAAGCACGATATGGCCCTCATCTGTTTTCACCGCCGGACGCCGGAGTGGTAAACCTCCACCGACGGCGTATCGACTAGGTATCGAATGGTGATTGGCGAGCGAATTCTAGCGGAAGGGCGAGGCAAAGTTAAGATTGTCGACACAATTACCTGACCAAAGTATAAGAGCGCTAATCATACAGGTTACAAGGGCTTGCACGATTTTTACGATTCACAATTGCGTTCAGAAAGTGTGTACGAAAATCTCCTTTCAGTACAACTGAATATCTGTTTCAGTCTGGCTATATAAAAGGGAGCATTATTGCCACGGTGGTTTAGTTGGCCGCTTCGGCATGCGTTTTCAAACCCAAACATCTGTTTGTTATCTCTTGGAGACATTTTGAAGTTGATCTCTCGGATTTTCAGTTTTTATCACGTTCATAACAGTCCGTTTTTATTCTTAATGTGATGTAACTTGTTGTTTAATAAGAATGAAATGATTTGCGTGTTAGGCTGAATGGTCAGCTTTTCATGCCGTCTCAATGCCCGGGGTGTCCGTTTAATTCGTGTATCAGAGTTTGGTGCTGTTGATGCCGGTCAAGTTTCAATTAGCTGAGTTTGAAATCCGCCGAAAAGCTACGTATAACAATCGAATACATTATCTCAGGTAGGAGGTAGCCTTGATGAGTTCAGCAGACAGTTCGGCTGAAGTCGCACAGGATGAGCGCATGGTAAAGGCGGATCTGCAACTGTCCAAATTGCAGATTATCTTCAATTTGCAGGCCGACAAGCGACTGATCTATGTAGGTGCTCAGCCAACTGTTGCGTTACGTTACCTGACGCGCCTGGTGGCTGCTCGGCCGCGTGTGCTGCGCAATCACATCCGGCGCATCTATTTGGCCATTCAGTGTGCTGATAATGAACAACTGACCGGTGCCTTGATCGATCTTCTGCTGGTACTTCGCGGTCGTGGACAGTTTCTGGTGAATCGTCTGATTCAGCAGTCGGGTCCTTTGCTGCAGAGTGAGCATAGGATCGCCATGAACAAGGCTGTTGATACACGCGACCTTTCACGACTGGCGGAACTGCCGCTTGAACATGCAGTGCTGAGTAACGGTCGCTGCATGCAGTTTTCCAGGCAGAAATTACACTGAACGCCGCCTAAAAGGATTCGAATATGTCGGTCGGTGGTAAGCACTCAATTGGAATAATCGGCTTTGCTGTCAATGAAACGGCGATGCTGGAAATTTTCTTCAAAGGTGATAAGGGAGAAGGCTTTTATCTGTCCGATGCGGATCAGGCGGAAGCGCTTATTGTCGGGTTTGGCGACAGGGAAGGACAGGTCCAGACCGAGAAGTGGTTGCAGCAGTGCAGTCTGCCAATGATCGCTGTTGTTGATGCGGCGAGTTCTGCAAGGGTACCTCATGCCAGTATCACTATAGATCGTCCCCTGACCATCAGCGCGCTTCAGAGTGCACTGGTCAAGCTTCGTGGCAAGCTGGATGCCTCGCCGGTAGTCACTGATGTCGCCGAAGCTGCCAAGGTTGCCGCAGGCAGTGAGCTGGATAAAACTCGTGAAGCCGTGTTCGCTGAATGGCAAGCACGCAAACAGCGCAGTAATGAAGCTGTTTCGGCCTGGAAGGGCGATAGCGCTCAGCGTGAAGGCGAGGCTTTGCGCAGTCGCTTCAGCATGCAGCGCAATGAATTGAACAACCTGATTCTTGAGGCGCAGCAGGAATTACAGAAGCGGCAGAAGGACAGGCGTCCGTCTAAACCGGCGCCTGAACCCGTTGTCGAGCTTGAAGAAGCACCGCAAATGCCGACACTCTCCGCTGAGATGATTCAGCAGTGTTGTGGCAGTCTGTCGGATGTGAATCTGGATTCGGCCCATGAGCGCCGACGTGCCTACTTTAGTCTCGATGGTCTGCTGTTGCCCTGGGTTCAGCGATGTGTCCATCAGGGAAATGAAACGGGTAAGGTACAGCAGATCCTGGGGGTGCCGGGAGCGCTGTTCTACCTGCCCGCCGAAAAGGTGTTTCTGGTTGGCATCGATGCCGATCTGTTATTGCAGCTGACCCGTACCCGCTTTGGCTTTGATGAAATATCTCTGCAGGAGCGTAGTGCTGATGCCGAGTTGCCACATGGGCGCAAGGTCGCGGCGGACGAGTTGTTGTGGCAATTGGCGCTTTTTACTGCACGTGGTCGTGTTCCTGATACCTTGTCGGCCGAGCAGCCAAAATTGTTGGATGAAATGCCTGACTTCGAGCGCCTGCTGGAAACCCCGCATGCGAGGAGTATCGCGGAGTTATGGCAGAGCCAGCGTCTGTCGGCACAGAATATAGCGTCTATGTTGGGTGTGCCTCAGCGTTTTGTGTTCTCGTTCTTTGTGGCAGCGGACGCCATCGGTCTGTTCTGTCCCTGACCGGAAACGTGTGTATCACACCATGGATCTTTCGGAGTTTAACCGTGAATCAAGAGCAAAATGATACCCCGCGGTATTTTCAGGTAACGCCCAGCGGGGCGTACTACGCGACCCTGAATACCGAGCCGGAGACGCTGCGGGCTTTGCTGATGCAGCTGCTGAGCGCGGATACCCATATTCCGTATCTCAGCTCCCTGTTGCAGAAGCTGACCGGATTGCCGGAGGCTGAGGCCGAAACGCTGCTGGATAAGGCTGTACAGCACGGCTTTATCGACCTGCCGGAATCACCGGAAAACATAGCAGCGGGTACGATTGAAGAGCTGCTGCCCAAGCTGTTGCCCAGTTTGGCTGACGGCCGTGTGCTTCTGGCTGACGACCAGGGGTTCTGTTTGGGGCAGTCCGGTTTCGAAGATGAAGAAGCGGAAGCGATAGCCGGTATGGCGGCCGACCTGGTATCCATGCATGAACGCCATCAGGCGTTGCTGGGTCGTCATCTTGGGATCGATGGCTCTTCCTGGGCCTTGATCGATGCGGTCGGCCAGAGTGAGCTGGGGTTCTGGACCCTGCATGTGGGGGAGCAGAAGTTTCTTTTGATACTGGAAGGGATGCCTCATCTGAACCGGCAGCCTTTTGTGGATTTGATGTCGGTTCTGATCCGACGCTACCTGGATTACTGATGAAACGGGTTGGCCGTTTTATGCAGAATTACAACCAGCGCTAATGGCCTAAAAGGAGACTACCATGCGCTCAGAAATGTTGACTTCTATTCTTAACGATCTCAACGGTACCTCTGCTGAAATCGAGGCGTCCGCAGTGATTTCTACAGATGGTCTGGTGATTGATGCGCTGCTGCCGGCCGGTATGGACGAAGACCGCGTAGGCGCAATGAGTGCCGCGATGCTGTCGCTGGGTGAGCGTACCTCACAGGAGCTGGCTCGTGGCGAGCTTGAGCAGGTTCTGGTCAAGGGTAAGGAAGGTTATATCCTGATGACCCATGCCAATCAGGAATCCGTACTGACGGTGGTTGCTAAAACCAATGCGCGTTTGGGGCTTATCTTCCTGGATGTTAAGCGTGCAGCGGATGCGATCGGCAAGATTCTCTGAATCGATTACATGCTGGCGTGCATGAGCTCGAAGGGGTGAGTGCGCGCTTCTTTCCTGGTTTGGAGTGAGTATGTCCGAACAAGATACAGGTTCAATTCAAGAGGTGCTGATCAAATACTTTGACGGCACGGAACGGCTGGCCAAAGTCGTTGACCGAGAAGTTCCCTATCCAGACGGCAAGTTGATTGTTTCTCGCACGGATCCCAGTGGCATCATTACTCACGCCAATCGTGCCTTTGTTGAAATGTCCGGTTACTCTCGTGAAGAGCTTCTGGGCGTTAATCACTACATTCTGCGGCATCCGGATATGCCGGCTGTCGCTTTCAAGGATCTCTGGGATACTGTTGCTCAGGGAAAGAAATGGCAGGGATATGTAAAAAACCTGCGCAAGGATGGGGCCTATTACTGGGTCAAGGCGACCGTCATCCCCAATATTCGTAATGGTGAGCTGGTCGGATACACCTCCGTACGCCGCAAGCCATCTCGCAGCAAAATCAAGGAGAGCGAAGCTCTGTATGCGACGCTGCGATAGGTGAGGTACTGCGATGACATTAAATCTATCGGTGAGCCCGGACTTTCCGCCGGCTCATCTTTCGGGATGGTTTATCTTCAATACCTGGCTGCAGCGTCAGCTGGGCACGGGTGTTCATCTGGAGCTGTATGACAGCTTTGAAGAGCAGCGCGAAGATATTCGTAACGGCAAGATCGATCTGATCTACGCAAACCCCTACGATGCCTCCATGCTGGTGCGAGAGTTGGGGTTTAAAGTGCTGGTGCGTCCTCGTAACCGGGCTGACGAAGCCGTTATCGCGGCGCGCAAGGATGATGTGCGCAATACCGTTGAAGATCTGGAAACGGGTATCACCGTTGCCACCACGGCTGACCCTGATGTTCATATCATGGGTATGATCATGCTGGAGTCCGCGGATCTGGACAAAAGCAATGTCACTTTCCGAGAGTATGACAATTACGTACTGGTCGCCAAGGCGCTGCTGAATGGTCAGGCCGATGTGGGTTTTTTCCTCAAGGCTGGTTATGACGAGCTGTCTGAGTTGGTGCGTAATAAGACCAAGTCGCTGGTGAGCAGTGAGATCAGTGTGGTTCATCATACGCTGGTGGCGGGGCCACGTATGCAAGAGCATATCGAGCTGTTGACAGAGCGTTTGCTGAGCATGGAGGAAGACGTAAAGGGGCGTGAAGTGCTGAAGAGTATGGGTCTGGATGGCTGGGATCTGATGCATGATGAGCAGACCGAGTTCATGATCGATTTGATTGATACCCTTATTGATTGATGCCGCTCCTGTTTTATGTGCTCAAGGGCGCCTGCGGGTGCCTTTTTTATTTTTGCGCCATGAATGGGGCGCCTGGGTGGGTGTTGGTAATTAAAAGCGCGAGTTTGTAGAATCCAGCGTTTGTCGTTTTGGCGGCACTTTTCCAATTTTGAGAGATGGTTTAAACCGATGGATGTACTGGCCGAAATCAAAGGCTTTCTTGGCTGTGAGACGCCGCAGGAGTGGCTGTATTTGGCTGCTCGGCCCGAGTCGATGCAGTTGTTGCTGATGGATCACGCACATTGTGAAAAAAAGGCGGCATCAACGGCGATGACGCTGATGTTTCGCTATGTCGATCGGTCTGATCTGCTGAACAAGATGTCGCGTCTGGCGCGTGAAGAATTGATCCATTTTGAGCAGGTGTTGGGGATCATGGAGGCGCGGGGGTTGAAGTATGGTCACCTGAGCCCGGCGCGCTATGCCGCGGGTTTGCGTAAGGATGTGCGTACCTCTGAGCCGGGGCGTCTGGTCGATGTGTTGATCATAGGGGCGTTTATCGAAGCGCGCTCCTGCGAGCGTTTTGCTGCGCTGGCACCGGATCTTGATGAGGAGCTGGCGCGCTTCTATCGCTCTTTGCTGAAGTCGGAAGGTCGTCATTACCAAGATTATCTGAGCCTGGCGGAATCCTATGCCGGGGAGTCGATAGATGATCGGGTTGAGCACTTTCGTCGATTGGAAGCGGAGCTGATTCTGGGCGAAGATGATGAATTCCGCTTCCACAGCGGCAAGCCTAGTGCGGCGCTGTTAGAGAATCCCGCAGCTCTGCGGTAAGCGGACCATCAACCGGCAATTTGAAAGCGTACAGGCGGCTTCCGCTGGCGTCTTGCTCCAGATACCAGCCGTGGCTGTCCCAGTCTCCCAGCACGATGCGAACACCTCCGGCAGGACTCTGGTTTTGGTGAATGCAGGGCCGGTGGGTGTGACCGTGGATGATCAGTTGTGCCCTTTCTGTTTCCATAAGTTGGCTGACGGCTGCCGGTGTCACATCGGTGATCTCGGCGGTTTTCTGGGCGCCCTGTTCGCGGCTGGCAGCGCGCAGCTGACGGGCGACTTCCAGGCGTTCTGCCACAGGCTTGTCCAAAAACTGACTTTGCCAGTCGGGACTGCGTACCAGCGCGCGGAATGCCTGGTAATCCACATCATCCGTGCATAGCTGGTCACCGTGCAGTAGCAGCGTCTTGCCATGTACTGTCTCGATGCTGAAGGTTTCCTCGATCAGCTGAAGGCCGGTGCGTTCTGCAAAGCTCTGGCCCACCAGAAAGTCCCGGTTGCCGTGCTGGAAGAAGATGCGTACACCAGAGTTGCTCAGCGATTTCAGCAGATCGAAAACGGGAGTGAGAAAGTCGGGTGAGGCATCGTCACCAATCCAGGCTTCGAAGATATCGCCCAGAAGGTAAAGCTCATCGGCGTGTGCGGTCTTTTCGGTCAGGAAGGCGGCAAACGCCCGGGTGATATCCGGGCGTTTGGCATCAAGGTGCAGGTCAGCAACGTAGTAACGTAGCATCAGCCCACCGGCTGTTCGACGCTGGCTGACTCGATGACGATGTCTTCAACTGGTACGTCCTGGTGGCCTGCGCGCATGGTGGTGCTGGCTTTCTTGATCTTGTTGACTACGTCCATGCCTTCAATGACCTTGCCAAACACCGCGTAGCCCCAGCCTTCAGTGCTCTTGGCTGTATGGTCGAGGAATGTGTTGTCGGATACGTTGATGAAGAATTGAGCGGAAGCGGAATGCGGATCCATGGTGCGAGCCATGGCGATGGTGCCGGCCTGGTTGGACAAGCCGTTGTCGGCTTCGTTCTGAATCGGTTCGCGAGTTTCCTTGGGGATCATGCCTGGTTCGAAGCCGCCGCCCTGAATCATGAAGCCATCAATAACGCGGTGGAAAATGACGCCGTCGTAGAAGCCGTCACGGACATACTGTTCAAAGTTGGCAGCGGTGACCGGAGCCTTTTCGTGGTCCAGTTCGAGGGTGATTGTGCCGACATTGGTTTGCAGGATGATCATTTCCAGTTTCCCTGTTTCTCTTATGTGTCCGCCCATTATACTCAAGTATTAAATTGCTGCATCCACTGGCAGACGCTTTCTTCTTTTCGCTGTGCTACAGGTGCGAATGGGGTGCTTCTGCGGTTATAATGCCGGCCATTGTATCCGGCGTATCGGCCGGCCTTTTTCAGCTTCGACAAGACATGGATATGACCACAAACGATAGCACCAAGCCGAACAACTTTATTCACCAGATTATTGAAGATGACCTCGCAAAAGGCCTGAATGGTGGCCAGGTGGTGACCCGTTTTCCGCCTGAGCCCAATGGCTACCTGCACATCGGTCATGCCAAGTCGATCTGTCTGAACTTTGGTACGGCGCAACGCTTCAACGGTCAATGTAATCTGCGCTTCGATGATACCAACCCGGAGAAAGAGAGTCAGGAATACATCGACTCTATCATTGAAGATGTGCGTTGGCTGGGTTTTGAGTGGACCGGTGATATCCGCTACAGCTCGGACTATTTCGATCAGTTGCATGCCTGGGCCGTTCACTTGGTCAAGGAAGGCAAGGCGTATGTTGACAGCCTGAGTGCGCACGAAATGCGCGAGTTTCGTGGCACCCTGACCGAAGCGGGCAAGAACAGCCCTTACCGCGAGCGCAGTGTGGAAGAGAACCTCGAGCTGTTCGAGAAAATGCGCAAAGGCGATTTCGAAGAGGGAGAATGTGTGCTGCGTGCCAAGATCGATATGGCCGCGCCGAACATCAACCTGCGTGACCCGGTGATCTACCGCATCCGTAAGGCGCATCATCATCAGACCGGTGACAAGTGGTGCATCTATCCGTCCTATGATTTCACCCATGGTCAGTCCGATGCGCTGGAAGGGATTACCCACTCCATCTGTACGCTGGAGTTTGAAGATCACCGCCCTCTGTATAACTGGTTCATCGAAAACCTGCCGGTTCCGGCCCAGCCGCGCCAGTACGAGTTTGCGCGCCTGAACCTAAACTACACCGTGACCAGCAAGCGTAAACTCAAGCTGCTGGTGGATGAAGGCCACGTGGACGGTTGGAATGATCCGCGTATGCCGACGATCTCAGGTATGCGTCGTCGCGGTTACACGCCGGCGTCTATTCGCAACTTCTGTGACATGATTGGTGTGACCCGTTCCAATGGCGTTGTGGATATGGGGATGCTGGAGGCGGCGATTCGTGACGACCTGGATACCAACGCGCCGCGTGCCATGTGTGTCGTTGATCCGATCAAGGTGACCATCTCCAACTATGCCGAAGGCGATGAAGAATGGTTCGAATTGCCGGCGCATCCGAAGGATGAATCCATGGGCATCCGTAAGGTGCCGTTCACCCGCAATCTGCTGATCGAACGTGAAGACTTTGCCGAAGAAAAGCCGCGCAAGTGGAAGCGTATGGCGCCGGGTGATGCGGTACGTCTGCGGGGTGCTTATGTCATCCGTTGCGATGAAGTGATCAAGAATGAGCAGGGCGAGGTGGTTGAACTGATCTGCAGCTACGATGCTGCGACCAAGGGGCAGAACCCGACCGATTATAAGCCCAACGGTGTGATTCACTGGGTGTCAGCCGATAACTCTGTGCCCTGTGTTGTGCGCCTGTACGATCGTTTGTTCACCGAGGCCAACCCTGATGGGGACAAAACGCGTGATTTCCACGAATTCCTGAATCCTGAGTCGCTGACTTTGATGACGGAAGCGCGTGCCGAGATCGGTCTCAAGCATGCGGTTGCCGAGAGTCGTTACCAGTTCGAGCGTACCGGCTACTTCTGCGTAGACAGCAGCAGTACTGAAAACCAGCTGGTCTTCAACCGTACCGTTACCCTGCGCGATTCCTGGGCCAAGATTCAGGGCAAGTAACCGATGCGGTGGCGATCTGTTGCTGTCCGCCTGCTGGTGGTTTTCACGCTGCTGGCGGGCGGCTGTGCAAGCACGCCACAACGGCGCCGCAGGAGCGGCTGTCGGTTGAGCGTCGGTCGTTGCTGGCGAAGGCGGTCAGTGAAACCTCTGGTCTGGCTGCACATGCAGGTCGTCTTTGGACCCATAATGACAGCGGTGACCAGCCGCTGCTCTATCTCATTTCTCCCGAGACGGGTGAGGTCGTTGAGCGGCATGCGTTGAGAGATGCGCTCAATTTTGACTGGGAAGAGCTGGCGCAGGATCAGCGTGACCTGCATGTATTCGATTGTGGCAACAATATGGGGCGACGCGAATGGATGCAGGTTTACTCGGTGCGCTGGGCTGATCTTGCCGATGGGGCTGACAGTGCCCTTCCTTCCCGCTTGACCGAGTTTCGCTTTGCGGATGCCGAGCCGTCGGCGGGAGCCTACAAGCACAATAATGATTGTGAGGCAGCCACTGCGGTCGGTAATGAGATATGGGTATTCAGCAAAAACTGGCAGGATTTGCAGACCCGCCTGTATCGACTCTCGGCCGATGGCGGGCGTCATGCCCTGGTAAGCCAGGGACGCTATCCGGTGGGTGGGCTGATTACGGCCGCCGATTATGATCCCGGTCGCCAACAGCTGGCGCTGCTGGGATATACCCGCAAGCGTTTCAGCTCCTCGGCCTTTCTCTGGCTGGTGCCCGTGAGCCAGGGCGAACTGGACTGGTCTCGTGCTCGTCGCCATTCACTGTCACCCGCTGGACAGTGGGAGGCGGTGCTCTGGCAGCACGATGGGCTCTTGCTGACGCGAGAAACCAGCCTGCTGGGGCAGAGTTGGCTCGGGTTTATCCCCTTGCCTTGATCGCAGTTGCCTGAATCTTCAGGCATAATCTGGAACCCTATTGTTGTAACACCGCTTGAGTTTCGTCCCGGGATGGGCGATTTCCTTTCACAGAGTTCGGCAGACCCAAATGCTTCATATCTACAATACACTGACCAACAGCAAGACGATTTTCACTCCGATCGAGCCAGGCAAGATCCGCATGTACGTGTGTGGTGTTACGGTGTACGACCTCTGCCATATCGGTCATGCGCGTGTCATGGTCGCATTCGATGTGATCACCCGTTATCTGCGTGCGCGTGGCTGGGATGTTGATTATGTGCGCAACATTACTGATGTGGATGACAAGATCATCCGTCGAGCGGCGGAAAATGACGAGACCGTAGATCAGCTGACTGCGCGTATGATCGCGGCGATGCATGAGGATGAAGCCCGTCTTAATGTGCTGCGTCCCGATCAGGAGCCGCGGGCAACGGCGCATATCGGCGATATCATCGACATGGTGCAAACCCTGATCGATAAGGGCTTTGCCTATGCGGCCGATAACGGCGATGTTTACTATCGGGTGGAAAAGTTCGAGAGCTATGGTCGCCTGACCAACAAGGTAATCGAGGATCTGCGTTCCGGTGCGCGTGTCGAGGTGGAAGAGGCGAAAGAGAGCCCGCTGGATTTCGTGCTCTGGAAGGCGGCCAAGCCGGGTGAGGTGAGCTGGGAATCTCCCTGGGGGGCGGGGCGTCCGGGCTGGCACATCGAGTGTTCTGCCATGTCCAAGTGCTGCCTGGGCAATACCTTCGATATCCATGGTGGCGGTCCGGACCTGCCGTTCCCGCATCATGAGAATGAAATAGCGCAATCCGAAGCCGCCAACGGCTGTACCTATGCCAACTACTGGATGCATGCGGGGCCGGTACGCATGGGGAAGGAGAAGATGTCCAAGTCTTTGGGTAACTTCTTCACCATTCGTGAGGTGCTCAAGCACTACAATCCGGAAGTGGTGCGCTACTTCCTGTCCAGTGTGCACTACCGCAGCTACATCGATTATTCCGAAGATGGTCTGAAAGAGGCGCAGAGTGCGCTTGAGCGTTTCTATCAGGCCTTGGCGGCTGTGGAAGTGGCCGATAGCGCGAAGGGGCTGGATAACGACTTCGAGGCACGCTTCTGTGAGGCGATGGATGATGATTTCAATACGCCGCGTGCGCTGGCCGTGCTTTTCGAATTGGTCAGTGAGCTGAACAAGGCGGTACGCGAGGGTGCTGCTGAAGCGCCTGCTCTGGCGGCGCAGTTGAAGCGGCTTGCCGGGATGATTGGCCTGCTGGAGCAGTCACCGACAGCGTTTCTTCAGGGGGCGGCAGGCGAAGGGGATCTGACCGCTGAGCAGGTTGAGGCGCTGATCGAACAGCGTAACCAGGCCCGCAAGGACAGGGATTTTGCCGAAGCTGATCGAGTACGTGATCTGTTGGCTGACAAGGGCATCGTTCTTAAGGATGGTCGGGAAGGCACCAGCTGGTACCGCGAGCAATAAGCCTGTCGGATAGTGTGTGCCGCGCGCCGCCCCTGAGGCGGCGTTTTCATTTCTGCTCGCAGCGTTCCTTGGCAATGAGCATCAGGGTGTCAATGTCCTGGCCATCATCTGGAAACTGGGCGACGCCGATTGTGATTATGGGTGGTGTCCCTTCCAGTAGGGCGTTGGACAACTCATTCAGGCGCTGCTGGAGAAGGTGCTGGAGTGACTGTGGAGTCAATGCGACTGCATCTGGATTAACCACGAATGCGATCTCCTGGTCATTAAGGCGTGCAACCTGTGTATCCAGGGCGGCCGGCTTGGCGGCTTTGGCCAAGGTGAGCAGCCATTCAGTGTCCAAAGATTCCCTGGCTGATGGATCGGTTGCCTCGGCGAGTTGACTGATTCGTGCGATGCTCAGGCTTGCAGGGTTCTGGGCGCTCTTTGCTTCTCGCAACATCTTTTCAGCTATGGCCTGGAAATGCAGTCGATTGAGGAGTCGGGCATGCGGGGCTTCACCGGCCGGGGGCTGGAGTTCATCGAAGCCATTGCGCTGCTCGGTGACATCACGCATCAAGCAAACGAAGTGGGTAATCTCCAGGTCTTCATTACGCAGGGCATGAATGTCGGTTTCCTGGATGTAGAGGAGGCCGTTTCGGCAGCGGTTAACGATATCGCCTCGCCATAGACCGTCGGTCTTGGCCGAGGACCAAAGCTGGTAGAAGAAGTCGCTGCTGTGATGGCCTGCATTCAGCAAGTCGGGTGTGCGTCCGAGCGCATGCCGGGCACTGTATCCGGTAAGCCGCTGAAAAGCGGGGTTGACCAGTTCAATTCGCCCTTTGCTATCGGTGACCATCAAGGCATCGCGGCTGTATTCCAGCAGAATTTTGGCAGTCCGGGCTTCGAGTCGGCTCGGCTTTTCGGTGCTGATGTCGCGAAATACAACCTGAACGGCGTTCTGGCCATGGTAATTGATCAGAGAGCTGGAGACCTCTGCCATGAATGGTTGGCCGTCAATGCGCACCAGTAGCTGCTCGGCAGGCTCCAGTGGGCAATTCTGGGTCAATCTGGCGCGTCGGCGTTGTACCAGCTCCAGGCTGCTTGGGTGTATCAGGTCAGTGATGGAGCGGTGGTAGAGCTCTTTGGCGGACGAACAGCCAAACAGGCGTGCTGCGTGTTCATTTGCCAGTTCGACCTGGCCGTCGACGTGTACGACTATGGCTTCAGGCGACTGGGCAAGCAGGGATTTATAACGCTGATACATCTCTTCGGCACGCACGGCCTTTTTTTGGCTCAGCTGCAGGGCCTGTTGGCGCGTGACAATGAAAAACATGAAGATTAGTGTCAGCATGAGTGTAAGCGAAATGCCAGAGGTCAGGATGGCTGTGTCATGGCGGCGTACGAATGCTGCGTTGGCGCCTGGGTTGAGATTAGATATCTGCAATGTAAGTGAGTGCTTGCCAACATCGATTACCCGGGTCAGCGTCAGCAGGTTTTGTGTGCCGCCAAGTTCAGGGTGAGTGTCGAAACTGGGTGCCTCCAGTGATTCTCGTGTATCGAACAGCTGTATGCGCATCGGTGAGGACAGGTCCTCAAGGCTTGAATTGATCAGCATGCTCATGCTGAAACCGATGGTCACAACGCCGAGAAAACGTTCGGTGGCCCCTTCGGCGGTGCTGCGAACCGGTAGCATCTGCAGGTAATCCAGTGAATTGATGTCGGTTGGCAGTAGCGACAGAGGTCTGCTGAGGACCATTCGGCCGGTGCGCATGGTTTCGAGCACACTCTGGCGACGCCTTTCCTCACTCATCAGGTCATAGCCGAGAAGCCGGTCTTCGATGCTTTTGGGGACCAGGTGCAAGACGGCCAGACTCGGCTGATTGTCGGCGGGTGGCGGGAAAATGTTCAGTGTACGTGTGTTGTGCCGATTAAAATCGGCCACGAAAGTGTCCCGTTCATGCGCAGCGATGAAACGGGTAAAGCTGAGTCCGACCACCCCCAAATTGCCGTAATCGACCTGAAATGAGCCGAACATGCGGTGCCAGCGGGTATTGAATTCGGCAGAAGGAAGGGATGGATTGCTCAGAAGCAGGCCGCGGCCCGCCATCATCAGCAAGGAAAAACGATCAACTTTTTCCTGAATGACTCGGGTTGTTTGTTGCACGGTAGCCTGAAAGCGATCCTGTATTCGTTCGCGGGATTGCTGTGCTGCTTGGGCGGACAGGTAAAAACTGAGGCTCAGGCCTGAGACGAGGATAAGGATCGCCAGGAAAGGGCTTTGCCAGATTCGGTGGCGCCTGGTGCTTTCACGGCTATTTTCATCAAGCTTGGCGTCAAGTTGCATCCTGCATGGTCCTGATGTGTAAAAAAGGGGGGGGCTTCCCAGCGTTCTCTCTGGCGTCAAGTATGATCGGAATGGGGTGGCTGGCAGCGAAGCCCGGTTCGTGTTTGCCGAACCGGGCTCGTCGATCATGCGCTGAGGCGGTTGGCAGCTTCCAGCGTATTCTCCATCAGGCTGGCAACGGTCATTGGGCCGACACCGCCTGGTACCGGCGTGATCCAGCCGGCACGTTCGGCAGCGGTGTCATATTCAACATCGCCAACCAGTCGGCCGTCATCCAGACGGTTGATGCCAACATCAATCACGATGGCGCCGGACTTGATCCACTCGCCTTTGACCAGTCCCGGGATGCCAACACCGACGACAACGATGTCAGCGCGACGCACATGGGCTTCAAGGTCGCGGGTGAAGCGGTGTGTGGTGGTGGTGGTGCAGCCCGCCAGCAAGAGTTCAAGGGTCATCGGGCGGCCGACGATGTTGGATGCGCCAACGATCACGGCTTCCTGGCCATGCAGGTCAACTCCGGTGGAGGCGAGCAGCGTCATTACGCCTTTCGGCGTGCAGGGGCGCAGTACCGGCATACGCTGCGCCAGGCGGCCCAGGTTGAAGGCATGGAAGCCGTCCACATCCTTATCCGGGCGGATGCGCTCAAGCACTTCGGTGGCGTCCAGGTGTGCCGGCAGCGGCAGCTGTACCAGAATGCCATCTACTTCAGCGTCATTGTTCAGCGTGTCGACCAGTTGCAGCAGTTCTTCACGGGAGGTCTCGGCCGGCAGGTCGTAGGCTTTGGAAGTGATGCCTACCTCTACACAGGCGTTTTTCTTGTTGCGAACATAAACCTGGGAGGCGGGGTCGCTGCCTACCAGGACTACGCGAGGCAAGGGGCACGCTTGCCAGTCGCCAGGCGGGCGTCGATAGCCGCGCGAACCTGTTGGCGGACGTCGGACGCGATCTGTTTGCCATCAATGATCTGAGCGCTCATGGGTGAGGTCTTTTCCTTTAAGTACATTGTAGATGCAAAGAATGCAGTGATTTTCTCATCTTTGGGGGGCGGGAGCCAATGGACTTTTATCGCGTCTTTGGTTACAGGATGTTGTTTCTGTTAAAAAAAATGAAAAAGGGTGTTGACGTGGTGGGGAAGGGTGTCTAATATACGCACCTCCTCGACACGGGGAGTTACTCAAGGCGAGGCGGCGTGTTAAGCGCTCGTAGCTCAACCGGATAGAGCAACGGCCTTCTAAGCCGTAGGTTGCAGGTTCGAGTCCTGCCGGGCGTGCCAGGTCGTCTGGATGGTTGAGTAAAAGAGGTTATGGTGGGCGTAGCTCAGTTGGTAGAGCCCCGGATTGTGATTCCGGTGGTCGTGGGTTCGAGCCCCATCGTCCACCCCATTACCTCAGGCAACATCATCGGCGTTTGTTGATGCGGACGTGGTGGAATTGGTAGACACGCTGGATTTAGGTTCCAGTGCCGAAAGGTGTGAGAGTTCGAGTCTCTCCGTCCGCACCATGAACACCCGATACACTAATGTGGTGGGCGTAGCTCAGTTGGTAGAGCCCCGGATTGTGATTCCGGTGGTCGTGGGTTCGAGCCCCATCGTCCACCCCAGTGTATCCCCCTCTTTCTTATATCTCCTTGTTTTTATTCATTTCACGGCGCTCGTTTGCGCTGTTTTTCCGTTCTGATATGCGGCGTTTTGCTTGACTAATGGCGGCGCTTGCATGAAAATTTCGCGCTTTAGAATTTTTGGCTCTGCTGGTCGGTCGTTCTATATTAAGACGAGCCTGCAGGTCGCTACATCATGCTGCAAAACTATTTGTGAGGATCTCCATGCAAGTTTCTGTTGAAACGACTTCCGGCCTTGAGCGTCAGCTGACCATCACTGTTCCGGCTGAGCGCATCGACCAGGACGTAGACAAACTGGTTGCTCAGCAGGCGCGTACTCGTCGTCTGGATGGCTTCCGTCCGGGTAAAGTACCGCCCAAGGTGATCAAGCGCATGTTTGGCAGCGCGATCCGCCAGGACGTACTGGGTCAGGTTGTTCAGGAAACCTTCTACAGCGCCGTTGAGCAGGAAAAACTGCAGCCGGCGGGTGGCCCGAGCATCGAATTCAAGAACGATAAAGAAGGTGAAGATCTGCAGTACGTTGCTACCTTCGAAGTTTACCCGGAGATCGAACTGAAAGATCTGGCCGGTGTTGAGCTGGAGAAGCAGACTGCAGAGATCACTGACGCTGATCTGGACACTATGATCGAAACCCTGCAGAAGCAGCAGGCCAACTGGAGCGAAGTTGACCGTGCCGCGGCTGAAGGCGATCGTGTGAAGATCGATTTCGAAGGTTTCATCGACGGTGAAGCGTTCGAAGGTGGCAAGGCCGAAGGTCACGACCTGGTGCTGGGTTCCGGTTCCATGATTCCGGGCTTCGAAGCGGGTCTGGAAGGCAAGACAGCGGGTGAAGAGTTCGACCTGGAAGTGTCTTTCCCGGAAGACTACCACGCTGAAAACCTGAAGGGTAAAGCGGCTGTCTTCAAGACCAAGGTACAGTCCGTTTCCGCTCAGGAACTGCCGGAACTGAACGAAGAGTTCTTCTCTCGCTTTGGTATCGAAGAGAAAGAACTGGATGGTTTCAAGGCTGAAGTACGCAAGAACATGGAGCGCGAACTGAAGCAGGCGCTGAAGATGAAGCTGAAAGATCAGGTCTTCACTCAGCTGCTGAAAGTCAACGCTATCGACGTGCCGGCTGCGCTGATCGACAGCGAAATCGACAACCTGCGTCGTCAGGCGATCCAGCAGTTCGGCGGTCAGGATGCCAACATCGACCCGAACATGCTGCCGAAGGAAATGTTCGAAGATCAGGCCAAGCGTCGCGTCAGCGTCGGTCTGCTGGTTCAGGAAGTGGTTAAAGCGGCTGAACTGGAAGCCGACGAAGATCGCGTGCGTGAAACTGTCGAAGAGATGGCTTCCACTTACCAGGATGCACAGCAGGTTATCGACTGGTACTACGGTAACGACCAGATCCTGAATCAGATCAAGAGCCTGGTGCTGGAAGATCAGGTAGTTGATCATCTGGCAGCATCTGCTAAAGTCACTGAAAAGGCAGTTCCTTACGAGGAAGCCATTCAGCCGGCTCAGCAGCAGGAAGACGTTGCTGACGAAGACGAAAGCGAAGCCTGATCCGGTCATTCCGGCCAGGGCGTAAGCCATAAAGGAAACGACAGTTGGCTTTGCTGGCTGTCGTTTTTTCGCTTATCAGGGTAAGGAGAATTAGTGCATGGCAGATATCTATACTGGGCGCTCCAGCGAAATCACGAACTCAGGCCTGGTGCCGATGGTCGTCGAGCAGAGCTCACGCGGTGAACGAGCCTACGATATCTACTCCCGCCTGCTCAAGGAGCGGGTAATCTTTCTGGTGGGGCAGGTCGAAGACCACATGGCCAACCTGATCGTGGCTCAGCTGCTGTTTCTGGAAGCCGAGAATCCCGATAAGGATATCCACCTGTATATCAACTCGCCCGGTGGCTCGGTAACCGCTGGTATGGCGATCTACGACACCATGCAGTTCATCAAGCCGGATGTCAGCACCATGTGTATCGGCCAGGCGGCCAGCATGGGCGCTTTCCTGCTGGCGGGTGGTGCCAAGGGCAAGCGTTTCGCGCTGCCGAATGCCCGCATGATGATCCATCAGCCGCTGGGTGGTTACCAGGGTCAGGCAACGGATATCGAGATCCATACCCGTGAAATTCTGACCATCCGTGAAAAGCTCAACCGCCTGCTGGCGCTGCATACCGGCCAGGATATCGAAACCATCGCGCGTGACACCGAACGCGACAACTTCATGGATTCGAAGACTGCAGCCGAATACGGCCTGATCGACAACGTTCTGGAACGCCGTCTGGGCACCGACTGATGTCATCACCGGTACCGAGGCGACCTGGTCGGATTATCCGCTCGGGGTTGAAATTGCCCGGTATCGGGCGCATACAAAGTGTAAATGGTTTTTTGAGGTAAGAAGATGGCAGACGAGACGACCGGCAAAGGGGGCGAGGGCAGCAAGCTGTTCTGTTCCTTCTGTGGCAAAAGCCAGGATGAAGTGCGTAAATTGATCGCAGGTCCCTCTGTCTTTATCTGTGATGAGTGTGTCGATCTCTGTAACGATATCATCCGCGAGGAGATTCAGGAGAGCGACGAGCAGGAGACGCATGAGACCCTGCCGACACCGGCGGAGATCAAGACAACTCTGGATGACTACGTGATTGGCCAGGAGCGCGCCAAGAAAGTGCTGGCCGTTGCGGTGTACAACCACTACAAGCGTCTGCGTTTCCAGCAGAAGGGCGATGTGGAACTGGGCAAGAGTAATATCCTGCTGATCGGTCCGACCGGTAGCGGTAAAACGCTGCTGGCTGAAACCATGGCGCGTCTGTTGAACGTACCCTTCACCATCGCGGATGCAACCACGCTGACCGAGGCCGGTTACGTGGGTGAAGATGTCGAGAACATCATCCAGAAGCTGCTGCAGAAGTGCGATTACGATGTCGAAAAAGCCCAGCTGGGTATCGTCTACATCGATGAGATCGACAAGATTTCGCGCAAGTCCGATAACCCGTCCATCACCCGTGACGTGTCCGGTGAGGGCGTACAGCAGGCGCTGTTGAAACTGATCGAAGGCACGGTGGCATCGGTTCCGCCCCAGGGTGGCCGCAAACATCCGCAGCAGGAGTTCCTGCAGGTGGACACGTCCAACATCCTGTTCATCTGTGGTGGTGCCTTTGCGGGTCTGGAAAAGCTCATCCGTGATCGCAGCGAACGCAGCTCCATCGGCTTCAGTGCCGTGGTCAAGAGTAAGGACGAAAGCCGTCTGAGCGAAGTGCTGCACGACGTGGAAGCGGAAGACCTGGTCAAGTTCGGGCTGATCCCCGAGTTCGTTGGCCGTCTGCCGATGGTGGCAACCCTGTCCGAATTGGACGAGGAAGCCCTGATCCAGATCCTCACCGAGCCGAAGAACAGTCTGGTCAAGCAGTACCAGGCGCTGTTCGAGATGGAAGGGGTCGAAGTCGACTTCCGCGAAGAGGCGCTCAAGGCGGTTGCTGCCAAGGCGTTGGAGCGTCGTACCGGTGCTCGTGGTTTGCGTTCCATTCTGGAAGCCACGCTGCTCGACATCATGTATCAGCTGCCGTCACTGGATAATGTGGCCAAGGTCGTGATCGATGAAGGCGTGATCAACGGGACTTCCGAACCGATCCTGATCTACGAGAACCAGGACGCGCCCAAGGCTGCGCCGGACCATTAAACCTTGGTCTAATAACGCCCCGAAATCCCCGCTTTTGCGGGGATTTTTCGTTCAATGTTTCAAATTCGAAACATTTCATTTTGCGCCGGCTTCTATCACCACTTTATAATCCCCGGGCGGTCGTTAACATCCAAACGATTTTGGACCTGTCACGCACCGTGCCTGCTGGATCATAACGATAAAGGACTGGATAGATGCTCAAACGTCGTACATTCATGGCTGCAGCGGCTGCCTGCATGCTGATGAGCCCCATCGCCCACGCCGAGTACAAGGCTGAATACACCGTCTCTACCGTACTGCCGTCCGCCTTCCCCTGGGGGCAGGCCGCCGACAAATGGGTCGAGCTGGTCAACGAGCGCTCCGAAGGGCGTATCAACATGAAGATCTACAGCAGTGCGCAGCTGGTGTCAGGCGACCAGACCAAGGAATTCTCGGCCATGCGTTCCGGCCTGATCGACATGGCGGTTGGCTCTACCATCAACTGGTCGCCGCAGGTGCCGGAACTGAACCTGTTCTCGTTGCCGTTCCTGATGCCGGATCATGCCGCGATCGATGCGATCACTCAGGGTGAAGCCGGCAAGGCGGTATTCGCGGCGATTGAAAAGCGTGGCGTCACGCCGGTGGCCTGGGGCGAGAACGGCTTCCGTCAGTTGTCCAACTCCACGCTGAAGGTCGACGAACCGGCTGACCTTCAGGGTCTGAAGATCCGTGTCGTTGGTTCGCCGCTGTTCCAAGATACCTTCACCGCGCTGGGCGCTAACCCGACCCAGATGAGCTGGGCCGATGCCAAGCCGGCGTTGACCACCGGTGCCGTCGACGGTCAGGAAAACCCGATCTCCGTGTTTGACGTGGCGCGTATCGACCAGGTTGGCCAGACGCACCTGACCCGCTGGGGTTACATGGCGGATCCGCTGGTCTTTGCGGTCAGCACTCGCGTGTGGCGTCAGTTCTCGCCGGAAGATCAGCAGCTGCTGAAGCAGGCCGCCATCGATGCCGGCAAATGGGAGATCGAGAAATCCCGTGCCGAACTGGATGCCACTCTGGCCAAGATCAAGGAGCGTGGTGTTGAAGTGACTGATCTGACACCGGAGCAGCACGCCGCTTTTGTTGAAGCGACCCAGTCCGTTTACGAAAAGTGGACCCCGCGCATCGGTGAAGAACTGGTCAAACAGGCTCAGGACGCGGTTGCCAACCGCAAGTAACGTCGCTGAACCGCCTGAACGCCCGCCTTTCATGCGGGCGTTGTTGTCTTGAACGGAGCTGAAATGTCTACTCGACGCCCCAAGTTCAGGCCTGAGGCCTGGCTCGCCACGCTGGCGCTGATCGCAATCTGTCTGATCAGCCTTGGTAACGTCATCGTCCGTTATGCGACCGATGCATCCTTCGCCTTTACCGAAGAGTTTTCGGTGTTCTTCCTGGTCCTGCTGACCTTTGCCGGAGCGGCTGTGGCGGCACGCCACAATCAGCATATCCGCATCGAGCTGATTGAGCACCACCTCCCCAAGGGGATGTTGAAACTGGTGTATGTGCTGCAGTGGCTCGCCGGCATGATCGTACTGGGCATTACGGCCTGGTATGGCTCGGTGTTTGCGCTGGAAGAGTATCAGTGGGAATCCCTGTCCCCCGGGCTGGGGCTACCGAATTGGATCTATGTGGTCTGGCTACCGCTGATGGCGGCGGCGATCATGATCCGCATGACCCAGAACCTGATCGATCGTTTGCGCGGCAAAGAGGACGAGGAGGTGATCCATGAGTCCTGATCTGCTGATGATCGCCAGCTTCCTGATTGCGCTGCTACTGGGGGTGCCGGTGGCGATTGCCCTGGGGTTGGGCGGTGTGGTTGGCATAGTCACCGGGCTTTCGCCCGATATGCTGGCGACGCTGGGTACCAATACCTACAACAGCGTGGCCAAATACCCGTTGATCGCGATTCCGCTGTTCATTCTCACCGGCCTGATCTTTGAACGGGCGGGGGTGGCCGCCAGTCTGGTTCGTTTTGCTCAGGCGCTGATCGGGCCGCGTCACGGAGGCCTTGCTGTGGTGGCCGTGCTGGTCTGTCTGATCATGGGCGGCATGAGCGGCTCCGGCCCGGCTGATGCGGCGGCGGTGGCCATGGTAATGCTGCCCAGCATGCGCAAGGCGGGTTATCCTCAGCCCTTCTCGGCCACGCTGATCGCGGCTTCGTCATCAACCGCCATCCTGATTCCGCCGTCGATTGCGCTGATTCTGTACTCCATCGTGGTACCGGGCGTCGATCTGCGGGCGCTCTTTGCGGCGGGCCTTTTCCCCGGTGTTCTGGCCGGTTTGTCGTTGCTGGTGCCGGCTCTGATGTTGGCGCGCAAGCATGGCTGGGAAGATCCGCAGGAGGCCGAGCGTCCGCCGATCTGGGAGAGCTTCAAGGCCGCACTGCCAGCGCTGTTTGCCCCGGTCATTATCCTCGGGGGGTTACGCTCTGGTCTGTTTACTCCAACCGAAGCCGCCGTTGTGGCGGTCACCTACGGCGTGATCGTGGGCAGCCTTATCTATCGTAATCTGGGCTTCAAGGATCTGCTCAATTTGATTACCGAGGCGGCGGTAACGTCCGGCGTGGTGATGTTGATCATCGCGCTGGCGGGCATCTTTGCGTGGGCGGGCTCCACGCTGGGCACCTTCCAGCATCTGGCGGAAGCTCTGCTGTCGCTGTCGGATAGCGGCTGGGTGCTGTTGCTGCTAGTGATGCTGCTGGTGTTGTTGGCTGGCATGCTGCTGGATGCGGTGTCGATCTACCTGATCCTGATCCCGATCCTGTTGCCGCTGATGAACCACTTCGGCTGGAACCCGGTCTGGTTTGGTATTCTGCTGGCGATGAATATCGCCATTGGCCAGTTCACGCCACCGGTGGCGGTGAACCTGATGGTGACCACGCGCATCGCCAAGATCCGCCTGGAACATACCATGGGCTGGGCGCTGATCTTCATTGCCGCCATGGCCTGCAGCCTGCTGCTGGTGATGCTGGTGCCGGGCATCGCGCTCTGGTTACCGGAAAAACTGGGTTACGTGGTCGGCAATTGGTAATGTCAATCAGACGAGTGGGGGCCTCTGGCTCCCGCTTATTTTGACCCCTCGCAAAACATCCTCCTGTCTACTACTAAAGAGCCATATTCTCAGGCCCAAGGCACTATACTCGGATATCGACAGCGGTAGCTAAGATTGAATCGTCAATCGTTACTGCTCTTCGAGCGTGATGCGAATAACAACAAGAGGCTAAGAATATGATCTACGCACAGCCAGGACAGGCGGATTCCATTGTCACTCTGCAGCCGCGTTACGGCAACTTCATCGGTGGCGAATGGAAAGCCCCGGTCAAGGGTGAGTACTTCCAGAACATCTCACCGGTGACAGGCGAAGCCTTCTGTGAAATCCCGCGCTCCACTGCCGAAGATATCGAACTGGCGCTGGATGCTGCTCACGCGGCCAAGGATGCCTGGGCGCGCACTTCAGTGACCGAGCGCTCCAACATCCTGCTTAAAATCGCTGACCGCCTTGAGGCTAACCTCGAGCAGATCGCCGTCGCTGAAACCTGGGACAACGGCAAGGCCGTTCGTGAAACCCTCGCCGCAGATGTACCGCTGGCCGTTGACCACTTCCGTTACTTTGCCGGTTGCATCCGTGCGCAGGAAGGTTCCATCGGTGAGATCGATGAAAACACCGTGGCGTATCACTTCCACGAGCCGCTGGGCGTGGTTGGCCAGATCATTCCGTGGAACTTCCCGTTGCTGATGGCGGCTTGGAAGATCGCTCCGGCGCTGGCGGCAGGCAACTGCATCGTGCTGAAGCCGGCTGAACAGACTCCCTGGTCGATTCTGAAACTGGTCGAAGCGGTCGAAGACCTGCTGCCGGCCGGTGTGCTGAACGTGGTGAACGGCTTTGGTGCCGAAGCCGGTCAGGCGCTGGCCACCAGCACCCGCATCGCCAAGATCGCATTCACCGGCTCGACCCCGGTGGGCTCCCACATCCTCAAATGTGCAGCCGAGAACATCATCCCGTCTACCGTTGAACTGGGCGGCAAGTCGCCGAACATCTACTTCGAAGACGTCATGGATCACGAAGATGCTTTCATCGACAAATGTGTCGAAGGGACCGTACTGGCGTTCTTCAACCAGGGTGAGGTCTGCACCTGCCCGTCTCGCCTGCTGGTTCAGGAAACCATCTACGACCAGTTCATCGAGCGTGTGATCGACCGTATCAAGAAGATCAAGCGTGGCAACCCGCTGGATACCGAAACCATGGTCGGTGCTCAGGCGTCTCAGGAACAGTTCGACAAAATTCTGGGCTACCTCGACATCGGTCGTAACGAAGGCGCTGAAGTGCTGATCGGCGGTGACAAGGAGCAGCTGGGCGATGACCTGAGTAGCGGCTACTACATCCAGCCGACCCTGCTGAAAGGCACCAACGACATGCGCGTTTTCCAGGAAGAGATCTTTGGTCCGGTTGTCTCCGTAACGACCTTTAAAGACGAAGCGGAAGCGCTGGCCATTGCCAACGACACCGAGTTCGGTCTGGGCGCGGGCGTATGGAGCCGCGACATGAACCGCTCTTACCGCATGGGTCGTGGTATCCAGGCCGGTCGAGTCTGGACCAACTGTTACCACCAGTACCCGGCACACGCTGCCTTTGGTGGTTACAAGAAGTCCGGTGTTGGCCGCGAAACCCACAAGATGATGCTCGACCACTACCAGCAGACCAAGAACATGCTGGTGAGCTATGACATCAACCCGCTCGGCTTCTTCTAACAGGTCGCGCATTCTCCGAAGCTCTGCACAAGGATGTGCGATTCACGGCTGCTTCACCCTGGCAGCTTCTGCTCTGCAGCAATACTTTAACGGCCTTCGGGCCGTTTTTTTTGTGTCCAGGATCTACGTTATGTCGCGGGTGCATGGATGCACTGGAGCAGCGATTAGCGGGTTGCATGGCTTTCAGCGGGGCATATACCGCCAGCTCCTATACCAAATCAGCCCCGAATTCGTTCCAAAGTACCATGTTTGGGCAGGGGGGCGGTTGCCTACTATCAAGGTGTCTCTTGTGACAAACCGATAACAAAAACGAGGAAAGCAACATGTGGACCAAACCTGCCTATACTGACCTGCGCATCGGCTTCGAAGTTACCATGTACTTCGCCAACCGCTAAGCGTACCGGGCAGCCCTGCGGGGCTGCCTTCTTCTCCTGCCGACAGGCACTTCCTACCCCCCAGCGGACATCAGAATAATGAAAATACAGATTTTAGGCTCAGCGGCCGGGGGCGGCTTTCCGCAGTGGAACTGCAACTGCGACAACTGCAAAGGCCTGCGCAACGCTACTTTGAATGCCAAGGCCCGTACCCAATCCTCCATCGCCGCCAGCCTCAACGGGCGCGACTGGATCCTGTTCAACACCTCCCCGGATATCCGTGCTCAGCTGGAAAGCTTCGAGCCCCTGCAGCCGAAGCAGGGCAAACGTGATACCGGGATTGCGGCTGTCGTCCTCATGGACAGCCAGATCGATCACACTACTGGCCTGTTGATGCTGCGCGAAGGTTGCCCGCATCAGGTGTACTGTACCGACATGGTCAAGCAGGACCTGAGTACCGGCTTCCCGGTGTTCAACATGCTGGAACACTGGAACGGTGGCCTGGTGTGGAACCAGATCCCCAGTGATGCCACCTATAACGAATTCACCATCCCCGAGGTGCCCGGTATCACCCTGACGGCCGTGCCGCTGCGCTCCAGTGCACCCCCTTACTCGCCGCACCGTAATGATCCGCACCCGGGTGACAACATCGGTATCTTGCTGAAGGACGATGCGACTGGCCGTTCGCTGTTCTATGCGCCGGGCCTTGGCCAGATCGAAGAGCATCTGCGTCCCATTATGGAACAGGCCGACTGCCTGCTGGTCGATGGCACCCTGTGGCGTGAAGACGAGATGATTCATGCTGGCGTGGGCGACAAGCTGGGCGTGCACATGGGCCATCTGCCGCAGTCCGGTGAAAATGGCATGATCGCCTACCTGGATACCCTGGATAAGCCGCGCAAGGTGCTTATCCATATCAACAATACCAACCCGATCCTGATCGAGGACTCGCCTGAGCGGGGCGTGCTGGCCGAGCACGGGATCGAAGTCGCCTTTGATGGCATGAGCATCGAACTCTGAGGAGAACCATCATGAGCAATACTGAACCGATGAGTCGCAGCGAGTTCGAGCAGGCTCTGCGCGCCAAGGGCGATCTCTACCATATCCACCACCCGTACCACGTCGCCATGTATGCTGGCCAGTCAACGCCGGAACAGATTCGTGGCTGGGTCGCCAACCGTTTCTATTACCAGGTCAACATCCCGCTCAAGGATGCTGCCATCCTGGCGAACTGCCCACACCGCGACGTGCGCCGCCAGTGGTTGCAGCGCATCATGGACCATGACGGTTACGACGGTGCCGTGGGCGGTATCGAAGCCTGGCTGCAATTGGGTGAGGCGGTAGGCCTGACCCGCGAAGAGATCCTGTCCCACGAGCATGTACTGCCGGGCGTTCGCTTTGCCGTGGATGCCTATGTCAACTTCGCTCGCCGTGCTACCTGGCAGGAAGCGGCCAGCTCCTCGTTGACCGAGCTGTTTGCGCCGCATATTCACCAGTCGCGCCTGGATACCTGGCCCACGCACTACCCGTGGATCAAGGAAGAGGGCTACCAGTACTTCCGCAACCGCCTGACCGAAGCGCGTCGTGATGTTGAACATGGCCTGCAGATTACCCTGGATCACTACACCACCCGTGAGCAGCAGGACCGCATGCTGGAGATCCTCCAGTTCAAGCTGGATGTGCTCTGGACCATGCTGGACGCCATGACCATGGCCTATGAACTCGAGCGTCCGCCGTACCATACTGTAACGAAGGAACAGGTCTATCACCGGGGGCTGTACAATGACTAAACCCACACTGGATCAGACGGCAAGCCTGAATCCCATGTTTCGTTTCCAGTGGGAAGAGGCGCAGAACTGTCATGTACTGCTGTACCCGGAAGGGATGATCAAGCTGAACGACAGCGCCGGTGCCATTCTGGCTGAAGTAAACGGCGAACAGGACTGCGCCGCCATCATCCACACGCTGGAATCCCGTTTCCCCGAAGCCGGAGAGCTGGGGCCGGATGTGCTGGAGTTTTTGGAGGTTGCCCGTGAGCAAAACTGGATCCGCATCAGCTGATAAGATGCCCGGACAGAGCCAGCCGCTCTGGCTGCTGGCAGAGCTGACCTACAAATGCCCGCTGCAGTGCCCCTACTGCAGCAACCCGCTGGACTTCGCCGATCATGGCGAGGAGTTAACCACCGAACAATGGGTTGATGTCTTCCGCCAGGCGCGCAAGATGGGCGCGGCCCAGTTGGGCTTCTCCGGCGGCGAACCGCTGGTGCGCCGTGACCTGGAACAGCTGATCGCAGAAGGTCGCAAACTGGGTTATTACACCAACCTGATCACCTCCGGTATCGGCCTGAACGCCGACCGCATCGCGGCTTTCCGTGAAGCGGGGCTGGACCATATTCAGATCAGCTTCCAGGCATCTGACGAGACGGTCAACAACATGCTGGCCGGTTCCGACAAGGCGTTCCAGCAGAAGCTGAAAATGGCGCGCGAAGTGAAAGCGCAGGGTTACCCGATGGTGCTCAACTTTGTCACCCACCGTCACAACATCGACCGGATCGACCGCATCATCGAACTCTGCGTCGAGCTCGAAGCGGACTACGTGGAGTTGGCGACCTGCCAATACTACGGCTGGGCCTACGAAAATCGTGAAGCCCTACTGCCAACCCGGGCTCAGCTGGAACGTGCAGAACGCATCACCAAGGAGTATCGGGAAAAACTGGCCGCCGAAGGCAATCCGATCAAGCTGATCTTCGTGACCCCCGACTATTACGAGGAGCGGCCGAAAAAGTGCATGAACGGCTGGGGCGAGATTTTCCTCACGGTAACACCGGATGGCACGGCATTGCCCTGTCACAGCGCTCGCATGCTGCCGATCGAGTTTCCCAATGTGAAGGACAACAGCCTGCAGCATATCTGGCACGACTCCTTCGGCTTCAATCATTTCCGAGGTGATGACTGGATGCAGGAGCCCTGCCGTTCCTGTGACGAGAAGGAAAACGATTTGGGTGGCTGTCGCTGTCAGGCGTATATGATGACCGGTGATATGAACGCCGCCGATCCGGTGTGCAGCAAGTCGCCGCATCACCAGAAAATCCTCGATGCCCGTGCGGCCGCTGAGCAGGTGGCTGAGGATACATCGATCACCTTCCGTAATGAGCGTAACTCCCGTGTATTCGCACGTGGCTGAGCAGCCTGTCAGCGCCGAAGCAGCCGTTGCCGCCATCCATGACTACTCCGCCCTGAGATTCCATAACGGGGCGGTGCTTGGCGTCAGTTTTGATGCGGCCAGCGGCCTGAACCGGTTGTGCCGCTTTGAAGGGGGACAGGCGATCAGTCTGCTGCCTGAGGTATTCAGCGTGCGCAGTCGGGTGCATGAATATGGCGGGGGCGCCTGGTGCCTTGCCGGTAGCCATGCCTGTTTCGTCAACGATGCCGATCAGCAGATCTGGCTGGTTCCGCTCGAAGCCAGCGGCACGCCAAGGCGGCTGACGCGTATGCCCGATTGCCGTTTTGCCGACCTGCACTATGATCCTTACCGCGACCGGCTGATTGCGGTTAGTGAAACCAGGGAGTACAAGGGGTCTGAACCGGTTAACTGCCTGGTCAGTGTTGAACTGCAGAGCGGACAGGTTACCGCCATGGCAGAAGGGGCCGACTTTTACAGTTCAGCTGCCATGAGTCCTGATGGCCGTCAGCTTGCCTGGGTTGAGTGGGGGCACCCCCAGCAGCCCTGGCGCAACACGCGACTGCTGCTGGCGCAATTGAACCGAGAAGGACAGATAGAACAGATCGAGACAATATCGGATAGGCAGGATGCTGCCTGGGCGCAGCCGAAATTTTCCGTTGATGGTCAACTGCATGCAGTCGTGGACAAGCACAACTGGTGGCGGATCGAGGCTTATAATGGGAATGAGTGGTGTCCTTTGGCCGGCACTTGCCCTGTTAATACCGAATTTACCACTGCTCCCTGGCAATTTGGTCTGAGTACCTATGGCTGGAACAGCGAGGGTGAGCTGCTGGCAGTAGGGCAGTGCGAGGGCTATTCACGCCTCTGGCAACATGACGGTTGTGACTGGCAGCCGCTGGAACTGAGCCTGATGCCGTCAAGATTGCATACGTGTGCTCTGGATGGCAGTCAGTTGGCATGTGTGGCAGAGTTCAGTGATCGCCTGCCGGCGATTCTGCATGTCGATACAGATCTGACCGCCGATGATCCCGATCAAATAGCCATTCTTCATGGCGCGTGCATGCCTGATTTCACTCCGAGCCTGCCGGTGAGCCAGTATGCCGAATGCGGCAATGAGCGAGTGCCTTACTTTCTCTATCGTCCCTCCGGTGTGCCTTCGGACCAGTCGCTGCCGTTAGTGATCTGGACCCATGGCGGCCCTACCGCAACGACTGCCCCGGTATTCAAGCCCGCTATCCAGTACTGGACCCAGCGCGGTTTCATGATTGCCGATGTCAACTATCGCGGCAGCACCGGCTATGGTCGTGACTACCGCATGCAGCTGGCTGGGCAGTGGGGGGGGAGCGATGTTGAAGATGTGGAAGCTGTTACTCAAGATCTGATTGGCCGGGGGCTGGCCGATTCCAGGGCCGTCTTTATCCGAGGCAACAGCGCGGGTGGCTATACGACGCTCAGCGCGCTTTGTCGTTCAAGTCTGTTCAGCGGCGGTGCCAGTCTCTATGGTGTCAGTGATCCGGCACGGCTGAGCCAGCTGACCCACAAGTTCGAATCCCGCTACCTGCACTGGCTGATTGGCGATCCTGAACAGGTGCCGGAGCGCTATGCGCAGCGTTCACCACTTCAGCATGCCGATCAGATCCGGGTGCCGGTGATTTTCTTTCAGGGTGAGCAGGACAGGGTGGTGCTGCCCGAACAGACTCGCTGTATGGCGGAATGTCTGAAGACCAACGGTATTCGGGTCGAAACCCATTTTTTCCCGAATGAGGCCCACGGCTTCCGTCGGCCAGAGAATCAGGCGGCGGTGCTGGAGCGAGAGCTGGCTTTTTACCGCAGTATCATCGACGGTTAGCTCTACCCCGGGCTGCCGGCATCATGGTGATGAAGGTTGTCTCCTTGGCAAGAGATGCGGCTGATGCCGACTGAGCGGGGCTTTTAAAAAGTGTTGTCCCCTGAAGGCGCTATTGAACGGGTTTTGTGTCCTAAGGTTAGTATGCAGATGGACACCAACTGGCCGTTTGGCTGGTATGATGTTCCATGCCCCTGCTTTCATAAGCAGGATATTCTCGCGCGGGTAGGGGGCGAAGAGTTTGCCATACTGCTGGTCGGTGTTGAACTGGAAGTCATCAGTCCTGTCAACGGCAGCGCTTCCGGCCTGACGTGATGCAGGGCGTTTCGCTGGATACAAAGAGAGGGCAGCCGCAGCTGCCCTGAATGGTCATGCGCGGGACAGGAACTTGCCGGTCTCGGTATTGATTTTAACCTTTTCGCCCGCTTCCAGGTATTCGGGAACCTGCAGCTCCAGGCCGGTAGCGAATTTGGCCGGTTTGGTGCGGCCGGTGGCGCTGGCGGCCTTCATGCCCGGCACGGTTTCGATGATTTCCATTACGATTGTTGAGGGCAATTCAATGGTCAGAATGTTGCCGTCGACCAGCAGCGCCATGATGCCTTCCATGCCATCCATCAGGTAGGGCAGCTGTTCTTCGATGGCATCGCCGTTGAGCATGTACTGCGAGTAGTCTTCGGTGTCCATGAAGGTGTACAGGTCGCCTTCCTTGTAGAGATAGGACACCTTGCGACGTTCCAGCGCGGCATCTTTCAGCATGTCGTCGCCGGTGAAGCTCTCTTCGTATTTGCCGCCCCCCGGCAGTTTGCTGAAGCGGATGCGGTACAGGGTTTTGGCGCCGCGTGCAGTCGGGCTCGAGATATCGATCTGCTGGATCAGCATGTACTGGCCGTTGATTTCGACCAGGTTGCCACGTTTGACATCAGCCACTTTTGGCATGGCGAGAACTCCACACAATGAGTTGAATGAAAACAGGGCGCCATTTTATGAGAAAAGCCCGGCGCGGCACAGATGGGCGGAGAGGATTTGTTATAGCGGGTGCCAGGCGCGTACACTCCCTGTTTGATTGCTTTAAACGGGAAATACCATGACAGCCGCACCTTCTGAGCACTATCCGGTCAATCGCCACAAGGCCTATCACGCCCATATCTACTTTGACGCGCGCAGTGTACAGCGCGTGACCGAAATCTGTGAGCAGATCAGCACTGAATTCGGCCTGAAGGTGGGGCGTATCCACCAGAAGCCGGTAGGTCCCCATCCCCGCTGGAGCGTGCAAATTCTGTTCGGTCAGCGTGATTTCGACGGTTTCATCCCCTGGCTGGATGCGGAACGGGGTGATCTGGATGTGCTGGTACACGGCGTAACCGGCGATGACTACAAGGATCATACCGATCACGCCTACTGGCTGGGCCAGCCGGTGGAGCTGGATCTGTCGCAGTTCGAAGCACGGCGCTGATCAGTTGATACGACGCGTGAGTCCGGCTTCGTTGATGATGCGAGTGGCGATCTCTTCAATCGAGAAATTGGTGGTATTGATGCAGTTGAGGTTTTCCTTCTGGAACAGGCGCTCAACGGTGCGCACCTCGAAGTCGCATTGATCCAGCGAAGCATAACGGCTGTTGGCGCGACGTTCATGGCGGATGGCGGCCAACTGGAAAGGATCGATGGTCAGGCCGTAGAGCTTGTGACGGTGCTCCTGCAGGGATTCCGGCAGGTGGTTGGCCTCCATGTCTTCTTCGGTCAGCGGATAGTTGGCCGCGCGGATACCGAACTGCAGCGCCATGTAGAGGCAGGTGGGGGTTTTGCCGCAGCGTGACACGCCGACCAGGATGATATCCGCCTGGTTATACTGGCGGGTACGGGCACCGTCGTCATTATCCAGCGCGAAGTTCACTGAATCGATGCGGTCCTTGTAGCGTTCCATCTCGTTAATGGCGTGTGATTTGCCCACCGAGTAGGAAGAGTGGGTTTCCAGTTCGCTCTCCAGCGGCTTGAGAAAGGTGGAGAAAACGTCGATCTTGAAGCCGTTGCAGGTAGCCAGCATGTCACGGATTTCGTCGTTGACGATGGTGTCCAGCACGATGGGCGGCTTGCCGTCTTCCTCCGCCTGCTTGTTGATGCGTTCAACGACCGCTTGCGCTTTCTCGATGGTGTCAACATAGGGCAGGGTGACCTTCTCGAACCGGATCGCCTCGAACTGCGAAAGCAGACTGTGGCCAAGAGTTTCGGCGGTAATACCGGTGCCGTCGGAGATAAAGAAGGCGGTTCTAGTCATGTAGCGGTCCTGATTGTCGACAATTGAGCAGTGCAAAGGGGTGTTGGAAAAAGCTACTTTAGCAGAAAATCTGCGCTATGTTTTTGTAGTTAAATTACATTTCGCCGAAGCGAAGATTTTTTGGTTTTTCTGCAGTATTATCCGGCTTTCGGAGAAAATAATAATAATGATCCTTACGTCAAACGGCTCAGACTCAGGAGAATTGGCTTTGCAGGATTATGTACTGCGCCTGGAACAGGCAGGCATGGGAGATGTCGACAAAGTCGGCGGCAAGAATGCGTCTTTGGGTGAAATGATCCACCAGCTCAGTGATGCGGGTGTGCGTGTCCCCGGCGGTTTTGCCACCACAGCGCTTGCTTATCGTGACTTTCTGGCGCAAAGCGGCCTTGCCGATCGCATCAACGAAGCGCTGAATGCGCTCGATGCGGACGATACCCGCGCACTGATTGAAACCGGCGGCAAGATCCGTCAGTGGATCATGGAGGCAGAGTTCCAGCCTGAGCTGGACAAGGCGATCAACGACGCCTGGGCTGAAATGACCAACGGCGAAGAAATTGCCGTCGCTGTACGTTCATCCGCCACTGCCGAAGACCTGCCGGACGCTTCTTTCGCCGGTCAGCAGGAAACCTTCCTCAACATCCGTGGCCTGGATAACGTCAAGCACGCCATCAAGGAAGTGTTTGCCTCCCTGTATAACGACCGTGCCATCTCCTACCGCGTACACAAGGGTTTTGAGCACGCGGAAGTGGCCCTGTCGGCCGGCATCCAGCGCATGGTGCGTTCTGAAACCGGCGCGTCCGGTGTCATGTTTACCATGGACACCGAATCCGGCTTCAATCATGTGGTGTTCATCACCTCTGCCTATGGCCTCGGTGAAACCGTGGTGCAGGGTGCCGTGAATCCGGACGAATTTTACGTCTACAAGCCGACTCTGGCTCAGGGCGCACCGGCAATCCTGCGCCGCACTCTGGGTTCCAAGGCGCTCAAGATGGTCTACACCGATGACGGCAGCGCCGGCAAGGCCGTAGAGACTGTCGATGTGGCCAAGGCCGAGCGCAACCAGTTCTCCATCAACGATGCTGATGTAGAAGAGCTGGCGCGTATTGCTGTGATCATTGAAAAACACTACGGTCGCCCGATGGATATCGAGTGGGCCAAGGACGGTGACGACGGCAAACTGTACGTCGTGCAGGCGCGTCCTGAAACCGTGCAGAGCCAGAACAAGGGCACTGTCATCGAGCGTTACCTGCTGAAAGAGAAAGGCAAGGTGCTGGTTGAAGGCCGCTCCATCGGCCATCGTATCGGTTCGGGTCCTGTGCGTGTGGTCAGCGGCCTGGAGCAGATGCACGAAGTGCAGCCGGGCGATGTACTGGTCACCGACATGACCGACCCGGATTGGGAACCGGTGATGAAGCGTGCGGCTGCCATCGTTACCAACCGTGGCGGTCGTACCTGCCATGCGGCGATCATCGCGCGCGAACTGGGCATCCCGGCCATCGTGGGCTGCGGTGACGCCACCGAGAGGCTTCAGGACGGTCAGGACGTGACCGTTTCCTGTGCTGAAGGTGATACCGGCCGTGCCTATGAAGGCAAGCTGGCGTTCGAGCATCAGAGCAACAGCGTCGAGTCCATGCCGAGCCTGCCGTTCGACATCATGATGAACGTGGGCAACCCGGACCGCGCCTTCGACTTCCAGTCGCTGCCCAACGCCGGTGTCGGCCTGGCGCGTCTTGAATTCATCATCAACCGCATGATCGGCGTACACCCGAAAGCGCTGCTGAACTTTGATGATCAACCGCGCGACGTCAAGCAGATCATTGAGCGCCGCATCGGCGGGTATGCGTCACCGGTCGATTTCTACGTCGACAAGCTGGTAGAAGGTATCTCCACCCTGGCGGCGGCCTTCTATCCGAAGAAAGTGATCGTGCGCATGTCCGACTTCAAGTCGAACGAGTACGGCCACCTGATCGGTGGTGATCGCTACGAGCCGAGCGAAGAAAACCCGATGCTGGGCTTCCGCGGTGCGGCGCGTTACATCTCCGACAACTTCCGTGATTGCTTCGAGCTGGAATGCCGTGCGCTCAAGCGCGTGCGTGACGAAATGAAGCTGACCAACGTCGAGATCATGCTGCCGTTCGTGCGTACCCCGGGCGAAGCCAAGCAAGTGGTCGAGCTGCTGGAAAACAACGGCCTCAAGCGTGGTGAAAACGGCCTGCGCCTGATCATGATGTGCGAGATCCCGTCCAACGCCCTGCTGGCAGACCAGTTCCTGGAGTACTTCGATGGCTTCTCCATCGGCTCCAACGACCTGACCCAGCTGACTCTGGGTCTGGACCGCGACTCCGGCATCATTGCGCACCTGTTCGACGAGCGTAACGAAGCGGTCAAGCGCCTGCTGGGCATGGCGATTGAAGCCTGCCGCAAGCAGGGTAAATACGTCGGCATCTGCGGTCAGGGCCCGTCCGACCACCCGGATCTGGCCCGCTGGTTGATGGAGCAGGGCATCAACAGCGTGTCCCTGAACCCGGACTCCGTACTGGATACTTGGTTCTTCCTGGCTAACGAAAAGGCCTGATCCTCGGCGGCAATGAGTGGGCTTGATAACCCGCTCGCCCACTGAAAACAAAACACCCGCCTGGGTAACCTGGCGGGTGTTTTTGTATATGAGGTGCTGTCCCGGTTAACGGACAATGTTCCCGGGATTGGATACACTGAGCGGCACAATGTTTGAAGTGGATCGGAGCATGGATAAGCGCAGCCTCACCGAAACGGATATCCGTACCAAATACATTACCCCAGCCATCGTCGCTGCAGGTTGGAACAGTACACCGTCAGAGCCGGTTGCAGTTCGTTGGTGAGTCTTGGCTGGAGCTAATTGATATCCAGGAGTAGTTGCAGGTATAACAAGGGAATATGTGATGGCATATGAGAAGCCCTGGCTCAGCTTTGAAGATCAGCTGGCTAAACTGAAAGCGAACGGGCTTGAAGTGACTGACCATGAACGGGCGTTGGAGTATCTTCGGCGCATTGGTTATTACCGGCTCAGTGGATATTGGTTTCCGTTTCGTCAGCGCTCAGGGCCTGCATGCAGCTTGCCCCAAAAACGGGGCAAACCCACCAGAGTTGATAAAAAAGTACAGTATTTCCCGCTGGACCATTTCAAGCCGGGTTTAAGATTTCAGGATGCGGTTTCACTGTATGTTTTCGATAAGCGCCTGCGGTTGCTGGCAATGGATGCACTGGAGCGAATCGAGATAGCACTTAGGGTCGATATATCCCATAGCTTGGGCAAGCAGGACGCTTTTGCCTATCTGAATCCCGAATGTCTGGATTCTAGTTTTACGCAAAACGCGGATGCCAAAACCGGACTGACGCCTCATCATGCATGGATTGGCAATCATGCACGCTTGATTCAGCGTTCAAAGGAAGAGTTCATCAGGCACAACAAGGAAAGATACGGCTTTCCCATCGCGATTTGGGTTGCTTGCGAGGTTTGGGACTTTGGCTGCTTATCCAGACTCTTCAGTGGACTCAAACAGGAAGATCAAGATGTCATTGCGCAAAAGTACGGCATCGGTAACGGCCGGACTTTTGCTTCATGGCTGCGTAGTCTGAACTATCTGCGCAACGTTTGCGCTCACCATAGCCGTTTGTGGAACAGGAACATCATTGACCAACCTAAAAAGCCCGGACCAACCGAAGTACCACTGTTCAATAGTGCTTGGGATACTCCGCATCTTCTTGCTCGACCTTTTTTGTTGTTCTGTATTGCGCAAACCATGTTGTGCAGGATCAACCCGACCTCCACTTGGTGGCAACGATTAAAGATACATTTGGAAAGTTTTCCGCTACGCAGCGCTGATGCATCGCTGTCGCTGGTTGCTATGGGAATTGTTGACGGTTGGCAGGAATGGGACTGGTGCAGGCGGGAGGATAGCAGGTGATAAAAACCCCTCAGCAGTTGCTCTCTCTGTAAGCAGAGACAACCGATCGGGGCCGTGTTGCCAATCACTTTAGTCAGATCGGTTGAAGCTGTCAATCAATAGAATGGAATGATTGGCCGACCAGCACATGTCGGCCCAACACTAAGGAAAGAGTCATGCCCGTAAACCTGAGCAAAACCTTCGTCGTCGGTATTTCCGCCACGGCATTGTTCAATATGAGTGAGTCGGATCGGGTATATCAACAGGCGCAGTCGGAAAACCCGGATACGGCGGTGTCAGTATACCGTGCGCACATGCTGGAGAATGAAGACGACCCGTTGCTGCCGGGTACCGGTTATCCGCTGGTAAAGGCGTTGCTGGGGTTGAACCAGTATGCCAGCGCTGACCAGCCATCGCTGGTCGAAGTGGTGGTGATGTCGCGGAACAGCCCGGATACCGGGCTGCGAGTGCTGAGCAATATTCGCCGTCATCAGCTGAAAATCTCCCGCTCGGCCTTTACCGGTGGTGAATCGGTCCCCGATTATCTGGATGCCTTTGATGTGGATCTGTTCCTGACCACCAATGTCGAAGATGCACAGAAAGTGATTGACTCGCGGGCGTGTGCTGCAGCGGTACTGAAGGAGCCGCCAAGCGGTACGGAGGGGACAATTCCCGAGGGGCAAGTCAGAATAGCCTTCGATGGCGATGCGGTGCTGTTTTCTGAAGAAAGTGAACTGGTGTACAAGACTCAGGGGTTGCAGGCCTTCCATGACCATGAGGACGCGCATCAGGATGAGCCGCTGGAAGAGGGTCCCTATGCCCACCTGTTGCGCAAGCTGTCACGGCTGCAGGAACGTTTGCCTCAGGGAGTAGATCGCTCTCCTGTTCGCATTGCGCTGATCACCGCTCGGGACAGCCCGGCCGAGATGCGTGTGATCAAGACTCTGCGTCACTGGGGCGTGCATGTGGATGAGGCTTTTTTCATGGGTGGCGTGGGCAAGACAAAGGTGTTGCAGGCGTTTCGGCCTCATGTGTTTTTTGATGACCAGGATGTACATCTGGATGAGGCGGCAAAACTGGTCCCGTCCGGTAAGGTGCCTTATGCCAGCACATCTGCACTGAACGGTCTTGTAAACAAAACGATGAAATCATGAAAGAGTGATAGACAAACTGTCCAAATCGAGGGATTGAAACGGATGAAAACGGTTGCTTGGGGTGTATTGTTTTGGTGTGTCAGTACCCTGGTATTGGCGTTGGTTTTTTTCTGGATGGGGACTGGATCGTTGCCAGACGTTATGCGTGTCAGTGCTATCATGCTTAAGCCTCTGATTTTCAGCGTCTGCATCACGACTCCAGTTGCGTTGGTAGGTACTTTTCGTCGCGTCATGCGTCGGCACCGAGAAGCACTGGAGCAGGCCATAGACAGGCTGGCCGATCAACCTCTGCCTGAAGGAGTGGTGTATTTTCGTATCGGGGCGCGCTATTGGCCTCCAGTTGTATGGCTGTTGTTTCTGGTCCCGGGAACACTAGGCCTGGGGTGGTGGATGTTTGAGACTTGGGTGGCTCTGGGATTAGATCTGTTTCTGTGGGGATTGTTGGTAGTTGAAGCCTTTCTGGCTGCTTTTACAGGCATGATGGCGTGGTATCTGTATGTGGCGAGTAAGGGGGGGGCTGTAATCACGCTGGGTGAAAATTACATTGAATGGCCCGTTCCCCTATTGAGCGAGAAGCGTAAGCGCCTGTTGCTGAAGGAACTGATCATGGCGGGTTTTGTCGGTGACAGTTTCATCGAGCGCCGTTATGTCATCAGTAATGGTACAACCGAGCTCCCGTTGCTGACCTGGTTGATACCGCAACAGGAGATAGCGCAGTTGGACCGGCTGATTAATGGACGTTGGATGTTGGCGTTGATTAGTGAGCGTCCGTCGTTCCCCGAGTCTTCAGCTGGTACAGAAGCGTGATCGCTGCCTCTATGTCGTTTAGCAATGGTGCTGTTTCCAATGGCTTCGCCTCCAATGGTTTTTTCAGGTGAGCATGCAAAAACCTGTTGAGGCCTGATCCTCAGGCATGACGAAACTGGCTAGGGACTGCGTCCCCTGGCAGGTAGTCTCACCCGAACGCTCACATCGAACGTCACCATCGAATGGTCGATCAGTAAGCATCTATTCGAAACACGGGAGGAAGTTCAGGATTATGCAGCGCGGTGGCTCTGGATTTTATAATCCATAGAGACCGCACAAAGCCAATGGCGGCCAGCTACCACTGAAAGTGGCTTAACCTCTATTTTTAGCATCAGGGGGGGATTACCTCTGACTTCTAGTGTTCGCTCAGTTTGAGCCTGGCGCAGGGGTAAACGGAAAACTTCATCTGCTGGCGTGTAGCAAAATCAAAGGAGTGAGCATAAAGATGAAAGCATGGAGAGCGGCCTTGTGGGTCTGGGGTGGGTTGACGCTATTACTGACGCTGGCTTTCCTGACGATCGGGGCTGGGCCCTTGGCGGCGATAGAGGGGGCTTCAGCGGGAGCAGGGCGTGCTTGCTCAGTGAAGTACGCCCTTTTAATGCGTGTCGATTATACCAGCGTAAAAATCTCGTCCTCCGGCAGGCGGGACTTGGGCAGCCTGGCGTTGAAATCGTCGGCGCTGCGGTATCCCAGGGATACAGCGGCTACCGCCGTGTAGCCTTTCTCCTGCAGGCCGAACTCTTCATTCAATGCCGCAATATCGATCCCTTCCAGCGGCACGGCATCGATCCCCAATGCGGCTACGCCCAACAGCAGAGAGCCCATGTTCAGGTACACCTGTTTCTCCATCCACTGAGGGGCATCGTTCAGGTCATGGCGGTGCAGGTTGACGAATGCAGAGCGGACACCTTCGGTCATCTCTTTATTCGCCGGGGCGGGAAAACGGCCATCAGCTTCCTCGGAGGCCAGCAGGTGGTCCAGATAGTCATCGTCAATCTCGGTCTTGGCGCAGAACAGTACCACATGAGACGCATTGAGGACTTTGGCTTCGTTCGCCTGGAAAGGCCCTTGAGTGCCCTTGGCGATGCGTTGCTTGCCTGCATCGCTGCCGGCGATGATAAGATGCCAGGGCTGGGAGTTGACGCTGGACGGGCTGTAGCGAAGCAGCGATTTGATCTGCGTAAGCGCTTCGTCCGGAATCTTGCGGTCAGGGTCGAAGGCTTTGGTGGAGTAACGGCTCAGGGCGATATCGGTCAGGTTCAAGGTCAGTCCCCTTGTTGATGTGCAGAGTATACCTGTGCCTATATTGGGCTGTTTTCTGGCGAAACAAGCCCGGCAAGGCTGGAGTCTTGCTGTCAGGGGCGTCGGTATTCAGCCACATGCCGGCAGCTCAAGCCTGAAAGCCGTCCGGTTGCTTCGGGCATCCGTATGGTGCCGGTAATTCAGATTACCGCCATGCAGTTGCATGATCTCGTGGACGAAGCTCAGGCCCAGCCCGCTGCCCTTGCTGCCATCCGGTTTGGGCAGGCAGAAGAACCGCTGCGTCAGTTTCTGTTCGGCAAACTCGGGCACACCGGGGCCGCAGTCAAGCACTTCAATGCTGATGTTGTTATCGGCCTGTTCGGCCCGAATCACGACGTCGGCATTCTGTGGCGAGAATTCGATGGCGTTCTTGACCAGGTTGCTCAGAGCATCGGCCAGCAGCTGGGCATCGCCATGAACCCTCAGTTCACTCGGGCACTGTTGAACCAGGTTGACCTGATGTTGCCGAGCATAGTCTTCAAGGCTGCGGCAGACATCATCGATCAACTCGGTGACGGCCAGGTCCTGTGCGTCGGTCAGGCTGTTTCTGTACTCGATGGCTGCCAGCTCCAGCAGGCGTTCGATCAGCGACTGCATGCGTGAGCCCTGCTCGATGATGTTGTTAAGAAAGCGATTACGCTGCTCGTCGGGCATGGGCTCCTGCAGCAGCTCGGCGGCACCGCGTATGCCGGCGATGGGCGACTTCAGCTCGTGGGTCAGGCTTTGCACGTAATCGGCCACATAGGACTTGCCCTCAAGTGCAATCTTCATGCTTTCCAGAGCATCGCCCACGCGCCCGACCTCATTGTTGCCCAGCGCAGGCAAGGCAACGCGTTTACCTTCGGATACATCGAGTGCGTAGGCCTCCAGCCGGTGCATCGGACGGGTGATCCAATAGGTGATCAACAGCCCCACCAGCAGGGTTCCCAGCGCAATGGCGATGGAGGTGTACATCAGGTTGGTGCTCAGGTGGGCGATGAAGCGGTTGATGTTGCGGGTCGGCTTGCCGATGGCTACCACACCAAGGGTATCGCCCCGATACAGAATGGGGCTGGCAGTATAGAGTCGCTCGCTCTCGGGGTCGCCAGGATCATCATCGGAGCTGCGGGCACCGTAACGGCCGCGTAAGGTCAGGTAGACATCGCGCCATTGCGAGTAATCCCTGCCCAGAGCCTGCTGGCCATCTGAATCAAAGATGACGATTCCTCGGGCATCGGTTACATAGATCCGGATATCGACCTCGGTTTTCAGCAGGTCGTAGATCTGGGCATCTAATCCACGGGACCGAATCGCCGCAAATGTTTGCTCCATTAGGCGGGTATTGATGCGAACACTGCCGCCAGCCTCAACCTCTACCGCCTGCTGGCTGATCAAGGCGGCGGCAAACTCGCTGAAATCGACCAGGATATCTTCCTGGGCTTCCTGATAGCGGGGTTCCAGCTCGTCCAGCACCCAGTAGACCACGCTGCCGAGGCCGGTGAGGACGCTAAGCAGAAACACGATCAGCAGGCGCAGGCGCAGGCTCATGCCGGTGCCTCAAAGCTGTAGCCCAGGCCGCGATGAGTGCGGATGGGGTCGCAATCGGTATCGACCGCACGAATCTTCTGGCGCAGGGTTTTGATATGGGTATCCACGGTGCGATCAAAACTGCGTTCGGGTTCTTCCCATACCTGTTCCATCAGCTGTTCGCGGGAATAGATCCGGCCGGGATGGCTCATCATCAGCAGCAACAGGCGATATTCGTAACGGCTTAGTTCCAGCAGGGTGTCGTCCAGGGTAATACGGCAGCCCTCGGCGTCATGGGTGAATCCGCCGTTCTCTACATTCGGGATATGCGGCTGGCGCATGCGAGCGCGAATGCGGGCGGTGAGAACCCGTGGGCTGAACGGCTTGGTGACGTAGTCGTCAGCGCCCAGCTCCAGCCCCAGCACCTGGTCGATCTCCTCGTGGCGCGAGGTAAGGAAAATCACCGGGATGGATGAGGTTTGCCGAATGCGGCGGCAGACGTCAAAGCCGCTCATGTCGGGCAGGCCGATATCGAGCAGAATCAGATCGATCGGCTCCTGTTGCAGCCGTTCCAGCGCCGCCTGGCCGGTCATGACCCAGGTGGTCTGGAGATGCTCGGTCTGCAGGGCGTACTGCACCGTATCCGCAATTGATGGCTCATCCTCGACGATCAGTACATGCATCCCGTGCTCCCTCACCATTTCACGGCCCACTTCACATTCACTTCAAACTTTTCTCAATTCCATAGCCGATCCTGCCGGTATCAACTGAATGGAGGAAAGCGAGATGGCTACGTTATCACAGATCAGCCGCAGGGCATGGGTTTTGGGCTGGCTGTTGCTGTGCCTGCAGGCTACCGGACTCAGGGCGGAAACATTACAGGCCAGCGAGGTAACACGTGGTTCGCTGGTTTCGAGGGATGAAGCCGGACGGACAACCGAGATGCCCTTGCTGGATACACAGGTCAAAATGACTGTCACCGGTCCGATTCTGAGAGCCGAAGTGACCCAGACGTTCATCAATCCCGGTGACAGCTGGACCGAAGCCCTCTACCTCTTCCCGCTGCCCAACGAAGCCGCTGTCGATCATATGCAGTTGATCATCGGTGACCGTGTCGTCGAGGGGGAGATCCAGGTGAAGGAAGAGGCCAAGGCGACCTATGAAGCCGCCAAAACCGAAGGCAAGCAGGCTGCACTGGTAGAGCAGGACCGGCCCAATCTGTTCTATACCTCGGTCGCCAACATTCCGCCCAGGGGTGAAGTCACCGTTAGGATTGAATATCAGCAGACACTGGTCTGGCAGGAAGGGGCTTTCTCACTGCGATTCCCGCTCGCGATTACACCGCGCTATGCGGGCCTGACTGAGCCGGCCGTGCGGGAAGTAACACGAGAGGTCAACCTGGCTCAGGGCTGGCAGGTGCTGCCCGGTGAGCGTGAAACACGCATGGTCAACGGCGCTGAGGAGCAGAAGAAGCAGGGCAAGGTGGCGATTGAAGTGGCGTTGCAGCCGGGATTTCCGCTGGCCTATGTCAACAGCTCGTCTCATGAGCTGACACGGCAGGAAGAGGAAAGCCGCCAACAGGTCGTCAGCGTACGGATTGATGATGCCGACGAGTATAAGGATTTCGTGTTGAGCTGGGCGCCGGTTGCTTCAGCCCAGCCCAGTGCGGCCTTGTTCTCCGAACAAACGGAAGGGGGCGAGAATTACGGGTTGCTGATGCTGATGCCGCCGCAGGATCAGGCCACCAAGGTGTTTGATCGCGAGGTGACGTTCGTTATCGATACGTCCGGCTCCATGGGCGGGATTTCGATCAAGGCGGCACAGGCTGCACTGACAGCCGGCATTCAGGGGCTTTCGGCGGGCGATACCTTCAATGTGATTGAGTTCAATTCCGACACCTCATTGCTCTATCGGACGCCGGTTGCGGCCAATGCACGCAATAAAGAGCAGGCGATGAGGTTTATCGAACATCTGAGCGCAGGAGGTGGTACCGAGATGCGTCCGGCTTTGCAGGCGGCGCTGGCCGACAGTGATGACAACCATCGTTTGCGCCAGGTGATCTTCATCACCGATGGCAGTGTCTCCTATGAAAAAGAGCTGTTTGCGCTGATCAACGACAGTCTGGGGGATGCACGACTTTACACGGTGGGCATTGGCAGTGCGCCCAACAGCTTTTTCATGGAGGAGGCCGCCGTTGCCGGTCGTGGCACCTACAGCTATATCGCAACAGCGGGTGAAGCGCAGGAACAGATGCAGGCTCTGTTTGATCGTCTGGCCAAACCTGTGCTGGCCAACATCAGCATTCGCGGTGTCGGTGTGCATGAAGTGATGCCATCCCGAGTGCCCGATCTCTATGCCGGTGAGCCTTTGGCGCTGGCGATGAAACTGGAATCGGGTTCAGCACAGGTGGAAATCAGCGGTCGGATGGGTGATGCCGCCTGGTCCGAGACGGTGAATATTCAGCTGACAAATGACAGTCAGGGCATTTCGGTGGACTGGGCACAGCGGGCGGTGCAGGACTGGCGTCGCCGCTATTTGCACGGTGAGAGTGAGGCGCGTATCCGTGAGGCTATCATTGAGCTGGGCCTGAAGCATCATCTGGTAACGCCTTATACCAGCATGGTGGCCGTCGATAAAACACCGGTACGGCCCGTGTCTGAACCGGCTGACTCTCAGGCCTTGCCGACACCCAAACCTCATGGGTTGCAACTGCCGATGGCACAGGGCGCGACCGGTTACCAGTGGACCCTGATGATAGGGATGATGCTGTTGCTGGCGGCGGGCAGCATGCTGGTTCTGCTGCGTCGAAAGGCACAGGACGAGGCGTTGTCGGCATGAGCCGGCGACTGATCAAGGCAGGGCTGGTGGCGATCTGCGTCGCCAGCCTGGGCCTCATCGGTCAGGCGCTCTGGATACCGGCCAAGGCGCAGGTCGCACAATGGCTGCTGGCCGATGCCTGGGAGAGTTCGGTGCGCAGTGGTGAGGCCGTCAAGCCCTGGCCCTGGGCCGATCACTGGCCGGTGGCGCGGCTGAGCATGCCTGAACTGGAAATCGATCAGATCGTGCTGGCGGGTGATACGGGCAGCGTACTGGCGTTCGGACCTGGTGAAAACATGCAGGCGAAGGCGCTCGAATCCGGTGCCCGGATCATCAGCGGTCACCGCGATACCCATTTTGCCTTTCTCAAGGCGGTTGCCGTTGGTCAGACGCTGAATCTGGCTGACGCTCAGGGACAGGCCCGTTATCGTATTGAAAGCATCCAGGTGGTCGACTCGGCCAGGGTCAGGCTCAGTCCAGAGGCCTACCCCGATGGGCTGATGCTGGTGACCTGCTATCCGTTCGATGCTCTGATGGCGGGTGGAACCCAGCGGCTGGTGGTGATGGCTTCACCGGTTGATAAGTCTGATGTGTTGTAAGGGAGCAGGGGGGGCATGCCAAAGCGCTTCGGGTGGTCGAAAACGGCCATATTGCAGGAGTCGTATGTGCTTGTTTCATGGGGTTGGCGATGAGCGCTCATGCGGCGTGAAGGCAAGACTTTCTGGTGGCAGGTGTTTTACCCTTGTCAGCCTGAACAACGGAGAGCCTATCATGAGCGATAACAAGGTCATCGATTTTGCCGCCGCCGGAACCCGACATGCGCAGCGACGAGTACATGAGCAAAAAGAGAGTCGCGCAGAGTCCATGCGTGAGCGTTTCGCGGCGGCCTTGCCGGACAAACCCAGGCCGGTAAAAGAATATTTCAAGAAGAAGCGGGCCAAGAAGAAGCGTTAGTCAGGGCTGGGTCAAAGGCGCTGACTTGTCTTACGGGACGGGGAAGGCTGGATTATCACCTGCTCGGCTGGCAACTCGGGTATACTCTGAAAGGCATCCTGTTCAGGATGCCTTTCATCTACGCATGCACGCACGGGAAAACAATCGGGGTAATACATGGCGGAAACGGGGCAGTTCAACAAGCTGAAAGTCATTCGTGAAGTGGAATTCGGCGTTTATCTGGATGGTGGTGATGCCGGAGGTATCCTGTTGCCCAAGTCAGAAGTGCCTGAAGGGACACGCCTCGGTGATCGCCTGCCGGTGTTTGTCTATCTGGATTCCAACGATGAACCCATCGCCACGACTCGCCGTCCGCGCGCCCAGGTTGGCCAGTTTGCCAACCTGAAGGTGGTTGAGGTCAACAAGATCGGGGCTTTTCTCGATTGGGGTCTGCCCAAGGATCTGTTCCTGCCGTTCAATGAGCAGGTGAAACCGCTGCAGGCCGGTGATTATGTCACCGTGTTTCTCTACCTGGACAACACCAACCGCATTGCCGCCACGGCCAAGCTGGAAAAGCACCTGGAAAGCGGTGAAGACTACAAGCAGGCTCAGCTGGTAGAACTGCTGGTCGTGCGTCCCACCGATATCGGTTACCAGGTGATCATCGACAACCGTGCCATGGGTCTGCTGCATCGGCAGGATATCCACCGCCCGGTGCGCCCGGGTCAGCGCCTGTCGGGTTTTATCAAGCTGATGCGTGAAGACGGCAAGATTGACGTGATGCTGGAGAAGCCCGGCTACGGCCGCGTGGATCCATTGGCGCAGCAGGTGCTCAAGTATCTGGAAACGCGTGATGGCTTCTGCCCGCTGGGCGACAAGAGCGATCCTGACGCCATTCGCGAGACTTTCGGGGTCAGCAAAAAGGCCTACAAAATGGCGCTGGGTCAGCTGCTGAAGGCCGGTCGTATACGCCAGGATGAGAAGGGCGTTTATCTGCAGGCTTGACAGGCAGAACCCTGTCTATATCTCGACGACCTTGTCTGCCACAAACATGGGCGGTTCAAATTCACCGGGATACCCGCCTGGATTGGCCACGACTCGTGTTCCCGAGTAGATGAGGTCCACGGGTTCATGGACATGTCCGTGAACCCAAAGATCCATTCGGCCCATCAGATGTTGCAGATCGGACGCGAAGGCGGGGGAGAGTTCATCACCTTGGTAACGGGGCGGGATACATCCGGGCAGGGGGGCGTGATGGCTGATTACCACCCTGGGGACGCTGGCGATTCTGTCCAGCTCCTGGCTGAGCCAGTCGAGTGCGGTTCGGTGCAGCTGGGTACTTTCCCGGGCACTGAACAACTCGCCCTCGGGCTGCTCAATCAGTCTGAAGTCCGGGATCACATCCTCCGCGCAGCGTTCGGTTTCTTCGGGGCTGTAGCCAGGTTGATCTGCGTAAAGCACAAGGTCTGTCCACAGTGTTGTGCCGAGGAACTCTATACCGTTCAGCGTTATTGCCTGGTTGTCGAGCAAATGGATTCCAAGCTGCCTGGCTTCCTGCTGCAGGGCATGCCTGAGCTTGGGCATACAGCTACCGTAGAATTCGTGATTGCCGGGGACATAGAGTACAGGCGTACCGGCGAACGCCTTGGCAGCCCAGTGCAGGCCTTGGGTGCCGGTATGGATATCGCCGGCCAGAATGACGGCATCGGCCTCTACATCGGGCATGGTTCGCCCGTTTTCATAGTGTTCCAGATGCAGGTCGGACAGTATGCGCAGTTTCATGTTTACATCCTTGTGTGTTGTTCAAAGCTCAGGTTAAAGCATCGTGTGCAACACGATTTTCAATGCTTTAAGTTTCATTTCAGCGCCTCCCTCTACACTGGCTCCTGTCAACCAACACAGGAGTCAGATACATGAAAACACTGCTTGCATCTTTGCTGGTCTCAACCGCAATCGTTTCCGCACCGGCAATGGCGGGTGACAAGTGCGATGCGCCCAAGAACGAGTGGCAGAGCGAACAGGCTTTCCGTGATGCCATCCAGACCAAAGGCTGGGAGATCAAGAAGTTCAAGATTGATGATGGCTGCTATGAGATCTATGGCTATGACGAGAAACAGCGTCGCGTAGAAGCCTATTTCGATCCGAAGACTTTCGACATGGTCAAAATGGAACTGGAAGACTAAGGAGAGAGTCATGGTCACTGTAAAAGTGTGGGACCCGTTGGTACGTATCTTTCACTGGGCGCTGGTACTCTGCTTTACAGTGGCCTGGCTGAGCGCGGATGAGTGGCAGGATCTGCATGAGCTGGCGGGTTATACTGTCGCGGCCCTGGTGCTCTTTCGCGTTATCTGGGGGCTTGCCGGCTCTCGCTATGCACGTTTCAGTCAGTTTGTTCGTGCGCCGGGCACGGTGGTGAATTATCTGAAGACGATGCGCAGTGGAAACGAAATTCGTCATATCGGCCACAACCCGGCCGGTGGCATGATGGTGCTGGTATTGTTGGGGTCGTTGGCGTTGCTGACGTTGAGCGGATGGTTGGGAACCGATATCTTCTGGGGTGAAGACTGGATAGAAGAAGCCCACGAGTTGACGGGGAACCTTCTGCTGGTTCTGATAGCCTTGCACCTGGGCGGGGTGATTCTGGCCAGTCTGAGGCATCGTGAAAGCCTGGTGAAGGCGATGCTGACCGGCCGCAAGCGTGCGCCGAGTGGTTCGGATCAGGAGTAAGTATTGCCTGTATAAGTCTGGCTGAGGAGGGTTTCATGATTCGATTAAGGTACGTGTTTGCATGGCCCATTCTGCTCATGGCTGCCTTGGCCTCTTCAGCCGCATTTGCCAGTCGGCACCTTGATCAGGACGAAGTGCTGGAACGGGTCCGTAGCGGTGAGATCCGTCCACTGTCCGAGTTGATGGCGCTTAATCCCGAGCGGTTCAAGGGGCATCTGCTGGATGTGGAGGTCGAGTATGAAGATGGCATGCTGATCTATGAGATCGAACTGTTGGGCGCGGATGGTGTGGTGCGAGAGTTTGAGCTGGACCCGATGACCGGCGACGTGCTTAAGGAAGAAATAGAGGACTGAACATGCGGCTATTGCTGGTTGAGGATGATGTCGAGCTGGTGGCGCGTCTCAAGTCCTGTCTGAAAAAGGCGGGCTATGCGGTCGAAGCGGCCCATGATGGCGTCGATGGCGAGTTTCTGGGACTGGAGGAGGCATTTGATGCCGTGATTCTGGACTTGGGGCTACCGAAAAGGCCCGGTATGGAGGTGCTCCGGCACTGGCGTCAGGCGGGTCGAGATATGCCGGTGTTGATCCTGACCGCACGCGATGCCTGGCATGAGCGGGTAGATGGGCTCAAGGCCGGTGCCGATGATTATCTCGGCAAGCCGTTCCATGAAGAGGAGCTTTTGGCGCGCCTGGAGGCTTTGGTCAGACGTAATCATGGTCATGCCAGTAGCCAGCTTGAAATAGCGGGCATGCAGCTGGATATGAACCGCCAAACCGTCGCTGATGCCCAGGGGCAGCTGCATCAATTGACCGGAACCGAGTTTCGTCTGTTGAGATACATGATGCTGAACGCGGACCGCATCCTGTCCAAGACCGAGCTGAGCGAACATGTCTACGAGGAAGAGCACCTGCGCGACAGCAATGTGATTGAGGTTTATATCAACCGGCTGCGGCAGCGGCTGGGGAAAAGTGTCATTCTGACCCGGCGGGGACAGGGGTACTGTCTGCCGTCCACATCCGAGGCGGCGTCCTGAGATGAAGCGGCAGGTCGGTTCGCTGGAATGGCGGATTCGTCGGCAGCTGCTGCTGGGCCTGGTGGTGGTCATGCTGCTGCTGCTGGCGGTGGTTCATATCAGTGTGACCCGCCTGACCCAAAGTTTTGTCGTGAGCCAGTTGCAGGATGATGCCGATAATCTGATCGCAGCCCTGGACAGGGATGCGAATGGTGCCTGGCAGCTGGATACCCGCGGACTGGCTCGGGCCTATCAGCGCGTACATTCCGGCCATTACTACATGCTGGTTTCTGACTCGGTGAGTATTCGTTCGCGCTCGCTCTGGGATGTTGAACCGGCTATAGAACAGCAGAAACCGGGAAGCTCCTCCATACACCTGTTGGCGCCAGTCGCCGATCAGCACTGGCTGGTGGTCGAGCAGGGATTCGTCAAGCAGGGACAGGGTTTTACGCTCTGGCTGGCGGAAGATATTGCCCAGTTGCGGCATGATCAACGGCATTTCGAGCTTACTTTGCTGCTGTTGCTGGGGTTGAGTGTACCGGCGTTGTTGCTGCTTCAGCGGCGGGTATTGCATCGTGGCTTTGCGCGCCTGGAGCCGCTGCGCCGTGCACTGTCACAGCAGCAGGCGGGTGAGGCGGTGGAACTGCCCTGCGATGTGCCCGATGAAGTCGCTCCTCTGGTGGCCAGTATTACGCAACTGTTGCATCAATCAGGACAGCAGATCAGCCGTTCGCGGATGGCCCTGGGCAATCTGGCGCATGAGCTGAAACGCCCTTTGCAACAGCTGCAGTGGATGGCCGATCAGCATCCGGAGCCGGAGCAGGGTGAACAGCTGATGCAGCTTTACCGGGAGCTTCACCGAAGAATCGAGCGCGAGCTCAGGCGGGCCCGTATCGCCGGAGCGCCGGGGCCCGGACGGCAATTTGTGCCGCATGAGGAACTGCCTCATCTGATTCGCCTGTTTGAGCGCATTGGACGCAGTAATCTGGTGTTTGAGTCCGAACTGCCGCGTGGCGCTATCCCCTTTGATCGTGATGACATGCTCGAACTGCTGGGCAACCTGCTGGATAACGCCTGGCGTCATGCGGCCTCGTGCATCAAATTGAGCATTGTGGCGCCAGTGCAGAATGATGGTTGCTGGTATCTGAGCGTTGAAGATGATGGCCAGGGGGTTGCAGACGAAAACCTGCGGCGGCTGGCAGAACGGGGCGTTCGTATCGATGAGGCCAGTGGAGAGGGTAGCGGTCTGGGACTGTCGATCTGCCGGGCAATTGCCGAAAGCTACGGCGGGCGGCTTGAGTTCGATCATGCCGCAGCGGGTGGGCTCCGTGTTCGCGTGTTCCTGAATGCTCCCGGTTAGTACCGGGAGCCGCATAATGAATGCTCGGCAGGCATCACTGTTGTCCGGAACGGCAGGAGCAGGCTGACGCCAGCTGCAGGGTCAGGTCGGCGGCCGAAATTGCCTGGCATCCGCTGACATTCTGCCCGGCCCAGAGCGGTGTAAAGTCGCCGCTGCCGAGGCTTTCAGCCTTGGTTCGCAGTGGTGCCGAGGCGGCGGTGGCCAGCGGGAAGGGAGGCGCGAATTGACTGATCGGTCCCTGTTCCCGAATCATGCGATTGACAATACCCCTTGCTGGGCGGCCGCTGAACACATTGGTCAGCACCGTATGCCGTGCCGCATTACTTTGTATGGCAGCACGGTGAATCGAAGAGGTTTTCGCTTCATCACAGAGCAGATAGGCGGTCCCCACTTGTATGCCTGACGCACCCAATGCCAGCGCCGCTCTCACCGCCGCTGGGTCGGCGATGCCACCGGCGGCGATGACCGGCACCCTGACCGCAGCGACGACCTGTGGCAACAGGGCAAAGGTCCCCACCTGGCGGGTGATATCCTCGCTTAAAAACATGCCGCGATGACCTCCGGCTTCAAGACCTTGAGCGATGATGGCATCGACACCCTGCTGCTCCAGCCAGCGGGCCTCCTCAATGGTTGTGGCTGAAGAGATCACCTTGGCACCGGAGTCTCTTGCCTGTTGCAGCAGGTCGTCTTCTGGCAGACCGAAATGAAAACTGACCACTTCCGGTTTCAACTCCATCACGACATCGGCCATGGCCTGATTGAACGGCTGACGGCCGGAACCCGCAGGGGCCTGCGGTGGTTCAATCCCCAGTTCCACATAATAGGGCAGGAAACGTTCAAGCCAGGTTTGCTGCGTGGCGGGATCAGCTTTCGGTTGCGGGTGGCTGAAAAAATTCAGGTTAAGCGGGGCCGATGTTCGCTGACGGAAATTGAGCACCGCTTCACGGACTCCCTCCGGTGTCAGCATGGCGCAGGGGATGGAGCCCAGGCCTCCGGCTTCGGACACGGCGACCGCCAGCTCCCAGTCCTGAATCCCGGCCATGGGGGCCTGAATGACAGGGTGTTCGATGTTGAACAAGGCAGTAATTGACGTCATATGAACTCCGAAATCAGGACGTTGATGGTCGGCCAATTCCAATGGCGGCCTCCAGGGGAGCAATTCCGATCAGCATAACGGTGGCTGTGGTGTAAGGCTTGAGTGAAAAGTTCTGTGAACCGATTCATGCTCGCCATTAGATGGCATCTGGATATAATAAAAAAGTGAATAATTTGTATGGAACATTCTTGAATTGAGAATATTAACGCTCGAAGATCTTGAGATTTTTCAGCACGTTGCCCGTGAGGGTGGGGTTCTGCGGGCCGCTGAGGTGTTGAACCGAGTGCCATCGAACATTACCACTCGGATCAAGCGTTTCGAGGCGCGACTGGGTCAAAGGCTGTTCCGACGCCAGGGGCGCGGGCTGGTGCTGACCGATACAGGCCGCAAGTTGTTGGCGCATGCCGACAGGTTGTTGCAGCAGGCGGATGAGGTGGAGGCGGATATGCGTGGTGGTCGCGTGTCGAGCCGGCTTTGTCTCGGCTCACTGGAAAGCGCCGCAGCGGCTCGCTTACCGCCGGTACTTTCTGCCTTTCATGCTCGCAACCCTGATGTCGCTGTAGAGCTGAAGACCGGCAGTACCGCCGCCTTGCTGGAGATGCTGCAGCACAGCGAAATTGAAGCCGCGTTTGTATCCGAGCCTTTTGAGACCACCAACCTGACCGGTATGCCGGTGTTTGAGGAACAACTGGTGCTGATTACCGGTCGGGACTGGCAACCGGTATCGGGTCCGGGCGATCTGGTTGATCAGACCGTGGTGGCTTTTCCGCATGGTTGCTCCTACCGTCGTTGCCTGGTGGAATGGTTGGCATCGGCCGGTGTTTCGCCTCGGCGGTTCATGGATCTGGGGTCTTATCACGCGATTATCGCCTGTGTGGCGGCCGGTGCGGGGGCGGCCATTGTGCCCGAATCGGTACTGGCATTGGCGAGTGGCAATGACGTTCAGCGCCATGCCTTGCCAGAACAGCTGACAAACAACCGGACGCATCTGGTGTGGCAGGGCGGACCCAGCCGATCACTGCAGTCATTGATCGAACGGCTGCAGGCATAGTTGGCGGTTATGGGCTTGAGCCGACTCCTGTTGATCGTGCTGAGACACGTAAAAACGGCGCCATGTCGGCGCCGCTTTGAGTGCTCCTTGAGTCTAATGGCTGATGGCCCCATGTGGATATGCATGCATGAGATGCTCGAACGAGGTCTTGTCCAGGCGGAGCAGATCCATATGGTCGCCACATTCAAAGTAGCAGTCGTCTTCCTGTGCCAGGGCGTCGTCCCAGATGACCGGCATGTTGTAGGCCTGGCCCAATGAGGGGACTGCTCCCTGGTTGCAGTCGCGGAAGAGTATGTTGACGTCCTGTTGTGAAGCCGGTTCAAGTAGCCGGTTCATCCGCCGGTTGATGGCGTCGAGGTCCGCCATGCGATCTGAAGGTACCATGGCCATCACGAAGCCTTCGTCATCCTTGAGTACCACTCCCTTGGCAACTTTCCGCGCCGGCAGTTGCGCCGCAATCGCTGAACTCATCATGGTTTCCGCGTAGGTATGATGGAGCATGCGATAGGGCACATGCTCGCGATCCAGGAACATCTGCACAGTGGGTGCAAGGGACATAATGCTAGCCTCCCCCGAAATATCGGATTCGGATTGCTGCAGGAGTTTCTGCACTCCTCAGCATAGTACAACAGGGGCTGACGCGTGATGTTATCGTCGTGCTGGTGGCCAGTGGGTGCCTTCGAGACATGCAGGCGGGGCCGGATAGTCGGGATCCCGCCAAATGTAACTGTAACGCCACGTGCGCTCAGAGTATGCCCTGATCGAATGCGCTGCGTTCCAGTGCTTCGCGGAAGTCCGGGTGGGCGATGGCGATCAGTGCGCTAGCCCGTTCACGCACCGATTTACCCTTGAGGTCGGCATAACCATATTCGGTAACGATGAAATGGGTGTCGTTTCGGGGCGTGGTGACCGGGCCCGAGAGTCGGGGCACGATGCGGGACAGCGAGCCCCGGGCTGCCGTTGAATGGCAGGCGATCACCGAGATGCCGCCGTTGGAGGCCTGAGCGCCACGCACGAAATCCAGCTGTCCGCCGGACGCACTGAACTGACGACCGTTGAGGTATTCCGAGTTACAGGCCCCGAACAGATCGACCTCAAGGGTGGCGTTGACCGATACGACCCGGTCGTTCTGGCCGATCACGGCCGGGTTGTTGACGTACTCCACCGGCAGGGCTTCCAGGTCGGCATTGTTATGCAGGAAGTCGTAGAAGGCGCGGTCGCCCATGGCAAAGGAAAATACCGAACGGCCCGTATGGATCTGCTTGCGGCTATTGTCGACCACGCCGGCCTGCATCAGCTGGGCCAGTCCTGCGGTCATCATTTCGGTATGGATACCCAGATGGCGATGGTCCTTCAATGCTGCGCACACGGCATCCGGCAGGGCGCCGATACCCATCTGCAGGCAGGCACCGTCCTCTACCAGCCCGGCAATGATTTCGCCTATGGCGTCATCGGCGGCACTGCGTGAACCCTGGGGCAGCTCGGTCAGTGGTGTGGGGTTTTCGACCAGTGCCGTTACATCGGTGATCGGGATGCGACAATCGCCATGCACGCGCGGCATGTTGGGGTTCACTTCCAGAATCAGCCGGGCGCCGCTGCGAGCGACCGCCATGGCATAGTCGGTGTTGGTTCCGAGGCTGAAACAGCCATCCTCATCCATGGGCGACACGGTCGTGACCAGGGTATCGACACCGGCCTGGTTGCACATCACCTCGGGGATATTGCTGAAATGCGTCGGCATGAAATCCACTACGCCTTGGCCAAGCGCGGTTCGGGTGCGGTCCAGCGTTCGCTCGACGGAACTGTGAAAAAAGCTGAAGGGTGTGATGCGGTCGCTCAGTGAGTGGTCGAGGACGCTGTCGGCGGCAATGGCGCCAGACAGCATGTAATAGAGGCGCAGGTTTTCGACATCGCCGGCCTGGGCTCGAGCCTTGAGCGCATTGAGCAATGCGGGCGGCTGGGCTGCTCCCAGCCCCATGGCAATCTTGGCTGCGGAAGGTATCAAGGCAACCGCCTTTTCGGCGGACATCCGTTTCTGCTGATACAGCATCGAGTATTCAGTGGTCATATTCCCTCTCAAATCAAGCATCCTGCGGGGGCAGCGCAAGCATTCCGTATGCTCGAAAACGGCTGTCCCACTCGCCTAAGACCTATGATGCTAACCCTTTGAAAGGAAAGATGCCATGGGCTGCTGGAGTGGCGAAATCGAAGCCTCCAAACACTGATTTACCCCATCGGGCAGTTCGATATGTCCCCGCTACAGGTTAAGGGTATCGCCAAGTCCACCATTGTTTCCGCACAGGTATTATGGAGCATGCGGTAAGGCACATGCTCGCGATCCAGTAACATCTGTAGAGTGAGAGTAAGGGAGATCCTCAAGGGATCGGATGCGGCTTATTGCAGGATTTTCTGCTGCCTTCAACCTGGTGGTTCAGTGAGAAAGCCCTGATTGTGCTCCAGTACTCTGAGTTGGCCAGAGTTCGTGGTATGTTGCCCGCGTTGTGCATCAGTTCATGGAAAGAATATGTCACTGTCTTCACAGTATCAGGCGCTGCCGAAAGGCGCGCGCCTTCATTTTAAATTCGATGGTCAAGGCGGGTATTACTTTGTCGGTATGCGCCAGTCGAAATGGATTATCGCAGGTGTCATTGCTGCAGTCTGCTTATCTGGTTCATTACTTATGGCGTTTGTGTTGCATGGCGCCGAACAGTGGATTTACGCAATCGTAAGCCTGCTTCTTGCCCCCTTTGTGTTCAGTGCACTGGGCGTGCGGCAGCATCTGGTCTTTGACCTTGCGCAACAGCGGCAGGTAGAGCAGCGCAGCTGGTGGGGAAGAGGGTTGCGGGATGTTTCGGCGATCCCCCTGCAGGACGTCCGTGTGGTCGTGGCGCCGATTGCTGAACTGGACGAAGGTTGTCAACTGGAGCTTTCGGGGCAGCGGTTCACCATTGGCAGTGCCGAGGATACACGGCAGTTGGCCAGATTTCTGCGTGACCAGTTCGGAGTACAGGCGTTTGACCGTGTCATTGCCTGGCCACAGGAAAGGCTGCTTGCCGATGACATTGAAGCACAGAAGTCCCCGAAGGTTGCGAGCATGGACATGCAGTATGTATCGGTATGGGATCAGTCTCCGGTCATGAAGCTGTTTTTGCCGTTACCGTTTTTTCTGCTGGCAGGTGTGCTGCTGGCCTGGTTGGTTAACTAAGGAGAGAGTACATTGGCTCAATGGACAGCGACGTCGCCAACACGGGCAAGAATGGTTTTTGGTCGATGGGCCTGGGTTGGCGCCATCCCGTTTCTGCTGATGGTCATATCCTTCATGATCGGGGGGCTGCCAAGAGAGCTGCCGGTTATTTTTGGCTGGGCGGTAGGGTCGACGCTGGCATGGGTTGCCCTTTTTACCCGTCATCAAATTGAAATAGATAAAAATCGTGGGTTGCTGATTCATAGCCTGCGCAGTGTGTATCCGATTGCCAGACTGGAGTTGCCGCTGGACCAAATCGCGGGTTTTTGTGTGACGAATACGCCTTTCGAACGCAGGCGGTATAACCTGATTGTGATCACGGCAGATGGGCAAAGAATCTGCCTGTTAAGAAAGGGCGGGCTAGGTGAAAGGGAGGAACAGGGGAAGCAGTTGGCAGATTTCTGTCAGTTACCCTATTTGCGGGAAGCAGGTGCCGGCTAGAATTTCTTACTGGCGAAGCTGCATCACACATTGGCAGCGATGCAGCTTTGGCCTTGTCGCTGCGGTCAGAACAGGTTTAGCAGTCGGGTGCGGAAATCGCCGGCAGAACGAGTCATGTACCAGCCATTATCAATGTTGAGCGTAGTGCCCTGTAATGTAAAGGCTGATTTGGAGGGTGTTCATAGTTCTGTGTCAGCCAATTTTCACAGATCTATGTACTAGTCGATCGGCCTTCAAAGTGGATACTCAGCTTGTGACAGCGTGAGGTTCCAGTTCTGCACCGGATGCGTCCGCTTTTCTGAGGCCCTCAACATACTGGCGTAGAGCAGTTTCAACAACGCGCTCTCGTTGGTGAAGCCGCCTTTGGTTTTGGTCAGCCAGCGGAACTGGCGGTGTACGGCCTCGACGGCATTAGTTCTATAAATCGCTTTGCGCACGTCTTTAGGGTATTTGAATTAGGCTGGCAGGTTTTCCCATTTGCTGCACCAGGACTTGATACCCAGCGGGTATTGTTGGCCCCGCTTGCCTTGGAGACGAAACGGCTGTTTTCCGTGACTTTGTAATGGATTGTATCAAGCCAGGCAAAGGGGTACACAGGCTCCAAGTCGCGCTTCTGCCAAGCCTCTAGCTCAGGTATCAGGGATCGGTAATCGCATTGATGGTGTCATTCGAAACGTCCATGCCATACAGAGCCATCAGGTGTTCACGGATGTTCTGGTAGCTGTTGCCCAGTGCGAACAAGGAGAGCGTCTTATGCTCCATCTCATCCGTCAGTAGAGTCTGGTATTTTTTCACGGTCTGCGGTTCAAAGGTGCCATTTCGGTCTCGTGGTGTCTCCAGTTCAAATTGACCGGATGAGGTTTTGACCGTTTTACATGATGAACCATTTTTACGGTTGGATGTAGTGTCACTGGCCAGGTACTGGCCCAGTTCACCGGCCAGAACGGCTTCAGTGATTTGCTTGATCAGCGGTGTCAGTAACCCATCCTTGCCGTTGGATTGCCTTGGCGAAGGCTTCGACATCGATTTCAGATGTGTTGTCGGACATGTGGTGTCATTCCCTGTTTGGGGCAGATTAGAGAAATGACACAGAAAAATGAACACTACCTGTTGAAATGCTAGCATCCTCCTTTAGAATAAATACATATATTTAATAATATATGTATCCAATATGGAACAACTCTTCAAAAGCCAGCTGTAAGATGGAGTGAAACATGGATGTTCAAATGTGTACCCCAGAGGATGATAAACTCGTTATTATCGAGTCCCTTCATGTCTCAAGCATTCATAAATTCAGTGTTTCGACGCAAGTTTATCGACGCGTATATGGCGTATGCCGGACTCAGGATATTTATTTTGATAATCAAAAAATAAACAAACCATTATCTAGATTACAAATTCTACAAAATTTTTTGGGTGGCGGTGATAGAGTCACTACTAAGCCAACTGGCGATGAGCTGGTCATTACCCGCTACATGGGTAGCCGAAACTACCTTAAGCCTGTTGGCGACCTGAATGTTAATAATGAACTTGGTAAAGCACTATCAAAGGATTATTACGTAGGTAGATTAGGTCAGCTTTTCGCCTATGGTACAGACCCTATACCCGATATAAAACTGTTCGGGAATGCTAATATTACATTCTCAATGCCAGGGAATGGATCTTATCCCGTAACCGTTGCAGTTTATGACATCGCTACAGGAGACCTTACACAGGTCCTAGATCCGATCGAAAAGAAAAGAATGATTCTTGAATTGGTAAAGTAAGATTTAATTAGGCTTTCTTAAACCCGAGCACTAGTAATGAAAAAAATAGCTATAGCATTTATCGTTGGAATATTAATTGCGCTGATTCCCCTATTCGGATACGACTTGTTTATATCAAGTCTTAATGCAAATATCGTGTCGGCAACTCCTACTGATATAGGAATGGAAAGTTTATATTGCGCAGGAGGTTTTTTTTCTTTTGGTTTTATTTCGACACTGATAATTCTTACGTCCAATACCAAGCGTATGATTGCTCAGTATGTCATACTATCTGCTATAGTACTGTTTATTGTCTCGTTTGTTAAAATCAATATAATGATTCCTGATACTGAGAATGCTTTACTCTCAAGAGATTTGAGTTTATATACAATACCCTTCTATCTCACCATTGCGGTGGTTCCATTATTCTTCTTGAGTAAAGCTTTTCTGAACAGAGCTCCAACCTAATTAGCACTATCAGATTTTACAACGATACTAAAGTCTCATTGAGGAACAGGAAGCTGGATCAGTGCGGCGCCCTGTTCTTTCTATCGTATTAACCCGGCGGCGGTTTCTGCCGGAAAGAGGCCTTCAACCATGCGGCTTTCAGCCGGATTTGGCAGTCCTAAATTGCCACCGGTTTAATAACCCAATGGATGATAAGAAATGTGTACAGTATCCCAGACGGTGCATGAACCGCTATAGTCGGCCGCTCCTACTGCTCTCCTCACTCACCCAGTTCAAAACACAAAAACACACGCCCCCCAGGGCTCCACGACCCTGTAATCACCTTCTTCCAGCCTGTATAATGACAGGTTTCGAGCGAGCTGCCGACGCCCCGTGCCGACGCCCCGTGCCAACACGCACGCCACAGGCGCTTTCGGCAACCATCCGAGCGGCCACAAGATCAGAGATACGGACCCCAATGGACAAGACCTACCAGCCGTACGAGATCGAGAAATCCTAGTACCAGACCTGGGAAGAGAAGGGCTACTTCGCCCCCTCCGGTGAAGGCGACGCCTACAGCATCATGATCCCGCCGCCCAACGTCACCGGCAGCCTGCACATGGGCCATGCGTTCCAGCACACCATCATGGATGCGCTGACCCGCTACCGCCGCATGCAGGGCCGCAACACCCTGTGGCAGGTGGGCACCGACCACGCCGGTATCGCCACCCAGATGGTGGTGGAATGCAAGCTGGCGGCGGAGCAGGAACTGACCCGCCACGATCTGGGTCGCGACGCCTTCATCGAAAAGATCTGGGAGTGGAAGGAAGAGTCCGGTGGCACCATCACCCGTCAGATGCGTCGTCTGGGCAACTCCGTGGACTGGCCCACCGAACGCTTCACCATGGACTCCGGCTTCTACCGCGCGGTGCAGGAAGTGTTCATCCGACTGTACGACGACAAGCTGATCTACCGTGGCAAGCGCCTGAGCCGCTTCAGGTTGTAGCAGGTGGCCATCATGGTCATCGCAAAGTTGGCCCGCGCTTGGCCTACTGTACGGATCAACTTGCCTCCCATCTGATTGATGCTGGCGAACACATGCTCAACGCGCGCACGGGTTGTGGCAATTCGTTTGTTGCGTCGCTGTTGGCATGGCGATAACGGTTTGTGACGATGCCCTTTTCGCTGGATCTGGTTGCGATAACCGTGGGTTTTGAGCCAGGCTTCCCGTTCAGTCGATGGGTAACCGCGATCCGCATAGACATCCCGGCTGGTGTTGTGCCGATCAACGACGGCATCGAAATGCTGACTGTCATGCACTTTGGCGGTATCGCACTGAAAGCGCCTGATGACCTTGTACTTGGCATCAACATTGATCGACAGCTTGTAACCAAAGTAATGTTTGCCGTGTTTCTTGGTCCAGCTGGCATCCGTGTCCTTCTGTCGACGTTTGGCAGGTTTCCAGTCGGCTGGCATGGCCTTCTGGTCCAGCAGTTCCTTGTCGCTTCGCCGGTTATGTTGCTTGGGAGCGGGTACCAAGGTGGCATCAATGATCTGACCGCCACGAGCGATGAAGCCCTGCTTGTACAGTTGCGTAGACACACCATCGAACAGGGCCTGAGCACCGGCTTCACCAATTCGGTTCTCAAAGTGCCAAATCGTCGTGCGGTCCGGAATGTTGATTGCCTGGGTCAGCCCGCAGAAGCGTTGATAACTCATACGGTCCAGCAGCTGATACTCCATCTGCTCATCCGACAGGTTGTAGAGGCGCTTGAGTACCAGAATGCGAACCATGGTTTCAGTCGGGTACGGCGGCCGTCCACCCTGGCTGCTTTCGATGCGAGGCGCGATGCAGTCAACTTCAGCGGCCAGTGCGGAGAAGTTGATGTGCTGCTCAATCTCAGCCAAGGGATCGCCGATGCGGTCGATCTTTTCACGGTGATGTTCGCTGGCAAAGAGGTCGTTTTTGATGGCGCTACGCTTCTTCATGGTACTGACGTTCAGGTCGATGTTGATGGTCATTCGATGCTATCACAGGGCTACCGGTGCTGTGAGGGAGGTTTTTCGAGGTGCCCACAGCTCATGGGAGTTCGAGTGGTTCAGATACTTATTGGATACAAATTTATAATTATTCCAGATGCTCTTTAAAAGAGGTAATGGCTGCATTAAGATATAACACGATTTTTAACTGGGGTAGCCAGGAATAGATTCAATGGAGCTGAATTTAATAGTCGTTAATGGGCAACACTCTGGATCAGTTGCCTCAAATATGTCGGTAGGGGTAGATGTATTTTCCATCGGCAGAGGAGTGGATAATTCTTGGGTGCTCCCCGATCCTGAGCTGCATATTTCCAATAAGCATTGCGTAATTCATCGTAAAAACAATGAGTTCCATTTGACGGATATCAGCACTAACGGTGTATTCTTCAATGGTTCGGATAAGCCGATCGGCCGAGGCTCCAGCATTGTCTTGAAGCAAGGTGATCTTTTCTCTATTGGTAACTTCGAAATCAGAGCTGAGTTGTCTGATGTAGGTTCAACAGAGACGGTGGGGCAGTCCTTTGATGAATTGTTAGCTGTCGATGCATTTGCCGGCGAAGCACCTGATTTTGCAAAAATTATTGCACAGGATACAGATGTATCCGATGACTCCATCGTCAGTGCAAGCCCTTCCCGAAACTATCGTGCAGCGCCAGTAGTGCAACCTGAAAAAGAATTCTTTCGGGTACCATCTGTCGTACCTGGTGTACGGGAGAATATTGAGGAAGCTATTGGGTCGCTGCAAGATTCTGCCAGTGGTGTGATTCCAGATAACTGGCTTGATCAGTTGGGGGGAGCTGAAACTCCTCATAAAGTTGCTTCGAGTCACCCCTCTCAAGTTCCTGATGGCAGAGGCATTCTTAATTCTTGTCGCAATGAAAATGCCGGAATTGAGACAGAGCCCCTGGAGGTCAGCCAGAGTTCAGCTTCTGAAGACAGTTCCTTTGAAATTCAGGTTGAGCCACAGGTTAAGCAGTCTGCAGCAGAGCCTGCATACTCTCAAAAGGCTGAAGTGAAGGGCGACTTTGAGCTGTTCCTTGAGGCAGCGGGGATTCCTGCTGCGCTTCTTCAGAGCGACAAAAGTACCGATGTCATCGCTCGCGACCTGGGTGAGTTGTTACGTTTACTTGTTCAGGGGATAGTTGAGGTCTTGGCAACCAGAAGCTTGGTCAAGAGCGAATTCAGGCTGCAACAAACCATGATCAGGCCAGCGGAGAATAATCCTTTCAAGTTTGCTCCAACTGGGATCGAAGCGCTTAAGATCATGATGATGTCAGGGTCCTCGGCTTATTTGCCGGCTTCTACTGCAGCCGAGGAAGGTTTTCGTGATATTCAGTCGCATCAATTGGCTATGATGTCTGGTATTCAATCAGCTTTTGAAAAGCTACTTTCGAGATTTGATCCTGAACAGTTGGAAAAGGAATTTACGCATCGCCCAAAATATACAAACAAAAAAATATTAGGGCGTCAAAAGATTGATTTTTGGAGTGAGTACAAAGATTTTTACGAAGAAACTTTATCCCTTATGAAAGATGATTTTCAAAGTTTATTTGCTAACGAGTTTGGCAAAGCTTATGAAGACCGACTAAGGCAGTTGAAATGAAGTTTCTCGGGCGGCTAGGTGTATCATTAATCGTCATGATTCACCTCTCAGGGTGCGCCGGCTTGAATCCTATAGAAAGTATTCTAAATCCTTTAGAAGGTATTGAAGAAGCATTAGTTGATAAAGATAAGCCGATTAAACTTGAGATGTATATTGTAGCATATCCGGATATAAATCCAGATGGCAGCGGGCAGGCATCGCCGCTTGAAGTTAGAGTATATCAATTCGAATCAATTAATAAATTTGAACGAAAAGATTTTTTCTCTCTATATCAGGGGGCTGATAAACCCGAGGGCCTTTTGGAGGAGCGTGATCTTATTTTGCTTCCGGGAGCCAGTGAGAAAATTGAAACAGAGTTAAGACCTCGGACTCGTTACATTGGTGTTGTGGCTGCATATCGCGATATTGATGACGCAATCTGGCGAGACTCAGTGCAGGTAAGAGACTCACGTGGTTTTATTGGACGCATCATATCATCACAAAGGGTCATGAGAATTGATGTGGTGGTTAAGCGTGCTGAAATAAATATGGTCGAGGGCGAATAAAGGATTATGAGTTGGCATCGCAAGGTGGCATGGCTTGAAGGAATGTTTATCCGGCCACAGCATTTTCAGCAGCAGGACCGTTACTTGGAACATATGTTTAGCGAGTCTCGTGCACAGCTCCACCCAGACGGTTGGGGAGTCAGCGAACTCGAATTTGACGATTCCGCGTTGTGTCTTGGTAAGGTTGTGATCAAGAAATGTCGCGCCATTATGCCTGATGGCAGTTTGGTTGTTATCCCTGCGGAAGATGATGTACCAGAGCCATTGGAGTTGACTGTTGAAGATGAAGGAGCGCTCGTACACCTGGCAATTCCCATTTGGCGTGCAGGTACCAAGGATATTGATCGTCAGGCTCAGGCTGATACTAATGCGCGTTATCGGATCTCAGGTTTGGAGGTTCCTGATATCGTAGTGGGGTCAAGTACACTGGCTGATATTGAGGTTGCGGGAAAAAAAACGCATCTACTACCAGCCCGGGAGTATCACCATCAATTCACGGGTATTCCGGTTGCACGTGTCCGATCAGTTAAGAATCAGGCTGTAGAGCTTGATGAAAATTACGTAGCTCCAACTCTCAATGCGAAGAATTCGGCCTTGATTACAAGGGTGCTGAATGAAGTTTACGGACTTACACAAATGCGCATTGCCGCGCTAGCCGATCGTTTGAAGTCTGCGGCTGGGGCTGTTGAGGTTGCCGATTTTCTGCTGTTACAACTGTTGAATAGGCAAGAGCCTCTGCTCGCACACTTTATCAAAGCCGAACAGCTGCACCCAATAGATATCTATAGTGTATTTGTGCAGTACGCTGGTGAACTGGCTACATTTACTTCGGAAAACAAGAGGCTGAACAGTTGTCCGGCTTATCAGCATGCCGATCTACAACAGACATTTGATGCATTTGAAGCCGTTTTACAACAGCCTCTCAGTACCATGCTTGATCAAAACGCGATCAGGATCGAACTTGAGGATAAAGGCTATGGGGTTCGGGTCGGATATATCCCGGAAACTGAATCAGAATCGTTGTTTGTCCTTTGTGTAAGAGCGGATATGCCTCGTGAAAACCTGCGAAATCTGCTGCCGGCCCAGGCTAAAATTGGTCCTCTTGAACAGATTACAGGTCTTGTAAACAGGCAATTACCTGGCGTTCGTTTGGAGCCTTTGCCGGTCGCTCCACGCCAAATTCCCTACTACAATGGCGCTGTTTATTTCGAGTTGTCCACCCAAGGGACCTTGTGGCAGCAAATTTGTGAATCGAGAGGGTTGGCACTGCATGTAGGCAGTCAGTTCCCCGGCATTCAACTGGAACTGTGGGCAATCAAATAACCACGCAGTAAATGGAATTAGTGGAAATGGATTTCAGTGGTGATCGTACCGTCGTTATTCCGACGCCTGGAGGTCAAGTTGCCTTGGGCGAGCCTTTGGCGGAGTCATCTGAGCAACCTTATGGCCAGTGGTCGACTCTGTTTGATGATCGTGAAGGTAGAGCCAGTTCAGGTTTCAATCGCTTGGAAAATGCCGCCTTCAAGCTCCTAAGCCTCATTCCTACAATAAAAAACTCATACTCTAACCCCAGTGCTGGCTTTTTACGGCAGCAGATGAGTGAAGAAATTGAGCGCTATGAAAGTACTGCCCGGCAGTCGGGGGTTGATGTCAGAGCAGTGATGATGGGGCGCTATATTCTTTGCACTGTGTTGGACGAGGTGGTTTTGAATACCCCTTGGGGGGGGCAAAGTGATTGGCAAACCCGAAGTCTCCTAAGCATTTTTCATAACGAAACTTGGGGTGGGGAGAATTTTTTCATAATGTTGTCTCGCCTTGAAAAAGACCCCGGGAGTAACATCGATCTGCTTGAACTGATGTACATCTGCCTGACTCTTGGTTTTGAAGGTCGGTACGCACTAGAGGCTGACCGGATGGGGAAATTGGCAGAAATCCGTTCGCGCCTTTACCGCGTGATCCGCATCCAAAGAGGAGAGACAACCCGGCAGCTGTCGCCTAAATGGCAGGGGGTAGCTAGTGCAAACCGGAGTCTGCGCTGGTTTGTACCTCTATGGGTATTCTCTGCCGTGATGGCCGGTCTGCTGGCGCTGCTGTTCTTCAGCATGCTGTATCTTCTCAATCAGATTTCGACACCGGTTTTTCAGAGCGCATCCGCTTTGGCCGCAGACGTGAGTACTTCATTTGAACGTCAGAGGGTGGTGGACTTCTCAGCCTTGCAGAAAATGCGCATCTTTCTCAAGCCCGAGATAGATGAAAACCTTGTCGCTGTAGAAGAGCGAGATAATCGTGTACGAATTATCCTACGAGGAGATCTCTTTTTCCGCTCGGCTCAGGCGAGAATAATTTCCAGCTACGAGCCTTTGCTTAGGCGAATTGCTCAGGCCTTGTACGAAGTACAAGGCAAGGTGCTTGTTGAGGGGCATTCGGATAGCCAGCCAATTAGTACCTTCAAATATCCTTCCAACTGGCATCTATCACTCGCCAGGGCTGAAGAAGTCGCTGACCGTCTTGCTGGCTATACGCGTGAGCCTGAACGTTTCGAAGTAGAAGCTAAGGCGGACACGGTCCCAATTGCTGACAACAGCAGTGCTCAAGGAAGGGCGCAGAACCGAAGGGTTGAAATTGTTCTTTTGTCCAACGTTACCTGGCGGACCGAGAGGGGAGAACAATAATGCGCTTTCTAACATCTTTGGCTTCACGCCTGAAAAGTCTTTTGGGAATCTTGGCGCTGGTGATAATTGCGCTGCTGATTTGGTTTGTTCTGCCAGCTGTGATGGTTGGCGGGAACGATCCTTTTGGCTCAGCGTTAACCCGAGGCGGTATGGTTGCTGGCATGTTTGGCATGGCTTTCCTGTACAAGGCCAAGACATACTTCCAGAATCGGCGTAAGAACGAGCAGTTGACAGCCGAGATGGCTGGTATCCCGAAGGATGAGGGCAAGCCTGCTCAGGGGGAAATAGCCGAGCTGAAGGAAAAGTTTGAAGCAGCTCTTGCCATGCTCAAAAATGTCAAAACCCGTGAAGGTGGACGTGGCAGCTACCTGTATGTTTTGCCTTGGTACGTCATGATAGGTCCTCCCGGGGCGGGAAAAACGACAGCTTTGATGAATTCCGAGCTGCACTTTCCGTTACAGGATTCCGTCGGTGCATCTATTAAGGGTGTGGGAGGAACTCGTAATTGTGATTGGTGGTTTACCGATGAAGCTGTTTTGCTGGATACAGCTGGGCGATATACCAGCCGTGATTCTCAGTCTGAACAGGATGAGGCCGAATGGAAGGGGTTTCTGGGGCTGTTGGGGCGTTATCGCAAACAGAAACCCATTAACGGAATTATCATCAGCTTCCCGGTTGCTAGCCTGCTGAAACTACAGGAATCTGACCTGATCGCGCATGCCAGACAAATTAAGCAGCGTATCCAGGAGCTTCAAGAATGTTTCAAAATTCGTTTTCCGATTTATGTTTGTTTTACAAAATGTGATCTTCTTCCTGGGTTCAGTGAGTATTTTGACGACTTGGATCGAGAAGAAAGAGAGCAGGTGTGGGGTATTACCTATCCATATAAAGACGATGAAGAGCAGGATGTAGTACCGACATTTATTACCGAATTCCGTACGCTGCAGGATCGTGTTCAGTCTCGTGAACTTGACCGGCTACAGGTGGAAAATGACCTCGGTCGTCGTAACCAGATTTATCTTTTTCCACGTTCATTTGGTCTACTGCAGGATTCAATCGTTACTTTTTTGCAGGAAGTTTTCAAATCCACGAGGTTCGAAACCCAGCCGATGCTGCGAGGCGTGTATTTCACCAGCGGTACTCAGGATGGCACGACTTTAGACCGCGTTGTCAATGCTTTGGGTGCTCGGTTCGGCTTGAGAGCGGAAGCCCAGGGGTTCAGGGCGGGTAAAGGGAAAGGGTACTTTATTCGTCACCTCTTCCAGAAGGTTATTTTTACCGAAGCAGGCCTTGCTGGCACGAACATCAAGCATGAAAAGAGGATGTTTATCATCCATATGCTGGGATATGCCTCGGTTTTTTTGTTGGCTCTTGGGTTGGCGGGTTACTGGAGCTACGGTTTTGTGGAAAACCAGGAGCTGGTTCAGCGTGCAAATGCTGCAGTGCAGGCGTCAAATGAGAGCGTTACCGAAATAAGTCGTTATGACCAGGGTGTATTAGCGCCTGCGGCTGCCCTTGATAAGGTAAGACAGTTGCCTGGCGGCTATGCAGAGCAGCAACTAGACCCCCACGCCTGGTGGCATCATCTTGGTTTGTATCAGGGTGACAAGATTGGTCAAGGGGCTGTCTCAGCATACAGGCAGTTGCTCTACAATGGACTATTTCCCCGTTTGTTGCTGCAAGTTGAACAGCGCTTACATGATCGTCAGAGCAATGCTGACTATTTGTATGAGACCTTGAGAGTTTACTCGATGCTGACTTCACCCCAGCACCTTAAACCAGATTCGGTGCAAAAGTGGTTTAAGCGTGAATGGGAGCAAAGTTTGCCAAAGGGCGCGAGAGATCGAGAGCAGCTTGAGAGGCATTTGCAGGCGTTACTTGAATATCTTCCGCATGAGCCTGGTATTGAGCCGGATGCCGAGCTCGTTGAGGGTGTTCGGCAAATGTTGAGCACTCTGCCTCCTGCTCGACGCTTATATTTCAGGCTCCGACAGGGTGGCCTTGGTGACTCGGAGCTTGCTCCATTTCGTCTTGTCGACTCAGTGGGTAGCCAAGCCGTTTATATGTTCAGGTTCCGGAACGGTCTGCCGATCACGGCTGAGATCAACGGTTTCTTTACACGTGAAGGATTTAAAAAATATTTCCTTGAGAAGCGAAGTGAATTGCTAGGACGTTACCTGACCGACGAATGGGTTATGGGCCAGGAGTACGGTCTTGAGTCAGTTGGAGTAAGTGCCTCGAAGCTCGAGATTCAGCTGGAAAGTATGTACTTGGATGAATATCTCCATACCTGGAGAAATTATCTGGATCAGTTGGACTTCACCACGATGAACAGCCCACGTGAAACCCTGGGAATTCTGAGTGAGCTGGCCAGCAAGGATTCTCCTTTGGTAAATCTACTCAACTCCGTTGCTTATCACACATCTGAAGGCGCTTTTGCCTCCCTGCCAGAAGGTGTTGTTCAAGATGAGAGCACCTCGGGTGACGATGCTTCAGAGGGCATGCGTGACGCTGTTAGTTCGCGGCCGAGGGCTCAGCAGTTCTCCAATCCTGTGGTTGAGTACTTCGCTGATTTGAACGCACAGGTTGAGTCAGATGGAGATAAGCCTGCGCCGATTGACGGGACGATCAGGATGCTGGACGAACTTTATGTCGAGATGAAAGCCATGGATGGTGCATTGAACCGGGGGCGTACTGCTTTTAGAGCTTCATCGGAGTCTCTAGGTTCTGTCTCGGTCCTTCAGGATATGGATGCAAAAGCATCGCGTCAGCCTGCTTTTCTTGCCGGCTTGATGGAAAAACTGTCACAGAGCGCAAAGCGACACACAACCTCAGATGCACGGCAGTATATGAGTCGTCGTTGGGAAAACGATGTGATTCGACACTGCGAGAACATGATTGAAGGACGTTATCCCTTCAACAAACGTAGCCAACGGGAAATCACGCTGGGTGATATGACCGCCTATTTTGCACCGGGCGGAATTCTTGACCAGTACTTCAATGATGTTGTGATCGATCACATTGATACTTCCCGTCGCCCGTGGCGTTGGAACTACAGCCAAGGTATTAGCCTGGGATTTTCTGATGATGTGCTTCGCCATCTGGAAGTAGGTCGCTTGATACGGGATACCTTTTACCGGACAGGGGCAAACAGTCCTGCAGTGTCATTTGAAATCAAGCCAGTACGAATGGATAAATCGATTCTGCGCATGAGTCTTTCCATCGATGGTGAGCAGATGGGATATGCACACGGTCCAGTAACCGGTCGTCGCTTTGTTTGGCCAGGGACAGGCCGAACTTCCGGCAACCGCAGCCTCGCGCGTTTGGTTGTAGTTACCCTGGAAGGACAGGAGTCTATTACCGAGCAAGGTGATTGGGCATTGTTCAGGTTGTTTGATCGAGCTGATGTCAAACGCCTGGATGCGGAACGATATGAATTGACCTTCCAATTGAAAGGGCGTTACAGCGTTTCAATGGAAGTGAAGGCAGGGAGCGTATACAACCCGTTCCAATTGGCCGAGTTGCGACAGCTGAGGTGTAACTGATGTCCGGGTTTGAAATTGGAATTTACGGCAAGCTCCCTGCTCACGGGGACTTTGTCAGCGTAAATTTAGATGCCCCCTTAACTGCAGGCATGTACAAATGGTGTAACCAGGTAATCTTTGACAGCCGAGAAAAAATGGGAGAAATCCCTTGGCTAAAAGCCTACCTGGTATCGCCAGTGTGGCGCTTTTGTTTTCCTGTTCCCGAGCAAACCGGAAAAGCGGTTGCAGGTGTGATGTTGCCAAGTGTGGATGCGGCTGGCCGATATTTTCCGTTGTTTATGCTATTCGGTCTTGATGCAGACAGAGTATCAACAACCTGGTTGTTCAAGGAAGCAACGCCGTTGCTGTCAGCCCTGGAGCAGGCGGGTCTCGAGGCGTTACAACGCCAGATGGACCTTGAGGCTCTCAAGCGATTGATTCAGCAGAGAACGGTCGACCTTTCATTGGGTGAAGTTCTTGAGCTGCCAAACAGCACGGCATTGGTACAACACCGGTTGCATCTGTTGCTGGATCTGATGGTTGGTGATCTTGGTGGGAGCCTCTGGTGGTCCACCATGTCACTCAAGGACAAGGACAAACCTTTTTGCAGCTTTGCAGGACTGCCTCAGTCAGATGGCTATGAAGCGTTGATAACCGGGAATGGATTCTAAATGGTATGACCAAACCAGCATGGAATGGCCACGGGCAAACTGACATTGGCACAGTGAGAAGCGAAAATCAGGACAGTTTCGCCTGCATAAACACCTGTGGAATATGGTGCGTTGCTGATGGAATGGGAGGGCACAAAGAAGGCAGTATTGCCAGTCATTTGGTTACGCAGAGCCTGGAAAGTTTGGAGGCTTTACAGTTTAGTAATTTCTCAGAACTACTTAAACACGCTCAGCTGGTGTTGGATGAAGCGAATACAGCCTTGTGCGACATGTCCAAGAGTTTCTACGTTGATGATGTGATCGGAACAACTGTTGTTGCGCTTCTGATTCATCAGGAACAGGCTGCTGTGCTCTGGGCTGGAGATTCAAGGCTCTATCGAATGCGCGGTAATAATTTTGAGCTGATCACACGGGATCATACTCAATACGAAGCGTTGATTAATCAGGGCGTTATCTCTGCCGGCACACCAGAAGGGTCGCACCCCGCAAGCCATGTGCTGACCAGAGCGTTGGGTGTGAGTCCGCATACCAGCCTGGAGTTGAAGTATCTTGACCTTGAAGCTGGGGACACGTTTTTGATGTGCAGTGATGGACTATCAAACATGATAGAGCAGCTGGAGCTTGGAAAAACGCTTTACTACAGCGAAGACAAACAGCGAGCGGTGGCCAACCTGCTCAATATGGCTTTGGCGCGCCATGCGAATGACAACATCACCGCGCTAATTGTAGACAGGGAATAAGTGATGAAAGTTGCTCTAAAAGTCAGTCTCGCAGCATCTTTATTTTTGCTGCAGGGGTGCGTTTTGACCGCTAAACCTGACGAAGCCCTTTATGGAGGACTGATGCGGGCTGGCGTTATCAGTGAGCCTGACTTCACAATCAAGCCCCGAAATGAATATAGGGGGCTTGATCAAGTCGGTATTGTGGCCCTCGCCGAAAGCGGTAAAGACTATCGCATGGCTTTACAGCTTGCGGAGCAGGCCCTTCTTGAGTCGGCTGATTACACTTTAGCCAAGTCCTTGTTAGGTCGTGTGCTTTTCCTGGTTCCAGATCACAAGCGAGCAAGGAAGCTGCTGTTCACGCTGAGTGCAGATCCACACAAACAGCTTATGGCTTTAGGCCTTGAGCCTGAGACGTTCAAGCCATATACGACGAAGGCGAATGACAGTGTTCAATCTCTAGCTCGCCGCTTCCTGGGGGATGATGATTACTACCCGCTGCTGATGAAACTTAACACATTGGATTCAGCCAGCTTGGAAGGGGGCCAGTCTTTGCTCTTGCCTGCGCAAGAGCAAAGACTGGTTAGGCATCGACAGCAAGCGATTGTGCAGAATAGCACAATGGGCAGGTCAACAGGGCAAGACCCCCAGATGGCCGAAGCGGATAATCAGGCAGAAATGGATGTTGAGGCCGAGCAGGCACAGGATGATGATCGGGCCTCTGCCCCCATATCGGAGGCTGAGTCGCAGATGGTTGCGGATGAGGAAGACGCTGTGTCTGCCCCGGAAGCCGGCAGAAATGAGTATTCAGCTGAGGCAAAGCAGGCACTTCAGGCGTATGCGCGAGGGGAGCGAAAAGCGGCTTACTTAATGCTGAAAGATCAAGCTGGTGGCCGAAAGGGTCAAGTTGATGCTTTATTCCTCACCTTGCACCGAGAGCTGGTTGAAGAGCCCTATACGCGAGGGCTTCATTATTACCAGGAGCAACAGCTCGACCTTGCTATTGCAGAATTCAACAAGGTTTTATCGGTAGAGCCCGAGCATGGGCAAGCGTTGCTTTACAAGGCCAGGTGTACTGAGTTGTTGGCGCGGTTACGGACGATTGAATAAGGAACGAGCAAATGGAATCAGCTGTACTTGAGCCGATCAGTGACGACCTCGTACACGGGGAAGACCTGCGTGAACACCCTGAATGGTCGGTTGATTTTCATGCACTAAGAGATCAGCGCAATGCAATTCGTGCTCAGGAGCGCAAGGTTCTGGATCTGGATGACCTTTATTCACTAGCTGCTGAATGGCAACCGATCAAGCAACAATGTATAGACATGCTCGAAACACGCTCCAAGGATGTGGAAATACTGGCTTGGCTAATCGAAGCCAGTGTCCGGGTCGAAGGGTTTTCGGGCCTGGCCGAGGCGCTTGAGCTGGCGGAAGCCATGTTGCATCGATACTGGGGAACTCTGCACCCACTGCCGGATGAAGAAGGTATCAGCGCAACGTTATTTCCGTTTACCGGTCTGAATGGCGACAATGGGGAAGGCAGCTTGATCATGCCGATTCGCATGGCGCCAGTATTGATGACTCATGATGGTGAGCCCGTATCTACTTGGGATTACATCAAGTCCTGTGAATTGGCTCAGATTCAGGACGAAGCCCGGCGGAAACGTAAACTAGAAGAAGGAAGTAAAACGGTTGAGCAATGGCAGCAGCTAATTATGGGGCGCGATAGAGAGGCCCTGCGTGCTTCGGCAAATGCAATAGATGCCTGTAGAAAGCGTTTTACTGCTATTGACGAATTTTTATACGAGCGTTGCGGTCATGACACGCCGCCGACATCGGCTATCAAGAATATCCTGTCGCTGGCATGGGAGGCACTCAGCAGCTTTGCCAAAGTTGATGAATCCATTCTGCATGCTTCTGAACCGGCTGCTGAAGTTCCACCTGAATTCGTGAATGAGGCCGAACAGAGTGAGCAGCCCCAGTCAGTGTCATGGCAGATCCCCACGCCCAATTTTGAACCGGAAAGCTATGTACCAGCATCAAGAGATGAGGCACTCGTGATGGTCTCCAGGCTGAGTGCGTACTTCAAGGAGAGCGAACCCCATTCACCGCTGTCCTACCAAATGGAAAGAGTTGAGCGTTGGGGGCGCATGGAGCTTGCGGAGCTGATGGAGGAGCTGCTTGATGACGAAGCGGTTCGAGGCCAGTTTTTCAGGCTGATCGGATTGTCCGGGCCTCGATCTTGAGGCATGGAGTTACGGAAGAAGATGGAAATTTAAGCGAGGGATAACAATGGCGATTGAGAGTATTCACAAGAAACTGGCCCGGGTCCGCAAGCCGCGCGTCCACATTACCTATGATGTGGAGACAGAAGGAGCTGTCATCAAGAAAGAACTCCCGTTTGTGATGGGCGTTATGGGCGACTATACCGGTAACGCGTCAGGAGTACCGGCCAAGAGCCTGAAAGACAGAAAATTCATCCAGGTCGATAGCGATAATCTCAATGATGTCATGGCACGGATGCAACCGGGTTTGAGTTTCAAGGTTGATAACAAGCTCAAGAATGATGACAGCTCCCTGCTGGTTGAGCTGGACTTCCGTTCAATGGACGACTTTGAGCCTGGCAGAGTAGTCGAGCAAATCGAACCGCTCAAGAAACTGCTGGATACCCGAAACAAACTGCGCGACCTGCTGACCAAAGCGGACCGTTCTGAAGAACTGGAGTCGCTGCTGGAAAAGGTGCTGCAAAGCACCGATGACATGGAGCAGCTTGCCAAAGAGCTCAATATCAGTACGAACGACTGAAGACAGGTGAACAAGGATGAGTGAAGCAACCACAGCCCCGCAGGCGGAATCTGTAGCTTTGGTAGAGGACTCCAGCAGCCTGCTGGATCAGGTGATTGGAGCCACCAAGCAGACCGAAAGCGAAGAAGCGAAGGATCTTCTGAAGGCACTGATCGATGAAGCGCTTGATGGCACTGTAGTTTGGGATCGCAACATTGCCAAGACGATTAACCAGGCAATCGCGATGCTGGATTTGAAGTTGTCAGAACAGTTGTCAGCCGTTATGCATTCCGAGGAGTTCCTGCGGCTTGAGGGCTCCTGGCGTGGGCTCAAGTACCTGACCGATAACAGTGAAACCAACTCCTCTCTCAAGCTGAAAGTCCTGAACCTCAGCAAGAAAGAGCTGTTTCGTGACCTGGATCGCGCGGTGGAGTTCGATCAGAGCGAAATGTTCAAAAAGTTGTATGAGGAGGAGTTTGGTACTCCTGGTGGTGAGCCGTTCGGCGCTGTCATCGGTGATTACGAGTTTACCAGCAAGCCAAACGATGTTGAGCTCTTGTCCAAGATGTCCAACGTTTCAGCAGCCGCGTTCTGCCCGTTTATTTCAGCTGCAGGTGCGGAGCTGTTCGGCCTGGAGAGCTGGACTGAGCTGTCGCGGCCAAAAGATCTGGAAAAGATTTTTGACTCCAAAGAGTACATCAAGTGGCGTAGTTTCCGAGAATCGGAAGACTCTCGTTTCGTTTCCCTAACCATGCCACGTGTTCTAGCCCGTCTTCCCTACGGAGCGCAGACCAACCCGGTTAACGCTTTTGGTTATGAAGAAGCCCCCATCGATCCAGATGGTACGGCACGCGAAGCCAATCATGATGATTACTGCTGGATGAATGCGGCTTATGTCATGGGGGCGCGCCTGACAGAAGCCTTTTCCAAAACAGGATGGTGTACGGCTATTCGAGGTGCAGAGGCCGGTGGCCGAGTGGACAACTTGCCGACCCATATTTTCACCAGCGATGATGGTGATCTGGATCTGAAATGCCCAACGGAAATCGGTATCACCGATCGACGTGAAGCGGAACTGTCCAAGCTGGGGTTCCTGCCTCTATGTCATTATAAAAACACGGATTATGCGGTGTTTTTCGGTGGTCAGTCGACACAGAAACCGGCCCGCTATGACCGTCCTGAAGCGACTGCAAACGCAGCTATTTCAGCCCGTTTACCTTATCTGATGGCCACTTCTCGTTTCACTCACTATCTCAAAGTGATGGGGAGGGACAAAATTGGGTCATTCATGGAAGCGGATGACGTCGAGGCCTGGCTTAACCGTTGGCTGCTTAATTACGTCAACGATAACCCTGACTCAGGTCAGGATATGAAGGCCAAGTATCCGCTGCGTGCCGCTAAAGTCCAGGTTACGGAGGTTCCGGGTCAGCCAGGGGCATATAATGTCGTAGCATGGATGCGCCCCTGGTTACAGCTTGAAGAATTGACGGCATCCATGCGAATGGTTGCGCGTATTCCCCAGTTGGGTGGGAAGTGATCTAAGGGAAGGGGGCGGGCTATAGATGCCCGACCCTGAATGACAAGGATGGAGAGTACTGCTCGTGGAAAATGACTGGCCGATGGAGCTGGTTGTCGCGTTAGGGCGTGATGCCTTGCGTCAGCGACCCACCAAATTGCAGATATTGCATGCTTTAAACCAGCAGATAGCACGCATCGATCAACTGTTGCAGAGGCAGCTGGATGAGGTGCTGCATCACTCATCCTTTCAGGCGCTTGAGTCAGCGTGGAGTGGTTGTCGCTATCTGTTGGAGCAACTGGCCTTTGACCCTCAGGTGAAGGTCAAATTGCTTGATGTTTCATGGCGCGAGCTACACCGCGATTTGACGCGAGCGATTGACGTTGAAGAAAGCGACATCTTTGCCAAGGTGTACAGCACTGAATTCGGTACACCGGGCGGTGAACCTTTTGGCGTCATGCTGTGTAATCAGGACATTGGGTTGAACCCAATGTCTCAAGGGGTGGATGACCTGCTTGTTCTACAAGGGCTTGCGGCTGTTGGTGCTGCCAGTTTCACCCCTTTTATATTTAATGCATCACCCTCCCTTCTAGACCTTGAAGACTTCAGTGGCCTGCATACTGGGCTGGATCTGGAGAATACCTACCGCCAGGCCCGGTTCACCAAATGGAATGCTCTGCGTCAGCAGGAGGATGTCCGTTTTATTGGGCTGGCTTTGCCGGGGGTATTTATCCGCAAGCCCTACAAGTTCAGCCGCCTGCGGGTGGATCGCTTTGTCTACGCGGAGCAGGTCAGAGGAGAAAGGGACTACCTTAAAGTTGGTGCAATTTTCCCGTTGGGGGCTGTTATAGCACGCTGCTTTATTCATACGGGATGGCTAGCCGAAATTACGGGCAAGCGTTACTTTGGTGGCGGTGTGGTTCCCAACCTGAACATTCATACGTCCGATGTGGACAATCAGCCCGTTATGTCGTCCCAGGTTATGATTCCGGATGCATTAGAGCGGTCTTTATCAGAGCTGGGGTTCATCCCGTTATGTTATTCGGCGCATGCTGGCTCGGGCGTGTTCTACAGTACTTCAACGCTGCAACATCCACCGCAGTATGCCACCCCTCAAGCGCAAATCAATGCTCGTTATTCCGCTATGCTGCAATACGTGCTGTGTACGTCGCGCTTCGCTCATTTCTTGAAAGTGCTGGTGCGGGACAAAGTAGGGTCCTTTACAACCACGGATGAATGTCAGCACTTTCTGCAACGCTGGATCATGCAGTACGTCATGTCCACAGATGAAGCAAGCGAAGTTCTGCTGGCGAAATATCCATTGAGAGAGGCTCGAGTACAGGTTAGCGAGCCAGCGGGTGGACAAGGAACCTACCAGTGTGTGGTTCATTTGAAACCGCACTTCCAGCTCGAATCAATAGAAACCTCGATACAGTTCAGTGCCGAGGTTGTGACTAATCGGATGACAGGATCATGATGGATATCAAGGAGATAGGAGATCAGTTTCGGAGCGGCAACCTCGGAACTGCACTCGTGAAAGCAAAGGACTATGTACGTGATAATCCTGATTGTGAAATAGGGCGTAGTTTATTGCTACAGCTTTATTTGTTTGCTGGCGAGTTCGAAAAGGCTAGCAAGCAACTGGACGTGCTTGAGCTGAATCATCAGAACGACCCCGCGTCTGTTATCAATCTGAAATTGATCGCCGCAATGATCAATGCAGCGATCGCGCGTCGAGAATTCTTTAGTCAGGTGACCGGCTTACCTTTAATGTTTGAGGCTGACAGGCACTCGTTGGAGCCTGCCTATGAATTGCTACAAGCCTATCAGCAGGGTTCGATTGAGGCTGGTAGAGCCGAACAGCTACTGATGGAAGGGCGCCAGAATTTATCTTTTATCTGTGATACTCAGGATGAATCCGAAAGTGGAGTGTTGGCCGAGCCGGATGATCTGACAGCTTCATTGCTCGAAGTCTTCACGCCCAAAAATGGTTACTCATGGCTGGCATGGCGGAATATTAGCAGTATCGAATTTTTCCCTTACGAAAACCCGATCGATCTGATGTTTCGTCGTGCTCTGATCAAGCGCGTGGGGGATGAGGACTCAGCGAGCCCGTTACCGGTTTATATCCCTGTAATTTACGCGCAGACACCTATTACTGACGTGAACGCCTGCATGGGGCGTTTGACGGACTGGGTAGAGGTAGAGTCGGTAGGACTGGTGTACGGTGTTGGTCAAAAATGTCTGTTGATTGGAGATGAACTGGTGCCTTTGCTGCAGATTCGTACCCTGGAGCGAGTGGGAGTCCAGGGATGATTACGGAGGACGCTTTTCAGGCACCGTTCTTGCGGATGTTGCTGGATGACAATCCACACCATTCTGCTGATGAGTACAGCTCGCCAGCCGTACGCTATCGAGCTTACAAACTTAGTGTTATGCAAGACCTGGAAAATCTCCTGAACAACCGCTGCCGTCATGGTGACGACAGCATTACCTATCCTGGCGAGATGCTTCTAACCTATGGCGTCATGGACTTTGCGCATATCAATATTTCCGCGCTGAGCGGACGTGAAGCCTTACGCCGGAAAATACTGGATACCATCAGAACCAATGAGCCCAGACTGAGCGATGTACATGTGGAGCTGTTGGAGTGCTCGCCTGAGCAAGACCGTCTGGGGTTCAGAATAGATGCGCGATTGCGAATTTTTACTGATGCCGAACCGGTGGTGATTCAGGCGGCTTTTGAGCCGTCCCGAAACATCTTCAGCTTTCAGCCGGTGCAGCGATGAGCAATGTTCTAATCGATTATTATCAGCGTGAGCTGAACTACCTGAAACATCGAGGGCAAGCCTTTGCAGAAGAGTTTCCCAAGGTTGCTGCGCGCCTGCAACTGACTGACGACCAAGCGCGTGACCCTCATGTAGAGCGCATTATTCAGGGCATAGCCTTTTTGAACGCAAGAGTTCGAAAGAAACTGGATGATGAGTTTCCCCAGTTATGCCAGACCCTGATGGATGTCATCTATCCACACTTTCTGCGGCCACTTCCCAGCTATTCCATCATAAGCTTTGAACCGGATAAGGACTTGTCAACTCAGGCCTGTATTCCCGCAGGTGAAGAAATCCACGCAGATGTCGATGAGCAATATACCTGTCGTTTCAGAACGATCTATGACGCTCAGGTGCTCCCGCTCAAGCTGGTAAGTGCGCGATTACAGAGTTATCCGGTTGATGCCCCAAATCCTGGGCAAACCTCTGATTTGGAATCGGTACTCAGGCTCAGTCTTGCCGCAATCAGCCCGGATGTGGAGCTGGAAACGTCTGGCATACAGAAGTTGAGGTTCTTCATCAAAGGAAACCGGCATTACAGCTTTGCGCTCTACGAACTGATCCACAATCACGCTTTGATGCTGGGGATTGCTGACAATGAATATGATGCCAATGCAGTATTCATGAATGCGAGTGCATCGATTCGTCAAGTGGGGTTTCAAGAGAACGAAGGTATCTTGCCTTATCCAGAGCAGTCATTTGTGGGTTACCGCCTACTGACAGAATACTTCAACTACACGGATAAGTTTCTGTTTTTTGATATCGAGCTGGATGCGACTGCACGAGCTAAATTGAACGGCCGGCGAATGGACGTTTTTCTGTACTTCAATAAGAGTCTGCCGGATATTGAGGCGACAGTAGATGCCGGCAATTTTGTGTTGAATGCGACGCCCTTACTGAACCTGTACGAGCAGCTTGCAGAGCCGACCCAGCTTACACATCAGGAATATGAATATCCGGTGATCGCAGATGCCCGTCACCCAGACAGTGTAGAAGTCTATAGCATTGATGGCGTCTCGGTGAGTGCCGATCAAAGCCAAGTAGAAATGATACGCCCTTTCTTCGGTATTCATGGCTGGGATATAGGTCAGCAATCGTTTGCCAGCTGGCATGCACGGCGTGAGGAACGCGAAACGGGCAACACACGCAGCCAGGTTTTTCTTTCGTTGATCAATAGCGATGAGCTTATGGCACAGCAGGAAGAGGCTGTCGTATTGACTAAGCTGAAATGTTTCAACGGAAACTTGCCTAAGCGCTTGAGCCAGACATGGAGTCAGCCTCCTTTAGTGCTCAGTTCGGGGTCTTCGGCCGTTGGAAAAATCCTGACGGAAACCTCTTTCAGTGATGTTATTCGCCCTCAGTTTGGGGACGACATTTATTGGAATCTGTTGTCTCACCTGAATCTGAATTACGTTTCGTTGTCCGCTGATGATGCCGGTACTCAGATATTACGTAAGATGCTCGGGTTGTACAACAACAGCCGCAGCAGGGAAAACGCCAATGCTGCCGATGCGGTTCATATCAGTCGTGTGGCCCCTGCCACTATGCGAATGGTTGATGAGCGTGGGATACCTTTTTTCTGCCGTGGCAGTCGTGTCGGTCTCTCGTTGGACCCAACGCGCTTCTCCGGTAATAGCCCCTTCCTGTTTGCAACTGTGCTGGAGCGCTTTCTGGGGCTGTATACCCATGTGAATGCATTTATTCAACTCAGTGTAGAGCTGGATGGGGAAGAAACACCACTGAAAGTCTGGCCTGCCAGGGCAGGGGAGCAGGCGCTGCTATGACTGCCGATATGCGACTGCCAAACACAGGCTTCTTTCAGTTATTGCGTCGTTTGGAGGTGCAAGCACTGAAAGCATCTGAACAGGCGGCCCCCATTGGGCGTGATTACCCGCTTCAAAGGGAGTTTGCAGAGTTCAGAGTGTTGCAAAGTATGGACTTCCCTCAGGCTGCTTGTGTTCGGCTGGAGCCCTTGCAGTCTAAAGGCTTCGCCAAAAGCCTTCTACACGTCGCCTGCTTCGGTTTGACGGGGCCTTCAGGTGTGTTGCCGATGCACTATACCGAGTTGCTGAAAGAGCGCCATCGGCTTAAGGATACGGCATTCATTCGTTTGTTGGATGGCTTTAATGCTCGAGCGATCAGTTTTCTCTACCGAGCTTGGCGCAAAAACCGTCTGCCACTGGGTGAAGAGCAACACTTGCAGCAGGCACGTAGTGACGAAAGAGGAGCTGGGCATCGCGTGCTCTTGGGGTACACGGGGTTACGCAATGAATCAGGTGGCTGCGCAATCAGTGCGGAGAGTGAAGCCAAGGCACTCTACTTTTCCGGCTTTTTCAGTAAACGGCCCCGTCATGCGCTGGGATTGAAGCGAATCATTACCAATGTGTTGGGGTGCGCGGTCAGTGTTCAGCAGTTTCACGCCCGTTGGTTCGATTTGGATGAGGACCAAGTGCACATCACGGGGCAATGCAATAGCACGTTGGGGCGTGATTTTGTCATTGGCAGTGCGGTGTATGAGGGCGGCTGCAGTATTCGTATTCGCACGGAACCTGTCACCCTGAGACTGTTTGTTGAGCTTCAGCCAGGCAAGCCACGTTTTGTGCAATTGCAGGAACTGGTGCAGTTGTATTTGGGGCGGGATTATTACATAGACCTTCAGGTTGTGCTTAAAGGGGAGGAAAGGCCCGACCTGATTATGGGAGGGGGTAATAGTAACACTCAGGCCTTTGGTCTGGGGGAGGGGCTCTGGTTAGCTGCTGGGCCCTCTACGGTAGATCTGGAAGACACAGTGTACGAAGTGTGTCGTTAACGGGGCAAGAAAATGGATCAACTTGGACGTTATAAACTGCAGGGTATAATCGGCGAAGGCGCCATGTCACAGGTTTACAAGGCCTATGACCCGGTTCTGCAGCGTACTCTGGCGATCAAAGTACTACGGCCGGAATTTGCTGAGGATAAAGAACGCCTGAGATTTTTCCTTAACGAAGTACAGGTGTCGGGCAAGCTTAACCATCAGAATATCGTACATATCTTTGATGTGGGTGAAGTCGACAATACGCCTTTTATCGTTATGGAATATGTGGAATGCCAGAGTCTTGATGATTGGATTCGCGAACAGGCGGAGCTGGATCTGGATATCACCATTGATATTGTTTCGCAGATTGCGGCGGCACTCGAATATGCGCATGGAAAGGGCATCATACATCGAGATATCAAGCCCAGTAACATTTTGATCGAGCCCAGTGGTCGTGTCCGCCTGACTGACTTTGGAGTGGCCTATCTGCATGAGCACACCGAAGTGGGCTGTGGCGAGGCGATTGTTGGTACCCCCTTTTATATGTCTCCCGAGCAGCTTGCAGGACACTCCCCCGATCGTCGCAGTGATCTTTACTCCCTCGGTGTCGTTTTCTATCAGATGGTATTTGGGCAACTGCCGTTTGAAGCGTCCAGCATTCGTGACCTGATGGAGCTGATTCAACAGTCGGAAGTGGATCTATCGGCATCCCGTTGTCCACATGCAATCAAAAAGGTCATCCAACGACTGTTGCATAAGAAAACCTCTTTTCGCTATCCGAGCGCTGCGGAATTGATCAAACAGCTGGACGCGCTGGAGCTCGAGCTATCGGCACAGGATCCAAGCTGGAGTGAAAAAATCAATGCCAGCTGGCGCTATACCGCCATTGTTGCAACCGCTCTTAGTAGTTTGCTGGTTGGAGTGCTGGTGCTGACATTGAATGACCTGTCCGGAAACCTGTCGGGAGTGTTGAGTAGCTATGGCCGCATGCTGGTTCAGCAAACCAGAGAGCAAGTAGACGAAGCTCTTTTGCTGGGCGATGAGCTCAACTTGGCGATTACCGTTGAGCGCATGTCGACGAACAGTGAAATTGCATATCTGATTATCACAGACCACCAACACCGTATCGTCGCGGCCAGCCCAGGCGAGCGTGCAGGAGAAACGTACCGGCCGCCGCTGGAACTCGAAAAGCTTGAGGAAAATCAGAATGTCAGCATCTTCGAGCGTCGGTTGGAAGGCCAGCGGCTCTACCATATGACATCCCCAATTATCTTTAATGACAAGCAGATCGGAACTGTAGTCATGGGGTTGTCGGCGGTCTCTATAGACGATGTATGGGACAGTACTGCCTGGTCATTAGGGATTTTCGTAATCCTGACCTGCGTACTGATCACTGTTGTGGTGTATTACCTCTGTCGTTTTTTTGCGGGGCAATTCAAGCAACTCGCGCGTGCCCTGCAAAGCCTTTACGTTGGTAACTATTACACCCGGTTGGATGTGACACGGATTGATGAGATTGGCCATGCCAGACGGCAGTTCAATGAACTGGCCGAGCAGATGGAGTCCTTCATCCGAGAGTCCGATCCCGATATTGAAAAAGAGACACTGCCTGAATCGGATATTCATGAGGCTGAAGACAGGACAGTGGTGATCAAGAAAACAGAGGATGTTACATGAATATGCGTGCCCTGATAGGCAAACTCTCGGACACCAGTCGTGTCGCTTTTGAGAAGGCTGCAGCTCTGGCCGTCAGTCAACGTCATTATGCCATTGAGCCAGAACACCTGTTGCTGGCATTGATACAGCATGAGGCAACAGGTGTACGGCGGGCGCTAACTCGCCACGGTGTTGATACTGAACGCCTGGAAAATGAGCTGGTTGCACGTTTTGAGGTGTTTGATCGTGGGCATAGCAGTGCTCCTGCGTTTTCACCTAATGTGATCGAAATGATCCGTAAAGCCTGGCTTCTCTCAAGCTTGGAATATGGCGAAGCCGAAGTCACAGGAATCGCGTTGCTGGTAGCAGTATTCAAGGAAGAAGTTTTTAGTCTTCCCCTGTTCAGCCATTTGCCAAGTCTGGCCCGGATCGACGCTGACACATTTGTGCGCAATGGTGTTCGTCTGGTACGACTGGAGCAGGAGCATGAAGAGGCCACAGCACCAGAAACGAATGAGGAGGCGAAGCCTGGCCATAAATCTTCTGCCGGCCGTCCTTCGGCGCTGGATTCCTATACCCAGTGCCTGACGGATCAGGCTAGAAAAGGGACGCTTGATCCGGTGGTGGGGCGTGAATCAGAAATTCGTCAAATGGTCGATATTTTGTGTCGACGACGTCAGAACAACCCCATTCTGACTGGCGAGGCTGGTGTTGGCAAAACAGCGGTGGTGGAAGGATTAGCATCAAGGATTGTTGATGGTGAGGTACCTGATAGCCTTAGGGATGTGGAAATTCATATTCTTGATTTGACGCTTCTGCAGGCCGGTGCCGGTGTGCGTGGGGAGTTTGAAAACAGGCTGAAAAGCGTGATTGAGGAGGTAAAACAATCAAGCCGACCAATTGTCCTGTTTATCGATGAAGCACACACCCTCATCGGTGCTGGCAACTCGGGGGGACAGGGTGATGCAGCCAATATTTTGAAACCAGCACTGGCGCGCGGAGAGCTACGCACAATTGCCGCAACTACTTGGGCGGAATACAAAAAATACTTTGAAAAAGACGCCGCACTGACACGGCGGTTTCAGGTTATCAAAGTCGAGGAGCCTGAGCCTGAACAAGCGATGCGGATGCTGCGTACACTGTTGCCCGCCTTTGAATCGCACCACCAGGTCATGATACTGGATGAAGCTGTACGTGATGCCGTTCTGCTGTCAAAACGATATATCTCTGGCAGGCAGCTACCAGACGTATGTGTTTCAGTGCTCGATACCGCCTGTTCAAGAATCAATCTCGAACAGCGAAATGCCCCCGCTGCGTTGGACGAAGTAAAAGCGCGTCTGGACCAGCACCAAAAGGAGCTGGACAGCACTCGTCGTGAGCTCAGAGCATATGGTGGGGATGAGCAAGCTATTGAGCATTTGGTCACCCGTATTGCCTCCTTGCAGGAGCAGCAGCTGCAACTTGAAGCAAGATGGCAGCAGGAAAAACAACTGGTAGAGCAGATTCTGGAGCTGCGCCATAGGCTCAGCGAGCAGGCAGGTGGACAGAATGAGGAACTGCGTGGTCGGTTGGACGATCTGAGGGTGCAGTTACAGCAGCTGCAAGGTGAACAGCCGTTGGTGCGCCCACATGTCGATAGCCAGGTAGTGGCAGAAGTAATAGCAGGCTGGACAGGAATACCGGCCGGTCGCATGGTGTCCAGCGAGGTTCAAAAGGTGCTGGGAGTTCAGGATGCGTTGAAAGCGAGGATTATCGGCCAGGACCATGCGCTTGAAGCCGTAAGCCAGAGCATACGTATTTCGAGTGCAAAACTGCGTGACCCCAAACAACCGATTGGCGTATTCATGTTCTGTGGCAGCAGCGGGGTGGGCAAGACCGAAACGGCGCTGGCATTGGCTGAACTCCTGTATGGAGGGGAGCAAAACCTCACTGTGATCAACATGTCTGAATTCAAGGAAGAGCACAAGGTATCACTACTGATGGGTTCTCCTCCCGGATATGTTGGCTATGGTGAAGGTGGTGTTCTGACTGAAGCCGTACGCCGCAAACCTTACAGCGTGATCTTGCTGGACGAGATGGAAAAAGCGCACCCGGGTGTTCAGGATGTTTTCTATCAGGTCTTTGATAAGGGCTCGATGAAAGATGGCGAAGGCCGTGATATTGACTTCCGTAACACCTTGATAATCATGACCACTAATGCAGGGACTGAAACCATTTCCCGAGTGTGTGCTGATCCAGATACCATACCGACAGCTGACAAGTTGGAAGCCCTGATAAAAGAAGAGTTGCTGACCTGCTTCCGCCCCGCTTTCCTTGGACGTACACGCCTGATCCCATACTTGCCACTGCATGATGACGTGATGGCCGGTATTATTCGGCTACAACTTGCTCGTGTAGGGGCGCGTCTGAATGAGCAATATCAGGCACATTTCACATTTACGGATGCTGTTGTCGATACCATCGCTGCCCGTTGTCAGGAAGTAGACACTGGCGCCCGCAATGCCATTCACATTATTAATCGTAGCCTGCTTCCTGAAGTATCACTGCGCATACTTGAAAGCATGAATGAAGAAGCTGCATTGGAAACAGTTGAAGTGGATGTGGATAGCAATAGCCAATTTATTTACAACCTGATCAGAGGAGTACGGGATGAACAGTAAAGTTTTCACCCGCTTGGCAATGGCAGGCCTGGGCCTGGTGGCCCTCGGTGCTGTCCATACACCAGTGGCAGCTGCAGGGGCCGCGAACGCGAAGCAGGAAAACTTTCGCTTTGCTATTCCGGAGCACTATGCGGTCGTTGAACATAGGGCAAGGCCGTCACTGCGCGGTGCCAGTGCTCTTTTTGCACCAAGCGAAACTGTGGATGTAAAGGAGCGCATCCTTCATCTGCAAACTTACCTGTCGGAATACTATCCCGAATCACTGTCAGCTCTGGCACAAGATCAGCCAAGGGAGTTCATGAACCTCGTGCTGAACACGGAGTTGGAAAAAGCGTGCAACGTGTTCACGCTTGATTCAGGCAAAATTCGCAAGCGTAATGGTGGTGTCCGCATTAACTGGTGGACAAGCTGTCAGCTCAAATCAGATCCTGCAAAGTATCGATTTGAGCGAGGGCGCATGTTCTTGGCCAATAGTGGTGGCTATTTTATTAGCCATATAAACCTGTCTCAAAATAAAGACCATAAATTCAAACGTCAGGAAATACACTGGTTTGATAAATATCTCTTCAATAGCGGGCTCTGTGTTAAGGGGGTGGACTGCGGAAAAGAGGGGGCACTAGTTAACGAATTGTTCATCGAGAAATAGGAAAAAAAGGGAAACCAACTATTTTTTTTGATAGAATCTTGCCCAGTCAAACCCAAAATACACATGCGAGACCGGATAAGGATGTCTTGAACTGGATGTGTTCATTCATGTGCCAAATAGGTATCTGTTTCAAATTGAAATAAGGTTCCTTTTTGGAGACATTCTTTTTTGAAGTCATTTTTTCATTGCGGGCTTGTTGTCCCTTTTGCAATGAGGACTTACGTCAATACGTCAATATTTTATGTGTTTATCGAGGTTTATCCCGATTCATGAGTTGTTAGCACACTGTGGCTATACGGCGCCGTTTTGAGTGGCTTACCAAAACGGCTTCGGAAGGGAATGAACTATCCAGCTTCTTGCAGTGTGGCTGGGTAGTGATTAAGCGTGGGATTTTTCTCACATTAATTTGTTTTAATAAGGATGTGTAAAACGTATGGCAATCTATCTGAAAATCGACGGTATTGATGGTGACGTTACAGCTGCCGGGCATGAGAACTGGGTTGAGTGTGACTCCATGGAGTGGAGCGTCAACCGCAGCCTGACAACCAAGCCTGGCCAGGGTAAAGACCGTGAGTCCTCCACTGCTGTGGTAGGTGAAGTCACCCTGACTACCAAAATGGACAAAACTTCTCCGCTGTTCTTTGCGGAATCTTGTGTTGGTCAAGGAAAAACTGCCCAGATCCACCTGGTTCAGACTACGCCAAACGGCATCGAAACTTACATGGAGTACACCCTGACCAACACCCTGATCAGTGGTTACAACATGATGAGTAACGGTGACCGACCGGTTGAGGCAATCTCACTGAACTTCACCAAAGTAGAAATGAAGTACACCAGCTGGAACGAAGAGCACCAGCCGGAAGGCAGCGTACCTGCTGGCTACGATATCGCTACAGGCATTCGTCTGTAAGAAAAATACCCATGTGGGAGTTTTCTCCCACATGGGTACTTTATATGGATATAGACGTACAACAAGGAGGTGTGTCTTGGCTTCACCCTATGCAATTTCCGATAGCGAGAGGCTGGCCCTGGCTCACGGAAAGCTGGAAGAGTTTTGGCTTAGCAGGCTGAATAAAAAAGATCCTGTCGCTCGAATTGGCTATGCGCTTTGGGTATCCGATACAAAAATGTTAAAACTTGAAATTGTGAATGGGGATGCTGATTTATTGGAATAATAAAGGCTTTCTATATTGGGAAACAATGGCCCGCTCGACTGTAGTCAATTTGGCAGCAGGGCTTGAACGAGCCGGATTTCGTGGGAAATTTTCTGAAATGCGAGCCAAAATAAAAGAGGTTGGGATTAATGTGGCCTATTACCATAGTCGGTATGTAACCCAGGATATTGAGAAAAATATTGGCAAAATCCCCGGTGTGCTTAGCTTACAGCAGATGGCCCGATATCATCATGATGCCTTTTCTGATTTTGGAATTCCTACTGAATTCTATGGCGGAACCTGGCTTCAAAAAATACCTGATGAGCTAGAGTTTAAGACATATGGGACTCTTTATTGTCATGACTGTGATTCAAATGATGGCTTTGAAGGGAATGTTAGATGAAAGCTTTAGAGCTAGCGGCTTTATCATTAATAATAATGTCCAGCACGGCTGTTGGTAAAGAAGAAAATGATCTGGAAAATAATGGACGTTGCTTCATTGATCAATATGTAATTGAAGAGCTATCTAAGCTGTCTTCAGATGATATGAATTTTGATAGTAGTGATGGGTTGATTGATTTAACCATTACAGTTCCTGCTGAAGTTGTTAGCTTTTACATTCCTGACTATATAACTGATACGACGTTTGGCTCATCGACTATCAAGGAAAACCTTTCACTCCATTTTTATAAGCTATTTGATAGGAAAGTGGTGAAAGGTGATTTTGAAAAATATTCTGAATTGCCAGAGCTTTACAAAATCCCTGTCGATGGAAGCAAAATGAGTTGGAATCTTGCAGAGAAAATTAATCAGGGCTTTCTCATTAAAGGAAGCTGTAGCCTGGGCTATGAGTATGTTCATGAATGTCTCTTTTCATTGGATGGGAATGGATATTCACTAGCATATGAGTTGAGACAGGATAACTTTGATAAAAAAAGTGAGATTGATAGTTTTATAAAAAAACAGATTGATTTTTGTTCAAATTCGTTAGGTCTAAAGTAACCAGTACATTACATCTCGTATGCTTTTTGAGTGTATTTTTTTAGGGATGAAGGAGCGCTCTATGATTACAAAAGAAACACTGGAAGATTTATTTGATACGCATATTTCTGATCATTGTGAACAGGGTATGACAGCAGACAATCTTAATCATTGTGCGCACTATGTTTCTCATGAACTTGGTTATGAATTTGGCTATCAATTTGGCTATCAATGTGGCAATCAAACCGATTCTGCGGGCGAAGGGTCTACTATTCGCGTTCAGGAAGTATTTGCACGCTGTCCTGAGGTAGGGCTCTGGGCTGATAAGCCTGCCGCACTGAAAAAATGCCTTGCGTTTATTACTAAAAAAACCAATGTGGATCTGAAACGAAGAGTAATGAGTAATGTGCCGCGGAAACATATCGGAATATTCTGCGATGGGCACATATATCACTACTCCAATTCCCGGGACAAAGTGGTTAAACAGACGCCAGATCAATTCTCCAGACATTATTCAGGTACAGGATATGCTGTCTTTTATGGAAAATTTGTCACGGTTTAACATACTAGCCTGGCTGGTGTCGGTGTGTGTGCTGTTAACACCCATGCATACATGGGCTGACGGTATTGAGCAGCCTGCAGGAAAGCTGTTCAAGCATTTATTGACACTTCAGGCAGTGGATACACGTGCTATTGAATCCTGCCGATATGCGGGAAGCATGGATGATGCAACGGTGGCCGACGTGTTCAGCCACTATCTGGGCGTAATTACAGAGGAAGAATCGGGCCGCATTCGCACGGAGCAAACCTGGCTGCAGGACCATCCGGCACCGATTCAAGTGCGAGTTCAGTTTGAGGTATCCGACCCGAAATCGCCCTGGCAATACGGTTTTGAATTTAACCTGAAGCTCGATGAAGAGACACAGGCCTGGCAGGCAGCCCCTGAGACATTGCGCTGCATTGGCGCATCTTGAACCAAGGAACATGGAAGTCTATGGCTAACTTCTCGCAACAAAACCGCCTGCTGGCGATAGACACCCCTTTGGGGGCCGATACGCTGCTAATGACACGCCTGAAAGGTGAAGAGGCTGTTTCAAGCCTGTTCGAGTTTGAGGTTGAAGCATATTCCCTGCGTAAGAGCATCTCACCTGCTGAAATCGTGGGCAAAAACGTGACAGTTCGTATCACGCGGGCTGATGATATGGGCTTCATGACGCCGGGTAGCTATCGCTATATCAACGGTTACGTCAAAAGCTTCCGCCAGGAAGGGCGGCACCTGCAGGACTTGCGTGCGTACACCGCAGTCATCGTGCCCTGGTTCTGGTTTCTGACGCAGACCAGTGATTGCAAGGTGTTCCAGTTCAAAACCGTCAAGGAAATCGCCTCCAGCATCTTCAGCGAAAACGGTTTTACCGACTTTCAGTTTCGTCTGGTGGGATCACATCCTGTCCGTGAATACTGTGTCCAGTATAAAGAAACAGACTTCCAGTTCCTGTCCCGCCTGTTTGAAGAGGAAGGCATTTTCTACTACTTCGAGCACCAGGCCGGTAAACATGTGCTGGTGCTGAGCGATCATGTGGGCGGCTACGGTCAGTGTGGCGAAGCGGCGGTCGAGTACCGCGCCGGTACCATCAGTGCTCACAGTATCCATGCCTGGCACCACAACTATCTTTACCGTACCGGCAAGCAGTCACGTCGGGACTATGACTTCAAAAAGCCGCGCGATCGCCTGCAAACGGGTGAAACCGCCAGCATGAAAGTGCCGGGAACAACCAAGTACGAGCACTTTGAATACCCCGGCCGGTATGAAGAAAAAGGCTTGGGTGACACCCTTACTCGCCTGCGAGTGGAGGCCGACGAAGCGGCGCATGATGTCGTCTATGGTCACAGCGGCTGTCGCACCTTCACCAGTGGCCACCGCTTTACCCTGAAGCGCCATGACGACGCGCCTGAAGAGATGGCCGAGTATGTCTTGCTGGGTGTCGAGCACGATGCACAGGATTACTCACACACCATCAACGATGAAGATGAAAAGTCCTACAGCAACAGCTTCCATTGTATTCCCGCCAGCACGGTGTACCGACCGCCACTGCTGACAGGCTGGCCGCAAATGCAGGGGCCGCAAAATGCCATGGTGGTAGGCCCGCCGGGTGAAGAGATCTACACCGACGAATATGGCCGCGTCAAAATCCAGTTCCCCTGGGACCGTTACGGCAAGTACAACGAAAACAGCTCCTGCTGGGTCCGTGTAAGCCACAACTGGGCCGGTAAAAACTGGGGCGGTATTTTTCTGCCGCGTATAGGACAGGAAGTGATCGTCGATTTCATGGACGGCGATCCTGACCGACCCTTGATCACAGGCCGCGTATACAACGCCGACCAGATGCCACCCTGGAGCCTGCCGGCCAACAAGACCCAGAGCGGTATTCTAACCCGTTCCAGTAAGGGCGGCAGCGCCGCCAATGCCAACTGGATACGGTTTGAAGACAAGAAAGGTGAAGAACAGCTCTTCATCCATGCCGAGAAAAATCAGGACATTGAAGTCGAGAACGACGAAACCCACTGGGTGGGCCACGACCGTACCAAAACCATCGACAACGATGAAACCGTGCACGTTAAACACGATCGCACGGAGACTGTGGATAACAACGAAACCATCACTATCGGCAATAACCGAAGTGAGAAGGTTTTGAACAATGAAGATATTACCGTTGCGAATAACCGCACGGAAAATGTTGGCAGTACCGAGCAGGTCAGTATTGGCGGTAACCGTATGCACACGACCGGTATCTCAGAAATTAAAACGGTTGGTATGGTCCGCGTGCACAGCGTTGGTGTGAATGAAACCAACACTGTTGGGGTGGCGCAGCAAAATACGATCGGTATGGTTCAAACCAATAACGTAGGTCAGAAAATGACCTACGATGTTGGCGAAGAGATAATTATTAGAACAGGTAAGTCAGTTATTCACATGCTTTCGGATGGAACAATAACTATTAAGGGTGTAAACATCACGATCGAAGCAGATAATGAACTCAACACCAAAACAAATAGTGATACTAATATTAAGGCAGGTGGTTTGCTGACAATGAAAGCAAAAAAGATATTGGAGAATTAAATTGAAAAAAAAAGAAATGATTGTTGAGGTCGACGTGGCTGAAAATTATGATATCAGCAATCTTTCCTTAGTAAATGATGTTCTGGATAGTAACTCTGAAGGCTTAGTTCATGTTACAACACCTATAGTCGGAATATTAGTTGGTTTTGATGAAGGTGGCTCTCCAGTTGTTAACTATAGGATATTTCCTAATGAAGAGTTTATTTCACTTTCAACGGTTGAGTTGAGACATGAGGATATTGGTAAAAGAGTCCTTATTGTTTTTAATGAAGGTAAAAGTAAAGAGCCTATCATTACGGGTTTAATACAGGAAAAAGTACTTAAGAAAGGGCCAGAAATAATAGAAAATGACAGTGGTGTAATTATAAGAAGCAACAACTCCAGTGTCGAGATCGATAAGGATGGAGATGTTTTCATCACGGGGAAGTCTATACAGCAGCAGTCTTACAGTACAATGAGAATTAAAGGTGCATCAGTTAAAATAAATTAATATGATAATAGATAACTTCACAAATTCAGAGTTTAGTTACAATGTAGGCCTTGAAAAAAGTGGTAAAAGCATTCTTGTACTTGTATGTAAATCAACATACATTTTCGAGGAAACAGAGTGTTCAAAGCTAATACCTTTAGAAAAACAACTTCCACCACAGGATGTTGACCTATACAGGGGTGATCCTAAGTGTTCATCGCTTTTATATGAAAATGACTTTGCTCCTCTGAAAAATAAATGTGACATTCTAGTAAATGCTTATGCATATTCTCAGGGTAATGATGCTACTAAAGAAATGTTAGTAGGCTTAGTTGCTCCTGGTGTGAATAAATGGATAAGGGTTTATGGTGAACGTAGGTTTCATACAATAAATAAAGTCATTTCTTTAAGTGAACCTGTTCCATTTGAAAAAAAAGAAATTTGCTATGAAAATGCATTTGGTGGTGGCCATAAAGAAGATTCCGATTACTACATTAAAAACCCGGTTGGAACCGGCTATTGTCTAAAAATAAAAAAAATCAATGGAACAATTCTTCCATCCCAAGAATATGCCGGAGAAAAAATAGTTGATACAGTGAAGCATTACACACCTGTATCTTTTGGCCCAGTCGCAAGGTCTTGGCAACCAAGACTTTCTAAAGCGGGCACTTTTGATAAAAGCTGGATGGAAAACAGGGCGCCATACCTTCCTGTTGATTTTTGTGAAGGCTTTTATCAGTCAGCTCCAGAAGATCAGCAAGTTGATAATCTTGATTTTGGAGATGAGATTGCCATTTATGGAATGACAAAGGCACCAAAAGTGAGTTTTAAGGTGCCTGAAACTAAAATGGCGATCAAGATTCAGCTTAAAAATGGGACTGATAAAAATCTTATACCTAAATTAGATACTGTTTTCATTGATGCTGAAAAAAAACAAGTTTCATTCGTTTTTAGAACACATTTGAATATTAAAAAATCAATTGTTGAGTTTGACCGTTGTATTATTGGTACTCCCTCTAAAGCATGGGAGAGATGTCAAATGACAGGAAAAAAATATATTTCTCTTAAGGGTGAGAATGTATTTGGTAAGAGTTGCCAAAATTGTAGTTGATTTTTAATGGGAATCTATAAAATGGAATTTAAATATCAACCTTTATTGGTTTCAGCTCATGGTATGATTTCATCAATGGCTGTTGGTAGTGATGAAAACTACCTCGCTTATCTTTGCGGCTACGATGGTTTTCAAAAGAGCTCATGGTATGAGCCATATTCAAGTAATCTTCAAATTTGCTCCACTGCTGATGACTTTTTAAATTCCTATGGTGCTCAGCGTTATATTGATATGGCTAATTACGCTCTAAAAGATTTGTTTAGTAAAGGAGATTTAAAAGAAAAATCTAAGATTGAGATAATTCTTTGTCTTTCCGATCAACGAAAAATACCCTTATGCTCAGATGATTACCTGTCTTTTATGAAACTTGCTATACAAGACACGCCGCTGGAAAAATTTTACTTTAGTATGTCTGTAATATTATTGGACCGTTGTTCGCATGTTAGTGCTCTGGAACGATCCAGAAATTTACTCTACGGAGAAACAGTAGATTATTGTCTCGTCATAGGAGTTGATAGCCTTATAAACTCAAAGTCGTTGAAAGCATATTCCGGGAACATGTATGGGGATGGTCGAAGAATTTTAGGAGAGGATTTTTCAGATGGTTTTATTCCGGGCGAGGCTGCTGCTTGCATTTTGCTAGAAAAACCAGATGCTCATACGGATAGTAATGCGGTAGTAATTAGTGGAATTGGTATGGCTGAGGAGAATGTTGTTGTTAGCCAGCATGAGTCGGTCATATTTGCTGAGGGCCTTGTAAAAGCATCAGAAAAATCACTTTATGAAAGCCGGAAATTGATGTCAGAAATTGATTTCAGGATGGCCAGTGTTTCAGGCGAGAGCTTTTTCTTCAAAGAACTAGCTATTACGCAAAGGCGTCTTCTTGATAAAAAAGTTCAAGATCAGGTGCTTTGGCACCCTGCTGATGCAATAGGTGAGTGCGGCTCAGTCATCGGAATAATAATTAATATTTTCTCGGCATTTTTAATAGAGGATAAAAGAAATAACTATAAGTCTTCTATTTGTATGATTAGTAATGATGACTCTTATCGTGGTGCTTATGTTCTTAATTTATTAGGGGAATATCATGGCAAATAATGTATTTGCTAATGGGCTGGAAGTTGCCTGTAAAGCTGCCGAAGGAAAATCTGTGGCAGCGTTTCCTGATCCTTGTTGGACCCCCCCATCACCACCTGCAGGTTGGATACTGGTTCCCTATGCAAACACTGCATATGCAAAGGATACTAGTAACGGTTCAAAAAGTGTATTTATAACAAATAAACCTTTGATGAAAAAGGACTTTTCGTTTTTCAAAACGAGCACAGGGAATGAGCCTGCCGCAGGGCCTAAAGGCCTTATCACAGGTGTAAAAAAAGGTAAGGCGTACTTTGTAAGCTGGTCAATGAATGTGAAGGTAGAGGGTCTTAATGTTGTAAGGCATTCTGATTCTATTACTCATAACCATGGATCACAGCCTGGAAATACTGCCGTATGGACATATATCGATACAGCAAGTGAAAAAAAAGCTTGTGAAAGAGATATCAAACGTATTGATAGAGCATGCAGCAAAGCCGATGAAAGATCCAAGAAACCTGGGGTGAGAGGAAAGAGTAGTTGGAAGCTGAAAAACTGCGGTATTCTTTCCATATCACCAAGTTCTTGCATAACACTCGCTGAAAAGGATGAGTTCGCAACTCTACTTAAAGAATATGATCTTTATGAGGAAGTGCTGAATGTATCCAAGCAAGCGATGGATGATGCACAAAGTATGTTAGCGGCTGGTCTTATAGATGCTGTCAGTGAAATAGTACCCATTAAGAAAGTTAGGAAGCTTGGCTACATTGTAGAAGGAGTCGATGGTCTAAAGAAAATGGCTCAGGACATGAATCCGGCTGAGCTTAATCGACGCTCACGCGAGCTTGCCAAACAAATAGATATAATTAGAGATGAAGCTGCAGATATTGTCAGTTCGCTTTCTGATACGGCATCGACTCTAACGGATATATATCAAGGAAAAAATGTAGAGGAAAATTTATCCAAAATACAATCCTTATATGCTGTTGCTAATAGCTGTACACGTGCGAGGAAATGTTTGTTACAGTCTTATAACCAGTCTGCAAATAAAAATCCCACATCAAAGCTTGGTTGTTGCCCAGGGCAAACTGGACATCATTTAATTCCAAAGTCGTATTTTGGAACAACCACTAAAGTTAATTCAGAAGAAAATACCGGCTGCTCAAGTAGTAAACCTAAAGCTAAGTTCATACCCGATAAATCAGTATGTCCTGACTACAACGAGGGGAAAGCGCCAGTTGTATGTGTGGAAGGTCAAAATAACAAACATGGCTCCCACGGTGGTATACATACCTTTACGGATAAGGCAGCAAAAAATTTAGAGGCCGCAAGAGGTGATTTTTCGTATACAACAGCTCGTGATGCTGCAGTTATGGCGCATAAAATGCAGTTTCCACTAAGTATGTGCAGTTCTGCATGTATACGCGCGCAACTTGATAACTACCATACCAAGGCCTGTAAAGGTGGGAGTCAGCAGTTGATGAGAAAGCGAACAGCTGCAGATAGCAATAGCGAAGATGGAATTGAGGACTAATTGATGAAGCGAGAAGATTACGAAAAAAATATTGAAGGCTTCAGTTTACTTAATGGAACTGTTGCAAAACCAGAATTGATTAGTTTTATAGCGCAGGAGCTGTCAGATGATGATGATTACATTGACCGTACAAGAGGAATATCAATTAATATACTTACTGGAAATGTCTCAAGTATAAAATGGGATGGCGGTTTTAAAAATCCGAAAATTATTCACACCGGTACTAACGGGTTCTTGATAACAAGCGAAGAAGGTCGTGCTTATGAAACCCGTGATACACCCAAAGTATTCCCGCAATATACCTTGGATCAAGATGAGTTTCGCGGAAGTCAGCGTACTGAAGTTTCTGTTGAGTGTTTGCGTAATATTGCAGGCCATATCTATGCCTGTGGTACTCACCACAAGCTTTTAAAGCGGATTGACAAGAAGCGCTGGGTTACCCTGACAGATGAACAGCAGCACCCCATACTGATGGAACAGATGTGGGCTCGCCAGAAAGCCTATCGGGAGACAGGTGTCGATGACAGCTTGCCCACTATTGCCTTTCTCTCATTTGATGGTTTCAGTGAACAGGATTTATATGCCTGTGGTGGGATGGGGGATCTCTGGCACTACAATGGCGAGCGTTGGCTGCAGCTGAATCCACCGGTCAATAGCATATTGAATAACCTTGTCTGTGCTGATGATGGCTATGTCTACATCACCAGTACCTGGGGCGATTTAATCAAAGGCTATTACCGTGACGGCACTGAGCATTGGGAATTGATATCCCATTCAGTCGCAACAATGGATGTTGGCTTTGAGGATGCGACCTGGTTCAAGGGTCGTCTGTATTTGAGTAATAGCTGGGGTTTGTTCGTATTAGAGAATAATGAGGTCACAAGGGTCGACTTCAGTGGTCTTGGGCATGATGCCCAGTTCAGTTTTCAGCACGTGACCTCAGGACATGGCGTTTTGCTTTCCTATGGGCCTAATAATGCTGTGTTGTTTGATGGTGAAACGTGGACAGCACTGATCAACCCCCATCATCTTGAAGACTGAGTCGCACTGATATGAGTTTGGCCCCTGTAATTCAGAAGCAACTGTTTCGAGATGCCCCTTTTGCCTGGGTGATGCGAAATAAGGCGGTTGTCTCCTCACGATATCGCAGAGACGATATCGCGTTTTTCGATCGTCGTATGGAAAACTACCTGTGTTTGCTTGTGCAGCTTGATTTAAGTCTCGATGATGGCTTGCAGCGCATTCCCTTGGATGACTGGGGGAGTGTGTTTGTGCATACCTGGCTTGCTTTGGAGCAGTTGGATGATGCCGCTCTTCTCAGGTTACCCACCTTGTTTACCACGCCCACTCATTGGGAGGAGTGTATTGCCGCATTGAGTTATCACTCTCCAGATGCATTGAACTGGGCACTTCCTCTGCTTGGTCAGCATGAGGCAGGCCTTGCCGACAACTGTTTTCATGCCTCTCTGGCAGCACTGGGTAACCAGCGTATGTGCGTCAACCGCGAAGCATTGGAGCATGCCTTAAGGTCGGACAACGTTCGTACACTGGCCACAGCCTTGGCTCTGGTGGGCGATACGCGCATGAATATGAATGCGAATATGGATAACTGGTGTCGTCACTCCGATGTGTCCGTGCGTTTTCACGCAATTCGCACAGCAGTTCTGTCTGGCGAGACAGCACGCTGTCGCGAACTGGGCGAATACATCGTAGAAGACAACCCGTTGTTCGTGGAAGCGTTGTTACTGCTGATGCCACTGTATAGTGCTGACGAAGCCTCCCGGGTTGTGCATGAAATCAATCAATCGACCTTGTCGCCACGTATCAAACTCTGGACGATGGCTATCTCGGGTCTGGTCAAACATATACCGGATATTATCGCCTGGAGCCAAGTGCCTGAATATTGTCGTTTGGCTGGCGAAGCCTTTGCCTGCATTACCGGTGTCGATATTGAAGAAGATGACTTAAGTCCACTGCTGGAAGACAGTGATCTACCGGTTGCCAAAAGTACGGATAGTTGGTACCGAGATTATGAGGCTGACTTACCCGTTCCGGGTGTCGATGAGTTACGCGTTTGGTGGGCAGAACATCAGCATTATTTTACTGCCGAACGCTATCTTATGGGGTTAGAGTTCGGCTCTTCTACATTTGATACCGTGCTGAATAATGGTAATCAACTGCAAAGGCGGATCGCGGCTGTAGCACGTGCTCTGAATGACAAGACTCAGGTTGTTTTCAATGTAAAGCAGCGAGCATGCTAAATCATATTTGCGGTGGTAGGGGCTGAAGTAATAGCTTCCACCGCATTCCGGCCAGTACGGTGTACCGACCGCCACTGCTGACAGGCTGGCCGCCAGATGCAGGGGTCGCAAAATGCCATGGTGGTCGGCCCTCCCGGCGAGGAGATCTATACCGACGAATATGGCGCGTCAAAATCCAGTTCCCCTGGGACCGTTACGGCAAGTACAACGAAAACAGCTCCTGCTGGGTCCGTGTAAGCCACAACTGGGCCGGTAAAAACTGGGGCGGTATTTTTCTGCCGCGTATAGGACAGGAAGTGATCGTCGATTTCATGGACGGCGATCCTGACCGACCCTTGATCACAGGCCGCGTATACAACGCCGACCAGATGCCACCCTGGAGCCTGCCGGCCAACAAGACCCAGAGCGGTATTCTGACCCGTTCCAGTAAGGGCGGCAGCGCTGCCAATGCCAACTGGATACGGTTTGAAGACAAGAAAGGTGAAGAACAGCTCTTCATCCATGCCGAGAAAAATCAGGACATTGAAGTCGAGAACGACGAAACCCACTGGGTGGGCCACGACCGTACCAAAACCATCGACAACGATGAAACCGTGCACGTTAAACACGATCGCACGGAGACTGTGGATAACAACGAAACCATCACTATCGGCAATAACCGAAGTGAGAAGGTTTTGAACAATGAAGATATTACCGTTGCGAATAACCGCACGGAAAATGTTGGCAGTACCGAGCAGGTCAGTATTGGCGGTAACCGTATGCACACGACCGGTATCTCAGAAATTAAAACGGTTGGTATGGTCCGCGTGCACAGCGTTGGTGTGAATGAAACCAACACTGTTGGGGTGGCGCAGCAAAATACGATCGGTATGGTTCAAACCAATAACGTAGGTCAGAAAATGACCTACGATGTTGGCGAAGAGATAATTATTAGAACAGGTAAGTCAGTTATTCACATGCTTTCGGATGGAACAATAACTATTAAGGGTGTAAACATCACGATCGAAGCAGATAATGAACTCAACACCAAAACAAATAGTGATACTAATATTAAGGCAGGTGGTTTGCTGACAATGAAAGCAAAAAAGATATTGGAGAATTAAATTGAAAAAAAAAGAAATGATTGTTGAGGTCGACGTGGCTGAAAATTATGATATCAGCAATCTTTCCTTAGTAAATGATGTTCTGGATAGTAACTCTGAAGGCTTAGTTCATGTTACAACACCTATAGTCGGAATATTAGTTGGTTTTGATGAAGGTGGCTCTCCAGTTGTTAACTATAGGATATTTCCTAATGAAGAGTTTATTTCACTTTCAACGGTTGAGTTGAGACATGAGGATATTGGTAAAAGAGTCCTTATTGTTTTTAATGAAGGTAAAAGTAAAGAGCCTATCATTACGGGTTTAATACAGGAAAAAGTACTTAAGAAAGGGCCAGAAATATTAGAAAATGACAGTGGTGTAATTATAAGAAGCAACAACTCCAGTGTCGAGATCGATAAGGATGGAGATGATTTTCATCACGGGGAAGTCTATACAGCAGCAGTCTTACAGTACAATGAGAATTAAAGGTGCATCAGTTAAAATAAATTAATATGATAATAGATAACTTCACAAATTCAGAGTTTAGTTACAATGTAGGCCTTGAAAAAAGTGGTAAAAGCATTCTTGTACTTGTATGTAAATCAACATACATTTTCGAGGAAACAGAGTGTTCAAAGCTAATACCTTTAGAAAAACAACTTCCACCACAGGATGTTGACCTATACAGGGGTGATCCTAAGTGTTCATCGCTTTTATATGAAAATGACTTTGCTCCTCTGAAAAATAAATGTGACATTCTAGTAAATGCTTATGCATATTCTCAGGGTAATGATGCTACTAAAGAAATGTTAGTAGGCTTAGTTGCTCCTGGTGTGAATAAATGGATAAGGGTTTATGGTGAACGTAGGTTTCATACAATAAATAAAGTCATTTCTTTAAGTGAACCTGTTCCATTTGAAAAAAAAGAAATTTGCTATGAAAATGCATTTGGTGGTGGCCATAAAGAAGATTCCGATTACTACATTAAAAACCCGGTTGGAACCGGCTATTGTCTAAAAATAAAAAAAATCAATGGAACAATTCTTCCATCCCAAGAATATGCTGGAGAAAAAATAGTTGATACAGTGAAGCATTACACACCTGTATCTTTTGGCCCAGTCGCAAGGTCTTGGCAACCAAGACTTTCTAAAGCGGGCACTTATGATAAAAGCTGGATGGAAAACAGGGCGCCATACCTTCCTGTTGATTTTTGTGAAAGCTTTTATCAGTCAGCTCCAGAAGATCAGCAAGTTGATAATCTTGATTTTGGAGATGAGATTGCCATTTATGGAATGACAAAGGCACCAAAAGTGAGTTTTAAGGTGCCTGAAACTAAAATGGCGATCAAGATTCAGCTTAAAAATGGGACTGATAAAAATCTTATACCTAAATTAGACACTGTTTTCATTGATGCTGAAAAAAAACAAGTTTCATTCGTTTTTAGAACACATTTGAATATTAAAAAATCAATTGTTGAGTTTGACCGTTGTATTATTGGTACTCCCTCTAAAGCATGGGAGAGATGTCAAATGACAGGAAAAAAATATATTTCTCTTAAGGGTGAGAATGTATTTGGTAAGAGTTGCCAAAATTGTAGTTGATTTTTAATGGGAATCTATAAAATGGAATTTAAATATCAACCTTTATTGGTTTCAGCTCATGGTATGATTTCATCAATGGCTGTTGGTAGTGATGAAAACTACCTCGCTTATCTTTGCGGCTACGATGGTTTTAAAAAAAGCTCATGGTATGAGCCATATTCAAGTAATCTTCAAATTTGCTCCACTGCTGATGACTTTTTAAATTCCTATGGTGCTCAGCGTTATATTGATATGGCTAATTACGCTCTAAAAGATTTGTTTAGTAAAGTAGATTTAAAAGAAAAATCTAAGATTGAGATAATTCTTTGTCTTTCCGATCAACGAAAAATACCCTTATGCTCAGATGATTACCTGTCTTTTATGAAACTTGCTATACAAGACACGCCGCTGGAAAAATTTTACTTTAGTATGTCTGTAATATTATTGGACCGTTGTTCGCATGTTAGTGCTCTGGAACGATCCAGAAATTTACTCTACGGAGAAACAGTAGATTATTGTCTCGTCATAGGAGTTGATAGCCTTATAAACTCAAAGTCGTTGAAAGCATATTCCGGGAACATGTATGGGGATGGTCGAAGAATTTTAGGAGAGGGTTTTTCAGATGGTTTTATTCCGGGCGAGGCTGCTGCCTGCATTCTGCTAGAAAAACCAGATGCTCATACGGATAATAATGCGGTAGTAATTAGTGGAATTGGCATGGCTGAGGAGAATGTTGTTGTTAGCCAACATGAGTCGGTCGTATTTTCTGACGGCCTTGTAAAAGCATCAAAAAAATCACTTTATGAAAGCCGGAAATTGATGTCAGAAATTGATTTCAGGATGGCCAGTGTTTCAGGCGAGAGCTTTTTCTTCAAAGAACTAGCTATTGCGCAAAGGCGTCTTCTTGATAAAAAAGTTCAAGATCAGGTGCTTTGGCACCCTGCTGATGCAATAGGTGAGTGCGGCTCAGCAATCGGAATAATAATTAATATTTTCTCGGCATTTTTAATAGAGGATAAAAGAAATAACTATAAGTCTTCTATTTGTATGATTAGTAATGATGACTCTTATCGTGGTGCTTATGTTCTTAATTTATTAGGGGAATATCATGGCAAATAATGTATTTGCTAATGGGTTGGAAATTGCCTGTAAAGCTGCCGAAGGAAAATCTGTGTCAGCGTTTCCTGATCCTTGTTGGACCCCCCATCACCACCTGCAGGTTGGATACTGGTTCCCTATGCAAACACTGCATATGCAAAGGATACTAGTAACGGTTCAAAAAGTGTATTTATAACGAATAAACCTGTGATGAAAAAGGACTTTTCGTTTTTCAAAACGAGCACAGGGAATGAGCCTGCCGCAGGGCCTAAAGGCCTTATCACAGGTGTAAAAAAAGGTAAGGCGTACTTTGTAAGCTGGTCAATGAATGTGAAGGTAGAGGGTCTTAATGTTGTAAGGCATTCTGATTCTATTACTCATAACCATGGCTCACAGCCTGGAAATACTGCCGTATGGACATATATTGATACAGCAAGTGAAAAAAAAGCTTGTGAAAGAGATATCAAACGTGTTGATAGAGCATGCAGCAAAGCCGATGAAAGATCCAAGAAACCTGGGGTGAGAGGAAAGAGTAGTTGGAAGCTGAAAAACTGCGGTATTCTTTCCATATCACCAAGTTCTTGCATAACACTCGCTGAAAAGGATGAGTTCGCAACTCTACTTAAAGAATATGATCTTTATGAGGAAGTGCTGAATGTATCCAAGCAAGCGATGGATGATGCACAAAGTATGTTAGCGGCTGGTCTTATAGATGCTGTCAGTGAAATAGTACCCATTAAGAAAGTTAGGAAGCTTGGCTACATTGTAGAAGGAGTCGATGGTCTAAAGAAAATGGCTCAGGACATGAATCCGGCTGAGCTTAATCGACGCTCACGCGAGCTTGCCAAACAAATAGATATAATTAGAGATGAAGCTGCAGATATTGTCAGTTCGCTTTCTGATACGGCATCGACTCTGACGGATATATATCAAGGAAAAAATGTAGAGGAAAATTTATCCAAAATACAATCCTTATATGCTGTTGCTAATAGCTGTACACGTGCGAGGAAATGTTTGTTACAGTCTTATAACCAGTCTGCAAATAAAAATCCCACATCAAAGCTTGGTTGTTGCCCAGGGCAAACTGGACATCATTTAATTCCAAAGTCGTATTTTGGAACAACCACTAAAGTTAATTCAGAAGAAAATACCGGCTGCTCAAGTAGTAAACCTAAAGCTAAGTTCATACCCGATAAATCAGTATGTCCTGACTACAACGAGGGGAAAGCGCCAGTTGTATGTGTGGAAGGTCAAAATAACAAACATGGCTCCCACGGTGGTATACATACCTTTACGGATAAGGCAGCAAAAAATTTAGAGGCCGCAAGAGGTGATTTTTCGTATACAACAGCTCGTGATGCTGCAGTTATGGCGCATAAAATGCAGTTTCCACTAAGTATGTGCAGTTCTGCATGTATACGCGCGCAACTTGATAACTACCATACCAAGGCCTGTAAAGGTGGGAGTCAGCAGTTGATGAGAAAGCGAACAGCCGCTGATGTAAGTAAGGATGGAAATGATGGAGCAAATGATTAATGAACCGTTCAGATTATGATCACCACATAAAGGGATTCAGCTTACTTAATGCATGTATTGTTAGTGAGAATTTTTTCGCTTTTACTGCACAAGAGTTGCCAAGTAATGATCCTGGTGCTTCTGATAATGATTATGACTATCCGACAAGAGTTATTACCATAAAAAATGGAAATGTCGGCAATTTTAACTGGGATAGTGGTTTTAAGAACCCTAAACTCATTCATACAGGTGATAATGGATATTTGATTACCAGTGAAGAAGGCCGTGCAAAGGAAACCCGCGATACACCCAAAGTATTCCCGCAATATACCTTGGATCAGGATGAGTTTCGCGGAAGTCAGCGTACTGAAGTTTCTGTTGAGTGTTTGCGTAATATTGCAGGCCATATCTATGCCTGTGGTACTCACCACAAGCTTTTAAAGCGGATTGACAAGAAGCGTTGGATTACCCTGACAGATGAACAGCAGCATCCCATACTGATGGAACAGATGTGGGCTCGCCAGAAAGCCTATCGGGAGACAGGTGTCGATGACAGTCTGCCCACCATTGCTTTTCTCTCATTTGATGGTTTCAGCGAACAGGATTTATATGCCTGTGGTGGGATGGGGGATCTCTGGCACTACAATGGCGAGCGTTGGCTGCAACTGAATCCACCGGTCAATAGCATATTGAATAACCTTGTCTGTGCTGATGATGGCTATGTCTACATCACCAGTACCTGGGGCGATTTAATCAAAGGCTATTACCGTAACGGCACTGAGCATTGGGAATTGATATCCCATTCAGTCGCAACAATGGATGTTGGCTTTGAGGATGCGACCTGGTTCAAGGGTCGTCTGTATTTGAGTAATAGCTGGGGGTTGTTCGTATTAGAGAATAATGAGGTCACAAGGGTCGACTTCAGTGGTCTTGGGCATGATGCCCAGTTCAGTTTTCAGCACGTGACCTCAGGACATGGCGTTTTGCTTTCCTATGGGCCTAATAATGCTGTGTTGTTTGATGGTGAAACGTGGACAGCACTGATCAACCCCCATCATCTTGAAGACTGAGTCGCACTGATATGAGTTTGGCCCCTGTAATTCAGAAGCAACTGTTTCGAGATGCCCCTTTTGCCTGGGTGATGCGAAATAAGGCGGTTGTCTCCTCACGATATCGCAGAGACGATATCGCGTTTTTCGATCGTCGTATGGAAAACTACCTGTGTTTGCTTGTGCAGCTTGATTTAAGTCTCGATGATGGCTTGCAGCGCATTCCCTTGGATGATTGGGGGGGCGTGTTTGTTCATACCTGGCTTGCTTTGGAGCAGTCGGATGATGCCGCTCTGCTCAGGTTACCCACCTTGTTTACCACGCCCACTCATTGGGAGGAGTGTGTCGCCGCATTGAGTTATCACTCTCCAGATGCATTGAACTGGGCACTTCCTCTGCTTGGTCAGCATGAGGCAGGCCTTGCCGACAACTGTTTTCATGCCTCTCTGGCAGCACTGGGTAACCAGCGTATGTGCGTCAACCGCGAAGCATTGGAGCATGCCTTAAGGTCGGACAACGTTCGTACACTGGCCACAGCCTTGGCTCTGGTGGGCGATACGCGCATGAATATGAATGCGAATATGGATAACTGGTGTCGTCACTCCGATGTGTCCGTGCGTTTTCACGCAATTCGCACAGCAGTTCTGTCTGGCGAGACAGCACGCTGTCGCGAACTGGGCGAATACATCGTAGAAGACAACCCGTTGTTCGTGGAAGCGTTGTTACTGCTGATGCCACTGTATAGTGCTGACGAAGCCTCCCGGGTTGTGCATGAAATCAATCAATCGACCTTGTCGCCACGTATCAAACTCTGGACGATGGCTATCTCGGGTCTGGTCAAACATATACCGGATATTATCGCCTGGAGCCAAGTGCCTGAATATTGTCGTTTGGCTGGCGAAGCCTTTGCCTGCATTACCGGTGTCGATATTGAAGAAGATGACTTAAGCCCACTGCTGGAAGACAGTGATCTACCGGTTGCCAAAAGTACGGATAGTTGGTACCGAGATTATGAGGCTGACTTACCCGTTCCGGGTGTCGATGAGTTACGCGTTTGGTGGGCAGAACATCAGCATTATTTTACTGCCGAACGCTATCTTATGGGGTTAGAGTTCGGCTCTTCTACATTTGATACCGTGCTGAATAATGGTAATCAACTGCAAAGGCGGATCGCGGCTGTAGCACGTGCTCTGAATGACAAGACTCAGGTTGTTTTCAATGTAAAGCAGCGAGCATGCTAAATCATATTTGCGGTGGTAGGGGCTGAAGTAATAGCTTCCACCGCATTCCGGCCAGTACGGTGTACCGACCGCCACTGCTGACAGGCTGGCCGCCAGATGCAGGGGTCGCAAAATGCCATGGTGGTCGGCCCTCCCGGCGAGGAGATCTATACCGACGAATATGGCGCGTCAAAATCCAGTTCCCCTGGGACCGTTACGGCAATTGGCCGGCCGGGATGCCTTTTGGAGATCGGCGCTGGCGCAAACAATCAGGTGTTCGCACACATAACGCCCCCTGTCTGGAGGCATATAATCAGCCCTTTACGGCTGCAGATGCTGCCAGTGGAGACTATCCGGTTGTAGGGCTGGGGCCGGTCGGTCGTGGATGGGAGCCTCGCATTGCACTTGCCGGCACCTACGACGATGCCTGGAAACAGACACGCTGGCCTCGCCTGCCTGAGGATTTTGATTTTGCTTACTGGAATGCAGCCCCGGCGGACCAACAGATTCCGTATCCATCAGGTGGTGAGCCTGTGGTCATGCTTGGATTGCATCCCAATGGTGATATTCGTTTCAAGCTGCCCAAAAGTGATTTGAAGCTTCTGCTCCATCTCAAGGCTGGCGTCCCTCTATTCAAACCTTTGGTCACCGATACGCTTATTTTCGATATGCAGGCGCTTACGCTGACACTTGTGCAGCGTGCAGTGGTAACAGCCCGTGCAGAGGTTACCAAGATGGAACTCGGTACATGGGATATTGCTAAAGCCAGAGCTGAGAATGCCCAGCAAATGGCTGACGCCAGCATAAGTAGTTGAAAAACGCTCACAAGGACGCGACGCCATGGCAGATGAAGCAGCAACCGCCAAAGATGGTCAGTTTGTACTGATCAGTCTTTTGCCGGACGTGTGTATTACGCCCAGCAAAAAAGGAAAGCCGGTGCCCTACCCGGTGACTCACAAGATGGACCAAAGCAAACAGTGCTCTCCGAATGTGTATTTCAGGGGCAAGGCTGCTTATCTCCATAATGAAAGCTACGTTGACAATCTCAAAGGGGATGAGCCGGGAACCGGCAAGGGCGTTGTCTCTGGCACCCACGTCAAAATCAGCCACAACATCGATAAGAGCAGCACCGTATATGTAAACGGTCAGCCTATTGTGCGTACGGGGGATCAGGTCTGGATGAACTGGGAGAAGCCGTGAAACGGGTAAGTATTTCCTATCAACAGCCTACCCAAATCTCGGCTCTTTCATGGCATGAAGGCACCAGGGCAAAGGAGTGTGCACATGGGCGGGTTTAGCCTCTCGGAAGATACTTACGGTGGTGAGTATGAGATGCCGGATGGCACGAGGGTATATGTTTCATCAGATCAGCCTTCAGAAGCATCTGAGGATATGCCCCACGCTGGTGGTATAAAGCCCAATAACCAGCCCTCACCCGCTCCAGCAGGTAATACACAAGGAATTATTGTTCCGCAAACCGCACCTGAAGCCAGTGGTGCTGGGAATAGTGCGCCGACTCCTGAACCTACGGAAGAGGAAGAAGGGTGGTGGGGCAGCTGGGGCTCGGCTCTAGTGCATGGCACCTTGGATGTTGTCGGTTTGATTCCTGTCGTGGGCGAAGTGGCAGATGGGGTCAATGCTGTTCTTTACCTTGCTGAAGGTAAGAAAGCCGAGGCTGTTATAAGCATGCTTGCTATGGCCCCATTTGGAGGGCAGGCCGCTACTGTCGCCAAGTTGGGTATGAAAGGGGCTGAGGCAACCAAAGCAGCAGGTAAAGCAACGGCCGAAGCCGGCGCTAAAGCAACTCGCGAAGGTGCGGAAGCTGGGGCTGAGCAGGCAAGTAAACGGACGACGACAGGTAAGGATGGTGGACACGTTGACGGTCCGAGGAAACAAGGAGACAATGAAGGGGGGACAGGAGAAGTTCCAAACAATGTTGATGATGTGGAGAATGTCCAGCGTTTTGATCGTAAAGCCATTACTGAAGGCTTCCAAGATCACCATATCCTCAGTGATAAAAATAAGTTGACCCAAAATCATGAACTGCTGGATTTAGCGGAGTTTGATTTGCAGAAACGTCAAAATAAGATTTTCTTGCCTACAGAAGAAAGTCTTCACCCAACACGTTCAATCCATAGCGGCCGTCATACAACACAGGTAAGCAGAAACTTGGCGGAACAAATGGATGCTGTTGTTGAGGTTGGCAAGCAGCAAGGCTGGAGCAAGCAGCAATACCAACAGGCGTTAGACGCAATCATTTCCCAAGAGCGTCAACTGTTGAAGTCAGGTGAGCGAGCCTTGAATAAAAATCAGCGCCCCTGGGCTCAATAGGAGAATTATTAAATGGTGTATCTTTGGAAGATTCCAGACGAGTATCCAGAAAAGCTTATTGGTGAGTATGACAGGGAAAGTTCGCCTGATCGATTTATATTTAAAAAAGGAGAAACTCTGCCATCAGATTTGGCGAAGCCAGTTATCAAGTTTGATGCGAGTGTTCAGGAGTTGAGAGAGATAGACGAATTAGCGAATAATGCAATGGTTCCTGTAATCGGTGGGCGTTTAGCTGCTGTTCTTGCAGACTTGGCGTCAGATGATATCCAATTGATTGATGTAGTAATCAAAGCCAAGGATGGAGAGCTGGAAGGTCGTAAGATACTGAACATTGTGAGCAAAGTGGCTGGTATAGATAAAGAGCAATCGAAGTTTACTCTTGTGCCAGGTACTGACCAAATCATGAGTTTCCGGTCTTTGAAATATAAAAATGATTGCTTGAAAGGGCATCTCTTAGCTAGGGATGCCGAATACAGTTCTAATTTGATTGTGTCTCAAGCATTGGCTGAACGCCTTATGGATATGAAATTAAAAGGTGTTGGTTTGTACCTCCCTGAAAATATCGAATGGTAATTTGCCTTACGATAAAGCTCCAGCCCAACGGCTGGAGCTTTATCGTAAAGGCTTATCCATGAGCTGCTTTAACCGACCCTGTCTAACCGCCATATCCAAGAAGTGACAAACCACTTCCTGAGAGGGTGTTCATAGTTCTGTGTCAGCCAATATTCACAGATCAACGTACTCGTCGATCCTGCCTTCAAAGTGGATGCTCAACTGTGACATCGTGAGGTTCCAGCTTTGCACCGGATGCGTCCACTTTTCTGAGGCCTTCAAAATACCGGCGTAGAGCAGTTTCAACAAGGCGTTCTCGCTGGTAAAGCCGCCTTTGGTTTTGGTCAGCTTGCGGAAACCAGCGGGTATTGCTGGCCCTGACCTTTCCCCCAGCCCTATAACCAGTTCAATACACTCACTACAGCGGATGGAGCCGACCATCTCTTCAGCCGTGATGATAAAGGTAATCTGTCAATACATTGATCCTGAGGGGCGGCATACACGTTACTTGAGAGATGCTGAAACCGGTTTGGTACAGGCCATTCAGGATGCACATGGAGAATGGGTTCGGTATCAGTGGAATGCAGCGCAGCAGTTAGCCTCCATTATCCACCCTCAAGGAGGGCAAGAGCGCTTTGAGTACAATCATCTGGGTTTGTTGTCTTGCCACTACCGTGACGGTGTAGAAACCCGATTCAACTACGATGGCATGGGGCGCTGCATCAGCAGTTCGCGATCAGACGGCCAGGAGCAACACTGGAGTTATGATGCGGAAGGCCATTTAAGGAGCCACCAACGTGCCGACGGAGCGCGTCTGGAGTGGCAATATCTTGGCGACCTGGTGTACCGACGCATCAACCCGGACGGTAGCCACTTCAATTACCAGTACGACACTGACCACAACCTTGTTGCGTTAGTTAATGAACGAGGTGAAACCTATCGGCTGGAGTACGATGAAAACGAGCGCCTGGTCGGTGAAACTGGTTTCGATGGCCGGCAACAACGTTATCGTTATGATGACAAGGGACAGCTGGTTGAATGGCAGGATCAAGACCGCTTAGTCGAGTTGACTCGCGACCCTATGAATCGTGTTACTCAAGCGCTATACCGGCTTGTTGATAACGATGGCACTCCGCTGGAACAAACGGCCGAACACGTTTCTTTTGTGTATGACCCCCTCGGTCGTTTGCTGGAAGCGGATAACGGCAATCGACGTTTGGCCTACCGGTATAACAAGGCAGGGGATCTGCTCGAGGAGTGGCAGGACAATACCTGCATTCAGCACGCCTATAGCGAATCCGGGCTGAGGCACAGCACCCGTTTGCCGGATGGACGCACACTGGCCTTCGAGCACAACGAACAGCATCAACTACGTGAGCTGAGCCTGGACGGCCAGATTCTGAGCCGTCACCAATACGATGCATGGGGACGTGAGCGACAACGCCAGTGCGGCCACCTCACTCTGCTGAACGACTATGACCCACTGGATCGTCTGGTACGTCAACGGGCTGGCCGTACAACACAAGCCCCAGTGGTGGCTAGGCAGTATCGGTGTCGCACCGATGAACCGCGACAGTGGCACCTGGAGCGGCAAACGACGCATCCGAGGAGGTCGTCACAGGGTACGTACGGTCATGTTCATAGCGATGCTCTCATCCATCCAGTGCAACCTCGTGTTCAAACGTTTTTACGAACACCTTAAAGCTCAGGGCAAACTGCCCAAAGTCGCCATCATTGCCTGCATGCGCAAGCTCATTGTGGTGCTCAACACACTCTTGAAAAACGAGGAAGTATGGTGCCAAAAAACGGCTTAATATATTGACAAAACACCACAGTCACTTGTTAGGCTTTATTTTTTTTAAGATTGAAGGTATCATCCAAAAGAGTATACATATCAAGAAAAAAATTGAAATTGCAATATATATATTTCCAAGGGATACCCAGCATAGGAATGCAACAATAGCTGCAATATAAAATACAAATTGCTCTAAAAATGCGTAGAAAAATTTTAATGCATTCTGAAAAGATGATTTCATTTACAAAGCCCCTTTATATCAATGTTTTCTGGACGAAGACAAAAATCTGATATGGGAACAGGAGCGGGCGAAAGTTTTGTCAAAGCATTTATTTCGATTAGCGAATCCTCCGCCCTGTCATATATCTCCGACTCTTCTTTGGTTAATTGGTAGCCGGATATGCTTGGGTAGGGTGAAGGCCCGCTTGGCCGACCTGTAAGAATTGACTGGATTACGTGTTCTATTTTGTTGTGTCCTGTGGCCACAGATTTTATTGAGGCGCCATAACTTGCGAGCACAAAATTTGATAAGCTAATTACTCGATTTGCATTCTTAGGCAGTTTTCTATTACCGGCTCGCCCGCCAGTGCTTGCGTAGTTTGTGAAAGCACCTCCAGCAAAACGTCCCAATATATCTGCTTTACGATGCTTCAGGTTGTAAACCAACACCTTATAAAGAATATCTTGACTCACGCTCTCTTTCGCCAAGTTTAGTGTTTTAGCAAGTTGATTCGCAGCTAATTGCGCTTGCCCCTGCCTGGCATGCCCCCACATACCTATCTGCATTTGAATTTGCAGCAACCCTATCCACCAGGTGATTGGGTGATTGTAGGCGCCCTTAATAAACCTATACCAAGATGGCTCGTTGCCAAGCTTGTACGAGTTAATTAGTTTGTCAACCTCGCCAGGGTCAGCATTTTGTAAATTCTCAATAAAAATCTGCGCGTATCTTTTTCCTTGAATATCCAGTCTAATATTTGTCATTTCCTCTCCTGTTGAAGTAGCTCCTAGATTGCCATCATAAGTGACACACGCCTGCCCGCCAGATATTCCAACGGAGAAATATACTCTAACGCTTTTCTTGGTCGCGCGTTAATCAAAAAAGCTGTCCGCTCAATGTCATCATGTGGTACCTGACTCAATGCCATCCCTTTTGGGTAATAGCGCCGTAGCAAACCGTTGGTATTTTCATTCAATCCACGCTCCCAAGAATGGTAGGGCTTGGCGAAGTAGATCTTACAATCCAGCTGTTTAGCCATGCTTTCATGAGCCGCAAACTCGCCGCCGTTATCGAATGTGATTGTTTTGCAGAGCTGGCGATACGGGGCAAGCAAGCCACATACAGCATCGGCAACAACCCCTTTGGTCTTATTGGCTACTTTCACCGTGAGCAGTAGCTTTGATACACGCTCAACAAGCGTAACAAGGTAGCTGTCTTGGCCATATACGGTATCGCCCTCCCAGTGGCCCAGCTCTGTATTGCTATCAACGACAGACGGACGTTCATCAATGTCGATGCGGTTCGGAATCAGTGCCACACCTGCCTCCGAGCCTGCTGATCCTCGGCGCTTTTTGCCCTTGCGTGGCAGACGCTGCCGCCACTGGAGCCTTGCGATATGGCGATACAAGGTGGAGCAACTGATGGCGTTATCGGGCTCCTCCAAGGTTATACGTCCTGCCACCTGCTCTGGACTAAAGCCCATTGCCAATAGATTCTTCAGCTGCTCTTGGTGCCTTGCATTAAAGCGTTCAGCTTTGTTGGCAGCACGGCGCTTATCATATGCATGTATATCAGCTTCCGAGGCATCGTATGCCTCGCAGTCGGTTAACCGTTTCAATTCCCTTGAAATGGTCTTGTTCGAACGTTTCAGCTCTCGACCAATGGCGCGGGCAGAGAAATCCAATTCATATAAGGCCTGAATCTGGTATCGTTCGTTGAGAGTCAGCTGGCCGTAAAGGGTCCCCATGTGGCACCTGGTTGCTTGTGTGAGAGCTAGTCAGCCTACAGCCAGCCTGGCTCTCCTGTCTAAGTCCAAGTGTGTCGGTTATTCTGAGAATCTAGGGAACAGTTGGCGTATTTTGAGCAAGTATGGAGCGCTAGCCAAAGGGAGGCCGAAAGGATACATGGTCAACTATCGGATATTAAAGGTGAAATGGAAAAAATTGTTTCCAAGATGGAAACGCTTAAGAAGGGTGGGCTTTCAGAATCACGCAGCCAAAAGATAAGAGGAAGCATACAGTCTGATCTAGCTGATTTTATGCGGAGCATTGCAACGCTGAATGCATGCACGCGCGCTAGAAAGTGCCTTTTAGTACCCTATAAGGAAACAAGTAAGGATCAAAGTGGAGATATGCGTTCGATTGAAGGATGCTGTCCAGGGCAAACCAAGCATCATATGATTCCTGGTGCCTACTTTAATAATCGTATAGATCGTAGTGGTTGTAATCGATATAACCATTCAAAAGCTCCGACTGTGTGTGCAGAAGGCACAAGTCATAGTCAGGGTTCTCACGGAGCCATGCACACATTCACGAACAAATATTCTAAAAAGAACGTTGACGATAGTGATAATACTATATCTTATGAGAAGGCTCGCGATGCATCTATTAAAGCACACATCGATACCTTTCCATTTGGCTTTTGCTCACCCGATTGCTTGAGGGCACAGTTGGATGATTATTTCAAAGGGCCTTCAAAGTGCCTTGATTCAACAAAACTAAAATTCGTAAAAATTGGAGCAGATAATGACGAAGTTGCATTCTAATAAGGAGAATTTTGAAAGTCTAGATTATGAGGATATGATAGATGGCTTTGAAATATTGAATGCTAGTATTTCAGGGCCTGAGGATTTTCAAATCATGCTGAAAGAATGCTTGGGTGACGATGATGGTACGAAGACCATATATGATTTTGACAGTAGAGTTCTGACTTATTCACCCAGTAGGATAAAAAATAACAACGGATTTCACATTTCTAACGTATATAACGTTGGCTACTTCCATTCTATCATTTTCCAAAAGGAAGGGCGCACTATAACTTTAACTGATATGTTTGAAGTTGGTGAGCGTGACACAGGTTATGTAGATATTGGCAAGCCCAGGGAAGAGTGGGATGGGTATACCAAAGGAGGTTATCAGTTACGGGTAGTTGGTGATCATGTATATGCTTGCGGTCAACTCAACAAGCTTTTTCGTCGAGACGGACCCGGCATCTGGACGGATGTGTCAGATCGACAAGATCACCCAGATCTTTTCAAGCATATGGACTTCATAAAAAAACGTGATGGTGGTTTTCTAAATGCCAATGTCGGCTTTTATGCGTTCGATGGGTTCAGTGAGAGTGAAATCTATGCTGGCGGCGAGCAAACACTTTGGGCTTACCTAAATGGCGTATGGAATGAAATGGCTTTGCCAGAGTATCCGCGGATGATTGATAGTGTGCTCTGTGCGGGAGACGGTCAGGTATATGTGACCGGTCGAAACGGACCGGTTGTTCGGGGACGGAACGGTAATTGGGAGGTCATGAATGCACCTGCTTTGGCATATCATGGCATGGCCTGGTTTGATGGCAAGGTTTGGCTAGGTAGCGACTATGAGTTGGGGTACTTGGAAGATGGTCAATACCACCGGTATGTATTCCCTGAGGAAGGCCCTGCTCAGTTTTCCTTTTTGAGTGTGGATGCATGTCCCGAAATGCTGCTTTCCTATGGGCCTGAACAGGCTTTGCTGTTTGACGGTACCGAGTGGGTTGAAGTTATCGGCCCACCGCTGGTTTAAGGCAATAATCATATCATGCGATTAGCTAACGTTATTATGCGGCAACTTTGCCGCGATGCCCCTTTTGCCTGGGTGATGCGAAATAAGGCAGTTGTCCCCTCACGATATCGCAGGGACGATATCGCGTTTTTCGATCGTCGTATGGAAAACTACCTGCGTTTGCTTGTGCAGCTTGATTTAAGTCTCGATGATCGTTTGCAGCGCATACCCTTGGATGATTGGGGGGGCGTGTTTGTTCATACTTGGCTTGCTTTGGAGCAGTCGGATGATGCCGCTCTGCTCAGGTTACCCACCTTGTTTACCACGCCCACTCATTGGGAGGAGTGTATTGCCGCATTGAGTTATCACTCTCCAGATGCATTGAACTGGGCACTTCCTCTGCTTGGTCAGCATGAGGCAGGCCTTGCCGACAACTGTTTTCATGCCTCTCTGGCAGCACTGGGTAACCAGCGTATGTGCGTCAACCGCGAAGCATTGGAGCATGCCTTAAGGTCGGACAACGTTCGTACACTGGCGATAGCCTTGGCTCTGGTGGGCGATACGCGCATGAATATGAATGCGAATATGGATAACTGGTGTCGTCACTCCGATGTGTCCGTGCGTTTTCACGCGATTCGCACAGCTTCACGCGATTCGAACAGCAGTTCTGTCTGGCGAGACAGTTAAAGTATCACAGTCATTATCTGATTTTTTTGAAAATCTGGAGTTATATCATGCATAGCTATTGTGAAAATTTCAAATTTGATAGGGTTTTTGATGGGATTGTTTTAAGTGAAAATGTTCTTGAACTAGAAAAAAATATAATATTAAACTTCCAGGTGACTACAAAGATTTTATTTTTAAGTTTAATGGTGGAGTGCCGAATAAAAAGTTTTTTACGACTATTGATGGGAAGGTTTCATCGCTAGTTGATTATTTTTTTCCCTTTGCCGGTTATGATGATATTAATATTGAAAGTGAATATTTAGGAATAACACTCTCAAATATTATCCCTGATAGGTACTTGTGCATTGCTAAAACCCCTGCAGAAAATAGAATTTTACTATCGCTTTCTGACGAAGATTATGGTTCCGTTCTTTACTGGGCTTGGGATGAAGAGCCTGATCCAGAAAGCTGTTCGAAAAAGTATATGAGAAAAATATCTGAATCATTTAAAATTTTTTTATTGGGTTTGAGTTCTACCAGGTGATTAGGTGTCACGTCCCGTATGGTTATCGGCCTTGTGCGAGTTATAACTAGATGTCGCATCCCGGATGATCACATAAGCCAAAAGCGTTATCCTTGGTTCGTTGCTCGTGACGTCATGCAGCGCGCCATTGAGCAGCTCATCCAGCAAGCACAGGGAGATCAGCCGACATGATGGTATCTTTGCATAAACGGGCACGCACCACCCCTGCCATTCGTGAAGAACTGGCAGCCAGTACCAAGCCTGTCCGCGAACTGGCCCGGCAGTATGGCATCAGCGAGGCAACCGTCCGCAAGTGGCGCAGCCGCTCCAGCACGGAAGACCGCTCGCACACACCGCATCGACTGCAAACGCACCTGACACCGGCTCAGGAGGCGATCGTCGTCTATCTGCGCAAACAGCTGTTGCTGTCTCTGGATGACCTGCTGGCGGTCGTCAAAGAATTTCTCTGCGACAAGGTATCCCGTTCCGGTCTGGACCGCTGCCTGCGCCGTCATGGGGTTAGTAACCTGAATGACCTCAAGCCCAAGGTGCCTAAACCGGCCCCCAAGACGTTCAAGGCCTATCAGCCCGGGTTCTTCCATATCGACGTCAAGTACTTGCCGCAAATGGCGGATGAGACCAAGCGTCGATACCTGTTTGTGGCCATTGATCGTGCCACCAGCTGGGTCTTTGTGCAGATCCATCCGAACAAAACGGCCGCGACGGCTCGGCGTTTCCTGGATAGCCTTCAGCAGGCCACACCTATCAAGATCACGCATACCTTAACGGACAATGGGAAGGAATTTACCGACCGCCTGTTTCACTCAAAAGCGCGAGATCCCAGCGGCAATCATGAGTTCGACCGCCTCTGCGCTGACTTGGGGATTGAGCACCGCCTGACCAAGCCCAGAACGCCCCAAACCAATGGCATGGTGGAGCGTTTCAACGGGCGTATAGCCGATGTGCTTAAGACCCACCACTTCGATAGCCGTGAAGATCTGGAGCAAACCTTGCTACGCTATGTGCATCTATATAATCATCAACTGCCGCAGTCCGCGCTGAAGTCCAGGCCACCCATTATGGCGATGAAGGAGTGGTACAAAACCCACCCAGAGCTTTTTAACAAACGCCCTTATAACCATACGGGACGTGACAAGTAGCCAGTAGTACCGTCATTGGCATATAGTATTCGGATCTAGCACAAGGAATGCCATGCGGTTGATTGGTTCGCGTAAGGCAGTGCTCAGCATTTTTAAAAGGAATGTCAGATGCGATTTGTCTCTCGAACTTTACTTTACAGCCAACTTTTTCCTGATGATAAGTGTCAGCAGCAGTACCTGCTTAGTCTTTATTGTGTCTGTTAATAATTATTATGGGCTTATAAATAGACGTATAAAATTAAGATAATTTCCTTATGCGAAACATATTGACTTTCTAATTTTATATAACTCTATGCTTGTTTTTTTGATGTAAATATATATTTTGGTTTTTGGAGGTGATTGAATAGGGTTTTTATATTAGATGTAGACTGGCTTTAGTTTTATTATTTTTAATTCATAATTCAAGGATGGAAAAAATGATCGAAGTTTCACAGTACGAAAATATCACTTATGAAGATGTAAGAATGATAAAATCGATAATAGAGGCTTTCTACGGAGAAAGTATAGCTGCTCGATTCACTTCAGAGACCATAAGCGATGAAACTATAAAAAAAGTTGCACATCTACTAGTCGAAACAGTTGATTGTAGTAAATGGATGGATGCTGTTCCAAACCCTGTGGATATTTTGATGCCTGCCAAAAATCTGAAGAAATGGGCGCTTCGATTAATTAGAAGCGCAGGTAGACCTTTTCTGTATGGTAATGCGAGAGTTACAGTTGCTTGCAGGAATTTTAGGGCTGCTCAATTTAAAACAGAAATTCTAATGTCTCTTAAATAACAGGTCTTGATTGATGGTTAGAACAATAATTTTTGCAATTGCTGTTGTATTTTTTTCTGGTTGTTCAGCACATACGTCCGTTACCTTCAAGCCTGTTCTAGGCGTGAGTGTTGCATTAGACTCTTCCTTTGATACTTTAGATTTTGCAGACAACGAAATTCTAATATTTAAGGAAAATAAGCTTTTAGGACGTATTAAAAGAACTCTTAATGAAGACGAATCGAAAACCTCTGTTCAGGCTCTAAGGAGTGGTTTCAAAGAAGCCGGAAAGGGCAGAATAAAGCCAGAGTTACTGGATGTCAAAGACGGTTTATTTGGGTTTGTTGTGCACACTGATAACTTTAGTACTATCTTCTTGGCTTCAGAAATAGAAGAATCCTTCTGGTCAGAAATTAGTGTACGTAGAGCTGATTTTGATACGGTGCTTAAGAGTTTGAAGTAAAATGCTTATGAATTTTTTAAAATTCATGTGCTACGCTCATTAACTGAAAGTTAAATGGCGTAATCATGTGTTATTTTTCTATTTTACCCCGCCTGATGGCGGGGACTTTTAATGTTATTGGTAGCCCAGAAGGTCGAGTTATAACTAGATCTGGTGTTCAGGGGTTTGAAAAAAAGCGGCGTATCTGGTTGATTTGTAATCGCTAAAAAACGAATCAACACGAGAGTACACCGCCATGGACAAGAATACCGTTGTCGAGTTTGCCCGTCGAGAAGAGGCGACTGATCCATTGACGGAGATGCTGCGCAAAGGCGCACGCGAGCTGATTCAGCAGGCCGTCGAGGCTGAGTTGGCGACCTTCCTTGAAGGATACTGGGATCGTCGTCTGAATGATGGGCGAGCAGCCGTCGTCCGTAATGGCCATTTGCCGGAGCGAGAGATCCAGACCGGTATCGGGCCGGTAACGGTGCAGATTCCCAAGGTGCGTAGCAAGGACGGTGAGCCGATGACGTTCCGTTCAGCACTGGTACCGCCTTATGTGCGCAAGACCCGTAGCCTGGAAGCCGCTTTGCCTTGGCTGTATCTGAAAGGTGTCTCAACCGGCGAGATGGAGCAGGCATTATCCGCGCTGGTGGGGCCGGACGCCAAGGGACTGTCGGCCAGCACTGTATCGCGGCTCAAGCGTCAATGGGCGGATGAATATGATGCCTGGTGTAAGCGTCCACTCGACAAAGATCGCTGGGTTTATATTTGGGCAGATGGGATCTACAGCGGACTTCGTTCAGAGGAGAGCAAGCTCTGTGCGCTGGTCGTCATGGGTGTCAACGCGCGAGGCGAGAAGTACTTCCTGGCGATCGGCGATGGTGCTATGGGGTTCTGGGCCGCATTGGAGAGAGTGTATCCGTCAACACGACAGCAACGCTGCTGGGTGCATAAAACAGCCAACGTCCTGAACCGGTTGCCAAAGGCAAGCCAGCCGAAGGCCAAGAAGGCGCTTCAGGCAATTTGGCATGCCGAGACACGAGAGGATGCTGAGAAGGCCTTCGACACCTTCATCAGGACGTATAACGCCAAGTACCCGAAAGTGGCCGAGTGCTTGCTGAAAGATCACGAAGAGCTGATGAGCTTCTTCGACTTTCCAGCGGAGCATTGGCAGAGCATCCGGACGACGAATCCGATTGAATCCACGTTCGGCACGATACGCCACCGGACCAAGCGATCCAAGGGTTGCCTGTCGAGGAGTGGCATGCTGCACATGATGTTCAAAATGGGCATGTGCGCAGAAGATAGATGGAGAAAGCTGCGGGGCCTTGAGCAACTGGCCAAAGTCATCACCGGAGTGAAGTTCAAAGATGGAGAAGAGGTGACGGCACTCAATCAGGACGCTGCTTGATCAGACCGCTGAACACCACTCTTGACCATAACTCTCCAGGAAGCGCCGAGCCGTCGCGGCCGTTTTGTTCGGATGGATCTGCACAAAGACCCAGCGGGTGGCACGATCAATGGCCACAAACAGGTATCGACGCTTGGTCTCATCCGCCATTTGCGGCAAGTACTTGACGTCGATATGGAAGAATCCGGGCTGATAGGCCTTGAACGTCTTGGGGGCCGGTTTAGGCGCCTTGGGCTTGAGATCATTCAGGTTACTGACCCCGTGGCGGCGCAGACAGCGGTCCAGACCAGAACGGGATACCTTGTCGCAGAGGAAGGCTTTGACGACTGCCAACAGGTCATCCAGAGACAGCAACAGCTGTTTGCGCAGATAGACGACGATCGCCTCCTGAGCCGGTGTCAGGTGCGTCTGCAGTCGATGCGGTGTGTGCGAGCGGTCTTCCGTGCTGGAGCGGCTGCGCCACTTGCGGACGGTTGCCTCGCTGATGCCATACTGCCGGGCCAGTTCGCGGACAGGCTTGGTACTGGCTGCCAGTTCTTCACGAATGGCAGGGGTGGTGCGTGCCCGTTTATGCAAAGATACCATCATGTCGGCTGATCCCCCTGTGCTTGCTGGATGAACTGCTCAATGGCGCGCTGCATGACGTCACGAGCAATGAACCAAGGATAACGCTTTTTGCTTATGTGATCATCCGGGATGCGACACGCCAGGGCAAACGTATGATCATTATTTAACCATGCCCAGTACATGAAACAGGTACTCGTCACTCCAGCAGCATTACTACCCGGCCCATTGCCTTGCCTGACATCGGCATCTGTTTGTGCCATCAATCATCAGGTGGTGATGGCCCGTATTGGCTTTATCTACCCCGGCGGGCGCTACGCCCATGCCGCGGAGACCAAACTGGACCTTGAAGGTTTGTGGGATAGTGGCGCCGTTATCAGGTGAAATAATGTAAACCTTGGCATCGTCGGGGCCGGGGTGGCCGTTTTCTCGGCAAGGGCAGCCTGTGTGAACATGGCGGCAAGGCCGAGAGCAAGAAGTGTCTTGTGCATCAGTATTCCCCTTTGAATTGCGGTTAGGCCACATGTGATTGGTAAGCCGAATCCAAAACAGCAAGCTTCGGCACATGCATCAGCATAGACCAGCCATATCAAAACGTGCTGTAGAGCCTCAATGTGGCAGAAGTACCCGTCTTGAAACCAGCTGCCACAGACAGGCTACCCGGTGGCGTTGACCCATGCCGGCAGGCTGATATGCGTGAGATGTCGTCGAACGGTCTTAAGCAGAGAGGCCGCTGCCGGGCTAAGAGCTCGTCCCGAACGTGTGATGATGCAGATTTCGCGCTCAATGACCGGTTTATCCAAAGGAATGAACGTCAAACCGGCAAAAGAATGCACATCCGCTGCCAGCGCCGGTAGCAGGCTTACGCCGAGTCCCTGGCTGATCAGCGCAGCCATGCCGGCGGGGTTGGAAACCTCGATCTGCACCGGGTCCAGTTTGATCGGAATCTGTCCGCTCTGGCTGAATCGGCTCAACTGGGCACGGATACCGGTATCTTCGGACAGTAACAGCAGGTTGTCATCGGGTACCTGTTGCCAGTGCAGCGAACGAAGGTGGGCCAGCGGGTGATCGCTGGGCACCACCAGGCCGTAACGATCGCGGATCAGTGGTGCATAGTCCAGATCCGGCTGCTGTGAATGGTTGCCGGCGATGGCGAAATCGACCTCATTGTTCAATACCCGCTGCTCCAGGCTGCCGGCACTTTCATCACGGATGTTGACCTGTATCGACGGATACTGGTTGCGGAACTGCAACAGAGCGCTTGGCAACAATCGGGTCACGACCGACGGTGAACCCGCCACGCTGACGTGGCCCTGCTGCAGCTGGGCACGGGCGCGCAGGTCGGTCAGTGCGGCGGTGAAATCGGAGCATAACCGCTCGGCGACCGGCAGAAAACGTTCACCCTCGGCGCTGAGGACGACGCGACGGGTGGTGCGGTCAAACAGGGTGAGGCCAGCATCCTGCTCCAGCTGTTTGATTGTGGCGGTCAGTGCTGACTGGGTCAGGTGCAGGTGTCCGGCCGCACGGGTAAAACTGCCGCTACGTGCCACCTCAATAAAGGCCTGCAGGTGGCGGATGCCGATGGGACTGCTCATGATTAATCAGTAATTCTGTTTAATTGATAGAATTTAATCATTTGAATGATAAATGTGGATTTTGCATCATTATGCACAAATGTACATAGGTACCAATGTACACCAGCAGATAAAGAGTACTTTTGCCTGACCTGTCAGCCAGATGACGCCTGTTCACTCGAGTCGACAGAGCCGTGATCAGCCAGCCCCGGAGAGCACCATGATCCCCAGCATTGACAAGATCGATGATACCCAAAGCCTGTATCTGGACTTTATCGAAACCCTGAAACGACAGGGCTTCAAGGGTGACCTGAATCCAGACTACGCCAACCGCGTCGTGCTGGCGACCGATAACAGTATCTATCAGGTGCTGCCGCAAGGGGTGCTCTACCCGAGAAACACCGATGATCTGGTGATGATCGCCACCCTGTCCGGCGAGCCGCGTTTCAAGGACGTGGTGCTCAGCGCCCGTGGCGGCGGTACCGGCACCAACGGCCAGTCACTGACCGACGGCCTGATCGTTGATGTGTCCAAGCACATGAACCGCATTCTGGAGATCAATCCGGACGAACGCTGGGTGCGCGTACAGGGCGGGGTTGTCAAGGATCAACTCAACGCGGCGCTCAAGCCCTACGGCCTGTTCTTCGCGCCGGAACTGTCCACCAGTAACCGCGCCACCGTCGGCGGCATGATCAATACCGATGCCAGCGGCCAGGGTTCGGTGCTGTACGGCAAGACCCGTGACCATGTTTTGGAGCTGACCAGTGTCTGGCTCGATGGCAGCGTTTGGCAGTCTGGCCCGATCAGCGACGAGGAGCTGGAAAGCGTCAAGCAGCGTCAGGATCGTGTCGGCGAGGCGCACCGTCTGCTGGATGACATTCAGCGCACCAAGCAGGGTGAGATTGATGCCTGCTTCCCGAAACTGAACCGCTGCCTGACCGGTTACGACCTGGCTCATATCCGTGACGAGTCCGGCCGCTTCAACCTCAACTCCGTGCTCTGTGGTGCCGAGGGGTCGCTGGCCTTCATTACCGAAGCCAAGCTCAATGTGCTGCCGATTCCGAAATTTGCTGCGCTGGTCAACATCAAGTACGACAGCTTCGAATCTTCGCTGCGCGATGCCCAGGCGTTGATGGAGTGGCAGCCGACCTCCATCGAGACTGTCGACTCCAAGGTATTGAACCTGGCGATGGGCGATATCGTCTGGGATACGGTACGTGACTACTTCCCGGAAAAGGACGGCGATCCGGCGATCCAGGGCATCAACCTGGTGGAGTACACCGGCGATGACGAAGTGGAGCTGCGCGCCAAGGTCGAAAAGCTGTGCCGGCACCTGGAAGCGGTCAGCGGCGAGCCGGGCAAGAGCTTCGGTTATACCGTGGTATATGGTGCTGCCGAGATCGGCAAGGTCTGGGGCATGCGCAAGAAGGCGGTAGGCCTGCTGGGCAATGCCCAGGGCCAGAAGCGCCCGATTCCGTTCGTGGAAGATACCGCCGTACCACCGGAAAACCTGGCCGACTTCATCATGGCGTTCCGCAAGGTACTGGATGACCGGGGCCTGGCCTATGGCATGTTCGGCCATGTGGATGCCGGCGTGTTGCACGTGCGCCCGGCCATCGACATGAAAGACCCTGAGCAGGAAACCCTGATCCGTGAAGTCACCGATGAGGTGGTGCGCCTGACCCAGGAATACAAGGGCCTGCTCTGGGGTGAGCATGGCAAGGGGGTACGCTCAGAATATTCGCCGGAATTCTTCGGTCCGTTGTACCCGGTGCTGCAGCAGATCAAGGGCTGTTTCGACCCGCGCAACCAACTTAACCCGGGCAAGATCGCCACACCTATGATCGATGGCGCTGAACTGCTCAAGATCGATGCTGTTGCCACCCGTGGTCAGCATGACCGTCAGATCAGTGAGCCGGTCCGGGAGCAATACGATTCCGCGATGAACTGCAACGGCAACGGCGCCTGCTACAACTACGACCCCAACGACGCCATGTGCCCGAGCTGGAAAGGCACCCGTGAGCGTATCCACTCGCCGAAGGGGCGTTCTTCCCTGATTCGCGAGTGGCTGCGCCTGATGGCCAACCGTGGCGTGGATGTGACCGCTGAAGCGGAGCAGGTGCGCCAACGGGGCTTCATCCGCTCGTTGCCGGGGCGAATCCGCAACACCCTGGGCAAGCGCAACGGCGACTACGATTTCTCCAATGAAGTTCATGAAGCGATGATGGGCTGCCTGGCGTGCAAGTCCTGTGTCGGCCAGTGCCCGATCAAGGTCAATGTGCCGGACTTCCGCGCCCGTTTCCTAGAGGTCTACTACGGCCGTTACCTGCGCCCGATGAAGGATTACCTGGTCGGCAGTCTGGAGTACATGATTCCGACTCTGTCCAAATTCCCGGCCCCCTATAACTGGGCGATGCGCAATTCTCTGGTTAAAAGCGTCATGCGTCGGGTCGGCGGCATGGTCGACAGTCCGGTGATCTGCACCAACAGTCTGGGCCAGGGGCTGGATACGCGTGGTATTGATTGGGCGACACCGGACACCATCGAAAACCTGACCGATGCCCAGCGTGAGCGTACCGTGGTGATCGTACAGGATGCCTTCACCAGTTATTTCGAGACCCGTTTGGTGCTGGACCTGGTCGACCTGCTGGGTAAGCTGGGTTTCTACGTGCTGGTGGCGCCGTTCATGCCCAACGGCAAGCCGCTGCATGTGCATGGCTTCATGAAGGCGTTCGACAAGGCGGCCCAGCGCAACGCACAGATGCTGCAACAGATCGCTGAATACGAGGTGCCGCTGATCGGTATCGACCCGTCCATGACCCTGACCTACCGTCAGGAGTACAAGGATGTGATCGACGGCGACCTGCCGCCGGTGCAGTTGATTCAGGAATGGCTCAGCAGTCAGCTCGACAACATCGAGCGTCCGGAGGCGGCTTCCAGCGTGTATCGCCTGATGGCGCACTGCACCGAGAAGACCTCGGCGGCACCGTCGATCCGTCAGTGGCAGGCGATCTTCGAAGCCCTGGGTCAGCGACTTGAAGTGATCTCAACCGGTTGCTGCGGCATGTCCGGCACCTTCGGTCATGAGAGTGACAACCTGCAGCGCTCCAAGGATATCTACGAGCTGAGCTGGCGTGGCATCGTCAACGAGCCGGAGAACAAGGGCAAGCTGGTGGCCACCGGTTACTCCTGCCGTTCCCAGGTGAAGCGGTTTGACGATCAGCAGTTGCCGCACCCGGTGCAGGCACTGCTGGCCGCACTGCAGAGCCGATAAAGCGGAAGCCAGCGGTCGCCGATTCTACTGCATAAGTTGTAGTGCAATTGCAGCATGGATCGGCGATCATGCCCGGTATCATTCAACCGATATTGAAGGAGTACCCCGATGGAAGATCTGCTGCCTGACCTCTGTGACCACTTCGAAGAACTGGTTCAGGTTGTTGAGCCCATGTTCGGCAACTATGGCGGTTGTGAAACCTTCGGTGGTGAAATCGTCACCATCAAGGCCTTTGAAGACAACTCCCTGGTGCGTGAGCAGGTTGCTCAGCCGGGTGAGGGCAAGGTGCTGGTCGTGGATGGTGGCGGTTCCATGCGCCGTGCCATGCTGGGCGATATGCTGGCCGAGAAAGCGCAGAACAACGGCTGGGCAGGGATCATCATCTACGGTTGCATCCGTGACGTGAATGCGATCGCCGAGCTGGATGAGCTGGGCGTGCAGGCGCTGGGAGCCAACCCGATGAAAACCGAAAAGCTGGGTGTGGGACAGCTGAACGTGCCGGTGACCTTTGGTGGCGTGACGTTCCGCCCAGGCGAATATGTCTACGCCGACAACAACGGTGTGCTGGTATCGCCGCAGAAACTGGAACTGCCCAAGAGCTGATGCCTGCCGGGGGCTGGTAGTCACCCAGCTCCCGAATTTCCCTTCCTTCCTGATACTTTTTCATGTTCAACTTGAAGCTGCGATTGTAAGCATCTGCTTTAATTAAGCTTTTGAAAAAGTATAAAAAATATCCGCTTTTCGGCGCGAAATATTTTCAACGCTGTCTATACTGGTATTCAACAGCGCACGGGACCTGTGCCGACCTGCCCAGGCAGGACAATATGGAAATTAGTTGCACGCATTTGGCATCCCCTTCACCGAATGCGTGCTTTTTATTATCTGCGGGGCAGGGTCATTCGTACATCGCCTGCATGGATTCCTTGGTCCATTTCAGGCTGTGGCGGTAAGCGGCCTCATACAATGAAACATCGAAGCTGCTGGGCAGCAGGTCCCAGTCGCCGGACTCGTAGGCCATCACCTGCGTCAGAATCCTGCCCATCTCGCCCCGGCCTTCACTCAGCGCCAGTTTGATATCATCGCCGAGCGGCAGCTGTTCCAACAGTGTCGGCTGGTCAATGTCGAGCATGGCATGCAGGCCGGACATCATGCCGACCATGAAAAAGCCGGAGGGGTTGGGCAGGTTCTGGCTTTGCGCGATCATTTCGCACATGTGGCCACGGGTCAGCAGAATACGGGTCAGCTCTTCCGGCTTGTCCCTGTTTGCTGTCATGGCGATCAGTGTGGCCCATTTGCGCACCTGCTCCATCCCGAGCAGTACCACCGCTTCGGCGATGGATTCCACCTGGCGCACCAGAGAATAGGCGGCCGAGTTGACGATGCGCAGCAGCTTGTAGGTCAGGATCGGGTCGCGGATGATCATGTCTTCCAGCGCTTCCGGCGTGGTGGAGGGCTTCTGCAGCTCCTGAATCAACTGCAGCAGCGCGATCTGGTTGGCGCTGACCTTGCGGCCCTTGACCACTTTGGGCTTGCTCAGGAAACTGCCCTGAAACAGCTTGTAGCCGCTCTGGATGCACTCCTCAAGCGCCTCGAAGGTGGAAATGTTGCCGGCCAGCAGTGTGGACTTGAACGGTTCCAGGTGTCGGGCCTGGTCGCGGATCTCGTCGGCATTCAGGCCGCTGACATCGATACGCACGATTTTGGCCAGTTTCAGCGCAGTATCGTAGGCCGGGCTGTAACGGAAATCATGCAAGGCAAACCGGTACCCCTCCTTAACCATGGCGTGGATGGCGCGCAGCAGCTCCATGTTATCGGGCTGGGTCAGGCGTACGCAGATCACCACCTGCTTGGCGGGCAGGGCGGGCATGCTGCCCTCGATAATCATCTTCTGGCTGACCCGGATAAAGGCCGGCACTCGTTTGATCTCGCCCTGATCGGAGATGCTGGTGTAGGCGTGCAATAACAGTTCAGAGTCGGATTCGGCCTCAGGGTCGACTTCCAGCATCGCATTCAGGTGACCTGTGTCACTGGCAACCAGTTCATAAGCAATCACACGCTGCTGGTGATCGAAAATGGGTTGCCGTGCCAGCAGGGTCTGGCTCTGTTCCGTTGTGCTATCCATGGATCTCCCCGGCTAGAGCTTGATTGAAAGGGGTATTTTATCACCACTTTTGGGCTTGCAGGTATGGTTGCGGCCGTCACACAGGTATAATGGCGGGCTTTCCGAACCCAAGTACTGGATAAAGCATGACCCGTATCAATTGGTTTCCCGGCCATATGCACAAGGCGCGCAAAGAGATTGCGCAAGTAATGGATGAGATCGATGTGGTGATCGAAGTCCTTGATGCCCGCCTGCCCATGTCCAGCGAAAACCCGTTGGTCGATCAGCTGCGCAAGGGCAAGCCGGTACTGAAGCTGCTCAACAAGCAGGATCTGGCCGATCCGGAGCGCACCCGTGAATGGCTGGACTACTTCAACGCCCGTGAGGACATCACGGCGGTGGCATTGGATACCCAGCAGAAGGCGTTGATCAAGCGCATTCCCGACATGTGCAAGAAGATTGTTCCGGCACGCGCTCGCCAGGATCGGCCGGTGCGGGCGATGATCATGGGGATTCCCAACGTGGGCAAATCGACCCTGATCAACGCACTGCTGGGGCGCAAGATCGCCAAGGTCGGCAATGAGCCAGCGGTCACCAAGGCGCAGAAAAAATACAGCGTACACAACGGCATGGCGCTATCTGATACGCCTGGAATTCTATGGCCCAGGATTGAGGATCAGGACTCCGGCTACCGCCTGGCCGCCAGCGGTGCGATCAAGGATACTGCCATCGAGCATGAAATGGTGGCGGCCTATGCCGCCGGTTTCCTGCTGCAGGACTATCCGGAGCGACTGCAGGAACGCTACAAGCTGAAGGCTCTGCCGCCGGGGCAGGATGAACTGCTGGACGAAATCGGGCGCAAGCGTGGCTGTCTGCGTCCGGGCGGCGTGGTCGATCGCCACAAGGCTTCGGAAATTCTGTTGACCGAGATGCGCGCCGGCAAGCTGGGTCAGATCACCTTCGAAACGGTCGAAGAGTGGGAGCGTAAACGTATTGAAGCCGAACTGGCTGCAGCGGAAGCCGCTGCGGCAGAAGCGGCAGCCGCCGAGGCGGAGGAGCAGAAGTAATGAGTCGTAACAAGAAATCACGCAAGTTGGGCAGCATGATGACCGTGCTGGAACGCAAACCGAAGAAACAGGAACTGCTGGCTGATCCGACCAGCAAGGAAAGCCGCCGTAAGAAGGCGCAGGAGCAGCGCAAGAAGCACCAGTCGCTTGCGGAGAAAAAAAGAGACGCAACCATGACCGCCCTGGAGCGTGATACCAAAGCCGGTCGCAAGGGTACCTGTCATGGTGGTCCGCTGGCTGACAAGATCCGTAAGCTGAACGCGGAGAAACGCGCACAGGAAGCGGCGGCAGACGAGTAAATCCCTCGCGTAACATTCAAGCCGGGTGGCCCCGGTGGAGTCATAAGTGAACTCATCAGTGAACTACGATGTTGTGATTATCGGCGGTGGCGCCTCCGGACTGATGTGCGCCGCAACCGCCGCCTATCGGGGCCGCAAGGTATTGCTGCTGGAACATACCAAAAAGATCGGGCGCAAGATCCTGATGTCCGGTGGCGGGCGGTGCAATTTCACCCATCTGCACAATTCGCCGGCCAACTTTCTCTCGGCCAATCCGCATTTCTGCAAATCGGCTCTGAGTCGTTTCAAAGCGGCTGATTTCGTCGAGTTGGTTGATCGTCATGGCATCGAGTACCACGAGAAAACACCGGGACAGCTGTTCTGCAACGAATCCAGCAAGGAAATTTTGCAGTTGCTGCTGACCGAGTGCGACTGGGCGGGTGTCGAGATGATGACTGAAACCAGCGTTTTCGAAGTGGTACGGGCGAAACAGGGCTACCACGTCAAAACTTCGCGTGGACAGTTCGACGTCGAATCTCTGGTCGTTGCAACGGGCGGGCTGTCGATCCCCAACGGCGGTGCCACCAGTTTTGCCTATGACATTGCTGAGCAGTTCGGTCTTAAGGTGACACCGCGACAGGCGGCGCTGGTGCCGTTTACGCTGCAGCCTGATCTGCTGGAGCACCTGAAGCCCTTATCCGGCGTTTCCCAGCCGGTGACGGTGTCCTGCAACGGCATGAGTTTCAACGAAAACCTGTTGTTGACCCATCGCGGTCTCAGCGGACCGGCGATTCTGCAGATCTCCTCTTACTGGCACGCCGGTGACGAGATCGAGATCGACCTGTTGCCGCAACTGGCCCTGGAAGCGTGGTTGAAAGAGCAGCGTCAGCAGCGGCCCAAGGCTGAGCTGCGAACCCTGATGGCGCAGCATATGACCAAGCGTTTGGCGCAGACCTTGTGTGAACTCTGGGGCTTTGAGGGCGAAGTCGGGCAGTATAGCAATGCCCGCTTGCAGGAGGTTGTTCAGCAGTTCAAGCACTGGCGAATCAAGCCCTCGGGAACCGAAGGCTATCGCACGGCGGAAGTCACGCTGGGCGGTATCGATACCAACGACATTTCGCAGAAAACGTTCGAAGCCGAAAAAGCGCCAGGGCTGTATTTTATCGGTGAGTGCCTGGATGTGACGGGCCACTTGGGGGGGCACAACTTCCAGTGGGCCTGGGCATCGGGGTTCTGTGCGGGTCAGTTCGTATAACCGCCTTTTCCGCCCCCGTTTGTCGCTTATTCGGCAAACGGGGGCGGGAGCGGGTCAACGTCCCAGACGTCGAATGGCCTGAGGCGTGAAATCGCTGTACTTGAAGCGTTGGTTGAAATCGAACCCCTGACCCTCCTCATTGGTCAGGCTGCCTACCAGATAGCGGCCCGACTGCAGATCATAGAGCGCTTCGGCACTGTACCAGGGCACCAGCGCATCCCGGTAAGGGAAAGCATGCCCCTCGGCCACGCGCCAGAGCTGGCCGCGAGTGTCATAGTGGTCGGCGATGGCGATTTGCCAGCTGTCCTCGTCGATATAGAACACCCGCTTGCCGTAGATATGGCGCTCGCCATCCTTCAGTGTTGCTTCCACTTTCCAAACCCGGTGCAGTTCATAGCGGGTATGTTCGGGGTTCAGGTGGCCAGGTTGCAGGATCTCTTCATACTTGAGACCTCGGTTGGCCAGACTGAAGCTGTTGTAGGGGATGTACAGCTCCTGCTTGCCGGCCAACGTCCAGTTATAGCGATCCGGGGCGCCGTTGAAAATATCCAGGTTGTCAGTGGTGCGCTGGCCGTCGGATGCAGTGCCTGGCGCGTCATAGGCGATCTGTGGCGCACGGCGCACGCGGCGTTGGCCAGCGTTATAGGTCCAGGCCTGGCGCGCCTGTTGCACCTGATTCAGGGTTTCGTGGACCAGCAATACTTCACCGGTCAGGCGGGCTGGGGCTTCTACCTGCTGCACGAAGTAGAGCAGAATGTTGCTGGCGTCCAATGCGTCCTTGTCCTTGAGATACCCGGGCCAGCTGGTTTTTTCATTGATGCGGATCGGTGTGAAAGCACCGTTGCTCTGCACGGGCACCTGCACGAAGGTGCGCTCCAGTGCGCCCCCACGATAGCGGGTGATATGGTTCCAGATCACTTCCAGGCCGTTCTGCGGGATCGGGAAAGCCAGGGTTTCATCGAAGTTGCTTAACCCATTGCCATCCTGGGTCAGTTCGGTACGCAGCGCGTTGTTGCGCGCCTTTTCATACACGGCATCGGGGTAGGCCGCCGTGCGATGGGTTGGGTAAATCGGCATGCGAAAGCTGTCGGGATAGCGCTGGAACAGGGCCAGCTGGCCCGGACTCAGCCGGTCGGCATACTGGTCAACATTGCTGGCGGTGATCACGAACAAAGGCTGCTCGTCCGCGAAGGGGTTGGCGTAGCGCTGTTCGCTGCGAGCCAATCCGCCGTTCCAGGCCGGGATGCTGCCATCGGCGTTGCCCTGCATTTCGGCGCCGACAGGCGTCAGCGACTGCCCCAGTTTGGCCGCCTGTTCAGGTGAAACCGCCGCCTGGGCGGGAAGGGCGATGGCCAGCGCCAGCAGTAGCGGTGTAGTCGGAATATGCTGTGTCATTTTTATTCTCCTCAACCCGAATCAGAAAGAAACCGATGCACTGAGTGACAGGAAATCGCGGTCTTCGATGGCGTTGTAGTCGCCGCCGAAGAAATTGGTGTAGCCAAGTTGCAGCCGGTACTGGTTAAGATAATCGGCGGTCAGTGTCAGGCCCAGTGCCTTTTCGCCCTCGCGAAAGGCGGCGCCCGGCTCCGGGCCGTTACCGTAAACGCCGTGCTTGAAGCTGACTTGAGGGGTCAGGCTGACACCCGCAATGGCGTTGGGGTAGGCCAATGAAGCGCGTACCACATAGCCCAGCGAGTCCTGAGTCACGAAACCTTCGTCATCGCCGGGGGCGTAGCCGAAATTGCCGGCGCGGCCGTACTTGAGTGCATTGACGTCTTCATTAAGGCCGTGAATGTGGGTCCAGCCCAGCTCACCGACCAGCGACAGGCGGCTGGCGCCCAGTACGCGGTCGTGAAAACTGACCAGACTGGTTTGCACCTGGGTGATGTCGAACAGGCCGTAACCCTGAACCTCACCGCCAGGACCGGCGGCGGCGACCAGAGCGTCGGCCCCTGCATTGCCCGATTGCACGGGGCTTCCCAGGGCATCCGTATGCTGTTTCAGTATGGCCGCAACCAGCAGGGGGCCATTAACCTGCAAGGGAACATCCCTGCGGTGGGATACTTCGCCGGACCAGGCCAGGTCACCGATATTGGTATTGAAGCTGAGGCCCGCCATGAAGATCTCTTCTGGGTACTCGGTAAAATAGGTGGTGTCGATTACGGTCGATGTGGCCGCCAGGCTGGCGGCTTGTTGGGCCGCTTCTGCGCTTCCTGTGGCACCGAGGACAGCGGCATAGGTATTGGCGTATGCAGTGGCGTAGTCGGCCGGACTGGCGACCGAGTTTACAGCACTGCTGATCGGCAGACGGCTGTGATAGCGGGCAAAGTAGACCCCGAATTCCGTGTTGTTCAGATCCTCGGCAAAGTAGCGAAAGGCAAGACCGAACTGGCCGTCATCATCGGCTTCCCGACGCCCGTTGGCGTGGCGGTATACCACCGGGTCGAAACCGAGTGCCGCCGCCGTAAAGGCGGTGTCAAAGTACTGCTGGTCGGTCAGTGGCAGCGGGATGCGAATGCCGTTACAGCCCTCGGCGGCGAAATCGTTGGTGGAAAAATAGGTACCGCAGCCATCGATGGCGGTAGGCTCCCACTGCAGTTGATAGAAGCCTTCAATGCTCAGGTTCTCGCTCAAGCCAATAGAGGCGAACACCTGGTTGGCCGGTAGCAGGGCATCCCTGACTTCGGCGCCGGGGCGGCGGATGGCACTGACATCGATGGTGTTGATACTGTTGATGCCACCTTGAATGAAGGCGCTTTCACCCCAGTTGACCACTTGGCGGCCAACACGCACATCCAGCGGGTACTGGCCTTCGCTGCCCAGGTCGAAACCGCCGTAGATATAGGCATCGAGCAGCTCGGCGCCGGAAAACTGGGCATAGTCGTTGAAGTCGTCGTCATTGAGTTCGGCACCCGGCTGATAGCCATTGGGGGAATGGCCATGCGGTCTGCCTTCACGTTCCAGCTCAAAATCAAACCAGTACTTGCCGCGGGCGAAAAAGCCGACATTGTCGTAGCGCAGGTCCAGTTCGTGGAGCCCCTTGAACACCTTGGAGAAGGTTTCCCCCTGTTCGAAGTTCTGGTTGCCGTCATCATAGCTGCCGGAGCCGTCGCTGGTACCACCGTTGGGGCGAGAGATCAATGACTGGTCCGGGTCGGCCAGGCGCCAACTGGCCCCAACCGAGAGCTGGGAATCGAAGCGGCCTTCGACATCACCCAGATTGAACTGAATAGCCTGAGCAGCGGGGGCTGCCGCGATCAGAAGTGCGAGCAGGCTCGGGCGTGTGCCCGGAATCTGTCTGAAGCGACGGAAAACTGTGCCGTTTTTTATTTCCATTTCGGTCACCGAGAGGTTGTTATTTTTATCCTGATTCGGTCGTGCGGAAACTGGCCAGGAGTAATGCTATGAAAAACAGATGTTTTTCTCCGTAGTGCCGGATACCCCGGGCTGATCCATGTTGCCCATAATCCATGGCCGTCATTGGCTTCTCAATGACAATCCGGTGCAGAATGACTGACAAAAGTAGTCCAAATGCAGTAGATTCGATGGCAAGAACAAAAAGGAATACTGGTGATTATGGTGATACAGCGCACAGTGACAGTGCCGACGGGCTATGTGGTCAACCTGCTGCAACAGGCGCGGGCTCAGGGTTTTGACACGGATGAACTGCTGCAGACGGTCGGTATCGATGCAGCGGAAATTGATACGCGTACCGAGTTCAGCGCCGAGCGCTTCGGGGCGCTCTACCAGCGGCTGATGTATATCGCCCAGGATGAGTATTTCGGCATGATCAGCGGCGGCAAGGTGCCGAATGGGACCTTCCGCATGATGTGCCATGCGATTATCCATTGCCCGACGCTGGAGAAGGTGATCTACCGTGCCAGTGCCTTTCACGAGATCTGCCGGGGCGCGCAGATCAAGCCGGTGCTGGTGCGCAAGGGGCGTTATGCCAAGATCTCCTTCGCTCCGACTGATCACGCTGAACAGGACCTGGACACCCTGCTGCAGCAGGAGACTCCGGAGCGTATCCGTACCTCCCTGTCCATGTGGCATCACTTCATCAGCTGGCTGCTGGGGGCCCAGGTTGAGCTGAAGGCTGCCTATTTCACCTGTCCCCCCCCTGAGGATGAGGATAGCTACCGGAAGCTGTTCCGTTCCGAGGTGCGTTTTGATCAGCACGAGAATGCACTGGTGTTCGCCGCGCGTTACCTGGATCAGCCGCCGGTTCAGACCGAGCATACGCTGCGCAGCTTCCTAAAAACCGCGCCTTTCCAGTTGATCGCCATGGTCAACGATGATGCGTCGCTGACGTCTCAGGTCGAGGCGTTGATCGGCAAGGATTTCAGTCGGCCGCTGCCCAGCGCCGAGGCGATCGCATCGATGTTGAACCTGTCAGTGTCGACCCTGAGGCGACGTCTGCTGGAGGAAGATACCTCCTACCAGACCATCAAGGATGAGTGCCGCAAGCGGGCTGCCTTCCATTATATGAGCTCGCCCCAACTGTCGATCAACGACGTGGCCGAGCTGATGGGGTTTGATGACCCGTCCGCCTTCTTTCGTTCCTTCAAGCGCTGGACCGGGATGACCCCCGGCGAATTTCGCCGCAGTGACGCCTATCGCCAGCAGCTGGCCATCGAAGATCAAGCTCGCAAAACGGGCAAAACAACGACGCTTTGAGTCACTGACGCGTAATGTCAGTGATTGAGGCGAGTTTTGCCATTGTTGCCTGAGTGCCGGTCGGTGATTCTGTAGTCATCAAGATACCGGCGCTACGGCGACCGGTCCCCGATAATGACAACAAAAACGGGCTTTTCATGTACAAACTCCTGTTATCCAGCCTGATGCTGGCATGCCTGCTTGCACAACCGCTACAGCCACTGCTTGCGGCAACACCCTTCGACCGGGTGCAACAACCCGCCCTTCAATCCTCTGGCGCAAGACATGGGCTCTTGCTCGATCTTGTCGCAGTGCCCGGCCGTGACCGCCTGCTGGCGGTTGGCGAACAGGGCAGCATTATTTATTCCGATGACAGTGGTCAGAGCTGGCAGCAAGGCAACAGCCCGGTATCGGTATTGCTGACCGCCGTGCAGATGGTATCCGCCACCCGGGGCTGGGCAGTGGGGCATGATGGCGTGATCCTGCGTACCGATGACGGTGGCGAAAGCTGGCAGCCGCAGATGACGGGGCAGGACCTGCTGCGTCAGCAACAGAACGCGCTCGAGCGGGCATTGAATGAGCAGGCTGATGCGGCGATCAGGGAGGAGCTGCAATGGCAGCTGAACGAGCTTCAGCTGTCGCGGGAAGAGGGTGGCATGCCGACGCTATTGGGCCTGTTGTTTACGGACCGGCAGCAGGGATACGTGCTTGGAGCCTATGGTGCGCTGTTTCGTACCGAGGATGGCGGCCAGAGCTGGCAGAGTCTGGGTTACACACTGCCCAACCCGGACCGACTGCACCTGAATGCCATGTTGCAGGGCCGCAACGGCAGGCTGCTGCTGGCCGGTGAAGCGGGGCTGCTACTGTACAGCGATGACCAGGGCCTGAGTTGGCAACCGGCGGCTTCGCCCTATGAAGGTTCTTTCTTTGCGCTGGCAGAAAGCGATCGCTTCTACCTGCTGGGGCTACGGGGGCATCTGTTCAGCTCGGCCGACGGGGTCGACTGGCGTCAGGAGCGGGTGCCAACCCAGGCATCGCTGAATGCCGCCGTTACTCAGGACGGTCAGCTGTATCTGCTGGGTCAGGGCGGTGTGGTACTGCAGCGCCAGGGCGCAAGCTTCGTCCCGGTACAGCCGCTGCCCCGGTACAGCTATACCGCCGGGCTGTTACTGGGAGATCGCCTGCTGCTGGCGGGCGAGGGCGGTGTGCGCCCGATTGAACTGTCCGAGCTGACACAGGGAGGTGTACGATGAGTCGTCTCGATACGTTGCTGCTGGCGCCGATCCGGGGCAGTGAAAAGCTGATTGAACGAGTACTGTTCGGCTATCGATTGCCGGTGGCGCTGATGTTTCTGTTGCTGACCCTGCTGTTGAGTTGGCAGGCGGCCCAGATCCGTCCTGATGCCAGCTTCGTCAAAATGATCCCGGCGTCCCACCCCCAGGTGGCCAACTACCTGGAACATCGCGATGACCTGGCCGGGCTGGGTAACAGTATCCGCGTGGTGGTGGCGGCGAAAGAGGGCGATATTCTGCAGGCCGAGTTCCAGCAGACGTTGAAGGAAGTCACTGATGAGCTGTTCTTCCTGCCCGGAGTCGACCGCTCGGCGCTGAAATCGATCTGGACGCCGAACATACGCTGGACCGAAGTGACCGAGGAGGGTTTTGTCGGCGGTCCTGTGATTCCCGAGGACTATGATGGTTCGCCGGCAGCGCTGGAACAACTGAAGGTCAACATTCTGCGCTCCGGGCAGCTGGGCCGCCTGGTCGCCAATGACTTCCGCTCCGCGCTGATCCAGGTGCCGCTGTTCGAGCGCATCCCCGAGACCGGTGAAAAACTGAACTACCAGCAGTTTTCGCAGCGACTGGAAAACCTGGTACGTGACAAGTATCAGTCCGATAAGATCGAAATCCATATCACCGGCTTTGCCAAGGTGGTGGGGGATCTGATCGACGGCGCGTCACAGGTGGCGGCCTTCTTCGGTATCGCCTTCGTGGTGACGCTGGTGCTGCTTTATCTCTATTCGCACAGCCTGGCCGGTACACTGGTGCCGTTGCTCTGCTCGGTGATCGCCGTGGTATGGCAGCTGGGGTTGCTGCGCTGGCTGGGCTATGGCCTGGATCCCTATTCGATGCTGGTGCCCTTTCTGGTGTTCGCCATCGGCGTGAGCCACGGCGTACAGGTGGTCAATAACGTGCGCATCGAAGCGGCGGCCGGGGCCGACAAGCTGGAGGCCGCACGCAAGGCGTTCCGAACCATCTTCATTGCCGGTTTCACGGCGCTGCTGTCCGACGGGCTGGGCTTCGTCACCCTGATGGTGATCGATATCCAGGTCATTCAGGATCTGGCCGTAGCCGCCGCCTTGGGCGTGCTGGTGATCGTCGTAACCAACCTGCTGTTGCTGCCGCTGCTGATCTCCTGGACCGGGGTGGGGCAGAAGGCAATTCACAAGGCGCGCCACGGCGTGGAGCGCAGCGCGGTCGTCTGGCGCTCGCTGGTGCGTTTCTCACGTCCCCGTGGCGCGCTGGTCGCCATTGCGGCTGCGGCGCTGCTGGCCTGGTACGGGCTGGGGGCCAGCCGTGAGCTGCAGATCGGTGACCTCAGTGCAGGTGCTCCGGAACTGCGGGCCGACTCACGCTACAACCAGGATAACGCCTACATCACCTCGCACTACAGTAACTCCAGCGATGTGTTTGTGGTGATGGTGAAAACGCCGCCGGAGCAGTGCAGCCGCTTCGAGACCCTGCAGCAGGTGGATCGCTTCCAGTATTACCTGTCGGATGTGCCAGGCGTACAGAGCAGCGTTTCCCTGGTCGATGTGGCCGAGCGGGTCACCGCGGGGTTGAACGAGGGCAATCCGAAATGGCGCAGCGTCAGCCGTAACCAGTACATCATCAATTCGTCGCTGCGGTATGTCCCCACGGGATTGATGAACGCCAACTGCTCGCTGTTGCCGGTGATCCTGTTCCTGGAAGACCACAAGGCGGCGACGCTGCAACGGGTATCGACTGCGGTCGAGCATTTCGCCGAGCGGCACAACAGTGACGAGATCAGCTTCCTGATGGGGGCGGGCAACGCAGGCTTCGAGGCCGCAACCAACGAGGTAATCGCGGATGCCCAGTACGAGATGCTGCTTTGGGTCTACGGCGTGGTCAGCCTGCTCTGCCTGCTGACCTTCCGATCCATACGCACGGTGGCCTGTATCATCCTGCCGCTGGCACTGACCTCACTGCTTTGCCAGGCGCTGATGGCGAAGCTGGGCATCGGCGTCAAGGTGGCGACCCTGCCTGTAATCGCACTGGGGGTGGGCATTGGGGTCGATTATGGCATCTATATCTACTCGCGGCTGAATACCTACCTGCAGCAGGGGATGGAACTGCCGGAGGCCTATCTGGCGACACTGCGCAGCACCGGCAAGCCGGTGGCCTTTACCGGCCTGACCCTGGCGATCGGCGTGGTGCTCTGGACCTTCTCGCCGATCCGGTTCCAGGCCGACATGGGTATCCTGCTCACCTTCATGTTCCTGCTTAACATGCTGGGTGCGCTCATTCTGTTGCCGGCGCTTTCCTGCCTGCTCAACTACCGCCGTGAGCCGGAGGAGGTGGCACAGACGGTGCTCTGAGGCAGTCGATGCCCGATCGGTCAGCTGTCCAGCGTGGCGGGCTGCCAGAAAGGACTGAGTCTGTTGCAAGTAGTCCTGAAACTGCCGTTCGGGCCGCTCACTAACATGGTACCCCCTGGGAGGGGGCTATACGCATCGGCGTCAGGTTGGTGATTGAAAACGAGTTCGTGAGTGTTGTCATACCGATGCTCCCTGCTGAACCTCGGACGATTCTTTTGCGCCGCCACCCAGCTGGCGCTCGATCTCTTCCTTGATCATCTCTTCAATCTTCATCCGCTCGTCATAAGGCAGTTGTCTCAGCGCCTCCTCCGTCAGTCCCATCTCCTGCAGCATCTGGTAACGGATGCGCTCCGCCGGACTCATCGACAGCAGGCGCAGCAGCTCATCTCGCAGGTTGGCTTCGTGCGTGTCTTCAGGACTTTCCAGGCCAGGCTCGGACGCCTTGTCTCTTTCCAGCGCAGCCTGGCTTGCTGCTTCCGTTTTGGTGGTGTGTTCTGCCAGCAGGGCAGCAAAGCTGGACGGCTGGTTATCGCTTGCAGTGCTGGCTGCGCTGCTGGAGATGGGCAGCGTCAGCGAATCAATCCTGATCATGTGGAGGCTCCTGGTGTTCAGGTGTACTGGCTATGGGAAATTTATTAGCAATCTTCGGGCCATGTTTATATGCCAGTGAAATCAATAGCTTGGCAGTGTTGCCTGGCAACCAGAAGTCTGCCGGGAGAGGGTGGCTGGCAAGGGTTTGCCGGTCAATGATGCGGAGTGCGCACTGAAATTCTGAGCGACCCTGCAGTCATGCAATATTCCGTTAGCGGAGTTTGCGATGAGGAAGCTACGCGGAATTTTATAGACTGGTGTATTGAGTGTTATGCATCTCACAGAATAGGCCCATGGGCATTGTCGGAAAAAGGCTCGGGTGAACTTATTGGTTTCTGTGGTATTGGGCCTGAGCGGGTTGGAGAGCTTGAGGAAATCAATCTTGGTTATCGATTGGCGCGAAGGTTCTGGGCTTGCGCGGGGTTGCCTCGTAGCTCAGGCTTATTCCCCCGCCGCCATTTGTTCCGCTACGTAGTCAATAAAACAGCGCACCTTGGCGGCCATGTGTTTGCGGCTGGGGTAGATCAGGTAAATGTCGATCACCGACAATTGGTAGTCGGGAAAAAGCTCGACCAGCAGGCCCCTTTCTATCTGGTCGGTGAATAAGAATGAGGGCATGCGTGCAATGCCATGTCCGGCCAGGCATAGCGCCATTTGCATTTCCGAACTGTTGAGACTGATGCGGCTGTTCACGTCGGTCTCAACTTCCATGCCGTACTGGTTCCGGTACGACCACAGCCGTGGATTTTTCAGGTAGCTATAGGTGATGCAATGGTGATCCGACAGCTCTTCCGGACGTGTTGGGGTGCCGTGAAGTTGCAGATACTCGGGAGAGGCAACCGTAATTGCACGCGCACGCATCACTCGTCGGCTGATCAGGCTGGAGCTCTCCAGCTGCGGTGTGGCCCGTATCACCACGTCATAACCTTCGGAAATGACATCGACCTTGCGGTTATCCATATTGATATCGAGGCTGACCTGCGGATATAGCTGCAGAAAGCCGGAAAGGAGCTCTTGCATGCGCGCCACGGCAAAACTGGTTGGGCAGCTGATGCGCAGGGTTCCGGTGGGCTGCAGCTGCAGCCCCATCAATGCGTTCTGGGCCTCACTGGCATCGGCAATGATCTGCTGACATTGCTGATGATAGAGTTCGCCTTCTGGCGTCAGGTGCAATGAACGGGTGGTGCGATTGAGTAGCCGCACACCAAGACGCTCTTCCAGGCGACTGATTTCCTTGCTGATATAGGAAGTGGAGTGGCCTGTGTTATCGGCAGCCTGGGTAAAGCTGCCGGCGTTGACGACCTCATTGAAGATCACAATACCGTCGAGCAGATTAGGGGTATAGCTCATCACGGCCTCCGATACTGATGCAAAGGGTTACTATCATGGTATTCGGGTGGAAAATCAATTAAGAGTCATATGGAAATAATAGATATACATTCAACGTATTAATCTCTATTCATGGCTAATTTATAGTGGTCACAAGTTTAACGAACAACGAGGACACTCCACCATGAAAGTACTGGCCTTCGCCGCAACCAATAGCAGCCAATCCATCAATAAGCAGCTGGTGACTCACGCCGCCAACCAGCTGGCTGCTAACGCAGGTGCAGAAGTGGAAGTGCTGGATCTGAACGATTTCGAAATGCCGCTTTACAGTGTTGATCGTGAAGCGGCCAGCGGTATTCCGGAACCCGCCAAGGCGTTTTTCAACAAGATCGGCGAAGCTGACGCTATCGTAATCTCTTTCGGTGAGTTCAACGGTTCCTACAGCGTGGCGTACAAGAACGTGTTCGACTGGGCTTCCCGCATTGATATGAAAGTGTATCAGGGCAAGCCTGCAGTGCTGCTGGCAACTTCTCCGGGCCCCGGTGGTGCACAAAGCGTGCTGGGTACTGCAGTTGGGTCCGCACCTTACTTTGATCTGAACGTTAAGGCGCAGCTGTCAGTACCGTCTTTCTTCGACAACTTCGATGCTGAGGCGGGCAGGCTGAAAAATGCCAAGCTGGCGGAGGAGCTGGACAACGCACTGGCGTCACTGTCCGTTCATTGAGGAGATAGGTAAGGCAAAGCCCGGCACCCTGGCCGGGCTTTGCTTAAGTGAGATGGTCAGTTCAACCGCTCAAATACCGTCGCGATCCCCTGGCCCATGCCGATACACATGGTGGCCAGGCCCAGGGTGGCATCCTGCTGTTCCATCACGTTGATCAGAGTGTTGGAAATACGGGTGCCGGAACAGCCCAGCGGGTGGCCCAGGGCGATAGCGCCACCATTCAGGTTAACCTTGTCATCCACCACATCCTGCAGGCGCAGGCCCTTGATCACGGCCAATGCCTGGGCGGCGAAGGCTTCGTTCAGCTCCACTACATCCATGTCGTTGATGCTCAGGCCCGCATTCTTCAACGCTTTTTCACTGGCCGGCACCGGGCCGTAGCCCATGATCGACGGGTCGCATCCGGCCACGCCCATGCCGATGATACGGGCGCGGGGCTTGAGGCCCAGTTCCTGGGCGCGTGCGGCGGACATCATCAGCATGGCCGAGGCGCCATCGGAGAAGGCGGAAGAGGAGCCCGCGGTTACCGTGCCGCCCTTGGGCATGAAGGCCGGTTTGAGGCCCGCCAGCGTCTCGACGGTGGTTTCGGGGCGAATCACTTCATCACGGGTCACCAGGCGCTTGAAGCCGTTCTTGTCGTGACCTTCCACCGGCAGGATCTCATTGTCCCAACGGCCTTCAAGTGCGGCCTTGTGAGCCAGCTGGTGGGAACGGGCGGCAAAGGCATCCTGCTCTTCGCGGGAGATGTTGTTCATCTTGCCCAGCATCTCGGCGGTCAGGCCCATCATCATCGAGGCCTTGGCGATCTCCTTGGAGGCCGCTGGGTTGACGTCGATACCGTGCAGGATCGAAATGTGGCCCATGTGCTCGACGCCGCCCACCATAAAGGTGTCGCCGTTGCCGCTGGCGATCGCCTGAGCGGCGGTGTGCAGTGCAGACATGGAGGAGCCGCACAGGCGGTTGACCGTCTGGCCAGCCACCGAGTGCGGCAGTCCGGCCAGCAGGGCGGCGCTGCGGGCGACGTTGAAGCCCTGCTCCAGGGTTTGGTTGACGCAGCCCCAGATCACATCGTCGAGGGTTTTGGGATCCAGCGCACTGTTACGCGCCAGCAGGCCCTGCATCAGTGCGGCGGACAGGTCATCGGCACGGACGTTGCGGAAGGAGCCGCCCTTGGACTGGGCCATGGGGCTGCGCACCCCGTCGATGATGACGATATCGTTCGGTTTAAGACTCATCGGTTGCTCTCCTTATCCAAAGTAGGTCTGGCCGGCGGCCGCCATGGCACGCATCTTGTCGGTGGGCTGGTACAGTTTGCCAAGGTCGGCGTGTTGGTCGGCCAGGTCGCAGAACGCCTGGAGTCCCATCTGGTCGATGTAGAACAGGGCGCCACCGCGGAACGGCGGCAGGCCAATGCCGTAGATCAGGCCCATATCCACTTCGGCCGCTGTCTCGGCGATGCCGTCTTCGAGGCAGCGTACCGCTTCGATGCAGAGCGGGATCATCATCCGGGCGATGATCTCTTCGTCGCTGAATTCGCGCGCCGGACCTGCTACGCCTTCCAGCAAAGCAGGCAGTTCGTCGTCGACCAGCTTCTTCGGCTTGCCTTTGCGATCTGGCTCGTAACGGTAGAACCCCTTGCCGTTTTTCTGGCCCAGACGCTGCAGCTCATAAAGACGATCAATGACGGTTTCGCCTTCATGGCGCATGCGATCGGGGAAGCCGTCCGCCAGTACGCTGCCGGCATGATGCGCGGTGTCGATACCGACCACGTCGAGCAGGAAGGCCGGACCCATGGGCCAGCCGAAGCGCTCCATCACCTTGTCGACCTGACGGTAGTCGGCGCCGTCACGCAGCAGGGCGGTAAAGCCGGCGAAATAGGGGAAAAGAATGCGGTTGACCAGGAAACCCGGGCAGTCGTTGACCACAATCGGGGTTTTGCCCAGCGCCTTGGCATAGGCCACGGTGCGTGCAATCGCCGCTTCTGAACTTTTCTCGCCGCGGATGACTTCAACCAGCGGCATCTGGTGCACCGGGTTGAAGAAGTGCATGCCGCAGAAGTTTTCCGGCTGCTTCAACGCCTTGGCCAGCTCGGTGATCGAGATGGTGGAGGTGTTGGAGGTGAGGATGGCGCCTTCCGGCAACTGCGCCTCAACCTCTGCCAGTACGCTCTGCTTGATCTTCGGGTTCTCGACCACGGCCTCGACGACCAGGTCCACGTTGCCGAAATCGCCGTAGCTCAGGGTCGGGCGGATACGGGACAGGCTGGCCGCCATTTTCGGGCCATCCAGTCGACCGCGTTCCAGCTGCTTGTTGAACAGTTTGGAGGCTTCGCTCAGGCCCAGTTGCAGGGCGTCCTCGTTGATGTCCTTCATCAGGATCGGCGTGCCGCGAGAGGCGCTCTGGTAAGCGATGCCGCCGCCCATGATGCCGGCCCCCAGCACGGCGGCCTGACGCACCGGCTCGGCCTTGGCCTCATAACGCTTGGTGGTGCGCTTGATCTGCTGATCCTTGAGGAAAAGACCGACCAGTGCCGGTGTTACCGCGTTGGTGGCCAGCTTGGCGAAGCCCTTGGCTTCCACGGCCTGGGCGTCGCCTCGGGTCATGTTGGCGTGTTTCTGGATGGTGCCGAGCGCTGCCATCGGGGCCGGGTAGTGCGGACCGGCCTTGGCGCCGATCATGCCCTTGGCGGATTCGAACGCCATCATTTGCTCGATCTGGTTGAGCTTGATGGGGCTCTGCTTCTCGGTGCGGCGCGCCTGGTAGTCGAACTCACCGGCGATGCAGCCGCGCAGCAGGTCCAGCGCGCCTTCGCGGAGCTGTTCGGGCTCGACCACGGCATCCACAGCGCCGACGGCCAAGGCGTTTTTGGCGCGCTGCTCGCTGCCGCCGCAGATCCACTCGTTGGCGTTGTCGACGCCGATCAGGCGCGGCAGACGCACGGTGCCGCCCCAGCCCGGGTAGATGCCCAGTTTGACTTCGGGCAGGCCAACCTTGGCGTTGCTGGTCATGATGCGGTAGTCACAGGCCAGGCAGAGCTCGAAGCCGCCGCCGAGGGCGACGCCGTTGATGGCGGCCACCGTGGGGCAGGGCAGGTCTTCAATGTTGTTGAATATGGCGTTCATCTGCTGCAAACCGCTGGCGATCTCTTCGACTCCGGCGGAAAACAGGCCAACGAACTCGGTGATATCGGCACCGACGATAAAGCTGTCCTTATCGCTGCGCACCAGCAGGCCGCGCAGATCGTCTTGGGCATTCAGCATGCTTACGGCCTGCTGCAGCTCGGCCATGGTGGCCTGGTTGAGCTTGTTGACGCTATCGTCCCGGTTGGTGAATATCAGCTCATAAAGCCCGGGTTCGATTGCGGCAACCTGTATCGTTTTTCCTTCCATCAACATGGTCAGACTCCATTGCAATCGCGGTCGGTGGGGATGACCGGAAATTGTTGTTATTTGTGCAGTGTATTCAGTCTAGTGAACTGTGCGGGGCGAACAATGACAGGATCCGCCAGTACCTGTGACATCATCGTTCAGTACGCTGTAAAGTCGTCTTTCGCTAGTCAAACGGCCATGACACTTTTGTTCATTGCATTGAAAATGCGAACTGAAGGGGCGCGGCGCACGCGGGGTCAACCGGCTTCCAGGAAGGCGCTGAAGGCGGCGCGTGCTTCAGATGAGCTTAAGCGCTCGCCAAAAAGCCGTGCTTCCTGGTCGATCACGGCATGAAGCTGTTCTTTTTGCGGGGCTCTGAGCACTTGCTTGCTGAGCACCATGGCGTCTGGCGGCATCTGGGCCAAGGCAGCTGCCCGTTTGAACATGGCGGGCTCCAATTGCTCTCGCGAAACGATCTGATTGACGAGTCCGGCCTCCTGAGCGCATGGGGCGTCGAAAGGCTGGCCTTCAATCAGCAGCTCAAAGGCTTTGCGGTGCCCGAGCGTCTGCGGCAGTAACAGCGAGCTGCCGCCTTCCGGTACCAGTCCCAGACGGGTAAACGGGAGACGACCGCAGAGATCGTCCGCCGCGATGACCAGATCGCAGTGCAGCAGCAGGGTGATGCCGATCCCGACCGCATCACCCTGTACTGCGGCCAGCAGCGGCTTGGGGAAATCAACCAGGGTGTGCAGGAACTTGACGATTACGCCAAGGGCGTCCGGCTCATGGGCGCGGCCAAGAAAGTCGGCAATATCATTGCCGGCACAGAAGCTGTCGCCGGCACCGGTCAGGCAGACCGTGCGGATATCAGCGTTTGCGGCGGCCCACTCCAGCTGGCTGACGAGAGCCGAATACATCGCCAGCGTCAGGGCATTTTTCTTCTCGGGACGCGACAGACGAATTTCCAGTACGTTCTCGTTATGGATAATGGCATCGATACCCATTGCTCAGATCTCCGAATCCTTTGGTTGCGGGGTGTTGGCTTCCACATGTAGGTGTGGCACATGCTTGCGTACAAAATCGCTCTGGCTGGACCAGCCGTGGCAGCTGTTGAGCATTTTTTCGGTGACTTTCTCGACGGTGACGCCTTCCGCCAGAATGGGCCACAGGGTTTGTAAAGCGGTTGTTGCCAGCGGGGTGAGCAGTTCATGCAGGTGAGTACAGCCCCGGATGCCACTGAACATCTCCCTGGTCATGCGGTGCCAGCCCGGCCCTATACGGGTGCCTTCGAGTTGGCGAAATGTCCCGGCTATGCCCGGGCAGTGGGTGAAAGGCGAGGCGTCCATCTCGGTTTCGACCCGATGAATCCTCATCGATGTGTCGATGGTCAGGCGCATCCACATGTCATGGAAGGGCTCGCCTGCGCCGACGTATCCTCCACGTTCACTGTTATCCACGTTATGGCTTTTGACGTCGGTCATATGGGCCTCGATGTCCCAGAGGCCGTCTTCGCGTTCGAACCCCTGGCACTGGACCAGGCGCGTGTGATGCAGCTTACGGCGAACAGGCTTGTTCAATGGCATGATAGCCTCCTGTCAGGCAACGTCCTGATTATCCTGTTTCAGCATGCGACGCAGGATCTTGCCCACGTTGGACTTGGGCAGCTCCGGTACGAACTCGATAAGTTTCGGTACCTTGTAGCGGGTCAGGCGTTCCTGGCACCAACTCCGCAGCTCCTGCTCCGACAGGGCATCATCACTGCGCACCGCGATCAGTTTGACGACCTCGCCGCAGACCGGATCGGGCATGCCGATGGCGGCGCACTCGATGATTCCGGGGTGGTCGGTGGCCACGTCTTCGACCTCGTTGGGATAGACATTAAAGCCGGACACGATGATCAGATCCTTGGCGCGGTCGACGATGCGCAGGTAGCCGCCTTCTTCCAGTACGGCGATATCACCGGTGATCAGGTAGCCATCATCGGTGAAACTGGCCTGAGTTGCGGCTTCGTTGTGCCAGTAGCCAGGCATGACCTGGGGGCCTCGGACGCACAGCTCGCCCGGTATGCCTTCCGGCAGGTGTTCGCCCTTAGGGCCGATGATCGCGACCTCGGTCTCGGGCACCGGCAGGCCGATGGTGCCGATGCGAATGGCATTCGGCGGATTGATCGATACGGCGGGGGAGGTTTCGGTCAGGCCGTAGGCCTCAAGGACGGTGCAGCCAGTGACTTCCTGCCAGTGATCGGCTGCGGCGTGGGTCAGCGCCATGCCGCCAGACAGGGTCATTTGTAGCGTGCTGAAGTCCAGGGCACGAAATTCTGCGTTATTGCACAGGCCGACAAAGAGGGTGTTCAGGCCCAGGAAGGTGGTGATCTTCCAATGGCTGATCTCCTTGACCAGGCCTGGCAGGTCACGGGGGTTGGGGATCAGTATGCTGTGCCCGCCGGAGGCCAGGATGATCTGCGCTACAGTGAAGGCGTAGATATGATACAGCGGCAGTGGTGATAGTACGTTATTGGCCCAAGTCTTATCCGCTTCACCAATGACGGCAATACCCTGCAGCATGTTGGACAGCAGGTTGGCGTGGGTCAGCATGGCTCCCTTGGAAACGCCGGTGGTGCCGCCGGTATATTGCAGCACCGCCAGATCGGAGGGCTGACGCTCCGCAGGCTCGTGTTGCTGATCCAGATGGCGGAGCAGGGCTTCGCGCAAGCCAATGGCGCCCGGCAGGTTGAAGCGGGGCTCCATTTTCTTGATGTATTTCACTGCTGCGTTGAGCAGGTGGCGCTTGACGAAGCCGTGCAGGTCGCCGACCTGGGTCAGGAATACATGCTGAATATCGGTGTTGGCGAGAATCTTCTCGGCGTTGTGCGCCATGCTTTTGTGGATCACCAGCGCCTTGGCGCCGCTGTCGCGGAACTGATGCTCCATCTCGGCCGGCGTGTACAGGGGGTTGGTATTGACCACCACCAGTCCGGCCTTGAAGGCGCCAAACAGGACCACGGGGTACTGGATCAGGTTGGGGAGCTGAACCGCGATGCGGTCACCGGGTTGCAGGCCTGTTTCCCGCTGCAGGTAGACCGCGAAGGCCGTTGAAAGGCGGTCAAGCTCGGCGTAGCTCAGGGTTCGGCCGAAGCTGGTGAAGGCCGGGTTTTCGGCGTATTTTCGGCAGACGTCGCGGAGAAAGTCCGTAATATTCCGGTAGCCCTCGGGGTTGAGCGTTTCGGGTATCCATTGACCATTTTGCTTAACGCTATTCATGATATGCCCATCTGCTTATTGTTGTGTCAGGGTCCATATGGCCGACCGGCATCTCCTCGCCGGTCGGCGTCTGTGCATCCATGGCCATGCCTGTTTCAGTATGGCTTATGTGTTCACTTCGGTACGAACTGGTCTTCCGGCAGTTCCATCAGGTTGTCGGCGCCGGACAGCATGGTTTCGACCAAGCTGCGAGTACGCGGCAGGATGCGCTCGAAATAGAAGCGCGCCGTGGTCAGCTTGGCGCGATAGAAAGCAGCATCGCCTTCGCCTGCGGCCAGTTTCAGCTGTGCGGTCTGTGCCATGCGTGCCCAGAAGTAGGCGAGGGTGACGTAACCGGAGTACATCAGGTAGTCCACGGAGGCGGCACCGACTTCGTCCCGGTTCATCATCGCCTTCATGCCGATCTGTTGCGTCAGGTCTCCCCATTCGGCGTTCAGCTTGGCCAATGGGCCAGTGAAGGCGCGCAGTTTGGGGTCTTCCGCGGCGGATTTGCAGAATGTGTGAATCACCTTGGTAAAGCTTTTCAGAGTTTCGCCCTGGGTCATCAGCACCTTGCGGCCGAGCAGGTCCAGTGCCTGGATCTGGGTCGTGCCTTCGTACAGCATCGAGATGCGGCAGTCCCGAACGTTCTGTTCCATGCCCCATTCGCTGATATAACCGTGGCCGCCGTAGATCTGCAGACCGTGGTTGGCGCTCTCGAAGCCGACTTCGGTCAGGAAGGCTTTGGCGATCGGTGTCAAGAAAGCCAGCTGGGTGTCGGCATTGGCTTTTGCGTCGCCCTCGCCATGCTTGACCCGATCCACCAGCATGGCGCAGTAGTAGATCAGGGCTCGGCCGCCCTCGGCAAAGGCCTTCTGGGTCAGCAGCATCTTGCGCACCTCCGGGTGCACGATGATCGGATCGGCGGCTTTTTCGGGGGCTGCCGGGCCGTTCAGGGCACGCATCTGCAGGCGTTCACGGGCGTAGGTCAGCGAGTTCTGCAGGCCCCACTCGGCATGGGCCAGGCCCTGCATCGCCGTGCCCAAACGGGCCGTGTTCATGAAGGTGAACATGCAGTTCAGGCCCTTGTTGGCCGGGCCGATCAGGTAGCCGGTGGCGCCATCGAAGTTCATCACGCAGGTGGAGTTGCCGTGGATGCCCATCTTGTGTTCGATGGAGCCGCAGCTGACCGCATTGCGCTCGCCGGCAGCGCCGTCTGCGGTTGGCAGGTGCTTGGGCACGATGAACAGGGAGATGCCCTTGGTGCCTTCTGGTGCGTCCGGCAGTCGGGCCAGCACGATATGGATGATGTTCTCGGCCATGTCGTGCTCACCGGCGGAGATGAAAATCTTGGTGCCGCTGATGGCATAGCTGCCGTCGGCGTTGGGTTCGGCTTTGGTGCGCAGCAGGCCCAGATCGGTACCGCAGTGCGGCTCGGTCAGGCACATGGTGCCGGTCCATTCGCCGGAGACCAGTTTGGTCAGGTAGGTCTGCTTCTGCTCGTCGGTGCCGTGTTCTTCCAGCGTGTTCATGGCGCCGTGGCTGAGGCCCGGGTACATGCCCCAGGCCCAGTTGGCGCTGCTGGTCAGTTCGCTGACCACCATGCCCAGAGAATCGGGCAGGCCCTGGCCACCCCATTCGGGGCTGTGTGACAGAGACGGCCAGCCGCCTTCGACAAACTGTTGATAGGCTTCGCGGAAGCCCGTGGGAGTGGTGACTTCGCCGTCGTTGAAGCGGCAACCTTCGCGGTCACCCACCTGATTCAGGGGTGCCAGTACGCGCTCGGAGAAGCGGGCGCCTTCTTCAATGATGGCGCTGACCATATCAGGCGTGGCTTCTTCGCAGCCCGGCAGCTGGCTGTAGTGCTGATCAATTGACAGCAGTTCGTTGAGCACGAATTGGATATCTTTCAGGGGTGCCTTGTACTCGGCCATGACTCAAGCCTCTCGTTGTTATGGTTATTCTGCAAACAGATGCGACAGGCCTTGTCCGGCTTGTCTCTTGTGTCTTCAAGAATCGTTCAAGGCGCCGCCAGGGCCAATGACAAATGCCACCAGTTTTCATGGCAAATGCCGCCATGGCTTTGAATCATTCGAATCTTAAGGAAGTTTAAAGGCAGTTTGCTTCAAATACCGATGACAATATCGGTCAATCAAGTATCGGAAATGGACAGGTAGGTCAGGGCGGTTGAGAGCCCCCTGTTGTATCTGACTACAGGGGGAGAACAAGGAGGTGCTAAAACATTACAATATGTAATATGTACTTTTGATACAGCCTAGCGCTGATTAGCGTCCCCGGTAGTTGCCTTCGCGCTTTTCTACGAAGGCGTTGACCGCTTCTGCATGGTCGTCGGTATTGTGCAGCATGCCCTGCCAGGCGGCGCAGAGTTCCAGGAAGTCCGGCAATTCCTGGCGCTGTGCCTGTTTCATCAGGCGCTTGCTCATGCGCAAGGCGTGCGGTGGCTTGGAGGCCATCTGGCTGGCCAGGGTCAGGGCGCGTTGCATCAGCTGGTCGGCCGGAACCTGCTCCATCATCAATCCCAGTTGCACCGCTTCTTCCGCGTGCACCAGACGGCCGGTCAGGGTGATCTCCGCTGCGCGCTGATAGCCGATCAGGCGTTGCAGGAACCAGGCGCCACCGTCACCGGGGATGATGCCCAGATTGACGAAGGTTTCACCGAAAGTGGCGCGTTCGGAACCGATGCGGATGTCGCACATGCAGGCCAGGTCGCAGCCGGCACCGATAGCGGGGCCGTTGATGGCGGCAATGATGGGGATTTCGGCCTGATGAATGGCCAGAGGGATGCGCTGAATGCCGTGACGGTACTTGTGTTCAAGCTCCAGGGCGCTGCCGCCAAAAGGGCCGGCGCGATGGTCGCCGTCGCGGTACTGCATCTCCTTGATGTTGCCGCCGGCGCAGAAGGCGCTGCCGTTGCCGGTGATAATCAGGACCGATACGTCTGTGGAACGGTTGGCCCAGGTGACGGTATCAACGATATCCTCGATCAGTGCGGTGCCGGTCAGTGCGTTACGCAGATCGTCACGATCCAGCGTCAGTACGGCGACGCGATTTTCCAGCGTCAGGCGGGCATCCCTGAGGGTGGGGGTGTTGGTCATGATCAGTGTTCCCCTTCTTTATTGTTATCTGTTCCTGCGGTGTTTCGGCTGTCAGCATATCAGATGTGATTTATAAAAGGGTGTTGATTTCAGGTAAAAATCCATTGAAGATGCGGCCGCGGCAAGGAACGCATGTGTGTACAGGGATGTGTATTCACCTCTTTGCATACGGTAGTTTATATGCGCCTGATCTTCTGCTTGATCGCCGCTCTGACGATGGCTTCAGCGGCGGCCGAGCCGCCCACGTCCTTTTCTTCTGCCAAGAGAATCCTCGCCCGAGACCTGTACCAGTCCGAGGATCGCGTGACCTTCTATTGTGGTTGTCGCTTTGATGAGCAGCCCGTACCCAATAAACCCGATCGCACACGCCTGGCGCCTGCGGCTGACAGCTGCGGCCTGCAGCCACGCAAGAATGCCAACCGAGCGGCCCGTATCGAGTGGGAGCATGTCGTACCGGCCTGGGAGTTTGGTCACCAGCTGCAGTGCTGGCAGGAGGGCGGTCGCAAGGGGTGTCGCAAGGATGGTGTGTTCAAACGCATGGAAGCGGACCTGTACAATTTGGTGCCGGCAGTAGGAGAGTTGAACGGAGATCGCAGCAATTTCCGTTTCGGCATGATTGCCGGTGAGCCTCGGGCCTATGGCGCCTGTGACTTTGAAGTTGACTTCAAACAGCGTGTGGCAGAGCCGCCGGAACAGGTTCGCGGTGATATTGCGCGCACCTATTTCTACATGGAAGACCGTTATGGCCTGAAAATCAGCCGCAAGCAGCGTCAGCTGTTCGAGGCCTGGTCAAGGCAGGACCCGGTGGATGAGGTGGAGCAGCAGCGTGCTCGGCGCATTGCGAGCATTCAGGGGCACGCCAATCCTTTTGTGGAGCCCAAGGTGCTGCAGGCGACCGGGCATTGATGCCGGGCTGTTCGAGCGGCTGCCTTACGGAGTATGCGCGGGCGGGTGGATTATGTTCCGGTGAAAAAGCCGCGCTCAGAGTCTTCCATCGCGCGTCCGTGTGAGCCCTTGCGCCCCATGCCGACTGAAATTTCCATGCTGGGCGGTGTGTCGCCGCCCTTGACGGCGGTATGCTGAGTGACTGATTTGACCTGGTAGTAGTCACCGGCGTGTTCGATGTATTCACCGGCCACGGGCCGAGTCAGCAGGCAGACGATCTCCTTGTTTCCGTCCTGGAAAGCGATTACAGCTTTAATCACTTGGATGCTCCTAGTACTGGGCTTTGTTTTTACCTTCAGGAGAAACGCACCAGTGGCGCGGAACTTCCCGAGGCTGTAATGATATCAGTTGGTTATCGGGTTGTGGCAATAGGAAAAATTCCTGAATATGCATGATAATCATGCATTCAAGTCTATTTTACGACAGGAATATCCCGCCAGCGTGTCGTGTATGCGGGGGACAGGCTGCGGCGCTGCATGCTCCAGGTCTGCCGAGTGCCCTGGCCAGCCAGAAAAACATGGCCGATGCCGCGCTGATTGATGCTGTCCAGCACCTGCATCAGGGCTTTTGAACGGGGGCTGTCGGCGTCGGTACGGAACAGGTCGGGCTGGAAGGTCCCCGTTGCGTAGAAATCGGTCAGCATCACCCCGGCTTTCATGTAGCGATAGTCGTCTTTCCAGCAGGTGCGCAGCAATCGCATGGCGGTGGCGACCAGCGCGCGGGTATCATCCGTCGGGACTGGCAGTTCGGCGCTTGGGGCGGGCATGTACTGGGGCTCAGAGGTATTGAAGCGGTTGGTGCGCAGGAAGATCGACAGGCGCCTGGCGATGCGTTGTTCCTGGCGCAGCTTTTCGGCCGCTCTGACCGTGTATTCGCAGATCGCTTCGCGCATGGCCTGAAAGGTGGTGATGCGTTCACCAAATGAGCGGCTGCAGATGATCTGCTGCTTGGTCGGTGTAACGTCTTCCAGTGACAGGCAGGCCTCGCCATTCAGTTCACGCAGCGTCCGTTCCAGTACCACGGAATACTGTTGGCGGATGCTTTTCGGGTCGGCCGCGGCCAGGTCCAGCGCTGTGTGGATGCCGTCGGTCTTCAGGCGTTGGCTCAATCGCCGCCCGACTCCCCATACCTCATGCACGGGCACCAGCGCCAGCAGGCGACGCTGGCGCTCGGGGTCGGTCAGATCGACCACGCCTTGTGTCGCCGGATACCGCTTGGCGGCATGGTTGGCCAGCTTGGCCAGCGTTTTGGTCGGGGCGATGCCGACACAAACACGGATGCCGGTGCATTGGCCGACTGTCTGCCTGACCTGGCTGCCGAATTCGTTCAGCGCGGTGATTGCGTTCACGCCGGTCAAATCCAGAAATGCCTCGTCGATCGAATAGATCTCCACCCGGGGCGCCAGTTGCTCCAGAATGCTCATCACGCGCGCCGAGATATCCGCATAGAGCGCGTAGTTGGATGAAAAAACACTCACCTCTTGCTGCTGAAGATAGCGCTCCACCTGATAGAAAGGGACGCCCATCTTGATGCCCAGTGCCTTGGCTTCGGCGGAACGGGCGACAATGCAGCCGTCGTTGTTTGAGAGTACGACGATCGGTCGGCCGGTGAGGTCGGGCCGGAACAGGCGTTCACAAGACGCATAGAAGTTGTTGCAGTCGACGAGTGCATAAACGGGCGTCATCGTTCGCTCCCGCGCCTGAAGCGGTGAATCACATTGGTGACGACGCCGAAAATCTCCAGTTCGCATCCCTCGGGCACACTGATCGCCCGGTACGCCGGGTTGCGTGGCAGCAGACGCACTTGCGGCCGGGTGGCCAGCTGTTTGACTGTCATCTCGCCGCTGAGGCTGGCAATGACGATATCGCCATGTTCGGCGGTCAATGATCGGTCTACCACCAGAATGTCGCCGCTGAAAATACCGACTTCAATCATGGAATCGCCTTCGGCGCGCACGAAGTAGGTAGCGGCCGGATGTCGGATACACAGATCGTTCAGGTCGAGCGTTTGTTCGACATAATCCTGTGCGGGAGAGGGAAAACCGGCCGGGACGCGGTCAAGGAAGAGGGGGATTGCCAGTGAGACGTTGGTAGCGGCGCGGGCCAGGATGGCGGCATTCATGAGCATGAGTCCACATACTGTATACATGAACAGTATTATAGCGTTTCACGGGGGGATGGCTATCCTCGATGTCGCATTGACGGCGAACCGAGAAAAAACCGCACCTTGCAGGTGCGGGAGTCAGGGTAATTTCTCAAGGGCTATTGTTGGTGTTGTGCGGCCTATGGGAGCGCCACCCCTTGATACCGGCGAATAGCCGCTAGGATGTTGGTTGGGCTGAAGCGCGAACGAAAGTAGTGACCGGCTTGCGGAACCGTTCGGTCATCAGCAGGACGACAGCAATACCGCCTATGAGGCCCAGCAACATGCCGCTGTAGCCGGCCTGGTCCAGCAGAATACCGGCCATCATCGGCACCAGGGTGCGGGCGAGCGCAAACAGGCTCGACTGAATACCGTAGTCCACGGCGGCCAGGCCCGGACGGGTGTAGTACATCATCAAGCCGAAAATCAGCCCGGAGGCCGCGCCCATGGCCAGTGCAGTGAATAGGGCCGCCGCGACGAAGGCTGGGAAGGGCATCTTAAGCATGGTGACCAGCAACAGACCGCCTGCAGCCGCCAGACTGAGCAGAGCAAAAGCCGGCAGGGCTACAGATGGGCCGGACTTGCGGGTGATGCGGCTGCCGAGCAGGCTGGCCAGAGCGCCCACAAGGCCACCGCCGATGCCGACCACCGCCGCGATGCGTCCGGCTTCAAAACCCTGGTCCAGCATCAGGGGCTTCACATAAACCCAGGCGGCGCCGATAAACGGGAAGTAGAGCAGAATCATCAGAGCCCAACGGCGAAAGTCCGGTGTCGAGAAATAACTCAGCCACTGCTTGAACCCGGCGCGCTGGATGGCGGATTCCGCGTGATCGACAGGCGTGTAATTGCGCATCAGAGCAAGCAACAGCACGCCCGACCCCAGCAACGCCGCTAGAGTGACAAACGGCCAGACCCAGCCGAGCCGCGTCTGCATCAGCAGCATGACACCGCCCCCCATAATGGCGCCAAACGACGTGGCTGCCGAGCGGATGGCGCCGGCCCGGATGCGCTCGGATTCGGGCAGGTATTCGATCGCCAGGGCATTCACCGGAATGTCGGCCCAGGTGCCGATCAGGCTGGCCGCCAGTGCCAGCGTAAAGAGTACGCCCCATGAAGTATTTTGAATATCAAAGCCGGCCAGTAGTGCGAGTACGCCTGCATACAGCAGAATCAGCACCATGCTCCAGTTGCGGTAGGCCTGTTGGCCGATGCGGTAGCGGTCGATGGGCGTGGCCAGCAGAAACTTGAGTACGGCCGGCAGGCCGGCCAGCTGAAAAAGGCCGATCTCGGTTCCGGACCAGCCATGCTGGCGCATGATCATGGGTAGCCCCAGATACAGATAGATAACGGGAGCCGTAAGCGCAAAGTTCAGCCACCCCAGCATCAGTTGCAGGGGCCAGTAACGAGTATCCTTCATGTCGATTTTTTTCCTGTGTGTATCCAGATGGGGGCCATGGGAGAGTGCAGCAGCCGGTGGCTGCCGAGCGGAAACAAATTGTGGCGCAGGAAGGCTGCGGGCAGTTCACCCTGATGGGGCACATAGTGACCCCGTAACATCAATGGCATGTAGAACGGCAGTGTCTGCAAGGCCTCTGCGGCAGTATCAGCGATTTCTGCATGCGCACAGATCAACAACCCTCCAGGCTTCAGTGCTACTGCTGCCCGGTGCAGCACGGCATCAAGATCAGGCAGAAAGTGCAGCACGGATGAGCACCAGATCAGATCGTAGGGGCCGCCGAGATCATCGCTGATGGCGTTGCCTCCGCGGCTGTTCAGTCGGTCTTGCAGGCCGGCCGCCCTGATATTGCTGTTGGCGACCTCCGCGGTGGCGGGCAGATCGAAAACCGTTCCGGTCAGCTCCGGGTACTGTCGGGCCAGCTCAATGCTGATGAAGCCCGGGCCGCCCCCCAGGTCAAGAAACCGGCCCTGCGAGGGAATATCGACCTGCTCGCGCAGTAATCGCACCACTGCAGGCGCGGTAATGGTGCGTTGTTCCTGAGCGATCTGCCCCTTGGCCGCATTGGCCCAGGCCTGTTCCGGTTGTACCGCTGCAAAATCATTGTCCTCTAATCGGCCTTCAAGGAAGGCCTGCAGGTTCTGCCCGCATGTATTGAATGTCTGTACACGAAAACGCCAGGCCTGGGCGCAGCTCTGTTCTGCATCATCCAGGAGATGGCGCTCGGCAAAGGGGGTTAGTGTGTAGCTGGTATCAGTCGTGTTGCCCTCAGGTGCCTTTCTTTGCAGCACGTCCATGCTCCAGAGCAATTCCAGCAACACTGAGGTGGCTTTGGGATCAAGCTGACGCCGTTTGGCCAGATCGGCCGAAGTTGATGGGCTTTTCAGTACACTCAGCAGCCCGCTGGTCATGGCGTACTCAAGTGCATGTATCTGCAACCCGGCAGAAGCCAGGTTCCAATATCGCTGCATCGGGTGGGGGGAGGTCAAGTCCATTCATCGTCTCCGTGTCTGACAGTCGGGCCGATGGGCTCCATCGACGCACAGTCGATATAGTCTATCGCTTAAATGAAATTGCTTATCATTTAATAAGTATGCGTATTAGAAAAAAACGTATGAATTCCGTTGTGAAACAAAATTCATACGAAATTTTCAGTTTCGCATACGAATCTAACCGATAATCATTCTTGTTTGCGGGTAGTATGGGTGTGTGCCAAGTGGATGACGTCCAGCGCATCCAAACCCAAAAACCGACAGCAGGCCCCGTCCAGCGGGGCCGTACAACAAGGAGAACGATTGATGAACGTTTCGCTGTATCAGGAGGCGCCCAGGCTCAAGCCGCTGGCCTTGGCCGTGATGCTGGCCATATCCGGCGCAGCCGTGCAAGCGGCTGAAACAGCGCCGGCCACGCGGGCAGTCGTCCAGGCAGAGCAGTCGGCAGACGACTGCGACGTGGACGATACAGCGAACGACCCGAACACCAGGGACGCGTGTACCGACAAGGATGTCACCGACAAGGACGTCGCCTCTAACGAGGCGCTGGCGGTCGCCAACAGCGAAACCACCGTCATTCAGGGCCGCGAGCTGGCCACGGAAGATGTCTTCCTGCGCGATATTTCCAACGTGCATGCCACTCGCGAAAACATTGAAAATTACCGAGGCACCTCGGTAGCAGACCTGTTCAAGGGCCTGAATGGCGTGTACACCGGCGAGGCGCGCAACTCCGGTGCGCTGGACCCGAACATCCGCGGCATTCAGGGCACCGGTCGTGTACCGGTGCTGATCGACGGCACCGAGCAGGCCACCACTATCTGGCTGGGGCCGGGCGGTACCAGTAACCGCAGCTATGTAGACCCCAGCCTGGTGGGGGGTATTACCGCCGAGAAAGGGCCGTCTTTCGAAGGCCCCAGCGGTATCGGCGGTGCCGTGCGCATCCGTACGCTGGAGCCGGGCGATATCATTCAGCCGGGCAAAACCTGGGGCATCGAGCTGAAAACCGAAACCGCCACCAACACGGTGGCTGCGCGTGATGGGGCCAACGGCTGGTATGGCCAGGATTACCGTGACGTTAAGGCGGATGGTGTACCGATCACTGGAATGGGTGGTGATTATGGCGGAATATTTGCGCCGCTTGGGGGTGGGATTACGTTGGTGCCGGAAAGCCGGAGCGACCACCAGGGCTTTAATGGCGAGGATTACGCTTGGCGTCTGGCCATTGCCGCCGAGCAGGAGCACTTCGACCTGATTGGCGTGCACAGCTACCGTCGCAGCGGCAACTATTTTGCCGGTGAAAACGGCGCCGATGCCTACCGCACCGAGGATTGGATTGAAGCAATGGATAAGGCTGAAAGTAATGGGGGAGGGAACAGCAGCGAATACCGCGATTACCTGGCCAATCTGTTTCGGCCAGGGCAGGAGGTACTGAATACGCACAGTGAAATGACCAGCACCCTGCTCAAAGGCCGGCTGGAACTGCCCCACAATCAGGAGCTGAGCCTGAGCTGGATGAACACCGAGCAAATTTACGGTGAGAGCAACACATCGATCCGTTTGATCGCCCACGACCCGGAGAATATGATTGATATGGATGGCACCGGTGATATGGCCTATCAGTACAACAACCCTTCGTCTGAAGTGGATCAGGATACCTGGAATCTGGGTTACAGCTGGAACCCGGACAACCCGCTGATCGACCTGAAAGTGGGCGCCTGGGCAACCCAGAGTTTCAGCGTGCGGCACCAGAATGGCGGGGCCCAGTATCAGCCGATGGAGACCGACGTAAACTACAACAATTATCTGATGTGTTCGGTGTACCCGTCAGCCTGGCCAGAGAAGGCTGACGATTATGAATGGTGGTGTGGACATTGGTATAACCCTGATGCCAACCCCTATGAGCATGACCCTGACTACCGGGATGAATCTATCGATGGCACATTGGTCGATAAATCCCGCCAGGAATGGAATCACGACCGCTACGGCCTGAACGTGCGTAACCGCTTTCAGCTGAGCCCCGATTTCGCCCTCACCCTGAGCGCCGATGCGCAGCATGAAAAGCTGGATGGCTGGGATGCATCCGAGGCTCACCTGGGCAGTAACCCTATTGTCTGGGGCAACAGCCATATGGGCCCGCGTGCGGGCACTCGCCGTGAATACAATGCCGCCATGCAGATGGAGTGGTTCCCTACGGATACGGTGATGATCACCGGTGGCCTGAAATGGAGCCGCTACTGGTCCTTTGACGATGGCCTTGATGAACACCGGCGCAACCAGCACCGTGGGTGGGCTAAGGAATACGAAGTGGCCTATGCCCAGATCCCCTATGGCCTTTATATGAGCGAAGAGCAGACCGCTCAGCTTAACGCCTATCTTGCCCGGGCAGGGGAAATCAGTGGCGCCCGCGCGTTAGGCACCCTGACCGATGAGCAGCGCGCCTTTGCCGCGGAGTCCAATGCCTGGCTGGCCGAACTGACTGGCGGCAACTTCGCGGTGACGAAGGAGCTTCAGGCAGCGAACGAGGACCTGGTGTTTTACGGTGCGTCCAGCTACGGGAAAGTCCCAACCGTAGAAATCGGGGGGGCTACATATCTTCATGGTGGATATATTGGTAGCGGCAACACGTCATCACATGGCCTGGCGGCAGCGATTGTGGACTATGCCGACGGTGATTTCAGGGGCATGCGTGATCGAAACCCCTTCTATAACGGCACCTTGGATATCAATGAAACCGTAACCACCGCCGATGGCAAGGTGCTGCCCAAGTACCTGGCTGGACTCACGGCGTACAACGCAGAGACCGGTGAGCGGCTGGGAACAACATCCTTCGTAGTCGATGATCGAGAGGCGAATCCTGAAAAATATAAGGACATCGATATTGCTTATGGGCCTGGATCTAATCGCCATGTTGCACGTGTGCTTGATGCCTCCGAGCAGTGGGCACGCCCGCAGAAGCGGCGCAACGAGGCCTGGGCGCCGATGCTGGGCATCACCTGGTTCATGACGCCGCATAACCGTGTTTATGCCCGTTACTCCGAGTATGTGCGCTTCCCCAGCCTGTGGGAGGATACCCAGTCTGCCGTTGGCTATGGCTCCTATACAACGGGGACGGATGTGAGCGGGTATTCCATCGAGCCGGAACGCACCCGCAATATCGAACTGGGCTATGTGCAGGACCTGACGCCCTGGCTCAGCAATGTACGCATGGCGGATGTACGCCTGAACTACTACCGCAACCGCATCGAAAACTACATCGACCGTAATGTCGATTACCAGGTGCTGCAGTTTGATGAAAAGCGTACCGAAGGCATCGAGCTGCAGGCCCGGGTAGACACCGGCCGCTACTTTGCCGGCCTGGGCGCCACCTACCGCCTGAACAACGACCTGTGCGATGCCGACTACGCCGCCACGCTCGACCCATATAACCAGGGGCAGTATGCCGCCTGTGTTGATGGGGGCTTCCCGCTCACCTTTACCCGCACCAGTACACAACCCGAGTTGTCCATCAACCTGGATGGCGGCATGCGCCTGATGGGCGACCGCCTGGAGTTGGGAGGGCGGGTCACCTACCACAGCAGTGCCGAAAACGAAGATGAACAGCAGTGGATCGATGAACACTATCGGTATACCGGTTACCTGAACGAAGCCTACAACCTGGAATCGGTGCTGGTATACGACGCCTACGCCACCTACGAGATAAACAACGTGTTCAAGCTGAACGCCGGCGTCAACAACATTACCGATGAGTACTATCTGGACCCGCTGGCCCGCACCCTGTTGCCGGCCCCCGGGCGCACCTTCAAACTGGGCCTGACGGCCAGGTTTTAACCGAACACCCAAGCCAGCCGGGCAGAGGATAAGCCCGCCAGCCAGGGATGACAGGGGCGGCCGCACCCCGTAAAGCGGCCATTTGAACTAACCAAACCAAAGGAATGTGAACATGAAAAAGCTTTTGCTTGTTTCCGCGATCGCCCTGGCAGCTTCTCCGGCCTTTGCAGCACCCGACGCGACTAAGGGCGGCTCCTCCAATGCCGCCTATGTTCAGGTGGGGATAGGCGACCTTCTGGGCAATGGGGTTGGTATCGCCATGCCGGCCAATCACCCTGCGAAGCCGGGCGACCTTGCTAAGGTTGTCAGCTTTGAAGGCGGGCCGATCGACAAGACCGACCTGGTTCTCGGCGGTGCTGATGGTAATAGTTACATTGCGATTCAGGGCAATGTGCTGTCCGAAACCTGGAAGCATACCATCGCCGGCGGTGCCGGGGTCGGGACCGAGATCTACGCCTACCGTCAGATCAAGGAACCCATGCCGAATTTTCCTCACTTCGGCGGTGAGGTGATCGCCAAGGTGCCGGGCCTGGCCGCCAGCAACGCCGTCTACTTCGGTGAATGGGCGCCCTGGGATGGCAGCACCGGCACGGCGCACGACCCTGATCTGGGCATGGACAGCTCACTGCGCACCGTGTTCTACGTGGGTGAAAACCCGACCACCAGCATGCCGAACCTGACCAACGTGGCCTACGATGTGGTGGGTATCCAGAAGTACAACCCGGATACTCAGGCCGGTGTCTACACCGGTACCCTGACCGCCAACTTCAGCGGCACCAGCGGTGCCATCACCGGTACCCTGAACGGCGTCAACTTCAGCGGTACCAGCATCAGCAGCGATGGCAGCTTCTCCAACAGCAGCACCATCACCGGCAAGTTCTACGGCAACAGTGCCGAGGCGCTGGCAGGCATGTATGACGCCTCTGGCGTGGCCAATGACATGGCCTTCGGCGGTGCACGGCAGTAAGGCTTAAACACCCTGGGGTGTTTGCTTGAGGGGGAGGCGCGCCTCCCCCTTTTTTATGTTTCCTGCCGTTGAGATGTATCGCCATGCACCGTTTAATATCCTGCGCACTTGTATTGCTGCTGGCGCCGACGGCCGCACTGGCCGACGATGACGACACCCGCTTTCTGCTTAACCAGATGGACCGCCAACAGCAAAGCGAAGAACGCGCCTACCCGGCATCGGCCGTGGCCGACAACCCCGATCTGTTCACCGTGAATGGCACCACCTACCAGGTGGAACAAACCCTTGAGGCGCTGGGGCCGGCCCTGTATGTGGCCATCAACCTGAAACAGTGGCACAAGGTGCGCCAGTTTGTGCAACGCTATCGCCAGTTGCCCGGCCATGATGCCAACCTGGCCCTGTTGGCCGAGGGGATGCTGGCGCGGGTCGATGGCGACTATGCCGGGGCCATCGCCGCACTGGAAACGGCACTGGCCGGCAAGCCCGAATTTGTCCGTGCCCGGCTGGAGCTGGCACGCATCTACTTTGAAGACCACCAGCTTAACGCCGCCCGCGACGCCTTCGAACGGGCGCAAGGCAGCGCCGGGCTGCCGCCGCAGGTGCTCGGCATGATCGATCAATACCTGGCCGCGCTGGACCGGCGCGCCGGCTGGCAGGGCAGCCTGTCGCTGGGGCTGGGGTACGACACTAACCTGAACCAGGGCAATGGTGATGTGCGGGTCAGCCAGGTGTGTTATCTGCCCAACTGGTGCCAAACGGTAACCCGCCGCATGCCCGAGCCGCTGGAATCGTCCGAATGGGTGTACGACCTCACGGCCGAGCGCCGTTTTAACCTGAGCGGCCATCATAACCTGCTTCTGCGTGGCATTGTGTATGGCAGTTACCCCGACAAGGCACTGGAAGGCAGCGACAGCACCGACTATTTCGATGAAAACACCAGCGTGCTTTACGCCGGTTACAGCTATAAATCGGCCCGCAACGAGCTGAACCTGTTGCCGACATTCGAACATTTTTACAGTGACCGCCACACCCGCTACGAGGCGGGCGGGCTGCGGCTGGAATGGAAGCACCAGTGGTCACCGCCCCTGCAGCTGAATACCTACCTGCAAACGCGCCGTTACCGTTTTCAGGGCGAAGATGCCGTCTATTTTGAAAACTATGACGAACACCGGCTGGGCCTGTCAGCCAGCTATCTTCTCGATCCGCTGACGGCGCTGTACGGCGGGCTGGATTATACCCGCAAGGATTTCCCCACCGATGCCGCCAGCAGTGATGCCTGGATGCTGAACCTGGGCGTGTACCGTCAGCTGCTGACGGGTGTCAACCTGAACGCAACGGCGCTGTACCGCAAAACGCGCAACGATGAGGCCAACAACCTGTTGGGGGCTCTGCGTGAGGATAAACAGCAGATCTACATGCTGAATGTGGATCTGCCGCGCTGGGCGATCAAGGGGTTTGTGCCGGTCTTGTCGCTCAAGCATACGATTAATGAAAGCAGCATTGACTGGGCCTACGGTTATAAACGTGACGAAGTGGCTCTGAAGCTGCGCAAAACCTTCTGAACGCCAGGTTCAGGCAAGCAACTGCACGGGGCCATCGGTCCCCGCACTGTTAAAGGATGAACGATGTGAATATGCCATGCCCGGATGTACAGGTGATCAAGCAGGGTGGTCAACCGGCATTTGCGGTGATCCCCTATGACGAGTACCTGGTATTGCTGCGCGCCAATCAGCGCCATTTGCCCACCCGTGTCGTCGAGATGCAAACGGAGGGCGGCTTGAGCCGTATTGCCGCCTGGCGCAGCTATCGCGGCATGTCCCAGGTGGATCTGGCCGAGCGGCTGGGGGTAACCCAATCGGCGGTGGCGCGGCTGGAGCGAGTAGATGCCGCACCGCGTGACCGTACTCTGGAACGTGTGGCCGTTGCGTTGGGCTGCACGCTTGAACAGCTGACGCTTTGAAGGGAGATTCAAGGATGATGAAACAACTGGGTCTGGCCGCTTGCCTGCTGGCGGCGGCCTTACAGGTCAGGGCAGCGGAAACACACTTTGTACCGGTGACAGAGGAGCCTTTTGTGGCGGACTACAGCCGTGGCACCGAACCGGGTCGTTACGGCGTCATCGTGCTGGAAGGATCGCGCGGCGGGCAGTCCAATTATCTGGCCGCTAAGGTGGCCGAGTTGGGATATCCGGTGCTGTCGCTGGCTTATTTTGGCGCACCGAGCCTGCCGGCGTCACTGCAGGAGATACCGCTGGAGTACTTTGATGCGCCGCGCCAATGGCTGTTGCAACAGCCGGAAACACGCCCCGACGGGGTGGTGGTGTTGGGCTGGTCCAAGGGGGCCGAGCTGGCCTTGCTGCTGGCCGCGCATAATGAAGACTATGCGGGCGTCGTGGCCATTGCGCCCAGTTCTGTGGTCTGGTCGGCACGGCGTCCATCACCCGATGCGCCGGCGGCCAGCAGCTGGAGCCAGGACGGCAAGGGGCTGGATTTTGTGCCGCTCAATGAAGATCTGATTCAGCAGGAAGGGTTGCTGGCGGCTTTTGCCACCGGGTTACATGACAAGGCCGCTATAGAGCGCGCACGGATCCCGGTTGAAAACATCAAGGGACTGACTTTGCTGTTGTCCGGCGAGGATGATCATATTTGGCCCGCTGCGACTATGGGGGACCAGGTGTGCCGCCGCATGCCGTCGCAATCCTGTACACACCTTCGCTATCCGGGGGCCGGTCATCTGCTGGACCCCAAATTCCCGATGGGCGGCTCGGCGAGTATCAATGCCAAGGCAGACGCTGCCGTGCGTGCCGAGCTGGCCAGTTTTCTGCGGGCATTGAACAACAACACGCCTTAAAAGTGCCCCACAGCTGCAGGGTTAAACAATAGACAATGCAAGGCTATTGTTTAACCTGCGGGCCGCCGCGTGGTTGCAGCCGGGCGACCCGTGCAGGCATTCCAAACATACACCTATATCAAAATCTTATACCCCAGCAAACGAAAGCAAATGGATCGGTCAAATTACGATATGTAGAGTTATAACATAACATTTGCGTGTTATGTGCATCTCTATCAGTCCTTATTCGAGGGTCTCGTCATGAACGAAAAGAAAACTGCGCTTATCATCAGCGCCCACTCTGCAGACTTTGTATGGCGTTGCGGCGGTGCTATCGCGCTGCATCAAAAACTGGGTTATGAGGTGACGATCGCCTGTTTGTCCTACGGCGAGCGCGGTGAATCTGCCAAGCTGTGGAAACAGGAAAATATGACGCTTGAAAAGGTGAAGACAGAGCGTCGTAAAGAAGCGGAGGCGGCCGCTCAGGCGCTCAACGCGCATGACATCCGGTTTTTTGATTTTGGCGATTATCCACTGGAGATCGATACTGATGGTAAATATCAGATAGTCGACCTGATTCGTGAAACTCAACCTGACTTCATGATGAGTCATTCCAAATGGGACCCATACAATACCGATCACATGTATGCGACCGAGATCGCGATTCAGTGTCGCATGATCGCCCAGGCCTGGGGACATAACCCCGGCGAGAAAGTGCTGGGCGCGCCTCAGTTGTACCTGTTCGAACCGCATCAAAGCGAACAGATGGAATGGAAACCCGACCTGTTCCTGGATATTTCTGAAGTGTGGGACGAGAAAAAGGCCGCAATCGAGTGTATGCAAGGGCAGGAGCATCTCTGGAAATTCTATGAGAACCTGGCCGAAAACCGCGCCAATCACTTCCGCCGTAACTCGGGTGGCCAGGCCGGTGGCAAGAACTGCCGTTACGCTGAAGGTTTTCAGTCCCTCTACCCGCGGTGTGTAGAGTCCCTTTAAGCATGCTTAGTGGGCCTGAGCGTGCTGACCATTCATCGCCGTCGTGAAATTACCTTGAAACGGAGTGGTGCCCGCCCGTCTCGGACAGTCAGTTTTTCTGTAACATCGGGCGGATACATCCGGCTGTATTGATGGGGTGATATCGCTCCATCAAAATAGACGCTTCGCACCGCCGAGTCGGGGGGGAGGGGGGAGTCACGTCCCGTTGCCCATCACCGACTTTGGCGAATGGCCAAAAAAACGGGTGAAGGCAACACTGAAGTTGTTGGGATAACGGTAACCGACCATCCAGGCCGTTTGTGCGACCTGGTAGCCGGATGTCAGTAGCACATGGGCCTTGTGCATGCGCAGCTCGATCAGTAGCTGATTGGGGCTTTTGTCGTACAGATGGCGGAAGCCCTGCTTCAGCTTGTGCTCGCTCAGCCCCACCTGGTGACTCAAGTAAGCCAGTGTCAGGGTGGCATCCAGGTTCTGGCTCATCAGGTTTCGGGCCTGTTCGATCCGTTCCAGCTCCTGGGTGCTGAGTGTCGGCTTTTCCTTGCCAGTTTCGGGCGCGAGTCGGTCGAACTGTTCGGCCAGCAGGCTCAAGGCATGAATATGGGTGTTGAGTCTGTCAGGCGTGTCGTGGAGGTTCATCCGGCCATGTCGGTTGAGTGCTTCGATGTGGCTGCGTGTGGATGCGGAGCTGGGATGGAAGGCCAGCTGATGCAGGTGGTCATCGCTCAGTATTGCGTTGCAGCGTTCAGCGCCCAGATAGCGTTGCAGCCAGGCTTCATTAACCGCCAGCCGTAACTGCGAGACCGGTTGGTCGGCCTTGTAATGACGTTCGCCAGGCGTGTTGGCAAACGTGGAAACAGTGGTGTGTCCGGCCTTGAAGAATAGGTCGGCATCCTGCTGCCGGCAAAAGCCGGAGTTGCCATCCAGCCCCAGCGTCACGACCAGCACCCGACCCTGGTGAGGACAGGCAGTTTCTTCGATCAGCGGTCGCTGTGGATGGTAATGCAGCCGGATTAAGGCCAGTCCGGTCTCCAGCTCCAAATGTTCCGAGTAGCATAACCCCAAATCGGCCGGCAATTGCTGGCGACGCCAGCCGTTGTTCAGCTGTGATGTCTGGCGCGGGACATCCAGTCCCAGACGAAGGGGGGCGTGCTGCATGATGTGACTCCTGTCATGATAAATCGCATCAAATGATAATCATTATTATATAAGAGTCAAGTCAATTACCCGTGGTTGTTTTGTCCCGCGACCCACACCTTCCTGACAGCGATTTGCATAGTTTTTTTTCCGTTTGGCATACGAAATAGGGCTTCTCGTCCGACTGTTTATGAATAAGAATGATTATCGTTCAATTCATGAGTAGGAGATTGCCGTATGCCTTTGCCCCCCATCGTGGAGCCCGCCGCCGAGTTAAGCCGGGATGAGATCAACCGTTACAGCCGCCACCTGCTGATTCCCGATGTGGGCATGGAAGGGCAGTGCCGGCTCAAGAACGCCCGTGTCCTGGCGATCGGAGCGGGAGGCCTGGGTTCTCCGGTACTGTTGTATCTGGCGGCGGCCGGTGTTGGAACTTTGGGGATCATCGACTTCGACCGGGTGGAGGGCTCCAACCTGCAGCGTCAGGTGATTCATCAGGTCAATCAGGTTGGCGAGTTGAAGGCGGAAAGCGCGAAGCAAGCCATCCAGCGCTTGAACCCCGGCGTGAAGGTTGAAACGCATACCTTTCGACTGGAGCCTGACAATGCCGTTGAGTTGTTCGCCCGATATGACCTGATCGTGGACGGGACCGACAATTTCGCGACCCGTTACCTGGTCAACGATGCCTGCATTCTGGCGGGCAAGCCTTATGTATGGGGCTCCATCTTCCGCTTTGAAGGCCAGGTATCGGTGTTCTGGGAAGACGCCCCCGATGGCCTGGGACTCAATTATCGTGACCTCTATCCAGAGCCGCCGCCGCCCGAGTTTGCGCCATCCTGCTCGGAGGGGGGCGTGCTGGGCATCCTGTGCGCTTCGATCGGGTCTGTCATGGCGACCGAGGCGATCAAGCTGATCACCGGCATTGGTGATCCTTTGCTGGGGCGCTTGCTGACCTACGATGCGCTGGAGATGCGCTACCGCGAATTGCCGTTGCGGCGCGATCCTCAGCGGGTCCCGGTGACGGAACTGATGGATTACGAATATTTCTGTGGCCTGGGGCAGGCAATGCCGGAAACGTCCGGTGTGCAGGTGCCGCAGCTATCGGTGCAGGCCCTCAGCGCCAGACTGGCGCAAGGGCTGCGGCCGCTGCTGATCGATGTGCGCGAGCCGACCGAGTGGGACATCGTACGCATTCCCCAGTCTTGCCTGAAGTCACGCTCGGCCAGCCTGGCGCAGGAGCTTCGGGACGAATATGGCGCCGATGCCGAGATGATCATCGTTTGCAAATCGGGCCAGCGTTCGCAGGCGGTCGCCACCGAGCTGCAGGCGCTGGGCGTCAGCAAGGCGCATAACCTCACGGGTGGGGTGCTGGCCTGGGTCAGCGAAATAGATCCCGCACTGCCATCCTACTGATGCCGAGGACAGAGTCATGTTGAAGATCTGCAGCGCGGTGCTGGATGCCGTCATCGAACAGGCCCGGCAGGATCACCCTATCGAAACCTGTGGTGTCGTGGCGGCCGATGCTGGCAGTCCGATTGCCAACCGGTTGATTCCGATGCGTAATCAGGCCGCTTCCGAGACTTTTTTCTGTTTCGATCCGCGTCAGCAATACAAGGTCTGGTGCGAGCTGGAGGAGTGCGACCAGGAGTGCCGAGTGATCTATCACTCCCATACCGCAAGCATTGCCTGGCCCAGTCGTGAGGATATCGAGCATGCCCACTACCCGGATGCGCATTACCTGATTGTGTCCACCTGGGAGCAGGCCGACTGTCCGGTCCGCAGTTTCCGCATATCAGATGGCGCGGTGCTGGAAGAGCAGGTTGTTCCCGTCTGATTGGCGTTTCATTTATTCAGCGCCGGGCATCCCGGCATACAAGGAGTACCCATGTCTATCAATGTAATGATCCCATCTGTTCTGCGTCCGTTTACTCAGGGGAGCAAGGAAGTCTGTGCTGATGGCAAGACCATCGCCGACGTGATTGCCAGCCTGGAAGCACAGTACCCCGGAATCAATGCGCGGCTAGTGTCTGGCGAGCAGTTGCACCGCTACATCAATATTTTTCTGAATGATGAAGACATTCGCTTTTCCCAGGGATTGGACACGCCGGTGGTCAGTGGTGACAGGCTGACCGTTTTGCCGGCGGTCGCCGGTGGTGCATTGGCTATGGCAGCAGGTGACAAGTGAGTGCCGGTGATGAGATCAATGTTCGATTCGTTAACGCTCACCTGGCATAGCCGCTTCGACCATGGTGGCTGGTCTCCCTTCGTGTCGGCGGTCAACCTGCTGGCGAAGTCGCTGGGTATAAATGTGCAGCAGGGTGAGACCTTGCAGGACGAGCCGGATTGTCTGGCGTTCGGGCTGCAGGCTTGTGGTCTGGATGAAGTGCGGGTTGTCACCGCTACGGGCATCCCGGGTATGGCGCCGTCCGAGTCGGTGCTGCAGGCCCAGTGCGGCATCATGTCGGTGCATGGACGTTCCGGTGGCGGTGCGCAGGCGCTTGGGGTGCCTTATGTCTCGGCGTTGTCCGCCATTCTGGCACTGCAGGGCGGGCTGGCTGCGTTGGTCTCAGCCCAGCAGGGACGGCCTTACCGTGAGGTCTGGGTGTCGATGCTGGGTGCGGGGCTGGTCAGTATCGGCCAGTATCTGGCGGGTGCCACCGCTGTAGAGGAAGCCGAGTCAATCCTGCCGGATTCCTCTTCGCCGTCGTTGCGTCCACCCTTCGTTTCATCCGATCGTGTCCGGTTTGAACTGGAAACCCTTACGCCGGAACCCTGGCGGCAGTTCTGGGATCAGGTGGGCCTGCCCAGTGAGGTGGCCGGTCGTGCCTGGCAGGGTTTCCTGATGCGCTATGCACGCGCCGAATCGCCGCTGCCGGAGGCCTGCATGCAGGCGTTGGCGCAACTGCCTTATGCCCATATTTGCTCATTGGCGGAAGCTGCCGGCGTAGCGGTCATTCCACTGAAAAACTGGCGCGAGGCAGAGGTTGGCACCTTATCGTCAAAGCTGTGGCAGGTGCAGCAGGGACCGGTTGCTCCGGCGCTGAGGCCGGCTGACGAGGATGCTGCCCTGCCGTTGGCAGGGATCAGGGTGATGGAGTCCTGCCGCCGGATTCAGGGGCCGCTGGCCGGGCACCTGTTGAGCCTGGCCGGGGCCAAAGTGCTGCGCCTTGAGCCTCCCGGCGGCGATCCGCTGCGGGCGATGCCGCCTTGTGTCAACGGCTGTTCGGTCCGTTTCGATGCGATCAGTGCCTGCAAGCAAGTCACGGAAGTGGATATACGCACAGCGGAAGGGCGGGCGTCCATCGCTGCGTCCTTGCCGGAAACCGACGTGTTTCTGCAGAACTGGGCACCGGACAAGGATCGGGCGCTGGGACTGGATTTCGACATGATGTCATTCCATCAGCCTGGACTGGTGTATGCCTATGCCGGTGGCTGGGGCACTGAACAGACCAACTTGCCAGGCACCGATTTCGTGGTTCAGGCCTGGTCGGGCGTAGCGTCTGCGATTGCAGAGCAGTCTGGCGAAAAGGGAGGCTCCCTGTTTACGGTACTGGATGTGCTCGGCGGTGCCATGGCCACCCTGGGGGCAACGGCGGGTCTGTTGTGCCGCGCACTGGACCTGCGTGGTGTGCGTGTAGAAAGCAGCTTGCTGGGAGGGGCCGAGCTGTTGTTGCAGCTGGTGCGCAATCATCAGTCCCGCTCCGGATTCGAGATGATTGTACCGACCGAACAAGGGTTATTGGCCATTGAGTGCAGCACAGCCTGTGAATACATGGCGCTGTGCAAACTGACCGGTATAGAACATTGCTCGAAAGCTGAATTGATTGCCCAGTTGCAGGGCAAATTGTCATCACTGTCTGCACAGGACTGGGAAACACGCCTGCGTGCGGAGCGTGTACCGGCATCCGTTGTCATCGAACACCTGAGCGATCTCTGTACCTGCGAGATCACTCAACCTTACCTGATACGCCATGACTATGCGGCTGTGCAATCACCCTGGAGGTTCATATGAATACTGCCGGCATTATTGATCTGGTTCCGCACGTTGTGCGTCAACAATGGAAAGACGAAGGCATTTATCCGAATAAACCGGCTTTTGAGCTGTTTCGAGAGCAGGTCAAAGCGCATCCCGAGCAGGCTGCGGTGATCAGTCCTGATGAGCGAATGACCTATCGCGAGCTGTATCAGGCTGCCCTGCGTCTGGCGCGCGGCTTTCGTGATGCCGGCGTGGTGCCGGGCGATGTAATCGCCTGTCAGCTGCCCAACCATTGGGCCTGCTGCGCCATCGACCTGGCGGCGGCCGCGCTTGGCGCGGTGGTTGCGCCTTTTCCGGCCGGGCGTGACCGGCTGGACATACAGTCACTGGTTCGACGCTGCAACGCTCGCGTCATCGTGGCCCCGGAGGTCTATAACGAGGTGGATGTGTGCGCGATGATCGAGTCACTGCGGCCGTCGCTGCTGTCGCTTCGCCTGCTGGTCGTGCAGGGCGCGCCACGTGCGGGCTGGCAGACGCTGGACCGGCTGCTGGCCGCCGAACCTTTGTCCGAAGCGGAGTTGCCGTCGGTCTGTCCCGATTCGCCGGTGCGCCTGCTGGTGTCGTCCGGTACTGAGTCCGAACCCAAGCTGGTGGCCTATTCCCACAATGCGCTGGTCGGCGGTCGGGGACGTTTTCTGCAGCGTCTCCAGGCTGAAGGTGAAACCTTCGTCGGTTTCTACATGGTACCGCTGGGCTCGGCCTTCGGCTCTACGGCCACTGTCGGGGTACTGTGCTGGCTGGGAGGCACGGTGGTGATCATGCCTAAGTTCAGCGTTTCCCGGGCAGTCCAGATCATTGAACGTGACAAGCCCAATTATCTGCTTGGCGTGCCCACCATGATGCAGCGTATCGCGGCAGAACCCGCACTGCAGCAAATCGACAGAAGCGGGTTACGCGCCCTGATCTGTGGTGGCGCCGTGATTGACCGGGCCACGGTTCAGCGTTGTACGGGCGCTTTCGGTTGCAGCTTCATTAACCTGTACGGCTCGGCCGATGGCGTCAACTGCCATACCCTGCCGGATGATGATATCGAGGCGATCCTGACAACCGCCGGCAAGCCCAATCCGAGCGTATGCGAGATCCGTATCGCCGATGATGAGGGGCAGGCATTGCCACAGGGCGAAATTGGCGAGGTGTTGGCACGTGGCCCCCTGAGCCCGATGCAATATGTCAACGCCCCTGATCTGGATGCCCGCTACCGCACCCCTGAGGGCTGGGTCAAAACGGGCGACCTGGGCATGATCGATGTCCGCGGCTACCTGGTGCTGAAGGGGCGCAAGAAGGACATCATCATACGCGGCGGGGTCAATATCAGCCCGGTGCAGGTCGAGGGGCTGGTGGCCGAGCATCCGGACGTGGTGTCGGTTGCCTGTGTTCCGGTCCCGGATGAAGACATGGGCCAGCGCATCTGTTTGTGCGTCACGTTGAAAGAGGGCAGCACGCGCTTTTCATTACCGACCATCCGGGGCTTTTTACAGCGGGCCGGGCTGGATGCCGGCAAGCTGCCGGAGTATCTGCACTTTCGCCGCCAATTGCCGATGACTCCGGCAGGGAAGGTCGACAAGCGCACGCTGGCGCAGGATGTTGCCGCCCTGGCGGTGTCCACATTGAAGGCAGGTTGAGGATCAGTCATGACAACATTAACCGGCCACACACTGGCCGAGCGGGTTCGACACTTTGTCGATACCCGCATCATCCCACGTGAGGCCGAACTGGCCGCGGAACAGGATGGCGCTTCGCAGCTGAGCGATCAATTGTCGCAGGAAGCACGACAGGCGGGGCTTTCAGGCCTGTTTTTTCCTGATGCTCTGGGTGGGGAAATTGCCACCCTTGGCGATTACCTGCCGGTGGCGTTTGAAGAGGGACGGTCCGAGTTCGCGCCCGCGATCCTGCGGGCGGATCTGGCCGTGGATGCGCACATGCTGCACCGTTTCGGCAGCCCGCTGATCCAGGTGCGTTTTGCCAAACCTCTGGCGGCCGGTCTGGCGGTGGCCGGTTACGCCATGTCGGAACCCGACCGCAGCGGTTCGGTGCCGGCAACGCTGGGGTTCGATGCGCGCAAGGCCGCTGATGGCTGGTGTTTGAACGGACGCAAATGGTTCATCTGCCGCTCAGGGCGGGCGCAATTCTTCACTGTGGTGGCGCGGACGGCCGAGGATTCCCTGTCCATGCTGCTGGTGCCCGCCGATACGCCGGGCTTTACCTATGAAGGCGGCTTGAACATTCTGGGGCACTGGCAGGGACAGGGGGCACTCAGCTTCGATCAGGTACGGATTCCGTTCAGTTACCTGCTTGGCCGGGAGGGACAGGGGCGGCAGGTGATGCAGTCCCGTCTGTTGCTGGGGCGGATGCTGAGATCGGCGCACTGGATAGGTCTGGCCCGGCGCTGTTCGGAGTTGATGCACACGCGTATACATTCCCCGCGCGGGAGTCTGATTCCGTTGGCGGACAAACAGCTTGTGCGGGCGCGCGTGTACGACGTCTACCGGGCAATCGCCAGTGCCGAAGGGCTGCTGCAAACCGCTGCGGCCGGGTATGACCGCGGCGAACCGGACAGCATCGCGGTCAATGTGGCCAAGCTGGCCGCCTCCGATGCTCTGAGCAGAGCGGTGGACAGTGCGATCCAGGTGCATGGCGCCGAGGGGCTGGGCGACGGCCTGCCGCTGGCGCGTATACATGCGCTTGCAAGGGCTACGCATATTCTTGATGGCGCCGATGAAGCGCTTGTCAGCAGTATCGGTCGAGAGCTGCTGCGCGCGAGTGCAGCGAGCGATGCCCCCGAGGCGCGTCATGCATAATCGAGTCAGGGTCTCCGAACCTGTCCTGATGGCTCTGCTGCTGGCCGCCATGGGAATGCCGATGATGGTGTTTTACGCGGTGGGGGTACTGGGTCCCGAGATTATGCAGACCCTGCAGTTGCCGGTGGCGGCGCTGGGGTGGTTGACCACGGCCACCTTTGGCGTGGCGGCCGCCGCGTCACTGGTGGCCGGGCCGTTGGTGAGCCGTATTGGCGTGCGTCGCAGCCTGTTGGCCCTGTTTGTGCTGGTGGCGCTGTCTTTCGGTCTGATCCGGATTACCTCCGGCTTTTATGGCCTGTTGATGGCGTTGCTGGTATGCGGGCTGGCGCAGGCACTGGCCAACCCGTCAACCAACCAGGCCATTGCTCACTGGGCTGACCCGGGGCGCAAGGCCTTCCTGGTCGGTCTGAAGCAGTCAGGGGTGCAGTTGTCCGCCCTGCTGGCCGGCGCCCTGATGCCGCTGCTGGCGGGCTGGTTGAGCTGGCAGGATGCCTTTCTGCTCTGGGTGCCGCTGCTCATCGTACTGGCGCTGCTGGGAGTCAGGATGATTCCGCGTGATCAGGGGGTACGCTCTTCGCGGCCCATGAGCGTGATGCGGCCGGGCCGGGCACTGGTTCTGCTGGCGCTGGTGCAGCTCGGGGTCGGGGTGGCTCTGTCTTCCTTCATGACCTATCTGGGTGTCTTCGCCGTGGAAATGGGAGTGGCGCCGGAATCGGCAGGGTTGATGGTGATGCTGTTCGGCGTGACCGGTGTACTGGCCAGGACACTGCTGACACCTTTGGCCCGAAACTGGCCGGATGAATCGTTGATGCTGGGTGTGTTGATCGTGGGCGCCTGCGTGGCGTTAAGCGTCATGCAATTGACGACGCCGGCGCATCATCTGCCGCTTTGGTCGGCGGTGACGGGCATCGGGGCTACACTGGTGGCGACCAACGCCATTGCCATGAGCATGCTGCTGCATGATCCCGCTTTTGGCGAGGTTCCGCGTGCTTCCGGCTGGTTGTCGGCCGGTTTTTTCACCGGTTTTGCGCTTGGACCTCCCGGCTTTGGTGCGCTGGTGGCGACCTGGGGCTTCACCACCGCCCTGTGGGGACTGGTGGCGTGTTTGCTGCTGGCGCTGATCGCCGTGGTGATGCTCTCGGAGTACAGGCGTCGCCGCGCGGCACTGTCTCCCGCCAGCGGATGAATGTGTCGATTGCGACCGCAAACCCGCCCCGGATGCCAGGCATCCGGGGCTTTTTCATTACCAGCGTGCCGACAGGTTGAGGCTGATTTCCCGTGCGGCGCCATCCTCCACCAGCAGGCCGTTGGGTGTATTCAGCGCCCGGGTGTAGTAATGCTCGTCGAACAGGTTCTGTGCCGCCAGTGACAAGCGGTAGTCGCGGAACGCATAGCCCAGCTCCATGTCGACGCTCTGCCAGGCGGATTGCTTGACCTGATTCCGGCTGTCGAAGTAGTAGCTGCCGCTGCCGTTGAGGCGAGCCTGGCCAAACCAGCCGTGCCCCTTGTCATACTGTACGCCCAGACTGTAGGTGTAGGGAGCCGCCAGCGGCAGGTCGTTGCCGGACAGGTCGGCATGCACCAGCTGTCCGCCGGAGAGGACGTTCTGTGTGTAGTCGGTGGCTTCGGCATGCTGCAGGCCGAAGGCCGAATCAAGCTGCCAGCCCTGGCCCAGAGAGGCCTTCAGCGCCAGTTCCAGTCCGTAGATACGAGCCTTGGCCGCATTGGAGACGGATTGGGTGCCGCCGGGCTGCAGGTCGACAATCTGCTTGTCGCTGATCCGGCTGTAGAAGAGGTTGATGTCCGTTTCGAGCCGGCCGTTGAAGAGATCTGTTTTCAGTCCCAGTTCGGCGGTGTCGGTGTATTCGGCATCGTAGGTAAAACTGTTGGCATCACTGGCCAGATTGTAGTTGTAACTGCCGGGCAGGTAACCGCGTGACAGGTTTAAATAGGCCAGGCTGGCGTCTGTCAGGTGGTAGCTGAGCCCCAGGCTGGGCAGGAATTCGGTGTTGCCGTGATCGGCGGAATAGCGGCTCAGGCCCATCCGACTGATGTTGTCCTGACGCCCGCTTTGATCGAGATATTCAAGGCGAGCCCCGGTGGTCAGCAGCCAGCGTTCGCCCAGCGGGAATTCGATCTGGCCGAACAGGGCGGCGCCTTTCTGATCGATATCGGTGTGCCGCAGCGTGGTAGGCATGCCGGCGCTGAAATCGATATCGCTGTCTTCATTGAACAGGTACAGGCCGAGCAGCCACTGGCGTGATGCGCTGGGCAGTGACGCCAGCCGTATTTCCTGTGACCACATGCGGTTGTCCTGATCCAGGGCCGATGCGGGAGCCGGCAGGGTGGAAGCGTCCATATCCATGATGAAGTGACGGTCATAATGGCTGACACCGGTGATGGCGGTCAGCTCGGCGGTCGGCAGTCGGTGTGTCAGCCTGATGGAATGAACGCCGGTATGCTGCTCGTTGTGGGCATCGCGGTTGTAGGCGGTGGTGAAGGGATCGGTCTGCAAGGGGCCGTTGGCGTAGCGCATGCGCTCCATGTCGTTGTCGGTCTTGTCCAGACGGCTGCGAAAGGCGATTCGTGTCCGTTCGGACAGCTCGAGGTCGGCGCTGGCCGACAGTGACAGCTGCTCATAATCGCCAGCTTCATCGTGCAGTGGATGGGTGTTGTGGATGCCGGTACCGCCGCCTTCGGCGCGGATGGCCAGCCCCGCTCTCAGTGTCTCATTCAGCGGGCCTGACACGCCTGCGGCCAGGCGGCTGCGCTGCTCGCCGTTGCCATTGTCTAGGTAGAGTTGTGACAGCCGCGCCCAGGTTTCCAGCTGTTGAGCCGGAGCCGGGGTGATCAGGCGCAGTGCGCCCGCTTCCGTGTTGCGTCCGTACAGCGTGCCCTGTGGTCCCTTGAGGAGTTCGATACGGTCCAGATTGAACAGTGTCGGAGCCTGGCTGAGCCCGAGCGGCAGCCCCACGCCATCGACGAAGACGCCCAGAGGGTCCTGTAGCCCGGTGTTAACGGCGGCAATGCCGCGCAATACGATGCGTTTCTGTACCGATGAGTCTTCCAGACGCGCATTTGCGGTGCGTCCGGTCAGCGTCTTCAGGCTGCTCCAGAGTTCATGATCATCAGGCGCAGGCGCCAGCAGGGTGGGTGTGGCGGGCAACTGGCGCGCATCTTCCTGCCAGTGCCGTGCGGTGATCACCAGGGTATCGGCTGTGGTTTCGGTGGCTGTCACCGTAACGCAGGGCGTCAGCATGAGCAGAGCCGCCAGCGGTTTGAGAGGGAAGCGGCGCGTCATTGTGCGCGGGTTGGAGGGCATGAGTAACTCCTGGCCAGAGAAAAATGGAACCAATGTAGGCGCAGACGCTTAACGGGGCTTTCAGATGCTGAACCGGTCAGTGTCAAATGCCGCTCGATTAGGTGGCATTGATGCGATACTGCAGAGGCGTACAGCCATTGTGTTGGCGAAAGCTGCTGGAAAAGTGGCTGGCACTGCTGTAACCCAGCTGCAGTGCAATCTCCGTGATTTCACGCCGACTGTGCCTGAGCTGATGCCTGGCCAGATTCATGCGGTGCCGGCGCAGCCAACCGAACACGGTCGTGCCAAAGCAGTGTTTGAACTCCCGGTTGAGCCGTGCGTGGCTCATGCCGGTTGCCGTCGCCAGCGCCTCCAGCGATGGTGGCGAGCACAGGTCTGCTGTCAGCAATTCGGTGGCTCGAAGTATGATATCGGGAGCACCTGCAGGCGGCTGCGGAGGCGCTTCGGCCTGCATCAGGTTCAGGCTGTGCGCCAGCAATTCGAGGGCCTGGGATTCTGCCATCAGTTTTTCGACCGCTGTATCGAGCGGGTTATCGAACAGCCGTTGAAAACCGGCTGGCGGCCGGCTTTGGCGCGCGATGCGACAGAGCCGAAAGGAGTTTGCCGTGGCGGGTATTGCCGTGTCATACAGGCGTTGCGTTGAGCATTTGACGACCTGCATGGCACAGACCTGGTTGGCGGGCGTCAAACGCTGCAGAGGTTCCCCGGCTGTTTGCATTACCCAGAGATCGCCCGGGCGCACCGTACACTGGTGATTTCCCGCGCTGAACTGACAAATGCCGCTGATCCCGTAAAGCACCAGCGTTGTGGGAGCGGGGTGTTCGATGCGGCACCGACAGGGAGCGGTGAAGCAGCAATGACTCCGGGTAACCTGGATATCCGGGCTAATGCGTGCGGTGGTAAAGCGGTTGATGCCGTCGATGGCCAGGTTCTGTTCGGACCAGCCACTGAGTTGCCGTTGCCTGATGAAAAAGTCGGCGGGAAGGTGGAGGGGCATATGCTTTATCATTCCCTGTTATTGAGAATAATTATCATAACGATCCCTGGCAGTGTCTGCAAAAGGCCGTGTGTTTGATATGCAGAAATAATGAGACGAGGTTGTAACTGACAGGCTTGAAGGAAGGGGAGCTCCGGTACCTGTCAGTGTGCCTGGGGGTTAGCGCTTTTTCACGCCCCCCTGGCGTGCCTTGAAGCGCGGGTTGCTTTTGCAGATGACATAGTAGCGACCTCGACGCTTGACGACCTGACAGTCGGGGTGGCGTTGTTTGGCTGTCTTCAGTGAACTCAATACTTGCATGTCGTTGACCCTATTAGTCCTTTTTGAAGCTGCGATTACCGAAACGCTTGTTGAAGCGCGCGACTCGCCCTTCGTTGCTGGCCTGACGCTGTTCGCCGGTATAGATCGGATGTGATGCACTGGAGATATCCAGGTTGATCAGAGGATAGGTTTTGCCATCCTCCCAGACGATCGTTTCAGTTGACGTGCAGGTTGAGCGGATGCGGAAGGTCTTGTCGCAGCTGGTGTCGCGGAAAACGACGTAGTCATACTCGGGGTGGATACCGTCTCTCATCTCTTCACCGTTATAACATAACAATAATGATCATATTGAAACTCATTATCATTGAGTTGTAAAGCCATTCCGTCGTGCTTGGTTCGCCAGGGGGGTGTAGCCTGGGTGCTGCGACGGGGTGACCTGCTGTTTCAGGCAGGTTTGGCACTTGGCTCCAGAAACGCCAGCGCCTGCCCACAGGGCGGGACATCGGCCAGGGCTTCATCCAGAACCACCGTCTGACCCCGAATGATGGTATGCACCGGCCAACCGGTGACGGTTTTGCCATCATAGGGGGTCCAGCCACTGACACTGGCAATCCAGCGGTTTTCGATAACCCGATTGGCCCCCATGTCGACGATGCTGAAGTCGGCATCGTAGCCGACGGCGATGCGTCCCTTGCCCTGAATGCCGAACACCCGTGCCGGTCCAGCGCTTGTCAGATCGACCAGCCGATGCAGGCTGAGTCGGCCAGCGTTGACATGGTCCAGCATGATCGGGAGTAGGGTTTGCACCCCGGTCATGCCACTGGGAGAGTTGGGGTAGGTGGCGCTTTTCTCGGCGAGCGTATGGGGCGCATGATCGCTACCGATGACGTCAACGACACCTTCATTGATGGCTTGCCAGAGCGCTCTTTGGTGCTCCTGGGCACGTACAGGCGGGTTCATTTGGGCCAGAGTGCCAAGACGCTCATAACACTCAGGTGCGACCAGGGTGAGATGGTGAGGTGTGACTTCGACGCTGACACGGCGCTTATGCTGGCGCAGGAAAGCCATTTCCTCGGCGGTCGATACATGCAGAATGTGCAGGCGTCGGCCGGTTTCGGCGGCAATCTTCACAATACGACGGGTTGCCAGGAGGGCGCTCATTTCATCACGCCATAGCGGATGCTGGCGGACATCGGCGGACGCTTCTACCAGGTGCTTGCGTTCACGCAGGCGAGCTTCATCCTCGGCATGAACCGACAGGCGGCGCTGACCATTGCCAAGAATCTGCCTCAGGATTTCATCCTCTTCGGCCAGCAAGTCGCCAAAAGAGCTCCCCATGAATACCTTGACGCCGGCACACCCGGGTAGACGTTCCAACGAATCCAGTTGAACGATATTGGCCGCCGAGCCGCCAATGTAAAACGCGTAATCACACCAGGCATGTTGCTGTGCAAGGTCGAGCTTCGCTTGCAAGTCTGCTGCCGTAAGCGTGAGTGGTTGGGTATTGGGCATTTCAAATATGGCGGTTACGCCACCCAGTACAGCGCCGCGCGTACCGGCTTCAAGGGTTTCCTTATGGGTCAGTCCAGGTTCTCTGAAATGAACCTGGGAGTCGATCACACCCGGTAGTACGGTCAAACCCTGCGCATTGATGCGACGGTCAGCCGTCCAGCTGTTATTGAGGGCGCCAAGGGCCAGAATGCGACCATCGCCGCAGGCGATATCGATATGCTCAACGCCATTGGGCGTGAATACCTGACCATTGCAGATGAGTAGTTCGGCGTGTCGGCGCTGCAGGGATTGTTGAAAAGAGAGTGAGCTGCTCATGCGTCAATCCGTTGGTGTCGAGTGGGAAAGTTCAGGAGGATGGAATCAGGAGCAGAGGGTATCACTAATTGTTATAATGTAACAAAATGATCTGTGCGGACAGTCATGGCATCGGCGGAACGGGTGGCTGCCTCGGGGAATCCGAGCCTGGAGTCCAAGGTCGATTCGCCGTTTTGTGGGATTCCGTTTTGATGGGCCTTGCAAAATCCGGGTTCTGGAGTAAAGTCCCGCGCTTTCACGTATACATGGAAAGGCCCCCTGTCATGTTTGGTATTGTCGATCTCCTGACGTTCCTGCTGGGAACGACCCTGATTGTGCTGCTGCCCGGACCGAATACGCTCTATATCATGGCTGTGTCAGCCCATGATGGCATAGCGGCCGGTTTTAAGGGAGCGGCCGGAATTTTCTGCAGTGATTTGGTATTGATGGTTCTGTCCGTAGCGGGCGTCGCCTCGCTGATTCAGACAACACCGGTCCTGTTTAATATCATCAAGTATGCCGGTGCCTTGTATCTTGTCTGGCTGGGCATAGGCTTGCTGAGATCCGTTCTCAGGCGTGATCAGGATGATATTCCGACCGTTGAAACCTCAAACCTGAAATATCAGAACCCATTTCGGGTTGCGATGATGATCGGTGTCTTGAATCCGAAAGCGATACTGTTCTATGTATCGTTCTTCATCCAGTTCGTTGATCCGAACTATGACACACCGCTGCTTTCTTTTGCGCTTTTGGGGGTGATGGTTGAAATTATTGCCCAGACGTTTTTTGCCGCATTGATTCTTTCAACCGTATATCTCAAAGGCCGTCTGGCGCAGAAAAACCGTTTAACGAAGGTGGTGAAAGCCGGTGCCGGTTCCGCATTTATCGGCTATGGCCTCAAACTGGCGGTTGTTGCCATTTAGTCGATTGAGATCCGGGTAATCAAGGGAAAGCCGCCTGTTGCCGTCCAGGTTAAAAATCACACAGCAAAGTTTTCATATGGGCCACCGGTCAATCTGCGTCAGGGACGTTCCTCATGCATGCGGGTTACAATGAGGCAGTCCTGGGCTGGCGCTATGTTAAGGGCCAGTCTCTTGATTCCTGGTGATTACGCGCTGCTGGCAATGAGGCTGTTAATCGCTTTGGAGATGAAATCCTTTTGTATCCGGGTGTGCGCAACAGGCTGGGTAAACCAGAACTCCATCGGCTGCTCAAAGCCAATGCCATGCATAAAATTGTAAATCGCCTTTCTAAGCCCTTCACCCAGCATGTCGTGATCGGTGCCAGTTGGATCGATAAAGTCAACATCGTTTTCCGCAAACAGGATATCGGGGCGCTCTGTCAGGGTGATGCCAAACTGCTCCGGGTTCATGCCGACAGGGCTGTGAACCGTCGCCACGAAACGGTGCCAGTAGGCCGACTGGAAACAGCCCTGCTGCATCATCTGTCGCACCATCTCCAGCGAATCTATGGTTTCCTGCTCGGTTTGTGTCGGGAATCCATACATTAAGTAAGCGTGAACCAATATTCCGGCATCACTGAAGGCCTTGGTGACGCGAGCGACCTGTTCAACACTGACGCCTTTTTTCATCAGTTTCAACAGGCGATCCGATGCCACCTCAAGTCCGCCGCTCACGGCGATACAGCCGGAATCTGCCAGCAACTGGCAACGGGCCGGAGTAAAGGTCTTCTCAAAACGGATGTTGCCCCACCAGCTGATCACGACGTTGCGTTCTATCAGGCGTTGCGCCAATGCAAACAGGAGTTTTGGCGGCAGGGCCTCATCGACGAAATGGAAGCCGGATTGACCGGTCTCTTCGATGAGCTGTTCGATGCGATCCACCAGCACATCAGCACTGGCGGCATCATAGCGGTCAATGTAGTCCAGGCTGACATCGCAAAAGCTGCACTTTCGCCAGTAGCAGCCATGCGCGATGGTGAGCTTGTTCCAGCGTCCATCGCTCCAAATACGATGCATGGGGTTCAGCATCTCGCACAAGGACAGATATTCGCCCAGAGGAAGGCCGTCATATACCGGTGCGCCGACCTCGGATTGCGGGATATCCCGTAGTTCCTTGTTCTCATTGAAGTGCACATAGGCCTGTCCGTCTTCATCCTCGGCAAGAAAGTAGGTGCGCACAAGATCATCTATCTCACGCTGTCCTGCCAGGAATTCCAGCAACGTCATAAAGGGGCGTTCACCGTCATCGAGACAGACAAAATCGACAAACTCGAATACGCGAGTGTCCTTCAGTGCGCGTAGCTCGGTATTGATAAAGCCGCCACCCATGACGACAGGGATATCAGGGGCGATGGCTTTGCAGGTTTGCGCAATGCGCAGTGCACCCAGCATATTGCCGGGAAAGGGCACGGTTAATGCGACTATGCTGGGCTGCGTTTCTTCCAGATACAGCTCGACCAACTGTGCCAGAATTTCCGCGCTGAAACTCGGCTCGCCCATCAGGGTATCGTAGAGGTCGTCGAAGCTCGGGTTGGCCGCCGCCAGTTGTTCGCCATAACGGCTCACTTCAAAGTAGGGATCAACCCCCTGGGTGATGACAGCCGATAAATCATTAATAAACAGGGTCGCCAGATATTTGGCCTTGTCCTGTGCGCCAAGATTGCCGAAGGCCGCTTTCAATACGTCACCGGATACGGCCTCCATCTGGGCGATGGCGTCAAAGGCCGGTCCTTCCGGCAAGAAACGACGGGAGTTTATGCGCAAAGCCAGGCTGGGATCCTTGCCCTGCAGAAAGCGGATGGCGGTCTCGACGGTCTGGTGGTAACGATCAAACTCGGCCAGAAAGTTGAAGATGACATCCGGCAATTCGTCATCTTCAAACTGTTCGTAGTTGGCTTCCACATGCTGACGAATAATCTCCAGCGCGGGTGCCGTCATCATTTCCAGGAAAAGCTCAATGGCCGGGTCTCGCTGTACCGCCTCATACCCTCGGGAACGTAAAAAACCGGTCAAATACGCGGTCGCCGGGTAGGGCGTATTCAACTGGGTCATCGGGGGAGTCATGAGAAGAACGGTCATTAGCCAGCCTGCAGATCAAGAGCATTGAGAACTCGGGCATCCCGAGCATGGCAACCCAGACGGCTACCAAAACAGGTGTGGATCCTAGCAAATACGCTATGTCCGTACTACTTCAATATGCTGTGCCTACGTCTTGCCATGCCGGGCATGAGCTTGCCCAACCTGGTATGGACTTGTAGCATGCACCTGAATCCCATCCCGCTTGAGATGTTCGTCTAATGCGCAATTGATGCCGCCGTTCTTATAACGGCCAGTCTCCACCAGCCCCGGCTGCAGGGGGAGTTCTTGGCATCATTGGAATCAAGCGCATGACGGATACCCGTATCGTACTGAAAGACCTTTCGTCTGTTCTGCCCGACGGCAGACAACTCTTTTCCAACCTTAATGAGCAGTTTGACAGCCGCCCGACGGGGCTGGTGGGCCGAAATGGTATTGGCAAAACCCTGCTTGCGCGTATTCTGGCCGGGCAGTTGCCGCCAACATCCGGGCAATGTCTGCATGCCGGAAGCGTGCATTACCTGTCCCAGCAGCCGCTACCCCAGGATGACAGCACCCTGGCGGATCTTGCAGGTGTGAAACAGACGCTGGATGCCCTGCAGCGTATCCAGGCAGGCAGCGCGGCACCGAAGGATTTTGATGCTGTTGGTGACGGCTGGGACATGCACCAGCGCATGCATGAAGCGGTGCAGGCGGTGGCAACCGAGACACCAATAGCCGTGCATGTAGTTCCTGAGCCCGGGCGATCTCGGCGTACCCTGGCGGAGCTGATCGATGTAAAGCTGCCCTATCTGCCGGATATATCAGGGCTAATCAATTTGATCCTGTAGCCGTGATCGAGCCAATCTGGCACATAGATGCTGTAGGAGGGGGAGTCCATCCCATTTCCCTAAGTAACACTTACCGCAAAAAGCTGATGATTTTGCTGGTATAAAAGCCCCGGGCTCTATTACCATCTGCGCTGCGACGAAGCACAAGGGTGCGGACGGTCCGCATTACGACCTGCAATTCCTTAAAATTCGCCCTGGGATCAATCAGGAGTAGCACATCTATTCCTGGGTGCACCCAGTCAACCAACGTTAGTAATCAACCCTTTTATTGAACGTTCTTCAGGGAAAGAAAGATGTCCGTGTTTAACTATCAGAATCGCTGCAAAAAAACGGTTAATACTCTGCTTGCGGGATTACTTGCTTCTGTCTGCTCGGTATCAGTACAGGCGGCCGCAATCGATGAAGCCATGCTGTATGGCAATTGGGCATGCAGCCATGAAGAGAGCGATGAAGGTACGCATATCTCAGCTACTTTTGATGTGTCGTATAACGCAAACGGCACTAGCCGTAGCCTTGGCAATCTGAAAGTCACTGTAGGCGGCATGGTCGTTATGGCAAATCAGTATGATTTTCAGGGGGAATGGGAGATTAAGGACGGTTATCTACTCGAAACCACAACTCAAGTTCAGGGAACCAATCTTACCAACAACTCCAAGCTGGGAGCTGCAGAGTTGGCTGAGATGTTTCCTACCGATGATACAGACCGTTCCTTTATTGTTGAACTGAGCGATCAGAAACTAATCACTCAAGACGAAGATGGCGTCAATTTTGAGTGTTCACGTAAACGCTGAAAATCCAGACGGCACCGTCCCTCGGGGCCGTCTCCAATAGTATGAGCTTAGCCTGCCAATTGAGCCCCAAAGCCTTGCACCGTTCTATCAAAACATTGCTACGCTTGCTGGAAACTCAGATTAAGACGATCACCGAACAGATCGATGAAGCGGTCATGCAGGTCAAACACTGGCGTGTCAAAGCCGAGATCCTGACCAGTGTACCCGGTGTCGGAAAAGTCCTTGCCTATACCTTGCTTAGTGAGCTGCCTGAACTCGGCAAACTCAACCGCAAGGAGATCGCCGCACTCGTCGGTGTCGCCCCCATGAACCGCGAAAGCGGTTCCTGGAATGGCAAGCGGCGCATCCGTGGAGGCCGTCACCGTATCCGCACGGTCATGTTCATGGCGATGCTGTCATCGATCCAATGTAACCCTGTGTTCAAACGCTTCTACGAGCATCTGAAAGCCCAGGGCAAACTGCCCAAAGTGGCCATCATTGCCTGCATGCGCAAGCTGATCGTGGTGCTCAACACCATGCTCAAGAATGAGACACGATGGGGCGAAAATATGGCTTAAATATTTAACTAGACACCACAGTCACTTGATACTGATTGAGCCTTCTCCCCAGCTCAGCTGGTTTACCCGCTAAGCTGGATGGCGACCAAGCACAAAAAGGAGAAGACTCATGAACTTCTACCATAGCACTCATCAGTATTATTGCGGTATCGATCTGCATGCCCGCAGCCTCTACGTATGTATCCTCGATCAATCAAGCGAAACTCTGTTACACAAGGAAATCCCCGCCAATCCCGAAGCTCTGTGCCGTTTGATCGAACCCTATCGCACTGATCTGGTGATCGGCGTCGAATGCATGCATTGCTGGTACTGGGTTGCTGATTTCTGCGAGGACAACGGCATTACGTTTATTCTTGGCCACGCTCTGTATATGCGTGCTATTCATGGTGGTAAAACCAAGAACGATCGTATCGACTCCTACAAAATCGCAGCCCTGATGCGCGGCGGTAATTTCCCTTTGGCCTATGTCTACCCCAGAGCCATGCGTGCTACCCGGGACTTGCTGCGTCGTCGCACCCATATCGTCCGCCACGGTGCCGAGCTGAAAGCCCATGTCATCAACACGACCAGCCAGTACAATTTGCCGCCCAACAAGGTCAATCTGAAAACAGCTGGTGCTGCGAACAGTACCAGGTATTGGTCGAGTGCTGGCTCTGACCATTCTGTATGAAATTGGCGATATTCAGCGTTTCGATTCGGTGCAGAAATTTGCCTCCTATGCCCGCCTGGTCAAATGCAAGGCCGAGTCTGCCGGTAAAAGCTACGACACTCAGGGCAACAAGATAGGCAACGCTCATCTGAAATGGGCGTTCTCCGAGGCGGCTGTGCTGTATTTGAAAGGCAACCCCAAGGCACAGCGTTACCTCCAGCGGCTGCAGAAACGAATGAGCAAGGCCAAGGCTCTATCAGCACTGGCTCACAAGTTAGGCCGAGCGGTGTACTTCATGTTAAAGAACGGGACGGTATTCAATGAACAACGATTCTTAGCGGGTTAGTCACGCAGCGGGGTGAGCCTAAAGCCTAACTGGATCTTTCCAGAGTGTATCCAAAGCCGGTGTCTGCTGACTGATCCTTGAGATCCAAGCCGGTTTTGTACGCCGCTTTGAAGCTCGTTCACTTGATTAGCCACCCCGCTGGCGTGCATCAATGCCCTGAGCCAGTGCGCTTACACCGGTCCTGAGCCTGAATCTAACTGGAGCCTGTGCAACCTGTCATTTGAATAGTGCCGGAGACCGGTTAACCGATGAATGTCTAGCGCCCCTGACCACCCCAAGGAGCCGAACCGGTCAGGCCACGGTGTTCAACCGTGATAAGAGAGCCTCTATATGTGTTTGCTGTAAGTGCATTAACAGCCGACTTAGACAGACGAAGTAGTCGCCCTCGTTCAGGGTTTTGTATTGGCTGCTCATGCAGCCAATGAAAATACTATTGCCTATTGACACCGAGAAGGCTCATATGTGTTAGTTTTTGCTCATCATTGACTGAGCAGCACTGCCAAGCCAAAAAAAAGATATAGAGGCAAGACCAAAAAGTACAACTTGTGCATTTACAACAAATGGAGAATCACCGTTACTTACAAGAATTAGTGTCAATGTAGTAAGGGATGGTATAAGACCAAAAACCAAAATAATAGATATGATTAATGATACTCTTTGCCATTTTACTTTTTGGCGGATCAACGAACCTGAAACCATTTTTACTAATAACTGACCAAAAAGTATAGAAGACGCAAAACTCCAATCCGCAGTTTTCAAAAAACCATAAAAATCGCTAGAGTAAACCTTTACAATTGCTATTACAACAAAGGGTAATATAATGAATAAGTATTCAGATAGTAATATTGTCCAAGATTCATTGTAGTTATCATTCATGATCTAATTCTAGCTGATTGAAATTAAAATCCACTTTCTGACGAACCTTTAATATTTCATGCTTTATATCAACCACGTTATCTTTTTTATCATAGTAGTATAATGTCTTCATATCACAAAAAAGCCCATCGCCAGGAGCAATAATTTCAAGGCGCTGATGAAATTTATTTAGCCAGTCTTCATCTCGTATCTTCACGGGTATTTTAACTTTATTTCTTATAAAGTCCCACATAGATCTACCTAGTAAATCTGGCTTTTTAATTATTAGTATTTCGCTTGAAGGAACCTGCTCAACTCTTTCAATAATAAGAGCCTGCAACTCCTCATCGGAAAGATGAAAATCTTTATTGATCTTTTTGTTTTTTATTTCTGTTTTTAAGTAGGCTTCATCGACATCATTTAAAGGCTTAGTAGCTTTACCAATCTCAGAATAACCTTTAAGGAGACGATATTTATCTAAAGAGAATACATTCGGAAATTCTGCTATACTCATTGAATTTGCTTCTTCATAAATTTGCTTTTCCAACAAGTCCAACTCATCGATGTTTTTTATTGTATCCTTCTCTAAAATAAAGTCTAAAACAATATCTGTACATTTATTTAAATAAGAGATTAATTTATTTTTTGTTTCTTCTGGTTTATCTCCAGTTATGACTGGAGATAGCCATGACTCTATAGAGCCTTCTTTTACATCTGCAAGCAGGAATTTTGACTTTGTTTCAGCAGAGACTGCGCTAAGTAGACAGGCATGAAAAAATTCAATTGATGCAATCAAATGACTCATCGACTCAAAAATCCTTTTTGGATTCTCTGAATTATGTTCAAAGTCAATCTTTATACAAAGATTTTTAGCATCCATTTCTAACTCTTTCATAATGACCCATTTTTCTATGGAAAGGCTCTTATATAAAATACATTTGCTACAGAGGCTAACGCTGTCATAAATTGACGAAAGGAGCGAAGCGAATTGAGGTCAATTTCATGACTTTGTTATGCCCCCTTCAATTTAAGTACTTACCTTCTATAATTTCTGCGGCCACTTGGTTGAACAATGGATCATCCGTTGATTTCCAAATGTGCTTACTACAGTAGTCCAGTACCTTTTCCTGCTCAACCTCACTGAACGAAGACCAGCTGTTTTGTATATGGCTAAGTAGATATTTTGACGCAAGCACCTTTCCGGGATCATAAAGCATCAACTCTTCAATAAGCCATGCCCTAAACCTTGAGCTCTGGGAATCTTGTAGAACTACCTTAACGTATAACTCATTAAGCAGATACTCTGTGCGAAACTCATCGTTTTCCTCAATGGCCTCGCTTATTGCAGCACAGTATTCGGATTCCGTTTTTATATCTGCATCATCACACATTGCTTGCAACATCCTTATCTGCATAACGCCCGCAGCATGCGCAGCTTTGTAGTGAAGGCGAAGCCGCAACGAAAAAGCTGTCGCCATGCCTGCGATTGTTATGCCCTGTCGAGAACATTAACCAAGCCCCAACCTTCTGACAATAGCACTACATTCTTCGAGATCGAAATTTGAATTAGTAGCAGAGCATGCGTGCTTCATGAAAGTTGTAATAGATGAATCATCACCGAGCGAGAATTTGTTTCTTTCAGATAAAAGCTTATCCAAGAAATAGATTCCTTGGGAAACATCGACTAACAACTGAGCAGTAATAAAACTTATATGACTGGAAACATCATGCCTCTCTGAGCCATTCAACTCATCTTCATTCTCAAGCCATCGCTTTATGTAAATATCTCGCGCCTTATCTTTCATTTTTATGCCCTCAATCGATCGTTCCATCCGAGACACAAGCATTCTTTGGTCGGGGCTAATCATTCTGTCTGTTCCAGCAAGCTCTACCATGAGGTTTTCAATTAGCTTTAGATCTAGAGGAGCGGGACCTGAGTAGCTCTGTTTCAAAGGGCCTCTGTATTCTTCTAGCAATGCAGGAAACCAGCTTATAAGATCGTCCTTGAGTATAGAAAAATCGTTATAGAACGCATTTTCTAGGGCTTTGGATCTCTCTCTAAATAGACTTACCGCTAGACGGTGCCCAAGGAAAACACCTATTAGCGCACCTAGAACGCCACCACTGATGAGTGCACCCAGGACAAAACTTAGCAAGCTATTCTCCATAACTCGAAACCTCTAGCTCTATCGCATAACGCTATGCGTAACCGGCGGCCAAAAGTGGCGTGGCGGAAGCAACGCGGAAGCCGCGCCACTTTTGGCTGTCCGAGTTGACGCACTTGTTAGCCTCTTTTCTAAATTCCGCGAGATATGAAGCCAAAAACTGTTTACCTTTTACCGATGTACTGGAGTAGTGATTTGGATTCAAGATCATTTTCGTAATATGGTGTTCAGACTTAGTTCCACACTTAACACCTGGGAACATAATTCGTAGTGACTCTACATATCGTAATAATTCGTAAGAAGATTCAAAATCGTCAATCGCTCTACCAAACAGGTATGCTTTAGCAGTTAGTCTTATAACTGGCTTCTCCGTCAGTATTTTTGTCAATATTCCATACCATGCCGAAAGAACTTGCACGACCTGCTCCCCGTCAGCTCTTCCACTCCTGTAAATGGACTTGCATTTTCTAAGTTTGAGAAATACTTCAGCCTCAGTGCTTCTTAATTTGAATTCTTTTTCTATTGCCTGCGACAACTGGATTACATTGAATATAACTAGCCCTTTTTTCGCGAAATGCTTAATAAAGTAATCTCTTGATAATACAAACAGATAGTCTGCAAGCCACCAAGAGACCCTATAGTCAACAGGGCAATTCAGAGCATTAACGAGGCTTTTTGTAGACCGCTTCATTTCTTCTGAAGATGGAGGGGTAAATTGGCATTTGGCAATAAATTGGGCAAATACCCCGTTGCTATCGTAAAGCACCCGAGACTCTCTCCTTAAATGCTGCAGGAATAACGAGCCTTGTAATCTCATGCTTTCTAGCTGGCGTGGTGTATAAACAGAGACGCTATAACCAAGACCAGAATATTTTTTTATAGCATCCATTTTGTATTCTGGGTTACAGACAACAAGCAAGTCTTTATCACTTTGTTGGTCACTACCACCAGAGACTTGCGACCCAAATAAAACTGCTGAAATAATCGTCATGTCCTTATCACCCTAGAACTTATTGATGTCAGAAACAACGAAATAACAACAATCCCCAATGTAACTTCACCTGCAATAACAAGCTTCCCAGTCTGAGTGGTAGGGTACATATCCCCATAACCAAGGGTCGTCAGGGTAACCAAAGTGAAATATATGGAATCAAGTAATGAGCAAATGACACCATCACCAAAAAACTCTTTTCGGAACAAGTAATTTATTCCAGACAAGAATGAAACTATAAAAACAAATGTAAGTAGAACTCTGTATAGCTTTAGACCATAACCAGAAGTTAAGAAATCAAAAGCGTGAGCTAGCTTTTTCCACAAGAATGTCGGAAATTTAATTCTTTTTCGACGTAGCTGTGAATTGAGATGAGCGTTTTCTGCACGATGCATCATGTAAAGGCTTTGTTTTGCTCTGTCTGGCTGCCTTTCATTGCTTAGGTTTTTGTATAGGCTGTGGTACAGGTCTGCAGCTATGTTCGTGTCCGCCTTTAAATCAAAATTCTTCTTGAAATATGCTGGGTCGATAAGGGTTCTTTCAAAACAGGACTTATTGGTGTTGGTATCAATGAACTGGCAGTCGATGAATTCACAGTCTATGAACTTTGAGCTAAGAAGCAAACAGCCATCAAAAGTACAATATACGAAGCTGACATTACTAAATTCTGTATCTTTAAAAGACACATTTCTATAGGTTTTGTTTTTCTGCTTCAGGACCTTTGATGAATCAGGATTGAACTGATTTGTAAAATATAGAATATCTTCAAATACACCATTTACCTCCTGCTTCATAAACTCATCATGGGAGTCTGTGCGAGTAGGATTGCCAGAAATTGAAAACTTATTTGCGGCCATTATTAAGTTTGCTTCTCATTTTTTAGGCTAATGCTTCACATAAGGGGCGCGCAGCGAAGCGGAGCGTCCCAGCCCGGAGGGCGACTTGATGTGATTGTTAGAAGTAATATTTTCACGCTACTTACAGACCAAACTGCGTTTCAACAAATTCTTTGGCGCTTAATCGCTCCACACTGCACTCGCCGGGTTCCATTGCGGTTGTATCAAAATAAGCAAGACGCAACCGCTTATAAAAAACCATACAACCTGGCTTAATGATGCGAGGAAGTTTTTCTGCGGCTAAATACATCTGCTTTTCTTCATCAACGCCTTTTAATATAAGCAGTGTTTTTCCCACCCCCTTTACACGCTTAAATACTTCGCAGAAATCCCACGGTTTAGAACCATACGTATGACGAAAGTCATCCTCTGGAGTCCAAGGAAGCTGCGTAAACCAATAGCCCTCTTCAGATATAGACCCACGGTCTCTTAAGCCGGGGTGGATAATCTCGCTAGAAGAGCTTCTACCAGTAGATCGATAAGTAGGATTATCGGTACATGGATGCTTCGGCCATGGCGGGCCTAACTCATCGAAATAAACTCGGCTGCCAAATTCATTCTGATAAAAAAATACGTCCTCACCACAAACAGGGCACTTGGCATTCGGATTTACATACCTAGATGATGAGCTACTTAATACTCCGAGAGAGGATAAGTACTCGCGAGCATATGACGAGTGGCTATATCCGCTGCTGCGATCCCAATCGTCCCGCTCTACCCAATGCCCCTCAACCCAATGCGTATCTCCTAGAGGACTCGTTCTATAGAACCCATTTCTCCAGAATCTTGTCATAGCGTCCTCTTTTAACTTCTAACAGTCTGTTAATGAGGTCTTCGACCTCATAATAATTATTAGCGGGTATACCTTTTAATTCTCACTCTTCAAATAGAAACTATCATAAGCGATTGAATTTAATATGAAAAATAATAGAGGCAAGTGTCTCGCTGATCTAAACGGGTATTTCAAGCAGTCCATTCCCTGCCAAAAGGGTATAGTGCCCAAGGGAAGGCTGAGCCGATAGCCGCAAGAGGAAGCTATAGCCAATAGAATTCGAGTTGCCTTACACGGCGGGTGTAAAATATGAAAATCCATCAACCAGTCCCTTTGGATCTTTACCGGAGTGCTTATGCATCTACTGCCTGTCTGATGCATGTCTGAGTCTGCAATTTTTTCTGGCGAGGTTCAAGCGGGTACCTCATCGTAGGTGCTCATTTCAAGGACTGCTTTGGGTTGGTGTAGGCACTCAGCTACGCGCCCCACTAAAGTCTGCTTTGTGCGCTGCTCAGGCTCAGCTTTGACAGCTGTCCTTATGCTTGTCTCCAGAGCAGGGCAGGGCGTATTGAGTGAGAGCATACAGGTTCTTCGGTGCTTGTTTCGGCATAAAAAAACGCGCCATCTCGGGGAAGAATGGCGCGCTTCTTGAACATTTCGGGCCACAAGAGGGACACACGAAATGTTGAGATTTTGTAACCCCTTGGCAGGCAAGGGGTTACAGAACCAGATTAGAACTGGTTCATGGTGTTGTCTTTACCAGAGGCTTTCAGTGCAGCGTCACCAGAGAAGTACTCTTTGTGATCGTCGCCCATGTCGGAACCCGCCATGTTCTGGTGCTTGACGCAAGCGATGCCCTGACGGATCTCCTTACGCTGTACGCCAGCCACGTAGCCCAGCATGCCGGCTTCGCCGAAGTATTCCTTGGCCAGGTTGTCGGTAGACAGGGCCGCAGTGTGGTAAGTCGGCAGCGTGATCAGGTGGTGGAAGATACCGGCCTCACGAGCGGCGTCAGCCTGGAAGGTACGGATCTTCTCGTCAGCTGCTGCTGCCAGTTCAGATTCGTCGTACTCGGCAGACATCAGGTTGGCGCGGTCGTAGGCCGATACGTCCTGACCGGCTTCAGCCATGGCATCGAATACCTGCTGACGGAAGTTCAGTGTCCAGTTGAAGGACGGGCTGTTGTTGTAAACCAGCTTGGCATTCGGCACTGCTTCACGGATGCGGTTAACCATGCCGGCAATCTGACCAACGTGCGGCTTCTCGGTTTCGATCCACAGCAGGTCGGCGCCGTTCTGCAGAGACGTGATGCAGTCCAGAACCACGCGGTCTTCGCCAGAACCTTTCTTGAACTGGAACAGACCAGAGGCCAGCCGCTTCGGCTTCAGCAGTTTGCCGTTAGCCTTAACAACCACGTCACCGTTGTCGATGTCGGCAGCGCTTTCAACGTAGTCGCCATCCAGGAAAGCGTTGTACTGGTCGCCCAGGTCGCCCGGCTCGTTGGTAACCGCGATCTGCTTGGTCAGGCCAGCACCCAGGGAGTCGGTACGGGCAACGATCACGCCGTCTTCAACACCCAGCTCCAGGAACGCGTAGCGAACGGCGCGGATCTTGGCCAGGAAGTCAGAGTGAGGAACGGTTACTTTGCCGTCCTGGTGGCCACACTGCTTCTCGTCGGATACCTGGTTTTCGATCTGGATCGCACAGGCACCGGCTTCGATCATCTTCTTGGCCAGCAGGTAAGTGGCTTCTTCGTTACCGAAACCAGCATCGATGTCGGCGATGATCGGCACAACGTGAGTCTGGAAGTTGTCGATCTGACCCTGTACTTCAGCTTCCTTGGCAGCGTCGCCAGCTTCGCGAGCGTCGTCCAGCTGACGGAACAGACCGCCCAGTTCGCGAGCGTCAGCCTGACGCAGGAAGGTGTACAGCTCTTCGATCAGAGAGGGTACGGAGGTCTTTTCGTGCATGGACTGGTCGGGCAGCGGACCGAACTCGGAACGCAGCGCAGCGATCATCCAGCCGGACAGGTACAGGTAACGCTTGTTGGTGTTACCGAAGTGCTTCTTGATGGCGATCAGTTTCTGCTGACCGATGAAACCATGCCAGCAGCCCAGAGACTGAGTGTACTGAGCGCTGTCTGCGTCGTACTCAGCCATGTCCTGGCGCATGATCTTGGCGGTGTAACGAGCGATGTCCAGACCGGTTTTGAAACGGTTCTGCAGACGCATGCGAGCGGCGTATTCAGGGTCGATACCCCAGTTTTCACCGTTGGCAGCACGCAGGCTGGAGAGCGCATCAATTTCAGTTTTGTAATCTGACATGGTCATTCCTTCACAGTGTTTGTGTTTAGGTAATGTCGGGACAGGCGAGACGGAAGCCGGCCCCTTATCTTGCATCCGGACCGTTTGGGGTCAGTCCCGATGTGTTGAAGCGAATGATGACCCTCCCGTTTCAAGGAGTCAAAGCGATTTTGTGCACAGCAAAATGGATGTAGTGAGACTACACTCGACATCATGACAGAACTGTAAAATCACTACAGCAGGGTTTTAGGCGGGAAACGGCTGAAGGCGAGTAACCATGCAGTTTTGGGGGGCTAAACCTTAAGTTGTAGCCACTTTGGTCGTAGCGAAATAAACGGCTTTTTACACGTCAAATCAGTTATTAAAAACAATCTTTTTATTCCAAATAGATAATTAACATATTCACTACAGAGTGTGAAAAATTCGCTATTTCAAAGAGTTATGCAGATCATTCCTTACGACGAAAGTAGAGTGAAAACAAAAAAGCCACTCTTGGCAGGGTGGCTTTTGGGGTTCATTCGGTGGTCGGACTACAGATCCAGGTAAAGACTACCCTGGTTGAGCAGCGGCAAAATCAGCGTTTCCAGTGTTTCATCGGCCTGGAGAGATAGCACTTCTCGAGCACAAAGTTGACGTGCAAATTGCATTGCTGCAGGTGCGTAAAGAGCGAAGGCGTGCCCATCGGCAAATAGCGTCAGTCCCTGTTCGTCATTGCCCGTGAAGGCAAACCGGGAACCTTCGTTGGCCAGCAGTTCGGCGCCCTGGTCCAGCGCTTCGTGTAGCTCATCCAGCGAGTAGGGTTCGTCATTACCGGCCAGGTCCGGGTATTTGGGTTCGGTCATCGACTGGCCGAGCCAGTGCGCCAGCCGCTCGGGGTCATTCAGGTACTGCTGAACGATCTGTTGTACTCGGGTAACCGCCCGGGTGTCGATCTCGCCGGGGTGAGTTGGCAAGACAAGATCCGGGTCTTCATACCGCAGATCGCTGCTGAGCTCGTCACAGATTGACTGTGTCAGGCCTTGCAGGATCTCGCTGTGGGAGGGGGCGCGGAAGCCGATCGACCAGGTCATGCAGCCGTCACCGACCCCCACGCCGTTGTGACCCACGCGAGGCGGCAGGTAGAGCATGTCACCGGGATTTAGGTCGAAGCTCTGTTCGGCTTGCCATTCGGGCAGGATCATCACCGGCGTGTTTTCACGGCGCGGGGAGTCTTCGCCATACAGGCCGCCGAATTCCCAGCGGCGCACGCCTTCGGCCTGCAGCAGGAACACATCATAGTTGTCGTAGTGCGGCCCGACGCCGCCGCCATCGCTGGCATAGCTGATCATCAGGTCGTCACGACGCCACTGGGGGATGAAGTCAAATGCCTGCATCAGCGGGGTTACCTCGGGCACCCAGTGGTCAACCGCCTGCACCAGCAGGGTCCAGGGCTTTTGCCCCAGTGACGCGAAGCGCTCTTCGCCGAAGGGGCCGTGCTCCAGCGACCAGTCGCCGCTATAGGGATCCGTTTCGATCAGCCGTGATTCCACATCCTCTTCGCAGGCCAGGCCGGCCAGCTCATCGGCGCTGATGCAGGGTTCGAAATCGGGGAAGGCGTTACGGATCAGCAGCGGTTTTTTCTGCCAGTAATCACGCAGAAACTGCTCGGCGCTCAGGTCGCCCCAGTTTATTTCAGTCATCAAGATTCAACAGCTCCGCCATTTCGGTGACGGCGTCTTCCAGTTCGGCCATCACCTTGCGAGTATCTCGCTGGGAGAGAGCGGCCTTGCGGTCGTTGCCGACCATGCGGACACATTTCTGAATCCGGCTCATGCACTGGTGGACACCGGTAACATTGAATTCGAACTGCTCGTAGTCACGGGCGGTTCGGCTCAGCTGGTCGCGCAGGGCTTCCGCCTGGGCGGCCAGGGTGTGCAGGGATTGTGCGTGACTCATTCGTTACTCTCCGATCTGGTTTTTTTATTATTACTGTATCAGCCCGAATGCGAATGTCCCGTTAATCCCGGTCAGTCTTTTCGCGAGCCAGGACTTCCTCTACCGAGGTCAGGATGCCGCGCAACATGCCCAGCTCTGCCTTTTCCGGTCGGGTACGGTTGAAGTAGCGGCGCAACTTGTCCATCACCCGGCCTTCGTGCTGCGGAATGATGAAGCTGGTGCGACGCAGTACCTTTTCAAGGTGCTCGTAGAACAGCACCATCTCCTGTTGGCGCGGGTAGGGCGCCGGCTCCGGCCGTTTATCCGCCTGCTTTGAAGCACGGCGCAGCTCGTAGCAGACCAGCTGAATCGCCTGGGCGATGTTCAGCACCGGGTAGTCCTCGTTGGCGTCGATGAACAGGTGACGGTGGCAGAGCATCATCTCTTCATTGGTCAGGCCCATGGTCTCGCGGCCAAACAGGATGGCGACCTGGCCGTTGCGGGCTTCGTCGGTCATCATGCCGGCCGCCTGCTCGGCATCCATCAGGGGCTGATCGAAGCTGCGGTGGCGGGCGCTGGTGCCGATCACCAGCTGACAGTCGGCAATGGCTTCTTCTACTGTGCCGACGACGACTGCCTGATCAAGCAGATCCTTGGCGCCGGCGGCACGGGATTCGGCTTCTTCATGCGGATATTCACGCGGGTCTACCAGCCAGAGTTGGCCCAGTCCCATGTTCTTCAACGCCCGGGCGGCCGCGCCTATGTTGCCGGGGTGGAAGGTGTTGATCATGACAATGCGGATATTATCGAGCATAACGGCCTCGCAGATTGGAATGGGCCGCATTATAGGGGGCAATGGGGTGCAGGAAAACGCCAAGGGCAAGGATAGGCCGACAGCAGTCGCTGTGCGGCCATGAATCCGGGCTGGTTGCTACAGCTTGCGCATCCACTGGCGCAGATGATGGGCAAACTGTTCCTTGTGCCACAGGTGCGGCGAGTGGTCAGCCTGGTTGTAGATATGCAGTTCGGGGTGCGGCAGTTGGGCTTCAATCCATTCCGGCACTTCGTGAGTGTAGAACTGGCTGGTATCGCCATAGATCATCAATGCTGGTCGATCGATCTTTGGCAGCAGGTCTCGGTAGTCCTGTTGTGTCAGCGAGTCCCAGCAGCGAGTCAGGGCAGGGCCATTGAGACTGCGCAGGTATTCACGCATCTGCTGGAAGCCACGGCTGTTCTGGGCGTAGTTGTCACGGCTGCGGGCGTTGAGGCCGTTAGCGGCCAGTTCGAGTACGCCTTCGGCGAAGTCTTCATTCAGTCGCTGGAGAAAAGTCTGGTTGCGGTCGTGGTCAAAGTCACCATAGATCCCCAGAGGCCAGTCCGTATCGGTCACCAGTTTGGGCGACTGGTCGACGATGCAGAGGCCGGCCAGACGTCCGAGTCCGTAGTTGCGGATATATTCCCAACTGATCAGCGCCCCCATTGAATGCCCGACCAGTACGGCATCACGAATGCCGTGATGCTCCATCAGGCATTCAAGATCATCGGCCATGCGGCTGATCTGCAGGCTTTCCAGAGGGGGAACCTGATGCTGACCATGACCACGGGCATCCCAGCAGAAGGTGTGCTGTCGGTCGCTCAGCTCGCTGGCAAAGGGCAGCCACTCGCGGGAACCAGAGGTCCAGCCATGCAGGAAAATGATTGCCTGGCCTCGGCCGAGGCTGATGTAACGAATTGGGTGTTGATCGGAACTTAGCAGGGTTTCCATGCGTGCTTTGGCTCCATGCAGATATGAAAACGGGGCCAGAAGGCCCCGTGGAATCGCTTAGATGCGTTTCGCCTGATCGGCGGCATTGCCGATGTACAGTGCCGGCGTCAGCGCCTTGAGTTCGGCCTTGGCGGCTTCCGGCATCTCCAGGGTATCGATGAAGTTCTGGATGGTTTCCTGATTCATCTCCTTGCCGCGGGTCAGGTCCTTCAGCTTCTCGTACGGCTTTTCGATGCCGTAGCGACGCATTACGGTCTGGATCGGCTCGGCCAGGACTTCCCAGGCGTTGTTCAGGTCTTCAGCCAGACGCGCCGCGTTGATCTCCAGCTTGCTGATGCCTTTCAGGCTGGCCTGGTAGGCGATCAGGCTGTGGCCGAAGCCTACACCCAGATTACGCAGTACGGTGGAGTCGGTCAGGTCGCGCTGCCAGCGAGAGATCGGCAGCTTGGCGGCCAGGTGCTGCATGATGGCGTTGGCCAGTCCCAGGTTGCCTTCGGAGTTTTCGAAGTCGATCGGGTTGACCTTGTGCGGCATGGTGGAGGAGCCCACTTCGCCGGCCACGGTCTTCTGCTTGAAGAAGCCCAGGGAAATGTAGCCCCAGACATCGCGATCGAAGTCGATCAGGATGGTGTTGAAGCGGCAAACCGCATCGAACAGCTCGGCGATGTAGTCGTGCGGCTCGATCTGGGTGGTGTACGGGTTCCAGGTCAGGCCCAGGCTCTCGACGAAGGACTTGGCGTTGGCTTCCCAGTCGATATCGGCGTAGGCGGACAGGTGAGCGTTGTAGTTACCGACGGCACCGTTGATCTTGCCCAGGTATTCGATGTTGTCGATCTGCTTCAGCTGACGCTGCAGACGGTAGGCAACGTTGGCCATCTCCTTGCCCATGGTGCTCGGAGACGCGGTCTGGCCGTGGGTGCGGCACAGCATCGGCTGATCAGCGTGTTCGCGGCCCAGTGCGGCGATGGCATCGGCCACCTGCTGCATCTGGTTGCGAGTGACTTCAACGCCGTGACGCAGCATCAGTGCGTGAGACAGGTTGTTGATGTCTTCGGAGGTGCAGGCGAAGTGAACGAATTCGTTGATCGCCATCAGCTCGGCGTTGTCGGCGATCTGCTCCTTGATGAAGTACTCAACCGCTTTCACGTCGTGGTTGGTGGTACGTTCGATCTCCTTGATCCGCTCGGCATGCTCGACACTGAAGTTGTCGACCAGATTGTCCAGCAGGGCGTTGGCTTCTGCGCTCAGAGCCGGCACTTCCTGGATCTGCGGGTGGGAGGCCAGCTGCTGCAGCCAGCGGATCTCAACCTGTACGCGGAAACGGATCAGACCGAATTCACTGAATATGGCACGCAGGTCAGCAGTTTTGCTGCCGTAGCGGCCATCAACCGGGGATACGGCGGTAAGGGCAGAAAGCTCCATGTTACACAGTCTCACTTATCAGCTTGTGTCATTAAAGGGGCGATTATACGGAAAACGGCCGCAACTGGGTATGCCGTTACACTTCGGGATCATTTCTGTGTCCCTGGATCTGCTTGTACAGTGCATAAATTAGTCAACTGTAAAAAAACTGCTAGGCTCAAAATCGAGATACTGCCCAGGCCGGTGCGCTGCGCTGGCCTGAATGGAAATACTAATAAGAAAAGCCTGGCAGACTGATTTCCTCGAGATAGATCGAGACTGCGCAGCTGCCGGGCGTGAGGAGTTTTCGCCATGAGCAAGAAAACACCCGACTCTGCCGGGCAAACCGATACCCGTGGAATTCACGAGCTTTACGCCGAAGATCCGGTCAAGGCGGACCGGCAGCTTTGGGATCGAGAAGTGGACTCGACCTCTCGACGTGGTTTTCTCAAGCGCTCCAGCCTGCTGGCGATGGCCTCGGCTTTGGGCGCCAGTGCCATTCCCTTCGGCGACAATATGCCGGGCGGGCTGATTCCTGCGGCATTTGCCAATACTGATGAGCCCTTTACGCTCGAAGGCAAAGATGGGCTGACGGTGCTTAATGACCGCCCCATCAATGCCGAGACGCCGGCTCACCTGCTCGACGACAAGGTCACTCCGGGAAGTCGCATGTTCGTGCGCAACAACGGTTTGCCGCCGGAAATGGCATCGATCGACTCGGCGACCTGGACGCTGGAGATCGCGGGCGAGTCCTGTGAGAAACCGATGACGTTCACCATTGAGGAGCTGAAGAGAAAGTTCAAACACTACACCTATCAGTTGCAGGTCGAATGCGGCGGCAATGGGCGCTCCGAGTTTGTGCCGTCCGCCAGTGGTAACCAGTGGACGGTGGGGGCGGTGGCCTGCCCGAGTTTTACCGGTGTGCGTGTGCGCGATGTGCTGGAAGCCTGTGGCATCAAATCCGATGCCGTCTATATCGGCTATTACGGTGCGGACGAGCATCTCAGTCGTGATCCCAACAAGGCCGCGATCTCCCGTGGTGTGCCGATGTCCAAGGCGCTGGAGGAGGAATCGTTGATCGCCTGGGCGATGAACGGTGAGGACATCCCCTGGCTTAACGGCTACCCCTTGCGCCTGGTCTGCGGTGGCTGGCCGGGTTCGGTTTCGGGCAAGTGGCTGAAGAAGATCGTCATCCGCAACCAGGTGCATGATGGCCCGAAAATGTCGGCACCGTCCTATTCAGTACCGAAATACCCGGTGGCGCCGGGTACCGAGGTGCCGAAATCTGACATGGTGACCATCGAATCCATGCCGGTTAAATCGCTTGTTACCTTCCCCAAATCCGGCGTTAGCCACGCAATGGGGCAGGCGCTTGAAGTCAGGGGGCATGCCTGGGCGGGGGATTTCTCCGTAACAGATGTGTATGTGTCCATCGACTTCGGTGCAACCTGGCAGCGAGCAGAGTTGCAGGAACCAGCCAACCGGTTGGCCTGGCAGCATTGGTCGCTGGAGGTGGCTTTCCCCGAAAGAGGCTACTACGAGATCTGGGCCCGAGCCGTGGACAGCGAAGGGCACTCTCAGCCGATGGTGGTGCCGGGCTGGAACCCGCGCGGCTATTTGAATAATGCCTGCCACCGCATCGCGGTTCAGGTGGCATGAGTGAGGAAGTGTTATGAGAACCTTACCTTATGCCGGTCTGATGCTGGCTTTGCTCATGCCGTTGCCGGTCATGGCGGCGGAGAAAGACCCGGCTACTGGGTTCATCTTGGCCGATGGCTGGGAGGTGGTGCGCAATAACTGCACCGCCTGTCATTCTGCCAGTATCGTTACGCAGAACAGTGGGTCGCGTAATCACTGGCTTGGTCTGATCCGCTGGATGCAGGCGACCCAGAACCTGTGGCAGTTCGACGCAGCCACCGAGAAGACGATTCTGGACTACCTGTCGACCCAGTATGGCGTCAAGAGCGGGGCGCGGCGGGAGCCATTACCCCGGGAGTTGATGCCGGAGAACCCTTATCAGACGGATGCAAAGAGCTCCTGAGCCGGGCTCTTGGCCGAATGCGCCGCACTTCGTGCCTGGCCTGATGTCAGGTACGAATGATACGGCGCAATGACGGCTTGAGGCGCGAGCGGAAAAACAGCATGTGCCAGCGCTTGCCGCCGACCTGACGCCAGAGCAGGGTGGCACGGATGCCGGCCAGCAGAAGGGCGCGGATACGGGCGGCATTTTCGCTGTTCTGCAGATGGCGTGGATCACCGCCGACCTGAATGCGGAAGCTGAAATGACTGATCGTTTCCTGGTAGAGGTTATCCAGTGCTGCAATCACGTTGCGATGGGTGTAGGCGACCGGCTCAAGCACGGCGGACGAGGACTCATCCTGGTTATTGAAGTAGCGCGCCTTGGCGACAATGGCATCGATGCCTTCGCCCACCTTCGCCATGATGTCCGGATGCTTGTCCAGCTGGCGCTCCAGCATGATCATGCCCAGCACATACTGGATGATCTGCTTGTTCTGGGCGCTCTCGTTCTTGTCGACCATGTCCTGCAGATGGCGCAGTCCCAGGCTCAGGCTGTAGGGCACCTCGCTGACACCGCCGTAGACGTCTTCGGTCAACTTGGGGCTGGTGACGAACAGGCTGGCGATGCAGGCTTCATAGCTGTTTTGCGGCACCATGCCACGATGGGCGATCTGGTCCACCAGACTGGCGGCCTGGAACATGCCGGCCAGGGCGACGGTTTGTTCATCATGTTGGCGTGACATCAGGCCTCCTTAGCCGATCCGGCAGTCGAGTGACGCGAGGTGTATTCGATTACCCCACCTCCCAGGCATAGATCATCCAGATAGAGCACCACGGACTGGCCCGGGGTGACGGCACGCTGGGGCTGGTCGAAGACGACCTTGTAACCACCTTCTGGCGTGGCTTCCACGGTGCAGTCCTGATCGGACTGGCGGTAGCGAACCTTGGCCTTGCAGCGCAGCGGCAACTCAGGCGCTTCACCGCTGATCCAGAAAATATCACCGGCATGCAGCCAGTCGGCGAACAGCAGCGGGTGCTGGCCCTGCACGGCGATCAGCACATTACGGTCCAGATCTTTGGCGGCCGCGAACCAGGGGACTTCCGGGTAGTCCTTCAGGCCGCCGATGCCCAGCCCCTGGCGCTGGCCGATGGTGTAGTACATCAGGCCCTGGTGGTCACCGATGACATCGCCTTCCGGGGTCTCGATCTTGCCCGGTTGGGCCGGCAGGTACTGTTTGAGGAAGTCGCTGAAGCGGCGCTCGCCAATGAAGCAGATGCCGGTGCTGTCCTTCTTGTTGTGCGTGATCAGTCCGTGCTCTTCGGCCAGTCGGCGAACTTCGGGCTTCTCCAGCTCGCCGACCGGGAACAGGGTCAGCTTCAGCTCTTCTTCACCGACCTGATGCAGGAAGTAGCTCTGGTCCTTGTTCGGGTCCAGGCCCTTCAGCAGTACGGTGTGGCCGTCGCGCTCGCCGCGGCGCACATAGTGACCGGTGGCGATCATGTCGGCACCAAGTATCTGCGCGTATTCGAGGAACGCCTTGAACTTGATTTCACGGTTGCAGAGGATATCCGGGTTGGGCGTGCGACCGGCCTTGTACTCCTCGAGGAAATGTTCAAACACGTTGTCCCAGTACTCGGCCGCAAAATTGGCTGAGTGCAGATGGATACCGAGCTTGTCACAGACTGCCTGAGCATCGGCCATGTCTTCCTTGGCGGTACAGTATTCGGTGCCGTCATCCTCGTCCCAGTTCTTCATGAACAGGCCTTCCACTTGATAACCCTGTTGCAGCAGCAGCAGGGCAGAAACGGAAGAGTCCACGCCGCCGGACATGCCGACGATCACTTTGGTCTGGGCGTTGGGCTTGGGTGCAGTCATGTTCAAGCGGTTTCCTGAATAAAGTCCAGCGGATAACGTGTGCCACGCAGGTAATCATCGATGCAACGGGTGACCAGCTCGCTGCGCAGCTCGGGGCGGCGCGCTTCGATCTCCTCGCGGGTCAGCCAGAGCGGGCCGATGATGCCGTCATCAAGACGGGCATCGGGCACTTGGCGTACCGCGCGCGCAATGAAGCAGAAGCGGTGATAGGTCACGCCGTTCGACGGCGCATAGTAAGTATAGAGGCCGAGCAGGGCTTCGGGCTCCACCAGCCAACCGGTTTCTTCCAGTGTCTCCCGTTTGGCGGCTTCAATGAAGCTTTCACCCTGTTCCAGGTGCCCGGCCGGCTGGTTGATGACCCTTTGGCCACTGGCCATCTCTTCGACCAGTAAAAAGCGGCCATCCTGCTCAATAATGCATGCGACCGTTGCGTGGGGTGTCCAGCGCATTACAACTCCATGATACTCTGCGTTACTGGGAGCCAATGATAACAGTTTGGCTCAACCCTTGTCTGTTTACCCGATAGGAGGGTCAACCGGGTGAAAGATTCAATACGGGTGCAGAGCGCCGATTTCAATCCCGGTGCGTTTCATGACTGGCTTAAGGACGCGGGGACAGAGGCGGGTGCCATCGTGACCTTCACGGGGGTTGTGCGCGAACTGGCCAATGGCGGTCTTGAAGGGCTCTATCTTGAACATTATCCGGGCATGACCGAGCGGGCGCTTGAGGCGATTGTGCGCCAGGCCCGGGAGCGCTGGACACTGGGGCGAGTATTGATCTGTCACCGGGTGGGCTGGTTGCAGCCCAATGACAATATCGTTTTCGTCGGGGTTTCCAGTCCGCATCGGGCGGAAGGCTTCGAAGCCGCCTCATTCCTGATGGATTACCTCAAGCGGGATGCGCCTTTCTGGAAAAAAGAGCGTAGCCTGGCCGGTGAACACTGGGTGGAGCAGAAAATATCGGACCAGGCGGCAGCGGAGCGCTGGAAAGAGAAAACCTAGCGGCGTTGCCGTCGTCCACCCGTTGGGCGTTGGCGTTGACCGGGTTTTGAGCGGGGGGCTGGCTTGCTATTGGGCAGGTGCACGGTCTCTTCGCGCCATTGCCCGGGCTGCAGCTGATCCAGTGACCAGGAACCGATCGACCAGCGGATCAGGCGCAGGGTCGGGAAGCCCACTTCGGCGGTCATGCGGCGCACCTGGCGGTTGCGGCCCTCGGTGATGGTCAGCTTCAGCCAACTGGTGGGCTGCTCCTTGCGGTAGCGGACCGGCGGGGTGCGTGGCCAGAGCCAGTCAGGCTCATTGACGCGTTGTGCCAGTGCCGGGCGTGTCGGGCCATCCTTGAGGGTGACACCTCGGCGCAGTCGTTCCATGGCTTCATCCGAGATGATGCCTTCAACCTGAGCGTAGTAGGTCTTCGGCATCTTGAAGGCGGGATTGGCCAATTGATGCTGCAAACGACCGTCATCGGTCAGGATCAGCAGGCCCTCGGAGTCATAATCCAGCCGACCTGCGGCATAGACTCCGGGAACCTTGATGAATTCGGCGAGTGTCGAGCGATCCTCTTGATCAGTGAATTGCGTCAGTACTCTGAACGGTTTGTTGAAAATAAGGATCTTCGACATCTAACGCGTGTTATTCCGATAGCTGTTCCGCCGGCTGTATGTTGACGGCGTGCAGCCCCTTGGGGCCCTGTTGAATTTCAAACTTGACGGCCTGACCGGCCTTCAGGCTTTTGTACCCATCCATGACGATGGCCGAGAAGTGGGCAAAGAGCTCATCTTCACATGCATCCGATAGGATGAAACCATAGCCCTTGGCGTTGTTGAACCACTTCACAGTCCCTAACTGCATCATTAACTTCCTCCTGCGACATTCAGAGCTTGGCTCTTAGGTCATTGCCCGTCTGTCGAGTGCAAACGGTGTTCCTTGTTGTTCCGATTTGGATCAGGGACTTCAGGTGCGACAGTAGACCTCAAGGCCTACAAACGGCGTAGACTTATCGGCAGGCTGCCTTTAACCTCTCCTTGTATACAGGCCGAGTATAGCATTTGCTGCCTATGACACTAGAGACAGCGGGGCTTTTCCGGCGGGAATTAGACTAATATCGAAGGTAGAGATGTTGCTGCAACAGGTGCAAGAGTTCAGGTTGATGAGTTCCGATCATAACGCTCAAGACGATCGACCGGGCGATGGTGGTCTGGCGACCGCCGAAGCCAAGCCTCAATTGAAGCGGCCACCGATGTACCGGGTGGTGTTGATGAATGACGATTATACGCCTATGGATTTTGTCGTTGAGGTATTGATGATTTTTTTTGGTATGGACCAGGAAAAGGCGACACAGGTGATGTTGGCCGTCCATACTCAAGGCAAGGGTGTCTGTGGGGTATTTACCCGCGATGTCGCTGAAACCAAAGCGGCGCAGGTGAATCAATATGCCAGAGAGAACAAACACCCGCTGTTGTGTGAAGTAGAAACGGTCTGACGGAGGCGAGCGCCATGCTGAATCGAGAGCTTGAAGATACCCTGAGCGTTGCGTTCCGGTCTGCCCGGGATAAGCGACACGAATTCATGACGGTCGAGCATCTGTTGCTGGCGCTGCTCGACAATCGCCAGGCGGCGGAGGTGTTGAACGCCTGTGGAGTCGATATGGATCGGCTGCGCCAGCAATTGAGTGTGTTCATTGATGAAACCACGCCGCTGCTGCCGGAAAATATTCCCAACATGGAAACCCAGCCGACCCTGGGGTTCCAGCGCGTCCTTCAGCGAGCGGTCTTCCATGTACAGTCATCCGGCAAGACCGAAGTCAGCGGTGCCAATGTGCTGGTCGCGATCTTCAGCGAACAGGAAAGCCACGCCGTATTCGTGCTGCAGCAACAGGGCGTCGAGCGGGTGGATGTGGTGAATTACATTTCACACGGCATTTCCCGCATCAACGAGAGTGAAGCCACTGAGCATGAGGTGGAAGCCGAGGGCGAGGAGGGTCGAGACAACAGCAAGAGTGCCTTGGCCCAGTATTCCGTCAACTTGAACCAGCAGGCAGCCTTGGGTCGTATCGATCCTCTGGTTGGGCGTGATGCCGAAGTCGAGCGTGTAGTGCAGATCCTTTCACGCCGGCGCAAGAACAATCCGCTGCTGGTCGGGGAGGCTGGCGTGGGCAAGACTGCGATCGCGGAAGGTCTGGCCAAGCTGATCATCGAGGATAAGGTGCCGGATATCATCGCTGACAGCGTGGTCTATGCGCTGGATCTGGGGGCGCTGCTGGCGGGTACCAAGTACCGCGGCGACTTCGAGAAGCGCCTGAAGGCACTGCTCAACGAGATCAAGCAGCAGCCCCGTGCGATCCTGTTCATCGATGAAATCCACACCATCATCGGGGCCGGTGCGGCTTCAGGCGGGTCCATGGATGCCTCCAACCTGCTCAAGCCGCTGCTCAGTTCCGGTGAGATCCGCTGCATCGGTTCGACCACCTTCCAGGAATTTCGCGGTATCTTCGAAAAAGACCGGGCGCTGGCGCGCCGTTTCCAGAAGATCGATGTGCTGGAACCGAGCGTCGATGATACCTATCGTATCCTGCGCGGTCTCAAATCCCGCTTCGAAGAACATCACGAGGTAGAGTTTACCGATGCGGCGCTGCGGGCAGCCTCTGAACTGGCTGAGCGCTATATCAACGACAAGCACATGCCGGACAAGGCAATTGACGTGATTGATGAAGCAGGGGCCTATCAGCGCCTGATGACGCCGGAGCATCGCAAGAAGGTGATCGATGTGGGTGAGGTTGAGGCCGTGGTGGCCAAGATTGCCCGTATTCCGCCGAAGAGCGTATCGACCTCCGACAAGGACCAGCTGCGCAAGCTGGAAAGCAATCTCAAAATGGTGGTGCTGGGCCAGGATGAAGCGATCGATTCCCTGGCGTCGGCGATCAAACTGTCCCGTGCAGGTCTGAAGGAGCCGAGCAAACCGGTCGGTAGCTTTCTCTTTGCCGGCCCAACCGGGGTGGGCAAGACCGAGGTCACTCAGCAGCTGGCCCGTATTCTGGGTATCGAGCTGATACGCTTCGACATGTCGGAATACATGGAACGCCATACCGTATCGCGTCTGATCGGTGCGCCTCCGGGCTATGTCGGCTTTGATCAGGGCGGTCTGCTGACCGAGGCGATCACCAAGTCGCCCCATTGTGTATTGCTGTTGGACGAGATTGAAAAGGCGCACCCGGAAGTGTTCAATCTGCTGCTGCAGGTGATGGATAACGGCACCCTGACGGACAATAACGGCCGCAAGGCGGACTTCCGCAATGTCATTCTCGTGATGACCACCAACGCCGGGGCCGAGGCCCAGAGTCGTCCGTCGATCGGTTTCACTCAGCAGGATCACAGCAGTGATGCGATGGAGGCGCTCAAGCGTCTGTTTACGCCTGAATTCCGCAACCGTCTGGATACCGTGATTCAGTTCAAGCCGCTGACGCTGGATATCGTTAAGGGCGTGGTCGACAAGTTCCTCACCGAGCTGCAAGCGCAGCTGGATGAGAAGCATGTGGTGCTCAATGTCAGCGATGAGGCTCGACTCTGGTTGGCCGAGCACGGCTACGACGAGAAGATGGGAGCCCGTCCGATGCAGCGCCTGATTCAGGAAAAGGTGAAGAAGCCGCTGGCCGAAATGATCCTGTTTGGCGACCTGGCTGAATCGGGTGGAGAAGTGGATATAGGTATCGGGGAAGACGGGGAGTTGAGAGTGGAGGTCGCAGCGGTGGCAGCCTGATGGCTGCCATCCACCGGAGCCGCGCCTGAATAATCAGCGGGCGCGGTATACGATGCGACCCTTGCTCAGGTCGTAAGGGGTCAGTTCAACCTTGACCTTGTCACCGGTCAGGATGCGGATATAGTTTTTGCGCATCTTGCCGGAGATGTGTGCAGTCACAACATGACCGTTTTCGAGCTCGACACGGAACATGGTGTTCGGAAGGGTATCAACAACAGTCCCTTCCATTTCAAATGAATCTTCTTTAGCCATTCATTACCTACCTTTAGGCTGGATTGCCTGTTTAGAAAGCGCAACATTTTGCCTGAAATTGCGCCTGAATTCAAAATCTATCCGTGTTTTCAGCCGATGGCACTCTTTGCCACTCGCCGTTGATCAGCATTTCCAGCGGAGAGTAGGCTGTTTTATAGTTCATTTTCTGGCAGTCCTTGACCCAGTATCCCAAATACAGAAAGGGCAGCTTCAGGCGCAGGGCCTGCTGGACCTGCCACAGAACTGCGTATACCCCCAGGCTGCGCTTGTGCTCATCAGGATCGTAAAAAGTGTATAGCGCGGACAGGCCCTGATCGAGCCGGTCGGAAACCGCAACGGCCAGCAGTTTGTGCTCCGGTGTGCGAAACTCGTAAAAGCAGCTGTCGGTACCACCTTCGGCGAGAAAGTTGACGAACTGCTCTTCGCTGGGCGGGTACATGTCGCCATCGGCATGTCGCTGGCAGATGTAGCGCTGATAGAGATCGTAATACTCGGGCGTCAGCATGCAGGGGGATGAGCGTACAATCAGGTCGGCATTTCGATTGGCGATGCGGCGTTGTGTTTTCGAGGGGATAAAGTGCTCGACCGGGATGCGGACGGATATGCAGGCCTGGCACCCTTCACAGTGGGGGCGGTAGATGTGACTGCCACTGCGGCGGAAGCCGAGATCTGACAGCTGGCTGTACAGGTTGCGGTCAATGGCCGCTCTCGGGTCAACGAACAGGGTACGGGCCTGCCGGTCGGGAAGATAGCTGCAGTCGTGCTCGGGCGTGGCGTAAAACCTCAGCGTACGCAGATTACTCATGGCATCCCCCTCGTGAAGTCGTCACGGCTGATCGAGAACGCCCATTCATGTTCGCTGGGCAGGTCGCGCAGCCGAACCAGCTCCTGCACAAAAATTGCGCGAGGAATTTCGCTGGCGCCAAGGCTGGCCAGGTGGTCGTTATAGACCTGGCAATCGATCAGCTCATACCCCCAGTATTGCAGCTGAGTGGTCAGCCAGGCAAAGGCGATCTTGGAACAATCGCGCTGGCTGGCAAACATTGACTCGCCGAAAAACACCTTGCCGATGCTCAAGCCGTAAAGGCCGCCTGCCAGTTGCTGGTCGATCCAGACCTCAACCGAGTGGGCAATACCGCGACGGTGCAGGTTGAGGTAAGCCTTGAAGATATCCTCGCTGATCCAGGTGCCTTCCTGTTTTTGCCTGGGTGCCGCGCAGGCGGCCACGACCCTGGCGAACGCGCAGTCGAAGGTGACGGTGTAGTCGGTTTTGCGCAGTCGTTTGCGCATGCTGCGCGACAGATAAAGATCTTGTGGGAAAAGGACGCAGCGGGGATTCGGGCTCCACCACAGGATGGGTTCGCCAGGGTTGTACCAGGGGAAGATGCCGTTGCGGTATGCGTTGAGTAAACGGGGTTCGCTAAGGTCGCCACCAGCCGCGAGCAGGCCGTCCGGTTCGATCAGGGCCTGCTCAAGCGGGGGAAACCCCAGGCTGTCATCCGCCAGCCAGGGAATCATTATTTTTCGAGGTTATCCAGGTATTTTTCGGCATCCAGTGCGGCCATGCAGCCGAACCCGGCCGAGGTGATTGCCTGGCGGTAGTTGTGGTCGCAGACATCGCCGGCGGCGAAAATACCTTCGATGCTGGTCTGAGTGGCGTTGCCATCCAGGCCGGAGCGGATCTTCAGGTAGCCGTCCTGCATGTCCAGCTGGCCGGTGAACAGGTCGGTATTCGGCTTGTGGCCGATCGCCACGAACACGCCCTGCAGCTCAAGTTCCTGAGTGCTGTCGTCCTGAGTGCTGCGCACCCGAACACCGGTTACGCCGGATTCATCGCCCAGCACTTCATCCAGTTGGTGGTTCCACAGGATGTTGACGTTGCCGTTCTCGGCGCGTTCCAGAATCTTGTCCTGCAGGATTTTCTCGGAGCGCAGGCTGTCACGGCGGTGGATCAGGGTGACTTCGGCCGCAATGTTGGACAGGTACAGCGCTTCTTCAACCGCCGTGTTGCCGCCACCGATAACGGCGACCTTCTGGCCACGATAGAAAAATCCGTCACAGGTGGCGCAGGCGCTGACGCCTTTGCCCATGAAGGCTTCTTCGGATTCCAGACCCAGGTACTGGGCCGATGCGCCGGTGGCGATGATCAGTGCATCACAGGTGTATTCGCCCATGTCGCCTTTCAGGTGGAAGGGGCGGTTCTGCAGATCGGTTTCATTGATGTGGTCGAAGATCACCTGAGTATTGAAGCGCTCGGCATGGGCCTGCATGCGCTGCATCAGCTCTGGTCCCTGCACGCCATCGACATCACCTGGCCAGTTGTCCACGTCAGTCGTGGTGGTCAGCTGGCCACCGGCCTGCATGCCGGTGATGACCACCGGGTTCAGGTTGGCACGGGCCGCATAGACAGCAGCAGTGTAACCGGCAGGCCCGGACCCCAGAATGATCAGACGATGGTGTTGTACTTCACTCATGAGTGTTCAGTTTCCACATTAAGATGTTCGTAAGCTGGTTCAAGTATACTGAACCATCGGCAGAATGGAGCTGACTCTAAACCCGCTGAAGTCGATTGTCCATGTTGTGACTTCGGCTGCAGGCAATATTCGGCGTCCAGAGGCAGATTATGTTATTTTTGCCATAGCTTGTTGATCTGTAGAGTGTAAGGAAAACCGGATTGAGTGATAAGCAGCCCAAAACTTCACCCCCTCTTGCGGAGCAGTTACTTGGTATCGTGCGCGAGAGTGGCCTTATTTTGTTGGTGGGCGCCAACCTGTTTCTGTTGCTGGCGTTGATCGGTTATGACCCGAGAGACCCCGGTTGGTCTCATCTTGGCTATCAGCCCCAGATTGAAAACTTTACCGGTGCGGCCGGTGCCTGGCTGGCGGACGGTGCCATCTCCGCCATTGGCATCGGCGCCTATGCGTTGCCGGCATTGTTATTGCTGCCGGCCTGGCGCTTCCTGCGCCGCCCCAAGTACAGCCTGATCGACAGCCTGCCTTTTCTGATGCTGCGTACCAGCGGTGCGCTGCTCTCTCTGCTAAGCCTATGCGCGCTGGCCTCGATCCACCTGTCCAACGAAGGGTTGCATTACCCCTTTACCGTTGGCGGGATACTGGGCGAGGCGCTCTCTGACTGGAGTGTGAGCTGGTTCAGTGTCACCGGCAGTTCGGTGGTGCTCTGGACCCTGTTGTTGCTGGGTCTTACGCTCTTTATCGAGATATCCTGGCGTGAGGCTCTGGAACAGTTGGGTGACCGTATCCTGGGCCTGGTGGAACGTGTGCGCGAGCGTTTTGCTCGTGGTGTCATGCCGGATGAGGTGATGGAAACAGAGCCGTGCTGGCAGGAAGAGCCGCCGGAGCCTGTGCGGCGCCCGAGCATCGAGGATAAGCAGGCGCGGCCTGCCAGCGTTGAACGCGATCAGCCGGTGACGAATGACCGGGTTGAGCCCTCATTCGATCTCCTCCTGTCTCGGGCTGAAGCGCGGTCGGAGGTAGAGCCTGTTATCGCCGCCAGCGCTCAGTCGGCAGACGGCGCGCAGTCGGTAAAGGAGGCGCCCCGTAAGCCCCCCGTTGCTGAATCCCCGGCAACTCCTGTGCCAGTGACTCCAGCCGCGCAGCCTGTGTCGAATGACGAGGTGTTGGCCAAGAAAAGCCTGAAGATCGTACCGCTGTCCGAGACGCATAAACCATTGGCGGAGGAAGCCGAAAAGGAACCGGCGCAGAAGCGTAAGGAACTGCCGCGCCTGCCGTCACTGGATCTGCTTGATCCGCCGTCGTTGCAGCAGCAAGAGGGCTACAGTGAAGATGATCTGGAGCAGATGTCACGGCTGCTCGAAGTCAAACTCAATGACTTTGGCGTCAAGGCCGAGGTGGTTGAGGTCAATCCGGGGCCGGTGATTACCCGATTCGAGCTGCAGCCGGCACCGGGCGTCAAGGCCAGTAAGATCTCCAACCTGTCGCGTGATCTGGCTCGCTCCATGGCGGTGACCAGTGTGCGTGTGGTTGAGGTTATTCCTGGCAAATCAGTTGTCGGGGTCGAAATCCCGAACGAAGTGCGCCAGACGGTGCATCTCAGTGAGGTGCTCAACGCCAAACCCTATCTGGAAGCCTCTTCACGCCTGACGCTGGCGCTGGGTAACGATATCGCCGGCAACCCGGTGGTGGCGAACCTGGCCAAGATGCCCCACCTGCTGGTGGCGGGTACCACCGGTTCCGGTAAGTCGGTCGGCGTTAATGCCATGCTGCTGAGTCTGCTGCTCAAGGCGACACCGGAGGAGGTGCGCCTGATCCTGGTGGACCCCAAGATGCTGGAACTGTCGATCTATGAAGGTGTACCGCACCTGTTGACGCCGGTGATCACCGATATGAAGGAGGCCGCCGGTGGTCTGCGCTGGTGTGTTGCCGAGATGGAACGGCGTTATCGTCTGATGGCGAAGATGGGGGTGCGTAACCTTGCCGGCTTTAACGACAAGGTGCTCAATGCCCAGGAAACCGGTCAGCCCATTCCTGATCCCCTGTGGAATCCGCAGGAGTATGGCTACCCGGATGACGAACCGGCGCCAGCGCTGGAAACCTTGCCCTATATCGTAGTGGTGATCGACGAATTTGCCGACATGATGATGATGGTGGGCAAGAAGGTCGAAGAACTGATCGCCCGTATCGCCCAGAAGGCGCGTGCTGCCGGTATTCACCTGATTCTGGCGACCCAGCGCCCGTCTGTGGATGTTATCACCGGTTTGATCAAGGCCAACGTGCCGACACGCATTGCTTTCCAGGTTTCATCCAAGATCGACTCGCGCACCATTCTCGACCAGGGGGGAGCCGAGAGCCTGCTGGGGTATGGTGACATGCTGTATGTGCCGGCGGGCACCAGTATCCCCAATCGTGTCCACGGTGCCTTTGTCAGCGATGATGAGGTGCACCGTGTCGTCGAGCAGTGGAAGCTTCTGGGCACGCCGAACTATATCGATGTGAACCTGTCTGAAGGGGGAGGTGAATCCGGCGGCGGTGGCGGCGGTTTCGATGACGAGCAGGACCCGCTTTATGACGAAGCGGTGGCGTTCGTAACCGAGTCGCGCAAGGCTTCCATCTCCAGCGTGCAACGGAAGTTGAAGATCGGCTACAACCGTGCCGCCCGGATGATCGAATCCATGGAAGCTGCTGGCGTAGTGTCTGAAGCCGGCAGTAACGGCCAGCGTGAAGTGCTGGCACCACCACCCCCGAGGGACTGATCGATGTTGAAATCCTTTCTGGCAACAACGCTGGCAACGGCCGTACTGATGCTGGGCATGGGTGTAACCCATGCGGCGCCGCTTGATGGGCCGGTTAACCCCGTTGACGGGCCGGTTAAAGAGTTGAACGAGTTGCTGTCCGGGCATAAGGCCGCCAAAGCCGACTTTACCCAGTTTGCGCTCAGCAGCGATGGCGATCGCGCCGAGGATTCCAGTGGTCATTTCGTGGTCGCCCGGCCTAATCGTTTCCGCTGGGTGACCGAGATGCCGTTCATGCAGGAGATTGTCAGCGACGGCGACTATATCTGGATCCATGACCCCGACCTGGAGCAGGTTACCCGCAAGCCTGCTGGCGGGCAGAACAGTAGCGCGCCGGCGATGATCCTCAATGGTCAGATCGAACAGTTGAGCGAGCGTTTCAGCATTGAACGAATCGACCGCAACGAAAGCGGCGTGGCGCTGTATGAGCTCAAGCCGCTGGATGTCGAGAACGCCACCTTTGCCCGCATCCGGTTGCTGTTCGAGCAGCAGCGCATCAGTGAGCTGTCGATGGAGGATAGTCTTGGTCAGCGCAGCATGCTGGTGCTGCATGATCTGGAGTATGACCCCGAACTGCCGGCCGGCGTGTTCGAATTCATTCCGCCTGAAGGCGCTGATGTCATTCTGGACCCGGGCCAGTAATGCAGGATCTGTTCAGTGACCAGGTGAGGGGCTATCAGCCACTGGCGGCCCGGATGCGGCCGACGACGCTTGAACGCTATATTGGTCAGAGTCATCTGCTGGCGCCAGGCAAGCCACTGCGCCAGGCGCTGGAGCAGGGCGCCATTCACTCGATGATCCTCTGGGGGCCGCCGGGCGTTGGCAAGACCACGCTGGCGCAACTGGTGGCATATCAGGTTGATGCGCATTTCATGACCGTCTCGGCGGTACTGGCGGGTGTCAAGGAGATCCGCCAGGCGGTCGACGAGGCGCGTCAGGTGAAGGCGCAGAGCGGGCGCAAGACGATCCTGTTCGTGGACGAGGTGCACCGTTTCAATAAGTCGCAACAGGATGCCTTCCTGCCCTACGTGGAGGACGGTACCGTCATCTTCATTGGCGCCACCACGGAGAATCCCTCGTTTGAGTTGAACAACGCGTTGCTGTCGCGGGCACGAGTCTATCTGCTGCGCTCCCTGACCCAGGATGAGCTCCTGCAGGTGATTGAGCAGGCACTGAACGACGCGGAGCAGGGGGTAGGGGCACAGCAGCTGCAGATTCCGGTCAAAATGCGGGAACAGCTGGCCCAGGCCGCCGATGGTGATGCCCGCACGGCGCTGAACCTGCTGGAGATCGCCGCTGACCTTGCCCAGGAGCAGTCCGATGGAACGCGCCAGGTCACCCCTGACGTGTTGAAAGAGGTGCTTCAGGCTGGCGGTCGTCGTTTCGACAAGGGCGGTGATCACTTCTACGACATGATTTCGGCCTTTCACAAATCGGTGCGTGGCTCTTCGCCGGATGGTGCGCTCTACTGGTACTGCCGCATGCTCGATGGCGGGGCTGACCCGCTTTATGTCGCCCGGCGTCTGGTCGCCATCGCTTCGGAAGATATCGGCAACGCCGACCCGCGCGCCATGCAGGTGGCGCTGTCGGCCTGGGATGCGTTTGAACGGGTAGGGCCAGCCGAGGGCGAGCGGGCGATTGCCCAAGCGGCGATCTATTGCGCCTGTGCGCCCAAAAGCAACGCTGTATACCGTGCGTTTAGTCAGTGCCAGGCGGATGTGCGTCAGGCAGGCTCGCTGCCGGTGCCTGAGCACCTGCGTAACGCGCCGACCAGCCTGATGAAAGATCTGGGTTATGGCGCTGAATACCGCTATGCCCATGACGAGCCGGATGCCTATGCGGCGGGTGAGAACTATCTGCCCGAAGCCATTGCCGACCGGCACTGGTATGCACCTGAACCCCGCGGGCTTGAAATCAAGATTCGTGAAAAACTTCAGCGCCTTCGCCAACAGGATGCGCAAAGCCCGCGACAGCGTTACAGGAGGCGTCGATGATGCATTTGGTGGCCGTAGCCTTTGGTGGTGGATTGGGCGCTCTGGCGCGTTATTGGGTCAGTGGTGTACTGAACAATGCCGAGCACCCCTTGCCGACGGGGACATTGACGGTGAATGTGCTGGGCTCCTTTCTGATGGGGGTCTGCTTCGTGTTGATACTGGAGCGTGCGCGGCTGTCGCCGGAGCTAAGGCCACTTCTGATGGTGGGCTTTATGGGCGCTTTCACCACCTTTTCCACCTTTTCGCTGGAAACCGTGGCGATGATTGGCGAGGGGCATGTCATGTCGGCCATGATTTATATATTATTGAGCGTTTCATTGTGCATTGCGGCACTTGGTGCCGGATTGTGGTTGACCCGTTTGTTCTGACAACAAGGTAAGTTTGATCTCATGCTGGATCCCAAATATGTACGCGCCAACCCGGAAGAGGTGGCCAATCTGCTGAAGAAGAAGGGCTACGAGTTTCCGGTTGAGCAATTTGTCGAGCTGGATAATCAGCGCAAGACTATCCAGACCGAAACCGAGACCCTGCAGAACGAGCGCAACACCCGATCGAAAGGCATCGGCAAGGCCAAGGCGGCCGGTGAGGATATCCAGCCGCTGCTGGCGGAAGTGCAGAACCTGGGCGACCAGCTGGATGCCGCCAAGGAGCGCCTGAACGATGTCCAGACACAGCTGGACAACCTGCTGTTGGGCGTGCCTAACCTCCCGCACGACTCCGTGCCTGAAGGCGCCGACGAAGACGATAATGTCGAAGTGCGTACCTGGGGTACGCCGGCTGAACTCGACTTCGAGCCCTTGGATCATGTTGCCCTGGGTGAGAAGAACGGCGAGCTGGATTTCGAGACTGCCGCCAAACTGACCGGCTCCCGTTTCGCCGTGATGAAAGGCAAAGTGGCGCGTCTGCACCGTGCGCTGACCCAGCTGATGCTGGACACCCATGTCGGTGAGCACGGCTACGAAGAGATCTACGTACCGTACATGGTCAATGCCGATTCCCTGCAGGGCACCGGCCAGCTGCCCAAGTTCGAGGAAGATCTGTTCCGCATCCCGTTCGGCGAGCGTGACTACTACCTGATCCCGACGGCTGAAGTGCCGGTGACCAACACCGTGCGTGACGAAATCGTCGATGCGGCCAACCTGCCGCTGCAGTACACCTGTCACACGCCGTGCTTCCGCTCAGAAGCCGGTGCCTCCGGTCGTGATACTCGCGGCATGATTCGTCAGCACCAGTTCGACAAGGTCGAGCTGGTCCATGTGGTTGAGCCGAGCAAGTCCTGGGATGCGTTGGAAGCACTGACCGGTCATGCTGAAGCGATTCTGCAGAAGCTGGAACTGCCGTACCGTGTTGTTGCGCTCTGCGGTGGCGACCTGGGCTTCAGTGCCGCCAAGACCTACGATATCGAGGTCTGGCTGCCGGGTCAGGGCAAGTTCCGTGAAATTTCATCCTGCTCCAACATGGGCGACTTCCAGGCACGCCGCATGAAGGCGCGCTGGCGCAATCCGGAAACCGGCAAGCCGGAACTGGTTCACACCCTCAACGGCTCCGGCTTGGCCGTTGGCCGTACCCTGGTGGCCGTGCTGGAAAACTACCAGACCGCTGACGGTAAAGTCCGTGTACCTGAGGCGCTGCAGCCTTACATGGGTGGCGTGACCGAGCTGTAAGCCGGAAACCATTCGTCAAAGCCCCGCATCTGCGGGGCTTTTTCGTTATCGAATGACCTCGGGCAAGCGGTCGACAGGGCCATCGGGTATACTGGCGCGCTGTAGGTTGCATCATCGGTTAAAGGAGCGCAGCGATGAAAACGCGTTACGATGTTCTGATAGTGGGCGGCGGCATGGTCGGCTCGGCACTGGCGTGTGCCCTCGGTGGCAGCGGCCTGTCGGTCGGTGTGCTGGAGAGCCGCCTGCCGGAAGCCTACTCGCCGGAGCAGTCCCATGACCTGCGCGTGTCGGCCCTGAGCATTGCCTCGGAACGTTTCCTGCAGAATATTGGAGCCTGGGAGGGAATCAGCTCCCGCCGTAGCTGCCCCTATAAGCGGATGAAGGTCTGGGAGAGCAGTGCGCAGCAGGGCGCGACCGAGTTCAACGCTGCTGAAAGTGGTTATAGCCACCTTGGGCACATCGTCGAGAACCGTATCGTTCAGCTTGCGTTGCTTGAGCGGGTGCGGCAGCTGGACAATGTCGATCTGATCTCGCCGGCCCGAACTCGCCGGATAGACTACTCTCCCGGTGCGACGCTGGTCGAGCTGGAAAGCGGGGAGCAGGTGGTCGGGCGTCTGGTCGTGGCGGCCGATGGGGGCGATTCCATGGTGCGCCAGGCTGCCGGTATCGGTGTCACCAAATGGGATTACCATCAGCAGGCGCTGGTGGCCGGTGTGACCACCGCCTATGGTCAGGAAGACATTACTTGGCAGCAGTTCACACCGACCGGTCCTCTGGCGTTCTTGCCGTTGAGCGGTCATAACGCCTCTATTGTCTGGTACAACACTCCCAATGAGGTGAAACGGTTGAGAGCGCTGCCGGATGATCTATTCCTCGAGCAGCTGCACGCCTGTTTCCCTGTTGAATTGGGTCAAATTACCACAATCCAGGGGCGCAGCAGTTTTCCGTTGCGGCGCCAGCATGCCCAGAAATATGCCCTGGAAGGGCTGGTGCTGGTGGGGGATGCGGCCCATATGATTCATCCATTGGCCGGCCAGGGCGTGAATATCGGCCTGCTTGATGCGGCTGCACTGGCAGAAGTGATCCTGGCAGCGTCTGCACAGGGTGAGTCGATTGAGTCTCTTGCTACTCTGACGTGCTATGAGCAGCAGCGTCGTCGCCACAATTTGCTGATGATGCAGGTCATGGATGGTTTCTACCATGTGTTCAGCAATGATATTGCGCCACTGAAACTACTGCGCAATCTAGGATTGGGATTGGCGGGGCGTGTTCCTCCCGCCCGCAAGCGGGTGATGGAGTTTGCCATGGGGATTCGTGGCTCGGTGCCAGAGTTGGCGCGCTAAAACAAAAATGACCGCCAATGGCGGTCATTTTCCAGGCTGAGAAGTCGCCTTGCTTAGGCAGAGGCGCTGCTGCTGGAAGAGGCGGAGGAGACTTTGCGGGCTGCAGGCTTGTTGGCGGCAGCCGGTGTCGGCTTTTTCTCTTCCTGCGTGGCTTCTGCTGCTTTCGGCATGAAGCTGCTGAAATCAAAGCCTTTCAGGTCGAAAGCCGGCAGCTCGAACTTGCTCATGTCGAAGTAGGGCAGTTCGTTCATGGACTCGATGCCCTGCTCCATCAGAGAGGTGAGCTCTTCACGTACTTCGTTCAGTGCGGCAAGTTCCTGCTCGGCAGTGTTGCTCCACTTGGCTTCCTGCTCCTTGAGGAAGGTCATCTGCAGCTCGAAGGCTTCCTTGGGTTCTTTCACCTCGGTCAGCGCCTTGACCTGTGCCAGGCTGGCGTTGACGGATTCGGTGAACAGCTCGGATTGCAGCGCGAAGATCTTTTCTGCAGCCTTGCGGTTGAGTTCAACCAGATCGGCGACCGGCTTCATTTTGTCCTGCATCTCTTTCAGCATGTTGTCGTACATAATCACTCACCTTATTTTCATGCAATTAAAACGTGTATACGCTTCCTTGTGATTACTGCGGTGCAGCAATCGCTATCCTAAGTGGTACCCGCCTGGAATTGCAATCACATAATCTGGGCAACTGCTTCATGCTTGATATGTGTTCCTGTTTGAGTGCACTGCGTGGCCTGTCTCATCAGAAATTCACATGTGCTTGCAGGTCAACCCGAGAGCGGGAAAGCGCTGTCGCAGCAGGTGCTGCGGACAGCGCTGGCAGAGCATTTACTTGGCGCTTTTGGCGGCCATGTCCATCGGCTTCATGAACTTGTCCAGTTCAGCCATGAACGGCATTTCCTTGATGTCGCCCAGATCTGCAACGCTCTTCTCAACCAGGCCGGTCAGCTGTTCGCGGGCTTCAACCAGCGCCGCCATCTCTTTTTCAGCGACATCAGTCAGTTTGGCTTCAACTTCTTTCAGGTATTTAACCTGGAGTTCAACAGCGGCCTTGGGTTCACGAACCTCTGAAAGAGTCTTCATCTGGTTCAGGCTGGCGTTGACGAAATCAGACACGTAAGCAGACTGCAGGGCGATCAGCTTTTCGGTGGTTTTCTTGTTGATCTCTGCCATGTCCATAACGGGCTTCATGGAATCTTTCATTTTCTCGTACATGGTGTCACCTCTCAATCACGTTAACAGTGGGTATACTGCTTTTTTGTGCATTGCAACATGGTGTTCACTTTATTGTTCAGCAAATGTACTGTCAAGCCTTTTTTGTGCATCGCACAAAAAAGGCCCGCAGTCGGTTGGCGAGGGCTTCAGCAGGCTTTGCTCCAACAAGGGAAAAGCGTTTTCCGCTTGCATCTCGCATGCTTCTGCAACCAGTACTGACCTGCAATGATGAGCCGGAATCGTTACAATGAGATAAAACAGTTCTCAACAGTCAATAGATAAGGCCTCTCATGCACGCAGAACTTTGTCACCCCACCTTTCGCTTCCTGCAGAGCAGGGCGGTGGAAGCCCTCAACATTGAAGTGGCCGAGTATGAACACATCGAGACCGGCGCGCGGCATTACCATATTGCCTCGGATCACGATGAAAATGTTTTCCTGGTCGCGTTCCGAACAGTACCCGAAGACTCTCGTGGTGTTGCGCACATTCTGGAGCACACGGCACTGTGTGGCAGTGAGCACTATCCGGTACGCGACCCCTTCTTCATGATGACCCGGCGTTCGTTGAACACCTTCATGAACGCGTTTACCAGCAGCGACTGGACGGCCTATCCCTTTGCCAGTCAGAACCGCAAGGACTTCTTCAACCTGCTGGACGTCTACCTGGATGCGACCTTCTTCTCCCGCCTGGATCCGCTGGACTTTGCACAGGAAGGGCATCGGGTTGAGTTTGCCGAGGCCGGTAACCCCGAGTCGTCTCTGGTGTACAAGGGCGTGGTCTACAACGAGATGAAGGGGGCGATGAGCTCGCCGGTGTCGACGCTGTGGCAGACGCTAACGCGCTACCTGTTCCCGACGACCACCTACCATCACAACAGTGGTGGTGAACCCGCTTGTATCCCGGATCTCAGCTATGAAGACCTGATCGAGTTCTATCGCAGTCACTACCACCCCAGCAATGCGGTGTTCATGACCTTTGGTGACCTGCCGGTGGCGGAGTTGCAGCAGCGTTTCGAAGACAATGCGCTGTCCCGTTTCGAGCGACGCCATGAGGTCATCGCTGTAGATGACGAGAAGCGCTACTTCGCGCCGGTCCGGGTCGAAGAAGCCTATGCGTTGTCACAGGAGGACCTGAGCCAGTCGACCCACCATGTGATGGGGTGGCTGCTGCCGCGCTCCATCGATCTGGATGATTTGATGCAGGCACATCTGCTCAGCCGTGTGCTGCTGGACAACTCCAGCTCTCCGCTGCGGGCGGCACTGGAGTCGACCGAGCTGGGTAGTGCGCCGTCACCACTATGCGGCCTGGAGGACTCCAATCGCGAGATGACCTTCATGTGTGGGCTGGAGGGCAGCGAACCCGAGCATGCCGCCGGGTTCGAGCAGTTGGTGCTGGAGACCCTGGAGACGATAGCCGAAGAGGGTGTGCCCCAGGATATGGTGGAGGCACAGCTGCATCAGTTGGAGCTGAGTCAGCGCGAAATCACCGGCGACGGTTATCCCTTCGGCCTGCAGCTGATTCTGGCCTCCATGCCGGCCGCGATCCACCGTGGCAACCCGATCGGCGTACTGGATATTGATCCGGCGCTGGAGAAACTGCGCGAGCAGATCAAGGATCCTCAGTTCATCCCGGGACTGATTCGACGCTGGCTGCTCGACAACCCTCACCGTGTTCGCCTGACGCTGCGTCCGGATGCCGAACTCGCGGAGCGACGTGACGCGGCTGAAGCTGCTCACCTGGAGCAGATCAAGTCGACCCTGGATGAGGGGCAGAAGCAGGCGGTCATCGAACAGGCGGAGGCGCTGGAAGCGCGCCAGCAGCAAGTGGATGATGACAGCATTCTGCCCTGCGTGACGCTTGAGGATGTTCCGGCCGAATTGAAGTTGCCCACCGCCGCCGATCTGGCGCCAGGCAAGCTCGACGCGACCTGGTTCAGTGCCGGTACCAACGGCCTGGTATACCAGCAGGTGATTCTTGATCTGCCTGAGCTCAGCGAGCAGGAACAGGCGTTGCTGCCGCTGTATACCTACTGCCTGACCGAACTGGGTTGCGGCGAGCGTGATTACCGGGCCAATCAGGCCTACCAGAGCCAGATCACGGGTGGCCTGAGTGCCTATACCAGCTTGCGTGGCGGCGTCGATGACGAGCAGCGGGTCGCGGGCTATCTGGTGATGTCCGGTAAGGCCTTGAGCGTCAACAGCGACAAGCTGACGGCGTTGATGGCGGAGACCCTGGAGCAAGCCCGTTTTGACGAGCAAGCCCGCATTAAAGAAATTGTGGCACAGCAGCGTGCGCGGCGTGAGCAGGGTATTACCGGCTCCGGGCACGCCCTCGCTATGATGGCCGCCACCGCCCAGTTTGCACCGGTGGCGCGTTTCAGTCATTTGACACGAGGCCTGGAAGGCGTGCGTCGGGTCAAGGCGCTGGACAAGCAGGTGCAGGACGCGGAAGCGCTGGCTGCGTTGGCTGATGAGCTGGCGGCATTGCATGCGCGCATCAAGGTGGCCCCGCGCCGTTTCCTGCTGGTCGCGGAGGAGGAGCATCAGCAGGCGATGCTGCAACAGCTGGCCCAGTACTGGGACGGGCTGATGGCTGCAGAGTCCTTTGCGCCGCTGTCACTGTCATCGACCCGAGAGGGCGTCAAGCAGCTCTGGCTGACCAGTACCCAGGTGAATTTCTGTGCCTGTGCCTTCCCGACAGTTCCGACCGGTCATGAGGACGCGGCAGCGCTGACTGTACTGGGCGATTTCCTGCGCAACGGCTACCTGCACCGGGCCATTCGCGAGAAAGGTGGCGCCTATGGTGCTGGCGCGGGGCAGGATAACGGTGATGCGGTATTCCGCTTCTTCTCCTATCGCGATCCGCGCGTTGAAGGCACGCTGGAGGATTTTGCTCAGGCCGTTGACTGGCTGGCTGCCTGTGAAAATGAGCAGCAACGCCTGCAGGAAGCGATTCTGGGTGTGATCAGTTCCATGGACAAGCCGGGCTCTCCGGCCGGCGAAGCCAAGTCCACCTATCACAGCGGTCTCTTTGGGCGCACCCCCGAGGTACGTCAGGCGTTCCGTCAGCAGATACTGGCGGTAACCCTGGATGACCTCAAGCGTGTTGCCAACACCTACCTGCAACCGGAGCGGGCCAGTGTGGCGGTCGTGACCAGTCAGAAAACGGCTGAGTCCCTGCCGGCCGATTTCGAACGCATCGAAATCTGACCCGTCCCGTACTCGTGATAAGGCCACCTGGAGTTCCAGGTGGCCTTTTTGTGTTTGGAGAAATAAGTGACCGCAAACCCTTTGTTGCAGGGTGCCCTGCTGATCCTGCTATCGGAATGGATGCTGGTGGCCAGTGGTATCATCATCCGCCAGTTGAGTGATAGTCTGTCGACCGAAGTGCTGGTATTCCTGCGAAACAGTCTGGGGCTGGTATGGCTGCTGCCCTGGATCATTCGCCGTGGACGCAGAGAGCTGCCGACGAGCAGAATTCACCTGCACCTGACCAGGGCGCTGGTCGGTATTACGGCCATGTCCTGCATGTACTACTCATGGATCAATCTGCCGCTGGGTCAAGCGGCGCTGCTAAAACAGACGTCCCCCTTCTTTGTGCCCCTGATTGCCTTTATCTGGTTGCAGGAGCGCATAGGTGCAGGTGTACGCTGGGCCATTCTGGTGGGCTTCGTTGGCGTAATGCTGATTTTGCAGCCGGGAGCGGCTGCGCTGGAGTGGGCGGTGCTGGTTGCTTTGGCCGGGGCTGCTCTGGGGGCGATGGCAAAGGTGTGCATCCGCGCCATGCGCACAACGGAGTCGCCACAACAGATCGTGTTTTATTTTGCCTTTTTCGGCTCCTGCTTTGCCGCGCTTCCGGCCTGGCTGCACTGGCAAACCCCTCAAGGGTATGACTGGCTATGGTTGATGGCGCTGGCGGCAGCTTCAACCCTGGCTCAGCTGTTGTTGAGTCGTGCCTATGGTCTGGCGGGTGCAGGCACGCTCGGTCCTTTCACCTATGCCTCGATTCCATTCGCGGCCTTTGCCGGTTGGCTGCTGTGGGATGAATCCCTGGGAGTCTGGACGCTGGCTGGCATGGGACTGATCATTGCGGGAGGGCTGCTGGCGCTGCGCGAGCGCACTCGCTGAGCGAGGGATCCCCGTTTCCGGTACCGAGTATTAACAATTACACGGCTCGGCTTGGCCCGCTGGCGTTAAGTCTTGCTGCGAGTTGGATGCGTGCCTGGTTGGCGTTCAGGCAAAAAAAAGCCCAGACTAACTGGGCTTGGAGATCCCCGCAGGGTGCCGCAGCTTGCACTGTCGGCACCAGGTGCGGGTTCGGGGCGTTCAGAAATTACTTCTTGAAGCCATCGATGATCTGGTTGAAGGTTGCGCTCGGACGCATCACCTTGGCAACGGTATCCAGGTTGGCGTGGTAGTAACCATCCAGTTCGGCCGGCTTGCCCTGTACGGCGTTCAGCTCTTCAACGATCTTCTGTTCGTTTTCAGTCAGTGCTTCAGCCAGCGGCTTGAATTCGGCTGCCAGGTCGGCATCTTCGGTCTGAGCGGCTACTTCCTGAGCCCAGTACATGGCCAGGTAGAAGTGGCTGCCACGGTTATCCAGTTCGCCAGCCTTGCGAGACGGTGACTTGCCGTTTTCCAGTAGACGCTCGGTAGCCTTGTCCAGAGCAGTGGCCAGGATCTTGGCGCGTGCGTTGTCCTGTTTGATGCCCAGCTCTTCCAGAGAAACACCCAGTGCCAGGAATTCGCCCAGAGAGTCCCAGCGCAGGTGGTTTTCCTGCTCGACCTGCTGTACGTGCTTCGGCGCGGAACCGCCGGCACCGGTTTCGTACATGCCGCCACCGGCAAGCATCGGTACGATAGACAGCATCTTGGCAGAGGTGCCCAGCTCCATGATCGGGAACAGGTCGGTCAGGTAGTCACGCAGTACGTTGCCGCTGACGGAAATGGTGTCCAGGCCACGGATCATGCGCTCCATGGAGAAGCGGATCGCTTCGTTATAGGACATGATGTGGATTTCCAGGCCTTCGGTGTCGTGCTCTTTCAGGTATTCCTTGACCTTCTTGGTCAGTTCCAAATCGTGCGCACGTTCCTGGTCCAGCCAGAAGACAGCCGGAGTGTTGGACTGGCGAGAGCGGGTAACAGCCAGCTTGACCCAGTCACGGATTGCAGCGTCTTTGGTCTGGCATGCACGCCAGATGTCGCCTTTCTCGACATCGTGCTGCATCAGAACGTTACCTGCTGCGTCAACAACGCGCATTACGCCATCAGCCTGGACTTCGAAAGTCTTGTCGTGAGAGCCGTACTCTTCCGCTTTCATCGCCATCAGGCCAACGTTCGGAACGGTACCCATGGTAGTCGGGTCGAATGCGCCGTTGGTCTTACAGAAGTTGATCACTTCCTGGTAGATGCGCGCGTAGGTAGACTCCGGCATGACCGCCTTGGTGTCTTTCTGCTTGCCGTCGCGGCCCCACATCTGGCCAGAGTTACGGATCATGGCCGGCATGGAAGCGTCGACGATGACGTCACTCGGGATGTGCAGGTTGGTGATGCCCTTAACGGAATCAACCATCGCCATTTCCGGGCGGTGCTCGTAGCAGGCGTGGATCGCTTCTTCGATCTCGTCCTGTTTGGACTGCGGCAGGGTCTTGATCTTCTCGTAGACGCTGCTCATGCCGTTGTTCGGGTTAACACCCAGTTCTGCGAACAGATCACCGTATTTCTCGAATACTTCACGGTAGAAAACGCGAACCGCGTGACCGAATACGATCGGGTGAGACACCTTCATCATGGTTGCTTTAACGTGCAGAGACCACATGACGCCGGACTCTTTGCAATCCTGCAGGGTGTCTTCGAAGAAAGCGTCCAGAGCCTTGGCGCTCATGAACATGCCGTCCAGTACTTCGCCTTTCTCCAGGCTCAGCTCTTTTTTTACTTCCGGCTGGCCGCCGTTCGCTACGAACTCGATGCGTACATCGCCAGCGTCAGCCATGGTGATGGACTTTTCGCTGGAGAAGAAGTCACCATCGCGCATGTAATCGGCGTGAGAGCGAGAAGCCTTGCTCCATTTGCCCATGGAGTGCGGGAATTTACGGGCAAATGCCTTGACTGCTGCCGGTGCACGACGGTCAGAGTTACCCTGACGCAGAACCGGGTTTACCGCGCTGCCCAGGATCTTGGCATAACGGGCGTTGGCGTCTTTGGCTTCGTCGCTCTGCGGGTTTTCAGCATATTCGGGAATATCGTAACCCTGTTCCTGAAGCTCCTTGATCGCCGCGCGCAACTGAGGAACGGAAGCACTGATATTTGGCAGCTTGATGATGTTGGCTTCAGGGTCTTTGGTCAGCTCACCCAGGAATGCCAGGCCGTCTTCAGCGCGCTGCTCTTCGGTCAGGCGCTCGGGGAAAGCTGACAGAATACGGCCAGCCAGAGAAATATCGCTCAGATCCACTTCGATGTCGGCGGAAGAGGCAAAGGTGCGTACGATCGGCAGCAGCGATGCGGTCGCCAGTGCCGGTGCTTCATCAGTAAGGGTGTAGATGATTTTTGATTTTGTAGGCATGTTTTTCCCCGAAATGATTTATGGCTGGATTGCCAAAGGCTCGTTCGGGTGACGGATAATCACCCTGCGCTGTCCAGATAGAGCCTGGCGCTTGTAAAACGGCTACAAATTATAATGCCTGAAGGGGGGATTTCATACCCGGGGAGTATCGACTTAGGGCTAAAGCAGTCTGATTTCGACCTTTTTAGCAGCAACGCTGTGTTGTAGTACTATAACAGCAGGGGCTTGCCTCATAATGGAATAGGGCGCCTCAGAATCGTTTTTTGTAGGGAATATGTCATGGAATTGAGCCAGCAAACCTGCCCGTATTGTGGATCCTCGGTCCTGAGTTTGCGCGAAGACGCGCAGGGGGGGTGTTTTCTGGAATGCGAGCAGTGTGGCGCCCGTGGGCCGAGAGCATCGAGCCGCTCAGAAGTCGAGTTTCAGCCTCGTCTGGGCAATGATAACCTGCTTAGAACGGTCATTGACGAAGCGCCAGATATCATCATGCTGAAGGACTGGGAAGGGCATTTCCTGATCTGTAATCGTGCACTGGCGAATCTGTATGGATCTACACCTGACGCGATGGCCGGCAAGACCGATGCGGATTACAACTCGGATGCCGAACAAGTGCAGTTTTATCGCGAGAATATCCAGTCGGTGATGCGCAATGGCAAGGTTCAGATAGTTGATGAAGAATCGACCGATGCCAAGACCGGAGAGGTTCGCTACTTTCAGTCGATCAAGAAACCCCTAAAGGGGCCGGACGGCAGTGACCGCATTCTGGTCATTGCCCACGATGTGACTGAGTTGAGGCGTGCCTACCAGTTGGTCGAAGAGAGTGAGAAGCGCTATGCCTATGCCATGGAGGCGGCAGGCGAAGGGATCTGGGACTGGGATATTGCCGCTAATCTGGTCAGGCATAACCCCAAGTGGTGTGAGCTTTTGGGGCTTGATGACCAATTGCTCATGCATGACATGACGGTGTTGGCGCAGCTGATTCACCCGGATGATCGGGATGGCATGATGCTGGCAGTGCAGCGCGCACTGGATGGTGTTGGTGAATACGCACATGAGCATCGAATGCTGTGTGACGATGGGCGCGAGATTTGGGTCTATGACCGGGGACGGGTCGTCGAATATTCGGATTCAGGCAGGCCGGTCCGCATGGTTGGCAGTATTACGGATGTGACCACCCGGAAGGAAGTGGAGCGCCGCCTGGCGGAAACCAACCGGATAATAGAAGCCAATAATGAACAGCTCGAGCAGCAGGTGGCTGCGCGGACTGCCGAGTTGGCCAGTTTGAACCTTGAACTGCAGCAACTGGCCCGAAAGGATCCGCTGACCGGGGTCGGCAATCGTTTCCAGTTGCAGGACTGGCTGACGGCCCAGCCACTGGGTGGCACGACGGCGTTGATCATGCTGGATATCGATCACTTCAAGCAGGTCAACGATCATTATGGCCACCAGTGTGGTGATCAGGTGCTTAAGGCCGTGGCCAGGTGTTTGTCAGCTCATATTCGCCACGATGACCTGTTGGCACGCATTGGCGGGGAGGAATTTCTGCTGATCCTGGGAGACATCTCCCTGGAGCAGGCGTGTGCTGTGGCTGAACAGCTGCGCAGTAAAATTGCGCAGCTGGTGCTGCTGCCCGACGGCCTGGGTGTAACAGCCAGTTTTGGTGTTACCATGGTGGCCTCAAAAGGTTTCGATCAGGCTTGGTCAATCGCGGATGCGGCGCTGTATCAGGCCAAGCGGGAAGGACGCAACCGGGTGGTTACGTCCGTTTAAGCTCGGGCAGGGATTAGCCTTCTTCCGGCTCGTAACCCAGGTTGGGCGCCAGCCAGCGTTCGGCTTCGTCCATGCTCATGCCCTTGCGCTTGGCATAGCTTTCCACCTGGTCTTCACTGATCTTGGCAACGCCAAAGTAGCGCGCATCCGGGTGGCTGAAGTACCAGCCACTAACTGCAGCGGTCGGCAGCATCGCGAAGCTGTCGGTCAGGGTCATGCCGGCATTGTGTTCCACGTCCAGCAGTTCCCACAGCAGGGCCTTTTCAGTGTGATCCGGGCAAGCCGGGTAACCCGGCGCCGGGCGAATGCCCTGATACTGCTCGCGAATCAGGCCTTCGTTGTCCAGTTTTTCGTCGGCAGCGTAGCCCCAGAACTCGGTACGCACGCGCTGATGCAACCGCTCGGCAAAGGCTTCTGCCAGGCGGTCGGCCAGTGCCTTGATCATGATGCTGTTGTAGTCGTCATGATCCGCTTCGTACTGTTCAATCCATTGATCAATACCGATACCGGCGGTCACCGCGAAGGCACCGACGTAATCCTGTACGCCTGAATCCTTGGGCGCCACGTAATCGCTGAGGCAGTGGTTGTAGCGGCCTTCAATCTTCTGCGTCTGTTGGCGCAGGTGGTGCAGGTGCATGCGAACTTCATGGCGACTGTCATCGGTATAAAGCTCAATATCGTCATGGCCGACACTGTTAGCCGGGAACAGACCGAATACGCCACGGGCACGCAGCTTCTTGTTGTCGATAATGTCGCGCAGCATGACTTTGGCGTCTTCATACAACTTGCGCGCCTCGGTTCCCACGACCTCGTCATCCAGGATGCGCGGGAAGCGGCCGGCCAGTTCCCAGGACTGGAAGAAGGGCGTCCAGTCGATGCATTGCGCCAGCTCTTCCAGATCGTAATCCTCGAACACGTGGATACCGGGCTGCAGCGGAACCGGCGCCTGGTAGCCCGCCCATTCGATCGGCTGGCAGTTGGCGCGGGCGGCCTCCAGGGTCACGCGGCGCTGGTCGTGCTGGCGCGCGGCGTGACGTTCACGTACTGCTTGATAATCTTCCTTTATCTCTTTGATAAAGCGTTCTTTTTTGGTTGCAGAAAGCAGGGAGGAAGCGACACCTACGGAGCGGGAGGCGTTGGTAACGTGTACCACCTGATTGTTCTTGTAGTTGGGCTCGATCTTGACCGCCGTGTGCGCCTTGGAGGTAGTCGCGCCGCCGATCAGCAGCGGGATATCGAAGCCCTGGCGCTGCATCTCTTTGGCCACATGGACCATCTCGTCCAGTGACGGGGTGATCAGACCGGAGAGGCCAATAATGTCGGCATTTTCTTCGCGGGCGGTCTGCAGGATTTTCTCCGCCGGCACCATGACGCCCAGGTCGACGATCTCGAAGTTGTTGCACTGGAGCACTACGCCCACAATGTTCTTGCCGATATCGTGCACGTCGCCCTTGACGGTCGCCATGATCACCTTGCCGGCGGAACTGCTTTCGTTGCCCTGTTTTTCCTCTTCGATGAACGGCATCAGGTAGGCAACGGCCTTTTTCATCACGCGGGCGGATTTGACCACCTGCGGCAGGAACATCTTGCCGGCGCCGAACAGGTCTCCGACGATCCCCATGCCGTCCATCAGCGGGCCTTCGATTACCTGCAGTGGGCGCTCGTAGTTGTGACGACACTCTTCCACGTCTTCATCGACATAGTCGGCAACGCCCTTGACCAGTGCGTGGGCCAGGCGCTTGTTCACGTCCCATGTACGCCACTCCAGATCCTGCTTGACCGAGGATTCGGACGCGCCGCCGCGGTATTTCTCGGCCAGCTCCAGCATCCGTTCGGTACCGTCCTCGCGGCGGTTCAGCACGATATCTTCAACGTGTTCGCGCAGCTCTTCGGGCAGGTCATCGTAGATCGCCAGCTGACCGGCGTTGACGATGCCCATGTCCATGCCCTGTTTGATGGCGTGGTAGAGGAATACACAGTGGATCGCCTCACGCACCTTGTCGTTGCCGCGGAAGGAGAAGGAGACGTTGGACACGCCGCCGGAAACCTTGGCGTAGGGCAGATGCTGCTTGATCCAGCCGGTGGCGTTGATGAAGTCGTTGGCGTAGTTGTTATGCTCTTCAATACCGGTGGCGATGGCGAAGATGTTGGGGTCGAAGATGATGTCTTCCGGCGGGAAGCCGACCTTGTCCACCAGTACGCGGTAGGAGCGCTCGCAGATCTCGATCTTACGCTGGTAGGTATCAGCCTGTCCGGTTTCATCGAACGCCATCACCACCACAGCGGCGCCGTAGTGACGGATCTTGCGCGCCTGGGCGATGAAGTTCTCTTCGCCTTCCTTGAGGCTGATGGAGTTGACCACGCCCTTGCCCTGGATGCGCTTCAGGCCTTCCTCCATCACGTTCCACTTGGAGGAGTCGAGCATGATCGGCACGCGGGAGATATCCGGCTCGGAGGCGATCAGGTTGAGGAAGCGGTTCATTGCCGCTTCGGCATCGAGCATCCCTTCGTCCATGTTGATATCGATGATCTGGGCGCCGTTTTCCACCTGCTGGCGAGCGACTTCCAGTGCGGTCTCATAGTCGCCTTCCTTGATCAGGCGACGGAAACGGGCGGAACCGGTTACGTTGGTGCGTTCACCCACGTTGATGAACAGGGTGTCGGCACCGATGTTCATCGGTTCCAGACCGGACAGGCGGCACTCAACGGTGATTTCGGGAATCTGGCGTGGTGCCTGGTCGAGCAGAGATTCACGGATCACGCGGATATGCTCAGGGGTGGTGCCGCAGCAACCGCCGACGATATTGACGAAACCGGACTGGGCCCATTCGCGGATCTCTTCGGCCATCTGCTCTGGCGTCTCATCATAGCCACCGAAGGCGTTGGGCAGGCCGGCGTTGGGATGCACGGAGACAAAGGTATCGGCCACACGGGACAGCTCGTCCACGTACTGACGCAGCTCTTTCGGTCCAAGGGCGCAGTTCAGGCCGATACTGATCGGGCGAGCATGGCGCACGGAGTTCCAGAACGCCTCGGTGGTCTGGCCGGACAGGGTACGACCGGAGGCATCGGTGATGGTGCCAGAGATCATCACCGGCAGGTGGATGTCGTGCTGGTCGAAGTAATGCTCGAGGGCGTAGATCGCCGCCTTGGCGTTCAGGGTATCGAAAATAGTTTCGATCAGGATGATCTGGGCACCGCCCTCGATCAGGCCGTCGATGGACTCGGTGTAGGCTTCGAACAGTTGATCAAAGGTCACGTTACGGAAGCCCGGGTCATTTACATCCGGAGAGATGGAGCAGGTACGGTTGGTCGGGCCCAGTACCCCGGCTACATAACGCGGACGATCAGGCGTCTGCGCGGTCATGGCATCGGCGGCTTCACGGGCGAGGCGGGCGGCGGCCACGTTGATTTCGCGACTGTGTTCTTCCATCTCGTAATCGGCCATGGCGATACGGGTGGCGTTGAAGGTGTTGGTCTCGATGATATCGGCACCACCTTCAAGGTAGGCGGTATGGATGTCACGGATCATATCCGGTTGGGTCAGCACCAGCATATCGTTGTTGCCTTTGACATCGAGGTGCCAGTCGGCAAAACGTTCGCCACGAAAATCCGCCTCGGTCAGCTGACGCTCCTGGATCATGGTGCCCATGCCGCCATCGAGCATCAGAATACGTTGGTTCAGAGAGTGACTGAGTTGTGCGTGCAGATTATTGTCGTTCACGTGTACATCCATTGGTGATCTTTTTAGAGATGACGCATTGTAGTCCAAATGGCGGGAAAGTTGCCTGAGTGCTGGTCATACATGATTGAAAATATTTAAAGATTGCGCCTTCGAGATGGGGATTACGGCCAGGTTAAGTCTGTTATCGGCCTCCGTTCGGGCCGGTGATGGATGGCAGCATGTCGGCGGAGTTGGCTGTCCTGGCACATTTCTAAGGCTTTCCCTTGTTTCATCATCGGATGTTGACAGTAATTCGGCATTACTTTGTTGCAATCAGAATTTTGATATCATACCAAAGTACAGAATGTTACCTATAACATGCTGATATATATGAGTTTTATTTTATTTTCCTGAGTGCTGTAAGCCTTTTGTCTTAGTTTACTGCGTCGTAACTTTCGTTAGAGTCCCAGACCAATGACCAGAAGTGTCAACAATAAAAATAGAATTTACACAGACCATGTACCGAGAGTTAGAGGATGCTGCAATGACCTATCATGCAGAGTACACCAAGTCAGTTGAGGCCCCTGAAGCGTTTTGGGCGGACAAGGCTGCGGACCTGCCCTGGTTCAAACAACCGGAGCAGATTCTGTCCAAGGATAAGAACGGTATTGATCGCTGGTTCGCTGACGGCGAGATGAATACAGCGTATATGGCGCTGGATCACCATGTTGAAAATGGCCGTGCCGACCAACCGGCTGTTATCTACGACTCACCGGTCGCCAATACCAAACGGGTGCTGACCTATCGTGAAATGCGCGACCAGGTCGCAAAGTTTGCAGGTGTACTTAAGGCACAGGGCGTTGAAAAGGGTGATCGCGTGGTCATCTATATGCCGATGGTGCCGGAAGCGCTGATCGCCATGTATGCCGTTGCGCGTCTGGGCGCGATCCACTCGGTAGTCTTCGGTGGCTTCGCGCCGCACGAACTGGCCGTACGTATTGAGGATGCCGAACCCAAGGCGATCGTGACCGCTTCCTGTGGTATTGAGGTCTCCAAGATTATTGAATACAAACCGATGCTGGATGAAGCGATCGAGCAGTCGGTTCACAAGCCGGATGCCTGTATCGTCTTGCAGCGTCCACAGGCCAAGGCTGCACTGATCGAGGGCCGCGACCTGGACTGGGAAGAGGCGGTTGCTGCCGCTGAACCGGCCGATTGTGTGCCGGTCAAGGGTACGGACCCGCTCTACATTCTCTATACCTCAGGTACTACTGGTAAGCCCAAAGGGGTCGTGCGTGACAATGGCGGTCATGCGGTTGCGCTGCACTACTCGATGAAGGCGATTTACAATATCAATGCCGGCGATGTGTTTCTGGCGGCATCTGATGTGGGCTGGGTCGTAGGGCATTCCTATATTGTCTATGCACCGCTGCTGGCTGGCGCGACCACCATCGTATACGAAGGCAAGCCGGTACGTACCCCGGATGCCGGCGCCTTCTGGCGTCTGTGCGATGAATACAAGATCAAGGCGCTTTTTGCGGCGCCCACTGCCTTCCGCGCCATCAAGAAAGAAGATCCTGAAGGCCTGGAGATCGGCAAGTACGACCTCAGTAACCTGGAAATAATCTTCATGGCGGGCGAGCGTCTGGATCCGCCGACCTATCATTGGACTGTCGAAAAAACCGGAAAACCCGTCATTGACCACTGGTGGCAGACCGAGACCGGTTGGGCGATCTGCGGCAACCTGATGGGGGTGGAAGCCAAGGAGCCGAAGCCGGGTTCTGCTACCTTGCCGATTCCGGGATTCGATGTGCGGATTCTGGATTCCGAAGGTAACGAGCTGCCGGCCGGTGAGCAGGGAGCCATTGCGATCAAGCTGCCGCTGCCGCCGAGCTGTCTGCCGACCATCTGGAACAACCATGAAAGGTTCCGTACCGGCTATCTGTCTGATTTCCCGGGTTATTACACCTCAGGTGACGGTGGCTGCAAGGATGAAGACGGTTACGTGTTCATCATGGGGCGTACCGATGACGTCATCAACGTGGCCGGTCACCGCCTGTCTACGGGAGAGATGGAAGAGATCGTTGCTGACCACCCGGCCGTGGCCGAGTGTGCCGTTATTGGTATCAACGACGTACTCAAGGGGCAGGCTCCGGTAGGCCTGGTGCTGCTGAAAGACGGTGTTGAGATCGATGAAGAGCAGCTGGAGAAAGAGCTGGTCGCCATGGTGCGTAAGGAGATAGGCCCGATCGCCTGCTTCAATAAGGCGATGGTGGTACAGCGTTTGCCGAAAACGCGCTCTGGCAAGATTCTGCGCAAGCTGATGCGGCAGATTGCAGATGGTCAGGAATACACCGTACCCTCTACCATTGATGATCCGAGCAGTCTGGCCGAGATCGAAGCGCTGATGGACGAGCGTGGTATGGTGCAGCGAGGCTGATTGAGTCTCATTGCTCTGAACAAGAAAAGGCAGCCAAGGCTGCCTTTTTTACGTTCTGAACCCCAAGGCTCAAGCTGTGCGGTGTGCCAAAATCCAGCGGCTGATGAAGGTGCCGACAACAAAAGCACCGATTACGGTCAGGATGTCACTGTCAGCGAAGCTCAGAGACGTGATCATCGGCCCCGGGCAGTAACCGGCGACTCCCCAGCCAATACCGAAAATGATGCCGCCAATAATGATCCGTTTGTCGATCTCGGTCTTGGTCGGCAGGCGGAAGTATTCCGCCATCAGCGGACGACCGCGTTTCAGAATGAGTGGCGTAATCAGGAAGTTGACGATCAGGCCACCGGCCATGACGAAGGCCAGAGAGGGATCCCAGTTGCCGGCAAAGTCGAGAAAATTGATTACCTTGGCGGGGTCGATCATCTGTGCAACCGACACGCCCAAGCCAAACAGGGTGCCGGCAAAAAGTGCAGGCAGCAAGCGAAGAACGGGTGACATATCAGGCGGCTCCGATCAGGTGGCGGGTCAAGTAAACGGTGACGATGGCGCTGGCCATGAAGCAAAGCGTAGCCACCAGAGAGCGGGGGCTTCGGCGTGCGAGGCCGCAGATACCGTGACCGCTGGTGCAACCGGTGCCTATCTGGGTGCCTATGCCAACCAGCAAGCCACCCAGTACCAGCATGGGTTTGCTGGCTACGGCCTGGATATGATCAACACCCGCACCCAAGCCGATCATCTGATAGATGAGGCCACCCAGTACCAGTCCGATCACGAAGACCAGACGCCAGCTGATATCGTCTCTGGACTCCGGGTAGATAATGCCGCCAGCGATGCCGGAAATACCTGCCACTCGACCTTTTGCGTACAGCAAAAAGGCAGCGGAAAGGCCGATGAGAGCGCCTCCCAGCAGGGCTGGAAGAGGGGTGAAGTTTACAATCGTCATTGGGGTTAGCGTCCTTTATTAGATCATGCTCATATAGTAGCCAGTATAGCCAACGGAAACAACAGTGGCAGCGGATGAGCTGAAGGGTGCAGCCGGTCGGTTATATTGGTAATGTACTGATTTAGATAAGCCGTGTAACTATCTGTAAAATGGAAACAATACCCGTTGCCACCCCGCTGTTTGATGGGGTGGACTACCTTGAAGAAGGTAATGCGCAAATCAATGAATATCTGTCAGCGCTGACTCTGCATCGACTGGATGATGCCGGCCTGGTGTATGAGTATTCGGTCGACTGGCTGCTTGAGCAGCGTGCCAGCGAAAACAATTTCAAAACCTACCGTTCTGAGCTGACTACCTTTCTGTTCTGGTGCTTCGAGATTGAGCATGAAAGCCCATTGGACGTTACCCGGCGTAGCCTGTTCAGGTATGTTGAGTTTTGTCGTCAGCCGCCCGATGAGCTGATTGCCTATTTCAATACCGCCCAGTTCAAGTTCGATAAGGATAGTGGCGAACGATACCCGAATCCTGCCTGGCGTCCATTTTTGGGTCGACGTCAGGAAGGAGAGGTAGTGCCTTACCGGCTCAGTGAGTCGGCGTTGAGGACCAAGCTGGCAATATTGTCGGCCTATTACAGCTATTTGATCGATGAAGAGCTGACCGAGCGTAATCCGGCACGGCAAATTCTGAAAAGCGGTGTGTTTAAGGCTGGAAGTCAGTTTCAGGCCAGTGGCGAAGATAACGAGAACATCAAGGCCTTCAGTGAATTGCAGTGGTCCTATGTGATGGGCGTTGCACGCCAGTTGGCTGAGGATGATCCCGACCTGCATGAGCGCACCCTGTTTCTGGTCAGTCTGATGTACGGCTGCTATCTGCGGATATCGGAAGTATCAGCGCGGCCGGGGTTTGCGCCGAGCATGGGGCAGTTTCGACGTGACAGTCAGACCGGGATCTGGAGCTATCAGATTCCGCGCAGCAAGGGCGGCAAGCAGCGCAGTGTCGCCGTATCCAAGGCATTGTTGCATGCGCTGAAGCGTTATCGTCGGCACCTGAATCTCAGAGACTTGCCGCCTCCAGGTGACGAAACACCGCTCTTTGTTCGCCACCGGCCTGCCGGTCGTGGGCGTGATGCCGGCATCCGCAATGCAAACCTGGGCATACGTCAGATTCGTGAGCTGCTGGATGAGCTGTTCACACACGCGGCGCTGGCGGCAGAAGCTGACGGTTTCATCGAGGATGCCAGTGAGATCCGGCAGATGACCCCCCATAGCCTTCGGCATACGGGTATCACACACGACATCAACCTTAACCAGCGTCCGTTATCGCATGTGCAGGCAGATGCCGGCCATGACAGTATCGACACGACCTCCCGTTATCTGCATACCAGCCGCGTGGAGCGTCATGAGTCGGCGGCAGGCAAGAAACTGGACCGGCTGCAGGAGGTTGAAGGCGGCAAATAAAGTATCGGACGTGTGCGTTCATCCTGGTTGCAGTACTGTAGCCATGGATGGAGTCGGCGAAAGGAGAACGCCTGCAGATATAGATATGCGCCGTTTTTTGGCGCGAGTGTGAGGTGTCATGCCAAGAGTTCAAGGACTACCTGCAACAGCATCTGCAGGGATCGAACTGATTATTCGGGATGCGACACTGAATATCAGTCCGTCGATAATGGGATTCGGCCTGAACTTGTTTGTGATAAAAGTCAGTAATGGCCTCGGCAAAAAAGTCACAGCTTTCGGTACGAGGCTTGGCGGGGAGGGGGGTTCTAGCGGGTAAACTCGAGAACTGACTCAGTAATTGAAGAATCTGGCTGTAACCCCGGCGCGCATCTTTAGGTCTGAATGACAATAACAGCCATGCGGCCAATGAAAAACTGATCCAGATGGCTAGGCCACCATGAATCAGGCTGGTGACAAGCGCATGACCGTTGGAGCTAAAGCGCTGTTTGGAAAATGACACCAGCACCCATCAATGCATTATCGAAAGACCTGAGACTGACGCCGCTGATTAAAAGGTCGGTTGTTTCATGTCGCCAGCGGCGAGTGCTGTCACGCATCCTGCGCAGCATTGCTGGAACCAGTGCCTGACGTTGTTCCTGCGGTGAGTTGCCGATCGGATTGCCGGTATCATCGACAATCAATAGATGAGTCGTATTCGCATCTTTGCCGCTGGCGCGGTCAAGCAGAGTTTGAGTGTTACGCAGCATCGGCAACGTCAGTCCGAGGTCGATCGCGAGCTGGAAGCTGTTTGCCGTGGACTGGGCGACACCGATCAGGCGCTGCTTGATCAGTGTGATCAGGGTTGCGTCATGTTGCAGGCTAACCTGGGTACCCAGCGTGATTGGCATGAAAGCCAGGGTGGCGGAAACACCGAGCCAGCTGCGCCAGATAATCGACATGAGCAAGCCGGTTAATGATGAGAATCTTGTTGTTTGCGCCTTCGGCGGGATGGTAACAAGTATAAGCACCCCCATGGTTGACGCCGCTGATTCAAATGATGAACTGTATTCAAGGGCACGCAGGCTTAAACAAGTCGGGATATATATACGTGTGCTAACTGTGGATTGAGCCGGACGTGAGCAGACACGTCTGTAACAACAAGTCGCTGAGGTGGTCGTGGATTTATTCGGGTCGCCCAGAAAATACACGATTCTATGGATGCCGATAAATCAGGTTATCGGTACTGAGGCGTGTCGGTTACAGGCCGTCCGGTGCTCCGAGAAACGGGATACCTGCTGACTGATTAGCTGCCATATTGAACTTCGTATAATGTATAATATGACGGTTAAGAAGCCTCTCTAACTCCTTGAATTCCTTCTGCTATTTCTTCGAGATACTGTCTCGTTTTAAGATCGTCTATTGTTTCCTGGTATCTTCTCACTAGCGCAATTTTAGGGTCTATTCCTGCCATCTCTGCCGCCATAACTGTTTGTTCTGGCGATAGATTTCTTCTCCCGGCTCTTATGTTTGACACCATTTGCCGTGTGATCCCCAGAGCCTGTGCCGCTTTGTAGTCTGAGGGCAGGTTTTGCTTTTCCCGTAGTGCGTCTATGAGGCGCTCACTGTAGTTCATTTCTGCCTCCACACTTGAATTATTCTAATCCTAGTTGACGTTATCCGGTATGGCTACGTTTCAACCATGTTTACAGGTTCAATCCAGATGACTACATTAGGTTCAACTTAGATGACACCTAACGGGAGATTCATGGATGGAAGTCTTGGTTGCTTGCGAATATAGCGGAACTGTTCGGGATGCATTTCGTGCTCTTGGCCATGATGCTGTTAGCTGTGATCTGCTTCCTACTGATGTAGCTGGTCCTCATATCCAGGGTGATTGCATTGACGCTATTTGTTCAAAGGCCTGGGATCTGATCATCATGCATCCGCCTTGTACCGCTTTGGCTGTTTCCGGCAACCGTTGGTACGGAAAGGGGATGCCGAAACATGCTGAGCGTATCCAGGCTATTGAGTGGACTCGTAATCTCTGGCTTTTGGCTCGACAGCATTGTGACCTTGTGGCGATGGAAAATCCGGTTGGTGTGCTTCCGTTTTCGCCTTCTCAGTACATTCAGCCATGGCAGTTTGGTCATGGTGAAACCAAAAAAACCGGCCTTTGGCTCCAGGGGCTTCCTGATCTTGTTCCTACCAATATTGTCGATGGTCGTGATCAGCGCATCTGGAAACTTCCGCCGTCTGATGACCGTTGGAAAATACGTAGCAAAACGTTCCAGGGTATCGCTGAAGCTATGGCTTCCCAGTGGGGTGCATTCTAATGTCAGCGCCCGTCTTCTACTACGAACAGATTCACGGCACGTTTTGCCTGCTGGATCGTGGCTCTATGCATGAATTCCGTTCCGAGTCTGAGATGGGCGCCTTTATTGCTCACGCTGTGCCCGATGGTTCGGCGCTGCTGATCGAAGTGACCCCGGAAAACTGGGGTGATCTGTACGAAAGCGGGGTGTTCTTCGATGTCTGAACGCAAATCCCAGCTTTGCATTATCGATTACCTGTCCTTCACCTGGTGTCCTGCTGAGATTGAGCCGCTGCGTCGTGTTGCCCAGTCGGGTCGCTTCGTTGATCCATCCAGTGAGGAAGCAAGGCCGGTTAAGACTATGGCCCAGTTCATCAAGTACCGGGAATCCATCGGTGAACCTCTGGACTTGCATCGCCTGGAATATGCGGCGTTGGATGAGCTGAAAACCTTTTTCTGGACAGTTGGCAAGGACATTTTTGCCAACTGCGAGTATTCAACCCGTGATCTCTGGGAGGATCATTTTCAGTTGATCGAGCGGGCAGGGGGTGTTTTTGGTTATCGCCGTGCTTTTGATCTTGTCCTTGATGGGCATGTTATTGGCTTGGCGGCTTCTGGTGGATCACAGGCAAGTTGCTATGTCTCTATTAGTGGCCGTGGCTGTCGCCTGCTTGCTATGGATCGCGTTTACAGCACCCTTCGTGCGCTCCCTCTAGTCAAGCTGACCCGTGTCGATATTGCCCTTGATGACTTCCACCGTGTGGCCGGTGGTGTAGAAGCCACCGAACAGGCTTACATCGACGGTCATTTCGTTACCCGTGGCAAACCGCCTGAATGCGGTTGGATCGCGTCAGGTGGTCGGGCTGTCGATGGTGCCATTCAGTATGACGGTGGCCGAACCTTCACCGTGGGTGGCCGCTCATCTGGCAAGTTCCTGCGCAACTATGAAAAGGGTAAGCAACAGGGCGATCCTGCTTCTGAATGGGATCGCTATGAGGTCGAGTTGCGCTCTACCAATCTTGAGATTCCGTTGTTCGTTCTGATTGAGCCTGACCGCTATTTCTGCGGCTTCTATCCCTATTTGGCTGAAGTCTATGAACTGGTTTTCAAGGCTGAACCGGTTGCTGAAGTGATCCCGACACGCCAGCGTGCCCGGGAAGCCGTCAAGAAAACCGCTGTTGCTCAGTACCAGGCTTCCGTTGAGAACCTGAAGCGAGTAGGGGGCGGCGTTATCAATGTTATGCGGAAATCTGCTGGCTTATCTGATTCTCAAATTATCGATGCTCTCATTCGAGATGCTGTTCCACGTTCATTAAACCGGGTCGCTGTGCCTGGGCTAATTCAATAGGTGATTTATGTCTATTCGTGTTTATGTCGAGTCTGCTCAAACTGAAGAATTCTCCGGTACGTCCCAGCGGACTGGTAAAGCATTCTGCTTCCACAAACAGGCCGTTCATGCGTTTTTGCCTGGCTCAAAGTTCCCGAAGGAAATCGAGCTGGCCCATGACCGTCCCGATCTGGCGCTGCGGCCGGGGGAATACACTCTCGATATTGAATCCGCCCTTACGGTAGACCGTTTCGGCGGTCTGGGTATTGATTCCCGAAAGCTGGAATTTGTACCGGCTGCGCCTAAGGCTCCTTCTGCGGGCAGTAAGTAATTATGACTCCGACTGACGTTGTCCAGGTCTGTACTCCTGATCTGTCCCAGTGTCAGTGGGTACCGTTAACTCAATTTTCATCTCTGCCGTCTTTGTCGGTTGAGCAAGCAATGACCTTATCTGGCGCGGTTTTCGGTCTGTTCGCGCTGGTTTGGGTTTTCCGTAAATTACAGACCGTTTTATAGGTGGATTATGACCTTTGATCTGACTGAAGCACTGGCGGCGCTTACTGCTGGTAATACTGCCGCTGCTACTCTGGGTGTAGCTGTTTTGGCTATGGTTGTTGGGATTAAGGTTTGGCGTCGTCTGCGCGGCGCAGCATAACCTTTCGCCTTCGGGCATAATGGGGCGCTTCGGCGTCCCTTTTATTTCAGGGGTACATAATGAATGGTCGATATTACTGGCTGGTTCGTTTTGCTTGTTTTTTGTGCGGCTGCATTTTTACTGTTCAAGTAAATGCCGCATTCCCTGCACCGTATATTAAGACGAAGTACGGCTATACGAAAAAGGTTAATCCTTCTCAATTCAGAACTGAATATTTGATTGAAACGGGCAATATGCCTGCTGGCTCTACAATTCCTAGAAACAAATCGCTTGTTGTCTATACACCAAAATCCACTGTTGTTGATCGTGCTAAAAAATTTAAACGGGTCAGTCCGTTTGACGCGGCTGTTGTTGCGGCTGTTGCGGCTGCTGGTTGGGCAATTGATGAGTTGACTGGACAGATTACTAAGCCTGTTCAGACTGAGTCGCCAGGTAGTGAGTATGATCCTGCATATGGTTGGAGCGTTGGTGAATCATGGGGTTTGCATTCTACTGCTACTGATGCGTGTCTTTCTCGTCCTCCTCCTGATGGAATTATACATAAGGAGGTTGAGCCGTATCGAGATGGTAAATCGTGGTGTGTTGGTGAAGATACTGAGAGTGGTTCAAAAGTGAATTGGGTTCTTGCTACTAGGTTCCCTGTATCTATTCCAATTCCTCCTACTGATCCTGTTTTTGATATTGAATGGAAGCCTGTTTCAGATTCTGAAGAGGAGGATATTATTGATAAGGCAGTCAGTACTTCTTCATCTCGTCAATTAAAGCCGATTTTTTCTGATCCTTATAATAATCCGTACAACTGGCCCGATTTCTGGGATCGGTTGCGTGACTGGATGCGTGACGTTGCAAATGATGATCCTGTTGTTAGTTGGGACCCTGCTAATGATCGTTGGGTTTATCCGTCGCCGTCTAATCCTGCCTCTGATCTTAATATTGAGCCTGATCCTATTCCTGATCCTAGTGCGCCTGATTTTGATCCGACTGAGAGTGCCGGTCCTTCTGAGGGTCAGGTTGAACTGCCTGATTTCTGCAAATGGGCAACGGTTGTTTGTGAGTGGCTGGAATGGACAAAAGAGGAGCCTGAGGATATGCGACCGGATGATTTACCGGTTGAAGAGTTAACAGCGGATAGCTTTAGGCGTGATTATAATGCGGGCCTTGGTTCGGGATCGTGTCCTGCCGATGTTACATTTTCGCTCCAGGGCCAAACTGGAACATTTAGTTATGCAAATGCGTGTATGGCGGCTCGTAATTATTTTAGACCTGTTTTGTTGACTATTGCTGGCATTACAGCCGCGTTTATAATCGTTGGTGCGAGCAGGAGGGCTGTATAATGTTTAAGGTGCTTTTCAAAATTCTTGAAAATTTTGCAAAAGGTGGTATTAACTCATGGATGATTCATTCTGGCTTAACTGTTGTTGTTTTTTCGGGCCTTGATATTCTTATTACTGAGGGTCTCGATTATGCATCAAATGCACTTAATGGCCTGCCTTCTGTTGCTTTGCAGCTTGCTTTGTTGGCTGGTATCGGTGAATTTTTCGCTATTATTGGCGGTGCATTATTAACTCGTGTTGCTTTGGTAACCGCAATGAATGGTGTTGGTTTAAGCTATAAAGGGAAGCCGTCTCAATGATTACGCTAATAACCGGTGTGCCGGGCTCTGGAAAGTCGTTGTATGCTGTTAAGTTGATTCTCGAATATCTGAAAGAGGGACGCACTGTTTATGCTGATATTGATGGCCTCAACATCGAAGGTGTTGAAAAATCGCCTGATGATTGGCGTGATACGCCTGATGGGTCTGTTGTTGTTTATGATGAGTGTCAACAGAGGTTCGGGCCTGATGGTCAAGGGCGTGCTAAGAATCCAACGATACAGGCGCTTGAGATTCATCGGCATACCGGTCATGACCTTGTGTTTATTACGCAACGAGAACGGTTGCTGCATGCCCATATTCGTGACCTGGTCGGGCGTCACTATCATATTCAACGGCAGTACGGGTCTCATAACGTCAAAATCTTTAGACGCGATGAGACAATTGACACTAAGTCAAAGACGGCTTTGAATGCTTGTGACCAGACTCTTTGGCGATACGATAAAAAATTATTTGATTGCTATAAGTCGGCCACTGTTCATACTCATAGTGTTAAGCTGCCTATGTGGCTTAAGGCATCTGTATTCGGAATTATTTTCTTAATCGGTTTAGCTCTGTTTTTTGGGTATAAGAGTTCTGATTTTTGGAAAGGGAATACGCTTTCTTATACTGCATCTGATGTGACTGGTTATGCTGCTACTGATGCTGATCCTGTTGTGATTGATGTAATAAAACAGCAGCGTCCGCGCCTGAATGGTTGTTACTCTTGGGGTGATCGTACTCAGTGTGCCTGTCTCGATATTTATGGGCGTCCTGCTAACTGGCTTACTTTCGAGCAGTGTATGCGATATTCGGATGGCTCATGGTTTAATTTTAGTCCGCATGCGGGTTCGGAAAAGCGGGGCGGGGCGAAGCCGGCAACGGAGGCACGGAGTGCAGGCGTGCCCGGCACCGCTTCCCCATCTCATACAGTGGCCATGTAAATGATTGCGGCTCCTAGAACAATGTTCAGGCTGATTGATAGCATCATTATCATTTTTTTGGGCTCCAGGTCCTCTTCCTGAACGTTCCATCCTGGTGGGGTGGGGCGTTTAGCTTTTCCCATACCTTCCCGCTCTCGCTGTTCTCTACGTTCTTGTTTATGCCAGTCTCTGTCGTAAATGCCCATATCCTTATCTCTCCTTGGCTGATGTGCGCGTAGCGCGATAGGCGGCATGATAGCCTCGGATCAATGATCTGATCCAGTCCCGCCGGTACCTTGACCGCTTACGTCATTTATAACGTACTGATCCAGCTACCCGATAACGTAAACCTGGTGCCTTAGGTGTTCGCGTCCTTGCGATCGGGGCCATGACGCGCTGGCCCCGCGCCCTGATTAACGGCTTTTGTTGATTGTGGGTTGGCACGGTGGTCGGTCCATTACCCCCATATACTAATAGGGGGGTAAAGTCTCCGATCTCTCTGTGACTGCCTGATGCGCTGATCGCACCAGGCTTGTTTCGTTAAGTGCTTTCAACGCCGATAATCTGATTTATCGGCACCTGCCTATGGACTTCAACAGCGGGATGCTCATGATCTCGCCCATGCTGTACCTGTATCCGGTCGGGTCGATGAGGTGCCCGGGTTCGATCCGCCATCCTGACCAGCCAGGTATCAATCCGAAGCATTTCAGTTCTAGCATTTCTTGCTGTACTGGGCTGATGCGCTTTTCTTTTATGATTCGGTATGCTGTTGCCCTGGATACGCTGAGCAAACGCATCAAGTCGTAGGGGGTGAGGAATTCAACATATTGGCCGCAGCTGCTGTGGAAGTGGAATTTTTTCATGAAAACGATATTTTGAGCGTTCATGTTGTCGATCCTTAACTTGAAAGTTTTTCATGCTCGATTGAGCGCTCGGGATCGTACTGCGGGGGCTGTTCTCTTTGGGAATCAGTGGCTTGGGGGCTTTCGATCTTGATTGTTGGCCACTTCGCATAATGTATATTATGTTAAATAATGTATAAGATCGATTGCCTGTAACCGCAGCTATATGGCGTTTGCGCTCCCGCATGCGTTTCACCACCTTGGCTGCTGCACGTTATCACCCTGCTTGTTTGAGACAGTCAAAACTCGGCAACAAGATGAGGCCCTGTCTCTGTAATGTTGAGGCGTATCCAGCTTGTACAGTCAGTTATCTGTGGGCTTGAGTTGTTTTGATGAGGTGGAAAAATCAGGCTAGATGGACTTCGGCTGGGCTGTCCAGGTAGTTGCAGATAAGCCCTGGGTGCAACTCTATCAGTTCACGGGTAAGTTCTGATTGCACCACAAACATCTGGTGGCACGGTGACAAATCGGTCTTGGCGAGAACTTCATACAGCCGTCCCCGCGTCAGGACCTTATGGTTGTGATCAATCAGATCGGCTTCGACCTGGACCAGGCTGCCAATCGGGATCGCTTTCCATAGCTGGTGGGACTCCAATACCATCTCTGTCCCGATGTCGATGATTTCGGGGCTTGGCGAACACATGAAATGCCACCTGTTGCTAAATGGGTCTTGGTTCAGTATAGCCCAATGGGTGTTATCAGGCCTGAATGATGCCGCTGCGCAGTGCCAGGTGGATGATTTCTGAGCCATTGTTGAGCTTGAGCTTGCGCAGGATGTTGGCGCGGTGGGCGTGGACAGTTTTGGGACTGAGGAAAACGGTTTCCGCGATGGCGTTTACACTGCGTCCTTCCGCCAGTAGCGTGAATATCTCCAGTTCTCGGCGGGTAAGCTGAGAAATGGGCGAGCACTCTGCGCCCCCTTCTGCGTCCTGGGTAATCTGCTCGCTGACAGAGGGTGAGAAGTATTTGCGACCGGCATAAACTTCACGCACGGCGTGGACCAGTTCATTCTGGGCGCAGCGTTTGGTTACGTACCCCTGTACGCCTGCCTCGGCTACGCGCAGCGGATAAGGGCTTGCTTCCCAGATGGTAAGTACCAGTATGCGGGCGTCGGAGTCATTCAGCATAATGCGTTTTATGGCATCCAGCCCCCCTGTGGTTGATGAGGCTTCAGGGTTTTCCTGGTCGGCCGGCATGGCCAGGTCCATGACCACCACATCCGGCTTGATGTTGCGGTAGAGCTCGACGGCCTGGCTGCCATTCTCGGCTTCAGCCACAATTTCCATATCCGCCTCCTTAAGTAGCATGTGCTGAAAGCCGGCTCGGACTATCGAGTGGTCATCTACCAGCAGGATGCGGATTTTGTTGCTCATGATGGGGCCTCTTGTTGAACACTGAACAGGTTAACAGATTGGCGTTAACTCCACATTCAGACTGTATTACCCTTTGGTCTAGTTGTGACGAAACTCGGCGCCACGATATACGCCCGATGTGTCCAAGTCGACAGCTTCGGCTGACAGGCCGCTGCCATCGTCCAGATGGGCTGGAACGGCGACCAGGTCATCACTGAAGCCAATCAGCCTGATCCCCTCTTTCTCGCAGTGAGCCAGTACTTTCTCCAAGGCTTTCAGTACGGCTTCCTGGCGGTCGTTGAAACGGTCAGTCTGATCTGTGCTGCGTCGCTTGCGGCTGGTGACCGAGCGCTGGACATAATGGGCGTTATCCAGCAGCTGAATGGTTAAACCTGGCAGCTTTTCACGGACCAGAATGCTTTTGGCGGCTTCGAATATGCCAAGATCCGAGCAGTTTATCACATCCCCATAACTGCAGGCCTTGAGGCGCTCCATGATGTCCTTGACCTTAGTGTCAGGCTCCAGGTAAAACTCCATAAAATCATAGTCCTACAGCTTGAGTTGAAGGCGTCGAATTAATGAATCAGTTTCGTGTCTTATAGGTGGCATTTTCCTTGCTTAGCTGGTCGTTTTGTCGCTTCAGGCGTAGTAATTCTTCTTCCTGAATGCGCGCACGGACGCGAAGTTCAATCATCGCTTCATCATGCATGCCCTGATGGCTGCCGAGTCGCTCAAGTCGCTTGATTTCATATTGAGCCTGGTCGCGCTCCATGGTCAGGCGGATAAGTTGCTCTTCCAGTTCCAGGATGCGTTTTTCCAGTGCGTGTTTTTGGTCACCTAGGTGTTCGCAACGTTCAAGCAGGCGAGCATTCTGTTTTTGTGCTTCAAGCAGTGCGGCTTCACCGCCGGATCGCTGCGCATCAACGGCTTGTTGCAGCTCGGCCTGCTGGCGTTCGATGATTGCGCGCTGCTGGTCATAGCGGTGTTCGGCATAAGCGAGCGCCCGGTTCCAGGTCTGGTTGGCCAGTTGTACCACCGGTTCGGGAAGTTCTGGGTGCTCGTTGCGCCGTTGCACGCGTTCGGCGAGAGTATGCCACCAATCGTTCAGCGCACGATTGATGGTTGTCAGGCTACCGGTACCTAGTCGCTCCCGGACATTCTGTTGCGTGGGGCGGATGCCCTCTTCCAGCAGTTTGTCAGCCACTTCAATGGCGCGGCTATGGGTATCGTTCTTTCTGGCCATATGGTACTCAGTATGTATGATTAGTACGTATCAATATGATTGTTTTGCATTAAACGCCCTAACCTGCCTTCGCGCAAGTGCTACCTGCGAAGGGATTGCTTGATGGTCGATTTCATCTAAGATGAGAATAAAGTGGCAAAGGAGAATTACAGATGCCGATTAGAATTGCGATAAATGGTTATGGCCGTATTGGTCGTAATATCCTGCGGGCATTGTTCGAGAGTGGTCGCCAGGAAGAATTTCAGATCGTTGCAATCAATGATCTGGGCGATGCGGCCATCAGTGCGCATTTGACCCAGTTTGATTCTGTCCATGGGCGTTTCATCTGGCCGGTGAGTACGGCAGATGGCCATTTGCAGGTAGGTGAATACCGCATTCCCATGCTGCAACAATCGGATCCTCATGCCCTCCCCTGGCGTGATTATGACGTTGATATTGTACTTGAGTGCACGGGGCGCTTCACGTCGCGCGAGCAGGCTGAAATTCACCTTGAGCAGGGAGCTCGCAAAGTGCTTGTTTCAGCGCCGGCACAGGGAGCGGATGCGACCGTGGTGTTTGGTGTAAATGAGGCCAGTTTGACTGCGGAGGATCGAGTGGTATCCAACGCTTCTTGCACAACCAATTGTCTTGCCCCCATGGCCAAGGTGCTCAACGATGGCTTGGGCATTACGCAAGGGCTGATGACGACTATCCATGCCTATACTAATGATCAGCACTTGACGGATGTCTACCACACGGACCTTTATCGTGCTCGTGCGGCAGCCTTGTCCATGATCCCCACCAAGACCGGTGCGGCAAAGGCTGTGGGGTTGGTGTTGCCGGAACTGAATGGCAAGCTCTCGGGCTTGGCTGTGCGTGTGCCGACCGCTAACGTATCCCTGGTTGACCTGACATTTACCGCAACGCGCGAAACCTCGGTTGAAGAGGTGAACGCTTTGATGAAGGGAGCTGCGGAAGCACCGATGCGCGATATTATCGAATATAACGAGACGCCGCTCGTATCAGTGGATTTCAACCACCACAGCGCCTCCTGTATTTTTGACAGCCTGCAAACGCAGGTTACAGGCTCTATGGTCAAGGTTTTTGCCTGGTATGACAATGAATGGGGCTTCTCCAACAGGATGCTCGATACCGCAGCCTGCATGGCGCGACTGTAATTGACCTGGCGCGCATTGAGCATTGACTTTCCTGTTTCGGGGCGTCACAATGCGCGCTTAACGCATTGATTAAAAAGGCGGCCTGCTTTTTTACGGCGTCTCCTCCAGCCCGGATGGTGAAATTGGTAGACACAAGGGATTTAAAATCCCTCGGCCTTTGGCTGTACCGGTTCGAGTCCGGTTCCGGGCACCAAATGATACCCAGTATCACACTGCGCCTTTTTATCGTTTTGATGCCTATCTACTCTTTCTTATTGGCGGCACTATGCTGCCAGGTTTGATTCAATATGACCGATACTTGTGATGTCTCTGCTTTTCTGATGAGTCTTGAACTCGAGCAGCTGGAAAGTATTAAGTTGAAACTCGAGCAGACCTTAAAGCAGCAGCAAGAAGCAAAGCTAAAACAGCAACAAGAACAGCGCAACCGCCCCAAGCTCCCACCTACTTTCCACGATCTGGATGCTCTCGCCGCCAATACCGGCCTTGATCTCAGCGGTCTCATCAAAGATATAAAGCGTCGAAGCTAATACTTTCGCCTATTGGTCTGTGGGTCATATCCCTTTATAATCTCGCCATTGCAGGAGAGAGGTTGGCTTCCATGTCATCCCGCCGAAGGCGCAAACTCCCATAATCGCTCAGGCACATGTACTGCGATCCCAACTGATATACGTCGACTGGAGAGCGATTGGTCACAGGCCAATCCACCGAAGGGGCAAGGCGGCCTTGGCTGCATAAACTCTCAGGTAACCGGACAGAGGGAGAGGCGAAATACACCCGTAAGGGAGGTTTTTTCGTGCTCACCTACATCTACCTAATCGCCATCACCGCAGAAGGCATGTCAGGCGCCCTGGCTGCCGGCCGACGCAATATGGATATTTTTGGCGTCGGTGTGATCGCCTTCATTACCGCGCTTGGTGGCGGAACCATTCGTGACATTCTGCTGGGCAACTTTCCGGTTTCCTGGACGCAGCATCCTTCCTATATCTACCTGACCATCTCGGCTGGCCTGATGACGGTGCTTATCGCCCGTTTCATGCACCATCTGCATAAGCTGTTTCTGCTGCTGGATGCCATGGGCTTGATCGCCTTCACTATCATTGGGTGCAATGTGGCGCTCCAACTGGAGTACAACCTTGCCGTCGTCGTGATGGCAGGCATGATCACAGGGATCTTTGGCGGTATTTTGCGTGATGTGCTGTGCCAGAGGGTGCCTGTTGTGTTTCGGCATGAGCTATACGCCAGCGTTTCGCTGCTGGTCGCCCTGCTCTATCTTCAGCTGCATAGCATGGGTATTGACCAGGATATCAATCTGGCCGCTTCATTCGCATTTGGTTTGAGCATTCGGCTTGCAGCGCTGTATTGGCGCTGGTCACTGCCGACGTTCTGTTATGAGCCAGACCGCTGGAAGTGAAGAAATATGGGTGCCTTCGGGCGCCCTTTTTTGTGCGTGCAATAGCTCAGGAGAAATGAATGCGATATAAAAGCGCTTCTATATAGAGCTTATAGCGTGCTTTTATCTAGGTTTTTCGGTGTTATGGAAAATTTGCTGTGGAAGGGAATGAAATGGAGGCTGGAGTCGGAATCGAACCGGCGTACACGGAGTTGCAGTCCGCTGCATGACCACTCTGCCATCCAGCCTCATGTGTTGTTGAGTTTGGAGCGGGAAACGAGACTCGAACTCGCGACCCCGACCTTGGCAAGGTCGTGCTCTACCAACTGAGCTATTCCCGCATCTCAACAGTGGAGGCATATTATAGAGGTATGCACCACTCGGTCAACAAAAAATGAACTTGATTTTGCTGACTATTTTCTAACATACGACAAAACAAGGCTGAATTGCAGTGTTTTGAAGCTTACTCCCTTCGACTACCGACTAAGTAATTAAGAGAGTGAAATGGAGGCTGGAGTCGGAATCGAACCGGCGTACACGGAGTTGCAGTCCGCTGCATGACCACTCTGCCATCCAGCCTCATATATTGTTGAGATGGAGCGGGAAACGAGACTCGAACTCGCGACCCCGACCTTGGCAAGGTCGTGCTCTACCAACTGAGCTATTCCCGCGCCTCAACAATGGAGCGTATTATAGAGTGTTAAGCTTGGGTGTCAACTGTTTTACAAAAAAAGTTGACCAAAACTGCTTAAATATTAACCACTTACTCAGATATCTTCGCTGAGGTGCGGCCAGGCTGCACGCAGATATACCAGCATGGACCAAAGCGTCAGAACGGCCGCTCCATATAGTGCCACTACGCCCGTCCAGGACAGGGTTGACTGCAGGGGCGCGGCGATCAGTACCAGGATCGACACCATCTGCAGTGTGGTCTTGATCTTGCCGATCATGGAAACGGCGACGCTGGCGCGCTGCCCCAGTTCCGCCATCCATTCCCTCAGGGCCGAAATGACGATTTCGCGTCCAATAATGACGGTTGCCGGGATGGTAATCAGTGGTGACGCGTAAGCCTCAACCAGCACTACCAATGCAGCGGCAACCATTAATTTATCGGCCACCGGATCAAGAAAGGCGCCAAAGGGTGAGCTTTGGTTTAATCGGCGTGCCAAATAGCCGTCAAACCAGTCGGTGACCGCTGCCAGGCCGAAAATGGCGGAAGCCAGCCAGGGGGCCCAGTCGTATGGCAGGTAATAAACCACTATGAAAACCGGTATCAGAACAATACGCAGTAGCGTAAGCAGGTTGGGTATTTTGATTGTTTGCAAAAGAGTATCCCGTTACATCCTGGTCAACTTTCGGGGTGGAGCGCCGCATATATTTCCTGTGCGAGCGTCCGGCTTATACTAGAGACTTTGGTGATTTCTTCAATACTGGCGCGTTCAACCTCTTTCAGTCCGCCAAAGTGACGCAGCAGTTCCCGTCTGCGCTTGGGGCCAATGCCGGGAATATCTTCCAGCCTGGACTGTCGGCGCGTCTTGCCTCGCTGAGCGCGATGCCCGGCTATCGCAAAGCGATGCGATTCATCGCGAATGTGCTGCAACAGGTGCAATGCCGGTGAGTCAGAGGCCAGGGTGCTTTCTTCGCCGGTATCGCCCCTGATTAGTATCTCGAAGCCTGCTTTGCGGGTTGGCCCCTTGGCAATACCCACAACGGTGACTTCATCAATTTGCAGCTCCTCAAGCACCGTCATCGCTTGGGCGACCTGTCCCTTGCCGCCATCGATGATCAGCAGATCGGGTAAGACCCCCTCCCCTTTCTTCACCCTGGTGTAACGCCGGGTCAGGGCCTGATGCATGGCGGCATAGTCATCCCCGGGGGTGATGCCCTCGATGTTGAAGCGGCGATAATCCGATTTTTTCGGTCCTTCGCGGTCGAAAACCACACAGGAAGCGACGGTTGCCTCGCCAGAGCTGTGGCTGATGTCGAAGCACTCCAGGCGCGCAGGCAGGCTGTCCAGTGACAAGGCGTCCTGCAGGCTTAGGAAGCGGTTATAGACGTTCTGTTTGCTGGCCAAGTGGCTGTTGAGCTGCTGCTCAGCGTTGGTTTGTGCCAGTCGCTGCCATCCGGCACGCTCCCCTCGTACGCTATGTTGCACGGCCACTTTTCTGCCGCGGCGCTGTTCTAGCGCCTGCTGCAGGCAGTCGGCATCCGTGATGGCCGCGGATGTAATCACCAGTGGCGGTATTTCACGTGGACCTGAGAGGTAGAACTGAGCCATAAAAGCGGTCAGGACCTCATTGGCGCTATCTTCAATGGAGACCCTGGGGTGGTAGGCCTTGCTGCCGATCACGCGGCCCGCACGCACAAAGATGGCATGTATCGATACGCCCCCCGGCAGAACGGCGCAGCCGAACACATCGGCGTCGCCTGACTGGCCGGAGATGAACTGTTGCTCCTGAACCTGCTGAAGAGCGCTGATCTGGTCGCGCAACTGGGCGGCACGCTCAAAGTCCAACCGTTGTGCTGCGGCATCCATCTCACAGCCCAGGGTTTGCATGATCTCCTGATTTCGCCCTTCCAGAAACAGCATCGCGTTTTCCAGGTCCTGGCGGTATTCATCCTCCGGGATAAGACCGACGCAGGGGGCAGTACAGCGCTTGATCTGGTGTTGCAGGCAAGGGCGTGAACGGTTGCGAAAAAAACTGTCTTCGCATTGACGTATGCGAAACACCTTCTGCAGCAGGTTGAGACTCTCGCGCACGGCGCCGGAACTTGGATAGGGGCCGAAATAGCGTCCTTTCTGGCGCCCGGTGCCGCGGCGAAAGCGAATCGCGGGAAATTCGTCCCGGTCGGAAACGAAAATGTAAGGGTAGGATTTGTCGTCACGCAGCAGGATGTTGTACGGCGGCCGCTGTTGTTTGATCAGGTTTTGTTCCAGCAGCAGCGCTTCGGTTTCACTGCCGGTAACCGTGACCTCTATGCGCCGAATACGGGCGACCAGCGCCTGGGTCTTGGGGCTCAGGCCGCTTGAGCGGAAATAGCTGCTGACCCGATTGCGCAGGTTCTTCGCCTTACCGACATAGAGTATTTTGTCCGCCTCATCATACATCTGGTAGATGCCAGGGCGGCGAGTCAGTCCTTTTAGGAAGGCTTGGCTGTCGAAATTGGTCACGGGCGGCTGTGAGTCAGGGGTCAACCCACGGCATTGAGGTTTTTATTGGCATCCATGTGCAGGTGCGTGGCTTCTGTATGAATGCGTTCCAGCTGCTCTCGAGTCGCATCGAGGATACCGGCGCCGCGTGACAGCGAGACCTCGAGGTAAACGCCTATTTCGGCGTAGTAATAAAGCCGTGCATCAAATGAACGCGCACGCTTGAGCTTGCTCAACGAGATCTGGGCACCGTTGACGAGAATGGTGTTGATATCATTATCCGACAGTAGCGGGTGGCGCTCTTTTTCAGCATGTTCGGCGGCAGATTCCAGTCTGGATCGGCTGTTGACGGTCATAACAACTCCTTGAGCGCGGTGGGGTAAAACGGGTGCCGGAGCGTGCTCCGGCGGGGGCAGACTTACTTCTGCTGAGCTTTGGCTGTATCTTTGGCGATTTCGCGCTTCATGAAGCGCAGGCCGAAGAAGCTGATCACGAGCATGGCAGCAACGATCAGGACGCTGGGAGCAAAAGAGATCATGCTGTATTTGTCGATATCGAACATAGAAATGCCTCGGTTATAATCATTCTAGTTGGGATACACAAAACACAGCATTATCGGGGCTTTACCCTTCTTTCTCAAGCCTTTTCAGGAGGCTCGAGGTGTCCAGGCGGCCTCCGCCGCCGGCTTGGATGTCGCCATAGAACTGATCCACCAGTGCCGTGACCGGCAGGCGAGCCCCATTGCGCCGCGCCTCATTCAGTGCGATCTGCAGATCCTTGCGCATCCAATCCACGGCAAAGCCAAAATCGTACTCTTCCTTCAGCATGGTCTTGTGACGGTTGATCATCTGCCAGGAGCTGGCGGCACCGTGCTGAATTACGTCGAAGACAGCTTCGCCGTCCAGTCCTGATTGCTGTACGAAATGAACGGCTTCCGCCAAGCCTTGGACCAAGCCCGCGATGGCGATCTGATTGACCATCTTGGCCAGCTGGCCGCTCCCTGCAGGACCGAGCAGTTTTTGTGAGCGGGCATAAGCTGCAAGGATCGGTTCTGCACGCCGGTAATCAGTTTCTGTGCCACCAACCATGATGCTGAGCACGGCGTTTTCGGCCCCGGCCTGCCCTCCGGATACGGGAGCGTCGAGGAAGCCCATATCCTTGCTGCGCGTCAGTTCGTCCAGTTTGCGAGCAACCTCTGCAGAGGCCGTGGTGTGGTCAACCAACAGGCTGTCGGGCCGCATGCCGGCGAGTGCGCCCTCACTGCCGGTCGTCACTTCCAGCAGGTCGTCATCATTGCCGACACAGGTAAAGACAAAGTCGGCGTTCCTTGCCGCTTCGGCCGGGGTCTCTGCCGAGGTGCCACCATACTGCTGTGTCCAGCGCTGCGCTTTTTGGCCGGTTCGGTTATAGACGCAAACCTCATGCCCGGCGCGGGCAAGGTGTCCGGCCATCGGGAAGCCCATCACCCCGAGTCCGATAAATGCAACCTTAGCCATATGTCACCCCCTGTGAGGTCTGTTTATAGTGCCTGGCTGCTGTAAACCGCCGCTGCAGCTGCCGAAGCTCGGCCGCTACGGATGTCGGCACCCTGTTCCAGCAGAGTGTTTTCCAGCGCGTCCAGGCAGAGCATTACGTGGCGGCGAGTGCAGGAACTGCCCATAAGGCCGATGCGCCACACCTTGCCAGCCAGGGAGCCAAGGCCGGCACCAACCTCAAGACCGTAGCCTTCAAGCAGTTGGCCGCGCAGTTGTGCGTCATCCACCCCTTCCGGGATGGTGACGGAGTTGAGCTGCGGCAAGCGGATATCGGCGGCCACAGCCATCTGAAGCCCCATGGCTTCCAGGCCATCGCGTAGCGCCTGGTGATGGAGTGCATGGCGCTGCCAGGCGTTTTCAATGCCCTCTTCCTGCAGCATAACCAAGGCTTCGTGCAGGCCGTACAGAGTATTCACGGGTGCGGTATGGTGGTAGGCGCGCTTTTGACCGCCACCCCAGTAGCCCATTACCAGTGTCTTGTCGAGGAACCAGCTGGGGATGCGATGGGTGCGCTGGCGAACCTTCTCCAGTGCGTGTTCGCTGAAGGTTACCGGGGAGATTCCGGGCGGTGCGGAGAGGCATTTCTGAGTGCCTGAGTACAGTGCATCAATACCCCACTGATCCACTTCCAGCTCAATGCCGCCCAAGGAGGTCACGGCATCCACGATGCTCAGGCAGCCGTAGTCCTGTGCCAGTCGGCAAAGTGTGCGTGCATCGGAGCACACGCCGGTGGATGTTTCCGCGTGAACGAAAGCCAGCGCCTTGATGTCGTCATGTTGCTCCATCAGGGTGCGCACTTTTTCAACGCTGACGGCGGTACCCCAGTCATCTTCCACCATGAGCGCGGTGCCGCCGAAGCGCTCGACATTCTCTTTCATGCGGCCACCGAAAACGCCGTTCTGACATACGATGACCTTGTCACCCGGCTCGACCAGGTTGACGAAGCAGGCCTCCATGCCGGCGGAGCCTGGTGCGGATACCGGCATGGTCAGGGGGTTATCAGTACGCAGGGCGTATTGCAGGAGCTGCTTGACCTCATCCATCATGCTGATGAACGCAGGATCCAGGTGTCCGATAGTCGGCTTGGCCATGGCGGCCAATACCCGAGGATGTACATCAGAGGGACCCGGGCCCATTAGAGTTCTCAGTGGTGGGTAGAAGGACTTGATCATGTTTACTCCTTTAAAACAAAAGCTTATGTTATTTATTTAATGCTTTTTCTGGTATTCGGCGATTCGTTCCACTATCGCCATGACCATCTGTGCCGAGTGTTCTGCCGCTGTTTCGAGGAATTGCTCGAATGACAGGTTGGATGCCTTGCCGGCAATATCAGACAGAGCTCGAATCACAATGAAGGGTGTGTTGAACTGGTGGCAGGTTTGAGCAATAGCGGCCGCTTCCATTTCAACGGCCTGCATGGTTGGAAACAGAGTGCGGGTGTGGGCGACGCGTTCAGGGCAGTTCATGAAACTGTCGCCGGTTGCGATCAGGCCGCGCACTGTGTTGGTGTGAGGCAGTCGAGCAATGCACTCCTCCGCCATTCTGGCCAGCAGGGGGTCGGCAGTGAATGCTGGCGGAAGTCCGGGCACCTGACCGGGCTCATAGCCGAATACCGTCACATCGACATCATGGTGGCGTACCTCATCCGAGATAACGATGTCGCCAACGTTCAGGCGGTTGTCAAAGCCTCCCGCGGAGCCCGTATTGATGACGCAGTCGGGTGCAAAGGTCTGCAGCAGCAGAGTGGTGCCGATGGCGGCATTGACCTTGCCAATTCCGGACTTGAGGAGGACGATCTCGACACCCTCAAGCGTGCCGGTGTAAAAATCAAATCCAGAAAGCGTTTGTGCCTGCAGGTCTTCAAGGCTGTTTTTAAGCAGCTCCACCTCTTGGTCCATGGCGCCGATCAAAGCGATACGGGGTGGGCGATCAAGGTTCTGAAGCAGCTCTGAGAATGAGGGTTTTATTGTCATTAGTTGCGTGTACTTTTGGCGTGTTTGTATGCAAAAACGCATGCTACCACGGTGAGGTCAATTGGCAATTCTTTCAGGTGTCGGCAACCTAATCTTCATCAGAACGTGCCTTTTTGTACTAATAATACACATTACATATGTAGTACTAAATCTGTAGGCGATGTGTGATAAATGTTTGACTCTTGCTGGCAACCCTATAGAATGAGTCACGCTTTAAAGTAAGAAGATATTTACCAGCGTCATTTCGAAGTCTGCCTTGGGTTGACTCGTCCTGAGCCTTACAGAGTAGATAGCGCACCACTTTTAGAGCATTTTTCTCGGGTTATCCCGATATAATTCAGATTTTAGGAACGATAGAATGTCTACTACTACCGGCACTGTAAAATGGTTCAACGAAACTAAAGGCTTCGGCTTCATCGAACAGGAAAACGGCCCGGACGTTTTCGCTCACTTCAGCGCTATCCAGGGCAGCGGTTTCAAAACCCTGCAGGAAGGCCAGAAGGTTGAGTTCACTGTAACTCAGGGCCAGAAAGGTCCTCAGGCTGAGAACATCGTTGCTCTGTAATCTTACATAGAGCCGATTGAAAAAAAAGCGATCCTCGGATCGCTTTTTTTGTGCCTGATGAACAGCTATCAGCTGTTCCCCTGCTCCGTATTCTTGGGGCGCGGGCGGCGTCTGCGTGCCGGCTTGCGTGCTGCCGGTGTGCGCTGACCATCCTTGTGTTCTGGTCGGTCTGCCTTGTGGCTCTTGTGATGCGGTTTGCGTTTGGTGTGGTCGCCCCGTTTCTGGGCATTTTCGGGCAGTGGATGGACCGGCTCGAAGCCTTCAATCATGCGGCGCTCGATCGTCTGGCGAGTCAGTCGCTCAATACCGCCCAGCAGATCACTTTCGTCAGCGCATACCAGTGAGATCGCCTGGCCGCTGGCGCCGGCACGTCCGGTGCGGCCGATGCGGTGAACATAATCTTCTGACACATTCGGCAGCTCAAAATTGACCACCTGGGGCAACTGGTCGATATCCAAACCGCGCGCAGCAATATCGGTCGCCACCAGAGCCCGCACCTCTCCAGTTTTGAATCCTGCCAGTGCCTTGGTGCGTGCTCCCTGACTCTTGTTGCCATGAATCGCGGCGGCAGCGACACCGGCTTCATCGAGGAAGCGGGTCAGGCGGTTGGCGCCGTGTTTGGTTTTGGTAAACACCAGCACCTGCTGCCACTGCTGGTCTTCGATCAGCTTCAGCAGCAGGCTGGGCTTCTGCTTTTTGTCGACCGGATATACATACTGGGTCACCGTCTTGGCCGTGCTGTTGCTCGGCGTGACCGAAACCTCTACGGGATCGTGGATGAGGCCTTTGGCGAGCTTGCGAATCGGGTCGGAAAAGGTGGCCGAGAACATCAGGTTCTGACGTTTTGCCGGCAGCAGCTGGATGATTTTGCGGATGTCGTGAATAAAGCCCATGTCCAGCATGCGGTCAGCTTCATCGAGGACAAAGGTTTCTACGCTGTCGAAGCGGATCGCATTCTGCTGATAGAGATCAAGCAGGCGTCCTGGCGTGGCGACCAGTACGTCCACGCCCCCTCTGAGCTTCATCATCTGGGGGTTGATTTTGACGCCACCGAAGACCACTGCTGATTTGAGCCGAAGGTGCTTGCCGTAAATCGCTACGCTTTCCGCAACCTGAGCGGCCAGTTCGCGTGTGGGCGTCAGGATCAACGCCCTCACCTGATTGCCCTTTGCGGGCGTGCCGTTGCTGAGCTGCTCCAGGATCGGCAGGGTGAAGCCGGCAGTTTTACCGGTGCCGGTCTGGGCGGCCGCCATAACATCTCGTCCGGACAGTACGGCAGGAATGGCCTGTTGCTGAATCGGGGACGGGGTGGTGTACTGCTGTTCAGCAACAGCCTTGAGCAATGGAGCGGAAAGCCCCAGTGAGGCAAAACTCATTCAGTGATCTCTTGGTTATGGAGGGAGAGGTCTGCGTGTGCGCAGATCTGAATCCGGGAACAGTCTTCGGGACAGGGGCTGTTGTGGCGTCAAGCTTACAGCAGCCGGGCTGGGTTCGCCATGACTATCGAACAGACTCTGCTATTCAGGGCGGGCTTTGCTAAGATACGAGTACGGCATCACTCCGACATGTCTGTTAAATTTTGACGTAAAGGGTGAATTCATGCTCTTAAGTTCCCAGTCTTAAAGGTTTTTTGATGAACGTCGAATCTTTTAACTTCAACCACACAAAAGTGGTGGCCCCTTATGTCCGCCTGGTCGGTGTTACCGAAGGTCAGCAGGATCGTGTCCACAAGTACGACGTGCGCTTCTGTCAGCCCAACCAAGCGCATATGCCGATGCCATCCCTGCACTCGCTGGAGCATATGATCGCCGAGCTGATCCGCAATCATTTGGACTGCGTGCTGGATTTCAGTCCTATGGGCTGTCAGACAGGCTTCTACCTGTCTGTGCTCAACCACGATGACTACAGTGAAATTCTGGAGGTGTTCGCGCGCACCCTGGAAGATGTACTGGTCGCTACTGAGGTACCGGCTTGCAATGAGCTCCAGTGCGGCTGGGCGGCCAGCCATGATCTGGAAGGTGCCAAGGCGGTCGCGCGCGAAATGCTGAACCGTCGCGATGAGTGGCCGCAGGTGTTTGTCGACGAAAACGATCCGGACAATTGGCTGTCCTGATTTTTTCCGGTTACCGCTGAACCACCTTGGCGGTAACCGGATACCCTTCCTGCCAGCCCAATTGACCGAACAGCTGCTGCACCTCTTCACCGACACCTGCTTCGATCCGGATTTCGCGTTCGGTCACAGGGTGGACGAATTCTATTCCTGTTGCCATCAGCAGCATGCGGTGCAGGTCAAAATTTTCCCTGAACAGGCGGTTGTGGCGCCCTTCTCCATGCTTGGTATCGCCGGCGATGGGGTGCAGGATGTGTTTCATGTGGCGGCGAATCTGATGCTTGCGCCCGGTGGTCGGTTTGACCTCCACCAATGAATAGCGGGCTTCGGGGTAGCGTCCAACCGGAATCGGCAGGCTGACCGTCGCAATACGGCGATAGGCCGAAATCGCCTCCTGAGGGTCCTTGTCCTGATCGGCGCGGGGGTCGTTACGCTTGTCGTGGATCGGCTTCAACGGATAGTCGATCAGGCCTTCTTCATCGGTCCAGCCTCGCACCACGCAAAGGTAGGTCTTTTTGATGGTTCGGTCGATGAACTGCTGTTGCAAATGCTGGGCTACACTTTTGTCACGTGCAAACAGGATGACGCCCGAGGTCGCGCGATCCAGGCGATGGAGTGTATGCACGGTTTCCCCGGGGTAGCGTTTTTTCATCAGTGAGACCAGGCTGGGTGTACGGGCCGGCGCGATCCAGCTTGGGTGTACCAGCAGTCCAGCAGGCTTGTTGACGGCAACGAGGTATTCGTCTTCGTACAGAATATCGAGCAGCGTAGATTCAGACACGGGGAACTCGTACAGGGAAGGATGGTCTCAGAAGAAAGATTGGCGGAGGGGCAGGGATTCGAACCCTGGGAGCCTCTCGACTCGTCGGTTTTCAAGACCGGTGCTTTCGACCACTCAGCCACCCCTCCGCACAAGGTGAGATTTTACTGAGAATCTTTTTGAAGTCAAACCGCCAAAAGTATTGAAAAAACGGTATAAACCCGCATCATTGCTGGCAGAAGGAAATAACTAACGAGGTTCATGATGGATAACGTACGTACAATGGAAGCCCGCTCGTCGCAGGCGGTACTGGAGACCAACAAGGTCATCCGCAACACCTATATGCTACTGGCCATGACGCTGGTCTTCAGCGCCGCAACCGCCGGTGTCTCCATGGCAATCAACCCGCCGTTCCTGGTGTATCTGGGTAGCGTGCTGCTCAGCTTTGTACTGCTGTTCGTCATTAATCGCAAGCAGAACAGCGCGGCGGCCCTGCCGTTGACCTTCGCCTTTACCGGTCTGCTGGGCTTTGGCCTGGGGCCGATCCTGAACCATTACCTGGCCCTGCCGAACGGTGGCGATATCGTCATGACCGCCATGGGCATGACCGCGATCACCTTCCTGGGCCTGTCGGCTTACGTGCTGACTTCGCGCAAGGACTTCAGCTTCATGGGCGGTTTCCTGGCGGCAGGCTCCATGATTCTGATCGTCGCCATGATCGCTCTGTTCGTGCTGCCGCTGTTCGGGGTGGACATTTCTGGCATGCAGCTGGCGTTCTCCGGTGCGGTTGTACTGCTGATGTCCGGCTTCATCCTGTATGACACCAGCAATATCGTGAATGGCCGTTACACCAACTACGTGATGGCGACTGTAGGCCTCTATCTGAGCATCTACAATCTGCTGGTTCACCTGCTGAGCCTGGTCGGCGCCTTCAGCGACGACTAAGCATCCGGTTAGACCACCAGCGCCTCGCAAATCTGTTAAGATTGCGGGGCTTTTTTTATTTGGGGCTTCAGGCAGCATGATCTACACCCTTGTCGTACATACAGCACCCTATCAGTCTGCATCTGCGGGTACCGCGTTACGCTTCGCCCAAGCGGTGCTTGCCGCAGGCCACAGCATCCATCGTGTTTTTTTCTATCGTGATGGCGTGCATAACGCCAGCGCACTTGCCTCGCCGCCTCGCGATGAACAGAACATTCCCGCTCAGTGGCAGCAGCTGGCCCAAGAGCACCACATTGACATGGTGGTGTGCATCGCCGCAGCCGTGCGTCGCGGCGTGCTGGACGCCGGTGAAGCCAAGCGCTATGAAAAAGCAGGCCATAATCTGGCTGACGGCTTTGAGCTGTCAGGGCTTGGGCAACTGATCGAAGCCGGCCTGCACTCTGATCGCGTGATTACTTTTGGAGGCCAGCGATGAGCCGCAAGTCCGTACTGGTGATCTGCCGCAAGGCGCCCTATGGCTCCTCTGCCGCCCGCGAAGCCTTGGATATAGCGCTGAGCGGAGCGGTATTCGAGCTGCAGGCTTCCCTGCTGCTGCTGGATGATGCTGTCTTGCAGCTGCTTCCCGGCCAGCAGAGCGGCCTTATCAGAGAGAAAAACCTGAACGCGATGCTGGGTGCGCTGCCGCTGTATGATATCGACCAGGTGTATACCAGCCTGCAAAGCCTGGCGTTGCATGGCTTGGAAGCACAGCGGCTTGAACCCAAGCCCATTGCGCTGGACAGCACTGAACTGCACGCGCTGATCAAACGCCATGACCTGGTGCTTACGGTATGACACTACATATTCTGAATACTTCTCCCAGTGACCGAAATACCTTTCTCAGCTGCACCGATGCCCTGGCGGAAGGGGATGTCCTGCTGTTGATTGAAGATGGCGCCTATTGGTTGCTGCCGCAGCACCGGGCCGATCTTGCGCGTATTCCCGCTCGAGTCGTGGCTCTCTCCCCCGACCGTCAGGCTCGCGGGATTGAGGCTGATAATGTGTCGGAAGTGGATGATGCGGGCTTTGTCGAGCTGACGGTTCAGCATCAACCTGTAGTGAGCTGGTTCTGAAGATGCAATTGAATGTGGATGGCCAGAGTGTTGCTCTGGATGATGAAGGCTACTTGTACGACCTGGATCAATGGACGCCCGGGGTGGCGCGAGAGTTGGCGGCAGAGGAGCAGCTGGAGCTGACTGAGGCGCATTGGGAAATTATCGAGCTGCTACGCGAGTTCTATCGGCAATATCAGCTCTCCCCTGCCATGCGTCCGCTGGTCAAGGCGGTAGCCGCCAGGCTTGGCAAGGACAAGGGGCGCAGCATCTACCTGATGAAGCTTTTTCCCGGCAGTCCGGCCAAAATGGCGGCTCGCCTGGCGGGCCTGCCCAAACCGGATAACTGCCTGTAATGAGTACACTGAAATTTGCTGCCAATCTGAGCCTTCTGTTTACCGAGCGGCCTTTGATCGAGCGCTTTGCCGCGGCCCGTGCGACAGGCTTTGACGCGGTCGAGATTCAGTTTCCCTACACGTTGCCGCTTGAGGCGATCCAGCGGCAGCTTGAGGCCCATGCGCTCAAACTGGTGCTGATCAACATCCCCGCAGGCGATTGGGAGGCTGGTGAGCGTGGCCTTGCTTGCCTGCCGGGACGTGAAGAAGAGTTTGCCGCTGGTCTTGATCAGGCGCTCGATTGGGCCGGTAAACTGCAGGTCGGCAAACTGAATTGCCTGGCCGGCGTGCCGCCGCAGGATGCCGACGAGGAGCGGGTGGCAAGTACGTTGGCCGCCAACCTGAAGCGGGCAGCCAAACGCTGCCAGCAGGCCGGTATAGAACTGATGATTGAAGCAATCAATACTCGGGATATTCCGGGCTTTTACCTTCATCACAGTGAGCAGGTGCTGAAGTTGATCAGGCAGCTTGAGTTACCCGCCACCGCACTGCAGTATGACACCTATCATATGCAGATCATGGAAGGAAATCTGATCTCGACTTTGCAGCAAAATGCAGACAAAATCGGGCATATACAGATCGCTGATGTTCCCGGTCGTCATGAACCCGGAACCGGCGAGATCAACTTCAACAATCTGTTCAAGGCGCTTGTGACCCAGGGTTACGCCGGGTACATCAGCCTTGAATATATTCCCCAGGGCCAGACAGAAGCCGGTTTGGGGTGGTTGGCAACTTGGATGACACAGGACGAACGCAATGAGCTTGAATGCAGCAGCTGAATACTTGAAAACACTGCAGGATGGGCAGCAGGCCGAATCGGAGCGCGCCCGACGCAGCACCCAGCAAGATGAAGTCGTTTATCACCAGTGGGCTACATTCCGAGTCGACAATGAACTGTATGGCATCGACGTCATGCAGGTGAAGGAAGTGCTGCGCTTCAGCGAAATCACACCTGTACCGGGTGCTGACAGCTCTATTCTTGGCATCATCAACCTGCGCGGTAATGTGGTAACCGTGATCGATACGCGGCAGATGTTTGGCTTGCCGCTGGCGCCCTACGACGATGATACCCGTGTGATCGTAGTGGAGTTCAATGAGCAGGAAGTGATCGGTCTGGTCGTTGACAGTGTGGATGAGGTGATCAACCTGCCTCATAATGAGGTTGACCGGGCGCCCAGCGTGTCCGGAGACGATTCCACCAAGCGCTTTGTTCAGGGTGTCTGTTACTACAACAATATCTTGATCATTCTGTTGGATCTGACCAAGATGCTGCTCAGTATCACCCCGCTGAGTGACGAAGAGCTCATGGGCAATTACTGATTTAATGCCCCGTTATCCGGTTTGGCCGGGAGCTGCCTGGTCGAACCGGATAATATTCAGCAGCTGCTGTCGTGGTAGAGCGGAATCTCATGTCCGCCGGCATAGTCGATCGCCGCCTCGATCTCGGCCAGCATATGCGCCTTGTCTTTTCCCAAAACACCTTTCAGTACCAGGCGATTGGAGACGTGATCACTGCGGAAAATAGTCTGCTTGAGCTCCGTAGCCCCGATCAGCGTGTGCATTTCACGAAACAACCCCTGCGCATCCAGCGGCTGAAATTTGCCTTGATACCCTGCCCTTACCCGCGCTTCCGCGTCACGCCGGAAGAAGAGTACCAGCGTTGCCAGGTATTCGGGCTGCACCAGATTGACCAGTCGGGCGGACTCCAGGGCATGTTGTTCCGAGTACAGCTGGCCGCCGGCACCATTAATCAGCATTACTGAGCGTCTGATACCGGCTTCTCCGGCCTTGAGCAGGGCTTCTGCCGTGGAATCAAAGGTCTCGCCCTTATCGAAGGCCTGTAGCACCGGGTCACAGCCACTCTCGGCACCCATGTAGATCAGGGTCAGCCCCAGTTCACGCAACAGGGACAGCTCTTCCACGCTCTTGCGCTTCAGGTTTGACGGCAGGCAGTAGGCTGAAACCCGGCGCACCTGCGGCATATGGGTACGAATCGCCTGCAGAATCGTCGTCAGGCGGCGTATGGAAAGCGCCATGGCATCGCCGTCAGCCAGGAATATACGTCTTACCCAGGGCATCACTTGGCCGCAGCGCTCGATCTCGGCCAGAACATCGGCTTCCGGCTTGGGGCGGAACGTCTTCTGCTCGTCGGTGTACATGTCGCAGAAGGTGCAGCGGTTCCAGCTGCAGCCGTTGGTGACCTGAAGGATCAGGGAGTCGGCCTCGCTCGGCGGGCGAAAGACCGGCTCGATATAATCGACGGGGGGTTGATAGTACATGGTGATCAGCTGCTACGGGTGCGCTTGAACAGCTGGTGGAAGTTGGCGGTGGTCTGTTCCGCCACCTGTTCCACCGGAATGCCTTTCAGTTCGGCGACACAGGCCGCCACTTCAGCCACGTAAGCCGGCTGGTTCTGCTTGCCTCGGAAAGGCACAGGCGCAAGGTAGGGAGAGTCCGTCTCGACCAGCATGCGATCCAGGGGAACGGCCTTGACCACTTCGCGCAGCTCGGCCGCATTGCGGAAGCTGATGATACCGGAAAAGGAGATCATATAACCCAGATCCAATGCGGCCTTGGCCATCTCCAGGGACTCGGTGAAGCAATGCAACACGCCCGCCGATGCGGTGTTGCCGTGCTCGCGAATCAGGCGGATGGTATCTTCCCGCGCGTCACGAGTATGTACGATTACCGGCAGATCCAGCTCCCCTGCCAGCTGCAGGTGACCGGCAAAGCTGGCCTGCTGCAGCTCCAGTGTTTCGGTCGAATAGTAGTAGTCCAGTCCGGTCTCGCCGAGTGCGACCACACGCGGATCAGATGCCAGCTGGGCCAGCTGGTCGCGGTCAAAGGGGCTTTCTTCGACGTGGAGCGGGTGAATGCCTGCCGAGAACCAGACATTGTCGAAACGAGCTGCCGTCTGGTGCATGCTGTCGAACTTGTTGAGGTCAACGCATACGCAGAGCATTTTCTCCACGTCCCGTTCCTGTGCAGCGGCGATCACGTTATCCAGTGAGTTGTCATGCCGGCTCAGGTCCAGCATATCGAGGTGGCAGTGCGAATCTATTAACATCGGATCTCTGAATGCTTATAAAGTATTGGTGCGGCGGCCTGTACTGGCCATGCCCGCGAGATAGGTTTCGATCTTGCGCACCAGTGCCGAATCATCAGCGGAGAGCTGAATGCCGATACCGGGAGTGCGACCGCCCTGAGCAGCCTTGGGAGTGACCCAGACCACCTTTCCGGTTACGGGGACTTTGTCCGGCTCTTCCATCAGCATCAGCAGCATGAACACCTCTTCCCCTAGCTGGTAGGTACGGGTCGTAGGGATAAACAAGCCGCCATTGGTTACAAAGGGCATGTACGCCTTGTAAAGACTTTCCTTGTTGTCGATGGTCAGCGAAAGAATGCCGTGGCTGATACGCGGTATGATGGACATGGACTCAACACTCCTATGTTTTTCGCGCCAGATCGGACCATTGCAGCAAAAGTCGTTCCAGCAGCAACTGCCGGTTCGGGTTCTGGCGCAGCATCAAACTGACTCTCTCTTCCTGGATTCGGTCAGCCAATGCAAAGATTTTAGCGCTGTGAGCCTGCTTGGCAACTGCCTGCAGCATGCGTGTCATGTCAGGATTGACGACAGGCTCCGGCAGGCCGGCCAGTTGCATGCGGACGATGTCGCTGAGCAGACTGTTCAACCAGTCCAGGCATTGTAACAGGTCAAACTTGCTAAACTGTAGCGCCAGATCAGTAACTGAGGCCCGCCCGCGCAGCAAGTCAGCCAGTCCGGACATCAGTTTCTTGCGCTGCTCCAGCAGGTCGCCTTCATAGAGGCTGCGGGCCTTCAACGGGGCACCATGGGACAGGCGCAATAACTGATCGGCGCGCTCGCTTTCCAATCCCAGGTTTTCAGACAACCAAGCGGTCGCCTGAGCGGCTGGAGGTGTCGTGAAATCGATGCGCTGGCAGCGGCTGCGGATCGTTGGCATCAGCTGTCCCGGCTGGTGGCAAACCAGGATCAGCAGTGTGCTCTCACCCGGTTCTTCCAGGATTTTCAGCAGCGCGTTGGCCGACGAGGTATTCAGTGCCTCGGCAGGCTCCATGATCACCACACGATAGCCGCCCTGCTGAGCGGTACTGTGCAGGTGATCAATCAGCAGGCGTACCTGATCAACCTTGATCGGCTTGCCGTCAGCTTCAGGCGAGACCAGTACCAGGTCAGGGTGGTGACCGGCGATGCGCAGCTCGCAGCTGTGGCAATGATTGCAGGGGCCTGCGGCGGTAGGTTGATGGCAAAGCAACTGATTGGCCAGGGCTTGAGCAAAGTCCCGCTTGCCCACACCGGCAGGGCCAGACAACAATAAGGCGTGTGGCAGGCGACCTGACTGTTGCTGGGCGCATAACCGTTGCCACTGTGGCATAAACCAGGGATGCAGCAGCTCAGACATCCGGGTTGACTCCCAGGCGCTTCAAGGCTTCGAGGATCTGGGCCTGGACCTGCTCAAGATCCGGTTCGGCATTGATAACGGCAAAGCGGGCAGGTTCCTGAGTAGCGCGCTCCAGATAGTGCTGACGCACGGCCTCGAAGAAGTTGACCTTCTCGGCTTCAAACCGGTCTGGTGCGCTGCGCGCTCTGGCACGAGCCAGCCCGGTAGCGACCGGCAGATCCAGCAACAGGGTCAGGTTCGGACGAAGGTCGGCCTGAACCAGCTGTTCCAGCGCCGCGATTTGGCGGATATCCATGCCGCGTCCGCCCCCTTGATAGGCGTAGGTTGCATCGGTGAAACGATCACAGAGCACCCATTTACCGGCGTCCAATGCCGGACGGATCACCTGCTGCAGGTGCTGCGCGCGTGCCGCGAACATCAGCAGGAGTTCGGTCAGCTCGGCTACCGGTTCGTTACGTGGCGTCAGCAGCAGTGCTCGGATATCCTCGGCTAAAGGCGTGCCGCCGGGTTCACGTGTACGGATGACATCAATTCCCTGCTGCTCAAGGCACTGCTGAATGAAATCCAGATTGGTGGTTTTGCCTACCCCTTCCGTCCCTTCGACGGTGATAAAGCATCCTTGGGTCATTGACATCAATTCTCCGGTGACGAGCGGTAATCGGCGCGACGCTTGAGCTGGTAGCAACGCACAGCGCGGTTATGTTCCTGCAGCGAGTTGGAAAACTGGTGTGAGCCATCACCTTTGGCAACAAAATAGAGCGCTTTGCCATCCGTTGGGTTCAGAGCCGCTTCTATCGCTTCCCGGCCGACCAGGGCTATGGGCGTGGGCGGCAGTCCGCTGATCACATAGGTATTCCACGGGGTCGGACGCCGGAGATCAGCGCGGGTGATGTTGCCCTGATAGCGGTCTCCCATGCCGTAAATAACGGTGGGGTCCGTCTGCAGGCGCATACCGCGCTCCAGGCGTCGCACAAAAACGCCGGCTATCTGGCCACGCTCTGATGAGACGGCGGTTTCCTTTTCGATAATCGACGCCATGATCAGCGCCTCATAGGGTGAGTCATAGGGTAAACCCTTGGCACGGCTGGACCAGGCCTGGTTCAGTACCTGCTGCAGGTCAGCATGCGCGCGCTTGAGCAGCTGAAGGTCACTCATGCCCCGTTTGAAGTGATAGGTTTCCGCCAGGAACAGTCCTTCCACGGCATCTGCTGAGCTGCCCAGCTGTTTGAGCAGTTGCGCCTCGGTCAATTCTCCCAGCTCGTGTTTGAGCAGGGCATTATCCAACAGGGATTGACGCAGCTGCTTGAAGGTTGTGCCCTCGACCAGCGTAAAGGTATAGCTGATCGTTTCGCCACTGACGACCCTATCCAGTAACTGCTGCAGCGTCATGCCCGGCTCAAGCCGGTACTCCCCTGCCTTGATGGCCGTGATGGCAGGGTTTAGATGTCCTTCAAGGCGTAACCAGAGATGAGAGTTGATCAGGCCCTCCTGCTCCAGTTGCAGGGCGAACTTGCGAAACCAGGTGCCCTGTTCAATGACAATTTCACGTGATTCACTGACGGGAAGCGGTCCATTCAGGGTGCGTTGCAATTGCTGCTGGCCCAGCCAAACGGTAGCGCCCGCCACCAGTATCACCAGTATAAAGAAAAGAAGAAACAGTCGTTTCAGCATGAAACCATCCGTTGATTAAGAGCTGACTGCAGCCGGCGTGTATGCTGGCCCAAAGCGTAGCCGTGCTCACCCAATTGTACGATTGGCCAGATTCCGATGAGACTGTTACAGATAAACAATTCATCCGCTGATTCAACATCCCGGGGAGTGTAGTGGTCAATTTCCACTTCGAGCCCCTGGTTGGCAGCCAGGCGCAGCAACTGGTTGCGCACAACCCCTTCAACACCGCACTGGTCGATAGCCGGCGTACAGAAACGGCCATCGCGGATGAAGCAGAGGTTGCTCATGGTTCCCTCCACCACAAAACCGCGGCTGTCACAGACCAATCCTTCACGAATGAGCGGATCTTGCCATTCATTACGTGCCAGGACCTGCTCCAGCCGGTTCAGATGCTTGATTCCACTTAACAGGGGCTGACAGGCCAGCCGGGTATGACACCAGCGCGCGCTAATCCCCTGCTCCGGTGTGCCCGGATATTCCGGCAAGGGGGATAGCATGAGGATGCGTTTTGCTTCGACTTGCTCCGGGGTCAGATAACCGCGACCACCCGAGCCAGATGTCAGGACAAGCTTGAGGACGGCACGACCGCTCGGGAAGTGGAGCTGCTGTAGATCCTGCTGTAACTGTTGAGGCAGGTCATTGGCCGGGATGCCGAGTCGTTTGCAACCAGTGAGCAGGCGCTGCAGGTGCTCGGCATAGAATATCGGAGTGCCATCAATAATAAGGAAGGTCTCAAACAGACCATGGCCATAGGCCAGGCCGCGATCGGTGGTGCCGATGCTGTCAGCGGGCTGGCCATTGATCAGAGTTTGCACGTGCAACAAGATCCAGGGAGAGACGTCGCTCTCCCCGCTCCTCAGATGCGGTTGAAGATCAGGGTACCGTTGGTACCGCCGAAGCCGAAGGAGTTGGACATGGTTGCATCGATGGCGCACTCCTGTGCGGTATGAGCAACATAGTTCAGGTCGCAGCCTTCTGATGGGTTGTCCAGGTTGATGGTTGGCGGCGCAACCTGGTCGCGCAGTGCCAGGACGCAGAACGCAGCTTCGACGGCGCCGGCCGCTCCCAACAGGTGGCCGATCATCGACTTGGTGGAACTCATGCGCACCTGCTCGGCAGCACTGCCCAAAACGCGTTTGGCCGCATTGGACTCGGCAATATCACCGGCCGGTGTGGACGTGCCATGTGCGTTGATATAGCTGATACGTTCAGGCGCGATGGCCGCATCATTGATTGCATTCTGCATCGACAGTGCAGCACCGGCACCATCTTCGGGCGGTGAGGTCATGTGGAAGGCATCGTCAGACATGCCGAAGCCGGACAGCTCGCAATAGATGCGGGCACCGCGCGCCTTGGCGTGCTCGTATTCTTCCAGAATCAGTACGCCGGCACCGTCACCGAGTACGAAGCCGTCGCGGTCGCGATCCCAGGGGCGACTGGCTTCCTGAGGTGCGTCGTTGCGCGTAGAAAGCGCGCGTGCCGCCGAGAAGCCGGCAACACCCAACGGCGTCGTTGCCATTTCTGCACCGCCGGCCACCATGACGTCGGCATCACCGTACTGGATCATGCGCATGGCATGACCGATGTTATGGGTACCACTGGTGCATGCCGTGGTGATGGCGATATTAGGGCCACGGAATCCGTACTTGATCGCCACGTTACCGGCAATCATGTTGATAATACTGCCGGGCACGAAGAAAGGTGATACGCGGCGAGCACCACTGGCGTTCAGCGTATCGTGGGTTTTCTCTATCATCGGCAGGCCGCCGATGCCAGAGCCAATCGCGCAGCCGATGCGGTGCGAATTGCTTTCATTGGCTTCAATGCCGGAATCATCGATGGCCTGGGCTGCAGCGACCATTCCGTACTGAATGAACAGGTCCATCTTGCGCGCATCCTTGGGGCTCATGTAGGGCTCCAGGGACAAATCCTTTACCGAGGCAGAGAAGCGAGTTGCGAACTGAGAGGCGTCAAAAAACTCAATTGGCGCTGCACCGCTTTTACCAGCCAGGATATTTTCCCAGGTGTCCTTGACGGTATTACCTACGGGTGTCAGCAAACCGATACCGGTCACAACAACTTTTCTGCGAGACATCCTACTCCTCCAGCCTTATCGGGCCTTGCAAAAGAAAAGCCGCACTATATTCGCATATAGATGCGGCTTTTCGACTAATTCTGTCGGGATTGATTACTGATGAGCGTTGATGTAATCGATCGCCAGCTGAACAGTAGTGATCTTTTCAGCTTCTTCGTCCGGAATCTCAGTCTCGAATTCCTCTTCCAGAGCCATAACCAGCTCAACAGTGTCCAGGGAGTCAGCGCCCAGGTCTTCGACGAAAGAAGCAGCGTTTACAACTTCTTCTTCTTTAACGCCCAGCTGTTCAGCAATGATTTTCTTTACGCGCTCTTCAATGTTACTCATATCTCTTCCTATTTTTTCTCAATACCATCACATCGCAGGATGTGATTTGGAATTTTAGAAAACCCATTACGCTCTGGCAACAAGCGTGACGGTGTGAATTTTAGAATCCGCCAACTGACGGCCAATTATCAACAAATCAGCGGAAAACACAAATCTTTATGCCCCCGAGATTGTTTCGAATCAGGACATGTACATTCCGCCGTTTACATGAATGGTATCGCCGGTGACGTAAGCACCGCCGTTACCGGCCAGAAAACCGACCACGGCGGCGATCTCTTCCGGCTGACCCAGTCGGTTCATCGGAATCTGTGCCTGCAGGTTCTGTTTGTGCTCGTCAGCCAGGCCTGCAGTCATGTCGGTATCGATAAAGCCCGGCGCTACGCAGTTGACGGTAATATTGCGGGAGCCCACTTCACGAGCCAGGGCGCGAGTAAAGCCTTCCATGCCGGATTTGGCCGCCGCATAGTTGGTCTGACCGGCGTTACCCATGGAGGCCACGACGGAGCTGACACTGATGATACGACCCCAGCGCGCCTTGGTCATGCCGCGCAGGCAACCCTTCACCAGACGATAGATGGAGTTCAGGTTGGTGTTGATGACACCGTCCCACTCGTCGTCCTTCATGCGCATCAGGATGTTGTCCTTGGTGATGCCGGCGTTATTGACCAGAATTTCGATGGTGCCGAAATCGGCCTGTATGCCTTTCAGGACAGCCTCGACGGAGGCTGAGTCGGCAACATCCAGCACCATGCCAACACCTTTATTGCCCGCTTCAGTCAGGTAGGCAGAGATGGTTTCAGCCCCCTTCTCGCTGGTTGCAGTGCCGATCACCACGGCGCCCTGGGCCGCCAGATTGGTCGCGATCGCCTTGCCGATGCCGCGAGTCGCGCCGGTCACCAGTGCAACTTTACCTTCAATACTCATGATCCTGTTCCTAATATCCGTTGATGTTCAACCCAGCGCCTTTTCAAGTCCGGCGGAATCGCTGATGGAGATACCGACCAGGGAACGATCGATCTTCTTGTTGAGGCCGGTCAGAACCTTGCCCGGACCGCATTCGATCAGTGTGTCAACGCCTTCCGCTGCGATTTTCTGGACTGAAGCGGTCCAAAGCACAGGGCTGTACAGCTGAGCCAGCAGGTTATTACGTAAAGTATCCAGGTCTTCAGCAACGCTGGCCGCCACATTTTGCACTACCGGAATCTCCGGCTGCTGCAGATCAATTTCGCTCAGCGCCCGGGCAAGCTGTTCTGAGGCTGGTTTCATCAGTGCGCAGTGTGAGGGAACGCTGACCGGCAGCGGGATGGCGCGTTTGGCTCCGGCAGCTTTGCAGGCTTCAATACCACGCTCAACGGCGGCCTTCTCGCCGGCGATAACAACTTGTCCCGGGCAGTTATAGTTTACCGGAGAAACCACACCACCCTGAGCCGCTTCTTTGCAGGCCTTGGCGATGGCATCGTCATCAAGGCCCAGGATAGCCGCCATGGCACCCGTGCCTGCTGGCACGGCCTGCTGCATGTATTCTCCACGCAGTTTTACCAGGCGAACACCATCTACCAGGGAGAGCGCACCGGCACAGACCAGTGCCGTGTACTCGCCCAGACTGTGCCCAGCCATGACGACCGGTTTGGCGCCGCCCTGCTCCTGCCAAAGACGCCAAAGCGCCACGCCTGCAGTCAGCAGTGCCGGCTGGGTGTTTTCGGTGCTGTTCAGAGCCTCTTCCGGCCCTTCCTGGGTCATTTTCCAGAGATCAAAGCCGAGAGCGTCGGAGGCTTCAGCAAAGGTCTGCTGAATGACCGGGTGTGCTGCAGCAAGCTCTGAGAGCATTCCCAGCTGCTGAGAGCCCTGGCCAGGAAAAACGAAAGCAAGCGTTTGCGACATGGTTTCCCCATATTCTGTACAAGTGACTTCCATGCTGCGTATCTGGTGCAGAAACACAGCTTTTAAAGGCCGTTAGTGTACAACATTCAGGGGTAATTAGAACGCCCGGCTTATTCCGGCTCTGCCGAATTGTGCAGGTAGCGCTCCAGTTGTTCGCTGATGCGCATGGGAATATTCATCTCGACTTCAGAGACAGCCTGGTCAATGGCGTGGGAGAAGCAGTGTCGATTGGCTCCACCATGGCTCTTGATGACGATGCCCTGGAGACCAAGAAGACTGGCGCCATTCTGCTTGCCAGGGTCAAGTTGGTGCTGCAGTTCTTTGATAATGGGGCGAGCAAGCAGTGCCACCAGGCGGCGGTAGAGGTTGCGAGTGAAGCTTTTGCGCACCTTGCGACCGATCAGTCGCGCCAGTCCTTCGCTGCTCTTGAGTGCAATATTGCCGACAAAACCGTCGCACACGACCAGATCTGCCTTGCCGGAGAAGACACCGTCGCCTTCGATAAAACCGATATAGTTCAGGTCCGGCTGCTCGACCAGGAGTCGGGAGGCCAGCTTGACCTGTTCGTTGCCCTTAATCTCCTCGGCGCCTATGTTGAGCAGTGCCACCGTCGGTGAGTCTATCTGCTCCACTGCCTTCAGCATCACCGATCCCATAATCGCGAACTGCAGCAGGTGCTCGGCCGAGCAGTCAACATTCGCGCCCAGATCGAGCATATGGCTATGCCCTCTCAGAGTCGGGACAGCGGATGTTATGGCTGGACGATCAATACCGGGTAGCATCTGCAGGATGCTGCGTCCCATTACCATCAGCGCACCAGTATTGCCGGCGCTGACGCAGGCCTGGGTGCGTCCATCGGCTACAGATTGCAGGGCCAGATACATGGAAGAGTTCTTGCGACGGCGTAAGGCGAAGGCTGGCCGATCATCCATTGCAACCACGGATTCGGCGTGCAGCAGCTCCAGACGCGGGTGGCTGAGTTGACCCAGGTGTTCCAGTACGGGGGAGATTTGTTGCTGGTGCCCTACCAGCAGGATGTTCAGGGAGGGGTGACGCTTGAGCGCGTCCAGTGCGCCAGGCACTGTAATGCGGGGACCGAAGTCCCCGCCCATTGCATCAATGGCGATGCAATACTGTGCTGTCAAGCTTACTCGTCGCCTTTGGCAACTACCTGACGGCCACGGTAAAAGCCGTCAGCGCTGACGTGGTGACGACGGTGGGTTTCACCGGTAGTTGCGTCAACAGACAGAGTCGGGGTGCTCAGCGCATCGTGAGAGCGACGCATATCGCGACGTGAACGAGACTTTTTGTTCTGCTGTACTGCCATGGTATCTAGCTCCTGGTTTAACTGTTATCGGCCTTTTCTTTAAGCTGGGCCAATACACTAAAGGGGTTGGGTTTTTCTTCCTGCGTCCGGGCCGTTTCCACGTCACCGAACGAGGTCTGAATACTGCAGTCATCGTGATAAGGAACCAGCGGCAGACTCAGCATCAGCTCGTCCTCGATAACTGGCAGCAGTTCAATCTCGTCCGTTTCCATGATCAGAGGATCATAGTAACGGGGCAAATTCTCCGCCTGCTGCTCGGTCAATGCAACCGCGAGATTCAGCGTAGCATTGATCTCAACACTGACCGGTTCCAAGCAGCGCTGGCAGGTCATACTGACCGTGCCATGCATCTTGCCGCTCAGAACCCGCAGGTTCTGTTCATCCTTGGCAAACGAGACTTCGACATCAATGCTGCCGCTGTCATCAACCAAGAAGGACGCAAGACGAGGCATATCAGCAATAGCTGCTGGGCCTTTGAATACCGCTTCCCGCTCGGCAAGTTTGCGAGGGTCAACTTTTTTCGGTAATGGACCGTACGACATAAGCGCGCAATTCTATGGTTAGAACCCCTTGCTGTCAAAGAAAATAGGGGTTTAAGCGTTTAAATTTAGGGTTAATATTATATCAGAAAGATTTGTAAACCGTGGTCCTGAAAGGAAATATCATGTTACCCACTTTGGTTTTGGCCTCAAGCTCACCCTGGCGACGGGAAATACTGGACAAGTTAGCTCTGCCCTATCGCACCAAACATCCCGAAATTGACGAGACCCCGTTGCCAGGCGAGTCAGCGGCAGCGCTAGTGTCGCGCCTGGCGGAAGAAAAAGCCAGAGCGGTGGCGCCGGCCTACAAGGATGCATTGGTGATCGGGTCGGATCAGGTGGCAGTTCTGGGTGATCGCATCATCGGCAAGCCCGGCACCCATGAGCGCGCCGTGGAGCAGCTGCGTGCGGCTTCAGGTCGGTCGGTCACGTTCTTGACAGGCCTGTGCCTGCTGAACACCAGGACCGGGCGTGCGCAAGTGGAAGTCATTCCCTTTCACGTGCATTTCAGAGAACTGAGCAACGACATGATCGAGGGATACCTGCAGCACGAACAGCCCTACAACTGTGCCGGCAGCTTTCGTTCGGAAGGTGCCGGCATTGTGCTGTTCGAGCGTCTGGAGGGCGACGACCCCAATGCGCTTGTCGGCCTGCCGTTGATTCGCCTGGTGCGAATGCTGGAGGCTGAGGGGGTCTCGCCCTTTAAGCTTCAGCGTAGCTGATAGTCGTCGCGCAAGCCCAGCTGTAGCGACAGCTCCTTGGCGACACCGACGCCCAAGCGCTCGATCAGGCGATCGAGCGGCTTCGGCCGCGCGGTATAGTCGATCAATTTCTCGGCGCCGATAATGTCACGCGCAACCATTGAGCTGCTGCCCAAGCCGTCAATCAGGCCCAGCTCCAGCGCCTGTTCACCACTCCATACCAGCCCGGAAAAGAGCTCGTCGCCGCCCTTGAGGCGATCTCCCCTGCCCTGCTTTACCTGGTTGATAAACTGCTGATGCGTAGTATTCAGTACGCTCTGCCAAAACACCCTGTCTTTGTCTTTCAGGGGGGAGAAGGGGTCCAGGAACGCCTTGTTTTCACCGGCCGTCAGTGTGCGACGCTCTACGCCCAGCTTGTCGATCAGGTCGACAAAGCCGAAGCTTGAAGAGATGACGCCAATGGAACCCACCAGGCTGGCCTTGTCAGCATAGATCTCGTCGGCGGCTGCCGCGATGTAGTAGGCGCCCGAAGCACCAATATCGGTGATCACGGCATAGAGCTTTTTCTCAGGATGCAGGTCGCGAAGACGCTTGATCTCGTCGTAAACATACCCAGCCTGAACCGGGCTGCCACCGGGGCTGTTGATCCTGAGGATCACCGCCTGACTATGGTCTGCCTTGAAGGCGTCTCGCAGAGCCAGGATGATGCTGTCGGCACTGGCCTGTTCGTCATCCATGATGGGGCCTTTTACTTCAACGACAGCGGTATGATCCTGAGGGACCACCTTGTCGGTATCAAAGCTCTTTCCAACATAGAAAATGGCCAGCAGCGAGAACAGGTATACAAAGGTCAGTAGTTTGAAGAAGATGCCCCAGCGACGAGAGCGTCTATGCTCGACATGCAGACTATTGACCATTTTTTCGATCAGTCGCCACTCCTTCTGCGTTGCCGGACGGCCATCTGTCGATTGAGTTGGCGATTGAGCGCCTGGCTGATTGCCGGCGGAACTCTCGGATTCACCCCAGTGGTTATCGTTCACAGTATTCCCTCATTCAATCAATTTACGCTGACAGACCATCAAGCCAGGTCTCCAGTTCCGTGAAGTGGTGTATCTCCTTCACCGGTCGAAGCACTCTGAGCCTGTCCAGATGGTGCGCGCCGTAGCTGACAGCAACGGTATCCATACCGGCGCGTTGCCCCATCTCCAGATCATACTCCGTATCACCGATCATCAGCGCCTGCTGGCGTGGGATACCTGTTTCTTCAAGCAGCTCATGCAGCATATGTGGATCAGGCTTGGATGTGGTTTCGTCCGCGCAACGACTGGTTTCAAACAGCGCGCCCAGGCCGGTTTCGGCAAACACATGCTCAAGGCCTGCCCGGCTTTTGCCGGTCGCAACGGCGAGGTGGTAACCCTTGTCCTTCAGGCTTTCCAGTGTGTGCTGCACGCAGGGAAACAGCTCGGTCGGGGTCTCATCGGCCTCGAGGTAGTAGTGGGTATAGCGTTCACGCACCGGGTCGATGATGACATCCCCTTCGTTCGGGAACAGGGTTTTGATCGCTTCGGGCAAGCCCAGACCAATAATATCCTTGGCTGCCTCCCAGGTAGGCACCGGTAATTCCAGATCTCGCGCCGAAGCGCGAATGCTTGATGCAATACGCTGAGTGGAATCGATAATGGTGCCGTCCCAGTCAAATATCAGTAGCTTGTACAAGCTTAGCTCCTTTGCGGTGTGCTCGCTTAATCAGTTTTCCTGGCGGGTTGGCCAGATCAGCAGTTCGCCTACATCAACGTGCTGCGGCTGCTCCAGTGCGTATACGACGGCATTGGCGATATCCTCGGGCTTGAGCATATTGGCTTCATCGCCGTACATGTTGCTCTTCACGATGCCGCGAATCTTGTCATGTCCTATGCTGTCCGGCAGCTCGGTATCGACAGAGCCTGGCTGAATATCAGTAACACGGACGCCAAAGCGGATGGCTTCCTTGCGCAGTGTTTCCGAGATGGCGCGGACCGCGTGCTTGGTGCCGGCATACACGCCTGCACTAGGATAGGTAGTACGTGCCGCAATGGAGCTGACATTGACGATATGGCCGTGTTTGCGTTCCGCCATGCCGGAATAGACTGCATGAATGGCGTAAAGCACGCCCTTGATGTTCACGTCGATCATCTGCTCCCATTCGTCAACGCGTCCATTGATGATCGGACTGATCGGCATTGTGCCCGCGTTGTTGATCAGGATGTCGATCCCGCCCAGTTTGGCCAGGCGTTCACCGAGCGTTGCCATGGCGCTACGGTTCGAGACATCGACCGGCTCGACATGTACGTTTGTACCCTGTTGGCGCAGTTCATCAGCCAGTGACTCCAGACGCTCGGCACGCCGTGCCGAGAGCACAAGCTCAGCACCTTCTGCGGCCAGTGCTTTTGCGGTTGCCTGTCCGATTCCTGAGCTGGCGCCTGTTACCCAGGCGCGCTTTCCTTTGAATTTCATCTGGTTACCCATTCAAGTTAAGCATATTTCAATTCTTGGGATGGCTCATATTCTGACCCATGGCCCAGACAGCGTCTACCGGACGCCATAATGAAAAAAACCGCTGTCGCAAGCGACAGCGGTTTTCGGATTGGATCAGGCGGGTTGATCAGCGGTGTTTGAACTCAGGCTTGCGCTTCTCGGCAAAGGCATTCATGCCTTCAGCGCAATCCTCGAATGCAAACGTGGACTGGAAGGCCTGGCGTTCGTGACGCAAGCCATCCTGGAGGTGAACGCTAACCGCCATACTTACGGCCTGCTTGATCATGCTGACCGCAGGCGCCGAGTTCGAGGCGATCTTGCGTGCCGTCTTGAATGCGCTTTCAAGCAGCTCGTCCGCCGGCACGATGCGTGACACCAGGCCGCTGCATTCCGCTTCCTCGGCATCCATCATGCGGCCGGTCAGGCACATTTCCATCGCTTTGGCCTTGCCAACCGCCTTGGTCAGGCGCTGAGTGCCGCCGGCACCCGGCATGGTGCCGATACCGATCTCGGGCTGACCGAATTTGGCGGTTTCAGCTGCAATAATGAAATCGCAGGCCATTGCCATCTCGCAGCCGCCGCCAAGTGCAAACCCCGCAACCGCCGCGATCACCGGCTTGCGTACGTCATCGATTGCACGCCAGCAGTCACGCTTCACATAGGGGAAGTCCAGAGCATACAGGGAGGCAAAGTCATGCTCCTTCATCTCCTTGATGTCAGCGCCTGCCGCAAACACCTGCTCGCCACCGGTGAGCAGGATGCAGCGTACATTCTCGTCCGCTTCAAGGGTATCGATCGCTTGACCCAGCTCGGCCGTGAGCTTCAGGTTGAGCGCATTCATCGCCTTGGGGCGGTTGAGGGTGACGATGCCAACACCGTCACGGATCTCGACCAGTACAGTTTCGAATTCCATTACCTGCTCCTCACTCACTTCGGGTGACGACGGCTCTGTACGAAACGGAAGCGGTTAGCCACAAACGCATAATCGGACAGAGAAGCGTTGGCAGCCGGGTTGCCACCGGTCGCATGGAAGTCACTGAACGCAGCGCTCTGGTTGACGAATACGCCGCCTGTCAAGTTGATGCTCAGAGCAACACAGGCATCCAGTGCCGCCTCTTCGATTTTCTCCAGCCGAGCGTCGTCGCTGCTGTAGCAACCCATGGTGATGGCGCCGTGCTTTTTAACCACATTGCGGGCCAGTTCAATGCTGTGGTCGCGGCCATCGGTGGCGATAATGAAGCTGATCGGGCCAAACAGCTCCTGACCCCATACGTCTTCCTTGTCAGCATCGATGGTCATGATCAGTGGGCTGCGGACACGGGCATTTTCGAACTGCGGGTGAGTCAGGCGCTCGGAATCGCGCACGACCTTGCCCAGGCCTTTGCTGTCATCGATACGCTGATCGGTCGCAGTGGACTGAATGGCGCCCAGCACCATGGCGGCACGGTCAGGGTCGGACAGGAACTTGGTGATGCCGGTAGCAATCGCTTCAGCGACTTCGTCGAAGCTCTTGTGACCCAGATCGGTGTCGATACCTTCTTTAGGTACGAAGATGTCCTGAGTGGTGGTGCACATCTGACCGGAGTACAGGCTCAGAGTGAACGCCAGGTTGCGTACCATGCCCTTGAAGTCATCGGTGGAGTCGATAACGATGGTGTTGGCACCGGCCTTCTCGGTGTAAACCAGGGCCTGTGGGCAGTTCTGCTCCAGCCAGTTACCAAAAGCGGTGTTGCCAGTGAAGTCGATCAGTTTGACTTCAGGGCGCTGTGCCAGCGTCATGGTTTCCGGCTTGGCCGGATCGGCATCCACGAACAGTGAAACGATATGCGGCGGCAGGCCCTGCTCTTTCAGAACGTCCTGTGCCACCTGGACGCTGATCGCGGCCGGCAGAACAGCCGCCGGGTGCGCCTTGACCACAACCGGGTTACCGGTTACCAGGGACGCGAACAGGCCCGGATAGGTATTCCAGGTCGGGAAGGTGGAGCAGCCGATCACCAGACCGACGCCGCGACCGCATGCGGTGAATTTCTTTTCCATGACCAGCGGGTCATGCTTGCCCTGCGGCTTGGTCCAGGTGGCCTGCGCCGGAACGCCCGCCATAGTCTCATAGCCGTAAGCAACCGCTTCCAGGCCACGATCCTGTGCGTGGGGACCACCGGCCTGGAACGCCATCATGAAACCCTGGCCGGAGGTGTGCATTACGGCGTGGGCGATTTCGAAGCTGCGCTTGTTCAGGCGATCCAGGATTTCCATGCAGATGCCGGTGCGGCCTTCCACGCCCTGATCACGCCAGGCCTTGCGGGCTTCATCCATCGCCGGCAGCAGCTTATCCATGTCGACAGTGGGGTACTGGACATTCAGCTCGATACCGTAAGGAGAGACCTCCCCGCCAACGCGGCCGCTGATACCCGGCATTTCCAGTTCGAACGGCTTGTTCAGATGAGCCTTGAATGCTGCTTCACCGTCGGCAGCGGCTGTTTCGCCATAAGCACGAGGACTAGGGTTTTCCGACCAGGGGCTGAAGTAATCACGGCTGTGGATCGCTGCCAGAGCACCCTCAAGGGTGGCTTTGTGCTTGGCAAAAAGATTCTCGCTCATCAGGGATCTCCCATTGTGCTTGGCGCCGACATGATACGACGCAGACTTGTTCTGTTTATTGGGTGCAGATCAGGATCCGCTTGCGTCCGAGCAGGACGCTATTTGACTTGCAGGCCGCATAACACAGCGCGACGGCATGATCCTGTCTATAGTGTTCATGATCGTGAACCACACGATACAACAAACATTATGATACGAAAAGAACAATGTGTTCTAGAAATATTGTATCTCTTTTCGCTTTTGGGGTAATCTTGCCGAAACTGCAGGTGTAGTATGGCCCTTCAACTACAGCGGATCCAGGCATTGCTGCATCCCGCGAATACAGTGCCTGCAACGCCATCAGTGTCGGGTATGGTTGTAACCGACTGCACCGGACACAATAACAAAACACAGATGACGGTATTTCTATGCAACACGAGTATCAGGACATTCTTGTCTCGGCGGTTTCTGATGGCGTTCTGACCATCACCCTTAACCGTCCCGAAGCCTACAATGCCCTGCGCACCCAGCTCCTCAGCGAAGTCGCCGATGTCCTGCAGTGGGCGTCCGGCAATGATGAGGTGCGCACAGTGGTAGTCACCGGCAGCGAAAAGGTGTTTGCCGCCGGGGCTGATATCAAGGAAATGGCTGCTCTGGATGCCGTGGGTGTACTCAATGATCCCCGAGTCCTGCACTGGCGCAGCATTGCGCAGTTCCCCAAGCCTTTGATTGCCGCTGTAAACGGTTTTGCTCTCGGTGGCGGCTGTGAGCTGGTCATGCACGCCGACATCGTTATTGCGGGCGACAATGCCCAGTTCGGCCAGCCGGAAATCAACCTGGGCATCATTCCGGGCGCCGGCGGGACTCAGCGTCTGCTGCGCACTGTTGGCAAGTCCATGGCGATGCAACTGGTCCTCTCCGGCGAGTTCATTTCTGCCGCCCAGGCGCGTGATTTCGGTCTGGTCAGCGAAGTGACCATTCCCGAGCGTTCCCTCGAACGCGCGACCGAACTGGCCCGCAAGATCGCCACTAAGCCGCCCATCGCCGTGCGCCTGGCCAAGGAGGTCCTGCTCAAGGCCTACGAAACCACCCTGGACAGCGGCCTGAGCCTGGAGCGCAAGGCGTTTACCCTGCTGGCGGCTACCGAAGATCGCAATGAAGGTATCGCTGCCTTCATGGAAAAACGTAAACCGAACTTCACAGGAAAATAAGACATGGCTTACGAAACGATTGAATTCGAGATTACTGACGGGGTTGCGGTACTGACCCTGAACCGTCCGGACCGGATGAACAGTTTCAACACCCAGATGCACGCTGAAGTTCGTGATGCGATCAAACAGGTCAAGAAAAGCGAAGAGGTTCGCTGCCTGCTGATCACCGGTAACGGCCGTGGTTTCTGTGCTGGCCAGGATCTGAGCGATCGCAACGTTGATCCGAACGCCGAGATGCCAAATCTGGGCGAGTCGATCGAAAAGAATTACAACCCGCTGATCCGCAACCTGCAGGCGCTGGAAATGCCGGTGATCTGTGCGGTTAACGGCGTCGCTGCCGGTGCCGGTGCCAACATCGCCTTTGCCTGCGACATCGTACTGGCCGCCCGTTCTGCTTCCTTTATCCAGGCATTCTGCAAGATCGGCCTGGTGCCTGATTCCGGCGGCACCTGGACGCTGCCGCGCCTGGTCGGTCATGCCCGCGCCATGGCGCTGTCCATGCTGGGTGACAAGATCAGTGCCGAGCAGGCCATGGCCTGGGGCATGATCTGGAAGTGCATCGACGATGAAACCCTGAAAGATGAAGCCCTGGCGATGGCCAAGCAGCTGGCGACCCAGCCGACCAAAGGCCTGGCGTTGATCAAGCGTGCCATCCAGTCCAGCTGGGACAACAGCTTCGACGAGCAGCTGGATCTGGAGCGCGACCTGCAGACTCTGGCGGGCCGTACTGAAGATTACCGCGAAGGCGTGGGCGCCTTCATGGAAAAACGTCAGCCCAACTTCAAAGGCAAGTGATCATGAGCATGTTTACCACTGAATCCGTTATCGGCGTCATTGGCGCTGGTACCATGGGGGCCGGCATCGCTCAGGTCGCCGCCAAGGCGGGCCATCCGGTGCTGCTGTTTGATGCCGCCGAGGGTGCGGCTGCACGCGGTCGCGAAGGTGTTGAAAAAGGCCTGCAGAAACTGGTCGCACGCGGCAAGATGACGGCTGAAGACGTGGCTTCACTGGTCGGTCGTATTCAGGTGATCTCCTCTCTTGAAGAGATGGCGCCGGCCGCCCTGGTGCTCGAGGCCATCGTTGAACGTCTCGACGTTAAACAGAGTGTTTTCGGCCAGCTGGAAGAGATCTGCTCTGAGCAGACGGTTCTGGCCACCAACACCTCCTCCATCTCCGTGACCGCCATCGGCAGCACGCTTAAGCGTCCGCAGAACCTGGTGGGCATGCACTTCTTCAACCCGGCTCCGATCATGAAGCTGGTAGAGGTGATCAGTGGCCTGGATACCAAGCCGGAAATCGCCGAGGCGATCTTCGATCTGTCCGCCAGCTGGGGCAAGAAGCCGGTTCACGCCAAGTCCACCCCGGGCTTCATCGTTAACCGTGTCGCGCGCCCCTTCTACGCCGAAGGTTTCCGCATCTGCCAGGAAGGCGGTGCTGACAATGCGACGATTGATGCGGTGATTCGTGAAGCCGGTGGTTTCCGCATGGGGCCGTTCGAACTGACCGACCTGATCGGCCACGATGTCAACTATGCGGTGACCTCCTCCGTCTTCGCGGCGTACTACAACGATCAGCGCTTCCTGCCGTCCCTGATTCAGCTGGAACTGGTCAATGCCGGCCACTTCGGTCGCAAGACCGGTAAAGGCTTCTACGACTACAGCGAAGGCGCCGAGAAACCTCAGCCGCAGACCACCGCACCGGCTGCCAAGCCTGTCAGCGTCACCATCGAAGGCGATCTGGGCGTAGCCGAACCGATGGTTGCCCTGTTCGATGCCGCCGGTATTGAGGTGATCCGTACCGAAGGTGACGGCCGCATCCAGGTGGGCGACGCCACCCTGATGCTGACCAACGGCCAGTTCTCCACCGTTCGCGCCACCGAGATCAGCAACCGCAACCTGATCCATTTCGATCTGGCGCTGGATTATGCCCAGGCGGGCCGTATCGCGCTTGCTCCGGCGGACAAGGCCGACGCCAAGGCGATCGAGCAGGCGGTCGGCCTGTTCCAGGCTGCCGGCAAGTCCGTCAGCATCATCGACGACATTCCGGGCATGATCGTCATGCGCACCCTGGCCATGCTGGCCAATGAAGGCTTCGACGCCGTCAACCAGCAGGTATGTAACGAAGAAGCGGTCGACATCGCCATGCAGGGTGGCGTCAACTATCCGCGCGGCCCGATCAGCTGGGCCAATGCGGTTGGCCTGTCCCGCATCCTGAATGTGTTGCGTAACCTGGGTGCGAGCTATGGCGAAGACCGCTATCGTCCATCTCCCCTGCTGCTGCGCAAGGTCGCTGGAGGCCGTCAGTCATGAGCACTGCCGAAATGACACCGGAGCAGCTGGCCACGGCCTGCAGCTCCGCCATGCATGAAACCGATTATGCGGCCCAGGGTCTGAATATCCAGATTGATGAGACCCGTCCCGGCTATGCCCGCCTGAGCATGAAAGTCCGTAAGGATATGCTGAACGGCCACGGCATGTGCCATGGCGGCTTCATCTTCGCGCTGTCCGACACGGCGTTCGCCCATGCCTGCAACAGCTACAACAAGATCACGGTTGCCAGCGGTTGCAGCATCGAATATGTGGCGCCGGGCTTTCTGGACGACACCCTGACCGCAGTCGCCGAAGAGCGTCAGCGCAAGGGCCGCACCGGCGTATATGACATCACCGTTTACAACCAGAACAATGAAGAGCTGGCCTTCTTCCGTGGCAAGTCCTACCAGATCAAGGGGACACTGCTGCCGGAAGACGAGCCTGCCATCTGAGGAGATACCCAATGAAAGATGCCTTTATCTGTGATGCGATCCGCACCCCGATCGGTCGCTACGCCGGCACTCTGGCCAGCGTGCGTGCCGACGATCTGGGCGCCATCCCGATGAAAGCGCTGATGGAGCGCAACCCGGAGGTGGACTGGGATCAGGTTGACGATGTCATCTACGGCTGTGCCAACCAGGCCGGTGAAGACAACCGTAACGTGGCGCGCATGTCCTCTCTGCTGGCGGGCCTGCCGACCAGCGTACCGGGTACGACCGTGAACCGTCTGTGCGGCTCAGGTATGGATGCTGTTGGCCTGGCGGCGCGCTCCATCAAGTCCGGCGATACCGAGCTGATGATCGCCGGCGGCGTTGAATCCATGTCCCGTGCCCCTTTCGTCATGGGCAAGGCCGAGTCTGCCTTCTCCCGCAACCCGAACGGCCTGTACGACACCACCATCGGCTGGCGCTTCATCAACCCCTTGATGAAAGCCGAATACGGCGTCGACACCATGCCGGAAACCGCTGAAAACGTGGCGGCAGACTTCAACATCAGCCGTGAAGACCAGGACGCCTTTGCCGTGCGCAGCCAGCAGCGTACCGCTGCCGCCCAGCAGAACGGCAAACTGGCCGAAGAGATCGTGCCGGTTACCATTCCGCAGCGTAAGGCCGATCCGATCATCTTCGATACCGACGAGCACCCACGTGCCAGCACCACGCTGGAAACCCTGGCCAAGCTGAAGGCACCTTTCCGTGCCGGCGGCTCAGTGACGGCCGGTAACGCGTCAGGTGTCAACGACGGTGCCTGTGCCCTGCTGATCGCTTCGGCTGAAGCGGCCAAGGCGCATGGCCTGACCCCGAAAGCCCGCATCGTCGCCATGGCGACAGCCGGTGTCGAGCCGCGCATCATGGGCTTTGGTCCCGCCCCGGCCGCGCGCAAGGTGTTGGCCAAGGCCGGTCTGACGCTGGACGACATGGATGTGATCGAACTGAACGAAGCCTTCGCCGCTCAGGCGCTGGCGGTGACCCGTGATCTGGGTCTCGCTGACGATGCCGCACACGTCAACCCCAATGGCGGTGCCATCTCTCTGGGCCATCCGCTGGGCATGAGTGGTGCACGTCTGATCACCACCGCCATGTACGAATTGCACCGTACCGGCGGCCGCTATGCACTGTGCATGATGTGCATCGGTGTCGGCCAGGGCATCGCGACTATCATCGAACGCGTCTGATCCCCAATCAGGTGCCCGAATAAATAATATAATTACTACAGACAACGGGATAAGAATAAGCATGAGTAATCAACAACCAATGTTGCGCGGATCCCTGGAAGAAATCGAAACTGCCAGCATCGACGAGCTGCGCGCCCTGCAGCTTCGTCGACTGCGCTGGAGCCTTGCGCACAGCTATAACAATGTTCCTCACTTCAAGAAGAAGTGTGACGAGAAAGGCGTTCACCCCTTCGAGCTGAAATCGCTGGAAGACCTGAAGCATTTCCCGTTCACGACCAAGCATGACCTGCGTGAGAACTACCCATATGGCATGTTTGCCGTCCCCATGGATGAAGTCGTGCGTATCCACGCCTCTTCCGGCACCACCGGCAAGCCGACGGTCGTAGGTTACACTCAGGGCGATATCGATACCTGGGCGAACGTGGTGGCACGCTCCATTCGCGCGGCCGGTGGTCACCGTGGTGACAAGGTACACATCGCATACGGCTATGGCCTGTTCACCGGTGGTCTGGGGGCGCACTACGGTGCCGAGCGTCTCGGCTGCACCGTGATCCCCATGTCCGGTGGTCAGACCGAGAAGCAGGTTCAGCTGATTCAGGACTTCGCGCCGGACATCATCATGGTGACTCCGTCCTACTTCCTGAACATCCTGGACGAAATGGAGCGTCAGGGCGTGGATCCGCGCACACTGCCGCTGCGCACCGGTATTTTTGGTGCCGAGCCCTGGACTGATGAGATGCGCAAGAACATCGAGCAGCGCTCCGGTATCAATGCTGTCGACATCTATGGTTTGTCCGAAGTGATGGGCCCTGGCGTGGCGATGGAGTGCATCGAAACCAAAGATGGTCCCACCATCTGGGAAGATCACTTCTATCCGGAAATCATCGATCCGAACACTGGCGAAGTACTGCCGGACGGAGAGTATGGTGAACTTGTGTTCACCTCATTAACTAAGGAAGCGATGCCGGTTATCCGTTACCGCACCCGCGACCTGACCCGTCTGCTGCCAGGTACTGCCCGCCCGATGCGTCGCATCGACAAGATCACCGGCCGTTCCGATGACATGCTGATCATCCGTGGTGTGAACGTGTTCCCGACCCAGATTGAGGAACAGATCCTGAAGGTTGCTGCTCTGGCGCCGCACTACGAAATCGTTGTTACCAAGAACGGCAACCTGGATATGGTCGACGTCAAGGTCGAGCTGGCGCCTGAAGCCACCGGTGCTGACGAGGCGGCGGTGATCAAGGAGCTGCAGCACCATATCAAGTCCTACATCGGTATCAGCACCAAGATCGATATCGTCCCGACTGGCAGCATTCCCCGCTCTGAGGGCAAGGCCAAGCGCGTATTCGACCAGCGTAAAGGTTGATTGATCAGTTGATCTGTCCGTAAATGAAAAGGCCGGTTCATAAGAACCGGCCTTTTTCGTTGTCATGCCGAGTGCTCAGGCGTGACTGACTTCAATGATTTTGACATGGCTGTGCTTGCCGTCCGGCAGCCGCCAGTCGATGGTTTGACCGACTTCCAGTCCCAGCAGCGCGGAGCCGATGGGAGCGACGATCGAGATCGCATGTTCCTTTTCAGCCATCTGGTGCGGGAAATAAAGCGTGCGGTGAAACTGCTGGCCGCTCTCCACCACCTCGAAGGTCACGGTGGAATTCATCCGCACGACAGTTTCCGGCAGTGCATCCAGGGGTACCACATCGGCGCGGTCAAGCTCGGCGCGTAGCCCATCCAGTGAAGGGTTATCGCGATACTCCTTGTGTTCCAGCATAGCCTCGAGTTGGTCGATATCTTTCTCAGATACCTTGATACCGGGCATATCAGCCATTTTTTACTCCATTGATATACAAAGTTGCCCCAGTCTTGGGGACAACGTAAGAAAACAGGTTATTGAGTGGAAGGACCCGTGAGCCTGCACCGATCTGATGCGGGCAGATCAGATTCAGAGGCAGGCAAACGGGCCTGAGACACTGCAGGCCTGATACGTTTTCAATCTGAACGGGTTATGCATGATGGTGGCTCTAAAACATGAAAAGGCGCCGTAAAAGCGCCCTGAAAATCCATAAAAATATAGCGCTATTGATAGCGGTTTCGGCCGAAAAAGGCAAGCGTGCCGGGGTATTTCCATGAACTTATTGACCTTAATGCCGATGATTATAATTGAGACCGTTATCTTGTATCATCGAAAGCTGTGCCGAATCGAGATGCTAGCAATGCAATTGAGCCGCTTTACCGATTACTCTCTCCGCGTCCTGTTCTATGTGGCCATGAACCCGGACCGGCTTGCGACCCTGAGCGAGATTGCTCATTTCTATGACATCTCGCTGGAACACTTGCGCAAAGTGGTCCATGCGCTGGGCAAAAGTGGTCACCTGGACACCTACCGTGGCAAGAAAGGCGGTATTCGTCTTGCCCTGGCGCCTGACATGATCAACCTGGGCACTCTGATTGCCCAGACCGAAGGGACATCCCCGCTTGTGGACTGCCAGCGCCCACCCTGTCGTTTAGCCAGTCATTGCAGCTTGCAGTCGGTACTTGCCGAGGCGCAACGCGCGTTTTTTGATAGCCTGTCGAAATATACCCTGGCAGACCTGCTGACAAACCAGCCCATGCGTGAGCAGCTGATCGCCGTGGAAGCAGGCTAAACGCCTGGCCCGACACCCGCCGGTTTCATCGCCGTCCGTAAGTTGCTACCCTTGCCGCTTTTGGCGAGTGTAAACCATGTTCAAGGATCGACACCCTGCGTTAGTCGCCGCTTTCTGGATGACCGGCGCCCTCTTTTCGTTCATGGCGATGGCTGTTTCCGGACGGGAGCTGTCCCAGGACCTGACGACTTTCCAGATTCTGTTTTTTCGCAGCCTGATCGGTGTTGTGCTGATCGGCGCCCTGGTTGCCAGAAGCGGCTGGGCACAGTTGAAGACGAACCGGACCGGTGGGCATTTGATGCGTAACGTTGCCCATTTCGGTGGCCAGTATGGCTGGTTCTACGGACTGGCATTCATTCCGTTGGCCGAGGTGATCGCGATCGAATTTACCACCCCGATATGGACCGCGTTGTTGGCCTGGATGCTGTTGGGCGAGCGCTTGACCCTGCCGCGGCTGGCCGCTCTGGTTTTTGGGATATCGGGTCTGTTGTTGATTCTGCGCCCCGGCATGGGGTCCCTGCACCCGGCGGCTCTGGCGGTTTTGGCTGGTGCGGTCGGTTATGCCATTTCGTACATCCAGACCAAATCCTTGTCCGCCACGGAAACGCCGCTGTGCATTCTTTTCTACATGACCATGATGCAGCTGCCGTTCGGGATGGTGCCCTCGCTGATGGACTGGAAAACGCCCGAACTGCATTCCCTGCCCTGGATTTTGCTGGTGGCGGTCACCGCGATGAGTGCGCACTACTGCATGGCGCGTGCGTTCAAGCTGGCCGATGCCACGGTGGTGGTGCCCATGGACTTCATGCGCCTGCCGTTGATTGCAGTCGTCGGTTATCTGTTCTACGAGGAGGTGATCGACCTGCCGGTTGCCCTGGGTGCGGGGTTGATGCTGGCCGGCAATTTGATCAACATTCGTGCCGAGCAGCGCAAGGCGCCCTTGCGTGCAGAAGCGCTCAAAGCACCTCCGTCACCAGAATAACCTCACAGGCACCGTTGCCGGTATCGTCCCGGCTCAGTGAGCTGCGCCAGCGCCAACCATCCTGGCCTCTGGCCTCGACCAGGAAACCTCGCAGGCGCAGCTGATCCTCTTCACCAACCTGCTCCAGCTGCTCGCGAACCAGCTCATTGGCTGGAATCAGATGCATGTTGGCACTGCTGGTCTCGACCTGGCGCTGGGGGATCGGCAGTTGCTGAGTACGCCAGTAGTACCAGCGGCCCGATTGGCGGATTTCAAACTGCTCGGCTATTTCCGGACGTGCCATCTCCCCCCAGCCCAGTGCAAAGTCCCAGGGGGACAATTCTGCCTCCCGGCCGAAGCGGTAATTTTCCCGGCCCAGCACGCGGGCATCAATGGAAAACTCGGCCAACAGCGTCAGCTGATAGTCATCGAAACGTATACTGGGTGCCGGTAAAAGGCTGTTCTGTACAGGTTGATTACGATCGATCGGGACATGAACGACAGGCGTTTCCACGGGGGCTTCCGAGCCCGGAAAAGGGTCGGTGAGCCAGAACCCGATTATCAGTGCCGCAGCCAGTACCAGGTGAAAAGGTCTGATCAAGGTGAGCCCCGAATAAGCTGTCAGTTCAGGTGAGTGGCAACATAATGTTCAATGACATTCAGAGCCGCCTCATCGGTTGAGATGATATGCAGGCCCAAGCCGATATTGTCATGGGCATTGCGGCGTTTGTAGATGATCCTGCAATGACAGTGCAAGGCGCTCCTTTCCAGGCCGAAGTGCAGCCAGATTTCGGTGGCGCCCAACCCTTCGGGCGGTTGCAGGTCATACAGGCCATCATCGCCTTCGATATAGAAGCCGCTCCGGCTGATATTGGTCAGCCGGACATCAAGCATGCGGCCATCGGTGGTTTCCAGCTCAGCATCCACTTTACAGGGGATTCGGGGATAGATACGTCTTTCCTGAAACATGTTTTTTACTCATCGATACAGCAGTCTTTTAATCATATGCAGGGTTAATCAGTACAGCAATGTTCAATGTCATGTTCTGTATGATCAATACCTTACATTAAGTATGTGCACTTACTACTTAGGTACCGGTTGTTTGCAGCCAACGTCGAATTCAGCCGAAATGCGCACCAAGGTGTAATAGCAGAATCGGAGAAACGCTTATGCACTCGATTTCGCACCAGTTGGCGGTATTGGCTTTATCAGGACTCATCATTGGACAGGTTCAGGCAGATGCCACGGCCGAAGGCCCTGAAGTTGATCTCATGTTTTCCTGGGAAGGTTACAGGATCGCCCGCTATCGCAGCCCCACACCCGACTCTGCCGCAGGCGGAGAACGTATCGATACGGTTTCGCTGCAGGCTCTGCTCAGGCAGCAGCCTGGGCTCGCACTAATTGACGTGCAGCCGGTACGCTGGCAAGACGGTAGCTTTCTGCTCAGCACGCCTCGTTTCAATCTGCCGGGAAGTCTCTGGTTGCCCAATGTGGGGCTGGGCGAGCTGGCGCCCGACTGGAGCGAGTATTTCCGCCAGGGACTTCGGCAGGCCAGCTCTGGTGATCTGCATTACCCATTGGTCTTCTATTGTACGGCAGATTGCTGGATGTCCTGGAACGCTGCCAAACGCGCCTCCGAATGGGGCTATCGTCAGGTGTACTGGTATGCGGAAGGTACCGATGGCTGGCGAGAGGCTGAACAGCGGTTGGAACAGGCGTCACCTAACCCCTTCCCACTTGCAGTCCAGAGTGAATAATGAGACAAAACGATTGACACGGATGGTCCATGAGTGCCTGAATAATAACGATAAATGGGGAACAATAACGTGTACAAAATTCTCATCGCCGACGACCATCCGCTGTTCCGCGAGGCGATCACCAACGTGATCGAAAGCGGATTTCCTGATACCGAGACCATCGAAACCGAAGATCTGGAATCAGCCCTTTCGCTGGCCCAGGAGCATGACGACCTGGATCTGGTGCTACTCGATCTGAACATGCCGGGCATGCACGGTCTCAACGGGTTGATCTCTCTGCGCAACGAAGCCCCGACCATTCCGGTGGTTATCGTTTCAGCGGAAGATGACAAGCAGGTCGTGCTCCAGGCAATCACCTGTGGTGCCGTAGGTTTCATCTCCAAATCCTCACCACGGGCACAGATGACCGAAGCCCTGCAGCAAATTCTGGACGGGAATGTTTATCTGCCGTCGGACATCATTCGCCAAAGCGATCAGGACTCTGGTCGTCGTAGCCGCAGAGCCAGCGAGCATCCGCAAATCGCGCCTGAACTGCTCTCCTCCCTGACCCGTCGCCAATTGCTGGTACTGGAACGGATGGCCAAGGGCGAATCCAACAAGCAGATCGCCTACAACCTGCATATCGCAGAAACCACGGTCAAAGCCCACGTATCCGCCATCCTGCGCAAGCTTGGCGTGCATAACCGCGTGCAGGCGATTCTGTCTGCCAGTGATATCGACTTCGCCCAGTATCTGCGTCGCTGAAATCTAACCTGTGCCCGGGCCGGTCAGTTCCGGCCCTGCAGCAGGTGCCCCAGCGTCGCCTTCAGCTTCAATGGCCGAATCGGTTTGTTCATCAGCAGGTAGCCCTGCTCTTTCACTTCCTGCTTCAACTCATTGCTGTAGTTCGCCGTGATCATCAGGACGGGGGGCGTGTCGATGCGTTGCTGCAGCACATCCCTTACAAGGTCGATACCTGTAGCGCCATCGTCAAGATGATAGTCTGCAATCAGCAGGTCGAGCTCTGCACTGCCCACGGATAGTTGCTGCTGCAGGTCCTCCAGGCCCAGCGCCGTGACGACGTCACAGCCCCAGCCCCCCAAGAGGGTTGCCATACCGGCACAGATGGCGGCATCGTTGTCGACCATCCAGATACGTGCTCCCTTTAGCTGGTTGTCGATGCCGGGTTCCTTGAATTGGGGGGTAAAGGACTGGGGATTGAGGCGTCCCAGGGGCAGCTCCACAGAGAACATGGAGCCAACCCCTTCACGGGATTGGACCCTGACCGGGTGTTCAAGCATATGGCTGATCTTGTCGACGATCGCCAGGCCCAATCCCAGCCCCTTGTCCTGCTGATGGCTGGCATTGGGAATACGGCGGAACTCCTGGAAGATCTCGGTCAGCTTGTCGGCGGGTATACCGGAACCGGTGTCCCAGACCTCGATCAGCAGCTTGTCGCTCCGGCGGCGGCAACCGAGCAGTATCTCACCGCCGGAGGGGGTATAACGCAGCGCATTGGTCAGGAAGTTGCGCAGAATACGCGCCAGCAGCGTAGCATCACTGACGACGACGGCGTCACTACCACGGAAGCGGAACCTGAGCCCTTCGGCTGCCGCTACCTGGGTGTACTCAGCCGCCAGGGTATCGAGCAGTTCATTGAGTCGGAAGGCACTGATATCCGGCTTGATCACGCCGGCATCCAGTTTGGAAATATCGACCAGTGTACCCAGCAGGGTTTCAACATCCTGCAGCGAGTTGCTGACCGAACAGATCAATGAAGAGATCCGCTCGGGCATCGCCTGCTCCAGCAGTGCGCCAGTAAACAGGCGGGCCGCGTTCAGCGGCTGCAGCAGATCATGACTGACCGCCGCCAGGAACTTGGTTTTGGACAGGTTGGCCTGCTCGGCATCCTGCTTGGCCTCCAGCAGCCGTGCCTCGATCTCACGGCGTTCATCGATCTCCTGCCGCAGCTGCTGGTTCACTTCCGTCAGTTCCGAAGTGCGTTCACGCACACGCTGTTCCAGGTTCTGGTAGGCCTGTTGCAGTGCCATTGCGGTGCGCTTGCGCTCGGTGATATCCCGAATCAGCACGAAGAAGCCGACGGCACGCCCTTCCGTATCCAGGTTTGGGACGTATGACTTGAGCATATGACGGGTTTCCCCCGCCGCGTTGTATTCGTCGATCTCGAAGGTGGTGTTCTCGCCGCCGAGTGCACGCTGAATATAGGGCTCGAGACGACCGTACAACTGATCGCCGTGCACCTGGCGAATGCTCTGGCCGATCAGAGTGCCTCGCGGCCAGCCGTACCAGTCATCATAAACCTGGTTGGTGAACTGGAAGCAGCCGTTTTCCCCCACATAGGCGATCAGCGCCGGTACATGGTCGGTAATCAGCCGCAGCCAGTGTTCGTTCTCGCGCAGGGTCTCGGCATACTGATAGCGCTCGGTAATGTCGGTATAGGTGTTAACGAAGCCACCGGAGGGCATGGGGTGAGTACGAATTTCCAGCACACGGCCATCTGGCAGTCGCTGCTCGAGCTCCTGGCGCCTCTTGCCGGCGCGGTCGCGAACCTGTGGCGTCAGCAGCTCAACTTCGGATTGCTGCATCAACTGGTCGAACGGCAGCCCCTCGGCGGCCTGTACATGGGTCAATTCCAGGAAGCGATCGTTCCAGACTTCCAGACAGCCCTCTGGATTGACCAGTGCTACCCCCTGAGACAGGTTGTCGACCGTGCTTTGCAGCAGTCGACTTTTCTGTGCCAGCGCCAGTTCCCGTTGAGCCGCCTCACTGGCCTTGAGATCGGTGATATCGGTATACAGAATGACCAGGCCGCCCTCACCCGTATGACGCTCGCTGACCTGCACCCAGCGACCACTGGCCAGCCGGTAGACCGTTGCTTCGTCACCTTGACCGACATGTTCCCCCAGAATAACCCCGCGCTCGATCGCCAGTCGGCTGACATCCTGTATGGTGGTGCCGCGTTCGATCTCGGTATCCGTGCCTTCCCAGTATTCCCGGAAACGACTGTTGAACAACAGGATCCGGCGCTGCTCGTCGAAGAGTACGAAGGCATCGGAAATACTTTCGATGGCGTCGATCAGACGCTGGTGAGCGGTGGCGGCCTCCTGGTTGGCCTGCTTGAGGGCGAAATTACTGCGCTTGAGTTCGGCCAGGGCGGTATTCAGGGCTTCGGTTCGTTCACGCACCTGTTCGGCGAGTACTACCGAATGTTCGAAGGCGGCATAGGGGGCCGTGCGCACCGTACTGCTCGACTCCACGCGCTCGATCAACGCATCCTTCATCCGCGTCAGCTTGTCATTTTCCAGTTCAAGCTGAGCGATCCGCGCCTGTAACTGTTCGCGTGTAGGTTCAGAACTCATTGGCTGTCCTGCCGATCACGACCCCGGTAAAGGTCTGGTTGAGGTGCATGCCATCAAACTGCTCGCCATAGGTATTGAAACCGATCACATTATGCGCGACCAGAAAATCCGAGGTCGCTTCAGTACGTTCGGTATATTCCGCCTCCAGCCGGCGCAGGAAACAGTCGCAGCCGATGGTGATGAGCGGCTCGCCCAGCGTCTGCTCGATCGCCTCGAAGCGTCGGGCCAGGTTGGGCAGCATCGCCTCGGGTTGCATCGCGGTCAGCACGATGCCGTTCTCGACGGCACAGTAGAAGGTCAGACTCATATCCGGATTAACCTTCTGGATCGAGCGCACGTAGTACTCCTGGCCGATACGCACGGCCAACGGATTAAGTGCGAATACGCGGTAGTTCAATTCATCAGGATTCAGGCCCAGCTGGCGCGCATACTCGATGGCGGCCGGTTCCGCATTCAACTCATACACGGTGCGCGTCGCCGGGTCTGCCTGGGTAACGATCAGCTTCTGTTCAAGACTGCGCATATGATGGGTGGTGAACACTTCGAAATCGAGTGGCGTATTGACCATGATGACCACAGCCGCCCGAGTACGGAACTGACCGTCGTAGTAGACATGAGTCCCGGTCAGATGGATATCATCCCCGGCGGAGCCGCCGAAATGGGGAATGCTGCCCAGTACCGAGTCCAGCGTCAGCAGCACCAGCTCCTCTTGGCTTGATAAGCCGTCAAGCAACGTCAGGGCAAAGGTATGCCCCTTGATCGGTGCGACGCGTCGGTCTCGGCAACCCGTCACCAGTGTATCGATCAGCATCTGTGCTTCGGTCAGCGTAAAGCGATCCAGCTCCTCAACCAGCCCTACTTCAATGGCAAAGAGGTTGCGGTCAAAACCGATCGCCGTCACCGTGCCCTGGTCGTAGCCACGGGGAGTCAACTCACCGGCTGTTGTACAGCCAGCGACTCGGACTCCTGCAAAGGCGGTCGTCAAACCGGACGACAGTGCCTGCAGATCATACTCGGCTGAGCAGAAAAACAGCACAAAGCCCAGCTCGGGGTTGTTGAGTTCAGCCGCCAGTTCAGCAGCAGCACGATACGGGTCGCGTGCGGAAGACATGGCGGAACGGATCGGTTCTTGGAACAAGGGCGCGTTCATTGACGGGTACTCGCGCTGAAAAACATGGCAACTTGAATTGTAATCGGGCAACAGAGTACTGGTAATCCTACTTCAGTACCTGCTTGCATGCCGAAAAAAAGTGCTAACTATTTGATAGTTAATGCATTAATTCACGTCACCGCAGTGACATAAGGCAGCGGCTGTCAAACATACTACCAAAGCACTAGCGGAATGAAGCAGATGACGAACAGGAAAGGCACGCACAGGGTCTGATAGAGGGTGAGGTGCGTATTTCGAGGGCCGTGCGGGAGTGCTGGAGGAAAGTGGCGGGACAAAAAACCGCACAACCGGTGAAGGGGTCCAGTTGTGCGGTCCAGTTGTTACAACAACAACGCGGTTTACCAGGTCAGAACGGCACCCAGGGCAAGGGTATCGTTTTCTTCAGTACCCAGAGTGGTACCACTGATTTCTGTCTGGTCATATTCAGCAACCAGTTTCAGGTTACTGTTGACCGTGTAGAACCAGGCGACAGCGGTGTTTTCATAGGTGAAATCGGTGCCGTTATCGCCTTCGTTCTCACCATAGGACAGAGCCACGCGGTTGGGTCCGAACGTGTAAGACCCCTGTACCAGGTAACCATCCATCTCAGCACTTTCATCAACCACAAAGTTATCGATGGCGGCCGGGTGAATACCTTCACTCTGGAATCCGGATGCGGTCAGGGACAGGTCGCCGAATTTCACATTGGCGCCGTAGGAGACACCGGTAGAGTCGATGCTGTTGACGTCTGCACCATCCGGATCATCAGAACTCTGGTAAAGGCCGCCTACCCATGCCTTGAAAGAGCCATTATTGAAGTCGGTGCCATAGGTCAGCTCGCCTTCGAAACGCGGTGTGTCTTCGGAAGAATCAACGTCCGACTTGCTCGGATCGAAAATACCGACCGCCAGCTGGAAGCCGTTTTTGGTCGGGGTGCGGTAAGTGATCTGCGCTTTCGGGAACGGATAGGTATAGCCACTGCCGATGTTGCCAAAGGATACGTTGCCACCGTCGATCAGGCCCAGGGCATCTGAAGTCTGGCCGTAACCCAGCAGCAGCTCGTCCGACATGATGTTGGTGCGGTTGAACAGGCCGAAGTCTTTACCGATCAATACCTGGCCCCAGTCAGCTTCAACCGTTCCGTAGAACTGACGCACATCGATGCCGGTATCGGTACCCAGGGATTCACCGCGACCCTGAGCGTTGGCGCGTATCACGTCAGAATCGTTGATACTGACCCAGAAAGAGGAACGGGCACCCAGCTTGAGGTCACCGGTTTCCTTGCCGAAGTTGAAGCCGATCCAGTTGGGCAGGAAGCCCATCTTGACGCGAGACTGTTCGCGACCATCATTGTCGCTCTGAACATAAAAGGCGTTAATCAGGCCATCCGTGCTAAAGGTCGTCCCTTCCTTGTCGTACAACGTAATACCGGCCTGAGCCTGCGCAGCCATACCCAGTGCGATCATTGCCGGCAGTAGTTTGGTGGTCATTTTCTTATTTTTCATGGTCTTCCCCAGATTCAAACTTCATCATGACATCGTGATTACGATGGCTTGATGATCGCGTCTGGAGAGGGTGTAAACCCATACTGCAGCGGAGGGATTCATGCACCACTTTGGCGTCCGAACCGGAGCAGTAATACCGGTATTCATGCCGGAGTCTTACACCCCAAACCCAAGGTAGCAGAAGCAAGTGCAACATTAGGAATTTCTTACAACAGTCTGTTTTAACTGGATAAACTGACCCGATAAAGTTCAACGCAAAAAGCCCCGCCGGTTACCCGGCAGGGCTTGTCAAAACTGAGGATCAGTTCGAAATCAGCTATCTTTCGGCAGCTTGAACGTCCACACGGAACCACCCTGATTCAGGTGTTTCACGCGCTTGGCCACTTCGCCACCCCAGAGCGGAACAGCACCACCCCAGCCGGAGACGACAGACACGTACTGTTCACCATCCATCTCCCAAGTAATCGGTGAACCGACGATGCCGGAACCGGTCTGGAACTTGTACAGCATCTTGCCGGACTTGGCATCGAATGCCATCAGGTAGCCTTCCGGGTTACCGGTGAACACCAGGTTACCCTTGGTGGCCAACACGCCACCCCAGAGCGGTGCGTAGTTCTCGTAGCGCCAGACTTCCTTGCCGGATTTCGGGTCGATCGCACGCAGCACACCGATGTAATCGTCATTCGTCGGTCGGATGGTGAAACCAGCCCCCAGGTAGGCCGCGCCTTTCTTGTAGGATACGGGTTCGTTCCAGATATCCATGGCCCATTCATTGGACGGTACGTAGAACAGCCCGGTATCCTGGCTGAACGCCATCGGCATCCAGTTCTTGCCGCCCAGGAAGGATGGCGCGGATACGACCGGCTCCCCTTTCTTGCCTTCTTTCGCATCGGCCGGGTTGCCCGGACGCCCACCGTCCTTGTAGATGGGGCGACCCTTGTCATCCAGACCTTCGGCCCAGGTGATCTTGTCGACGAACGGGAAACCGCGGATGAAGTCACCGTTTTCACGGTTCAGGACGTAGAAGAAGCCGTTACGGTCAGCGGTTGCCGCGGCCTTAACGGTTTTGCCACCCTCCTTGTAGTCGAAGGCGATCAGCTCGTTGACGCCGTCGAAATCCCAGCCGTCATGCGGCGTGGTCTGGAAGTGCCATACGATCTTGCCGGTATCCGGGTCGATTGCCAGGCGCGAGGAGGAGAACAGGTTGTCACCCGGACGCAGGTGTGAGTTCCAGGGTGCCGGGTTACCGGTACCGAAGAACATCAGGTCGGTTTCAGGATCGTAGGTACCGCCCAGCCATGTCGCGGCACCACCGGTTTTCCAGAGGTCGCCCGGCCAGGTCTGACCCGGCTTGCCACCGGAGATACCGTTTTCGACTTTCTTGCCGTCTTTCCAGATGTAGCCCATGTGACCTTCAACGGTCGGACGTGTCCAGACGATGTCACCGGTTACGGCATCGTAGGCTTCAACCTTGCCGACCACACCGAATTCGCCACCGGACACACCGGTAATGATCTTGCCTTTGACAACCAGCGGTGCAGCTGTCAGAGAGTAGCCTTCCTTGTAGTCAGCCACTTTCTTCTTCCAGACCACCTTGCCGGTGTCTTTGTTCAGGGCGACCAGCTTGGCATCCAGAGTGCCGAAGATCACCAGGTCGCCATAGAGGGCGACACCACGGTTGATCACGTCACAACAGGGCATGATGCCGTCCGGCAGGCGCGCGTTGTATTCCCAAAGCTCTTCACCAGTCTTGACGTCAATGGCGTACACGCGAGAGTAGGAACCGGTGACATACATGACACCGTCCTTCACCATCGGCTGGGATTCCTGCCCGCGCTGTTTTTCGCCGCCGAAGGAGAACGACCAGACCGGACGCAGTTCCTTGACGGTTTCAGCATTCAGTTTGTCCAGCGGGCTGTAGCGCTGAGCGCGCGGCCCCAGGCCGTTGGATACCACGTCTTCGGTGGTCATCTGGTCGGCAAGGATATCCTTGTCGGTGATGCCCGCCTGCGCTACTCCAGCACAGGACATGGCAGCAACCAGAGCGGTCAGGGCAAAGCCTTTGCTGCGGCCGATTTTCTTCATTGCTGTCCCCTTTCAGGATTTTTTTGTTTTCAAGGAGAAGCCGGGAATTTTTCCCGACCCGTACAGGCATTTTTGAATCTGACCCCTGATCCAACAATTGAACCGGCGAAGCAGTTTTCTCCTCACTTGGTAGTAATACTCGCCGAAAAGCCCCGAGAAACGGGGCTTTAGATAGAGATTAAAGATCGAAAACAGCCTCTTCATAACCTGGATAGAGGTGGATGACGGTACGTTCGAACTCGGCACGCCGCAGTCTAATACCGTTGAACCGCTCGGGGATGGGTTGAGCCATCACTTCGGTCATGCTCATTCCCCGCTCAGCGGACAACCTCAGGATCTCATCCAGCCACTGCAGATAGTCCTGCATCTGATCCAGCGCCCGATGATCCGAGACTCTGGGCCCATGACCAGGCAGCATCACCTTGAACGGAATACCTCTCAGTTGCTCCAGCTCTGCCTGCCACTGCTTCAAACTCGGCGTATGCGGTGTGGTCAGGGCTCGCTGGTAAAACACCATATCGAACGGAAAGAGCACAGCCGTGGTGCGATCATAAAGCACCAGGTCCGAACCACTGTGTCCGGTCAGTTCAATCCATTCCAGCTGATGATCACCCAGCTGCATTATTCCGGGCTCAATGATCTGATCGGGCACGATCACCTCGGTGCCTCGCATCCAGTCGCCGACCAGGCGGTACATATTCTCGGCAAAGGCATCCCCCTGCTGGCGAATCTGCTGCTGTGTTTTGGCCAGGGAAGCGATCGGGGTTGATATGAAGGCCTGGTTGCCGAGGAAATGATCGGGATGCTGATGGGTATTGATCACCAGTTTGATCGGCTGGTCGGTGGTTTGACGAATCAACTCGCGCAGGGCCTCGCCGTAGCGCCGTGACACCCCGGTATCAAGCACGATGACCCCTTCGGTGGTGACGATAAAAGCCGTATTGACGATATCGCCACCGTTTTCGAAACTGAAATCCTCGGTTTTGCCCTCGACAAACCAGGTATCCCGGGCAACCTGTTCGGCTTTCAGGTCATACTCCAGGCGTGCAGCCGCTGCCGGCAGACTCAGCGCCAGCAGTACTAGTAGCGTCAGAAATCTCATACTGCCTCCTTACAGGGCCTGGCTGAATTCGTTACCGCCGTTATCGCGCATCCATAGTGTGTAACCGCCGCGGTCATCGTTCAGGTCAAAACTGAAGACAGGGTTTTCCGCCACCGGTGGCGACAGCTCCATGCGCATGACGGTTGTCCCTTCAGGTCCTTTTAGTTCCACTTGCTGCAGATAGAACTCGGGGATCGCATCGACCAGTCCCGTGTCCATGGGATGAATGACGCGGAACTTGTAGCGGGCGCCATCGCCCTCTTCCGGGGCAAATCGTCGCGACTTCACTTCACCCAGATGGCTTTGCCAGTAAGGGTCGGCATTGCCCATGCTCGGTGTGGTGCAGCCCCCGCCGGCGGCTTCCAGTTGGGCATAGCCGATATGCCAGTCGCCCCCTTTGGTTAGCACCGCGGCACGTATCGCCGTACTTTGCTGAACCTTGATGCGCAGCGATACTCTTGGAGACGCCAGATCGTCGGGATAGTAGTTGAATATATGCTGGATCGGGTTGAGATCGGCCCAGACCACGATGCGGTCGATCTCCCCCTTGAATGCCCGTGCGTCGATGGTGATGGGAACCTGCGTCGGGTCTTCGGCAAATGGCGGGACTTCTACCCGAATATCGGGGTTGAAGCGGTAATCGGCGTCACCGATGAAGATCTTGCGGGTGTAGTCCCACATCACCGACTCAAGCGGGTCAGCAGGCTGCGCCGCGAGTGCGGCGGTACAGGCAAACAGGGCCAGCAGCCCTGTCAGCAGGCGATAAATCCCTGTCATCTTGTCTACCTCGTTTTGTTTTTATTGTTCGGCAGTTGTTCAGTCGTTTGCTGTTGTCTCCGCCATTACCTGATAGAACTCGGGTTTGGTGTAACGCAGCCCGTAAGCTGAAAAAAGCTCGGCCATTTCACCCTTGCGGATCATCCGGGCCAACACTTCCTCGACGGCATAGCCCAGCTGTCGGTCGGACTGACGAATGGCGATACCGATATCCCAGGTCTGTTTACCCATGGTCGGGAAACCGTTTTCCGCCAGTCGGTACTCCGGGTTCTTCGCCTGATTCAACAACCAGTCGATCTCGGACTGCATCGCCATGACCGCCGCCACTTCGCCTTTCTTCAGCGCATCGAACGCCAACGCTGGAGTGGCGTAGTGATGCGTCATGTTACGCATACGCCCGCCCATGGCGGAGGTAAAGTAGAAGGCCGGCACACTGTCGATCTCGACCCCAATCGGCTCATACTGGAACACCGCGACGGTTCGCACGGCGTCCAGGCGCTTGCTGTCATAGGCCACCTGCCAACGCTCCTGCTGGTAAGGCGCTTTCATCACCACCTGCTCATTGATCAGGTAACCCAACGAATCCTGCTTGTAGGCGTAGGCCTTGTCGTAGGGTACACGCAGCATCACATCGGCCAGGTGCTTCATCGCCAGAGGATTGTCTTCGTCCTTGTCCAGGTAGTGTCCCTTCCAGACGTTATTGCGCAGGTCGTCCTCAAGATTTTCGTCAGGGGTGATCCAGTGCAACTGAAGATCCAGACCGAAGACCTTGGCGACACGTTGCGCAATCTCCACATCCACGCCGGCCGGCTGGCCGTCCCGCATGAATGAATAAGGCGCAAAATCCTTGTAGACCCCAATTCGGATATAGCCGGACGCCATGACGTCATCGTATAGACGCGCAAAAGCCTGCTCGCATGCGAGCAGGCCTGCCAGAAGGGATATAAGCAGCGTGGCGAGCTTATTCCTCAACATATTTGGTCTCCAGCCAGCTTCGGATGGCCCAGAGGGCTTCCTGGCTCAGCGTATCCGCCATGCGAGGCATGTAAACGGCGCCATCGCGCACGGCACCATTGATAACGCGGTACTTGAACCATTCGTCGCCATCATAATCGGCCGTCAGATAGCGCAAATCGGGCGCAATACCGCCGGAAATACCATCCAGTCCGTGACAACGGGCACAGTTCTGGTTATAAGCAGAAGCACCGATCTCCACAGCGAGTCCGAAGTCGTCACTGTCGCGATAGGGGTTGGTATCGGCCCACTCTTCACCCAGCGAGGTCAGACCTTCGGTATCAACGGCGTGGGGGACCACATCACCGTGGGCCAGAACAGTGCCGGAAACTGCGGTTGCCATTGCGGCAGCGGCCATCAGGCCTGTGATTTTGTTCAGTTTGGACATGAAGGGTCACCATTTATTGTTATCGGCCAATCGGAACGCCGAGCGCAACCGCCCGACTTTGATGACTCAATGATGAACCAGGCGCTGTATGCCCAGAATGCCACCTTGGCACCCAAAACATGCTCCCTTGGTAGTAAATTCCGGCAGGCGTGAGACCAAGGTTTGACAAACCACAACCAAAGTCGTAAAACTTACGCATAACCTGTTGATTAACCGGGAATTATTCCCTTTATCCCGGGCATGTTTCACCCTGCTATACCGCTGATTCCCCACCCCCGCCGGGCGATTTGCCGTGGCCCTCCTGCTCCCTTGATTCGCACAATGCCCTTGCACACATCAGCTCCCGTTTCGAGCTGACGCCATTCACCAACAGGGTATCGAAATGATGAGAACAACAATAACAGCGCCCCGCCGCAAGCTTCTGAGTCAACGGGTACAGGCTGTCATTCTGGGTGCCGTGATCGGCCTGGGCACGAGTACTGCACAGGCGGCAACCTCCGCCGTTACCTGGGACGATATTCAAAACGACCAGGCCACTCCCGAGAATGTGTTGGGCTACGGCATAGGCCCCAAGGCCCAGCGCTATAGCCCGATGACTCAACTGAACACTGAAAACGTCGAGATGCTGACCCCGGCATGGTCCTTCTCCTTTGGTGACGAGAAACAGCGTGGCCAGGAGTCCCAGGCGCTGGTTCATGAGGGTGTGATCTACATCACCGGCTCCTACTCCCGCGTCTTTGCCATCGATGCCAAAACCGGCAAACGGCTCTGGAGCTATTCCGCACGCCTGCCGGACGATATTCGTCCCTGTTGTGACGTGGTCAACCGTGGCGCGGCCATCTTCGGTGACAAGATTTTCTTCGGCACCCTGGACGCCGCCATCGTGGCGCTGAACAAGGATACTGGCAAAGTGGTCTGGAAGAAGAAGTTTGGTGACCATTCGGCCGGCTATACCATGACCGGCGCTCCCACCCTGATCAAGGACCAGAAAACCGGCAAGGTGATGCTGATCCACGGCTCTTCCGGTGATGAGTTCGGTGTGGTCGGCAAACTCTTTGCACGTGACCCCGATACCGGCAAGGAGATCTGGATGCGCCCGTTTGTCGAAGGTCACATGGGTCGCCTGAACGGCAAGGAAAGCACACCGACCGGCGATCCGCGCGCACCAAGCTGGCCGGACGACCCCAACAGCGAAACCGGCAAGGTCGAAGCCTGGAGCCACGGTGGCGGCGCGCCCTGGCAGAGCGCCAGCTTCGATGTTGAAAACAACCGTATCATCGTCGGTGCCGGCAACCCGGCGCCGTGGAACACCTGGGAGCGCACCTCTGAAGGCGGCAATCCCCAGGATTACGACAGCCTCTACACCTCGGGCCAGGTGGCCGTAGACCCGACTACCGGCGAAGTGGACTGGTTCTACCAGCACACTCCGAATGATGCCTGGGACTTCTCCGGTAACAACGAGCTGGTGCTGTTCGAATACGAGGATAACGGCAAGACCGTTAAGGCTACGGCGCACGCCGACCGCAACGGCTTTTTCTATGTCGTCGATCGTGAGGATGGTGGCTTCATCCGCGCCTTCCCGTTCGTCGACAACATCACCTGGGCCACGCATATCGATCCGAAGAGCGGCCGTCCGGTTGAGGTAGAAGGCCAGCGGCCGCCGGAACCCAAACCGGGCGAGAAGAAAGGGGAATCCATCGAAGTATCACCGCCCTTCCTTGGCGGCAAGAACTGGAACCCGATGGCGTACAGCCAGGACACCGGCCTGTTCTACGTGCCGGGCAACCATTGGAAGGAAGACTACTGGACCGAGGAAGTCACCTACCAGAAAGGCGCGGCCTACCTGGGCCAGGGTTTCCGTATTCGCAAGATGTATGATGACCACGTCGGCATCCTGCGGGCGATGAACCCGATCACCGGCAAGATCGAATGGGAGCACAAGGAAAAGCTGCCATTGTGGGCCGGTGTCCTGACCACCAAAGGCGGCCTGGTGTTCACCGGTACCGGTGACGGCTACCTGAAAGCCTTCGACGCCAAGTCCGGCAAGGAGCTGTGGAAGTTCCAGACCGGCTCCGGCATCGTTTCAAGCCCCGTCACCTGGGAAATGGATGGCGAGCAGTACGTCGGCATTGCCTCCGGCTACGGCGGTGCCGTGCCGCTGTGGGGAGGCGATATGGCCGACCTGACCAAACCGGTGCCCCAGGGCGGTTCCTTCTGGGCCTTCAAACTGCCGAAATGGGCCAGTGAAGTAGCCAGCAAGTAACGAACCTGCACTGTTCCCGGGCCTGCCTTATCGGCAGGTCCGTCTTCGGAGACCACATTATGACCAAAGCCTCCCTGCTGACAACCGGCGTGCTGACGTTGATTCTGTCTTCTGCAGCCGTCGCAAAGTGTGAACCGGGTGTTGAAGCCCAGTGTGCCGGTGCTGACCTGTCCGCACATGACCTGTCTGGCATGCAACTGGACCGCATCGATTTGAGCGATGCCAATCTGCGCTATGCCGACCTTCGCCACAGCGATCTGCGCGGTGCCAACCTGCAAGGAGCTGACTTGAGTTATGCCCTGCTCAGTCGGGCCAACCTGGAACAAGCCAACCTCAAGGGCGCGATCCTGGATTATGCCAACATGGTCGCCGTGGCCGGCTGGGCCATGCATGCCCAAGGGGCATCCTTCAGGGAAACCCGCCTTGATGGGGCCGACCTTTCCTTCGCGCGTCTTAGCAACGCCCGCTTTGAGGACGCCGTGCTCTACGCCGCAAGCCTGGAGATGGTCTGGGCCACCAAAACCCGGTTCATCAATTGCAATCTGCGCAATGCCAACCTGCAGGAAGCCAAGCTGAATTACGCCAACCTGCAGGGCACCGATCTTCGCGGCGCCCACATCCGCTTCGCGACGTTCCAGGGCACTTTCATGGAGCAGTGCCAATCTTGTCCGACGGACTGGATGCTGCCCAAGCACCCGATTGAATGATACCAGCGTTAGGTGTAATCAACTCGTTTCCAGTCATCCTGGCAGGTTTGCCTCTCGAACAGCAGTGGGGTCGAACTGTCATAGCCCGTCGTTAGACTTCAGGAATCGACTTCCCGAGTGTACGAATGGGGTCACACCATGAATCGTTCTACCCTGCTGGACAGCCTGCGCATTCTGGCCATTTCACTGGTACTGGTCGCCCACCTCGGGCAATTACTGGGCCATACCAGTGGCGAATTTTTCGGCTGGAAGAACGTCTATTTCGTCAGTCTCGGCGGCGTAGGGGTGACGCTTTTTCTGATATTGTCCGGGGTACTGGCCGGCCTGAGCCAGGTTTCGGGGCAGCACAGTTATCCGTCGTATTTGTTGAAGAAGGCGTTGCGGATTTACCCGGCCTACTGGCTGTCCCTACCGGTCGCCATGCTGGGGTACGCCCTGGGAAATGGCCTGCTGCAGAGAGAGCTTCCCGATGTTTTCCCCAATGGCCCGGCCATTGACCTGTTGGGCAGTCTCACCGGCTTTTATGCCTGGATGGGATTATGGGGCGGCCCCTACAATCCGCCCAGCTGGTTCATCAGCCTGATCATGAGCCTGTATGTACTCTGTCCGCTGATGCTGAGGTGCATGCAGCGCTGGCCGCACCAGACACTGGCAGTCCTGTTCTGCATCAGCTTTAGTGCACGCTACTATGTAGGCCAATGGGGTGTTCCCTTTGTTGCGCCATCCTTGCTGGAGCAGATGGAAGGCTGGCTCTACCGCCAGTACGGATTCATGCCAGGCCGACCGGGCGACTGGTTTCCCCTCTGCCGTGTGTTCGAGTTTGGTCTGGGGATGTATCTTGCGCTGAAACTGCCTGTCACCCTCTGGCGCCGTTTCAACATCCCGGGGAGCGATCTGCTCCGACGGCTCAGTGACCTCTCCTTTCCCCTGTTCCTTATTCATTACCCCTTTCTGTTTCTGGTGCTGGAATTGACCGAGTTAGGGCTGCCTGTTTGGGGCGCGATTAGCGCTTATATTGGCCTGCTGCTGGTTGCAGCCAGCCTTGTCCACCGGCTTGAACAGCGCCTGCAACGCTCGAGAAAAGCAGACATATTGAGCAAGGCGGAATACCGCTATCGCTGATAGCATGACTGACCAAAAGTTATTTTGGCAAATCAATTGCCTGCCAAAACCGCAATTAGCTTGTGGTTTTAACAGGCCTATTTCTTTTTGGACTCAGCCATTGCATGGCAAACAAGGCCGCCGGAAGCCTGACCGGTGAGCCCCATACCTTCCATTTCGTACTGGCCGATGGCCGCTCCAGGGATAATCGCATACCGTCACGCGGCTTCAGGGCTGCTGAAGCCGGACTGCGAATGGCCGAAGCATTCGCAGTGTTGCTTGTTGTCTGGCAGGTGGCAATGGCGGCCTGCCATGCAAAGATGAAGGCCATAGGGTCTCTTGCAATAGCCTCCCTCTGCAAAATAATCATAATCCACGGAATAAATAGTCCAAACTCAGGCCCAAACAAGCGTCTAGTGTTCTACAGAGAACAGCAGACTTGAGGGCTCAGGCGCTCAAGGCTGCAGATTACGCATTCAGCCAAGATGGCTTCGTAAGCAACGCTGGTGAGGGCATTTCGTGAATACTTCTGATTGCTGCATCCGATACTTATCCAGATTGACATCTGCCACCTCAAAACTGATAGCCATTGCCCTAGGGGTCATCGCGCCGGGAAAAGCCGCTGTGCTTTGGGTTTGCACACTATTGCTCTATGCCAGCCATGTTTCGGCCAGCCCGACTACCGCCAACGCCGCCTCGCCAGAGCTGCCGGCCATTGCCCGAGGCGTCCCGATGGGTGGCGCCCTTGAGGTGTTCAATGTCGATCTGGACCAGGCGGGGGTCTCTGCCCTGGCGCTGGAGCGGTTCTCGGTCTTTGATCCCGATGCCCGCTTTGTGGTCGATAATGACATTTGGCTGACACCACCGAATGACGCCTATTTTCGTGGCCGAATCCTCGGGCAGGACGATTCCATCGTGGTACTGGCGGTGCCTGAAAGGGGGCCGGTGCGCGGGATCATTAGCGACCCAACGGGCGTTTGGCTGTTGGCCGGCCATCCAGGACACTCCCCTCGCGGGCTGGCCAACCGAAAGGTCGATCTGGAGCTGGAACTGGCCGAAAAGACCTTTGCCTGCGGCAATGAGACCGGGACATTCAACACCAACAGCCTGATGCCTGATCAGGGGGCAGATGGCTCTAAACCCCAGGCTTTACTCCCGGCCAATGTCACGCATACCGCCCGGGTTGCCATAGAAACCGACTACGAATTCTATGCCCTGTTCAATAATGTGGATGCGGCCCATCAATATATCGGTGATCTTTTTGCCTACGCTTCCACGGTTTATGAGCGCGAAATCGACACCAACCTGACCATCAGCTGGAGCCGACTCTGGACCGGCGGCGCCGCGAGCGATCCCTGGACGGCTAGCAACGCGACCGACTCAGCCCTGTACGAGTTCAGAGATCACTGGAACGCCAGCAGTGAGATCCCCAGTGACCGCAGCATTGCCCACATGCTGAGCGGAAAGCCGCTGGGAGGCGGTATCGCCTACGTTGGCGTGCTGTGCGACGACACCTGGGGCTACGGGTTGAGTGCCAGCCTTGGCGGCAACTTCGATATCACTGATCCGGCCATGGTGTGGGATCTCCTGGTGGTCAGTCACGAGATTGGCCACAATTTCGACTCCAGCCACACTCAGGATTATTGCGGTACCGGCGGCACCACGGACCCGGTCGATCGGTGCTACAGCAGTTCAAACTGTGGCAGCGCATTAGGCCTTCCGGGCTGGGGAACCCTGTCCGGCGGCACCACGGCCGAACAACCCGGCACGATCATGAGCTATTGTCATCTGCTCAGCGGCGGCTATTCCAATATCAGCTTCACTTTCGGCAAGGAGCACGGCTACGGAGTGGAAGCCTTCCGCGTGCCTGATGTCATGAAAGCCCATGTGGCGAACCGGGCCGCCGCATACCCCACCTGCCTGGTTCAGGTTTCCGGTACGCCACCGGTCGCAAACGACGATAGCGCACTCACGCTTGAGGATACCGTCATCACCATCGATGCCTTGTCCAACGACACCGATGCGGACGGTGACACTCTAACCATCACCGCAGTAACACAGGGTGCCTGGGGGGCCGTGAGCAACAACGGGGACGGCACACTCACCTATACCCCCAATACCGATGTCAACGGCACGGATGATTTCACCTACACCATCAGCGATGGTAACGGTGGCAGTGACAGCGCGACGGTCAGCCTGACCATCTCGGCAGTGAATGATCCCCCCAGCGCCGATCCACAAGCGGTCACCACCCTGCAGAACAACGCGGTCACTATTACTCTGACCGGTTCTGACCCGGAAAACAGTCCGCTCACCTACTCGGTCGTCACCTTGCCGGCCAGGGGCAGCCTCACAGGCACGGCGCACAGCCTGACCTATACTCCGGCTGAAGATTATGTTGGTGAGGATAGCTTCACGTTCACGGTCAATGATGGCGCACTGACATCGACAGCCGCCGCAGTCTCGATCACCGTCGAACGCGCGCCGGTCGTGCTTGCTGTGACCGGGATAACCCCTTCTGCCATCCCTGGCGGCACGATTGATACGCCCGTCACCATCAGCGGTTCGGGCTTCGATTCCAGCACGGCTATCACCTTCTCAGGTGGCGCCGGTCCGGCTCCGACCGTCAAGGTAGTGTCGGTTTCACTCGATGGTACGACAATCAATGGCGATCTGACCGCCAAAGATGGCGGGCCCAACCGGGAGCGCAGCTGGGACATGATTCTGACCAATGCCGATGGTGGTTCCGATACTCTGGCCAATGCACTGTTGGTCACCCTGCCGGCGCCCACCTCGAACACCCCGCCGACGGCTGACTTCAGCTATTCCATCACGGACCTGACGATCGACCTTACCGATACGTCCACTGACAGTGATGGTTCCATCACCTCCTGGAACTGGGACTTTGGTGATGGCACGAACTCGACCGAGCAGCATGTTCAACATACCTTTGGCTCACCTGGAACCTACTCCGTGACCCTGACCGTGATTGACGATGAGGGCGCCAGCGATGCGCGCAGTCAGAACCTGACGGTTGGCGACCCAACCGTCGGTATCAGCCTGACGCTGACCACCCGGAAAAATAAAGGAACGCGATCTGTCGATTTGATGTGGAGCGGCAGCGCTGCATCGGAAGTCAGCATCTACCGTGATGGACAACAGGTTGAGACCACCGCCAACGATGGCATGGAAAGCTACGACCAGAACACGGGAAAAACCGCAACATACCAGGTGTGCGACGCCTCCACCTGCTCCAATGAGGCGGTTGCGGCCTGGTAAGCTGAGCGTTGACCCTGCCCCACTTCAAGGGCTTGACGTGGGGCAGTCCTTGCCGGCGCACAGAAGCACCCATTTTGGGGTCAGACGATTGGCAATGACACATGACAGAATCAGACAACAAGATTACCGTTTATTATGACGGTGCCTGCCCCAGATGCATTCGGGATCGGGAAAATTATGAACACCTGGACCCTGAAGGGGCTGCCGGGGTGGAGTGGTTTGATATCACCGGGCGTGACCAGGAACTGATTGAATTGGACATCAACCCGCGTAAGGCGCTGACCGAGCTGCACATCCGCACGGCCGATGGCCGTATTCTGTCTGAGCTGGATGCCTATCGTGTCCTGATGGCCCGTATCCCCCGTTACCGATTGCTCGGCTGGCTCATTGGTTTGCCGCTGATCAGGCCGCTGGCCAGCCACCTTTACCGCCGGATGGTGACCCGTCGGCTCAAGCGGCAGGGGCGTCTTTGAAAGGTCAGCACGTTCTGATGGCGCTGTTGCCCAGCTTCAACAGCCCACACTCAATGGCCAGGTGCACCAACTCGGCTGTTGAAGACACTTGTAGCTTGTTTTTCAACAAGGCACTGTGATTGGAGACGGTCTTAACACTGATGCAAAGCTGTTCTGCGATATGCCGGGGTGTCAGCCCCCGAGCCAGCATGACAAAGATCTCGAACTCACGCTGAGTCATCCCTTCAAGACGAGGATCCATGCCGGTTTTGCGCTGCATCGCCAAACGGGTGGCCAGCTCATGTTCAACATAAGGCTGCCCCGCCAGCACCTTGCGTACAGCTTCCAGCAGGACTTCAGGGTTGCTGCTTTTAGTGATGTAGCCCAGTGCTCCGGCATCAAGGGCCTGCTGCACCATCGGCAGTTCGTCATACATGCTGAAAAACAGAATGCGAGCATTGCGGTCACGCTGCAGAATGCGGTTGGCGGTTTCAATGCCACTGATATCCGGCAGGTTGATATCCAGCACCAGGGCATCAGGCTGGTGCTGCTGCCACAGCGACAGACAATCCCAGCCGCACGAGGCCTCGATTATCTCGCACTCATCCAACATCGCCGCCAACAGGCTCGCATAACCCTGTCGCACCACGGCGTGATCGTCGGTCAGGAGAATCTTCATGTCTTCACTCCGGTTATCACTGGCAGATCCAGCATCAGTTTCAGGCCATCCCCTGGCGTTGTGCAGAGGGTCAGGTTCGCGTCCATGTAGCGGGCACGCTCGTGCATCGATCGAATCCCGACACCCGGCCTCACATCTGAAGCCAGCCCTTTGCCATCATCCGTTATCTGCACATGTAACCAACCGCCATGCGTGTGTATGGCAATCTCGGTTCGGGTTGCATCGGCGTGCCGGGCCACGTTGTTCAGGGCTTCCTGCAATAAGCGGTAGAGGTGGGTCGAGGTTTCATTGCTGAGCAAGGGCAACGAGGTAATCGTCAGCTGGCAGTGGATGCCGCTGCTCTGCTGCCATTGTTCCACCAGGCTTCTCAAGGATTCCTCGAGTCCCAGCGGCTGAAGAATGACCGGGTGGAGGCTGCGGATCAGACGCCGAAATCCCTGCTGCATCGCTTCACAGTCATGCACGATGCGGGGCGCGGTTTTAGCGACCAGTTCCGGCTGATCGGCCATCTGGCCGATGAGGTACGCCTGGGCACGAATGCCGGTCAGGTACTGCCCCAGGTCATCGTGCAGCTCACGCGCCAGGTAGGCACGTTCTTTCTCCTGCAGGGCCATGAGTTCACGCGTCAGGTAGCGGTTGTCCGCCTGTTCCTGCTCCAGCGCCTGTGCCATGCGATTGAAGTGACTGGCGAGACGGTTGGCTTCGGGTACCGAATAGGCCTGCAAACGGGCGGTGAAATGCCCTCGCTGAATCTGGTCCAGCGCCGCCAGCACCTGGCCGAAAGGCCGCATGCCCTGCAGAAGGCCCCAGGTGATAGCGCCGATCGACAGCAAGGCCCCGCCCAAGAAGAGTGCAGAAACCTGCAGTGCCGACTCCCACACCTCCTCAAGTTCATCCTCGGGGTTAGCGACAAGCACCAGCGTGTCCCCGTCCGATAGCCTGACACGGTGCTCAAGCCTGGAGGTGGCGGCGGGCCACACCCAGTCAGCAAACCATGCCGGCACGGCGTCAATACGCAGAGGCGGAGGCGACATGCCCGCCGACAGCCTGTACAACGTCAGGTGACGCAAATCAGCCGCCAGCAGTGACGGCAGGCGTGCAGGGTTCAGTTGAACATCGTCGGCCAGCTGCGCGGCCACCGCCATGCCGGCTTCGAGCTCGCGCTGAATATCGCTTTTGGCCTGACGCATGAGTCCGAAAAGACTGAGCATCAGCGCCAACAGAAAGGCGGCTGCCACCAGCGCATTAAAACGTATGATCGCTCCCATGTCCCCGGCCCCGATTATCGAACGCTGAACACGCCTTCCATGCCCTTGTGCTCAAGGCCTTGCATGTAAAATGCGTACTCACCCGGCTTGATCGGCACGAAGAAGATTTCGGCTTCACCTTCGTCCTCAAACTCCAGTTCGGTCAGCGTCATCGCCTTGATCTCCATCCCTCCGGCTTCCACCTTGCGCAGGAAAATCGAAGTGAAGAACTCCGGCGCCTGCATGGCGTATTCCTTGAGTCCACTGGAAACGACCTTGAGTCGGTAAGCCTTGCCGGTTTCCATCTCGTAACGGGTCTGCGACATGGCGTAATCGGTCACCTCACTGCCCAGTACCAGATCAGGCAGGCGTTCAGGCCGAGTGGTCAGGTCGCCTTCTGCCTGGACGGCGGTTGTGGAGAGCGTGGCGCCGGCCAGTGTCAGGGCGAGCATCAGGTTACGAATGGGGGATTTCATGGCAGTTTCCTGTTCTTGTTGTGATCTTTACCCAACATCCTAGTGACCGCCACCCGCGAAAACATACTACTTCGGTACTGATTGTTTGAGACTTTCTGAATATTTAAACCGGCCCGCTTCCTCCCTAAGCTCAAGGCATGACTCATCACATAGATCATTACATGGCTCATCAAATAACAACGATAACGCTGAGTGACGCCCCATGAACACACTGCCCCGACTACTCTGCGCGACCACGCTGGCCCTCTCTTCGCTGGCCAGTGCCGCGCCCACCCCCCTGGAGATCGAGATCGGATATCTCGGCTTTGAGCCTGACCATGGCCCAGTGCTGTCCAATATTTTGCCTGAGCCTGCCGATGCCGGGCTTAGAGGCGCCGAACTGGCCATCAAGGACAGCAATACCACTGGCCGCTTCCTCAAGCAGCACTACACCCTGCATGCCAACAGCACCGCCCAGGCTGAGGACATTATTCCAGCCAGCCTCGCCCTCTATGAACAGGGTGTACGCCTGTTCGTGCTGAACCTTGCGCGCGACCAGCTGGTCGCCGTTGAAGCGGCATTGCCGGATGACGTGCTGCTGATCAACGCTGGCAGCCAGGATAATGTCCTGCGCACCGAACAGTGTGTGCCGGGCATGCTGCACAGCATCCCCTCACGCGCCATGCTCACCGACTCGCTGGCGCAATGGCTCGCCGGCAAACGCTGGAATCGCTGGCTGCTGCTGGAAGGTCAAACACCGGAAGACAAGGCGTATGCCGATTCCGTCGTGCGCAGCGCTCAGCGCATGGGCGCAACCATTGTCGAGCGCAAGCAGTGGAGTTTCGATACCGACCTGCGCCGCACCGCACAGAAAGAACTGCCGCCGTTCACCCAGACCGACGAATACGATGTTGTCGTGGTGGCCGACGAGCGTGGCGACTTCGGTGAATACGTACCCTTCAATACCTGGTATCCGCGCCCGGTGGTCGGCACTCAGGGCATGTCCCCGGTGACTTGGCACCGAGTCGTGGAGGCCTGGGGGGCTGCCCAGTTGCAGAGTCGGTTCGAGAAACTGGCTGACCGCTGGATGAACGGGCGTGACTACGCCAGCTGGGCCGGCGTGCGCACGCTGGCCGAAGCGGTGACCCAGACGGGGGAAACCGATCCGGCCGTGCTCAAGCGGTTCATTCTGTCCGACAAATTTCAGCTCGGTGCCTTCAAGGGCCGCAAGCTGACCTATCGCGACTGGAGCGGACAGCTGCGCCAGCCGATCCCGCTGGTCCATCCCCGTGCTCTGGTATCCCAGTCACCTCAGGCTGGCTATCTGCACCCGACCACCGACCTGGATACGCTCGGTTACGACCATCGTGAAAGCCAGTGTTCTGTCAAAGGAGACACCTGATGTACAAGCCCCCTTTCCTCAAATCCCTGTTGATTAGCGCCCTGCTGGCCAGCCCGGTCGCCCAGGCGACGACGGCCTATGTGTCCAACGAAAAGGACAACACCCTGTCGGTGATCGATCTGGACACTATGGAAGTCACCCACACCATCGAAGTGGGCGAGCGGCCACGCGGTATCGCCCTGTCCAGAGACCACAGCAAGCTCTATATCTGCGCCAGTGACTCGGATACGGTGCAGGTGCTGGACCTGGCGACCCACAAGATCATCGCCAACCTGCCCTCCGGCGAGGACCCGGAACAGTTCTCGCTGCATCCGGACAACCGCCGCCTCTACATCTCCAACGAAGATGACGCCCTGGTCACCGTGGTTGATACCCAAAGCCATGAGGTGCTGGCTCAGATCGAGGTGGGGGTGGAACCCGAAGGCATGGCCGTCAGCCCGGATGGCCGCTGGGCAGTGAACACCAGCGAGACCACCAGCATGCTGCACTGGATCGACACCGAAACCAACGAGCTAGTCGACAATACGCTGGTGGATCAACGTCCTCGTCACGTCGAGTTCAGCAAGGCGGGCGATATTCTCTGGGCCTCGTCCGAAATCGGCGGCACCGTCTCGGTTGTTGACGTTGCCAGCCGCGAGATCATCAAGAAACTGACCTTCCAGATTCGCGGCATCCACCCGGACAAGATCCAGCCGGTGGGCGTCAAGCTGTCGGATGACGGCAAGTACGCCTTCGTGGCACTGGGTCCGGCCAACCATGTGGCGGTGGTCGATGCCAAAACCTACGAGGTGCTGGACTATCTGCTGGTAGGACGCCGTGTCTGGCACATGGAGTTCACGCCCGACCACAAGTACCTGTTGACCACCAATGGCGTGAGCGGCGATGTTTCCGTGATCGACGTGGATGATCTCAAGGTGATCAAGTCGATCAAGGTTGGCCGCTACCCCTGGGGCGTGGTGACACTTAACTAGTCACGTTGAATGAGACACACGGGACTGATCAGGAGTAACAGATGGGCATTGAAGTACGCCAGTTAAGTTTTCGGTATGGGCCCCGACAAGCGCTGCAGGAGGTCAGCTTCCGCCTCGTCGATGGCCAGCTCAATGCCCTGCTCGGTCCCAACGGGGCCGGCAAAAGCACCCTCTATGCCCTGTTGACCCAGCTGTACAGCCTGCAACAGGGGGAAATCCTGCTGGATGACCAATCGATCAGACGTCAATCCCGCAAGCTCAAGCAACAGTTGGGCGTCGTGTTCCAGCAGAGCACCCTGGACCTGGACCTGAGCGTACTGCAAAACCTGGAGTACCACGGCGCGCTGCATGGTCTGTCGTCGCGGCAGGTTAAGCGTGAAGCCGCCGCGTTGTTGGAACGCCTGGGCCTGGGCGATCGCCTCAAGGACAGTATCCGCAGCCTCAACGGCGGCCATCGGCGTCGCGTGGAGATCGCGCGTGCGCTGCTGCACCGCCCCTCCATCCTGTTACTGGACGAAGCCACCGTTGGCCTGGATACGGCCGCACGCCAGTCGATCAATCGTCATGTGCGTGATCTCTGCCGTGATCAGTCGTTGACGGTGCTTTGGGCGACGCACCTGATCGAAGAGATTGCCGCGGACGACCCGGTACTGATACTTCATCGGGGCAAAATTGAAGCCGATGCACCGGCACATGAGATCTGCCGACAGCAAGGGGTGGCCACACTCGCCGAAGCGTTCGAGCAGATCACCGGACTCAAGGACAACAGCGCATGCGCATGACTGCCTACGCCATCGCCCTGAACGGGATTCTGAAACGCGAGTTCCTGCGCTTTATTCATCAGCGCACCCGGTTTCTCAGCGCCCTGGTGCGCCCGCTGCTCTGGCTGGTGGTATTTGCCGCCGGTTTCCGGGCCGCACTCGGGGTTTCGATCATCCCTCCGTATGCAACCTACATCACCTACGAGACCTACATCCTGCCCGGCCTGTGCTGCATGATCTTGCTGTTCAACGGCATGCAAAGCTCGCTGTCGATGGTGTACGACCGGGAGATGGGCAGCATGAAAGTACTGCTGATGAGCCCATTGCCAAGAGCCTGGCTGCTGTTCTGCAAGCTAATTGCGATCGCTGTACTGTCACTGGTGCAGGTCTACGCCTTTATCGGCCTGGGTTTTCTGGTGAAGGTGGAACCACCGCTGCTGGGGTTATTGACCGTGTTGCCGGCACTCTTGCTGACGGCACTGATGCTGGGCGCCATTGGGCTGTTCCTGTCGTCACGAATTCGCCAGCTGGAAAACTTTGCTGGTGTGATGAACTTCGTCATCTTCCCGATGTTTTTCATGTCTTCGGCGCTCTACCCGTTGTGGAAGATGCGCGAATCCAGCGAATGGCTGTACTGGGTCTGCAGCGTCAATCCCTTTACCCATGCCGTGGAACTGGTGCGCTTTGCGCTCTACACCGAGCTGAACATTGAAGCACTGCTGGTTACTGCCGGCACCACGCTGTTCTTCACCGTGCTTGCGCTGATGGGGTTCAATTCCGAGCAGGCCGCGCGCAAGTCCTGATACTCCTGACCAGATAGCTGATGACTCTCTTGTGAAGGAGGCGTTGGCTATCACCAGTGATTCAAATTGCTCCCCCTTTATCCTGGCAAAGCCCTGCTCCCCTCCTGCTACCCCCCTCACTCACGCGACCAGCCCGTGATAAATAATATTTTCAATTATTCTGTGGTGTAGACTAATTGCATGCAATACTTAACATTCAAGATCGCCATGATAAGATAAGTTTTCTTAATCTTGCTGCGGACGTAAAAATGATAAGAGGACTTTCGAAATGGCTAAAACCAACCTTGCCCCCCCTGATTCCAAAAATCGCCCGGCAACCCTGCGCGTGCAGGAACTGCTCAATAGCGTTACGGAAATCGTGCATCAGCAAGAGCTAAAGATCGCCGATCTGCGCCTGCAGCAGGAAATTGTAAGGTTCGATCCTCAGACCCTGGGAACGACGCTTGCCAAGGCCCGTGAACAGCAAAAAATCACCCAGGAAGACCTCTCCATGCTGTCGGGCGTTTCCCGCGTGACGATTGCTAAGCTTGAGAAAGGTCGGGTAAACGTCAATTTCGAAACGATTCTGAAGGTTACCGATACGCTGGGGATTCAGTTATGGATAGGAAAGTGAACGTATACCAGAACGGTGACCTTGCCGGCTGCCTGACCCAGAGAGAGGAAGGCGGCTACACTTTTCAATACGACACCGCTTACCTGGCTGCAGGGGCTCCGATAGCTTTCCATCTGCCGCTAAGGGCGGAGCCATTCGAATCGGATGCACTCTTTCCCTTTTTTGAAAACCTGGCTTCCGAGGGCTGGCTGCTGAAGCTGCAGTCGCATCAGCAGCACATTGACGAGAAGGATACATTTTCGATGCTCATCGCCAATGGTCAGGATTTGGTTGGGGCGATTAGCCTGCAGGAGATAACACAGTGACCCAACGGTGTTTCATTACGCTGAAAAGCCTGCCCAAGAGCAACTCGAACCCACATATGCGGGATGCAGATGCCCGGGCGCTCTATGGCACCTCTGCTTTTTCGGGCTGCCTGAATGTGAGCCGGCAGACGCTGTTCACCGAAGGTGCCCGAGAAACCAAAGGGTTCTCGATATCCGGCGTGCAGCAGAAACTCTCGATGAGGTTCGATCATGAGAGAAATACGCTCGTTCCGACGCAGACCGATGGTACCTTCATCATCAAACCAACGCCGGACCCGTTTCCCTACTGTGCGGAACTGGAACACCTCGGGATGCTGATTAGCAGAACCCTCGGCATCGATACGGCTCTGTGTGGCCTTGTTGAGTTCGAGGGTGGCGAGAAAGCCTATGTCACCCGCCGCTTTGACCGAATAGAGGGCACCGATGACAAGCGAACGATGGAAGACCTGTGTTCTTTGGCCGGCCTTCGCCGGGATAACAAATATGACAGTACCTATGAGGCTGCAGGCCTGATCCTGAGGGAAGCAACCGGTGGCAAGGCCGCAGTGATGCTCGACTACTTCAACCGTGTCGTAGCGGCATACTTGATGGGGAATGAGGACCTTCACCTCAAGAACTTCAGTGTGATCAGGGACCCAGGCGATACAAGCCACTACTACCCGGGGCTTTCGCCCAACTACGATTGCGTCCCGACACGGGTATATCTCATGAATACTAACGGTGCCATGGCTATGCCATTGACGAATGCTGAGCAGGCAGGCGACTTCTCGGATGCTTTCAGCTATTACGGATACTACACGTATCAGGACTTCCAGCACCTGGGGTTGGCGATCGGCCTGAATGAGCGTGCTATCGGCACCTGCATTAAACGACTTAATGCCAAATTGTCCGCCATTCTTGAGCTGATAGAAGCTACGGCGATTTCCGCCGAATATAAAACCCGACTTGCAGAAGAAATCAGCGGACGCGCAAGGGCAATAACGGCAGTCCGCCAATGAACTGGCAGGGCCTTGGGTAGCACTGGTAGCCGTCATCGCCTGTATGTGTAAGCTGATCGTGGTGCTCAACACCATGCTCAAGAACGAGACACGGTGGGGCTTAAATATTTAGCTGGACACCACAGCCATTTTTTATGCACTCTTAGTAAGAGTACGGTTATATAACCCTGGAAGCGCCATTAACACTAACGGCAATGCAATCGTCATAAATAGTATTCTTATAAATTCTAAAGAATTTAGACTGTATGCCAGTAGTGATAAATCATATGGCTCAATCGGAAAACCAGCCGAGTACTGAAGCATGCCCACAATACCCGAAAGAACCAATATACTGATTAATACCCACAGCAGAGAATACGTAAAAGTAGCATATTTCAGAACCAATACTCTCGACGGATAAAAGAGTCTCCATGACCATGCCCCCAAAAGAAGTAAAGATATAGCCACCTTAGCATAAGCGAACCCTAGATTCCCAGAACAACCGACACACTTAGACTTAGACAGGAGAGCCAGACTGGCTGTAGGCTGACGAGCTCTCACACAAGCAACCAGGTGCCACATGGGGACCCTTTACAGCCAGCTGACTCTCAGCGAACGATACCAGATTCAGGCCTTACATGAACTGGATTTCTCTGCACGCGCCATTAGCCGCGAGCTGGGACGCTCGAATAAAACCATTTCAAGGGAACTGAAGCGGTTGGCCGGACAAGAGGCATACAGTGCCGAAAAAGCTGATGCGCATTCGCATGATCAGCGCCACTCCGCCAGAAAAGCTGTGCGATTTGATAGCTGGCATCAAGAGCAGCTGAAGCGGCTGCTGAAGATGGGCTTTAGTCCGGAGCAGGTAGCAGGACGTATGGCCCTGGAAGCGCCGGATAAAGCCCTCGGTTGCTCCACGTTGTATCGCCACATCACAAGGCACAATTGGCGGCAGTGGCTGCCACGCAAGGGCAAGAAGCGCCGAGCATCAGCAGGCTCGGGGGCAGCTGCGGCACTGATTCCGAACCGCATCGACATCGACGAACGCCCGCCTGTCGTTGACAGCAATACAGAACTTGGCCACTGGGAGGGCGATACCGTGTACGGCCAAGACAGCTACCTCGTGACGCTCGTCGAACGTGTATCCAAACTGCTGCTTACAGTGAAGGTGCCGAATAAGACCAAATGGGCTGTCGCTGATGCCGTGTGTCGCCTGCTTGCTCCCTATCGCGAGTTCTGCAAAACGATCACCTTCGACAACGGCGGCGAATTTGCAGCCCATGAACACATGGCCAAACAGCTGGATTGCACGATCTATTTCGCCAAGCCCTACCACTCTTGGGAGCGTGGGCTGAATGAAAACACCAACGGTTTGCTACGACGCTATTACCCCAAAGGGATGGCATTGAGCCAGGTATCGCATGATGACATCGAGCGAACTGCTTTTTTGATTAACGCGCGACCAAGAAAAGCGTTAGAGTATCTTTCTCCGTTGGAGTATCTGGCGGGCAGGCGTGTGTCACTTATGATGGAAATCTAGGATATACTCTTATTGTTGTATCCTCTCCAATTATGGAAACAATAAGATCATATAGATTTTCTTTTTCAGACGTGGTTAGCATGTTAAATTCCCTTTAACAATTGTTTATATTCACTTTGATCAAAATTCATCCCGGAAAGCATTAAAATATGCTCAGACATATTTAAATCTACTAAAAATGAAAAGCATGAATCTACACCGCATGCTGTGTAGATTAATTTTCCGTTATTTTCAGTTTTAGTTACCTCTGGATTATTATATGTTCGTTTTGTCTCTTCCCAAGAATTCTTAAAAAGATCTGCATATGGCTGCGAAAGATTGTTTGGAGATTTTAACCCAAGAGAATATTCTGGATATTCTGATAGGTTAAAACTTGAGGGTAAAGATTCAACATCCTTGTCTATTATAAGACCAGATAAAACACTACCATCTGAAAATCTAACAGAAATTGAATCCGACTGGAAAAATATTGCTCCATCCAAATTTTCTAACGGAATTTTAATCTTGAAATAGGGGCTATAAGAAATAACTGTCCTAGAAGTAGAGGTGCAGCCATATAACATGGACATAAAAATAATAGATATTAAGTATTTCATTGAAATTCCTTTTCAAAAAACAAAACACTACCATACGGCCTCCTCACAGAGCAAGCCGAAAAAAGTAGACTTGGCTTACATATGCCTCACATCAGTCGACCAAAAAAGCAGAGCGAAGCGGCGCTTTTGCGTGTCGGCTGGATGTGTTTGTATGGATAATTGTCACGTCCCGTATGGTTATAAGGGCGCTTGTTAACTGTCAGAAGGTACTAAGTGTCGCATCCCGTATGATCATATAAGCCAAAAGCGTTATCCTTGGTTCGTTGCTCGTGACGTCATGCAGCGCGCCATTGAGCACTTCATCCAGCAAGCACAGGGAGATCAGCCGACATGATGGTATCTTTGCATAAACGGGCACGCACCACCCCCGCTATTCGTGAAGAACTGGCAGCAAGTACCAAGCCTGTCCGCGAACTGGCCCGGCAGTATGGCATCAGCGAGGCAACCGTCCGCAAGTGGCGCAGCCGCTCCAGCACGGAAGACCGCTCGCACACACCGCATCGACTGCAGACGCACCTGACACCGGCTCAGGAGGCGATCGTCGTCTATCTGCGCAAACAGCTGTTGCTGTCTCTGGATGACCTGTTGGCAGTCGTCAAAGCCTTCCTCTGCGACAAGGTATCCCGTTCTGGTCTGGACCGCTGTCTGCGCCGCCACGGGGTCAGTAACCTGAATAATCTCAAGCCCAAGGCGCCTAAACCGGCCCCCAAGACGTTCAAGGCCTATCAACCCGGATTCTTCCATATCGACGTCAAGTACTTGCCGCAAATGGCGGATGAGACCAAGCGTCGATACCTGTTTGTGGCCATTGATCGTGCCACCCGCTGGGTCTTTGTGCAGATCCATCCGAACAAAACGGCCGCGACGGCTCGGCGTTTCCTGGATAGCCTTCAGCAGGCCACACCTATCAAGATCACGCATATCGTAACGGACAATGGGAAGGAATTTACCGACCGCCTGTTTCACTCAAAAGCGCGAGATCCCAGCGGCAATCATGAGTTCGACCGCCTCTGCGCTGACTTGGGGATTGAGCACCGCCTGACCAAGCCCAGAACGCCCCAAACCAATGGCATGGTGGAGCGTTTCAACGGGCGTATAGCCGATGTGCTTAAGACCCACCACTTCGATAGCCGTGAAGATCTGGAGCAAACCTTGCTACGCTATGTGCATTTATATAATCATCAACTGCCTCAGTCCGCGCTGAAGTCCAGGCCACCCATTATGGCGATGAAGGAGTGGTACAAAACCCACCCAGAGCTTTTTAACAAACGCCCTTATAACCATACGGGACGTGACATCTAAGCACTTGAAGAGAAAAGATAAATCGAGGTATCACATTCATTCTCTTCCGGTGAAAACGAGCATGCGCGTTTTGCTGCTTTACCGTGCGCATTATGCTGCTACGGCCAGTCCATATTCCTCTAATATTGAACGATTTTCCCGCGTGTTACCAGTCATAAATGAGCACGGCCAAGTGACAAAGCATGCGCCCAAGGCACGTAGCAAAAAATATACTGTATAAAATCACAGAAAATCAGAGCGGCTTGTCCACAGCAGCCAGATCAACAGAGTGATAGGCCTGTTCCCGCCAGCGCCTGCCAAGGGTTCCAAAACCCGCAAGCCATGATTACACTCCCGCTTCCTGATGAGCAACAGCGGATCATGCACGGCATGCGTTATCGTATCTCCACATCCTATTACCGCAAGCAAACGGCCAGCCATCTGCTCTGGATGCTGTGCCTGGTCGCCGCCGTGCTGGCCAGTATCTACTATCTTTTCCAGGCTTCGGCCGTCGCCGATTACATCCTGCCGGTATTGGGTGTAGCGGCCTGCTCGGCCTATCTCATCAAACTGTTCCGTCATGTGCAGCTGGGCAAGCAGGCCTATCCCGAAGTTGAGCTGGATATCGGCGCCAGAACCCTTACGTTGGTTCAGAATAAGTCTCGTGTTGAACTCGATATCAGCGATATCCTGAACCTGAAGCTCGATTACCGGCGTCATCAGGTGGAGCGCGTGCAGGTCACAACGGCAGCGGGTGAAGTGTTGCGACTGGAAGGCTATGACGATTTGGACGTATTGGCGACCGAACTGGAGCGGCTGGCGCCCGATGGCAACGTAACCCGCTCGCGTATCCGTATCCGCTGATCAGGCAGCGGCAGTCCCTGGCCGACTAGCCATCCAGCAGGTGGGTCATCAGGGCACGCAGCTTGCCGGGTTTGATCGGTTTGTTGAGCACCGGCACACCCACTTCGCGAAACGCCTTGCGCGTATCGTCACTGCGGTCGGCGGTCAGCATCACCATCGGGGTCGCGGCCATACCGGATTGATTCAGCCAGTCAAGCAGCTCCAGCCCCAGATGCTGATCTTCGAGATGGTAGTCGGCCAGCACCAGGTCCGGCGGTTTATCGGCACAGGCTCGGCGGGCTTGAGTCAGGTTATCCGTCAACATCACTTCACACCCCCATCCGCTCAGCAGCGCCTGCATGCTGATCAGAATCGCAGGGTCATTGTCCAGCACCAGAACCCTGCGACCATGCAACTGGTCGGTGTTTACAGCCGCCGGCGCTGGCTGCTCAGGCTGTGCTTGAGCTGTTTGTGGAGCCAGGGGAACACTGACTTCGAAACAGGAGCCACGGCCAACCACTGAGCGCAGGCTGATCGGATGACTCAGCATGCGGGCAATTCGATCGACGATGGCCAGCCCCAGGCCAACGCCGGCCTTGCGGGTCTGGTGGTGGCTCAGGCGACAGAACTCCTGGAAGATGGCTTCCTGCTTGTCGTCGGGAATTCCGCCGCCCGTATCCCAGACCTGTATAACCAGCTCTCCCCCACGTCGGCGGAAACCGAGTAACACGCCACCGCGATCGGTATAGCGAAAGGCATTGCTGAGGAAGTTGCGCAGAATTCGGGTCAGCAGGCGCAGATCACTGGCGATCCACAGATCAGGGTTGCGCACCTGGAAGCGTAAACCAGCCGCGTCTGCGACCGGTTCAAATTCGGACCTGAGGCTGTCAGCCAGGCGATTGAGCGGGAAGCTCTGGAGCTCCGGCTGCACCGCATTCTGGTCCAGTCTGGAGATATCCAGCAGATCGGTCAGCAGGTGCTCGGCTCCATCCAGCGCCAGGTGTACCCGATACACGAGGTCCGCCTCGGCTTCAGGGAGGTTGCGCTCCTGCAATGCAGCTACCAGCAGGCGCGCCGCATTCATCGGCTGCAGCAGGTCATGGCTGGCAGCGGCCAGATATTTATCCTTGCTGAGGTTGGCCGCTTCTGCCGCTTCCTTGGCCTGCAACATTTCCTGTTCAGCCTGTTGCCGAATGCGTACTTCGCGCCAGAGACGGTCATTCAGCTGCACCAGCTCGCGGGTGCGCTCATCGACACGCTGTTCAAGCTCCTCGTTCAACGAACGCATCCGCTGCTGCACCTTTTTACGCTCGGTGATGTCGGCCACAAAGGCAACGATATCCGCCTCCTGCCCCTTGCGACGCAGCAATATGTTCATCGAGACCTCTACCATTTCGCCGCTTGCCTTGCGCAGCCGGGTCTCATAGAGGAACAGCTGACCATCATTCACCAGCCGGGCCAGCATCTGACGAAATTCCTGCTCGCTGAACAGCAGGTCAGTGGCAAAGTTAAGCCCTGCTGACATGCTGCCATCATCCGGATAGCCACAGATACGGGCCAGCGCCCGGTTGGCCTTGCCGATGCAGCCGGTCAGGTCAGCCTGAAAAATACCGTGCAGGGCGTTATCGAACAGCCATTTGTATCGGTTGCGTTCGGTTTCCAGCTCTTCGATCTTGCTGAGCAGTTCGGGGTAATAGCTCTTGCGTGCTGACTGGCCACCCAGGCCTATCAGGTGGTCGACCGTCAGCTCATTGCTGTCAGAGCGCTTCTTCATACACGGCCTCGACATCACGCCGATTGGATTTTCGCGGATTGGTCAGTATGCAGGGGTCTTTAATCGCATTCTGACTCAGATAGGGAATATCGGTCAGGTGCACGCCCTGCTCCGCCAGCTTCTGGTACAAGCCCACATCTCGCTTCAGTGAGATCACATGCTGCATCAGACGCCGTTTGATCTGTGGCTGACTCAGGCCCCGCGGGTCGATCCCCATGGTTTCAGCCACGACACGGAAACGATCGGCGGCGGAGTCATAATTGTAGTCAATGACGTGCTCAAGCAGCATGGCGTTACAAAGCCCGTGGGGCAGGTCCAGGTAGCCGCCAAGGCTGTGCGACATCGCATGCACGGCGCCGAGTACGGCATTGGAGAATGCCAGTCCCGCTTTCATCGATCCCAGCATAACCTGTTCACGCAAATGAGCATCTTCCGGCTGCTCCACCAACAGGGCGAGATGGGTATTGATCAGTCGGATCGCATCCAGCGCGTGCATGTCGGTCAACGGACCGCTGGCAGTGGATACGAAGGCTTCGATCGCATGCACCAAAGCATCAACACCGGTACAAGCGGTCAGGAAAGTGTCCATGGTGCGGGTGGTATCCGGATCAATCAGCGCCACATCAGGTACAACTGACTTGCTGATGATGGAGATCTTCATCTTCTCCTGCTGATTGGAGATGATCGCGAACTGAGATACATCGGCAGAGGTGCCGGCGGTGGTCGGGATGCAGATCATCGGCGGAATCGGAATTTCGATCCGATCGACCCCCTCGAACTCCAGAATGCTGCGTCCGTGAGTGCTGACGATACCGATCCCCTTGGCGCAATCCATGGGGCTACCGCCACCAACCGCCACGATCACGTTGCACCCCTGCTCCGAATACAACTCGGCCCCTTTCATCACCTGCTCCACACGGGGATTCGGTGAAACGTCGGTGAATACCACACAAGGGATCTGCTGTTCAGCCAGCAACTGCTCGACTTCCTGTACCCATCCGGCCTGTTGTACACCGGGATCCGAGACAATCAGGACCTTGCGGGCACCGAAGGTCAGCGCGTAATTGGCGACCGTTTTACGGGCACCGCTACCAAAGATGATTTCCGGGGAAACAAACTTGCGGAGGCGGGATACTTCATTCATGTAGATGGCCTGTTTTGCGGCGCCGATGCATCGCCGGCGCCTGATCATTATTATTAGTCACAGCATTATACCTGCGCATCAGGGCACAACCAGTCTACAAATGGCCACAAAAATTCACAAAGTTGCACAATATGTCCTGTGGTTGCAACTTTGGTATTAGGTACCATAGACGGCAATAAATCTCGCCAAGGCAGCAGATCCAGGCTGCCCAAACTGCAGGATAATTGCTGTTATGGAACAGACATCTCCTCTCTATCAACATGTGGTCGTGGTCGGCGGCGGTGCCGGCGGCCTGGAACTGGCAACACGGTTGGCACGCAAATACCGGCGCAAGGGCTTGAAAGTCACGCTGGTGGATCGTGAGCCAACCCATATCTGGAAGCCCTTGCTGCACGAAGTGGCAACAGGCTCACTGGATGCCGGTATCGATGAACTGAGCTACAGCGCCCAGGGCCGCAGTGCCGGCTTCAAGTTTCAGGTCGGCCAGATGGAATCGATCGACCGTGAGCAGCGCTGTATCCACCTGGCGGCGGTCAAGGGACAGAATGGCCAAACCCTCTTGCCTGTGCGCACGCTTTACTATGACTACCTGGTGATGGCCGTAGGCAGTGTCACCAACGATTTTGGCGTTGAGGGCGTGGCCGAGCACTGTACTTTCCTTGACAGCCGACAGCAGGCGGAGCAGTTCCGACGCACCTTATTGGAGGCCTGCCTCAAGACCAGCAATGCCGAAAAGCAGCGTCTACGCATCGCCATTGTCGGCGCCGGCGCTACCGGGGTCGAACTTTCAGCAGAGCTGTTCAACACCGCCAAGGAACTCGCCGCGTATGGTATTTCCAGACTGGACCGCAACCGCCTGGAAGTGATTCTGATCGAAGCCGGTCCGCGCATTCTGCCCGCCCTGCCGGATCGCATCTCGCTGGCCGCGCGACAGGAACTGGAAAAACTGGGCGTCCGGGTGCGTCAGGACACACGTATTACCTCGGTCAATGAACAGGGGCTAATGACCGACATCGGCGAGCTGATCGAGGCGGAGCTTAAAGTCTGGGCCGCCGGCATCCGCGCCCCCGAGTTCATTACCCGGCTGGACGGACTTGAGTTCAACCGTATTAACCAATTGATGGTCGGGCCAGACCTGCGGACTACCAGGGATGAGCGCATCTTTGCCTTGGGTGACTGTGCATCCTGCGCCAGAACCGATGGCAATGGCAATGTACCGCCTCGCGCCCAGGCCGCACACCAGATGGCTTCGTTCCTGTACAAGAATTTCCGCCGTATCGTCAAGGGCGAGCCCCTGCCGGCTTATGAATACAAGGACTACGGATCGCTGGTGTCGCTGAGCCGGTTCAGCACCGTTGGCAGCCTGATGGGCAACTTGTCCAAGGGCAGCCTGATGGTGGAAGGACGTCTGGCGCGGCTGGTGTATGTGTCGCTGTATCGGCTGCACCAGTTGGCGATATACGGCTATACCAAGACCTTTCTGATCACCCTGGTTGATCGTATCAACAAGGTGATTCGTCCCCGCCTCAAGTTGCACTGATTCACCGGGAGCCTCGGTTTCTCCGAGTATGCAGCACTGAGCCTTGCCGGCCCTTCGGGGCCGGTTTTTTTCAGTCGCTCAAGCAGACGGAAGCACTTCTGCTAAGCTTGGGGAAGTGGGTGAAAACCGAGTAAGTTCATGATGATCGATTCACAACGCGTCGTACCACTGATTCAGGCTGCGCTGATAGCAGACAGCTACTCCCTGGGTTTGCACTGGATCTACGATCACGAGCTGCTTGATCGTAAACGTCTCGACCCCGAGCAGCTGCACCCTCCCCTGAGTCACTGGCACAGTACCAAAACCGCCGGTGACTTGACCCATTACGGCGACCAGCTTTGGCTCCTGTATCAATATCTGCAGCAACAGGATGAACCCGACCTCGACCGCTACGTTGAGGTCTGGGCCCAGTTCATGGAGCACTACCACGGCCATATCGACAAAGCCACAGCGGCTACTCTCGATAATCTTCGTCATGGCGTAACCCCACCGGGGTCTACGTCCACCGAGTTATCGGCCACTTCGCGGATTGCCTGTCCTCTGCTGTACGCAGACTCACCCGAGTCATACCTGGAGCAGGTCGAAGCCCTGACCCGAATGACCCACGACTCTGCTTTCGCGGTGGACAGCTGCCGGTATTTCGCCCAAGTGCTGCTGGATTGCCTGAGCGGCACTCCTGTGACCGAAGCCATCGCCGCTCACCTTGATGTGTTGCCGCCATTTCTGCGGACCAAGGCACAGCAGGGTATTGAGTCGGCAGCAGAAGATACCCGAGTAGCGCTGCGGCAATTTGGGATCGCCTGTGACATTCGCTATGGGCTGCCCGGCGTCATGCACTTGGTCCACCGTTACCAAGACCCGGTAAGGATGCTGCAGGAAAATGCCCGCGCCGGCGGTGATTCCAGTGCTCGTGGCATGATCAGCCTGATGCTAATGGTGGCTGAACAGCCGAAAAGACTGGATCAGTTGCCTGGATGTTGGCTCGAATTCATCATGAAACGCAAGCGCGAAAATTGACTTGCATCAGCTTATTCGACATATTTGTATTTGATGCGAAATAACATCCATAGCATAACAATATGTCTCCCAAATGAAACATCTGTTGCATTGACATTACTCTGTAGAACCCTAGAATTCTCGCTTTAGGCCCTTATTACTGGCATGGCCCATCGTTTACCCGGTTTGCCTGCCCAACGCAGTTGAACTGATTTTGAGCCTCCCCCCCTGCTCGCAAGGAGCACGCAGGTCCAAGCCATTAAAGGGCCTCACCCAGATGACGCCGAGTTAACCGAGCAATGAAAAAGAACCTGCCAGTAACCGATACCGAAAAGCGCTTTCCCGAAGAGCAAAAGCTTATTTCGACCACCGATCTCAATGGCACCATTACCTATTGTAACGATGTGTTCATAGAGATCAGTGGCTATTCAAAAGAAGAACTCATCGGTCAACCCCATAACCTGGTGCGCCACCCCGATATGCCGCCAGCGGCCTTCCAGGTGATGTGGGAACATCTCAAAGCGGGCAAACCCTGGATGGGGCTGGTCAAGAACCGTTGCAAGAACGGTGACTTTTACTGGGTCAATGCGTATGTGACCCCTATTACTGAACATAGCAAAACCGTCGGCTACGAGTCTGTTCGCGTCTGCCCATCCCGCAAGGATGTCGAGCGTGCGGAGCGGGTATATGCAGAGATCAACAAGGGCAAGACATCCTCACGCTCAGCCCTTCCCGTTGACTGGCTAACTCTGGGAGGGGCTCTGCTGGTCGGAATTTGGCTATTCAGCAGTGGCTTTGAATTGGGTGCCATGGTGCTGTTGGCTTTGACCACAATTGCCAGTCAGGCATGGGGTTATATGACCCGTGTAAGGCAGCAGAAAGATATCCTGGAATTGATGCCATCCGCTTTTAAGCACCCGGTGGCTGGGGCAACCTATACCGACGACAAGGGGGATCTGGCAGCACTTAAAGTTGCTATCCTCAGCGAGCAGGCGCACCTGAACACGGTATTGACCCGAATTGAAGATGCCGCACAGATGGTTTCTCGACAGGCCGGTAGTAGCCTCGAAGTTTCGGAAAGCTCTTGTGCCGCCATGCGCCAGCAACAGCATGAAACCGATCAGGTAGCCGCAGCCATGCACGAGATGACTGCTACCATCGCTGAAGTCTCCAGTCATGTGCAGCAAACAGCCAATAAGGCGGAAGCATCAAATGGCACTGCTATCAAAGGACGAGAGCTGGCTGCGACCACCAGTAACTCGATCGCCCATCTAGGCCAGACCGTCAACGCAATCGCAGAGTCGGTCCTGGGGCTGGCCGAGCAAACCGGACAGATCGCTCAGGCGGCTGAAATGATCGAACAGATTGCCGATCAGACCAACCTGCTGGCCCTGAACGCGGCTATCGAGGCCGCGCGTGCTGGCGAGCACGGTCGTGGCTTTGCCGTCGTCGCTGATGAGGTGCGTCAGTTGGCGCTGCGCACCCAGAATTCTACCAAGGAGATTCACGATATCGTTCGCGACTTGACTGCACGTACCCGGTCATCTGTTGATATCGCCAATGAGGGCCGAAAGGAAGCCGAAAGTGGGCTGGACCAGGTCAATGCCGCTGGTGAACTGCTCAACGATATCTCCGAAATGATGAGCACCATCGCCAACATGTCGATCCAGATGGCGGCCGCCATTGAGGAACAGGCGCAGGTTTCTGAAGAGATCAACGGCCAGATCGTCAATATCTCTGATCTTTCCACCCTGAGCCTGAACCAGGCCGAGGAATCCGCCGGCACCACCCGCAAACTACAGTCGGTGGCAGCGGAGATGCACGAGCTGGTTTCAGGCTTCAAGCGCTGATATCAGACCAAAATCAGCGCCACACAGGCGGCCGTCAGGCCGCCCATCGACAGGTTGAACAGCCGCCAATGACGCGCGGTTTTCAGCAACCGCCCCACCGCCACGCCAAATCCGGCCCAGATGGAGATGGCCGGAATGGTGATCACGGCCATCAGGCTGATCAACAATGCTGCCGACAACAGAAAGCCGTCACCTGCCAGGGTAAACGAAGCCACACCCGAGATCGCCATGATCCATGCCTTGGGGTTGGCAAACTGAAAGGCCGCAGCCTGGAGCACAGACAGAGGCTGTCCTTTTGCAGCTGACTCTGTATTTGGCGGAGCGGCGGTGGCGATCTTCCAGGCCAGCCAGAGCAAGTAGACACTGCCAACCACCTTCAGGCCCGTCTGTAGTATGGGCCATGCCGTGAACAAGCTCCCCAGCCCCAGTGCAACCGCCGTCATCAGCCCCACGCAGCCAAGCATCACGCCAATAATATGCGGCAAGGTACGTCGAAAGCCGAAATTCGCGCCGGATGCGGTCAACATCATGTTATTGGGGCCTGGTGTCGCGGTCATCGTAAAGGAAAACAGGATGACCGGGGCAATCAGAGCTACCAGGTCTCCAGTAGCCGTCTCCATGGGTGTCTCCATTAATTGTAAGGGCTCATTTGAAAGTACTCGGCATGATTAACCGATACAATTAACGTTAATACGGTGTGAATCAGACAGCAATTGTTACTTTGTGACTGCTACAATCAATTGTAATGATGACAAATACAGGCAGTGGATAGGGGGATGGGAGTAGGTATGGATCTGCAGCAAAAAGCGCGCGCACGTTGTCACTGGCTACCGGAGACAGAACTGCCACCCGGACCAATGTACAAGGCTCTGGTTGACCAGTTGGCCCGCGATATCGCCAGTGGCAAGCTTCAACCCGGCGCTCGCCTGCCGCCCCAGCGATTGCTGGCCGATGCCATGGGCGTTACGGTAGGTACAATTACCCGCGCCTATCGTGAAGCGGAACGCCGTGGTTTGGTAGAAGCACGGGTCGGCAGCGGTACGCGGGTGAAGGGCAAAACGGAAGCACCGCCTCATTTTCACCATCTCACTCGCGCCGGTCAGGACAGCATTGACCTCTCGTTGAGCATCCCGATACCGACGCCGCTGCGTCAACAGCAGTTGGCTGCCAGCCTGCAGCGTGTATCCTCACGGCCCGCCGCCGTTGATGAAGCCCTGGCCTATCAGCCCGAGCAGGGTTGCCCCACTCAGCGTGAGCAGTTGTGCCAATGGCTGGAAACTCAAGGCCTGCGGATGGACCCGGAAGAGTTGATCCTCACCGAGGGCGGCCAGCATGCAGACTTTCTCGCTTTGCAGGCGCTGGTCAAGCCTGGTGAAGCGGTGGCCTCGGCCGCTCTGACCTACCCTGGCATGATTGCTGCCGCACGCCAGCTTGGGCTCAAGCATCTGCCGGTCGGGACCGATTCAGAAGGTATCAGGCCCGATCTGCTGGAGCGTTTGTGCCAGCAGCAACGCATACGTTTGCTCTATCTGATGCCGGAATACAATAACCCGACCGGTCACCGCATGGGAGAAGCACGTCGCCAGGCAATTATCGAAGTCGCGCGCCGTCATGATTTACTGTTGCTGGAGGATGGGGTGCAGTTTGTGACCGCAGAGTACAGGGGAACTCCGCTGTACCAACTGGCTCCCGAGCGTGCTCTGTACATTTTCAGCGTGTCGAAACTGCTGGCGGGCGGGCTCAGGTTTGGCGCCTTGCGCGCTCCGGCCAACCTGATGGCCCATCTGCGTGTTGCCCTGCGTGCCCAATGCTGGTCATCGCCCGGGCTGATGGGAGCGGTGACCTGTCAGTGGCTGGCCGAGGGTGGCGCCGATGCCTTATTGAATTGGCAGTGGGAAGAGATTCGCGCCCGCCAGAAATTGGTGCAGGAGATTCTGGCTCCCTATGAACTGTCGGCTCACCCCTGCGGTTTCCACGCTTGGCTGAGGCTGCCGGAAGGGCAGCGAGCCGTGGATTTTGTTCACCTTGCAGACGGTTGCGGCGTCACACTGATCGCATCCGAGCCCTTCTGTGTCGGCAGCCAGCCGGCTCCGCAGGCGGTACGAATTTGTGTCACGCCTCCGGCGACCCGTGAAGCGCTTGCCGAAGGGCTGAAGCGCATCAGGACGCTGCTGGACGAGGCGCCCGCGATACCGGCGCCATTGCTGTAACCACGCCTTTTACCGGTCGTGTTATAGTCGAGAGATCCTACAACACAGGGAGATAGCGATGTTGAGTGTGGAAGTCAGCGGCCTCTTTGGCCTGATCATTCTGGTTCTGGACGTAATGGCGATCATCAAGACGGTTCAGAGCCGAGCCAGCACAAGCACCAAGGTGATCTGGGTGGTTGTGGTTCTGCTATTGCCGGTACTGGGCCTGGTGCTGTGGTTCCTGTTCGGTCCCAAGGACTGACCCGACTCTGAGTACCATTTTTACATGGCGTCGTGCTTCGGCATAGGCGCCATGATATGTACATAGGGCGTATCCCGCCACATCACCCAGGGACCACCATTGTCATGCTCGGTTGGCAGGCCTTCCAGCATGCTCGCGTCGGGCACCAGAATCATCAGATGTGGCACACCTTCACTGATCCATTCATTATCCGCAGTGGCTTCTTTGGCATAGGGGTCCAGGTTGCTCTCTGCGGTGCCGCCCTGCAGCATGTAGCCAAACCCCATCTGGGTGTATTCAGGCTCGGTATGGTTCATCCAGCCGTCGGCCCAGGCCATCCAGGGCGCATCCAGACACATGGGATCGTTCCCCGGGGTCGAGGGCATATCCGGCAGACAGGTCCAGCCATTGCTGCCGGCCCTCAGCTCCATCATTTCGCCGCCCTCTTCCGCTGGCCAGTCCATGATGCGCGCCTCCATCGAGATCGAATCCGGCGCTGCGCTCATCGCACTTTTGATCTTGTCCTCATCGGCATGGGCGGTGGTTGTCATCAAGGCGGCGATCAACAGTGACAGCAGCCCACCCTTGTACACGGGATTGCTATAAGTTGACATGATCAACTCCCGTTCAGATTTTTGCTTACAGCAACTCCCTGCCTCGCCTGCTGCTAGGGGCGGAGGGGCTTCCGCGTACACTTTGGTATAGCACAGGAGCTGACCGGGAGCGGTATCATGACCAACAGGGGGGCGTTGAGAGAGTGTCTGAAAGGGCGGGTTGGCTGTTGTCGGCAAGCGCCTCAACAGATACGTGGCAAGAGTTCGCCATCCGGCAGCTCCAGCAGACGTTCTCCACCCATCAGGGTGCGTACCTGAACCCGGCCGGCGGGTCCGGCCAGCAGTTCGCCGATCACACAGGCATCCTCTCCAGCCGGATGTCGTCGCATCCTTGTCACCAATTGCTCGGCCTGTGCAGCCGGGACAACCGCGACCAACTTGCCCTCGTTGGCAAAATGGAGCGCATCCAGACCCAGAATCTCACAGACACCCCGTACCTGAGGTTTCACCGGCAACTTATCCTCGAATAGACGAATCGCACGCCCCGAGGCATGGGCAAACTCATGCAGAATCGCCGCAACACCGCCTCGAGTGGCATCACGCATGGCTCGGATATCGGCACACTCATCAAGCATGTTTGCGATCAGGCCATGCAGTGACCGGCAGTCACTGACAAGATCCGTATCCAGCGCAAGATCGCCACGCGCCTGAAGAATGGCCGCGCCGTGATCACCAAGGGTACCGCTGACAATAATCCTGTCCCCGGGTACACAGAGGCCTGGATCAAGCTGGATGCCCCGGGGAATCACGCCGATGCCGCTGGTGTTGATGAACAGCTTGTCCCCCTTCCCGCGCGGTACGACCTTGGTATCCCCGGTGACGATACACACCCCGGCCTCCTGGGCAGCATCACGCATGGCGTGAACGATGCCCCGCAGCTGTCCGACTTCGAGCCCCTCTTCGATAATGAAGGCACAGGAGAGGTAAAGTGGCCTTGCCCCGCCCACCGCCAGATCGTTCAGCGTGCCGTTGACCGCCAGCGTGCCTATATTGCCGCCTGGAAATTCCAGCGGATCGATCACATAGCTGTCGGTGGTAAAAGCCAGGCGATCCCCTTGCCCTGCCAGCTGCGCCATATCCAGACGGGCCTGGTCGTCCATGCGTGCCAGTTCGGCATTGCCGAACGCGCCGACAAAGACCTCTTCAATCAGGCGGCGCATGGCCCAACCGCCAGCGCCGTGAGCCAGTGTTATGCGGGTTTGATCGTTGAGCACGAAATTTCATTCCTTTGGTACTGATAACAGGCCGCACAAGCGCCTTCCGATGAGACCATCAGTGCGCCCAACGGTTGGGACGGCGTGCAATGAGTGCCAAACAGCGGACACTGATGAGGCTGCAACTGGCCCTTGAGCACCTCGCCACAACGACATTCATCAGGGTCTTCAATCTTCCGAGAGGGAAGATCGAAGACCGCTTCGGCATCGAAGGCGGCATAAGCCAGCCTGAGGCGTACACCAGAGTGTTTTATCTCGCCCAGTCCCCGCCAGGCGAAACGTTCGCGCAGTTCAAACACATCCGCGACAGCCTGCTGAGCTTGGTGATTACCGCTGCTGCTGACGACGCGGGTGTACTGGTTTTCGACCCTGGCCTCAGCCTCGTGCAGCTGATTGAGCAGCATCAGAATCGACTGCAGGATATCCAGGGGTTCGAAGCCGGAGATGATGAACGGCTTGCCATATTCACGGGCAATGAAGTCATAGGGCTCCAGACCGATCACCATACTGACATGACCTGGGCCGACAAAGGCATCCACACGCACATACTCGTCATCCAGCAGCGCCTTGAGCGTCGGTACGATGGTGATGTGGTGGCAGAGCAGGAAGAAGTTGGCCACACCTTCTCTGGCAGCCTGCTGCACCGTGAGCGCGGTGCCTGGCATGGTGGTTTCAAAACCGAGCCCGAAGAACACAACCCGCCTGTCGGGGTTGTCTTTTGCGATCTGCAGGGCATCCAGCGGCGAATACACCATGCGGATATCGGCACCTGCCGCCTTCGCCTGCTGCAGGCTTTCCTGTGAGCCCGGCACACGCATGGCATCGCCGAAGGTGGTAACAATCACCTCGGGTTGTGCCGCAATCGCCAGGCAGTCGTCGATTCGCTCTCGTGGCAGCACGCAGACCGGGCAGCCCGGGCCGTGGATCAGCTCTATCCCGTCGGGCAGCAGGGCTTCCAGGCCGTAACGGAAGATGGAATGGGTATGACCGCCGCAGACCTCCATGATGCGGATCGGCAGCCGCCTCTGCAGCACCGGTGACCTCATTCGCTGCAGAATACGATCCAGCAGCTGGCGGGCACGGGCCGGGTCACGAAACTCGTCAACGTACTTCATGATGCCCCGCCTCATCAACGTCGTCTTCTTCTGCGAAACTGTCCAGCTCTGCCAGCAATGCCAATGTCTTGTGGGCCTCCTCAGCATCGATCAGGCTCATCGCAAAGCCCACATGCACCAGCACCCACTCCCCCAGCAGTGATTGCGGCGACGCACCATCCGCCAGTACACAGGCGAGGTTGACCTGCCGGCGCACGCCCGACACGTCAACGGTGGCCGTCAGTTTGGCCCCATCTTCAATGGCGATGATCTCGCCGGGCACACCCAGACACATTCGTCGCTCCTTATGCAGCCACCCGCACTGTTGTCTGAAGGCTTACAGCTGGGCTTTCAGGGTTTGCAGTTCACTTTCCAGCTGTGCAACACGTTCCTCTATCTGCTCACGGCGGTGAGAGGCCAGCCAGTTGAGCCAGGTGTCCATACCCTCTCCTGTGCGGGCAGACAGTTGCACCACCTCAATCTCGGGATTGATGCGACGGGCATACTCAATGCAGGCCTGCACATCAAAGTCCACATGGGGTAGCAGATCGATCTTGTTGAGAATCATCAGCCTGGCCGCGTGAAACATATTGGGATACTTGAGCGGTTTGTCATCGCCCTCGGTGACCGAAAGCACCACCACCTTGGCCGCCTCCCCCAAGTCAAAGCCAGCGGGGCAGACTAGGTTGCCCACGTTCTCGATATAGAGGATGCCGTTGTGCAATTCCGGCAATTGCTCCATCGCATGGCCAACCCCATGCGCATCCAGATGGCAGAGCTTGCCGGTGTTGATCTGTACCGCGTCGGCACCGGTCTCACGGATACGATCAGCATCATGGTGGGTCTGCTGATCGCCTTCGATGACCGCCAGCGGCACCTGTCCGACCTGGTGTTTCAAGGTTTCGGTCAACAAAGCAGTTTTACCCGAGCCGGGGCTTGAAACCAGGTTCAACACCAGCAGATTACGTTGTGCGAAGTACTCTCGGTTCGCCTCGGCGTAACGGTTATTCTGACTGAACAGATCCAGCTCAACCTGCAATCGGCGCTGTTGCGCCATGTCCTGCCCACCCTCATAGTCATGTTTATGAGAATGGCCATGTGAATGTTGATGTTCATGAGGCTGACCACAACCGCAGATACCGCACATCACTCCACCTCCAGTTCACTGATACGTAACTCTTCACCCGATAATACCTGCAGTTGATACTGGCCACACACAGGGCAGGCCTGATCCCAGGCCGTGATCGGGCTTTCGGTGCCGCAGGCGCGGCAGCAAGCCTTGCCGGGCCGTTCAACGATATGCAGCTGAGCGCCCTCCGCCAGGGTGCCGTGGCTGGCGGCCTCGAATGCGAATGCCATCGCTTCCGGCACCACAGCCGCCAAAGGCCCCGCCTCAAGCCAGAGCTGTTTCACCCGTGTGAACCGATTGAGCTCGGCCTGCTGCTGCAACAGTTCAATCAGCGCCCGACACAGCGAGAGTTCATGCATCGTCTCCGCCCCCCTGCGGCTGCCGTGCCAATGCCACCAGCGCCTGTCCCAGGCTCAGCCCGGCGTCATTGCACGGCACCTTTTGATGTCTCATCACGCTGATCCCCACAGTCTCAAAGCACTCTTGCAACTGGTCGGCCAACAAAGCGTTCTGCATCACCCCGCCGCTCAACACCAGGGTGTCAAAGGGGTAATCCAGTCGCAACTGCATGGCCAGACCGTAAAGTCCCTGTGCCAGTCCCAGGTGAAAACTCAACGCCATTTCCATGACCGGGCGCCCCGCTCTCAAGTCGGACAGCACCTGAGGCCATAATCTGCGCGTGTCCAGCTGCCGTTGACTGCCATCCCCCGTTATCGGAAAACTGTAAGGCTCAACCGGCGACGGTGGGCTGCCTCTGTGCGCCAGGGATTCCAGCGCAATCGCGGCCTGCCCCTCATAGCTGATATTTTCAGCATAGCAGCCCAGCGCGGCGGCCATGGCATCGAACATGCGGCCCGCCGAGCTGGATAGCGGTGCATTGAACCCCCGCTCGATCATCTGTTGCAGCGTCGACAGGGGTTTGGTGGCCAACAACGGCCAGATGTCCGTGGCGCTCATCGGATCTATGCCGGCCTGCAGCAGCTGCGCCACCAGCAGGCGCCAGGGTTCCCGGATGGCGCTCTCCCCGCCCGGCAAAGCGCAGGGCAACAGACCGGCCAGCCGTTCGGCTTGGGCATAACCGCCATACAGCAGCTCGCCCCCCCAGAGCTCACCCAGTTCGCCATAACCTGTTCCATCCAGGCAGATGGCCAATACCGGTTTTCCATCCAGCGGATAGCCCTGTTCGCCCAGGCAGGCCGCCATATGGGCATGATGGTGTTGCACCTGGATCACCTGAACATCTTGTCTGCTCTGCGCCTGCCAGCTTGAGCAATAGCCGGGATGCCGGTCACAGGCCAGTATTGCCGGTTGAAGCTGATACAAGTGCTGGTAATGGTTGCGTGATGCGACAGCCGCCTCATGCACCGCCAACTGCTGAAAGTCGCCCTGATACTGGCTGAGAATGGCATGCCCTTGCTTGACCAGGCAGAAGGTGTTTTTCAGATCCCCGCCTACGGCCAACAACTCTGTCGTGGATGCAAAACCCGCGGGCAAGGGCAAGCTGACGGGGGCAATACCGCGTCCCGGCCGCAACACCTCCGGTGCGCCGGAAAGGACCTGCACACGCATGACCGTATCATCGACACGGCTGACAATGGCGCGATCATGCATCGCAAACAGGTCCGCGATGTCTGCCAATTGATCCCGTGCGGCGTCGTTATCGATCACCTGGGGCATGCCGGAACGATTGCCGCTGGTCATCACCAGAGGGCCGTCGCAGGCTGCCAGCAACAGGTGATGCAGTGGCGTGTAAGGCAGCATGCACCCCAGCCAGTTCGAGTCAGGTGCAACGGCATCCGCCAGATGCTTGCCCTGCTCAACTGGCCGCAGCAGGACTATCGGCGCCTGCGGCGATGTCAGCAGCTCCTGCTCTTTCGGGCGGGGGGATACGTACTGCTTAAGTTGCGCCAGGTTCCGGAACATGACGGCCAGAGCCTTGGCTGGGCGGTGTTTGCGCTGTCGCAGCTGTTGCACCGCTTCACGATTACGGGCGTCACAGGCCAGGTGGAAGCCCCCCAGCCCTTTCAGCGCGAGTATCTGTCCCTGCTGCAGTTTAACCGCCAGGCTCGCAAAAGGGTCCGCTGTTGCTATCCGTTCACCCCCGGGGGTTTCCAGCCATAACTCGGGGCCGCATTCAGGACATGCGTTGGCCTGGGCATGAAAGCGACGGTCCGCCGGGTCGGCATACTCCTCTGAGCAGGCTTTACATAGTTCAAAGGCCGACATACTGGTGCGTTCCCGATCGAACGGCATCCCTTCAATGATGCTGAAGCGAGGACCGCAGTGGGTGCAGTTGATGAACGGATAGTGGAAACGACGGTTTTGAGGGTCGAACAGTTCAACCAGGCAATCACCGCAGGTGGCGGTATCCGCCAGAAGGGTCGGCAGCTGGTCACTGGACTGCGACGACAGGATATGAAACCCAGGCTTCATATCAGTCAGTTCAGCGGGCTGGAGTGGCTCAATCCGCCAGTGGTCGATACTGGCCAGTGGCGGCAAATGCAGGTTCAACGCCTGTTCGAACTGCCGCAATAGTGAGGGCGAACAGACAAGCTGAAGCACTACGCCCGCCGTCGTATTGCGCACCGTCCCCTGCAAGCCGAGTGAGACCGCCGTGCGCCAGACATGGGGGCGAAACCCCACCCCCTGCACACGCCCGCCGATATGAATTCTGTAGCCCCTTCCCGAGCGGCTTGCCACTGAGCCCCCTATCCTGTCGACCAAGGGATGCCTGCCTGTTTTCAGAACCTTGACTGCACTTTAGCACCCTTTGGCAGGATAGAGACATCGCCCTTACCTGGAGTAACGACCGGTTGTCAGCCTGCCTGCTTGCGCGGCAAAGAATCGATCCGGTGTCTGGTTGCCCGTTTTGTTTTGAACGCTTCCACAGCTTGAGCGAATTCCTGACCCTGAAGGCTGTCGACCAGCACATCCAGCTCTTCACTCATGGCGATATCGACACCGGTTCGTTCGGCACGTCCCAGCAACTGCTTGGTGGCCTGCATCGCCTGCGGCGGCGCCGCGGCCAACCGTTGAGCCACGTCCAGCGCCGTATTCAGGACCTGACCGTCCGCCAACCGTCGGTTGATCAACCCCAGTGCTTCGGCTGTCGCAGCATCGAAGCGGTCACCCAACAGCAGCAGTTCCGCCGCACGTTGCCTGCCCAGTAGTGCGGGCAGGATAAAAGTCGAGCCGAACTCAGGGCAGATGCCAAGCTGCACGAACGGCATCTGGAAGAAAGCGCTTTGCCCGGCGTAAACCAGGTCACAATGCAGCAGCAGAGTACAGCCGATACCGATCGCATGTCCTTCAACAGCCGCCACCACCGGTTTTTCGAACCGGCTCAGTTGCTGCATGAAACGATACACCGGGTGACCGACATCCCGGATTGGATTGTCGAGAAAGTCATCCAGGTCATTGCCGCTGCAAAACACTTGGTCCGACCCTGTCAGCAGCAACACGCGGACCGATTCATCCCAGGCGGCAGCCTCCAGCTCCATGGTCAGCGCCTTGTACAGCGTACTGGTTAACGAATTTTTACGGGCCGGATTGTCCAGACTCAGCACCCGTACTTGTCCCACATCCTCGATCTTCAGGCCGTTGACTATATCCATTGCGTCCTCCGACGTTCCTGTTTGCCTGCTTGGGGAGTCTGTTACGACTCCCCTGACCGGGCCAGCCATCAAACGGACGTACCAAACTGCTGTCGCAGCGCACGTTTAAGCAGCTTGCCCGATGAGTTTTTCGGCAATTGCTGCACGAAGTGCACCTGCTTGGGTACCTTGAAGGGGGCCAGGTTGTCCCTTGCGTGGCGAATCAGCGCGTCCGCATCCGGGTCGGCATCCTGTTTCAGAACCACTACCGCCGCGATCGCCTCAATCCATTTTTCATCGGGCACACCGATCACCGCTACTTCGTCCACACAAGGATGAGTATAGAGCGCTTCTTCAACATCGCGACTGGCCACCAGCACTCCGCCGGTATTGACGATGTCCTTGATGCGATCCACGATCCAGATATAGCCCTGTTCATCGCGGTAACCCAGGTCACCCGAATGGAACCAGCCACCGGCAAAGGCTTCTGCCGTTTCCTCCGGCTTGTCCCAGTAGCCGATCATCAATTGCGGTGAACGGTGCACCAGCTCGCCCTGCTCACCCGGGGCGCACTCTTCACCCGTTGCCGGGTCGATGATCCGCGTTTCCACGCTGATGATCGGGCGTCCGCAAGAGGCTGGTCGGTCCTTGTGCTCTTCCGGTGCCAATACCGTCGCCAGCGGAGCGATTTCACTCTGGCCATAGCAGTTGTAGAGACCGGACACCGGCAGGCGCTCGCCCAGTTCCTTGACGATCGGCTCAGGCATGATGGAGGCACCGTAATACAGCTTCTGCAGATGTTGCAGTTCGGATTCAATGAACTGCTCATGGTGCAGCAGTGAGATCCAGACGGTCGGTGGCGCGAAGAAGCTGTTCAGCTGCTTCTGTTTCAACAGTTGCAAAATGGCATCGGGAGTCGGCATATCCAGCAGGCAGCTGAAAGCCCCTGCCAGCAGAGACGGCATGGTGAAGACATGCATCTGTGCCGAATGGTACAACGGCAGAGCGGCCAGGCAACGGTCCGACGGTTTTATATCCAGGTGCAGCAGGCAGCTGGCATATTCCGCCATCAGTGAACGGTGAGTGTGCATGGCCCCCTTGGGATCTGAAGTGGTGCCCGAGGTATAGAGAATCTGCACCACATCGGTATCAGCCAGCTCGACGTCGGGCGCCTGATCGCTTCCGTTTCCTTTCGCCACCCGAAGAATGTCGAAACCCTCTGCCGCCGGATGTGCGCTGTGCAGGCTCCCTTGTATGGTCAGATCAAGCTGATCGCCGATTTGGTCAACAAAGCTCTTCAGGCTGTCATCAGCAAACAGCGCACGAGCACCGGACTGGGTCAGCACATAGACCAGCTCCCGCTCGGTCAGGGAAAAGTTCACCGGGACATGAATCAGTCCCGCCCGGGTGCAGGCCAACCATAGAATCAGATAGGCATCGGAGTTTTTGCCATAGGCGGCGACCCTGTCTCCTTTCTGCAGCCCCTGCGCCAACAGGTGATTGGCCACCCGGTTGACCGCCTGGTCAAGCACCCGGTAATCCCAGCTTCGCTCCCTGTATGCCAGCGCGGTCTGGCTGGGGCGTTGCTTCGCTGTACGGCGCAATGCATCGCCAATGGTGTTACGGGTCGCCTGCTGGATCAGGGCCTGAGTTTCAGTTGTCAGATTCATATCGCACCTCAGTTATTATTGTTTTGCGTATCCGGGTATTCAGTTATGCCTGCTCAGTTGAGCAGGGGTTTACCGGTGTCCAGCAGCGCCTGCATCCGCTGCAGTGACGCCGAATGCTGCAAGAGGTCAAGGTTGCACCCCCGCTCAAGGTCACCGAAATCACCATACCAGCCCGGCTGCGTTGCTTCGTTCAGCAGTTGCAGCAGGCGCTGCTCCAGCACGGTCTGGTAACTGCCCTTGGTCGCTTCAGGCTGCGGTTGGCATGCACTCAGGGCGGTAAGCGCCTCGAACCCTGCAGGCGGTGCCGACTTGCGCAGGCTGCGAGCCTGAGCCACCGCATCCGACAGCAAGCGATCTCGGTTCATGCTGATGCCATCCGATTCGCGCAACAGGCCCAGTTCACGAGCCTCCAGTGCAGAGCCGCTGATCTTGGCCCCTGCTATCAAATCGAAGGCCTTGCCGATGGCCTGATCGACACCGAAACGCTCAGCGCTGCGCGCCAATAATTCCCGGCAGCCGCCCCAGCCCGGCACGATGCCAACACGGGTCTCGACCAGACCCAGATTGCTTTCGGCATAGGCCTGAATGCGGTGGCAGTGGAACATCAATTCCAGCCCACCGCCCAGCGCCTTGCCGGCAACGGCCGCCACTACGGGCACCGGCGCCTGGCGGATGGCACTGAACAGGTGTTGTCCGCGACGCATATAGGCATCAATGGCGCCTTCTTGTGCCGACATGGACATGAACTCCTTCAGATCGGCGCCGGCCGCAAAAATACCGGTATCGCTGTACAGGATAAGCGCCTTGTCCGCCGTGATGGCTTCGGACAGTGCCGCTTCAATTTCATCCAGTAACTGGTTGCTTAACGCATTGACGCGACTGTTGAAGTCAAGGCACCAGGTTTCAGCATCCAGCTCACGTAGGACACAACGCTCGAACGGATGGATCGGTGTTTTTCGCAGAATACGGCTCCAGTCGATGATGCCGGCTGCCGATTCTCTGGGCTGATAAGAGCCCTGTTCATCCAGTTGCTGGCCGCCCCGGTAACAGGCCTGCCCATCCGCACGCTGCAGGAAGGCGCTACAGCCCAAACCATCAGCCATCATGCGCACGGTGAATTCCGCCGTGCCGATCAGGTCAAGCAGTTCGAACGGACCAAAGCGCCAGTTGTATCCCAGCCGCATGGCGGCATCCACCGAATCGATTTCCGCTGCCACCTCCGGCACCATTCGGCTGGCATAATCCAGCACACGGGAGAGCACTCGCCAGGCATAAAGGCCGCCTGCCTCCTCGGTTGCGATCAGCTCACGGACCTGTCCCGGCTTCAATTGAGCCGAAGCCAGTTCGGATGATTTGGGCGCTCGATGGGTCAAGGTTTCCAGGTCGAGGACTTCACGCAGCTTGCGACCATTGTCATCAACTGACTGGCGGTAAAACCCTTGCAGTACCCGCCCCTTGCGACCAAACCAGCCGTTCTTGACCATCTCTTCAATCACCGGAATCGGCCCTGCATAAGCCTGGAACGGATCATCGGACGGCAGCAGCCGGCTCAGGCTGGCGGTCACTTCCGGCATCAGGTCGATACCGACCAGATCCCAGAGACCGAAAACCCCGGTTTTCGGAAATCCACACACCTGCATGACGGCATCGGCATCCTCGACGCTCAACCCCAGCGCAATCGCTTCCTGCAGGGCGACCTGCATCCAGTAGACCCCCAGACGGTTGGCGATGAAACCGGGACGGTCGTTGCACTGGATCACTGTCTTGCCCATGCCCTGATCGATAAAGGCGTCGATGCGCTCTGCCACCTCTGGACGCGTTTCATCAGCGGTCACCAGTTCCAATAGGCGCATGTAACGTGGCGGGTTGAAGAAATGGGTCACGACAAAGTTTTCGCGCAGGCTCAACGGCATCCCTTCCATCAGGGTTGCCAGCGGGATGGTCGACGTATTGGACGAGACAATGGCATCGGGCGCGCGCACCGCTTCAATACGACGATAAAGCGCCTGCTTGATATCCAGCCGCTCCACGACCACTTCGACGATCCAGTCCGCTTCACGCAAGAGTTCAATATCATCCTCGGTATTGCCCACCTGCATACGCTGAGCCACTGAGGCATCCATCAACGCCCCTGTTGAGCCTGCCTTCATCATTCGGGACAGCGCCCCAGCGGCAATGGCATCGCGCTCCGCTTTCGGCGCATCGGCTGCGACACCTTTGGGCGGAATATCGAGCAGTATCACCTGGGCACCGCCGTTGGCGGCCTGGGCCGCAATGCCGGCACCCATCACGCCGGCACCAATGACTGCGACCGTTTTGATCGGTGTGCTTGTCCGCATAGCAATTCCCCCTGGCTTAAATGCGCTCAATGATCAGAGCAATGCCCTGACCGCCGCCGATGCACATGGTGATCAGCGCGCGCTGCTTACCAATCCTTTCGAGTTCATACAGGGCCTTTAGGGTGATCATCGAACCCGTTGCCCCAACCGGGTGACCGTGGGCAATGGCCCCGCCGTTGACGTTGACCTTGTCCGGATCAAACTCCAGTGTCTGGGCCACGGCCATCGCCTGAGCGGCAAAGGCTTCATTGGATTCGATGATGTCGATATCCGCCATGCTCAGGCCCGCCTGCTGCAGCGCACGCTTCACCGCCGGAATCGGTCCCAGCCCCATCAGGTGCGGTTCAACGCCAGCGAACGCGAAGCTGACAATCCGTGCCTTGGGCGTCAAGCCACGAGCCTGAGCTTCCTGCATGGAGGTCATCACCAGCGCTGCCCCGCCGTCGTTGATGCCGGAGGCATTGCCGGCGGTCACCATGCCGTCCTGCTTGAAGGCCGGGCGCAGTTTCTGCAGCCCTTCGACATTGATGTCTGCACGCACATGCTCATCTTCAATGAACGGCAGGGTTTCACGTCCCTTGCGCACGGGCACCGGCACGATCTGGGTCGCCAGATGACCCGCCTTGATCGCCGTTGATGAGCGGCGGTGACTGTCACAGGCGTACTGGTCCAGTTGTTCACGAGTGAAACCGTACTGTTCGGCAATATTTTCGGCCGTAATGCCCATATGACCACTGCCGAACGGGTCGCTGAGAATACCGACCGTCATATCCAGCGCCTTGGCATCGCCCATGCGCTGACCGAAACGCATATTCGGCAGCAGATAGGCGCCGCGGCTCATGCTTTCCGCGCCGCCGGCCAGGGCCATGCGACTGGCTCCAGCCTGGATCAGCTGGGCTGCCGAGATCAGCGATTGTACCGACGAACCGCACAAGCGATTGACGTTCAGCGCTGCAGAACTGTCCGGCAGACCACAGTTCAGCGCGATATGGCGTGACAGATAGGCATCCTGGGGGCTGGTCGTGATGATGTGACCAAAAACCGAATGGTCGATCTCGGCCGCATCCACGCCAGCACGTTCAATGGCGGCACGAGCGGCGAAGGTGCCCAGCTCAGCCGGTGTATAGGCGGACAGGCTGCCACCGAAATCACCGATCGCGGTACGTGCGCCGGCAAGGATTACGACATCCTGAAGGTTGATTGTCTCGGTCATCGGGTTATTCCTCTTGTTCTTATCGGTTCAGGGGCAGGCTTAGCCCGCACGGCCCAGCATGTCGCGGGCGATCACTTCTTTCATGATCTCGGAGGTGCCGGCATAGATGGTCTGGATGCGCGCATCCACATAGAAACGGGAGATCGGATATTCCAGCGTGTAGCCGTAGCCACCGAACAGCTGCAGGCATTGATCAACCGCACGGCATTGCATCTCGCTCAGCATCAGCTTGAGCGCGGCCGCATCGGTGGTATTCATTTCGCCACGCTCATAGCGCTGCAGGCACTGGTTGAAATAGGCACGCCCCATCTCCAGCTCGGCGCGAATCTGCGCCAGGGTAAAGCGTGTGTTCTGAAAATCGGCGATGCGCTGACCAAAGGCTCGGCGCTCCTGGACATATTCCAGCGTCAGCTGAAGAGCACCTTCTATCGCGCCCAGCGCCTGGGCACCAACACCAAGACGCTCACGGGGGAGTTCCTGCATCAGGTAGACAAAGCCCTTGCCCTCTTCACCCAGCAGGGCATCCTCCGGCAGGATCAGGTCATCGAAGAACAGCTCAGCGGTATCGCTGGCATGCTGGCCGATCTTGCGAATGGAGTTGCCGCGCGAAAAGCCCGGCAGACGGGTATCGGCCAGGAACAGAGAGACGCCTCGGGCTCCGGCACTAGGATCGCTCTTGGCGCAGATAATGACCATATCGGCCAACTGACCATTGGTTATGAACACCTTGGTGCCGTTCAGTTTCCACCCGCCCTCGACCTTTTCAGCCGTGGTGCGCATGGCGGCCAGGTCACTGCCGGCACCGGGCTCGGTCATGGCGATGGCGCCGACCACTTCGCCGCTGGCCATGCGGGGCAGCCAGTACTGCTTCTGTGCCTCATTGCCCAGATGCAGCACATAGGGCATGACGATGTTGGCGTGGATGTTGAATCCACTGGCCAGGCCACCAAACCCCTGACGCGAGATCTCTTCACAGATCATCAGGCAAATATCGACACCGGCACCGGAACCGCCCAGCGCCTCGGGCAGATCCACACCCAGTAATCCGGCCTCACCCAGACGGTTCCAGAGCTCTCTTGGCACCTGGTGCGCTTCTTCCCAGTGTTCATACTCCGGTGCGACTTCCTGTTGCAGAATGCGTCGCACCATCTCTTCAAACAGCGCCCGGTCTTCGTCGCCAACCGCCGAATCGGCAGTGGACTGTGCCTGTATGTTCATACTGAGCCCTTCTTCTTATTCTGGTGTTGGCACCACCGTTCGGTGGAACTTTTGAACCATTAAAGAGCTTTGAATCACAACAATGAATGACACCAGGGGTCGTTTTAATTGATCCTGGAGGCCAGCGGTTGCACACTGGAGCAAGTTAGCCATCCGATGATGGCGCGTGCACGAACGGAGAGAACTGATGGAATCAAAGGAGCTGCCACAGCCGTCCCGGAAGGCGCATATCGCCAACCATTACATCCGCGCCAGCATCACGGGAGCCCTGCGCATGGGAGCTGATGCCAAATTGCTGATGGCTGCCGCCGGGATTCCTGAGAACTGGCTTGACCAGCCGGAACAGCTGATCACCGAACGCCAACTCAGTGAGCTGATCAAGGCGGTATGGCGCTTTACACATGACGAATTCATGGGACTTTCACCCAGCGTCTGCAAGCGCGGGGTATTTTCCCTGATGGCAGAGTTGGCTCAAGGGGCCAGGACGTTGGGCGGGATGATGCAGCAAAGCGCACGCTTCTACACGGCGATGTCCGATGATCTGGCAATTGGCCTGGATGTTGAAGGTGCAGACCCGTCGCCGCTGGTGTTTTTCCGCTTGCAGCTGAACCACGCGGGCAAGGATCCGGACCATCTGCTGCAGGAATTCGTCATGCTGATGTGGCAGCGTTTCGCCAGCTGGCTGGTGGGGCATCAGATTCCCATAACCAGTAGCTGCTTTGCATATCCCGCCCCCAGGCACGCCCGGGAATATCGCGCCATGTTCCTGGGTGAACTGCTCTATAACCAACCGGACAGCGGCTTTTCTCTGCACCCACGCTATCTGCAGTTGCCGATCATCCGCAACGCTTCGGAGCTACAGGGCTTTCTGAAGGACTGCCCGGCCGTAATTCTGCATCGTCCGGTACGAGACAACAGCCTGCAGACCCGAATCCGAGTTCTGCTTCAGCGCTACGATCTCGACCAGATGCCGGAACTGGAACAGGTCAGCCAGCTGCTGGCGATCGCGCCCCGCACTCTTCGCCGTCGGTTACACGAGGAAGGCACCTCGATTCGACAAATCAAGGAGTCCTTACGCCAGGACTTCGCCCTCAAGCTACTTACCAGTGAGCATCTCAGTGTGCAGGAAGTGGCGGAACAGAGTGGTTTTGCCGAAGCGGCTGCCTTCTGTCGGGCATTCAAGCGCTGGACCGGGCAGTCGCCGGCGCACTGGCGTCGACAACAGCAGGTATGATCAACACCGGCCAGACAGGTCAACCGTATCCGCTTTACCTGCCTGACGAACCTGGAACCGAATACTCTGTAGTACCAGGCACAGGAGTATCAGGCCTATACCCAGCCAGCCGATCGCCAAAAACCTTTCGCCCAGCACCAGCACGGCCAACAACATCGCCACCACGGGTTCCAGCAGCGTGATCAGTGTCGCCTTGCTGGCTTCCAGGTATCTCAGGCCGTAACCGAAACAGAGATAGCCCAGAAACATGGGCACCAGCGCCATATACAGCGCTACCCCTGCATTAAGGGCGGTCGCAAACAGCTTGTCACCGGTGAGCACCAGTGAGGGCAGCAACAGCAAGGCGGCAAGGCCGAACATCCCCGCCATCGCGGACTTTGAATGTATCCCCCGCTCGATCATCTGCTTTGCGGCCCAGGAGTAGGTTGCATAGCTGATGCCGGCCAGTAACCCCAGGGCAATACCTGTGTAGTTGGCCAATGCGTCCTTAGCGGCCGAACCTTCGGCCGAGACGGCCGCGTGGTCTTTTCCCATTGCCAGCAGCAGTATGCCCAGGGCTCCAGCCAGAAAGCTGAGCAGCCACTGCAGGGAAACAGGTTTTCTGCCGAACAGACACTCCAGCATCATTGTGAACAATGGAGCACTGGCGATGGAAACCACCGTGCCGATGGCCACGCCCGACAAACGCATTGAGCTGTAGAACGCCAGGGGGTATACCGCAACCGCCAACCCGCCCAGGATTAGCCAACGCGGGTTGGCGACCAGTTGCTGCCTGTCGCCAAGCAGGGGCTTGAGTGCACTCAAAACCAGAAAGACACCACCCATACCCATCGCAAAGGCCCCGATGGCCAGAGCGTTCACCTCGGGTGCGAAACTGGCGGCAGTCCCCGTTGTCCCCCAGAGAAAACAGGCAAAAACAATCGCCAGAGTGCCGGTTGCTCCCCCTCGTGTTGCAGCCATGACGAATGGACTCCTGCCGAATGAATTAAGCGGGACATTCTACTCGGCAGAATGCTTAAATTTGTGCTGAAAGGACGCTTTACTGTGCCAACCCGGCGCAGATCAACGCATAAATTGAGTCGGTGTCAGCCCAAAGCAGGCCGAGAAGCGGCGACTGAAAGCCGAAAGGTCCGTGTAACCGACCTGGTCGGCAACCAGCTGAACCGGATAATCCGTGTGCTGCAGCAGGGCACGGGCCTTGTCCATCCGTACCTGGGTCACATATTGCATAACCGTTTGTCCCATCTGCTCACGAAACAGCTTTTTCAGCTGGGTCTCACTTAGGCAAGCAACCCTGGCAAGCGCACTGATGAGCACCTTCTCGGACAGATTTTCAGCGATGAATTGCAGTACCTGCTGAATGCGTTGATCGACCTGCGGCAAGGGTTGCTGTTCGGCCAACAGCAGCGTGAACATGTTGAACATCGACTGTTCAAGGTTTGGGTTGATCTGATGTTCCAGCTGAGCCTCAATGAAGTTCAGGTATTGCATCAGCGGACGGTTGATCGAGAAAGCCACCAGCGGGCTGTTGATCAGTGGCGCCGGAAGGAGATCCATATCCGCCACTACAAACCGGGCTTCCGTATTGGCGGTGAAGTGATGCAGCTCCCCTTCAGGAATCACGACACACTCGCCAGGGGCTACCTTGCCCGAATACTGGCCAAGCTCAATATTGATGGCGCCACGCAACGGCAACACCAGCTGATGAAAGGGATGAGAATGACCTCGGCGCTGGCGACTGTAGGAACGTATGGACAGATGATTCGGCATTAAAGGGTGTCACTGAGGCACGGATAAGGGGACAAAACCTAGTTCATGGCGATAGTTTTTACAATCAATCAGAGATCGCCTTGGCCACATAGGCCCCACCAAGACGCAAAACCCTATACATGAACTGATACTAATATATATAATTCAGCAAACACTAATGAAAGGAGCGCTACCATGACGCTGAATGCCGCCCTGCGCCTGATGGCAGGATCTGTTGTAACCCTTAGCCTGGTTCTGAGTTACTACCACAGCCCGATGTGGCTTTGGCTGACCGCTTTTGTCGGTTTCAACCTGCTGCAATCGGCGTTTACCCGCTGGTGCCCGGCAATAACCATTTTCCGCATGCTCGGACTCAAGGATGAAGTCTGTGACAGCCAGGGCATGAGTATCAACCAGGGCGTACATATCATCGCCGGTGTATTGATTCTGGCCACCAGCCTGCCGGTGGTGCTGGCGATGCTGCCTCAAACCCTGCTGGTCGTCACTCTGGTTATCGGCTTGAGCCTGATTCAGTCCGCCTTTACCGGCTGGTGCCCCGCTATCCTGGTGGCCAAACTGCTGGGCTTCAAGCCGACCCACTCGGCCTGACGTTTTAAAGCCGTTCCCGTTTGCCTCTTCGGGAGCGGCCCTTTCAAAACAGGCCCATATTTTTCTGCCACACCCTTTCTTTGGCATTGTCCTTGCCTAAGTCACAACTAGAACAACATTGCATTTGCCAAGTTCAAGACTGGCCTTGAGCAGCAATTTTGTACAATTCTGCCAGTCTGATCGGGGTACACTGGCCCGATGAGCAAACCACGCGAACAGGCCGAGTATAAAACCGTCAACGAACTGGGCGGTTTGGAATACCTCAGGGCCCATTACCATCGGCAAACCTTTTCTCGCCATACTCACGAAGGCTACTGCTTTGGCGTCATTATGACCGGCGCGCAACGCTTCTTGCGCAATGGCGCACGCCATCTCGCTCCCCAGAACAGCATTATTCTGGTCAATCATGATGAGGTGCATGACGGCCATTCCGCCGCAGAGAATGGCTGGGCCTATCAGGCCATTTATCCATTGCCCGATCAGCTGGCACAGGTGCAGCGTGAAGCCGGGCTACCGTTGAAAGGCTCTATCCACTTCCCTGCCCCAGTAGTTGAAGACCCGGAGCTGGCCGGCCTGTTCCGGCTTACATTCAACCATCTACAAACCTCCGATAACCGGCTGCTGCGTGAAACGCTGGTATATAATGCGCTGCTCAAGCTGATCCAGCGTCATGCCAGCATGCGCCCCGAGCTGCCGGAACCATCGGCCGCGCGTTCCCGCATGGCCCTGGTACGCCAGTTTCTCGATGATCAGCCGGAGGCCGACGTCTCACTGGAAGACCTCGCACGCTTGAGTGGGGTCAGCGTGTACCACCTGATCCGTCAGTTCCAGAACTGTTTCGGACTGCCACCGCATGCCTATCAGGTTCAGGCTCGCATCCGACTGGCCAAGCGACTCATCCGCGCAGGCGAACCCCTTGCAGGGGCCGCTGTCCAGGCGGGTTTTCACGACCAAAGCCATCTCAGTCGCCATTTCAAAAAAACGCTGGGGGTTACGCCCGGTCAGTTCGCTCGCTTTCATCAACACGACTAAGCCATGCCAATAACATACAAGTCCAGCGCTGATTAAGCGCCTACTCTTGGGTTTCCATTCAACAAGAGTAGACCCGATGACCGACACTGTTTCGCCCATCCAGCAGGTACTGACCGGCACACGTCTCATTCTCCCGCTTACAGTCGCGGTAATCCCCTGGGGCGTTCTCGTTGGCGCCTATGGGGTGGAGTCAGGCTTGAGTGCGCTGCACACCCAGTTGCTGTCCCTGAGTGTCTTTGCTGGCGCCTCTCAGCTGGTCGCAATCGGAATGCTCGAATCCGGCGCCAGGATGATCTCCATATTGCTGACGACCCTGCTGATCACCTCCCGCCACTTTCTCTACGGCCTGGCGATGCGTCAGGATGTACAAGGTTTGCCGATTCGCTGGCGAGCCGCGCTGGGCTTTCTGTTGACCGACGAACTGTTCATCTTTCACCGTACCCAAAGTCGGTACTTCTGCCGGTGGTTCCTGTTCGGAGCCGGGTTCAGCTTCTATCTGGGCTGGAATCTGGCCACCCTGGCCGGCATTCTGGCGGGCCAATACCTGCCGAACCTGGCGACACTGGGACTGGATTTCGCCGTCGTCGCCATATTCATCGCACTGCTGGTCCCACTAGTGAACAACCGCCCGGCCTGGGTCTGTGTGTTTGCGTCCGCCTTTACCGCCGTACTGACCCAGCTTATCCAGTTGCCCGGTGGGCTGTTGGTGTCCCTGCTGGTGGGAATGAGCTGCGGTTACCTGTGCAGTCGATACAAAGGAGACAAAAGCGCATGATGGAGCTGCTGATTCTGGGGATGACCCTGACTGTCTTTTTAAGCCGTTACCTGTTTCTGGAGCCTCGACTTCCCATCCAGCCAGGACCGCGCCTGTTGCACTTTCTGAGTTTCTCGATTCCGGCGGTATTGGCTGGCGTTATCGCTCCCATGATCTTTGTGCAGAACCAGACGCTGGCGTTGGACCCGATGAATCCCTACCTGCTGGGCGCTGTGATCGCGGCGGTTTGCATGAAGCTGACCGGGAAAGCCCTGCTGACGGTTGCGCTGAGCCTGGTGGCATTCATGCTATACCGGTTTCTGCTTGCAACCGGTTAAAGCCAATCGATGATTCAGTAGCGCAGCCGCGGGTTATAGCCCCACAACATCTGCCCCAGCATGCCGAGTCCCAGGCCGATAATATGGAACAGGGCGACTACCGGCAGGGTTACAAGCAGGCATAGACGCCACAGGTACGATTCGCCCAGCAGCCTGAACGTATCCCGCAGGTGATCAAGTACTTCGACATCCGTCTCTTTGCCTATCATTCCAACCTGCCATCTACCGAGGGTCGAATGCCAGGCCCCAGCGTCCTGATAATCAGAGCACTGAGTGTTTCCAGCGCCTGTGCTTTCGACAACAGCCCGGCAGTCAGTGCCCGCGCCAACTCATCGCTGGCGCCATAGATCGCGACCAGGTCCCCCAGGTGTTGGGGCCGATCCAGTTCAACAACCGGACCAAACAGCTCACGATAGAAATCCACGAAATACCGACAGATACGTGTACGCAGATCACGGTATTCAGGATAACTGCACAGGGCCGCAACAACGGCATCGTATACCTTGCCATTGCGTATAGTGCAATCGAAATAGGCCATTGCCAACTGGTGTGCCCGCTCCTCCAGCGACAGGCTGCAGGCCAGGTCCTGTACCCGGATCTCCTGCACCAGACGTTCGTCAAATCCACGGTACAGCTGGACCAGCAAGCCCTTGCGATCGCCGAAATGGTTATAGGCAACCGGTTTGCTGACGCCGGCGCGCTCTGCCAGCGTCAGCAGTGTCAGGTTTTCTGCGCCCTCCTCGCGCACAATCTCAGCGGCCAGGCCAAGCAATTGCTCGCGTCGATCGGCCTTGCTCATCCGGGTTTGTGCCATGAAGGGCTACCTGTCCTGATCGATTGTTTATTGTGCCGCCAGCGGCAAACCGAAAACCCGGTCAAAACACCAGCTATACACAAAGGTGAAGAACATGAAGAACAGCGTCAAGCCGGCGTCCAGCAGGAAGGCATCCAGCAGGCTCAACTCAAGCCACCAGGCAAACAGGGGCAGCGTTATAGCGACCAGCCCCAGCTCGAAACCCACCGCATGGCTGATCCTGCGGGCCAGACTGCGTCCGCGCACAACCTGCCGTGCTTCCCACACTTCAAACAGGCTGTTATACGCCAGATTCCAGACGATCGCGACCACCACGGTAATCACGCCCAACATGCCCGAGTGGGCAGCGTCTTTATCCGAGTAGAAATAAAACGCCGTACTGATCAAAACCAGAGAAATTAATTCGTATAACACCACATAGGTGGCCTTGCGCTTGAAACCTTGCATGAGAGTACTCCGCTTGAAATGACATGAAACAGCTTGGTTTTCAGGTCATCGTCGCGGTGGGCAGTGCGTGCAGGTGGATGCACGCAGCTTGAACAGGTCAGGCGCGCGCCCGGCTCTCAGGGCCAACCCCCTGATGCTGATATGCCGCTCTACCGAATTCAAGGTCAACATCCGGATACTCCAAAAAATTGCCAAAAGACAAACATGGCGACATAAGTTACCATTAGTAACTTATAAGTCAACACCGAGTTACCAGGGTTCAGTCGCCTTGCCATTCCGACTAGAACGAAGCCACCTCTGTTCGGTTACAGGCCCGGCGGGGCGTAAGACGAATTGAGACATCGTCAGATTGGCACAGGCGCAGCCCTATATGCGGGACCAGCCTTGATCCTGCACACTGAATGAATACACTGCGTTTACGCCACGAGCAGCAAATCCAACACATACAGGGAAAGGGATGACTATGCTGACCAGGGAGCAGGCGGAAAGCTTTGCGCCTGATAGCGGTACCCTCAGTCGGGGCCGCAAAATTGCCAAACCTTCAGCCTATCGTGAAATAGGCGCTGATGACCGTGCCATCTGGGGGACTGCGCTGGGGAGCAGCGAGTACCTTTCCATGGTTGATCTCCATGGGCCCGCCTTCAAATGCAGTTGCCCCGTCAAGAAGCTGCCATGCAAGCATGTTATGGGCTTGATGTTGCTGGTCGCAGAGGACCATTCTGTTATCGAAGGTAACCAGGCACCCGAAGAGTTGCAGCAGTGGTTGACCAAGCGCGACTCCGCCGCAGTTGCCAAACAGAATCGCAAAACCGGTGAGGTCAAGGACCCCGAAGCCCAGGCCAAAAGAGCCGCCAAGCGTGAAGCCAATATCGATGCCGGTGTCGAATCACTGCGCCTCTTTCTTGAGGATGTGCTCACGGTGGGGCTGGCCGATGCGGGCAAGCGTTCACGCGATGTCTGGGATAATGTGCAGCGCCGTTTGGTGGATGCGCAGGCGGTTGGACTGGCCAATCGCGTAGAACATCTGCGCGAGCTGGTATCTCAGGGAGCAGGCATGACGGAAGAAACGCTGGCCGCAATGGTACAGATGAATCTGTTGTGCCGCAGTTGGACCAACCGCCAGTCACTGTCTGCCGAACAACAGACTCATCTGTGTCAACTGGTTGGCTGGAAACAGCAACAGCCCCAGCTACAGCCCGATTCCTGCCAGGAATGGATCGTTCTCAGTAACGGCCGACGCTATGAGCGCGACCTCTACTCCCAGAATGTCTGGATGCTCGAAAACGGTGGCACGCGCTTTGCCCGCCTGCTCCACTTTGCCAAGGCCTCAATCGGTGCATCACTGCCCGGCGGCTATGCCCCCGGCTGCTGCCTGCAGGGCTCACTGACCTTCCACTCTGAGTGGAACCCGATTCGGGCCGATTTTGAAAGCCGCAACCTGCTGGCTACGCCGATCAAGGCTGATCCTGCACCGATCAAGGCGGTTGCCAATACCGGTTTCATATCCGCCTTGACCGATCTCCAGCAACAGAGAACAACCTACCCGTTCAATGATGCCTGGCCCCTGCTGGTTGCCGACCTTCGCCTGGTATCACATTCGGGTCAGCTGGCATTGGCGGACGAGGACAACGTCGTCATGCTGCTGGACGAAGGGTTCCGCGCACAACACAAACTGATGCAGCTGGCAGGTCCGTATCGCTTTACCCTGTTCATGACCACGGTTGACGGACATCGCCTCCTGCCACTGGCGGGTCTGTTCGAAGGCACCTGGCATAACCTGGCACTGGACGAAACGGGAGACTGACATGGCCAACCTTCCTGAAGAGATGATACGCACCGCGGTGGCCGGCCTTGGACAAACCGCCGACCTGGACAGTCTGGTGCCCGAACACCTGGCACAGCTGTGCCACACAGACAATTTTCGTTCCGGCGCCGAGCGCTTCCTGCAGTTGATGACATTACAGCAGCTGGAGCAGTCCATCGCCCGTCTGCCGGTACCCGGCGATGCGCCCGCCGAGCTGCCCGCTGAACCCAAGCCCCTGTTGACGCCATTGGATCAGCACGGCCAGGCGGATTTTGCACGCCTGCCACGTCAGCAGATTGGGCTGCAGCCCCTGCTGGCCTGCTTGTTGGCGGCACGCCGCGCCCTTCCCGATGCCATCGCCCTCGACATGCTGCGCGGCGCCGAGCGCGGTGCTCACGATCTCTGTGCCCTGCCCGGAAGTGCTCGACTGCGCTGGATGCTGAGCATCACGCCGGAATGGAGCAAACAGCTTTCGACCCAGAGCGATGCCTGGATTGCACCGGCGCAGCGGCTGCTCTGCAGCCCGGGCACTGAGCTGGACAGCGATGATGAGCAGATATTGATCCAGACCCTGTGCGAGTGCCGCCCCGCCCTGCGCGGCTGGCTGCTGCGGCTGCTGGGTCGGCAGTCACCCGTCCAATTGAGCCGGTTCATACGCGGCTGCTGGGATACCGCCAAGGCCGAGCTGCGCACCCTGCTGGTGCAACAGCTGATCGGTATCAGCGCATGGCTTGCCTCGCCGCAGGGCCAGGAAATGCAGCAGTGGCTGCAGGAATTACCGACCGAGCGCGCCACCTCGGTGCGGCAACAGCTGGCATTGCTGCAGGCCTGTCTTGATACCTGTGCCGGACGCCTGAATGAGGATTCGCCACTGTACCTGGCCCTGTCCCGGTGCATCACGCTCAAGGCGGGCAAGGCCGAGTTGCAGGCTCCCGAGCAACTGATACCGGAACTGACAGCCCTGGGCATTGCCGATACCCGCGCCTACGCCAATCACGACATCAGCAAGTCGGCATCGCGCCTTGGTCAGCTGGTACGCCTGGGTGGCCCGGCGCTGTGGGCGCGACTGCTGGACTGCACCGCTGACAAGTCATGTGAGCTGTTGCTGAACAGTCGCTACCGGGACGAGCTTCTGCCCTTCATTCTGGACAGCCTGTATTTGCACCGGGAAGGCACGCTGTTCAAACAGGTTTATCAGGCCACATACCGAAGTGACCGCGCCGTATATACCGGCATCATTGAACATGTAGCGGCCCAGCATGTGAATGCACACCCCGACACCGCGCGCTGGTTTGCCGACATCATGGAGCGTGATGATCTCTGGCAACCCGCTGCCCAGGACGCCATCAGTATTGCCCTGCTCGCAGCCGGGGTACGCCTGACAGCGGCTACCTCCCGAGCCTGGCTGCAGCACTTCCATGACGCCAAATTCGCCAGTCTGCTACTGCTGGATCTGGCAACCAATGACCCTGCGCTCGACTTCCACCCCGAGTCGGATGATGAAACACCCGAGCAGCAGCGCCACCGCAACTTTTGCCAACGAATCAGAACGGCCATGGTTTTCAGGGAAGTACTGACCCAACCGGCCAGCATAATGCAAGGAGAACATGCGTGAACGAACTGATCAAACCTCTGGCCGAGCAACGGTTTCAGGATGAAATCGAGATTCTGAAAACCTGGGACGAGCAGAACCAGCATCCCAGACCCCATGCCTGGCAGCTGTCCCCACAGGCGGTGGTCAAATTCATTATCGGCGGCACGGCCGGTGACAAGCCGATCAGCGCCAAGTATTTCGGTGCCGACCGTGCGGTTCAGGTCGCCGTCGCAACACTGACCACCGACCGCGCACTGCTGCTGTACGGACCTCCCGGTACCGGCAAATCCACCCTGTCCGAACTGCTGGCCGCCGCCATCTGCGGCAACAGCCAGCTGATCGTTCAGGGCACCGCCGGTATCAGTGAAGAAAAGGTTCTGTACGAGTGGGATTACGCCTACCGTTTGAGCAAGGGCACCGACACCGGCGCACTGGTCAAAACGCCTATTTTCCGCGCCATGGAAGAAGGCAAGCTGGCCCGTATCGAGGAGCTGACCCGTATCCCGTCCGATGTTCAGGATGCTCTGATCACTATCCTGTCGGAAAAAATGATGCCGATCCCCGAGCTGAACACCTCGGTCATGGCCACCCGTGGTTTCAGCGTTATCGCCACCGCCAACGACAAGGATAAGGGCGTCAACGACCTGTCCAAGGCCCTGTCCCGCCGTTTCAACACCGTGCGGCTGGAATTGCCGGACGACGAACAGACCGAGATCCAGATCGTGGAGCATCAGGTCGGCCGTCTGTGCAAGGCCGAAGACCTGCCGCTGCCCATCAACCTGCCGGACGAGATCAAGCGTGTTGTGCGCATTTTCCGCGAACTGCGTGACGGCCAGTCCGGCAGTGAAAAAATCGAGAAACCAAGCGCCACGCTGAGCCCGGCGGAAGCGATCTCGGTGATCAACCAGGCGATCAGCATGTCCGCCTACTTCGGCGGCGACGACGCCATCCAGGCGGAGCATATCGCCAGCGGGCTGGAAGGCGTAGTGGTACGCGAAGCTGAAGATCGCCAGGTATTCCGCAACTATACCGACCGCATCCTTAAAAACCGGGCCGCCGACCGCGACCTGGACGAAGCTCTGCGCCAGATTCTGTGATCCGGGAGTACCGATGAAACTGGATGATCAGGTACACCTGCTCGGTATCCGCCACCACGGACCGGGTTGCACAGCCGCGCTGCAACGGGCGCTGGCAGAGCTGCAACCCGATCTGATCCTGCTGGAAGGAGCCAAGGAGCTGGAAGACAGCTGGCAAGACATGCTCAAGCCGGACATGAAGCCGCCGGTTGCTCAGCTGATCTACGATCCCAAACAGCCTCGCAACAGCATGATCTACCCCTGGGCGGAGTTCACGCCCGAATGGCAGGCCATGCGCTATGCGGGCGAACAGGGCGTTCCGCTGCAGATGATCGACCTGCCCGCGGCAGCCACCTTTGGCCTTGAAGAAGCGGAAGACGAGGCTCAAGAAGCCCTGCGGGCTGATGAGACATCGGAGGCCGCATCAGTTGTTGCCGCTGACGCAGTCGAGGACAACGAAGAGGACGTTATGCCTGAACGTCCGTCGTTGAACGGATTTCTGCGTCAGTGCTGTCTTGCCGACCCCGAAGCCTGGTGGGACCAGACGGTGGAACATCACCGCGGCGGACTGGACAGCTTTACAGCCATCGCCGAACTGGTGCACATGGCACGCCCCGACCCGCTACATGATGTCGAGGCCGACCCGCGTGAAGCCATACGTGAAGCCTGGATGCGGCGTGAGCTGCGCGCCGCGCGCAAAAGCGCCGAGAAGATCGTGGTGATCTGCGGCGCCTGGCATATCCCGGCCTTTACCGCCAAGGTGAAAGTCAAGGACGACAATGCACTGCTGAAAGGCCTCAAGAAACGCAAGCTGGCACAGGCCTGGATTCCGTACACCTATAAGCGCCTGAGCACCCACTCCGGCTACGGCGCAGGGGTCAATGCACCGGGCTGGTATGAGCATCTGTACCGTTTCCAGCATCAGGATGCATCGCAGGAACAGATGGCCATCGCCTGGATGGTCCGCGTGTCCACCTGCCTTCGTGCGCAGGGGTTCGCCACCTCCAGCGCTCAGGTCATCGACGCCGTTCGCCTGGCACTGAGCCTGGCGCCCTTGCGCGGCATGCCCGCCCCCAGTCTTGCCGACTTGATGGAAGCCACCCGGTCGGTTATGACCGAGGGGCGTGATGCGCCGCTTCAGATGATCGAGCCCGAGTTGATGGTCGGCAGCAAGGTCGGTGCCATTCCGGCTGACAGCCCGATCCTGCCGCTGGAAGAGGATTTCAACGCCTGCATCAAGCGCCTGCGCCTGAAGCGCACGGAAAAGAGCCAGAACGTAACCCTGGATCTGCGTGAGCCCGGCGGGCTGGAAAAATCCCAGCTGTTCAATCGGCTCAACCTGCTGCAGATTCCCTGGGCCCAGGGGGGCGAGCACACCGGCACAGGGACCTCGCGTGAAAGCTGGGAACTGTGTTGGCAGCCCGAGTTTGCCATCGGCTTGCTTGATGCCAGCCTGTACGGCAATACGCTGGAAACAGCCGCCGTGGGCAAACTCCGCGAGCAGCTGGAACAAGCGGATGATGCCACCGGACTGTTGCAGGTACTGGACAGCCTGTTCCTCTGCTACCTGCCCCAGTTGATCGACCTGGCCATCAAAAAACTGGCCGATTTGGTCGCAGTATCTTCGGACCTGTGCGAACTGATGCAGGCCTTGCTGAAGATCGCCCAGATCATTCGCTACGGTTCGGTGCGGGCACTCAAGGCCGATGACCTGATGCCGCTCACCGACGTGATTAGCATCCGTGTCAGTAATGGCCTGCCCCAGGCCAGTACCGGCATCGATGATGATGCGGCACGTGCGCTGCTCAAGGCGGTCGACGCAGCTCACAGCGGTATCAACATGCTCAATCGGGAAGAACTGACCACCCGCTGGCGTGACAGCCTGCTCGACGTGTGGCACAACCGGCAGGTCCACCCGCTGATTCAGGGCCGTATCGGGCGCATGCTGCTGGATGCCGAACTGCTCGAATCTCCGGTAGTGGAACATGAGTTGACCCTGCGCCTGTCTGACCGTCAGGAACCCATGGCCGCCGCCTACTGGGTCGAGGGCATGCTGGCCGGCAGCGCTGCTGGCCTGATCTACGGCACCTCGGTATTCCAGCTGCTGGACCACTGGATCGGCCAGATGAAAGAAGAGGCTCTGCTGCAGGTACTGCCCGTACTGCGCCGCGCCTGTGCCGAATTCACCGCCCAGGATCTGCAGCTGCTAGGCCGTCATGTGCGCCTGGGGAACACACGCGTCTCCGATGTTCCCCATCGTCATGACGAGCAGCTGGCCGCTCAGGCGCGTCAGCAACTCGGTCTGCTACTTGGACTTAACCCACAGCCTCAGGAGAGCCGCTCATGCAACCGGAACAACAACTGACCGGACTGACCTCTCAGGATGAAGAGCGCCAGCGCCGCTGGCGTCTGGTGCTGGGAGAACAAAGCGGACTGGATGCCAACCTGTCCGCCAACGATGCCAAGCTGGACCAGCTGCTGGAGCAGCTTTATATCCCCGGTGAACAGGGTGATCGCTCTGGATATGGGCATGGATACGGCGGCTATGGTCGCAGCCTGCCCAAGGCCGCGCTCTGGTTCAAGGATATCCGTTCCCTGTTCCCGGACAGTGCCGCCACCATCATCCAGAACGATGCACTAGAACGGCTGGATATGGCATCGCTGCTGCAGGACCCCGCATTCCTGGAAGCAGTCGAGCCGGATGTGAACATGGTCGCCAATCTGCTGATGATGAAGGACTACATCCCCGACGCCGCGAAGGAAAACGCCCGCAAACTGGTGAAGGAGCTGGTCGAGCAGCTGCTCAAGCACTACCGACCGGCCGCCGAGCAAAGCATCCGGGGCGCGATCAACCGAGCCACGCGCAACAACCGTCCGCGCCCTTCGGAAGTGAACTGGAATGCGACCATTCGCAAGAACCTCAAGCACTGGCAGCCTGAGGAAAAGATCATTTTTCCTGAACGCCTGGTCGGCTACGGCCGCCGACAGCGCAAGGCGAAACAGGTCATTCTCTGTGTGGACCAGTCCGGCTCCATGGCCGACAGCGTGATCTACAGCTCCATCTTTGCCGCCGTGATCAGCTCCATCCCCTCGATCCGTACCCAGCTGGTGGTATTCGATACCGAAATAGCGGACCTGACCGAAGAGCTGCAAGACCCGGTGGACATGCTGTTCGGCATTCAGCTGGGGGGCGGCACCGATATCGCCAAGGCACTGACCTACTGTGAAAGCCTGATCACCAACCCGTCCGAGACCCAGCTGATTTTGATCAGTGACCTCTACGAAAACGGTGACAAGAAGGCGCTGGTGCAATGTGCCCAACGCATCATTGAGGGTGGCACCAATCTGGTCACCCTGTTGGCGCTGTCGGACGATGGTGCCCCCATCTCCAACCGCCACATCTCATCACAGTTTACGGCGCTGGGCTCCCCTGCCTTTGCCTGTACACCGGATCTGTTCCCGCCGCTGATGGCTGCGGCTCTGGAGCGCCGCGACCTGCATCAGTTCGCATCATCCAACAACCTGCCGGTAGTAACCGGCGAGGATTGATGGGCCCTATGCCAGTCCCTCTCGTGGCAGGGACTGGCAGTCCTATCCCTGCTGAGCGCCGAACTTGAGTTGACTGTATCCTGACAGCCAGATAGCTTTGCCGCATTCAATACCAGTTTCTCTGGTTGCTCTTTTTGTTACAGAGGTGATTCCATGTCCGACGCCATTCGTCTAACCCAGTACAGTCACGGTGCAGGTTGTGGCTGCAAGATCTCGCCTGCCGTGCTGGATACCATCCTTTCCGGTAGCGGCAGTCAGACACTGGACCCACGTCTGTGGGTCGGCAATGCCTCCCGTGATGATGCGGCGGTTTATGCGTTTGATGACAAAACCGGTATTGTCTCCACCACCGATTTCTTCATGCCGATCGTGGACGATCCCTATGATTTCGGCCGCATTGCCGCCACCAATGCCATCAGCGATATCTATGCCATGGGCGGCACGCCGATGATGGCGATCGCGATTCTGGGCTGGCCGATCAACCTGATTCCGGCCGAAGTGGCCGGTGACGTCATTCGCGGGGCGCGTTCGGTCTGCGACCAGGCCGGTATGCCGCTGGCGGGCGGTCACTCCATCGATGCCCCCGAGCCAATTTTCGGCCTGGCAGTCACCGGGCGTGTCGACAAGGCGCAGCTGAAGCGCAACGACAGCGCCGAAGCCGGTAACCGCCTGTATCTGACCAAGCCTCTGGGCATCGGCGTTCTTACCACCGCCGAGAAGCAGGGCAAGCTGCGCAGCGAAGATGTGGGTGTCGCCCGTGACCTCATGTGCACCCTCAACAGCGCCGGACAACGCTTCGCGGCGCTGGAGGGCGTCTGTGCCATGACCGATGTGACCGGTTTCGGCCTGCTGGGGCACCTGGTAGAGATGGCCGATGGCAGCGGCCTCACCGCTCGACTGGACTATCAGGCGGTGCCGCGTATCGACGGCGTTGAACACTATCTCGCTGAAGGCTGTGTACCGGGCGGTACCGGTCGCAACTTCGACAGCTACGGCCATCGTGTCGCCAGTTTGGACGAAGCGCAAAAACAACTGTTGTGTGATCCCCAGACCAGCGGCGGCCTGCTGGTTGCCGTCAAGCCCGAAGCGGAACACACCTTCCTCGCAACTGCACGCGAACTCGGACTTGAGCTGCAACCGATCGGAGAGCTGGTTGCCCCCGCCGCGTATGCGGTTGAGGTGATCTGATGCGAGACAATAGCTCAAACTATCGCAGCATTTTCCTCAGCGGTGTCCCCCTGATGGATACTCGCGCCCCGGTTGAATTTACCAAGGGTGCGTTTCCGACCAGCCAAAACCTGCCGCTGATGACCGATGACGAGCGACACAAGGTGGGCACCTGTTACAAGCAACACGGTCAGGATGCCGCCATCAAGCTGGGACATCGCCTGGTCGATGGCGAGATCAAGCAGGCGCGGGTTCAGGCCTGGGTCGAGTTTGCCCGCGCCAACCCGGACGGTTACCTGTACTGCTTCCGTGGCGGCCTGCGTTCACGCATCACCCAGCAATGGCTACACGAGGCGGGTATCGATTACCCGATGGTGGTGGGTGGCTACAAGGCGCTGCGCGGTTTTCTGATCGATACCCTGAATGAGGCCGCCGAGCAGTGCCAGTTCATTCAGCTGGGCGGTCTGACCGGCTGCGGCAAGACCGAACTGCTGCACCAACTGGACAACGCCCTTGACCTCGAGGGGCAGGCCAACCATCGCGGCTCCAGTTTCGGCCGCCATGCTCTGCCCCAGCCGACACAAATCAACTTCGAGGACAGCCTGGCGATTGATCTCCTGCGCAAGCGTGACAAAGGCATCCAGTGCTTCGTGGTCGAAGATGAAAACCGCGCCATCGGCAGCTGTCATGTTCCGGTCGAGCTGCACCGCCGCTTTGTCGACTCACCGCTGGTCTGGCTGGAAGACAGTGTCGAAAACCGGATCGAGCGTATTCTCAAGGATTACGTGGTGGACCTCTCGGCCGAGTTTATCGCGCTCAGGGGTGAAGATGACGGGTATACCGCTTACGCGGATCGGTTACGGCAGAGCCTGAAGAACATTACCAAGCGTCTGGGCGGCGCGCGCTATCAGCGGCTGGCTGGCATCATGGATGAAGCGCTGACCGTCCAGCAGCAAAGCGGTGATATCGCTCGCCATCGCGACTGGATCGAGGCATTGCTGAATGAGTACTACGATCCCATGTACCATTTCCAAAGCGATCGTAATGCGGCAAGGGTCGTCTTCCGTGGCAATCATGCGGAGGTGCTGGATTACCTGTCTCGATGACGTCCTGTGCCTGAATGCGGTGCCCCAGAGCTCAAAATATCCGTCACCGCTTCAGGTTCTGTCATCAACTCAGGTGTAGATTGCCCTGCTCATCCAGATGCCAGAAGGGGTTGTAAGCCACCTCCCACAGGTGGCCATCGGGGTCGGCAAAGTAGCCCGAATAGCCACCCCAGAATACCTTTTGAGCCGGCTTGATCAACCGTCCTCCGGCTTCGACGGCTCTGGCCAGAATGCCATCCGCTTCTGCGCAGGATGCAGTATTGTAGGCCAAGGCCACTCCCTTGAAACCGCTCCCCTGAGCATCCACCCTTGCATCTTCTGCCAGTGCTGCCAGTGGGTACAAGGCGAGCACAAGCCCGTTCAGCTGGAAAAAGACGACCTGCCCCTCACAGATGCCCGGCATCCAGCCCATTGATTCATAAAAGGCACGTGCCCGCTCAAGACTTTCAACCCCCAGGGTTATCACACTGACACGTTGCTGCATTTCTACGTTCATGGCTATGCCACCTCTCGATTCTGTAAGAGATCTTGCAGGGGTATAGCGTGTAACAACTGGCCCCGGCCCCCCCCTTGTCACTGGCAATCACGCCCTACCCCTATCTGTACCCATTGAAAATAATTATTTTATACCTGCACCCATTCATTTATACCGCGTAGCCTGCTGCCGAAGTTTGCTAGCGGATGATCATGATGGAAAGAATACCTGTAATCCAAGAACCTGCGCCCGCCTTTGTCAAAGATGGGAAATTCCACGTGCGCCTGATCGCAGGGCGTTTCCAGAACCTGCGTCGACTGACCACCTGGCCCCTCATTGCCCTGTTCTTCGGCCTGGTGTGGATTCAGGTCGATGGCAGCCCCTGGCTGCTGTTCTCCTTCGAGCAGCGCCGCATCATTCTGTTTGGTTCGTCTCTTTCCTGGCATGACCTGCCCCTGCTGGCCGGTCTGATGATCGCCGGGGCCTGCCTGCTGTTCTTCATGGCCGTGGCCTGGGGGCGTGTCTGGTGCGGGTTTGCCTGCCCTCAGAGCATCTGGACCTGGCTGTTCATCCGCATCGAAGATTTCACCGAAGGACGCGCCAGTCTTCGGGCAAAGCAGTCACAAAAAGGACTGACGGCTGATCGACTGCTGCGGCGCAGTGCCAAACACCTGCTTTGGGCGCTGCTGTCCATGGCCACCGCGATCACGTTTACGGGGTATTTTGTGCCGGTTCGCGAGATTGCCGAGGGACTCGTCACACTGCAACTGTCACCGGCAATCAGCGGCTGGTTGCTGATCATGGCAGGCCTGACCTACGCCAATGCCGGACTTGTACGCGAAAAGATCTGCCTCCATGCCTGCCCCTATTCTCGATTCCAGGGCGTCATGTTCGACCCTGACACCCGTACCGTGAGTTATGACGTAAAGCGAGGTGAACCACGCTCACACAAGCGCAGTAAGAACGGAGGTTCTGGTGATTGCGTCGATTGTGGACTCTGTGTACAGGTCTGCCCGACCGGTATCGACATCCGCAATGGCCTGCAAGCCGCCTGTATTGACTGCGGCGCCTGCATCGACGCCTGCGATATGGTGATGGATAAGCTCAATAAGCCAAGAGGCCTGATCCGTTTTGCGTCTGAAACCGAGCTGGCGGGTAAAAAAAACCGCTTCATACGCCTCCCCGTGATCGGCTATGGCACGGCGATCCTCTGTGCTTCCCTGGCTGTGCTATACGGTTTCACCTCGACAACCAGCCTGCTGGTCGAAGTACGCCGTGACCGCAACGCCCTGTTCATTCAGCTGGATGAAGACACCTTCTGTAATACCTACAGGGTCAAGGTTGAAAGCTTTGCTGACGCAGAACCGGTGATCAACGTATCCGTCACTGGCGACCTGAACTATGAGCTCTTCGGCCCCACGCAGATTGATATGCGGGAAAGCGGTTCAACCTGGGTGCCCTACCGGGTTTGCGCATCCGATATAGCGACGCCCCGGTCTGAATTGGCCTTCAACTTTAATGGTCTATCGGTCGGGACAAGCAAAAGAACCACTTTCCTGGCCAGTCCAAAGCCAAAGTCATAAGGGTTATTGCCCGCATCACAGTGTGGTGCGGGCCCATCACCTGAACTGAAACCCCGCAATTTCGTTCAATACCTTCTTGCAAGCCGCCTCTAGACTACCGTCAGCATCTCAGTCGGAGGTACCACAACATGTTCAGTCTTCTCCTGTCCATGGCGACTTTTGCCTTCATTGGCGCGATCACACCCGGTCCCGTCAATATCATTGCCACCAGCTCGGGCGCAACCTATGGCGCGGTGCGGACCGGCCCCCATGTATTGGGGGCGACTCTCGGCTATACTCTGGTAGTGCTGGTTGCAGGCCTGCTGCTCACGAGCCTTGGCGAGCAACTGCCGGGCTTCACGCAGGCGCTTTACTACGTCGGCGGCCTGTTTCTGCTTTATATGGCTTATCGTATTGCCTTGATGAAACAGATCTGCAGCACTGATGAACGCTCGATTCAAAAGCCACCAAGGCTGATCGAGGGCGCGCTGGTACAGCTGCTTAATCCCAAGGCATGGATGGTGTCCATGTCGGGCGTCGCACTGTTTGTCAGCCAGCAACCTGACAGCTTGCGGTGGTTGCTGGTTTTTTGTGCAGTATCTTTCGGCATGTGCTTTCTGGGGGTAGGTTTCTGGGCCGTCGCTGGGCAGTTGATCCGCCACCTGCTCAACAGTGAAGGCCGACAGGTCACATTCAATCGCTCGCTGGGTAGCTTGCTGGCTTTGACCGTACTGTTGATGTTTGCAGAACACTGGGGAACTTGATCATGGCGCATGACGGCCCGCTCCGAAAGACCACGCATCTTGCCCAAAGCCCCGCTCTGCCCTGGGTTGAAATGCGTCTGGCCAACCAGTCCTCGGCGTGCTACCAGGCCCATGCCCACGACGAATTTTCATTCGGGGTGATCGATGCCGGCCGTGCCAGCTATCGTAATCGTCGACAACAACACCAGACTCATGCCGGCATGCTGGTGACGATCAATCCGGGTGATATTCATGCCTGTAATCCTGAAAAGGGCGTCTGGTCCTACCGAATGCTGTTTATCGAAACCGGCTGGCTTGGACAGCTACAGTCGGAACTCTTCGGCCCGTCTCCAGAGGACTACCGGCCTTTCCGAAAGGATTACCAAACCGAGTCGCTCTGCTATCAAAGCTTCGGCCGGCTTTACCAGCGGCTGCTGGACGCTAGCCAGCCACTGGCAGCGGAGAGTGAGCTGATCGAATTTATCTGCCCCTTGCTGGAAGGCAACCCGATCCCGCTGAATGAACGGCACAAATGCCTGCCTGAGCTGGATCGCATCAGTGAGTTGATTCAGGACCGTCTTGAGGACAAGCTGACACTGGAAGAGTTAAGTGAGGTCAGTGGGTTCAGCCGTTACCAGTTGATACGGCTTTTTCGCAAGCATTACGGCCTGCCACCCCATGCCTGGCAGCTGGATCAGCGCATTCGGCGTGCTCGCCAGTTACTCAAGCAGTCCAAGGCGTCACTGGGAGAGATCGCCCTGCAACTGGGCTTTGCCGATCAGGCGCACTTTCAGCGTCACTTTCGTCAGCGTACTGCACTGACGCCCGGCCAGTTTCAGGCTTTTTTCGTTAACCCGCAGGGACAGCTTCAGTCACCGCCGCCATCACCTCCCGAATCAGTGCCGCAGGCGTGACCCGAGTCACAGTCATCTCTCCCATAGGTGGAACAGGACAGATAATCACCGGACCTGCGCCGCCTTGATGTTTTGCTGCGGCGTACCTTACGACCACCTCGCACCCTGCGACGACTCATGTGCCATATGACCAGGACAATAAACGCCACCACCAGCAAAAGGGCCATTTGCTCATTATTCAACACTGCAGCCTGTTTCCTTCAGGTTAAATTCACAAGCTGCCATCATCACGCATCAAAGGCCAGGCTCCAAGCACGTATTGGTCGCAACATGAGAGCCATTATCAGGCATATGAGCACCGCCAGTGAGTCGGGCTGATTAGAGGTCAGAAAAAAGGAGGCCGAAGCCTCCAGGTATCAGCGGTCATTGAGGGAGTGCCGCTAAATTCCATGTATTCCACTGGCTTGCTTGCTGGCGAAACACATGAAATGTGCCTTGTGGCCGACAGCAGTCAGCCCGTATCCATTAGGAGCCCAATAACAGCTTGTCGTCGTCAAGCTCTTCTCCGTCAGGACGAATCTGGGCAAACAGATTGAGCAGATCCTTGACGCCATAATTACTGCGTTCTTCACCGGCCAGGTCGAACGCGACCTGGCCTTCATGCATCATGATCGTCCGGCTGCCGTGGTCGAGCGCCTGGCGCATGGAATGAGTGACCATCATCACGGTGAGTTTTTTCTCGGCCACGATCTGGTCGGTAATCTCCATCACCAGCGCTGCGGTCTTTGGATCCAGGGCCGCAGTATGCTCGTCCAGCAACAGGATCTTGCTCGGCTGCAGTGCCGACATCAGCAGGCTGACCGATTGACGCTGACCGCCGGACAACAGCCCCATCTGCGCATCCAGTCTGTCCTCCAGGCCGAGGTTCAAGCGCGCCAGCTGCTCGCGGAACAGTTTGCGCAGCCGCTCGTTCAGAGCGAGGCGCAAGCCACCACCCTGACCACGACCATAGGCCAGCGCCATGTTCTCCTCGATGGTCATGTCGCCGCAGGTCCCCGCCAGCGGGTCCTGGAATACACGTGCCACATCGCGTGTACGGGCAGCTGCCGACAGTTTGGTGACATCACGGTCATCGAAGTAGATGCGTCCCGAAGAGCTGCGGATGTCCCCGGCAATGGTGTTCAGCAGCGTCGACTTGCCGGCGCCGTTGGAGCCGATCACGGTGACGAACTCGCCCTGAGGGATGGTCAGGTTGACACCTTGCAGGGCCCGTTTTTCCGTTGCCAGTCCAGCATTGAAGGTCACTTTCAGATGTTCGCAGCGGATCATGCTTCACCTCCGTTGGCGGCTTTGCGGGCTTTCCACTCGCGGCGCAGGTGCGGCAGGATCAATGCCAGACCAACCAATACCGCAGTAATCAGGTTGAGATCCGACGTATTGAAGCCGATGAAGTCGGCATTCAGCGCCACGGCAACGGCCAGACGGTAGAGCAGTGAACCGACAATACAGCTGATCACAATGATCAACATGGAACGGCTGTTGAACAGGCTTTCACCGACGATCACGGCGGCCAGACCCACTACGATGGTGCCGATCCCCATAGTCGAGTCCGCGAAACCGTTGGTCTGGGCAAACAAGGCTCCCGCCAGTGCCACCAGGCCATTGGAGAGAGCAAGCCCTGCAAAGATCTTCTGATTGATCACGATGCCATTAGCCTGCGCCATGCGCGGGTTGGAACCCGTGGCGCGCATCGCCATGCCGTACTGGGTATTGAGGAACCAGGCGAGCAGCAGGCCGATCGCTACCACCACGATGGCCACGAAAAACACCTTGAGATACATGTTCGGAATACCCAACGATTCGAACGGCGTGAGTACGGTCGGCTCAGTAATCAGCGCCAGGTTGGGCTTGCCCATGATGCGCAGGTTGATGGTATAGAGCGCCGTCATGGTCAGGATACTGGCCAACAGGTGCAGGATATTGAAGCGCAGGTTGAGCCAGGCGGTTACCAAGCCGGCGGCGGCACCGCCAAAAACAGCACAGAGGGTGGCCAGATAAGGGTTTACACCGGCAATGATCAGCGCCGCAGCCAAAGCCGCGCCCAGGGTGAAGCTGCCATCGACCGTCAGATCAGGGAAATCAAGCACGCGGAACGTCAGGTAAACACCGACCGCCACCAGACCGAAAATAAAACCGATCTCCAGCGTGCCCAGGAAAGAGAAAAGAGACATTGTTGTACCTCAACAGGTGTCACAGTCCGGTACTGCCTGGCCCAGGCAACGCTCGAGGGCCTGACAGAGCCGGAACGGGTGTTACTGAATGACCTTGGTAGTGCGCTCAAGGACGGACTGAGGAATCTCGACGCCCATCCGCTTGGCCATTTTGGTGTTCACGTACAGGTCGGAACCGGTTGCCACACGTACCGGGATATCCCCCGCCTTTTCACCTTTGAGAATACGCACGATCACAGCGCCGGTCTGGCGACCGATATCGTGATAATTGAAGCCCAGCGCCGCGACTGCGCCACGCTCAACCGAACCGGTATCGCCGGAGAACACCGGAATACGGCCGTCGATGCCGACCTTAACAACTGATTCAAGCGCCGTCAGGATAGTGTTGTCGGTCGGGCAGTAGATGGCGTCCACATCACCGATCAGCTTCTGTGTTGCCATCATCACGTCGGATGACTTCGGTGCCGGCGCCTCGACGATCTCGATCCCTTTCTTCGCGGCTTCTTCCTTCAACAGGGCAACGATCGCTACCGCATTGGGTTCGCCCGGATTGTAGGGTACGCCCAGTTTCGTCATGTCCGGCAGGAATTCACGCACCAGATCCAGATGCTGGGCCACCGGGCTCTTGTCCGACAGACCGGTAACGTTCGCGCCCGGCGCCTCGTAGTTGGAAATCAGTTTAGCCGCCAGCGGATCGGTCACGGCCGAGAATACCACCGGGATATCACGGGTCGCGCTGACCAGGCTTTGTGCAGAAGGGGTGGAGATGCCCACGACCACATCCGGCGACTCACCCACCAGCTTGCGAGCGATCTGCGCTGCGATGGCCGGGTTGCCCTGAGCGCTCTCGTAGGTGAACTTCAGGTTATCGTCGTTGTAGCCGTTTTCTGCCAGCGTTTCCTTGATACCGTCACGGACCGAATCCAGTGCAGGGTGCTCAACGATTGCGGTCGTAGCCACGTAGACAGGTGCAGCCTGTGCTGTCGAAAGCGTCAGTACCGCCGCTGCGACAGCGCCGGTCATCAGTGTTTTCAGAGTCATGGAAGGTTTCATTTAATGGCACTCCAATTTCTTATCTTTATACGGGTTGTGCGAACGTTGGGGATGTTGCTTGGTTGAGTTTCGAGCCGTAGTGGCTGTACGCTTTTCATGGAATACTTCTCAGTCGTTCTTCTGTGCCGAGCGCAGTCGCTTTGTTGACAAGCAGCGCTGCCAAGTTGCCCCTATTCAGGGGGAGTGGTGCGCCCAAGATAACTGAGCCTCGGGTTAGAAACAAACTGAAAGACTGGTGTCGTTGCGGGGAGATGTTTTTAGCGCTTGCCAAAGCGTATGCGCAGTACAGAGAATGCTTGCCTGACGCACGGCCAGTGGCGAGTTCATTGCCGTTACCACAACACTGAATATGACGAATGAGTACGCAGCGTGCAGCAGGCTTGTTTGCAGTGTCTATTATGCGGTTCATGCCGCACCTCAGCATTATGTTCTTATTGTTATGCAGCTGGTCACCGAACCTTGTTCGGGTGACCAGTCATCGCTGAGAAAAAATTCTATCCCTTTCAATACGAAAGGTGCTTAGAATTTACGGATAATAGTCGAGTAAAAACTGAAGATTCTTTCAATAATAGCGCCATCGCGAAATATTATTCAGAAACTGATTGGGCCGGGTCGCATGCGTGGTTAGCCAATTCATCATGCACAGCGCCAGCCTTACTGGCAGATTGAATAGGCTCAGTCTTGCGTAGACAACTTGCTATCCTGCATATCCTTACACCTGCAGCTGTATTCATTAGCCAATCCGGCTGCTAATTCATTAATATCAACATGTCAGGCATGCAGCATAAAGGACCCGTGCCTGTATGGGACCCGGTGGTGGAGTGAGAATATGACCCAGCAGAGCGATACTTCATGGCTTGAGGGGATTGAACAGGTCGTCGGGAACGAGCTGCAATTCAAGGCCAAACTGGATATCGGCGAGGAAGCCTTTACCTCGCTGAGGCTCAAGCGTTACTTGCTGGATGCACTCGATGCCGGTAACGGCGCAGTTGCCGGGGCCGCCCTGGCCAAATCCTCTTTCGTGGCCAGTACCTTCTTTGCCCCCAGCGGTCTTTTAGGCATCCTCGGTATCGGTACCGCTGCGACTCCTCTCGGCTGGGCCATTGCCGCCGGAGCTTTGGGTGCGGGCCTCAGCGTCATCATTGGCAAGAAGTTCGTTCGCGGCAACTCTTCCCGTGTCACCGTTATTCCGGATTTCATCAACACACCACTGGATCTGCTGGCCATCGGCCTGTTCGACATGATCGCAACCCTTGGCCTCAAAATGGCTAACATTGATGGCCCTGTCACGGCTGACGAACGGGTGCTGCTCGAACGCTATTTCATCGATGAATGGGGCTATGACCCGGCATTCGTGTCAGCGGGTTTAGGCAATATCAGCGGTGAGCTGGAGCAGCACAGTATCCAGGCCGTCGCCCAGAAACTGGCCGATTACAAAAAGAAAAATCCCGACTGCAACTACACGTCCATGAGCGCTGAGATTCTGCGCTTTCTGGACCTCATCATTGCCGTGGATGGCGTCACCGACGAACGGGAGCAACTGGCCCGCGATCGCATCCAGTCCATTTTTGATGATGCCAATGGCTTCAAGCTGGGTGCCAAGGTTAATCATCTGGCTCAGGGCGTTGCAGCGGGGACAAAACAAGGAGCTGATCTCGTTGGTCGCGGTGCCAAGAGGGTTGGTAATGGCGTGGCCTGTGCTTTAGGAAGGCTTACATCATCCAGGCGAGGCAAGAAGTAACGCTGGGTTTGGAGGAAGAAGCGCTGAACCAGCCCCGGGCTCTGATGAACACTAAGCCTCTTAAAGAGACGTGTTGATGAGATTTGGTCTAACGGCACAGCTGGCGCATAATGCTTGTTTGTTCAGCCCCCCAAGAGATTCACATGACTGCCGAAAGCGCCCTCTCCTTTTTCCTCGCCGTCCTGATTTTCGGTATTACCCCTGGACCCGGCATTTTCGCCATTCTGGCCCGCGCACTGGTCAATGGCGCCGGTAGCTGCGTCCTGCTGGCTTCAGGGATGATCTTCAGCGACGTTCTGTATCTGATCGCCGCCTGTCTGGGCCTTGCCGCCATCGCCACTCACTGGTCAGAGTTGTTTACGGCGATCCGAATAATCGGCGCTGCTTACCTGTTCTATCTGGGATACAAGATGTGGACCGCACCGGTTTCATCTGATGCGATGAGCCGCAGCAGCGTCAGCCGCTCTGGCATGGCCGGCAGTTTTCTGCAAGGGTTTCTGATCTCGGCATCCAACCCCAAGGTGATCCTGTTCTATATCGCCTTTCTGCCCACTTTCATGGACCTGAGCGTCCTGACGGCCGGTGATATTGTGCTTGCATCAGTGCTGACAGTGATCGCACTGATGATTGGCGTAATGTCGATTGCCATTTTTGCGGCCCGGGCGAGAGGCCTGTTTCGCTCAGAGCGCGCAATGAAACGATTGAATCGCGGTGCCGGGTCCATCATGGCCAGTGCGGGGGCCTATCTGGCACTCAGAAACTAAACGGCCTGATCAGAACAGGCCCCTTGAGCAGCGCTGATTGTTTACTTTTCACTAGCAACAAGACCGTTGATGACAAACTTGGATGCGCCCTGATCATGACAGTTTGATCAGGCGCACCCGAGTACGTTTACAGCGTTTTAGCCAGTTCCAGTGCTTCGGCAAAGGCCACTTTGGCATCCATGCCACGGGCTTCGCGTGCAGCGCCGACACGGTGTACGTTGACGCCGCACCCTTCCAACTCCTGGGCCAGATCGGCACGGGGGCGCTGACCGGCGCAGACGATAAGGGTATCGACTTCGAGGATCTGTTGTTCACCACGATGCTCGAGATTGATACAGCCAGTATCCACCTGGTTGAAAGTCACACCGCCGAGCATCTTCACATTGCGCTTTTTCAGCACCTCGCGATGGATCCAGCCCGTCGTCTTGCTCAGTTCAGAGCCTACCTTGATGTCACGGACTTCCAGCAGATGGATCTGTCGATCAACCGCCGGGACCGGCTGAGGCGCTACCAGACCGCCGCGTACCTCAAAGCTTTTATCCACGCCCCACTCGGCCAGGAAACCTTCCTTGCCCTGATGCACATGTTCGTCAGATTCTGTGAGGTATTCAGCCACATCAAAGCCGATCGGGCCGGCACCGATAATAGCCACACGCTTGCCTACCGGTTTGCCATGCTCCAGCACATCCAGATAATCCAGGTATTCTGCATTTTCAATACCCGGAATCGGCGGTGTCCAGGGACGAACACCGGTTGCCACGACCACATCATCAAAACCGGCCTCTAATAGCTGAGCCTTATCAACGCACTGGCCCAGGCGGACTTCAACACCTGCATTTTCAAAACGCTTCTCGTAGTAACGCAGGGTCTCATAGAACTCCTCCTTACCCGGAATACGGGCAGCCAGCTCGAACTCGCCGCCCAGACAGGTACGGGACTCAAACAGCGTAATCTGGTGACCACGTTCTGCAGCGACTGCTGCCACCATCATGCCGGCCGGACCAGCACCCACCACAGCGATGCGGCGACCAGTGCCGGTCGGTTCGACACCGGGTTCGGACTCACGGCAAGCGATCGGGTTGACCAGGCAGGTGGTCAGCTTGCCCTCAAACACATGGTCCAGACAGCCCTGGTTACAGCCGATACAGGTATTGATCTCGTCACTACGGCCTTCAGAAGACTTGAGCACGAACTCCGGGTCAGCCAGGAAAGGACGCGCCATGGAGATCATGTCGGCCTGACCCGAGGCGATCACTTGCTCCCCTACTTCCGGAGTATTGATACGGTTGCAGGTGATGACCGGCAGCTTAACCTCAGAGCGCAACTTCTCGGTGACACCGGTAAAAGCGGCGCGGGGAACACTGGACGCAATTGTTGGTACCCGTGCCTCATGCCAGCCGATACCGGTATTGATGATGGTCGCTCCTGCCTGCTCGATCGCCTTGGCCAGTATCACGACCTCTTCCCAGTTGCTGCCATCCTCAACCAGGTCCAACATCGACAGTCGGTAGATAATGATGAAGTTTCCACCCACACGTTCACGCACACGTCTCACCACCTCTAGCGGGAATCGAATACGGTTCTCAAAGCTCCCCCCCCAGCGGTCGCTACGCTGATTAGTGCGCTGAGCAATGAACTGATTGATCAGATAGCCTTCAGACCCCATGATTTCGACGCCATCATACGCTGCCTCTTTGGCAAGTTCGGCAGCACGTACATAATCGTCGATCTGCTGCTCAACCTCGGCATCGGTAAGCGCATGGGGGCTGAAAGGGCTGATGGGAGAGCGTATGGCTGAAGGCGCCACCGCTGCCTGGGTCACCGCATAACGACCCGCGTGAAGTATCTGCATGCAGATTTTGCCGCCGGCCGCATGCACTGCATCTGTCACCAGCTTATGGTGCGGGACTTCTGCTGCATCATCCATTCTCGCGGCTCCCTGAAAGACCACGCCGGCAGCGTTGGGAGCAATCCCCCCTGTCACGATCAGGCCAACGCCACCACGGGCACGCGCGGCATAGAAGCTGGCCAGCTTTTCAAACCCCTGGGGGATCTCTTCAAGGTTGGTATGCATAGAGCCCATCAACACCCTGTTCTTCAGAGTGGTAAAGCCAAGGTCAAGGGGAGCCAAAAGATGCGGATAGCGGTTTGCAGTCATGTCGGGATCCTCACAGGGCGGTGCAGTCGTTAGATTTATTGTTGTTTTCCCAATCTTTACACCGTCAAGTTATAGCACAAACTTGACGCCGTCAAGTTGGCGGTTTAGTGTTGCTTTATGACTGAACCCAAGACCAAACCCTACCACCACGGCGACCTGCGTTCGGCACTGTTGGCTGCGGCAAGCACCATCATTCGGGAAGACGGCATCAGCAAGCTGTCCATGCGACGACTCGCTGACCAGGTAGGCGTATCCCGTACAGCGCCCTACCACCATTTCAAGGACAAGAATGCTCTGCTGTGCGCCATTGCCGAGATGGGATTTGCAAATCAGGATGCCATGATCAAGGCAATTCTTGAGCGCCTGGGACCCAATGAGGGCAAAAATCTGTTCGAGCAGTGGGTACAGGCCTACATCCGATTCGCTCACGATAATCCGGAAACCTATGACCTCATGTATGGCAAGGAAATCTGGAAACTGGGTGAGCCCACCCCAGCCCTGCGGCTGATATCCAAAAACAGTTTCCACCTATGGGTGGACCTGGTGGAACAGATGCAACGACAAGGGGTACTCTCGGGTAATCACTCCGCACTGAAGACCGCACAAGCCAGCTGGGCGTCCCTGCACGGCCTCACTCGCCTGTTGATCGATGGTGTTTACGTTGAGCGCGAGGATCTGGAAGAGATCGCAGCAACACTTGTCGATATGCTGACACTGGACACAGAACGATCCACCCCGGCTTAACTTGGGCAGGCTCGTCCTCTCAGTCTACCCGGAAACTCTACGGTATCGATCTCGCCGGCCCCGTAGATATCTCCCTGCGACACTATGTCTCATCCCTGGCTGTCTCTCTTTACATACAATGCGCCATCTTTCTTTAACCCGTCACAGCACATCTGCTAGCCGGTTCCAACTGCAAATTCGAGGGCAGGTTGATTTATGGTCGTGCTGAAAGGGACTTTGGTGAACACCCAGGAGCTTGGATGAAAACAACAACACACCCTGCATTTCAGCTAGGGCATCTTTCTGCCGCCATCGCCTGTATCACTCTAGCCCAGAGCGTGAATGCCCAACAGGTGCAGCATGACCCCATTATTGTCGAAGCGAAAATCGAGCAAGGGCCGCTGGAGAATGCCACACGGGTATCGTCCTCTACCGTGGAGCAACTGCGAGCAGCCACCAATGACAGCGCCAGCCTGTTGCGTGATGTGCCAGGCGTAAGCCTCAACGGTGCCGGTGCGGTGTCCAGTTTGCCGGTTATTCATGGTTTGGCTGATGATCGCCTGCGCATCAAGGTGGACGGCATGGACCTGATTGCCGCCTGCCCCAACCACATGAACCCGCCGCTCTCCTATATCGAACCGAGTAATATTGGTCAGCTCAAGGTATTCGCCGGCATTACTCCGGTCAGCGTTGGCGGCGACAGCATCGGTGGCACCATTGTGGCCGACAAACCGGAACCGGAATTTGCACGAACCGGTGAAGCCAGCCTGACCAAGGGCGAGGTTGGCGCCTTCTATCGCAGCAACAACGATGCAGTGGGCGGCAGCCTGTCAGCAATCCATGCAACGGAGAATCTGAGCATCAGTTACAACGGCTCCTGGAGCAAGGCTGACAACTACACTACCGGTGACGACTTTAAAACCACGACTGAGACGGGTCGTCCTGGTCACACCCTGTCATTGGATGAGGTCGGCTCAACCGCCTACGAAACACAGAATCACGCGTTGGGTATGGCATTCAAAGCCGGTGACGACCTGTTTGAAGCCAGCCTGGGCTACCAAAACATGCCGGAGCAGCTCTATCCCAACCAGCGCATGGACCTGCTCGACAATAAGCAGAAGCTGATCAACCTTGCCTGGACCCGTCGTTTTGACTGGGGGATGCTGGAGACACGTGCCTACCATGAGCAGGTCGACCACTTCATGGATTTTGGTGCCGATAAGCGCTTCTGGTACGGTGCTCTGTCCGGCCCTGGCAATCCCTGTAGTCCAATCGGGTTCATGGTTGATGGTATGGCCAATACCTGCGCCGCCGGCATGCCGATGTATTCCGAAAGCGCTAATACGGGCCTCACTTTCAAAGCGGATATCGATCTAAGCCCAGAAGACATGCTACGTGTCGGCGCCGAATACCAGCACTACCACCTGGATGACTATTGGACGGCTTCAGGCGGCGGCATGGGCCCCGATACTTTCCAGAACATCAACAACGGCCAGCGTGACCGTGCTGCGCTGTTCACTGAACTTGAATCAGAACTCAGTGATCAATGGCTGACGCTGGTGGGCATCCGCTATGAGCGCGTCTCCATGGATGCTGACGCAGTGCATGGTTACAGCATGATGGCCAACCAGGGCGCTGAATCGGCAGCCTTCAATGCCCAGGATCGTAGCCAAACCGATCACAATGTGGACCTGACCGCACTCGCACGCTATAAGTACAGTGACAACCTGGATATCGAACTGGGCCTGGCCCGCAAGGTGCGCTCACCCAACCTGTACGAACGTTACACTTGGTCAACCTGGCCGATGGCGGCGACCATGAACAACTTCGTAGGCGATGGTAATGGCTACGTCGGTGACGTGAACCTTGATCCCGAAACCGCTTACACGGCTTCGGCAACCTTCGACTGGCATGCTGCCGATCGTAGCTGGACGGTAAAAGCCACCCCGTTCTACACCCGAGTCAATGATTACATCGACGCGGTGGAGCGTGCCGGCTGGACGGATGATCAGTTCAACGTGCTGCAGTATGCCAACCAGGACGCCCGTCTCTACGGTATCGACCTGTCCATGCAGCTGCCGCTGGCGAGCAATGATTGGGGCAATTGGGGCCTGAAGGGGCTTATCAACTATACCGACGGTAAAAATCGTGAAACCGGCGATGACCTGTACAACATCATGCCGCTAAATGGCCGTTTTACCCTGACACACCAGAAAGCCGGCTGGGATAATGCGCTCGAGTGGGTCCTGGTCGATGACAAGAATGACGTCTCCGATGTACGCAATGAAATTGAAACAGATGGCTACAGCCTGATCAACCTGCGTGCCAGTCACAGCTGGCAGCAAACCCGCGTAGACTTCGGTATTGAGAACCTGTTCGACCGTGATTACGCTCTGCCGACCGGCGGTGTTTACACCGGCCAGGGTAGAACCATGTCGATGAATGGTATTCCCTGGGGTATCGCCGTTCCGGGCATGGGCCGCTCCCTCTATGTCGGCGTGAACGTCTCATTCTGATTATTCAGCCATTCCTGATAGCCATGCCGGTGGTTGTCGGCATGGCTGATACAACATTCTGCACGATGGAATGCTGGTTCCCGATAATCATTAGACGAGAGCGACGGCAAGAACATTCGCTACGAAAAATTCTTCCGTGAACACATCTACCTGCTGGTCGGTCAACACCGTTCCTGTGCCTTCGATGAGCCCCTGCTACAACAGGGCCGCATCAGCTTTGCCGACTTGCAAAACGATGAAGTCATGGTGACCAGCCGCACCGACTCCCTCGGCTACCTGATTGAACAGTATGAAAAGGAAACCGGCTGCTACCTCCGCAAACGGCAACCCTATGGGCAGTTGATGACCACACTGCGCTATGTCACTGAGGGACACGGAATGCTGATTACCCCCTCCTCATCATTCTTCCACCTGGAAAACGCTGGCGAGGTGGTCGCAGTTGAAATCGACACCCCTCAGCTGTATCGAGATGTATTTCTCGTATCATCCATCGATAAGCCACTGACCAACACCATGGCGATGGTGATGCAGCAGATCCGCATCATCACCGAGCAGGAAAACGCCAAGGGTCATTGGCGCGGTACCCTGCTCTAAAACGCTGATCAGCGCGCTATCCCGATGAACCAACGCTGATATCTATTCGGTTACCGGGCTAAGCAACAGTAATTGAACACCCTCCTCTATTTAGTTAATATATTAACTTAATAGAGGAGATCCCGATGAACATTAAACTGTCAGTTGTCGACCAGTCACCGGTCCACGGTTCCCACGCCAAGGTTGAGGCCCCGCGCCTTACCATTGAGCTTGCTCAACTGTGCGACGAGTTGGGTTACCATCGCTACTGGGTGGCCGAGCATCACGACAGTGTTCATTTTGCCAACCCCTGCCCCGAGATTCTGGTAGCCAGCATCGCCAGCGTTACCCAGCGGATTCGTGTTGGCAGTGGTGGGGTCATGCTGTCGCACTACAGCCCGCTCAAGGTGGCCGAGTGCTTCAAGATGATGGCAACGCTGCACCCTGATCGTATCGACCTGGGCGTTGGCCGAGCGCCGGGTGGGACCGGCCTGACCTCTCATGCACTGGCGTTCCCGCACGAGCCCCATCATGGCGACCTCTATGCGCACCAGGCGCAGATGCTGGAAGGCTTCGTCAACGGTACGCTGCCGGCGGAAAACCCCTACAGCAACATCAACGTGCTACCGGACAGCGCTCCCAAACCGGAATTGTGGATGCTCGGCTCAAGCGGCGGCAGTGCCGGTCTGGCAGGCCACTTGGGCTACAACCTCGCCCTGGCCCGTTTCATCGATCCGGACAACTGCCACCCGTCGATCTTCCAGACCTACAGCGAAGAGTGGAAAAAGGCCGGTCACGAGGGCACACCAAACAAGATGCTGGCGATTGCCTGTATCTGTGCCGAAACCGAAGAGGAAGCGAAACTCCGTGCAGGCACCGCCGTCTACCGTAAGCTGGCCGCGCAGATGGGACAGCGCGAGGATTTCCTGACGCCGTCAGAAGTTCAGGACCGCTACCAGTCCCTGTCGGTCTCCAACCAGGCTGCCTATGACCATATTCTGAACGGCTATACCGTCGGTACTCCTGATCAGTGTTGGCAGGAGATCGAGCAATTGGCCCAGGCGTTCGACTGTGACGAGATCTCTACCGTTGCCGTCACACACAGCCATTATGACCGCCTGGACAGCTACCGTTTGCTGGCCAGGAATCTCTGATCGTTTCCCCGAGGGGCAGGTCAGGCAGTTCGCCCGGCTCTGCCCCACCCTGGATCATTGCTCGCAGCGCTCGGGACCATAGATGAGGGCATCCGGCGCCATGTCCTGTTTAAGCTGCTCGATGACGCCGCAGTGTTCAGGGTTGTCCCCGCCGATACCAACCGCTTCCAGCGCCGGATTACCCAGCAGCGGCGTTATGTCGCCCAGCGGGTTCGAGTAAAGCATCACTTTGCGCAATGCCGGCTTGTCGGCCAAGGCGTCGATATTGCGAATTTGGTTGTAGTTGAAGGTCACGTCCTCCAGCTGCTGCAGTGACGACAGCGCTGAAATATCGCTGTTTCCATCCTTGCTCCTACTCCTTCTGTCGTATCACCAGAGCGATGCCACCCAATATCGCCATCGAGGCCAGCACCAGGCGCAGTGTCAGGACCTCGCCCAACAAGAGTACCCCTCCCGCGGATGCGATGACCGGTACGCTCAGCTGTACGGTTGCAGCATTGGTCGGCTTCAACCGCGGCAAGGCGGTATACCAGATCGCATACCCCAAACCGGACGCCAGGGCCCCCGATGCCACCGCATAACCGATGCCGGCCCCATCAAGATTCAGACTCGATGACATCGTCAGGCTTAACAACAGAGCCAGAGGCACGGCGCGAATGAAATTGCCGGCCGTCACACGTGTGGGATCTCCGACTCCACGTCCACGCAGGGAATAAATGCCCCAGGCAGTTCCCGCCGCCAGCATTAATAAGGCACCGAGCAAAGGTGGTGCCGAGAGGCCGGGCAGCAACAGACCCACCAGCCCACCCAGCGCCAGCAGCAGCCCCAGCAGCTGGCCTGGTGTGAAGCGCTCGCCCTGCCAGAGGCCATAACCGATCATGGTTGCCTGCACCGCCCCAAACAGCAAAAGCGCACCCATGCCGGTATCCAGACTGATATAGGCATAGGAAAAGCCGCCAGCATAAATGAACAGCGCCAACGCAGATGGCCAACTGCCTGTGCCGCCGCTGTCTGTACTTCTGAGCTGCACCAACAACCAAAGTACCAGCGATCCCGAGAGGAGTCGGATCAGGGTGAAACTGGCCGCATCGATGTCGGTTTCACGCAGAGCCATGCGACAGAGCAGCGAGTTGCCGGCAAAAGCGATCATCGCCAGCACCGTCAGACACAGGGTTCGAATTGCCGGATGGTTGTTATTCTGCATCGACCTTCATCCTCGTTGAACGCTCTTTATGTCAGGCTAGCGTCTCACGTCGGGCAAGGCCATCCAATCCTCCATAGGGTCTGATTCCTCTGCCTGATATCCGCTGGAGTACAGGGTCCATCCGGTAAGCCAATGCCAATGATTCAAACACGGGCGGCATCCAGCAGTGCCTGGGCCGCACCCTTGGCTTTCAATGCGGCCTGCTTATCCCCCACTACATGCGCCTGTACGATGGCCCCCTCTTTCAGCAACAGCAACATGTCAAGCAGGGCCTCCACCTTGTCACTGTCATCCAGCCAAACCGCCAGCTTCTGTCTAACGACAGCCGCTACCTGTTGCTTATGAATTGCACACAAGCGATGTATCGGGTGCTCAGGATCACCAAACTCAGCGCTGACATTGATGAAAAAGCAGCCGTGAAAGTGCTGCAAGTCGTCATCCCGACCGTTGAACCAGTCATCGAGCGCGTCGAACAGCGACATCATCGCCTCTCGGCCTGTCACTGCATCCAGACGCTGTTCCAGCCACTGCACAAATACCTGATTTCGGTATTCGACGGCCGCCGCCACCAGGTCATTTTTACCCGGGAAATGGTGGTACAGGGTCTTCTTGGCAATGCCGGACTCAGCCAGTACCCGATTGATGCCCACCGCATGAATGCCGTCCCTATAGAAAAGATCGAACGCCATTCGCACCAGTTGCTCACGTTTATCCATCATCCCCCCTGCGCGTTGTGATGAACATTAAGATTGACACAGGTAGACCGTTCTGTCTACTCTTGGTAGACAGAACGGTCTACTTAGATATTTCGAGGAGTCTCCAATGCAATTAAACCCCATTCCTGACCACTATAAGTCCGCCCTGCTGGCGGGACTGGGCGCAGCCCTGTGTATCAGCGGCCTCGCCCTGCTGGGTTCGATCCAGAATGCGATCTGGCTGATGGCACCTTTCGGTGCAACCATGGTGATCCTGTTCGGCCTGCCGGCAAGCCCGCTGGCTCAGCCACGCAATATTTTTTTCGGTCACCTGTTAACGACGGCCGTTGGGCTGGCGGTAGCTTCATTTGTGGAAATAACCCCCTGGTCACTGGGGCTAGCGGTCGGCCTGGCAGTCATGCTGATGCTGTTGACCAAAACCACCCACCCGCCGGCAGGTGCCAATCCCTTGCTGGTCATGCTTGATGGTCAGGACTGGTCATTCCTGTTCACCCCCGTTGCACTTGGAACGATCAGCATCCTGACCTTTGGCTACTTCTATCATCGCCATATTTCGGGCCATGCCTATCCCCAGCGCTGGATCTGACCCAACCGGCCAGGGCACGGCCTTTCAGCCATGGCCAGTGCCCTCTATACCCTGAGATGCCCTTATTGAGATTTCCTATCGGGGGTATTTGTATTTGAAATTTTGCACATCCAACCGCCGCGACTATCTTCAAAACACGGTAAACATTTTGATTTCAGCAGTTTTTCACTCGTTCAGACAGTTTAAGTGCCGCTGATGCTTCACTCTTTGGGCAACCGGGACTCGACTCCTGAAAGACTTCGAAGTGCAGCACCTGATAACCAAACATAAGGAACCTAGTCGTGAGCCAGAATAACAACAGTTCAACCGGCAAGTGCCCGGTCATGCATGGCGGCAATACCGCGACCGGCAACAATAATATGGAGTGGTGGCCCAACACCCTCAATCTCGACATCCTCCACCAGCACGACACCAAGACAAATCCACTGGGTGAGGATTTTGACTACGCCGAAGAGTTCAAGAAACTTGACCTGGAAGCGGTCAAGAATGACCTCAAGGCACTGATGACCGACAGCCAGGACTGGTGGCCGGCGGATTGGGGTCACTACGGTGGTTTGATGATCCGTATGGCCTGGCACGCGGCCGGTTCCTACCGTGTGGCTGATGGCCGAGGCGGTGCCGGCACCGGGAACCAGCGTTTTGCTCCGCTCAACAGCTGGCCGGATAACGCCAATCTGGACAAGGCGCGTCGCCTGCTGTGGCCGATCAAGAAAAAGTACGGCAACAAGCTCTCCTGGGCCGACCTGATCATTCTGGCCGGCAACATGGCCTATGAAGACATGGGCTTCAAGACCTTTGGCTTTGGTGGCGGACGCAAAGACATCTGGCATCCTGAAAAAGATACTTATTGGGGTTCCGAGAAGGAGTGGCTGGCACCGACCGGCAGCGAAGGCTCCCGATATTCGGGTGAACGCGACCTGGAAAACCCGCTGGCCGCTGTGATGATGGGCCTTATCTATGTGAACCCTGAAGGCGTCGACGGCAAGCCAGACCCGCTCAAGACCGCTGCTGACGTGCGTGTCACCTTTGCCCGCATGGCGATGAACGACGAAGAAACCGTCGCGCTCACCGCTGGTGGCCATACCGTAGGCAAGACGCACGGTAACGGCAATGCCGATGACCTCGGCCCTGAACCGGAAGCCGCCGATCTGGAAGAACAGGGACTGGGCTGGAACAACAAGGTGGGGCGTGGTGTAGGCCGCAACACGGTTACCAGTGGCCTTGAAGGTGCCTGGACATCCGAGCCGACCAAATGGGACAACGGCTACTTCGATATGCTGCTCAACCACGAATGGGAGCTGAAAAAGAGCCCCGCTGGTGCTTGGCAGTGGGAACCGGTCGACATCAAGGAAGCAGACAAGCCGGTCGATGTGGAAGATCCGTCCATCCGTCACAACCCGATGATGACCGATGCCGACATGGCGATGAAGGAAGACCCGGAATACCGCAAGATTTCCGAACGCTTCCACAAGGACCCTGCGGCATTCAATGACGCCTTCGCCCGCGCCTGGTTCAAGCTGACCCACCGCGACATGGGACCGAAGAGCCGCTACCTGGGTGCGGATGTACCGAGCGAAGACCTGATCTGGCAGGATCCGATCCCGAGCGTGAATTACACTCTCAGTGATGCCGAAATCGATGACCTCAAAGCCAAGGTCCTGGCCAGCGGCCTGAGCGTATCCGATCTGGTCGCCACCGCCTGGGACAGCGCCCGCACTTTCCGTGGTTCCGACTACCGCGGCGGCGCCAACGGCGGCCGCCTCCGCCTGGCACCTCAGAAAGACTGGGTGGGCAATGAGCCCGATCGCCTGCAGAAAGTACTTAAGGTGCTGGAAGGTGTTCAGTCCGGCTGCAGCAAGCCGGTCAGCATGGCTGACCTGATCGTGCTTGGCGGTACAGCTGCGGTCGAGAAAGCAGCCAGGGACGCGGGGGTTGATATAACCGTGCCCTTTGCCCCGGGCCGTGGTGATGCCACCGACGAGATGACCGATGCCGAGTCCTTCGAATACCTGGAGCCGCTGCATGACGGTTACCGCAACTGGGTCAAGAAAGACTACGTGGTCACACCGGAAGAGATGATGCTGGACCGCACCCAGCTGATGGGCCTGACCGCACCGGAAATGACCGCACTGGTCGGCGGCATGCGCGTGCTGGGCACCAACCATGGTGGCAGCAAACACGGTGTGTTCACCGATCGTGTGGGCGTGTTGAGCAATGACTTCTTCGTCAATTTGACCGACATGAAGTACAACTGGAAACCGGCCGGCACCAACTTATACGAAATCATTGACCGCCAGTCCGGCCAGGTGAAATGGACCGCCACCCGTGTGGACCTGGTTTTCGGTTCCAACTCCATCCTGCGCGCCTACGCCGAAGTCTACGCCCAGGACGATAACCGGGAGAAGTTCGTCAACGACTTCGTCAACGCCTGGACCAAGGTAATGAACGCCGATCGCTTTGATCTGAAATAACCGACAGTTAGTCTTTCCGCCCCACCATCGGCAACCAGGCAACAGGTCTGATTGCCGGTGGTTTCCCCCACGAGCTTGCAAATACCGGTCGCCATAGCCAGGTGACGCTCATCCAGACACCACTCTAAGGCTCTCTAAGGTTCCGCATGCATGCAGGAAGCTGATTCGCGGCAGTTATTGATACTAAACGGATACACCCGTAATCAATCTATCGTATGATCACGCATAGACCTTTCAATGGACGCAAAGGAAAACAACCATGCCGATCAAACAAAGTTTCAAGCTGGTTTTGCTGAGCAGTGTCTTGGCAGCCTCGACTGCAGTACAGGCTCAAGAACCCATACAGCCGATACAGCCCGTCAAGGAAATCAACCTGGCGCTGGCCGAGCTGGGCAAGAAGCTTTATTTTGACCCGCGACTGTCCAAATCCGGTTTCATTTCATGCAACTCTTGCCACAACCTCAGCATGGGCGGTACCGACAACCTGAAAACCTCCATCGGTGACAAGTGGCAGCAGGGACCGATCAACTCTCCCACAGTGCTCAACTCCAGCCTGAACGTCGCCCAGTTCTGGGATGGTCGCGCCGCAGACCTGAAAGAACAGGCCGGAGGCCCTATTGCCAACCCGGGTGAAATGGCCTCTTCACATACCTTGGCGGTGGACGTGATCGCCTCGATTCCGGGCTACATTCATGAATTCAAGCTGGTCTTCGGCGGCGATGAGGTCAGCATCGATCGCATTACCGATGCAATTGCCGAGTTTGAAAAGACACTGGTAACACCCAACTCCCGCTTTGATCAGTGGCTGCTCGGTGACAAGAGCGCCATCAGCGCAGACGAACGGGAAGGCTACGAGTTGTTCAAGACCAGCGGCTGTGTTGCCTGCCACAATGGTGAAGCCGTTGGCGGCAACTCCTTCCAGAAGATGGGCCTGGTCGAGCCCTACCAGACCAACAACAAGGTCGAAGGCCGTGCGGCCGTTACCGGGAAAGATGCCGACCGCTTCACCTTCAAGGTTCCAACCCTGCGCAATGTAGAGATGACCTACCCGTATTTCCATGATGGCGAGGCAGAAACACTGGCAGAAGCCACCGACGTCATGGGCCGACTACAGCTGGGCCGCAAGTTCAGCGACGAGGAAAACGCCAAGATTGTCGCCTTCCTCAAAACACTGACCGGTGACCAGCCCCAATTCCTGATGCCGATTCTGCCACCGTCAGTTGATGAGACCCCCAAGCCGCAACCCTTCGACTGATCAGCCAGTGCATCATCGTTATCAGCCATGATGCTTAACGCCACACTGCCCCATTTTTCGGGGCAGTGTCCGTTACACTCCCCGCGTCACAAGCCTGTCTTCCTTGCATGACTGCAGTCGTGCCCTCCACATCCAAATTTTAGCTATCACGGCTATAGATATTTACAAAGTCGAATCGACAGACATTCCCCAACGCACGCCTTATCATTAGGAGACTCTAATATTCCCAGCAGGAGACCCCGACATGACTGAAACGAATGCCACGCCAGCTGTCCCTCAGGTCAAGGCTTTTTTCGACGAACCCACCAATACGTTCAGTTATGTCGTGCGTGATCCTTCATCCAGCGCCTGTGCGATTCTCGATTCCGTGCTGGACTTCGATTATGCCAGCGGCAAAACCGATGTACGCTCGTCCGGTGCGATCATCTCCTACATCCGTAGCGAGAATTTGCAGGTGGAATGGACCCTGGAAACTCATGTGCACGCCGACCACCTGTCAGCCGCGCCCCACCTGCATCAGGCACTCGGCGGCAAAACCGGTATCGGCGCCATGATCACCGTGGTTCAGGATACCTTCGGCAAGGCCTTCAATACCGGCACCGAATTTGCTCGTGATGGCAGCCAGTTTGAGCGACTGTTCGAAGAAGGTGATCGCTTCAGCATCGGCAACCTGGAAGGGCATGTGCTGCATACCCCCGGGCATACGCCGGCCTGTCTCACCTATGTGATCGGCGATGCCGCGTTCGTCGGTGACACCCTGTTCATGCCCGACTACGGTACAGCCCGCTGTGACTTCCCGGGTGGCGATGCACGCACGCTCTATCGCTCCATCCAGAAAGTCCTGAGCCTGCCTGACTCAACACGAATTTTCCTCTGCCATGACTACAAGGCGCCTGATCGTGAAGAGTATCGCCATGAAACCACTGTCGCCGAGCAGCGCAAAAACAATGTCCATGTGCACGAAGGCATCAGCGAAGAGGCGTTTGTTCGCATGCGTAATGAGCGTGATGCGACCCTCGACATGCCGGCACTGATTCTGCCCTCGGTACAGGTCAACATGCGTGCCGGCGAGATGCCTCCAGCCGAAAATAACGGCCAGGTGTACCTGAAAGTCCCGATTAATCTGTTTTAACCCAGCGAGGTCACTCATGAAGATCAAAGAACTTGAGCCCGGGTTCAGTATTTGCCACGCCATCTACCCTGCTGATATTCCGGAGCTGAAGGCGCGCGGATTTCGGGCCATCATTTGCAACCGCCAGCCGGGTGAAGCGGAAGATCACATCGATGACTCTTCGCTGCGCCAGACGGCCGAGGCAGCCGGCATCAAGTGGGTCGAGATTCCTGTGACACCGGGTGAATACACACCGGAGGTGGTGGAAGCCTTCGGTGAGGCACTGGAAATCCTGCCGCCCCCCGTTCTGGGCTTCTGCCGCAGCGGCCGCCGTGCCGTATCGCTCTGGATTCATAACCAGATGCAACAGGCGACCTGTGATATTGGCCCACTGCTGCAGGCGGCCCATGCCGCAGGACATGATCTGCACGACCAGAAACACACTTTCACCAAACAGCCCTGATACCCATTGGCGCTGTCGATCGACTTCCTCTGGAAAGTCGATCTGCACACGGCTCTCATCGCTTGGGGAGCCGTGTGCCCTTTCTCCAAAGCCTCCCGCCTGAATTCACACTAAACAGCCTTGCGACACAACAACCGGGGCACCGACTTTCAACCTCTCCAACCTGCAAAACGCCGAACACAACCTATACTTTGTATGCAGCACGTATGTGCCATTGGAGTTACCTCATGTAACGGTATTAGTGAAATTTGGTGGTTACGGCCGTGGCGACCTGATTTGCGCCTTGGTCTACGTGTCCCAGACAAGGTCAGTGACTCAGACTGCGCCTATATGAGCAACTGAGGCAACTGCAGTCGTGATATGCCTGACAGGGGGGGGAGATGACCCGTGCCCGACGTTTCCGCCCTTGCCCTGATGCGACCCGCCCGTCTGCCGGTAATCCTTAAATATCTTGGCCAGCTCCTGGTGCTGCTCGCCATGCTCACAGCCGTTCCCATGTCAGTCGCACTGATCGTCGGTGACATGGGCGTATCGGGTCGCTATCTGGTTGTTATTGGTCTGATGGTGATACTGGCCCTGCCGCTGCTGCGTTTGCCGGAGCCACGGCGCATCGAACGCAGCGAGGCGCTCTGCATTACGGCGCTGGCATTCCTGATCGCCCCTTTGCTGATGAGCTACCCGCTGATGGCTGGCGGGCTGAGCTGGACCGATGCCTGGTTCGAGGCCGTGTCCGGCATTACGACAACAGGGTTAAGTACCCTCTCCTCGGTTGAAGCTCAATCGCCGGCTTTCCTGTTCGGCCGAGCCTGGATGCAATGGTACGGCGGGCTGGGGATCGCGGTACTGGCAGTGGCCCTGCTGATGGGGCACAGGGTTACCAGCAAGCAGTTGCTGGATACGGCCGGGGAAGAGGGACGCAGCACCACCGCTCGTACCTATGCCCGCCAGGTCCTCTGGGTATATCTGGCACTGACGCTAATGGGCTTCATCCTGATCTGGCTGGGGCAATCCGACCCTTTCGTGGCCCTGATCCATAGCCTGGCGGCCGTCTCGACCGGCGGCTTTTCCGGTTTTGATGCCAGCCTGGCCGCCATGCCCTTTCTCGGGCAACTCGCGGTCACGCTGTTATCGTTGGCCGGGGCGGTCAGTTTGCCACTCTACTTTTTGGCCGTGCGCCGAAGGCAGCCACAGATGCTGCTCGATGATGAGTGCCGCACCCTGCTGCTGGCCATTATGCTGATGACCCTGCTGCTCGCCCTTTCCCTAACGAGTTCCAACGCCTATCCCCTGGATAGCGCGCTGCAGCAGGGCTTCCTGCTGAGCGTGTCGGCACAGTCGACATCGGGATTCATTAGTCTGGATATTCATGAACTCGACACCGCAGCTCAACTGCTGCTGGTGCTGGCGATGCTGATCGGTGGCAGTACCGGTTCCACGGCCGGCGGTCTCAAGCTGATCAGACTGCTGATTCTGATACGGCTGATCCAAGTCAGCCTGCAGAGGATCACGGCACCGCCTCGAGCGGTATTGCTGCCCCGCATTGGCGGCCTGCGTATTGATGAAGAGGATATCAGCGCTGTACTGGTATTGTTTGGCCTCTGGTTCAGTGTGATATTCATCTCATGGTGGGTCTTTCTGCTGTATGGAGAGCCACCACTGGACTCGCTGTTCGAGGTGGTGTCGGCCATGGGAACGGTGGGGCTATCATCGGGCATCACCCGCCCGGATCTGGCACCGGTGCTGAAATTCCTTCTCTGTATCAACATGCTGCTTGGGCGGCTGGAAATCATCGCTCTACTGGTGCTGCTTTATCCACGCACCTGGTGGAGCAGGAGGCATGATATTCAATGAAATTCGTACTGATCGGCAGTAACGCTCTAACGCTGGCCACTGCACGCATGCTGCTGGACGAAGGGTTTGAAGTGATCCTGATCGAGCGGGACAAGGAGCGTATCGACGAGCTGGCCGAGCAGATCGACTGCGGTTTGCTGCACGGAGACGGTGGATCACCCGAAGTACTGGAGCAGGTGGAGCCTCACTCGACCAGCGCCCTCTTCTCCCTGCTCAACAACCAGCAAACCAACATCATCGTTGCACTCGTGGCGCATTCACTGAAATTCAAGCGTGTCATCCCGCTGGTATCCGAAGCCATCTTCGAACACATCTGCACCGAATTGGGACTGGAAGACACCGTGGCGCCCAACCGCGCGGTCGCTCGCCATCTGGTCAATATGATCAAGGGGGAAAAAAGCCTGGAGCTATCGGCGCTGATCCACGAGGACGCAGAGGTGTATTCGTTCATCGTTACCGACAATGAGGCTGGCGCCCTGAATGAACTCGGCCTGCCAAAAGGGTGCCGGCTCATCTGCCTCTACCGTGACGAAAAAATGGTGCTGCCCGAAGAGACCGATACCCTTCAGATCGATGATGAAGTCATCCTGATCACACGGGCTGACCGCATATCAGAACTGAAAAAACAGCTGGAACGACCAACGACTGAAGCAGACCGCTAACCGGCCATGGTTATTCGCAGTTGTAATCGAACAGGTCCAGTCCTTCAGTCAGGCAGTCAGATAGCATCGGGTGAGCGATCAGATACTGTGCGGTGTGGGTATTCCAGTTATCGGCAGCTTCCCTCAGCGCCGCGACCCATTCCTCTTTTCCAAAGTCGCCACGCCCAACCCAGAACAGGGCGACCACTTCCTGCTGCTGATCAGGCTCCAGATCCGAGATGATGGACTCAAACTCCATGAAAGTCTGATCCTCGACATGGTCAGCCAGCGCCTGGCGCGCCCAGTCGTCAGCCGGACTGCCCGGCTCTTCAGGGATGACCACTTCTTCTTTCGCATGAAACAGTTGTGCCAGCTGCACCAGGCGGCAAAGGGTCTCAGGGTTCACGTTCAACATGGTGCCAACCTCCTCATGGGTAGTCACACACTTGAGTCTAGCGAAGATCGCCCATAATCCCATGCCATCCGGCCAAAAAACGACTTCGGGGAAGCAATGCCCCGAAGTCGTGAGTCTCACTGCGCCGCGCGGGCAGCCCGGAGCTTGTGCAGTTTTTTGTAACTTTCAATCAGTTTCTGGTGGCGTTCCAGCCCTTCCAGTTTCATGCTGGTTGGGGTCAGGCCGTGGAAACGGACCTCACCGGTAATGCAACCCACCACGCTTGCCATCGTCTCTTCACCAAACATCCGGGTCAGGTTATACAGGTAATCGTCCAGTTCCAGGTCGTCATCCAGCGTGATCTCCAGCACCGCTCTGAGCGCCTGGTAGAACAGCCCACGTTCGACGGTATTGTCGTTGTAGTCGAGGAATTCGCAGACCAGATCATAGGCTTCTTCGTACTGCTGCAGCGCCAGATAGATCATCCCTTTCAGCTCACCGACACAGAGCTGACCCCAGACCGTATTTTCGTCGAACTCAATACCGATCAACGTGGGCACTTCGGTGTAGTTGTCCAGCTCGCTCTCTTCCAGGCGCTCAACCAGATCGACCAATGCCTCTTCGTCCAGAGAATGGATATTGAGAATATCTTCCCGGAACAGCAGCGCCTTGTTGGTGTTGTCCCAGATCAGATCCTCAACCGGATAGATTTCCGAATAGTCCGGCACCAGTATGCGGCAGGCGGTGGCGCCCAGATCATCGAACACGGCAATGTACACCTCCTTGCCCAGATCCTCAAGGATCTGCATCAGGCGCTCGTTCTCTTCTTCGTTGCTGCCGGAGAAGTCCCATTCGCAGAACTCGTATTCGGAACGGGCACTGAAGAAACGCCAGGAAACCACACCGGTGGAATCGATGAAGTGTTCGACGAAGTTGTTCGGTTCCGTCACCGCATGGCTGTTGAAGGTCGGCGCCGGCACATCGTTCAAGCCTTCAAAGCTACGCCCCTGCAGCAGCTCGGTCAGGCTGCGTTCCAGCGCCACTTCGAAGCAGGGGTGCGCGCCAAAAGAGGCGAAGACACCACCGGTGCGTGGGTTCATCAGGGTCACACACATCACCGGGAACTGGCCGCCGAGAGACGCATCCTTGACCAATACCGGGAAGCCCTGCTCCTCCAGCCCCTTGATACCGGCCTGGATGTGCGGATAATTTTCCAGCACTTCAAGGGGCACGTCCGGTAGCGCGATCTCTTCTTCGATGATCTGCTTCTTCACCGCACGCTCAAAAATCTCGGACAGGCACTGTACCTGAGCCTCGTGCAGCGTATTACCGGCACTCATGCCGTTGCTGACGAACAGGTTCTCGATCAGGTTGGACGGAAAGTAAACGTCCTGTCCGTCGGACTGGCGGACATAGGGAATGGCGCAGATACCCCGGTCGATACGACCAGAGTTGGTGTCGATCAGGTTGGAAGCACGCAGCTCACCATCGGGATTGAAGATCCCCAGACAGTATTCATCCAGCAACCCTTCCGGCAGCTCATCGTCGGGCGTCGCCTGGAACCACTTTTCACGTGGATAATGCACAAAGTCGCTGTTGGCGATCTCTTCACCGAAGAAGTGATCGTTATAGAAGAAATTGCAGCTGGCTCGCTCGATGAACTCACCCAATGCCGAACAGAGCGCACTCTCCTTGCTGGCCCCCTTACCGTTGGTGAAGCACATGGGAGATGCTGCATCGCGGATATGCAGCGACCAGACGTTGGGCACGATATTGCGCCATGAAGACACCTCGATCTTCATGCCCAGCTCTTCCAGCACCCGGGTCATGTTGGTGATGGTGTCTTCCAGCGGCAGATCTTTGCCCGGAATGTAGGTGCGTGCATCGCCTTCGGTCATATCCGAGAACAGCAGCGCTGAGTCCTCATCCAGGCTCGCCACCTGATCGATCTTGAACTCAGGCCCCTCTTGCACCACCTTTTTCACGGTGCAACGGTCAATGGAACGCAAAATACCCTGACGGTCCTTTTCCGAGATGGTTTCAGGCAGCTCCACCTGAATCTGGAAAATCTGGTTGTACCGGTTTTCCGGGTCGACGATGTTGTTCTGTGACAGGCGGATATCTTCGGTCGGAATATCACGCGCCTTGCAGTACACCTTGACGAAATAGGCCGCGCAAAGCGCCGATGACGCCAGAAAGTAATCGAACGGGCTCGGTGCAGAGCCATCACCCTTGTAGCGAATCGGCTGATCCGCAGTGACGGTGAAGTCATCAAACTTGGCTTCGAGCCGGAGGTTATCCAAGAAATTTACTTTGATTTCCATTGAATCACTTTCTGAATGTGTTGGGTGAGTGGCGCTGTGCCAAGGCTGAAATTGACTGGCGCGAAAGGCGCCCGCACCTGCAACCTGATAACAAAATCGACCGCAGGCTGCAGGCAGCACGATTTGCAGGATTCTAACATGGATAGCGCCGTCGTTCAGTGGTGCCTGCCTGGTCACAATACAGCATCAAGCCTGTCTGCCAGTAACAACTGATGGAACCAAACGCTGAACAGTAAACCTGTCATTGGACAAAAGATTATGACACTTTATATCTATATAAATCATTTTAGATGTATCATTTAATGAGCTTGACAGCCCCCGCCTGTGCCCATCCTTGATGAACTGTGCCGGGCAACATAGAATCCACTGCCCGTTGTTTGCCAGATGACCACAGGTCAACTCGGTATAACGGCCAATATCGACCAAACAGATTCGAGGCATGACCAAAATACGCTGTATTGAAGAGCTTGTTCAGGAGTTCCAGGAACAAAGACCCATTCGCGGAGGCTCCCTTATTATCACCATTTTCGGTGATGCTATTGCACCCCGTGGCGGTACTGTTTGGCTGGGCAGCCTGATCAATCTGCTTGAGCCTCTGGGACTAAACCAGCGTTTGGTCAGAACTTCGATCTTTCGTCTGACCAAAGACAACTGGCTCACCTCCAACCAGATCGGACGTCGCAGCTATTACAGTCTGACCGACTCGGGTCGCCGCCGCTTTGAAAGCGCCTTTCGTCGTATCTATGCTGAACTCTATCCCGAATGGGACGGAAAATGGGACATGATACTGGCCAATCAGCTCGACAACGAGCTGCGCAAGGTGTTGAAAAAAGAGCTGGAGTGGCAGGGCTTTGGCAACATCGCGCCCAGCATCATGGCGCACCCGATGGCCGATGTACAGGAACTGAGCAACACTTTGCAAGAGCTCTGCGTGCAGAGTGAAGTGATTCACATGCGTGCCGAGATGGTTGGCATGCAAACTTCCGAGGCGCTCAAGCAACTGGTGCACGAATGCTGGAGCCTGCAACAGCTGGCGGATGATTATCAGCAGTTCCTTGACCGTTTTCGTCCTATTCTGCGTGCGCTCAAAACGACCGATGATCTTGAGCCCGAACAGTGCTTCCAGTTGCGCACCCTGCTGATTCATCACTACCGGCGACTGCTGTTGCGTGACCCGCTGCTGCCAGAAAAACTGTTGCCCGCCGACTGGGCCGGCACCTCGGCGCGGGTTCTCTGCCGCAACATCTATCGCCTGATCTATGCCAAGGCCGATCAGTGGCTCTCCGAAACCCAGGAAACGGCCGATGGCCCTTTGCCTGAGCCGGCGCCCCGCTTCTACAAGCGTTTTGGTGGCCTCTGAGCCCGTACATACAACCGAGGTAAATTACATGCCCCTGTCTACGCCCGCTGAACGCGAGCCGGTGCACACCCGCCATGTCACCTGCAATGGATATAAACGCAAGGATGGACTCTGGGATATCGAGGGGGAGCTCATTGATATCAAGAGCTTTGATCTTCAGGTGGCCGAACGTAACGATGGCGTGATTCCAGCCGGCGAACCCCTGCACAAGATGTCGCTGCGGCTGACCATCGATTTTGATCTGAATATCCTTGATGTGGAAGCCTGTATGGATTACACGCCCTTCCGCTATTGCCCCGAAATCGCCGACAGTTTCCGCAAGCTGATCGGCCACCGGATTGCGCCGGGCTTTACCCGACTGACCCGTGATCTGTTGGGCGGCACCCAAGGCTGTACCCACCTGCTGGAAATGCTGGGTGTCTTGGCTACAACCGCCTACCAGACGACTCATCATGAGCGTGAAAAACGGGATGATTTTGGCGCTCATGGCGGCCAGCGGCCGCCCATGCTGAACACCTGCCACACCTTCGACACTCATGGCCCGGTCGTGGAACGTTACTGGCCCCAGTTTTATGAAGGCAGTGACAAGAAGACCGAAGACTAAACTTCAAGTGGAGGCGCCCGCCTCCACTCGCTTCAGGCTACTCTGACTTCTGCTTGACCTGGTACAGAGGTATGACCTCTTCATCGAAGCTCATCCGCTTTCGGTCAGGTTCTACCTCAGTCAACGCCTCCACTTCCTGCATGGTGTTCAGGCTGCGCACGGCCAGATCCTGATACTGGCGCGTCCCGGCCGATTTCCAGGCGATCTCCTGCTCACCCAGCTCGCGGATGACCCGCGCCGGCGAACCTGCCACCAGACTGCGGTCCGGTACTTCGAACTTGGCCTTGACGAACGCCATGGCCGCAACGATTGACGACTCGCCAACCACTGCGCCATCCATGATTACCGCGTTCATGCCGACCAGGGCATTACGCTTGACCACGCAGCCATGCAACACGGCACCATGGCCGATATGGCCGTCTTCTTCCACAATCGTGTCCGTGCCGGGGAATCCGTGCATCACACAGGTATCCTGGATGTTGGCACCTTCTTTCAGCACCAAACGACCAAAATCGCCACGCAGACAGGCCGCTGGCCCTACATAGCAGCGCGGTCCAATGATCACATCACCAATCAGAACGGCACTGGGATGCACATAGGCGGTCGGGTCGATCACCGGGGTGATGCCGTCAATGGAATAGACTTTCATGCGGTCTCCTCTACAGGCTTATCGTTATTTTAGCCAGTTCTAACATGCAAACCGGCAAGGCTCCAGTGCAATATTATGCGCCGAGCGCCAAATGCGATACATAAATATTTTTCATTAGGCTGAAACTGTATCTCTTTTTAGATTGTGTTAGCATACACCCATGTTGTCATGCGCCAGCTTGGCAGCGCTCTCATCTTCCCTTCGGATTTCCATCCATCCGAAGCAAGCAATGATACTTTGCCCTTAGATGGCAGACTTCGGTCTGCCACTTTTTTACTTATCCTGCCCCGTCCGCCTCAGGTTGTGCAATTCCCAGTCCGTTCTGTTCAGGCTATGCTGCAGCCACGCATAACAGGAGGAAGAAACTATGCTGATTCATCCCGAAAGATCTTGTTTGCTGGTGGTCGACATCCAGGAACGGATGGCCCCAGTCATCCACCAGGCCGAGCAAATTGTCGCCAATTGCGCATGGCTGATTGATATTGCCAACCGGCTGGATGTGCCGGTCCTGGCAACCGAACAGTATCCCCAGGGACTGGGAGCAACCCTGCCCAGCATTCGTGAGCGCATTCAGCCCGAAAACATGATCGAGAAGATCCACTTCTCCGCCATGTCTGACGCAGAACCCCATCGCCGCATCCATGCCGGCAACCACGAACAGGTCATCCTCATCGGCATGGAGTCACATGTCTGCGTGTTGCAAACCGCGCTTGAACTCAAACAGCAGGGGCGAGACGTGTATATCGTCGAAGATTGCGTTTCCTCGCGCGCACCTGCCGACAAGGCTGCTGCTCTGGAGCGTTTCCGCCAGTGCGGCATCTATGTGGTCAGCCGCGAAATGGTCGCGTTTGAGTGGATGCGTCGGGCCGGTACCGACAGTTTCCGTGAAATCAGCAAAAACTACCTGCGCTAACCCCCCAGATCAGCCATTTTCCCTGATCGCTCTTGACTCTGTCGCACAGATCAATGAAAGTTTACGTAAACGTAAACTTTCATTGATATACCGCTACGATATCTCACCCATAAAAATTAGATCAGGAGAGGTCGATGACAGCGCCACTCTGGACACCCGACCAGGCCCGTTGCGAACGTACCCGCATTTACGATTTCATGCAGCAGCTGAACCGGTTGCACAATCTGTCTCTGGATTCCTATGACAGCCTTTACCAATGGAGTATCGAAAACAGCCCGGTATTCTGGAGCGATCTCTGGGATTACGCGGGCGTAATTGCCTCAGAGCGCGGCGAAACGGTACTGGAGCACCCCGATCGCATGCCGGGCGCACGCTGGTTCCCTGAATCCCGTCTCAATTTTGCCGAGAACCTGCTGCGCTACCGCGACGAGCGCCCCGCCATCATCTTCCGTGGCGAGGACGATACGCGCATCGAATTGAGCCATGCCGAGTTGTACCTTCAGGTCGCTCGCCTGGCGAGCGCCCTGCGCAAACACGGGGTTACCCAAGGTGACCGGGTTTCAGGCTTCATGCCCAATGTGCCGGCCACGCTGATCGGCATGCTGGCAACGGCGTCTATCGGCGCCATCTGGAGCTCCTGCTCCCCGGACTTCGGCATCAACGGCGTACTGGACCGCTTCGGCCAGGTGGAACCCAAGGTGCTGCTCACCACCGACGGATATCGCTACAACGGCAAGGTACTCAACAGCCTGGAGCGGGTTCAAGGCATCGCCCATCAACTGCACTCGGTGGAAACCATCGTTGTCGCCCCGTTCATCGAGGCCCAGCCCGATATCAGCGGTCTTGATCGTGCCGTGCTTTGGGATGATTTCATCGATGCCGAGGCGGAAGAGATCGATTTTGAACAGTTGCCCTTCGATCATCCGCTGTATGTAATGTACTCCTCCGGCACCACCGGCGTACCCAAGTGCATCGTGCACAGTGCGGGCGGCGCCCTGCTGCAGCACCTGAAGGAGCATATCCTGCACACGGATGTCGGCCGCGATGACCGCCTGTTCTACTACACCACCTGTGGCTGGATGATGTGGAACTGGCTGGTCAGCGGTCTGGCCACCGGCTGTACCCTTGTGCTCTTTGACGGGTCGCCCTTTGCGCCCGAGCCCAGCGTACTTTGGGATATCGCCGAGCAGGAGCGGATCAGCATCTTCGGCACCAGCGCCAAATATATCGCGGCACTGGAGAAAGCCGGTGTTAAACCGCGCGAAAGTCACGATCTGCCCGACCTGAAAGCGGTGCTCTCTACCGGCTCGCCACTGGCCCACGAGAGCTTTGACTATGTTTATCGTGACATCAAAGCCGACCTGCAGCTTTCGTCCATTTCCGGCGGCACCGACATCATCTCTTGCTTCGCACTGGGCTGCCCGATTCGCCCGGTATACGCCGGCGAATTGCAGTGTCGCGGACTGGGCATGGCGGTGGAGATCTTCGACGACAATGGTCAGCCGGTACGCGGGGAAAAAGGCGAACTGGTGTGTACCCAGCCCTTCCCGTCCATGCCGGTTGGCTTCTGGAACGACCCTGAGGGCAGCAAGTACCATGATGCCTATTTCGGCCAGTTCGATAATATCTGGGCCCACGGCGACTATGGCGAGATCACAGAGCATGACGGCCTGATCATCCACGGCCGTTCGGATGCCGTGCTCAACCCCGGCGGCGTGCGTATCGGTACCGCTGAGATCTACCGCCAGGTGGAAAAAGTGGACGGCGTACTTGAGAGCCTTTGCATCGGCCAGCCCTGGGACAACGATGTGCGCGTGGTGCTGTTTGTGCGCCTGCAGGAAGGCCTGGAGCTCGACGATAACCTGATCAAGACAATCAAGGACACCATCCGCGCCAACACCACGCCTCGCCATGTGCCCGCACGGGTCGTCCAGGTCCATGATATCCCGCGCACCATCAGCGGCAAGATCGTCGAACTTGCGGTGCGCAAGGTGGTCATGGGTGAAGCGGTGAAAAACAAGGATGCGCTTGCTAACCCCGAAGCGCTCGAACTCTTCCGCGACCTGCCGGAACTACAGTCCTGAACGCAGAAGAACGCTGAATACAGCTAACCCAGAACGCAGAGACCCCGCTATGTGCGGGGCCTCTGACTCACTCCTCGAAACGGTAGTATTCCCGGTTCAACCAGGCACTCACATCGGTCACTTCATCTGGAAACCAGCCCACATCCAGGTTGGTGTTACAGCCCTCGACAAAGGCTTCCAGAGCCGCATAGCTGTGCACCTTACGACCCTGACGCCGATAGAAATCCTCGCCATGGCAGGTCTCACAGGTCGCATCGGTATAATGCTCGCCCTGAATGGTGCGTTCGATTTCGACACCGTAATAGAGCGCCTTGCCCTGCTCCGGATCTGCAGCCATCAAGCTGCCGGCATAGACCGCCAGCAGCAATGCAACTCCCCTGCTCACGCTCACCTCCGGTTGATTATTACAACTGGACGCGGCCAACCTGCGCAATAAAGTCCTCTGGGTCGATCACCCCGATCAAAGTCAGCTCAGGCCGCTCCCGGCCGCTGGCATCATAGAAGATCAGTGCCGGCGGCCCGATGATAGAGAAACGGCGATACAGGGACTTGGCTTCTTCATCGTTCGCGGTGACATCCAGCTTGATCAGCTTGAACGGCGCCAATGACTGCTGAACCCCTGCATCACTGAAAGTAACATAGTCCAATTCAATGCAGGATATACACCAATCGGCATAGAAATCCAGCATCACCGGCTGCCCCTGCTGCTGCGCCTGCGCCAGCAGACGATCCAGATCAGCCTCACGGGTGACGGTTTCAAATGGCAGACTGGCAGACTCGGCGTCCTGGGCCACCACGCCACCCACAACACCCTGCAACGGATAAAGCAGACTCTTGCCGCCCGAGAGCACCCCCACCAGCAGGGCGGCGCCATACACCAGCAGTATCACGCCCACCCCTTTCCAGAACCGGTGCCAGCCACGGGCATGTTCCGGCAGACGGTCCAGCGCTCCCAGGTACACTGCACTGATCAGCAGCACCAGGCTGACCATCAACATGGTGACCGATGTTGGCAGCAGACGATCAAGCATCCAGACGGCCATCAGCAGTAGGACGACACCGAAACCCGCCTTGACTCCTTCCATCCAGGCACCGGCACGCGGCAACAACTTGCCCGCAGACGCGCCCACCAACAGCAAGGGAACGCCCATCCCCATGGACAGGCTGAACAGTGCCGTGCCACCAAGAACGGGGTCGCCACTCTGACCGATGTAGATCAATGCTCCCGCCAGGGGCGCGGCCATGCAGGGGCCGACTATCAGGGCCGACAGCAACCCCATGACCGCAACACCGGTCAGGGTGCCGCCCTTTTGCCGATGACTGGCATTACTGAGCCGGCTCTGCAATGCAGAAGGCAACTGCAGGTCATAGAAGCCAAACATGGAAAAGGCCAGCAACACGAAAACCGCACTGAAGCTGCCGATGATCCAGGGGTTCTGAAATGCCGCCTGAAGGTTGGCACCGAAGAGACCGGCGGCTACCCCTGCCAGGGTATAGGTCAGCGCCATCGCCAACACATAGACCAGCGACAACAGGAAGGCACGCGCAGTGTTGATATGCTGCCCTTGGCCCGCGATGATGCTGGACAGTATGGGAATCATCGGCAACACACAGGGCGTTAATGACAACGCCAGCCCCGCCAGGAAAAAGGCCCCCAGCATCAGCAGCCAATTGTCGCTGGCCAGCAGCCGCGCGAACTGGTCCTGCTCACTGATCAGCTCTTCAGCTTCATGAGTCTCACCAGCAGCGGGTTCAACTTGAGCAGACTCAGCCGGAGCTGCCTCAACATCTGGCCAGCTCAGCCCCGCTGCGGCTGGCAGATCGCTGACGCTGATGATTTGGCTGACCGGCGGATAGCAGATGCCGCCTTCCCAGCAGCCCTGGTAGCTGACTTTCAGCTCGGCTGAGTCATCAATGCCCTCTGCATGACCAAGCAGCAAAGCCACTTCAGCAATATTGTGGTACACCTCAACCTGGCCAAAGAGGGGATCATCTTTCATATCGCCGCTGGCATCACGTCGTTCAACCAGCTCGATCCCGTCGGGGACCGAGACCTGGATACGTTCCCGGTACAGGTAATACCCTGGCTCAACATCCCAGATCAGGCGGGTCATGCCGGCATCCGCTGCTTCGGCCCGCAAGCGAAACGCCTCATTCACTTCCAGCGGCTGATTATTGGCCGCTGCACCAAAAGGGCTTGCCTGGGCCGACACGGTTGCCGAAAGAATCACCAGCAGCAACAGCACAGGCTGTAAAAGTACGCGAGTCAACAAAACGATCATCCTTATTCCGTCACATCAGCCAAGTCTGACCCCGGGAGCCGCGAAATGTTCTCCATCAGGGCTTGAACGTCCGGAAAGTTTACCACTCCCGCAGACAGAACCGGTATCGACCACCGGATCTCACACCTTCAGACACTTATAACCGCCGCAACGATGTGGTAAAACAGAATGGATCGGCTAGCCAATAAAGCCGACACTCAGCATTTAAGCCGCTGCCAGGACTATAAGATGACCGATACACGCGTAGAAGACCTCAATATTGAATCCAATATCCCGCTGATCACGCCGGAAGCGCTGAAAACCAAGCTGCCGCTGACTGACGCTGCCGCCAAAACCGTGATGGAAGGCCGCCAGGTGATCAAGGATATCCTCGACCGCAAGGACAAGCGCCTTTTCGTGGTCGTGGGTCCCTGCTCCATCCACGACCCCGAGGCAGCGCTTGAGTATGGCCGCAAGCTGAAAGCGCTGGCCGAGGAAGTGAAAGACACCCTGTATCTGGTCATGCGCGTCTATTTCGAGAAACCCCGCACCACCGTGGGCTGGAAGGGCCTGATCAACGACCCGCACATGAACGACTCCTTCGATATCGAGGAAGGTCTGCACATTGGGCGCAAGCTGCTGATCGACCTGTCCGAGATGGGTCTGCCGCTGGCCACCGAAGCCCTGGACCCGAACACCCCGCAGTACCTGCAGGACCTGATCAGCTGGTCTGCGATCGGCGCACGTACCACTGAATCACAGACGCACCGAGAAATGTCGTCCGGCCTGTCCTGCGCCGTCGGCTTCAAGAACGGCACCGATGGCGGTCTGGATGTTGCCGTCAATGCGATGAAATCGGTACTGCACCCGCACAGTTTCCTCGGCATGAGCGGCGACGGCCAAGTCTCTATCGTGCGCACCCGTGGTAACCGTTACGGCCATGTGGTGCTGCGAGGCGGCAACGGCAAGCCGAACTATGATTCCGTCAGCGTCAAGCTGTGTGAGCAGGCCCTGGAAAAGGCCGGTCAACCGGCCAACATCATGGTGGACTGCAGCCACGCCAACTCCAACAAGGACCCGGGTCTGCAGCCGCTGGTCGCCGAAAACGTGGCCAACCAGATCCTGGAAGGCAACAAATCCATTGTTGGTCTGATGATCGAGAGCAACCTGGAATGGGGCAACCAGTCCATTCCTGACGACCTGACTCAGCTCAAGCACGGTGTTTCAGTCACCGATGCCTGCATCGATTGGGATGCCACGGAGAAGTCCATGCGCAGCATGGGCACCAAGCTGAAAGACGTGCTGAACCAGCGCTGATCTGGTCAAAGGGCGGCCAGCGTGCCGCCCTTCTCTGTGCAATCCTCAGATTTACTCAACTGTAGCCTCTTCCCCTGTAACCTGCTTATCCTGTTGCTCCCGCGCCTTTTTCTTGCGCTTGCGCGCATACATACGGCTATCGGCCAAACTGATCACGGTTTCACAATCACTGGATTCATTCGGAAAGACCGCACACCCCACGCTGGCCGAGATGCACAGCTCCAGCCCGTCGATTTCGAAGGGTCTTGCCATCAATTCTTCCAGCTTCGCAGCCAACCTGCACACGTCCTCCAGGCCAACGCCCGGCTGCAGCAGAATGAATTCATCGCCACCATTACGCGCCAGTGTATCGGAGGCACGGCAGTTATCCCTGAGACGCCGGGCTGCCGCAACCAACAGCAGATCCCCTATGTGGTGCCCATGGGTGTCATTGACCGCTTTGAAGTGGTTCAGGTCGATAAACAGCAACGCAAAACCAATGCCGGTGCGCGGATAGAGCTGGGCAAGATGCTCCGACCGGCTCATAAGCAAACGCCGGTTTGCCTCACCGGTGAGCGGATCGGTCAGGGATTGACGGTGAGCGAGACTGTATAAGCGGTACATCATCACAATCAACCCTGCCAACATAGCCAACAGCCCCCAAGCCGTCAGTCGCAGCCAAACAACCGAGGCACTGACACCCGACACGGGCTTCGCCGCAATGGCCCAAACACCGCCAGGAAAGAAGATCTGCATTTTCGCGACAGGGTCCGCTCCGATCCCCAAAGAAAACCTCACCGGCTTCACCGGTACCGTCACGGCCACGGATGGCAATCGCGAAACCTGCAGCGGTCTCGGTTATCCCCGCCTTGTGCATCAGCGCATCGAAATCGATGACGATGGAGGCCAACCCCCAGTAGTGTCGCTTTGTACCCTGGCGATATAGGATAGGCTCCCTCGCGATAACGCCCTGCCCTCCCTGAACGAGATTTACTGGACCTGCCAGCTTCATTTTGCCGTTGATGATCGCCTCTTCAACGGCCGGCCACTGTTCAGTGTGGGCACGATAATCCAGACCGATGACCGCTTCATTGCCCTCCAGCGGATATACGAACCGCATGACATTATCCGGCGCCAGGCCAATGTTACGCACCAGTGGCGCTTCACCAAGCACTTCGCGGGAGAGCTCATACCAACGCTCAGGCGAACTGTCCGGATAAGTCGAGACAAAGGTGATCAACCCACGGGAAAGATAGAGTACCGAATTTACTTCAGTTTCAAGCTGGGCTCTCATGCCGGCCAGCAGGGCCGTGGCTTCCATGCTCCGAATCTGGGTGGATCTCTGCTTGGCCATACCGACAACATACTCAGTAAGGAGTCCGCCAACGACAAGCAGCAGTACAACAACCAGATATATGACCCTGGGCGTCAAGCCCGAACGCAATAGTGTGCGTGTCATACAGGGAACTACTCTCTTGGGGTTATCTAAACGATTGTACGCAACTCAAACAGTGAAGTCTTTCAGATACAGTTTATTAGCATTCTCAAATCAAGAGATGACCAGTTAATATCCACATAAACACCTGCTGTATATACAAGCGCTTTCTATCTGCTCTTTTGCCAAATACGTTCCGCCTCAAACAGATCAGCGCGGATGGCAAAGGCAGCAGACGCTGCCGTCAGGTTGACACCTTTTCCAGACCCAAATCTGCAAAGACAAACTGGCTGGACCAATCAACGCGAGATAAAAACACTAGGAACCTAAAAAATATGATATTTATCAAAATCTTATAAATATAGCCTCCCACATGCGCAGCAATCTCTTGCTGGTATATCGGCACGTTGCTAGCTTAGCCAGCCCATCAGACTCATGCCTGCATTCCCTTTCCGAGACAGATTGCAGACAAGTCTGTGACCAAGGCTATAAAGCCTGACATTTATAACAACCTATAAGAGACAGCTATGTATGAAACGGAATCCATCCTTGCCGCTGGTTTCGATGGCTAAGCCTTCCTGGCTCAACAAATTGAGCCTTCTGGGACCGGGGCTACTGTTTGCCGCGACCAGTGTAGAGACATCCCACCTGGTGCAATCAACCCGAGCCGGCGCCCTATACGGCTTAGCCTTGTTGCTGATTTGATTGTGGCCAACGCCGTCAAATACCCGGCCTTCCGCTTTGCCGGTGACTACCTGTCCGCCACCGATGTTACCCTGGTGGAGGCCTATCGCTGACAAGGACGCTGGATACTCTTTTTGTACTTTTTCATCACCCTGAACTCACTACTGTTCGCCGTCTCGGCGCTGGCATTGATGTCCGCAGGCCTGATCAAAGCCGTATTCTCGGTGGACCTGCCGACCCAATGGATGGCCCTGGGCCTGATTGTGGCCACTTCGGCCATTCTGGTGGTGGGGCACTACAACACCCTGGAGCGGGTGACCAAGCTCCTGGTGTTGATCATGATGGTATCTCCGCTGATCGCCACCGCTACTGTCATTCCCCAGATTTCCTGGAGCGAAGGCGTGCAGTGGCTGCCGACTCAGCTGGATATTGCGGGCCTGATGTTCGTTGCGCGCTGACCTACCAGTTTTTCGTGACGTCGCTGACCAGACTGATAGACATGGCGGCCACCATCGCGTTCATTGCGGCTCCCTTTATCGCCTACCTGAACCATAGGGCAATCCGAGATGATCACGTCCCTGTAGAGTTCCGTCCCGGCACGCTTATGACTCTGTATAGCCGCGCCTCAATCGCGGTGATGATCGGCTTTGCCTGTGCCTACCTTTACCTGAGATTCTGGCTGTCCTGACCACGGACGGTCATGCCCGACAACCCTAAGGGTTGCTCGGGCAGCTCCCACACCCAGATTGGCCCTACCAGTTGGCAGCATTGAATCCAGCCTTGAATATCCTTTTAAGTCATTGATAAACCGATATATAAGTCTATTAATAGACTCATTTAAGATGACAGCCATTGCCACAAACATATCACTATGGCTAGATTCGACTCGACCCAGCAACCAGGATGAACGCCCCTCCATGCCAGCTTCTCATTCCCTGCCCGAACTGGTCTCGCGCCAGATAGAAGCCATGATTCTGGATGGCAGGCTTAAAGCCGGTGGACGGCTGCCTTCGGAGCGTCACCTGGTGGAAAGACTCAAGGTATCTCGCAATACCCTGAGGGAAGCATTGAAAACCTTGCGTACCCGCGGTGTGATCGAATCCCGTCGCGGCAGCGGCCACTATGTGTGTAATTTCCGCGAAGTGCAGCCTCAGCTGCACCCGAATGAACCCGGGTCACCACTGCAGCAGTTGCTGCAGAACCATCCGCAAACGCTTGAGTCCCTGCTCGAAGTACGCCGACTACTGGAAGGTGAAGCCGCCTACCTGGCCGCACAAAGAGCAACTGAAGACGACCTGATCGGCCTGAAGGCCGTATATGAATCACTGGTTGCAGAACAGCCCGAAGAGGACAGCGCTACAGCCCATGCCGAGCGGGACATGCGCTTTCATCACGCCGTCTATGCTGCGGCGCACAACTCGATTCTACTGCTGGCACTCAACAGCATCCGTGATCTGATGATGAGTTTCGTATTCAACACATCCGACAGGCTCTATTTTCAGGGCACCATCAAGAGCCAACTGCGCACTCAACACCGCCGTATCTACCGCGCCATCGAGCAACGCAATCCCGCCGCTGCCCGGCGTGCAGCCCGAGTACACATAGATGCTGTAGCTGAAAATCTTAAAGACTGAACCCATTACAGGTTATTGATTCGAGGAAAAGGACATGCCATCGCTGTCACAGTGTCACAACATTTCCGATCTGCGCAAACGCGCCAAACGCAAGCTGCCGGTGCCCATGTTCCACTACATTGATGGCGGTGCCGACGACGAATGGAGCATGCGCCGCAATACCGAAGCGTTCGACGACTACGAGTTGCTGCCCAACTACCTGCGTGATGTCGACACGATCGATCTGACGACTAAAGTGCTTGGCACTGAACTACAACTGCCATTCTTTCTGTCCCCCACCGGCATGTCGCGCCTCTTTCACCACGAAAAGGAACTGGGTGCTTGCCGTGCGGCGGATGCGTTCGGCACGCTCTACGGTCTCTCGACCATGGCCACGACCAGCCTGGAAGATGTAGCCGCCGCGACATCCGGTCCCAAGATGTTCCAGATCTACATTCTCAAGGACAGGGAGTTGACCCGCGAGTTTGTGCAACGTTGCAAGAACAGTGGCTACCAGGCACTGTGCCTGACCGTGGATACTCCCCTGGCCGGCAACCGGGAGCGGGACCTCTACAACGGCATGACCATGCCCCCCAGGATCACTCCGCGCAACTTCTTCAGCTATGGCACCAGTTTCGAGTGGCTGTACAACCTCAGCCGAGATTCGGACTTCCGCCTCGCCAACGTGGTGCACCGCGTTGATGCGCTGGGCAAAGGTGCCATGGCGCTTATCGACTATGTCAACAGCCAGTTCGACCGCACCGTGACCTGGGAAGATGCAGCCTGGTTGGCCGAGCAGTGGGACGGTCCTTTTGTGATCAAGGGTATTCAGTCGCCTGCGGATGCCCAGCGAGCCGTGGACATTGGCGCTTCAGCCCTGATGGTCTCTAACCACGGTGGACGTCAGCTGGAGGGAGCGCCCGCACCGGTAGACTGCATAGTCCCGATTCGTGACGTTATAGGCGACCAGCTGGAACTGATCGTAGATGGCGGGATTCGACGAGGGATTCATATCATCAAGGCGCTGGCGCAGGGCGCGGATGCCTGCTCCATCGGCCGCCCCTATCTGTATGGACTGGCATCAGGTGGGCAGCGTGGCGTCGAGCGGGCTCTGACCCTGCTCAAGACCGAGCTGGAGCGATCCATGGCCCTGCTGGGCGTCAACTCGGTTGCCGAACTGGGCCCTGAGCACCTGCGACACCTTCCCGCGCACACCCGTTCGGTACATCGCTGAAACGACCAGGCCCGGCATGGAGCGCAAGACTGAACCCAGCTTCCGCTGAGTTCAGTCAATAGCCAAGTTGATTAGAATGTATCACCCGGTACACGGACAGTACCTTCCATCAGCACGCGGGCACTACGGCTCATGACCGCTTTTTTGGCGGTCCATTCACCGTTCACCTCTTCCGCTGCCGCACCGACACGCAAAGTACCGGACGGATGACCGAAGGTTACGGCTTCACGGGCACCACCACCGGCGGCCAGGTTCACCAGCGTACCCGGCACCGCCGCTGCGGTCGCGATGGCCACAGATGCTGTGCCCATCATGGCGTGGTGCAGCTTGCCCATGGACAGCGCCCGGACGCAGACATCGATGTCACCGGCCTGGATCTGCTTGCCGCTGGACGCTTCATAGTCGGTCGCCGGTGCAACGAAAGCGATCTTTGGCGTATGCTGACGCGCCACGGCTTCTTCGATGTCCTGGATCAGGCCCATCTTCACCGCACCATAGGCACGCATGGTTTCGAAACGCGCCAGCGCTTCGGCATTGCCGTTGATGTCTTTCTGCAGTTCAGTACCGGTGTAACCGATATCGGCTGCATTGACGAAAATGGTCGGGATGCCGGCGTTGATCATGGTCGCCTTGAAGGTACCCACGCCCGGCACTTCCAGGTCATCGACCAGATTGCCGGTCGGGAACATGGAGCCTTCGCCATCGGCCGGGTCCATGAACTCAATCACTACTTCGGCGGCCGGGAAAGTCACGCCATCCAGCTCGAAATCACCGGTTTCCTGCACTTCACCATTGGTGATCGGCACATGAGCGATGATGGTTTTCTGGATGTTCTTCTGCCAGATGCGCACGATGCAGATACCGTTTTCCGGAATCCGATCCGCATCAACCAGGCCACCGCTGATGGCGAACGCGCCTACAGCCGCCGTCAGGTTGCCGCAGTTGCCGGACCAGTCGACAAACGCCTTATTAATCGCCACCTGACCGAACAGGTAGTCAACGTCATGGTCGGGCTGGGTGCTTTTATCCAGAATGACGGTCTTTGAGGTGGAGGATGTCGCACCACCCATGCCGTCGATCTGCTGACCATAGGGATCGGGACTGCCGATCACGCGCATCAGCAGCTTGTCACGGGCTTCTCCGGGCTCCTGACAGGCTTCAGGCAGGTCCTGACGACGGAAGAAAACACCCTTGCTGGTACCACCACGGATATAGGTGGCCGGTACTTTGATCTGGGGAACACTGGACATGTAAATGCTCCAAAAAAGTCGGTTGCCGGACGCAGAAACGCCGCTGAGAAATATGAGGAAGTGGCGGGGTGTGGCTACAGCGGACCGTCTGTCGCCATGGACGGCGACAGCGAGCCCCCATGGATGGGTTTACGGCGTGTCCGATGCAGTTACATCCCGGCACGGAAGCAGTTTCTGCTCCGGGAAATACCCGGACCATCATGGATGGCCCGGGCAGTTTTCAAGAGTTCGGAATCAGGCAGCGCCTTCCGCTTCCAGGAACTCCTTGGCGAAGCGCTGCAGTACGCCACCAGCCTTGTAGGTCGCTACTTCGGCAGCGGTATCCAGACGGCAGGTCACCGGAACTTCAACGGTTTCACCGTTGCGACGGTTGATTACCAGCGTCAGGTCAGCACCCGGTGCGATCTCGCCCTTCACATCGTAGGATTCGGTACCATCGATGCCATAGGTGTGGCGGGTATCACCTTCCTTGAACTGCATCGGCAGTACGCCCATGCCGACCAGGTTGGTACGGTGAATACGCTCGAAGCCTTCGGCCACGATCGCTTCCACACCTGCCAGACGCACGCCCTTGGCGGCCCAGTCACGGGACGAGCCCTGACCGTAGTCGGCACCGGCAACGATGATCAGGTTCTGCTTGCGGTTCATGTAGGCTTCAATGACTTCCCACATGCGCATCTGCTGACCTTCCGGCTCCAGACGCGCCAGAGAACCCTGGATCACTTCGCCGTTAGCGTCGAGACACATCTCGTTGAGCAGTTTCGGGTTGGCGAAAGTTGCACGCTGAGCAGTCAGGTGGTCACCGCGGTGAGTCGCGTAGGAGTTGAAGTCTTCCTCCGGAAGGCCCATCTTGGCGAGGTATTCACCGGCCGCAGAGCTGGCCAGGATCGCATTGGACGGCGACAAGTGGTCGGTGGTGATGTTGTCACCCAGTACCGCCAGCGGACGCATGCCGCTCAGGGTGCGCTCACCGGCCAGGGCACCTTCCCAGTATGGAGGACGGCGGATGTAGGTGGACATCTCACGCCAGTCGTACAGCGGGCTTTCCGCTTCTTCGACCTTACCCAGGTCAAACATCGGGATGTAAACCTGCTTGAACTGCTCCGGCTTCACACTTTCCTTGACGATCGCATCGATCTCTTCATCTGACGGCCACAGATCCTTCAGCGTGATCGGGTTACCGTTCTGGTCGGTGCCCAGTACGTCCTTCTCGATATCGAAGCGCACGGTGCCGGCGATGGCGTAAGCCACGACCAGCGGCGGAGACGCCAGGAACGCCTGCTTGGCGTACGGGTGGATACGGCCGTCGAAGTTGCGGTTACCGGACAGTACGGCGGTGGCGTACAGGTCGCGATCGATGATCTCCTGCTGAATCTTTGGATCCAGCGCGCCGGACATGCCGTTACAGGTGGTGCAAGCGTAAGCCACGATGCCGAAGCCCAGCTTTTCCAGTTCCGGCAACAGACCAGCTTCTTCCAGGTACAGACGGGCAACCTTGGAACCCGGTGCGAAGGAAGACTTGACCCAGGGCTTGCGGATCAGGCCGAGTTCGTTGGCTTTCTTTGCCACCAGACCGGCCGCAACCACGTTGCGCGGGTTGGAGGTGTTGGTGCAGGAGGTGATCGCCGCGATGATGACAGCGCCATCCGGCAGCAGGCCTTCTTCCTCTTCCTTGCGTGCTTCCGCCAGCTTGTCTTCGTCGGCGATACCGCGTTCGTGCAGAGCCGTGGTCGGCAGGCGACGGTGCGGGTTGGACGGACCGGCCATGTTGCGTACTACAGTGGACAGATCGAACTCCAGTACACGCTCGTACTCAGCACCTTCCAGCGCTGTCGCCCAGAGGCCGGTTTCCTTCGCATACTGCTCGACCAGCGCGACCTGTTCCGGCTCGCGACCGGTCAGCTTCAGGTAGTCGATGGTCTGCTCGTCGATGTAGAACATCGCGGCAGTGGCACCGAATTCAGGCGTCATGTTGGAAATGGTGGCACGGTCACCGATGGTCAGGCTATCGGCACCTTCACCGAAGAATTCCAGATACGCACCCACCACACGCTCCTTACGCAGGAACTCGGTGATCGCCAGCACGATATCGGTGGCGGTGATGCCCGGCTGGCGCTTGCCAACCAGCTTCACGCCGACGATGTCCGGCAGGCGCATCATGGACGGGTGACCCAGCATCACAGTTTCGGCTTCCAGACCGCCGACACCGATGGCGATAACGCCCAGCGCATCGATATGCGGAGTGTGGGAGTCGGTACCGACACAGGTATCCGGGAAAGCCACGCCATCACGGGCCTGAATCACCGGCGACATTTTCTCCAGGTTGATCTGGTGCATGATGCCGTTACCGGCCGGGATCACGTCCACGTTCTTGAACGCGGTCTTGGTCCAGTCGATGAAGTGGAAACGGTCTTCGTTACGGCGGTCTTCGATGGCGCGGTTCTTTTCGAACGCTTCAGGATCGAAGCCCGGCGCTTCAACCGCCAGGGAGTGGTCAACGATCAGCTGAGTCGGCACTACCGGGTTAACCTTGGACGGGTCACCGCCCTGATCGGCGATAGCATCACGCAGACCGGCCAGGTCGACCAGTGCGGTCTGGCCCAGAATGTCATGACAGACCACGCGGGCCGGGTACCAGGGGAAGTCCAGATCGCGCTTGCGCTCGATCAGCTGCTTCAGGGAAGCGGTCAACGCCGCAGGCTCGCAGCGACGTACCAGCTGCTCGGCCAGCACACGGGAGGTGTACGGCAGTTTGGCATAGGCACCGGGTTCAATTGCCTCGACCGCCGCGCGGGTGTCGAAGTAGTCCAGATCGGTACCGTTCAGGGATTTACGAAATTCTGTATTCATGGCGTCGGGAGTCCATCGAGTAGTGTTCATTGACGCGGGCCTTGGAGATGCATCCGTACCTCAGGGGCACGCTGCATCCGGGCCTGTATACCGATAAAAAGAGGCCGATAATAAAAGGGGTGTAGCCAGCGATGACTACACCCCGGCGCATCAGGCGCGCTCTTCGATCGGTACCCACTCGGCCGATTCAGGGCCGGTGTAGTCCGCGGACGGACGAATGATACGGTTGTTGGCACGCTGCTCCATGACGTGGGCAGTCCAGCCAGCCACACGCGAACATACGAAGATCGGCGTGAACAGCTCGGTCGGAATGCCCATGAAGTGGTAAGCAGACGCATGGAAGAAGTCAGCGTTACAAAACAGCTTCTTCTCGCGCCACATGACCGCTTCAACACGTTCGGAAACCGGGTACAGCACGGTGTCACCGACCTGCTCAGCCAGCTTCTCGGACCATTCCTTGATGATGGCGTTACGCGGGTCGGATTCGCGGTAGATCGCGTGGCCAAAGCCCATGATCTTGTCCTTGCGCGCCAGCATGCCCATGATCGCCTCTTCGGCCTCATCGGCCGATTTCCACTGCTCGATCATCGCCATGGCCGCTTCGTTGGCACCGCCGTGCAGCGGACCACGCAGGGAGCCGATGGCACCGGTTACGCAGCTGTGGATGTCGGACAGGGTGGATGCACAGACACGCGCAGTGAAGGTCGAGGCGTTGAACTCGTGCTCGGCGTACAGGATCAGGGATGCGTGCATCACCTGAACATGCAGCGGATCCGGCTTCTTGTCATGCAGGGTCCACAGGAAGTGTTCACCGATGGAGTCGGCGTCAGTTTCCGTCTCGATACGCTTACCGTTGTGGGCGAAGTTGTACCAGTAGTTGATGATCGACGGGAACACGGCCAGCATGCGATCGATCTTGTCGTGCTGTTCGCTGAAGTCCTGTTCGGTCTCCAGGTTGCCCAGCATGGAGCAGCCAGTACGCATCACGTCCATCGGGTGAGCGTCTTTCGGGATCTGCTCCAGCACGACCTTCAGCGCTTCCGGCAGACCACGCATGCCTTTCAGCTTGGCCTTGTAAGAATCCAGCTCGGCCTGGTTCGGGAGCTTGCCGTACAGCAGCAGGTAAGCAACTTCTTCAAACTGTGCCTTGTCGGCCAGTTCCTTGATGTCATAGCCACGGTAGGTCAGACCGGCACCGGTTTTACCCACGGTACACAGAGCGGTTTCACCTGCGGACTGGCCACGCAGACCAGCGCCACCGAGTTTCTTTGCTTCTGCCATCTGTATCTCCTTAATCTGTTGCCGGGAGGCAAGGCCTCCCTGTACCAGTTATCTCGATCCGCAAGGCGGATGATGACTTATATTTATTTGTTTTTGCCTTCTTTGAAGAGGGCGTCCAGCTTCTGCTCGAAGTCGTGGTAGTTTAGGAAATCATACAGTTCCATACGGGTCTGCATGGTATCCACCACGGCCTTCTGGTCACCGTCATTCAGCAGGTGCTCGTAGACATTCAGTGCAGCCTTGTTGGCAGCACGGAAGGCGGACAGCGGGTACAGCACCATGGTTGCGCCAGCTTCTGCCAGTTCAGTCTTGTTGAACAGCGGAGTTGCACCAAACTCGGTGATGTTCGCCAGCAGATGAGCACCGTTGATGCCGTTGGAGAAGGCACGGTAGTCATCCAGCGTGTGTACAGCTTCAGCAAAGATGCCGTCAGCGCCGGCTTCCAGGCACGCTTGGGCACGTTCTACGGCCGCGTTCAGGCCTTCCATCTGGAATGAATCGGTACGCGCCATGATGAAGAAGTCATCATCGGTCCGGGCATCAACGGCCGCCTTGACACGGTCAACCATCTCTTCCAGAGAAACGATTTCCTTGTTGGGACGGTGGCCACAACGCTTCTGCGCAACCTGGTCTTCAAGGTGAACGGCTGCCGCACCACCCTTTTCCATCTCTTTAATGGTACGTGCGATGTTGAACGCACCACCCCAACCGGTATCAATGTCGACCATCAGCGGGGTGTCGACAGCACTGGTGATACGGCGTACGTCTTCAACCACATCGTTCATGGACGTCATGCCCAGGTCAGGCAGGCCATAGGATGCGTTGGCAACACCACCACCGGACAGGTAGATCGCCTGGTGACCCACACGCGTGGCCATCATCGCATTGTAAGCATTGACGGTACCCACGATCTGCAGCGGCTGGCTTTCAGCCAGAGCTTTACGGAAGCGTGCACCCGCAGTCAGTTTATCAGCCATGTTTATCCCCTTCTGGTTTGGTCTCGGTATCCAGCTTGGCTTCAATATTGCGACGGGCCGCACTGATATGGCGACGCATCAACATCTCGGCCAGCTCTTCATCCCTGGACTCGATTGCATCGATGATCTGGCGATGCTCCTTGAGTGCCCGTTTGGGACGTGAACTGGATACACTGAATTGATAGCGGTACATACGTACCAGGTGGTACAGGTCATCACCAAGCAGCTCCAGCAGCTTGGCGTTCTTGCTGCCCTGTACGATTCGGTAATGGAAGTCGAGATCACCTTCCTTCTGGAAGTAGGAGCGCCCTTCGCGCTGATCAACCGAGGCTTCATGCTCATCAAGCAGCTGCTTGAGGCTGGCGATCTCTTCGTCCGTCATGTTCTTCGCGGCCAAGCGGCAGGCCATGCCTTCAAGCGCTTCTCGCACTCGATAAATCTCGATCAATTCACGTGTCGACAGCTGAACCACTCGAGCGCCGACATGCGCCTTGCGTTCTACCAGCCGCCATCCTTCCAGACGACGGATCGCTTCACGCAAAGGCCCCCGGCTGATGCCGTAGGTCCGCGCCAGCTCCGGCTCACTGATCTTCTGGCCCGGGGGAATCTCACCCTTGACGATGGCCGTCACGATCTGCCGGCAGACGCGATCTGCCAGTGTTCGCGTTTCAGGCTCCAGAGGAACCACTTTCAGCTCTCCGCTTTTTTTACTCACGTTCTGCACAACCCTGATCAAGATTGTCGACAATATTTTCAGAAGCAACAATACCGATGCCAAATCCGAGCGTCAACTCAACCTTAGCGAAAAATTGTCAACATCAGACAAAAGTCTAGGGGGATTCCCTCAGACGGTTTCGAGGGAGCGTTCAAGCTCCTCATTCATAATGCGCGCAATCTGACGCGGCTTTTGAAAAGGCAACGAATGGTCAGTCCCCGGCACCATAAAGTAGTGCCAGTTCGCCATCTGCTCGGCCAGACTCAAGTGTAGTTGATGCATCAACCCGACACTCTGGCCACCAATGAAGCTGCTGACATCGCCCTGGGCCGCCAGCAGTGACTCACGATCGATGCTGTTGATGGCGGCAGTGACGGCATCCAGCGAATGGGCAAAGCCCAGCGGCCTGCGCGCCAGCCGACTGACGGCAACCGATTCCGTTTGCTGCGACACCTTGCGATTCGGCGAGATGGTATCCAGAAACTGACGTATCCCCTGGTTGCGATCCGTCGAGCGCAGATGAACAGCCGCCTGCGAATATCGCCGACGCAGCTCGACGGTACTTTCCCAGTCGGGGCGATCCAGCACCGCCGACTCCAGCAGGTACTGTTTGCCGATACGGTCGCTGTAGCGCTGTTTCAGCAACATGCTCACCAACCCACCCAACGAATAGCCGCCCAAGTCGAACTGCCACCAGCCCAAATGGTCGACCAGCGCTCCCATATCACTCACCAGATCATGCACATCAAAGGCATACTCTTGATGGTCGGGATAATGACTGTTACCGGCACCCCGCAAATCCGGCACCAGGATTTCACTCCATTGGGTCAAGAAGGCCGTCAGCATATGCCAGGTATCCTCACCGGCTACTCCCGCCCCGTGTATCAACAGCAGCCGGCGAGGGGTCGCCGCTTGCCGATTTCGGTACAGGCGATAGTGCAGCTGCTGATCCGGCAGCACGAGTTGAGCGTCCTTAATTTCAAAAGGGTGTTTCATGACAGCATTCCAATCAGTACAACCCGGACATTATACGCCCCAACGTCATAATGAGCGCACCCGGGATGCCCAAGAATGGTAGAATGACTGCTTTTGACGAGGACCAGGGTTGATTCAACAGCAGCACATTGAATATGGACGGAGCGCCCACGAACTGCTGGAGCGCATTCGATCATTGGGCCACGCCATTCTGCTCGACAGCAGCCAACCGGACGCCCTGGGCGGACGCTATGACATTTTGTCAGCAGCCCCGGATCGCATCATCCGCTTCGGCCCCGAGGGGCTCAAGGTCGTCGATGCGCAGCAGCAACCCCTGCACACGGACACACAGGACCCCTTTGCTTATCTGGATCACAGCCTGGCCGAACTTGGACCGAGCCAACCCGATAAGGATTTGCCCTTCTGTGGCGGCCTGGTCGGCCTGTTTGGATACGATCTTGGACGCGCACTTGAACGCTTGCCGCAACAGGCTGACGCCGATATCGACTACCCTTGGCTACTGGTCGGTCGCTACCTTTGGGCGATTATCATCGACCATCAATTGCGCACCTGCCGCCTGATCAGCCATCCGTCCGCCGACCAGGAGCTGCTGCAGGACGTGCTACAACGGCTTAAACGCCCCAGCCATAACCTGCCATCTGATTTCCGTTTGACCACTCCTTTCGTCAGCAACATCAGTGCCGATGACTACCGTAATGCCTTGCAGCGAATCGATGACTACATCCATGCAGGCGACTGTTATCAGATCAACTTCGCACAACGCTTCAAGGCCGGCTACGTGGGCGACCCCTGGCAGGCCTACCATTCACTGAGGCAGATCGCCCCTACTCCGTTCGCGGCGTTCATGGATATGCCCGAGGGAGCCATCCTGTCACTGTCGCCGGAGCGCTTCATGCTTAGCGACCAGAGTGGCAAAGTTGAAACACGACCGATCAAGGGCACTCGCCCCCGCGGCCAGACACCAACAGAAGACCAGGCACTGGCAGAGGAGTTATTCCATGCACCCAAGGACCGGGCGGAAAACCTGATGATCGTCGACCTGCTGCGCAATGACCTTAGTCGCAACTGTGCCGCCGGCAGCATCAGCGTCCCCGAGCTGTTTAGCATTGAGGCCTACCCGAATGTTCACCACATGGTCAGTGTGATAACCGGTCGCCTGCAGCCAAGCGCCAGCCCCTTGCAGCTGCTTCGTGATGCGTTTCCCGGTGGCTCCATCACGGGGGCGCCAAAAATCAGAGCGATGGAAATCATTGATGAACTGGAGCCACAGCGCCGTTCGGTCTACTGTGGCTCTATCGGCTATATCAGCAGCTGCGGCCGCATGGACACCAGCATCACCATACGCACACTGCTGTGTCAGGAAGGGTCTATCTACTGCTGGGCCGGTGGTGGCATCGTAGCCGACTCAGAGATAGATGAGGAATATCAGGAGACCTTCAACAAGGTCAACAACCTTATCGAAGGTCTGCAGCGATTGAATTGATGCCTGGCCAGGCTGGGGCGCCAGCCCTCAGCCCTGGCTGGCGTTCATCTGCTCAAGTAGACGATCCTTGAGTTGATTGAACGCCATGCGATCGTCCTGACCAACGGCATCCGCCACCGGTATCGGCGCCTTCATCGCATTGACCGGACGGCCATTGATATGCAGCTCGTAATGCAGGTGCGCGCCGGTGGAACGCCCGGAGTTTCCGGACAGTGCAATCTTCTGACCACGACTCACCGCCTGCCCCTTGCGCACCAGCGCCTTGCTCAGATGAAGGAAGCGGGTTTTGTATTTCTCGCCATGCTCGATGACGATATACAGCCCGGCATAGGGATGCTTGGTGACGCGGGTAACGACGCCATCGCCCGTGGCCAGAATGGGAGTACCAATCGGTGTAGCAAAATCGGTGCCGTTGTGCGGGCGAATGCGCCCCGTAACCGGGTGTTTACGGTAGGGATTGAAGTGGGAACTAAGGCGGAAACGGCGTTTGGTCGGATAGCGCATGAACGCACGCGCCAGACTTTCGCCATTGAGATCAAAGTAATTGCCATCGAACATGAAGGCGGTCAACTCGCGTGAGCGGTTAAACACCCGCAGACCTTCGAGGCGTGTATTACCCGTTGCCTCACCCTCGATATACTGTTCGGCCCGTACCACCTGAAAGCGATCACCGGCACGCAGATCGCGACGAAAATTGATCTTGTCCTGCAGCAGTGCCGAGATACGCTGAATTTCGACGGCACTCAGGCCGGCGCGCTTGGCAGAGTTATAGAAACTGCCATTGATCTCGCCTGCAACCAGCTGCTCGCGCCACTCACCCTCAACCAGCACTTCGCGGTACTCGAAAGCCTCCTCGGCAGCGCGTGTGAATACAACCTGATGCGCCGCATTGAACCTCAGTTCAAGCTGCTGCAGCCTGCTGCCTTCCAGCCAAAAGCCCAGCTTGTCGCCCGGCTTCAGAGTATCCAGCGCCAGGATAGAAACATCGCTTTCCAGTACCTCGTACATCTCTTTCTGGGAGACACCAAGACGCTCGAAAATGGTGCTGAGCGTATCGCCCGGCTGAATGGTATACACAAAATCCGCAATGCTCACATCCGCCAGAGACTGCGGATCTTCTGGCTGAATATCAGCAACCTTTGACTCCGGCAGCTCGAGTGGCAACGAGTATTCCAGAGGCTGGTACGAGAAGGCCCCCAGCATGAGCGCCGCTGCAGGCAGGTATACACCCAGCATTAACGGCTTGCGCAAATATCGTTTCATGTATCAGGGGCCTCCATCAGACGGCCTCGGGCCGCAATGCCCGAGGCGGGGTACTACAGCGACTTAGATCACCAGATCGCGCACGCTGGCCTTGACGAATTCAGCCTTGAGATCTTCATAGCTGTGAACGGCCGGGAACTGAGGAAATTCCGCGATCACATTATCCGGGGCATGGAACAGAATGCCGGATTCGGCCTGAGCCAGCATAGTGGTGTCGTTGTAAGAATCACCGGTGGCGATGACACGATAGTTCAGCAACTGGAACGCACGCACCGACTGACGCTTGGGGTCACGCTGACGCAGGGTGTAGTCAGTGATACGCCCCTCATCGTTGACTTCCAGCTTGTGACACAACAGCGTCGGAAAGCCCAACTGCTTCATCAGCGGAGCAGCAAACTCATAAAAGGTATCGGACAGAATGACTACCTGGAAGCGCTCGCGCAGCCAGTCAACGAACTCGCGCGCACCTTCAAGAGGCGACAGGCGACTGATAGTGTCCTGAATCTGGGGCAGAGTCAGACCATGCTCATCCAGAATACGCAGGCGCTGTTTCATCAGCACATCGTAGTCGGGAATATCCCGGGTCGTGGCTTTCAGCTCCTCGATACCGGTTTCTTCAGCAAACGCAATCCAGATTTCGGGGATCAGAACACCTTCCAGGTCAAGACAAGCCAGTTCCACGCGGGACGCCTCCAGTCAGTTAAATAATTGCGCAACAATGTACCCTGTCGCCTATTCCCTTTCAATGCTCTGGTAGCTCCAGCCCCTCAAATAGCGCCTCGATATCGTGGCGATTGCTGCATGCCTGAACCTGACGCACAAGCTCGGGGGTCAAGTGCGGGGCAAAGGTCTGAATAAATTCGTACATATAACCACGCAGGAAACTCCCCTTGCGGAAGCCGATACGCGTCACACTGGGTTCAAACAGATGACTGGCATCCAACGCCACCAGCCCTTCATCCTTGCTGTCTTCAAATGCCATGGTGGCAATGATGCCTACGCCGAGGCCTAGACGCACATAGGTCTTGATCACGTCGGAATCCACCGCCGTCAACACCACTTTCGGCTCCAACCCCTTATTAGTGAAGGCATCATCCAGCTTGGAACGCCCGGTGAAGCCAAACACGTAGGTAATGATCGGCCATTCCGCCAGAGCTTCCAGGGTCAATTCGGGCAGCTCGGTCAACGGATGCCCTTCCGGTACGACCACTGAACGGTTCCAGCGATAACAAGGCATCATGATCAAATCACTGAAGTGGGACATCGCTTCGGTCGCAATGGCAAAGTCGACCGTACCATCCGCCGCCATCTCGGAGATCTGCATCGGGGTTCCCTGATGAATATGCAAAGACACATCGGGATACACCTTGATGAAATCATGAATAGTGGCCGGCAAGGCATAACGCGCCTGAGTATGGGTTGTCGCCACCTCCAGCTTGCCCTTGCGCTCATCACTGAATTCCTGCGCGACCTGGCGGATCGCATCACACTTCTGCAACACTTCTCCAGCAATCGCCAGTATCGCCTCCCCCGCTGGCGTAACACGCGTCAGGTGCTTGCCGCTACGTGCAAACACCTCGACTCCCAGCTCATCCTCCAGCAGACGAATCTGTTTGCTGATACCGGGCTGAGAGGTGTACAAACTCTGGGCGGTGGCTGACACGTTAAGGTCGTGACGAGCCACTTCCCATATGTAGCGCAACTGCTGCAGCTTCATCGACTTCACTCTAATTAAGTTATAAACATCTTTTTAATATAACACTATGGAATATACTGTAAAGTCCTCAGTCATCCATGGCTGTTAACTACGCTGCTTCAGGCGTCGAATCTCTTCTTCCAACGCCTCCACACGCATTTCGGAAGCCTGTGCACGTGCCTGCACTTTAATCGCCTCATCTTCACGCTGCTGCAGCTGGACCCGCAATTGGGCCTCCCGACGGGCACTATCGCTATTGGTTTCCACCTGCTTCTGGTTAAGTCCTTGCAACCGCTCCTCCAGCTGGCGTAACTGCTCTTCGCTACGCTTGCTTCTGTTGGTTGCGGACAGCAACTGGGCATTGATCTGTGCCTGGTCCCGCTGCTGCTGTGCATCCTGAGACTGCAGCTCGCGCAAGGCCTCATCCTGAGCACGGACCTGACTGCTCAGGCTCTCGATCCGGGCCTCACTACGTGCGAGCCGACCACGCAGTTCATGTGCTTCGCGGGTCAACTCCGCCTCCTTGCGACCACTTTCATCGCGCAACTTGTCCAACGCATTGCGATAGTGCCGCGTATCCACTTCAGCCTTAGCCAGCGCTTCCAGGTTATGACGCTGCTCGTCTCGCACTCGCTGATCAAACACACGTTGCGCGTCCTCGTAGGTTTTACGCAACTGCCCCAACTCCTGCTCAGCATTGATCCTGAGCTGCTCTTCTTTCTTCAGCTCGGTCATTTCCGCAGCCTGCTGATCCCGCAGCTGCTGCACTTCGATCTCCAGTGCAGCCTGGCGCTCTTGCGCCTGGTCCAGCTTGAAGGCTTGCGCGCGATCGCGCTGCTCAAGTTCGACCACTTCATCACGGACACGCTTCAAGGCATCGTCACAGGCCTTCTGCTTCTCTTCGGCGTCAGGCTCAGGCTGTTGAGTCTGACGCTCAAGTTTCTCAGAAGCTTCATGCAAGGCCTGGCGCCAGACACGAGCAAACAGCTGCTGCATCGACGCAGGCATGTCAGGAACGGCTGAGCCTGGCAGTTCCTGCAGCCGCAGCCGCATGGGCAACTGCTGCCACCACTCAGCCAACACGCCCTCGATATGTGCCGGTGCGATGCCGGCCAGCTGTTCTGTCAAACGCTCAGTGCTGGGAGCCTCTCCCGAGATCAGACAATGATCGGCAACCGTAAAAATTTCATTCCTGCGCTGCAAATCCATGACTATCCTTTCCTGTAATCACTCAGCCTGGTCGGCGGCCAGCCGCGACAAGGCACTTTCCGTATCGGCATCCAGCGGCGCTTCCACCCGCAAACGTTCACCATCCGGCAATGCAAGCTCAAGACGGGCCGCATGCAGCATCAAGCGCTTGATTCCCTCGTGACGGAACTGCCGATTATCATCATCGGGGGTATATTTAACATCACCCGCGATCGGATGGCCCGCAAACTGGGTATGCACACGAATCTGGTGGGTACGTCCTGTCAATGGGCGCGCCTCGACCAGCGTGGCAAAATCCTGAAAGCGGCGTAACACCTTGAATTCTGTCACCGATGGTTTGCCATCCGGGTGGACTTTGACGACTCGCTCACCCGATTTCAACTCGAACCGCTGCAGTGGCGCATCGACCTTGTTACGTCGACTCGGCCAACGGCCCACAACCAGAGCATGATAGACCTTGTTGACCTTTCGCATACGCAGAGCATCGTGCAGGTAACGCAACATGCTCCGCTTCTTGGCCACCATGATGCAGCCGGAGGTATCACGATCAAGCCGGTGCACCAGCTCAAGGAAACGGCAGTCTGGCCGGATTTGTCGTAGCGCTTCAATCAGCCCCAGGCTGACGCCGCTGCCACCATGAACCGCCAGTCCCGCCGGCTTGTTGATGACGATCAGACTGTCACTTTCATAGAGCACGGCACTTTCAAGGTGCTCCGCGAGTCCGGCCCCCACGGGCGCACTCTTCCCCCGTTCCGGGACCCGCACCGGCGGGATACGAATCAGATCACCGGCATTAAGCCGCGTATCAGGTTTGACACGCTTTTTGTTAACCCGGATTTCTCCCTTGCGCAGGATACGGTAGATGAGACTCTTGGGCGCGCCCTTCAGCGCGGTGCGCAGAAAATTGTCGATGCGCTGCCCTGCCTGGTCCGCCTCCACTTCCACGAAACGAACCTGTTGTTGCTGTTGCTGCTGTTCTTTATGCGTCATACCGACGGATTGACTCTCAATTGATGCCTTTAGGGGTTAACTGTTATATTCTAGCGATGCTGCGGTCGGTTGGCTTTAGTAAATTTCAAATCCATGCAGCAGGCCCCGCCTTTTTTTCTGGACGAGTGGCCGCTCAAGCCCCGATCGATGGCAGAACACAAGATTTATCGTGAAACACAACACTTTCACGTAACGCTTTCACGACCTTCGCCGGACGGAAGGTTCAGTTGGAGGTGAAGACGCACGCTGACCAGGAACCTGCCTGTACTTACAACCCAGGCAGCCACAGCCAGAGACAATAACGACAGAGGTCTGCGTTTCCTTCACTGACGATCGTGACAGCCCGCCGTTTGCGTGGCTGCACAGGTTGCTTGCATGATCGGCAGCCGCATCCCAAGACTGGACATTGTTTTTTCTCCCTCACAGCCAGGGCGAGAAGCGTTGCGTTTATGAGAACGCACACAACATGAAAAGAATGCTCATCAACGCAACTCAACCTGAAGAGTTGCGCGTTGCGCTGGTTGACGGCCAGCGCCTCTTTGATCTGGATATCGAATCCGATAGCCGCGAACAGAAGAAAGCCAACATCTATAAGGGCCGCATTACACGTGTCGAGCCCAGCCTTGAGGCCGCTTTTGTCGATTTCGGCGCAGAACGCCATGGCTTTCTGCCACTGAAGGAAATCTCCCGCGAATACTTCTGCAAACAGCCTGAACGGGGCCAGCGGCCCAACATCAAGGAAGTCGTCAAGGAAGGCACCGAAGTCATCGTGCAGGTGGACAAGGAAGAGCGTGGCAACAAGGGCGCCGCTCTCACCACATTCATCAGCCTGGCCGGACGCTACCTGGTGCTGATGCCGAACAACCCGCGTGCGGGAGGCATCTCTCGCCGTATCGAAGGCGAAGACCGCACCCAGCTCAAGGAAGCGCTTTCCGGAGTCAACATTCCTGACGGCATGGGCGCCATCGTGCGTACCGCCGGCATCGGCCGCAGTTCTGAAGAGCTGCAGTGGGATCTGGACTACCTGATCACCCTGTGGGACGCAGTTCAGGCCGTAAACGAGCGCCCGGCCCCCTTCCTGGTTTATCAGGAGAGTGACGTCGTTATCCGCGCCATTCGCGATTATCTGCGCGCGGATATCGGTGAAGTCCTGATCGACAACCCCAGCGTCTACGAACAGGCCCTACTGTTTGCACAGCAAGTGATGCCCAGCTACGAAAGCCGCATCAAGCTGTACAAGGAACAGACGCCCCTGTTTAACCGCTTCCAGATCGAAAGCCAGATCGAAACCGCCTTCGAGCGCGAGGTCAAACTGCCCTCCGGCGGCTCCATCGTGATCGACCCGACCGAAGCACTGGTCTCCATCGATATCAACTCCGCCCGCGCAACCCGTGGTAGCGATATTGAGGAAACCGCCCTGCAGACCAACCTGGAAGCGGCTGAGGAAATCGCCCGCCAGCTTCGCCTGCGTGATATCGGCGGCCTGATCGTGATCGATTTCATCGACATGACACCGATCAAGAACCAGCGCGAGGTGGAAAATCGCCTGCGCGATTCATTGAAGCTGGACCGCGCGCGCGTACAGATGGGCCGCATCTCCCGCTTTGGCCTGCTGGAGATGTCGCGCCAGCGACTGCGCCCCTCACTGGCGGAATCCCGCGGCAGCGTGTGCCCCCGCTGCCACGGCCAGGGCAGTATCCGCGACACCGAATCACTGGCACTGTCGATCCTGCGCCTGATTGAAGAAGAGTCGTCCAAGGATCGCACCGCCCAAATCCGCGCCATTCTGCCGGTTTCCGTGGCGACTTACCTGCTCAACGAGAAACGTCACGAAGTACACGGCATTGAAATGCGCCACCAGGTCCGTGTCGTGATCGTACCCAATCCCAATATGGAAACGCCGCACTATGAAGTCGTTCGCCTGCGCGAAGACCATACGGTAACCACCACACAAGACGCCAGTTACAACCTGCAGCCGGAAGCAGAACCCGCGCCCCAGGAAAGCAGCCGTGCTCCTGCAGCCAAGCGCGAGCAGGCCGCCGTTAAGGCTGTAGTTCCTCCGACCCGCGCGCCCCAGACCTCTACCGAAGAAACGCAGGCGCCACAGGCCGATAAACCCCAAAAGACAGAGAGTGCTGAGCCGCAAAAAGTCTCACCCGCACCTCAGGCTACGCAGCCACCTTCCTTCGGCGAGCGCATTTTGGGAACCCTTCGCAGCCTCTTCGGCGGCGGCAAGAGCGAGGCCGTCACCCCACCCTCCACGGACAAAAAAGTCGACAAGCGCGAGCCCAAAGAGGAGCAGGAACAGCCCTCCAAGGAGAAGTCCGCTCGTCGTGAAAGTCGCAGCAGTGAGTCGAGAAACGGCCGTGATCGTCGCTCCCGTAACCGCCGTGACGGTGATCGTCGCCGCAGCAGCCGTGACAAACGCGACAGCGATGAGATCATCACCGTAGAGCGCGATCAGAACCTGCCCACCATCGGTGGCAGCGAGACAGCTGAAAAAGCTGACGAGAAGAAGGAAGGCAGCCGCCGCCGTCGCCGTCGCAGCCGTCGCGATGACGCTCAGGAATCCAAGCCGGAAACCAGCACCGCTACTCCTGAAGAGCAGCAGCAACCCAGCACGGATGAACCGCAAAGCAAGCAGGATAAGGCCGAAAACCGTGAAGACGGCAGCCGCGCCTCCCGCCGTCGCGGTCGCCGCCGCCGCAATACTGAGCAGCGCCAGGCCACACGCACTTCCCTGCCGGAAGAGATGCGTGATAGCTCAGCGGAACAGGAGATCCAGGCCCTGCTGGGTGAGCAGAAGGTCACCAATGAAACACTGACCAGCGAAGCGGCTACCACCACCTCCGCAGAGGCCACTGAGGCGGCTCTGCAGCCCGGTACCGCTAATGCGGAGGTTGAAGCTGAACCCTCCACCTCCGAAGCAATTACCGCCGATACCGCAGCGACAGCAGGTGCAGTGGAAGCCGTTGAGCAGTCCAGTCCCGAGGCTGCAGCCAGCGAAGCAACAACAGCTCAGCCCGTCGCTGAAGAGGCTGCCGTCGCCAAGCAAGCCGAAACCGAAACCGAAACCGCTACTGAGCCTGAGGAAAAGGATAAACCCAAGCGTACACGCAGCCGTCGTCGTCCGGCGCGTGGCCGCAACAAAGCTGACAAGCAGGAAAATGCTGAACAGGCCACATCCGACACGCGAGAAGCTGCGGTAGAGGAAACCCAACAGGAACTGCCACTCGAGGCAGCTGAAGCTCCGGCTATCGAAGTCGCTGCCAGCGAACCCGCCAAGACACCGACTGAACCGGCGCAGGTAGAAGCCGATACCCAGGCTCCAAAGGTTGAAACCGCCTCAGCCACGGCTGAAACAGCCGAGCCGACCGCCAAGATCGAAGCGGCGGAGACCCAGGTTCAGACCGAAGTCGAAGCCAAGGCCGAAGCTGAGCAGCCCCTCGAGAGTGTAACGGCTGCCGAGACCTCTTCTCAGGAGACCAGTCCGGCTGAAACGACAGAGCAGGCCGAGGACAAGGTCAATGCGGAGGACACGCCCGAGGAACCTCGTGCACGCCGTCGTCGCGCTGGCCGCGCGCCCAACGACCCGCGTGAAGTACGTCGCCGCCAGCAGTCACAGAACAGCTAAGCTGCGTAAACACCAGCGACCGCCAGTCGGTCGCTACACCCAATAAAAAGCCGCTGCAGCGTTAAACTGCAGCGGCTTTTTCGTCTCCGGCTATCGGCGTATCAGGGGTAAAAACGCGGCTCAGGTTCCAGCTCCACATCAAAACGCTGTTTGACCTCCTGCTGGATATATCCTGCCAACTGTTCAATAGCCGCTCGATCGCCGCCACCCCAGTTGACCAGCACCAAAGCCTGCTCGGGATAGGTCCCTACAGCACCCTGGCGGCATCCCTTTAGACCACAGCACTCAATCAACCAGCCCGCCGCCAGCTTGCAGCCGCCGGACGCATCCGGATAAAACACAAGATCAGGCTCCTGTTCACGCAAGCGCTGGCATTTTTCGGCACTGACCACCGGGTTCTTGAAAAAGCTCCCCGCATTGCCAAGCTTATCCGGTGCCGGCAACTTGCGCTGACGAACCCTGCAGACCGCAGCGAACACCCGCTCCGGCGTAGGCTCCTGCCCTTCCAGTTCAGCCTGCAAGGCAGCATAACCCGCGTTGACCTGAGCCTTGAGGCTCAATTTCAACTCAACGGCCGTGATGATATAGCGATCGGGCTCACCGGACTTGAACAGACTGTCGCGATAAGCAAAGTTGCACACCTCAGCATCCAGCAGACGCAGTCGCTGCTCCTGGCGATCAAACACCTCAACCCTGCTGAGACGGTCCTTCAGCTCAACGCCATAGGCACCGATATTCTGCACCGGCGCAGCCCCGACAGTTCCCGGTATCAGGGCCAGATTCTCCAACCCGTACCAGCCCTGCTCCAGGCTTCGCTCAACAGTCTCATGCCAGCCTTCGCCCGCACCGACCCAGAGCAATACCTCATCACCCTCAACTCTGGGCTCCCAGCGCCGGATCGCCATCCGTGCCACCACACCGGGTATGCGCTCGCTCAATACCAGATTACTGCCACCACCCAGCACCAGCAGCGGTTGAGGAACCTGCTCCAATTGCCGCACCAACTGTGCCAACTGCTCGGTATCAGTAATGGTCACCAGCTGATCAGCCACCACATCAAAACCGAAGGTGTTCAATCCGCTCAGCACCGCCTCGCGCTCTGCAGTCAGGGCAGTCAACTTGGCAACTCCTGCGACAGGTGACGGTAAAGCCCCTGACTGGCCTTCTCGACCAGATCAAGCACCTCTTCAAAGCCCTGCTCACCGGATGTGTAGTAAGGATCCGGTACCTCCTTGTGTTTGACACCCCCAGCAAAATCGAGAAACAGCCCCAGGTGCCCCCTGTAACCACGCGGGCAGAGACTGCGCAGTTCACGCAGATTGGCCGCATCCATTGCCAGAATGTAGTCAAAGCTATCGAAGTCGGACAGCTCAACAGCCCGAGCCCTGAGATGCTCCAGCGGATAACCGCGGCGAAGAGCTGCAGCCTGGGTGCGCGTATCCGGCGCCTTGCCGATATGGTAGGCAGCCGTACCTGCAGAATCGATCAGAAAACGCTCGGAGACGCCCTGCTGCTCGATCAGCTGCTCAAACACCCCGTGCGCAGTTGGCGAGCGGCAAATATTGCCGAGGCACACGAACAGAATGGAGGTTTTCTTGGTCACGGGTATACCTTCTGCTTGCATATACAGCGACACCTTACTGCGCCGCCAACAGTTCCGCTATACGTGCCAGATCTTCGGGCGTATCAACACCGGCCGGCGGCGCTTCGTCCGCAGCGTCCACGTGAATCCCCACGCCATGCCAAAGTGCCCGCAGTTGCTCAAGGCACTCGGTGTGTTCAAGCGGCGCCGGCGACCAGCTCACAAAATCGTTGAGCATCTTCACGCGGTAGGCGTACATGCCGATATGACGCTGCCATGCGAACCCTTCGGGCATCCGGTCCCGCTGCTGCATGAACGCATCACGCGGCCAGGGGATTGGGGCGCGACTGAAATACAGCGCCATGCCCTGATGGTCGGTTACAACCTTGACTACATTGGGGTTCAGCAAAGCCTCGACGGTTTCGATCGGCTCCGAAAGCGTCGCGATTCCGGCCGCCGGCATGGCCATCAGGTTGTGCGCCACCTGGTTGATGATGCGCGGCGGAATCAGCGGCTCATCACCTTGTACATTGACCACGATGTCATCGGCATAGAAACCGAGTTTGTGTACCACCTCTTGAAGCCGGTCGGTGCCCGAGGGATGATCCGCAGAGGTCATGCACACTTCGGCACCAAACCCCTTGGCCGCCTGGGCGATGCGCTCATCGTCGGTGGCAATAATAACGCGCACCGCCTCGCTTTCGCAGGCGCGCTCATAGACATGCTGCAACATCGGCTTGCCGGCCAGATCCGCCAAAGGCTTGCCCGGGAAGCGACTGGAGGCATAGCGTGCCGGAATCACGACGGAAAAACTCATGGCTTAGTGACTCTCCTTCAAGCGTTCTTCCGCTGTCAGGGTACGCGCTTCCGATTCCAGCATCACCGGAATATCATCACGAATCGGGTAAGCCAGCCCACTGGCACGACAGATCAGTTCATTGGTTTCTTTGTTCCATTCCAGCGGTGCCTTGGAAACGGGGCATACCAGAATATCAAGCAGTTTAGGATCCATAATGCTGTCCTGTATGTTGCGCTGACACCTGCGCCAGCCGCTGTAAAAATTGTGAGTGGAAAGGCGCATCCAGCTGCGCATCAACACGAAGCGCCCACCATCCGGTCTGCTGGAAGGCGCGGCACTTCACGGCATCCTTTTCCGTCATGATAATAGGCAATGGCGGGTCGAAGTCGAGCATCTCCGGTGTTATCTCGGCATGATCCACCAGCGGGTGCTCGATCGGCGCAAAACCCAATACCCTGAGTGTATCGAAAAAACGCGCAGGGTTGCCGATTCCGGCGACCGCGTGCACCTGCCGCCCGTAAGGCCATTGTTCCGGGCTGATCGCTGTGCCGTCAACCAAAGGCACCAGAGCTGAGGGTGCCAATTGCATTTTCACCGGCGGTCGGGCCAGTGCCGGGAGATTGGCACAGCTGTCCTTACCGTTTATCACGACCCAATCCACCTCCGACAGCCGCTCCGGCGGCTCACGCAGAGGCCCTTCAGGCAGGCAGCGCCCATTGCCCAGACCTCGCGCAGCGTCGATCACGGCAATTTCGAGATCGCGAGCAAGCGCATAATGCTGCAGACCGTCATCGCTGATAATGAGGTCACAATCGTGGCTCGACAGCAATGCCTCAACCGCACGCGGCCGCTCGGGATCGATGACTAGCGGTACCCCCGTGCGCTGAACAATCAGACAGGGTTCATCCCCACCCTCTTCAGGAGGGGTATGGGGCGTTACCAACCAGGGATAGGAGGCAGGCTTGGCGCCATAACCACGACTCACTACGCCGGGACGATAGCCTTCAGCCCTGAGCATCTCAATCAAGGCGATGACGAGAGGGGTCTTGCCGGTTCCTCCGACACTGATATTTCCGACGATCACGACCGGAACGGGAAGGCCGGCATCGGCACTGCCCAACCGGCGCAGCCGCCCCATTCGTCGCAACGCGATCCCCTTGAACAGGGCGGAAAGTGGCCGCAGGCATTTGAGCCAGCCCGCGCCTGAGTACCATGAATGTTGCAGAGACATCAATCGTCCGCTTTCTGTGTCGCAATGCTCAGCCTGGAAAAACCGAGCTGCCCCGCCACATCCATCACGGTCACCACGGCCTGGTGTCTGGCATTGGCATCCGCCGTAATGACAAAGGGCAAATCACGTTCTTCACCGGCCAACTTGATGACGGCCCGCTTCAGCGTAAGGCCGTCACTGGTCACCAGAGGCTGTCCATTGACCGAATACTGTCCTTCAGCCCCCACCACCACATCGATGGATTCGACTTCGGTCGCCGCTTCCCGGGCCTCGGTGGACGCCTCCGGCAGACTGATACTGAGATGGGACTCACGGGTAAAGGTGGTTGTAATCATGAAAAAGATCAGTAACAGAAACACCACATCGATCAAGGGCGTCAGGTTGATGCTGATTTCTTCACGTCGTTGACGTTGGAATTTCACCGCCATCTCCCGGATCAGTGGATATCGACTTCGCGATCACCATGAATCGCTTCAACCAGCTTGATCGACTCCTGCTCCATGGTCAGCACCAGGCCATCGATACGACGCTGGAAATAGCGGTGCATCACCAGAGCCGGGATAGCGACCGACAAACCAGCGGCGGTCGTGATCAAGGCCTCGGAGATCCCCCCGGCAAGAATGCTGGCATTGCCGGTCCCCTGAATCATGATTTCCATGAACACCTTGATCATGCCAATCACCGTCCCCAGAAGGCCCAGCAGTGGCGTGATGGCGGCAATAGTGCCAAGCGGATTCAGAAAGCGCTCGAGATCATGGATCACATGGGAAGCCTCTTCCTGAATGCTCTCCTTCATGATCTCGCGGCCGTGACGGGAATTATTCAGGCCGGATACGATGATACGCCCCAAGGGACTGCCGGCACGAATGGTGGCAAGGCGTTCGGCCGTCAGCTGCTGACTCTGGGTCAATTTCCACACTTCGGCCAAAAGGCCCGGTGGGGTGATCAACTGTGAGCGTAATACCAGTAACCGGTTGCCACAGATTGCCAGGGCAACAATGGAACAGGCCACGATAGGCAGCATCAACCAGCCACCGGCAACAATAATCTCAAACACCTTGAACTCACCTCCTGTTAATCAGTCAACTCTATCACAGCATCCTTACCGGGAGTAAGGCGTTAACTGGCTGTCCAATAACGCTTTTTCTGCTCCCTGTAACCTTGTGTCGAACAGTGTTCCAGATCGGCAACCAATTTTATTGCGCCCGAGACGGCGGTTTGCATCCAGACAATGTCGCGTGCGCGCATCCGACCGATCACCTCTTCATGCGGATGACCAAAACGGTTATATCGGCCCGCACTGATCAACACCTTTTCTGGCTGCAGCCAGTCCAGTAACGCCCCGGTGGTTGAATCACGACTGCCATGATGGCCCGCCACCAGCCAGGTGACCGGCTGACGATTGCCGCCGGACAGCAAGCGGTACTCTCCGCTGGCATCCAGATCACCGGTCAGGAGCAGGCTGCACTGATCATTGTCGACACGCAACACACATGAGCGATTGTTACTGCTCAGCGTCTCCGTCGGCATGAATGCCTGCTGAAAACTGAACCGCACGCCACCCAGCCACCACTGTTGTTCTACACACTGCTCAGCATCGGACAACAACGCCGGCTCACCGGCATACACCTGTCCCAGCGTCAGCTCTTTGCGCAAAAACTCGTAGCCTCCGGCATGATCACTATCGCCATGGCTGACCACCAACAGGTCAAGATGCCCAATACCTTGCCGATCAAGCAGGGGCTTGATCGCAAACGGGAAGGCAGAGCCACCACCGGAGTAGCCGGGGCCGGTATCATACAACAACGCTCCCTCTGCCGTTTCAATCAACACCGCCTGCCCTTGCCCTACATCAAAAATCCAGGCATTGAACGCCCCCTGGGCCGGCAGCGCACCGGAGACCGACAGCAAGGGTGCCAGCATGGGGAGTACCAATAGCCTGTAGAGCAATGGCATCGGCAACAGCAACAAAGCGACAGCCACCCCCATCAGCGCCAACAGCCAACCCGAAGCAAGGGATGTTTCTGCGTATAAGCCGGGGACCTCAGCACACCAAGACAAAACGCCCCAGACGCCTGCAAACGCCTTATCCACCAGAGTGGTTATGGCCGCACTGAACCCGCACAACACCAGCAGAACCGGCAGCAGCCAGACCAACAGGGTCAGCGCAGGAACCGCAATCAGGTTGACCAGCACAGACAGTAGACTGAGCTGATGGAAGATCAACACCATCAGAGGCATCATGCCCACAAACAGCACGAGCTGAACCCTGATGCCCACACCCAGCCAATGCCTGAAGCCCTCCTGGTCAGCGCGGCACTGCCACAGCCAGAGTATCAACGCCACGGCACCAAACGAAAGCCAGAGTCCCGCTTCAAGCACGGATAGCGGGTGCAGGCTGACGATCACGACCAGCGCCAGCCGCCAGCGCTGCCAGCTGGACAGTGGATGTAGCACCCAGCTTCCGAGCAGGAACACGGCCAGCATCAACCAGGCGCGCTGTACCGGAATCCCCCAGCCCGACAACCAGGCATAGCCACCGGCAACGAGCAATGCCGTCGCCGGCGCCAGCATCCTCCAGAGCGGACTCTGCCAGCGCAGCAGCAATGCCGGCAACTGCAGCAGGCGTCCAATCCCCCACCCCAGGGCCGCGATCACGGCCACATGCAGCCCACTGACAACAAACAGGTGAGCGGTGCCTGTAATGCGCAAAATATCCCACCGCTCGGGATCCAGACGGCTTCGATCCCCCAGCACCAGTGCCCTCAACGTAATGGAACCTGTTGCAGTGAAACTCTGATCGAAATGATCCGCCAGATACTGCCGGGCATGGCGTAATGAGGCAGTGCCCGGTTGCCTCAGGATTACCTGACGGATGTAGCCACGTGCATCGACCCCCTGAGCGAGATAGAAGCGCTCAAGATCAAATGCGGCCGGATTGCTGAGCCCACGCGGAGACTTGAGACGCACAACCAGATGCAAACGATCGCCTTGAGCGAAAGTCTGATCAGTACCGTAATAGCTGGCCTTGATCAGTCTGAGTGCCGGTAGATCTGATGACAAAGGGGAGATATCCAAGGGTTGCAGCAGCAAACTGTAGCGCCCGTCCCGGTAGCTCGGCAGGTCGACGACTTCTGCCCACAATTCCAGGTCGCGTGGCGGCTGATCAAAACGGTGCGCCAGTTGCCAATGGCCATACAAGGCAGCCACCAGCATACCGCAGGCAAACAGGAAGGCTGGACGTCGCACAGAATTCAGACACGCCACCAGGAGAGAAAGCAACACGCCCCACCAGGCCCATGTCAGTGCGGGAACAAAAGCAACACAAACAATTCCAAACAGATAAGCGATCATCCTTGACCCTTACGGTTGGCTTAACAAAGTTCTGACGGCATAATGAGCCCACTCGTCAGAACCGGTGAATCTGCCTCGATGCCTCGCAAGCTGATTAAAAAATACATGCCCGATGAACAGACGCTAAAGTCCCATCGTCATCTCAGCTGGCTCGGCCGACACCTGCACGACCCGAATCTCTGGCACTTGACACGCAAATCCGTTGCCCGTGCCTTTCTAGTAGGCATTTTCTGTGCCTTCATGCCAATACCCGGCCAGATGGTCGCCGCCGCCCTGCTGGCGATCCTGGTGTCCAGCAACCTGCCCATCTCGATTGGCCTGGTCTGGATCACCAACCCCTTCACCATGCCGCCCATCTTTTACGCCTGCTATCGTCTCGGCCTCTGGATACTGGGCATGGAGTCGGGGCTCGCCCAACAATGGTCCTGGGACCTGCAAACCATACAGACGGAGTTCGCCTCCATCTGGTGGCCGCTATTGCTGGGCAGCCTGATATGCGGCCTGGTCTTCAGCCTTCTCGGCTATGCCGCTATCAGCCGCTTCTGGATCTGGCATGTTAATAGAAGCTGGCGCAAACGGGTTCAACTACGCAGCAAGCAAAAGAAAAACTCAAACTGAACTAGGCCGCGCCGCTCACGCTCAGGACACCGTCCACCAGCTCCAGTACACGCCCCATTTGCCCCGCCAACTGCATGTCGTGGGTCACAATCACAAACGCGGTATCCAGGGTTGCATTAAGCTCGTTGAGGTAATTCTGCACATCTTCAGCCGTGTGACGATCCAGGTTTCCGGTGGGCTCATCCATCAGCACACAGGCGGGCTCGTTCACCAGCGCGCGCGCAATTGCCACACGTTGACGCTCGCCGCCGCTCAACTGTGCCGGCTTGTGGCGCAGGCGGTGCTGCAAGCCAACGCGCTCGAGCAACTCGACGGCGCGCTCGGCCGCCCTGCCGCTGGACTCGCCCGCGATCAGCAGCGGCATGGCGACGTTCTCCAGTGCCGTAAATTCATGCAGCAGATGGTGGAACTGGTATACAAACCCCAGTTTGTGATTGCGCAGGCTTGAACGCTGGCGTTCGTTCACTCCGTATAGAGACTGTCCCGCCACCTGCACTTCACCGGCATCCGGCTTGTCCAGACCGCCGAGAATATTGAGCAGTGTACTCTTGCCGCTACCGGAGCTGCCCACGATGGCGAGCCGCTCCCCCGAGGCGACCGACAGGTCGATCGACTTGAGGATATGGATCGGCTGACCCGCTTCCTGGTAGCTTTTATCGATTCCCTGACAGGTCAGGACTGCCTTACTCATAACGCAGCGCCTCCGCCGGTTGTGTACGTGATGCCCGCCAGGCCGGATAGAGCGTCGCCACAAAACTGATTGCAAGCGCCGCCAGCGTAATCATGCCGACATCGGACCAGATCAGTTGCGACGGCAGGTAGCTGATGAAGTAGACGTCCGCAGACAGGAACTGGATGCCCAGCAGACGCTCGATCCAGGCCACCAGATCCGTGACCGTCAGCGCAAGCGTGACACCCAGCAGTACACCCAGCGCCGTGCCGATGACACCGATCAGAATACCCTGGACCATAAACACACGCAGGATGACATCCGGCGTAGCCCCCATGGTACGCAAAATAGCGATATCGGACTGCTTGTCGGTGACCACCATGACCAGAGTGGAAACGATATTGAAGGCAGCAACAAACACGATCAGCAACAACAGCAATCCGATCATGCGCTTCTCCATCTGGATCGCCTGAAACAGGTTGCCGTGGGTGCGGGTCCAGTCGTTGACATAGAGCGGACGAGACTGCGCCTGGGCAATGGCACGCGCCTGCTGAGGGGCGCTGAACAGGTCATCGAACTTGATCCTCAGACCATCCACATGCCCCGCCGTCATACGCTTGATCCGGGCCGCATCCGCCAGGTGAATATAGGCCAGATTGGCATCAAGCTCAGCGCCGACGGAAAACACACCGATAACATCGAAGCGTTTCAACCGCGGAATCACCCCAGCCACACTGATCGAGGCTTCAGGCAACACCAGGGTCACCTTATCCCCCACGCCCACGCCGAGAAAACGAGCCAGCAACTCGCCCAGCACTATGCCATAGCCACCCGGCTGTAGCTGCTCAAGGCCGCCCTGCTGCATATGCTGATTGATAATGGACACGGTCGACTCGAGCTCAGGATCAATGCCATTCACCAGTACGCCCTGAACACGGCCGCGGCTGGTCAACATGCCCTGCGCCTGCACGTAGGGAGCGGTGCCTTCCACACCGGGCTGAAGCAACACCTGCTCGCGCAGAGACGCCCAGTCCCCGAGCCCCTGCTCACCATAACCGGCCAGAGTCGCATGGGGCACCATGCCGAGGATGCGCTGACGCAATTCGCGGTCAAAACCGTTCATAACGGACAACACGACGATCAGGGCCGCAACACCCAGCATCAGGCCAAGCATGGACACCAGAGAAATAAACGAAATGAAGTGATTGCCGCGCTTTGCTGCGGTATAGCGCAAGCCGACAAATATCGATAGTGGTCTGAACATGGTGCAGGATTAAATCACAGTTAGTGCGCAAGCTCTAACATAATCGAAAAATTCATAGGCGCTGCAACCGCTTACATTGACGACATGCCGCAGTGAGCGCCTTAGCAGGCCATTGCGTTACTGCTATGATGGCGCTCAAACCTGATGATCAGCCAACCGGACCCTTAGCGATGAGCCAAAAAACCCTGGATACGCCACACCCCCGCCTTTACCTGATTGCCACCGCTATCGGGTTCAGCGGGCTGATCCTTTGGTTTTATGTGGGCCGCGAACTCGGCGTACTGCAGTGGATCGTTGGTTTTTTCCCGGATTCGCACGCCGGTGCCGGCCTGATGATCGCCATCATGCTGATGATGACCCCCGGCTTCCTGCTGTGGAAGCTGTATAACCGCTGGATTGAGGCCCGCCTGCAGGTCAAGGGCCGCTACCTGGAAGACGATGTTTACCTGCCCCCCGAAAAGGACAAAAAAAACCGGAGCTGATGCTCCGGTCTTGTCAGTACTCGCCGCTGTTACAGGTTGGCGATACGGTTCAAGCCTGAAATGGCGGCCACACGGTAGGCCTCTGCCATGGTCGGGTAGTTGAAAGTCGTATTGATAAAGTACTTCAACGTATTGGCCTCACCCTCCTGACACATGATCGCCTGGCCGATATGGATAATCTCCGACGCCTGGTCACCGAAGCAGTGAATACCCAGAATCTGCAGCGTCTCGCGGTGGAACAGAATTTTCAGCATCCCCACAGGCTCGCCCGAAATCTGCGCGCGCGCCGTATCCTTGAAGAACGCCTGACCCACCTCGTAAGGCACGGATTCGGAAGTCAGCTCTTCTTCGGTTTTACCGATAGAGCTGATCTCAGGAATAGTGTAGATGCCGGTCGGCACATCATTGATGTAGCGGAAATCATCCGCCGACAGCATATCAGCCGACGCGGAACGCCCCTGGTCCAAGGCCGCGGACGCCAGGCTCGGCCAACCGATCACATCACCAACCGCATACACCCCTTCAGCCGGTGTGCGGTAGTGCTCATCCACCGCGACCTGACCACGGCTATTGGCCTCAAGGCCGATATTTTCGAGCCCCATGCCGGCAGTGTTGCCGGTACGACCATTACACCAGAGGAAAGCATCTGCACGAATACGCTTGCCCGATTTCAGCGAGATGGTGACGCCATGGGCATCGCCGGTTACCGATTCATAGTCCTCATTATGGCGGATCTTCACGGCGTTGTTGCGCAGATGGTAGCTCAGCGCATCGGAGATCTCGTCATCGAGGAAGGACAGCAGGCGATCACGCATATCGATCAGATCCACCTTGACGCCCAGGCCACTGAAGATGGAAGCATACTCACAACCGATCACACCAGCACCGAAAATCACCAGTGTACGCGGCGTATGGCTCAGCTTCAGGATGGTATCCGAGTTATAGATACGCGGATGGTTGAAGTCGATATCCGGCGGACACCAGGGAGTAGAGCCAGTTGCCAATACGAAATTTTTAGAACGCAGGATCTCGCGCCCACTACTGCGTCCTTCCACCTGGATCTCACCCGGTTTGACAAAAGCAGCATGGCCGAAGAAAACGTCTACACGGTTGCGCGCATAAAAGTTGGTGCGCAGCATGACCTGGTTCGAGATCACCTTCTCGGCACGCTTGAGTACCTTGGGGAAAGAGAACCAGCGCGGCTCGCCGATGTCACGGAACATCGGGTTAGTGTTGAATTCAATGATCTGCTTGACGGAATGACGCAGCGCCTTGGACGGAATGGTGCCCTTGTGAGTACAGTTGCCGCCGACGGTATCCTGCTCCTCGACGATTGCCACCCGACGCCCCTGCTTGGCCGCATTGATAGCAGCGCCCTCACCAGCGGGACCGGAACCGATCACCACGACATCATAGTCATATACAGCCATTACTTTCCCCTTAGTTGATCAAATCTGGCGCCGCCCAGCTAACCGGAGGCCGCGCACCAGCTTACAGATCCGGATATCAACAACAAATTAATCTTTGGATTTAATCTCGTAGGCAAGGTCCGCAGGCGCAGTCGATGCGCTGCGTTCCTGCTCTTCATCACACTTGTTGGGATCACCGCCACAGATGTCACAGACGGTATCCATGCCCAACGAAGCCATGCCGCCACAGGAGCCTGCAATCGGCTTGCGGCCCAGCAAAACACCGACCGACATGGCGATCACAATCAGCAACAACGCTGCAAACGTCAGAATCATCGTATCCATCACTACCTCCCAATGGATTTATTGCAGATAGGGAGCAAAGCCCGGAGTGTAACGACTGGCAAAACCCTCATCTGCCTTGCTAATAAACAGGGCGTTAATCCCCTGTTCGAGTGCAAAATTGTAACCTTGTTCCTCGCCCATCACCATCAGGGCAGTTGCCAATGCATCCGCTTCAGCGCAGTTATCGGCGATAACAGTGACCGAAACCAGGCGGTGACGGATAGGATAGGCTGTACGAGGATCAATGGTATGAGAATAGCGGATGCCATCCTCTTCGAAATAATTGCGGTAGTCACCGGAAGTCGCAACCGCACCCTGCTGAATACTGATCACCTGCTGGACCTCGCGGGCACCGGCCTGAGGCGCTTCTATGGCCAAACGCCAGGGCTCATCACCCGGCTTCAGCCCCTTGATGCGCAGTTCACCACCAATTTCGACCAGATAGCGCTGAATTCCATGCGCTTCCAGCAGCTCTGCCAGCTGATCAACTCCGTACCCCTTGGCGATTGCGGAAAGATCGACGTACTGGTCATGCTCCTTGAGCACAGTGCCAGCTTCAGGGTCCAGATGCAGAAACCGGTAACCGACTTTCGCCTTGAGTTGATCGATCTCAGCCTCGGCCGGGTGATGGATAATACGACCGTCTGGACCAAACCCCCAAAGGTTGACCAGTGGACCAACCGTCACATCAAAAGCGCCATCCGTTGTTTCGCTGATCTGCTGCGCCAATAGCAGCACCTGAAGCAATTCGGGACCAACAGGATGCGTCCGACCGGCATCAGACTGATTCAGTAGCGACAACTCTGAGTCATCGATATAGGTCGACATCTGCTGATTGATCCTGCCCAACAGCGCCCCCGCTTCACTGCGGATATCAGCCACACGGCTTTCATCCACATCGACCCACTTCATGCTGAAGCTGGTCCCCATGGTCAGGCCCTGAAAACCGATGACCTGCTCCTTCGGTTCATGGCTGCAGCCCAGCATCCCCAAAACAAAAACGGCCAGCAGCGAAGCTGCCAGCCATTTTGTCAGACGTATCTGATTAGCCATCAATATCAGCCACCGAAGTCGTCCAGCAGGATATTTTCAGGCTCGACACCCAGATCTTCCAGCATTTTGATGACGGAAGCGTTCATCATGGGCGGTCCACACATGTAGTACTCACAGTCTTCCGGCGCATCATGGTCGCGCAGGTAGTGTTCGTACAGGACGTTATGGATAAACCCGGTGTAACCAGTCCAGTTGTCCTCTGGCTGAGGATCGGACAGTGCCAGGTGCCAGGTGAAGTTCTCGTTCTCTTCCGCCAGCTTGTCGAACTCTTCGACGTAGAAGGCTTCACGCACGGAGCGAGCACCGTACCAGAAGGAGATCTTGCGCGTGGAGTTCAGACGTTTCAGCTGGTCGAAGATATGTGAACGCATCGGCGCCATACCGGCACCACCACCGATGAAGACCATTTCGTTGTCGGTATCCTTGGCGAAGAACTCACCGAAGGGTCCGTACACGGTGATCTTGTCACCTGGCTTCAGGCTGAACACGTAGGACGACATCTGGCCCGGCGGAATGCCCTGGCTGCCCGGAGGCGGCGAGGCGATACGGATATTGAACTTGACAATACCCTTCTCTTCCGGGTAGTTGGCCATGGAGTAAGCACGGATAACCGGCTCGTCAACCTTGGACACGAACTGCCACATGTCGAACTTGTCCCAGTCACCGCGGAACTCAGGCTGGATATCGAAATCCTTGTAGTTCACGACGTGAGCCGGCGCTTCCAGCTGAACATAGCCGCCAGCACGGAAGTCCACGTTTTCGCCTTCCGGCAGACGCAGGGTCAGCTCCTTGATGAAGGTCGCCACGTTCGGGTTGGACTCGACGGTGCATTCCCACTTCTTCACGCCGAAGACATCGTCTTCCACGTGAATCTTCATATCCTGCTTGACGGCAACCTGGCAGGACAGACGCCAGCCTTCCTTGCCTTCACGCAGGGTGAAGTGAGACTCCTCGGTCGGCAGCATGGAACCGCCACCTTCAGTCACCTGGCATTTGCACTGCGCACAGGTACCACCACCACCACAGGCGGAGGCCAGGAAGATCCCCTTATCAGCCAGGGTCTGCAGCAGCTTGCCGCCGGCCGGTACGGTGATCGACTTTTCCGGATCATCGTTGATCTCAATGGTCACATTGCCGGAGCTGACCATCTTGGCTCGGGCTGCGAGGATTACGGCAACAAGTGCAAGCACCACCGCCGTAAACATCACAACGCCGAGGATAATGACTTCTGTATTCATCAGTTTATCCTATCCTTTAAGCATTCCGTGTCGGTCGCTTACAGCTGTACGCCGGAGAACGACATGAAGCCAAGAGACATCAGACCCACAGTGATGAAGGTGATGCCCAGGCCACGCAGACCGTGCGGCACATCACTGTACTTGAGCTTCTCACGGATACCCGCCAGGGCAGCAATCGCCAGCGCCCAGCCGATACCGGCACCCGCACCGTACACAACACTCTCGCCGAAGTTGTAGTCACGCTCCACCATGAACAGGGCAGCACCCATGATGGCGCAGTTCACGGTGATCAGCGGCAGGAATACACCCAGCGCGTTGTAGAGAGCAGGTACGAACTTGTCCAGGAACATCTCCAGGATCTGAACGATCGCGGCAATTACACCGATGTAGGAGATAAAGCCCAGGAAGCTCAGGTCGACGTCAGGATAACCGGCCCAAGCCAGCGCACCTTCACGCAGCAGATAGTTGAAGATCAGGTTGTTGACCGGCACCGTGATGACCAGCACCACGATAACGGCAATACCCAGACCAATCGCGGTCTGAACCTTCTTCGAGATCGCCAGGAAAGTACACATCCCCAGGAAGAAGGCCAGCGCCATGTTTTCAACGAAAATCGCCTTAACAGCAAGGCTGATCAGCTGTTCCATGATTTACGCAGCCTCCTTCTTGGAATTGGGAGCCATTTCATACTCCGGCTTTTCAACCTGCTCCGGCTTCCAGGTACGGATGATCCAGATGAACATGCCGATCAGGAAGAACGCACTCGGCGGCAGCAGCAGCAGACCGTTACCCTGGTACCAGCCACCGTTGTTGATCAACGGCAGGATTTCGATACCGAACAGGGAACCGGAACCGAACAGCTCGCGGAAGAAGCCAACGAACATCAGCACCGCACCGTAGCCCAGGCCGTTACCGATACCGTCCAGGAAACTGGGGATCGGCGGGTTCTTCATGGCATAGGCTTCCGCACGGCCCATGACGATACAGTTGGTGATGATCAAACCAACGAATACGGACAGCTGCTTGGAAATCTCGTAGGCAAACGCCTTGAGGAACTGGTCAACCACGATTACCAGCGAGGCAATGATGGTCATCTGAACGATGATTCGAATGCTGCCCGGAATGTGGTTACGGATCAGCGACACGAAAAAGTTCGAGAACGCTGTTACAGCCATTACCGCCAGGGTCATAACCAGAGCGGTTGACATGTTGGAGGTAACCGCCAGCGCAGAACATACACCCAGGATCTGCAATGCGATCGGGTTGTTCTTGAAAATCGGCGTTACCAGAACGTCTTTAGTCTTGGACATGGATTAAGCCTCCCCTGCACGCAGGTTGTTCAGGAACGGCGCGTAGCCATTCTCGCCCATCCAGAACTGAACCAGGTGGGTTACACCGTTACTGGTCAGCGTGGCACCGGACAGACCGTCGATCTTGAACTCGGCATTCGGCGTAGACGCATCAACGGCACCCTTGATCAGGCCGATCTGGGGATCAGTGGTATCGCTGCCATACACCTTTTTGCCCGGCCACAGCGCTTTCCACGCCGGGTTGTCAACTTCACCACCCAGGCCCGGAGTCTCAGCGTGGGAGTAGAAGCCCAGACCGACAACCGTGTTCAGATCACCTTCCAGTGCCAGGAAGCCGTACAGTGTAGACCAGAGACCCTTGCCGTGTACCGGCAGAACCACTTTGGCCACACCGCCCTCAGCATTCAACACCAGGTAAACCGGCTTGATATTGGCCTGATACTTGATACCGGCAATATCATCCTTGCGCGCCAGCTGTGTACCCTGCTGCGGATCCTTGGCGGCCTTGGCATCATCGTAACCGGCAGGCACGTCAACGAACTTGCCGCTGTCCAGGTCAACATAACGCGTAGTGATCTGGGCAAACAGTTCATCTACGCTCTTGCTCGGATCAGCGATACCCGCTGCAGCAAGAATGTTGCTCTTTCGGTCCAATTCCTTGTTGGCCACCTGTTTGGGCTTGAGGATTACTGCCGCTGACGAAACCACCACTGAGCAGATAACACACAGCAAAATGGTGACCAGCAGAGTCTTGCCCATCGTATCGTTATTAGCCGACATTACGCTTCATCCTCCGCTTAATGTTCGCCTGAACAACAAAGTTGTCGATCAGCGGTGCAAACAGGTTGGCAAACAGAATCGCCAGCATCATGCCTTCCGGGAAGGCCGGGTTGGCAACACGGATCAGCACGACCATGACACCGATCAGGGCACCAAAGAACCACTTGCCGGTATTGGTCATGGAAGCCGATACCGGATCGGTTGCCATGAAAATCATGCCGAAGGCAAAACCACCCAGCACCAGATGCCAGTAGAACGGCAGATTGAACATCGGGTTGGTATCGGAGCCGATCATGTTGAACACGCTGGACATGGCCACCATCCCCAGGAACACGCCGGCAACGATACGCCAGGCCGCGATACGGGCGAACAGGATGACCGCACCACCGATCAGGATCGCCAGTGTAGACGTTTCACCAACCGAACCCTGAATGGTACCGATGAAAGCATCGAACCAGGTCACGTTGGCGTTCAGGATCGCTTCCACGCCACCCATGGCCGCCAGACCCAGCGGCGTCGCACCGGAGAAGCCGTCAACCGCCGTCCAGATGGCATCGCCTGACATCTGTGCCGGATAGGCGAAGAACAGGAAGGCACGACCGGTCAGCGCCGGGTTGAGGAAGTTCTTGCCGGTACCACCGAATACTTCCTTACCGATCACGACGCCGAAGCTGATACCCAGAGCGACCTGCCACAGCGGGATGGTCGGCGGCAGAATCAGCGAGAACAGCACAGAAGTGACGAAGAAGCCTTCGTTGACCTCATGGCCACGTTTCATGGCGAACAGCACTTCCCAGAAGCCGCCTACCACGAAGGTCGTGATGTAGATCGGCAACCAGTAGACCGCACCATGAATGATGTTGTCCCACACGCTGTCCGGGCTGAACCCGGTCAGGGACGCCGCCAGGGCACCACGCCAGCCGGCCGCTTCGGTAAGACCCAGTTCAGCCATGGCCGTATTGGCCTGCAGGCCAACGTTGTACATGCCGAAGAAAATGGCCGGGAAGGTACACAGCCATACCAGGATCATGATGCGCTTCAGGTCAACACCATCACGCACGTGTGCAGCACTCTTGGTCACCTGACCCGGAGTGTAGAAAATGGTATCGACCGCTTCGTAAAGCGCATACCAGTTTTCGTATTTGCCGCCTTTATGGAAATGCGGCTCCATTTTATCCAGAACGGTTCTCAAACTCATGACCAGCCTCTCTTACGCCTCATTCTCGATGCGCGTCAGGTTGTCGCGAAGAATCGGACCGTACTCGTATTTACCCGGGCACGCGAAGGTACACAGGGAAAGGTCCTCTTCATCCAGCTCCAGACAACCGAGCTGCATCGCGGTCACGATATCGCCGGTCACCAGTGCACGCAGCAACTGTGTCGGCAGGATATCCAGCGGCATCAACGTTTCGAACTGACCGACAGGAATCATCGCCCGCTCGGAACCGTTCGTCGTTGTAGTGAAATTGAACTTCTTGCTCGGAGAAAACACGGACGCAAACATGTTCAGTACGGAGAACTTGTCGCTGCCCGGCGCAATCCAGCCCATGAAGTCGCGGCTATCGCCTTCCAGCAACACGCTGAGCTGGTTGGTATAACGCCCCACGAAAGCATGCGGACCAAGCGCTGTACGACCATTCCAGACAGAACCGTTGATGACACGGTTCTTGCCTGCTTTAAGGCTTCCTGCTGACAGTTCTTCGGTAGAGGCACCTACACGAGTGCGAAGCAGGCGCGGCTTGTCCACCTGAGGACCGGCCAAAGCAACAACACGCTCAGTTGGCAGACGGCCTTCAGTGAACAGCTTGCCAAACGCGATCACGTCCTGATAGCCGATAGTCCAGACAGTTTTGGTCTGAGAAACCGGATCCAGGAAATGGATGTGAGTACTGGCATTGCCTGCCGGGTGTTTGCCACCAAACTCCTCGACCCGCACACCTTCGACGGTCGGAATGTTGGCACCACCCGCCTTGCACAGGAACACCTGATTGCTACCCATACGAGTCAGCAGTGTCAGGCCGTTGCTGAAGGCTTCCGCCTGATCTTTGATGATCAGTTCCGGGTTGGCCGCCAAAGGGTTGGTATCGATCGCCGTAACGAAGATGGAGCTGGGCGTAGTGCCAACCTGCGGCACACGACTGAACGGACGGGTACGAAACGCAGTCCACAGGCCCGATTTCAGCAGATTTTCTTCAATCTGTTCACGGGACAGCTTACCCAGCTCGGCAGCGGGGTAGCTGGCGAACTCGACAGACTCTTCCTGATCATCCAGCTCAATGACCACGGACTGCAGGACACGACGTTCGCCACGGTTGATGGCGCGCACGGTGCCGGTGCCGGGAGCCGTGTACTGAACCCCTTCTGTTTTTTTATCGGTAAAGATCACCTGACCGAGCTTCACCCGGTCACCCTCTTTGACCATCATCGTCGGCTTCATGCCGATGTAATCCTGGCCAAGCAGGGCCACAGTACGCACTTTCGGACCATCCTGGATGGTCTGCTCAGGCGCGCCTGCGATCGGTAGATCCAGACCCTTATTGATCTTGATCATTCGTCTCACCCAACTTTCTAAAATATTCAGGAGGCCTTCACCTGCTCAAACAGGCCCGCACGACACATAAAATGCACCCCGCCAGCAGCCGACCACGCGAAAGAATTCCCACCAAAAAATCCCAGCAAGTATAACCGAGTCGGTTGTTGTTTTGCTACAAACCACTGTTTTACTTAGGCGAATGACTAATAATTTGTAACCACTCGATAGACTTTATGGATATATACCTATTCTATTAATGAATATAAACAAGCACCCACAAAAAAGGCCGCGATTAAGCGGCCTTTTCAAGATCAATCAGTAATCAGTGCTTCACCTGAGGGAAAGCATCCAGCGTGCACTTTGCCAGATGCTGAGCCAGACGAATAACCTGACAGCTGTAACCGAATTCGTTGTCGTACCAAACGTAGAGTACGCAGCGATTGCCATCAACGATGGTCGCCAGCGCATCAACAACACCCGCTGCGCGCGAGCCGACAAAGTCAGAAGAAACGGCTTCCGGTGAGTTGCTGTAATCGATCTGTTTCTGCAGATCAGAGTACAACGCAGCATCACGCAGGTAGTTGTTCAGCTCTTCCTTGTCCGTGTCCTTACCCAGGTTCAGGTTCAGAATAGCCATGGAAACGTTCGGGGTCGGTACGCGGATAGCATTGCCAGTCAGCTTGCCTTCCAGCTCCGGCAGCGCCTTGGCAACTGCCTTGGCCGCACCGGTTTCGGTCAGAACCATGTTCAGCGCCGCAGCACGACCACGACGATCACCCTTGTGGTAGTTGTCGATCAGGTTCTGATCATTGGTATAGGAGTGAACAGTTTCAACGTGACCGTTGATTACGCCGAACTGATCGTTGACCGCCTTCAACACCGGTACGATCGCATTGGTCGTACAGGACGCTGCGGACAGCACACGGTCATCATCGCTGACGTCGTTCTGATTCACACCCATCACGATGTTCTTGACACCTTTACCAGGCGCCGTCAGCAGTGCGCGTGCAACACCCTTGGATTTCAGGTGCAGAGACAGGCCTGCTTCGTCACGCCAAATACCGGTATTGTCGATCACAAGCGCGTTCTTGATGCCGTACTGAGTGTAATCAACCTGGTCCGGACCATCAGCAAAGATCACCTGGATATAGTTACCATTAGCGATGATAGCATTGTTCTCTTCATCGACCTGGATAGTGCCCTGGAAGGAGCCGTGCACGGAGTCACGACGCAGCAGGCTGGCACGCTTTTCCAGATCGTTGTCGGCTTTACCCTTACGCACCACGATAGCACGCAGACGCAGGGAATGACCGCTGCCGGCACGATCCAGCATCAGGCGCGCCAGCAGGCGGCCGATACGACCAAAGCCGTACAGGACAACGTCGGTGCTTTCATGAGCTTCAGCCGGCTCGGTTGAAGCACCAGCCAGCTCTTCCTGCAGGAATGCCTGCAGGGTACGGCCATTGCCTTCATCGCGGAATTTTACCGCCAGCTTGCCAATATCGATGTGCGCATTGGTTACATCCATTTCAGCAACAGCTTCAAGGATCGGGAAGGTGTCGACCACAGAGATCTCTTCACCCTCAATCTGGCGCACGAAACGGTGTGCTTTCAGAATATTGATCACAGACCGTTTAACGATCAGACGACCATAAACAGAGATTTCAATGTTACGGTCACGGTACAGACGGCCAACCAGGGGCACCATCGCTTCTGCGATTGCTTCACGGGCTTTCCAGTCTGCGAAAATCAGTTCTTGGCTCACGGGGTAACTCCGAAATTGTCATCGCTCAATTTGGGTGCGCGCATTATCCTCTTTTCGGCGACACGGAGCAAACCCAAGATCCTAGACTTTGGTCCCGACTTGATTCAGTGGCTGCGCCAATTCGCTTCAGCAGGTAAACTTCATACTTTTCAGCAGGATCAAGGAGCCTCAGTTGTCAGCGCTATTCCGCCTTCCTATCCCCAAAGGTCCGGGTGATCAAAAGCGACTTGGACAGGTCATCGGCAGCGCCACCGGCCTGCTGATCGAACAGATCAGCCATCAACACAGCGGCATGATCCTGCTGATCAGCCAAGACATGGAAAGCGCTGAACGCCTGCTGCAGGAAGTACGCTTCTTCTGTGGTGATACCCTGCCCGCGTCTTTGCTCCCTGACTGGGAAACACTGCCTTACGACAGCTTTTCGCCACACCAGGACATTATCTCCAACCGTATTCAGACCCTGCACCAACTGCCGGACCAGCAACGCGGCGTCCTGGTGGTGCCAACCTCGACCCTGCTGCATCGCCTGCCGCCGGCAAGCTTTGTGACCGCCAACGCCCTGTTTCTTGAAACCGGCCAGCGCCTGGACAGCATCGCCTTGCGCCAGCGCTTTACCGATGCCGGCTACCATGCGGTGGACACGGTGTACGAGCACGGCGAATTCGCCATCCGCGGCGCCATCATTGACCTTTTCCCCATGGGGACCGACCAACCGCTGCGCATTGACCTGTTCGATGACGAGATCGACAGCATCCGCACCTTCGACCCCGAGACCCAGCGCTCCATCGACAAGGTTGAACGGGTCCGGCTGCTGCCGGCCCGGGAGTTTCCGTTCGACCAGAGTGCCATTACCCGCTTCAAGCAGCGCTGGCGCGAACGCTTCGATGTGGACCACACCCGCTGCCCCATCTACCAGGATGTCTCCAGCGGCCTGACACCGCCCGGCATCGAGTATTATGCTCCGCTGTTTTTCGAGCAGATGGCAACGCTGTTCGACTACCTGCCCGACAACACCCTGGTATTGCATGATCAGGCGCTGAAGACTGCCGCCGATCAGTTCTGCTCTGACGCACACAACCGTCACGATGAACGCAGCGGCGACCTTCAACGCCCCGTGCTCGCCCCGGATGAGCTTTTTCTGTCCACCGACGAGCTGTTTACCCGCTTGCGCGACTACCCCGCTGCACGCCTGAATACCGAAGCCGAAGAGGTCAAGCCCGGCCGTGACAACCTGCCCTGTACACCGCCGCTGGACCTGGGCAGCAGCGATACTCAAACCCCCCTGTCTCGTCTTCAAGCAGAATTGGCCGATCACCCTCTACCCACTCTGATCTGCGCCGAATCGGCCGGCCGCCGTGAAGCGCTACTGGAACATGCGCGCAAGGCGGGACTCTCGCTGACGGAATGCCGTGACTGGCAGGATTTTGTCAGCCAGCGGCCAGCCCTGGGCATTACCACCTACCCGCTCGAACTCGGCCTCCGCCTCGACGACCAGCTGCAACTGGTGACCGAGAGCCAGCTGTTCGGTCGCCAGATCTTCCAGCGCCGTCGCCGCGAAAAAGAACAGATCGATGCCGACCAGGCGATACGCCATCTGTCCGAGCTGAGCATCGGCGCTCCGGTAGTACATATCGATCACGGTGTGGGTCGCTACCTGGGCCTGCAAACCATCAATGTCGACAAGCAAGCCGATGAGTTTCTGGTGCTAGAGTATGCCGATGAAGCCAAGCTCTATGTGCCTGTGGCCTCACTGCATCTGATCGGGCGCTACTCGGGCGCCAGTGACGAGTCCGCCCCGCTGCATAAACTGGGCACTGAACAATGGAGCAAGGCGCGTCGCAAGGCTGCCGAAAAGGTGCGCGATTCGGCGGCCGAACTGCTTGATATCTACGCCCGTCGCGCCGCCCGCAAGGGGTTCAGTTTCGAATGTACGGACGATGAATATCTGCGCTTTGCCACCAGCTTCCCGTTCGAGGAAACCCCGGACCAGGCCAGCGCCATCAACGCGGTCGTCACCGACATGCGCGCCACGGCACCCATGGACCGTCTAGTCTGTGGCGACGTTGGTTTCGGCAAGACCGAAGTCGCCATGCGCGCCGCCTTCATCGCCGTTCAGAGCGGCAAGCAGGTCGCGATACTCGTCCCCACAACCCTTTTGGCGCAGCAGCATTTCGATAATTTCCGTGACCGTTTCGCCGACTGGCCGGTCGAAGTGGAACTGATCTCGCGCTTCAAGAGCGCCAAGCAGCAACAGGCCACCGTCCAGGGACTGAGCGAAGGCAAGGTCGACATTCTCATCGGCACCCATAAACTGCTGCAGGGTGACATCCGCTTCAGCGACCTGGGCCTGCTAATCATTGATGAGGAACACCGCTTCGGAGTGCAGCAGAAGGAGCGCCTGAAGTCACTCCGTTCGGAAGTCGACATTCTGACCCTGACCGCGACACCGATTCCACGCACGCTGAACATGGCCATGTCCGGCATTCGTGACCTGTCCATCATCGCCACACCGCCTGCACGCCGCCTGTCGGTCAAGACCTTCGTGCGCCAGAACGACAAGCCTATGATCAAGGAAGCGATCCTGCGTGAATTGCTGCGTGGCGGCCAGGTGTATTACCTGCACAATGAGGTCAAGAGCATCGAAAAGGTCGCCACCGAGATCAACGACCTGGTGCCCGAAGCCCGTGTCGCCATCGGTCACGGCCAGATGCGCGAACGCGAGCTGGAACAGGTGATGAGCGACTTCTATCACAAACGCTTCAATGTCCTGGTCTGCACCACCATCATTGAAACCGGGATCGACGTCCCCAGCGCCAACACCATCATCATCGACCGTGCAGACAAGTTCGGCCTGGCTCAGCTGCACCAGCTACGCGGGCGTGTTGGTCGTTCCCATCACCAGGCCTATGCCTACCTGCTGACGCCACCCCCAAAAGTGATGACACCCGATGCGGTCAAGCGTCTGGAAGCGATCGGTCAGTCCAGCACCCTGGGCGCCGGCTTCACCCTTGCCACCCATGACCTGGAGATCCGCGGTGCCGGTGAACTGCTGGGCGAGGAACAAAGCGGGCAGATGCAGAGCGTCGGTTTCAGCCTGTACATGGAGATGTTGGACCAGGCGATCAAGTCAATCCAGGAAGGCAAGACCCCCGACCTGGACAAGCCGCTGCATCACGGCAGCGAGATCAACCTCCACCTGCCGGCGCTGATCCCGGAAGACTACATCCCGGATGTACATAACCGTTTGATTCTGTACAAGCGCATCGCCAATGCGGACAGTGCCGCATCACTGGACGAATTGCAGGTCGAAATGATCGATCGCTTCGGCCTGCTGCCCGAGCCAAGCAAAAACCTGCTGCGCCTGACCCATCTCAAGCTCCGCGCCGAAGCCCTGGGCATCGTCAAGCTGGATGCCGGCGACAAGGGCGGTCGTATCGAGTTCGAAGCCGAGCCGAATGTCGACCCCATGACCCTGATCACCATGATTCAGCGCCAACCGGACCGCTTCCGTCTGGACGGCGCCAGCATATTGCGTTTTACTCAGCCCATGGAAAAGGTCGCTTCTCGTTTCGAAGCGGTCGAGCGCCTGCTGACCCAATTGTCACCCAAGGAGAATACGTAACTCATGGCCTCCCTACTGCGCCGCTCATTGGCACTGGCTGCCCTTACCACCCTGCCGGCCTTGGCTCAGGCTGCCGATCTGTACAAGGTGGAGATACTGGTATTCAGCCATGAAAACTCCAACGGGGTCGAACAGGAATACTGGCCGCAGCTGCCGCAGCTGCCGCAGCTGGACCTGAGCGCCAGCCTCCAGCCGCAGCCCTGGGATGGCTACCCGCTGGCCAATTTTGAAGAACTGCCTCAGAGCGACCTGATACTGGGTGGCGATGCGGCAGCGCTATCCGGCAGCGGCGACTACCGACTGCTGTACCATCGCGGCTGGCTACAGTCGATCGGCGGCAAATCCGGAGCACGACAGGTACGCATCAAAGCCGATTTTGACGATTATCAGCTGGACGGAAGCCTGAAACTCTACAAGAACCGTTTCCTTCACGCCCAGCCGACACTGGAGTTAACAGCTGCCGCCCCGTTGCTTTTGCAGCAACCAGAGCACCTGAATTCCGCTGACACGGATTCAGCAATTGAGGTCGTCACGCCCGTGGGTGAGCAGATGGACAGCACTCAACACTGGCGGATGGACCAGTCACGTCGCATGCGGTCCAACGAAACCCACTACATCGACCATCCGCGCTTTGGCGTACTGCTGCGCATCCGCTCACTGAACTGAACGACAGGCCATTCAAAGGGCACGCAGCTGGTTGTAACGACTATCGGCGCGTGCCATCAGCTCAGCCGGTGTGCCCTGCTCAATCACCTTGCCGCTATCCAGCACGACAATACGATCGAACCGTTCCGCCATCTGCAAATGGTGGCTGATCATCAACAGCGTACGTGAACGACAACCGGCCAGCATCGCGCCCACTACTGACGCCTCGGTTGCTGCATCCAACCCTTCAGTCGGCTCATCCAGCACCAGCAGAGAAGCAGGCTTAAGCAGAGCACGCGCCAACCCCAGGCGCTTGCTCTGACCACCGGACAATCGCGCGCCCGACTCACCGACCTGATAGTCCAGGGGCTCCTCTCCCAGCTCCTCGACCAAGGCCACCTGCTCAAGCACCGCCAACATCTGGTGCTCAGATGCCTGAGGATCGGCCAAACGCAGATTATCCGCCACAGAGCCGGCAAACAGCTGTACCGGTTGTGACAATACGCTCATCTGTGCACGCAGCGTCTGCTCGTCATACGCCTGCACCGGCTGCCCTGAAAGACTCAGGCTACCGGATTCCGGCTCGTAGAAACGGGCCAGCAGATTGATCAAGCTGCTCTTGCCACTACCAGTATGCCCCAAAATCAGCACATGCTCGCCAGGCGCCACCGCCAGTGAAAAATGCTCCAGCGCCCAAGGCGCTTCCTGACTGTACCGAAAGCAGATATCATCCATCACAACCTGCCCCGGCAGGCTCGGCTGGACTCCCCGCTCAGGAAAGCTGATCAGCGCTTCCTGCTCAGTGATCTCGACCAACCGACCGGCAGCGGCCGACGTTTTGCTCCAGTACTGAAAGGCCAGGGGCAAAGGCGCGACAGCTTCAAACACCGCCAGCACACAAAACACCAGCATCGCCAGCTGTGCCGGAGCAATGACCTCTTCATACACCAGTTCGATCCCCAGAATCAGTGCCGCAATCGCTGCCATACCACCAATCAGGGTCGACATTGCGGTCGTCAGCCCGCTGATCAACGCCATACGCAACTGGGTTTTTTGCAACTCGGCTTCCGCCTGCTGCGCCTGTTCAATCGCGGGCTCAACTCCCCCGTAGATCTGCAGATCCGCCTGCCCTTGAACGAGCGCCAGCAGCCGCGTCCGCAGGCGACCCAGTTCCAGCACCTGAGTTCGACCAGCTTTCCTCCCGGCAAGCTGCGCACCCCAGGGCAACAGAACCCCCGCCAGCAGCAGGGCAACAGCGGTGACCAGCGCAATGGTCGAACTGAAGCCGGCAATGAACAGCACCACGAGCAGACCGACGACTGAGGCCACCAGGGTAGGCACCAGTACGCGCAGGTAGAGGTTATCCAAGGCATCAATATCGGCAACCAGCCGGTTGAGCAGATCGGCTGAACGATAGGACTGCAACCGTGCCGGACCCAACGCCTCCAGACGACGATAGAACCAGCTCCGAAGATACGCCAGCACACGGAAGGTCGCTTCATGAGTGGTGATGCGCTCGAAGTAACGCCCCGCTGTACGAAAGATCGCGAAGCCCCTGACACCCGCACCCGGCGTAAAGTAGTTGAACTGTTTGGCCCCCAACGCAGTCACGCCTGCCAGCGCAGACGCCGATATGAACCAGCCCGACAGCGTCAGCAGCCCGATGGACGACAGCAGTGTCACCAGGCTCATCAGTATCCCCAAAGCGACCCAGCCTCGGTATACCCCCAACATGCGAACGAATGGCCAGAGTGCCTTCATGCTTTCACCTCATCAACCCGTTGCAACCTGCCCTGCTGCAACTGCCAAACCTCGTCCGCCTGCAACATGGAGCGCTGGCGATGGGTCAGCATCAACACCAGGCGCCCCTCACACAGCTTGCGTAACGAAGACAGCACCAACGTTTCGCTTTCCCGATCCAGGTTGGCCGTTGGCTCATCCAGCAACAGGACCGGGGCATCCTTCAGAAAAGCGCGCGCCAGCGCCAGACGCTGGATCTGGCCGCCCGACAGACCAACCCCGCGCTCACCGACCACTGAATCCAGGCCCGCCGGTAACCGCTGCACAAACTCAAGCGCATTCGCCTGCTCCAGCGCCACATAAAGCCGATGCTCATCCGCATCCGGGTCAGCCAGCAGCAGATTATCGCGCAACGTGCCGGGAAACAGCGATGTATGCTGACTGACCCAGGCCACGCGCTGCAACCATTGCTGCAAGCCGATTTCATCCAGTGACCGGTCGTTAACCAGTACTGTCCCTTGATCCAGACGGCGAAACCCCAGTAGCACCTGCAGCAGGCTGGACTTGCCCGCCCCGCTCGGACCAATCAGCGCCACGATACGCCCCGGCTTCAACGTGATCGTCGCCTTGGAAAAGACCGGTTTTGCCTGCCCCGCGTACTGCAGCCGAGCGTCAACGATCGACACCTGCCGTATACTGCCCTCAATCCCTTCTCCCTCAGGGTTGACGGCAACCGGACCCTCTTCCAATAGCAGTCGCAACCGCTCGGCGGCCGCCTCCGCTTCTTGCTTGGCATGATAATGCGTGCCCAGCTCACGCAGCGGCAGGTAAAATTCCGGCGCCAGCAACAGAATGAACAAGCCTTGGTAAAGATTGACCGGTGCATCCCAGTAACCGAAATCCAGATGCCCCAGAAAACTGAAACCGAGGTAAACCGCCACCACCGCGATCGAAATGGAGCCAAAGAATTCAAGTACCGCCGAGGACAGAAAAGCCAACCGCAGCACCTGCATGGTGCGCTGACGAAACTCTTCGGCCCCCTGCTCGATGACACCCGCCTGGTCACGGCTGCGATCGAACAGTTTGAGCGTTACGATCCCCTGCACCACATCCAGAAAATGCGCGCTCAGGCGCGACAGAGCTGCGAAGTTGCGCCGATTCGCCTCCGCTGCCCGAACCCCCACCATGGCCATGAAGACGGGAATCAATGGCGCCGTCAGCAGGAAAATCAGGCCCGCAGCCCAGTTGACCGGGAACACGAATGCCAGAATCACCAGCGGCAACATGGCCGCCAGCGCCATCTGCGGCAGATAACGGGCAAAGAAGCCGTCCAGCGCCTCCACCTGTTCCAGCAGTTCACTGCCCAGCTCACCGCTGCGCTGATCACTGGTATAGGCGGGTCCGAGCCGGGTCAGCTGCTGCAGCAACTCGGTACGCAAGCGTCGACGAATGCGAATTGAACTTTGCTGCCCGGCCCACTCCCGCAGCACCCCCAACAGAGCCCGCAGCGAAAGTGCAGCCAACAGACCGCCAATCAACGGCCACACCACCCGGGTGGTGTCAGGATCGAACAGAGTATCATTGATCAAGACCGCCAGCAGATGGGCTTGAGCGATCAACATCAGGCCGATGCCCAGACCCGCCAGAATGCTGATCCAGGTCCAGAATTTTTCCGACCGCGCCAGCTGTTTCAGCCAGCGCGTCTGAGTACTAGTTGTTGCGGATGACATCAGTTGCCTCTTGAGCCAGTCCTGACATCATGCCCGGTTCCGGCATATCCGGTCCGGCAAGATGTACAGTCTGTGTCGGGAATGCGAACTCGGCGCCATGGGAGAAAATGATGTCGGCAATTTTCAGCATCACATCCTCCTTGATCGCATGAAACTTCACCCAATTAGTGGTTTTGGTGAAGGTGTAGACCATGAAGTCCAACGATGAGGGACCGAAACGGTTCAGGTGCACGATAAGGGTTTGACGGGTATCGATCTCGGGATGACTTTGCAGCATCCTGCGCACCTCATCGACGATCTGCTTAACCTTGGCGGCGTCGTCATAGCGTACGCCGATATGCTCGTAGATCCGCCGATTGCTCATGCGCGAGGGGTTTTCCACCGCGATGTTGGCGAAGGTCGCATTGGGTACATACAGCGGACGCTTGTCAAAGGTACGAATACGGGTCAACCGCCAGCCGATATACTCGACCGTACCCTCGATCTCCTTGTCCGGCGACCGAATCCAGTCACCCACCCGAAAGGGACGATCCATATACACCATCAAGCCGCCAAAAAAATTGGCCAGCAGATCCTTGGCAGCAAAACCGACGGCGATACCACCGATACCGCCAAACGCCAGAATGCCTGAAATACTGACCCCGGCAGACTGCAGCAGCGTCAGCCCCGCGAGGATCACCACCACCAGACGCACCAGCTTGGCCACCGCATCGGCAGTGGTACGATCAACCTGCTTGCGCCCCTTCACCGGGGTGGTGAAAAAGTTCTCGGCGGTGGTCACGAACCGCAGCAACCCCCAGGCGACGATCAGAATGGCTCCAAAACGGCGCACGTCGCTGCCCACCCCGGTCCCGACCGGCAGGCCGTTACGGCTGAAGATCTCCAGCAGCAACGACAGACCGATCACCCAGATCAGCAGGCGCAACGGGGTGCGAATCGATTGCAGAAACAGCTCATCCCAGACCGGAGCCTTCTGGCTCAAATGCCTGATTAAACGTGCGGTGATCCAGTTGAAACTCACGGTCAACAGCCAGACAGCTGCCACCACCACCGTGGCAGCCACCTGCCAGGCATAATCGCTCAAGACCGGCCACCGGTTGAACAGGGGCGTCAGTATGGGTTCGAGCAGTTGTTCCAGCATCAGGCTTCCTCAATCAACTCCGCTGCCAATGCACGACTTTGTTGCAGGCGCTCATCATCCGCGACCCGTGCCGGGCGCGCACGCATCCGGGCAAGGCGGTGAGACACGGCCACCGGCTTCTGTTGCAGGTGCTTCAAGACCTGCTGCGCCCCTTCCGGGTGGTTGCAGACCAGCACCATATCGCAACCGGCCGCCAGGGCGCGATCACAACGCTCGGCGTAACTGCCGGCAAGGCTGGCCCCCTCCATGCTCAGGTCATCACTGAAAATGACACCGTCAAAGTGCAGGCGCTGGCGCAGAATCTGCTGCAACCAGAAGGTGGAGAAGCCGGCCGGCGCCGGGCAAGCCTGACGATACACCACATGAGCAGGCATCAGACCATCCAGGCCTCGGCGAATCAATGCGTCAAAGGGTCGCAGGTCCTGCTGCTCGATCTCGTCAAAGCTGCGCTCATCTACCGGCAGCTCCAGGTGCGAATCGGCCTCCACCCAGCCGTGGCCCGGGAAATGCTTCCCGGTTGCAGCCATGCCCGCCTCATGCATGCCCGCCATGACGCCACCGGCCAGCTCGGTTACGGCCTCAGGCGTCGAGCCGAAAGCGCGATCACCGATCACGCTGCTATGCCCCCAGTCCAGATCCAGGACCGGTGCAAAACTGATATCGATGTCATACTGACGCAACTCGGTTGCCAACAGCCAACCGATTTCATGAGCCTGGGCGATCGCCCGGTGCGGGTTTTCCTGCCAGCGCTTACCCAGCACCGACATCGGCGGTAAACGGGTAAAGCCGTTGCGAAAACGCTGTACCCGCCCACCTTCCTGGTCAACCGCAACCAGCAGGTCCGGTCGCAGCTGGCGAATCGATTGCATCAGGCAACGCAACTGCTCGGGACTGTCGTAATTGCGACTGAACAGGATCAGGCCACCCACTTCAGGGGACCGTAGAACAGCGGCTTCTTCAGGAGTGAGCGCCAGCCCCTCCAGGTCCAGCATCAAAACACCTGTGGTCATATGTGTTCACTCTTCAATCAGAACGGGTGTACCCGGTTGCACTTGATCAAACAGCTCAATGAGATCGGCATTGCGCATCCGGATGCAGCCATGAGAACGCGGTAACCCCATGGGCTCAGTATCGGGGGTACCATGAATGTAGATATAGCGACGCTGCGTATCCCGCTCACCGCCGCGGTTGAAACCTTTTTCCAGGCCACAGAGCCAGAGAATCCGACTCAGGATCCAGTCCCGCTCCGGGTAGTGCGCGGCCAGCTCTGGACTATAGACTTCCCCGGTGGGGCGTCGTGCCACAAACACCGCACCGACAGGCTGGTCACCACCTATACAGGCGCGAATGTAATGACGCCCGCGGGGGGTACGACCGGAACCATTGGCCTCCCCTGGTCCTGCCTGCGCCGTCGACACGGCGTAGCGACAAATGACCTCTTCACCACGCACAAGTTCCAGCAACTGTCGTGTGATGGAAATCCGGACCCGGAACGACATCAGTGCTCCTGACCCGGTGCCTGCATGCCGGCGCACATCACTGGGATCATCCGCTGCAGTATCGCCTCCACTTCGAGTTCTTCCGGGGCATCTGGCTGATCCAGTGCAACCAGCGCATGCATGTTGGACAGGGTAAAAATCACTGATCCCAACAAGAAATGCAGACGCCAGAAGAATTCGCGTTCACTCAGAGCAGCCGTATTTTCGCGCAAGTAGTGCAGGAAAATGGCAATCCTCTTGCCATACTGCTGGCGAATGAACAGCTGCAGATCCTGCTGTGCAGGACGATAAGCCTGATCCAGCAAGCGCATCAGTACGGCCAGGGAATAATCATTGCGATGATGTACCCGCACCAGCGCCACCGCCAGTATTTGCATCAGTTCAGGCAGGCCTGGCGTGGGTCCATTCACGTCAAGCTTGCCAAGTCCTTCTTCGATCGTAGCGCACAAAGGGTTCAGGGACTGCGTCGCCACTGAATGAATCAACCCCTTCTTGGAGCCGAAGTGATAGTTCACGGCTGCCAGATTCACATCTGCCAGCGTCGTGATCTGGCGCATCGTGGTCTCTTTGAACCCCTGTTCGGCAAAAAGTTTTTCGGCCGCCTGGACGATGCGACTGGACGTATCAGAGCTCGGGTACATGAAAGTGTTATCTGCGGACATATTATTAATCTTTCTCAACTTGGAACCTGGCACGGCATCCATGCCTGCCCTCCCCGAATTAGCGCGACAACAGGCGAGTGTTCATGACACGCTGCCACCAGCGCAGCAGCAGGTTATCTGAGGCATTGACCGCCAGCTGTCCCAGGCGCTCCTGCAGGCCGATTTTGACCTCATAGTGCAGTTCAAACACATCATGCTCCTGGCATAGCTCGAACAGGTAGTCATCGCTGGTGGAGATGGCGTCGATCAACTGCTCGTTCAACGCCCTGCGGCCGAACCAGACCTCGCCGGTCGCTACTTTTTCCACATTCAATTTCGGACGATATTCAGCCACGAAGGTTTTGAACAGGTCATGAGTATCTTCCAGTTCTTCGATAAACTTCTCCCGCCCCTTATCAGTATTTTCACCAAACACTGTCAATGTGCGCTTGTACTCACCGGCGGTCAGTACCTCATAATCCACATCGTGCTTCTGCAGCAGACGATGAAAGTTCGGCAGCTGCGCCACCACACCGATGGACCCCACCAGCGCAAAAGGCGCGGCCACCAGATGATCCGCGATGCACGCCATCATGTAACCGCCGCTCGCGGCCACCTGATCAACGCAGACTGTCAGGCGGATACCCTTGTTTTTGATGCGCTCCAGCTGCGAGCTGGCCAGGCCGTAGGCATGCACCAGACCACCAGGACTTTCCAGGCGCATGACCACTTCGTCATCCTTGTCCGCGATGGTCAGTACGGCGGTGACCTCTTCACGCAAAGCCTCCACACCGGACGCATGAATATCACCGTCGAAGTTAAGCACGAACACTCGCTTGCGCGGTTTCTCAGGCTCCTTGCCCTGCTTGAGCGTCTTTTTCAGCGCCTTGGCTTCCGCCTTCTCCTGTTTGCGACGAGCCTTTTCGTGCTGTTTGGCCAGCGCCTCATCGACGACGGCCGCTTCGATGTCGGCTTTCATGTCTTCCAGATGGTCATTGAGGCTTTTGACCTCGACATGACCCTCACGATGCTCACGTCGACGCTCGATCAATGCGCCTATACCCCCGACCAGTAAAAGCACACCGGCAATCAGGGTGATCATTTTGGCCAAAAACAGGCCATATTCCGCAAAAAAGGCTGTCAATCTATCTCTCCGCTCAGGCACAAGGGGTTCGCTTCAGAGTCTGGGCTACTGTACCATAAACCCGATACAGATCATGCCCATAAGCACTTCAGGAAAGACCCTACATGACTTCGCCTCTGACACTCGAACGCATCGTCGACAAGCTGCCGGAAAAGTTCAACCCCGAGCAGGCCAAAGGCCTGAACGCAGTATTCCAGTTTCGTATTGCAGATGCCGAGTCATTCTTCATCAGCATTGAAGAAAACAGCTGCCACAGCCGTTTTGGCGAACATGATGACCCCAACCTGGTGCTGCACCTGAATGAAGAGACACTGATCCGTGTGATCAGTGGTGAGCAGGACGGGATGAGCGCCTATATGAAGGGGCAACTGCGTGCCGAGGGTAACGTGATGCTGGCCACGCGCCTCGGCAAACTGTTCAGTCGCTGAGCGTTGACGGCCCATCCAACGCTGCCTGAAGGGCAAAGAAACGGTCGATCAACTGGCGCGAGATACTGAACGGGGGTGGCAAGTCCGGCAGGTTATCCCTGCCAAACCAGCCCGCCTCCAGTATTTCCTCACCATCGGGCACCAGCTCTCCACCCGCATAATCGGCAAAGAACCCCAGCATCAGCTGATGGGGAAATGGCCAGGACTGACTGGCGAAGAACTCCAGATTCTCCACCTCGACACCGACCTCTTCACGGATTTCACGCCGCACCGCCGTTTCAGCGCTTTCGCCGGCTTCAATAAAGCCCGCCAGCGTACTGAAACGACCCGGCGGGAAGCGCCCCGAACGAGCCAACAGACACTCACTGCCCCGGCGAATCAGCACGATGATGCAGGGGGATATGCGTGGATACTGGACCAGCTGACATTGCGGACATTCTCGGGCCAGATCTTGGCCGTGCGCGATCAATGAGGAACCGCAGCGACCACAGAAACGGTGCTGATCAAACCAGGTCGCCAACTGAGCCGCTCGCGCCAGGCGTGCGTATTCGGCCTCGTCGGTCGCCTGCGCCAGCGCACGCCGCAGACTCACCTCCGGGGTCATGCCTTCGGGGCACTCCCCAAGCACCTTGAGACCGAACCCATCCTCCACTTCCAGACTGCACTCGACGATTGCGGTCAGCGCCTGAAGGTCCGATACAGCAAATTCCAGCTGCTCATCGCGCCACAGCAGTCGTCCTTCATGACAAAGATAGTAGTGTTCCGCCTGCACTTGGCACATAATCAATCCCCCTGTCCGGGAGTATTCAGTTGACGCCAGACCGCGCCATCGCTTTTTTTGTCCAGCAGATCCATAAAGGCGTCATGCTCGGCCAATTCTTCTGCGGACGCTCTCAGCACTTTCAACATAAGCCCCGCATTACTCACACGCCGGATAGGTTCATCGCTACCATCATCACCCTGCCCGGACTGCCCCAGCTGTAGACTGGTTTGACCGCCGGTCAGCGCCAGATACACATCAGCAAGAATCTCCGAGTCCAGCAGCGCGCCATGAAGCTCACGATGGGAGTTGTCGATACCATAGCGTCGACAAAGCGCATCCAGGCTGTTGCGCTGACCCGGATATTTCTTCCGCGCCAGCGCCAGGGTGTCGATTACCGTGCAGATCTGCTCCATCCGCTCGCTGAACCCGTTACGGGCCAGTTCAGTATCGAGGAAGCCGATATCGAACGCCGCATTATGGATGATCAGCTCGGCACCGCGGACAAACTCGATAAACTCGGCACCCAACTCAATGAATTTCGGCTTATCGGCCAGAAAGTCGTTGGTGATACCATGCACCTCGATCGCCTCGGCCTCAACCTCCCGATCCGGCTTAAGGTATTGGTGCCAGGTGTTTCCGGTCAGTTTACGGCGCACCATCTCGACACAACCGATCTCGATGATGTTATGTCCGGCTTCCGGGTCGATACCGGTGGTTTCGGTATCGAGAATGATTTGACGTGCACTCACGACTTGCCGCGCTCCTCTACACCTCGATTGGCCAGTTGGTCGGCGCGTTCATTTTCAGGGTGGCCGCTGTGCCCCTTGACCCAACGCCAGTCGATCTCATGGCGGGCCACCTGCTCATCCAGCGCCTGCCACAGATCCTGGTTCTTCACCGGCTGCCTGGAGGCCGTTTTCCAGCCATTGCGTTTCCAGCCCGCCATCCAGCTCATGATCCCCTGGCGCAGATACTGGGAATCGGTGGTCAGAATCACCTTGCAGGGGCGCTTGAGACTGGCCAGCGCTGAAATGGCGGCCTGCAGCTCCATGCGATTATTGGTGGTTTCGGTTTCACCGCCATACAACTCTTTTTCCTGCTCACCATAGCGCAGCAGCGCTCCCCAGCCTCCCGGCCCGGGATTGCCCTTGCAGGCGCCATCGGTAAATATCTCTACTGCTTTCAAATCTTTGATCCTCGGGCGGTCGGTTTCGGCTCGGCCACCGGCATGCCAAGCAAGCGTTTTTGTTTCCATTCTGCCTTCAGTGGGGTCATGCCAACCACGTCCTTGCGCGCCAGCACCATCATCACGGCCCCGCTATTCAGTGGCAGGCGTCGGCTGCAGCTTTCAAACAGCCCCAGTCTGCAACGCCAGCGTTCACTTTCAATGGGCAGGTGGTGACAGGCGCTCTCCGTTTTCAGTTCGGTCATCTCCAGCAACCCCAACCAGTCATGCAGACGCCCCTGGCTGATAAAGTGCCCTCCCCACAGCGGCGGCATGCGACGCTTGAAGAACCGCCAGAGTCCCCAGTAACTGGCAGGATTGAAGCTGAAGCTCAACAGATGTCCACCCGGGCGTAACACCCGCGCCGCCTCGCGCAACACCTGGTGCGGGTTGTCGGCATAGTCGAGGGCGTGATGCAGAATCACCACATCGATCTCACTGGATACAACCGGCAGTTCTGTAGGCTGAGCAATCAGCGTACGTGCCTCTGCTCCCAGCTGCATCCGGGGAATCAACATGACCTTGCGTGACACCGGGCTGGCGGAGAACAGGCATTGACGATGATCCCAGCCAACCTGCAACAGGTGATAGCCAAACAGCGTCGGCAACACCCGTTCCGCAAACGCCTGCTCCTGCAGCAGCAACTCCTGCCCCAGAGGACTGTCAAACCAATGGCTGAGCAAGGGTATCAGCTGCCGGTACGGCAGTTGCTCAGTAAACTTCATGTAAAGCCCCTGTACTGGCCTGAATGTAAACTCGTTTCAGTATACAGTACCCTCCAAGGGCTCTGAACCAGGAATTGCCCTGTCCAACGCGGCCACCAACAGGAAACCATCATGTTTATCGCCACCCCCATTCCTGCTTTCAACGATAACTATATCTGGGCACTGACCACCGCTGCCGACCCTGACACTGCCATAGTGGTAGACCCGGGCGATGCGGCGCCGGTTCAGCAATGGCTGGCACAGGAGCATAAAACACTGCAAGCGATCCTGATCACACACCACCACAAAGATCATACCGGCGGTGCCAGGGCGCTGCACGAGCAGCACAACGTTCCGGTTTACGGGCCTGCCAACTCACCTTTCGACGGCATCACTCACACGCTTAAGACCGGCGACAGCATTGAACTGCTGGGGCAAATCCTGAATGTGCATGAGGTACCCGCCCATACCCGTGACCATATCAGCTACCTGCATCCGGATACGACGCCTCAGCTGTTTTGCGGTGACACCCTGTTTCTCGCCGGCTGCGGCCGCCTGTTCGAAGGCACGCCCAAACAGATGTTGACCGCCATGCAATACTTCGGCTCCCTGGCTGACAACACCGAGGTATACTGCACCCACGAATATTCACTCGCCAACCTGGCGTTTGCCGCCAGTGTTGAGCCCGAGAACACAGACATCCAGCAGACACGTCTGCACTGTCACCGGTTGCGTCAGGCTAACAAACCCACTCTGCCTTCCTCAATCGGACAGGAGAAACGGATCAATCCCTTCATGCGTACCGGGGAAATCAATGTGGTGCGTGCCGCCGAGCATTTCTGCGGCAACCCGCTGCATTCGGCTGTCGAGGTTCTGGCCGCCCTGCGCGAGTGGAAAAACCAGTTCTGATTGACCCTCCCGTCCGGGGTCCATAGAATCATGTTTTTTAAGGTTATTTCAGGACTGAAATTCGATGCGACTTGTGCCTGCCGCCGTCATGGCCGCAACATTGGGAATGTTACTTGCTGGCTGTCAAACCAATTCCGTAAAACCCGAATCCGCGACAGTTGCCACGCCTCCGGCGCAAACAGAAGGCTCCCCACAAGCTCTCAGCGATGCTCCCAAGCCCACCCCGGCTGAAACCGATCTATGGACCCTGACTCGGCAGCACATGCAGCTGCCTCTGGACCTGGAGCAACCCCGCATCCAGACGCAGCTTAACTGGTACAACCGTCATCCGTCCTATCTGCGACGAGTAACCGAGCGCGCCCAGCCCTACTACCACTACATTCTCAACGAGGTGCTCAAGCGCGACATGCCCGCCGAGATCGCCTTGCTGCCGGTGGTCGAAAGCGCCTACGATCCTTTCGCCTACTCCCACGGCCGCGCCGCCGGCCCCTGGCAGTTCATCCCTGGCACCGCACGCCACTTCGGTCTCAAATCCAACTGGTGGTATGACGGCCGTCGCGACATCCTCGCTTCCACAGACGCCGCACTGACCTATCTGCAGCAGCTGCACAAGCGTTTCGATGGCGATTGGCTGCTGGCGCTGGCCGCCTATAACGCCGGCGGGGGCACTGTTAACCGGGCGATCCGCCGCAATCGCGATCAAGGCAAAGCGACCGATTTCTGGTCGCTGAACCTGCCTCGCGAAACCAAGGCCTATGTTCCTAAGCTGCTGGCGGTTGCCAAGCTGGTACGTGATGCAGACGAACTCGGCCTTGCGCTGACCGAGATCGACAATAAGCCTCATTTCGAGATCGTGGAAACCGGCGGCCAGATCGACCTGGCCCAGGTGGCCGAAATGGCCGGCATGGAGCTCAAGGCACTCTACCAGCTTAACCCCGGCTTCAACCGTTGGGCCACCGATCCCGAAGGGCCACACCAACTGCTGATTCCGGTCGACCGGGCCGAACAGCTTCAGGCCAGCCTCGAACAGCTGCCAGCGGCACAACGGGTCAGCTGGCACCGCTATAAGGTTCAGGCCGGCGATACCCTGAGCACCATCGCCAAGCGTTTCAACAGCTCCGTAGCGGTCATCCGCCAGGGCAATAATCTCAAGGGCAACACCATCCGTATCGGTCAGGGTCTTGTCGTGCCCAAACCCGCCCATGACGCCAGCCATTACGCCCTCAGTGAAAGCCAGCGCAAACGCGCCCGCATCCAGCAACTGGAGCAGCGCCACAGTCGCAAGCTGTACCATCAGGTCGGTTCCGGCGAGAGCTTCTGGAGCATTGCCCGCAAATATGGCGTCGGTGTGCGCGAACTTGCGCGCTGGAACCAGATGGCCCCAGGCGACACCCTGCGCGCCGGCCAGCAACTGCTGGTACTCAATGTCAGCGCCGATCAGGCCGCCGCCAGCCTGCCATCACTGCCGACGATGCAATCCCGCGACATGACACGCAAAGTGGGGTACCGTATCCGCAAGGGGGATTCGTTGTCTCTTATCGCCAGCCGCTTCGGCGTCAGCGTCAGTGACATCATCAACTGGAACCAGCTCAGCGACGATCAACTGCTGCGCCCCGGCCAGCCCCTGACCCTGTATGTCAATATTGCCGATGCGGGCTAAACCATGGACAGCTTGAGCATTTTCATCATTGTTGTTTCCGTCGTGCTGGCGGTGGTTTTCAAATGGGTGCTGTTCCGCAAGATCCAGCGCTGGATGGATCAGGACCTGATCAAGCAGCTGGCCGGAGGCAACCAGGAGCTGTTGTCCCGGCTTCATCAGCACCATCAACAACTGATGGCAGACGGCATCAAGCGCTCAGAGCGTCACGACCGCCTGCACCAATATGCCCGCAACAGCGAACCCGAACCGGATTAAACTGTCACAGGCAATTGAATTCATTATAAAAACCACGCATGACCTGAAGGGGAATACTGTGTCCGGCTCAGTCAACATCCACCGCTGCCTCCTCGCGGTTAGTGCATTCATTGCTTTCAGCCTGTTCAGCGCTCTTGCCACAGCAACTGAATCCCGGCACGGGATCGCCATGCATGGCCAACTGAAGTACCCGGCCAACTTTCAGCATTTCGACTATGTGAACCCGAAGGCGCCCAAGGGCGGCACCCTTCGGGAAGCGTCCATCGGAACTTTTGACAGCCTGAACCCCTTCATCATCAAGGGCACCGTGGCCGACGGCACCGGCCTGATCTATGACACCTTGCTGAGCCGCGCGCTGGATGAACCTTTTTCCCTCTACGGTCTGCTCGCCGAACAGCTGCGTGTCGCCGACGACCGCAGTTGGATCGAATTTGACCTTCGTCCCGAAGCGCGTTTCAGTGATGGCCAGCCGGTCACCGCCGCTGATGTGGTATTCACCTTCAATACTCTGCTGAAAAAAGGCAGCCCTTTTTTCAAGAGTTACTATGCCGGCATCAGTGATATCAAGGCGCTTGCCGAGCGCACCGTGCGCTTCGAGTTCGGCAGCAATCGTAACCGTGAGTTGCCGTTGATCGTCGGGGAAATTCCCATTCTGCCGGCCCATTACTGGCAAGGACGTGACTTTAGCGCCCCCTCTCTGGATATCCCGGTCGGCTCAGGCCCATACCGGGTCGGCCGCATCGACCCCGGCCGCAGCCTGACCTATGAACGACGCGTCGATTACTGGGGTGCCAACCTGCCGGTCAACCGCGGGCGCTACAACCTTGATCAGCGTCAGTTCGATTATTACCGAGACAGCACCGTCGCACTGGAAGCCTTCAAGGCCGGTGAATACGATTTTCGCAGCGAGTACGCCTCCAAGGCCTGGGCAACCGGCTACACCGGCGCCCCCTTCGATGACGGCCGCATCCGCAAGGAAGAGATCGCTCATGGCAATCCGCGCGGCATGCAAGGCTTCATCATGAACACCCGCCGCCCTCAGTTCAGTGACATGCGGGTACGCGAGGCCCTGAGCAACGCCTTTGATTTCGAATGGACCAACCGCAACCTGTTCTACGGCGCCTATACCCGCAGCAACAGCTACTTCTCCAACTCCGACATGGCCGCAACCGAGCTGCCGAGCCCTGGCGAACTGAAGATCCTTGAACCAGTCCGTACCCAGGTGCCGCCGGAGGTATTCACCCAGGTCTACCGAGCACCCAGCACCGACGGCAGCGGTCGCAACCGCCAGCAGCTCAGAACAGCGCTGCGCCTGCTGCAACAGGCCGGCTGGAGCCTTAAGGAAGGCAAACTGGTCAACGCTGAAGGAAAACCTTTCCATTTTGAAATCCTGCTGGTACAGAAAGAGTTCGAGCGCGTGGTTTCGCCGTTCATTCGCAACCTGGAGCGTTTGGGCATCAGCGCCGACATCCGCATTGTCGACGTCTCCCAATATATCAATCGGCTGCGCCAGTTCGACTTCGACATGGTGGTTTACGGTTTTGGCCAGTCCAGCTCACCCGGCAACGAGCAACGCGATTACTGGAGTTCCGAAGCCGCCAACACCCCGGGCAGCCGCAACCTGATCGGCATTCAGGACCCTGCCGTCGACTATCTTGTCGAACAACTGATCACGGCACCGGACCGAGAGCAACTGGTACTTCGCGCCCGTGCGCTTGACCGTGTGCTGCAGTGGAACCACTATGTGATCCCGCACTACCATATCAGCGCCTGGCGCATCGCCTATTGGAACAAGTTCGAGCATCCCAAGATCAGCCCGACCTATGACCTCGGCCTGGATACCTGGTGGATGAAGCCCTGATGGCCGCCTATATCCTTCGCCGCCTGCTGCTGATTATCCCGACGCTGCTCGGTATCCTGCTGCTCAACTTCGTACTGGTTCAGTTTGCGCCCGGTGGACCGGTGGAGCAAACACTGGCGCAGTTGCAGGGACTGGAGGTCACCGCCGGTAACCGTATCGGCAGCGGCCCTCAATCCGATATCGCCGCCGGCAGTCAAAATGAGTCCGGCTACCGCGGCGCCCAGGGACTGGACCCCGCCCTGGTGGCCGAGATTGAGCAGCTCTACGGTTTTGACAAACCACCCCACGAACGCTTCTACCAGATGCTGACCAACTACCTGCAGTTCGACTTTGGCAAGAGTTTCTACAGCGACAAGACCGTCACCGAGCTGATTATCGAAAAGCTGCCGGTGTCGATCTCCATCGGGCTCTGGACGACCCTGTTGACCTATTTGATCTCCGTACCCCTTGGCATTCGCAAGGCCGTTCGCGATGGCACCCCCTTTGATGTCTGGACCAGCAGCGCCATCATCCTGGGCTATGCCATCCCCAATTTCCTGTTTGCCATCCTGCTGATCGTCCTCTTTGCCGGTGGCACCTATCTGGAGTGGTTCCCGCTGCGCGGCCTGACGTCACAGAATTTCCACGAGCTGACCTGGTGGCAACAGATCGGCGATTACTTCTGGCACATTACCCTGCCGATCCTGGCATCAGTAATCTCCAGCTTCGCTACCCTGACCATGTTGACCAAGAACTCCTTTCTGGACGAGATCAACAAGCAGTATGTACTGACGGCCCGCGCCAAGGGGTTGAGCGAGAACGCCGTGCTCTACCGGCATGTGTTCCGCAATGCCATGCTGTTGATCATCGCCGGCATGCCCGCCGCCCTGATCGGCATCTTCTTTACCGGCTCCATGCTAATCGAAGTGATTTTTTCGCTGGATGGTCTTGGCCTACTGGGCTACGAGGCGGTCATCAACCGTGACTACCCGGTCATCTTCGGCACCCTGTACATCTTCACCCTGGTCGGACTGCTGATGAAACTGGTCAGCGACATCACCTATACGCTGGTGGATCCGCGCATCGACTTTGGCAGTCGGGAGGTCTGAGGCATGACGTTGACACCCATCCAGCGCCGCCGTGTACAGACTTTCAGGCGCAACCGCCGGGGGTACTGGTCACTGTGGATTTTTCTGCTGCTGTTCGGCCTCAGCCTGTGTGCCGAACTGATCGCCAACGATCGCCCCATCATCATCAGTCATCAACAGCAGCTGTACTGGCCGCTGCTGAACGACTACACCGAAGCCGATTTCGGCGGCGAGTTTGCGCTGCCGGCCGACTACCGTGATCCCTACCTGCAGGAGATGATCCAGGCCAATGACGGCTGGATGCTCTGGCCCCTGATCCGCTTCGGCTATAGCACCATCAATTATGATCTGAACCAGCCGGCCCCCTCGCCCCCGACCACGACCAACTGGCTCGGTACCGATGACCAGGGGCGCGATGTTTTGGCGCGCGTCATCTACGGCTTTCGCATCTCGGTGCTGTTTGCGCTCGCCCTGACCCTCGCCAGCTCCATCATTGGCGTCTGTGCCGGCGCCGTTCAGGGTTACTATGGCGGCCGCATCGATCTGCTGTTCCAGCGCTTCATCGAGATCTGGTCCGGCCTGCCGGTGCTCTTCCTGCTGATCATCCTTGCCAGCCTGGTGCAACCCAACTTCTGGTGGCTGCTGGGCATCATGCTGCTGTTCTCCTGGATGAATCTGGTCGACGTGGTGCGTGCCGAGTTTCTGCGTGGTCGCAACCTGGAGTATGTCCGCGCCGCCAAGGCGCTCGGCTTGAGCGACCTGCGCATCATGTACCGGCATGTACTGCCCAACGCCATGATCGCCACCCTGACCTTCATGCCCTTTGTGTTCAACAGCGCCATCGTAACCCTGACGGCCCTCGATTTTCTCGGCTTTGGCCTGCCGCCGGGCTCCCCCTCTCTGGGTGAACTGGTCGCACAGGGCAAGGAGAACCTGCACGCCCCCTGGCTCGGTATCACGGCTTTCTGCTCGCTGGCCATTATGCTAACCCTGCTGATCTTCATCGGTGAGGCTGTTCGTGATGCCTTCGACCCAAGGAAAGTCTGACATGAATCCTGCGCTTATCTCGATCAAGCATCTCTCGGTTCAGTTCAGCGGCAGCCGCTTGCCGGCTGTTGAGGACATCAGTTTTGATATCGAGGCCGGCCAGACCCTGGCCCTGGTCGGCGAATCAGGGTCTGGCAAGTCCGTTACCGCGCTGTCACTGATGCGCTTGCTGTCTGACCGCCAGGTGCACTATCCCAGCGGCAGCATCCTGTACCAGGGCGAAGACCTGCTGCAAGCCGATGAGATCCGCATGCAACAGATCAGGGGCAACCGGGTCGGCATCATCTTTCAAGAACCGATGACGTCGCTCAACCCGCTGCACACGCTGGAAAAGCAGATCAGCGAAACCCTGCGTCTGCACAAGGGACTGAGCCTCAGCGCCTGTCGGGAACGGGTGATCGAGCTGCTCTCCCTGGTGGGTATCGACAAGCCCGAGCAACGCCTTGGCCAGTACCCCCACCAGCTCTCGGGTGGTCAGCGCCAGCGCGTCATGATCGCCATGGCGCTGGCTAACGAGCCTGAGCTACTGATTGCCGATGAGCCGACGACAGCGCTGGATGTCACCATCCAGCAGCAGATTCTGGAGCTGCTGCAATCGCTGCAGCAGCAATTCAACATGGCAATTTTGCTGATCTCGCACGACCTGAACGTGGTACGCAAGGTCGCCGACCGCATCTGTGTCATGCACCAGGGCAAGCTACTGGAGAATCGCACCTGCGACGCTCTGTTCAGCAGCCCCGAGCATGACTATACCCGCAAGCTGCTGGCTGCCGAGCCGGCAGGCATGCCATCCCCTTTGAGCCAGGATGCCACCGCCCTGCTGCGCACAGAACGGCTTGCCGTCAGCTTCGAGCAGCGCAAGGGTCTGTTCAGGCGCGTTCGCGATGTGCATCGCGCCGTGGATGGGATTGACCTGCAGCTGCGGACCGGGGAAACCCTTGGCATCGTGGGCGAATCCGGCTCCGGCAAGACCACGCTGGCGCTGGCCATCCTGCGCCTGATTCGCAGCCAAGGCGAGATCCACTTCAAGCAACAACTGATTTCGTCCTGGAAGCAGAAACGGATCACCCCGCTGCGCAAGCAACTGCAGATCGTATTTCAGGACCCATTCGGCAGCCTTAGTCCTCGTATGAGCGTATTTGAAATCATCGCCGAAGGTCTGGGGGTACAGGGCTGCAGGGACACTCAGGAGCAGATTGCACGGGTTTCGCAGGCGCTGACCGATGTCGGCCTGGACCCCGAAGTTCGCCACCGCTACCCGCACGAGTTCTCCGGCGGCCAGCGCCAACGCATCGCCATCGCCCGCGCGCTGGTGCTCAAACCGGAGCTGATCATTCTGGATGAACCGACATCGGCACTGGATCGCACGGTACAGAAACAGATCATCGAACTGCTGCGCGACCTGCAACAGCGCTATCGCCTCAGCTATCTGTTCATCAGCCACGATCTTGCCGTAGTCCGCGCCATGAGCCACAGGGTCATGGTGATGCAGCAGGGCCAGGTGGTCGAGTCGGGAGCAACGGAAGAACTGTTCAGCAATCCGCAGCAAGCCTACACCCAGCGCCTGCTGGCCGCAGCCTCTCTCGATAGCTGAGCGTTGATTTAGTCCACCCCATTCATCTTCCTGACGCGTTGATTCCACGTTTGTCCATACAGGACTGAAACCTGTCAGCGCTATTCACGACGGGTCACAGCCCCAAAAAAAAGAGCAGCCACATGGCCGCTCTTTTTTGGTTTCATACGCTGAACAGATCAGTTGCGCTCAACCTCAGCACTGGCATTGAGCCCCTGAACATGGGCACGGAAGTACGAATCGCCCTGACGTGCACCCAGTGACTGCTGCAACTGCTGAGCCAGCAATTCATCAACCTGTTCCGGCTCCTGAACGGCGCGGACACGCAGGATGGCATAGTCCCCTCCGTCCAGTTCGATAGCCTGCAGACTGGCCTGATCTTCGCTCGGGCGCGGCAGCTCAAAGGCTGCACGGTTCAGGTCCAGCGGCATGGTGTTGGCATCACGGGCAACGCCATCGGCCGAAGTCCATGACAACTCGGGGGACAGCTGCTCCAGTGTCTGACCCGCAGACAGCTGCTTGACCAGCTCATCGGTACGGCTCTTCAGGCTGGCGACCGCATGCTCCTGGCGCAGCTCGGCTGTCAGCTGATCCTTGACCTCATCCAGAGTCTGCTGACGGGCAGGAATCTCTTCCTTCACCCGCACGACCACGGCCTGTTCACGATTCAATTCGATGGGCGCACTGTTCAACTGTTCATCCAACAGCTCATTACTGAAGGCTGCCCGCAGCACCTTGGCATTAGCGGTCAGCTCTGTCTGCCCCCCGCTCTTGCCAAAGGCGTCCGTCTGCTGAATTTTCAGCCCCAGCTCTTCAGCCGGTACCTGCAGGTCAGCGGCAGAGAAGCTCAGATCAGCCAAGCGCTCCAGCGCCTCGACATAATCAGCTTCAGCCGCAGACGCCGCCAGCTCGGCCTTGAGTTCCGGCATGCGCTCATCGAAGCTCGGCGCTTCGGTGGCACGGATGTGGTTCAACTGGATCAGGTGATAGCCGAACTCAGTACGTACCGGCTCGGAAAGCTCGCCCTCCTGCATCGCGAAAAGCGCTTCCTCGAAGGGGCCCACAAAAACACCACGACCATTGAAGCCCAGATCACCACCTGCGGTGGCAGAACCGGGGTCGGCTGAATATTCGGCCGCCGCATCAGCAAAGCTCAGCTCGCCCGCCAGAATGCGTTCACGCACCGCCTCGGCCTGCTCCCGCACATCGGCGTCAGACCCATCAAGTTCGAACAGGATATGTGAGGCCTGGCGCTCCTCTTCACCCTGGAAGCGGGCCAGCTCCTGCTCATAGGCACTGCGCAGCTCAGCCTCGGTTACACTGTCGGGGTCGGCAAAGTCGGATTGATTCAGCTCGATATAGGACAGTACGACCTGGGCTTCGGTCATGAAGCGCTGCAGATTTTCATCGTAGCGCGCCTGTAGCTGATCCTGGGTCACCTCAACCTGGGACAGAGCATCTTCGAGCTTGAAGCTAACCCAGTCGATATCACGCGTCTGGCCGGCCAGCTTCGCCAGCTGCTCAGCCTGCACCGGCGTGGCAAATGCCGAGAGGGTATAGGCGTTACGCTCCTGTGCGGTCACCAGCGCCTTGCGCAACTGATCACGGTACATCAGCGGCGTCAAACCCACGCTGCGCAGCACCGCTTCAAACTGGTTACGATCAAATTTGCCGTTTTCGCCAAAAAAGCTGGAATCGGCGACGATCAATTGGTCGATCATCTGCTCTGAAACATAAAGTCCCTGATTATCGGCAGACTGAAGCAGAATTTCCCGATCAATCAGACGGTCCAGCACCGAGCGGCGCAGGGCCGCCTCATCAATTGCGGCCGGGTCCGCATTTTCACCCATCTGGGACAGAATCTGCCGGCGCTGCAGCTCAACCTCGCGTTGCAGGTCGATGTTGCTGATCTCTTCCCCATTGACTTCGGCCGGCGCCTTCTCACTATTGGCAAGACCAATCAGCGACTCGACGCCAAAAAGTGCAAAGGTGACGATGATCAGACCAACGATCACCTTGGCAATGATCCCCTGTGAATTTTCCCTGATGGATTGAAGCATTGTTTGCGTACACTCTGAGTTATAAAAAAAGCGCATTCTGTCGAATGCGCTTTTTCAGATCACTTTAAGCATTCGATACTGCATCGAACATGATCATAAGTTGGCGGAACGGACGGGACTCGAACCCGCGACCCCCTGCGTGACAGGCAGGTATTCTAACCAACTGAACTACCGCTCCGTCGCAATCAGGACCTCAGATCCTGTTTACTTGTTGACTGCGTCTTTCAGTGCTTTACCCGGCTTGAACGTCGGCAGGGTGGCAGCAGCGATTTCGATCGGATTACCAGTCTGCGGGTTACGACCAGTACGTGCAGCGCGCTCTTTGGTCGCGAAGGTGCCAAAACCAACCAGAGCAACAGACTCACCACTCTGCAGCGCTTCGGTTACTGCATCCAGAGTTGCATCCAGAGCGCGACCTGCAGCGGCTTTAGGAATGTCAGCCGATGCTGCAATAGCGTCAATCAGTTCAGATTTATTCACAATGTTCCCCTTGTAACAATCGTTGTCTATTTCTATCCGTTGTCGTTGCCCAGCGCATAGTCTGCAACTTTATACCAACTGGCCGAAACCGGTGTCAACTGGCTGCAGCCCTTTTCTGCCGGGGCTTTGCGTTAATGTGTGCTGACCTGACTTGAGCCATTACGACCGTTGTTTGCTTCGGCCGACGCACTTCCCTCTTCCGGCTCGGGCAGCGGCTCCGGCTGGTAGGCCAGTGCAATATCCAACACTTCATCAATCCACTTCACCGGTCGAATATCGAGATCCGCCTTGATATTGTCGGGAATTTCCTTCAGATCGCGGGTATTTTCCTCTGGAATGATCACAGTCTGAATACCGCCGCGATGCGCCGCCAACAGTTTTTCCTTCAAACCACCAATTGCCAGCACCTGTCCACGCAGGGTGATTTCACCGGTCATCGCCACATCAGAACGCACCGGAATACCGGTCAACGCCGATACCAAGGCCGTGCACATGCCGATGCCGGCACTGGGCCCATCTTTCGGCGTAGCCCCTTCAGGCACGTGGATATGGATATCCCGCTTCTCATGAAAATCCGGTGAAATACCCAGTGAGCGCGCCCGGTTGCGCACCACGGTCATCGCCGCCTGGATCGATTCCTTCATCACATCACCGAGGGAACCGGTATGAATCTGGCGCCCCTTGCCCGGCACCACGGCTGCCTCGATGGTGAGGATGTCACCGCCAACCGAGGTCCAGGCCAAACCGGTCACCTGACCCACCTGATCCTGCTCTTCGGCCATGCCGAACTTGAACTTCTTGACACCGTTGTAGTGCTCAAGCTCGTCTGCAGTGACACGCACCGAACCGCCCTTGTCTTCAAGCGCCAGCTCACGCACCACCTTGCGGGCGATCTTGGCGATCTCGCGCTCCAGGCCACGCACACCCGCTTCACGAGTGTAGTAACGGATCAGTCCAACCACCGCATCATCGGTGATCTCGAGTTCCTTCGCCTTGATGCCGTTGTTTTTCAACTGTTTGGTGATCAGGTACTTGCGCGCGATGTTGAGTTTCTCGTCCTCGGTATAACCGGGGATGCGAATGATCTCCATACGGTCGAGCAACGGACCCGGAATGTTCATCGAGTTGGATGTACAGACGAACAGCACATCGGAGAGATCGTAGTCCACTTCCAGATAGTGGTCGTTGAAGCTGCTGTTCTGTTCAGGGTCAAGCACTTCCAGCAGCGCCGACGCCGGATCGCCACGGTGGTCCATGCCCATTTTGTCGATCTCATCGAGCAGGAACAGCGGGTTTTTCACGCCGACACGAGACATCTTCTGGATCAGCTTGCCCGGCATGGAGCCGATGTAGGTACGACGGTGACCACGGATCTCGGCTTCATCCCGCACACCACCCAGCGCCATGCGGACATACTTGCGGTTGGTCGCACGCGCGATGGAGCGACCCAGTGAGGTCTTGCCCACACCCGGAGGTCCAACCAGGCACAGAATCGGCCCTTTGAGCTTCTTGACCCGCTTCTGTACCGCCAGGTACTCGAGGATTCGGTCCTTAACCTCTTCCAGGCCATAGTGATCTTCATTCAGGATCTTCTCGGCGTGCTTCATATCGAGACGAACACGGGAGCGCTTGACCCAGGGGATCTGCAGCATCCAGTCAATGTAGCCACGCACGACGGTGGCTTCAGCACTCATCGGCGACATCATCTTGAGCTTGTTGAACTCACTCAGCGTCTTGCCCAGTGCTTCCTGCGGCATGCCGGCGGCCTCGATACGCACCTTCAGCTCTTCCATATCGGAGGCACCGGTTTCGTCCATATCGCCCAGTTCTTTCTGAATCGCCTTCATCTGCTCGTTCAGATAGTACTCGCGCTGGCTTTTCTCCATCTGTTTCTTGACGCGACCCCGGATGCGTTTTTCCACCTCGACCAGATCGATCTCGGCTTCCATCAGCGACATCAGATGCTCCAGACGCTGGCGCGCGCCCAGAATCTCGAGAATGCTCTGTTTTTCGTCCAGTTTCAGCGACATGTGCGCCGCGATGGTATCCGCCAGACGGCCGATCTCCTCGATGTTCTGCAGCGAACTCAGTACTTCGGATGGAATCTTCTTGTTGACCTGAGAGAAACGCTCGAACTGGTCCAACGCGGTCTTCTTGTAGACTTCCGCCTCGGTCACACCGACGGTCTCGATCGGCAGCACGCTGACAGCGGCGCTGAAATATTCCGTCTCCTCGTGCAGGGACTCGATCCGCGCACGGTAGTCGCCTTCGACCAGGACCTTGACCGTGCCGTCCGGCAGTTTCAGCATCTGCAGTACATTGGCCACGCAGCCAACGGAGAAGAGATCAGCCGCATTGGGTTCATCTTCGGAAGCACTCTTCTGCGCCACCAGCAGGATCTGCTTGTCGCTCGCCATTGCCAGCTCCAGCGCATGGATGGACTTCTCGCGGCCGACAAACAGCGGAATCACCATATTGGGATAAACCACCACATCGCGCAGCGGCAGAACCGGAAGCTCGACGGTCACGGCGTCATCTTTTGCTTCAAATTGATCCATGATGGAGTGCCTCTCTACAGGGCGCCATTCGGGTGATGACGCGACTTGATAATGTCAGGTTAGTCTTTCAATGGGGGTGGATCCAGCAATTACAACCGCTTAAACAGGTTTTTTCGCTGAATGACGAGACGGAGGGAGGGTGCGGAGGAAGACAACACCTCCTCCGCAAGGCTGAAGCGGGTAGTATTTACTTGAAATAGGCGTTTTCACGCACGCTGTGGTCGGTCACGTCACGCACACCGGCCAGACCGGGCACACGCTCGACCAGCGTCTTTTCGACACCGTCCTTCAAGGTCATGTCAACGGCGCTACAGCCCTGACAACCACCACCGAAACGCAGGATCGCGATCACACCCGCGTCTTCTTCCACCAGCTCAACCAGCTTCACTTCCCCGCCATGTGACGCCAATCCCGGGTTGATATCGGAGTAGAGAATATAGTTGATCTGCTCATCCATCGGGCTGTCCGGAGACACCTTGGGCACCTTGGCATTCGGTGCCTTGATGGTCAGCTGGCCGCCCATTCGGTCTTCGGCAAAGTCGATGTAGGCCTCTTCCAGGTAGGGCATGCTGTTGCGCTCCATATAGAAACGCAGCAGCTCCATATCCATGATTTCATCTTCCTGATTGACCTCATCCGGGCGACAGTAGGCCAGGCAAGTCTCGGCATAGGCCGTACCCGGCTGCGTCACGAACAGGCGTACGGCAATGCCTTCCACATTCTGTTTCTCGAGCAGTTCCGCCAGATAGCGCTCGGCGGATTTTGTAACCGTAATTGTCATAACCAAACCCTGTGAAGATCCTGTATATCGATGCATTCAGGATACACCCAAAACAAATCCGAGTAAATTGATCGGATATTGATCAAAACACCTGTTTGTTGCGCCCCTGCCAAAGCTCAGACGCCTGCTTGGTCCATTCACCCACAGGCCTTTGCTCACCTTTTGACAACAGGCGCAGCACGCCGGCCAGAGTGCTGATCACCGCGCCTTCGCCATAGTCATGCCGGACCTCTCCTCGCCAGAGGCGCAGCAGATCCTGGGGATCAAGCCTGTCTTCTCGCACCAGTCGCCGGTCGTACAGACGAGGCCAGAACTCTTCCGACAGTTCACCGTTACACACCCAGTGCAGTTCAGACTCGGAATCCGGTTTCATCTCCGCTTCGCCCCCATCCCCACGAATGGTGAGGCTGTAGCGAGTACCCAACAACTGGGCGGTGCGCTGATGCATGGGCGCATAGGGCGGGTGAAACACGCCATCCACGCAACAGGGCGCAGACAACGGATTGAGCAGACGGCACAACGTATGCATCGGCGACCTCAGCCCCAGAACCGGCCTCAACGCAATCAGTTCACCCAAACGCGGCACCAGAGTATCGATCGACATAAAGGCAATATTGTGCTGCTCCAGGCTCTGCCCAGCCTGCTGCCAGTTTTCAGCCGCCTTGAGACCGAACAGCGCCAGCATATCCTCGGTGTAGATACGCCCTGACGTATGCCCACGGGCACCATGCATGAAAATGCGCGTTCCCCGTTGCGCCAGCACCAGCGCGGCAAGCAGGAACCAGGGCAAACGGCGCTTTTTACCAGCATAAGAAGACCAGTCCAGGTCCACTGCCAGATCCTGCGGCGGTGAAAGCCTGGCTCTGACCGCCTGGGCGAATCCCTTCAACTCCTCAGGCACTTCCTCCTTCATTCTGATCAGCATCAGGAAGGCCCCCAGCTGTTCCGGCCGCACTTGATGATCCAGAATCATCCCCATGGCCGCTTCGGCTTCTTCTGTGGTCAGCGACCGGCTGCCCTTCTTGCCCTTTCCAAGAATGCGCACATAGGGCGCGAACGGGTGCTCCTGGTTCATCGGGCTTCCTCATAATCAGGCGTCGTTGGGTTAACGGGTTCGACCGCGCTTTGTTACAATGGTGGGCTGATCCCGCGGAAATTATGACATGAGCCGTAAAAGAATTCAGTTCGGCGCGCCGGTGCGTGCCCGCAAAGCCTCTTCCCAGCCACAGGCCCCGCTCACACTGCAGGTCGAACGCCTCAGTCATGAAGGGCGCGGCATTGCCAAAGTTGACGGCAAAACCACGTTCATCGCTGGCGCATTGCCGGACGAAACGCTGAGCGCGCGTATCACCACGCAGCACAAGCGCTATAACGAAGCCGAACTGATTGAGGTACTGACAGAAAGCCTTCACCGGGTTGCGCCGCCCTGCCCCCATTACGCTCAGTGTGGTGGCTGCGACCTCCAGCATCTGGACATTGAGCAGCAACGCGAGCATAAACAGCAGCAGGTGCTGGATCAGCTGGCGCGTTTTGCCGATGTAGTACCGGAACGGGTTGCCCCCCCGCTGATTGGCGCCACTACCGGTTACCGTCGCGCTGCGCGCATCGGCATCAACCAGCGCCAGCGTGACGGCGAGATTCTGGTCGGCTTTCGCCGCCGAGGCAGCAGCAAACTGCTCAATATCGACAGCTGTCCGGTACTCATTCCGCGCCTGCAACCGGTTTTTGCCCTGCTGCGAGAAACACTGGAGGATCTGGGTGATATCCGCCCCCTGACCCATGTCGATCTCAGCTGCGGCGACACTGACGGGTTCATCCGTTTCCGTTGCACCCGCAAGCCCAAGGATGCACTGATGCAGGCGCTCAAGCGGGTCAGCGAGCAACTGCAGTTGAAGCTGATCATCGGACTCAATGATCAGGATATCCACCTCGATGAAGGAGTGGCCCGCTACACGCTGCCGGACAGCGACCTTGAATTGGAGTTTGGCCCCACCGACTTTATCCAGGTCAATGCCGAAATCAACCAGGCAATGATCGCCCAGGCGATGAACTGGCTTGATCCCCAGCCAGACCAGCGCGTGCTCGATCTGTTTTGCGGACTGGGCAACTTTACCCTGCCGCTGGCGCGCAAGGCAGCCCAGGTCGTCGGCATTGAGGGCTCCGCCGATATGGTCGAGCGCGCCCGCAGCAACGCTATGCATGCGGGCATCGATAATGCCCAGTTTTACCGTGCCGACCTCAGTGCGAGTTTCCGCCATGCCGCCTGGTTCCGTGAAGGCTTCGACCTGATCCTGCTCGATCCGCCGCGCACGGGGGCACGCGAAGCGGTCAAGGAGCTGTCCGGTTACGGCGCCACCAAGGTGCTCTACATCTCGTGCAGCCCTTCGGCGCTGGTGGCCGACTTGCCCTTGCTGACGGCTGCCGGTTATCGCGTGACCCGCTTTGGCATCATGGACATGTTCCCGCATACCGCCCATGTCGAATCCATGCTGCTGCTTGAGCGCAACCATGCCTGAATATCTCTACAATGATGACAGCATCGTCGTGGTGAGCAAGCCGGCGGGACTGCTCAGTGTTCCCGGTCGCGGCGAAGACAAGCAGGACTGTCTCTGGCGTCGCGTCCAGCAGCGCTTCCCCACGGCTCGTATTGTACACCGCCTGGACCAGGCCACCTCCGGCCTGTTGATTCTTGCCCTGAATGCTGAAAGCCATCGTAATTTGAGCATTCAGTTCCAGCAGCGGGTGCCCACCAAACGCTACCAGGCGATCATCGCCGGCATCCCGGATCAACCTTCAGGCTGCATCGAACTACCGCTTCGCTGCGACTGGGACAACCGTCCCCGGCAAATGGTGGACCCGGTCGACGGCAAACCGGCCACAACCGAATGGCGGCTCATTGACACCCATGACGATCGCAGCCGAGTGTTGCTCCATCCGATCACCGGCCGCTCTCACCAGTTGCGTGTGCATATGCAGGCACTGGGACACCCGATCATCGGCGACCGCTTTTACGCCTGTGAACCCTTTATCAGCGGCAGCGACCGCTTGCTGCTGCACGCCGAACAATTGGGGCTCAAGCACCCCGTGAGCGGGGAATGGATAGAATTCGAAGCTCCCTGCCCGTTTTGACGGCAACGATTTCCTGACGGACACAACAAAAAACGGGAGCCGCAGCTCCCGTTTTACATTCTTCCGACACTCAGATCCTGATTATTCCGCCTGCGGCAGTTGATCCTTGACGGCCCAAAGGATCTCTTCAGCCACAATCGCCGGCGCTTCCAGCCCGTCCCCATTATGTACGGAGAGGAAAACACCTGAACGCGTTCGATTCAGCTTCAGCTGATAACGGCCAGTGTGCTCGTAATTGCCGGTCTCAGCGTTGTAGTTACCGCTGCCGCCACTGCCAAAGACATAGACCACCTTGCCACCGAACCAAATCTTGTAGCCCTGCTGATTTGCCGGGTTATTCGGGTCGGACAGTTCAGTGCTCAGCTCGCCGTCTTCTTCAACACGCTCTGAAGAAGGCACAGCTCCTACAGCACTGTAGCGAACGCCCGTATCAGATTCTTCTTCGCCCCCCAGTGCCGCGCTGATCATGCTGGTATCCAGCTTGATCTCACCACGGTCGGAGTGGAGCCATTCGAAGAAACCCATCTTCTCGGTATCATCGAACGGCGTGGTAGTGGTGTAGGTCAGATAGAAGGTGCCGATTTCCTGATCGCGGGTACCCACATCAACCTGCGCCGCATTCAGCGCCGCATCGACCTGCTGCCAGGCAATATCGATAGGCGCACTGATCTTCAGTACAGGATTACCACGTGAATCACGTCCCAGCAATGGGCGGTCAGCTTTCTGCTGCTGCAACGCAACCAGAGTATTGGCCGTCTGCTGCGAGCTGGCCTTGCTCAGATAGCGCAGCAGCTCAAACATCATGTCGGACTTGTAGCCCACATCACGCGCCTGCTGGTCCCAATCAATGCTGGCCACATCGGTATCTTCAGGGTACTGGACATGCTTGATGCGCACGGCCGTGCGACCATAATTTTCAGGATCCGGACGCAGTGTCATGCGCAATTTGTTACGGGTCGGCCCGTCAACATCCTGCAATGTCAGACGCTTGACCCAAAGATCCATAAAACTGTAATCGCGCCCATCGAGAACAATCCAGTCGGTCTCCATCACCCCCTGACGCGGGTCGGAGCGAACAATATCGAGGTCGTTAAAGGCCCAGAAATCCTGTGCTTTGAGCCAGACATCAGCAATTGGCTCATCGACCAGAATGACTTTCTCACCCTCGACGCGACGGAAGTTGACACTATCACTACCAGACTCGGCATAGAAGAACTCCGGCCTCGGAACTTCGAACTCAGCCTCGCTGCGGCTTGCCGTAACGCCTACATCCGGCACAACCAGATGCTCCTGCATCTCCTTGGCGCGCAGATGGGGCGGCAACTGCAGGCGCTCACCTTTACGCGCCAACTCATAATCCTGACTACGGTCACGGATGACGCCGCTGTCACCGTAGAGCGGGTTGTTTTCAACCATGCTGCAGCCGGTCAAGGCGACAGAAACCGCCAACGCCAGCGGAAGATAGGTGGTCCGAAGTGTAGTCATGCCAAATCCTGTTAGATGATGCCAGCTTCGCGCAGGGAATTACGTACCAGTACCTGATGCTGTTCGGACAGAACGGTCAACGGCAGGCGGATACCCTCGCCGATCAGTTTCATCTCCGTCATCGCCCATTTCACCGGGATCGGGTTCGCTTCCACGAACAGGTTCGTGTGCAGCGGCATCAGTTTCTGCTGCAGCGCGCGAGCGGCTTCAGTTTCACCCGCCAGGCCCAGGCGGCAAAGCTCGGCCATTTCGGCCGGCGCAACATTAGCAGTGACGGAAATATTGCCCTGACCACCCATCAGAATCAGCTCAATCGCCGTGGCGTCATCACCGGAGTAAATGGCGAAATCGGCCGGCACGTTGGCGATCATCTCACGGGCACGCTCCAGATCGCCGGTGGCTTCCTTGATACCGACGATATTGTCAATCTGGGCCAGGCGATAAACGGTTTCCGGCAGCATGTCGCAGGAAGTACGGCCCGGCACGTTGTAGAGAATCTGCGGAATGGAGACCGCTTCAGCGATCGCCTTGAAGTGCTGGTACAGGCCTTCCTGTGTCGGCTTGTTGTAGTACGGCACCACCAACAGACAGGCATCTGCACCAGCCTTGGCTGCACGATCAGTCAGCTCGATCGCCTCCTTGGTCGAGTTGGCGCCGGTACCGGCGATAACCGGGATACGGCCATCAACGCGCTTAATGATCGCCTTAATCACTTCCAGGTGCTCGTCATAATCCAGCGTCGGCGACTCCCCTGTCGTGCCCACGGCAACAATTGAGTCGGTACCCTTCTCGATATGGAGATCCACTATCTTATCGAGAGCAGCCCAATCGATCTCTCCATTGGCTGTCATCGGGGTCACGAGCGCTACAATACTGCCGCGAATCATCTCTGTCTCCATTTGTCTGAGAACTCTCAAATTGTTGCATCATGCTACCGGTGCAGACTCACGGCCTCAACCAGCAGACACTTTTTTGATATCGTAAAGGCCGCATTCTAAACGAATTATGTGCACTGCGCGTAGTAGTGCGCAGCACTTTTTAGTCACTGAGGACATTTCAACATGACTGCACCCGCTATCGGTCAGCCCGTTGCCGACTTCACCGCCCCTGCCACCAGCGACACCGAAGTTACGCTGAGCGCCCTCAAGGGCAAGAACATCGTGATCTACTTCTACCCCAAGGACAGCACTCCGGGCTGCACCACCGAAGGCCAGGACTTCCGAGACCTCCATGCCGAGTTTCAGGGATTGGAGACCGAAATCTTCGGCGTTTCCCGTGACAGCCTGCGCAGCCACGAAAACTTCAAGAGCAAACAGTCGTTTCCGTTCGAACTGATCAGCGACAAGGATGAAGCCCTGTGCCAGCTGTTCGATGTGATCAAGCTGAAAAAATTGTACGGCCGTGAATACATGGGCATCGAGCGCAGCACCTTCCTGATCGACAAGGAAGGCGTGCTGCGCCAGGAGTGGCGCAAGCTCAAGGTCAAGGGCCATGCCGCCGAAGTACTGGAAGCTGTCAAGGGCCTCTGAACCTGCCAGCCTCCGCCTAGCCGGCGGAGGCTTCTGCTTCTTCCGCTGCCCTCGGCCAGGCACTGAGGATCGCCTTGACCAGAGTTGCCAACGGAATGGCAAAGAACACGCCCCAAAATCCCCAAAAGCTGCCGAACACCAACACGGCAACAATGATCGATACCGGGTGCAGGTTGACGGCTTCAGAGAACAGCAACGGCACCAGGACATTGCCGTCCAGCGCCTGAATAATGCCGTAGGCGATCATGACGTACATGAAATCCCCGCCCCAGCCCCACTGAAAGAACGCAATCAGCATCACCGGCAGCGTCACCAGCGTTGCGCCTATATAGGGAATCACCACCGAGAGTCCAACCATGATCCCCAGCAGGGCGGCATAGTTAATGTCGAAGAAAACGAAGGTGACATAGCTGACCACCCCCACAATCAGGATCTCGATCGCCTTACCCCGGACGTAATTGGCGATCTGCTCATCCATCTCATGCCAAACACGCGTCATCATCTCCCGTTTTTCGGGCAGAAAAGCCGTCCAGCCAATAGCCAGCTTGCGACCATCCTTCAGGAAGAAGAACACAAGGATCGGTACCAGGATCACATAGATCAACACCGTCACTATGCCGGTAATGGAGTTCAGCGAGAAGGTCAGCACCCACTGTCCCAAGCGGCTCAACTCACTGCCAGCGGCTGCGAAAAGCTCACGAATCTGAGCTTCAGACACCAGCTCGGGATAACGCTGCGGCAATACCAGTAATTGAGCCTGCACCTCAGATACCATTCCGGGTGCTTCGGTAAACAGGTTAACCAGCTGCTGCCAGACGATCGGCATGACAAACAACAGAAAAGCCGCCACAAAACCGATAAACAGCAGAAACACCGCGATGACGGCCGCCAGATGCCCAGCTCCCTTGCGCCGCAACCAGTCAACGGCCCCCTGCATCAGGAAAGCCAGGATCACACTGGCGATCACGGGGGCCAGCGGCTGACCCAACACCCAGATTACGAGCAGTGCGCCGCCCAGCAGCAGAAAGAGAAACAACGCCTCTTCGTCGGAGAAATACCGATCGATCCATTTACTGAAAATTTTGCGCATACTGCACCTCAGGCGTCCTTGCCACGCCGAATCCAATAGATGAAATGTTGATCGTCAGTGAACGTATGCAGCAACTCATGGTCCGACACCTCGGTATAAGCTGGAAAGTCTCGCACCGAGCCCGCATCGGTCGCGATCACCTTGAGCACCTGCCCCGGCGACAACTGATGCAGCGCCAATTTGGCCTTAAGCAGCGGCATGGGACAGCTCAATCCACTGGCATCCAGCTCCTGATCATGTTCTGGAGGTCTCATCTGTTCGACTCCTGCGCTACACTGGCCACACATTTGAATGACAAGCACTATATCATTAAACCCATGCCAGAATAATTCGGAAGGCATCCAGCAATGTTCAAGCACATCACTCTAGGCAGCCTGTTCCTTTCTCTGCTGCTGTTCGCACACGCCAGCCGTGCCGACGAAGCCTTCAATCTGCCTTTATTGAATGATGGGACATCTTCCATTGTGAGCCTGGATACCGAGTATCGCCTGGGCCGCAACTGGGCACGCATTCTGCGCGGACAAGCGCCAATGCTGGATGATCCAATCACCTACCAGTATCTTGAGGACCTGCTATGGCGCTTACTGCCACATAGCCAGGTTCAGGACCGCCGACTTGAACTCTTTCTGCTGGCCAACCCAACCTTCAATGCCTTTGCCGTTCCCGGTGGCGTCATTGGGGTGCATGGCGGCCTGATTCTGGCCTCTGAAAGCGAAGCTGAACTGGCATCGGTACTGGCGCACGAGCTGGCCCACCTAAGCCAGCGCCACTACGCTCAGCGACTTGAAGAGGATCGCCGTAACCGCCCACTGATGCTGGCGGGAGTACTGGCCGGCATCCTGGTGGCCGCCGCTGACACCGAAGGCGGCATGGCCGTGATGTCCTCGACACTGGGCGCATCGGCCCAGAACCAGCTGGCATTCAGCCGACGTAACGAACAGGAAGCCGACCGGGTTGGCATGCAGACGCTGGCCTCGGCCCATTTCGCCCCCCACGCCATGCCGCAGATGTTCGGCCGCCTGCAACGCAACTATCAGTTCTACGGCCAGCGGCCACCGGAATTTCTGCTGACCCATCCGGTCACTGAATCACGTATTGCCGACTCATTGAACAGAGCCAGCCAACTGCCCCGGGTCAGCAACCAGCCCGCCGAAATTGAGTTTTCGCTGATCAAGGCACGCATGGATATCCAGTTTGCCGAATCGCCAACCGCAGCGGTTGAGCATTTCCGCAACGCCCTCAATCAAAACACCAGCAGCTACAGCCGCTACGGACTGATGCTGGCCGCCATGGCCAACCAGGACTTTGCGCTGGCCGAACGCACATATGCAGAGATGCCCGTCAAACTGCGCCAGCACCCTTATGTCGAACTCAGCCGCATTGAAGGTCTGCTGCAACAGGAGAAGTACCCTGAGGCACTGTCACAGACACGCAAACTCCTTGCTCTCTACCCCGACAGCAGGCCGCTGCGCAGCCTGAATGCCCGGGTGCTGCGCAGCAACGGCCAGTTACAGGCCTCACTCCGCGAATACAAATCCTTGACCCGTGACTACCCAACCGACGCACAGGCCTGGTTTCAACTGGCCGAAACCCAAGGACTTGCCGGCAACACCCTCGGCGTACACGAGGCCCGTATCGAGTACTTCATGCTGACTGCGCAGCTGGACCTGGCACTTAAGCAGATTACCTATGCACGCAGAGGCAAGGATCTGGCCCCTTCCGACATTGCCCGACTCGACCAGCGCGAACAGGAAGTGCGCGCCCTGCGCCAGGAGATGAAGGAGCAGTTTTAGCCCCCAACCAAGACAAAAAAGCCCGCACGATCATTGATCGGCGGGCTTTTTTTGCACCGACCACTGTCTAGTCGGCAGAGAAATCCAGCATCCGCTGCAACGGCTTGAGAGCACGCTCTCTCAGATCGGCATCGACCAGAATCTCGTCAGTACCGTTTTCCAGCGCAGACAGGATATTATCCAGGCCATTCATCGCCATCCACGGACAGTGGGCACAGCTGCGGCAGGTTGCACCGGATCCGCCGGTTGGCGCTTCCAGGAACCGCTTACCCGGAGCAGCCTGCTGCATCTTGTAGAAGATACCGCGGTCGGTTGCGACGATGAAGGTTTCGTTAGGCAGATCATGGGCCGCCTTGATCAGCTGACTGGTGGAGCCTACCGCATCCGCAATCTGCACGACGGCGTCCGGCGATTCAGGGTGAACCAGCACAGCCGCATCGGGGTAAACCTGTTTCAGATCCAGAATGCCCTTGGCCTTGAACTCTTCATGGACGATACAGCTGCCGTCCCAAAGAATCATATCCGCACCGGTTTCCTTGCGGACGTACTCGCCCAGATGCTTGTCCGGGGCCCAGATGATCTTCTTGCCCTGATCCGCAAGATGTTCTACGACTTTCAATGCGATACTGGACGTCACCACCCAATCCGCACGCGCCTTGACTGCGGCGGAGGTATTGGCATAAACCACCACCTCGTGATCAGGGTGCTGATCACAGAAAGCAGCAAATTCATCCGCCGGACAGCCGATATCCAGAGAGCAGGTCGCTTCCAGCGTCGGCATCAGGATGCGCTTTTCCGGATTCAGGATTTTAGCCGTTTCACCCATGAAGCGAACGCCAGCCACGATCAGAGTGGAAGCGGGATGACGGGAGCCAAAGCGCGCCATTTCGAGCGAATCCGCCACACAGCCACCGGTTTCATCCGCCAGCTGTTGAATCAGGTCATCGGTATAATAGTGCGCGACAAGGCAGGCATCCTTCTCGACCAACAGTCGACGGATCTTTTCCTTGTACTCTTCGATTTCAGTAGACCCCATCTGAGAAGGCAGGTGCTCTTGCGCAAAGTGCTCCTGCACCAGGATGCGGTCATCGATATCTTGCTTACTCAACATAATTCTGGTTCTTATCATCCCGCGGGTTGATGCCAATGAGGGCATTGAGGGCAAAAATAATGGGGCGGGGATTATACCATAGTTGCACCAGTGTTAATGCACCCAATTGGCCTTTCACTCTATTTCGAGCGTGTTATACCCTAACTTTAACAGAAAAGTGGAAAAATGGTGGGTCGTATAGGACTTGAACCTATGACCAATTGGTTAAAAGCCAACTGCTCTACCAACTGAGCTAACGACCCGAACAAGAACCAGACAGACAGCCTGATTTATCGAAGGGTAGATGGTGGGTCGTATAGGACTTGAACCTATGACCAATTGGTTAAAAGCCAACTGCTCTACCAACTGAGCTAACGACCCGGATAACAGCCAGACAGACAGCCTGGTGTATCGAAGTATCGATGGTGGGTCGTATAGGACTTGAACCTATGACCAATTGGTTAAAAGCCAACTGCTCTACCAACTGAGCTAACGACCCGAATAACAGCCAGACAGACAGCCTGGTGTATCGAAGTATCGATGGTGGGTCGTATAGGACTTGAACCTATGACCAATTGGTTAAAAGCCAACTGCTCTACCAACTGAGCTAACGACCCGATGGGCTGCGCATTTTACGCGAACGCAGACAAATGGCAACCCTTTCTTCAATTTTTTACACGTAACGCGTGGGATCAGCCACACCCGCATCCGCAAACCCCTTGGCACGCAAGCGACAGCTGTCACAGCGACCACAGGCCCGACCCTCTTCATCCGCCTGATAGCAGGACACGGTCAACGCGTAATCAATGCCAAGTCTGGCGCCTTCGCGGATGATATCAGCCTTGGTCAGGCTCATCAGCGGCGTTTCAATATGAATGGGATCGCCGTTGACGCCCCTACGAGTCGCCAGGTTAGCCATGGTCTCGAACGCCGCAATGAATTCAGGGCGGCAGTCGGGATAGCCGGAATAGTCCACCGCATTAACACCGATGAAGATGGCATCGGCATCCAGCACCTCGGCCCAACCCAGCGCCAGTGACAAAAACACCGTATTCCGAGCCGGCACATAGGTTACCGGAACCCCCTCGGTCTCGCCTTCGGGCACCTCAATGCTGGTATCAGTCAGCGCCGAACCGCCAAAGTCCTCCAGGTGCAGGCGCAGCACTCGATGATCGGCAACCCCTATCTGCTCAGCAAACGCCTTGGCAGCATTAAGCTCGGTCAAGGAGCGCTGACCATAGTCAAAACTGAGCACATAACATTCGTACCCCTGATCCTTGGCCATGGCCAATGCCGTAGCCGAGTCCAGGCCACCCGAGAGCAGTACAACCGCTCGTTTTACATCTTGTTTCATTAATCCCATTTCTTTGTTACGGCTTCAGATAACCACGTGCAAGATCCGCCGCAGGTGCCTGCGGGTACTCCTGCACAACTCTTTGCATCAGCTGTCGCGCCCTGGCAGCATCACCGGAACGCCCGGACAGCACACCCAGCTTGTAAAGTGCATCCGCAGCCTTGTTATGCTGAGCGAAATTGTCAACCACACGCATGAACGCAGCCTTAGAATCAGCCATTTTGTGCTGAGCCAGATAGACTTCCCCCAGCCAATACCAGGCATTAGGCTGCAGAGCGCTGTTCGGGTACTGGTCGATAAAACTCTTGAGTTCGGCCTCGGCAACACCAAAGTCTCGCGCCCTGACCTTGGCAAAGGCCGCCTCGTAGCGCTGCTGCTCTCCAGCATTCTGCTGGCCCCTTGTCACGGGTGTCTGATCAACCGGCGCCGCTCTGGAAGGCAACGATCCCGGCTCGGCAGGTACACCCGCAGGAACTCCCTCGGTTGCCGACAGCGCCGCACCCTGCGGCAACTGCTGAAACAGCAGACTGATACGTTTATCCATGTCGCGATAGCGATCGCGCTGCTGACTCTCCAACTGATCGAGACGATATTGCTGCTGCTCGATGATGCCGCGCAGCGTGCGCACCTCATCCTGCAGCTGCTGCAGCATGAAGAACATTTCATTCTGCGCAGAAAGCGCACGCGTCTGGGGCGCGACCACGCCGCCCGCCCCCGCCTCGGAAACCTCAACCACGGTCACTGGAGCAGCCTGCACGGAAAGTGCAGACAGCGCCAGTACCGAAACCAGCAGCCGACGAGAACCTTTCATCATGGCCGATTACTTGCTCAGATACTTCAGCTCGACGCGACGATTCTGCGACCATGACGAAGCATCGTGGCCCAGCACCGCCGGCTTTTCTTCGCCATAGCTGACGGTTTCAACCTGGTTGGCGGATGCGCCATTGACCACCAGCAGGCGCTCAACGGACTGCGCACGACGCTCACCCAGGGCGATGTTGTATTCGCGAGTACCACGTTCATCGGCATGCCCTTCCAGGCGCACGGATGCAGACGGGTTCTGCGCCAGGTAACGAGCATGCGCTTCCAGATCGGCAAAACCCTCCTGACGCACGACTGACTGGTCGAAGTCGAAGTAGAACACGGTACGCAGCTGTTTAAGGTCTTCCGCCGTGACGACCGCACCACCGCTGAGGCTGCCACCGGTACTGCCATAGCTGCTGGCGCCGCCAGCCTGATCACCGCCCCCCATGCCGGCGGAACCGGCATCGGTCGTGGTGCTGGTGGTGCTACAACCAGCCGCCCAGATCATGGCAGCAGAAATGATCGCTGATTTGGTCAGGTTGCCTACCTGCATGTTGTTTCCCCTGTATTAAGTCTTGAAGCCAAGTTTAAATTCTAGTGATAAGTCCGGGCGTAGTTTAACGCCGCAGGACTAAATACCTGTTACCGCTTTAGCGCAGATAGGGTGACCACGCAGGCTCACGCACATCACCGCTCATCGCCGGCATCCTGAACTGTACCCGCCCATCCAGTGACACGGCTGAGAGCACACCACGCGTACCCTCCTGGGTAGCATAGATCACCACACTGCCGTTCGGCGCTATACTGGGTGATTCCACCATACCGGAACGGGTGAGTACATCGAGACGATCGGTTTTCAAATCCTGAACCGCAATATCGAAGCCGTTACCGCCACCGCTGCTGCGATGCACCATCGCCAGGAAACGACCATCCTGCGTCAGGCGCCCACGCGCATTATAGTTGCCCTCGAACGTCAGACGCTCCAGCTTGCGACTGGCCATATCAAGGCGATAGATCTGCGGCTGCCCGCCGCGGTCCGAGGTAAAGATCAGCGACTGACCATCCGGCGACCAGCTCGGCTCGGTATCAATGCCATAATGGCGCGTAATGCGCTGCAGCTTACGGCTCTGCAGGTCCAGCACGTAAATTTCAGGATTGCCGTCACGGGACAACACCAGCGCCAGTCGAGTACCATCCGGCGACCAGGCCGGAGCGCCATTCAATCCTGGAAACGACTGGATGCGCTCACGACGCCCCGTCGCCAGATACTGAACATAGATGGCGGGCTTGCCGGTTTCGAAGGAGACATAGGCCAGCTTGGAACCATCCATCGACCACACCGGTGACAGAATCGGTTCGGACGACTCCAGGATGGTGCGCGCCCGTGCGCCATCCCAGTCCGCCAACTGCAGACGGAAACGCTGCTTCTGGGCCGAAAGCTGTTCCGCGGTCACATAGACGATGCGGGTCGAAAAAGCGCCTTTAAGGCCGGTCAGGCGCTCAAACAGACGGTCCGCAATAAAATGTGCGCCATCACGCAGATTGTCACGACTGGTAGTGACTTGCTCACTCAGTAGCGACTGCTCGCGCAGCACATCGTAGAGTTCAAATCGCACACTGATCTCACCGGCCCCGACCGGCACCGCTCGACCGATCACCACATAGTCCATCTTGGCAATACGCCAGTCACGGAAATAGAGCTCAGACCGCTGCACCGGGAAGCCGAGCATGTTCTCGCGCGCCATCGGCTGAAAGAAACCACTGCGCTGCAGATCCTGCTGCACAATTGAGGCTACATCCTCAGGCAATGCCATCCCGGTCTCATTGCCAAAAGGCACCACCGCAATGGCGGTCGGCGCCTCCACTCCCTGCGTCACCTCGACCACAAGCTCGGCCCTGGCCATGACGGATGCCAGCATCAATACCAGCATCATGGATACTCGCTTCAATATCACCACCTAAGTCCCTCCGGCCTGAATTTAACCAATAACTTGCGTAAACGACGCTCAAACAGAATCGGATCGATCTCGGCCACGCGCGGGAAACGCTGTACCCGATACACCGCCTGAATTGCAGAGTTATCAAAAGCTGCATTACCGCTACTGGTATCGATATACGCCTGATCCACCTCACCACTGGGTAAAAAGTGGATCGCCACGACCGCTTCCATACCGTTACGCGCCGTACTCGGAATCCGCCAACTGCTCTGCAGCATCGCCTGGATGTATGACTGGATGTCCCCCATCACCGCCTGGGAGGCCTGTCTGGCGGTAGCCTCACGCGCCTGCTGCTCGCGCTGCAATGCCTGCTGCAATTCCGCCTCAGCCAGCTGCTGCTGTCGCTTGCGCTCCGCTTCGGCTTTCGCTGCGGACTCCGCCTTTCGTTTGACTTCAGCCGCCTCGCGGCGAGCCAGCTCTTCTGCCTTGCGCTTGCGCTCTGCCGCCTCGGCTTTACGCCTGGCGGCCTGCTCGGCCTGCCGCTTCTGCTCAGCGGCTCGCTGCCTGGCAATTTCCTGCTGGCGTTTCCGCTCGACCTCCTGCTGCGCCTTGCGCTTGGCCTCAGCCTCAGCCTGACGCCTGGCCAGCTCCTGGCGACGTTTTTCCGCTACCGCCCGCTCCTGCCGCTGACGCTCGGCCTGACGCGCCTGTTCAATTTTGCGTGCCTGCTCTTCAACCTTGCGCGCCTTCTCTTCAGCGATGCGGGTCTTCTCGGCCTCACGCTGCGCCAAGGCGGTAAGATCGATCATCTGCGCTTCAATGTGCCGGGGCACCTGACGTCGGGGCTCCGCATGATCGATCCAGTGAGTGCCCAGCAACACCAGCACGCCGGCATGCACACCCAGGGCCAGCAGAAACGGAACGATATAGCTTCTGATCTCCACAGGCGATCCTATTCCGTTACCAGACCGACGCTACTGGCTCCCACCTGCTGCAGCAGAACCATCAGCTGCACCACCTGATCATAGCTGGCAGACTTGTCACCGCGCACCAGCAGCAGCTTTTCGGGGGCCGAGGCCAGGATCTTGCCTACTCGTTCGGCGACTTCATCGCGACTGATGGCGTTCTTCTCATCACCACCCACGTTAATGTAGTACAACCCGTCGGCATCTACAGTCAGGATGACCGGCTCTTCATTCTGATCGTCGACCGGTTCGGCCGCCGCCTGGGGCAACTCGACATTAACCCCCTGCGTAAGCATCGGCGCTGTGACCATGAAGATCACCAGCAGCACCAGCGTCACATCAATGTAAGGCACCACATTGATGTCTGAATTCAGTTTGCGTTTCTTGCGCTCTTTGCGAATCATTGTTCAACCTCAGGCAGCACGGTGTACACGGCGGTAGAGGATGCTGGAGAACTCGTCGGCAAAAGTATCATAGGCGTTCAGCAGGCCCTCGGCCTGCGCCGAAAAGCGGTTAAACGCGATCACGGCCGGAATGGCGGCAAACAGACCGATGGCCGTGGCCACCAGCGCTTCGGAGATACCCGGCGCAACCGATGCCAGCGTCGCCTGATGGACGTTCGCAAGACCACGAAAGGCGTTCATGATCCCCCAGACCGTACCGAAAAGACCCACATAGGGACTGGTGGAACCCACCGTCGCCAGAAACGGCAGATGACGCTCCAGTCGCTCCTCCTCACGCGCCATGGCGACACGCATGGCGCGCTGCACGCCGTTCATCACCATTTCAGGGTCGCTGCCGGTCTTCTGGGTCAGGCGCGTATATTCCTGCAAACCGGCACGAAAGATATTTTCCGCGCCACTCTGGGCGTTGGGTGTCTGGCTGACCTCACGGAACAGCTCGCCAAGATCAACCCCCGACCAGAAGCGATCTTCAAACTGCTTCAACGAGCGACGCGCCTTGCTCATCACCTGGTTGCGCTGAAAGATCATCACCCATGAGAGAAAGGAAGCCAGCAGCAATAGCAGCATCACCAATTGCACGACCAGGCTCGCGTTCAGCACGAGACTCCAGATTGACAGCTTGTCTTCCATTATTACTCCTCAGTGGTCAGCTGTTGAACGGTACTTGAAATCAATTGATCCAGCATGCTGGCCGGCCAGCGTCGCGGCTTGAGCCGCGTTGCGGATACACAGGCGATGTCTACTCTAGCCTGAAAAAGCAGAACAGAGTCTGAAGATCGGATTATTTTTTGCAGAAAAGTCACGCGTGCGCCGGATGTCCGCTCGACCTCTACGCCGACCAGAATTTCATCATCCAGCCGCGCAGGCTTCAGATAACGACTATCGATGCCAGTAACCAGAAAGAGTATATCGTCCTGTGCAAGCTGCTGCTGTCCATAACCGATATGGCGCAACAGCTCAGCGCGGGCTCGCTCCATGAACTTGAGATAGTTAGCATGATAAGCAATTCCGCCCAGGTCGGTATCTTCAACGTAGACGCGTATCGGCCACTGAAACGACATTTCAAACACCCTGCCAAATGAAAGTCGTTTACGATAACAGCAGCCGGTTTTAAAACAAAGCCTCGGGAATCAAAGCCTCAGCTGCGGCAGCACAGACAGGTGTCCACCAGAGGGTCAGCACGCAACCGGTTAAGCTCAAGCGCTTCGCCACACAGGCGACAGCGCCCAAAACGCCCGCGATTGATGCGCTCCAGCGCCTGATTACAGGCAGCGATCGACTCCAGATGATGGCGCATATGCGCCAGATTGAGTCTACGCGCCACTTCAAGAGCAGCCTGCCGCTCACATTGCCCATGTGACTGGCGCTTAATCAGGTACCGCACATGTTCGATCTCGTTCAGTTCATCCTCGAGTTCTTCATGCAGTGTTGCCAGCAACTCATGCAGGCTTTCCGCCATATGTTCCAACTCGTCGCGATTCAGTACTGCAGCCATTGTTCAGGCCTCCGTTTAGTGGACGCCTCCATGGTACTGCCTGCGCGCTGGTTGAAAGTTGATCTCCATCACCTGCTCATCGCGGACGGACACGGGAGCACTTATCGCTTGATGTCAGTCAGGCCTTTCGATGCCAAAGTGCATATAAGCGTGGTCTGTCACAATACGGCCACGCGGGGTGCGCATCACAAAGCCCTGTTGGATCAGGTAGGGTTCCAACACATCCTCGATAGTATCCCTTTCTTCGCTGATTGCCGCCGCGAGGCTATCGATACCCACCGGACCGCCACCAAATTTTTCAATCATCGCCAGCAGCAGGCGACGATCCATATGATCAAAGCCACGCTCATCCACATTGAGCATGTTCAACGCCAGATCCGCCATCGGCTTGGTAATGCAGCCATCACCCTTCACTTCGGCAAAGTCACGGGCACGGCGCAACAGACGGTTAGCGATACGCGGTGTACCTCGGGAGCGTCGGGCAATCTCTCGGGCACCCTCTTCATCCACTTCAGTCCCTGACAACTGTCCCGAACGCATCACGATACCGGTCAGATCGTTCACCGAGTAATATTCCAGCCGCTGCACGATGCCAAAGCGATCCCTCAGCGGCGAGGTCAACAAACCGGCCCGAGTGGTCGCCCCCACCAGGGTAAACGGCGGCAGATCCAGCTTGATCGAACGGGCGGCAGGCCCTTCACCGATCATGATATCGAGCTGATAATCCTCCATCGCCGGGTAGAGCACCTCCTCCACATTGGGACTCAAGCGATGAATCTCATCGATAAACAGCACATCACCTGGCTCAAGATTGGTCAGCAACGCCGCCAGATCACCGGCCTTTTCCAGCACCGGCCCGGACGTTGTCTTGATCTGGGAGCCCATTTCATGGGCAATGATGTTGGCCAACGTCGTCTTACCCAGCCCCGGAGGCCCGAAGATGAGTGTATGATCCAGCGCTTCCTCACGACGACGTGCTGCATCAATGAAAATTGCCATCTGCTCGCGCACGGCGGGCTGCCCTTCATAATCGGCCAGCAACTTGGGCCGGATCGCCCGGTCATTCACCTCTTCAGAGGGAGCCGCCGTCAACGGTGTAATAAAACGGTCCGCTTCGATTTTCATGTTTCGCTTCTCAGCCGCTTACCATGGTTTTCAGTGCCTGACGGATTAGATCCTCGGTTACTGCCGCATCCCCCAGCGTCTTTGCCGCCTGCTCAATGGCACGCGTTGCCTGTTGCGGCTTGTAGCCCAGTGCGATCAGCGCACTTTCCGCTTCGGCACGGTGATCCGTGGCAACAGCCTCCACTGCCGGCAGATTGCCCGAACTCAACTCCAGTTCGACCAGTGTTGGCAACTGCAGCTGGTTGAGACGATCCTTCATCTCCACGATCAGGCGCTCGGCGGTTTTCTTGCCCACCCCCGGCACCCGCACCAGCGCCGTGGTATCCTCATTGTGCACGGTACGGATAAACTCTTCGGCACTGATACCGGACAGAATGGCCAGCGCCATCTTGGGGCCAACACCATTCACCTTGATCAGCGAGCGAAACAGCAACTTTTCCTGCTGGTCGGCAAAGCCATACAGCAGCTGTGCATCTTCACGCACGACAAAATGAGTATGCAGCCCGACTTCAGTCCCCAGTTCCGGCAATTTGTAGAAGGTGTTCATCGAGGCTTCGACCTCGTAGCCAACACCGTTTACATCCAACAGCAGCCAGGGTGGCTGCTTCTCAAGAATTCGACCTCTGAGGTGTCCAATCACGACTTGTTGCTCTCCAAAAAAATCATAGCCGCCAACGGCCGCTGCTGCGGCTACGACTGCGCGCCTGCGGTATCTGGCCGGCATTGGTATGAGCGTGACAGAGTGCAATCGCCAAGGCGTCGGCGGCATCCGCCTGCGGCAATCCCGGCAGCTTGAGCAGGTGCGCCACCATATGCTGCACCTGAGCCTTGTCGGCACCGCCGTTACCCACCACGGACTGTTTGACCCGACGGGCGGCATATTCCGCCACCGGCAAGGTCTGGTTGGCGCCGGCGACAATCGCCACGCCTCTTGCCTGGCCGAGCTTGAGCGCAGAATCGGCATTCTTTGACATGAACACCTGCTCAATCGCCATCTCCTGCGGCCGGTAGCGCTCAATCACCTCGGTAACCCCGGCATAGACCTGCTGCAGGCGCTCGGCCAGCAGATCACCACTGATGCGGATACACCCGCTGGCGACATATTCGATACGCGCACCTGCCGCGTTGATCACACCATAGCCGGTAATTCTTGAACCGGGATCAATTCCCAGGATCAGCATGAGTTCATCTCGACACTCCAGATAACTCTATGGGTATAACCACCAAAAGCTGTACATTTATACACTAAATCAACATCCATTGCGCCAAAAAAAACCGGGGCCTCCCCCGGTTCTTGTGATTCGCAATATGCGAACGCTTATTCCATCGCTTCTTCAGGGATGTCGGCGTTATGATAGACGTTCTGGGTATCATCCAGATCTTCCAGCGCGTCAATAAGCCTGTAGGCCTTGGCGCCGTTATCGACATCCAGCTCGACTGTTGTAGCCGGAATCATGCCAACTTCGGCATACACCGGCTCCAGTCCGGCGTCGATCAGAGACTGTTTAACGTCCATGAACTCCTGCCAGGGCGCAAACACATCAACGGACCCGTCGTCATTGGTCACGACATCATCGGCACCGGCCTCCAGTGCCGCTTCCATGATCGCATCTTCATCGGCGCCTTCACCAAAAGTGATCTGGCCCTTCTTCTCGAACAGGTAGGCCACGGAGCCGTTGGTACCCAGATTACCGCCCGCCTTGTTGAAGGCTGCACGCACCTGAGACACAGTACGGTTGACGTTATCGGTCATCACTTCGACCAGAATCGCCACCCCGTTGGGGCCGTAACCTTCGTAGGTCAACTCGTCGTAGTTATCGCCTTCACCACCACCGGCACCGCGAGCAATCGCCTTCTCGATGGTATCTTTTTTCATGTTGGCGCCCAGCGCCTTATCGACGGCCGCGCGCAGACGCGGGTTGTCCTCAACACTGCCACCACCCTCTTTGGCGGCAACCGTCAATTCACGAATCAGTTTGGTGAAGATCTTGCCGCGCTTGGCGTCCTGAGCCGCCTTGCGGTGCTTGATGTTAGCCCACTTGGAATGACCTGCCATAAAACTTCCTCGGTTGATTGCAGAGCCTCGCAGGCCCTGTGATCTTATACGTGTCGTGCAATGAAATGGGGCGACTCAAGTGGTCGCCCCAGGTGCGCAATCAGGGAGTCTTGCGCAGTTTGATGTTCAGCTCGCGCAACTGAGCGGCGCTGACTTCGCCCGGAGCGTCGGTCAGCAGACAGGCGGCACTCTGGGTTTTCGGGAAGGCGATAACTTCACGAATGGATGAAGAACCCGTCATCAGCATCACCAGGCGGTCCAGACCAAAGGCCAGACCACCGTGCGGCGGCGCACCGAACTTCAGAGCATTGAGCAGGAAGCCGAATTTCTCTTCCGCTTCCTCGTCACTGATACCCAGCACCTTGAATACGGCGCGCTGCATCTCCTGATCGTGGATACGGACAGAACCACCGCCCAGTTCGGTACCGTTCAGCACCATGTCGTAGGCACGGGACAGCTTGCCTTCCGGCTGCTTCAGCAGCTCGGCCGGGCTGCAGCTCGGCGCGGTGAACGGGTGATGCAGCGCGGTCAGGCCACCATCGCCAGTCTCTTCGAACATCGGGAAGTCGACCACCCACAGCGGTGCCCATTCGCGCTCGATCAGATTCATGTCCTCACCGACCTTGATGCGCAGTGCACCCAGGGCCTCGTTGACGACAGTTTCCTTATCGGCACCGAAGAAGACGATATCGCCATTCTTGGCTTCCAGACGCTCCATCACCTTCATTGCGACATCTTCGCCCAGGAACTTGACGATCGGAGACTGCAGGCCTTCAGCGCCCCTCTCCAGTTCGTTGACCTTGATCCAGGCCAGACCCTTGGCACCGTAAATACCGACAAACTTGGTGTACTCGTCGATGATCTTGCGGGTCAGCTCGGCGCCGCCCGGCACTTTCAGGGCTGCAACACGGCCTTTCGGATCTTTCGCCGGACCGGCGAACACCTTGAATTCGATATCCTGCAGCAGGTCTGCCACATCGATCAGTTCCAGCGGGATACGCAGATCCGGCTTGTCGGAACCGAAACGCTGCATCGCTTCGGAATATGGCATACGCGGGAAGTCGCCCAGATCCACGTCCAGCAGCTCGTTGAACAGCTTGCGGATCATGCCCTCGGTCAGGCCCATGATGCCTTCCTCGTCCATGAACGAGGTTTCGATGTCGATCTGAGTGAATTCCGGCTGACGGTCGGCACGCAGGTCCTCGTCACGGAAACACTTGGCGATCTGGTAGTAACGATCGAAGCCGGACACCATCAGCAGCTGCTTGAACAGCTGCGGCGACTGAGGCAGTGCGAAGAAGCTGCCTTCGTGAGTACGGCTCGGCACCAGGTAGTCACGCGCGCCTTCCGGAGTCGCACGGGTCAGAATCGGCGTCTCGATATCGAGAAAACCGTTATCTTCCAGGAAATTACGGATGTTGTGCGTGATCTTGGAACGGAAACGCAGCTTGCGCTGGATCTCCGGACGACGCAAATCGATAAAGCGGTTACGCAGGCGAACATCTTCACCTACCTGCTGGTGTTCATCCAACTGGAACGGAGGCGTTTCGGCCTTGTTCAGGATCACCAACTCTTTACCCAGCACCTCGATTTCGCCGGTGCCCATTTCCTTGTTGATAGTGCCTTCCGGACGACCGCGAACAGTACCACGCACCTCTACCACGTACTCACTGCGTACGCTATCGGCCAACTGGAAGCTTTCTTCACGATCCGGGTCGAAAACAACCTGGGCAATCCCTTCACGGTCACGAAGGTCAAGGAAGATGACGCCACCGTGGTCTCGACGGCGGTGAACCCAGCCGGTCAGGGTGATGTCTTCTCCAATATGGTCTGCTCTGAGGTCGCCGCAATAATGGCTGCGCATAGTGTCCTGTTCCTGTTATCCGAATGCAACGTGGAAATCAAAGGCGAGAATTATAACCGATTTGGCCGGATCTGACAGCAACCACAACCGCTGGAAGCGTTCAATTGGGTATATGGAAAGCGCCTGAGCCCCTCGCGATAGCGCACTTCTGGGCGCGAAGTTTGCTTCGACCAGAAGACAGGCCTCCCACAGGATGTGATCGGCCAGCCATCATGAATCAGTCATGCGGCTCAAATGCGAGCTCGCCGTTGAGCAGACGCTCCAGCTTGCCACGCACAGACTCAAGCCCTTCCGGAGTATAAGGCACTGCCGGCGCCTTGCCCCAGACCGGGCCGGGCCAAGCCGGGTCTGACTCCTGGCGCACGATGACATGAACATGCAGTTGGGGCACCATATTCCCCAAGGTGGCGACATTCATTTTGCGCGCCTGGAACAGGTCCGCCAGCGTTTCGGACAGCTCACTGACCTCATGCATCAATTGCTGCTGTTCCGCGACCGACAGATGATAGAGTTCGGTGACGCCCGCACGGCGTGGTACCAGAATCAACCAGGGGTACTGACCATCGTTCATCAGCAACAGGCGGCACAGCGGAAAATCGCCTAACGCAATGGTATCGGTTACCAGGCGGGGGTCGAGTTCAAATTCCAGTTCCAGTTCGTCCATCGCCCTACTCCTTAAAAATAGGCTTGTTAATCCGAGTGTTACAAACAGTGTTAGCAGAATTAGTATAGGTCAGCATGTATAAAGTCAATCTCCACACCCGCATCGACAGCATCGCCCCGGGACACTGGGACAGCCTGTGTGACAATGGCTACCCCTTCATGCGCCACGCCTTTCTCCAGGCCCTGGAAGCCTCGGGCTGCGTCAGCGCCGAAACCGGCTGGCGCCCCCTGCACCTCGAACTCATGCAGGGCGGCACCTGCGTGCTGGTGATGCCGCTCTATCTCAAGACACACTCCTGGGGCGAGTACGTGTTCGACTGGGCCTGGGCCGGTGCCTATGAACGTAACGGCTTGGCCTATTATCCCAAATTGCTCAATGCCATCCCCTTCACGCCAGCCACCGGCCCGCGTTACGGCACCTCTCTCGCCGACGCCGAGGCACTCACACTCATCCCAAAATTGCTGGAACAGGTGATGCTCGAAGTGGGAGCCTCCTCCTGGCATTGCCTTTTTCCACCCCAAGATCGGGTGGTGCATGTTTCCAGACCAATACTCAAACGTATGGGCTGCCAGTATCACTGGTTCAATCGGGACTATCGCGATTTCGATGATTTTATCGGCCGCTTTAACGCCCGCAAGCGCAAGGCAGTCAAACGGGAAAGGCGCAAGGTTCTGGAGCAGGATATACAGCTGCGACGCCTCAGCGGCTCACAGATTCAGCCCCGACAGCTGGAGCAGTTTTACCATTTTTACCAGTCCACCTATCTCAAGCGCGGCCGCCGCGGATATCTGTCTGCCGACTTTTTCCATCGACTGCATCAGTCCATGCCGGAACAGATGCTACTGGTCCAGGCCGAGCAGAACGCCCTCCCCATCGCAGCCGCACTCTATTTCATCGGTGACAATACCCTGTACGGGCGCTACTGGGGCTGCAGTGCAGACTATGACAGCCTGCATTTCGAAGCCTGCTACTACCAGGGCATCGAGTATTGCATCGAGCATGGACTTCAACGCTTTGACCCCGGTGCCCAGGGTGAACACAAGATTCAACGGGGGTTCGAACCCACTCGGACCTGGTCACTGCACCGAATTGCAGAGCCGCGTTTCGAGCAGGCGATCGAAGCGTTTCTGGAAGAGGAGCACGACCTGATGGAGCAGCAGATCGCGGAATTGACCACCTGGCTGCCGTTCCGACAGCCAGGCGGTTAATAGAGGATCAGAGCACCATCGCCGCCGTCCAGCCGGCCACCAGCAGTGGCAGGTTGTAGTGCAGGAAGGTCGGCACCACCGTATCCCAGATATGGTGATGCTGACCATCCACATTCAAACCCGCAGTCGGCCCCAGCGTAGAGTCCGATGCCGGTGAACCCGCATCACCCAATGCCCCCGCGGTACCGACCAACGCCACGATAGCCAGCGGACTGAAGCCGAGCGACAGAGCCAAAGGCACATAGATCGCCGCGATAATGGGAATCGTTGAAAACGAAGAACCAATGCCCAGCGTCACCAGCAGCCCCACCAGCAGCATCAGCAGTGCAGCCAACGCCTTCTTGTCACCAATCAGTTCGGCAGTGCTGCTCACCAGTGTGGAAATTTCGCCGGTCTGACGCATCACTTCGGCGAAGCCCGCCGCCGTAATCATGATGAAACCGATCATCGCCATCATTTTCATGCCGTCGATCAGCACACCGTCAGCCTGCTTCCAGCGGATGATGCCCGTCAGGGTACAGATCATGTATCCCGAAAGCGCCCCCAGCACCATTGAGCCAGTCCACAATTGGACCCCAAAGGCTGCCAGCATCGCGACGACAACGAATACCAGTCGTGCCGTGCTGTAGTTAACTTCGACACGTTCGGCCGCCTGCAGTTTTTCCATGTCGTACCGACGCGGTTTGCGATAGTTAAACAACGCCAGCGCCAAACCGACCAGCATGCCGGCAGCGGGGATCCACATCGCCGACATCACGTTAAGGCCTTCGATCGCCAGACCATTGTCCGCCACGTTCTTCAGCAGGATGTTGTTCAGGAATATACCGCCGAAGCCCACCGGCAGGAACATGTACGGTGTCACCAGGCCGAAGGTCAGCACACAGGCGATCAGGCGACGGTCCAGCTGCATCTTGCTCATCACCATCAGCAACGGCGGCACCAGCAGAGGAATAAAGGCGATATGGATGGGAATCAGGTTCTGCGAAGAGATCGCCACCGCCACCAGCACCAGGATCAGCGAGTACTTGACCATCCGGCCAGCCTGCCCTTCGCCACTGCCCAGCTTGCGCTGTACCAGATCAGCCATCGCATGCGGCAACCCCGATTGCGCAATGGCCACGGCAAAACCACCCAGCATGGCATAGCTCAGCGCCACCTCGGCGCCACCACCAATACCACTGGAGAACGCATCCATGGTCTGCTCAAGCCCCATTCCCGCCAGCAAGCCGGCACTCAGCGCACCCAACACCAGCGCAACCACAACCGGCGTGCGCAGCAGGCTAAGCGCCAGCATCACCACTACCGCTGCGAGTACAGCATTCATCAATTCATCTCCCGGATTTTCAGGGGTTTGGTCAAAAGCGCTGCACTCTGCAGCAGCATCGGCCCGTTGTCAAACTCGACTCAACGCCGCTCTACCCGGAATACCTCACCAAGACGGGCATATTCCGCGCCGCCCAGCCGGGCCAAGGGTCGCACCTTGTCGGCATCCACGCGGCTCCGCCCCTTGGCATCCTGATAGCACACCGCGTCATCGATCCAGAACCGCTCCACCTCAACCAGCAACAGGTGCTGGGGCTTGTTACCAACCTCGACATGCTGATGCAGGCGACAGGCCATGGCAATGGGCACCCCCTGTAAGCGCTTCATTCCGGTTCCCTCGAACTCAACCAGTTCATGCCCGCTCAGCGCCACTTCCGAATCGCCAAACACCAGCTCTCGAGCCGTATCGGAAATCGCCCGAGCCTGATCTTCCGTGCCGACATGGATGACACAGCGCTCACGCTCCAACAGATTACGACAACTGTCCTTGAGGGTGCCGTCGGATTTGGCTCCGATGGAAAGCATCAACACCGGCGGATCACTGCAAACCGCATTGAAGAACGAGAAAGGTGCTAAATTGAGACTATTACCGGCTTCATCACTGGGACTCAGCACCCAAGCTACCGGCCGTGGAATTATGATCTGGGTCAACGTGTGATAGACATCGGCCGGGGCCATTTCTTGTGCCGAAAAATTCATTGCTGCTCCGCACTCATCGGGTTTGACCGCAAAGGATACCATTCCTGTGCACTGTCACACCTCCACTCTGTGCATGTGCAGCATGAGGTTCGCTGCCAACCTGCATGAAAGTGATGAAAAAAACACAGCCGCCCTCCCTCGTATTCCCCGAAATGCGACCTAGACTGATAGTCCCAACAGCAGCAACCCGTGTTTTTACTTCACGCTTTGAAGATGAACCGAGGAGGATTAGCGGTATGTTGACCTATGAAGAGTGTCTGGAGATGAGCGAGCTGACTTCTGACGAGATCTCCGCCATCGCCGAACATGAGCACATGGACCCAATGATTGCAGTTGCACTTGGGCATTACCTGATTACCCATGATGGTGAACAGCGGATCCAAAGCTTCATTCTGGATGATATCGAGCATGCCAAGCGCTGCGGCGATCGCCACAAGCAGGCCTTGCTATATGGCGCCCTGAAACATTTCATCGAAAACCACCCTCAACACGGCGGTCACTCCGGTCTGTAGTCATCCGAGGCCTGAACAAAAAGACCGCACCATAAAGATGCGGTCTTGCGAGCGAAGCCACAGAACCTCTGTGGCTTTGTTTTTGCTTAAAGCGAGCTGTCCAGTTCCGGCAAAGCGGTGAACAGGTCGGCGACCAGTCCGTAATCGGCCACCTGGAAGATCGGCGCTTCTTCATCCTTGTTGATCGCCACGATCACCTTGGAGTCTTTCATACCCGCCAGATGCTGAATCGCGCCGGAAATACCCACGGCGATATAGAGCTCAGGCGCCACGATCTTGCCGGTCTGACCCACCTGCATGTCGTTCGGCGCAAAACCGGCATCAACCGCCGCACGGGACGCACCCACGGCCGCACCCAGCTTGTCCGCCACTTTTTCCAGCAGATGGAAGTGTTCGCTGTCCGCCATGCCGCGACCACCGGAGATCACCACACGGGCAGCGGTCAGTTCCGGACGATCGGACTTGGCCATTTCTTCACCGACGAAACGGCTCAGACCGGTCTCTTCGACCTGGGACAGAACCTCAACGGAAGCACTGCCGCCCTCGGCTGACACGGCATCAAATGCCGTACCACGCACGGTGATTACCTTGACTGCATCCAGCGACTGTACGGTCGCGATGGCGTTACCGGCATAGATCGGACGGGCAAAAGTATCGGCCGACTCGACCTTGATGATGTCGGAAATCTGACCCACGTCCAGCAGGGCCGCCACGCGCGGCATGAAGTTTTTACCGTTGGCGGTCGCCGGCGCCAGGATGTGCGTGTAGCCAGCCGCCATTGAAACGATCAGCGCGGCCATGTTTTCGGCAATTTCGTGGTCGTAGGCGGCGTTATCCGCCAGCACTACCTTGGACACCCCTTCAGCTTTCGCAGCGGCTTCAGCAGCCGCAGCACAGCCATTGCCGGCTACCAGCAGGGTCAGATCGCCACCGATCTGGCCAGCAGCCGCCAGGGTACTCAGGGTAGACGGCTTCAGCGCCTGATTGTCATGTTCAGCAATTACCAGAATACTCATCAGATCACCTTCGCCTCGTTTTTCAGTTTTTCGACCAGTTCAGCCACGTCAGCCACCTTGATACCGGCAGAACGTTCCGCCGGCGGCTCAACTTTCAACAGTTTGGTGTGCGCCTTAATTTCGACACCCAAGTCAGCCGGAGTCAGCGTTTCCAGCGGCTTGCGCTTGGCTTTCATGATGTTCGGCAGCGACGCGTAACGCGGCTCGTTCAGACGCAGGTCGGTGGTCACTACGGCCGGCGTAGTCAGCGCCACTGTCTGCAGACCGCCGTCAACCTCACGTGTAACCTGCACCTGATCACCGTCGATTTTCACCTCGGATGCGAAGGTGCCCTGACCCATGCCCGTCAGCGCCGCCAGCATCTGGCCGGTCTGGTTGTTATCGGAGTCGATCGCCTGCTTGCCCATCAACACCAGGCCGGGCTGTTCTTTTTCAACTACCTTGGCCAGCAGCTTGGCAACAGAAAGGGATTCCAGATTGTCATCGCTCTGCACCAGGATGGCACGGTCGGCACCCAGCGCCAGCGCGGTCCGCAGCTGCTCCTGGGCGGCCTGAGGCCCCAAAGACACCACGACGATCTCACTGGCCTGCCCTGCTTCTTTCAGGCGCACCGCTTCCTCGACAGCGATTTCACAGAAGGGGTTGATCGCCATTTTCACATTGTTCAAGTCTACATCGGTGTTGTCGGACTTGACCCGCACCTTGACGTTGTAATCGATGACGCGTTTTACCGTTACCAGGACCTTCATTGTCATACCCTTTGATTGCGTTATGGGCCGCTCAAAACAGCCGCACCTCTTGTGGGTGTTGTTCTGAATCATAACCACAGATTCTAAATAAGCAATATCCCTTATACAAAAGCACAACCATTAATTATCAAGCCTTAAGCTTTACAAATAGGGGTTTTTACTTATTATGTTCGCATACCGTAATGTCATAGGCTGTGGCACACAATAACTAGAAGAACCAACCATCCACACCGATGGAGGAACAATCGTGAATCGCGAATCGATGGAATTTGATGTAGTAATCGTCGGCGCCGGTCCGGCGGGACTTTCCGCAGCTTGCCGCCTGATGCAGCAAGCCCAGGCTGCCGAGCAGGAACTGACCGTCTGTGTGGTGGAGAAGGGATCCGAGGTTGGCGCCCATATCCTGTCCGGCGCCGTCATGGAGACCCGCGCACTGGACGAACTCTTTCCGAACTGGAAGGAGCTTAACGCACCGCTGAACACCCCGGTCACAGAAGACCAGCTTTTCATGCTGAAAAACGAAAGCAGCGCAACCAAACTGCCCAACGCTTTCGTCCCCAAGACCATGCACAACGACGGCAACTATATCGTCAGCTTGGGCAATGTCACTCGCTGGCTGGGCGAACAGGCCGAGCAGTTGGGCGTAGAAGTTTTTCCGGGATTTGCCGCCGCCGAAGTGCTGTATAACGAAGACGGCAGCGTCAAGGGCATCGCCACCGGTGACATGGGCGTCACGGCCAGCGGCGAGCAGGGCCCCAACTACATGCCGGGCATGGAGCTGCACGCCAAGTACACCATTTTCTCTGAAGGCTGCCGCGGCCACTTGGGCAAGCAGCTGATCGAGAAGTTCGCCCTGGACAAGGATGCCGATCCGCAGCACTACGGTATCGGCATCAAGGAACTATGGGATATCGACCCGGCCAAGCACCAGCCCGGACTGGTCGTACACGGTTCTGGCTGGCCGCTGAGTGACGGCGCCAGCGGTGGTTTCTTCCTCTACCATGCCGAAGACAACCAGGTGGTGGTCGGACTGATCATCGACCTGAACTACTCCAACCCTTATCTGAGTCCGTTCGACGAGTTCCAGCGCATGAAGCACCACCCCGAGATCAAGCAGTATCTCGAGGGCGGCAAACGCGTGTCCTACGGTGCCCGCGCCATCACCAAGGGCGGCTTCAACACCCTGCCCAAGATGACCATGCCCGGCGCATTGCTGATCGGCTGTGATGCCGGCACCCTGAACTTCTCCAAGATCAAGGGCATCCACACCGCCATGAAGTCCGGCATGCTGGCGGCGGAAACGATCGCAACAGCACTGGCTAGCGGCGATGAAGGCGGCAAGGATCTGAGCGGCTTTACCGACGCCTACCAGTCCTCCTGGCTGTTCGACGAGCTTTACCGCGCCCGCAACTTCGGCCCGGCGATGCACAAGTTCGGTCCCTACCTGGGCGGTGCCTTCAACTACATCGATCAGAACTGGTTCGGCGGCAAGATCCCGGTCACCCTGCATGACCTGCACAAGGACCATGAACAGCTCAAACCGGCCAGCGAATGCAAGGAGATTCAGTATCCCAAACCGGATGGTGTGCTCTCCTTCGACAAGCTGTCGTCGGTGTTCCTGTCCAACACCAACCATGAAGAAGACCAGCCCTGCCACCTGCAGCTGAAGGATGCCAGCATTCCGATCAGCCAGAACCTGCCGAAATATGCCGAGCCCGCTCAGCGCTATTGCCCGGCCGGTGTATACGAAGTCGTCGAGGGCGACGACGGCCCACAGTTCCAGATCAACTCGCAGAACTGTGTCCACTGCAAAACCTGCGATATCAAGGACCCGGCCCAGAACATCACCTGGGTGGTTCCTGAAGGGGCCGGCGGCCCCAACTATCCGAACATGTAAGATCATAAGAAGCCGGTCTCTGCACCGGCTTTTTTCCGCTTGTTAGAAGGGCGCTCCCGCCTGGCAACATCGCCCCGTTTACGGTTTTGAGCCTGGGTTCGGAGTGCTATGCTGTACCCGCCCGAGGACAGCTCAAATGGAAGATCACAAGGATGTACAGACGCAGACATCGCAGTCGCCGCTCGCGGGTTGCATTACCCAACCTGGCCCAGACTTGCCTGCTGCTATTGGCGCTCTTCCCGCCGCTGCTCTCAGCCAAACCGGCCGACCAACTTCGATCCCTGACCCTGATGACCCGCTGGACCCCGCAGGCCCAGTTCGCGGGCTACTATGTCGCCAAAGCCAAGGGGTTCTATACACGCCAGGGGATTGATCTGAACATCCTCGCGGCCTCCCCCTCTCTCACTTCCGTCGAGGCACTCCTGCACGAGAAGGTCGACTTCTCGGTTATCTGGCTGTCGACGGCCCTGCGCCACCATTCCAGCGGTGCGGATCTGGTTCACCTGACGCAAACCATGCCACGCTCTTCGTTGCTGTTCGTCAGTCGTCGCTCAGCGGGTATTGACGCCCTCAAGGACCTTCAGGGTCGCTCTCTGGGACTCTGGCCTGGCGACCTGTCACTGCCGGCGCGCGTACTGCTGGACACCAAGGCGATCCAGGTCCGTGAAATTCGCCAGTCCGGTACCGTCAACCTGTTCCTTCGTGGCGGAGTAGATGCGATCTCCGCCATGAAATACAACGAATATCACCACCTGCTCAGCGCGGGACTGGAACCCGATGAGTTGAACGTCATTTCCGTTGCAGCCGAAGGGGTCGACTTTCCTGAAGACGGGTTGTACACCCGCAAGGCACTGACCCAAACACACCCAGCCCTTGTTGCCGCTTTCATGCAGGCCAGTCGTGAAGGATGGCGATATGCCTTTCAGCACCCCGATGAAGCGATCGAGATCGTGCTCGAACAGATGCGACAGGCCCAGCTGCCGGCCAGCGCCGTACACCAGCGCTGGATGCTGGACCAGTTGCGACCGCTGATGCTGACCCCACACGGACACCTGGACGACCAGTTGCAACAGGCCGCTTTCAACCGGGTATACCAGACGCTGCAGCAGCGCCAGCTGATCAGCCAGCCCGTCGACCTGAATGATTTTACCTGGAGGCCAAGTGCTCGCTAAAGGGACCATTGCCACCAAACTGGCGCTGCTGATACTGATCAGCTGCGGGATTATTTTTTCCGTCATCCTGGGTTACAACTACTGGGAATCACGCCGTTTTCTGGAACTGGAGCTGGAAAAAACCGCCCAGAACCTGACTCAGTCCATGGTCTATCGTGTGGAAAGCCACTTGGCGTCCATCACCCGAACCACCGAAGGCCTGGCCCGCAGCGTACAGCTCATCACCCCTGATGAGCCCCAGCTATTGCCACTGATCAAAACGACGCTGGCCGACAACCCCGACATCTACGGCATGGCCGTGGCCTTCGAGCCCTATGCCTTTTCCGCTCGCCGCGAGCTTTACGCGCCCTATTACCATCGTGATGATGACCGTCTTCGGCTGAGCCGCCTGGAGCAGACCTACCAGCAGAACACCCCCTACCCGTACTGGGACTGGTACCAGATCCCGCGGGAACTGAAACTAACCCAGTGGAGCGAACCCTATTTTGACACCGGTGCCGGCAATGCACTGATGTCGACCTGCTCAGTGCCCTTCTATCATGGCGCTACGCGGCACGAGCAGGTCAAGGGCATTACAACCGCCGACGTATCCCTGCAGGCACTGACCGATCTGGTCGACAGCGTGCGTGTGCTCGAAACCGGCTATGCGATGCTCGTGTCGCGCAACGGCACCTTCCTGGCTCACCCTGATGCGAACCTGGTCATGAATGAATCATTTTTCAGTTTTGCCAGCGCGCGCGGGATGCCGGAACTCCGAGTTCAGGGCCGACAAATGCTGAACCAGCCATCTGGATTTTTTCGCTACCTGAACTTCAGGGGCGAGCAAAGCTGGATTTACCATGCCAGTATCCCGTCGACAGGCTGGACCCTGGCCGTTGTGTTCCCCGCTGACGAACTGGCGGCCAACGTCAATACGCTGAGTCGCAACATGGCGCTGCTGGGGGCAACCGGCAGCCTGCTGCTGGCCGCCGCCATCATCGCCATAACCAGCGCACTGCTGCGCCCCTTGCGACAGCTGGCCACGGCCAGCAGCGCCATCGCCCGGGGAGAGTTCGACACGCCCTTGCCAAACATTCGCAGCCAGGACGAAGTCGGCGTACTCACCGATGATTTCAGACGCATGGTCGCTTCGCTCAAAACCTATATTCGTGACCTCACCGAAACCACCGCCGCCAAAGAGCGTATTCAAAGCGAACTGCACGTCGCCAGCCGCATTCAATCAGGGCTGTTACCACGCATTTTCCCAGCCTTCCCGGAGCGCACCGAGCTTAACCTCCACGCCTCGATGGTGCCGGCCAAGGAGGTTGGCGGCGATTTCTACGACTTCTTTTTCATCGACAGCACGCGTCTCTGCTTCCTGATTGCCGACGTCTCGGACAAGGGCGTCCCTGCGGCGCTCTACATGATGGTGTGCAAGACGCTGCTCAAGTCCGAAGGTCAGCGACTGCAGGATCCCGGCGAGATACTGACCAGCGTCAACGGCATTCTCGCGGCCGACAATGAAAACTGCATGTTTGCCACCGTCTTCTGCGGCCTGCTGGACCTGGATAGCGGCGAGTTGAAGTACGCCAGCGCCGGACACAACCCGCCCGTGCTGATTGACGAACAGGGGCCTCGCTTCCTGGCGGTTCCGCCGGCGCTGATGCTGGGCCCCATGGAGCAGATAACCTATCGCTCCTCCTCCATTCAGCTCAACCGCAATGAAGTACTGTTCCTGTATACCGATGGCGTCACTGAAGCACGCAGCGTCACGGGCACCCTCTACGGCGAACAGCGTCTGCTGACCTGCCTGCAACAAACGCCGGATAATGACGCCCGATCGCTGATCGAACAGGTTGGCTGCGAGCTGGCAGAGCACGCCCAAGGCATCGACCGCTCGGACGACATCACCATGCTGGCGCTCAGGTTACTTCCCGGCACACCCGATACAGCCCCGACCCACGACTCGGAACCCAATGACAAGGACCTCAGTAGCCGATGAGATACTTTTTGCACCTTTACCTGGCGGCCCTGGCATTCGCCGTCCCCTTGCTGATGCCGGCGACCACCAGCGCCCAGGAAGCCCACTCACTGGATGATCTCACCCGTGCTCGCATCGGGGTACTGACCGGGTCGGCGGGCGACCACGCCGCCCGAGCCTTTTTCCCGGATGCGCAGATTCAGCAGATGACGCTGGCGACCGATGCCGCCATGGCGATCAAAGCACACAAAATCGATGGCTTTGTGTATGACAAAAGCGTGCTGCTCAACCTGCAGCACAACAATCCGGACCTGCTCATTCTGGATCAGCCCATTGCCCGACTGGATATCGCGGCGGTCACCCGCCTGGACAACCAGGCCCTGATGACCGAGGTCAATCGCATCCTGAGCGACCTGCGAACCGAAGGCGTGCTTGCCGGGCTGCGCCACAAATGGATCGATAGCGAATACGCCACGCCCCCCGCCCTTCCGGGACACGGTGATCACCCATCCACCGCCGAGCCGCTGGTACTGGGCACCTCCGCCACCCTCCAGCCGTTCTCCTTTCATGCCAACGGCCACTTGACCGGACTCGACATAGAACTGGGCCAGATGGTCGCCGCACGACTTGGCAGACCGCTGAGAATCATGGACATGAATTTCGAGGCACTGATTCCGGCGCTGGAATCGGGCAAGATCGACCTGGCCCTATCCAATTTCAATGTCACGGCGGAACGCAAACGACTGGTACTGTTTTCACAGCCCTATGTCAGCAACGATATTTCCGTACTTGTACGTAAACCGGCGCCCGCCAGCGCCACCTCAGTACCCGCCCAACCTGAACTGCACTGGACAACGACCGTCCCCTACCTGCCGGGCGTCATCGACAGCTTTCAAAGCAATATCCTCGAAGAGCGGCGCTATCTGCTGATCTGGGAAGGACTCAAGGTGACTGTGATCATATCCGTGTTCTCCACGCTCTTCGGCACACTGCTCGGCGCCCTGATCTGCTATATGCGCATGTCCTCCAGCCGCCTGCTGCGCACGCCTGCGGCGATCTACATCGGCATCATGCGCGGCACGCCGGTGCTGATTCTGCTGATGATGATCTTCTATGTTGTCTTTGCATCGGTGAACATCAGCCCGATCATTGTGGCCATCATCGCCTTTGGCATGAACTTCGGTGCCTACAGCTCAGAGATGTTCCGCACCGGTATCAATGCGGTGGATCGGGGCCAAACCGAAGCCGGTATCGCCATGGGCTTCACACGCGTGCAAACCTTCATCCATGTGGTGCTGCCGCAAACCATTCACCGTATTCTGCCGGTCTACAAGGGCGAGTTTCTTTCGTTGGTCAAGATGACGTCCATCGTCGGTTATATCGCCGTTCAGGACCTGACCAAGGCCAGCGACATTATCCGCAGCCGCACCTTTGACGCCTTTTTCCCCCTGGTCATGGTCGCGGTCCTCTATTTCCTGATCTCGTGGCTGCTGCTTTTGTCGCTGAACTATCTGGAACGCATCACCGATCCGCAATACCAGCGCCAGCGCAAGGGAGGTCGCCCGTCATGATCAAAATCGAGCAATTGGCCAAGCACTACGGGGAAACCCAGGTATTACGCAACATCAACGCCGAAATCAAGAAGGGTGACGTGGTGTCGATTATCGGCCCGTCCGGCACCGGTAAAAGCACCCTGCTGCGCTGTCTCAATCTGCTGGAGACGCCCACCAGCGGCCGGGTGTTCATCGGTGAAGATGATATTTTGGACCCGCAGACGGATATTGCCCTTATTCGTCAGAAGATGAATATGGTGTTCCAGTCCTTCAACCTCTTTGCGCACCTGAACGTTCTGGACAACCTGACACTGGGGCCTGTCAAACTGCGAGACCTGAGCCGCAAGGAAGCCGAAAACAAGGCGATGGAGCTGTTGCGGCTGGTCGGACTGGCGGAAAAAGCCGACTATTTCCCCGACGAGCTGTCCGGCGGACAGAAACAGCGCGTCGCTATTGCCCGCTGCCTGGCGATGGAACCCGAAATCATTCTGTTCGACGAACCCACATCGGCCCTCGACCCCACCATGATCAGTGAAGTGCTGGCGGTCATCCGACGTCTGGTGCGCGAGGGCATTACCCTGCTGATCGTGACCCATGAGCTGGACTTTGCCCGCGATGTTTCCAACCGGGTATTTTTCATGGACGAGGGGATCATCTATGAGGAGGGGTCGCCCGAGCAGATTTTCAATAACCCCCAGCGCGACAAAACCCGCGCCTTTATCAACCGCATCCGCAGCTGCCGTTTCGAGGTCACCAGTGCCGATTACGACCTCTACGGCATCAACGCCGAAATCGAGGCATTCTGTGACCGACAGATCATTGCACGACCGGCCCGCGACAAGCTGCAGCTGCTAGTTGAAGAGCTGCTACAGCTCTACACGCCCACACCAGCCACCATGCCTCTGGAGCTGACCGTTGCCTATTCAGAAAAAACGGGCAGCCTCCAGGCCGTCATCGAAACACCGCCTCTGGCGTCCAGCCCCATCGAGGGCGAAGGGCTAGAAGACGACCTCGGTCTGATGCTGATTCGCAACCTGACCAGTCAAATTGAGCATAATACCGATGACCCTTTGCGGCACCAGCTTCGGCTGACGCTGCAACAGGCCTGATCACTCTTCCGCAGACACTCTTCAGCAGACAAAGGATAGACACAATGGATGTAACCTGCAGGACCGAAGGCGATGCCGCCACCCTCCAACTGAGTGGACGCCTGGATGCGGTCACGGCCCCGGAGCTTGGGCAACAGATACGCACGCTCATCAGTGACGGAGCACGCCACCTGGTAATCGATTTCGCTCAACTGGACTACATCAGCAGCGCCGGCCTGCGCGTCCTTCTGATGACGGCAAAACTGCTGCAGGCACAGGGCGGTGAAGCTCAATTGAGCGGCGTGACCGGAAATGTCGCCTCGGTATTTGAGATGTCGGGCTTCAGCAGCCTGTTCAAGATCAGCGAAAGCACCGAGTAAACACTGGGCAGACGGCTCTGCAAGCAGCCGTCTGCCGACAACTATCCGGCAGCCGATACGCGTGTCTGCAACCGGATAAGATTGCCGCCCCCCTCCTCTCCGGCTGTCCACTCAGCCACATCCACCAGCTGTCGAATCAAATGCACACCCAGGCCACCAATCGGGCGCTGTTCAACACCCAAACCGGTATCCGGCCTGGCCGCCTGCTCGAAGGGGTTGAACGCCGGCGCATCGTCCTGATACTGAACGTCAAGCATACCAGCCAGCAACTGAATCCTGATCTGCACCTCATGCCCGGGCGCATTTTTCAGGCCATGCTTGACGGTATTCGTCACCAGCTCTTCCAGACAAAGGTTGATGGCAAAGGCCGCCTCAGGGAAGGTCGACAAGGCCACCCCAACCTGTTCAGCCAACGGGACGATGGTGGACAGCTCAGCCGGCAGGCGGCTGTTCAGCAGCATGTGCATGCGTCTTCCCTGCCCGTCGCGGCTGTACTATTCCCGCACCAGGGCAGCGATACCGCCGGTATAGTAAGGCTCCGAGAACAGAACCTTTTTCGCCCGCTCTTCCGTAATTGTGATACAGGCACCGATCATGTCGACCTTGCCGGCCGACAGCGCCGGGATCATCGCGCCAAAGTCCATGTTGACCACTTCAAGCCGCTTGTTGAGGCGTTTGGCCACCCGGGTCGCCAGCTCGATATCAACGCCAACCACCTCTTGACTGCCATCAATGAAGGAGAACGGCTCGGTAACCGCGGATGTGCCGAAACGAAGCACCCCCTGGTCACCGGTGTCCAGCGCCGGCATGGCAGCAGGCGCACCCTGATCCGGCAGCCAGCGGTCCATCATGCGCTCATAGTCGCCGCTGGACTTCATGTCAGTGACCACGGCGTCAATCGCCAGTTTCAATTCCGTATCCTCGGGCCGCACGGCAAAGCCGTAATGGTCCTCGGTGATCATCTCCGGCAGCACGGTCAGCCCCGGGTTCTTGGCAGCGATATTCCTGAGAATGGGTTCATCATAAGCGGCCATATCAACCTTGCCGGTTTTAACCGCCAGGGCACTGTCCAGCACACTGTTGAAGTACTGGAAACGGGCATCCGGAAAACGAGAGAGCACCAACTGATCGGCCACGGTGCCTGTCGGTACTCCGAACGTCGGCGTTTCCAGTTGAGTCAGACTGGTGATCTTCGCCGTGTCCGTTTCACCGCAACCAGACATGGCAAGGGAAGCACATACCAGCACAGCCGCCTGCAGACACCCGGCAAATATCGACTTTTTCATTTGCACAACCTTCCCTGTAGCTTGATTTGAGTTTTACGCCCACTCGCCGCCAGGCGCAGACAGACCGTATAAATCGCCACCATTGTAGCCCCAATTCCTGACACCCGGATAGCGATCAGCGCACCTTCGTTGCCATTATCAACCAACGTACGGACAGCCCTCGGGAACGACGCCCTGAATCAAACCCGGCCAACGAGTTTAGTGTGCCAAGCCCCCGCTCTGATCAGGTTTTCACTCCGCTTTTGTCGCCGTGGTATGATCATATCGATAAACAGGCGCCCACCGACCGCTAATAGCAGCACCGGGCCAAAACCAAAAGATGCAAGAACAGGCAATTGATGAGCGTACACCAGCCCTCTGACACCCTTGAACACTCCAATACGGGCCACGAACCCCTAACCGACCCTGTCAACCGCCGCTTCAGCGTCGCGCCGATGATGGATTGGACCACAAGTGACTGCCGGGTATTTCATCGCCTTATGTCACGCCATACCCTGCTGTATACGGAGATGGTGACCACCGGTGCGCTGATTCATGGGGATGCGGCGCGACACCTGCGCTATCACGACAGCGAGCATCCCGTTGCCCTGCAGCTGGGCGGCAGTGACCCCAAAGCACTGGCACAGTGCGCACAGATGGCACAGGAGTGGGGCTATGACGAGGTCAACCTGAACGTCGGCTGCCCCAGTGATCGGGTGCAGAACAACATGATCGGCGCCTGCCTGATGGCCCACCCAAAACTGGTGGCCGAATGCCTGGCGGAGATGCAAGCGGCAGTCCGTATCCCGATTACCGTCAAGCACCGACTGGGCATCGACGACCTCGACAGCTTCGAGCATCTGCACCAGTTCGTCGATACCGTAAAGGAAAGCGGCTGCCGCAGCTTCACCATTCACGCACGCAAGGCAATTCTCGACGGCCTGAGCCCAAAGGAGAATCGCGATATTCCTCCGTTGATCTACGACCACGTCTACCGCATCAAGGCGCTTTACCCCGAACTGGAGGTGATCATCAATGGCGGGATCAAAACACTGGAGGAGTGTGACACACATCTGCAACATGTTGATGGTGTGATGATAGGTCGCGAAGCCTATCAGAACCCCTGGCCCCTGTTGAGCCAGGCAGATGCACGCTATTTTGGCGACGACCATGATATTCCCGGCCGCATGGAAACCGCCTTGGCTTTCATCCCCTATCTCGAGCAGCGACTCGCCGAAGGCGCCCCCCTCTATGCCGTAACCAAGCATCTGCTGGGACTCTTTCATGGCCAGCGAGGCGGCAAGCAGTTCCGACGCTACCTCAGCGAGAACGGGCACAAGCGCGGCGCCGCAGTCGACACCTTCAAGGCAGCTTTGGAGTGCGTTGCCGAACGTCAGAATTGACCATTATTTTCAGAAAATGGGTACAGGACACCGACCGATGGACCAGCTACAACAACTCAAACAGATGACCACCGTGGTTGCCGACACCGGCGACATCGACGCCATTCGCCAGTTTCAACCCGTCGACGCCACCACCAACCCCTCGCTGCTGTTGAAAGCGGCACAGGACCCCAAATATGCCGACCTGTTGCAGGAGTCTCGTGACTGGGCCGAGCAGAACAGCAGTACGCCGTCGAACCGGCTGGCGCAGATGACCGACCGCTTTGGCGTGCTGATCGGTCGCGAGATCACCCAGCTGATTCCCGGTCGTATCTCCACCGAGGTCGATGCTCGCCTGTCGTTCGATACCCAGGCAACTGTCAACAAGGCATACCAGCTGATCGAGCAGTACGAAGCACTGGGGATCGGTCGAGAGCGGGTCTTGATCAAGATCGCCTCCACCTGGGAAGGCATTGAAGCGGGCCGACAGCTGGAACGTGAAGGCATCAACTGCAACCTGACCCTGCTGTTCAGCTTTGCCCAGGCCCAGGCCTGCGCCGATGCCGGCATCTATCTGATCTCGCCTTTCGTCGGCCGTATTCTCGACTGGCACAAGCAGCGCCAGCCTGATGCCGACTTCAGCTTCGACAAGGATCCCGGTGTGCAATCGGTCAGCCGCATCTACCGCTACTACAAGGCACACGGTTACGACACGGTCGTGATGGGCGCCAGTTTCCGCAATACCGGTGAAATCCAGGCCCTGGCCGGCTGTGACCGCCTGACCATCAGCCCCGCCTTGATGCAGACACTGGCCGACGATCAGCAACCGCTTGCCCAACGACTCACAACCGGGCTGAGCAGCGAGGATCGCAAGATCTCACTGAACGAAAGTGCTTTCCGTTGGGCAATGAATGAAGATGTGATGGCGCAGGAAAAACTGGCCGAAGGGATCCGCAATTTTGCGGCTGATCAGATCAAGCTGGAACAGCTGTTGTCTCGGGCCTGATCAGCCCGCCACCCTGGCGCTGCTCAGCGGCAGCTTTCCAGGGTGGCGACCAGATCCTTGAACGCATCACGATTATCATCGTTCAGGCCAATCAAGACGCGGTGCGCGTCCAGAATGCGCTCACGCACCTCATCTTCGGACTCCTGCACAAAGGGAACCTGTTTCAGGTCACAGCGGCTGGCGGGCAGCTCCTGCAGGAGTAAAAAGACCCGATCGAACCCCATGCTCAGCAGGATCCGGGTAATATCCTCATGGGTCGACACCAGTGTCGGCTGCGGCATACCCTTGCCGGTCGCCTTGATCGCCAACTTGGCGATGAGACCCAATGAGGTGCTGTCGATATTCTCGGTTTCCGTCAGATCAACCAGCGTATCGGTCACATCCTCACGCTGAAGCACGGCTTCCAGATGGCGCTCGATCGTCGAACACAGGGTAAGACGCACATCACCGACAAACTTCAGGACATAGTGCCCGTCACAGCACGCGTAATAAATCGCGCCATCGCTCATAAAGACTCTCTAAGACTCTCTGCGTACAGTCATGATCGCAACATCATCGGGATGTACCCGCTCGGCAGGCATCATACTCTGCAAAAACGCCGCTGGCGACCCCATATTGTCTCGGCAAAGCTGCAGTAATTCCTGCTCTTTGGCCGCCAACGAATCGCCGGTCAAAACCTCCAGAATGCCATCGGAAAACAGAGTAAGGGTAAAGCTCTCTGCCAGTGACAGCTCGCGCTCATCGAACACGGGACTTTCGAACAGACCGAGCGGCATCCCCCTGCCTTCAAGATAGCGCACCTCGCCGGTTTGCTGTAGCACCGGCATTGGATGATGCCCACCCACCGCATATCTGAGCCTATTCGAACGATGATCAACAAGCCCCACAAACATGGTCAGATGCTTGCCCAAAGAGGTCAGCAACAGCTCTTTATTGATGCGATGCAGGGTATCCGAAGGGGAAAGGATGTCGAAACTGGAGCTGCGGCGATAATTGCGCAACAAGCGGTGCGTCATGTTCTTCAGTAGCACAGTCACCAGCGCCGAAGAAGTGCCATGTCCCGACACATCCGCCAGATAGAACAGGCTCAACTCATCGTTAATGGCCAGGGCGTCAACAAAATCACCGCTCAGCAGCAACGAGGGCTTGAGGCAGTAATCGAAGTCGATGCCGTTGATATGCTGGTGCGCCGGCGGTAGCAGGTTCTGCTGCACCTGCTGAGCGGCATGCTGGTCTTCGCGCAGCTCATCAAGACTGCGCTCCAGACTATCCCTGAGGCTATGCACTTCCTCGATGTAGTGCGCCCGGCGCAACTGGCGTTCGACGGACTGAATGAACAACTCGGGGTGAAGGTCCAGTTCACCGGCGACATACACATCATCGGCACCACTGCGCAGGGCCGCCACCAATTGTTCGGCAGTACCCTCGCGGATCAGCGCCAGCAGCGGCTTGGGACTGACACGCTGCGCCAGCCTATCCATCAACACACTGCTGCCGATCGTGGCCAGATCGAAGATCACCAGAGAGATATCGAAGTGCTCAAGCTGGCGATCAACCTCTTCAGCATCCGAACACACAACCAGCCGAAGCTGCTGATGATCGCACTGTTCGCACAGCTCGAAGATTCGATCTATCGTATGGGTGCAGGCCGAAAGCAACAGCACCCTTTGCGTATTAGGATCCATTGATCAGCCACTCATGTGATACTGTTGCGGAAAGTTCAACAGTATCCCCATGCCATCGACGATGCAACCCGATTAGAAGTCGCTGTCATACTGCACTTCGACAGCACCATCATTGATCTGATAGGCGCGGCGCTGCAGATAGGCATCACGCACGAAGCTGTACTTGTCGCCACTGATGATCTGCTCCGCCTTAAGCAGGCGGCTGCGCGCATCCAGCAGGTACAGACCGTACAGGCTGTTACGAGTGGGAACATGATCGATATAGTTCACCGGATCTGCGGTCCAGTCAACCGGCAACGCGACGCCATCACGCACCGTGCTCGGCCCCCAGAACGGCAGCACCAGATAAGGGCCAGAATCCACACCCCAGTAACCCAGGGTCTGACCGAAGTCTTCGGCATGTTCTTCAATACCCATTGGAGTGGCCACATCCACCAGGCCCGCAAGCCCGAAGGTGGAGTTGAAAGTCAGTCGAGCAAAGGTTTTCCCCGCTGCTTCAAACTTGAACTGCAGCAGGTTATTGAACAGGTTGCCAACATCGCTCAGGTTATCGAAGAAGTTGCTGACGCCCTTCTCGGCGATATCCGGGGTGACATAGCGATAGCCCTGCGCCAGGGGCTTTACCGCATAGCGATCGACGGTTTCATTAAAGCTGAAGATGGAACGGTTAAACCCTTCCCAGGGGTCCTGCTCGGTTTCTGCCATAACCGGGCTGGCCATCAATGCCATACCCATAGCTGTCGCGAGAACACCAGAACGCAGTGAAGAAGCCAGCATACCTTATCCTTAATAAGCCGAGTCACACAATGCGACCATTCTAACGAGGCTTGCGCGGGGAAGAAAGCATCCCGTCATCAGATTTGAACCAATTATTGATCTGCCTGAAAACGCAAAAAGGCTCCCGAAGGAGCCTTTTCGTAGACAGAGTCCAATATCAAGCGATATTAGAAGTCCAGGCGGTAGCCGATCATCCACATATCTTCGCTGATCGGTGCGTCAGCTTCGCTGTTCTGCTGCAGGGCAGCCAAGGCAGCGGCTTCTTCGTCGAAGTCAGTGTAACCAACCCAAACACGGCCTTTCTTACCGAGCTTGTGCTCAACTTCCACGCCCCACTGATCACCGTCTTCAGAACCCAGAACACCAGCGTCAGCATCGATGTTACCGTAGCGAGCTTTCAGAGCAGTAGCGCCGATCTGGTACTGAGTAGCCAGCTCCCAAACAGTCCATTCAACATCATCAGCGCCATATGAGTCTTCACGCTCTTCATACTTGGCAGCAACAGTCAGGGCATCGATAGAGTAGGTAGCACCCAGACCCCAGATGTCAGACTCGTAAGCATCGCCAGCATCAACGTCACCGTAGGAAGCAGACAGACGCAGACCTTCCACGCCAGTGTACTGGGCACCGATGTTGTAACCGTCGACATCATCGTCGAAGGAACCATCGTTGTCGCTGCCGTTGCTAGCAATTACCGCGCCAGCAACTACCTGGAAACCGCTCATTACCGGAGAAGCGTAAGCCAAAGTATTGTCAACACGCTTATGGTTTACGTTACCCAGCGCCAGAGCTTCACCGAAGTCTTTGTCAGCACCGTTGAAGATATTGGTATGGCTGTTAACCATGGTGTAGTACGGGTGGTACTGACGACCTACCAGAGCAGTACCCCAGTCACCGGTGGCACCCATGTAAGCCAGACGCGCCTTGAACATATCACCACTGGTGTTGTCAGTAGTCTGGACATTGGCTTCCCAGTGGAACAGACCTTTGGTGTTTTCCAGACCCAGATCCACATCGCCTTTGATACCGATGCGAGTAGACTCGTCACGCAGATCCATGTCAGCACCGTCAGCGCCGATCAGGCCCATACGGAAAGAACCGTACAGAGTAGCGTCAGCCTGAGCGACGATCGGAGCAGTCATGGCGCCAGCAACAGCCAGAGCGATCAGTGACTTTTTCATCAACATTTCCCCTTCATTCAACATACTAGTAGTGAATTCTAGTTTTTCTTGAGCACGCGAGGTGCTCCCAGAAAAATACTATAAATCCAGATTATTGCAAACCAATGAACACAAAAAGATTTTCCATTTTGTGTCATTTGGCCTGCGATGTTGCCTGGCAATTGCTTTCCATAGCGAGGCTTTCCTTAGTAAGGGATGGGGCTCGCTGCAGCTGAGCAACTACCTAAATTGGCCGCATTACACCACAGCCCCGCCAGTGGCGCAAGCTCAACGCCCCGTATCCACAATGGCCGTGGCAATTATTTGACACTTATCAACACGCAAAAGACAAACTGTCGCTTTCTGGCACTTCAGAGTATTTGTAATGCATGCTTGAGACGCTTTTCCGATACACTTTCCCGAGTCCCCAGCTGCTGCGCGAACAGCGACACCCGGTACTCTTCCAATAGCCAGCGAAAACGAACCAGCGTCTCGGGACGCTCATTCCGCGCTTTATATTCCTGCTGTTTTTTCAAATACTGCTGCCACAACCCGGCCAGCTGATCCGACCGAAGCGACTGCTGACGCAGATCGCGCTGGTACTTTTCCAGCCGCAGCTCAATCGCTTTCAGATAGCGCGGATATTCCGGTAACCACTCCGCCTCAACCTCGATCAAATAATGTCTTTGCATCAATTCGGCCAACTGTTGTTTGATATCGTTAAGCACAGGTACCGCCTGCAGATTAATACGTCCATTGAGCTGCTTATTGATACGATGAACAGACTGATGGCAGACATGAATAAAGCCTCCCAGCTTTTCCAGCTCATCCGCAATACCGGCACGCATCCGCTCACGCAATTGATCAAATGCCGACGGACTTCGCGGCAGGTTTTCAGGAGCCAACCCCGCAGCCCGCTGTGCCGCCAAGACCAGTGCATCATCTTCCAGTGTTTTACGGTCGAACAGCTTGCCCGTCAGTATCAGACTTTCGTTCAACCTGGGAATATCGCGGCGCAAATATTTAACCTGTTGCGCAGGCAGTGACATCAGCAATAAACGCGCCACACCTCTCAGGGTTTCATGACGGGCCAGGTCAACCGAAGGCAGTACTTTAAGTTCAACGCTATCCTTGCGATCGATCAGTGCCGGCCAGGCCTCGACCTCTATCCCCCCTGCCTGACGCAGATGCACGGATTCAGGCAGCTCACCGAAGCTCCAGCTGATCAACCCCGACTGCCCCCACTGCTCAGACGGACCCGATTGCAACGCGGCCTCCGCGCGCTCACCAAAGCGCTTGTTGAGCAGATCCCAGTCACGTCCCGCGCCGATCACCTTATTGCGATCATCACGCAGACGCAGATTGAAGTTCAGGTGATTTTCCAGCGCGACTTCGCGCAACACCTCCGGCTGTACGCGAGTACCGGTCATGCGCAGCAATTGCAACGACAAGGCTTCATACAGATCCCCTTCGGCAAACACCACGGCGTTACAAAAGGCCTCGGCATAGTTGGGCACCGGGACGAAGTGTTTACGCAGCTGCTTGGGCAACCCTTTCAGGATGGCGACGACTTTCTCTTCCAGCATCCCCGGCACCAGCCATTCCAGCCGCTGCAGCGGGGCCACGCGCAGCAATGCCAGCGGCAGCTCCAGCGAAACGCCATCATCCTCGGCCCCAGGCTCGAAATGGTAACTGAGCGGCAGCTCGATACCATCCAGCGGCAGAGCATCAGGATAGCGCACGCCGGTTACATGCTCGGTGTCGCGCTGCAGGATATCCGTTTCGCGCATGAACAGCGCCTCGGGATCAGCCTGCTCGACCTGCTTGCGCCAGTGCTCGAACCCCTTGCCGTTGACCACATGATCGCCTTTCAGCGCATCAAGACGTTCAGCATAGAACTGATACAGCTGATCTTCATCGACCAGCAGGTCGCGACGGCGCGACTTGTCCTCCAACGCCGCCACCCCCTCCAGCAGGGCACGGTTATGGGCAAAGAAAGGGGCCTTGGTCTGGTACTCACCTTCAACCAGGGCACTGCGAATAAAGATTTCGTGGGACACGACCGGGTCGATACTGCCGTAATTGACTCGACGACGTGGCACGATGATCACGCCAAACAGGCTGACCTGCTCGCTGGCGACGACCTGGGCACGTTTCTTCTCCCAGTGCGGCTCCATCCAGCTGCGCTTGACCAGATGCTTCGCCAACGGCTCAATCCATTCCGGCTCGATCCGCGCCACCTGATGGGCGAACAACTGACTGGTTTCGAGCAGCTCCGCCGCCATCACCCATTTGGGGGCCTTCTTGAACACACCGGAGGCCGGGAAGATCTTGAAGCGACGGTTACGCGCGCCCAGATACTCGCCTTTCTCCTGCTTAAAGCCGATATGACTGAGCAACCCGGCCAGCAGGGATTTGTGAATCACCGGATACTCGGCCGGTTCCGTGTTTTCCTTCAGCCCCAGATCCTTGACGCTAAGCAGCAACTGACGATGCACATCACGCCACTCACGCAGGCGCATGAACGACAGAAACTGCTTCTGACACCAGCGGCGCAGTTGGCTCTGACTCATTGCTTCACGCTGCTCATGCCATAGCTGCCAGAGATTCAGCAGAGTCATGAAATCGGATTCCTCGTCGGCATACTCCTTGTGCTTCTGATCCGCCGCCTGCCGCTTGTCATGAGGCCGCTCGCGCGGGTCCTGCACACTGAGCGCACTGGCGATCACCAGCACTTCGCGCAGCGCGCCCTGTTTTGCCGCTTCAATCACCATACGCGCGATACGCGGATCTACCGGCAGACGCGCCAGCTGACGCCCAACTTGGGTAATCCCTCGTCGAGTATCGACCGCCCCCAGCTCCTCCAGTAGCTTGTAGCCGTCATTGATCAGCCGTGTATCGGGCGGGTCAACAAAGGGAAACTCGCGGATATCACCCAGTTTCAGCTGCAACATCTGCAGAATGACCGCCGCCAGGTTGGTGCGGCGAATTTCGGCATCGGTAAATTCCGGACGCGCCAGGAAATCCTCTTCGGAGTACAAACGAATACAGACACCGGGCGCCACACGACCGCAACGCCCCGCACGCTGGTTGGCGCTGGCCTGGGACACCGCCTCGATCGGCAGGCGCTGCACCTTGGAGCGGTAGCTGTAGCGGGAGATGCGCGCCAGACCCGGATCGATCACATAACGGATACCCGGCACGGTCAACGAGGTTTCCGCCACGTTGGTGGAGAGTACGATACGCCGCCCCGCCTTGCGATTCTCATGAAACACCCGATTCTGTTCCGCCAGCGACAGCCGGGCATAGAGCGGGATCACTTCGGTGTCGCGCAGCTGCGCCCTGCGCAAGGTCTCGGCGGTTTCGCGAATCTCACGCTCACCGGGCAGGAACACCAGAATATCGCCCGGACCGCCACTGCGTTTATCCCGATCGATCGCGACCAGCTCATCCACGGCCGCGAGGATACCCTGCTGCAGGTCGACCGCCTTTTCATCTTCGCCTTCCATCTCGTGCAGCGGGCGATACAGGGTTTCGACCGGATAGGTGCGCCCGGACACTTCAATGACCGGCGCATTATCAAAGTGCTGTGAGAAACGTTCCAGATCGATGGTCGCCGAGGTGATGATCACCTTGAGGTCAGGACGGCGCGGCAGGATGCGCTTGATGTAGCCCAGCAGGAAATCGATATTGAGGCTGCGCTCGTGCGCCTCGTCGATGATCAGTACTTCGTACTTTTCGAGGAAGCGGTCATGCTGGGTTTCCGCCAGCAATATGCCGTCGGTCATCAGCTTGATTTGGGTCGTCTCGGACACCTGATCGTGAAAACGTACCTGATACCCCACCCGCTCGCCCAGCGGCGTTTTCAGCTCTTCGGCGATACGTGACGCCACGGTTCTGGCGGCCAGCCTTCTTGGCTGGGTATGCCCGATCATGCCCACACAGCCCAGCCCCAGCTCGATACAGAGCTTGGGGATCTGGGTGGTCTTGCCCGAGCCCGTTTCGCCAGCGATGACCACGACCTGATGCTCGGAAATCGCCTTGAGCAGCTCTTCACGCCGCTCGGAGACTGGCAGATCCGGGTATTCAGGCACCGAGGGCAAGCCCTGCAGCCGCTCTACCTGTGCCTTCGAAGCTTCGATACGCTCTGCCAATCGAACCAGCCGATCGCTATCGGGCGGCGACTGACGCTGCTGTCGATCCAGCTCGCGGCGGAGCGAAAAGCGATCGGCGATACGACATTGAACCAGCTGCTGTTGGAGTGTCTTGATGGAGATGGACAAACTGCTGCGACCTTGTGCGAGTGAATGGTTGCGGGTACATGAAACGACCGCACATTATCCATCAAGCTCCGCGCAATTACTAATGCCGCCGACGCCCCTGCAGCGCCCTCTCGCGCAACGCCCGGCGCGACACCTTGCCGATCGGCGTGCGCGGCAGCCACTGGCAAAATTCGACTGAACGCGGCACCTTGTAGGCGGTCAGGCGCTCGCGGCAGTAGTCGCGCACCTGACGGATGGATAGCTGCTGGTTGGCGGGCACCACATAGAGCTTGATCTGCTCACCGCCGCCGCTGTCCGGCAACCCGACCACCGCACACTCGAGAATGTCGGGGTGACAGGCGATGATATCCTCCAGCTCGCTGGGATAGACCTTGAACCCTGAGACGTTGATCACTTCCTTGCGCCGATCGATGATCTTCAGGTATCCCTCGGCATCGAGCAAACCTATATCACCGGTATCCAGCCAGCCATCCTGAATCGCACCCTGCGTTTCTTCCCGCTGATGCCAGTAGCTGGACATCAGCTGCGGCCCGCGCACCCAGATCTCCCCGCTTTCCCCCGGCGGCATGGCTTTCCCCGACGCATCCCGTATGCGCACCTCAGTGTCTTCAAGCGGCTTGCCCACTGTTCCCGTGCGGATGTCATCCGGACGGTTGACGCTGACCACCGGCGAACACTCGGTCAAGCCGTAACCCTCGCAAATCTGGCTACCGGTCACTTCCTGCCAGCGAGCGGCCACCGAGCGGGTCAGCGCCATGCCGCCGGAGATGGTCAGTTTCAACGATGAGAAATCCAGGCGCTGGAATTCGGGCTGCTGACAGAGATGGATAAACAGGGGATTGATACCCGCGAGGATGGTCGGATCCAGTTGATCCCAGCAGCGCACCAGCGACCGGGTACGGCGCGGATCAGGGATGAGTTCAATATAGCTGCCAATGCTGAGCATCAGCAGGGTCAGGGTGAACGAGTAGATATGGTAGAGCGGCAAGGGTTGCAGCACACGCTCCTGCCCAGACGCGGTAAACTGCTGCAGCAGGCTGTCGAGCTGCACCAGGTTGCTCAGCAGCGCTTTTTCGCTCAGCATCGCCCCCTTGGCCGGCCCCGTGGTGCCTCCGGTATACTGCAGCAGCGCCAGCTCAGACAACCGTTGCGGCGGCTGCCAGACACGCCCCGCCCCTTTTTGCATGATCTCGGCCAGTGACACCCGCTCAACCCCCTGAGGGATGCCCCGGCCCCGTTCACGCCGACCAACACGGGCCGCGCCAAAGCGAGCGTACAGATTCAGCAGCCAGCGCCGCGGCATGGGATGCAGGTCACCCAGTTCGGTGGTGATCAGATAGTCGACCGGAGAAACACCCAGAACCTGCAACCGCTCAACCGGCACAGGCGCACAGGTCACCAGCGCACGTGCACCGGAATCCTGCAACAGACGACCGGTTTCTTCGGCACAAAACAGCGGATTGGCATTGACGACCACCAGCCCGGCCCGCCGCGCGCCAAACAGCACCACCGGATACTGCATCAGATTGGGCAACTGCAAAACGATACGATCCCCGGGCCGAAGCTCGGTTTCGTGCTGCACCCAGGCCGCAAAGCGGCGTGACAGCCGGTCCAGGTCGGCAAAGCTGATCCTGGCGCCCAGATGACCGAAAGCGGGCCGCTCGTCGAAACGCCGCGCCAACTGAAACAACAGATCAGACAAACTGGCAACGTCCGCACCGAGCGCTGGCATGAGCCTACTCCTTCAGTTGAGCCACAACCTCGCCATCCACGAAGACAACCATCTCCCCGGTGTCAAGCTTCTGCCAACGCTCGTTGTCGGTCAAGGGCTCGGTCGCGATCACCGTCACGACGTCATTGGGCGTGGTCTCGGCACCGAAATCGACACTGACTTCGCAATCTTTCAGCCGCGCCTCCCCGAAAGGCGAGCGCCGCGTAATCCAGGCCAGCTTGGTGGTGCAATAACAGAACAGGTGGGTGGATTCGCTGAGCAGCATATTGAAGACCCCCAGCGCGCGCAACTGATCACAGCACTGGTGAATGAACCGCTGCAGCTCACCAAAATCGGACGGTCGCGCCGGATAGCGGTTGCGAATCTGATCCAGCAGCCAACAGAAGGCATACTCACTGTCAGTGGTACCCACGGGCTGGTAGTACGTCAACGGCCAGTCGAAAAGCTTTGGATCCAGCTGGCCGTTATGGGCGTAGGTCCAGGTATAACCCCAAAGTTCGCGACTGAAGGGGTGGGTATTTTCCAGGCACACCGAGCCCACGTTGGCCTGGCGAATATGGCTAATGACGACGCGACTCTTGATCGAGTAGTCCGCCACCAGACCGGCGATGCGGGAATCGGCGCTGGGCTCGGGATCATGGAAGCTGCGCAACCCCTTACCCTCGTAAAAAGCGATCCCCCAGCCGTCCCGGTGCGGCCCCGTGCGCCCGCCACGTTGCATCAGGCCGGTAAAACTGAAACATATATCGGTGGGCACATTGGCGCTCATGCCAAGCAGTTCACACATGCCTAGTCCTCCTGGCGGCTCAGGGTAATACGGTCCGGCAAGGTATCGAACAGGGCATGATCCAGCACATCCCCCTCAACGACCTCCTGACTGGCAATATCCGACTGATACTCGAGCCGCGGCGTGGTCTGCTGCATGCGCCGCTCACCCAGAAAACACCCCTGGGGATCGATACTCAGCTTGTCACTATAGACATTGGCCCGCACCTTGCCGCCCTTTTCAATGTGCAGCGAGGCACAGATCAGATCGCCTTCCAGCAGACCGCTGACATTGACATGCTCCGCTCGGAGACAGCCACGCATGACGCCATTGCGACCGATAGTGACATCATCCGTCGCTTCCAGCCGCCCCTCGACAACGCCATCCACATGCACCTTGCCATTGACCCGCATATCGCCCGACAGCTGGTTGCCTTGTGCGATGATGGTTACTGCGCTCCGGACTGGTTTAGCGGATACATTGCGCTTAAGGATTCCCACGGAACCTCCTCGACTTCGGTAAACAGGGCATTGAAATTATCCAGCCCCCACTGCAAGAAAGGCCCGGGATTCAGGGGCCTGTACATGAAACGCACTTCGTAGTGCAGATGCGCCCCGGTGGAACGCCCGCTGTTGCCACTGAGTGCGATCTGCTGCCCCTTGTGCACGAAGGTGCCGCTCTTGACCAGCACTTTCTGCAGATGGGCATAGTAGGTTTTGAAGCCGAAATTATGCTGTAAAACCACCAGGTTGCCAAAGCCGCTGCCCTTACGGTAGCCGGCATACTCGACGACGCCATCGGCCGTGGCATACACCGGTGTACCTCGCTCAGCCTTGAAGTCCATGCCGTTGTGCATTTTGCGGGTTTTGAGCACCGGGTGCATGCGCATGCCGTAGCTGTCATTGATTCTTTCCGCCGTGATCGGCACCCCGTTGGGAATACTGTGCAGCAGAAATAGCCGCTGACGGGCCGCCATGCGCGACAGTTCCAGGCGCTGCTCCAGACTCATGCCGACGGGCTCCTGCAACAGACCCAGCCGGGTTTCCAGCGTACTCAGGGTTGCGCCGATCTCCTGATTTTCTTCCATCAGCCGTGCGCGCTCAGCGCTGAGATCGGTCAGCGAGCTGCCCAGTTCATCCAGCTCGGAAATATACAGCTGCTGCGTCCCCAGCAGCATCTGATACTGCTCGTTAAGGTCCTGATGGTCGCGTTCCAGATCAGTCAGGTCGTCATGTGTCTTGACCAGCAGCCAATTGGAGACGAAAAAGCTCAGGCCCGACAGCAACGCAAAGGTCAAAAGCAGGTAAGCCAATAACTGGTGCAGAAGGATTTGCCGCGACCCATGACGGGTCGTCAGCGTTAGAACTAGCTTGCGTCGCAAAAGGGATACCCTGTAAGCCTAAATTAGCAACTATAAGCCATTAGAGCTGACACCTCCATGTGCAAACCACACCAAACAAAGGAGTTTTCTGACACGCCTCACGTCACCCGGCGGTTTTACGTTACACTGGTGTCAGGATTTCAGCCACCTTGCGGAGTAAAGGGATGTTGCCGCTCAGCATATTGTTCTCGGACGAATACCGTCTGTTATCTCGCCAGCAACTAAGCAGAGGCATTGCTCAGTACTTTGCCATCCCCGACCAGGTACTGGTCGACAGCTGGCAAACACTCCATGAACTGCTGCCGCCGCTGCAGGAACCCAACCGGATAATGGCGGACACCGCTCCGACCGAACCGTTGCAACCCCGCCCATTGACAGCCGAAGCCGCCAACCAGCGCTTCAATCAATACCTGAAGCAACTGGAGCAGCCCGATCCAACGACGCTGCTGGTCAACCCCGCTGACCTGCATCCCCGCTACGAAGCGATGCAGCGCAACCGCATCCGTGAAGGCATCTGCAATCGCTTGCACGCCCTGGCGCTGACAGCCCAGGAGCATCATCATTGCCTGGTGTTATGCATACCTGGCGAGGAAACACTGGAACTGTCACTGGAAATCCTGGCCGCAACCCTTGCCCGCCCCGGGCTTGAAGGCTGGGGTAACCTGGGGATCTGCCTCCACACCAGCAGCAAACGCGCACTGCCGACCCTGGGCTGGCTGGAACATCTGGGGCGCACCCTGCACACAGGCATCCCGGTCCGGCTGATCAGTGGCATGCCAGACGAAGACGAAATTCTGTTCGCCCAGCAGGCCGGATATGCCTGCTACCCGGTTCTGACCGATCCAGAACACTGCCGCATCAGCCAGGAACTGTGCCTGCAGTTTATCCAGAGCGCCAATAACAGCTGTCTGCACGCCAGCCTGCTGTTTCACCGCGCCTTGCCGGCCAGCTTCCAGGCACCACCCGCACCAGCTGATCTCTTTCTGCCGGTCCGCAGCAACGTCACCAGCGCCCCAGCCGGCCAGTCGCTGACCGATAAGGCGCTCATTCAGGCGCTGGAGCAGTACGGCCAGAAACCTTTGGATGTCAGCCCTCTGATCAAGGGTGCAACCCTGAAAACGTCAGACACCGTGGAACGACTCAGCCCGGTGCATGTTGACCATACAATCGGCCAGCTCCACCAGGCGACGGAAGACCAGGTGCGTACCGCTTTCGATCTAGCCCTGGAAGCCCAGCCGCATTGGGACCGGCAGGGCGCCATCCGCCGCGCCGACATTCTGCAACGCTGGGCCGAACGTCTTGAACAGGCCCAACATGCCCTGGTCGCCACCTGCGTACACGAAACCGGGTTGAGTATCCGAGACGCCATGGCCGACCTGCGCACAGCGATCAACCTGTGCCATTACTACTGCAACCAGGCGCGTGCCAAGCTTGCCCCGCGCACGCTGCACGGCCACCAACAGGAAGAAAACCGCCTGGAACTGCAGGGTCGCGGCGTGTATGTCTGCCTGACCGACCACAACGAACCCCTGGCCACCGCCATCGGTCAGCTGGCCGCTCTGCTCGTCACCGGCAATAGCGTACTTCTGCACCCGGACCCCTGCTGCACTGCCAGCCTGACCCTGGCTATCGAGCACCTGCTCGAAGCCGGCCTTCCTTCGGGCGCACTCGCCCTGCTGCCCGGGGAGGGTCAGGTTGCCCGCTGGTTGCTGGAGGATTTTCGGCTATCCGGTGCCTGCTGCTTCCTGGGGCCAGGACGCGCTACCGAGATGAATGCCCTGCTCAGTAGCCGCAAGGGCGCACCGGTCGTGCCAATGCTATCCCACAGCAGCATCCCCGGCACCCAGATCATCGATCGACGCCTCAGCACCCACGAGGTGCGTGAGCTGCTGCACAGCGCCTTCAGTCATGCCGGGCAAAGACGTACAACCCTGGGCACTCTCTACATCGAAGCAACCATCGCCGATGAAGTTGAACAGCAACTGGCCAGCGGAATGCAACAACTGCAGATGGGCAACCCCGTTCAGCTGGATACCGACATAGGTCCGATGAGCCGGCGTGAGCTGATGGAGTACAGTTATCAGCATATCGAACGCTTCCGCCAGCGCCAGCGGGTAATCGCCCAAGTGGAGCTGAACGAGCATCACGATCACGGCTACTATGTGCCGCCAACGCTGCTGCGTCTCTATACACTGGATGAGCTGTCAGCTCCGGTCAGCGGTCCCGTGCTGCACCTGATTCGCTTCACGCGCGAAGATTTGCCCAGAATACTGGTGGAGATCAACCGCTACTGCCCGGGACAGGCCTGCGGTCTCTACTCCCATGATGATGCCCTGATCAACCGGGTTGCGGACGAACTCCAGGCCAGCCGACTGCTCGTCAACCGCCCACTGTCAGACACCTCCGCCAGCGTTCGCCCCGCCGGCAGCTCGGGCTTTTCGGGTACAGGCCCTCTCTACGCCGGGCCCAACTACCTGATGGCATTTGTCCGCGAGCGCGCAATCACCCGCGGACGCTAGCTCATGAAGCCCTGCTGGCCGCCGCCAGGCGGAAGCAGGGCTCATATTCCTCATGATTGAGCTTCATCCGCCGTTGTTCGACGAACGCCTCCAACAGCTGATCCAGCGCCTCGATCACCTCCGGCTCGCCGTGAAGCTCGAACGGCCCGTGCTCTTCAATCGCACGAATACCCGGCTCCTTGACATTGCCGGCCACGATGCCGGACAGGGCACAGCGCAACTGGGCCGCCAGCTCATGATCCGGCTGCCGGCGTGACAGATTAAGGCCTCGCATGCCCGCATGGGTTGGGTCGAAAGTTTGTTGCAATGCCAGCGGAATATGCAGCTGCCAGTTGAAATGATAGGCCTCGCCGGTGGCCTTGCGGTGCGTCGTCACCTCGGCCAGTCCGTCCCGCATCCGCGTTGCCACCTCATGAGGATCATCGATGATGATCTCGTAACAGCTGGCCGCCCGGTCCCCCAAGGTGGCACGAATGAAGCGATCCACCGTCTCGAAATACGCCTCGCTGCCGGCCGGGCCGGTAAAAATCAGCGGAAACGGCTGACTGCTGTTCCGCTCCTGCAGCAGAATCCCCAGAATGTAGAGGATCTCCTCGGCGGTCCCCACGCCCCCCGGGAAGACGACGAAACCGTGCCCCAGGCGCACGAACGCCTCCAGCCGGCGCTCGATATCCGGCATGATGATCAGCTCGTTGACGATCGGGTTGGGCGACTCGGCCGCGATGATACCCGGCTCGGAGATACCGACATAACGTCCTTCGAAGATACGCTGCTTGGCATGCGCGATGGTGGCCCCTTTCATCGGCCCCTTCATCGCCCCCGGCCCACAGCCGGTGCAGATATCCATGCCCCTCAACCCCAGCTCATAGCCGACGCGCTTGGTATATTCATATTCGTCGTGGCCGATCGAATGCCCGCCCCAGCACACCACCATGCTCGGCTTTACATGCGGACGCAGGGCATCGGCATGCCGAAGCATATTGAACACCTGGTTGGTGATGGTGCCCGATGGGTCCAGCCCCTCACAGCAGGCATCCACCTTGTCAGCCACGTAGAGCAGATCCCTGAGCACCGAGAACAGATGCTCATTGATCCCCTGGATCAATTCACCATCGACAAAAGCCGTCGCCGGCGCATTGATCAGATCCAGCTGCACCCCGCGATGCTTCTTGCTGATCTGGATATCGAAGGCGCGGAAACGGTTCAACACCTTACGGGTACTGTCCAGTTCACTGCCGCAGTTGAGTACTGCCAGCGCACACTGGCGGAACAGGTTGTACAACCCACTCTGACTTTTATCCTGCAGCCGCGCCACTTCATAGGGAGACAGGACATCGAGATGGTCCAGCGGAGTCACGCTGGATGTAATGTAATGCTCGGTCATCATGCTGACCTCCTTGTTCCTTGCTACCAGGCACACGAAACATGTGCCTGTTTTAACTATGAACCCTGTTATCCAGATTTACTACCGACAGATGACAGCGACATGACACCAGAGCTGGCGCAACACAGCGGCAGAAACCCCGAAACGGCGTTGTAATTGGCGCGCCCTTGGATTAGCTTGAAAGCACTATAGCGCTGTACAAGGAAGCCCTTCGATGTCTGCATCAAAACTGTATATCCTCGACACCAACGTGCTGCTACATGACCCCAAATGTCTGTTTCAGTTCAAGGAACAGGACATCACCATCCCGATGACGGTGCTGGAGGAGCTGGACTCGATCAAGGATCGCAAACAGAGCGTCGCCGCCGAGGCACGCCACGCCATCAGGGTGATCGACAACATTCTCTCCACCGCCAGCAATGCCAGCCAGATCACCAAGGGCGTTCGTATCCTGGTAGAAGGCAAGGAACGCGAGCACAAACTGGGCAATCTGTCCATTTTCCCCGATCACGAGCTGACCATGCGTCAGGGCTTCCTGCCCGACGACAGCAACAAGGACAACCGCATCATCAACTGCGCCCTGCACCTGCAGGCCACCTTCCCGCATCGCCAGATCATCCTCGTCACCAAGGATATCAACATGCGCCTCAAGGCGCTGGGGGCCGGGCTGCAGCGGGTCGAAGACTACCGCACCGACCAGCTGGTGTCGGATATCGAGATGCTGCCTGCGGGCCACCAACATCTCGAGAGTCCGTTCTGGGAGGGCGTCGACAAGGTCGACAGCTTCCAGCAGGACGGGCGCACCTACCACAAGGTGGATCGCAACCTGCTGCCGAACACCTACCTGAACGAATATATCTACGACGACAGCAAGGACTTTTCCGCCCGCACGGTCGCGGTGGATGAAACCAGCGTCACCCTGCTGGACCTGGGCTATGAGCGCCTGATGGACCAGGTCTGCTGGGGCATCCAGCCGATCAATCTGCAGCAGGCGTTCGCCATGCAATCGCTGATGGACCCGGAGATCGATATGAGCATCCTGCTCGGTGCCGCCGGTTCAGGCAAGACCCTGATCGCCCTCGCCTGCGCGCTGGAAATGGTGATCGAGGAGCAGCGCTTCAATAAGATCATCGTCACCCGCTCCACCCCGCCGGTGGCCGAAGATATCGGCTTCCTGCCCGGCACCGAGGAGGAGAAGATGACGCCCTGGATGAGTTCGATCAACGACAACCTGGAAGCGATGCATGAGCAGGACGAACGTCCGCAAAGCAGCGTCAAATATGCCCTGGAAAAAGCCAACATCCAGTTCAAGTCACTCAACTTCATTCGCGGCCGCAGCATCCAGAACGCCATCGTACTGATCGACGAGGCGCAGAACCTGACCCCGCAGCAGCTGAAGACCATCATCACCCGCTGTGGCAAGGGCACCAAGATGGTGTGCCTGGGCAACCTGGCCCAGATCGACTCCAACTACCTGACCCCGCTGACGTCGGGGCTGACCTACATCGTCGAGCGTTTCCGCAATTTCGAAGGCTCCGCCAGCGTTCACTTCGAAGGCATCTTTCGCTCACGCCTGGCCGAGTACGCCGAAGAGCACCTGTAACGCCCCAACACGCAGTGGGCTTTCGCCCACTGCAACACTGCTTTTCCTTTCTGCCGACCAAAGTCTAAAAATCGGTGAAAATCCTTATATGATGCGGGTTACAGCCTGGTTACACCCCCTGACCAGGCATGGCTGTCGACAATTCGAGTTTTAATCCAGTGCCAGTTGCATATAATGCACCGCACCAAAGTATTAAGCGTAAATAATCATTCAATCTGCCCATGTCATCACCCAATCGGGGGATACCAGCGGCAGTGAGACGCGGAAGTCCTGTTGGACAGGTCCATCACTCTGCCCGGGATGCGCCACAAGCCACCTTCTGCCGTTTCCAACCCCATTGTTTACGATCAAATGGCGAACTCATATGACCACTAAAACTGTAGATGTGCTGCTAGTCGGTGCCGGCGCGATGAGTACCACCCTCGGGATGATACTCAAGCATCTGGACCCGAGCCTTAAGATTTGTATGGTCGAACGACTCGACCATGTTGCCCGCGAAAGTACCGACGGCTGGAACAACGCCGGTACCGGCCACGCTGCCTACTGTGAGTTGAACTACACGCCCGAACAGGCCGATGGCAGCATCAATACCAGCAAGGCGTTCGCGATCAACACCTCTTTCGAGGTCAGCCTGCAGTTCTGGTCATACCTGGTCGAGCAGGGCAACCTGCCCTCGCCCAAAGAGTTCATCAACCCGACGCCGCACTCCAGTTTCGTCTGGGGCGAAAAGAACGTCGAGTTCCTGCGCAAGCGCTACCAGGCCCTGAGCCAGCACCATTGCTTCAAGGACATGGAGTACAGCGAAGATCACGACACGCTGCGCGAATGGATGCCGCTGGTGATGAAGGACCGCGCTCCGTCCGACAAGGTTGCCGGTACCCGCGTGCGTTACGGTTCCGACGTCAACTTCGGGGCGCTGGCCCGTTTCATGGTGCTGAACCTGGAACAGCAGGACAACTTTGACCTGCTGCTGAGCCGTGTCGTCGATGGCCTGCGCCAGCAGGAAGACGGCAGCTGGAAAGTCCGCGTGAAGAACACCGAAAAGGGCGGCAGCGAAATCATCCATTCCCGCTTCGTATTCCTCGGTGCCGGCGGTGGCGCCCTGCCGCTGCTGCAGCAGTCCGGCATCCCTGAAGGCAAGGGCTACGGCGGCTTCCCGGTCAGCGGCATGTGGCTGGTGTGCAAGCGCCCGGAGATCATCGAGCAGCACCAGGCCAAGGTCTACGGCATGGCGCCGATCGGCGCGCCTCCCATGTCCGTACCGCACCTGGACACCCGTGTCATCGACGGCAAGAAAGCACTGCTGTTCGGCCCATTCGCCGGCTTTACCACCAAGTTCCTCAAGCAGGGGTCCTTCATGGACCTGCCGTGCAGTATCGGCATGAGCAACCTGAAGCCGATGCTGTCGGTCGCCAAGAACAACATGGACCTGACCCGCTACCTGATCAGCGAAGTAATGCAGTCACACAGTTCCCGGGTGGACTCCCTGCGTAACTTCTTCCCGGAAGCCAAGGATGAAGACTGGGAACTGTCTTACGCCGGCCAGCGCGTCCAGATCATCAAGCCGGGCACCGAAACCGCCGGCAAGCTGGAGTTCGGCACCGAGGTGATCACGTCACAGGACGGCACGCTGGCCGCACTGCTGGGCGCATCGCCAGGTGCTTCTACGGCAGTCAGCGCCATGCTGAGCATCGTAGAGCGCTGCTTCGGCGAGCGCCTGCGAGAAGACAGCTGGCAGCAGAAGATCCGCGAGCTGGTGCCGTCCTACGGTCAGAACATGACCGAAGACGCCGAACTGCTCAACCGCGTGCGCGCACGTACCCTGTCCGTTCTGGAACTGGATCGCCAGTCCTGATCGTCATACCGGGAGCCTTCTGGCTCCCGGTTCCTCATTTCATCACTGGTCAGTCGTGACCCCAGGCGCTATCATCTGCAACAGATGGTTTCGGGATTCTTGCATATGATCAACCGCTTGGTTACTCGGTTACTGATACTGCTGGTTCGGCTATACCAGATCGCCATCAGTCCCTTCCTCGGCAACAACTGCCGGTTCTATCCCAGCTGCTCCAGCTATATGATCGAAGCGATACAGGTGCATGGCGCCCTCAAAGGGCTTTACCTGGGCACGCGCCGCATTCTTCGTTGCCACCCCTACTCCGACGGTGGCCTGGATCCTGTTCCGCCCCGCTGTTGCTCGCATGGCCGGCGACACGACGCCAGCGCTACCGACTACACTGAATAGATCAGCAATATCCGCCAGTTAGAGGTGTACAGATGTTCTCTCCCCTGAGTGTATTACTGGTCATTACACTTTATATCGGCCTGCTGTTCGGGCTGGCCCAGTGGGGCGAGCACCGCACCCGCCGCGGGCGCCCCATCAATTCGGCTACCATTTATGCACTTTCACTCTGCGTCTACTTCACCACCTGGACCTTTTACGGCAGCGTCGGTTTTGCCTCTCAGTCGGGATTGCTCTATCTAGGCATCTATGTCGGTTCCCTGCTGTCGCTGTTTTTCTGGCAGTTCACCATCAGGCGGATGATCGCCGTTAAAGAAACCTTTCACATCACCAGCATCGCCGACCTGATCTCGACCCGTTATCGCCGCTCACAGCGCATCGCCGCCCTGGTGACACTGATCGCCCTGTTCGGGTTACTGCCCTATATCAGCCTGCAGCTGGAGGCCGTCATCCGCTCGCTGCGACTGATCACGCATGAGGGTGCCGGTCATATCCACTGGAGCTCATCCGGCCTGGTGATCACTCTCCTGATGACCCTGTTCACCATCATCTTCGGCGTCCGTCGCCTGGACCCGACCGAGCGCCACCAGGGCATGATTTTGGCGCTGGTCGCCGAGTGCGTGATCAAACTCATCGCCTACCTGGTCATCGGTCTGTTCATCAGCTATCAGTTCTTTGACGGCCCCGCCGATATCTACCAGAAGATACAGGCGCACGACCTGCAACACCTGATCAGTTTTGGTGGCGAAGATAGCGGCATTCAATGGCTGACCCTGATCGTCTTGAGTTTCGCCGGCGTGCAGCTGCTGCCTCGCCAGTTCCATGTCGGCGTGGTCGAGAACGTTTCTCCCAGCCACCTGGGACGCGCGCTCTGGGTGTTCCCGCTGTACACGGTGCTAATCGTGATGTTTGTCGTTCCCGTGGCCGCCGCCGGCACCATTCTGGGACTGCCGGAGCAATCGGCCGACTTCTTCATGTTGCTGGTCCCCCAGGCGCTCGATCAACCTTATCTGGCGCTGCTTTCCTTCCTGGGCGGGTTCGCCGCCGCCAGCGGCATGGTGATCATCACCACCATGACTCTGGCCACCATGGTATCCAACCACCTGCTGCTGCCGATCTGCGAGAAGTTTCAGCAGCTGGCCTGGATGCGCACCTGGTTGTTGCAGGTGCGCTGGGTGCTGGTTGCCATGATTCTGTTCGGCAGCCTGCTGCTGGCCCGTTTGCTGACCGACACCTACATGCTGGTTGCCGTTGGCATGATCTCTTTCGTGGCAGCCCTGCAATTCGCCCCGTCAACCTTCATCGGGCTTTTCTGGAATCGTGGCAACAGCATGGGCGCCATGCTCGGCCTGATGGCGGGCTTCGCAGTCTGGGGCTGGACATTGGTTGTACCCGCCTGGGTCGAAGAGGGCTGGCTGCCGCTAAGTTTGCTGACCGAGGGCCCGCTGGGTATTCAGTGGCTGGCACCACAGGCACTGTTCGGCAGCGAGCTGCCCAGGATTCCGCACGCCGTATTCTGGTCGCTGTCCCTGAACATGCTGGCGTACCTGCTGGGTTCCTGGTTCTACAACCCGCAAAAGCAGGAACGCACCCTGACCACCGAGTTTCTCTATACCACTCGCGCCCTGCGCACCCAGGAAAAAGCGCGTCCAACCGGCCTCAACGCCTATATCGAGCTGGCACCCAAACTGGTCGAGGCCGAGCAGCTACTGCGTCGCTACCTGGGTGATGAAAAAGCGCAGCAGAACGTCAATCGCATCGCCGATGATCTGCAGGTCTATGACAAGAGCCATATCTCGGTCGTGGAACTGATGGAGTTTCATCGCATGCTGGAGCAGATGCTGGCGGGTGCCATCGGTGCTGCCAGTGCACACACCGCCATCGAGGAAAACATCCGCTATACCGATCGCGAGCGGTCAGACCTGACTGCGATTTACAGCCATATCGTCAACGAACTCCAGGGCTCTTACCGGTTCCACCCTGACAGGGCGAATGAACCGCAAAGCCGGGGCTTCGAGATGCTGGATGACCTCCAGGACCAGCTGGAACACATGCAGTTGAAGGTTGACCAACAAGGAAAGGATCTGGAGCTGCTGGAAACCAAACTGGAACGCCAGTACCAGGAAATTTTCGATTATCGGGTAGAAGCGCAGCGCTTGCGTCAGGAAAACGAAGCGCTGCGTCAACAGCTGATGGCCGAAGGTCAGGGCGACACTTCGGCGCTGACGCGGGGACCGGGTTAGTCGTCCGCTTTCTCTTCCCTGTGCAGGTGGACATCCATCTGCGGGAAGGGGATGCTGATGCCCTGGCGATCGAACTCCAGCTTCACTTTCTCGGTGGTATCCCAGAGAACTGCCCAGTAGTCAGCGGTTTTCACCCAGGGACGCACGTTGAAGTTGACACTGCTGTCCGCCAGCGCGGCAACACTGACCAGCGGCGCCGGATCCTTGAGCACGCGTCCGTCCTGCTCCAGGATCTCCATCAGGATACGCTTGGCTTTGAGCAGATCATCGCCATAGCCAATGCCGAATACCATGTCGACACGACGCGTATCGCGCTTGGAGTAGTTGATGATGCAGTCGCTGTAGATCTTGCCGTTCGGCAGGATGATTTCGCGATTATCGCCGGTCCGGAAAACCGAGTTGAAAATGGTGATATGCTCAACGATACCACTGACACCACCCGCTTCGACGAAGTCACCTTCGCGGAACGGACGGAATACTATCAGCATCACGCCAGCGGCAAAGTTTTTCAGTGAATCCTGCAGTGAAAGACCGATCGCCAGGCCGGCAGCACCGATCAGGGCGATCAGGGACGTCGTATCAACACCCAACTGTCCCAGGGCAGCAATCACGACGAACAGCAGCAACAAGGCGTGTGCGATGGAGCTGACAAAGTTGATCAGCATGGTGTCCATTTTGGTTTTGCGCAGGACACGCCCCAGGATATTAATCAACAGTTTGACCACCCAGCGGCCCACCACGAAGATGGCGATCGCCAGACCGATATTGATCAGCCAGGGCAAAATATATTCTTGAGAAAAGGACTCCATGTAAATTCCCCTTTGAATTCAAATATGGAAGCATCGGTTAGGCTGCCGTTCAGATTCAGGACAGCTCCTAAACGATAAAGTGTTTGTAGTGTAAAATCATGTAATTGTTGCTTCAGTTGTTGGAATCAGTATGAAAAAAATTCTGTTGTTTGGCGCCCTGCTCTGCGCTTCCGTCCCCGTTCTGGCCGAGCAGGGTCATATTGCCGATGATGCCCATGTTTTCTACCACAGCGGCCCCAGCAATCAGTACCGCATCAGTGGACGGGTCAACAGTGGTGAATCCGTTGAAATTCTCGCGCGCAACAACGAAACCGATTATGTGCAGGTTCGCACCTCAAGCGGCCGCACCGGCTGGCTGCAGGCCGCGCTCGTCGGGGAAGGTGACAGCAAGCTGATCGAACTGCCCAGGCTGGAAGCCTCGCTGGAGGAAAGCCGCACCACCATCAGCGAGCAGGCCGATACCATCGAGAAGCTGAACAGCAGCCTGGAACAGCTGCAGCGGGAAAGCAGCACTTACACCGACCAGATACGCTCGCTTAAAACCGAAATTCGCGACCTTCAGTCCCAGATCAGCAACATGGATCAGAGCAACCTGATGCGCTGGCTGACCTACGGCGGTCTGATCGCGTTTGGCGGGGTGATTCTGGGTCTGATCGTGCCTCATCTGCCGCGCAAACGTAAGCGCAGTGACGACTGGTTCTGAATCCCTGCCTGGCAAGGCACTGGTCGAATGGACGTAATACTGCAAGAATGAGACTGAAAGGAAACCAATGATCGATAAAAGGATCACACGGGTAACCGAACAGGAGATCACACTATGCTGAGCACATTCGTGTCCGTATCACTGCTGCTGACCATAGCGGCTTTCTTGGGGCTGGCATTGGCACGAGAAGCCCGAGCGATGGGCGGCAAAATGCGTCCCCAGCCCGTTCGGATCGAACAGGACTCTGTCCGCCGGCGTCGGTGCTGACGCCAGCGCCGGTCATTCTCAGGATTACACTCAGCCGCTGCGCCCCGCATCAGGCGCAAGCGGCGCAAGTTCGGCGTAGCCTTCACCTTGCGCCCAATAGCGTCGCCCCTGCTCTACCCTGATTACGCCCTTGAAGCGCTGTTGCAGGTAATCGACCGCTTCCTCTAGGGTCTCGATATCGCACAGGATAACCCCGCCACGATCGTTATCGGTGGCAAATATATAACTCTTCAAGCCCGACTCCGCTTGTCACTTGGCTAAATCGATGCGGCATTCTGCCCGCTCAGCCTCACGGCCAAGCGCCCAGCCTTCCAGATCACTGGCGGGCATGGGGCGGGCAATATGGTATCCCTGCGCCTGGTCACAGCCAAGCTGCTTGAGGACATTGAGGTCCTGCTCGGACTCGACCCCTTCAGCGACCACCGCCAGTGCCATCGCATGGCTCATGTCGATCATCGCCTGCACCAGACGCCCGTCAGTACCCGTACCGTCGATCTGACTGATAAAGCTGCGATCGATCTTGATCATGTCCAGCGACATGTTGCGAATATAGCTGAGACTGGAATACCCGGTACCGAAGTCGTCGATCGCAACGCGAACTCCATGTTGGCGCAGCCGAACCAGCTCACGTTCGGTGGCCTCGGCACTGTGCATGAAGCAGGTTTCGGTCAGTTCAACGACAAACAGCTCCGCTGGCAGTTGATACTGGTTCAGCAGCGCCAGCACCCGGCTGGCCACCTCGCCCCGCTGGAATTGCCGCGCGGAAAAATTGACCGCGAGTTTCAGGTTCAGCCCCTTGCGCACCCAGCAAGCCGCCTCCTTGATGGAGCGCTCCAGCGCCCAGGCACCAATCGCTTCGATCAGCCCCGCATCCTCGGCAACGGGAATAAATACTTCCGGCGACACCTGCCCCAACTGGGGGTTATACCAGCGGATCAATGCCTCAACCCCAATCAGCGTCCCCGTATTCACCCTAATCTGCGGCTGGTAGACCATGCTGAATTCGTTGTTCTCAAGCGCCTGCTGCAACATGCCCGCAATGCGATAGCGACTCAGAGTAGCCTCATGCTGAGCGGGTGAGAAAAAGCAGATATTGTTGCGCCCCTGCTCCTTGGAATGCTGCAGAGCGATTTCGGCACAGCGAATAAGCGCCTCACCGGACTCGGCGTCATCGGGAGCCACCGCCACGCCAATGCTGACCATCACTCGAACCTCGTCTTGATCCAGCCAGAACGGCATCGACAACGCCCGGTTCAGCTCGTCCAGGAACGAGTTCAGGGCTCGCGGACAGGCCATCTCGGTCAGGATGATGTAGAATTCGTCACCGGCCGGGCGTGCCGCCGTCCCACGATCGCCAAGAGTCGTTTCTATACGTTCGGCGATCTGCTTCAGTAACCGGTCGCCGCCCGAATGGCCGAAACGATCATTGATCTGCTTGAACAGATCCAGATCCAGCGCCAAAAGCGCCATCATCTGGCCCTGTTCACGGCAGTAATTGTATGCCAGCCGCAGCCGATCCTCGAACAGACGCCGGTTGGCCAGACCCGTGACCGCATCAAACCAGGACAACTGCTGCATCTGCGCCTGGGAGCGTTTCAGTTCGGTCAAGTCATGGAAGATCGCCGCATACTGGGATATTTCTCCCAGGTCGTTTTCGATCGCCGTGATGCTGAGCCACTCAGGATAGACGGTGCCATCCTTGCGTCGATTCCAGATCTCTCCCTGCCAGCTACCATCCTGCTCAAGCGTATACCAAAGCTCATGGTAGAAATGGCGATCATGACGCCCCGAACTGAGCATGCTCGGGTTGTTGCCCAAGGCCTCCCAGGCCTCATAGCCAGTGATCGCGGTGAATGCCGGATTGACGCTCTGAATACAGCCCTGCGAGTCGGTGATGACGATACCTTCACGGGAGGCGTTGATCACGCTTTCGATCAGTTTCAGGTCATGCTGCGACTGCTTGAGCGCTCGGCGCTGATCATTGAGCAGTTCACGCAGGCGGTAGATGTAATCCATCTCCACACTGCGCAGAATATCGGCATAGGATGCCAGGCCAACTACCTTGCCCGCGCCATCTCTGACCCCGATATGCCGGAACTCATGCCGTTTAAAGTAACTGCGAACGTTGAACAGGCTCATATCGCTGTCAACGGCGATCAGGCGTGGTAACGCCAGTGATGCCAAGGGTGTTTCGGGATCAACGCCTTTTTTCAGCAAACGGATGACATCCGTTTCCGTCATGATCTGCCAGCCCGCCACTTCGTCGCCGACCAGAACCGCCGAATAGTTGACCCCATGCATGCGTTCAACCGCCTGACGAAAACTGCAACTACCGGCAAACCGGAGCACATCGAAATGCGTTACCGCTTTCAGCGGTTTGAGAAAGAGATCGTGCTCCAGCCCCTGATGGTTGACGATATCGCTCTGGCTGACAATGCCCAGCCGCTCGCCGGCCGCCGAAAACACCAGCGCATGACTCAGATTCTGACTGATCAGTTCCAGCCCCAGCTCGTCCAGCGCCATCTCGGCACTCACGCAGGGAATTCTGCGCAGCCCCTCCCGGGTGACCAGCAACGCGTCCCCTTGGGTCAACGCCTGACGCATCGCCTGGCGTCGCGTAATGAGGCCCAGCACTTGCCCCTGCTCCTCGACCAGGACCGAGCCCACATGGTGATCCGCCATCAATTCGATCGCCTTGGACAGCGAGGCTCCCAGCTCAATGCTGATCAGCTCCGGCTGGCAAACCGCCGCAACTTTCAGTGCCACTTTGTGTCGGGAATTATCATTCATGCCCGGCAGATTACCATAGCCACCTCACTTTGCAGACAGACCAGGATCAGCTGAATTTGATTTACTGAAGCATAAGCATTGCTCTGCTGCCGCCACTGTGCCAGCATCAAAATTTCGTACCCAGCAAAACTCGGAACCACGGTGATGCCCCAGCCCTCTCTCAGCGCCCTGACATCCATTGTTGAACAGATTGCCCGCACCGGTGACCCCAGAGCCGTGATGAGCAACATCGTCCAGCGCCTGCGGGAACTGATGCAGGTCGAGGTCTGCAGCCTTTACCTCTGCACCCCCGATTTCCAGCACCTGATCCTGGCCGCCACCGAAGGGCTTTCACCCCAGGCGGTCGGCAAGGCGAAGCTGAAGCTGGATGAAGGCCTGGTGGGCCATATTGCCTCTTCACTCAGCCCGCTGAACCTGGGCGATGCACCTGCCGACGACCGTTTCGTATTCATCCCCGAAACGCACGAAATGCCCTATCACCGCTTTCTTGGCGTACCGCTGCTGCACCTGCGCAAGCTGATCGGCGTACTGGTCATTCAGGGGCGCGATCGTGCGCCCTTCCCCCAGGAAGCCGAGGCGTTCCTGATCACGGTGGCTTCCCAGCTGGCCGGTACCCTGTCGCATCTGCAAAGCAAAGGCGATTGGTATAAGAAACGCAGCACCCGTGGCGGCTACCGCCGTTTTCCGGGACTCAAGGGAGCGCCGGGACTGGGTATGGGCAAGCTCTGGCTGGTACGCCCCCACTTGTCACTGGAACAGGTTCGAGCTGCCTGTTCATCCAACCCCGATACTGACAAGAACGCCATTTCCGAGGCCATTGCGGCCGTCAGCGAGGAACTGGAGTCCGGCTCCGGCCATCTGGGCCAACATCTGCCCGGCGACCTCCATGCCCTGTTCAGTGTCTACCAGATGATGTTGCAAAGCCCCGAGCTGAGCCAGCAGATCCTGGCCCGCATCGATGCCGGCGACAACGCGCCCTGGGCTCTGAAACAGACCATCATGGCCATGGCGGAGCAGTTCCGCCAGGCCGATGACCCTTACCTCAAAGCCCGTGCCGAAGATATCTGCAACATCGGCCAGCGTATTCTGAACCAGCTGCTGTCGCGTGAGCGACCGTCGATGGAAACCCCGGACGAAGCGTTGATCCTGGCCGGTGAACTGATCAGTATCGCCGATCTGGCGGAATACCCGCTGCACCAGATCCACGGCATCATCTGCACCCAGGGCTCCACCCTGTCACATACGGCGATCCTGGCCAACGCCCTGGGTATCCCGGCGGTGATGGGGGTTGAACAGTTCGAGCCTGAACGACACAAGGGCGCTACTCTGATCGCCGACGGCCATCGCGCCGAGTGCGTGCTCAACCCTCCGGCGGCCCTGCTGGCGGAATACCGCCGCATGATCGACGACGAACAACGCTTCATGCAGGGGCTGGAGCGGCTGCGTGACCAGCCCGCCGTGACCACCGACGGCTTCACGGTCAGCCTGCTGACCAATACCGGTCTGCTTGCCGATGCCACCCCGGGTTTGCAGCGCGGGGCCGAAGGGGTGGGACTGTACCGCTCCGAAATCCCGTTCATGATCCATGACAATTTCCCCACCGAGCAGGAACAGTACACGCTGTACCGCAAGGTCTTGCGGTCATATGCCCCACGGCCCGTGAACATGCGCACTCTCGATATCGGTGGCGACAAGCAGCTGCCCTACTTCGATATCAGCGAAACCAACCCCTACCTGGGCTGGCGCGGCATCCGCTTCAGTCTGGACAACGCCCAGCTGCTGATCAGCCAGATCCGCGCCATGCTCAGGGCGGACCTCGACAACGGCAACCTTCGTTTGCTGGTACCGATGATCAGCCGGGTCGATGAAATTCAGAGTTTCCGACGTTACGTAGAGAAGGCGGTTGAAGCACTGAATCGCGAGGGTCAGGCGGTACGCATGCCGGAAATCGGCATGATGATCGAGGTCCCCTCGGCGATGCTGCTGTTACCGAGACTGGCACCCTACATCGACTACGTTTCCATCGGCTCCAACGACCTGACCCAGTATCTGCTGGCGGTCGACCGTAACAACCCGCGGGTATCGGGCCTGTTCGACCACCTGCACCCGGCGGTTCTGGTCGCTCTGGAACAGATTCAGCAACAGTGTGACGCCTTGGCATTGCCGGTTTCACTCTGCGGCGAGATGGCCTCGGACCCGGCCGCGGTGCTGCTGCTGGTCGCCATGGGCTATAACTGCCTGAGCCTGAGCGCCTACAACATTCCCCGGGTAAAGTTGCTGATCCGCTCGATCAGCCGGGCAGCACTCACATCCCTGCTGGAACAGACCCGCCAGTGCAGCAGCGAAGCCGAAGTGAGAGCCCTGCTGACACCGGTACTGGAACAAGCCGGCTGGGGACAGGACAAGCGCCCCAGTTTGCCGGAAGAGGAGGAGGACGGCGCTCATTGAGCGCCGCTTGGGTGAACACCAGCCTTACTGGAAGTTGCCCAGCCGGATGCGCAGGAAGTGATAGATCTCGTTGACCACATCAACGTCGCAGCAGCTTTCGACCCCTTCGAACCCCGGTGAGGAGTTGGCTTCGCACACCTTGTAGTGATCGCCGGCGAAGAGCAGATCGACCCCGGCGATCTCCAGCCCCAGCACCCGCGCCGTCTCGATCGCCAGCCACTCCACCTCCGGCGTCATCGGAAATTCGCGCACCGATGCACCGCGCGAGTAGTTGGCCTTGAAGCTGCCCTCTTCCGCCACCCGCTCCATGCAGGCCACGGCACGCCCCCCAATGACAATGACACGTAGATCACGCCCCCGGCTATCGGCGATGAACTCCTGCAAAATGATGTTGGCCTTGGGATTGGTCACTTCCACCATCTGCATCAGGTCTTCGAAATGGCCCAGCGTCTCGCACAGAAACACACCACTGCCCTGGGACCCGGACAGCGTCTTGACCACCACCGGAAAACCGATCTGTTTTTTCACCAGCTCAGGGTTGACCGGGAACTTTACCAGCATGGTCTTGGGCACCGGCAGCCCGTTCTGCGCCAGGATCTGATGGCTGTAAAGCTTGTCCTTGACCGTATCGATACTCTCGGCGGAGTTGAAACTGTGCACGCCCAGCCGCTCAAGATGCCGTATCACCGCCAGCGCAAAGTAGTTGGTCCCGGCCCCCATACGCGGTAAAAAGAAGTCCGGCAGCGGCGTCGGTTGACCATCGATCATCACGCTGGTGCGGTCGTCCCGGGTCACCGTCAGGTCGAAGGCCTCCGGGGTATAGACCTTGATCTCGATACCATGTGCGCTGGCCTGGCTGACCAGCCGCTCTATCTCATAGGTTTCCTGTTTGACCAAGGTATGATCGGACTTGTAAAGGATCCAGCCCAGCATCGGTTTTGCCACTCCTGAATGAAAGATGGCGCGATATTAAGCGCCACGGCGTCCCGGCACCAGCCCCAATAGCGATACTTTGAATCATGCTGACAACCTTCCTGCAATGCGCACACTATACTGCCAACTATAGATGAAAAAAAATAACCTATAAGCAGCAAAAAAATGCTTGCTCAACACGGGGTTATGGCGTCCAATGCGCGCACTTGCCACAGGCCGCTCAGTCCTGAGCCCTGGCACTTTTCCTATTTGCTTACCGAACGCTGACAGCCATTGCCAGGGGCCTTTTTTGCTGCCCCAAAACTCATCTGTCTGCAGGAGAACAACGATGAAAATCTGCTTTCTGATGTACCCCTGGGAACAGGTCAAACCGGACACCGACACCACGCTGCGCATGGTGCATGAGGCGGCCCTGCGGGGTCACACCGTGGCGATCACCTCCCCCGCCAACCTGACCATCCGCGACAACATCAGCAGCGCCTTCTGCAATGTACTGCGCAAGGGCAAAGTCTCGGAGAATATTCCGGCATTTTACCGTCACGCCGAGTTCCGCCGCAGCCGCTTGCCGCTGGCCGGTTTCGACGCCATCATCGTGCGCCTGAACCCACCGCTGGACACCATCGTGCTGAACTTTCTCGACTCCATTCACGGGGACGTCTTCATCATGAACGGCCTGGATGGCCTGCGCATCGGTAACAACAAACTGTATACCGCCGCTTTCAACGGTCCGGCGGCCAAGTATCTGCCGGTGACCCATGTGTCCAAGAACAAGGACTACCTGGAAAAGGCGCTGGAGGAAAACCCGGGCGAGCGCATGATCCTCAAACCGCTGAACGGCTTTGGCGGCAAGGGTGTCATAGTGATCGAGAAAAGCGCTCGCCAGAGTTTCCGCTCTCTGCTCGATTTCTATATTGGCAGCGGCAGTAACAGCAACTACGTTATCCTGCAGGAGTACATTGATGGTGCCGAGAACGGCGATGTCCGTATCCTGATGCTCAATGGCGAGCCGATCGGCGCCATGCGCCGCATCCCGGCCGAAAACGACGTGCGTTCCAACGTTCATGCCGGCGGCCGTGTTGTCAAGCACACCCTGACCAAGGCCGAGCGGGAACTCTGCCGCAGCATCGGTCCCAAGCTGGTGCGCGACGGGCTCTATTTCACCGGTCTGGACGTGATCAACGACAAGCTGATCGAGGTCAACGTGATGGCGCCGGGCGGCATCGTGCGTATCAACAAGCTGAACCGCGTCCGCCTGCAGCGCCAAGTGATCGACTTCGTCGAGAACGTCATCGAGGCCCGCAACCTGGTTGAACAGCGCAAGAGCGCCTTCCGCAAGGTGATCGAAGATGCAGACGCTGTCTGAAGCCGCCATTCTGACGCGGATCGAAAACCGGCAGCCGGTCCATGCCCGGCTGCGCAACGGCGGCCTGAGCATCCGCATCGACGAGTACGTACCCCTGGTATGCACCGTGCTGCACTCAGGCACCGAACTTAAGCCCGATGTCGAGCAGCGCCTGCTGCTCACGGCCGATCAGCGACGCCAGTTCGAATCCGCCGGCACCGCCGAGCTGGCCGACCTGCTGCCGATCACGCTGATCGTGGAAGAATCCCGGCTGGCCTGCGACCTGAATTTCTCGCTGGCCCAATGCATGCGCAAACGGCTGGACGGTCGCAGTCTCTGGCGGCGGCCGCCGACCAAGGCGATGCAGCAGTATGCGCATCGCCGTCACCAGCGTTTCTTCCACCTGCTGGATGCCCTGCTCGACGTCCTGGAGGAGGATCATGGCCAGTGCCTGTTGATCGATCTGCACAGCCAGCCGCGCAGCGCCGACAGCGACAGTGGCGTGTTCCACGTCATCGACAGCCAGGTACGCATGCCCGAGGGGGAAGCGGTCATTAACTGCCTGAAGCAGCAGCTGCAGGCGATCGAACTTCCGCATCAGGAGGTGAGCACCTCCAGTGGCGAGTCGGATTACCAGGGCGACTACCTCAGCGCCCACGTCAATACGCGGCATGAGCAGACCCTGACCGTGCCGTTGCAGATTGACCCCATATTCCGGGACAGCAGCGACAACCTCTACCCTCTGGTGATCGACGCCCTGCGTAACGGCTTGCACAGCAGCCTTTACGAAGCGGCCGCGACCCTGGCCCGCCAGGGCTCCAACCGCACGCTCAGTGGCCATGATCTCATGCCCAGCGAGCTGCCGAGCGAAGTGCTTCGCGTTGACCGGGCGCTGAAAAAACTGGCCCGGGGACTGGAAACGCTGCTGTATATCAACCCGATCAACATCGCCCGCGAAGAACGCCAGTTCATGCGCAGTAACGGACGTTACCAGCCGCAGTTTCGCTACCGCCAGCTGCGCATCGATCCCTATGTACACCGGGAGAAGCTCTACCGCCTGCCGGTGGACCGCATCCGTGACCCGGCACTGCGCCAGCTCTACCGTGAAGTGATCGACGCCCTGGCCGAACGCATCGATCTTCTGGTCAGCATCGGCAGCGACCGCTTCCTCTACAACTCGCTGCGCTATTACGGCGAACCCACCAGCGAGGACCTGGCCAACGCCCGTTTCCTGCTGCATGCAGCAGAACGTCCTGAAGAGAGCAACGGCCAGCGTTACTCGGCCGAAGAGATGATCCCCTTCTTCGAGCAGAAGGCCCAGGACTGGGGCCTGGAATGCAAGGTGGAGCTGTCCGACCGCCTGCTGGCCCAGGCGATGGTCAACAACGGTCGCAAGGCGCTGATGGTGCGTCGCAGCGCCACCGCCAGCGCGTCCGAACTGCATGCCCTGGCCCACCATGAACTGGGCGTACATATGGTGACCTCGCTGAATGCCGCCGCGCAGCCGCTGAAGGTATTCACACTGGGCCTGCCTGGCAATACCCACGCCCAGGAGGGGCTGGCCATTCTGAGCGAGTACCTCTGCGGCCACCTGACTCTGAAACGGCTGAAGACCCTTGCCCTCAGGGTCATTGCGGTCGACCAGATGTTGCGCTACAACGACTTCTGCCGCACCTGGCGCACGCTGGTGGAGGACTATCAGTGCCCGTCTGAAGAAGCGTTCAAGATTACCGCGCGGGTACATCGCGGTGGCGGCTTCACCAAGGACCACCTCTACCTCAGCGGCTTCAGCCAGGCGCTGAAGCTCTGGCGCGAAGGCGATATCAACGGGCTGTACGTCGGCAAGACCGGCTTTGCCTATCTGCCGCTGATCAACGAACTGTTGGCCCGAGGGCTGGTGGAGGCACCGGCCTACCTGCCGGACAGCCTGCTGAACCCGCAAAGTTGCAGCCCGGAGATCACCTATCTAGTGAACTGCATCCGCTGAATTGAAACAGGAGTTCGATCATGTGGGAGACACAACTGACCTTGACCGCAATCGCCATCGGCGCACTCTTTGCTGCCCGCTGGGTCAGCAGCCGGGTGCTGGATCGCATCGGCCTGCAGAAACAGGTGGCCAATCGCCGCCTGCTGATGGTGAAGCGCTTTTTCGGCCTACTACAGCTGGTCGTCACGGTGATGCTGATCTGCATCATCTGGGGCGTGGACTATGCCGAGCTGATGATCCTGTTCTCGTCGGCCTTTGCCGTGATCGGCGTGGCGCTGTTCGCCCAATGGTCAATCCTGAGCAACATTACCGGCAGCATCATCATCTTCTTTGCCTTTCCCTACCGCATTGGCGACCGCATCAAGGTGCTGGACAAGGATGACGACATCACCGGGGTGATCACCGAGATCAGCCTGTTTCACCTGCATATACGTTGCGACAATGGTGAAACCATCCACTATCCGAACAACCTGATCCTGCAAAAGGCGGTACGTCGCCTCTCGGCCCGTGAGCTATCAGCAGGCAATCCGGAGGCGATTGACTAGTTTTCCAAAGCCTCCAGCGCTTCATGCCACAAGGTCAGGCGGGGACAGCGCTCCAGCAGCACCCCGTCTCTGAACATCAGCACTTCCCCTTCGGGCAACGGCTGCCAGGGGCGCTCATCCAGCGGGACACTGGCCAGCACGGCGGTCGTCACCTCATACCTCGGCTCCAGTTCCAGCCCCTCGATATCTCCACCGCCGCTGGATTCACACTGCAACAGGTAAAGGCCGGGCGCCGAAATCTCGCCATCGGCCTGACGCAGCCGGTCACTGTGGGCAAACAGCAGTTCACCATCGGAATAGAGAAAGTTGGCCGGGCCCAGCCGGCGCAGGCGAGCAGCGAAATCCGCCACCACAGCCAGACGCACGTCTGCTGTCGGACGCCCGTCCTGCCACACGGCCGCCATGCGCGCCATCAGGACGCAAAACGCGCGTTCCGAATCGGTTTCACCCACGGGGGCGAAATGCCCGCTCGGAAACCGCTTGGGGTTGTGAATGAAACGGTTGAGGTCGCCATTGTGCGCGAACAGGTGGGTCGCTCCGCCGGTTTCGCGCTGAAAAGGCTGAGTGTTGCGTAATGCGACCTCGCCCTGAGTGGCATGCCTGACATGCCCGAGGAAGAGCTTCGAGGGACGGTGACGCTCGGTCAGCCAACGCGCCGTTTCACTGTCGGCGCAGGCGGACGCCTCGCGAATCAACTGCGCATCGCCCTGCTCATACCAGGCAAATCCCCAACCATCCCCATGCCAGCCACCCCGTCCGCCATGGCAGGAAAATCTTGCCAGAGACAGCGACAGGTGAATCGGCTCCGCCGTGGTGATCGCCAGCAGTTCGCACACGGTCAGCTTACCCTCACAGGCTGGACACCGGCTTCAGCCTCACGCCTGACCGGCTCCAGCAGCAACAGAGCCAATAGCGTAAAGCCGACCACCGGTATCATCAATACGTTCATCGCCGCCCAGCCCAGGCTTGATTCCAGCCAGCCCGCCGCCAGGGCCGAAAAGGTCACCGTGCCGAACACCAAAAACTCGTTGGCGGCCTGGGTCTTGGCCTTTTCTGCCGACGTGTATGCGTGGGTCAAAAAAGCGGTGGCGCAGATGAACATCCAGTTCCAGCCTACTCCGAGCAGGAACAGCGCGGCCCAGAAGTGCCATTCGCTCTGCCCGTGCAGATTGATGGCGATGCAGGCCAGCATCACCAACGCCCCCGCCTTCATCAGAGGCACCTCTCCAAAGCGGCGGATCAGATGCGCAGTAAAGAAGGACGGCAGGTACATGCCCAGCACATGCCATTCGATCACGTTGGCCGCACTGGAAAAGGCGTAACCGCAGCGATTCATCGCCAGCGGCGTCGCGGTCATCAGCAGATTCATCACCGCGAAGCTGACCATCCCGACCAGTACCGCCATCAGAAAGCGCGGTTGCAACAGGATCTCCCGCAGCGGGCGTGTCTCGCCCTCGGTTTCCCGCGGCATGGGCGGAATACGGATACGCAGCAGCAGCACCAGCGCCAGTAGATAAACCGCTGCAAGAGCAGCAAAGGCGCCGCTGAAATCGGCACCCCACTGGAGCGTCCGGCTGTACACCGCCAGATTGGGACCTAGGACCGCCGCAATAATGCCGCCGAGCATGACCATCGAGATGGCGCGGCTTTCATGCCCCGGGCTGCAGACCTCCACGGCGGCAAAACGGTAGAGCATGCCAAACCCTATCCCTACGCCCAGCAGTGCAGTACCCAGGCAGAACAATTCGAAAGTGGCGACCTGCAGTGCCCATAGACAGGTCAGGGCCCCACTCAGCCCGATCATATTGCCAAGCAGAAAGCCGTTGCGCCGACCGATACGTTGCATGATCAGCGACGCCGGAATGGTCGCCAGCATCAAGCCGACAAACTGGAAGGCGACAGGCAGGGTAATCAACGCTTCGGACGGCGCCAGCTGCTGACCGATCAGAGCATTGACCGAGACCAGCAGTACGTTACCGGTATTGAGCAACGCCTGACACAGCGCCAATAACCAAACATCTCTATTCATATAACCATCTCATATAAAGCAGGCGCCTATTTAAGGTGTTCAGTCACAGGGATGCAAGTCGATAGAGGTGGACTGATTGGAAACCAACGAGATAGAGTCGATCAGGGGGAGATTTAGCGTGGATAATTTGAGACACTGATGCTCTGTTTTTATATAGTGCATGATACATGGGTATTCCCGAATCCCCTGCAACGATCTGCCGCCCGAACTGGATGAGACAGAATATGACTCTCGATGAATTGCTGGTACTGGTGATTGAGCCGTCCAAACTGCAACGCACGATTATTATCGACTATCTGCGCGAGGTCGGCCTGAGGGATATAGAGGCGTTCGAGGAAGCCGCACCGGCACTTGAACGCATGCAGCAGGTCGCCCCCGACATTGTGGTTTCGTCCATGCACCTGCCCGACATGACCGGTACCGACCTGGTCACCCGGATGCGCGAGCACCCGCAGCTGATGGATGTCACGTTTCTGCTGATCTCATCCGAGACCCACTACCGCTATCTGGAGCCGATCCGCCAGGCGGGCGCCATTGGCATCCTGCCCAAGCCATTCCGCAAGGAAGAGCTGGCCACGGCACTGCGCAATACCATGCACTACATTCGTGACCTGCACGACGCAGATGCCGATGAGCATTCCGATCTCGAATTCATGCAGGTCTTGATCGTCGACGACAGCTTGATGTCGCGCAAGTATGTCCGTAAAGGGTTGAATGCGATCGGCATCGAGCAGGTCGTTGAAGCCAAGGACGGCGCCGAAGCCCTGCAGATCATGAAACAGCGCCGCTTCGATCTGGTGATCTCGGATTACAACATGCCGAATATCGATGGCCTGGAGCTGGTTGAGCATATTCGTCACTACAGCGATCAGCCCACGGTTCCGGTGATGATGATCACCTCCGAGCAAAACCAGAGCCGTCTGGCGGCCATTCAGAGCGCCGAAGTGTCCGCCATCTGCAATAAGCCACTCAACTATGACACCCTGCAACAGATGGTGCGGCAGTTCACCACGGGCACTGACCTGTAAGTCGGCGCCCGGCACCCTTCCTCAGCTCACATCCTTGAGCAGGTGCTCGGGGTCGAAGCCCATGATCAGTGCGCCCCAGTGCTGGCCGTTGATGTAGATCGGAATCGACAGATCGTTCAACACCTCTCCGGTATCGCGGATAAAGGTCTGCAGCAGGAAGGGTGACGTATGTGAAGCACGGCGTTTCTCCGCTCGGTTGCCGGCAAAGATGCGGCGGTTGCGACTCTGCAGATTATCCACCTGCAAATCACCGGTCAGCGGCTTGGACACCTTGGCATGATGAGCCGGTGCATAGCCGTTGCGATCAACCGCGATGGCGTAGGTAAACTCGGGGCGCTCGGCGATGAAACCATCGAACATCGGCTGCAGCAGGCGCTCGAACCGGTCGGTATAACTGCAATCGAATTTCTCCGGCTGCTGCCCTTCATTGGTACGCCGGTAACTCTGGTCAAACAGGTTGACCCCTTCCGCCTGCAACTGCTCCATGGCGGCAACGGTCTGCTGGTTCCACTGCTTGCCGGTCTGGATCATGCGCTCGAAGCCGCCATAGCCGATGACGAACCGGGACAACAACTCCTGCGTCTCCTCGGTGGAGATTTCCAGCTCCTCGGAGTAGTGCCGGGACTGGGCCATCTCGTCACGAATATCAGTCGACAGTTCGGTAATCACCTGCACATGACCATGCGATTCCCGATTGGTGTGTGACAGCTCGTCGATGGCCGCACTGATTCCGGTCAGCTGGGCATTGACCTCCTCGAAGTCCGACACCATCCGCGCAAACTGCTCCTGGGTGCTGGTGATGAAGCGATCGGTATTCTCCACATATTCCAGAATGTTGTGCGCACTGGAACGGGTGTCTTCCACCAGTGCCGCCATTTCGTCGATATTCTTGTCGATCTCCTGCGTTGCGTTGCTGACCTTCTGCGACAGGCCACGCACCTCGTCGGCCACCACGGCAAAGCCACGGCCCGCCTCGCCTGCCCGTGCCGCCTCAATCGACGCATTCAGCGCCAGCAGATTGGTCTGGTCGGAAAACTCTTTCACCATCGACAGAATATTGGTGATATTGCCGGAGTTCTCACTGAGTTTGTCCACGGTCTGCTGGAACCCCAGCGCCAGTTCACAAACCCCACTGACCTGCTCATGCACCCGCTGCAGCTCGTCGCGGGAAGCATGGACCTCCTGCATGTTACCGTTGTTCTGTTCGCTGATGGTCAGGGTACTGCCGGCGATTTCATCGATCGCCTGGGTCGATTCCTGGCTGGACTGGAACACCTGTTGAGCCTGCTGTTCCTGATCATGGGCGGAACCGTGCGCCTGCCGTACCACCTTCTGCAACCGGGTCGCGCAAAGCGCCACACTGACCGAACGGCGCTGGCTCTCGGCGATCATTCTCTTCAAACTGCCGGCAAACTCGTTATAGGCCGCCGCCATCTCGGAGATTTCGTCATGAGTATAGGCTGGCAGGGTACCGGAGATATCGCCATCCTTGTCCTTGATCGCCCTCAGCACTTGCGTGATTTCGCGAACCGGGCGCAGGAACAGGTGACGCATGAAGAAGATCGTGAAAATACCGGCGATCAGCGCCAGGCTGATGGTCGTGCCGGTGGTCCACAACAGCGCGGAGAGACTGCCCTCAATCGCTTGCCGCTGCTCGGGATTCAGCGCCAGATCGGTGATCAGCTGGCGCATATCGGCGGCGAAGTAACTGCCCAGCAGAATCAGAATCAGGTAGGGCAACAGCAGGAAGAGCACGTTGCCGACTATTTTCTTGGTCAGGGTATTGAATGCGGCTTTTTCGATCGCTTTGTAAAGACTCATCGTCATCCCGTTAATTATCATTATTCCGGTTTCTGGCCATTCCAATTGACCCACTGAACAGATGTCTTATTTCTGCCACAGCGTTGGACGAATCACCATCCTCCTAAGGTATCGTTCACCACTTCAGCCAGGGTGCATAACGCCGCATATCGGCGTGTAAACGCGGATGCGCCGGGCAGTGCCGGCGCAGCAACGCATGAAAATCGCGACCATGATTCATATGGCGCAGATGACAGAGCTCATGCAGGATCACATAGTCCTGCAACTCCGGCGTCAGCTGCAGCAGACGCCAGTTCAGGCTCACCACCCCCTGGCTGGAACACTGCCCCCAACGGCCCCGCCAGCTGCCGATGCCAACGGCTGAAGGCATCAACCCCGTATGACGGGCCAACTCCTGGGTACGGGTCTTGAGCCGCGTTTCGCTCTGCTGCAGATACCAGCGCTTCAACTGATCCCGAACCGCATCCACTTCGGCACGCCGAATACGGTGTGACAGCGTCACGAGCAAGTGCCCTGACGCCAGTTCCACCTGACTGAGAGCCCCTCGCTGCCAGCTGAGGCGCTGCATTTCGCCCTGCCAGGGGACGCCCCCCTCCTGCTCCAGACGGACGCCCAAGGTATCGATTTCATGCCGCTGGCGTTGCTGGTGCTGCCTGATCCAGTCCGCGCGGCTGCGCACAAAGGCCTCGATCGCGGCCCGACTGGCCCGCACCGGGGCACGCACCAGTACCTCGCCATCGCGAACCTGGATCGCCAGCGTCTTGCGCCGCGCACTGCGCAGCAGTTGATAGCTCGGCGTCATCCTTCTCTCCGGCGCGGCAACTGACGCATCAGTTGACGACATAGTTGCAGCATCTCGATCCGTTGCCGCCGCTCTGTCTGGGCGGAATAGCGCTGTCGATCATCGAGGAATGCCAGCCGGAGCATCAAGGCCCGCTGTTCAGGCCAGTGTTCGGCAATGCGCTGCAACCAGATCGCCAGCGATTCGGCCGGCAGCCGCTCCATTTCCAGTGCGTCCAGCCGCTGTTGTAGCTGCTGCAGAGCACGGTCCAGCGGATCCTTCGGCCTGATACGCCGCGGCCTCAGCAACCACCAGGTCGACAGGCCAAACACCAGTACCGTCGGTAACAACCACGCCAGCATCTTGCGCCACTGTTCGCTGCCGCCCAGCCAGTCCTGCAACAGGTTAGCTTGCTGCCCCTGATAGTTGAGTACCCAACGATGCCAGGCATAGTTGAAGGCATCGTAGCGCTGGCGAAGGTCACGCAGCCAACCGGCATTGAACCCGAGACCGGCCCCGGAGAAGCGACTCTCATTGGCATTGAAATAGTCTTGTGCGGAGGAACGAACCCGCTCCGGGGCCACCGCTGCCGTCGGGTCCAGCCGCTGCCAGCCTCGCCCCGGCAACCAGTATTCCACCCAGGCATGAGCATCATACTGACGCACCTGCAGGTAGCGCTCGTATTCATTCCATTCCCCGCCCTGATAGCCGGTGACGACACGAGCCGGAATACCGGCACTGCGCAATACGAAGGTCGTCGCGCTGGCAAAGTGCTCGCAATACCCCTGCCGGGTGTCGAACAGGAACTGGTCGACGCTGTCGCGTCCCAGGTAACCGGGTTCAAGCGTATAGATGAAATCCTGATTGAAGCGGGCAAGTAGCAGGCTGATCACCTTGTCGGGCGTGCCCCCACTTTCGGTCACCAGCTGGCGCGCCAGAGTGCGGCTATTAGGGTTGCCTCGGGACGGCAGCTGAAGGTAGCGCCGTTCTTCCTGCGCTGTCAGCAGGGGTTGCAGTTGATACTGTGCCACGGAAGCCACGCTGTATTGACGTCGACGCTCCAGAGGCTGATCCAGCCTCAGGGTCCGCACCGACGTCATTCTGACTCCCTGACCAACCGAAGTCGGTTGATCCAGCGCCACCAGCCAGGGTCGATTACTGGCCTCCATGATCACCTCATAGCGCTGCTCTGCCAAGAGTGGCACCAGCTTCTCGGGTCTGAGTTGCCGGCGAGCCTGAAGCTCGGGACGGGACCAGCGCCGTCCGTCAAACTCGCTCAACACCAGCGAACGCCAGTAGCGCTGCTCCGGTGGCGGCACCTCCCCATTGAAGGTCGCCCTGAAGGCCAGTTCACGCGATTGCGCCAGTTTGCTCACATCCCCGGGCGACAGCTCATCGGAAAGACCGGTCGTACCCTGACCCGAGTCGATCCTGACCGACCAGAAGGGTTCCAGTCGGGGAAACAGGAAAAACAGCACCAGCATGAAGGGAATCGCCGGCAACAGCAGCCGCAGGGCCGTTTTCAGGTTGTCGCGGTAACGGTTGGCGCGGCTTGATTGCTGAATGCTGTTCAGCGCCGCCAGTGCCAGGCTGACCACCAGCAGAATATAAACCGCCACCCATATCGACTCATTGAACAGAAAGGCGGTTGCCGCCACAAACAGGGTCACGAAGAGCACCACCAGAGCATCACGCCGGTGATAGATCTCAAGCAGCTTCAAAGCCAGGCCGACCACCAGCAGGGCCACCATGGTTTCAGGACCCGCCCGATGGTTGAAACTCAGAATCAGGCCGATGCAGCTCGCGATGACCAGTAGCGCCCTGACCGACCAGTGCGGGAAGGACCAGCGACCACTGTGTATCATCAACCGCGCACCAATGGTGGCGACCACCAGTGCCGGCACCCACAGCGGCAGCCATTGCAGATGCGGCAGCACGACCAGCAACACCGCCAGCAACTGCCAGACCACCGCCGTCCGACTGATCATCCCGCCTTTCATGGGCGCTCCTCCAGACCATACAGCGCCAGGGCGGAGAGTGCGCGGGTACGCTGTGCCTCGCCACTGGCCGGCGCCAGCACAAAACTGCCCAGGCGCAAGCCAAAACGGGTGTCGTTGGCGGAGAGCGCCTGCACCCAGGCCGTTAACCGCGACAAGCGACGCTCCAGCGCCTCGCCCCCCAGGGCATCGAGATCCAGCCAGAGATCCGGATCCTGGTGGCCGGCAAAATGTTTGGCATGCAGCCCTCGCCCGCGCGCGTAACTCTTCCAGTCCACCTGACGCGGCGACATGCCTGGCTGAAAACGCTCCAGACCGGCAAAATCATCATCCCCTCGGCGGGTACTCATGCGATCATGCCCCTGACTCGATTGATCCTCCAGCACACTCGGCAGTGGCGTCTCCAGCGGTTCAGGGTAGACCAGATTTTTCATCTCCAGGTTGAGCCAGGACCAGGCACGAAACAGCCCCAGCGGGTAGATGGTTTCCAGCTTAACCCCTCCGGGCGAAAGCCAGCCCCGCTGCCGGGCCGGGCAGTACAGACGCAGCGCCTGACGCTCGCGCAACAGGTCCACCATCTGCACCTGTTCCGACTGCTCCAGCCTGAGGCCCAGCTGCTCAAACGGGCGCGATGCGTGACGCAGCAACTCCAGCTCGAAACTGGCCTCAGTGCCGGCAAAACAGGGTTCGGACGGCAACACCCTCACTTCGATCCCGGCCAGATTGGCATAGGTATGAAACATGGCTGACAGAAACACGCCCAGTAACAGAAAGGTCAGCGCATAGATCAGGTTGTTTTCATAGTTGATCGCCATCACCAGCATCAGCAGCAACACCAGCAGCCAGGCACTGCCGGCCCGGGTCGGCAGGATGAAGATACGCTTCTGGGTCAGCGTCTGTGAACGCGCCGGTTGCTGTCGTGCCAGCGTCCAGCGCCGGACTCTGGCCTTCAGGGCTTGCTTCAGCTCAGTGGCCAATGACATCTACCTCGGCCAGCAGCTGTGCCACCAGACGGTCGCTATCGTAACCCGACAAGTCACTGGCTGAACGGATGCGATGACCCACTACGGCGCCCAAAACCGCCTGCACATCCTCGGGCACCACATGATCCCGCCCCGCCAGCCAGGCCCAGCAGCGGGCACAGCGCAGCAGCGCCAGACCGCCGCGCGGCGATACTCCATAGCTGAAGCCGTCGGCTTCACGGGTATGCTGCAACAGCCGCTGCACATAGCCGATCAGGCTGGCCGAGGCATGCACCTGGCCGCAGGCGGCCTGAACCTGTGCCAACTGTTCCGGCGTCAGGCACTGTTGCAGCTGCTGCGCCTTGCCACGCGTACCGCCACCGGCAAGCAACTGACGCTCCACTTCCGGCGCCGGATAGCCCAGGGTGACCCGCATCAAAAACCGGTCCAGCTGGGATTCCGGCAACGGGAAGGTACCAAACTGGCTGGACGGGTTCTGGGTCGCGATCACGAAAAAGGGCGCTGGCAGCGCATAGCGCTCACCTTCGATGCTGACCTGCCCCTCCTCCATCGCCTCCAGCAGCGCCGACTGGGTTTTGGGCGTGGCGCGGTTGATCTCGTCTGCCAGCAGCAATTGGGTAAACACGGGGCCAGGGTGAAACCGGAAATGGCTTTCCTGGGGCTCAAAGATCGATACGCCGATAATATCAGCCGGCAGCATATCGCTGGTGAACTGGATCCGCTTGTCATCCAGGCCCAACACCCGGGCCAGCGCATGGGCCAGGGTGGTCTTGCCCATCCCCGGCAGATCTTCGATCAATAGATGCCCTTCGGCCAGCAGACAGGTCATTGCCAGCCGGACCTGCGGCTCCTTGCCCAGTAGTACGCTCGACAGAGATGCCAACGCCTGCTCGACCTGCGTCCTCAGTTTGTTCACCACAGCTTCGCTCCCTCAAAAAGTGGCCGTCAGTCTACCAGCGCTCAGTCACCCGCCTCCAGTGCCCGGATCAATGATTCTGCGTTCTGCCGCCACGCTCATCGCCCTTATGGCGCACGTCAAAAGTATCGGCCGGGGCTTTTTTAACCTGCTGGCTCGCTCATCGGCCGAATTCGGGTTGCACCGGCCGAACACGACCGTTAGCATGTGCCTCAAACCAAACCGGGAGCCCTGCCAAGCTGCCCTGTTACCGGCTCAAGGAGCCCTGTGTCATCACTGGCAGGGACCGGCCAGCGGTAGCCTGAGCATCGACGCATCTCCAAGCAACCAGGAGACCCCTGATGCAGATCGCCGATAAATCCGTCGTATCCATCCACTACACTCTGACCAACGCCGAAGGCAACGTGCTGGACAGCTCCAACGGTCAGGATCCCCTGGCGTACCTGCACGGCGCCAGCAACATCATCCCCGGTCTGGAAAATGCGCTGGTCGGCAAAGCCGTTGGTGACAGCCTGAACGTTACCGTCGAGCCGGAAGAAGGTTACGGCCCGGTCCGTGACGAACTGGTCCAGGATGTTGATCGCAGCGCGTTCAGCGGCATTGACGACATTCAGATCGGCATGCAGTTCATGGCGCAGACACCCTGGGGCGAGCAGCCGGTTACCGTGGTCAAGGTTGAAGGCGACAACATCACCCTGGACGGCAACCACCCGCTGGCCGGCCAGACGCTGACCTTCGAGGTCGAAGTCGTTGAAGTACGTGATGCGACTGAAGAAGAGCTCGAGCACGGCCACGTTCACGGTGCCGGTGGCCACCAGCACTGAGTCGTGACGGCGAAGGCGATGCCTTAGCGCCGACAGCATAAAAAAACCGGCCCCTGTTTCAGAGGCCGGTTTTTTTGTGTCCGTGACCCCAACCGGAATCGGGGCCTGCGGCCGGTTCAACGGTCGTCCGAGGTTGACTCGATCCGATGGATGCTCAGATCGGCGCCGTTGTATTCCTGTTCGGCATCCAGGCGCAGTCCGGCCAGGACCTTGATCAACCCGTAGACGACCAGGCCACCCACCAGCGCAATCACCACCCCCAGCGCTGTGCCCAGCAGCTGGGACATCAGGCTGACGCCGCCGAGGCCGCCCAGGGCTTCGCTGCCGAAAATACCGGCCGCAATCCCCCCCCATACACCACAGAGACCGTGCAGCGGCCATACACCCAGCACATCATCGATCTTCCAGCGGTTCTGCACTTGGGTGAAGACCCAGACAAAGAGCACCCCCGCGACACCGCCGACCAGCAGCGAACCAAAGGGGTGCATCACATCGGAACCGGCACAGACAGCCACCAGACCGGCCAGCGGACCATTATGGATGAAGCCGGGGTCGTTACGACCGGCAATCAGCGCACTGATGATGCCGCCGACCATCGCCATCAGGCTGTTGACCGCGACCAGTCCCGAAATTCCATCCAGGGTCTGGGCCGACATGACATTGAAGCCAAACCAGCCAATGCAGAGAATCCAGGCCCCCAGCGCCAGAAAGGGAATATTGGACGGAGGAAAGGCGACCAGCCTGCCTCCCTTGTAGCGGCCATTGCGGATACCGAGCAGGACAACCGCCACCAGCGCCAGCCAGCCACCGACACCATGCACCACAACGGAACCGGCAAAATCATGGAAAGGTGCACCAAACTGGTTTTCCAGCCAGGTCTGAATGCCGTAGTTGCCGTTCCAGGTGATGCCTTCAAACAGCGGATAGACCAGGCCCACCACCAGCGCAGAACCGGTCAGAAACGGCCAGAAACGGCCGCGTTCGGCGATGCCGCCGGAGATGATCGCCGGAATGGCGGCCGCAAAGGTCATCAGGAAGAAGAACTTGACCAGCTCGTAGCCATTACCCTGCGACAACACATCGGCACTGTCATAGAAGGTAACGCCATAGGCCAGCCAGTAGCCGACTATCATGTACGCCAGCGCGGAAAAACCGAAGTCACTCATGATCTTGGCCAGAGCGTTGACCTGGTTCTTGCGGCGCACCGTGCCGACTTCCAGAAAGGCAAACCCCGCATGCATGGCGAACACCATGATCGCCCCCAGCAGGATAAACATCGTATTCGCACTTTGCGACAGTTCGCTGATCGCACTGCTGATCGATTCCACTCCAGTCCCTCCGTAAAGGTTTCAGGTGCTCCAAAAAGGTGCGACTGCACCAAAATACAGCACTTTCACCTTAGCACCTACTGCTCAAAATGACGGATCCCGCTTTGGTGCAGCCTGTTGATGGGGCCGCACCAGACTTGGGCATCAATTGGACAGTACAGGAAGCAGAATCTGTGCCAAATCAAAAACAGACTTGTGCACAATCAGCAACGATCTGTTTTAGCGGCGGTGACGGATCTCGAAGCAGCAATGGATCTTCGGGTTGCGCTTGAAGTCCGGATCCAGCGTCTGGGTGGTGATCTCCTTGATCTCGAACGCAGCCAGGCTGTCGTGGTCGATGGCGAAACGGCGGTAGTTGTTGGAAAAGATCAATAAACCATCAGGCTTCAACAGCTGCATGGCCCCGGTGATCAAACGCACATGGTCGCGCTGCACATCCAGCACATCCTGCATCCGCTTGGAGTTGGAAAAGGTCGGCGGGTCCATGAAGATCAGGTCGTAACGTTCGGTGTGCGGCTGATCCAGCCACTTGAAGCAGTCTGACTGCACCAGTTTGTGCCGCGCCTTGGGCAGGCCGTTCAGCTCCAGATTGCGGCGCGCCCATTCGAGATAGGTGGCCGACATATCGACACTGGTCGTGGTTGCCGCGCCGCCGACACCGGCGTGGACACTGGCGGTCGCGGTATAGCAGAACAGGTTGAGTACATCCTTGTCCTGAGCCAGCTGCTGCAGACGACGGCGCACCGGGCGATGATCGAGAAACAGGCCAGTATCCAGATAATCACGCAGGTTCACCTGCAGGCGGCAACCATGTTCGACCACCTCCATGAAGTTGCCGGTCTGATCCTGGCGTTCATACTGCTGCTGCCCCTGCTGGCGCTTGCGCTGCTTGAGAACCACCCGCTCCGCTGGCAGTTCCAGCACCACCGGCACCGCCTGCATCACATCCTGCAGGCGGGAGAACGCCTTGACCGGGTCCACCTTCGCCGGTGGCGCATACTCCTGCACGACGGCATGACCCGGGTAGATGTCGACCGCCACCGCGTATTCCGGCATGTCCGCATCATAGACACGGTAGCAGCTGATCTCCTCACGCTTGACCCAACGCGCCAGCTGTTTGAGGTTCTTTTTCAGGCGGTTGGCAAACATCTGCGCCTGCTCGGACAGACCGGCCGGTGCATCATTCGCATCAGCCTCCTGCTGACGCTCGTCACGTTCATGTACCTTGAACAGCAGCAGCTTGCTGTCCAGTGCACCGTTGAACATGCGGTACTGTTTGTCCGCGCGCAGTTTCATCACCTTACACAACTCGGGATTGGCGGTGAACACCCCGGCCTGCCAGCCGGTAAAATGGCCTCGCAGCTTGTCGCCAAGGGTACGGTAGAGAAACATCAGTGACGACGTTTCGCCGAGTCGCTCGCCATAGGGCGGATTGGTAATCAGCAGGCCGGGCTCACTGCCGGGCAGCGCCGTCAGCTGTTCCAGCGGACGCCGCTCCAGGTGGATGTAATCGGTTACCCCTGCCCGCTTGGCATTATCGCGCGCACGCGCCAGCACACTGTCGTCGGCATCAAAGCCATAATAGGAGGCCGTCAGATTATTCAGCCCCTGCTCACGGCGCTGTTTGGCCTCTTCCTGCAGCGAGGTCCAAAGACGTCCGTTATGACCCAGCCAGCGGCTGAAACCGAAACGCTGCCGGAACAGCCCCGGGGCGATGTCCGCAGCCATCAACGCCGCCTCAATCAGCAGGGTACCCGAGCCGCACATGGGGTCGACCAGGGGTGCCGTGCAGTCGGCAAAGGGCCATCCGGCCCGCGCCAGCACCGCCGCCGCCAGGTTCTCCTTCATCGGGGCAGCCCCCGCCTTGAGGCGATAGCCGCGGCGGTGCAGACTCTCGCCGGACAGATCCAGTGCGACCACCGCCTTGCCGCGGCTGAGATGCACGTTGATCCGCAGGTCCGGCTGGCTGCGATCGACCGTGGGACGCTGACCGGTAGCGGTGCGGATCTGGTCCACCACCGCATCCTTGACCTTGAGCGCACCAAAGTGGGTGTTGTTGATCGCCCGCGAGCGGCCATTGAAATCCACCGTCAGGGTGCCCGAAGGACGCAGATGCGCCAACCAGTCCACCTGCTGTACCAGTGCATACAGCTCATCGGCCTCTTCAACGTCTCCCTCTGCCAGCGGCATCAGCACCCGGTTGCCCAGGCGCGACCAGAGGCAGATCCGGTAGGCCAGTTCCAGCTCACCTTCGGTGTAGACCCCGGCAACGGTCTGACGTGTACTCTGGCCGCCCAGGCTTTCTATTTCGTCCTGAAGCAGGTTTTCCAGCCCCTTGGGGCAGGTAATAAACAATTTCATGGGGCAGGAAGACTCCGATACTGGTGCACCCTGCAAGTCAGCTTAACCCCTGCTGACTGCCAGGTGAAAAAAATTCAATGCTTTTCCGCCCTGAGCGAAAAGACAATAACTTATTGATTTTCAATAGAATGCTGCAGATGCGCTCGGACAAATTTTATGACACTTCTGTAACAGTATAGTTTTTTTAAATCGCCACGGTCTGCGTTTTCAGATATCAATAGGGGGGTGACGTCACAGAGAATCGATCGAACCGCGCATCTCCGGCACCCACAGCTCAACCGCCGGGGAGAGTATAATCAGAATATGTGAGGCGCAATATGAAGAAACAGAAACGGGATCGTACCTCTACTCTGTTTAATCGAGGATTCATGGCTGGCATCAACGGGCGGTCCCGTGAGGAGTGTCCAGTCCAGTCAATTGAAATGCGCAGCCACTGGATGAGCGGCTGGCGCGAGGGACGTGAGGCGCACTGGGGAGGAATGTCCGGCGTTTCTGCAATTCAAGCCAACCCGTCGTTACATTAAGAACACATCCGCTTTACCAATCGGCAGGCTCCCCAGAGGAGCCTGTCCCGGGTTTCACCGCCCTTCAGCCCCTCAGCTCGGCGATGGCCGCGACCGAATCACGTACCAGCGCTGGTCCACGGTAGATGAACCCGGTATAGATCTGCACCAGGCTGGCGCCCGCCTCAATCTTCTCGGCCGCATCGAAACCTTCAGTGATACCGCCAACGCCGATGATCGGCAGCGCACCGTCCAGACGTTCCGCCAGTGCGCGGATGGTTGCCGTAGAGCGGTTGCGCACCGGCGCACCACTAAGACCCCCGGCTTCTTCTGAGATCGGGCTGTCTTCCACCCCTTCACGCGACAGAGTGGTATTGGTGGCGATCACCCCATCCATCTCGTAGGTTTTCAGCGAGGAAGCGACCAGCCCCAGCTCCTCTTCGGTCATGTCCGGCGCGATTTTGACAGCGATCGGCACATAGCGACCATGAACGCTCGCCAGCTTGGCCTGTTCGGTCTTGAGTGCATCGAGCAGGCTGTTCAGCGACTCGCCAAACTGCAGGGTGCGCAGTCCCGGGGTATTGGGCGAAGAAATGTTGACCGTAATGTAGCTGGCACGGGCATAAACTTTGCGCAGGCAAAGCAGGTAGTCCAGATGCGCCTGTTCGTTGGGCGTATCCTTGTTTTTGCCGATGTTGATGCCAAGTATCCCCTGGTAAGTGCTGCGATCCAGGTTCTTCAGCAGCTGGTCAACACCATCATTGTTGAACCCCATGCGGTTGATGATTGCCTGATGCTCGGGAATGCGGAACAGGCGTGGCTTGGGATTGCCCGGCTGAGGCCGTGGCGTAACCGTGCCCACTTCGACAAAGCCGAACCCCATGGACGCCAGACCGTCGACGGCAGTACCATTTTTGTCCAGACCCGCCGCCAGACCGACAGGGTTGGGGAAACGAATTCCCATCACCTTGGTCGGCAGCGACTGAGTGCCGGCCCCCATAAGCTTGTGCAAACCAAGGGAAGCGGCGAGGTTCATGCTGCCCAGTGCCAGCTCATGCGAGGTTTCGGCATCCAGCCTGAACATTAGTGCGCGTGCGAGATCGTATAGCATGGTGTTCACTGATGGTTAATGTACGGATGCGCGCATTATAGGCGAGCCGGCCCATTATGAACACCGCTCAACTCAAACGCTGAATATCATGAAACTTGCCATCGGCGGTGAAACGGATACGAAAGCATCCCCGAATGCCGTCATGCAGCACCCAGGGGCGCAGGATATTGGCGGGAAACTGTACCTTGCGCCCATCACGGGCGCGGGTCGACACCACCCGGGACTGGCCCCGGTAGAGTTTGAGGTACTCGTCGCTGCTGATCCTGATATCAACAATAATCTCATTCATGCAACACTGTCATTCCGTATACGCACTGCAGCGGGCCATGTCGGCCAGCTCTCGAACGGCAACAGTATACATCGCATAGTCCTGGCTACCGGCACTTTTCAGCTCCGCCAGCACGTTCAACCAACGGTCGATATGAGGTTTGTTCTGTTCCAGCCAGCCGGCCAACTGCTCGGGCACCGACTTTTGGTCATGCTCGGCCGCTCTCAGCACCGATGCGGTCAGCGCCCGCTGCTGGGTATCCAGGTCGTCTCTGAAGGTATCCCGGGCCAGCGCCTGCCAGTAGCTGCTGATGCTCAGCTCGTTCAATTGAGCACTGAACCACTGCAACTCCAGCCGCTCGCCCAGGCCGAAGAATGCCTGCGCCGCCGACTCAACGGTTACCCCCAGTTTGCTGGCCACCTCGATAATACTCAACGCCGAGTACAGCGACCGCGAACCCGCGACGACCTGCGCCAACCGCGCAGGCACTCCCGCATCCGTGTAGCGGCTGTAGGCGGCATGCCAGATTTCATGGGGTTCACCGCATAACAGCTCACCCAGATTACGGGTGATCGCCTCCAGATGCGGCGCAAAGTGTTCGCGTTCGCAGGCGCAATCCAGCGCTGCCGGACGGTTACGCACGAACCAGCGGGTTCCCCGTCGAATCAAGTGCTGAAGGTCGTGCATCATGTCCAGCTGAACGCCTGCATCCACTCGGTAGTCCAGCGCTTCGACCCCCTCCCATATCGGCTTGAGGGAGAACACATCCCGCGCCAGTGCATAGGCCTGGACCACATGTTCGATCTCAGCGCCCGTAGAAGTCAGCAAGCGCTCCGCGAAATTGATGCCCATCAGATTGACCATCTGATTGGCGATCTGGGTCGCAATGATCTCCCGACGCAGACGGTGCTGCTCCAACTCGGTTCCGTGTGACTGCCGCAAGCGTTCGGGAAAGGCAGTCATCAGTTCACGGGCCAGATAGGCGTCATCAGGCACTGCTGATGCCAGCAGCTGCTCCTTGAGATCAGCCTTGCTGTAGGAAACCAGCACGGACAGTTCCGGCCGGCTGAAACCTTCCCGGGCATTCTGGCGCTCGGCCAACTGCTCCTCGCTGGGCAGGAACTCGAGGGCGCGATTCAACTTGCCCTGGGCCTCCAGCGCATTGATGAAACGGCGGTACTCCGCCATTGACACCGCCGAGCGCACCTCGGCCAGCGAAATCGCCTGTACCTGGCGATAGTTGTTCTGCAGCACCAGCTCCGCCACCTCGTCGGTCATTTCGCTCAGCAACTGGTTGCGCTGTTTGGCGGTCATATCACCATTGCTGACCACGGCATTGAGCAGAATTTTGATATTGACCTCGTGGTCGGAGCAGTCCACACCACCGGCGTTGTCGATGAAGTCGGTGTTCAGCCGGCAGCCTTTGGCGGCCAGCTCCATGCGGCCACGCTGGGTAACCCCCAGGTTGCCCCCTTCACCCACCACTCGCGCACGCACATCCGCCGCGTTGACCCTCAGGCTGTCATTGGACTTGTCACCCACTTCGACATGGCTTTCATCGCTGGCCTTGATATAGGTCCCGATGCCACCATTCCAGATCAGATCAACCGGCGCACGCAAAAGCGCCGAGATCAACTCGGTCGGTGTTACCCGGCTGCCGCTCAATCCGGTCAGCTGCTTGATCTCCGGTGTCAGCGTGATCGACTTGGCGCTGCGGTTAAACACCCCGCCGCCCTGGGAAATCAGCTCGCTGTTGTAATCGTTCCAACCGGAGCGGGGCAAGGCGAACAGGCGCTCACGCTCGGCAAACGAGACAGCCGGATCCGGATCCGGGTCGATAAAGATGTGCAGATGATTGAAGGCCGCGACCATACGGATCTTGTCGGAACGCAACATGCCGTTACCGAACACATCGCCGGACATGTCACCGATGCCCAGCACGGTGAAAGGATCGGTGGCGGTGTTAAGGCCCTGCTCACGGAAGTGGCGCTCCACCGATACCCAGGCGCCTCGCGCCGTGATTCCCATCTTCTTGTGGTCATAGCCCTGACTGCCGCCGGAGGCGAAGGCGTCGCCCAGCCAGAAGCCATACTCCGCCGCGATTTCATTGGCAATGTCGGAGAAGGTCGCGGTGCCCTTGTCGGCGGCCACCACCAGATAGGTATCATCTTCGTCATGGCGAACCAATTGGGCCGGCGGCGCCACCTCGCCATTGACCAGGTTATCGGTCACATCCAGCAAGGCGCGAATAAAAATACGATAGCAGGCGATACCTTCGGCCAGCCACTCTTCCCGACTCATGCTGGTATGCAGTTGGCGGGCAACGAAACCGCCCTTGGCTCCTACTGGCACGATCACCGCATTCTTCACCTGCTGCGCCTTGACCAGCCCCAGGACTTCGGTACGGAAATCCTCCAGCCGGTCTGACCAGCGCAACCCGCCGCGCGCCACTTTGCCACCGCGCAGATGCACCCCCTCGACGCGCGGAGAATGCACGAAAATCTCGTACAGCGGTTTTGGCTCGGGCACCTGCGGAATGTCCCGCGGCGACAGTTTGAACGACAAGTACCCCTTGGGCTGCCCCTGCCCGGTCTGGTAGAAATTGGTTCTCAGCGTGGCTTCGATCAGCGCCAGATACAGGCGAATCGCCTGATCCTCGTTGAGACTGGCCACCTGTTCCAGCCCTTCCAGGATCTGCTCCCTGACCCTACTCTCCTGTTTGGCCGAGGCCTTGTTCGGGTCGAACCGTGCAGCAAAGAGGTCGATCAACAGTCGCGCCAATTCCACATGATGCTTGAGCGCGATACTGATGGCTTCCTGACTGATCGGAAAGCGCACCTGCTTCATATAACCGGCATAGGCCCGCAACAGCGCCACCTCACGCCAGTGCAACTCAGCGCCCAGGACCAGTTTGTTGAAGTCGTCATTACCGGCATGGCCATACCAGACGTTGAGGAAAGCGTCCTCGAACACGCTCTGCATGGTGGTAGTCGTCACCTGCTGGTGACCGGTATAGCGCAGATTGAAGTCGTGGATCCAGATGCGCTCGCCATTCACCTCGACCTGATAGGGGTGCTCGTCGATGACCCTTAAGCCGAGATTCTCCAGAATCGGCAGCACATCGGACAGCGGCAGCGCCTCGCCGTGGTGGTAAAGCTTGAAGTTCAGCTCCTCCGGCTCGCGTTCCAGGGCTTCGTAGAAACTCAACGCCATCCTGCGTTGGGCGTTCAGCGTCTCCATATGCTGGATATCGACCACAGCGGCCCGCGGCGCAAAATCCGAGCGGTAACCGGCCGAGAAGCTGGCATGATAGTGGTTGTAGGCGCGAATCCCCTGCTCTTCACCCAAGGCATCGATCAGCGCCTCGTACAGCTCCTCGTGCCAGCTGCTCGCGGCATGACTGACGCGCTGCTCCAGTTCGGCCATATCGAACTTGGCGGTCACCTTCTTATGATCACTGCGACGCAACAGGAATTGGGTACGCGCCAGCACCGACTCGGAAAAATAGGTGGTGAACTCCGCCTGATCACACCCCAGCACCTGCTGCAGGATCTGTTGTACCCGCAAACGGAAATCCGTACTGTAGATCTCCCGTGGCACATAGACCAGTGCCGAGAAAAACTGACCGTAGTAATCCCGTCGCAGAAACAGCCGAATCTGACGCCGTTCATGGATCTGCAGGATCCCGGTGGCCAGTTCAAACAGCTCATCGATGCTGGACTGAAACAGATCATCGCGCGGATAGATCTCCAGTATCTGCTGCAGCTCTTTCCAGTCATGACCGTTTCGATGCAGGCCGGAGCGGGTCAACACCTCCTCGATCTTGCGTCGAACGATCGGAATTTCGGTCGCCCCATGCAGATAAACCGCCGAGGTATACAGCCCCAGAAAGCGGGCCTCGCCAACCAGCTGACCCTTGCCATCAAAGCGCTGAATGCTGATGTAGTCGGGATAGGTCGGACGGTGAACACGCGACTTGCGTGCCGACTTGGTAAACGACAACAGATCCGGGATCAGAGTGAAGGCGCCAACATCCCGCGCGTCGACCGAGAGCCGCGCCTGTGCACACCGGGTTCTGTCATGCTGCAACAGCCCCAGGCCGCTGCCTCTGACCAGCTCAAGCCCCTGCTGCTTGCCCGTTCCCTTGAGCACGTATTCGTCGTAGCCCAAAAAGGTAAAATGCTGTTTGAGCCAGCGGATGAAATCGCGAGTTTCCTCCACATCGGCTTCGGCAAAGCCATCCGGCGCCTGAGCGTAGCCTTCCAGCAGCTCGTCCGCCTTGGCCAGCATGGCGTCAAAGTCGGTCACTGCCGCCTTGACCTCGCCCAGCACATCCAACAAGGCCTGCTTGAGTTCCTGCAGTTGCTGCGGGTCCGTATGGCGATCGACCTCAATCGCCACCAGCGACTCCTGCTGTACGCCGGCCCCAGGGGCATCTCGCTCCAGCAACGTCATCAGCTTGCCCTGCTTGTCACGGCGCGTACTGAACACCGTATTCAAAATCGCGTGAATCGACAGGTTGCGACGGTTCAGCTCCATCCTCAGCGAGTCGACGATAAAAGGCATATCGCTTTGCAGCACTTCGATAACAGTATGGGTGGACTGCCAGCCATGGCGCTCATAATCCGGGTTGAAAACCCGGATCAGGGTTTCGCCCTGGGGCCGCTCCTGCATAAATTGCCAGGCAGCCAAAGTTGCACCATAAAGATCATCCAACCGCCACTGCAGTAAATCGGCTTCTGCTGCATGGGCAAAATAGCCTTCGATAAAACGGATCAGCGGCTCCGAACGTTTTTCCGGCAACCGCTCTGAGACCATGGCTTTCAACTGCTTAAGCATTTCGGTCTTGTTTTCAACTGATCGACGGGACATATGCATTCTCTGCCAGGAATTAGCGGATTATTTCCCAGCAGTATAGTTAAACTCCCTTCCAAGTCACCCGGTTGACAGGCTTTGGAACACACTCCCCTGTTTCAACAGGGCATTCAAATTGATCTGTTTCCGTTCATGAATGATAATGAGTCGGTCTTCTGTATTCTTTATATTCGGAACGGGTTCATTGATGCGTGCATTTCTGGCACTGCTGCTGTTTATTACTTCACCAATTCTTTCTGCCGAGGTCAGAACAACGCTGGATCGTTATGACCTGACCGCCGCCGATACGCTGACGCTAACGCTGGAAGTGTCCGACCTGGTTGAGCAGCGTCCCGACCTGAGCGCGCTGGAAACCGATTTCCGCCTGCGAAGCAGCCAGAAAGTCATCGTTTCCAGCCACGCCTCTGCCAACCGTGACGTCTGGACTCGCTGGCAGTTGCAGTTGAAACCACGTAATACCGGTACTCTGCGCATTCCGCCTATCCGCCTGGGGACAGAGCTCAGCGCAGCACTTGAAGTACAGGTCAGCGGCCGCGCCCCCAGATTTGGGCAGAGCAATGGGCGCTTCATGGACAGCCTGATCAGCCAGGACCTGCTCTACTCGCATGCCCAGTTGCTGCTCACTGCTCGTCTGTTCCAGCGCGAGCCCCTGGTGGAAAACGTGACGTTCAGTGAACCCGCACTGGCCGGCGCGCTGGTGTTCAGGCTCAACGAGCCCCGCCGCTATACCAGCGAGCGTGACGGCGAAGAATGGCAAGTAGTGGAGCAGACATTTGCCCTTTTTCCCTCCAGCGAAGGCTTGCACACTCTCATCGGCGCAGCGGTACAGATCGATGGCGAGCCGATTGTCGCGGCTGACCAACGCGAGACCTTCGAGATCGAGATTCTCCCGGCAGCTCACCAGAACAGTCGAGGCTACTGGCTACCCTCGGAACACCTCAGCCTTGAAGAGGACTGGCAGCCACCCAGCAACCTCCAGCCCGGTGACAGCTTCGTGCGCGAAATCACGCTGACCGCTACGGGTCTGCCCTCCGATGCCCTGCCAAGCCTGTTCAGTACTGACAACGACAGTTTTTTCGCTCAACTGGAGGATGTCAGCCTGACCGAAAAGCTCACACCGCAGGGATTGGTCAGCACCCGCATCGAACGGGTCCGCATCGAACCCCTGGGACCGGGGATGCTGACACTGCCGGCCATCGACCTTAACTGGTGGAACACCCTTGCCGATCGTGCCGCGACGGCGACGCTGCCCTCCCGCACTCTGGATGTCCAGCTGCCCGCCCTGCCCATTTCCATCGACGCGGCCTCGCCTGCGGCCGGCACGGCGACGAATACCGCCTTGAACGAACCCGGCCCGCAACACCTGCACGCCATCATCGGCTTGCTCGGCCTGCTGTGCCTGACCAGCAGTGGCGGCTGGTTCTACAGCTGGCGGCAACTGCGTCAGCTGAAAGCGCAGAGCCAGCAAGAGGGGGAGGAGGAGCAACAACGCCGGGCACAGAAGCTGCTGCTGTCGCACCAGCGTGCCGAGCGCAATACTTTCCAGGCCCTGGCGATCGCCTGCCAACAGAACGATGCGGAAAATGCGCGCCTGCGCCTGGTGGAATGGGGACAAAACTTCTGGCCTGAGCACAGTATCGACAGTCTGGAGGCCCTGTGTGAAGCCGGACGCAGCCAGACGCTCGACTTTCTGGTCCTTGACCTGGACCACCACCTGCATCAGGATCCCTTGGCCTGGCAGGGTGACCTGCTGCTGGAAGCGATTGAAAAACTGCGCAGCCGTCGTCAGCGCAACGATAACGACCTCGATGACGACAGCCAAATGCCGCCGCTCAAAATGGCGTCATGATCGCCCAGGGTTCAAAATCGATTTTAAAGCTTCTTCCAGGTTCGGATACTTGAAATCGTAACCGGCCGTATTCAGATGGGCCGGCACGACACGCTGCCCTTCCAGCAGCAACTCACTGGCCTCGCCGAGTATCAGCCGCATCATGACAGCCGGAACACGCATAAACGCCGGCCGGCCAAGCACCTGCGCCAGGGTCTTGCTGAACACCTCATTGGTCACCGGTTCCGGTGCGGTCAGGTTGAACGGCCCCTGCAGCGCCGGATTGTCCAGCAGATAGAGTATCGCGCCGACCTCATCATCCAGGTGCACCCAAGACATCCACTGCTGTCCATTACCGATGGGGCCTCCCAGCCCCAGCCGGAATGCCGGTAACATCTTGCCCAGCGCACCACCCTGCCCCAGGACCACACCGGTGCGGACCAGACATACCCGAACACCGGCCGTCATGGCTTGCAGCGCCTCCTGTTCCCACTCACGACACAGCTGATGTGGAAAGCCCGGCGCCACAGCGGCGGTTTCATCCAGCACTTCATCCTGGTGTGAGCCGTAGTAGCCAATGGCGGAACCACTGACCAGCACTGCGGGGGGGACGGCTTGATGACCGATCCAGCGCACCAGTTCACGGGTGGTTTGAAGGCGACTGTCAAGCAACAATCGCTTGCGCTTGTCGGTCCAGCGACGGTCGATAATCGGTGCCCCCGCCAGGTTGACCACCGCATCGACCCTCCCCTTGATCTGCTCCAGGCTGGATAGACATTCCAATCCCGGCCGAGGGGAAACCCGCTCGGGGGTGCGGCTGAGAATGACCACCAGATCCCCCCGCGCCAACAGCGCCCGGGTCAGCGCCTGGCCGATAAAACCACTGCCACCGGTAATCAACACGCGCATTCTGCCTTCTCCTTCTACATTTGCGGTAAGATTACGCTTCCATTCAGCATCTGGATCGCGCAACTAACTAGAGGTTAGCACAGTATGTTTACGGGTATTGTTCAGGGTATGGCGCGCGTTATTGGCTGCACGCGTGGCAGCGGCATGATGCAGCTGGAGCTGGAACTGCCGCAACATCATGCGGATAAACTGGCGCTGGGCGCCAGCATCGCCGTTAACGGCACCTGCCTGACCATCACCAGCTTCAACGGCAACCATGTCTGTTTTGATGTCATTGATACCAGCCTGGAACTGACCAATCTGGGTCAGCTGGCCGTGGGCGACAGGGTCAATTTCGAACGCGCCGCCAGAATCGGCGACGAAATTGGTGGTCACCTGATGTCGGGGCATATTCTCTGTCGCGCAGAGATCACCGAGGTCCGCCGACAGGACGAAAATCGCCGGATCCGTTTTGCGACGCCGCCCCCGGCTGCGCCCTATCTGCTCCCCAAGGGCTTTGTCGGCCTGAACGGCTGCAGCCTGACTCTGGTCGATGTCGATCAGGACAGTTTCAGCATCTCCCTGATCCCCGAAACCCTCAAGCAGACCACGTTTGGACTGCTTGAGGCCGGTGACCAGGTCAATCTGGAAGTGGACCCTCAAACTCAGGCAATCGTGGATACAGTTCAGCGCTACCTGGCACTGCAGAACGGATCAACCCGCTGAGTCGGAGCGATTCATATCCTCCATCAGCGCCTTGTAGAGCGAGCGGTACTCATCGGCCTGTTTCTCGCCAAACAGAGGGTCTTCCGATTGTGGCAGCTGCTCGTCCAGCTGCTGCCAGTCGGCTTCGCTGGCAATCGTGCGCAGCGGCGGAAAAAGCGATTGCTCTTCAAAGCTCAGGTGCCGCTTTTCCGCCTGCACGAACGCGTCAAGCTGGTCGGTAAAGGTATCCATCGGCATCACCACATCGTTGAGAATGCCGTCGATCGACTCCTCCAGATGGGTCGACAAACGCTTAAGTTCCTTATGCTCCTCTTCGCACCGCTCAATCGCCTGATCCAGGGCAGCATCACGCCCCTGAAAGAAGGCATACATTTTGTCTTCCCGTGGATGATGATGCTGATCCGCATAGCTGCCTACATAGCTGACCACTTCAGCCATCAGGGAAAAGTCGGGATGGACACCCCCTCTCAATTGTTCGACCTTGCGGTCCAGCATTTCAAGCAGACGGCTAAGATTGAGGTGATCCTGGTGCAGTTCTGACAGAATATTCATAACGCGTTTCTCCGGATCAGGTAGTTTTACTTCACTATAGACGACTCTGTTTGCCTCTTCTTGACCCGTATCAAGCCGAAGTAGATGAGCCTCTCAGTGATTTTGGCCACCATTACCGTCGCTATCCAGCAGGTCCAGCAGCATCCCGAGCTTGTGTTCGATATCCTGCAGTAGGTGCTGTCCCTGGTCGTTGATCACCGGTGCGATGCTGTTTTCCAGCTGCACGATCCCCGCCTGGCTCTGGCGCAGCGCCTGCATCAGGTTGCGGGAGCGCTTCTTGTTGCTGTCGGTGAGTTGCTCGATTCGTCCCAGCGTGCGCTGCAGCTGATGATCCAGTTCATAAAGACGCTCACTGACCCCCAGCATGCCTTCGCTGAGCGCATGGCTGACGGTACCCAGTTCGTTCTCCAGCTGATAGACCGCATCACGAAACCGGGACAGGAACTGCTCACCCTCACGCTCCATGAAGATCGCCAGCAGCTCCTCGGGCAGGAGCGCACGGTTGCGACCATCGGTACGCACGGCATATTCACCACGCTGGGTACAATAGGGCTTGTGCAGCCCGGAAGGAATTTCAACTCTGAGGATCGGCTTGGAAGCGGCCAGATTCTCGGTGAAGATCTGGATCTCGACGTTGGGAATGCAACCGGTGGACTTGTTGACCAGGGTCAACCGGGCCTTGTCATCAACATCACACCCCACGACTCGACCCCGTTGTACGCCCTTGTCCGACGTATACTCATCGATGCCGATCAGCAGGGTTCCCCCCTGGGGAGTATTGGCAAAGGCGACCAGATCGGAGCTCTTGACCGCCTGTACCTCACGCTTGTAGTCGACGTTCAAGCCCTCCGGCAACGACAGCAAATACTGTGTGCGGCGGCTTAAACGTCGATATTCACGCTGCATGGCGCATGCCTGAATCAGCGATAGAGCGCTTCATTGAACGGGTCCAGCGGGCGCTCCAACTGGTCGTCGTTACGCGGGTAAAGGATGCGTCCTTCGAACTTGAGCCCCTTGCCGGCAAACCAGCGCGCGGTATCCTCCAGACCTTCTTCTGCCTGACTGACACGGTACCAGGCCGCCAGAATGCGATAGAAGTACAGACCGAACAGGCCCGCCGCCACACCGAGGAAGAACTCGGACGCGAAGGCAAATACCATCAGCACGATCCCGGCTACCCAGACTCGGCTGGCGCGCGCATCCTTGAGCACCTCATTGGCCGACTGGCTCTGGTCATGAAACTTCAGGTAACGGCGGTAGTTCTGTTGAAGATCGAACTTATCACTCGAATCAAAATAGGGTTCCATCTGCGTATCCTTCACAGCTAGTAGTTATAGGGCTGCCGATGCAGCCCGGTGATCATTAACAGGCGGGTCGGTGTTGACCCTTACACGAGGCTCTTACTCACTACCTCATATACATCAGCCGAGAGTTCGGCGGTATCCATCATTCGTTGAAGCTGAGACCGCATCAGCGCCGCACGCTCCTGATCATAACGTTTCCAGCGGGTCAGCGGTGTCAGCAGCCGGGCCGCAACCTGCGGATTCTGGCGGTCCAGCGTCAGGATCCAATCCGCCAGCCAGATATAGCCGGAACCATCCTCGGCATGGAAAGCGGACAGATTCTGGCCACAGAAGGCTCCGACCAGAGCACGCAGTTTGTTCGGATTGCGGGCATCGAAAATCGGATGCTGAGCCAATACCTTGACACGCTCCAGGGCGCCATCTGTCGGGTCAGAGGCCTGCACCGACAGCCACTGGTTCATCACCAGCGATTCATGCTGCCATTGCTGGTAGAACGCCTGCAGCAGCTCGCCACCCGTCTCACGAAACTCGGAATGCGCCACCAGCGACAACGCCGCCAGCTGGTCGGTCATGTTATCACTCTGCTCATACTGCTGGCGCGCCAGTGCAAGCCAGGGTTCGTGCCCGGTCGCCATCAAGTAGGACAAGGCCAGATTTTTCAGGCTACGTCGGCCGATGGATTCGGCATCCGCCGTGTAGGCGTCACCGGTGTCGCAACGCTGGTATGCCTGCAGCCACTCCTGCTCCAACGCCTGCGCCAGCGCCTTGCGCATGAACTCGCGGGCGTCATGAATCGCTGTGACATCAATGCATTCAGCCAGTTCCCCGAGCTGAGCTTCGGACGGCAAGCGCAGGCACTGGGCAACCATCGCCGGGTCCAGCGAGTCGTCCGCAAGCAGTTGACGCCAGGCATTGATCAGCGCTTCAGAACAGCTCATCGGCTGGTTATCGCGGTATCGCTGTATCTGCTCCTGCAGCAGACGAATGCACAGACGCTGCCCTGCATCCCAACGGTTGAAGCCATCGCTATCATGACGCAGCAACATCAGCAGCTGCTCATCGCTGTAGTCATACTCCAGCTTGACCGGTGCGGAAAAACCGCGCAGCAGCGAGGGCACCGGACGACGTGCAATGTTCTCGAAACGGAACTGCTGCTCCTCGCCGGTCAACTCCAGCATGCCGGCATAGAGTTCAGTACCGTCGTCGGCCAGTAGACCAACGGACAGTGGCAGCTGATAAGGCTGCTTGTGGTCCTGCCCCGGTGATGGCGGGCAGCTCTGCCGCACGGTCAGACAGTATGCGCCGTTCTGCTCGTCATATTCGTCCGTGACCTGAAGACGGGGCGTGCCCGCCTGGGAGTACCAGCGCTTGAACTGACTCAGATCCCGTCCGGACACGCTTTCCATGGCCGCTACGAAATCATCGGTGGTCACCGCCTGACCGTCATGGCGTTCAAAATAGAGATCACTGCCCTTGCGGAACAGCTCAGGCCCCAACAGACTGTGCAGCATGCGCACCACTTCTGCGCCCTTCTCATAGACCGTCAGGGTGTAGAAGTTGGAGATCTCCATATAGGATTCCGGTCGTACCGGGTGCGCCATGGGACCGGCATCCTCGGCGAACTGAGCTGTCCGCAGCAGGCTGACATCTTCGATCCGCTTCACGGTGCGGGAGTTCATGTCAGCGGAGAACTCGGCATCACGGAAAACGGTAAACCCTTCCTTCAGGCTCAGCTGGAACCAGTCGCGACAGGTCACACGGTTGCCGGACCAGTTGTGGAAATATTCATGCGCAACGACGCCTTCAACGCGCTGAAAGCCCTGGTCGGTCGTGGTTCTAGGGTGCGCCAACACACAGGAGGTGTTGAAAATATTGAGGCCCTTGTTTTCCATCGCCCCCATATTGAAGAAGTCCACGGCAACGATCATATAGATATCGAGGTCGTACTCGCGGCCGTAGACCTCTTCATCCCAGCGCATGGCATTCTTAAGCGACTGCATGGCGTAGTCGAGCTTGTCCAGATCCTTGCGCTCGGCATAGATGCGCAGCGCCACTTCACGCCCTGACGACGTGGTATAACTGTCTTCCAGCAGCGCCAGGTCGCCCGCTACCAGTGCAAACAGGTAGCTGGGTTTCGGCCAGGGATCGTCCCAAGTAACCCAGTGACGGCCCTCACCGTCTTCACCGCTATCGACCGGGTTGCCGTTAGACAGCAATACCGGATAGCGAGCCTTGTCCGCCACCAGCGTCGTTGTGAAAACCGACATCACATCGGGGCGGTCCGGAAAAAAGGTAATCCGGCGGAAGCCTTCGGCTTCACACTGGGTGCAGAACATGCCGTCGGATTTATACAGCCCTTCCAGCGCCGTATTCTCATGCGGCAGCAACCGCGTCACACATTCCAGGGTGAAACTGTCCGGCACGTTGTCGATGTACAGACTGCCAGCCTCGCGCTGGTAGTCACAAGCTTCCAGAATCTGGCCGTCGATACTCAACCGGCACAGCTCCATCGCCTCATCGCCCACCAGCTCCAGCGGCGCGCGCTTGTCCACCACCGCCGGGTTGGCCTGAATGCGGAGCTGGGCGCGCACCAGAGTCTGCTCTTCTTCCAGTTCGAAGCGCAGCTCGGTATGACTGATCAGCCAGGCCGGTGGCTGGTAGTCTTCCAGATAGATGGTTTCATGCTGCTTAGATGACATTACAACTCCAGATTAGAAACTTAGCTGCACGGTGTAGGCCGCAAACTTGCGAATATTGATCACGCCGGTATCAAGAATCAGATACTGCCCCTTGATTCCCTGCAGCACACCGGCCACTTCAGGATTCTTGTCAAAATTATGCGTGGCCACCTTGGTCGGATACTCCAGCACCGGATAGGTGATATCGACCACTTTGGCATCCAGCGCACGGATCGCGTCCTGACCATACTGCTCACGCAGAGCATCGAGCTGCAGCGCACAGAGCTCCAGCAGGCGATCCCGTTCACTGATCAGGTCGATCGGTTCAACCTGCCCCTTGAGCATGGTGCGCCAGTTGGTCTTGTCACTGACATGCGCCGCGATGATTTGTTCGATCAGGCCGGAATGCAGCCGGTTATCCACTTCGAGGATCGGCAGCGCCTGAATCGCCCCCTGGTCGATCCAGCGTGTTGGCACCTGTTCGCCACGGGTGATACCGACTTTCACGCCTGACGAGTTCGCCAGGTAAACCACATGCGGCTGGAAACAGTGGCGTTCGCCCCAGGCCGGATCACGGCAAGTGCCTTCATGGAAGTGGCATTTCTCCGGCTTGACGATACAGCTGTCACACTGCGGCAAGCGGGTAAAGCACGGGTAGCAATAACCCTGACCAAAGCTTTTTTTGGTCTTGCGCCCGCAGTGAAGGCAGTTGATATCCCCGGTGAAGGTCAGCTTGATCTGCTGGCCCAGGTGTGCATTCAGCTCAACCAGGGTATCCCCCAGAGGTAACTGATACGCAACAGGCGACTCCAGGCGGGTGTGCATTTTGCGGAGCTGGCCGCACAGGCCGGTATTCGTCTCAGTCATCGGTCAGAATCTTCAACACCTGCGGCTGCAATGGATCGCTGCCGTGCTGAGTGCCATCCGGACGCGTCCGGTCGATATACCCGACACGCTGATCTTCGGATACCTGGTGTTTATGCTCATAGGCGATTACCGCACGCAGACTGGTTTCACGCTGCTCCTGCGCCAGACGCTCGCCATTCGGCCATTTGCCCAATTCAACTGCGCGACGCAGTGACTGATAGACCTCGGGGGTCATCGCCTCAATCATCTTGTCAAAAGTCATTACTAGAACTCTCTCGATCTACTGGCCCCGATTCTAGCACAGGCCCTAGCTCGATTGCCTGCTCAGCACCCGCCCCAGGGGCAACCAGCACAAGCCTGTCAGCAGGCCAACCAAGTGCGCAGTATTGGCGATCGCACCAAGCCCCGCGCCTTCCAGTACTCCGGTATACCCCAGCACCAGCCAAAGCACCATCATGCCCATCAGGGCCGGCGGCAAGCCGATGCGAGGCCGACCGCCCTGGCGATCCCACAACCAGCTGTAGCCTAACAAGGCAAAAACCACACCGGACATGCCGCCAAACATGGGGCCACTGATCAGATACTGGGCCAGATTGGACGCAACGGCGCTGAACAGCACCAGCCCCAACAGCGATCGACTGCCCTGGCTAGGCTCCATCCGCGTACCCACGATCCAGACCCACAGCAGGTTGAACAGGATATGCAGCAGACTGAAATGCATGAAGATCGGCGTAACCAGCCGCCAGAGCTGACCGGACATCAGCGTATGTCCCAACAGGGCATGCAGCATGGTATCGCCCTTCACCTCGAACGGCGTGAAGCTGAACCAGGCCATCCGCGTCAGGTCGGTGCCAAAGCCGATAAGGACGGTGAACAGAAAGCTGAGCACGATCAGACCAAGCGTTACGGGCAGTTCGGTCCAGACAATCGGACGCAGCAGGTTTCGCCGACGCGCCTGCTGCACCTGCACCCGCGTCAGATCTCCCCCATTGCGCCAGTACCGGTAAAGCTCCTGCAGACGGGCCGGATCGTGACTCTCAGCAACCCAGAGCACCTGGCGCTCATCTTCCTCCACCACTCGGTGCGGAATAGAGTGCTGCCAGAGAAACGCGGTGAACTCTGCCAGATCCTCCTGCAGCGGCACCTCCAGTATGGGGATCATGAAGCTCCAACCTCGGCATTGGACAAGTGCACCTCTCGTGCGACATCCACCCAGACAAACTTCTCCGGCTGCACACGCGTCTCATCGTCCAGGCGATAGGCCACCAGCTTGCCGAATTTAACCGCACTGTAATCAAGGCAGGCGATATTGGATGTTACGGGCTCGGGAGTCCCTTGACGCCAGTAGTGGCCGATAAACAGCAGCCTCTCATCAGGTCCGTAACAGATCAGGTCCTTGCGCTGAGACGCGGTAATCGGCAGTCTCGCCAGGTGAGCCGGCAAGGGATCCGGCTGGAACATCACGTCGACCAGATACTGCGGATCGGGCATCCAGAACTTGGTGCGGAAGTAATGACGCCGGAAACCGTCCTTGCTGACCATCACCTCGTCGTTGGGCAAGCGCAGATGCGTCCCCCGCAACAGGCGATCCATCACCTCCCATTCAAAGCTGTCCTCGATCGCCGAACGGCACAGAAACTCGCGATCAATCTGATTCCCGCCATACTGCTGACGGAAGCGATCAATCAACCCCTGGTGCCAGCAGGCATGAACGACACGGAAGCGCTCAAACTCAATGAACAACGGCAACTGCTGAAACCAGTCCAGATAATCCTGCTGCTCGCCGGCATAGGGCGACAGCTGCTCCAGCGTCTGCTGCAAAATACGTTGATGTCGCGCAGTATGTGCACGCAGATACTCGCCGGGCTTATCCGGGTGCGGCGTCATATAGCACAGGTAGTTGTACTCATGGTTGCCCATGACGATATGCGCCTGCCCCGCGTCGACCATGTCACGCACCAGCTGCAGCGCCTCGCGGATATGCGGCCCCCGGTCAATGATGTCACCGATGAAAATCACTTTCCGCTGTGGGTGACGATAAACCCCGTTGACCTGACGGTAACCGAGACGGGCCAACAGCATGCGCAGGCTAAGCGCGCAGCCATGTACATCTCCAATCAGGTCGTATCCTTGGCAGTTCACATCTCACTCCTGTTCGCCCAGTTTGGTACCCCACCCCAACTTCTCACGGCAAGTACGGTAGAAGTCATAATCCAGCGGGTGCAGCAGTTTCAACTTGTGCGACTTCTTGCGAATGGTCACGCAATCCCCCGGCGCCAGGCTCTGGTTGATCTGACCATCGCAGGAGATTGACGGATAAGTCTTATTGTCTTCGCTGATTACCAGCTTCAATTCGCTGTTGCCATCAACAACAATCGGTCGACTGGACAGCGTATGCGGAAACATTGGCACCAGCACCAGCGCATCCAGCTTGGGGTGCATGATCGGCCCACCGCCGGACAAGGCATAAGCCGTTGAGCCGGTTGGGGTCGATACAATCAGGCCATCGGATTTCTGCGTATAGACAAACTGGCCTTCAATGTAGAGTTCAAACTGGATCATCCGCGTGGCCTTGCCGGGATGCAGCACGCAATCGTTGAGCGCCGTCATTTCACCAATCGGCTCTCCGTTGCGCTTGATCTCGACATCAAGCAGAAAGCGCGTATCAACGGTATAACGGCCAGACAACACCTGACTCAGCTGCTGCTCAAAATCATGCGGCGGCAGATCGGTCAGGAAACCCAGGTTGCCACGGTTGATCCCCAACACCGGGATCTTGCTCTGCGCCAACGATCGCGCCGCGCCCAGCAAGCTGCCATCCCCGCCCACGACGATGGCCAGATCACAGATCTCGCCCATCATCTTCTGCTTGCAGACCTGCTGCCCGTGGCCTGGCATCACTTCAGCAATGGTCTGATCCAGAATCACGTTCAACCCTTGCTCCTCCAGAAAACGGATCAGCTCTTTCAGGGTGTCGATAACGGCCTTGCTGCCAAGTCGCCCGATCAAACCAATATTTCGAAAGTTATCCATGCCTAGCCACACATTCCAGTCTGAGTATTTTTTGGTTATCAATATTATAGAGCCAGTGGCCCGACAAAATCAGGTGCCAGCGCCGCCAATCTTGACGCCATGCCCCGGCGCCCCTGAAGACCACCGGTATGCAACAGAATGACATGATTGCCCGGGGCAATGCCACCTTGAAGCACGTATCGATGCAGCGCCATGAAGGCCTTGCTCGTGTACACAGGATCCAAAGGCAGAGCGAATCGGCTTTCGACCTCAACCAGTGTACGGGCAAGTTCGGCTGTCAGGCGCGCATAGCCTCCCTGGTGACCATCGGGCAACAACGACCAGCCTTCCGCATTGGTCGCACCTGCCGACTGCAATAGGGAATCAACATCCTGGACCAATCTCTGGTCATATTTGAGCACGGGCACCCCAAGCACCTGCCCCCCCGACGGCCGCCCTGCCAACAAGCCCGCGAGCGTGCCCCCGGTGCCGACCGCCGTTACCAGATAATTGCAGCCGGATTGCGCCAGCGCCGGCAGCTCCCAGATATTGCGCACACTGTTCACAGCCTCCGCATTACTACCTCCTTCCGGAATCACCCGAACCCGGCCAAAGCTGTCATAGAGATGCTGGTGGTACTCGGGATCATGCCGGCGACGGTACTCATTGCGCGTCACGAAATGGAGCTGCATCCCCCAGCCAGCAGCATCGCTGAGCATCGCGTTTGCCGCATATTCCTGCTCCCCGCGCACGACCCCGATCGTTTTGATACCCAGCCGGTGACCGGCATAAGCCAGTGCATGAAGGTGGTTTGACCAGGCACCTCCAAAACTCAGCAGCGCTTCCCCATTCTTTTGGGCCTGCTCAAGCGCCGGCATCAGCTTGAACCATTTATTACCGCTGACTAAAGGATGAATATGATCAAGGCGCAACACGGACAGGCGAAGGCCATAGCGCTCAAACAGCCGACTCGGAACCGCCTCAAGAGCAACGTCGGGTGCGAAGGATGAGTGGATAAAACAGGACATCAACAAAGCCTGGCAAATAAGCACGATTTTACATTATCAATCAGTAAACGCACCGATCCGCAGGCATATTATACAAAGGGGGCTTAAAGGATAAGACCAGGATCAACACTGAGATATTCGGACGGCCTCTCACTTGCCGTGTGGGGCACTTTCCCAAATATCAAGCAATGGAAAGAAACACAAGCTCAGGACACATAGCCTGGAGGAATTACATGGATCTGTAGATCCGAGGGAATATTGATTCTGATAGGAGTCTGGGAGGTGCTTATGCTTTCCTTCCCATGAGAAGTGGCGGAACGGACGGGACTCGAACCCGCGACCCCCTGCGTGACAGGCAGGTATTCTAACCAACTGAACTACCGCTCCGCGTCTTGGTGGGCGAAGAGGGGTTCGAACCCCCGACCCTCTGCTTGTAAGGCAGATGCTCTCCCAACTGAGCTATTCGCCCAAAACGCTGGCTTTTTTTACAATCTTGTCAGCACTTCGACAAGAAGGTGGCGGAATCTTCGGGACTTGGCGACCCGAGAAACTATGAGAGCTGACAGGCAGGTATTCTAACCTTTCATCTCCCTGTAGTGGCGGAATGGACGGGACTCGAACCCGCGACCCCCTGCGTGACAGGCAGGTATTCTAACCAACTGAACTACCACTCCGTTTTGGTGGGCGAAGAGGGGTTCGAACCCCCGACCCTCTGCTTGTAAGGCAGATGCTCTCCCAACTGAGCTATTCGCCCAAAACGCTGGCTTTTTTGCAATCTTGTCAGCACTTCGACAAGAAGGTGGCGGAATCTTCGGGGCTTGGCGACCCGGGAAACCATGAGAGCTGACAGGCAGGTATTCTAACCTTTCATCTCCCTGTAGTGGCGGAATGGACGGGACTCGAACCCGCGACCCCCTGCGTGACAGGCAGGTATTCTAACCAACTGAACTACCACTCCGTTTTGGTGGGCGAAGAGGGGTTCGAACCCCCGACCCTCTGCTTGTAAGGCAGATGCTCTCCCAACTGAGCTATTCGCCCAAAACGCTGGCTTTCTTACAATCTTATCAGCACTTCGACAAGAAGGTAGCGGAATCTTCGGGACTTGGCGACCCGAGAAACCATGAGAGCTGACAGGCAGGTATTCTAACCTTTCATCTCCCTGTAATGGCGGAATGGACGGGACTCGAACCCGCGACCCCCTGCGTGACAGGCAGGTATTCTAACCAACTGAACTACCACTCCGTTTTGGTGGGCGAAGAGGGGTTCGAACCCCCGACCCTCTGCTTGTAAGGCAGATGCTCTCCCAACTGAGCTATTCGCCCAAAACGCTGGCTTTTTTTTGCAATCTTGTCAGCGCTTCGACAAGAAGGTGGCGGAATCTTCGGGGCTTGGCGACCCGGGAAACCATGAGAGCTGACAGGCAGGCATTCTAACCTTTCATCTCCCTGTAATGGCGGAATGGACGGGACTCGAACCCGCGACCCCCTGCGTGACAGGCAGGTATTCTAACCAACTGAACTACCACTCCGTTTTGGTGGGCGAAGAGGGGTTCGAACCCCCGACCCTCTGCTTGTAAGGCAGATGCTCTCCCAACTGAGCTATTCGCCCAAAACGCTGGCTTTTTTACAATCTTGTCAGCACTTCGACAAGAAGGTGGCGGAATGGACGGGACTCGAACCCGCGACCCCCTGCGTGACAGGCAGGTATTCTAACCAACTGAACTACCACTCCGTTTTGGTGGGCGAAGAGGGGTTCGAACCCCCGACCCTCTGCTTGTAAGGCAGATGCTCTCCCAACTGAGCTATTCGCCCAAAACGCTGGCTTTTTTACAATCTTGTCAGCACTTCGACAAGAAGGTGGCGGAACGGACGGGACTCGAACCCGCGACCCCCTGCGTGACAGGCAGGTATTCTAACCAACTGAACTACCGCTCCACTCGCTTACAATCACTTAGCTTTGCGTTTAAGCATATGCCCCGTGAATGAGGTGCGCATTTTAAGGAGTTCCTGAAAGTTGTCAATCACTAAATTCAAAAAAATTCGTTTTATTACAGTGCCGTACAAAGATTAATCAATCCGTAACAAGCACTTGCGGTCCAGCCCCCGTTACGCCAGAGTCAAAATCAGTCACACAAAAAGCGATATAGATATGATAGATGCCAATACCGCAAAAGCACTGGACGATTTCATGGCACGGCTGGAAGCGCTGCACCGCTCATCCGCCTGGCCCCGCCTGCCCTATGACCCGGACTGGCCTGGCCCCTGCTATCTACACACGGCAGAAGCCGGTGTAGCCGTGGGATGGCGCCCTGTGCGCAACACCGAGGGCACCGACATGTTCCAACGCCTGGCCGAAGCACTGGAACAGGCGCTTCACCCGGACATCATCGAGTTTTTCAGTCGCTACTGGTCAGACCCCTTGCCCGCCCAACTGCCTGATGGCCGTCACATCTGCCTGCTACAGGCCTGGAATCCTGACGATCTGGAGCGTCTGCGCAGTAACCTGATCGGCCACGCCCTGAGCAAGCAGAAACAGAAACGCCCCCTGACCCTGTTTTTCGGCACCCTTGAGCCTGACAGCGACCTCATTCTCAGTTTGAGCAACCAGGATGGCAGCATCTGGCTGGAGCGTCCCGGCAAGGCACCGCAGGAGAAGCTGGCCGACAGTCTGGCTGAATTGCTGCACAATCTGACACCGCTACCGATCGAAGATCAGGACTAGCCAATGCTATGGGCCAATAGTCGGCTGATCTGACACAGGGGCTTGCCGGACTGCTCACGTAATGCATTGAATGCCGACTGCACCAGCTTGAGATCACGCTGGGCCGTCGGTTTCTTGTCGATCACTCCCTGCGCCTTCAGGGCCACCACCACATCGTCAGTCAACATGAAGGTATCCTTGCCCAGCATACGCAGAAAATAGGCCCCGGAGTTGCCACCCAACTGCTTGCCCCGCTTTTTCAGCAACGCCCACAGACCGATAACATCTTCTTCCGGCCAATCGGCTATCATCCGGGCCACATTGCCATACTCCTGCGCCAGCGACACCATCAGCATGGCATTCTCTCGGGTCGCCTTGATCTTGCCGAAATGACGGATAATCTGGTCATTCTGCATCAGATCCTCGACCATTTCGTCACTCATCTCCTGCACCGCTTCAGGATTGAAGTGGTAGAAGGCCTGCTCGAAGGCCGGCCACTTGGCGTCCACCAGCGCATGCTTGAGCCCCGCGCGGAAAATACGCCGCGTCAGCACCGAAAAAACTCGGTCATCCGGCAAGGCCAGCAGCGCTTCCCGAGCCAGCGGCGGCGCCCCCAACATCTCGTTCAGACTCATTCCAGGATGCAGACTCATTGCCTGCGCACAGAGATCCGACCAGCTTTTCATTCACACCTTCCTCTTGGGCATTCCAGTTGACCGCCACCGACAAAACCCACACCGGTGAGTTGCCAGCGGGAACCGGGGCCGCCATTGTCACGGCCACCGCCGAACGCGTATGATTGGGCACTTAAATTTTGCTGTCCAGTCAGAGCCACGCCCGGTTAATTTTACTACCTCCGTCCGTCGCTCCTGGAGCTCTCAGGAACGAGAAGATGTCTGTCATTCGCAAGTCAAACAAGCTGATCAACGTCTGCTACGATATTCGCGGCCCCGTCCTGCAGGAGGCCAAGCGCCTCGAAGAGGAAGGTCATCGCATCCTCAAACTGAATATCGGTAACCCGGCCCCCTGGGGCTTCGAGGCACCGGAAGAGATCGTTCAGGATGTCATCCTCAACCTGCCCGCCTCCCAAGGCTACTGTGACTCCAAGGGTCTGTTTTCGGCGCGCAAGGCGGTGATGCAGGAATGCCAGCGCAAGAACATCCGCAATGTCGGCATCGAGGACATCTACATCGGCAACGGCGTTTCCGAACTGATCGTGATGGCGATGCAGGGTCTGCTCAACGACAACGACGAGATGCTGATTCCGGCACCGGACTACCCGCTCTGGACCGCTGCGGTCAGCCTGGCCGGCGGCAACCCGGTGCATTACGTGTGCGACGAGCAGCAGGACTGGTTCCCGGATATCGCCGACATTCGCAGCAAAATCACGCCCAATACTCGCGGCATCGTGGTGATCAACCCGAACAACCCGACCGGCGCGCTCTATCCGGAATCCCTGCTGCTGGAGATTCTGGAACTGGCTCGCGAGCACAAACTGATCGTTTTCGCCGACGAAATCTACGACAAGATCCTGTACGATGGCAGTCAGCACACTTCACTGGCCTCGCTGGCCGATGATGTACTCTGCATCACCTTCAACGGTCTGTCCAAAACCTACAGAGCCGCCGGCTTCCGCTCCGGATGGATGATCATGAGCGGCCCCAAGCACAAGGCTCGCGACCTGATCGAAGGCTACGAGATGTTGTCGAACATGCGTCTCTGCTCCAACGTGCCCTCTCAACACGCCATTCAGACAGCCCTGGGCGGCTACCAGAGTATCAACGAACTGATCATCCCCGGCGGCCGCCTGCACGAGCAGCGCACCCTGGCCTGGGAGATGCTGAATGACATTCCGGGCGTATCCTGCGTCAAGCCCAAGGGCGCCATGTACCTGTTCCCGAAACTGGACCCGGTGCGCTACCCGATCCGTAACGATGAGAAATTTGCCCTGGATCTACTCCAGCAACAGAAAGTCCTGATCGTTCAGGGCAGCGGCTTCAACCACCCGGATACACAACATTTCCGTCTGGTCTTCCTGCCTTCGAAAGAATTGCTCAGCGAGGCCATCGAACGACTCGATACCTTCCTGCGCACCTACGAGCAGTAACCCCTAACAAACAGCCCCGTCAGCAAACAAGGTTGTCAGCAAAACGTCACCAAAGTGACATATACTCTCTGTCAGTAGCCAACCACTGACAGAGAGTCTTTCATGTTTATCAAAATCAAGAAGAACTGCGGCATTCAGATGGAGCACAACGGCCTTGAAAAGCGCCGCTTGGTGCCCGTCACGTCCAACTTCCTGCTCAACCTCAGCCAGGTCGCCGAGATTTCGTTCTACACCATCAAGGAACGCAAGACACGTTTCGATCTGGAAGGACACGAGTTCGAATTGCCGCTGCAGACCCGCGTCATTCACCTGCAGATGACTTATCTGTACGCAACCTACAAGGAAACGATCAACGGCAACAAAGGACGACTGGTCGAACGCCAGTACTACAAGCTCTACTTTTCCCCCGAGAACGTGGATACCTATGAAGAGCTGCGCAACCTGATCGAAGCACAGGTCGGCAACCTCTGATCAGCCGGCCACTCCGCTACGGGCGGCTGTAATGGCGGCAATCAGATCGTCTACGTCCTGCAGCGCCCGATGGCGGCGAAACTGGGAACGTGCAATGAACTGGTACTGGATGCGCTCCTCGGCATTCAGCACCGCGTCCAGCCCCGCCAAACGGAAACTCGGCTGTATATCACAAGCCTCGAACAGGCGGCGCAGCCAGAAGCCGTCATATTCGAAGGCGTCACTGATCACCTCACGCCCCTTCAGCGCCCGATTCAGCCGCAAACAAGCCACATCGGCACTGATCCCTTCCTGCCGCAGCCGCTCAGGCTCAATGCCGTGCAGCTCTTCGGCGAACTCGTCCCAGTACTGCCATTCCGGCACGCTCACTGGATTGATCAGAAAGCTGTCACTTTCACCGGTTTCGGCGCATTTCCACGCAATTTCGATCGGATAGGATTCACGCGCCAGACCACTGGCTTCCAGGTCGATACAGATCAAGCGGGCGACTCCTCTCGCTTATAGACCGTCACCTTCAACCCCTGAAACTCGCCCTGCTCGGGGAAATCCTCACCGGCACCGAAACACTCCAGGCGTGAAAAATCCGGCAGGTTTTCCTGCATCAGTGATTCCAGAAACTGACGTGTTTCTTTAGGGTCATTATGGCACAGAAGCACTCGCGCCCCCGGCCGAGTGAGCTCCGGCAACCGGCGCAGCACCTTGATATAGTCCTTCACGGCCACAAAGCTGCCCGGCTGAAAGCTGGGCGGATCGATCACCACCAGGTCATAGGGGCCAGGCTTGCGCACCCGACTCCATGACTTGAGCAGGTTGACCGCCAGATAACGCACATCGGCACTTTCCTGGCCGTTGAGTCGGTGATTCTGACGCCCGATGGACAGTGAACGGGAACTCATATCCACATTGACGACGCGTTCAGCGCCACCGGCAATAGCCGCTACTGAGAAGGCGCAGGTATAGGCAAACAGATTGAGTACTCTGGCTCCCAGGGCATGTTCTTTCACCCACTGGCGACCAGGACGCATATCGAGGAACAGACCCGAGTTCTGCGGCGCCAGCGCATCGACCTGATAGTTCAGCCCCGCCTCCTTGACCGCATGCACCCCCGTTACGTTGCCATGAAGTACCCGCACATCGCCTTCGGGCCCCTGACCGCGCGCCTGCCAGACCACCGCGTCTATCGGCGGCTGTTGTTGCAGCCAGTGGATCAGCGGGGCGATGTCAGCCGGCTCGGCCGGCTTATAGGCACGGATCACCACCACCGGCGGCAACCAGTCGATCACCAGCCATTCATAGCCAGGCACAGCGCCACCACGACCATGAAACAGTCGACGCGCTTCACCACTGGCCTGTTGCAATTGCGGACCCATCCACTCGATGATCGCCTGCATCCATCCGTCCTTCACAAAAGTCGCGCAGTATACCCATTGCGATAAACCACAGCCAACGCACATTGAAACTTTACCCAAGTGCCCATATCTAAGCAGCAAACCCAACTTAAGGAACGATGACCCCCATGATGCGAATCATCCTTTTTCTCGCCACCAACCTGGCGGTGATTCTGGTTGCCAGCCTGACGCTCAGCCTGCTGGGCGTGGACCATTACCTCAGCGGCTCCGGCCTGAACCTGACCTCACTGCTGATCTTCTGTGCGGTATTCGGCTTTGCCGGCTCCATCATCTCGCTGCTGATGTCGAAGATGATGGCCAAAATGTCCACCGGCACCCAGCTGATCGAACAGCCACGCAGTGAAGAAGAACGCTGGCTGCTGGACACCGTCGCCGAGCTGTCCCAGCAAGCCGGCATAAAAATGCCGCAGGTAGGGATCTTCCCGGCCCAGCAGGCCAACGCCTTTGCCACTGGCTGGAACAAAAACGACGCTTTGGTGGCCGTAAGCGCCGGCCTGCTGCAGCGCTTTCGTCCCGAAGAGATCCGTGCCGTCCTGGCCCACGAGATTGGCCACGTGGCCAACGGCGACATGGTCACGCTGGCCCTGATTCAGGGCGTGGTGAACACCTTCGTGATGTTCTTTGCCCGCATTGTCGGCTATGCCGTGGACTCATTCCTGCGCCGTGACGAGGAAGGCGAAGGCGGTGTCGGCATCGGTTTCTACATCACCACCTTCATTTTCGAGATCATTTTCGGCGTCATCGCCTCCATGATCGTGGCCTGGTTCTCGCGCCGTCGCGAATACCGTGCCGACGAGGCCGGCGCCCAGCTGGCCAGCCCGCACGCCATGATCGGCGCTCTAGCGCGCCTGAAGGCGGAGTACGGCATCCCGGACCAGATGCCGGCACAGATGACCGCTTTCGGTATCAACAGCCACCTGAAACAGGGCTTCATGGAACTTTTCTCCAGCCACCCGCCGCTGGATGACCGTATCGCCGCGCTGAAACAACAGCGCTAAGCCATCGCCCAAAACCAAAAGGCACCCGAGGGTGCCTTTTTAGTACTGGTCACTCACTTTCAGGGCACCGCGATGCGGTAGAGCACCGCATCTCTATAGCCGGTATGCACCTGTATCAGACCACTCCAGTCACGGTCCAGTTCCGGATCCCCTGAATCGATGATCAACGGCCGTCCTTCCAGCGCGTTCAGCTTGGTCCGAGTGGCAACCAGATGCAGGCTGTCACGCCCCACCCGCCTGAGCAGCTCGGCACTGAGCTGCTGATTGCCTCGACCAATGATGTGCCCCTGACCACCGATCAGGGTGATAACGATACGGACTTGGCGCCCTTGAGCCAGCTCCAGCAACTGCTGCGCCGTGCAATCGGCCGCAATCACTTCCCCATCCAGCACCGCATCGACCCCCAGCAAGGTGTTGTCCAGCCCCAGCTCGTCCATGATCGCCGCAACGGTCGAACCCGAACCCATCAGATATAGAGTCTCGGGATCCACCTGCTCGACGAAGTCGGCCGCGATCTCATCCAGCACCAGGGTTTCATCTTCGCGATTGCTGGCGTTTTTCACATGCTGAAGATAGCGATGTTCGGACGGCACCCGCATCTCGCCATAGAAGCGCGCGCGCACCTGACCGGCCCTGAAAGCCTCCTCATCCAGATCACGCACTTCCTGGTCATCGATGGCGACCAGCTCACCTCGCACCAGCATCGCCACCAGCTGTCCCGCCGCCTGAGGCGTCAACGCATAGACCCCGGAGTGGATCTTGACCCCGGCCGGCACGCCCAACACCGGGATACGTTCGCCCAGCGTCTCGCAGATATTGCGCGCTGTGCCATCGCCACCGGCAAACAGCACCAGATCCACCCTGGCGTCAAGCAAGGCTCTGGCCGCATTGCAGGTATCCTCGGCGCTACTCGGGACGCTATCGGCCTGACCCAGCACACAGGTTGTAAATCCCATCCCCTGCGCCAGATCACCGCCCATATCACCGGCCCAAGTCAGCACTTCCAGATCCATCCCCAGTAGCGGCTCCAGCGCGGCCCGGGTGCGCGCCTGCGCGCGCGGCACAGCCCCCAGCGCCAACGCCTGACGCGCGACCTCGGCACCATCGCTGCCCTTCAGGGCGACACTGCCTCCCAGTCCTGCCAGCGGATTGATGATCAGCCCCAGGCGAAAACTCATGCTTAAACGTCCTCCAGCTCACCCAGCCCTATCAGTTGTTGCTCATAGATATAGCCTGCCAGCACCAGCCGCGTTTCTTCTTCCAGATCAACGAACTCCACCCCCTGAGTAAAGGCATTGATCAGACCGCTTTCACTTTGTTGCAGGTTACGCACCACCGCAGGCAGCAGCAGCAGATAATCGATACCGGCGACCCGCACCCGGGCGGTTACATAGAGACTCTCGCCCGGTTGTGCCAAGGGCCGGGTACTTTCCAGTCGCGCTCCCTGCAGGCTGATATCCCGGCAGATGGCCGATTGCGACTCACCCGACACCAACATGCCGGGCTCATCAGGCTCCACTCTAACGCTGAGCACGATTGACACCCGCGTATGCGCACGGATGCGCTGCATCTCGACCCGCTCAGGATAGTCCAGATGCCAGTACGCAAAGGGACGCGACTGCACCTGCAACAGGCGGCTTTCGAAGGTGCACAGGTAGTTGCCACTCATCATACGCGCGGTGAAACGGGTGCCTTCATGCAGCACAACGCTCTGCTGTCGCGGCGCACTAACCAGTACGCTCTGGTATTCCTTGTAGCCCAGCAGTTGAACCATCAGGCGCTGATGGGGTGAGCGAACCTCCAGACGGATCTTCTCACCGCTTGCCGGGGCGATCTCGGCCAGGGTGGTATTGCGACGTCCCTTGAGCAGCGCGGCCATATCGGTCATAGACTCACTCCGGCCACGGCAAAGCCCATCGCACTCAGGCGACGACCCGGTGCATTATCTTCAATTGCCAGTCGCAGTGTGGAGTACTCCCGACGCTCCGGGTATTCGCGCCGCAAGCGATCAAAAGCCAGCCGTTGCTCGGTGTCAGGAAGGTGCAAAATCTTACGGAAGGCGCGATCATCCCGGTAGGGGTCATAGATCAGGCGAGCCGGTGTCAGCAGGTCCTCGGCATCAGTCAAGGTCAGCGCCTGAACGGAAGGCGCAGGCAACACTTCCTCCAGCTCGGTCTCGGCAGGCAGCCCGAAATGCTGACAAAGCGACCGATACAGCATCCAGGTGCCCCGGATCTTGCCGTCCAGCGAATAGCCGGCGATATGAGGGGTTGCGATGGCACAGCGCTCCGCCAACTCAGTACAGACTGCGGGCTCATGCTCCCAGACATCCATTATCAGCGTCAGGTCCGGGCGCACCCGGCTCACTTCCAGCAAGGCATGGTTATCAATGACGGGGCCACGACCAGCATTAAGCAGAATGGCATTTGGTTTGAGACGCGTCAGATTGTCGGCATTGAGCAGATGATACGTGGGCCAGTCGCCTGTGCGAATCAGCGGCGTATGCAGGGCAAGAATATCGACTTCATCCAGCACCTGGTCCAGGGGGATGAAATCCCCCCCTTCAGCCGCCTGCCTCGGCGGGTCACAGAGACGGACACCGATACCCAATGCCTGCAGACGCTGTTGCAGGCGCCCGCCTACATTGCCGACACCGACAATACCGACCACCTTGTCCAGCAGGTTAAAGCGCTGTTCAAACGCCAGCTGAAGCAGACTGCTCAATACATATTCCACTACAGAATCCGCATTGCAGCCCGGCGCACTGCTGAAACCTATCCCCTGCTGCCCCAGCCAGTCCTGATCGATATGATCAGTACCGATGGTGGCGGTCCCCACAAAGCGTACCGGCGTGCCGGCCAGCAGATTCTGGTTTACCCTGGTGACAGAACGCACCAGCAATACATCAGCGTCCTGCAGATCTTCGGCCCGCATATTGCGCCCCGCACAGGTACGCAGCGTCCCGAAGCGCTGAAAAAGGGGGGCCAGGGCCGGAATGTTTTCATCAGCCACGATGGTCAAATGCGGTACTGCTGTCACAGAGGATGTCCTTTATTCATGCTCAGGGCTTTACAAATGCCGGGGATTCAGGCTCAATCACGCGCCACATTATAGAGACATCCTCCCTCGGGGTCATTGAACGGTAACGCTTCCTTGGTTGTGCGCTGGCAAAAACAAAACGATTACTTGGTCGTCAGAATCTATCGCGACCTGGTAGGCGACTGGGTGGTTACCCAGTGCTGGGGCAACAATCGAGGCTCCAGCACCTACACTCATACCCTGGCGTCCTCCTACAGCGATGCCCTGGAACTGCTGCGCGAGATTGGTCGCGAACAGCGCCAGCGTGGTTTCCGCCGCAAACAGTGCCGCGAAGAACAGCTGGGCTTTGATTTCAGCTGAGTTTTTGCTTTCTGCCGCTTGGCACTCTTCCCACTGCGCTTTATAGTCTTCCACCTGAGCAAATATTGCTGTTTTATGGCGCTGTCTGCCCGAAGGGTACTGACAACTGCAAGCGGCCGTACACTGTGGAGTGAGTATGAGCAAATTTGATTTTTCCCCGATGCCCGATACCAACGGCTACTTCGGTGAATATGGCGGTCAGCTGATCCCGCCCGAACTGAAAGCCGTCATGGACGAGATCGACACCGCCTACGAAGAGATCCGCCAGAAGCCGGAATTCCAGCAGGAACTGGCCGATCTGTTCACTGACTATGTTGGCCGTCCCAGCCCGATCTTCTACGCCCGCCGGCTAAGCGAGCAACTGGGCGGGGCACGCATCTTCCTCAAGCGTGAAGACCTCAACCACACCGGTGCCCACAAGATCAACCATTGCCTGGGTGAAGCCCTGCTGGCGAAGTACATGGGCAAGACCAAGGTGATCGCCGAAACCGGCGCCGGTCAGCACGGTGTTGCCCTGGCCACCGCTTGCGCCCTGGTCGGTATTCCCTGTGAAATCCATATGGGCCAGGTGGATATCGAAAAAGAACACCCGAACGTGGTCAAGATGAAGATTCTGGGCTGCACACTGGTTCCGGTGACCCGGGGCACGGCCACATTGAAAGACGCCGTCGACAGCGCCTTCGAGGAATACCTGAAAGATCCGAAAAACTTCATCTACGCCATCGGCTCTGTGGTCGGTCCACATCCTTTCCCGAAAATGGTGCGTGATTTCCAGAGCATCATCGGCACCGAAGCCCGTCAGCAGTTCCAGCAACGTGAAGGCAAGCTGCCCGAGTATGTCACCGCCTGCGTTGGCGGCGGCTCCAACGCCATCGGCATGTTTACCGCCTTCCTTGACGATGATGGGGTCAACCTGGTCGGCGTGGAGCCGGCCGGCTTCGGACTGGATACCGACAAACACTCCGCCACCATGTCACTGGGCAAACCGGGCGAGATTCATGGCATGAAGTGCTACGTACTGGAGCAGGAAGACGGCACCCCGATGCCGGTACATTCCATCGCCTCCGGCCTGGACTACCCGGGTGTAGGCCCGCAGCACAGCTACCTGAAAGACCTGGGCCGCGTACAGTACGAAACCGCCACCGACGACGAGTGCCTTAATGCCTTCATGACACTGTCTCGCGTGGAAGGCATCATCCCGGCGCTGGAAAGCTCTCACGCGGTTGCCTGGGCGATCCGTACCGCCCCCGCCCTGGATAAAGATCAGTGCATTCTGGTCAATTTGTCTGGCCGTGGCGACAAAGACGCCGATTACGTGGCGCAGAAGCTGGGGCTGTAATCCAGAAAGATTTAGAAAGGAATAGGCAAGCTAAAACAACACCCTAGCGTTGTAATGGTTTTCTATTCCTTTCTGGCTCCTGTCTAAAACTTTCGCACTTTTCGCACGTACATCGCACGCGCAAACTACCACCCCCCGCTGCACCTTTACTGGCTCGTTCCCCTACCTAGGTTCAGCGCAGCTCGCAAAACATCTCGGTTTCCTTGCCGGCATGCCAGTTGCCCGAAAAGCAGTGCATCACTTCGTGAGCCACGCAATCCGGATATACGTCTCGCCGCACTTCGATCTCACAGACACCCGTTCCACTGAAACGGGTAACGGCAAGCGCATCGGGATAACCGTTTATATGATCGACAATTTTTACCGAGGTAAAGATGGTGTCACGCTCAGGCTCTGGGGGCAAAGCCTTGCACCCGGTCATGATGGAGGCACAACAGAATATGAAGAGCACCCCTACACCAGATAGACGCCTCATGGCAAGTCTCCAATATCTGGTTATAAGATGCTTCCTTTCGATCGTCGACTACCAGACCCATCGTTTGGTCCGCTAACAGGAAGCATAGTGCAGTGGCTGCACAATATCCCGGGATCCTGAGCCGAAACTCAGCGGTGAAGAGCAATGGCGGTCGGGCTGCCATATGCACGTGAACATGTGCTGAAGGGCTTCCGCACCCTGGCGGAAGATATTGAGAGCCTGAGCCAAAAGGCCGGCTGCCGGCCCGTTCAGGCCCACAACCGGTAGATACACGGGCCATAAGCCCGTCCATTGACCGAATCAGAAGTAGCAGATTTGCTGGTCGGCCATGATCGCACGCTGCATCGCCTGCTGGGCGCGGTCCACCAGCTCCAGCGGCTCGCAACCATCGTCAGGACTGATCGCCACACCGATATTGACCGCCAGAGCAGGCAGGTCCGCCGGCTGGTTTTCGCTCAGTGCCGACGAAAGCTTATCAACCACGACCCTGATCGCTTCGGGACAATCCACCTGTTCCAGCACCAGCAGATAAGCGCCGGAATCCAGCCGCGCCAGCGTATCTCCCTGACGGATTTTCTGCTGCAGTGCCGCCGCAACGCGCTCCAGTGATGCACTGTAGCCGTTTTCATCCACGGCGGGTTCGGCGCCGCTGATCTGCAGCGCCAGGAAGACCACATATTCATCGGCACGCTGAGCGCGTTGCAGGGCATGCTCAATACGAGCGGACGCCTGCGGTGCCGTCACCTGTAAAAGTTCGCTATTACCGCTTACATGCAGGGGGTGCTGCAATCGATACAGCGGAGTCATGTCACGACCGGTAATCAGCAAAGACTCGACACAGCCTTCTGCATCCTTGCCAGATACGGCATTCAGGCGAATCAAGCGCATGCCTCTGTCACTGGACTCGACCCAGGCTTCAACTGCCTGCCGAGGCTCAGCGACCATCAGTTCACGCAGCTGAGGCAAGGGATAGGCTTTACCCAGCAACTCTTCACGCGTTTTCCCCAACAGCTCGGCAAAAGCGCGGTTGCACCAGGCGCACGTTCCATCCAGGCGCAGCATCATGACCAGCTCGTCCAAGCCATCCATCAACTGCATCAGTTGTTGGTTGAGTACCGCACTTTCCCATTCTGCCTGCATACTGCCGTTCTCACTCATCGGTTTAAATCTCTGCTGTTGCCATAATACCGAGGCCTCACGATAACGAATCCGACTTCGGTGTGCCAGACAAACTCGACTCGGATCAGACTCAGATGCGACAATCTGCCACTTCCTCTCCACGACCGACCCATCTAGACTGAGACGATAATGACATCATCCCATCAGCCGAACCCGGCCCCAGAAAAAACGGGCACCCTGATCAAGTTTACAATACTCGGCTTGATACTGATGGCTGTACTGGCGAGCGCCTCTTGGTACCAGCGATCTCTGGCACCCCAGGCGGGCGTTATCCGCCATGATTGCGATTTGCAACAGGGCGCCTGCCAGATAGAACTTGGCACCGGCAGGTTACTACTGGAAGCAGGCCCCTTGCCCATGCGCTCTCTAAGCCCGTTAAACCTGGCATTAAGCCTGAACGGCATAGAAGCCAAACGCATACTTGCCGACCTTCAAGGTGCCGACATGTACATGGGTATCAACCAGTTTGAGCTTCAGTACAGCCCGGGCTCGAACTGGCACGGACAAACGGAGCTGGCGGTCTGTACGACAGGAAGCATGCGCTGGCAACTGACATTGGAAATCGAGACCCCCGAGGGGACTCAACAGCATCTGTTCGAGTTTGAAGCAAAATGAATACGCAGTTGAAAACACTTAAAATTCTGCTCTTGCTGACCGTCTTCCTGCTTGCAGGCCTGGCACTTGCATTTGTGCTGCGCCCCCAGCCAGTGGAAACACGGCTCGCCCTGGGTGATACCAACCTGGGTGGCGACTTCACCCTGACCTCTGCCCAAGGCCCCGTATCCCTGTCCGATTTTCGCGGCAAGGTCAGTGTTATCTATATTGGTTATGCGTCCTGTCCTGATGTTTGCCCAACGGCACTGGCCGTACTGACTCAGGCGCTCAAGCAGCTGCCCGAGCACCAGCGCGAACAGATTCAGGGCATCTTCGTCAGCGTCGACCCGGAACGTGATACACCCGAGAAACTGGCCGATTATGTCGCCTTCTTCTCACCGCAGCTTGTGGGCGTAACCGGCACACGCGAGCAGATCGACCAGGTCGTGCGTCAATATGGCGCCTTCTATCGCAAGGTCGAGATGAAGGATTCCGCCATGGGCTATGCGGTCGATCATTCTTCCAGACTTTATCTGGTCAACCGTGACGGCCAACTGGTCAAAACACTGCTGCACAACAGTTCACCGCAGGAGCTGACCACCAGCCTGCAAGCGATTCTTACCACTCAGGGATAGCATCATGAAAAAACTGCTTACACTGTTCACCACCGGCCTGCTATTCAGCGGCGCCGCCATGGCCGCCGACATCGCCGTGGAAAGCCCCTATGCCCGTGCAACCGCTCCCGGCCAGCCCAACAGCGCCGTTTTCATGCAGATCAGGAACCAGGGCGAAGCAACCAGCCTGGTCGCTGCCAGCAGCAATGCTGCCAAGGTGGTGGAACTGCACACCCATACCAATGATCAGGGCGTGATGCGCATGCGCCAAATCGATGCTATCGACCTGCCGGCCAGCAGCCAGGTAGAACTGGCTCCTGGCGGCCTGCACATCATGCTGATCGGCCTGGAAGCGCCTCTCCAAGTGGGTAGCCAGATCGAGCTGACACTGGACTTTGCCGATGGCAGCTCTGAGCAATTGGCAGTGCCAGTAGAGATGGTGATGCCGGCGGGTATGGGTCATGGCCAACCGATGTCACACGGCAAGCACCATTAATCCGCCCCCCGCTCTCCCCCTTCAGCACATTTTGCAGCCACGCAGACGCCCGTCGAAGTGGCTGTATATTTTCAGACAGGCCTCTTTCTCCGGCAGCACGCCCAATCCCTGGCTGTTGTAGCGATCCACATACATCAGCGACCTCGAATTTGAATCAACGGCATCCCGGTCAACCTGATAAGACTTGAAGCCCACCCTATAGAGGCCTTCGTAGCGCGGGTAACACAACTGACCCTGCTCCACCCTGACCGCATCGCCCTCAAGGCCGGCCTGCATCAACGCCGGTACCTGCAGCGGGTTGTCATTGTGCAACGCCAGGAAAAAGTCCACCTGCCCAAGCGTATCGAACACCCCCAACACCCACACTCCATCGGATGAGGCGGCATACAGATAGTGAAACGCCTCCCCCGAACGCATCAGATCCAGCCGCTGATAGCGCCAATCCTCAAACCGGCAGCACTCCAGCGCCAGCAAGCGCTCGTTTTCTGGCAGAGCAAAAGGCTCCATGGGCAGACAGCTTTGCCAGTCGTCAGCCAGCACCTTCAACTTACGCATGACACACCCTCCTCTCGGATTCCGAGCATGAACTGTTCAGGCTTCAACGCCGGAGTTCCATAGTGATTGTTTAACGCCTCAACCAGCATCTGTACCCGCAGCGGCAAGCCCTCTGCCAGTAACTTATGCACTCGATCCAGAACGTTTTGCTTGAACTGTTCACTGGCGCCCAGACCAGCCGACAGGTTGTCGGCACTGAAATGAAACCTGCGGCCAGCCGCCTGATTGAAAATCCATTCGTATGCCTGAGGCTTCACCTCAACGCGCTCGAACTCGGCCTGCTCCGCAGCGTTGCGGCCATCCGGCTTGTACCAGTAGCCGAAGTCTTCCAGCAATCGGCGCTCGGGACCGGCCACGCACCAATGCGAGATCTCATGCAGGGCACTGGCGTAGAAACCATGGGCGAAGATCACCCGATGGTGGGCATGCTCGGCATCGGCCGGCAGATAGATCGGCTCGTCATCACCGGCCACCAGCTCGGTGTTGTAGCCAGGCAAAAAAAGACGGTTGAAGATTTCGATCAGTATTTGGTAATCCGGCGTATTCACTGCTCATACTCCTGCCAGCGGTCGCCGTTGAGCCACCAGCTCATTCCGCTTCGCTCATCGATACGCACCGCCACATAGCCCTTGGCATCCTGGTCTGCACGATGCACCAATACCCGATAAGAGGACATATTGAGATACCCCACATCGGCCAGTGGCTGCCAGCGCCCCGTATTCGCCAGCCAAGTTTCCCCCGTATGACGGTCATAGCGTAACAAAATCCAGGACCCCTGACGGGTATAGGTGGTGGCCACGGCAAACTGGCCACCTTCACCCGCCGGCACCTCCACCTGGTTCAGCAGCTGCATCAGCTGGCCAATGGCCGCATCCAGCTGTTCACCAGCCCCCTCGGTACCGCCCGTCTCCGCGCTATTTTGTTGCTCTGCGCCGGGAGGGGCACTGAGCAGCTGCAGGCGATTCAGCAACATCTGATTCTGCTCCAGCAGCTGCTGGCTGTTGGAACGCAGCTGCAGCACCTGCTCCTGCAGCAGGGTCAAGCGACCGCTGAGCTGGTCAAAACCGCTCTGCATGGGGTTGGCCGGGGATTGCCGCTGACCGGGTGAGGCATCGGCGGCCTGGGCCTGGGTCTGTGTAGACAACTCGCGCTGATCAGCGGACGGGGTCTCATCCTGAGTCGGCGACACTTCAGGCGATGCGGTGGGGGAAGCCGGCTGGGTTGGTGCGGCGGCATTACAGCCCGCGAGCACCAACGCCAGCACGGCGACACAGGGTCGTATTGCGTGCATGCACAGGCCTCTGTTGAACGGTAAAAGCCGTATTCTATCGAAACCTGTGCACGGCAGCAGCCTAAGCGATCAATTCACCGGCATAATCGGACAAACCGGGGTTACCTTTGACACCCTTGAGTACCGGCGTATTGAGCTTGCTGACGTGCACTTCCTTGCGATCACGCAGATACTCGGCGACCACATCCCAGATCGCCGGCCCCTCGGATTGAGCACCGACCGTCGCCCAGCCGGTGACCTTGTAGGTTTTGTCGGCCTCGATTTTGTCACCATTATCCAGGGTCATGTCACTGATCCGTTCACCGATCTTGCGGCCCGGTTCGCACACATAGTCAAAGCCCCCCACACGCACCATGTCCCCGCCGGACTGCAGGTAGGGTTCCGGGTTAAACAGGTTATCGGCCACATCCTCCATGATCAGTTTCAGCTCCGACCCTTTCATCTCGCGGACGTAGGTTTCCGGGTAGGTCAGACAGGTCTGGTCCAACACGCGCTCCATGTTGATCATCTGCCCCTTGAGCACCGTTGTTCCCCAGCGGAAGCCGGGCGACAGGGAAATCTGGGCATCACCCACCTCGCGCAGGGCATCGCAGATCACCTGGTCAAAGGTGCCGTTAAAATTGCCGCGCCGGAACATCAAATCACCGGCCAGAGCCAGCTCTTCGTTGAGCCACTCTAGATGCGGCGCGCGGATTTCGCTGATCAGTGACTGCATGCCCACGTCCGCAGGAATCAGCTCGGAGAACACCGGAATCAGGCGATAGCGGTAATCCTGGATTTTGCCATTGCGAATATCCAGGTCCAGAGTCCCCAGGAACTTGCCGTTGGAACCGGCGTTGAACACCAGCGTCTGTCCGCCGCTGTTTTTCACCACCGTCGGCGCCGGCATGCCGTCATGAGTATGACCACCGAGAATCAAATCAACCCCGGAGACACGGCTGGCCATGGCCAGATCCACATCCATGCCGTTGTGCGACAACACGACCACAGCATCGACCTTCTCCTCGCTACGGATCTGATCGACGATCGCCTGCAGACGATTGTCGTAGATATCGAAGGTCCAGTCCGGAATGAAGCGCGCCGGGTTGGCGATCTTGGTACGCGGGAACGCCTGTCCAATCACCGCGATGCGCGCACCGCCCAGTTCACGAATAGAATAGGGCTTGAACACCCGACCGGAGAAATCGTCATACAGGTATTCGGTCTCGCTGGCGAACATCGCATTTTCAGTTATGAACACGTTCTGCGCCAGGAATTCACCGCTGAAGGCCTTGATGTTGCTCAGGATCTCGGCCTGGTTATAAGTGAATTCCCAGTGCCCTGTCATGATGTCGACGCCCAGGAGGTTACAAGCCTTCACCATATCCATGCCCCGGGTCTTGTAGGATGTACCCGACCCCTGCCAGGTATCGCCACCATCCAGTAGCAGGGTCTTTTCACGTCCGTAGCTGTCACGCAGACGATCCGCCAGGGTTTTCAGATAGGCAAAGCCACCGACCTTGCCATACTGTTGAGCGGCATCAGCGTAATGCAGGCAGGTAAAGGCATGAGCTTCAATGCTGCCGGAGGGTACACCAAAGTGCTGCAGTAGCTTATCGCCAACCAGGTGCGGCGCCTTGCCGGTCGCACTGGCCACGCCCAGGTTGACATTGGGCTCACGGAAATAGATCGGCAACAGCTGCGCATGGCAGTCGGTCATGTGCAGCAGGCGCACATTGCCAAAACTGGGTACTTCGTACAGGTCAGCGGGCTGCTTGCTGGCCGCAAGCCCCCTGAGCGGCAACATCCCGGACATACCGGCGATGCCGAGCATCTGAGCAAATTCGCGTCTTGTCATTGACATGGCATTCACCTTTCCACAGACAAAAAAGCCCGCACCCGGTCAGGGTAAGCGGGCATTGGCACTCAAATGGAGCAGGGCTTACTCCGGCACGGCATGCTGCCAGCTGGCCTCGGCATCCTCGTACTGCGCTATCGACATCCGGGCCTGATACTTGGCTCGAGCTGCCAGGTTCATCGCCTGCTGGCATTTTCCTTCTACCAGCAGCGCCCTGGCCTGCTGCAGGTAGAGCCTCGGATCTCGCCATTCATAACCAAGCTCAGCCGATTTCAGACGCAGAGCTTCAGCACTGTCGATTAACGCCTGGGCATTGATCGGGTTGGCCTCGGCCATCGCTTCCAGCTCTTCAGGGTGGTAGGTCTGGTAGGTTTTACCCTCGAAGGTGAATTCATGCCCCTTGCCATACAGGGCGCGCTGCTGGTTGAACACCTGCTCGAAGGATTGCCCCTGAGCCGCACCGACCGGAAGCGCCAGCGCGGCGGCCAGCATCATTGTCGCTTTCTTCATTACGCGCCTCCGTTATTTGCGTGCGCCCGGTCCGTTCACGACCAACCCGTTGCTCATGTAGGTCTGGAAGTATTCCAGCTTGCGGAACGCTTCAGACTGCGGTGGCAACGGCACCGAGCGCGAGTCTCGATGACAGCCCTCATAGCGGCGATGCAGGGTCCCTATGTCACCCCACTTGGAGCGCACCACCGGGAAGTGGGTTGGGTGACCCAGCATGGGCCCCGGCAAGTCAGCACGAATGTACACCCTTGATCCCTGGAGGTGGCAGTTGGCGCAAGACAGGTTCAACTGGCCACGCTTGGCATAGAAGAACTGCTTGCCATCCAGGTAGGCCTGGAGCGCACGCGAGTCATCGGCCGGAATATCGATCTCGAAGGGTTTACCCCGAGAGGTAAACGCCATGTAGGCCGAGATCTTGGCAATATCGCCCTTTTTCCACGGCAAGGGCTCTTCACCGTTGTTCACCCGGCATTCGTTGATCTCCTGCTCCAGCGTTTTGACGGTGCCCTCTTCCCTGTTCCAGTAGGGATAGTGCTGGCGAATGCCGATGCCGCCATTGTCGAAACAGTCCGCATAGCCCTTGCCATTGGCAAAAGGGGTATTGAACAGCTCTTCCCCCTCTTCCAGGTCAAACTCGTAGGGCGGGAACTCCATCAGCGCATCCCACTGCTTCCGAGAATCGGGATCCACTGCATAAATACCGTTGATATAATCTTCCAGCGGCACGCCGGGAAAACGCTGCTGATAATACTTTTGCAGCGCCAGACGATCGGCCTCGGGGTCAACCGTTTCCAGGGTAAATCCACGCTCCGCTGCCTGGACTGTCTGCGACAGCACCACCAGGCCAGCCCCCAGCAGTATTTTTCTTATTGTGTTCATAGTCACTCCGGTGGTTGTGCTCAGCGAATTTCGGCTGTTTCGGTACCGGACTTGCCCGTATTTTCCTTCCAGCTCAATTCCAGGGTGTCGCCGGCCGCCCCACCGGCAAAACTGAATGAAAAGTAGGGATTCTTCGACACGGCAGGCCCCAGGTTGGCAACAAAGACCACCTTGCCGGCATGCTTGACTTCGATTTCAGACAGGAACAGCGCCGGAATGATATTGCCGGACTTGTCCTTGCGCTGCCCGGTCTCCATGATGTGCTTGGCCATCATCTTCACATCGGTGTTACCGCCGCGCGCCTTGGCTTTGACTTTCATGATACCCATAGTATGTCTCCTCAGTTCCTGTCGCTGTTAGCCGCCGCAGCCACCGATGGTGACCTTGACCTCTTTGGTCGCGCTGTAGAGCTTGCCATCCGCCTTGATCACAGCGGTCACGTTGGTGGTCTTGCCCATACGCACGCGGGTCGAGACGTCGGCAGCCGTCCCTTCCGGGATAATGAACTGGGCTGCCAGTGGCGAAGGGTTGTTCTCGATGAAGATGCTCATCGACTCCACATTGGCCATATTGGTACTCACAGTGATCGGCACCACGGCACCATTTTCCGCGATATCAGGCGCATCCAGCACAACATCGGCGCTCTCGACAGGTGCCTCACCGCCATACAGCGCCTTGATGGCAGCGCCCTGCTCCTTGGCCTCAAAGGCCTCCTTGGCCCAGGCCGCCATGGCAACTCTCGGCATCAGTACGCCAAGGCCCATCAGTGCACCACCTGCAGCAACGACCTTGATCAGGGTTCGACGATTCATACTCATGGATTCATCCTCATGTTGTACCCGTCAGGGCCTTAGTACTGGTAGATATACTCGACCACGGCATCGATCTCGTCTTCCGACAGGATCCAGTGCTTGCCGATCGGCGGCATGATGCTCAACGGGTTGGCGGCCGTTGCATCCCAGATCTGGGCACGCAGCTTGTGCTTGTCCTGGAAACGCTGCTTCATGGCGATCATCATCGGCCCCTGGCTGCCCGGCAGGTTGGCGATGGGATCATTGATGTTGTGACAGGATATGCAGTTGCCGCGGGTTTTATCGTGATAGACCGCTCTGCCGAGCTCGACCAGCTCCGCTTGCGTCGCGGCTGTCAGCGGGCCACTCAGGGTCAGAGCAGCTGTAGCCGCACAAAGTGCGGGGGTCAGTCTGCGCATGTCTTACCTCCGGTTTGATCCCTCGGAAAATCCTGATTTTCGTTTATCGTTATGCTTGCAACTCTGCAAACAAATTTCTGTTATACGATATGGCTGTTTTTACTGACTCTTTTCGGTCATGAAGGATACGGCATCGGCAACCTGCTTGTCTGACAGGTCAACCCGCCCGCCCTTGGGCGGCATCACCCCGTGCTTGCTGGCAAAGCCTTCAACAGCATGCCTGACCAGGACCGCCACCCCCTGCTCGATCCTGGGCGCCCAGGCTCGGTAGTCGCCGATCTTGGGTGCCCCGGCCAGCCCGGTGCCATGACAGGCCACACAAGCCGCTTCATACACCTGCTGTCCAGCCACGGCAGCAGCCGACAGGGTCACCTCGGCATGCGGCGTTGTATCCACCTCGACCCCCAGTTCCTTCAGCCGCGCCTGCTCCTTCTGCTCCTCAAGGGCTTTCTGCGCATCGTGGGAAGCAGCCGGAGCATCGGCACCGGCACGAAAGTGGCCGACCGGGGTGATGCCGCCGATGGTACCGACCATCTGCAGCTGTTGCGGATCGGCACAGTTGGCCATGCAGCGGGTATTGGTCGAATCCGGCCGGTCATCAAGGAAAAAACCGTCCCGGTTGGGCATCTTGATCTCGGCCAGATTGTCCCGCGTCAGCACGAACTCTTCGTCGACAATTTCGTTCAAGTAAAGTACATAGGCCGCGATGGCGTAGGTTTCATCGGCACTGAGCGAACGCGGTGCCGTGAACGGCATGGCTCGGTGAATGTAGTCCCAGAGCGTACTCGCATAGGGCCAATAGGACCCAACGGTCTTCGTCGGTCGCTCCAGCGTCAAGGTGTCATAGCCGCCGGCGAGGACCGGCCAGCGGTCGATCCCCTCGCCAAAGGAGCCATGACAACTGGCGCAGCGCGACTCGTACAGCATCTCGCCATCCGCCACGCGGCCCTGCCCCGGCGGCAGCCCCATGCCATCGGGTCGCACATCGATATCCCAGCCGGCGATCTCTTCAGCGGTGGCGGCTCGGCCAATGCCCAATGGCGCGGCGACGGCCAGAGCGCTGGCCGCCAGTAACAGCCCCCCACACACATAGCTCCAGGGGCGATCAGGTAATCTGAACATTGGTCACCTCCCCATTGGACGCCACCTTCCAGGTATGGATCGAATTCTTGTGATAGATGGAGTTGGTGCCCCGGACCTCACGCAATTGCTTCAGTGTCGGCTGGACGTAGCCGGTCTCATCGATCGCCCGCGCCTGCAGCAGCCAGGGCTGGCCTTCCCAGCGGGTCACCAGGCTGAAGCGGGTCAGCGCCTTGGGCAGCACCAGTCCCTTCAGCTTTGCCGGCACCCAACTGACACCACCATCGAAGGAGATATCCACCTGTTTGACCACGCCCCGCCCGGACCAGGCCAGGCCCTCGATCTCGATGAAGCCGCTTTGGCGAATCGGTTTTTCCGGACAGGGATGGGTAATGACCGAATTGGTTTCCTGCACGAAGCTGAATTTGCGTGCCTTGCCATTGGCCAGCAGGTCGGTGTATTTCGACGTTTCTTCCCGGTGATACCAGGGCTGATCACCCACTTCCAGACGGCGCAGCCATTTGATCGAGGTGTTGCCTTCCCAGCCCGGATTGAGCAGACGCAGCGGGTAGCCCTGTTCGGGGCGCAGACGTTCTCCGTTCTGAGCGTAGACCACCAGGGTATCGTCCAGCGCTTTTTCGATCGGAATCGAGCGGCTCATATGGGCACCATCGGCACCTTCCGCCAGAATCCACTTGCCCTCGGGCTTGACGCCGGCTTCATCCAGCAACACTCTCAGGGGAACACCGGTCCACTCACAGCAGCTGAGCATACCGTGGGTGAACTGCAGCGCCTCCATCTGAGCGCCTTTCCACTCCATGCCGCCGTTGGCCGGGCATTCCAGGAATTTGATTTCGGACACTGACGGGAAGCGCATCAGGTCGTCCAGGGTGAAGATCAGCGGACGCTCCACCAGGCCGTGCAAGATCAGTCGGTGCTCATCCGGATTAATCACCGGAACACCGGCATGATAGCGTTCGAACACCAGGCCGCTCGGGGTGATGATCCCCTTGAGCTCGGCCAGCGGTGTCATGGAGATGGAGGAGATCGACTCGGCGGTCAGCCAGGGCACGGTGCGGCGCATGACGTCCTGCTCGAACGGCGAGGGCATACCGTAGGGATTTTCGACCACGCCGTGCCCCAAACGCCGGCTCCAGCCGGGCTCATTCGGTGGCAGGTTGGCGGAGTTGAACCCTTCAGCCAGCGCGGCCGGTACTGCGGCGCTGGCTGCCGCGGCACTGAGCGCGGTCATTCCCCGGCGCAGAAATTCGCGCCGATCCCGTTGCGACAGCCCTTCGGACTCACGCGCCAGCTGCGCCAGCATTTCGCGCGTGCTGGTGTTACGGATGATTCTGGGCATGCCAGCCTCCGATTGTTTTGAGCCTGCACAGGCTCTTTATTATTTTTATGTAATAACAATAGACAATGAGGCTATAACAACTCTAATACTTTAGTCTTACCCTTCGGATTTCAATTTTCTATACAATGTTCGCTCACTGACGCCCAGCTCATGCGCCAGCGCCTGGCGATCACCAGAAAAACGCCGCACAATCGACTTCAGATACCCTGATTCCAAATCCTCCAGCGGCATTACCGGCAACTGATCCAACACGGTTTCAGACGTACCTCCAGCCGCTGCCTCATCAACCTTAAGCAGATCAGGTGGCAGGTGATCCGGCTGAATAACGCCATCATCGGCCAGTAAAATGCCGCGCTCCAGCAGGTTACGCAGCTCACGCACATTGCCTGGAAAGCGGTAGTCGGACAGCAGCCTCAGCGTCTCCTCACCCAGACTTACCGAGTGCCCGCCCGGCAAGCGCCGCAACAGGACCGACACCAGCAACGGCAGATCTTCCCGTCGCTCCCTCAATGGCGGCAGCGGCACCGGAAAGGCCGAGATACGGTAATAGAGATCCTGCCTGAAACTGCCTTCCGCCACCATCTGTCTCAAGTCGCGATGCGTGGCGCAGACCAGACGGAAGTCAGCATGCTGTGGCTCAATGCCGCCGACGGGACGAAAAGTCCCAGTCTCGATCAGCCGCAGCAGCTTGACCTGCAGGCTGAGCGGAATTTCACCAATCTCATCCAGAAACAGGGTGCCGCCCCGCGCCGCTTCCACCAGCCCCTTTTTACGGCTGACAGCGCCCGTGAAGGCACCGCGCTCATGGCCAAACAGTTCACTTTCAAACAGCCCCTCGCTCAACCCGGAGCATTCAACCGTCACGAATGGTGCTCGCGAGCGCGGACTACTGTCATGCAACGCGCGGGCAACCAGCTCCTTGCCGGTACCGGACTCGCCCAGCAGCAGTACGGTAATCTCACTCGGCGCGGCGCGGTGGACCAGGGACAGCATATGGGTAAAGCTTGGCGCGCGCCCGACCAACCCCTGTTCCTCGGAAATCCGGGCGCGCGCTTCCCTGACCTGATGCATCACCTCCAGATATCCGACCAAACGCCCCTGGCGATCCTCCAAAGGGGCCATTTCGACATCGACATGCTCTTCACCATGAGGCGTGTTATGCAGATGCAATACCCGCTGACGCTGACCGCTGTCCCGACAGGCCTTCAGCGGACAAGCCTCGCCCGCTTGGTCACAAGGAACGGCGTAACCGTGTGACACCTCATAGCAGGTTTTGCCGACCACCGGGCCTTGCGGCGCATAGCAGGCCCGATAAGCCGAGTTGGTCGCAATAATTTCATATTGTGTTGACAGGATAGCCGCTGGCTCCGGGATCACTTCCAGAATGACGGACGGGTTGAAAATTTCATTGCTCATTCGCGTTCTCTGCTTCTGACCAGTGGGCGCTCACCTGACATTTTTGCCACAATACTGACAGATTTGTCACCCATGCGACACTATGTCACTTCCCGCAAAGCTGTATTCACCCTATTAATATGCTCCGACAATGCGCTAAGCTTCGTATTTCGCGGCTTATATCAAAGAGTTATCCATAGCAAACCTAAAGAAATAAATGGCACGAAATATGCTTGGTTAGTGACAAGACCTACGCATAGTGCTCAACTTTCACAGGAGACTGGTAATGATCACTGAGGATATCGTTGATCTTTCCCGGCTACAGTTCGCCATCACGGCGATGTATCACTTTCTCTTCGTCCCACTGACCCTGGGGCTGTCATTCATGCTGGCCATCATGGAGTCCGTTTATGTGATGACCGGCAAGCAGATCTACAAGGACATGACCCAGTTCTGGGGCAAGCTCTTTGGTATCAACTTCGCCCTGGGTGTGACCACTGGTCTCACCATGGAATTCGAGTTCGGCACAAACTGGGCCTACTACTCACATTATGTAGGTGACATTTTCGGGGCTCCACTGGCCATTGAAGGCCTGATGGCGTTCTTCCTCGAATCCACCTTCGTGGGCCTGTTCTTCTTCGGCTGGGACCGTTTGACCAAAGTCAAACACCTGATGGTCACCTGGCTGGTGGCACTGGGCTCCAACCTGTCCGCATTGTGGATTCTGGTCGCCAACGGCTGGATGCAGAACCCGGTCGGTTCCGAATTCAGCTACGAAACCATGCGCATGGAGATGACCAGCTTCGCCGAGGTGTTCTTCAACCCGGTTGCCCAGGTCAAGTTCGTGCATACCGTCTCTGCAGGCTACACCACTGCCGCCATGTTCGTACTGGGCATTAGCGCCTATTACCTGCTGAAAGGTCGTGACCTGGCATTCGCCCGCCGCTCTTTTGCCATCGCATCAGGCTTCGGTCTGGCGGCTTCCATGTCCGTCATTCTGCTGGGTGACGAATCCGGTTACGAGATCGGCGATGTGCAGAAAACCAAACTGGCCGTGATCGAAGCTGAATGGGAAACTGAAGAAGCCCCGGCAGCCTTCACCCTGTTTGGCATGCCCAACGACGAAACCATGGAAACCGACTATGCGATCAAGATCCCCTACGTAATGGGCATCATCGCTACTCGTTCCATTGACGAAGAAGTCATCGGCATCAAGGATTTGATCACTGAGCACGAGGGGCGCATCCGCAACGGCATGGTCGCTTACGATCTGCTGCAGCGCCTGCGTAACGGCGAGGACAGTGCAGAACTCCGTGCCGAATTCGATCAGGTCAAAGTCGATCTTGGGTTCGGCCTGCTGCTGAAGAAATATACCGATAATGTGACCGACGCCACGGACGAACAGATCAAAATGGCGGCACGCGACACCATTCCGAGCGTAGCGCCGATGTTCTGGGCCTTCCGCATCATGGTCGCCTGTGGCTTCTGGATGTTCCTGGTCTTCGCACTGTCATTCTACTTCACTGCGCGCCGCACTTCGTTCAACAAGCCCTGGCTGCTGCGCATGGCACTGTTCTCGATCCCTGCGCCCTGGATCGCCTCCGAAATGGGCTGGTTCGTTGCCGAGTTCGGTCGTCAGCCCTGGGCGATTGGTGAAATCCTGCCAACTTATGTTGCACCTTCAGTGCTGAGCAAAGCCGACCTGCTGGGCAGTCTCTTCGCCTTCATCGCCCTGTACACCCTGCTGGCAATCGTCGAGGTGTACCTGATGTTGAAATTTGCCCGCAAGGGACCGAGCAGCCTGCACACCGGCCGTTACCACTTTGAACAGCAGGAAGAAAAACCGGCTGATAAAGCGGTCAAAGCCTGATAGCGGTATAGGAGAAAGATGATGTTGTTCGATTACGAAACATTGAAACTGATCTGGTGGGTGCTGGTCGGCGTACTGCTGATCGGCTTCGCCATCACCGACGGCTTCGACATGGGCGCTTGTGCCCTGCTGCCGCTGATCGGCAAGACCGATGATGAACGCCGCGTGGTGATCAACACCGTAGGGCCGCACTGGGAAGGCAACCAGGTCTGGTTCATTACGGCCGGTGGTGCGCTATTTGCGGCCTGGCCTGCCGTCTATGCCGCCGCCTTTTCCGGTTTCTACTGGGCAATGCTGCTGGTGCTGTTCGCCCTGTTCTTCCGCCCGGTCGGCTTCGACTACCGCTCCAAACTGGCCAACAACAAATGGCGTCGCGCCTGGGACTGGGGCCTGATCGCCGGCGGCGTGGTACCCTCTCTGGTATTTGGCGTCGCCTTCGGCAACCTGTTGCTGGGCGTTCCTTTCCAGCACGACGAGTTCATGCGCCCGAGTTACCATGGCAACCTGTTCGGCCTGCTGAACCCCTTCGGCCTCCTGTGTGGTGTTGTCAGCCTCGGCATGCTGTCCATGCATGGCGCCGTCTGGATCAACCTGCGCAGCCATGGTGACGTGGAGCGCCGCGCCAAGGGTTATGCCCAGCTGCTGGCCGTAGTCACCCTTGCGGCATTCGCTCTGGCCGGCATCTGGCTGAGTCTGGGCATTGATGGCTACAAGATTATCAGTCAGCCTGAACTTGGTGCCCTGCCCAACCCCCTGGCCAAAGAAGTCGTGATCGCCGAAGGTGCCTGGCTGGCCAACTACAGCGCCTACCCGCTGACCATGCTGGCCCCAATCACCGGCTTTGTCGGCTTGATCGGTGTCTTCCTGCTGGCAGGCATCAACCGTCCGGGCTGGGCTTTCCTGTTCAGCTCGCTGGCACTGGCCGGCATCATCGCCACGGCGGGCGTATCCATGTTCCCGTTCGTGATGCCGTCCAGCCTGAGCCCGAACTCCAGCCTGACTCTCTGGGACGCGGCCTCAAGCCACTTGACACTGAACGTGATGGCCATCGCAGCCTTCATCTTTGTACCGATCATCCTGGGCTACACCCTGTGGTGCTACCGCGCGCTCTGGGCCAAGATCTCGGTGGATTACATTCAGGAAAACGACTACTCATCCTACTAATAAGGAGATTCAACCATGTGGTACTTTGCCTGGATGCTCGGCGTACTCCTGGCCTGCTCGTTCGGCATCATCAATGCGATGTGGCTCGAGCATGAGGACATCGACAACGCCTGACCGGCGCTCCCCCTTCTCTCCCCAAAGGCGCTTCGGCGCCTTTTTTTCTGCCTTTCAGGCCCCATCAAGGGGTCCTTACCTGAAGTCCGATCCGTTATACTTAGCTTCCAAGACGCTCATTCAGCATTTCATTCCGACCAGACAACCGGCCCCTGGAGCATCATGACCCGACTGACCCTGCTCGCCACTCTGCTGCTAGCCCCCTGTTTCGCTCACGCCAGCCTGCTCGCCCCATTCCGTAACGAAGACGGCAGCACCAAGTGGCAATATGTTGCCAACTTTTCCAGTGGCGTACTGATTATTCTGCTGACCCTGGCAGCCATTGTATTGTTCGTCACCTGGCGTCGCGCCCGACGTTACAACATCGAACTGGAAGAGATCCGCAGCCATCTGGAAGAGCGCGTCCAGGACCGCACCGCCAAGCTTGAGAAAGAGGTCGCAGAGCATGTCGTGACCACTCAGCGCCTGCAGGCCTCCGAGTCCTATATCCAGAACATCCTCAATTCCATGCCGCTGCTGCTGGTGGGCCTGAACAAGGATGGCATCATCACGCATTGGAACCGCAAGGCCGAACAGCTATCCGGCACCCGGGCAGAAGATGCCATTGGCCGCAACCTCTGGTCTATTTATTCCGATATCACGGTAACACCCAAACATATCGAGCAGGCGCTGGAGAAGCAGCAGCCCCTGACACTGAGATACAGCCAGCCCGGCAGTTACCACATGGACATCACTGTCTACCCGCTGGAGAACTACGTTGAGCCGGGCGTCGTCGTGCTGGTAGACGATGTCACCCGCCGAGTGATCACCGAGAACATGTTGATCCAGCATGACAAGCTGTCATCCATGGGTGAGCTGGCTACAGCGATGGCCAACGACATTCACAAGCCGCTGCAGGCGATCCTGTTCGACCTGCGCAGCTTCCATAACATCCTTGAGGCAGGCCGCCTGCTGCCGGAGGACTGCAAACAGGGCAGCGAATTCGAGCGCCTGCAGGGACTGCTGGAGCACGCCTCGGACAATGGCCGCCAGGTCGAGTCGGTCATTCGTAACCTGCTGCAGTTTGCCCGTGGCCGCAACGCTCAGGCCGAGCCTGCCAACGTGATCGACATTCTTGAGCATTCACTGACTCAGGCCAGCGAAGCCCTGTCGCTGCCTGACGCCATCCCGTTCGGTAAAATCAAGGTCGAGCGTCATTTTGAGCAGGATATCCCTCAGCCTCCCTGCCATATCACCGAGCTGCAACAGGTATTCCTGAGCCTGTTCCGCCACGCCTACCAGTCACTGGTCGAGAAAGCGGAAACCAAGGGCCTGGACTTTACCCCGACGATCAAGCTGTATGTCGGTAAATCCTATGACTCTCTGTCGATCCGCATCCAGCACAACGGCACAGGCCTGAGCAACGAAGAACAGATGCACCTGTTCGAACCCTATGTGCACAGCGCCAATGTGGAGCAGCCCTCGGCCGCAGCCGACAAGCGTCTTTCCTTTGCCTACTTTGTCATCACCGAACAACACCGGGGCCATATGGCCGTCACGTCCGATCCGGAGGTGGGCACCACCTTCCATATCCAACTGGAACTGCACTAACAGACAGGGGCGGCACAAGCCGCCCCTGTATTCGCGATGCAAGCGTGGAAACACGCTCAACCCCGCACTACAGCCCCTGCTCTTCCGCCATGCGACTGGCAATTTTTGGCGCGATCCATAGTGATGGCAGCAATACCAGCGAAACCGGCACCGCAGTCACCACGATAAAGGACTGCAGGGCCGAAATGCCGCCCGAGCCAATCGAAATCAACAAGGCCGCCATCACACCCATCATAATGCCCCAGAACACGCGCACACTGCTTTGGGGGTGGTCTGTCCCGGTCATCACCATGGAAACCGCATATGTCATTGAATCCCCCGTCGTCGCAACGAAAATGGTGGTCAGAACCAGAAACAGCACGGACACGAGAAAGCCCATTGGCAACTGCCCCGTAATCGCCATCAGTGCCGCCGGCAAGTTAAGCCCCTTGAACGGCTCCGAGATCACGCCCGGATCATTCAGTTCAAAGGACAGCCCCGCACCACCGACAATGGTAAACCAGAAGCAGGTTATGACCGGCGCCACCACCGAAATCAGCATGATCATTTGACGGATGGTTCGCCCCCGGGAAATACGGGCAACGAACATTGCCATCAACGGTCCGTAACCCAGGAACCAGCCCCAGAAAAACACGGTCCACCAGTCCAGCCAGCCGGTGTCGGCACGGAAGGTCGCCATCGGAATGAACTCGTTGAGGTAGATACCGAACGAATGCAGGTAGCCATCGATGATGAATCCGGTTGGCCCCACCAAGAGGATGAACAACATCAATCCCATTGCCAGGATCACATTGGCTCGACTCATGAGCTGAATCCCGCGATTAACGCCACTAATGGCAGATAGCGTGTAGAGCAGGATCAAGCCGGCCAGAATGCAGACCTGAGTCGCATAGGTATTGGGAATTCCAAACAGTTTTTCCAGACCAAAGCTTACTTGCAAACCGAGGAATCCAATCGGGCCAACGGTACCCGCCACAACGGCGAGCACACAGCATGAGTCCACAAGCGCCCCCAAAGGCCCCTTCATCACCCGCTCGCCCAATACCGGATACAGCAGGGTACGTGGCTTCAATGGCAAGCCCTTTTCATAATGCAGATACATGAAAATGATGCTGGTCAGACTGCCCAGTATTGCCCAGGCCAGAAACCCCCAGTGCATGAAACTCTGTGCCAATGCGTTATAGGCAGCTTCGACAGTTCCGGTTGGCGCACCTTCACCTTCGAATACCGGCGGCGGAGAGGTGAAATGGGCCATCGGCTCGGCGGCGGCCCAGAAGACTCCTCCCCCGGCCAGCAACGTGCACATGATGATGGATATCCACTGGAACGTCGTGATATCGGGCGCTTGACGGCCTCCCATCACCACATTGCCAGTACGCCCCACACTCAGTGCCAGGCCGATGATGAAGGTCAGTAGCAGCAAAACCTGCCAGTATGCCCCGAACAGTTTGGTCGAGGTAGCGAAGGCAGCATTGACCCAGCCTGACACCTGGCCGATGTCATAGAGGGCAAAAGCTGCAAAAAGGACAAGAACCCCACCGCTGATCAGAAATACAGGAACATCCACGCCGGCAAGCAACGCTTTGCCCGGCACGGCTGGTTCCTGTCTGACGGTCGCGGCCTGTGAGGTTGTAGTCATAGAGTCTCCCGGTTAACTCGTGCATTTATGATGACTCGGAGACTATGTGCAAGCAGCGCAACCATCGGTGAAAAGCCCCCCGGCGGCAGCATTGCAAGAACAACGACGGACGCGGCCAAGCGGCGCTGGACATGGAGTCGTCTCCTTTAGCCAGCGACCGTTGCGCCTCCATTTGAGCACCAACATGGGCAAACACGACCGGTTTTGATGCTGAAATCCAACACCTGTCATGCCTGCTGCGCGCGCAACCATGTCATAGAACCACCGGGGGGTACAACCCCGAAGCCCTTTTCCACTGGCGACAGGCAGGCCTCGCAGCTGGTTATCACACATGAAACAGCTATCATTCCGCTCCAGAAATATTCACGCCAGGTGCCGATCACCAAAGGGCTGCTGGCGATCTGAACACAACCTGAGCCTGCCGAGCACCGCAGCGCCATCTTATCCTTTAACGGTGGCGCCACTCCGGCTTGCGCTTGTGAATGAAGGCGTCGATCCCTTCCTGGGCATCATCGGTCAGCATGTTGCCCACCATCACCTCACTGCAGTGATCATAGGCGTCAGCCAACGGCAGTTCCCGCTGACGATAGAACGCCTGCTTGCCGATCTGTAGCGCCTTGCGGGACTTGGAAGCGATCCTGGCCGCCAGAGCACCCACCGCGCTTTCCAGTTCATCGACCGGCACCTGCTGATTGATCAATCCCATGTCAAAAGCGCGCTGGGCGTTGATCAGCTCACCGGTCAGCAGCAGCTCCATCGCATGCTTGGGCTGAACGGCACGGCTTAACGCCACCATAGGCGTGGAGCAGAACAGGCCGATGTTGACCCCAGGGGTGGCGAAACGGGCATTATCGGCAGCGACGGCCAGGTCGGCACTGGCCACCAGCTGACAGCCTGCCGCCGTCGCGACGCCGTGCACCTGGGCGATTACCGGCACCGGCAAGCTGACGATCCGTTGCATCAGCCTGGAACAGGTTTCGAAGGTACAACGGTAGTAGGCTTCCTCGCCTTCGCCCAACATCTGCTTGAGGTCGTGCCCGGCACAGAAGCCCTTGCCGGAACCCCGGATCACTACACAGCGAACATTCAGGTCATCGGCAACCCTATCCAGCTCGGCATGCAGCGCCTGCATCAGCTCGAGTGACAGACTGTTATAGGCATCGGGGCGGGACAGCGTCAGGGTGGCCACACCCTCGTGGTCCTGACGCGCCAGAAGTGACTGAGACATGTTAACTCCCTTTTGTTGTTATTCAGCTTATGTATCAGGGTAAGCCCGAATATCCGTAAAAGGGAGTCAGAGGTCAAGCGTTGCGGTGCGGCCGAAAGGTCAAACCGAAAGAATATCGATCTTTTCCATCACCTGGACACCAGAGCCATTGGCCCCGGTCTCCTCATCATCGCCCAGGGGGCCAAGCACACTGCCGGTATCCGGCGCTATGCCATGGGGGAAGCCCAGCTGCAGCCCCTTGAAGTCGAACAGCTGGTTATCGGCCAAGTGAGAAGGCACCACATTACACAGGGCGCGGAACATGGTTTCGATCCGGCCCGGATGGCTCTTGTCCCAGCCCTGCAGCATCTCCTTGATCACCTGACGCTGCAGGTTTTCCTGGGAACCGCAGAGGTTACACGGGATGATCGGGAATTCACGCAGCTCGGCATACTCGGCAATATCCTTCTCGCGGGCGTAAGCCAGCGGGCGGATCACCATGTTCTTGCCGTCGTCGGACACCAGCTTGGGCGGCATGGATTTCAGCTTGCCGCCGTAGAACATGTTGAGGAAGAAGGTTTCCAGAATGTCGTCGCGATGGTGGCCCAGCGCAATCTTGTTGGCACCGATCTCGTCGGCAAAGCCGTACAGGGTGCCGCGACGCAGGCGCGAACAAAGCGCGCAGGTGGTTTTGCCCTCGGGCACCACTTCCTTGACGATGGAGTAGGTATCACGCTCGACGATATGGAAAGGCACGCCGATCGATTCCAGATAGGCGGGCAACACCTCTTCCGGGAAACCCGGCTGCTTCTGATCCAGGTTCACCGCCACCAGCTCGAAACGGATCGGCGCGCTCTTCTGCAGGTTAAGCAAAATATCGAGCATGGCGTAGGAGTCCTTGCCACCGGACAGGCACACCATCACCTTGTCGCCCTCTTCGATCATGTTGAAGGCTTCAATGGCTTGCCCCACCTCGCGGCGCAGACGCTTCTGCAGCTTGTTGAGGCGGATCTTGGTCTGTTTGTCGAGGCTGTCGGTGTGCATAGGGCGCTGTGAAATCCACGGGTTAAAAACTGAGCGCGGATTATACATGATTCACGCTGATCACCACATCAGGGCCAAAGGCCGCCGGCTGTTTAAGCAGCGAGCCTGCTTGGCGGCACTTCGCAACCTGGTCCTGACATCGGCTACTGCTTGAACCGGTTTACCAGTTCATGCAACTCGCCCGACACCTTTTGTGACCGTCGAATGCTATCCGCACTGGCTTCGGTTCGACTCAAGCTGCTTTCGGCCAGCTGAGAGATCTCCCCGACCTGGCGATTCACTTCTTCGGACACCAGTGCCTGCTCTTCCACTGCGGCTGCCATCTGCTCGGACATCGTGGTGATAAGGTTTACGGCGTCGGCGATTCCCTGCAGCATGTTTTCCGACTCGATCACGCGCTGCAGACCTGTCTCTGCATCTCTGGCGCCCTCCTCTGCCACGGCGACCGATGCACTGGCCTGCCCGGTAAGCCTCTCGACAATCTGGCGAATATTCTGTGCCGATTCACGCGTATTGGACGCCAAGGCACGCACTTCATCCGCCACCACGGAGAAGCCACGGCCATGATCGCCGGCGCGGGCCGCCTCAATCGCCGCATTGAGCGCCAACAAATTGGTCTGTTCCGAGATCACCTCGATCGATTCAGCCGCCTGCGCGATCGCACCGGTTTGCTCCGCCAGTTGCTGCACAGCCGTCCCTATCGATGAAACGCTGTTGCGCAATTCCTCTATCGAGCTGCGCGTCACCTGGGCGATCTCTCCCCCCTGACTCGCCAGTTCACGTGAATGGTCCGCCTGCCCTGCCGTTTTCTGCACATTGCTCGAGATTTCATGGATAGCCTGAGACATCTCATGCATCGCCGTTGCCACCAGTTCCGTCTGATGGCGCTGTGTCAGCATCTCTTCACGTGCAATTTCAGACAGTTTGAGTCCCTGCTCTGACTGTTGCGCCACCTGGCAGGAGGCATCTTCAATGCGCGTCAGCACAGCATCCAGATGGGCCCTCAGGCTCATCACCCCGACCATGATATTACCGATGACTCCCTGCTGGTTGGTATAGGTACCGGCCGCCAGGGAGTGCATGAATACCCCATGCAGCTCGCTCCTGATCAGGTTCAGGTCACGACGGTGCTGCAGGTATTGCTGACCACCGAAAGCCAGTATGGCAACGATCAACCAGAGTGTGCTGGCAAGCGGCGACACCGAGGTCGCCAACAGGAACGATGGCGTGATGAACAAGACAGCCAGTATCAATTGTTGCAGATAACGCGGCAGGTGCAGCTGACGTCGTTTATTATTGATCCGTTGATACAGCTCTTCGGCCCGCTGCACATCTTCACGTGCCGGACAGGAGCGCACCGATTCATAGCCAACCACCTCGCCGTTTTCCGTGACCGGCGTCACATAGGCGCTGACCCAATAGTAATCACCGTTCTTGCAGCGGTTTTTCACCAACCCCATCCAGGGACGTCCCGTCTTGAGGTGATGCCACATCACCTCAAACGCTTCTGACGGCATGTCCGGATGGCGAACGATATTGTGATTCTGACCAATCAACTCATCCCGGCGGAAACCGCTGATGCTTTCAAAGGCATCGTTACAATGGGTAATGACCCCTTGCAGGTTCGTGGCAGAGATCAGCTTCACATCCGAGTCGAAGCGTTGTTCATGGGTGTTCACACGGCGATTATTATTCATAACACACATCCTATGCGGTAGCGGTTGGTCGACACGGATCACATCTGTAGAGGAACACTACCCAGTCTATCCCTGCTGGTATCATCTGGAGAGCAGCCCCTCGCTGCGGGGCATATGATAATCTATATGACATTTACGACAAATAGTTATTTTGTTCATTTAGCCTGCTAGCGGCTATTCCCCCTCAAACTGTCATCTAATGGTGCCAGGGAACCTGAGACGCTCCTCATGGATACTCAATCATTGCCATCATTCGAACATGATTATGCGCCTGCTGGCCTTCAGGCTACGGATACAGGCAGGAGGCTACCTGCCTTCAGACAGACGCCGCGCACAACATCCCCCAACAGGCTGTCGAGACTCTTCACCACCCTGATGCTGGCGCTCTCCATCTGTTGCAGGCAGTTAAGCATAGCTTTGTAATCCCCACGCTGCCCACAGGCGAGCGCTTCTCGGCCGGCATCATGCACCTGGCGGTGCGGCTCTTCCAGGGCCTTGAAACTCCTCAGCTCGGCATACTTTCGGCCGCCATAGCCCTCGTAATACCATTTTCCCAGGCGGCACTCGGTGTGCCTGTTGGCTCCAGCCGAAAAGTCATGCCGCTCAATCAGGCCGTAGACCTGATTTTTCCAGACCGCATGATCAAGCTTGACCGTATTCAGGAAGGATGCCGTCGTTGCAATGCGGATTACGCGCTGCATATGATCGGAACGCCCAATGACATCGCCGACGACGCCGTCGATCTGGGTTGAGGAGGCGGACACATCTGCGGCACTGTTCTGATTGTCATGCACGATGGCTTTGATCGAGACGGTCTGTTCAAGCACCTGTCCGACGAGCGCTTCGATCTGCTGGCTGGCGGCATGAGCCTTGCCAGCAAGGTTACGCACTTCATCGGCCACCACGGCAAAACCGCGTCCAGCCTCACCGGCTCTGGCCGCTTCAATCGCCGCATTCAAGGCCAGCAGATTGGTCTGATCGGAGATCTCCTGAATGCTGGCCACCAGCTGGCTGATGGCGTGGGCGGTCGTATCCAGTACCGTGGCCGCCTCCATGCTGACATCGGCCTGCTCATTGATCAGATCCGCTCGCTGACTCAGCTTCTGCAAGGCTTCGCGAGTATGATCAAAGATCTGATCGAGCTGCTTCAGCGCCCGGCCCTCATCAATCAGCTGCTTGGCCGAACCGGCCAGGCCTTCCCGGATGGAGGTCAGCATCTCGCCACCTTGAAGATGATACTTCATGACCTCGGCTTCGCTGTCACCCTGTTGCTGCAGCTGCACCAGCTGCCGATCCTTTTCCGCAACCAGCTCTTTCAATTCACGCAGCTGCTCCTCGTAGCGCTCATGCGTGCTGGCCAACTCATGCCTGAGCTCGCTGATTTCTCGCTGCCGTACAGCCTTGCCAAAGAACATCATAAGGTTGTCTCGTAAATATTTTTTATACTTTCGTTTTGCCTGTATCGCGCAATGGCTGCAGGAATGTCTTCGGCCGGCATCGGGCGCCCAATCAGGTAGCCCTGGATTTCGTCGCAACCAAGGAAACTCAGCAATTGCAGCTCTTCCTCGGTTTCGACGCCTTCCGCAATGACCCTTGAACCCAGGCTCTCGGCAATCCCCAAAACCGCCTTGACGATACCCTGGTCCGCGGGATTACTGAGCAGATTGCTGACAAAGGCTCTGTCGATCTTGATGTAGTCGACCGAGAACTTCTGCAGGTACTCCAGTGAGGAATAGCCCGTGCCAAAGTCATCCAGCGCCAGGGTCACCCCCAGCTCCTGCAGCTTACGCAACATGAAAAGCGCCTGTTCGGGGTTATCCATGGCGACACTTTCGGTTATTTCCACATCCAGCAACGCCGGAGGCAGGGCCGAATCCTTGAGCATCCTGGACAACTTGTCTGCCAGCATCTCATCACTGAACTGGCGAGCGGACAGGTTGATACCGACGCGCAGCGGCATGCCCTGGTCCTGCCAGAGCTTGGCTTGCCGAATCCCCTCTTCCGCGACCCAGTAGCCAATGCCATGGATCAGCTCCATCTGTTCGGCAATCGGAATGAACTCGATCGGCGAGACCAACCCCATTTCCGGATGCTGCCAGCGTACCAGGGCCTCGACACCTACCACTTTCCCGGTTTTAAGATCCAGTTGCGGCTGATAAAAGAGCCTCAGTTCACGCCGCTCCAGTACATGGCGCAATTCCGATTCGATATAGAGCTGGCGCGCGTAGTCCTGCTGACAGCTTTCATCGTACATTTTGTACCGACTGCCACCGGCCTTCTTGGCCACCAGGCGCGCCTGCACCGCCGCGCTGATCAGATGACTGGCTTCAGTTGAGTGCTCGGGTCCCAGCGCGATACCAATGCTGGTTTCAATGAAGATCGGCTGGTCGGCAATGTCATAGGCTTCACCCAACCGCAACTGCAACTGCTCAACCCATGCCTGCATGCCCTCCAAATCATCGAGATCGGCAATCAGAAGCGCAAACTCATCCCCACTAAGTCGAGCCAGGGGGTAAAAGCCCTGAGACGCGGCCTGCAGACGCAGTGAAAACAGCTGCAATACCTTATCGCCTTCACCCTGACCAAAGGTTTCATTGATCATGTGGAAGCGATCGATGTCGATGCTCAGCACTGCACAGCTGCCGTCTCCAGCCAGTGCCTCATCGACGCGCGAATAGAAGCTGGGGCGGTTGTACAGTTGGGTGAGGCTGTCATGGCGGCGCTGGAAATCAACGGTCTGGCGTGCCTGGTAGAAATCCGTAATGTCCTGCAGCACACACAGGATGCTATCGACCGCCGTTCTGCGCGCAATGACGCGCACATGGCGCTCATTGTCACCGGCACTAAAACCATGGGCATAGGTCGCCTTCTCAAGATGTCCGGCGGCCACCCGCTCAAGGTGCCGATGCACTTGTTTACGATCGATTCGGTTAACCCGTTCCAGATAGCCATTCACTCCCTGGCGAACGATATCCACCGGCAGGCTGAACAGCTCCAGCAAACCGGCTGACCAGTCCAGGCATCCCGTCGACGGATGCCACTCGAAGAAACCGAGCTGTGCGACCTCCTGGGCCTCCTTCTGCATGACGCGGACCTGATCCAGTGCACAGGTCATTCTGTAGGTACGCAGAGAATATCGAACGCGGCGAATCAGCAGCGGCCAGTTGATCGGTTTGGTTATGAAGTCTGTCGCGCCACAGCCAAACGCCTGGTCAATCGCACCCACATCATCAAGGCCCGTCAGCATGACAATCGGCATCGTCAACTTCTGCTGGCGGATATGCTTACAGACGGCAAAACCATCCATCTCGGGCATCACAACATCCAGCAATACCAGATCCGGCATCCTGCCAGGCTGCAGCAGCTCCACTGCCGCAGCACCATCCGGTGCCTGCAGTACCTCATACCCCTCTTTCTGCAGGATCTTTACCAACATCAGCCGCGCGCTCAGGTCATCATCGACCACCAGAATCCGGCTATCCGAAAGTGAGGAAGTATTCAGCTCAACCAACATTCACTCCTGAAGTCACTGTTTCAACGTACGGCCATAAAGCCGGTCAGTGCCTGAATTAATTCATCCGCAGCATCGGCCAACTGCTGATACTGCTGCTTCAGCAACGCCGATTCCTGCTTGTACACGCTTTGCTCCAGGGCCTTGGCCAACTCAGAGACCCGCATTCCACCGACATTGGCCGCACTGCTCTTCAGCGTATGGGCCGCGCGGTGGGACAGGTCAAGATCATCCGTTTCAATGCCCGTGCGCACCTGCTCCAGCAGCTGCGAGAGCTGTTCGATGAATGGCTCCAGAATAACCTCCAGCTCACCATCCAGCAGTTGATCAAGCTCATCCAATACCTGCCGTTTCAACACGGGGATATCGTCCTCACCCGCCACCGATTGAGGGGTTTCTGCAGTACCGCTTTCGATACAGGTCTCCGGGACTCGGCCGTATTCCAGTAGCAAGGCTCGCAACGCCTCGGGGTCGAAAGGCTTGCCAATATGGGCATCCATACCGGCATCCAGGCAGCGCTCAATATCTTCATGGGAGACAAAGGCGGTCATGGCGATGACCGGTACCGACATGCGCCCCTGCTGTCGCTCATACTCCCTAAGCTGCCGGGTTGCCGTTAAGCCATCCATCACCGGCATCTGGCAGTCCATCAGCACCAGGCCAAAGCGTTCCTGCTTGAGCCGCTGCAAGGCTTCCTCACCGTTTTCAGCCACCACAAATGTGCAGCCCAGCCGATCCAGACTGGCGGTCGCCACCAGACGGTTGACCTCATTATCCTCGGCCAGCAGCACGTGCAGGTTAAGCGGCCGAACCACCGCGTCGCCATCGGCCAGGGGACTGACCAGCGGCGTCTGGTTTGCAACCACAATGGCGCGTTCAATCGCATCATGCAGCTCATCGCGCCCGATCGGCTTGGCCAGCATGCAGATGAAACCGGCGGTATCCGCCTGCTGATGCAGGGCTCGTCCCGTATAGGAGGTGATCAGAATCAGGCGGGCCGAATCAAACCGCTGATCCGCACGAACCCTCTTCGCCAGCGCAATACCATCCATTTCCGGCATCATCATGTCGGTCAGCACCAGGTCAAAGGGCTTGCCTTTCTGCCAAGCTTCGTTCATTAACCGTAACGCCTCAGAACCACTTTCTGCACTCTGATGCAAGATGTCCCAACTATCACAGTAGCGCTCTACGATTAAGCGATTGGTGGCGTTATCATCGACAATCAACGCCCTCAACCCCCGGAGCTCCGCATTGGGTACAAACAGTGCGGCAGGCTCGATCGCGTCCTTGAGCTGGACGGTGAACTGGAAAACACTGCCTTGCCCAAGCTCAGATTCCACCCATAACTGGCCGCCCAGATGGGTTACGATCTCCCGGCTCAGGGTCAGACCCAGCCCGGTCCCGCCATACTTGCGCGTAGTCGAGCCATCGGCCTGGCTGAAACTGTCGAAAATGCGTGCCTGAGCTTCGGGGGCGATACCGATACCGGTATCACTGACCATCACATGCAGACGCAGCCCGGTATCCTCTGTCCCCACGACCGAGGCCGACAGGATCACCTCGCCCTGCTCAGTGAACTTGACGGCATTTCCCAGCAGGTTAGTGATCACCTGGCGCAGCCGCGTAGGGTCGCCGTTGGCATACTCGGGAATGCTGTCATCGACCAGAGCCGCAATCTCCAGTCCCTTGCCCTGAGCCTGGGGCGCAAACAGCTTGACGGTTTCCTCCAGCAGCCTGCGCAGCGTGAAGTCGATCTGCTCGACTTCAACCTTGCCGGCCTCGTATTTGGACAAATCCAGCAAGCTGTTCAGCAACGACATCAGGGTCCGCCCCGAACTCTGCGCGATCCCCAGAAAGTCCTTCTGCTCCGGCGACAGATCCGTCTCCTGCACCAGATCCAGCATCCCCAGAATACCGTTCATCGGCGTCCTGATCTCATGGCTCATGTTAGCCAGGAACTCGGATTTGGCCCGAGCACTTTCCAGCGCCTCATGCCGAGCCTGCTTCAGCTCCTCTTCATAGCGCTTGCGTTCCGTGATATCGGACATCACGGACATAAAATGCGTGATCTGGCCGGCCTCATTGCGCATAACATTGATCGTTTGTTCCAGGGGGTAGAGGGAACCATCCCTGCGGCGGTTCCAGACCTCACCCTCCCAATGCCCACGCGCCTTGATATGCGTCCACATCGATTCGTAAAAGGGGAAGTCATGCACCGCCGAGCGCAACTTGCGAATATGCTGGCCCAGCCATTCATCACGCGTGTAACCGGTGATGCTGACAAAAGCATCATTGCAGGCCAATACCTGCAATTCAGCGTCGGTTACAACAATACCTTCGTGAGTATTGCTGAACACGATGTCCGAAAGCTTAAGCTGCTCCTCATCGCGCTTGCGCTGGGTGATGTCGCGGAAGATGCTAATCACTCCCATGGGATTTCCTGCCACAAGAAACTGAGCACTAGTCACCTGCACCGGAACCAGTTGCCGATCGGACACACGCCGGAAGTATTCATCTTCACTCTCGTAAACATCGCCCTTGTGCGTGACGCTGCGAATGGGGCATTCTTCGATGGAAACGGGGCAGCCCTGTTCATCATAGTGAACATGGAAAAGGTCATGGGCGACCTGCCCCATGGCATCCTTGGCCGCCACGCCGAGGATCTCTTCGGCAGCCTCGTTCAGGAAGGTGATCCGCCCTTCGTTATCCTGAACAAACAGGCCTTCCGCCATACGCTCGGTAATCGACTGCAGCTTCTCGCGCTCACGCGCAATGGTGATGCTCGCCGTCTGACGCCGATAGTAGCCCATGGCCAGGCTTGCCATCAGCGCGACAAAAGACAACTGAATCCAGAGACCGTTGCGGTATATGTTCTCGATTTCCGGCACTTGGGTATAGGTCAGGATATAGGCATCCACTTCTTCTTGTGCCACATCGACAACCGGCACAAAAAGTGCGGCATAACGCTTGCCCTTCAACTTGACGGTCTGACCAAAGGGTTTGCCTTCGACCATTCGAGCATGAATCTGCGTCTGCTCCGAGGCCAGCATCGTTTCCAGTTGCTGCTGCAGCTCAGGCACGATACGCGGCGTACCTAGCTTGGCCCCTATATCCTCGATCACATACTCATCATTGAGTGCAAACGGCTGATAGATGGAACGTTCACTGGGGTACAACATGGAAAACACGCGCGCGCGATTCAGCACGAACTCAAACAGCTCATTGGGCACCAGTGCTTGCAGGCGGTCTTCGACCGCTTTAAAAGAGACGCTGCTTTCCACGCTGCCGATATGTTCGCCTTCATAAAACAGCGGGAAAACAAAACGAAACCCGTGGAACAGCCGGCCGACTTCGAACCCTTCGACGGGTTTGAGCTCGGTATTCGCCAGCCTTACCGACTCACGCAGTTCGAACAGGGAGTCGCCGTACTTTAGCGGACTATGAAAGCGCAGCAGACTCAGGCCATCAGGGCTGTGGAAGTGCAGTTGCCTGATTCCCTGTGCCTTCAGACGCTGGTAGGAAGGATAGAGCTCCCGCAGCAGCTTCCCTCGGGCGATGTCCCGCTCATCTCCATGGGTATGAAGAATGTCATGTACCAGAGCCGTCACCGCCGGGGTATTGATGGTTTCATCAAACAGGGTCCTAGAAACCCCGCTCAGTCCCTGTACAACCGCTCGGTAGGCAACGGACTCCTGTTCCAGGCGCGCATCAAGCTGATTGCGAACCTCAAAGTTAACCAACAGCTGAATACTGGCCACGCCGAACAGAATCGACATCAGAAAACCCGCGAGGGCGATACCAAAGATGCGAAGATTCACTTGGCGCTCTCCATCAGATCAACTTTCAGCTCTCGCCACTGCTGACGGATGTTTTCGTAAGCCTGATCATCCACTACTCGCGCACCATAGCGCAGGTTGGCGCTCCAGGCCTTGACCACATTCCGATCCTGTTCATTCTCACGGGGGTGCAGGTTGAGCAGGGATTCTCGAATCAGGTCGATCAGTTCAGGACCCAGAGCTTCCCGATTGGCCACCAGTACGAATCCGGGGACAGGATCCGTTTCGCCGACGATCCTCAACCCCAGATGTTGATAACGGCGTGCGATCTGCGTTTTGACGCCACCCAGGTCAAACTCGTCCAGAATGACGCCCATGGCCGCATTCTCATGGCTGCCGGTGTATTCGTAGTCATATGAGTCGCTTTCGAGACTCTGCCCCCGCGTATTCAGATACTGCTCGACCGACAGATAGCCGCAGGTCGACAGGGGTTGAGTCAAGGCAACGCGGTGCGGCCGGCCGCTATGCACCAGATGGGCCGGGTGGTCGGCAAAGTGGACAATGGCGCAGGTGTAATCCGACGCGCCCTTGCTGTCCAGCAGCTGGACGATCGGGATTATGCTGTCGGTCTGTTCGGTCAGTGCGACATAGGGCAAAGGCCCCAGATAGGCCAGATCAACCTCTCCGGCGGCCAGCGCCTTCAGCAGTTCATCGTAGGAGGCGTGGTACGCCAGCTCAAAAGGGCGTCCAGAGCGCTTTTCCAGGTAATCAAGGAATGGCAGATATTCACGTGTCATCTGATCCAGGCTGGCCATCGGCAGAGGTGAGAACCGCACAGTCGGTTCAGCCTGAGCCGACAGATGCACCGGCATGAGCAATGAGAAGAAAAGCGCCAGCTGGGCACCCAGGAGTCTTATTCCAGACACGTCGACAATCCATTACAAGTTTACGGCCCATCATTACCCAGGCCTCCGCCAATAGCAATAAACTGTTGTTTAAATTATACGTTTTAGCCGCTGGTCGGTTTCACGTCTGTAGCCTGATGCGCAATGAAGCCGCTCATGCGCTCTCAGCTTTAACCCTCTTCTCGGTCACACCGGCCTGGCGCTCCTGGCTGATCGGCAGCATGACGTTGAAACAGCTGCCCTCACCCGGCGTACTGTCTACCTCGATACGGCCATGATGAGCGCTGACGATCCCGTAAGTAACCGCCAGCCCCAGCCCCGTGCCCTGCCCCACATCCTTGGTGGTGTAGAAGGGTTCAAAAATATGGTCGAGATCCTGAGGCGCAATGCCCGCGCCATTGTCCTCGACACGAATCCGAATCTCATTGTCGATACGGGAAGTGGAGATCCGGATCTGGCCATTCCCCTGAATCGCCTGGGCCGCATTCACCACCAGTGCCATGATCACCTGGTTGATCTGTGCCGGAACCGCCTGCGCCGTCGGCAGCGAAGGCTCCAGCTCGGTCAGTATTTGCGCCTTGTTCACGTACTCGTGACGGCAGATCACCAGAGTAGTCTCGACACAATGGTTGATATCACAGGGCTGCCAGACCGTATCGCCGGCATGAGAGAACTCCAGCAGGCTTTCGGTGATATGACGAATTCGGCGTATCCCCTCCAGCGAATCTGCCAGCAGGTCCGGCAGATCTTCCTCCATATAGGCGAACTTTTCCTGCTGCTCCAGTTTTTTCAGCGCTGTGCGCTCGGCATCGGCCATCAGATCCACCGCGCCCTGATGCAACCGCAGCAGGGCCGGCACGTAATCATTCAGAATGGACACGTTGGCACTGACAAACGCAAGAGGGTTATTGATTTCGTGCGCGACCCCTGTCGCCAGCACGCCTAAAGACGCCATTTTTTCCGACTGCACCAGCTGCGCCTGAGTGTCCTTAAGCTTCTGGATCAGGCGCGCCTGCTCCTCACGTTCGTGGCGCAGTGCTTCATTCGTATGCTTTAGCTTCTGAGTACGCTCTTCTACACGCTGCTCCAGGGCCTGATTCATGCCCTCCAGGCGCCGGTTAGCTTCATCCAGCTGATTACGGCTCTGCTCCAGGGTCAGGGCCATGTCCGTCAACCCGGCTGACACTGCGGACAGCTCAACGATATCGCTGACAACCGGCTCTGGGCGGTACTGCTCTTCGCCAATCTGGTAAATCATGCGTCTTAGCCCCCGCATCGGCTCCGACAAGCGGAGACTGACTTTTACCGACTTGCGGTAAAGGTAAACCATGAACAGCAGATAGAAGGCCAACAGCGCCAGGATCATGCCCATCCCTATCTGGTCCACCCGCTGTTTCAGCGCGTTGGCATCGGCATACAGGCTGGACTGGTCCGCCACAACCAGAAGATGCCAGTCGGCCCCCGGAATCCGGGACCAGGCCGCCAGCTTAGGCAGCCCATCCAACTCCAGTGCGACCACCCCCGAATCGGATTGACTCAAGCCCAATGCCAGCGGCTGGCTGTCATCGCGCCGGAACAGATTGAACTCCTCCGGCTTGAATGTATCCTGCATGATCGCGGTGGCATAGTCGTGATCCGTCAGCTCCTGCAGCTGCCAGTCCCGTTCGGCGGCCTTCGGCATCGCCATGATAGTGCCGGTGCTGTCCACCAGCAGGGCATAGCTGTCCCAAGGCAGATGCAGCGCCAATACCTGACGAATGATCTCGGACACGCGGATATCCAGGCCTGCCACGCCTTCCAGAAAGTCGGTCCCGGTGCGATAGACCGGAGCGATTGCCGACGCCATCCACCCCTGTCCCGCCGGGTCGATGTAGACATCGGTCCAAACGACCTTGCGCTCAGGGTTATGCTCAGCGTCGGCCTCGTAATAAAAGTTGTACTCCGGGATATTCATGTCAAAGGGGTACTGTTCCAGGACATCGAACCCCGGATAGATTCGGTTCATCGAATCGTAGGTGTTCAGGTAAGCCTGGGTAACCAGCAAACTACTATCAACCAGCTGCTTCATCAGCGGATCGACTTGCGCCAGCTGCCAGGCCTTGGCTTGTTCGGCCTCACCTACTTCGGTAAAGGCCGAGTAGAACACGGCCGCACCCGGCGTATCCGGGCGGGTATACCAAACCCCATTGTCGCTGAAGCCATAGCGGGCCAGCTCCTGTTCATCCGGCATGTAGGGCTGGTCATAGGCATGCTGCATCAGCGTCGCAAACAGGTCGGTCATTTCGGCGACCCCTTTAAGCTGCGCCGTGATGACCTCCGATTCAATCCGCGCTGTTTCCAGCAGCGATTCCTGCGCACTACGCTGCATGGTGGCGATATTCTGGTCACGAACCAGATAATTGGTCGCCAGATAAGCGACGATCAAAGCCAGCTCGATAAAAACGATCGGGATCAGCGCATTACGAATATAGGTACCCCAAAGCACCCGAAAAACGCTTTTTTCCTGCCCACGGCTATGCTTGACCATAGATGTTCTCTCGAACCGAATAATTAGACTCCGCCCCCAATTGGCAGCAGAATACGGACACAGGCACCACCCGCCTCGCGGTTCGAGGCGGTGATAATCCCCTGATGGCTGCTGATGATCTGCTGTGACACGGACAACCCAAGTCCCGTCCCCTTGCCGGCCGGCTTGGAAGTCACGAAGGGGTCGAACATCACCGGCAGGATCGCGTCGTCAATACCCTCACCCTGATCACAGATACTGATTTCTACCTGCCCTTCGGCCTTCAGCAGACGGGTTGCAACTTCAATCCCACCTCCCCTCGGCATCGCCTGAGCCGCATTCACCAGCAAATTGACCACCACCTGAGACAGCTGAGCCGGACGGCACCAGATAGCCGGCAACCGGGCGTAATGTCGCTGCACCTCCGTCACCACGTACTTGAGCTCGTGATGTACCAGTTTCAGGGCGGCATCAAGCAGCTCGTTCAGGTCTACCCAGGCGCCTTCACTGGCGTCATTGCGCGCATAGTCCCTCAAGGTCGAGATGATCTCCTCGACTCTTTGCACACCCTCGGTGGTTTCCGTCAGCAGCAACGGCAACTCTTCATGGATGAAGTCATAGTCGAACTTCTGCTTCAGCAGACCCAACTCGCTCGTCAGCCGAGCGTTGCCGGTTCCCTCAGTCAGAGCAAGGCTTTCACTCAGCAAACGATCCAGGTGCCCCACATACTGCTGCAGCGTCTGCAGATTGGTTTTGACGAAACAGACCGGATTGTTGATTTCATGAGCCACGCCGGCCACCAATTGCCCCAGCGTGGCCAGTTTCTCGGAGTGCTGCAGCCGCTGTTCAACCTGCTGCAGTTGTGCCTGACACAGGTCGGTACAATTTTCGTTATGTCCCTCACCCGCTTCAGGAACCGGGCCATCGAGTGTCAGGCAAAACATGGGTTCGGCCTGGCCCTGCAACAGAAACATTTCACACTGGTAATACATCCGCACTCCGAGCCGCTCGGTGCACAGTTCAGCCAGAGGCTGGAAAAGGTTGCTGCGCACCCGCCACCGAATCCTGTCGGTAACCGCTTCTTCGCCCAGCTGCTCAAGCTGGTCAAACTGCTCCTCCATCCAGGTGCGGGGCAAACCGGGACAAAGGTTGTACAAAGACGTGTGAAGCAGGTCGTCTGACGATTCGCCCAACTGGCGCGCCAACGAACGACTGACAAAACGGATCCAGCGACTGCCATCAACAACGATGACGCTATGCCCCATCTGGTCGACAATACGTGCATATAACGCCAGATCAGGGCGAGTATTGGCTTCAGTGCTCATCCTGGCTCATCTTCAATATCTGTTCCTCGTCAACGTTGCCCTGCTTCATTTTCAATGCCAGATTAAGGATCTCGGCAACGGATTCACACCCCTCGGGCAACACCTCATCCTGCTGGTGCTGTACCGCCTCGACCACCTCCGACTCGAACCCCCAAAGCTCAAGCAGATACGCACCAACCAGCTGCATCTCATGTTCGGCGGCAGGATCCTCACCCGTCGACCGCTCAGCATGTAGCGCAAGCACCAACCGACCGATGTTGTGCAACAGCGCGCTGATAACCGCCAGGTTTCTGACCGGCTTGCCGACCTTACGCAGATCACAGACAACACCCACCTGTTCGGCCAACAGCAAGGCATCTCGCATCAGGTGGTCACCGACTTTAAGCAGGCGCGACGGCCCCTCATGATAGAGCTCCGTAATCAGCACCAGATTCTGGATCGTCTGCAATCCCAGCCGCATCACGGCAACCTCGACCTCCTGAGTACGCGAACTGAAGCCAAAGAAGGGGGAGTTGACCAGCTGCATGACCCGGCTCAACAGGCCCTGGTCTTTCCGGATGAGATCCGCGACCACCGCCACATCCGGCTCATCCTGTTCAAGCTCTCGGGTGATCTGCTGATAGATTCTGGGCAGCATCGGCAGGCCATTCATCTGCCCCAGCTGGCGGCGACGTAAAGGACTCAAGGGCAACTGGTGCAACACCCGACTGCGGGTCAGCAGATGATCGATGGTTTCGCGTTCGAACGGCTTGCGCAGCACGAAATGAGCAACGACTGCTCCCTGCATGGCGCTGTCCAGCCGAGCATCCCCGCTCAACAAGACCCGTATCGTTTCCGGCATCAACTCCGCAATCTGCTGCAGCAACACCCCCCCATCCATATCGGCCATGCGCTTGTCCGCTACAACGACCCAGGGCTCGAGAGCAGGTAAAGCATCCAGCGCCAGCAGAGGCGAGCGGAAAAAATGCATTTTCCAGTCACGGTGACTTAGTCTGAGCAGCCTGCGCAGCGCATTCAGCACACTCGGTTCATCGTCGACAAATACAATCACCGGATACTCCATGACTCACCCTCCCTCTGCTGTCATCTGTCTATTCCGTTGGGCTCGAGCGGGGATCGGCGGGCAACGGCAGCAGCTCCTTGACCAGCTCGGTCAATTGCTGGTTATCAAACGGCTTGGACAGCACCGCATCGGCCCCTTCATCCAGCGCACGCTGCAAAGAGGAGTGATCCAGTGCCGATATCACGATCACCTTGGTCGCAGCGGTTTCAGGGGTCGTGCGAATAAACTTGAGGACGTCATATCCGCTAATACCGGGCATACGCAGGTCAAGCGTCACCAGGGCCGGCTGCTGTTTCATCAACAGGCTGCCGCCCTGGAAACCATCATTCGCGATCGCTGTCTCATAGCCGGCACTGCGCAGTACACGACCAATAGAGCGAGCGACGGCCGCTTCATCATCAATGATCAGGATACGAAAGTTGTCCTCGCCACTGAGTTCGGGCGGTATCGGCATGCCATGCTGGTGCAGAAACTGGAGAAAGTCTTCCAGCTGGACCCGATTATTCCCCCGGCCCGGCAACTTGAAGCCTTTCAAGTCACCACGTTCAATCCAGCGGATAACCGTCCGCAGATTGACGTCACACATTTTGGCGATGTCACCAGTGGTGAGTGTTTTCATCATCATCCTCGCTACAATCCAAGGCGATAGTAGCAGCCACCTACAGTTAAGGCTAACATGACATTTGAGACACCTGCTTAATTTAACCAAGGCTTGCGCCGCGTCAATATCTACGCTTGCTTCTGAGAATTGCCAATGCCTGCTCATACTCGAAAGCGTGAATCGCCGCACACAAAGGCTCATAGCGATGCCCCAGCACAACCTTGAACACCGCCGCATCGTCGCGCAACAATCGCCCGGCCTCAAAGTCATCGGCTTCCAGTAATTGCTCCAGGCGGGTGCAAAGCAATTCAGTCTCTTCCGTATCGGGCTGCACTGAGGCGTCAGGTTTTTCCTTGGCATCGGCACCCCCTGCCCGTAGCGCCAACAGTATCCGGTCCAGGCAGGCAAACAGTTCTGCTGGTGGCTGCGGCAGCGACAAGGCGGATTCGGCCGCCAATGCCTTCAGCTGCTGCTCATAAGCTGCCGCCAGTCCGGCAAGCCCTGCCGCCCCAATCTGCCCGGCATTGCCCTTCAGAGTGTGGATCAGGCGCAATGCTGTTTCGGCATCCTTCTGGCGCAGCGCTTCCACGACCGCCGCATGACAGCCTTGCTGACCAGTGATAAAGCGCTTCAATATCTGACGGTACAACTCAGTATCATCTAAAGCCAGCCTCAACCCTGCCGCCATATCTAGCCCGTCGATCTCTGCTAACACTGGTATAGCCACGGGCTCACGTTCAGCAACCGGTTTCGGCACAGCAGTGTCACCCGTGCGCGCAGGCTTGATCCAACGCCTCAAGGCTGCCCATAGCTTTTCAGGGTCGATCGGCTTGGCCAGGTAGTCATCCATACCCGCTGCAAGGCAGGCGTCACGGTCATCAATCATCACATTGGCCGTCATCGCAACTATCGGCAGCCCCCCATGCCCTTTTTGCTCACGCAGCCGACAGGTGGCGGTCAGCCCATCCATGACGGGCATCTGCATGTCCATTAATATCAGGTCGTACTGTTGATGAGCGACTTTATCAAGCGCCTGGGCACCATTATTTGCCACATCCACTGTCACCCCTGTCTGACGCAGCAGTTCAACAGCCACTTCCTGATTCAGCACATTGTCCTCAACCAGAAGAACACGCCCCCCCTGCAGATCACGCTGTAATTCGACACGCTGCGCCTCCGCCCTTGCGCGATACTCCGTATCCAGACTGCACCCCTGCCCCTGTTTCAACAGCTGGATCAAGGTGTCAAACAACTGGGAGGGCTGAACCGGCTTGGCCAGTACAGCATCCGCTTGCGTCCCGGGCTGATTCTGCAGCTCGATACCAAAAGGGGCCATCAGCACCACCCAAGGCGGCGCTTTCGGGTAAAGGCTGCGCATGCGTCGGGCAACCTCCATCCCATCCTGGCCCGGCATCTGCCAATCCAGCAGCACGACCTGATAAGGTTGCTCTGCCGCCTGCGCATCAGCTAACCGCTCAAGTGCCTCCATTCCACATGCAGCCCTGTCCGGCTGAAATTGCATCCGCTTCAACATGTCGGCAATTGCACCGCGAGCACAATGGTTATCATCCACCACCAGCACCCTCAAGCCTCTCAAGTCAGGCACCGGCTGCAAGCGGTTTTTCGGTTGTTCGATTGCGGCCTCCAGTTGAAGCGACACATGAAACCGGGCACCGTTCCCGGGTACGCTCTCGACACCGATCTGTCCTCCCATCAACTCTGTCAGGCGTTTCGAGATCGCCAAACCCAGTCCGCTACCACCATATTTGCGTGTGGTTGAACCGTCTGCCTGGGAAAAACTGCGAAACAGCCTGCTCTGCAGTTCGCTTGAAATACCGATACCGGTATCACGCACACTCAACTGGAGCATGATCTGTCGCCCGTTGCCACCAGCATGTTCGGCACGAATTTCGATCTCGCCCTTGTCTGTAAACTTGACCGCATTGTTGGCGAAATTGAGCAGAATTTGCTGCAATCGAAGCGGGTCGCCGATCAACCGATCCGGCAGTCGGGTGTCGATACTGACAATGAGTTCCAGCCCTTTTTCCATCACGCGCGGAGCCAGCACATCACTCGCCTCAGCAATCAGGCCCTCAAGACTGAACTCCACCTGCTCCAGGGGCATTTTGCCTGCCTCGATTTTGGAAAAGTCCAGAATGTCGTTAATGATGCTGAGCAGGTGTTTGCTTGAACGTTCGATCTTGGTGAGAAAATTGTGCTGGCGGTCATTCAGCTCGGTATACTGCAGTAAGTGCGTCATACCGATGATGGCGTTCATCGGTGTGCGGATCTCATGACTCATATTGGCCAGAAAGTCCGCCTTGGTCTGCGCGGCGTCTTCGGCCAGCCGCCTAGCCTGTTCCATCTGGGCCATCGCCGCCCGCTCGGCGGTAATATCGATCAGCATACCGACAAGCCCTTTACTCATATCTTCTGAGTCAAGGGCACGCGCCTGCATTCGGCCCCAAAAGCGCGAACCATCCTTGCGTACCAGCTCATGCTCTTCACTGAAAAACCCCTGCGCCTGCTGCGCACTGACCAGGTGCTGACCGACCTCATCAAACGTTTCGTCATCGGGATACCAGCAGCGAGTCGATCGCCCCAGCAGCTCACCCGAAGCATAGCCCAGCATCTGCTCAAGGCCACGATTGCATCGCAATACCCGACGATCACGCACAAACACGATGCCCGCCATCGCCGCATCGAACAACGCTTGCTGCTGATTATTGGCTTCCTGAAGGCTGTCGGCCAACTGGCGCAACGCCTGCGTCCGTTCCGCAACGAGCTCTTCAAGGTGCCAGCGATGCTGCTGCAATTCCGCTTCGACACGCTTACGGTCCGTGATGTCGTTCCATACGATATGCAGGATTTCCCGTTCATCTCGACGGATAGCGGTCAACATCACCTCCGCTGGAAAATCCTCTCCGTTCTCCCTCAGGCTCCACCACTCCGTACGTACGCTACCCTGCGCCGCAGCGGCACCCAGAATCTTGAGCAATGCAACCGCTGAACGCTCCCCATCCGGCTGCAGCTCCGGTGAAATATCCAGCGGCGTCAACCCTTTCAACTGGGCAAAGCTCTGCATGTGGAGCATATCCAGCGTCGCCTGGTTTGCCGCGATAAAGTGACCGTTTTCCATCAGTGCAATCGCCTGGCGGGTATTTTCAAACAGCATGCGAAAACGCTCTTCGCTTTCCGCCAAGGCAGTGGTGCGCTGCTCCACCGAGCGTCCCAACAGTCTCAGCCAGGCCAGGGCCGCAAACAGCGCCAGCAGCAGGAACATGGCGGCATACAACACCCAGGCAACCCATGCAGGGGCTTCAGGGACGCTGAGCTCAATGCCCAGCCATTTGTCCCACAGCGCTTGCTCCTCTTCCGCACTGATCCAACCAAAACCTGCCGCGATTTCATCCCTTAACCGGGTCTGCCCCACCGGAACCGCCCAGTGTCCGGTCGAAGTATACAAAGGCTGAGTATGACGGAATCGCGATTCCAGACCCTGCTGCCCAAGATAGAAATTGATCAGGGGGATATGCCCACAGAAGACCCTGATCCCGCCCCGGCCAGCAGCCGTAACCATATCCGGGAAGTTGGCAAACCGTGCCTGGTTGTCGCGTCCCCGACGATGCAGAAAATCTTCGCAGGCGTCCTCCTTGCGAACACCAATCAGAAAATCCTGTGCAGATTCGGCATCCGTGATCCCTCGAATACTCTGGTCGTAGAACAGCGCCACTTCAATTTCGACCCAAGACTCCGAAAAATCGAAGGTGCGCAAGCGCTCCGACGTGATCGTCATACCGTCAATCACATCTGCGTTACCGGTCAGCACTGAGGTTTGCGCATCCGCCCAGGACATCCCTCTAAGCTCAACCCGGCGCCCCGTTTTCTCCTGCCACAGCAACCAGCGATCAACCACCAGGCCGTGCAGCTTTCCATCTTCACTTCGGAAAACAAAAGGAGGATGTGCATCAGCCACGATCACTCGCAGCGGAGATGTCTTTTCCATTAGCGGCAGGTTGGAATCGGCACTGCCGCTAAGCCGTGCTATCAGAATGGTCGAGCCCAGCACAAGCAGGACCGATTTCAGCCACAAGTGCGACATCAGCAGCCCTCCTCGGACAGGCATCAGGCCTCACGCAGCGAACGGGACACATTGATGAACTTTTCCCGGCACGCCATGAAACCGTCCACAACATCCGGATCAAAGTGCGTCCCCTTGCCAGCTACGATGATCTCCACAGTGGCATCGATATCCATGGCCTCCTTATAGGCCCGGTGACTGGACAGCGCATCGAAGACGTCCGCCAGGGCCATCAACCGGGCCGATACCGGAATCTCCTCACCGATCAGCCCCTCCGGATAGCCACTCCCGTCCCACTTTTCATGGTGGTAACGGGCTATTTCACTGGCGACATGCAAAAAGTGCGCAGCATCCTGCAACTGCATCACCTTGCCATCCCCCACTGCCGAAAAGGCCTGCTGGATCGCGTTATCGATCGCCTGCCCACCAATCTCGGAATGGGTCTTCATGACCTCAAACTCTTCCGGCGTCAGCTTGCCGGGCTTGAGCAGTATCGAATCCGGAATACCGATCTTGCCGATATCGTGCAGCGGTGCCGCCCGCACGATCTCATCGAGCTTGCTGCCCTCAAGGGCCTGACTGAAACGCGGGTGGTTTGCCAGCTGACGTGCCAGAATTTCAACGTAGGTTTGGGTACGGGCAATATGCAGACCGGTTTCCTGGTCCCTGACTTCTGCCAGACAGGCCAAAGCCCGCACGCTAAGGTCACGAATCAGCAGATTTTCCTGCATGCGCCGGTTCACCTCGCACTCCAGCCACTGATTCTGGCCCGACAACCGGTCACGTGCCGCTTTCAATTCCAGCTGTGTTCTGACCCGAGCCTGCACCACCGGCGGGTTGAACGGCTTGGTGATGTAATCGACCGCCCCCATCCCCAGCGCCTTTTCTTCATCTTCGGCCTCACTCATCGCGGTAATGAAGATCACCGGGATTTCACGGGTCTCGGCTTGCGCACTTAACTGCCTGAGCACTTCATAGCCATCCATGCCCGGCATCATGACGTCAAGCAGGATCAGATCCGGGCGCGGCTCACTGCTGGCCACCTGAAGGGCGCGCGGACCGGAGTTGGCGGCCCGCACGCGATAGTCGGATTGCAACAACTCGCCGAGCAGCATCAGGTTTTCAGCCGCATCGTCAACAATCAGGATCGTATGCATGGATTGGGGGGTGTCGGTTACTGCCAAGGCTAGCGTCTCTCTGATCATTACCACTCTGCAGAGCGGAGTTGTTCGTTGTCTGGATTCAAACAAGCAATTCAATCACACAATGCTAACATAAGGCTTTTGATCAAAACACGACATTTATGACACACATAGACATCTAGAGGCCCAAAACGATGCCCAAACACATGCCCAAACACATGCCCAAACACATGCCCAAACACATGCCCAAACACATGCAAAACAGTACAGCCTGGATGGCGGGGAACGGGAACGGGAACGGGAAAAAATAGAGCGGAATGTCAGGCCGGCAAACCGCCGGCCTGATCAGATAGTGGCTTACTGCAGCGTGCGGAAGGATTCCAGCAATGGCGGCAGGCCCGGGAACATGCCGATGCCCGCCATCAACCCGCAGAGAATAACAAACACAATACCCGGCACGATCCAGCGCCCCACATGCCCCAGCTCCTTGCCACGCTCCTTGCAACCGATCAGACCCAGGTTGTCCAGCAGCACGGTCAGGGACCAGCCGAATACCGGGTTCACCAATGCAGACGAGAAGATCACCACAGCGGCAGACTGGGTCGTCTTGCCCTCACGAGTCATCTGCATGCCCGCTTCCAGCAGCGGCAGATAGACACCCACAATCAGCGCCACACTCAGCACCGGCTGCCAGATCGCCAGGTCCATCGGATAACCCCAGACCGCCGCAACGATACACAGCAGACCAGTCAGGATGGCGCCCGCCGCAATGGGACGACGTGCAATCGCTGCCGGGACGATATAGGTGCCCCAGGAGGATGCGATGTTACCGCCACCCAGCAGACTGCCGGTGACCTGACGTGCGGAAGCGGACACCATGGTATCGTCGATATCCATCAGTACCTTCTCCGTTTTCGGCGGGTAATTGATCTGCTGGAACACACGGTGCCCCAGAAAGTCCGGTGACCACATGGCGACAGCCAGGATGGCAAAAGGCGCCACAGCGATAAAGTGGTGCAGTTCGGGCAAGCCCAGCTTCCAGCCGGTATCTTCACCCCACCAGTACATGGGATTCAGGTTCGGCATACCCGGTTCGGTGGTGAACTCAAAGGGCGCGCCCAATGCAAAGGCAATCCCTGCCGCCAGTACGGAACCCAGCGGCACCGCCAGCCAGCGCTTCTGAATGTGTTCCAGATAGGCATACATGATGATGGTGCCGAGGATGACGATGAAAGCCAGATAGGCCATATCGAAGCCTTCCGCCCAGGCAAACAGCTTCTTGATCTGGCCGGTTACACCGATAAAACCCAGGTACAGCAGCAGACCACCGCAGACCCCGTTACTGGTCAGCTTGGCCAGCAGGCTGCCCCCCTTGGTGATGCCGAGAATGAAGCCAAACACACCAATCAACAGGCCCAGCGCCATCGGATGGCCACCGGAAGCCACAATCAGCGGAATCAAGGGAATCAGTGGGCCGTGGGTACCCGCCAGGTTGGCGGTCGGGTTAAGAAAGCCCGATACCAGAATCACGAACAGTACAGCCGCAATCAGCAGCTCGTAACGCACGTTTTCGATCACAAACTCGTTGGACAGGCCCAACTGAGTTGCAAATGCAGCGACAATCGCCGCCACCATCACGATTTTACCGATGGTGGCGGCCATGGCCGGTACCCAATCCTCGACTTCAAAGCTGTAATCGCGAAACGGCAGGTTAGGACGCCAGCGCTTGGGCTCCATGATCTGCAGTTCATGATCCAAATAGTCGGCACGCGTGGCAAATTCCGCACGTGGCTTTCGCCGTCCCTGGTAACTAGAAGAGTGTGCCTTAGACATAAGCGCTCTTGTTGGTGGATGGAAAGAGCGCGCGATTGTAGGGACGTAACCACCGGAAAACAATGAACATTTAGGCTAATATGACGACAATCTGTTGCATTTAACAGGATATTTTATTCAGCGCCCCGCCGAGACGGCCAAAATACTCTGCAAAAGTCCTATTAACTCGTTCGCGCTGCTCACCATCAGGATACAACCCGGCTTTCGCCTCCTCGGACTGACGTGTGCCCTTGACCAGAAAATGGTTCTTGATCCGGCTGTCCTGAACGAAGGCTTCGAACGCCCGGGCACAGAGCTCTTCCGGTCGACTGTAATAGACCACCCCCAGACGCCGGTCCACCTGCGCCGAACAGCGAAACAGTTCACTGGGCTCCCGTCCGTTCGGTGCCAGCAGGACTGCCTGCAGACAACGCACAAAGCGATCACTCAGCGGATGCACCACCGGCGTTGCCTCTTTCAGCCAGGCCGAGGAGGCGAACATTCCCCTCGGGGCATCGCTGAATACCTTATCCGCCAGATAGTGGTCCAGCGCATGAAACCATTCATGCGCAATACTGCCCGGCCCGGCATTCTTGGCCAGCGAAAAGGTGCGCTGTGCAGGATCATAATGCGCCGATACCCCGGGACGGCCACCGGTGCCGTACTGCAACCCCAGAGTGCCGCGCAGGGAGATCAGCAGTTCAGGCCCCTGCAGGATCTGCATCAGATCACAGAGCGCATCGTAGAACAGCCCCGCCGCCCTCTCCCGCTCGGCTGCCGTGACCCAGCGCCCCAGCTGAATGGCGCGAAAGTCGAAACGACGGCGAATATCGACGAAGTCCACCATCTGCCCGCCGCGATAATCCGGCCCTTGGCGATAGAACGCCTTTTTCTGTATGGTCATCACTTAGCTCCCGACCTTGAACACCAGCCCAGCTGGCCATTGATACCGCCCGATACACCGTGGACAGCCTACCTCGTTGCAGAGAAAGAGATGGATCAGGCATCCCGGCCGGGCACCTGAGCGCCATTTTCAAACACCTGCTGCTCGACCTGCGTCATCTCCGCCGTGGGCTGCCGGATCTGATCTGCTTGAATCCGCAACAGAACAGCTACCAACTGATTGAAGTCAAAGGACCCAATGACCGGCTGCAGGATCATCAACGACTCTGGCTGGAGTTCTTTATCGAACAGGGGATAACTGCTACCCTCTGCCAGGTCCGTTTTCCGGCCTGAGCCGTATCGACGTCGCTCACCCAGCGTAAAACAGGCCTCCCGATTGCCACCAGCTTTCGCTGTGAAACAGCCCCCAAGTAGTTCAGAGAAAGTATGACGTGTTTATCAAAAATTTTTTCCGCCTCGACCTCCGGCGGCTAATCCTGCTTCTCGCCTTCGCCACCGCCGCAGTCACCCTGATCAACGGCCTCAACGCCAGTTACCAGGTTCAACGCCAGCTGCTGATCGATCAAACACTGGAGAGCAATCAGGCTTACGCCAACAAACTGGCCACATCGACCGAGAACTTTCTGCGTGCTGCCCAGCAACAGTTTGCCTTCAGTGCCGCCGAACTATCGACCCAGCTCGATAACCCTGAGCATTTGCAACAAACCGCCGACCGCCTGCGCAACCATACTGACAGCTTCAACTCGATCGTGATCGTCGCCCGTAGCGGAGAAGTACTGGCGACTTCTCCTGAAACGCTGCAGATCCTGGGCGAACAACTGGCCTCCCCCGGCGCCGTGCAGGCGCTGCGGGAGCAGAAACCGCTGATCAGCGCGCCTTATATCTCGGCCGCCAACAACCTGCTGGTATTCATCTCACACCCCATTTTTTCACCCTCAGGACAATACCTGGGCTATGTCGGCGGATCGTTATATCTGAAAGAGCGCAGCACTCTCAACGACCTGCTGGGCACACACTACTACGAGGATGGTTCCTATCTGTACGTCGTCGACCACAACCGTCGCCTGCTGTACCACCCCGATGCGGATCGCATCGGCTCCCAGGTAAACGGCAACTCCGTGATCGAGGCTGTTATTGGCGGCGAAAATGGCACTCAGCAACTACCCAACAGCCAAGGCACCGAGATGCTGGCCGGCTATGCCCCGATCAGGATCGCCAACTGGGGCGTCGTCGCTCAGCGCCCCCTGGAAGCGACATTGGCGCCATTGAACAGCCAGATGCGGGGCGTGATCAATCACACCCTGCCGCTGGCACTGATCACGCTGCTGTTGATCTGGTGGCTGGCGCGGTTGATTTCACGCCCCCTGTGGCAACTGGCCGACAACGCTCAGACCCTGGACCACCCCTGCACACCGAAACGCATTCAGAAGATACATTCCTGGTATTTCGAAAGCGCTGAACTCAAACGCGCCATGCTGCTGGGCGTCAACCTGCTGCATACGCGCATCGGCAAGCTTAAGAATGATGCCCAGACCGACTCGCTGACCGGCCTGAACAACCGACGCGGCGGTGAAATAACGCTGGACCTGCTGCAACATGACGGCATTCCTTTCAGCGTGTTGGCGATCGATATCGACCACTTCAAACGCGTCAACGATACCTACGGCCATGATTCGGGCGACCGTGTGCTTCAGGCCCTGGCTCAACTGATGCGCTCGTGCACCCGCAAGGAAGATCTGCCCTGTCGCACGGGCGGTGAGGAGTTCATCATTCTGCTGCCCAACGCCCGGTTGAACACTGCCAAGGAACTGGCCGAGCGTTTGCGCCAACAGGTTGCCGATACCGAGATGCCGGAAGTAGGACACATCACCATCTCTATCGGCATTGCCGAATGGCCCCTGCAGGCCCATGAACCGGCTCAGGTCCTTAAATACGCTGACAAGGCGCTGTACAAGGCCAAGGAAAATGGCCGCAACCGCTGCGAAATCTATCCATCCCCTAGCCACCAGGCAGAAAAAAAGATACCGGCGTAAACCGGTATCGGAAGCGGATAACCCGAGGCGTCTGGCCCTCCTGGCCTGCCCCGGTTATCCGTCGCACGCTCACAGGGTAACGCTTAACCTTCGCCTTCGTTGACCGCCAGCTCCGCACCACGATTGCGCACCTTGCCCAGCAAGACGGACAATAGCGGGAACAGCAATACGGCCACCGCAATCAGCGTAATGGTCAACGTCAGCGGCCGATCCCAAAGGAAAGAGAAGCTGCCGTCGGTCATGGTCAGGGCACGGCCCAGGTTCTTCTCCATGATGCCGCCGAGGATAAAGCCCAGCAGCATCGGCGCCATCGGAAACGCCAGCAGCTTGAGGAAGATGGCAATCACGGTGATCAACACCATCATCTGGATATCGAAGGTGTTGAAGCTGACCAGGTAGACGCCGGTGATCGAAAAGAACAGGATCAACGGGATCAGGATCGGTCGCGGAATCGCCAGCAGACGCGAGATGTACGGAATCAGCGGCAGGTTCAGGATCAGCAGCACCAGATTGCCGAAATACATGGAAATGATCACCGACCAGAACACATCGGGGTTATCCATGAACAGGCGCGGACCCGGTTGAATGCCATAGGCGATCAACGCACCAAGCATGATGGCGGTGGTACCCGAGCCCGGAATACCCAGCGTCAGCAGCGGCACGAAGGAACCGGTAGACGCCGCATTGTTGGCGGATTCAGGTGCCGCCAGGCCGCGTAGCGCGCCCTTGCCGAACTTGAGTTTCTCTTTAGCTGACGCAAGATTACGCTCCAGACCATAGGCCAGGAAAGACGCGATGGTGGCGCCGGCACCGGGCAGAACGCCGACAATAAAACCGAACACGGAAGAACGGCCGATGGTCGGGGCCACCTCTGTGATCTCCTCCTTGCTCAGCTTCATGCTGCCGAGCGCCGCCATATCCATCTCCGGCTCCTCTTCATTATGCTGGCCACGCATCACCGTCATCACCACCTCGGTCAGCGCAAAGGTGGCCATCGCCAGCAACAGGAAGCTGACACCGTCGATCAGATCGACACTGCCGAAGGTGAAACGGGTGGTACCCGACGTGATATCCGTGCCCACGGTCGCAATCATCAGACCGAACACGGTCATCAACAGCGCCTTGATCACCTGGCCCTTGCCGGAAAACGCCGCCACGGCGGTCAACCCCAGCAGCATCAGCGCGAAATAATCACCGGACTGGAAACTCAGCGAAACCGAAGCCAGCGCCGGGGCGGCAAACAGCAAAATGATGGCACCGATGGTACCGCCGGTAAACGAGGAGTACGCCGCCAGTGCCAGCGCCTTGCCGGCCTGTTTCTGCTGCGCCAGCGGATAACCGTCGAATGCGGTGACCACGGTACTGGCGCAACCGGGCGCATTGATCAGGATCGAAGAGGTAGAACCACCAAAAACGGCGCCATAGTAAACACCCGCCATCAGGATGATGCCGGAGGCAGGATCAAGGCCGTAGGTGATCGGAATCATCAGCGCCACGGCCGAGATAGGACCCAGCCCAGGCAGCATGCCGATGAAGGTGCCGGCAAAGCAGCCGACCACGACCATCAACAGGTTAAAGGGCATGACCGCAGTGGTCAGACCGGTCAGAATTCCATCCCACATGAGATCAACCTCCCATCAGTACGCTGAACAAACGGCCCGGCGCCAGATAGATATCCAGCAGCTGGGACAACAGGAACCAGAGCACGACCGCAAAAGGCACGGACGCCAGCAGCAGCGTTTTGATGCTGCGTACCCCCAACAGCCAGTAGCCCCCGATCAGGAAGGCGATGGTGGCCAGGGTGAAGCCCAACCAGGGCAGCGCCAGCGCAAACAGGGACACCAGCAGCAACAGCTTGGCCACCAGCCAGAAGTCGTAACCGACCAGTTTCAGCCGCCCTTCGGCTGAGCGGTCGGCGGTCACCAGCAGCGCGATCGACAACACACCGCCGATTATCGCCAGCGCATTGGGCAGGGACTGGGCATTGAAGGGCTCGTATTCATCACCCGGCAGCAGCGGGATCTGTCCGGCATAGTAGCCGTAGGCTACCGACAGGCAGAGAAACACCAGGCCACCGATATGGTCTTTGGTAATAAACATAGGGAAACTCCTCGAACAGGACCGGAAGAGCAGACACCTCTGCCCTTCCCAATCAGGCCCGGGGAGTATCCCCGGGCAGGCAGCGCGGATTACTTCAGGAAGCCAAGCTCACGCATCAGCGTGCCGATCTCCTGCTCCTGCTGCTCCAGGAAGGTGACGAATTCATCACCGGGACGGAAATCCTCGGCCCAGCCATTGCGGTCGCGTACCGCTTTCCACTCGGGGGTGGCGTACATCTTTTCCAGTACGGCGATAAACTCGTCACGCTTGCTTTGCGGCAGGCCCGGTGCGGCGAAGAAGCCGCGCCAGTTGACGAAGCGGGTGTCATACCCCAGCTCCTGCAGCGTTGGCACTTCAGGCGCGGCAGACGAACGCTCGTGACCGGTCATCGCCAGAATGCGCACCTCACCGGCGTCAGCCAGTACCAGCGCTTCGCTGAACCCGGTGGAGAGCACGTCGGCCTCACCGGAAAGCAGACCTGCCATCGCCTTGCCGCCGGCATCATAGGCCAGGTATTTCACCCGGCGCGGGTCACCGCCGGCCGCCTTGAACGCCATTGCCGCCACCAGATGATCCATGCTGCCACGCGCTGAACCACCCACGACGGTCACCGAACGCGGATTTTCCAGATAGGCGTCGGCCAGCTGATTGAAGCTGGTGTATTTGGAGTCCGCCTTGACCACGAAAGCACCGAAATCACCAACGGTGGCCGCCACCGGGGTCAGATCGCGGAAGGACTGGGGAAACATCTTCGACAGGGAACGGATCACGATCGGCGTGGAGTTGACCATCAGGGTATCCTGGGACTGGTCGGCGATCTCGATCAGGTGAGCGATCGCCTTACCACCGCCGCCACCGGAGAGGTTTTCATAGGAGACGGTTTCGACCAGACCGGATTTGGACAGTGCCTCGCCGGTGCCCCGGGCCGTACCATCCCAGCCACCACCGGCGCCACCCGGGATCAGGAAGTGAACGCTGTCCACAGCGGCCTGTGCCACACCGGTACCCAGGCAGGCGACCAGCGCGGTGGCCATGACGGCGGAACGACGAGTAATCAGTTTGAAGAGCATAGCGTTTTCCTCTTTATTTTTTTATCGGCCTGAGCCTTGAGGAAAGGGTATGCAGCCTTCTGTATTGTCGAAAGCTTATGAAACTAAAGAGCTTTTAATACTTAAAGCTCATTTTGTTCATACTGTTCACGGGGATTTGGCATAAGCTTCAGGTATCATCCGGCGAACGATAACGATAATAACGCCTATGCTTTTTTCCATTCGACGCCTGCGGCTCAAGACGCGCATGGTCCTGATACTGGGACTGATGGCACTATTGCAGACCGGTGTATTGGGCCTGTTTGCCCTGCACCACCTGAGTTCATCCTTGCAGGAGCAGATGGGTGAGCGTGCCCTGCATGTCGCCAAGACCATCGCGGCCATTCCACAAATCATCGATGCCGTTGCCGCGGGTGATTCGGCCACGCTTCAGCCCATCGCACGCTCTTTGGCCGAGAGGACCCAGGCCCGCTTCGTCGTGATCGGCGATGCCAGCGGCCGCCGTCTTGCACACCCGGACTCCGGACGTCTGGGCCTGTCGATGTCGGAAGATGATGATGACGACCTGTCACCCACCCTGGAGCATGGCCTGGCTCAGGTTACGCGCGCCGAGGGCAGCCTGGGGCGTTCCATGCGTGCCCGCGCGCCCATTTTCGACACCACTGGCACCAGGATCATCGGTATCGTTTCGGTGGGCTACCTGCTGGATCGTGTCGAAACTCTGGTTGATCGTTATCGCCTGACCCTGGTACTGGTCATCCTCGCCGCCTTCGCCTTCAGCGTGCTCACCGCCATCTGGTTTGCCGGCCACTTCAAGAAAGCGATCTTCGGCCTGGAGCCGGAGCAGATCGGCCGTCTGTTTCAGGAGCGTGATGCGACCCTGCAATCGGTCCGTGAAGGGATCATCGCCATCAACGCCGAAGGTTTGATCACCACCGTCAACCATGCGGCCTATCGGATGCTGGGGCTGACCAGTGACAGCTCTCTGACCGGAACACCGATCCAGAAGCTCTTTCCCGATACCCGCATGTTGGAAGTACTCACCAGTGATACTCCACAGTTTGACCAGGAGGTACGGGTCGGCGACCTTCAGCTCATCGTCAACCGCCTGCCCCTGCACCAGGACAACAGGGTCACCGGCGTGGTCTCCAGCTTTCGGCGCAAGGATGAACTGGATCTGCTCAGCCGTCAGCTCACCCGCATCCGCCAGTACGCCGATAGCCTGCGCAGCCAGGCCCACGAGTACTCCAACAAGCTGCACACCATCGCCGGCCTGATCCAGATCGGCGCCACCGACGAGGCGCTCAATCTGATCGGCCAGGAAACCCGCGACCACCAGGCCCTGATCCACCTGCTGGTCGAAGCGGTCCCCGACCCCATCCTGGCCGGCTGCCTGCTGGGCAAGTACAACCGCGCCCGCGAGCTGGGCCTGACACTGACCATCGATCCCGACAGCCGGATGGTCGACCTGCCACCCGAGCTGCCGCGCGAAAAGCTGGTCAGCATCCTCGGCAACCTGCTCGATAACGCCTTCGAAGCCACCCTCAATCATGGCGGCCCACAGCAAGCGGTGACATTAAGCATGACCGATCTGGGCGATGACCTGATCTTCGAAATCGAGGACCGAGGCCCCGGCATTGCGCCCTGCGATCAACAACGTCTCTTCACCAAAGGGGTCACCAGCAAGACCGTGCCCGGTCATGGCCTGGGCCTGCATCTGGTCAGCACCCAGCTGCAACAACTCGGCGGCACCCTTACCATTGAAGCCGCCACGCCCTGCGGCAGCCGAATCACCGTCTATATTCCCAAACACCCCGGAGGCATGCATGGCTGACAACATTCATGTCGTGATCGCGGAAGATGATCCCCAAATCGCCGAAATCCAGCAGCGTTTTCTTGATCGGATATCGGGCTTCGAACTGATCGGCATTGCGCATAGCCTGGAGACGGCCCGCGACCTGGTTGAGGTGATGAAGCCGGAGCTGCTGCTGCTCGACATCCAGTTCCCAAACGGCACCGGGCTGGAATTGTTACGTGAGCTGCGCACCGGAAATTGCATGACCGATGTCATCCTGATTACCGCAGCGCAGGAAGTAGAGACGCTTAAAGAAGCCCTGCGTGGAGGTGTGTTCGACTACATTCTCAAACCCCTGGTGTTCGAGCGCCTGCAGGAAGCACTGCAACATTACCGGGAACACCTTGACCGCCTGCATGCACTGGAGTCGCTGGCTCAGGCTGACGTAGACAGCATGTTGCCCCGGCGTACAAATTCACCCACTGAAACCGCCGCTCCCCTGCCACCCGGACAGAGTGAACGCTTGCCCAAAGGCGTTGATGGTCTGACCCTGGACAAGGTCAGGTCAGTCTTCACGGGGACAACAGAACCGTTAAGTGCAGAGGAAGTGGGCAGCCTGATTGGTGCCAGCCGCACAACCGCCAGGCGTTACCTGGAATATCTGGTCAGTACCCGGGAACTGGAGGCCGGGGTCAACTATGGCAGCGTCGGCCGACCGGAACGACGCTATCGACTCACCAACTGAATATTTGCACAAGGAAAATCCTCATAGCCTGGTGCTGAGTTTCCGGGGAAGTCTCTTCACTCTCCACATAAACCGGATCACCACCCCGTCAATTGCCCCCGCTTAATCCCCCAAACAGACCCTGCCCGTTATTTCACAACGTGAGAAACAGAACTAAACGCTTTACCCGCCCGGATTCATGACGTCGAGGCAAGTCGCCAAAACACGTCAGCATTCACAATATGTCAAACGTTGTACGCAATATATCAAGCGGTAATTCCACATCAATTTTAGAGTGACCAGCAAGTCGCAAGAGATTCGCCCGAGTAGATGCAGGCGAACAGGGCCGGAAACGAGTCAACAGCTGTGCAATCGCCTGATAACAGGCGCGCTGGCTCGTCAGGATCCAGACACAATAATAAGACGTGACCAAAAATGACCGAAGCACTGCCGAATTATATTGAAGCCCCCGCTTCTACCCTATCCCCATTAGAGGGGGTCCCATTCCTTTCCCCTGAGAATGGCACCGCCTCCACGCTAGTAGTGAACCTGCAGGCTTTCCCCATCAGGCCTGTTCTCGCAAACTTTCCTTCATAAAAACAACTCCTGAGGAAATAACAATGAGAACCCCTCACGCTGTACAACCGAGAACCCGATTCAAGCGCACACCGCTCAGCATGGTAATTGCTCAGGCCACCCTGGCTGCCGCAATCACTGCCGCCGCCGGCCAGGCACAGGCGCTCAGCTTTGAGATGGACAACGGTGTGACCGTCGATGTGGATACTACCGTTGGCTACAACGCCCAGTGGCGTCGTGAAAGCCAGGACCCGAATATTCAGCAGTTCCTCGATCCAGTTGGCTCTCTGGTCAACGATGGCAACAACAATTTCGACAAGGGCGACATGACCCAGAACCAGATCAATTTCAGTACCGATCTGGATATCAACTACGGCGCCGGTGGCGTTTTCGCACGTGCCCGTGGCTGGTACGACGAAGTCTACGATGACAACGGTCTGGCCAAGGCCGAATTCCAGCAGGATGGTATTGACGAGCACAAGTCCAAGATCGAATTGCAGGACCTGTTCTGGTATCACGGTTTCGATCTGGGCGACCAGTACCTGAGCCTGAGGGTCGGTGAGCAGGTGGTCAACTGGGGTGAAAGTCTGTTTATCCAGGGCGGTATTTCCACCGCCATGGGTCCGCTGGATGCCACCAAGGCCAACGCGCCGGGCACCGCGCTGAAAGACATTTTCATGCCAATTGGTCAGGTGTACGGTGAACTGGCCATCAGCGACACCCTGTCTCTGGGTGCCTACTATCAATATGACTGGCAGGAAACCCGTATCGATGCCCCGGGAACCTACTTCAACATCCTGAATGGCCTGGGTCAGGAATCTGTGGGAGACACCTTTGCTGTTGGTTATGGCCCGGGAGAAGGTCCGGTAACAGAAAGCACACCCGACAAAGGACAATACGGTATCGCCCTGCGCTACCTGGCCGAGAACCTGAACAGTACCGAGTTCGGTCTGTACTACCTAAACTACAACGATTTCACGCCAGCGCTGGAGTTCTTGTCAAACGATTCACTAAACCTGAATCAGAACTACTACGAAGATATCGACCTGTACGGCCTGAGTTTTGGCACGGTATTCGGCGATATGAATGTCAGCGGTGAGATCTCCTACCGTGACGGCATTCCGGTCAGCGTAAACTACGGCCCAGGTGGTACTCCGGGTCCAGGCTTCCAGTATGCACGCGGTGAAGCCATTCAGGCACAGGTGTCCGGCATCTACATCTTCCCACAGAACCCGCTGGCTGACACCCTGACCTTCACCGGTGAGATCGCTCACAATCGCATTCTTGATGTTGACTATGCCGGTGGCGTAGACAGCCTGAAAAAGGATCGCAGTGCCTCCAGTGCCGTACTCAGCCTGAAAGCAGCCTACCTTAACCTGGTCGGTGGCCTCGATATGGACGTGACCGGTACCTACCGCAATGACTTCAATGGCCGCTCCTCGGTCGAATTCAGCTTTAACGAAGGCACTGAACAGTTTGCACTCAAGACTGACTTCACCTACCTGGGCGCACACAAGTTCGGCGCCAGCTATGTCTGGTTCCTGACCGACACCGACGACATTCTTAAAGACAATGACGCACTGGCCTTCGGCCACCTGAACGCCGACCGCGATTACGCTGCCCTCTACTACAAATACACGTTCTAAATCATAAACCTATAATAAAAATCGGGCTTCGGCCCGAGGAGATGAAAGATGAATTTGAAACGTACTTTACTTACCGCCAGCATTGCTGCATTCGCCCTCAACGCAGGCTCGGCACTGGCCGCTGTCAGTGCCGAGGAAGCCGCCAAGCTGGGTAAAGAACTGACCCCCTTTGGTGCTGAACATGCCGGTAACGGCAGCGACATCCCCGAGTGGACCGGTGGCCTGACCACGCCGCCAGCCGGCTATACCAAAGGCGGCAAGCTGATCGACCCGTTCGCTGACGAAAAGCCCTTGTACACCATCACGGCGCAGAACTACATGGAATATGCCGATCTGCTGTCCGATGGTCAGAAAGCGCTGTTCGAGAAAAAGCCGACCTACAAAATGAATGTTTACCCGACCCACCGTACCGCACCGATTCCGGACTGGGTCGCCAAGAACACGTACAACAATGCACTGAATGCTGAACTGACTCCGGACGGTAATGGTGTCACCAACGCCTACGGCGGCATTCCCTTCCCGATTCCGCAAAACGGCAACGAAGCGATCTGGAATCACACCCTGCGCTGGTATGGCGAAGGCAAGGACGCCACTTATGAGAGCGCCACTATATACGCTAACGGTTCCCGCACCATTACCGCCGGTCAGCTGATCGAGAGCTACCCGTACTACTACAAGGACGGCAGCCTGGAAACGTTCAACGGCAACATCCTCCATCTGTTGCTGCAGTATTCCCTGCCGACACGCCGTAAGGGTGAGGTCACTCTGGTACGCGACCCGGTTAACGCCAACAAGGAACCGCGCCAGGCCTGGCAGTACATCCCTGGTCAGCGTCGTGTGCGTCGCGCCCCGACCATCGCCTTCGATACGCCGGATCCCGGTTCCAACGGCCTGACCACTTACGACCAGGCGTTCATGTTCAACGGCTCTCCGGAGCGCTTCAACTGGGAACTGGTCGGCAAGCAAGAAATGCTGGTCCCTTACAACGCGTACAAGTTCCTGAGTGCCCACAGCAATGGCACCCCGATGGAGGAAATTGCACAGTCCGAACACACCAATACCGATTTGGAGCGCTGGGAGAAGCATCGTGTCTGGGTAGTTGAGGCAACCCTGCGCGAAGACAGCCGCCATATCTATGGCAAGCGTCGCTTCTACCTCGATGAGGACTCCTGGTTCGCACTGATGGCCGACATGTATGACGGTCGCGGCGAGCTGTGGCGATTCGGTCACTCTCACCCGGTAACTTTGTATGCAGACGGCAACATCATCGCACGCGCACTCACCAACTACGACCTGCAGTCCGGTGATTACGCCATGCAGGAGTATGACGTCATTCCCTACTCGACAACTGCAACGAAGGAAGACAGCTTCTACACCCCGCAGAACGTGCGTCAGATGTCTCGCCGTTAACCACTGATCATGAGGCTGGCGTTAGCGCTGGCCTCATTTCTCAACTATTCCGACAACAGGTTCCTGCAGAGCCTGTTATCGGAATAGCGCGAAAGCCAAATGTTTGCGTGCCCAAATGGTCCCGGAGACAGCTGGGCCTGCATCACAACACTTACAAAAAGAATAAGCCTATGAAAATGCTCAACAAGACCCAACCCGTGATACAACCGCCCCGCGTGCGGTCCAGCCTGTGCATGCTGATAGGCCTGGCGCTTTCAGGCAGCGCAGTCGCCGGCGATGCACTGGAAGAGCCCGCCCTGACATCCCCGCTGGCCGCCCAAAGCATGCTGCTGGACCTTGAGCGTGTCGGCAGCAACCTGGTCGCCGTGGGCGAGCGCGGTCATATCCTGATCTCCACTGACGAGGGCGATAGCTGGCAGCAGGCCCCGGTTCCCGTGCGCGTCACCCTGACCAATACCTTCTTCATTGACGACCACTTCGGCTGGACCGTGGGTCACGACGGAGTAGTTCTCAAGACCGAAAATGGCGGCGCCAGCTGGCGCAAGGTAATGGACGGCAATCGTGCCAACGCACTGATGTTGGAATATGCTCAGACACGGCTGACAGAGCTTGAGAATGCTATCGCAAACGCTGCCGAGAAAGATCGCGAAGCGCTGGCAATCGACCTCGAAGATCGCACCTACATGGCACAGGATGCCGAAACCTTCACCGAAGAAGGGGCCAGCCGGCCCTTTCTGGATGTCTGGTTCAAGAACCGCAACGAAGGCATCGTAGTCGGCGGCTTCGGCCTGATCCTGCACACCACCGATGGTGGCAAAACCTGGTCGGCCTGGTTCGACCACATGGATAACCCGAGCCTGTTCCACCTCAACTCCATCAAACAGATCGGCGATCAGCTGTTCATTGCCGCCGAAGCGGGCACTTTGTACCGCTCATCCGACTGGGGGCAGAGCTGGGAGATGCTCGACAGTCCCTACGACGGTTCTTTCTTCGGCATCACCGGCAGCGACCAGGGCCGCATCATCGCCTATGGCCTGCGTGGCAACGCCTTCCAGTCCGAAGACTGGGGCGATTCCTGGCACCCGATCGAGACCGGCGTCGACTCGACCTTTTTCAGCGGCACCCTGTTGGACGATGGTTCCGCCGTGCTGGTAGGGGCCGCCGGGATGTCGCTGCATCTCGATACTGAAGGACAGGTGATCGGCACCGATCGACACCCGGCCCGCCTGCCGCAGAGCAAGGTACTGGTCAGTGAACACAAGGGATTGCTGATCGCAGGCGCACACGGCGTGCATGCTGCGACCGTCAGTGGAGGTACAGAATAATGAGCAAGACCAACCAACCGATGGCCTCGGGCACCGAGTCCATGATTGAACGTATTTTCTTCCATCATCGCCCGCTGATCATCCTGTTGATGCTGGCGGCGACGCTGTTTTTCGGTTACCAGGCCAGCACCATCAAGCCTGAAGCCAGCTTCGATAAAATGATTCCGGCGTCACACCCCTACATCGCCAACTACCTTCAGCACAAGGATGATATGGCGGGCCTGGGCAATGCCATCCGTATCTCGGTCGAGCATACCCAGGGCGATATCTTCGACAAGGAATTCCAGGAAACCCTGCAGAAGATCCATGATGAGGTGTTCTACGTCCCGGGCGTGGCCCGTGCCAACCTGCTGTCGATCTGGGCGTCGGGTGTGCGCTGGTCGGAAGTGACCGAGGAGGGTCTTACCGGTGGACCGGTGATCTCGGACACCTATGATGGTTCGCCGCAGGAGCTGGAGAAGCTCAAGTCCAACATCCTCAAGTCCGGCCGTATCGGTTCGCTGGTGGCCAACGATTTCAAGTCGGCGATCATCTACGCGCCGCTGATGGATTTCAATCCGGACACCGGAGAGCCGATCGATTACCAGCAGTTCTCCAAGCAACTCGAAGAGCTGATCCGTGACAAGTACCAGAGCGACAGCATCAAGATCCATATCACCGGCTTCGCCAAGGTGGTGGGTGACCTGATCGACGGGGCCAGCCAGGTAGCGATCTTCTTTGCCATGGCGCTGGCCATCACCTTCGTCCTGCTGTACCTCTACTCGCGCTGTCTGCGCAGCTCAATCGTACCGCTGCTCTGTTCGGTGATCGCCGTGGTCTGGCAGCTGGGTCTGCTCAAGACCCTCGGTTACGGCCTGGACCCCTACTCCATGCTGGTGCCCTTTCTGGTGTTTGCCATCGGTGTCAGTCACGGCGTGCAGATCATCAACGCCATCGGTCACGAGAGCGCCAACGGCGCCGGCAAGGAGCTGGCCGCACGCCTGGCCTTCCGTGCCCTGTACATCCCCGGCATCATCGCCCTGATCAGTGATGGCGTCGGTTTTGCCACCCTGATGGTGATCGATATCGCCGTGATCAAGGACCTGGCCGTGGCGGCCAGTATCGGCGTGGCCGTGATCATCCTGACAAACCTGATCCTGCTGCCGATCCTGATGTCCTACGCCGGCGTCAGCAACACCTCCGTCAAAAAGCAGCAGCAGGTCGAAGAACACGGCAAGCATCCGATCTGGAACCTGCTGTCCAGCCTTACCCAGCGCCCTCAGGCCGCACTGATGATCCTGATCGCTCTGGGCCTGGCGGGCGTGGGCCTGTACCAGAGCCAGGATCTGAAGGTGGGCGACCTGGATGCCGGCGCACCCGAGCTGCGCCCGGACTCACGCTATAACCTGGACAACGCCTTCATCAACGAGAACTACTCCACCAGCACCGATATTTTCGTGGTCATGGTGCAGACCGCCAAGGACCAGTGCTCCAACTACCACACGCTGGATGTGGTGGATCAGTTGCAGTGGCGCCTGCAGCAGCTGCCGGGTGTCCAGTCGGCCAGTTCCATGGTGAACGTGGCCAAGCGTGCCATGACCGGCTACAACGAAGGCAACATCAAGTGGATGGCACTGAACCGCAACCAGGCCCTGCTCAACCAGGCCTCCATCACCGCGCCACGCGGCAGCTTTAACGCCGACTGCAGCCTGATGCCGGTGTTCGTTTACCTGAACGACCACAAGGCGGAAACCCTGGCCGCCGTGGTTGAGGAAACCGAAGCCTTCGCGGCGAAATACAACAGCGATGCGCTGACCATCAAGCTGGCTGCCGGTAATGCCGGTATCGAAGCGGCCACCAACATCGTGATCCAGAAAGCCCAGTATGAAATGCTGATCTGGGTCTACTCCGTGGTGGGCTTCCTCTGCCTGATCACCTTCCGCTCTGTCCGTACCGTGGCCTGCATCCTGCTGCCGCTGGCGCTGACCTCGCTGCTGTGTCAGGCGCTGATGGCGCGCCTGGGTATCGGCGTCAAGGTCGCGACCCTGCCGGTCATCGCACTGGGTGTGGGCATCGGTGTCGACTACGGCATCTACATCTACAGCAAGCTGGAAACCTATCTGAAAGCCGGCATGAGTCTGCGCAATGCCTACTTCAACACCCTGAAAACCACCGGCAAGGCGGTCGCCTTCACCGGTCTGACCCTGGGCATCGGCGTGGGTACCTGGTTCTGGTCGCCGATCAAGTTCCAGGCCGATATGGGCATCCTGCTGACCTTCATGTTCGTGTGGAACATGGTCGGTGCCCTGGTATTCCTGCCGGCGCTGGCGAGTTTCCTGATCAAGCGCCAGCCGGCAACTGCTGGTAATAAAACCCTGAAGACCCATAAGGCTGCACAGACAGAAGGAAAGGTGTCTCATGCGTGAATTCAAGAAACTGCTGGTGGTGCTGAATCCCACCAAGGCTGAGCAGCTAGCCTTGAACAAGGCGGTTCGCATCGCACGCCACCAGGATGTGGAGATCACGGCATTCTTGCTGGAGAGAACCTACTGCGGTGAATTCCGCTCCCACCTGGACAAGCAGCTGCAGCAGCTGGAACAACAGGGCCTGAGCATCCGCCTTGAACTCAGCCCCGAAACCGACCTTCTGCGTGCCTTGCTGCTTTGCCAGCACGCGCTGGGTTTCGATCTGACGCTGAAAGAGCCGCACAAGACCAGTCTCAGCGATTCGCTGTTTACCCCTCTGGACTGGAAACTGCTGCGTGCTCAGAACACACCAGTGCTGATGGTTCGTCCGTCAGAACTGGAACCGGATGCACCGATCCTGGCTGCTGTTGAAGCCACACCTGTTGACCCTGAACACCAGCAGCTAAGCGGCCAGATTCTGGAGCTGGCCAGCCTGCTGGCAGACAAGCTGCAACGCCCTCTGCATATGTTCAGTGCCTGCCCTGCTCCCATGCAGAATCCGGCTCATTCGGACCAGCAATCGGCACAGCAGGAACAGGCTTACCGAGACACCTGTGTCAGCCTTGGCCAGCAGTATGGCATCTCGGCAGACCGGATACATGTCGCGGCAGGACCGGCCGAGCTGCTCATTGCCGATCAGGCCATGAAGCTGGGGGCACGCCTGCTGGTTCTGGGTACCGTTGCCCGCACCGGGCTAAGAGGTGTGCTGCTCGGCAATACCGCAGAGCAGTTGCTGGAACGGGTCGATATCGACGTTCTGGTGATTCCGCCGATCCGGGTCGCCTGACAGCTGCTCCAGGCCGCCGGCAGAACATGCCATGGGTTGCATCGATGGATATAGATGCAGCGGGGCTTCATGCCGGCGGCCCTACTCCATCAGCCCTGAACAATAACTACAGCGGAAAAATTCGTCCCAATTGTAATCTGCTTGACAGTGCCCGACGGCTATCAGCGCCAATATTGCTTCCAGCAATAGCATAAATGCTCCGCATGATCTTGATATCGATGTGCAGGTCGTCAGCCGGCACGCTCAGCCTGATAGGCCTTCAAGGCCTGCAGGATTACAAGAAATAGAATATGTGAGTACAGACCATGACGCTGAAACAGGTTTCTCTGGACGACAAGTACACCAAGGAATCCGGCACTGTCTACATGACCGGTAACCAGGCCCTGGTTAGACTGCCACTGCTGCAAAAGCAGCGTGACTTGGCCGCAGGCCTCAATACCGCCGGTTACATTACCGGCTATCGCGGCTCACCGATCGGCACCTACGATATGGAGCTGAGTCGCAACAAGCAGCTGCTCGATGCGCATGACATCGTATTCCAGCCGGGTGTCAATGAAGACCTGGCCGTCACCTCGGTCTGGGGCACTCAGCAGATCGAATCCGAAGAAGCGAAGAAATTCGATGGCGTGTTTTCCATCTGGTACGGCAAGGGACCGGGCGTATTCCGCTCCGGCGATGCCATTAAGCACGGCAGTTTCTTCGGTGCCTCGCATCATGGCGGCGTGCTGCTGATCGCCGGTGATGACCATGTGGCCAAGTCCTCCACCATCGCTCACTACTCCGAACCGGAGATGCTGGCCCACGGCTCGCCGATTCTCTACCCGGCCAACATTCAGGAAGTGATCGACTACGGTCTGATCGGCTGGGCCCTGTCCCGATACTCGGGTGCCTGGGTTACGCTGAAAGTGGTCAACGAGACCATCGAAGGCACCGCTACCGTCGAGCTGAACCCAACCACTTCAATCACACAGAACCCGGAAGGACTGGAGATTCCGCCCGAAGCCCATTTTGTACCGCCCAGTGGTGGCCTGGGCCCTGCGGCCACGGCTGAGCGCATGGCCTACAGCGGGCGTATTCCGCTGATCAAGTCCTTTGCCCGCCTGAATAAGCTGGACCGTATCACCCTGGCAGCCCCGCAGCGCAAGCTGGGTATTGTCTGCGCCGGCAAGGTATATCAGGACATCATGCGTGCCTTCCAGCTGATGGGCATCGATGACGACAAGGCCAAATCGCTCGGGATCAGCGTCTACAAGGTCGCGATGACCTGGCCGCTGGAAGATCAGGGCATGGCCGAGTTCGCCGAAGGCCATGACGAGCTGCTGGTGATCGAGGAAAAGATGCCGATCATGGAGCCGCAAATTGCCGACCAGTTGTTCAACTGGCCTGACAGCAAGCGCCCGCGCCTGATCGGCAAGAAAGACGAACACGGCCTGTCGATTCAGAAAACCTACGGCGGCCTCTACCCGCACGAAGTGGTCGCTCTGCTGCGTGATCGCCTGGCCGCCAACGGCCTGCTGGATGACAGCATCAGCGCCGCCTGTGACGACTACCTCAGCTCCATCACCGGTGCCTGCGGTGCCATTATCCCGCAGCTGGTGCGTATTCCCTATTTCTGTTCCGGTTGTCCGCACAACACCTCCACCAAGGTGCCGGAAGGCTCCAAGGCGATGGGCGGCATCGGCTGCCATGCCATGGCCGGATTCATGAACCGGAACACTTCCTTCCCCACGCAGATGGGTGGTGAAGGACACAACTGGGTCGGCCTGTCCCACTTCGTGGATACCCCGCACAAATTCCAGAACCTGGGTGACGGTACCTACACCCACTCCGGCCTGCTGGCGATTCATGCCGCCGTGGTGCAGAGAGCGAACATCACCTACAAGATTTTGTACAACGACGCCGTGGCAATGACCGGTGGCCAGCCCGCCGAAGGTCAGCTAACACCACAGCAGATCAGTGAGCAGGTTACCGCCCTGGGTGCCAAGCACGTTGTGGTTACCACCGACGATCCGGACAAGTATCATCGCCAGCCGTCGTTCGCCAAGGGAGTGGAGATCTTCCACCGCCGCGAACTGGAACGGCTGCAGTGCGAGCTGCGCGAGATCAAGGGCGTCACCGTGCTGATCCACGACCAGACCTGCGCCGCCGAGAAGCGTCGTCGTCGCAAGCGTGGCCAGTTCCCGGACCCGGACAAGCGCATGTTCATCAACGACCAGGTCTGCGAGGCCTGTGGCGACTGCTCGGTACAGGCCAACTGCGTCAGCCTGCAGACACGCAAAACCGAGTTCGGCAACAAGCGTGTCATCGACCAGTCCACCTGTAACAAGGACTACCGTTGTGTCGACGGCTTCTGCCCCTCCTTCGTCACCGTACTGGGTGGCAAGCTGCGCAAGGCGGAAACCGCCGATCTGGGCGACCGCCTGTTCAAAGACCTGCCACAGCCGACTCTGCCCCAGTTCGACAACTGCTACGCCGTAATGATCAACGGTATCGGTGGCACCGGCGTCGTCACCATCGGCGCGGTACTGGGCATGGCCGCGCACTTGGAAGACAAGGCGATCTCCATCTACGACATGACCGGTTTCGCCCAGAAAGGCGGCGCGGTACAGAGCCACCTGCGGATCGGCCACAAGCAGAGCGACATCACTAGCCTGCCAATCGGCCCGGCGGACTCCGACCTGATCATCGGCTGCGACCTGGTGGTGACCGCCAGCGAAAGCTCGATGAAATCGATTCGCGCCAATCACACCAAGTGCGTGGTCAACAGTGACCCGGTTGCCACCTCTGTACTGCAGCTGATGCGCGACTTCGAACTGCCAACTCAGCCCCTGCTGGGCGGTTTGAAGAAAGTGCTGGACGACAATCTTGCCAGTATTGATGCCAGCAAGATCGCCAACGCCCTCACCGGCAACAGCATCGCTTCCAACATGTTCCTGGTCGGCTACGCCTTCCAGAAAGGCTGGCTGCCGCTGAGTGAAGAAGCGATTCTGAAAGCGATCGAGATCAACAAGGTTTCCATCGAGTTCAACCAGAACGCCTTCCGTCTGGGGCGAGTCGCCGCACACGACATGGGCCGCCTTCTGCCGCTGATCGAAGATCAGTTGCAGGCCAGCAAGCCGGATCTGGCCGAGTCAACGGAAGACGCCCTGCAGCGTCGCATCAAGCACCTGACCGCGTATCAGAATGCGGCCTATGCCGACCGTTACATGGAACTGGTCAAACGGGTTCAACAGGTGGAACAGCAGAAGACGCCGGGCCAAACCGCGCTGAGCGAGGCCGTCATGCGCAACTACTTCAAGCTGATGGCATACAAGGACGAGTACGAGGTGGCCCGTCTGTACACGGATGGCAAGTTCCTCAAGCGCCTGAACCAGCAGTTCGAAGGTGACTTCAAACTGCGCTTCAACCTGGCACCGCCAATCCTGAACAAGCGGGATCCTCAGACCGGTCACCTGCGCAAGCAGGAGTTCGGCCCCTGGGTGTTCAAGGCGTTCGGACTGATGGCAAAACTGAAGGGGCTGCGCGGCACCGCCTTCGATGTGTTTGGCTACACCGCCGAACGCAAGCAGGAACGCCAGATGATCATCGACTACCGCAGCACCCTCGAGACCCTGCTCGAACAGCTGGATAGCGCCAATTACGACATCGCGGTCAAGATCGCTGAGCTGCCCTCCGAGATCCGTGGCTATGGTCACGTCAAGGAAGCCGCGATCAGGAAGGCCGAAATCCAGCAGAAACAGCTGCTCGAAGCTTTCGCACAGGCGCATAACCGTATCGCCAGCGACAAGCAGCCGCTGTTTTACGAAGCAAGCTGAACGGGCCAATAGACTGGGCGATATAACAACAAAAGGCCGGCTGGCAGATTGTCAGCAGGCCTTTTAATTTTCAGTGCGCAAGACCAGCCTCGTGGTCAGTCTTCGCCCTCGGCTATCGCCTTCAATCGTGCACGATCAAGTATGCAGATACGGCCATAGCTATACGCTACGATCTCTGCATCGGCCCACGCCTTGAGAATCTTGCTGATCGCCTGGCGTGAGGCACTCACCGCCGAAGCCAGCAATTCCTGGGTCAACTCCAGCTCATTACTCCCCGCGTCGGTCGCGGCATGATCGGCCACCTCGAGCAGAAAGCTGATCTGATGGGCCAGGCGACGCGCCAGGGCAAAGAACTTGCCGACTTCATAGGACTTGAACAGCTCACGCAGGCGACGTGACAGGTGCAAGGTCATGGCCCGATCAATCTCGCGATGACGATCCCTCAGTTGTTCAAAATCGCTGACGGCAAGACTATCAAGCTCCACATCGCCCATGGCCACGGCATCTTGGGGTCGCACATCGCCATCAACAGCCGAGAGGTAACCGATACACTCACCCGCCCCATAAATGACATAGGTAACCTCTTTTCCGTTATCGGACATGGAACGTACTCGGACCGTCCCCTTTACGACCTGGTACTGGGTGGTCGTGCTCTCACCGAAACGATAAATGGACTCACCATCTTTATAGCGACGCCGCACCATGTGTGCCCGCACATCCTGCAGCACTGATTCAGGCAATAGTTGTAGCCAATTACTGGAACCACGTATCTCGAGCATTGATATTCCTGAGGGCCGGGGGTGTTCAGCAATTGTAATGGATTTAAGCCATGCAGACTGTTCGATTCTTAATTGCCTCACCAGATTAACGGCGCCCTTAGTCGTAAAAGGTCAAGTCTAATTCGCAAACTATCAAACCCTGGCGCCCGGGATTTCTTACTCTGTATGAAAATAAGAACGGGGGTGCCCAGAGCCCCCATAAGAGGTCCAACTCGATGAAGAAGAAGCTTCTTGTCAGCATGCTGGCTCTCGCCGGCTGTTCCGCTTTCCAGGCCAGCGCCGCGCCCACCCAGCTTTACTGGGGCGACACCCATCTGCATACATCCTACTCCGGCGATGCCTTTGCCATGGGTGACGAAACTGCCGACCCAGACACCGCCTATCGTTTCGCCAAGGGCCAACCGGTCATCCACCCCTACAATCGTGTACGCGTGCAGCTTAAACGTCCGCTCGACTTTCTGGTAGTTGCCGACCACGCCGAGTACATGGGACTGATGCAGCTGGTACGTGACAAAAGCCCACTGCTGGACAATGCTGAAAACGGTCAGAAGCTGATCCGGATGTGGGACGATAAAGGCTCAAAAGCAGTCTACTACGATGCTGCCGGTGCACTGGTAAAGGGAGTGCCCTATCAGGATCTGTTGACCACGGCGATCCGTCAGCCGATTTGGGACAAGATTATCGAGGCCGCCGAAACGAACAACGAGCCGGGCAAGTTCACTACCTTCATCGGCTGGGAATGGTCCTCCATGCCCGGGGGCGCCAACCTGCATCGCGTCGTCTTCACTGAAAAAGGCGGCGAAGCAGCCAGGCAGTTCCTACCATACTCTTCTGCAGACAGCGATCGTCCAGAGGACTTCTGGAGCTGGCTGGAAAAAACATCGGCTGATACCGGTGCAGATTTTGTCGCCATTCCGCACAACTCGAATATCAGTAACGGCCTGATGTTCAATGATGTAGACAGTGAAGGGCACCCGATCAGCGCCAGCTACGCCCGTACCCGCATGCGCTGGGAACCGGTCGCCGAGGTCACCCAGATCAAGGGCGACTCAGAAACCCGCACAAGCCTGTCACCGGATGACCCCTTTGCCGACTTCGAAACCTTTGACCATGTCATGACCTTCGGTGCCGACGCGGAAACCACAGTAGACCAGGTCAGCAACTACGCCCGCAGTGCACTGAAGCGCGGCCTGGAGATTGAGCAGAAAGCCGGCGCCAACCCGTTCAAGTTCGGCATGATCGGCTCCACCGATTCCCATACTGGCCTGACGACAGCGAGCGAGCCCAATTTCTGGGGCAAATTCGGTCGTGATTCCATTCCCGAAAATATGGATATGGAAACCAGTCCACACGCGGATGGGTGGAGCATGTCTGCCGCCGGCATGGTGGCTGTCTGGGCCGAAGAAAACACCCGAGAGTCGTTGTTTGCCGCCTTCAAGCGCAAGGAAGTGTATGCCACAACAGGCCCGCGCATGCAGGTTCGTCTGTTCGGCGGCTTCGATTTTGAAGCCAGGGATGCTCAGGCCAATGATCTGGCTGAAGTGGGTTACCGCAAGGGTGTGCCCATGGGCGGCGACCTGAGTCAGGCTCCGGAAGGCAAAACACCGTCTTTCCTGATTCAGGCAGTCAAGGATCCGCAGGATGCAAACCTGGATCGTGTACAGGTGGTCAAGGGCTGGCTGGATGCTGACGGCAAGAGCCACGAAAAAGTCTACAACGTGGCGCTTTCCGATGGCCGCGAAGACAAGGGCAAGGATACACGCCTGGTCGGTAATACCGTCGATATGAAAATAGGCCACTACAGCAACAGCATCGGTGCGGAAGAACTGGTCACCGTCTGGCAGGACCCGGATTTCGATGCCCGCCAGCGGGCCTTCTACTATCTGCGCGTCCTGCAGATCCCGACACCGCGTCACACCATGCTGGATGCCGTGGCATTGGGACGGGCTCATGAGGACGTGAACTTCCCGGCTACCATCCAGGAACGTGGGTACTCATCTCCAATCTGGTACACCCCCTGATCCTTGCCAGCCCTCATTAACGACGAGCCAATCATGAAAAAAACAACACTTTCGCTCCTCATTTCATCGGCCCTGCTATCCTCCACCGCCATGGCTGAGGGTAGCTCCTACTCTCCAATGGCCGGCAAGGACTACCCACAACAGGTGTACTGGGGCGATACCCACCTGCACACCTCATATTCCTTCGATGCTGCCATGATGGGCAATAAGGGCTTGTCTCCAGAAGACGCCTACCGTTTTGCCCGTGGCGATGAAATCAAGGCACACAACGGCATGACCGCCCGGCTAAACCGGCCTCTGGACTTCCTGATGGTATCGGACCATGCCGAATACCTGGGCTTGCTCCCGATGATCTTTAACGGCGATCCACTGTTGCTCAGCGACCCGGTAGGCAAACGCTGGTCTGATATGCTGAATGCCGGTGGTCAGGAGTCACTCAAGGCCCTGTTCCAGATGCACCACGATATCAATAGCAATCACAAGAGCCTGGCCAACGCAGAAATAGAACGCACCGCCTGGGAGGATATCACTGAGGCGGCGGATAAATACAACCAGCCGGGCAAGTTCACCGCCTTTATCGGCTATGAGTGGACGACCATGCCCGGCGGCAACAACCTGCATCGTGTGGTGCTGTTTGCCGATGATGCAAGCAAGGCCGGACAGGTTCTCCCCTTCTCTTCCTTTGACAGCGAAGACCCCGAGGACCTCTGGGATTTCCTGCAGGGCTATGAAGACAAAACCGGGGGGCGCGTTCTGGCCATTCCCCATAACGGCAACGTCAGTAACGGCCTGATGTTCGCGCTGACCGACCGCAAGGGCAATCCGCTGACCCGCGAACATGCACAAACCCGCAGCCGCTGGGAACCCGTGATGGAAGTTACCCAGATCAAGGGGGATGGCGAGACTCACCCCAAGCTGTCACCCGACGACGAGTTCGCCGACTTTGAAACCTGGGACAAGGGCAACCTGATCGGCGTAGCAGGCAAGTCAGACGATATGCTGACTTACGAGTATTCTCGCTCCGCACTCAAACTGGGTTTGCAGCAGGAGGCCGAGCTGGGAGTCAACCCGTTCAAGCTCGGTATGATCGGCAGCACCGATGCCCACACCAGTTTGTCCACAGCCGAAGAAAGCAATTTCTGGGGCAAGTTTTCCGTCTATGAACCCAATGCCAAGCGTGCCGAAGAGGTACCCTATGTCGAAGGTAAAAATGACAAGGTGTACTCCCTTGGTGTGGATGAGACATCGGCTTCCGGCTATGCCGCCGTCTGGGCCACTGAAAACACTCGGGAAGCCCTGTTCGATGCGATCAAGCGCCGTGAAACCTATGCCACCACAGGTCCTCGCATGACGGTACGCTTGTTCGGCGGCTGGGACTTCGCCGACAATGAAGTCAGCTATCCCGATTACGTCGATCACGGCTATCGCAAGGGCGTACCCATGGGCGGCGACCTGACCCAGGCGCCTGCCAACATATCTCCCCGTTTCATGGTCACCGCCTCTCGTGATCCGGAAGGCGCAAACCTGGATCGTGTACAGATCGTCAAGGGCTGGCATGAAGCCGACGGCAGCCTGCACGAGAAGGTATATGACGTGGCCTGGAGCGACGACCGCCAGCCTGGCGCCAATGGCAAGCTGCCACCGGTCGGCAACACCGTCGATGTAGAAGACGCGACCTGGACCAACGACATTGGTGCAGTAGAGCTTGCCACCGTTTGGACCGACCCCGACTTCGACCCATCCGAGCGTGCCTTCTATTACGTGCGGGTGCTGCAGATTCCGACCCCGCGCTGGACGGTGTATGACGAGAAGCATTTCAAAAGCCAGTTGGACACCGACATGCCTGACAGCATTCAGGAACGCGCCTACACCTCACCCATCTGGTATACCCCCGCTGCGGAGGGCTGAGCATGATCGGCAAACTGTTAAAGGATCCATTGCTGCACTTCACCCTGGTGGGTGCAGCCCTCTTTGGCGCCTACGATATGGTCGGCACACCTGAAGCATCGGCGTCCGCACGCACGATCGTGGTCGACCGCAATGCCCTGCTGACCTTCATGCAATACCGCTCCAAGGCGTTCCAACCCGAGCAGGCTGGCCAGCGTCTTGATAGCATGGCGGAGGAGGAACGCCAGCAACTGGTACGCGACTTCGTACGCGAGGAAGCGCTCTACCGTGAAGCTCAGGCGCTGGGCATGAGCGAAAACGATTACATCATTCGCCGCCGCTCGGTACAGAAACTGGAATTTATCGCCCAAGGGATTTCGGAACAGGTCGTCAACCTTGATGATGCCGAGCTGGAGAGTTTCTTTGAGTCACACCGTCAGGATTACTACGAAGCACCCTCCTATACCTTCACCCATGTATTCCTCAAGGCTGATCCAGCCGATCCAGCAGGCCACCAGCAGCAAGCGGCAGAACTGCTGCAAACCCTTAACGCCGATCAGGTCGATTTCTCGGCGGCGACCCGCTTCGGTGATCGCTTTCTGTACCACCGCAACTACGTAGAACGGACGCCAGATTTTGTCGCCAGTCATTTTGGTGACCTGTTCCAGCAACAGCTCGCTCAGCTGACGCCTGACAGCCGGCACTGGCAGGGCCCGATCCCGTCAGAACACGGCCTGCATCTGGTGAAGTTGACGGAATCCCGCCCTGGTCGTGTTCCCGAACTTGCCGAGGTACGTCCGCGGGTAGAGCAGGACTCCCGCCGCTGGCAGGTTACGCAGAAACAGGAACTGGCCATTCAACAGATCGTGGAGCAGTACAATGTTGAATATCGTCTCTAGATGGCTGCTGGTGCTGGGTCTTCTGGTGCCAGGTGCCGTATTGGCGCACGATGCGCGCCCCCTGTACCTGCAGATCAACGAGCTGGAAACTGTTGAGACCGGCAGTTTCCGATATACCCTCAAACTGAAGGTGCCGCCCAGCGTCGAAGCGGATAATCACCCCTTCGTGCTGGTACCCGACCAGTGCCAGCAAGAGCGCCTCGGACTGATCAGTCAGCTCAGCTGCAGCCAGTCCCTGAAAGGTCAACAGATCGGAATCGATTACCCAGAGTTCAATCCGGCGATCACCGCCCTGATACGGGTCAATTTCAGCTCCGGCAGTCAGTACCAAACCCTGCTGGCACCGAACGAGCGTCACTGGCAGATCCCCATTGAGGAGACCGCCTCGGAAGTGGCGGCTGAATATACCCGCATGGGCATCGAGCACATCCTGATCGGCTGGGACCACCTGCTGTTTCTGGTCTGCCTGCTGATTATTGCCGGCACTTTCAAACGCACCCTGATCACCATTTCCGGCTTTACCCTGTCACATTCACTGACGTTGGTCCTGACTACCCTGGGCGTGATTCAGATTCCGATTGCACCGGTCGAAGCGGTGATCGCACTCAGCATTGTCTTTCTGGCCGCAGAAATCCTGCGCGGGCGCAAGGATACGCTGGCCTGGCGCTACCCGGTGGCAGTATCGACCCTGTTCGGGCTGATTCACGGCTGCGGCTTTGCCGCCGTGCTGCAGGAGATAGGCCTGCCGCAGAATGAGCTAACCACCGCACTGCTGTTCTTCAACATCGGCGTGGAGATCGGTCAGGTCATTTTCGTTCTGGCGGTAGCCGCCCTGCTGATACTCTTGCGACAGTGGCGCAGATTCCCGCTGGCACGACTGCAACAGGTTCTGCTCTACATGACCGGCTCCGTGGCCGCATTCTGGACACTGGAACGCATTGCCGGTTTTTAATCCTGCAGGGGCCGTGATTGCCCCCCTTCCACTGAATTTTCTGGTGCGACGATGATGGCTAAAGCAATACATTCGATGATCCGGGTTCTTGATCTGCAGCGATCAATCGACTTCTACAACCGTACTCTGGGACTCTCGGTTGTCGCTCGCATGGACCTGGATAGCTTCACCCTGGTCTACCTGCGCAATAATGAAAGCGATTTCGAGCTGGAACTGACTCACAACCACGATCGAACCGAACCCTATACCCATGGCACAGGATATGGACACCTGGCCGTTTCGGTTGAGGATGCCAGGGTTTTCCACGATGAACTCCTGCGCATGGGTGAGCACCCTGCCGACCTCAAGGAATTCACCCGCGATGGTGTGGTTCTGGGGCGATTCTTCTTTATCACCGACCCTGACGGCTACCAGATCGAGGTGGTCGAGCGACTGGGCCGCTACGCAATTATGTAAGCAGCCACCCGTTTGCGCAGGAATCAACAGTATGAGCAACCGTAACCTAATGCTTCAGGCCCGCAGCAGTGTCCTGATGGGCTTCACCGAACATTGTCGGCGGCATCAGATTAATCCGATTCACATTCTGGCCCGTGAAAACCTGGCACCTGCCCTGCTTCGTTCGCAAGATCTGCGCTTCCCCTATGAAAGTTTTGTTCGGGTGCTGGATCATGCTGCCGGCGAATCAAAGGACCCTCTGTTTTCGCTGACGCTGTCCCTGCGCAACGGTATCGAAACCCTGGGTCCACTGGGCGTGATGGCCAGCCAATGCAAAACACTGGCAGACAGTCTGGCCGTGACCGAAAAATACATCAACTTCCATACTCAAGGCGTGGTGCTGCAACTCGAAACTCAAGGCAACGTTGCCAGGATGAACTACGCGGTTAACATGGAAAGTGGTCTGGATACCACTCAGCTGATAGAAGTTGCTATCGGGCGGATATACAGCGTACTCAAAGCGCTTGCACCTGCGGAGATGCCCATTACCGGCTTAAGCTTCACCCATGCCCCCCTGACAGCCGTGGAAGAGTACGCCAGGGTGCTCGGCACCACGCCTCGATTTGCGGCTGAAACTAATTCGGTCAGTTTCCCAGCCTCTTACCTTCATCTTCCGCCTGCACCAGCCTCAGACCGTGTTCAACTCTACTTCGAATCATTTCTGAACAACCTCGGTCAAAGCCACTCCAAGCCACTGAAACATCAGGTTATACGGCTTATTAATGATCTTATCCCTGCAGGAGAAGCCTCTGCCGCCACCGTCGCCAGCCTGCTGGGCATGCATACTCGCAGCCTGCAGCGGCAATTGAAATTGATCGATACGGATTTCAGAACCCTGCTGGAAGAGGTCCGCTTCGAGCGTGCAAAGGAAATCCTGACAATCACCAATACTCCCCTGACCGATCTGGCCCTGCAACTTGGCTATTCAGAGCTGAGTGCATTCTCCCGCGCGTTCAAACGCTGGAGCGGCCACTCTCCGCAAAGATGGCGCGACAGTCAGGCAGATGCAGATGCAGATGCAGATGCAGATGCCTGATCTTGGCCTGAATAACCAAGACTGCGGGGAACGGCACACGCCACTTGACCAAATAGGACAAATACTTGTCCTTTTGCTCCATGAGGCGAAACTACTGACGAAAAAACAAGATATCCTATTGTTTTATAAGTATCATTTTTATGATTACCGAATTTTCTAATAATTTGACAATTTATGGCACGCGTTTGATTATTAATGACACTGTCAAACAATAATAAACAGGCCAGCCATGACACATTTCAGAATGAACTCCAAGGTCAAAAGCAGTGCCCTTATGGGGTTTCAGCCTCTCTGTCAGCGTCTGCATATCAACCCGATCCAGATGCTTGCTGACGAAAACCTGTCCAGTACGGTGTTGCGCAACCCTGATTTGATGATCGCGTATGACAGTCTGGCACACTTGCTGAACCATACCGCCGATGTTGCCGACTACCCGCTGCTCGGGTTTGAAATGGCCAGCTATCAAGGGCTCAAAATCTTCGGCCCTCTGGGTCTGCTGGCCGCTCAGAGCAATTGTGTAGGCGACAGTCTGGAAATGATTCAGAAATATTTTCACTTTCATGCACAGGGCGCCAACCTCATCACGCTGCCACATGGCCAGGATATGCACCTGTCACTGGAGATCCTGCTTGACCCCTCGATCAGCCAGGAGCAGCTGCTCGAAATGAGTTTGGTATTGGGTTACAACGTGTTGTGTGAACTGTCTCCGGGCTTCGTCAATAATACCCAGATTCACTTTAACCACGCACCACTGGCCCCCCTTGAACACTACCAGGCACTGACCAAGGCCACCCTCTGCTTTGGCCAGGAAAAGGATGCACTGGTATTTCCTGTCAAAATGCTCCAGCAGCCCCCCAGCCCCGCGTCTGAGGAGGTCAAGAACTACCTGGAAAACTTTCTGGAACATGAATCCCAGGGGCATGATCAGCCACTTCAGTTCAAGGTTTCCAGGCTGATCTATGAGCTGATTCCGACCGGTGAAGCAACACTGACAACTATCGCCCCCATGGTCGGCATGAATGTGCGTACCCTGCAACGAGAACTGCGCCTGGCTGGTACCGAGTTCCGTGCTCTGCTTGACGAGGTACGCTTCGAAATCGCCCGCACAGCACTGGAGCAGAACGACTCCATCACCGATGTAGCTCTGAATCTGGGTTATTCCGAGTTGAGCGCCTTTTCCCGTGCCTTCAAACGCTGGTCAGGCATACCGCCGCAGCAGTGGCGTCATAACGCTTCTCAGCCCATGATGTAATGACCGGCTGCCGGAACCCGGTTCCGGCAGCTATTCCTCACGGATTTGTTCGCTCTTTCCAACCGAGCCCTGCGCTCAGTCCTGCTCATCCCGACTGTCACAAAATCACCAACCAGTGTCGCGCTTTATCAAGCGCCCTGCCAGCCATCCAACTAACGTAAATGTCAAAGCCATGGCTATCGGGCAGCTTTGACAGCCCCGCCTGCCTGCAACAAGCCGATAATAAAAAGCGGATCCAATTCCATGACTCTAGACTTGATTGAAGTGCTGACAGCCATCGTCGGTGACAAGGGCATACTGACCGGTAACGACGTTAGGCAACGCATCGATGGCTGGATGGGCGCGCCGGCCTGCAAGGCCAAGGCGATTGTGCGCCCGGCAAACACCGAGGAGCTTTCTTCGGTCATGAAGTTCTGCCATCAAAACAATCAAACCGTTACCACCCATGGCGGCATGACCGGCCTGGTCGGTGGCGGCCTTACCTCAACTGACGACATTGTCATCTCGCTGGAGCGGATGCGAAACATTGTCGAAATCGATACCCAAAATCGCACCCTGACTGCTGAAGCAGGGGTAACCCTGCAGGCCCTTCAGGAAGCGGCAGAGTCCAACGATCTCTCCTACCCGGTTGACCTGGGCGCACGCGGCAGCGCCACTATTGGAGGCAATATTGCAACCAATGCAGGCGGCAATCGGGTGCTGCGCTATGGCATGACTCGCGAATCCGTGTTGGGTGTGGAGGCGGTACTGGCCGATGGCACCGTCATCTCGTCACTGTCAAAAGTGATCAAGAACAATACCGGCTACGACCTGCGCCAGCTATTTATCGGCAGCGAGGGTACGCTGGGGATCGTGACCAAAGCCGTTGTCAGATTGCGCCCCAAGCCTCGCGGCGAAGCCACTGCACTGGTCGCCGTGGAAGATTTTAGCCACCTGAGTCAGCTGCTCAGCCTGGCTGAAGGTTGCCTGGGCGGCGGCCTGAGTTCCTTCGAGGTGATGTGGAACGACTTTTATTCACTGGTGACCAGCTTTGAACGCCACAAGGCACCACTGCCTGCCCATTTGCCCTTCTATGTCATTCTGGAAACCCAGGGCAATAGTAATGAATCTGAACAGGCCCGCCTGGAAGAGCTATTGGGCGAAGCACTGGAAAAAGAGCTGATCAGTGATGCGATACTGACCCAATCAGTCAGTGAACGTGAAAAGGTTTGGGCGATCCGTGATGATATTGAGGCGCTGTTCAGCCTGGCTCCTATCCATGGTTTTGATATCAGCCTGCCAATCCCCGCCATGCAGAACTATCTGGCCAACCTGAAACCGCAGCTTGCCGAACATTTCCCTGAGGCTCGTCAGGTTGTCTTCGGTCACCTGGGTGATGGCAACCTGCACCTGATCATTGGCCAGGTCCCGTTGGAGGACAAGAAGGCACTGGACGAGATCGTTTACTCAGGTCTGGCTCCTCTGGGGGGCTCCATTTCGGCCGAGCATGGTATCGGCCATGAGAAAAAGCCTTATCTACGCCATAGCCGTTCTGAGGACGAAATCAATTTAATGAAGACCATCAAACAGGCTTTGGACCCAAAAGGCTTGTTGAATCCGGGCAAGATTTTCGATTAGCCCAAACCTCTTGCACCGCCGAAAAATCACCTCAAACGGGCAGTTCAGGCTGCTCGTTTGTCGTGTTTACACTAGCAGACAATCCCGCCCATTTTATTTGATCCGCTGACACTTTACCGATGCCCCAACGGCAAAAGACAGTCATTTTGTGTCAACCCCAAGACACCAATTGTCAAGATGAGCTGGCGTCACCCTCCTAGCATGTAAACCAGAGAATTGCTTAACCCATGAATGACTACCCGCAGGCCTTTTCTCCTCGGGTAAGCGGGAAGCCCTCGTAAAAAATCGCTCGTCCAGACAGGCAGATCCAGCCTGTAAAAGCGACGCAGCCCTTAGACCATAATTAAAACAAGGCTAAGAAAATGGGTAACAAGAATAACCTTCCGTCGGCCACCCGCCGGCTGTTTCTACGCCGCTCTCTGCTGGCGTTTGGAGCTCTGGCTGCAGCCCCAGCCATGACGGCCAAGGCCGTTGCCAAGACTGCAGATACCGTAATCAACATCCCTGCTCTGAGCGTCCTGAATGAAGAGAGCTACCGCATCCTGTCTGCAGTGGCTGATACCGTGATTCCACACGGTGGCGCCTTCCCCCTGGGCGCTCTGGACGTGGACCTGGTGGCGCGTATCGACGCCTACCTTGATCCTGACGATGCCGAACTGATGCAAGGCGTCCGTGGTGCCCTGATGTTCATTGAGCACAAGGCACCGGCCCTGGTCACCATGGAAGGCACCTTCTCCTCGCTGCCAGCTGAAAAGCGCGAAAAAGTGTTTCTGACACTGCGCGATACCGGTGGCGACGCCACGGCGGTCTACGCCGCTTTGCGTGGACTCTGCGTGTTCTATTTCTACACCCACGAGCATGTCTGGCCGAGCATCGGCTATGACGGCCCGCTGGTAAAACGTGGTCGACCGGTTTATCCGCAGGTGGAGGCATAACATGATTATTCAGGGTCACGAAATCTTTTCGCCATTGAAACTGACAACCCACTCCGTGATCGTTGGCTCTGGCGCAGGCGGCGGCGTTGCGGCCTACCATATGGCGTCAGCCGGCTTCGACACTGTGGTACTTGAAGAAGGTGGCTATTTCCAGGCCAAGGATTTTAACCAGCGCGAAGAAGACATGATGCCGGCGCTTTACCGCGGGGCGGGGCGACAGACCACCACCGACGGTATGATCTATGTCTGGCAGGGCTCCACCTTCGGGGGTTCCACTGTCATCAACACGGCAGATGCGACTCCCATTGAGGCCGAAGTGCTGCACCACTGGCAGCAAAAGTTCGGTCTTGGCGAATTGACCGAGGAAAACCTGACCGATTCTTATGATCGCGTTCGTACCATGTTGAACGTGCATCGTCTGGAAGATCAGATCCTCAACCGTAACAACAAGCTCCTGCTGGAAACCGCCAACCGCCTCGGCTACAAGGCCGGTGTATTCGACTCCAACCGCAAGAACTGTGTCGGCAGCGGTTACTGTTTCCAGGGCTGTGCCTATGACGCCAAGCAGGGTACCAACCTGACCTACCTGCCCAAGGCGTCCGAACGGGGTGCCCGTATCTACACCGACGTGCGCGTGGATCGAATCGAGCACCTGTCCAGCGGCAAGTATCGCGTCCATGGCAGCGTCGTAGCGCGCGGCTCTCGCAAGCCCCGCCATCCGGTTGAGATCGATTGCGAGCGTATCATCATGGCCGCCGGCACGGTACACACGCCGGCGATCCTCAAGCGCTCCGGCTTCGACAAGGGCTTGCCGCAGCTGGGCAAGAACATCTCATTGCAGCCACAGATTGGCGTGTCTGCCGTCATGCCGGAAAGCGACACCATGACCTCCTGGCGTGGCGCTCCTCAGGCCATCTATATGAGTGAGTTCGATGACAACCGCGCCGAGCATGGTCTGGGCGGCTTCCGCATGGAAGGCGTCGGCGGCATGGCAGGCGTGTTCGCGCAGTTCTCCAACAGCATTGGCCTGGACCACAAGCGGATGATGGCGCAGTACCCCCACACCCACTTTTCTGCCCTGCTGGTACCCGATCAGCCCACCGGCACCATGGACTGGGAGTGGGGACAAGATGGCAAGGTCAAACCCAAGATCCAGTACACACCCACCGCAGAGTGGAAGCAGCGCTTCAAGCGCGGTTTTAAAACCGCCGCCGAGTTCCTGTTTGAAGCAGGTGCCAAAGAGATCAACTGCAACAGCCCTGTGTTTGGTCCCATTACCGGCCCCGATCAGCTGTCTCGCATCGATGACTTCCCCATCGAGCCTGGGCTGGTCGCCCTGACCTCGGCTCATGTGCAGGGAAGCTGCCGTATTGGCCTGAATGCCGATGTGGGTGTCGTCGACCAGAACCTGAAGCTGCACAACCTGGACAACATCTATGTCGTGGATGGCTCGGTCATGCCAACCACCGCCTCGACCCACACCATGCTGCCGATCATGGTGATGGCAGACCGCGCCATGCACAACCTGGTTCACGGCGCATAACCCAATCAACCGCGTCCATCCCGGGAGCCCTGATGCGGCTCCCCATGACAACAAAAAAGGACAGATCCATGCTCAACGACAGCACCCGAGAAGCCATTGCGGAGCAGATTTTCTCCTGCTTTAAAACCAAAGAGCAGCTGCCACTGCTGACCAAGTCCTACCCTGATCTGGAGATGGAAGATTCCTACCGTATTCAGGAGAAGGTAGTACAAAAATTTATTTCCGAAGGGCGCAAGATCAAGGGCTACAAGATCGGCCTGACCTCCAAGGCGATGCAGGACATGATCGGTGCCACCGAACCGGACTACAGCTCCGTGCTGGATGACATGTTCGTCGATGAAAGCGCTGAGTTGAAACGTGATGATTTTGCCATGCCGATGGTCGAAATCGAGATCGCCTTCGTCATCAAAAAGCGCCTGCAGGGGCCCTATGTCAACGCGGCTGAAGTGATCCAGGCCACCGACTTTATCCTGCCGTCAATCGAAGTGGTGGATTTCCGCGTAGCACCGGCACCGGGCATTAATGTGCGTGACACCATTCCGGACCTGGCGGCCATTGGCAAGGTTGCCCTGGGCGGCAACCCGATACGCCTTGAGGACATCGATATCCGCGATATCAATGCCGAACTGCTGATCAACGGCGAGACCCGCGAGTCCGGCAGTTCCTCAGCCGTACTGGGCAACCCGGTGACGGCTGTCGTCTGGCTGGTGAACAAGCTGTCCGAGTTCGGTGTTGCCTTCGAGCCGGGCGATGTCATCTTTTCCGGTTCCTGCGTCCGCGCCCTGCCCGTCCAGGCAGGCGATAGCGTTACCGCCCGTTTCGATAAGGGACTGGGCGACGTTAACCTGACCTTTGCCTGAGGATCCAGACATGTCCAACTATCGTTCCAAAATCACCACCGAGGGTCGTCAGGCATCCGGTGCCCGAGCGCTCTGGCGCGCAACAGGCGTTTGCGACGAAGACTTCGGCAAGCCGATCATCGCCGTGGCCAACTCCTTCACCCAGTTCGTACCCGGTCATGTGCACCTGAAGGATATCGGCCAGATGGTCTGCCGCGAGATCGAGAAAGCCGGTGGCATCGCCAAGGAATTCAACACCATCGCCATCGATGACGGTATCGCTCAGGGCCACGACGGCATGCTCTACTCGCTGCCCAGCCGAGACATCATTGCCGATTCCGTCGAATACATGGTCAATGGCCACTGCGCCGATGCCCTGATCTGCATTTCCAACTGTGACAAGATCACACCGGGAATGCTGATGGCTGCCATGCGTCTCAACATCCCCACCATCTTCGTCTCCGGCGGCCCGATGGAAGCCGGTCGCGTGCAGCTGAAAGAACAGGTGCTGCGCATCGATCCGGTGGATGCCTATGTTGCGGGTGTGAATCCGGCCACTGACCCGGCCGAAGCCCTGAAGGTGGAACAGAGCGCCTGCCCGACTTGCGGCTCCTGCTCCGGCATGTTTACCGCCAACTCGATGAACTGCCTCAACGAGGCTCTGGGTCTGGCCCTGCCCGGTAACGGCAGCATGCTGGCCACCCATGCCGACCGTCGCGAGCTGTTCCTGGAGGCCAGCCGCCGTATCGTCGAGATCACCAGGCGCCATTACGAGCAGAACGACGACCGCGTTCTGCCGCGCAACATCGCCAACCGTGACGCCTTCCATAACGCCATGACGATGGATATCGCCATGGGTGGCTCCACCAACACCATTCTGCACCTGCTGGCGGCCGCGCAGGAGGGCGAGATCAACTTCACCATGGCCGATATCGACCGCCTGTCCCGTGAAGTGCCGCACCTGTGCAAGGTATCGCCGGCCACCAACCAGTACTACATGGAAGATGTGCACCGTGCCGGTGGCGTGTTCAGCATTCTGGGCGAACTGGACCGTGCCAAACTGCTCAATACCCAGGTCAGCACCGTGCACAGCAGCACCCTGGCTGAAGCACTGGATCAGTGGGATATCTGCCGCACCAATGATGCCGCAGTGGAGCAGTTCTTCCGCGCAGGCCCGGCCGGAATTCGCACCACCGAAGCCTTCAGCCAGGATTGCCGCTGGGATAGCCTGGATCGTGACCGCGAGAACGGCTGCATCCGCCGCCTCGACAATGCCTACAGCACCGAGGGCGGTCTCGCCGTCCTGTTCGGCAATCTGGCCGAAGATGGCTGTATCGTCAAAACCGCCAGCGTACCGGTCCATATGCTGCAATACGAAGGCGTCGCGCGGGTGTTCGACGATCAGGACAAGGCACTGGCCGCGCTCAATGCGGACGAAATCCAGCCCGGCACCTGCGTCATCATCCGTTACGAAGGGCCCAAGGGCGGCCCCGGCATGCAGGAGATGCTGCTGCCTACCAGCCTGATCAAGGCCAAGGGGCTGGCGGATTCCTGCGCCCTGCTCACCGACGGTCGCTTCTCTGGTGCCACCTCGGGTCTGTCGATTGGTCACACTTCACCGGAAGCGGCCAACGGCGGTGCCATCGGCCTGGTCGAAGATGGTGACATCATCAAGCTGGATATTCCTACCCGCAGTATCCGTGTAGATGTTCCGGATGAAGTACTGGCTGAGCGCCGTCAGCAGATGGAAGCCCGAGGCCGTAAAGCCTGGAAGCCGTCTGCACCGCGAGCACGTAAAGTCAGCCTGTCGCTCAAAGCCTTTGGCATGCTGGCCACCAGCGCCGACAAGGGCGGTGTGCGTAACCGGGAAATGCTTGAAGACTGAAGTACGCAATGCAAGCCGGCCAAAATAGCTGTGGCCGGCTGCTTGTCCACCGATATCGGGAATAACCTCATCCTCCGCACAACCTTTCATTGCGCGATGAGATTTGCAGGCGGAAAGACACAGTTCCCCGCACCGCCTTTCCGATATCCATATGCCCGAAATAATGAGAGCTTGAAATGACTAACCCCGATCAGAACGCCATTATTCGACTTGAAGAGCTGTTCCAGCTGCAGAAGTCCGCCTATTTCAAAGCCCCGTGCCCAACCATTGATGAGCGCCGCGAACTGCTGCAGGCGATTCCAGGTATGGTGCTGGGTAATGCCAAGCGCCTGGCCGAAGCACTCAACAGCGATTACGGTTACCATCCGAAATTGATGGCCTATGCTCATGATATCGCCAGCGTCGCGGGACGTGCCCAGTATGCTGAAAAAATGCTGGAGGAATGGGCCGCACGCGACTATCGCGAAATGGAAGCGCATATTTACGGCAGTTCCAAGGCCTATATCGAATATCAGCCCAAGGGTGTGATCGGCAATATGCCGGCCTGGAACTTCCCGGTCGAGCTGACCGTTGGCCCGCTGTGCGAAATGCTGGCCGCCGGTAACCGGGCAGTCATCAAACCTTCTGAACAGACCCCGGCGGTCGGCGAGGTTCTGGAAGAAATTATCGGCGCAACTTTCGATGCTGACCGTGTCGCGGTTGTGAATGGCGGTATCGATTTGGCCAAGCACTTCGCTACTCTGCAGTGGGATCACCTGCTCTACACCGGCAGCACCGCAATCGGTCGCGAAGTGATGATGAATGCAGCAAAAAACCTGGTGCCGGTCACGCTGGAACTGGGTGGCAAGAACCCGACCGTGTTCACCGAAGAAGCGCTGACTCCTGCCAACATCCGCGCCATGGTCGGCACTAAAATGACCAAGAACGGCCAGCTCTGCATCAACGTTGACCATTGCTATGTACCGGCCAGCGCCCTGGATCGTTTCATCAACCTGATCAAGTCATTCGTTGAAGAATCGGTCGGTGACTATACGCACGCCCCGCAAATCTGCTCGGTGATCAATACGCGTCAGTTCGACCGCCTGGACAGCTACCTGAACGATGCACGTCAGCGTGACGCCCGGATTATTGAACTGGGCTCCCAAGCCGAGCGCGGTGATGAACAAGTGCCTTCCCGCATGCCGCTGACCCTGGTGGTTAACCCGGAAAAAGGCTCAATGTTGGACCAGAACGAAATTTTCGGCCCCATTCTGGCGATCTACACCTACACCGACTTCGATCAGGTGATCAGCTCAATTCAGGCCGGTGATCGCCCGCTGGGGATCTATATCTTCTCTGAACAGCAGGAGCTGGTCGACAAGCTGCGCCTGAATACATCATCTGGCGGTTTTTGTGTGAACGGCGCTGCATTGCAGGGCGCACAGGAAAGCCTCGGGTTTGGCGGTGTCGGCAAGAGCGGCATGGGACGCCATCACGGTATCGAAGGCTTCCGAGAGTTCTCCAACCCGCGCGGCTGTGTCGAAATGGCCAATGACAGTAACCTGGATCTGATTCTGTCACCTCACGGTGAAGTCACTGGCGAGTTCCTCAAGCAGGCAACCGGTGGTCTGCTCGACTAAGCGTCTGATGCCCCTTTCGAGGGGCATCTCGATTTTGTAATCACAAGAAACCGAGAATTCATCCCATGATCAACCTTGCATTACAAAAATGGCGCGCCAGGGAGGCCAGCCTTGGTATCTGGTCCAATCTGCCCGATATCCATATGGCAGAGATGCTGTGCCGAATGGATGTCGACTGGATCTGTTTCGACCTGCAGCACGGCCTGATGGACTACAGCGACCTGACCCGGCTGCTGCCGGCGATTACCGGCGTTGCCACCACGCCTCTGGTGCGTGTCGCCGCCAATCAGCCAGACCAGATCGGCAAGGCACTGGACGCCGGTGCACAGGGCGTCATCGTCCCCATGGTCAACACGGCTGAAGATGCCAGACGTGCAGTCTCTGCCTGCCGCTACCCGCCGCAGGGCAGTCGTTCCTGTGGCCCCATGCGCGACGCCATGCTGGAAGGCCCCGGCTACCTGGCAACAGCCAATGAACAGGTTGCCTGCCTGGTGATGATCGAAACGGAGGAAGGTCTGCGCAACCTGAATGAGATTGCCGCGATAGAAGGTGTCGACGGTCTCTTCGTAGGCCCCATGGATCTTTGCTATGGACTGGGTCTGGCACCCGGTGACTTTACCAACCCTGCTTTCGCTGCCGCCATTGACGATATCCTCAAGGCTTGTGAAACCCATGGTCTGGCCAGCGGCATTTTCGGCTACAACGCCGAGATGGCGGCCGCCTCCATGCAGAAAGGCTTCACCTTTGCTTCCATCGGCACCGATATCAGTTTCATTCGCGCTGGGGCCTTGCAGGCTCTGACCACCGCGCGCGGTGAGGATGCGGCCAATGCACCCAAGGCACGTGGCGGCTACTGACCTCCACCATCATTCTTAATAACCCCCAGGCTACCGGTGCCGAGCCTCGGTAGCCTTGCTCCAAAAGGTCTGCACCCATGACAAAAAAAACAGTTGAGCAACTGCGCAGCCGACGCTGGTTTGGCGGCACGCCTCAGTCCACAGAACACACCGGCCATGCGCTGCAGGCGGGCTATAGTCGCGAAGAGTTCGAGGGCAAACCGGTTATCGGCATCATCAATACCTGGAGCGATATGAACCCCTGCCACGCCCATTTGAAGGAGCGTGCCGAGGCGGTCAAGCGCGGCGTCTGGCAAGCCGGAGGCTTTCCAGTCGAGCTGCCAGCCATGTCGCTGGGAGAGGGTTACGTCAAGCCCTCTTCAATGCTCTACCGCAACTTCCTCGCGATGGAAACCGAAGAGCTGTTGCGCTGCCATCCGATTGATGGCGCTATCCTGCTCGGTGGCTGTGATAAAACCACACCGGGGCTGTTACTGGGTGCGATCAGCATGGACCTGCCGACCATCTACTGCCCGGCCGGTTTCACCATGGGTGCCACGTTCCGCGGTGAGCGCTTCGGCAGTGGCACCGGTGCTTTCCGCTGGGCGCCAGAACTGATTGCCGGCAAGATGTCACCCGAGGAATGGCAGACCGTTGAGCAGAAAATCTGGAGTTCTCCCGGTACCTGTAACGTGATGGGTACTGCCTCAACCATGACCGCGCTCGCGGAAGTGCTGGGCATGTCCCTGCCGGGGGCTTCCTCGGTTCCAGCCATGGACTCCCGTGGTCACCAGCTTGCCGCTGCGGCCGGACGACGCATCGTAGATATGGTCTGGGATGACCTAAAGCCGAGCGATATTCTGACCGATCAGTCGTTCACCAATGCCGCCAAGACCTGTGTCGCGTTAGGCGGTTCCACCAATGCCACCATTCACTTGATCGCCCTGGCACGCCGGGCGGGTGCCAGTTTCACGCTGGAAGACTTTGACGCCATCGGCAAAGAGGTTCCGGTGCTGGCCAACGTGCAGCCGTCCGGTGAGTACATCATGCCCGAATTTGCCGACGCAGGCGGGCTTCCGGCCATGCTTACCGGTATGGCAGAGCTGATGGACCTGGACTGCCAGACCGTCAATGGCCAGACACTGGGCGATAACATCAGTGGCGCACGAGTGGAAAACGATGACATCATCCGCTCGCTGGACAACCCGGTGGCCACGGAAGCGCTGGCCGTGCTGAAAGGCAACCTGGCACCCAACGGATGTGTCATCAAACCCAGCGCCGCCAATCCAGCGCTGCAGCGCCATAAAGGCCCTGCACTGGTGTTCGAAAATGCCGATGACCTGGCTGCTCGCATCCATTCTCCCGACCTGGATGTGACGCCTTCCAGTGTGCTGGTCCTGCGCAATGTTGGCCCCAAAGGTGGACCGGGCATGGCCGAAAACGGCATGATCCCCATCCCCAAAAAGATGGTGGAACAGGGCGTTCGCGACATGGTCCGCATCAGCGATGCGCGTATGAGCGGCACCAGCTTTGGCACCTGCGTCCTGCATGTGAGCCCGGAATCCTGGGTTGGTGGTACGTTGGCACTGGTGCAGGATGGTGACGAGATCCAGATCGATATTCCTGCCCGCAGCATCAATTTGTGCATCGACGATGCGGAACTGGATAAGCGACGCCAGGCCTGGACATCGCCGGCACCTCACTTCAAGCGTGGCTGGGGGCTGCTGTTCAACGACAATGTCAGCCAGGCCCATGAGGGCTGTGACTTCGAGATACTGTCAAGTCGCGAACCCACGCCCGAGCCCGCCATACACGGCAAGCTCTGAACCTTATCTGGCCTGGGAATGAACCGGCGGCAGGTCGATCTGGTAGCAACGGATCGACTCCCCATTGAACGGGTCGTCAATCCGCGAGTAAAAGGCGCCTCCAGTACATACTCGGCCACAACGGGTGGAGTCGCCTTATGCTCGGCACGGAGTATCTGCATCAACCCTTTACCTGAGATGCTCACCCACCAGCTCAAGCAGTTGAAGCCAGGAAAATCAACTTTACGGGATATAGAAGGCAAACCCGTCCCGGAAATATCCAGGAACGGGCTCGAAGGATTGGCCGAAGGGGGATTTAATCGTGCAGGCTCTGATAGGGTGCATCGCCAATCTCGCCGATCAACGATCTGCCCAGAAGATTGACCTCGGCAAAGGCCTGGCGCAGGGTTGCGTCTGAGACTTCCTGCTGCATATTGGCGATAAACGGGAAACCCAGAGTGCCCGCGATAACGGTCGTCACCGAGGCCTCATCATCAAGGGACAGACCCAGTTGATCAAAGCTCACCGGCAAGCCAACGCTGGCAAAGAAACGCGCACAGCGTTCGGCTTCGCTTCGATCAGCCTCAAGCATCAGCTGGGTCAGAATACCGATCGCCACCATCTCACCGTGCAGGTAGTTGTGGTCCACTTCCGGCAGCAGGGTCAGTGCCTGGGCCAGCGCATGCGCCCCGGCCACACCGGTACACTCAAAACCGGCACCGCTGAGCAGCGTATTGGCTTCGACCACCTGCTCAACCGCCTCGGTCACCTGCTGATCATGCACCGCTTGCAGCGCAGGTAAACCCTGCTCGTAGAGGACACGGGCACAGGTCTCGGCCAGGGCCATGCCAGCCAGTGTCGGGCGCGCACCATAGGGAGTCACGCCTGTCGGATTAGTGTGGCAAGCACGTGCCTCGTACCAGGTCGCCATGGCATCAGCCATGCCCGCTACCAGATAACGCGGCGGTGCCTTGGCAACGATCTCGGTATCCACCATGACCAGAGCGGGGTTGTCAGCCATCACTTCGAAGGTTTCAGTGGCCCCTTCCGGGGTATAGATCACCGAGATGGCAGAACAGGGAGCATCGTTGGACGCCAGCGTCGGCATGATCACCACCGGTACGTTCAGACGAGCGGCAATGCTTTTACCGGCATCCAGTGGCTTGCCACCGCCCAGTGCGATCAGGGCATCAAAGGGAGCCTGTTCACGCAGCTCTGCCACGCGTGCGTCGATCTCCTGAAATGAGCACTCGCCTCCAAAGGTAGTGACGTAACTTTCAATACCGGCACGCTTCAGCGAGGCGATCAGGCGCCTGGCCTCGCCACGCTGGCTGCGCGGGGTGCAGAGAATGGCGCAGCGTTTCACCTTGAGTGGTGCCAGCGGCTCGGCGGCATTATCGATCAGGCCTGGAGCCTGGATATAACGTGGCGTGGTACGAAAAAGACGGGGAAGAACACTTGGCTGTTCTGACATGGGAAGGCACCTGTCGGGCCCGGCCATCGCTCTGCGTGATGCTGGCGGCGACAGTCCAGACCATTTATCTGGATATGGGTGATCACCACCTATGGCAATCACCGATCAGGGCCGCAGACCAGAGCTGCAGCCTTCATGAATCGCCGATCAGAGGCGGAATTTGAGCATCAGCTTCATCATTTTTTCGAAGCGATCACCATAGGGCGGCGCCAACATCAGAATGCCGGACTTTTTCGCCTGCTTGAATACCGGCCGGATCTTGGAGAACTCCAGGAAACCTTCCTTGCCGTGGTAATGCCCCATGCCACTGTTGCCTACCCCGCCGAACGGCATATCGTGCTGCGCCACGTGCAGCAGGGTATCGTTGATGGAAACACCACCGGACAGGGTGTTGTAGATCACCTTGTCTTCGGTCTGCTTGTCCTTGGTGAACAGGTAAAGTGCCAGCGGCCGCTCACCGGCATTGATGTAGTCAATCACTTCGTCCAGGCTGTCATACAGCTTAATCGGCAGCAGCGGACCGAAGATCTCGTCACGCATGATCAGCATGTCGTCTTTGACGTCCAGCACCGCCATCGGCGGGAACTTGCGACTTTCGGCATTGGGATGGCCATTGGCCACCAGCTGCACCGATTTGGCCCCTTTCTGCGTCGCATCTTCAACCGTCTGCGCGATGCGCTGGAAAGCAGAATCATCGATCAGTGAAGTGAAGTCCGGAGAGTCGGCACTGCCATAGCGCTCATTCAACACATCCTGGGCATGCTTGATGAACTCGTCGGCGGATCCGCGTGGCAGGAACAGGTAATCCGGCGCCGTACAGGTCTGGCCACAGTTGACGAACTTGCCAAACAGCAGCCGCTCAGCAGCGATACGCAGATCAAAGTCGTTGGCAACGATAGTCGGCGACTTGCCCCCCAGTTCCAGCGTAACCGGGGTCAGGTACTTGGACGCAGTTTCCATCACCACCTTGCCCGTGGCCGGAGAACCGGTAAATACGAAGTGGTCCCAGGGACGGTCGGTAAAGTCACTGGCACGCACGCCCGGAATCACCGCAAACTGGTCATCACTGAATTCGGCTGACACCAGCTTGTCCAGCAGGCGGCACAGGTTCTGCGAGTTGGCCGCCATTTTCACGATGACACGGTTACCGGCTGCCAACGCCGCAATGGCAGGCCCGATCGCCAGGCCCAGCGGATAGTTCCAGGGACTGACCACACCGACCACCCCTTTTGGCTGAGGAATCACACGGTTTTTGGCGCCCAGAAAACTGATACCTACATGACGCTTTTCAGGCTTCATCCACGCCTTGAGGTGTTTTTTGTGATAGGCCACGGAACTGACCATCTGCGCCACTTCCAGCAGCTTCGTTTCCTGGTGACTGCGATTACCGTAGTCGACATTGACGGCTGCACAGATGGCATCCTGATTATCCATCAGAATCCTGTCGATCTTGTTCAGCGCTTCGATGCGTTCCTGATAGCTCGGATATGGCTTTTCGCGAGACGCACGGCGCTGCTTGTCAAAAACCTGGTCGATCCGGCTCAGCTCTGGTGCAACTTTTAATGCGGCATTTGTCATGATGACCTCAATCTTATTTTTTCTTTATCTGTGTAAACACCGGCCAATGCCTACTGCAATGGTTCGCTGTTCATAAAGGGCACCACAAACCATTGGTTTGCCTTAAGCATGCGTACCACAATTTTCCAACAGCGCTCTTTGGCCACTATCACTGCAAACAAGCCTAAAAGCCCCCCCGCCGTGCAGCTTGACACTATGCGATGCCAATTTGACAAAAGGTGCCAGTGCTGTACAGGCAGCCCCCGTGCAGATAATGAATGCTCTTTGAACCAGTCAGGGTGAGGGAAAGAAGGATGGGTGGCGCAAAAGGTCAAACCGGTCTCGCCTTATGTCAAGCACCACCCGGAAGCTATTTGCACTATTGAACAACAGCTGTCGCGATGAGCCCTGCCACGCCAACAGGGGCCAGGTGAGAGCCATCGCCCCCAGCTCATCATATGCGCCTGTTTTTAAAACAATTAAAAAAGAGATATGGAAATGGCGACCAAAATACTCAAACCCAGCGACTCAGCCTACCAGTTTCCTCTGCTGATCAAACAGTTGCTGAACTCGAACCAGCGTTTCGAAGACCGAAATCAGATCATCTGCGGCCAGCACCGCTTCAGCTATACCCAATTCAACGAACGTGTACATCGACTGGCCAACGTGCTCAAATCTGCCGGCGTTGGCCCGGGTGACACTGTTGCTGTGCTGGACTGGGACAGCCATCGCTACCTGGAGTGTTTTTTTGCCGTACCGATGATTGGTGCGGTACTCCATACCGTCAATATTCGACTCTCTGCGGGGCAGATCCTTTACACCATGAACCATGCCCAGGATGATCTGGTACTGGTTCACGACGACTTCGTGTCGGTCATCGATGGCATCAAGGACGAGCTGCAAACGGTCAAGGGCTATATTCAACTGACCGAAGAGTCCCGCGCCGTTACCTCTGAATTCCCATCACTGGGAGAGTATGAGTCCCTGTTGGCCCAGGCAGATACCCACTACGACTTCCCCGATTTCGACGAAAACTCCGTCGCTACTGCCTTCTACACCACCGGTACGACCGGCAACCCCAAGGGCGTGTACTTCTCGCATCGACAATTGGTGCTGCACACCCTGAACATGGTCAACATGCTGCAGTCCCGAAACAGTGAAGGTGCCCTGCTGAACCACGATGGCGTCTACATGCCGATCACACCTATGTTCCATGTACATGCCTGGGGCATTCCCTACGCCGCCACCATGATGGGCGTCAAGCAGGTCTACCCGGGGCGCTACGTGCCCGATGAGCTCACCCGCCTGATTCGCGAAGAGGGTGTCACCTTCTCGCATTGCGTGCCCACTATCCTGCAGATGGTCCTCCAGTCCGGCGAAGCGCCGGATACTGATTTCAACGGCTGGACCGTCATCATTGGCGGCAGCGCCTTGACTCCCGGACTGGCAAAGGCCTCCGCAGACCGCGGTATTGCCTGCTACAGCGCCTATGGCATGTCGGAAACCTGTCCGCTGCTGTCAATCACCCGCATGGGCCAGCAAGAGTACGAACTGCCACAAAGTGAACAGATCCAGTGGCGCACCAAGGCCGGTCTGCCCAGTGACCTGGTCGACATCCAGATCTGGAGCCCCGACGGTGAAGCTCTGCCTCACGATGGTCAGAGCACCGGAGAACTGGTCACCCGCTCACCCTGGCTGACCCAGAGCTACCTCTATGAACCGGAAAAAGGGGACGAACTCTGGACCGGCGGCTGGCTGCACACCGGTGACATCGCCTGCATCCACCCGAACGGCTGTGTCGAGATCAAGGATCGCATCAAGGACGTCATCAAAACCGGTGGTGAGTGGATCTCTTCGCTGGAGCTTGAACGCCTGATCAGCCAGCACCCGGAGGTCGAAGCCGTGACCGTCGTGGGTGTCCCCGATGATCGCTGGGGCGAGCGCCCCTGCGCTCTGGTAATTCCAAAGGTTGAAGATCTGGACGCCAACAGTATTGCCGAACACCTGCAGCAGTATGTCGTTGACGGCACGATCAACAAGTGGGCCATCCCCAGAGAGGTCAAGCTGGTCAGCGACATTCCCAAGACCAGCGTTGGCAAGATCGACAAGAAACGGATCCGGGCCGAGCTGGCCTGATCCGGCCTTCACGGGTGCCGGATCCTGCCGGCACCCGCTTTGTCATCCGGAAACCTGCCAACAGCAGCAATTTCACAACGATATGAAACTCCTCTGGCCAGCACTTCAGCCCTCACGCGAGTGCCTGCTCGGACAAGCTACACCCAAATAAAACCATGCTCTACGGAGAATAATAAGACATGGAATATGCCGGACTCATCGGCGGCGTCGTGCTGCTGATCTGGTTGGCGCTGCGCGGGGTGAATATCATCCTGTCTTCGCTGATCTGCTCTCTACTGGTCGTGCTGACCAACGGTCTGCCACTGGCTCCCAGCCTGTCGGAGTACTATGCCTTCGGCCCCCTGGGGGCTTTCACTTTTGCCGGCAAATTCTTTCTGCTGTTTGCCGCGGGTTCCATCTTTGGCCGACTCATGGGCGAAAGCCATGCGGCTGCCAGTATCGCCATGGCCCTGATAAGACGTCTGGGGGCTCACCGGGCGCTCTGGATCACGACCCTGGCCTGTGCCCTGCTGACCTATGGCGGTGTTGTGGTCTTCGTGGTGGTGTTCGCCATCTACCCCCTGGGGTTGAAACTGCTGCAGGAAGCAGACATTCCCAAACGGCTTTTCTGTGGTGCCCTTGCACTGGGTGCCGGTACCTTCACGCTTACAGCACTTCCGGGTACGCCCTCAATACACAATGTCATTGCATCCGTCGCTCTGAGCACCGACCTGTTCGCCGGTTTCTGGATCGGCATTGCCGGTGGCCTTGCCATGCTTCTGCTGGGCATGTGGTACCTGGAACGTGAACGCAAGCAGGCAATTATCAACCGCGAAGGCTTTGTTCCTGGACCTGCGGACCGCATTTCAACACTGGAGGAAAGCGAATACCCCCACTGGTTGATCTCCACACTGCCACTGGTGGTTGTCATTGGATGCATCCTGCTACCTCGCGTGATCAATATGACTATGGATATCAGTACCCTGGATGAAGGCTCTGCATTTCGTTCGGTACTGGAGTTTGCCAATGCCCAGCCCATTATCTGGCCCAGCATCGCCTTGATGGCCGGCTCCCTTCTTGCGGTGGTGCTTTTTTCTCATGTGCGCCGCTCTCCCCTGCATATCATGGGGCATGGCACCCAGGACTCGATCATGCCCTTGATCAATACCGCCGCAGTCATCGGGTTTGGCGGTATTGTCACGCACACCAGCGGCTTCATGCAGTTCACATCATTGATGCTGAACTCAGAGCTGCCACCGCTCATTTCAGCTTTTATGTCCGTCAGCCTGGTTTCGGCGATTACCGGTTCCGCATCAGGGGGGCTTCAGATCTTCATGCAAACCATGGCACCGGCGTACGTCAACATGGGGCTGGATGCTGAGACCCTGCACCGTATCACAACGATGGCCAGCGGCGGCCTCGACTCCCTGCCCCATAGCGGCACCGTCGTCGCAACGCTAACGATCACCGGCCTCACCCATAAACAGGCATACAAGGATATCGGCATCATCACTGTCGTGATTCCGGTGCTGGTGACCCTTGCTCTGATCGCGCTCCTGTCACTCCAGGCATAGGCACGGGACAAATCTTTACAGGCTTTCGAAAATCAATAAGAAACAGGATGAGAACAATGAGTAAACCCGTCATTTTAGTTACGCGTCCCCTGCCCCAAGCCATGCTGGATGCCCTGGCTCAGTTTGGCGAAGTTCAGATCATCGACCTCAACGCAGCGTCGCTCCCGGCAGCCAATATTGTCGTCTCCACGCCTCTGGACCCCATCCGGGGCGAGGCCCTGGCACGTCTGCCCGAGTCGGTCGGCCTGATCGCCAACATCGGTATTGGTCTTGATCACGTCGACCTGCCCGCAGCACGTGAACGAGGCATCGCGGTCAGCAACACCCCCGTGGTGACCGAAGATACCGCCGACCTGACCATGGCACTGCTGATGGCGACCTGCCGCAAGCTAAGTTCCAGTGAGCGTTACCTGCGCAACGACGACTGGGCATCCGGAATGGGCCAGCTGGGCATCCGCGTGCATGGCAAGACTTTGGGTATCATCGGCATGGGCGCCATTGGCGAGGCGGTTGCGCGTCGTGCCAAGGGATTCGGTATGGAGATCCTCTACTCCAATCGTGGTCGCAAGGCGGAAGTGGAAGAAGCCCTGGGGGCTCGCTTCTGTGACAGCCGCGATGAACTGCTGGCCGAGGCGGACATTATCTCGCTCAACTGCGACCTTAATCCCAATACCCATCACATTATCGATGCCGACGCCTTCAACAAGATGAAGCCGGGCGCCGTATTGATCAACGCGGGCCGAGGCCCTCTGGTGGATGAAGCGGCGCTGATCGACGCGCTCAAGGCAGGCAAGCTCGGCGCAGCGGGCCTGGATGTCTATGAGTTCGAGCCCAACGTCAACCCGGAGCTGATGGATTTCGATAACGTCACGCTGCTGGCGCATATCGGCAGTGCCACCCAGGAATGCCGTGCCGACATGGCCAAACGGGTATGCATGAACATCGCCAACTTCATCCAGCAGGGCGCCCCCCTGGATTGCTGTAACTAGGCCAAAGTCAGGACGAACAACATGAGTATTTTCAACGTCAATCCGGTCACCGTAGATGATTATCGACGCCTGGCCAGACGCAAAGTGCCCCGCTTCCTGTTCGACTACCTGGATGGAGGTGCCAACGCCGAAACCACACTGGCGGCCAACGTCAACGATTTCGACCGTTATCGCCTGAAGCAGCGGGTGATGCGCAACGTCGATAGTATCGATACCTCAACCACGCTGGCCGGTTTTGATGCAGCCATACCGCTGGCGCTGGCCCCTGTAGGCATGGCCGGCATGTATGCCCGTCGGGGTGAAACCCAGGGTGCACGTGCCGCTCAGGCCCAGGGCGTCCCCTTTACCTGTTCCACACTCGGGATCTGCTCGATAGAGGAGATCACGGCCACGACTGGGCAACCGATCTGGTTCCAGCTCTATATGCTGCGTGACCGTGAGGTCGTCAAGTCGCTGCTCAAACGTGCCGAAGCCGCCGGTGTCACCACGCTGGTCTTCACCGTCGATCTGGCCGTCCCCGGCATGCGCCTGCGCGACTACCGCAACGGCATGATCGGTACCAACCTGTGCAGCAAGCTGTCCAAGGCTGCCCAACTGGCCTGCAGCCCGAGCTGGATTCTGGATGTGGGCATCAAGGGCAAGCCACATACCATCGGTAACCTGAGTGATGTGGTCCCCGACCCGGACGATCTGAACGTGTACAAGGCATTTATCGAAAGCCAGTTCGATGCCAGCGTTACCTGGGAGGATATCGCCTGGCTCAGATCGATCTGGCCCGGGAAGCTGCTGATCAAGGGTGTCATGGAGGTTGAGGATGCCCAAGCGGCGGTCAGGGCCGGTGCCGACGGTATCGTCGTATCCAACCATGGCGCCCGTCAGCTCGACTCGGTGGCGTCCAGTATCGTCAAGCTGCCGGCCATCGCTCAGGCAGTGGGTGGAGAGTGTGAGATCTACCTCGACAGCGGCATTCGCAGTGGTATTGATGTGGTCAAGGCTATGGCGCTGGGAGCAAACGGCGTCCTGATTGGCCGCCCCTGGATCTATGCACTGGCCGCTGCCAGTGAGCAGGGCGTGAATGATCTGTTGAACACGTTCCAGAAGGAGATCAGAACCGCCATGGCCCTGATGGGCGTAACCCGCCTGGAAGAGCTGACCTCCGACCTGATTGAAAGGGTCTGAAACCTGTTATGCATCAAAATGGAATCGCGCCGGCACAGACCTCTGTGTACGGCCCGATTTCTGTGGTGGAGCGGTTTTCGTGTAATGGCCAACTCCCTACACTCGGTGTATTTCAGGACAGGAGCAAGGCGCCTTGGCGTGATAATGTTTTCTCCAAAAACTAGATAATTGAAACGCCGCTTTTTTCTGTAACCGATGCAGCCCCTGATCGTTCAATTATCTTAATCAACACCGACTGAATCCTTTCATCTTCGAGCACACCAGTCTCACTAACAAATCGCTGCTCTTGTGGCTCACTACCTTCCGCTTCGATGTACGTGACAACAACTTCTGTCGCCAAATCTGGCGATTTCCCAAAGTATGAAAGCGATACTTCCGGATAACCTTTAAACCCCTTCTTTACGTGTTTTGCGATACGCTTTTTTGCTTTATCCAGATTCATAATTGAATCCCTGCGGTTGATGGAGCTTGTAGGTATAGAAGCCTTGCCCCCCTGTCAGGGTCAGCTTTGCGGTGTATTAAGCATTGTTACCAATACACTTATGCCATATAGCTCATGGCTAAAGGAAGATATTGAAGGTTTTTACATGCAATCAGTCACCACGCTCAATAAAGGCTTCCAGTCCGACAGGGTTCTTCAGATAGACCTGGCCATAGCGATATTCCAGCAGCCCTTCTTCCACCAGGGGCTGCATGGCGCGGTTGGCCGCCTGGCGGGTAATGCCCAGCATATTGCCCAGCTGCTCCTGCGTCAGACGCAGGGAGACCGGCTGATCCGTGCGCCCATACTGGAAGGCCGCAATAAACAGCAAGCGTCGGGCCAGACGGGCCGGAATCCCCCGTAGCGCATCATCTTCGATCACCGTGAAAGCCGCTCTCAGGCGCTGTCCCAACTCCCTGACAATGCAGGCATAGCCCTGTGGATAGGCCTCAAACAGCGCGTTGATCTCTTCCGAAGAAAACTCAAGCAGCCGTGTCGGCTCGTGCGCAACAGCACCATAGGCACGTGTTGTGTCAGCACAGAACACCGCATCACCGAACCAGTTGCCCGGTCCGCAAATGGTCAGTGTGAGTTCCTTGCCGGCTGGGTTAATGGCGTTGATTCTGACTGCACCCGATGCAATCACGGCCAGCGTTTTAGCCGAACGGCCCTTGGTGTAGATGGTTTGCCCTTCGGCAAAGGTCAGTACTCTGGCCATGCGCGCCGCCTGCTCCAGCCCTTCCTGCGGCAGACCTGACAACAGGCGACACCCCGCCAGGGTTTCAAGTACATCGTTCATCCTGAATTGTTACTCTGGTTACAGTGTTGCGCTCAACTCCTGACGTAGACTGCCATGCAAAGCGTTGTACATAAATCCAAATAACAGCGACGCTTGTCTGCGACAGGAGCACAAAATGATTACCGGAAACCTGTTCGGGCGTGCCAAGCGCATGCTCCTGGGGTTAACCCTGATCTGTCTTCCCCTTGGCGTCTCGGCTGCAGAGCGCCCCAACATCCTCGTCATCATGGGCGATGATATCGGTATTACCAATATCAGCAAATACAGCCACGGCATGATGGGGTACCAGACACCCAATATCGACCGCATTGCCAATGAAGGCATGATGTTCACCGACTACTACGGCGAACAGAGCTGCACCGCCGGTCGTTCCGCCTTTATCACCGGCCAGCACCCGATCCGTACAGGCCTGACCAAGGTCGGCATTCCCGGCGCCCCGCTGGGCATCCAGCCGGAAGATCCTACCCTGGCAGAACTGCTCAAGCCCCTTGGCTACGCCACCGGCCAGTTCGGCAAGAATCACCTGGGCGACCGCGACGAATTCCTGCCCACCAACCACGGCTTTGACGAGTTCTTCGGTAACCTGTACCACCTCAACGCCGAGGAAGCCCCGGAAGATGACGCCTGGCCTCAAGACCCCAAACTTCAGGCCCTGATTACACCGCGCGGGGTGATTCACTCTACCGCCGATGGCAAGGTTGAAGACCTGGGACCGCTGAACACCAAACGCATGGAAACCATCGACGAGGAATTCCTGCAGGCATCGCTGAACTTCATGGAAAAGGCTCACAACAAGGAACAGCCGTTCTTTGTCTGGTTCAACTCCACCCGCATGCACTATTACACCCATATCAAGGATGAAACCCGCGGCCTGTCAGGCCAGGGCTTCTACAACGACGGTATGGTCGAACATGACGGTCAGGTGGGCCAGCTACTGGCCAAGCTGGATAATCTGAGTGTCGCCGACAACACCATCGTGATCTACACCACGGACAACGGCGTGCACTACAACCACTGGCCAGACGCCGGTATTACCCCGTTCCGTGGCGAAAAGAACACCAACTGGGAAGGCAGCTTCCGTGTACCGGCTGTCGTGCGCTGGCCCGGCAAAATCCAAGCCAACAGCATCTCCAACGACATCATGTCGCATCAGGACTGGGTGCCGACCCTGATGGCCGCCGCCGGCGTACCGAATATCAAGCAGAAGCTGCTAGACGGCCATGAAGCCAACGGCAAGTTGTTCAACGTGCACCTGGATGGCTATAACTTCCTGCCCTACCTTACCGGTACAACCGAGCAAAGCCCGCGCAAGGACTTTGTCTATGCCAGCGACGGCGGTGAAATTCTGGCGCTGCGTGATGGCGACTGGAAGCTCGTCTTTGCCGAGCAACGTGCACACCGGTTTGATGTCTGGGCAGAACCCTTCGTGAAACTGCGCGTGCCCAAGGTGTTCAACCTGCGCCAGGATCCGTTCGAGCGCGCCGACACCGACTCCAACTCCTATCAGGTGTGGTGGGATCGCAAGATACAAGCCCGTGGCATGGCAACGCTGATCAAGATGAAGGGCTTCCTCAGTACCTTCAAGGACTACCCGCCGCGTCAGCGACCGGCTACGTTCACCATTGACCAGATGATGGAGCAGTTCATCAAGGCCGGTCAGTAAACGGCGGGAAAAACTGACCCGGCTCCAGTCTCCTGGGGCCGGTGTTTCCCCTTCCCGGCTTCCTTCGTGAGGACGCTTATGACGACCCACAGCGCCTTTCTCTCGCTGATCAATCAGCTGGAGTCCGAAATCCTCGGTCAACGCCAGCTGATAGAACAACTGGTACTGGCACTGCTGGCAAACGGCCATGTACTGATCGAAAGCCTGCCCGGCCTGGCCAAAACCCGCACCGTCAAGTGCCTGGCCCGGCACCTCAACGCCGATATGAGCCGTATTCAGTTCACGCCAGACCTGTTGCCGTCCGACCTGACCGGTTCGGAAGTACTGCATTACGCTGAGGGCGTACAGTCACTGCAGTTTGAACCCGGCCCCCTTTTCGGCAATCTGATTCTGGCCGACGAGATCAACCGCGCGCCCGCCAAGGTTCAGTCCGCGCTGCTTGAGGTGATGGAGGAACGGCAGATAACCGTGTCCGGCCACACCCACCGGATGCCTGAGCCGTTCATGGTGCTGGCGACCCAGAATCCGATCGAGCAGGAAGGCACCTATCCGCTGCCGGAAGCGCAGATGGACCGTTTCCTGATGAAGCTGGTGCTGGACTACCCCAGCCATGAAGACGAGTGCGGAATGTTGCGTCTGGTCCGTTCGGAACAGAACCCCGTTCCCGCAACGGAGATCGCTGCCGACGGCCTGGAGCCGGCCTCGTTGCTGGGCGCGCGCCAAGAGATCCATCGGCTGTTCGTGTCCCCCAAGGTGGACGAATATATTGTCAGCCTGGTGCAAGCCACGCGCCCGAATTTTGCAACGGATGAAAAACTGAGCAGCTGGATCTCTACCGGCGCCAGTCCACGCGGCTGTATCGCGCTGGACCGCGCTGCACGTGCCCATGCCTGGCTGTACCAGCAAAGCCATGTCACACCCGATAACGTACGTGCTGTTGCGCTGCCGGTACTGCGCCATCGCCTGATGCTCAGTTACGATGCCATCGCCGACGGCATAACAGAGGACGCTGTCATTACCCGCCTGCTGGACCGGGTTGCGATACCCGCCTGAGGCCAGTTCCATGAGCCAAGCAGAAGACGATCGACGCCACGAGGTTTTCGCCACCACCGAGCGCCTGCTGCGGCTGGAGGCCGATGGCCGCCTGCCGGACTTTCACGGCCGCCAGCGCAGCCGCAGCCTGCTGGCGGGTCGACAGGGCTCGCGCATGCGCGGACGCGGTCTCGACTTCGATGAATTGCGCCGCTATGCCCGCGGCGACGATATCCGTCACCTTGACTGGCGCGCGACACAGCGTACCGGTACACCTCTGGTGCGCAGCTTTACCGAGGAGCGCGACCGCCCCACGTTGATTCTCTGTGACCAGCGCATGGATATGCTGTTTGGCTCGCGTCTGCTGCTGAAGGCCACCGCCGCAGCGGAAGTGGCCGCCCTAACCGCCTGGATCGCCTTCCATGCCGGCGATCGGGTCGGCGGTATCATTTTCAACGACCAGGACCTCGACATTGTCACGCCTCTTCGCAGCCGGCGGCGCGTGACAGATCTGCTCAGCCGCATCGCCCGTCACAACCAGGCGCTGCACGTCGACAATCAGGCTCCGCGCGATCCCGGTCAGCTCGACAGGGTACTGTCACGCACCCTGGCCGATGCCCGCCATGATCAAACCGTTTGTATCGTCAGTGATTTTGCCGGACTGACCGAGCGAACTCTCGGCCTGCTGCAACAGCTGTCCCGTCACAACGATGTACTGGCCGCTCAGATCTATGATCCGCTGGCCATCAACCTGCCTGAACAGGGAGTGGTGACCGTCGTCGAGGACCAGGCAGAAATCACCCTGGAACTGGCTCATCGAGGTACCCGACAGCGTCTCAGCGCGTTTCTTCAGGATCGTTTCCGCAGCGTTGACGACCATCTCAGGCGTAGCCGGCTGCCCCACCTGAAAATCAGTACGGGCATGCCCGTCGTTCCTCAGTTGCGTCAGGCGCTGGGGCTGCCTGGGAGCACCCGACGATGAACCTGAGCCTTGAGCTGAACCAGTTGCAGGAGCTGCCAATTCCACCCCTGCCGCCCCTCTGGCCGCAGACCTGGGGCTGGTGGCTGTTGCTGGCCTGCCTGCTTACCCTCACCGGCATCGCGCTGGTCACCTGGCAACGTCGGCGGCGCGCCAATGCCTATCGGCGGGCTGCACTGGCCCAGCTCGATCGGGTATCAATGCTCTGGCAGCAGACACCGGATGATCCCGGCCCGCTGCGAGAAATTCCCGGCATACTGAAGCAGGCCGCGCGGGCCCGTCTCGGCCCGAATACGCCGGGCATTGCCGGTATGAGTGGGGACGCCTGGCAGCACCAGTTGGCCAGCATGGCCCGCACGCCGCTGCCATCAGACTTTGCACAGGCGCTGGTTCGGCTGGCCTATGCCGATGACCGAAGCGTGCAAGGGATGGACCTGGCCGGCCTGATTGCCGCATGCCGCCACTGGCTGGAGACCCATCATGATCCAGTTTGACTACGTTTGGGTCTGGCTGCTGTTGCCGCTGCCCCTGCTGACCTACCACTGGCTGCCTGCCTTCCGGGAACAGCGGCGCAGGCTCCGGGTCCCCTTCACCACAGCCTTTCGCGACCGGGTGCAGGACGCACCCGGCCAAGGCACCGTTGGGCTTGGCATGCTGGCACTGGCCGGACGCTGGCTGCTGTGGCTGATACTGCTGGCCGCAGCGGCACGCCCTGTCCTGCTCGAACCGCCTATGACGCGGGTGCAGCCGAAACGGGACATCGTGCTGGCGATCGACCTGTCTCAGTCCATGGCCGAACAGGACGTAGGTCTAGCCAATGGCCCACAGATTGAACGCCTCCGGGCGGTGAAACAGGCGGCCAGCCAGTTCATCACACAACGCCCTGATGACCGTATCGGTCTGGTCGGTTTCGGCGACCAGGCGTTTCCGCTGGCGCCTCCGAGTGCCGAACATGACACCCTGCAGCAGATACTGACCATGACGGAAAGCGGCATGGCGGGTGCCAACACGGCTCTGGGCGATGCAATCGGTGTGACCCTGAAACTGTTGGCCAGCAGCGAGCAAGCCGACAAGGTGCTGATCCTGCTGACCGATGGCAAGGATAACCGCAGCCGACTCGACCCACTTCAGGCGGCTCGCATTGCCCGGGACAAGAAGCTGAAGATCCACACCATCGCCTTCGGTCGCTCGGATACCGCCGACCGCAATGCCGTCGATACCGACGTACTGGAGCAGATTGCGCACCGGACCGGTGGCGACGCCTTCCTTGCGTCCGACCTACTGGCACTTGAGCAGGTCTACAGCGCCATTGATACCATAACTCCTCAAAACGCAGCGGTGCTGGCAGTGCGTCCACGGCGCGAGCTGTTCTGGATACCGGTATCGCTGGCACTGGGCATGGTGCTGGTTCAACTGCTTATAACAGCCCTGCTGCCCCGGCCTGCGGTCACCTGCCACGCAACGGAACATGCGGAGGCAGAATCATGAGCGAGGTGTTAACGCAGTTCCATTTCCTCCGTCCCTGGGGTTTGCTGTTCTCACTGGCAGGACTGGTACTTGTATTCATCTGGCACAGGCGGCGCCGGCGACAGGATGCTCTCAGGCAGATCATTGCACCGCACCTGCTGGCACATTTGTCACTGGACTCAAAGCGCCACCATCGATTTCTCCCGATCCATGGCTTCGGCCTGTTGCTGGTACTGGGTGGAATAGCCGTTGCAGGGCCCACCTGGAACAGGGTGCTGCCGCCCTTCGTCGACGAACAGACGCGCGTCACCCTCATCATTGATCTGTCCAATTCCATGGCTGGCAACCATACTCTGGCGCTCGCCCAGGACAGAATTTCAGAACTGGCTCAACGCCACCCTGGCTGGCATATTGGCCTGATCGGCTATGGCAAGAGCGCCCACCTCATCCTGCCCAATAGCCGTGACCGGTCGCTGCTTTCGCTCTATTTGAACTCGTTGCAGGCCGGCATGATTCCTGGCATGGGGCGCAATCTCGGCGAGGCACTGACCCTGGCGATGCACACTCGTCCCGACGCCACAACGCCACTGAGCCTGATACTGGTCACGGACAACCTGGCCGCCTCTCAGCTGGATCAGGGCCAGGCACTGCCCGCAGCACAACTGGAGCTGTTGGTTCTGGCACCCGCCGACAGCCTTGTGGAACAGGCCTCAACGCCGATACTGGACAGGCTTTCGGCCGACGCCCGGGCAATAACAGGCCGCGAACAGGATGTGCGCTGGCTGGAAGACCGCATCCAGTCCCATTTCACCCGTCATCAGCCCCTGGATGAAACACTGAAATGGCGTGATCTCGGCTATTGGCTAGTCTGGCCTGCGCTTTTGCTGGGCTTGTTTTCTATCCGCAAGGGATGGCGAGTGCAATGGTGCCTGCTTCCCCTGACACTGCTGGTACTGGCACCGCCCCCCGCTCAGGCAGGCCCTCTGGCAGACGCCTTCCTGACCCCGGACCAGCAGGGACGGCTCGCGTTCGAGTCAGGCCAGTATGCCGAGGCGGCCAGACTGTTCCAGGCCCCCTATCTGCGTGGTTTGGCCGCATACCGCGCCGCAGATTTCGAGCAGGCGATCGAGAGCTTCCGCCAGCTCGACACGGCAGAGGCCTGGTTTTATCTGGGCAACAGCTACGCCCGGCAACTGGAACTGCACAAGGCCATAACTGCCTATCAGAGCGCGCTTGAGAAACGCCCCCAATGGCCAGCAGCAACGGCCAACCGGGCACTGGTGACACGACTGTCACAGGATCTTGACCAGGATCGACAACAGGCACCCGACATGGAGGCCGATGACGTGCGTTTCGACCCTCAGGCCAGCAAGGGTAAGGCGATCGAAATTCAGGCTCAGGGTTTACTGTCGGACGAAATCTGGCTGCAAAACCTGAGTACCTCCGCCACTGAATTTCTGCGGCGAAAATTTGCACTCGAACAGAACTCGGCTCAGAGGCTGCGCGATGAAGATTAAAAGCGCCGCTCTGCTGATCACGCTGACGATCACGCCGGCGCTCGCACAGGAGGTGCGAATCGACAGCCGCCTGCAGCCGGCAACCGGCATTCGGGCCGGACAGACAGTGCATTACGAGATCGATGTGCTCACCGATACCTGGCTGACCGGTACACCCGATTTCGCCACCTACGAAGTTCCAGGAACTCTGGTCACCTTCGAGGGCAGCCAGGGTCGACCGATCCAGCGCGATATCGACGGCAAACGCTACTTCGGTGTCACCTACCGGTATCGACTGACGCCTCTCGAGTCAGGCGTCACCACGCTCCCCTCGCTCCCGCTCAAGGTGCCAGTGGGACAATCGGACGAGCCCGTGACCACCCACGTACCTGCGCGTTCCTTTGCAGTAAAGCCGTTGCCCGCCGCCGCAGACGCTAATGTCCGGCTGCTGGCAGGAGATGTTCGGCTGAGTCAGCGTCTATTGCCTGACACAGCGTCCGTTCAGGCCGGCCAACCCTTGATCAGAGAAATCCGTGTAACAGCCCAGGATGCGCTGGCGTTATCCATTCCCGGACCTGAGGAGGTCTCAACGTCGTCGCTGGCAGGCACTCGGCTGCCCGCCGAAGTCAGTACGCTGAACGATTCGCAGGGGCTCAGCCTTGGGGGCGAACGCATCGAACGCATCCGATACCTGCCGGAAGCAGCCGGCACCCTCAGCCTGCCCGCCCTTGAACTGGTCTGGTGGGATATCGATGAGAACAAAGTAAAGCGAGCCCTCTTGCCGGGGCGGGAGATCCCTGTGCGGGTGACGAAGATGCCATTGGGCAAGCAGCTTGTTATGACGGGGCAACGACTGATCGACCGGGTTGATCGAAAGTTCCCCGGCGGCTGGACGGGGCTGGTCCTGGTGCTGGTGCTGGTCCTGCTGCCTTGGCCACTCTGGCACTACTCTGGTGTTCTTAAGGCAGGGATCAAGTCCTGCGGCAACGGCCTGCGCCGGCGCTGGCACGACTCCCGCATCGAAACACGCAATCGCGCCATTCGAGCGCTTGATCGAAAGCCGCCGGAGCTGACGGCTACCTACGGGCTCATCCGTGCCCGCTATGACAGCACGTCGATCCGTCATGCGCCATTGCCCCCCTCGGACCGAAACGAGCTGCTGGAAGGCATGTCGCATTATTACAGTCCCTCGCCTAATCCGACGCGAGCCCGGCACAGGTTGATCAGGGCCTTGCGCCGCCTTGCCTTGCCAAGGCGCAGCCCGCGTGGTTAAGGCCTTCCGTTGTTAAGACGCCGCTCCAGTTCACGCACCAGATTTTCGACCCGCGCATCCTCGGGGTGCGCTGACTGCAGGGTTCTGGCAAATCCGAGGGCCTCGTCCAGGCGGCCTTGCTCAAACAATACGAACACCTGAGCATTCAGCAGGTCGAAATCGTCAGGCGCGCGTGACAGGGCCTGTTGCAGCACCTCGCCAGCACGCTCCCACTGTTTCATGCGAGCCAACACCAGCCCCTGGTTGTAGGCCGCACGGGTATTTTCGGGGTTGAGCCGGGTCGCCTGCTCAAAACGGGGCAAGGCCTGTTCGTTTTGGCCGGACTCCACCAATACCAATGCCAGCAGGTAGGCCAGGTAGGCACGATCTGAATTCGGGATCCGGTCCATATCGGCCCCGGTTGTCAGCGTGGCAACCGCCAATTCTGCACTGCCCCGCTCGCTGGCCAGCTTGGCAAGGTTGATCCTGGCCGGGCTAAACACAGGATCAAGCTCAAGTGCCGCCTGATATTGCTCAATGGCCCTGTCATGCTGGCCGTCTCGATGCAGGTAGGCGGCAAGGTTGAATCGGCTGCCTGGAAGGGTTGCCAGCTCGGCGAGACGCTTTTCATAGTCTGCCCGTAGCTGGGCAACGCGGTCTCTCACAGGCTCCGGAAACTGATTCAGGGGGACTCCAGCCAGCGACTTCAATGTCTGATCCCTTACAGCACGGGGGTGATCGGGCGATAGCAGATCGATGAGCAACGCAAGATTATCGCCAGCCGCCTGTTGCGCAAAGGCACCGGCGGCATAGGCCTGCACCAGTGGTTCATCTGCCAGCAGGCCCGCACGCAGTACAGGGAAGGCCTGGTAACCAAAGGGCCCCAGGTTCTCCGCAGCCGTTGCCCTGGCGATAGCAGGGGCCGTGCTGTCTCTGATCAGACGCGCAAGCCGGACAATGGCATCATCTTCCCCGTTGCGAAAGGCATTGAGTGCAGATGCAAAATGTGGCGACCGCTCGGAAGACGGATGCCACTGTTCAATGGCGGTGCTGGCCCATTCGGCCGAACGATCATCGTGGCAAGCATTGCACGCATTGGGACTGCCGGTCGTCAGGGTCAAGTCAGGACGGGGAATACGCAGGCTGTGATCGCGCCGCGGATCCACCACCATGAAGGTTGTCTCGGGCATGTGGCAATTCACACACTGCGCGCCGGAAGAGCCCTGTGGGTGCTTGTGATGCTCGGGCGAATCGTAGTTCATCGCCAGAATCTGCGGGAATCTCGGCGGAGGGGCCTCATTGTGGCAGCGGGTGCAGAGGGTATTACCCTGCGCGACCACCTCAGTTGTGTGCGGGTCATGGCAGTCGAGGCAGGTCACACCGGCCTTGTACATGGCACTCTGGATAAAGGAGCCATACACATAGACCTCACCCTCGATCTGGCCATCGGGGTGATAGAGTCCAGCTCCCAGCGTCGAGGGCATGGCCTTGTCGAGATAAGCCTCATGCGCATGCTGGCCATCTTTCAGACTCTGGCGTCGGCTATGGCAGTAGGCACAGGTTTCCACCACTTTATTTGGCTCCATCCCCTTGAAGTCGACGGTCAGCCCCATGTCTCCAGCCTCAGTTTTACCACTTGCTGCAGACTGTTCACTCTGCGCCCATTCAACATGTTTGCGTCCGGGTCCATGACAGCCCTGACAGCCAACATTCTGTTCCTGCCAAGTGGTGGCGAAACTGTCGGTGGCGGCATCGTAATTCATGCTCAGATAAGTGGAGTGGCAGTCTGCGCACATGGCGTTCCAGTTCTGGTATCGGCCCGTCCAGTGCAGGGCATCATCCGGCGCGAACTTTTCGCCGGGGTAGAGCGAAAACCAGCGCTGACCTCCCTCCTCTTGTGGTCGACTGTCCCAGGCAATGGTGAGCGATTGCAGCCGACCGCGAGACAGCCTGACCAGATATTGCTGCAGTGGGTAATAGCCAAAGGTGTAGGCGATGGAAAACTCTTCGATCTCGCCAGTTTCACCCTCGATTGACACCCAAAAGCCCTCATCTCGCCTGAAGAACCTCGCTTGTACAGCCCCGCCATCAAACTGCGCATCGTCGAAATTGCCCAATACCGCTGACTCATCAGCAGGCTTCATGGCCCAGGCGTGGGCAGATTTGGACCAGTGCCGTGCCTGATCCTCATGACATTGGCTGCAGGTGTCGGCCGACACATAGCCCAGATCCTCAACCTGAGATATCTGGGCACTGGCGCTACGGCCAAGCACGAGGATGCAGAAGCTGAACAGGACACTTATAACAATGCGAAAAATTTCCATACGGCGGGTCACGGGCACGACTCTCGGCTCTCTGTGTTGCGATGTTTTTCTTATTAAGGTGTCAAACTTACCCCCTTTGCCCGGTAATGTCGCCTGCCACGGCAGAGCGCGGGTCAAGGAAGAGTTGAGGGTGTGCCGGCAAGACTGGTGATGGCGTACCAGCTCGACCGAGTAAGTGCACTGTGGGTGAGACAGTTGGGTAAGACGGCGGCCAGCTGGCACATAACGCGGAGAGCAGCAGAAGCTGCCACTCTCCCTGAGGAATTACATGTTCGGGTAGTTGGGTCCGCCCATGCCTTCCGGGGTAACCCAGGTGATATTCTGAGCAGGGTCCTTGATGTCGCAGGTTTTGCAGTGCAGGCAGTTCTGACCGTTGATCTGGAACCGCTTGCCGCCCTCGTCCTCAACGATCTCGTACACGCCCGCCGGACAGTAGCGCTGTGCCGGTTCGGCAAACAGTTGCAGGTTCTGCTTCAGCGGGATACTGGAATCCGCCAGCTTCAGATGACAGGGCTGGTCTTCCTCGTGATTGGTATTGGACAGGAACACCGAGGACAGCTTGTCGAAACTGAGCACACCATCCGGCTTGGGATATTTGATTGGCTCGTAGTGATCCGCTGGCGCCATCTGGGCATGATCCGGGTGATTATCGTGCAGCGTCACCGGAATACGACCACCGAACCAGTTCTGATCGATATAGTTGAAGGCTCCGCCCAGCAGCTGGCCGAACTTGTGCATCGCCGGGCCGAAGTTGCGTGAGCGGTAGAGTTCATCGTACAGCCAGGAGTTCTGATACAGCTCGTTGAAACGCTCCAGATCCTGGCCGCCTTCGTCACCGTTGCTCAGCGCCTCGAAGATCGCTTCGGCCGCCAGCATGCCCGACTTCATCGCCGTGTGGGTGCCCTTGATCTTGCTGAAGTTCAGCGTACCGGCATCACAACCGATCAGCAGACCACCCGGGAAGGTCATCTTCGGCAGCGAGTTGTAGCCGCCCTTGGCGATGGCACGGGCACCGTAGGACACGCGCTTGCCGCCCTCCAGATGACGTTTGAGTACCGGATGGTGCTTGAGGCGCTGGAACTCATCGAACGGGCTCAGGTACGGATTGGAATAGTTCAGATCCACGATCAGCCCAACCACGACCTGGTTGTTGTCGGTGTGGTACAGGAAGAAGCCGCCACTGGTGTCCTTGTCCAGCGGCCAGCCGGAACCGTGTACCACCAGGCCAGGCTTGTGCTGTTCAGCCGGGATATCCCAGAGTTCCTTGATGCCGAGTCCGTAATGCTGAGTATCGACATCCTTATACAGGCTGTATCTACTGATCAGCTGCTTGCCGAGGTGACCACGGCAGCCTTCGGAGAAAATTGTGTACTTGGCATGCAACTCCATGCCCGGCATGTAGTTGGGGCCCTGCTCGCCTTCGGCAGTCACGCCCATGTCACCGGTGGCCACGCCCTTGACGCTGCCATCTTCATTGAACAGCACTTCTGCGGCGGCAAACCCCGGGAAGACTTCCACTCCCAGTGCTTCGGCCTGCTCCGCCAGCCAGCGGCAAAGATTACCCAGGCTGATGATGTAGTTGCCCTGGTTGTGCATGGTTTTGGGCACGAAGGCGTTGGGGACCTTGGTGCCCTTTTTGGCATCCTTGAGCAGGTAGACCTCATCTTCGGTCACCCGCGTGTTCAGTGGCGCCCCCTGCTCTTTCCAGTCGGGGAAGAGTTCATCCAGCGCCCGCGTTTCCAGAACGGCACCGGAGAGGATATGGGCTCCGACCTCGGAACCCTTCTCGACCACACAGACAGTCAGTTCCCGTTCGTTTCCCTGTGCCTGCTGCATCAGGCGGCAGGCGGTGGACAGGCCCGCCGGGCCGGCCCCGACGATAACCACATCGAATTCCATCGATTCACGCATAACGTACCCCTCCAAGCGCCTCAGGATGCGCTCGGCAGTCGTAAAAGATTGGGAAAAAAATGCCCTGAACTCTGAACAAGAACAGGGCACACAGGGGATCTATCGGACGCTCAGCCTTAGAGCTTGGACTCCAGCTCCGGCACCGCCTCGAACAGGTCGGCAACCAGGCTGTAATCGGCCACCTGGAAGATCGGCGCTTCCTCGTCCTTATTGATCGCCACGATAATCTTGGATTCTTTCATGCCCGCCAGATGCTGGATGGCACCGGAGATACCCACGGCGATGTACAGTTCCGGTGCCACGATCTTACCGGTCTGGCCGACCTGCATGTCATTAGGCACAAAGCCGGCATCGACCGCGGCACGGGATGCGCCCACGGCCGCGCCCAGCTTGTCGGCCAGTTTTTCCAGAATGGCGAAGTTTTCGCCGTTGCCCATGCCGCGACCACCGGAGACCACGACTTTAGCAGCGGTCAGTTCCGGACGATCGGACTGCGCCATCTCTTCACCGACAAAGGCAGACGTACCCGCATCATGAACCACGGTGACCGCTTCCACGCTGGCGCTGCCACCGGTTTCGGAGGCGGCGTCGAATGCGGTACCGCGCACGGTGATCACCTTGATCGGGTCCAGCGACTCGACAGTAGCGATGGCGTTACCGGCATAGATCGGACGCTGGAAGGTGTTCTCCGATTCAACGGCGGTGATGTCGGACAGCTGCGCCACATCCAGCAGGGCAGCCACACGCGGCATCACGTTCTTGCCGGTGGTGGTCGCCGGTGCGATCACATGGCTGTAGTCCTTGCCCAGCTCAGCTACAAGCTTGGACAGGTTCTCGGCCAGCTGATGTCCGTAAGCGGCGTTATCCGCCACCAGTACCTTGCTGACACCGGCCACCTGAGCGGCGGCGTCGGCCACGGCGCCACAGCCTTCGCCGGCCACCAGCAGGTGCAGTTCACCGCCGATCCGGGCAGCCGCCGTGACGGCGTTCAGTGTGGCACCCTTCAGGGTGCTGTTGTCATGTTCTGCAATTACCAGAATAGCCATCAGATCACCCCCTTAAATTACTTTGGCTTCGTTTTTCAGTTTATCGACCAGCTCGTCCACGCTGCTGACGCGGATGCCCGCCTGGCGCTCGGCCGGCGGGGTCACTTTCAGCACGCGGGTGTGAGCCTTCAGCTCGACGCCCAGATCAGCCGGGGTCTTCACATCCAGCGGCTTTTTCTTGGCTTTCATGATGTTCGGCAGCGACGCATAGCGCGGCTCGTTCAGACGCAGGTCGGTGGTGACGATCGCCGGCAGCTTCAGGGCAACGGTCTGCAGGCCGCCGTCCACTTCACGGGTCACGTTGACCTTGCCGTCTGCAATCTTGACCTCGGAGGCAAAGGTACCCTGCGGCATGTCCAGCAGTGCGCCCAGCATCTGGCCGGTCTGGTTGTTGTCGGCATCGATGGACTGCTTGCCCAGAATAATCAGGCCCGGCTGTTCTTCTGCCACGACCTTGGCCAGCAGTTTGGCCACACCCAGAGATTCGGGCATGGCGTCGGTCTCGATCTGGATGCCACGGTCGGCGCCCAGTGCCAGCGCGGTACGGATTTGTTCCTGGCAAGCCTTGGGACCGATGGAGACGACCACCACTTCCGAGGCGGTACCCGCTTCCTTCAGTCGTACCGCCTCTTCCACGGCGATTTCACAGAAGGGGTTCAGGGCCATTTTGACGTTGGCCAGATCCACGTCGGTGTTGTCCGACTTGACGCGCACCTTGACGTTGTAGTCGATGACGCGCTTAACGGCGACAAGTACTTTCATGCTCTACCTCACTCAGATCTCGGGCTATCAAACACGCCCGGGATGCTCTTTCTTGTTATTGAGCCTGCCGGGCGCAGATGTCGGCAGGCTCGGATTAAGCGGTTGGGCAGGTACTCTGTCCCACCCGGCCAGATTCGACGGGATCAGAACTGATCTTCACTCAGTGCCATGATGCTGGCACTACCCTTACGGATGGTTTCCAGGCTGGCCTTGGTACGCGGCAGCAGGTGCTCAGAGAAGAACTGGGCGGTAACCAGCTTGGCCTTGAGGTACTCGGGATCGCCATTACCGGCCTCCAGCAGCGCCTGAGCACGCAGGGCTGACTTGCCCATCAGCCAGCCACCACAGAGGAAACCGAACAGCATCATGAAGTGTACGCTGACCGCGCCGGCTGCAGCCGGATCGGCTTCGGCATTTTCCAGCAGCCAGGCACGTGCCCCCTGACCGGCTTCCAGCGCTTCACGCAGCGCCTTGCCCTGTTCAGCGAAAGCGGCTTCACCTTCCAGTGCGACAACGGTCTCTTCGATCTCGGTCAGCAGGTCAGCCAGGGCTTCACCCTTATTCATCAGGGTCTTGCGGCCCACCAGGTCCAGTGCCTGGATACCGGTAGTGCCTTCGTAGATGGTCAGGATACGAGCATCACGGTAGTGCTGGGCAGAACCGGTTTCCTCGATGAAGCCCATACCACCGTTCACCTGAGTACCCAGGTAGGTCAGTTCCTGCGCCAGCTCGGTGATCCAGCCTTTAACGATCGGCGTCAGTAACTCCAGTCGTGCCTGTTCCTTGCGCTGAACAGCTTCGTCGGACGCACGGGCAGCACGGTCAACTGCAGCCCCACCCACGAAAGACAGAGCTCGCATCGCTTCGGTACCCGCCTTCATCTGCATCAGCATGCGGCGCACATCCGGGAACTTGATGATGGAGAATCGGCTGCCATCCTTCCTGGTGCCCTGCAGGCGATCCTTGGCATATTCCAGCGCCTGCTGGTAGGAACGCTCGGCAATGGCAACCCCCTGAACGCCTACCGCCTGACGGGCACAGTTCATCATGGTAAACATGTAGGACAGACCTTTATGGGCCTCACCTACCAGGTAACCGACAGCACCTTCGTTATCACCGTAGCTCATGACGCAAGTCGGGCTGCCGTGGATACCCAGCTTGTGCTCAACCGACACGCAGTGAGCATCGTTGCGCGCACCCGGGTTGCCGTTTTCATCCAGCAGGAACTTGGGCACCACGAACAGGGAAATGCCCTTAACACCGGCCGGAGCATCAGGCAGACGCGCCAGCACCAGATGAATGGTGTTGTCGGTCATCTGGTGGTCACCCCAGGTGATAAAGATTTTCTGACCGGTAATCAGGTAATGATTGCCGTTGGGTACGGCACGGGTCTTAACAGCCGCCAAGTCAGTACCCGCATCCGGCTCGGTCAGGTTCATGGTGCCGGTCCATTCGCCGGATACCATCTTCGGCAGGTAAGTCTGCTTCAGCTCGTCGCTGCCATGGTGGGCGATGGCTTCCACCGCGCCCTGAGTCAGCAGCGGGCAGAGCGCAAACGCCATGTTGGCAGACTGCCAGATCTCGTTGACAGCGGTACCCAGCACGTTCGGCAGGCCCTGGCCATCATAAGCTTCTTCGGCGATCAGCGAGTTCCAGCCGCCTTCGGCGAACTGCTGGTAAGCGTCCTTGAAGCCTGCAGTTTCTTCCACGCCCTTTTCGGTCAATTTGACGCCCTGAGTGTCACCGATCACGTTCAGCGGTGACAGCACGCCAGTACCAAACTTGCCGGCTTCGGTCAGGATGACAGATGCCAGTTCAGTGTTGATTTCGTCAAAGCCGTTCTCGGCACAAAGCTCATCGAAACCGACCAGCTCATTGAGGACAAATTCGGCATCGGTAAGAGGGTGTTTGTAATCGCTCATTCTTCTGCTCCTCGGTTTCAGACCCGGTCTGAAACCTCTTGTTTTATGGCCGCTCCGGCCGGGTCCACCAGCCGGAGCCTGGCGTCATCAGTAGTAAGTGCGACCTTCAGCCAGACGCGCCTTGAAACCTTCAATCAGCTGGTACAGCGGGCCATGCGCCTGATTGGCTTCAGCACGGCGGGCAAACTCCTGCAGACCCAGCGTATCGATGTAGCGCAGAGCACCACCACGGAAACGCGGGAAACCCAGACCCAGGATCAGGCCCATATCGGCTTCGGCCGGGGTGTCCACAATGCCGTCTTCCAGGCACAGAGCGGCTTCCAGGCACATCGGGATCATCAGGCGATCGATGATCTCCTGGTCGGTCAGTTCGACTTTTGTCTTCACGCGCTCGTCGATCAACTGCTGTGCCGTTGCGGTCGCCTTCTTGAAGCGACGGCCATTCTCGTCCTTGCCGTACTCGTAGAACCCCTTGCCGTTTTTCTGCCCCAGATGCTGGGCATCCAGCAGCGCCTCGGCAATCACATCACCGTCGTGCCCCATACGCTCCGGGAAGCCTTCCTGCATCACATGATCCGCGTGCACCAGAGTGTCGATACCGACCACATCGGCCAGATAGGCCGGCCCCATTGGCCAGCCGAAGCCTTCCATCACGCGGTCGATGCGCTCGAAGTCGACGCCATCCAGCAGCAGTCGGTTGAAAGCGTTGAAGTACGGGAACAGGATGCGGTTGACCAGGAAGCCCGGGCAGTCGTTGACCACGATCGGTGTCTTGCCCATGGCGGCGGCATAGGCAACTGTCCTCGCAATGGTTTCATCACTGGTCTGGCTGCCACGAATGACCTCCACCAGCGGCATCAGGTGTACCGGGTTGAAGAAGTGCATGCCGCAGAACTGCTCCGGGCGAGACACACTTTTGGCCAGCTGATCGATGGAGATGGTGGAGGTGTTGGAGGTCAGTACGGCATTGGCCGGAACCGCTTTCTCCACGTCAGCCAGTACTGCCGCTTTCACGCTCGGATTCTCGACCACGGCTTCAACTACAATGTCGACATCGCTGAAAGCATCGTAGTCCAGCGTCGGTGTGATCGCGCCCAGCACGGCCTGCTTGCCGGCTTCATCCAAACGTCCCTTTTCGATCTGCTTGTTGAGCAGCCCGGTGGCGGTGTTCATACCCAGCTCCAGTGCTTCGTCGTGAATATCCTTCATCAGGATAGGTGTACCGGTCGACGCGGACTGATAGGCAACGCCGCCGCCCATGATACCGGCACCCAGCACTGCGCTCTTGTTGACCGGTGCAGCCTGTTTGGTCCAGTTACGGGCCTTCTTCTTCAGCAGCTGGTCGTTCATGAACAGACCGATCAGGCTCCTGGCGGCGTCGGATTTGGCCAAGGTGACGAAACCGTCCACTTCCGCCCTCAGGGCGTCGTCAAACGGCAGGGTCACGTGGGTGCTGACCAGTTTCAGAATCTGCAGCGGCGCCGGATAATTCGGATCCAGCTTTTTGGCCATCTGTTCAGCCATGGCGGTCAGCTCAGCACCGTTCTCCACTGCCTTCTGCTTGCGCTGACGATTGGCATGATAATCCACCTCACCGCTCACGGCGGCCTGCAGCAGAGCCAGACCTTCGTTGCGCAGCTCGGTTTCAGCAACGACACGATCCGCAAAACCCAGCGCCAATGCAGCCTTGGCCTTCTGCGGCTTGCCGGTCAGCATCCACTGCAGCGCCGTAGCCGTGTCGATCAGGCGACTCAGACGAACGGTGCCACCCCAGCCCGGGCAGATACCCAGGTTCACCTCCGGCAGGCCAACGCGCGCGTCGCTGGCCAGTACCCGGAAATCGGCACTCAGCGCCAGTTCGCAACCGCCGCCCAGGGCCATACCATTTACAGCCGCCACAGTCGGGAACGGCAGTGCTTCCAGCTGCGAGAACAGATCATGTGTCTGACTGATGCGCTGGTGCAGTTCAGCATCCGGAAGGGAGAAGATGCCCATGAATTCAGTAATGTCAGCGCCAACTACGAATGCCGGCTTGGCGCTGGTGATCAGCAGGCCCTTGATATCACTGGCATTAGCCAGCAGCTTGACCGCTTCATCCAGCTCATTCAGAGTCAGGGCGTTCATCTTGTTGACGGACTCACCCTGCAGATCCAGAACCAGCTCAACAAGACCGTCATTGATTGTTTTAAGGCTTACCGCCTGACCATCGTACATCGTTATATTCCTCATTCATGCCTGCAGCTACTTGTTCGTGCCTGTAGAAAAAAGAGGGGCCATTGCTGACCCCAAGGGACAACACGTCCTAGCCACGTGCAGACAATCCAAAATCGTTATGCAACCCGGGAAAAAAGAGACCATCCCTGGTCAAAAAGAGCAGACAACACGTTTTACTCCCCGGTGTTCAACCTCGAACCAGGTCCGGTTCGGGTCAAACGCGTTCAAACAGTGCCGCAATACCCTGGCCACCGCCGATACACAGGCTGACCATGGCATAGCGACCATTTACTCGCTCCAATTCATACATCGCCTTGACTGTGATCACCGCACCGGTCGCGCCGATCGGGTGACCCAGAGAGATGCCGCTGCCGTTCGGGTTAACCCGATCCATCGGCAGGTCCAGCTGCTGGCAGACTGCCAGCGCCTGGGCGGCAAAGGCTTCGTTGACTTCGTATACATCGATATCGTTGACGCTAAGGCCGTTGCGCTCCAACACTTCGCGGATCGCCGGCACTGGACCGATACCCATGATTTTCGGATCGACACCAACCACAGAGTAATCCACCAGGCGGGCCATCGCCTTGATACCCTGAGCCTCAGCCGCTTCACGATCCATCATCACGATGGCCGCCGCCGCATCGTTCATTCCGGAGGCATTGCCCGCCGTTACGGTGCCATCTTTTTTGAAAACCGGCTTCAGGGCCGCCATGTCGGTCGCACTGCAGTTGAAGCGCACATGCTCATCGGTATCGAAAGCGACTGCGCCCTTGCGCCCTTTTACTTCGATCGGCAGGATCTGGTCCTTGAAACGGCCCTCTTCAATCGCCTTCTGGGCACGGTTATGGCTCAGTGCTGCCAACTCATCCTGCTGCTCGCGAGTAATGCCGTACTGCTCGGCCACGTTCTCAGCGGTCACACCCATATGAATGCGGTTGAACGGACAATGCAGAGCGCCCACAACCGGGTCGACCATCACACCATCACCCATGCGCTGACCGAAGCGGCCCGCCGGCAACTGGTAAGGTGCGCGGCTCATGGACTCGGCACCACCGGCAATGACCGCCTTGGTGATACCCAGTTCGATCTGCTGAGCGGCAGACAGAATCGCCTGCAGGCCACTGCCGCAAAGACGGTTAACGCCCATGGCAGGAGTGGACTCAGGCACCCCTGCTTCCACAGCAGCGACACGCGCCAGGTAAGCATCACGCGGCTCGGTCGGCAGCACATTGCCAAAAACGCTGTGGCCGATCGCCTCCGGCGCAACCCCGGCACGCTTGATCGCTTCATCGGCTACCAGAGTAGCCAGGGTGTGTGGCGCGTGGCCCTTCAGGCTGCCACCGTAACCACCGATCGCTGTACGAACACCACTGACGACAACCACTTCACGTTTCTGCATGGGACCCTTCCTTTCAACTGCATCTGTGTATTTAATCAACGGCAGCAGTTGAGATTTGTTATTGGCTTCTCCGAGGTCGAGCACCCCGGCTGATGTCAGCTAGTTTCCGTTCCCGGCGCGCTTTCAACAATAACCAAAGCAGTCCGATACTTAACATTTCCGGACACATCACCTACACTATCCCGATCGTTACTTAACTTTTTGTTCCAGCCACCTACCCGAAACGGACATGAGAAACGACCATCATTCAGTTTCAACCCACTTTGCCCGCACCATGATCGCGGCTGCAAAACGACACGGGTTAAGCCATGAGCAACTACTGCAGGACGCAGGGCTTAATGAACAGCTGATCAATACGCCAGGCTTGCGGATCACACCGGAGCAGTTGAGTCGCCTGACCCAGGGGGTCTGGCATATGGCGGATGATGAGTTTCTATGCATGGGCAGCAGCCCTTCCCGGTATGGCGTGTTTTCGCTGATGACCAAGCAGGTACTGCGCTGTAACAGCCTCAGATCGGTCTATCACAACCTGTGCCGTTTTTATGATCTGGTAGGCGAGGCGATCAGCCTTGAATTCAAGGTGGAAGGGACTGCTGCGACGTTAACACTGAAATTGACCGACCCGGACAAGGATCCGGACTACACGCTGCGTGAGTTTTTGCTGCTGCTGCTGCACCGTTTTCCCAGCTGGCTGATCGGTCAGCAGATTCCGCTGCACTATGTCACGCTGGATTTCCCGGCACCGGCACACCAGAACGAACACCGCCTGATGTACCCCTGCCGTACCGAATATGACAAGCCAACCAACAGTCTGGTGTTTGGAACCGAGCTGCTCAATGAGCCCGTGGTACAGACCACACGTACGCTCAGCACCTATCTGCGCAGCCTGCCGCTGGACTGGTTCAAGCGCCAGGCCTACTACTCTGTCTATACCCGCCGGGTGATGGATTATCTGGAGCAAAGCACAGACCTGGCAGCGACCAATATGGAATCAGTTGCAGAGGAACTGCACATGACCTCGCGTACCCTGAGGCGGAAGCTGACCGATGAAGGTACGAGTTTTCAGGAATTGAAGGATGATGTGCGTCGCGACGCCGCCATACACATGCTCAGCCAGCCATCACTGCCGATCACGCAGATATCGCGCCAGCTCGGTTTCTCCGAGCCGGCCGCCTTTACGCGGGCATTCAAACAGTGGACCGGCGTGTCACCGGGGATCTACCGCCGCTCCTGACCGGATGCCTTAATCAGCAATTGCTCGCATGCTGCGGCCGGCAAAGGCCGGGAGAACAAATACCCCTGATACTGATCGCAGTTGCGCGTTTGCAAAAAGGCCAACTGCTCTGCATTCTCCACGCCTTCAGCGATCACGTGCAGGCCCAGAATGTGAGCCAGTGAGATGACCGCATGGGCGATGGCGGCATCATCGGCATCGACCGTAACATCCTTGACGAAAGAGCGGTCGATCTTGAGCTTGTCGACCGGAAGCTGCTTTAGATAGGACAGGCTGGAGTAACCCGTACCAAAATCATCGATCGACATTTTCACCCCAAGCTCACGCAAGCGACGCATCACTTCCAGCGCCTGCTCGGCTTCCTTGAGCAGCACTGATTCGGTCAGCTCCAGCTCAAGCATCGACGGCGGAATGCCGGACTCTCGCAACGCTTCAACCACCGCTTCTTCCAGGTTGCCGCGGGTAAACTGCAGCACCGAAATGTTGACCGCCATGATCATGTCATTAAGGCCCAGGGTATCCCGCCACACCCTCAATTGTCGGCAGGCCTCACGCAGCACCCAGCGCCCCATTTCAACGATCAGGCCACTGCTTTCAGCCACCGGGATGAATCGGTCAGGCGGGACCAGCCCGATGTCGGGGTGTTGCCAGCGAATCAGTGCTTCCACGCCAACAACCTGGTCGGTCTTGAGATCGACCTGCGGCTGATAATGCAGTACGAACTCATTGTGTTCCAATGCTCTGAGCAGACCGTTACGCACCAGAATACGATCCATTACATCGGCGTTCATCCTCTCGGCGAAGAAACGGAAGGTATTACGGCCGGCATCCTTGGCGCTGTACATCGCCATATCGGCCTTTTTCATCAGCGTATCGAAATCTTCACCGTCTTCGGGAAACATCGACACACCAATGGAGGCGGAAAGGGACAGTACATGACCATCCACGTTGAACGGACGCGACAGCGTTTCCAGCAGCTTGGTGCATACGCTGGACACAGTATGCATCTCCACTTCGCCGGTCAGCATGATCAGAAATTCGTCTCCCCCTTGGCGACTGACCGTATCGGTCTCGCGCACACTCTCCTTGAGGCGCTCGGCCGCCGCTCGAATCAAACCGTCCCCGACCGTATGCCCCAGGGCATCGTTGATCCCCTTGAACTGGTCCAGATCGACAAACAGGAGCGCAAAGTGACCATCCTCTTCACGCCGGGTGCGGGCCAGCGCCTGCTCCAGGCGGTCACGCACCAACTGACGGTTGGGCAGCTCGGTCAGTGGGTCATGATAGGCGAGGAATTCGATCCGGGCCGTAGCCGCCTTGTTATCGGTAATGTCATCGGAGATGCCGATGTACTGGGTGATCCTTCCCTGCTCGTCACGCACGGCACTGGCAGTCAGCCACTGGGCAAAATAACTGCCATCCTTGCGTCGGTTCCAGAGCTCACCTCGCCAGTATCCATCACGTTTGAGTGACTTCCAGAAGCTGCGGTAGAACGCCTCTGACTGCCGTCCCGACTGCAGGAAATTGGGATTGCGGCCAATGGTCTCCTCTTCCGAATACCCGGTTACCTCGGTAAACGCGGGATTGACCGCGACGATCACGCCCTTGGCATCGGTCACGATAATCGCGCTATGGCTGTGTTCCATGACGCGAGACGACAGACGAAGATCCTCCTGCGCCCGTGCCCGCTCGATCACCTGGCGCGCAAGCGCCCCCACCTGCTCGATCAGAATCTGGTCTTCGTGCGCAGGCAGGCAGGGTTCGCGGTAATAGATAACGAAAGCCCCCAATCCCCGCCCGTCGCTACTGCGAACAGGCAGCGACCAGCACGCCTTGAGCCCCTCGGCAACCACCAAGGGTGCCAGGCCGCGCCAGCGGCTGTCCTGCTCGACATCCTCGATGAAAACAGCCTGTTCGGCGCATGCCAAGGCCTCAAAAATGCCAAGATCCGGATCCCTCTGCAGCACCTCGGCATAGGCTTGTGGCAAACTGGGACCCGAGCCGAGGCGTACCCGGCTGCCCGTGTTTTCCCGCAACATGAAGCTGCTGATCATATCCGGGTTGATCGACTCCACACCACGGATAATGATATCCAGCGCTTCTGTCAGGCTGCCCCCTTCCGCCAGCAGGCGCAGGGTTTCCGTACTGGTTTCAAGCAGCGTATGCTCACGCCACTGCTGCGTGATGTCCTGTACGGTGCCTACGGCATGCGTCAGCGTCCCATCCTCATCGGTTTCCAGCTCGGCACGTTCCAGCACCCATTTGACCCGACCCTGCACGATAATGCGATGGCTAACATCATAGGGTGCACCTTCCAGCGCCTGATGCCAGGCCCTGTCCACCCGGGCGGCATCGTCCGGATGGATGTGCTGCAGGAAAATGTCGTAGTACAGCGGATCGCCAACCGTCATGCCGAAAATACGATAGGTTTCATCGGACCACTTCAGCTGCCCGCTGGCAACATCAAGGGACCAACTGCCAATTTGCGCGACCTGCTGGGCGCGGGCCAACTGGGTTTCACTGTCACGCAGCGCCTGTTCGGCCTGACGCTGAGAGGTTATGTCCCTGATATAGCCGGTCAGACCGGCCACCCGGCCCTCTCCATCTCGTTCACATTCCCCATGTGCAACGCAGACGCGGATCTCACCATTGGCGCGGATGGCACGCAGTTCGATTTCGTAGGCCTGGCCGGACACCTGCGTTTGGTCAACAGCCGCTTGCAAACGCTGAAAGTCCTCGGCATGGTAGAGCCCCATGCGCTCCTGCTCCGCAAAAGTTGGAGCGCCGTCGGCCGGATCTAGCTGAAACAGCTGGAACAGTTCATCCGACCAGGTCACCGCCCCCGTCGCAAAATCCCACTCCCAGCTCCCCAGATGCGCCAGGTGTTCCGTACGCGCAAGCATCCGTTCACGCCGACGCAGCTCGCGCTCGGTCTGTTTAACAAACGTAATATCGGTCCAGAGCGATTCGATGTAGGTCTTTCCCTGAAGTTCGACAATGCTGGTGTTAACCATCATATCGATCAGATGCCCCTCACGGTGACGGTGAGCCGTATCAAAACGCAAGGCACCCAGCTCGAACATCTGTCTGTAGTTCTCGCGGATTTTTTCCGGTGAATGCGCAGCCTCAATATCGGCGACGGTCAGCTCTGCAAATTCCTCTCTGGAGTAACCCAGATTACGGTGCGCGGCCTCATTGAACTCGACAAAACGTCCCGTATCAGGATCGATCAGTGCAATTGCACTGCCCGCGAGACTGACGATGGTTTCCAGCAGTGTTTGCCGTTCACGCAGCTTCGCCTGAACATCGTGGAGCTTGGTAATGTCACGCGAGATGCCCAGCACACCGGTACAGGCGCCTTGCTGGTCGAAAATTGGCGTTTTGATGGTCTCGAACAGGCCCCGGTAGCCATCATCGGCAAACGTGAGCCACTCTTCATTGACACTGGGCTCACCCCTTTCGAGCGATTTCAGGTCATGCTCACGAAAGAAGTCCGCAAGCTCTTGATCCACAAAATCGTAATCGCTCTTGCCAAGGATGTCATCCTGACTGGCACCGAAGAAACGCTCGAAAGCGCGATTACAGAAGAGATACCTCCCCTCAAAATCCTTGAGCCAGATCAGATCGGGAATGGCACTCAACAGCACCTGCAACGACTCATCGGCCGTTCGGGTCACCAGGTGACCCAGCGTTTGCGCCATGTGCTTCCCGGCCGCAGAGCTGTTGTGTCCACCCTGAGCCGGATGCCGCGTTTCGTCAGAGATCGTCATAAATCCTTACCGCCAAGTTACTGCGTTGGCCTGATACCTTGCACGCCATACCACCTTGAGCCCGGTTGGAAACAATGTCCAATCCGTTGGTGCTGGCCGCCATATATCAATATTTGATGGGGATCATACATTCCGCAATATACTGCTATTCCGTCTGTCTGAAAACGGCATAACCGGAAACACCGGCAATCAAGACAGGCAATATCCGAAGACAGGCTCCGGCCTCCGTCAGTTGTTTTGACAGGCGGCCGTTCTCCACTAGGCTTAAAGTATACGTCGGCAACCTCACACGCCAGTGCCTGACCTCATGCCCCCGGGGCTGCCGCACCTGCAGATCCAGCAAGCCCGGAGGCCACTCATGTCCACATCACCGATCAAGGTTGCCATCGTGCAGAAACCACCGGTCTGGCTGGATCTGCAGGCAACATTGGACAGCGCCATCGAGAGCCTGAATGAAGCCGTCAGCCAGGGTGCACAACTGGTCATGTTTCCCGAAGCCTGGCTGCCCGGGTACCCCACCTGGATCTGGCGCCTCAAACCCGGCGGCGACATGGCCCTGGGCAACCGACTGCATGCCCGGCTGCGGCAGAATTCCGTTGATTTGAATCACGGCGACCTCGACGCCTTCCGTGAAGCAGTCAAGGCCGCCGGGGCCGTAGTGGTGATCGGCATGCATGAGCGGGATTCCCGCTTCAGTGGCACCACGCTCTACAACTCGGTGGCGGTGATCGACCATGATGGCTCGCTGCTGAATGTCCATCGCAAACTCATGCCAACCAATCCGGAAAGGATGGTATGGGGCATGGGTGATGCATCGGGGCTCAACGTCGTCGAAACAGACGTCGGCCGAATCGGCTGTATGATCTGCTGGGAAAGCTATATGCCACTGGCCCGGTTTGCTCTCTACGCCCAGAACATTGAACTCTATCTGGCACCGACCTGGGACTGCGGCGACACCTGGCTGGCCTCAATGAACCACATCGCCCGTGAGGGCGGCTGCTATGTCTTGAGCACGGCAACGGCCGCTCAAGGTTGCGATATTCCTCACAGCTTCCCGGAGCGCGATCGGCTGTTCACCGCCGACGAATGGATCAATCCCGGTGATGCGGTGGTCATCAAGCCGTTTGGCGGCATATTGGCGGGGCCGCTACACCGGGAAAAAGCGATCCTCTATGCCGAAATCGATCTGGAAGAAGCACGCTCGGTACGCAAGGCGCTGGATGTGACGGGACATTACAACCGCCCCGACATTTTCCGGCTGGAGGTCGATCGCAGGGCGGCCCCACCCATTCATTTCATTGATGATCCCGAATGATTCCGGAAGCAATGGCCGACTCGGAGAGCACAGAGACCGATATGACGGCCTGAGCAACTCCCCGGCGAATCACATCCAGGCAGCTGATTCAGCTCATGCCTCGCCTTGCATCAGACTTGCATCCAACTGATATCGGGCAAGCGAGCGGCGCGCCTGATCGCTCAGCCTGTCGGATTTACGTGTAGTGTTATCGACCTGGACGATCACCGTCTCAGCGGTTGCTACACACTGCCCATGCTGGAAAACACCCTGATAAAGCCGAATGGAGCTGTTACCTATAGCCACTACCCCCGTGCCTACATCCACTTTTCCGGGCCAGTTGATTTCCGCCAGCAGCTGCAGATTCAGGCTGGCAATGACGAAGGAATTATTCTCAGACATCAGTGGCAATTCGGCCGCGAGGAGTAGCTCGACACGTCCCGTTTCCAGATACGTGGAGAACACTGCGTTATTAACGTGCCCCTGTCTATCCGTATCCCCATACCTGATCTTGTCAAAGGCCTGACACGGAAATGCTTCCAGGTGGAGCTGAGTGGTTGTTGTCATTGTTATCCTTACGCCTCAGAAACCAGTTATGACTCGTCGTCGAGTCGAATGCTATTTGCACAATGCCTGCTATTGGCAGTCAAACCACACCCTACCCAAAAAACGGCCAGCGTGTCTAAGTGTCTAAAGCGTTTGCGCGGGTGGTTAGATCCGTATGAGATAGAATAAAGGAAGGTTAAAGGATCAAGGCAGGACATACAGTCAGCAGAGTCGATGCGTGCGGCTCTCGATCAATCAGGGCGATTCGATCGAACGTGGCACCGAGGAGATCGTCATATTTCAGACACAAAAAAGCCCGCACTTGGCGGGCTCTTTCGTTTAAATAATGGCGGTCAGGGAGGGATTCGAACCCCACCTATTCACCAAAATCAGGCTGCAGGCAGCGTAATACGGGAGATATTGGATTGCAAATCGAGCCTTTTTATTCCCAAGACATTCCCAGACCTTAGAAAGAAAACGGCCTCGCATGTGCGTGCACACGCGCGAAGAGACGTTCCTGAATTTTTTCAGGAAGCCATCGGAAAAAGGTGATAAAGGTGATGAACGGCACAAATCTGCCTGAAAGCACCGAAACACAAGCGGTTCAGCCGACAGTCCAAAGGTGATAAAACGGTGATAAATAGGTGATGTGTTACCTTTTAGAAAGGTGATATTGAGATAAAATAAAATCCATACAACTCAATAACTTATAAATCCATCACCTTTTCGATCACCTTTCATCACCTTTTGAAGGTAACAAACAACGCCATATATAACAGTCACTTACAGACGATTTTGAACAGCATCACCTAAATCACCTTTCTCCGGGGCAAGAATGAAATATCCATCCGCGTCCGTATCCCCCAGAGCGCCCTAGAACCCCCTCTGTAGCCGCATAAATCCGCATGAATTCAGACCACCACCCAAGCCACGAAAAGCCCACAGCGGGCCTGCCCTGAGGCCGTATCATGCACCGCATAATCACACGCCCAACAAGCACCGCAGGCGTGGAGGGGGACGAGCGCGTTTGTCGGGTGGTGGTGGGTGGTTTGGGGCTGAGGTTGCAACAGGACGAAAAAAAGCCGGCGCATGGCCGGCTGTGGTGTTCGGGTGGGTGTTGGGTCAGCGGATCGGGCGGCTCGCGTCCTCTTCGATCTGCTCGATCACGTAGGGGTCGAACCGCACTACCTCCTCGCCCATCCATTCGTTGAGTTCCAGGAAGCGACTCTGCAGCGGTACCAGTTCGTTGCGGGCGAATACTCGAGCAGCTTTTTCCACGTCACCGAACCCGCCCACGTTGCTGGGCATGATGCCCATCAGTACCGGCGGCACGCGGTGCGCGGCCAGCATATCGTCGCGGGTGACGTTCTTGATGTTGAAGATGTCGTCCTTGGCGGCGACTTCGCTGATCGGGATCACCTGCAGGCCGTCTTTCTTGCCGTTGGGTGAGTACATGAACAGGTTGCGGAAGTTTCCGGGTCCTTTGCTGTCTTTCAGTGCCTGGCGGAGGTTGTCCACGTCGTCTTCGTTCTGAGCTGTGTCGGTCATATACAAAATAAAACCGGCGTGACTGCCGTTCAGGTAGTACTTACGGCGGAACAGTGTGGCGCTTTCGTTCAACCAGGCGCTGTTCAGTGCCGCCAGGTATTCGGGCAGGCCGTAGATCTCCTGGTTGATGTCGGGTTCCATCAGGTGGAAGACGCTGCCGGTGCGGAATTCGTGTTCCTCTCCCCAGCCGCGCACGAACCAGTAGGTTTCGAGATCGATGCCGCGCCGGGTGTATTTTGCCAGCGAGGGTTCCAGCTTCATCGAGCGGCCGCCCATGCTCTTCTGGTTCTCAAGGTAGCCGTTACCGAAGATGATGTAGTCCAGTGCCCAGCGCCGGAACGCCTGGCGGCTGAGCAGTCGGTGCGGCTTGAACGAGCTGGTCAGGATGTTGGCCTTGAAGTAGATCGGGGACGACTGGTGGGTTGCCGATCGGAAGGACTTGGCCAGGCCGTCGAACGACAGCGGGGTTTCGTACCACTTGTTCAGGCGGTAGCACTCGATGTAGTCCAGGATCTCGCGTTTATCGAGCACCGGTGTCGGGTCGCCGAAGCTGAACGCCTCGATGCCGGGCTGTTTCTCTGCTGTCTCGCTCATCAGTAAATCTCCATCATGCTGCTGCCGGAGCCGGTGGTCGGCTGGTCAATGTCCAGTGGTGCCTTGTCCAGGGCATGCATCACGGCCCACGCCAGATCGGCGTGACCGGTGGTGCCGTTGCGGCCTGCGATGTAGGTGACGTGGCGGCCACTGGCGGTGGTTGTCTTGCGGATCGCCATGAATGACTGGGCGATATCCACCCAGCCGGCGTCGAATTCCAGGCGGCCCTTGCTGATCAACTGGTACGCCTTCATCACCAATTGGCCCTTCACTTCCGGGTTGTACTGGTACTGAACGGCGGCCGGGAAGAACTTGCGGACCAGCTGGTATACCGCCGAGCCGATGCCGGTTGTGTCGATGCCGATGTGGGTGACGTGGTACTTCTCTGTCATCTTGCGGATCTGTTCGGCCTGATCCTGGTAGTCGAGGCCACGCAGCTGCATGCGCTCGATGATGCGGTGTTTGCCACCCGGTTGATCTGGCGGCAGGATTACGGCCAGACCTGCGTTGTCGCCGGTTTCGGTCTCGCCGTTGGGGTCGTAGCCGATCCACACCGGCTTATTGCCCACCGGTTTCGGCGCGAACGGCTTGAAGTCGTCCCACACCTCCCAGCTGTCGACCATGCAGCGCTGCATCATCATCATGCCGAACAGGCTCTTGTCGTCGTCGACGAACTGGCACATCAGCAGGTTTTCGTATTCCGGCTCGCTGTACTCCAGGCGCAGCTGGTCGAGGTCGAACAGATCGCAGCCTTCGGCCACGGCATCTTCCACCGTGACGATGTGGCGCCATTGGCCATCGGCGCAGGCCATGCCGTTTTTCAGTGCCGCGTGGCTGATGTCGATATCGACCCGGTCGGCCTTTTTGCGTCGCTTGTTGAACAGCTCGCCGGACCAGTACGGGTATGCGTCGTGGCTCAGGCTGGAGGGCGTACTGAAGTAGGTCTGCCGCCACTTTTTGTGCATCGCCATGCCGGAGGCGACCTTGCGCAGTTCCTGGAACTTGTAGGTCCAAAAGTATTCATCGAAGTACAGGTTGCCGTGGTACGACTGCGCCGTGCGTGCATTGGTACCGAGGAAATACAGCGTGGCGCCGTTCGACAGCACGATCGGGTCGCCGGTCAGCTCCCATTCGGCAACGTCGCGGGCGTATGCCTGGATATACTCCTTGAACACATGGGCCTGGGCCTTGGATGCCGACAGGAAGATCTGGTTGCGGCCGGTTTCGACCGCATCGAGCAGGGCTTCCCGGGCGAAGTAGTAGGTGGCCCCGATCTGGCGGCTCTTGAGGATGTTGCGGATTCGGTGCTGCTCGCCGGCGCGGTACCAGTGTTTCTGATAGCCGAACAGCTCATCAAAGAAGGCCGCCCTCAGCTGCTCGGCAATCTCGTCCGTGACTTCGTTTTTCGTCGGTTTGCGACGCTCGCCGCTGTTGCGGTTGGCCACCTTCGGGTTCAGGTCGCCCTCATGACCACCCGGCTGTTCGTACCGCCGCACGCGGGCCATACGCTCGATCTGCCGCCCGAGCAAGTCTATTTCCTTGAAGTCACGCCCTTCCTTGGGGTCTTTCATTACGAGCTGGATCAGTCTAGCCTCTACTGCAAACTCGACTCGCTCAATCGGCTTGGTCTCATCCCATGCGTCGCGCTTCTTCCAGCTGTGCACCGTGGGGGCCTTTTCGCCCAGCTGTTCGGCGATACGGGCAACCCGAAAGCCCTGCCAGTACAGCAGTCTGGCAAGGCGTCGAGGGTCAAGCTCTTCAGTGAATTCAGTCATGGCGTTCATGCCGCCAGAGTAGCGACCAAACCGCCGTCTTCCCCCCCCCTCATGCTGTAAAGGCTGTCTATACATACAGCGCCAATTGATGCCCCGCGCGCATAGGGCCACCCTGACCTCCATCAGAAACGAACAGCAGCAGCTGAATCAAACGAGGACAGACGGATGGCCAAAAAGGCGCTGAAAAGCAAATGGTTCCGCGTAGGTGTTGAAGGTGACACCACGGACGGCCGCGAGATCGATGCCAAGTGGCTGGAAGAGATGGCGGAGACCTACAACCCCGAAAAGTACGGTGCCCGCATCAACTGCGAGCATGTGCGCGGCATGGCTCCGGACAGCAGCTTCGGTGCCTTTGGTGACGTAGTCGCCCTGAAAACCGAAACCGTCGACATCGATGGCGAGCAGAAAGTGGCCCTGATGGCCCAAATCGCCCCGAACGATGACCTGGTCGCGCTGAACAAAAAGCGCAAGAAGGTCTACACCAGCATGGAAATCGACCACAACTTCTCCGGCAAGGGCAAGGCCTACCTGGTCGGCCTGGCCGTGACCGACTCCCCTGCATCGCTGGGCACTGAGATGTTGGAGTTTGCGGCGAATCAGGCAGAAAAAAACCCGCTGAACGCCCGCAAACAGCGCCCGGAAAACCTGTTCAGTGCTGCCCGCGAAGTCGAGCTGGAGTTCGAAGACAGCACCTCCATCCTGGACAAGGTGAAAGCCATGTTCAGCCAGTCCCAAGCCAACCAGTCCGAGCAACACGGTGATGTCACCGCTGCGATCGAGGAGATCGCGGGTGTGGTAGCCGACCTGAAAGAAGAGTTCAGCCAGCTGGGTACCGGCAACGGCAACGACAACAGCGCAGAGCTGACGCAGATGAAGGCCGACCTGGCCGAAGCACTTGAAAAGCTGAACACCCTGGAACAGCAGCTCGACAACACCCCGAACTTCACCAAACGCCCGGCTGCCTCTGGCGGCAAAGGGGAGCAGGTGACCGACTGCTAAGGCAGCCGATACCGCTGAACGGACACAAGCCCCGAATTACTGGAGACAGACCATGCGTAACGATACCCGTGCATTGTTCAATGCATACCTGGAACAGCTCGCAAAGCTGAACAACGTCCCTGACGTGACCACCAAGTTCTCGGCGTCACCGTCGGTTGAACAGACACTTGAACAGCACATCCAGGAAAGCTCCGCGTTCCTGCAGATGGTGAACAGTTACAGCGTCGATCAGCAGACCGGTGAAAAGATCGGCTTGTCGATCGGCTCCACCATCGCCAGCCGCACCGATACCAACAGCCAGGACCGTGAGACTCAGGACCCGAGCGGCACCGATGCTCGCGGCTACGCCTGCAAACAGACCGACTTCGACACCCATCTGACTTACGCCAAGATGGATGCCTGGGCCAAGTTCCCGAACTTCCAGATGATGATCCGCGACATGATCCTGCGTCAGCAGGCGCTGGACCGCATTATGATCGGCTGGAACGGCACTTCGGCTGCAGCCACTACCAACCGTGGCACTAATCCGCTGCTGCAGGACGTGAACATCGGCTGGCTTGCCAAGCTGCAAACCGAAGCAGCTGCGCGTTACATGACCGAGGGCAAAACCGTTGGCGAGATCCGCGTGGGAGCGGGCGATGACACCGCTGGCAAAGGCGACTATGCCAACCTGGACCAGCTGGTTCACGACATGCGATCCAGCCTGCTAGGCCCCTGGCATGCGCGCAACAACAACTTCACTGCGCTTTGCGGCACAGAGCTGGTCGACGATAAATACTTCCCGCTCGTGGGCACTCATGGCGGCACTCCGACTGAGTCCCAGGCGCTGGACTTGATGCTCAGCAACAAGAAGATGGGCGGGCTTGCTGTGGGTGAAGTGCCCTTCTTCCCGGAACGCACCGTCATGGTGACGCTGCTGGAAGGTGGCCAGAATTCCAACCTGTCGATCTATCACCAGGGCGGCACCCGTCGCCGTCACGTTATGGACAACCCGAAGCGCAACCGCATCGAGAACTACGAGAGCGTGAACGAGGCCTACGTGATCGAAGACCTCACCGCCTGCTGCGTAGCAACCAACATCAAGCTGTGGGATCCGGTCGCTAAGGCCTGGTACTAAGGAGGTCATCATGGCAATGACACCTGCCCGTAAACACCTGATGCGCGTCAAGGCTGCCGAGGAGGCAGCCAAGGCCGCCGAGACTCAGGTGCGTCCGGATGCCAGCCAATACGAGCTGATGCTGGCCAAGCTGTACGAGGACAAGCGCCGCCTGAAGGGCGTGGAGTCGATGAAGACCCGCGCCGAGATCAAGCGCGAGCTGCTGCCGGAGTACGAGCCGTACATCACTGGTGTGCTTCAATCCGATGCCGGTGCGCAGGACGATGTGCTGACCACCATCATGCTCTGGTGCATCGACGCCGGCGACTACAGCCAGGCACTGGAGCTGGCTACCTACGCCATGCGCCACAACCTGAGCATGGCCGATGCGTTCAGTCGATCCCTGCCCTGCCTGCTGGCCGAGCAGTTCGCCGAGGCTGTGCTGAAAAACGAAGAGTCGGTACCGGCTGGCGTGCTGCGCCACGTGGGCGACCTGACTCTGGCTCAGGATATGCCTGACCAGGTGAAGGCCAAGCTGCACAAGGCGATCGGCACCGTGCTGGAAGAGACCGACCCGGCCCAGGCGCTGATCCACCTGAACGCGGCCTACGACTACGACGACCGCAGCGGCGTCAAAATCAAGATCAAGCAGCTGGAAAAGCAGCTGCAGCAGAACAAGCCCGGCTCTGATTCAGAGCAGGCTTAACAGAGCGTCCCGACGCGTCGGGCGGCAGGTGCGTTGAAGCAGGGTTAACCCAGGCTGATGCGCACCTCCACCGCCCTCCCAATTCACCAAGGACTGCGCCATGACCGGATTCGTCGCCAACTCCCCCAGCCTGGAAGAACCCGATATCGCCAACAGCGAATTCTGGCCTGCTGTCTCGCTGACCGACTGCCGCGCGGTGATGCGGATCGGCTCTGAGATCACGCCCGAGCGCCTGCGCGAAGCGCTGATCAACAGCATCATCGACACCAATGCGGATTTGGCTACCTGGCGGTTTACCCAGGAACAGGCCGGTCATACTGATCTGGCAGAGGTACCGGCCGAGCAGATCGATGCCGAGAGCATCAACGCCATCCTCTACCGCCGCGCCGTCTACAACTTCGCAAAGGCCGAGCTGACCGAGCGTTACCGCGATTACGACAGCACCCTGCAGGGTGGCGACCGGGCCGACGATCTGGACCCGACCATCGACCAATACCGCCGCCAGGCCATTCTGGCCATCCGCCAGATCAGCGGCCGGCAGCGCACCACCGTGGAGCTGATCTGATGGCCACTCAGGTGCGGGCACAGCAAGGCGACACCGTCGACCTTATCTGCTGGCGACACTACGGCCGTACCGGTCGTGTTACCGAAGCGGTGCTGGATGCCAACCCTGGCCTGTGCGAACTGGGGACAATCTTGCCCCATGGCCAGCTGGTCACCCTGCCCGATTTGGCCGAGAGCAAACCAGTCGCCAAAACCATCCAGCTCTGGGATTAAGGAGAGCCCCCCATGGCAGAGCCCAGCACAACTACCGCCCTCACCGTAGCCACCACCGGCGTGGGGCTGGCCGCCCTCTTCCCCGGCATTGACGGCAATGCCCTGATCGGCGCATTCGCAGGTGCCACCCTGTTCGTCATGTCGGCCAAGGAGCTGCGCCACTGGGTACGTGGTGTATACCTGTTGATCAGCCTGGTGATGGGTTACATCGCGGCGCCCGAGATCACCCGGCTGACATTTATCGGCCAGACCGGCGTTGCCGCCTTCCTGGGCGCCGTGTTCTGCATCTCGGCCACGTTGCCGATGATCCGGCAGCTGGAGGATGGCAACCTGATCGACCTGATGATTCAGTGGTGGCGCAAATGAACCTCATCGAGCTGACCGTATTCGCTTTCAGCGCCGCGACATGCCTGCGGCTGCTCTTCTACCGTCGCGGATCGGCCCGGTTTAAGCGGCACATATCCCTGCTGGCATGGCTGCTGATTGTCGTGACCGGATCGATCGCGCTGTGCGTTCTCACCGGCAAACTCAATGCCGCACAGATCCACCCTCTCGGCATCCTGCTGCTCTGCTGCCTGACCGCCGCAACCTGGTACGCCAAAGGCAACATCGCTCAACTGATTCGACTGATAAGGGGGCATCAATGGAACTGATTTTGATTGGCCATTCCGGCTATGACGTGCGCGTGCTGCAGCAGCGCCTGCAGGCTGCCGGGTATGATCTGGCCGTGGATGGCGACTTCGGACCCGCCACCGACAGCGCCGTGCGCGCCTTCCAGCGTGACCGGGGGTTGATCGATGACGGTGTAGTCGGCACCAAAACGCAGGCCGCCCTGCAGCAGCGGGACACCCGCCTGTTCCTGGGCAACGAGCAGATTGCAGCGGCCGCCGAACTGCTGGATGTCGATACAGCAACCATCCATGCCGTGCGCGAAGTCGAGAGCCGCGGCAACGGATTCCTGCCCGACGGTCGCGTGGTGATCCTGTACGAACGCCACATCATGCGCCGGCGGCTGCTGGCCAACGGTTTCAGCCGCGCGGACGTTTCCGCCCTGTGTGATCGCTACCCCGGACTGGTGAGCAAAAGCACCGGCGGCTATCGCGGCCTGGCCGCCGAACATTTCCGCCTGGGCAATGCTCGCAAACTCCACGACACCAGCGCACTGGAGTCCTGCAGTTGGGGACTGTTCCAGATCATGGGGTTCCACTGGCAGCGCTTGGGGTTCGACAGCGTGCAGGCCTTCGCTGACGCCATGCGCCAAGGCGAGGATCACCAGCTATATACCTTCGTCCGCTTCATTCAGACGGACGCGGATCTGCTCACCGCCCTGCAGGCCCGCGACTGGACCGCCTTCGCCCGCCGCTACAACGGCCCCGGCTACCGCAAGAACCAGTACGACACCCGGCTGGCCGAGGCCTATGCCAAACACCAGGAGCGCGCCGCATGACCGAACAGCACGAACACGCCCTGGAGCGCATGGGCCAACTGATCGACCAGCTGGACAACATCGGCCTGTCGATGCAGATCCCCATGCCCCCTGAGATTCATCTGAAAGCTCTGCGCGAATCGGTCCCGGAGATCGGCAACGAGGTGCGCGCGATCTACGACCTGCTCGGCGGTACCGATGTGTGGTCATAACCAGGAGACGCTGAATGAAACTGAAACGCACACTACTCGCGATCGTACTGACCGGCACCCTCGCCGGCTGTTCCAGTCCGCGACTGCAGGATGGGTATCAAGTCGGTGATGCAACCGGATCGGCAATTGACGGTGCACTGCACCTACTGACACTGCGTGAACAACACTGCACGCAAACCGATCCGGTCGCTCGTGCCCTACTGCTGAGGGTGATTAGAACCGCGCTGCCGACATACCCCGAAGACGGCATCTGCACCGATATCCTGAGCGTAATGGAGGTGTCCAATGCTGTACCGTAAGCGCAACTGGAAGTACGACCTGCCCGAGCGCGCCACCTTCCAGACCCGCATCAAACCGGATCGCACACTGCAAACCGAGTGGATCACCCTGCACCCGGACGGCACTTTGACCCTTGCTGCCGGGTACGCCTGGGACGGCCCCTCCGGCCCCACCTTCGACACCCCCGACAGCCTGCGCGGCAGTGCCATTCACGATGCCCTGTACCAGCTGATGAAGCTGGGCCTGCTCAGCATGGACTGGTTTGACGAGAGCAACCGCGAGCTGCTGCGCTGGTTGAAAACAGATGGCATGTGGCTCCTGCGCCGGCGTGCCTGGTATCGTGCCGTGCAGGCCTACGGCCGGGACTACATGACCCGAGGCGAAGACGACGAAACCATCTACATCGCCCCGTCTGGAGATATCTATGCGTAAGCCACAGGAGCTGCGTGACTACCTGCTGGCCAGCGTTCCAGAGCTGGCCCGTAGCCCGGAAAAGCTGCAGATATTCATCGACCGGGGCAACCTGCAGGCTCGCCTGCAGGCCAGCCTGCACTTTGAATACCAATACACCCTGAACCTCATCGTCACCGACCTGGCCGGCCACTCCGACAACCTCCTGGTCCCCCTGCTGGCTTGGGTGAAGCACAACCAGCCCGAGATGGAAGCGGACGCCATCCAGTTCGAGGCCGACATCATCGCCCACGACAAAATCGACCTGAGCCTGACGCTGCCACTGACCGAGCGCGTGCTGGTTGCGACAAACGAGGACGGCAACTACACCACCGAGCACCTGCCCGAGCCGGTACCGGAGTGGAACCTGCCCGATCCTGTGCTGTTCAAGACGCTCTGGCATGACAACGAGCAGCTGACCGAGAATGGCTGACCTCAACCGGCTGGAGACCTGGGCCACCCCGCTGCTGGAGAAACTGGAACCGGCTGAGCGTAAACGCCTGGCCCGTAAAATCTCCACCGAGCTGCGCCGATCGCAACGCCAACGCATCGCCGACCAGCGCAACCCGGACGGCTCACCCTACGCCCCACGCCGGGCTGAAGCAAAATCCGGCCGCATCCGCCGCCGTGGCATGTTCACCAAGCTGCGCACCATCAAATACCTGAAAGCCAAGTACAACGCCAACAGCGTCAGCGTCGGCTTCTTCGGCGATATCGCCAAGTTGGCCCGCGTCCACCAGTACGGCCTGCGCGATCGCGTGGCAAAGAACGGTCCTGATGTGAAGTACGAACAGCGCGAACTGGTGGGCTGGACGCCGGATGATATCGACCTGGTGCAGGATCTGCTGATTCAGCACCTCACCTGAATCTGTATAGAGCCGCTTTACACCCGCCCCCGCTCTACTCCCGCGCGCGTGATGTGCATTATCAGGGAATGAATACCGCCGACCTGAACCGCCGCCTTGAATCGCTGATCCGCTTTGGCACCATCGCCCAGGTGGACCACGCTGCGCGCCAACTGCGAGTAAAAACCGGCGGCCTGCTGACCGGTTGGCTGCCATGGCCTGCCGATGTGGGCCGCAACTACCGCCGCTGGCGGCCGCTGCGCACCGGCACTCAGGTTGTGCTGGGCTGCCCCTCCGGTGACCCTGCGCAGGCGGTGATCCTACTGATCCTATACACCAGCGCGCTCAATGCACCGAGTACTGACCCAGATATCGACCTGATCGAATTCGATAACGGCAGCTTTATTCAGCACAACGCTGACAGCGGCAAGCTGCAGGTGCATGCCTCCGGTGATCTGTACCTGACCGCCGATGGCAATATCGTCATCAACGGAACTCGGGTGGATATCAACTGATGCCAGGCATATCTCGCATTTACCAGGATACAGCCGGGGGCACATTGATTGGGATTCTCGCCCCCAGCGTGTTTGTTAACGGCACGCCCATTGCCGTGTTGCATTGTGCCGTGCAAGGGCATGGCCCAGGTATACATGGCGGTCCCGTAATGGCAGAGGCCAGTTCCAGCGTCTTTGCCGAATCCATCCCGGTTTGCCGACAAGGCGATGCAGCTACATGTGGCCACCTTGCAACCGGCAGCAATAACGCGTTTGCAGGTGACTGAATGGAAGCGATCGGCATGAACAAAGTGGACGGCACGCGAATAGATTCATTAGAGCGCCATGTCCGCCAAAGCATCAGCGACATCATCACCACCCCCGTGGGCACACGTGTGATGCGCCGCGAGTATGGCAGTATCGTTCCAGACCTGGTTGACCAGCCCATGAACCGCACCACGCTGCTGCGGGTATATGCTGCCACGGCTGCGGCCGTGATGCGCTGGGAACCGCGCTTCAGAATCTCTCGCATCCAGATGGCCTTCCAGCCGCCTGCCGGTGCGCTGGTCGAGATCAGCGGACGCCTAGCCAATAACGCCGAAATCACCGCCAACATCACTCTGGGAGGTAGCGCATGAGCGGGTTTACGGCTATAGCACTGGATAAACTGCCAGCACCGGACGTGATCGAGCAGATCGACTACGAACAGGTGTTGTCCGATATGGTGGCTGACCTGCTTGCACGCGCTCCTGAACTGGCCGATACGATCGCCCTGGAGTCCGAACCGCTGCGAAAGCTGCTGGAGGTCTGCGCCTACCGTGAAACCCTGTTGCGGCAACGCGTAAACGAAGCCTCCAAGGCAGTGATGCTGGCCTTTGCCCAAGATGGGGATCTGGACCAGATCGCCGCCAACTACCAGGTTGAACGTCTTCTTGTGGATGCCGGCGACCCTGATGCAGTTCCTCCGGTGCCACCCATCTACGAAAATGACGAGAGCCTTCGCCGACGTGTACAGCTGTCGTTTGAGGGCTTCAGCACGGCGGGGCCGGAGGGGGCGTATGTTTTCCACGCACTTGCCGCTGATGCCGACGTACTGGATGCCAGTGTCACCAGCCCACGGCCAGGGGATGTGCTGATTACTGTGATGAGTCGTACCGGGGACGGCACAGCCAGCGCGGATCTTGTTGCTGCAGTAGAGACCATCCTGTCATCCGATGACGTGCGCCCTCTGACAGACCATGTAACCGCGCAGAGCGCTGAGATTGTGCCCTATACCGTCACTGCAGAACTGACCCTTTACCCCGGCCCTGATAGTGCCGTGGTAATGGCAGCCGCTGAAGCGTCCCTGAATCAGTACATCAGCACCCACCACCGCCTGGGGCACGATATTACCCTATCGGGACTCTACGCGGCGCTACACCAGGAGGGCGTGCAAAACGTGACGCTGACCGCGCCTGCTGCTGACATCGTGATCAGCAGGCACCAAGCCGCCCACTGTACCGACGCCACCGTCAGCATCGGGGGCACTGATGAGTGATTGCATCAGCCTGCTGCCGCCCAACAGCACTGAAACCGAGCGTGCTACCGAATGTGCGACCGCTCGCCTTGGCGATATACCCGTGCCTACACGCACGCTCTGGGACCCTGCCAACTGCCCGGCGGACATGCTGCCGTGGCTTGCTTGGGCGTTCAGTGTGGACCGCTGGGACAGCCAATGGACCCTGGAACAAAAGCGCAACTTGGTAGCCGCATCCCTGTACCTGCACAAACGCAAAGGCACCCCGGTCGCCGTCAAGGAAGCCATCAACCTGGTATTGGGCGGCGGTGATGTAGTTGAGCCCTGGCAAGCTGACGATTTGGACCCACATGAATTCAAGATTGCCACTTCCGGATGGCTGGCAAGCGCGGATGATTATGACCGACTGATAAAACTGGTTGACGCTGCCAAGCCGGTACGCAGCTGGCTTGTTGCGGTGCAGGTCAAACGCAGTGCGATATTGGGGTTCAACTTAGGGGGCTACACGCATACCGGCATCATGATGGCCGTCACCCCCAGGTTGGATACTGCACCAGATCCCTCCGCGTTGACGTTCGCGGGCATTACCCACACCAGTAAAACGCTGACAGTTGATCCGGCGAGAGTGGCCATCACGCTACCTGATGCCGTTCTTCTGAGCGGCAGTGCTTACCACATCGCAACCATAATCACGATTAACCCGAGGGCATAACCATGGCTGATTTTCCAGGCCTGATCCTTACCAATGCCGGCCGCCAGCTGCAGGCCAAGGCGCAGATCGGTCAGCAACTGCAGTTCACCCGCGTGGCGCTGGGCGCCGGTGACGACCCTGATACACCTGAATCTCTCGTCGCCTTAGTCGATGAAAAGCAGAGCCTGTCGATACAGGCATTCGAGGTAATCGGCGACGGCACCAGTAAGATCCGCGCGATCCTGACCAATGAGGGTGTAACGACGGGCTTCTTTGTGCGCGAGATCGGCGTCTTCGCTCGCGATCCAGACACGCTGGAAGAGCAGCTGTATTCCTACAGCAATAGCGGCAGTCAGTCTGATTTTTTGCCAGCAGAAGGCGGGGCCACTGTTGTCGAGCAAATTTTCGATCTGGTAACAGTAGTCGGAAATGCCACCAATGTAACCGCCGTGATAAACGACTACATCACGCTGGCAACGAAGTCTGATCTGGAGCTGCTGCGCACGTACATTCTGCCTGCCGGTGGTCTGGCGGGACAGTTGCTGCGCAAGGTATCAAATGCAGAAGGTCATACCGAATGGTATGACCCTGATGAAGCGCTCAACATTCACATCCACTCAATTACCGAAGAGCGGATTGCAGTAGAGGGTCAGCATGTATTCAACTTGGTTGAAACTCGAGCATACGGCCTCGCTATCTACAAAAATGGTAAACGTATACCGCCTTCCAAGTGGCAGGCATTGAATGCCACCCAGGTACGCTTGAATGATGCGTGCTTCAGTGGTGATCTGATGCAATTCGTTAACAACGAAGAAGTCGGGAGCACAAGCCTGGCACGGGTGTCACTCACCGGGCCTAATCTGGTTTACCCAGGGAGCAGTAACACCTATACAATTACTGATTATGACGAATTCAGTGCGTATACGGTTGCCACTGACGTTGGTTCAGTGGGCATTGTTGGTGAATCCATAACCTTGGATATTGACGCTGCCGAATCTGCGGGAAATTTGACTCTTTCAGTTAACCGAAACGACGGCAGCTCATCATTCGTCATTGCTGTGGGTGCTCAGACTGTAGCGGCACCAGAAGCGCTGAACCCCGCAAACGCTGCTATCGATGTGGGTGAAACCCCTACTTTGACGACTAACGCGTTCAAAACCTATCCGATCGGGGTGGATACCCACACAAGCACAGACTGGCAAGTAGCCACGGATGCGGCCTTCAGTTCAGTCGTGTGGGAGTCATTGGCGGATACCAGCAACCTGGAAAGCATACAGGTGCCTGGCAGTACGCTGACAGAATCAACTGCTTACTACGTGCGTGCGCGTCATAACGGCGAAAATTTAGGGGCATCTAATTGGTCATCGACAATATCGTTTACTACCTCTGCACAGTTTGTGCCTGACACAGCCGGTACGCCGTTTGCCGGGGGTTATTTTGTCAGCCGGATGCTTGATGAAGTCGGTGCAGAATATGCTCTAGTTTTGAGTCCTAGGGCAGAAGGGTATATGGGATCAAGGGCTTGGCAGAAGGCTCTGGACCTTGCTGCAAATAGTGCGATTGGGGGCTATACGGATTGGAAATTGCCAGACCGGGATGAGATGACAGCTATTTATTGGAACTTCAAGCCAGGTTTGCAGGAAAACTTTACAACCATTGGTGCGTCATCCCGAATTATTCCAGCTACGTCAAATTACACAACAAGCAATCCCAGCCAAACAGATTTAGTTGAATTTCAGGTTACTAAACCAGAAACATTTGAAGAGAATACATACTGGACATCTGAGAGTTATGATAGCGAATACGCGTATCGTCACTCATTTGCCCGAGGTAATTTATCCACTTCAAATAAGACAAGTGGGAACTACTCAAGATTCATTCGAAGGGTTTACCTTTAAACAGGAGTGATTATGAAAATCATCGAATTTGTTAAGGTTGACCACATCACTGGTATACCAGCCACCGAAGCACCTACTAAGCACGGCCCTGCTGATCCGGTTATCGGCATACGCCACCTGTGGTTTAAACACGGATCCCCGGCACACTACTTCGGTAGCGTGTCGAATGATACTGACATCAGCGCGCCCGGTATCTTGCGGATACTGGACGGGGAAGACTTTGCCACCGTCATTGATGCACGCAAAGCAGATCTGGTCACTGAAGCCGCCGAGCTCCGATACTTCCGCGAAACAGGCGGTATCACCCTACCTGACGGCACAAGTATCAATACCGAGCGCGAAGCTCAGGGCATGCTGAACGGTGCCTACCAGTCGTTGAAGGCGGGACTTGTATCCGACACGGACTGGAAAGCCACCAGCGGCTGGGTGACCGTCACACTGACAGAGCTGGAACCCATAGCCCAGGCAGTAGCAGATCATGTGCGCCGCTGTTTCCGTGCTGAACGCCTGGTCGCTGACCAAATCGCGGCGGCCGTAACCGTTGACGACTTGGTAACACTGAACCTGCAGGGAGCATTTGAAGCAGCGTATTCTGCTTAATTCCCAGGCCTCATAGCCGCCCTCCGGGGCGGCTAAGTCTGTAAAAGCCCGCTATACACCCCCCGCAACTCCACTCTCCTCGCGCGAGGCTGCACACTAGCCGCATCGCTAATCAGAGCGCAATGCAAACCGCAGGAGAGAGCCAATGGCAGCCGACTACCACCACGGCGTCCGCGTCATCGAGATCAACGAGGGCACCCGCCCGATCCGGACCGTATCGACGGCCGTGATCGGTCTGGTGGCCACTGCTGACGATGCCGACGCCGATTATTTCCCGCCCAACAAACCCAAGCTGATCACCAACGTCCTGGAAGCAATCGGCAAGGCCGGTACCTCCGGGACGCTGAAGAAAGCGCTGGACGCCATTGCCGACCAGACCAAACCCATCATCATCGCCGTGCGTGTGCCCGAGGGCATCGACGCCGCCGAGACCACCAGCAACCTGGTGGGCACCGTGACCGCCACTGGCGAATACACTGGCATGAAGGCGCTGTTGGCCGCCGAGGCCAAGGTGGGGGTTAAACCTCGCATTCTGGGTGTGCCCGGGCTGGACGATCTGCCGGTTGCCACCGAACTGGTCGGCATCGCCCAGCAGCTGCGGGCCTTTGCCTATGTATCCGCCTTTGGCGCTGAAACAAAGGAAGAGGCCGTTGCCTACCGCGACAACTTCGGCCAGCGTGAATTGATGGTAATCTGGCCCGATTTTGTCGGCTGGGATACAGACGCTAATGCCGAGACAACCCTGTTCGCAACCGCCCGTGCACTGGGCCTGCGCTCCAAGCTTGACCAGGAAGTTGGCTGGCATAAAACCCTGTCCAACATCCCGGTCAACGGCGTCACCGGAATCAGTAAAGATCTCTACTGGGACCTGCAGAACCCAGCCACCGATGCCGGCTACCTGAACGAACACGAAGTCACCACACTGATCAACCGGGGCGGCTTCCGCTTCTGGGGTTCGCGCACCTGCACCATTGATCCGCTGTTTGCATTCGAGAACTACACCCGCACCGCCCAAGTGCTGGCCGACACCATGGCCGAAGCTCATATGTGGGCCGTTGACAAGCCGATGCACGCCAGCCTGATCCGCGACATCATCGAAGGCATCAACGCCAAGTTCCGCGAGCTCAAAGCCAGGGGCTACATCATCGATGGCCAAGCCTGGTATGACGAGACAGCGAACAGCAAAGAGACGCTGAAGGCCGGCAAGCTCTACATCGACTACGACTACACCCCGGTGCCCCCGCTGGAGAACCTGTTGTTCCAGCAGCGCATCACCGACCGCTACCTGGCCGACTTCGCCAGCCAGATCACCGCATAACGGAGGGATGACCGATGGCACTGCCCCGTAAACTGAAAAACATGAACCTGTTCAACGACGGCATCTCCTACGCTGGACAGATCGAGGAGGTGGTTCCTCCTGTACTCACCCGAATCATGGAAGACTGGCGGGCCGGCGGCATGAACGCCCCCGTCAAAACGGACCACGGCATGGAAGCCCTGTCCATGGAATGGACCTGCGGCGGCCTCATGGAAGAGCCGCTGCGCCAATTCGGTATCACCAAGCACGACGGTGTGCTGCTGCGCTTCGCCGGCGCTTACCAGCGTGACGATACCGGCGAGGTGGATGCCGTCGAGATCACTTGCCGTGGCCGCCACAGCAGCCTGGACATGGGTACTGCAAAACCGGGCGACAACAGCCAGTTCAAGGTCACCAGCGAGCTGAGTTACTACAAGATGACAATCAACGGTAACGACGTGATCGAAATCGACATCATCAACATGGTCGAGAAAGTCGACGGCGTGGACCGCCTGGCTGACCAGCGCCGCGCGCTTGGCATCTGATCATTCAACTTTGGCCGGTATCCATCAGGTGCCGGCCCTTTTTCACTGACGCAACAGGATGCATACCATGAAAACCAAACAGTCTGACCTGGACCAGAACGAAGTCACCCTCGTTGAACCCAAAGCCCTTCCGCCCTACTCCGTAAAGCTGGATGAGCCGATCAAGCGCGGAGACCATGTGATTGACGTGATCACCCTGCGCAAGCCCCGCTCTGGCGAGCTGCGCGGCCTGAGCCTGCAGGATGTGCTGAACCTGGACGTGAACAGCCTGAAAAAGCTGCTGCCGCGCATCAGCTCACCCACCCTGACCGAGCAGGACGTGGACAACATGGACCCCGCCGACCTGACCGCTGTGGGCACGGAGCTGGTGGGTTTTTTCGTGCAGAAGCAGCGCAAGGAAGAAGCCTACCTGACAGTGTGAACGAAGCCATGGCGGACATCGCCATGGTATTCCACTGGCGGCCCTGCGACATGGCCGACATGGACCTGGTTGAACTGATGGACTGGCGAGAGAAAGCGCGCAGGCGCTGGGAAGGAGACGAGAAGTGAGCAGCAAACGCCTGACCCTGGACCTCATCCTCAGCACCATCGACAAGGCCTCTGCCCCGCTGAAGAAGGTTGCGCTGTCCACTGACGGCGCAGCCAAGTCCCTCAAAGCCGCAAGAGAAACCTCCAAACGACTCAATGACCAACTGGGTGATGTGCGCAAGTACCGCAGCACACGCGCCCAGCTACGCCTGAACGGTGCCCAAACGAAGAAGTACACCAATCAGCTGGAAGAAGCCAACTCGGAAGTTAAAGCGCAATACGCAGCACACGACCGAATCAAAGGCACTCTGCGGGCTGCAGAGAAGCGCTACAAGCTACTGGTTAAACAGTTTGAAGACGGTGCTGGCACATCCCAGGAGTTCAGGTATGAACTCGACAAGGCCCGCATGAAGGTCGACACCATGACCCGGGCAGTCAGTGAGTCGAACAGCAAGCTAAGACAGTACCGGGGCAAAGCAGGCCATGCCAAAACAATGCTCAAGCAGTTGGCCAGGCAGCACACGGACGCTACTAAAACCCTACACATCTATCGTGAGAAGCTGGACAGTGCCGGTATCGGCACCGACAAGCTAGCTACCAAAAATCGCGAGCTACAGCGTGCCGCCAATGGTGCGAATGATGAACTGAAAGAACAGCAGGCACGGCTTCAGCAGATTAACCAGCTACAGCAGAAGTCACAGCGCATCAACAGTAAAGCCGCCACGCTGGCGGGCTATAGCACGGCAGCGACTGCTGCAGGTGGCTTGGCCCTGAACAGCATGAGCGGGATGATGGCCCCCGTTGTTCAGGCACAGGCAGGCGGTTCGTTGATCGCAGCCCGCCAAGGGCAAGACAGTGCGCTGGCCAGCGGCTACACCGACATCATCAACGACATCCAAGCCAGCGGTAGCATGGCCGAAGTAGCCGAGATCGCCAACGCGCTGGATGGCGCGGCGTCTGCGTTCGGGCGGCTGGGTAAAACCGGCGCGGATGAGTTGCAGCGCATTACCAGCCACGCCCTCACCCTGAACAAGGCCTTCGGCACTGACACCGCCCAGTCGATCCAGATGGCGCAGATCATGCTGAAGAACGGGCTGGCTGGCAGTGCAGACGAAGCCTTCGACCTGATCACCAAGGGCATGCAGAACGTCACCGCCGAAATGCGTGGTGAGCTACCGGAGATTCTGCACGAATACAGCACCCACTTCCGTGGAATGGGGTTCAGTGGCCAGCAGAGCATGAACCTGCTGATCAAGATGGCCGAGCAAGGCAAGTTTGCCCTGGATAAAACCGGCGATGCGGTGAAGGAGTTTTCCATCCGTGGTTCCGATATGTCCAAGGCCAGCGTGGAAGCCTATGAGCTGATCGGCCTGAATGCCCACAAGATGTCCAACGCCATTGCCACTGGCGGCAATGATGCGCAGAAAGCACTGCAGGCAACCGTCAAAGGGCTACTGGAACTGACCGACCCGGCTGAACGTGCCAATGCCGCCATAGCGCTGTTTGGCACACCCGTTGAAGACCTGGCGATTGACCAGATCCCGAACTTTTTGGCAGCGCTGGGCGGTGCCAAAGATGTGCTGGACGATAGCCGCGGCTCGGCTGAGCGGTTGGGCGAGACCTTGCGCGACAATCTTCAGGGCGATCTGAGCAAACTTTCCGGATCATGGGCCAGCCTGAAGAAGCAGCTGTTTAATGGCGAATCCGGCGCCCTGCGAGGATTAGCTCAACAGCTAAACGGCGTCGTCCAACAGGTCACGACCTGGACAAAAGAAAACCCAGAGTTAGCAGCCTGGTTGGTCAGAATTGCAGCCATCGCCGCTACTGTTGTCACGGTGTTGGGCGCTCTGGGCTTGGCGGTCAGTACCGTCATGTTCGGCTGGGCCGGGTTACTTAAGATGGCCCCCGTGTTGGGCTTGTTCAAAGCGATGGGGCCTGTGCTGCTCACACTGGGCAAGGTTGCCCTGCCGGTGGTCGCAGGTGGTATCAAGGCTATTACCGCTGCCCTGATTGCCAACCCCATCGGCCTTATCGTCGCTGCGATCGCCGGCGCGGCCTATCTGATCTACAAGAACTGGGCACCGATCAAGCAGTTTTTTGTTGGCCTTTGGCAGCATGTGAAAGCCGCATTTGACGAAGGCCTAGCGGGCATCAGCGCCCTGCTACTGAATTGGTCTCCCATCGGCTTGCTGTATAAAGCTATCCGCGCGGGCTTGGCACAGCTGGGCATAGAACTGCCAGCTCAATTAAGCGATGCGTTCAGCATGGCACTTTCCAGCGGCACCAAGTTATTCAGCAGCTGGGCATCAGGCTTATGGAAACAGGTCAAGGCGGCATTTGGCCAAGGTATCAGCGGGATGGCTGCCCTATTGATTAACTGGTCGCCGCTGGGCTTGCTTTACTCCGGTATACAACAGGGGCTGAGCGCGCTGGGTATCGAGTTGCCCGACAGCCTGACCGGAGTGTTCAGCAACGCGCTGGATACCGCGTCAAACTTGCTGCTCAACTGGAACCCCATCACTCTGCTGTATTCCGGTATTCAGCAAGGCCTGAGTGCCCTGGGCATCGAGCTGCCCGCCACCTTCAGCGAACTGGGCGGCAACATCATCAAAGGACTGATGAACGGCATCACAAACATGATCCCCAACGTGCGGGAGAAGATCTCCTCCATTGGCGAATCGGTATCAGGCTGGTTCAGGGGTGTGCTGGGCATCAACTCCCCAAGCCGCGTATTTGCCAGCCACGGCGGCGATGTCATGGCCGGGCTACAGCAGGGAATCGGTAACGGCGAAAGCGGCGTGATGGACCGCATACTCGGCTTGGGCAGCCGTTTGATCGAGCAAGGGAAGGCGATTGCCGGCAAGCTTGGCCTTGCCCTGGGGGATCTGAAAAACAGCGCCCTGGACAAACTGAACGCGGCAGGTGGTTGGCTAAGCGATCAAATTGGCTTTAGCCAGCCGGAGTTGCAGCCAGCCGGGGCTGGCGGGGAACTCAGCATTGACAAGCGCCCGCCCCTGCAGGGTGCCGGCCGGCAGCCTCAGCCGGTGAGTAACACACTGAGCATTGGCGAGATCCATGTTCACGCGGCACCGGGCATGGATGAGCAGGCTGTTGCACGCCTGGTCGCGCTGGAGATTCAACGCCTGCAGGAGCGCCAAAGCGCATCGACCCGATCTAATTTCAGTGATGAGGACTGATTATGCTGATGTGTCTCGGCCAGTTTGTATTCGGCATCGATAGCTTGAGTTACCAGCAACTGCAACGGCAGAACAGTTGGCGTTGGGCCGCCAACAATCGCGTAGGCCAGCGCCCTGCCCGCCAGTACGTCGGCCAGGGGGACGATGTCATCACACTGAGTGGATGGATTGCACCCGAACTGAAAGGCGATGCCACGGCCGTTGACCAGTTGCGCATGCTGGCCGACAAGGGCGCGCCCCAGGTTCTGGTAGACGCCACAGGCAGTGTCTTCGGCCTATGGGTGATCGAAAGCCTTACAGAGACCGGCACCCTACACCGCATCGACAGCCTGCCCCGCCGCCTGGATTTCTCGCTGACCATTGCCCGCGTGGATGATGACCAGATCGATCAGGCCGGCATGATAACCAGCGCACAGGAACTGCTGTGAAAAAGATCAAACCCAACTACCGACTGGTGGTAAACGGCCAGGACATCACTCCCAAAATCAACGGCCGCCTGGTAAGCCTGACCCTGACCGACGAACGTGGCGACAAGGCTGATCAGCTAGATGTAGTGCTATCTGACTACGATGGCAGAATGCCCATCCCTCCACGCAGCGCCAAGATAGCGGTATGGATCGGCTGGGATGATAAGCTGACCTACAAGGGCCTGTTCACCCTGGATGAAGCGACACACTCAGGCCCGCCTGATGTAGTGACGCTGCGTGCCCGTAGTGCCGACTTTATCAGCCCGCTGAAACAGAAACGGCAGCAAAGCTGGCATCAGAAAACGCTGGGCGAGATCCTTGGCACCATTGCTGGCCGCAGCGGATTGGCGCCGGTGGTGCATCCGTCCCTCGCGGGCCAGATGGTGGAGCATATCGACCAGACTGACGAGTCAGACCACAACCTGCTACTGCGCCTGGGCCAGCGTTGGGATGCGATGCATGCCATCAAAAACGGCAAGCTGCTGTTTGCCCCTGCAGGTGACGGTAAAACCGCGAGCGGCATCGCGCTGCCGAGCGTAACCCTGATGCGAAAACAGGGTGATACCCACGAGTTCAGAGCCGCTGACCGGCCCAATAACTACACCGGCGTGCAGGCCCATTGGCACGATGTTGAAACCGGCGAACAGATAACTGAAACCGCTGGCAGTGATGCCACTGCAAAGGTGCTGCGGCATCAGTATCCCACCAAGGACGAAGCTATCGCCGCCGCTGCCGCCGAATGGCGTGCGCTGAACCGTGCGCTATCGAAGATGACGATTAACCTGGCAACGGGGGATGCCGGACTGTTACCGGAAATACCCGTAACGGTGGTGGGCTATAAGCCAGAGATTGATGGCACAGACTGGGTGATGGAACGCGTGGTTCACTCGCTGAATGACTCAGGGTTTACCACGCGTGCCGAGATGGAGGTTAAGGGGTAGCTTGCAGATTACACATTCACCTCGGCTCCTATAGGATTCTCTCTAATCAGAGCAACTGCATGCTGAATACCATATGAAATAATAATCCCTGTGTTACTTCGAACTTCATAGGGAATAGCATTTTCTCCCTGATAGACAGGATCTCTTGAATACCTATAAGCAGATATCACAGCACAAACTTTCAAACCTTCTTCGCCATATCTTTCAAATACTACAGGCCCGCCTGAAAAGCCGGGATTATTATGACCATCCAAGTAGCAAGTTTGGATTCCATTTTCATATGCGATCCAAGAAACTATTGCCTTCTTCACAAAAGGAAAAGGAAAGCCATTATTGTCAGCATATGCTTCCCCCCTCATCATGTGCGGGAAGCCAAGAAAGTAAACATCCTGCCCATAAGCAAGCCCACTTGATGTGGGTTCCAATGGGAAAGATGGAGATATTTGCCTATCAAGAGCCAAAACAGATATATCAATACTTCCAGAACAGTGACCAACCAATTTTGCCGGTAGCTCAATCCATACAGAATCCTTGAAAAGCTCAATCACTCCAAAATCAGGAAAGCCTTCAATTACATGTTTTGCGGTAACAATATATTGCTTATTATCAACATCAATAGTGAAGCAGGTTGCAACTGCATCGTTATATTTAATATGAAAGGTTCGTTGTATTACGTCAGCTGTTACCATTGTAATTTCCTTAATACGTTTTCATTTTATTCTGATACCAGTTCACCCGTTTCCACCAGCCGCAAAAACGCCTCGTAACTGATCACCTCCACCCCCAGCTGCTCGGCCTTGGCGATCTTGGCCGGGCCTGCTGTCGGCCCTGTCACCAAAAACCCCAGCCGGGAACTGAACGTCGACTTGATCACCCGCAGGTCGTGCTGCTCAGCGATCGCCACGGCGTAAGGCTTAAGCGCTTTGCCCAGTCCGGTGAACATGACACTGATACGTCCATCATCATCGGGGGCACGTTTCTGGGTGGGTTCTCGGTAGGGAATGTCGCTACCGCTTACCGTCTTGATCCAGGTATCGCGGTCGATAGGCTTGCCTTCAGCCCCTTCTACGGCTGATACGCGATCAAAGCGGAAGGTACGCAAGGCGTGCGCTTGGTGGCAGATGGCATCGAAGCGCTCATCGTCCGCTGAACGGATTTCAACGCTGCGGCGGGAGGTGTTCCCGCCGAGGTCGGTATAGGTAATGGTGACGATCTGTGTTTCAGTCATGACAGCTTCCCCCGCAGGCAAGTTGGTTACAGCCTTCCAGCCGACGCCCTTACATTTAGAACAAGTTCGCGCTCTGGATCGTAGTCACACTCATAGACATATCGCTGCCAAGCACCGAAACCGTTCTGGAACTTGATCTTGTCTCCAATATAGGTGACCGTACCGGCTTTCTGATCAAGCCAACGGAAGTGGCTCAGTTTCATATCTGTAATTCCATCAACCCACTCGAAGTCGTATTGCGCCATACGCTGAATAGGCACTACACAAGAGGTGGCTGCCGAAAAGTTGTTTTTGCTACCCCAGCACTGCAGATCTTCGCGACAAGCGGCCTCTTCGGCGGCGATCTGTTCAGGTGTTTTTTCAGGCTCGCTGTCACCGCTCAGCCACATCCACAACCCTGCAATGATCACAACCAAAATGATGGCCCCAACAAACTGGTCCTTGGCGGTTATGGTCGGATTCTTTACCCCACAGTGCGGGCATGTCTTTGCTTTGGTGGATACATCCTGTTTGCATTCCTTACATGGCTTCATGGCCATAACATCACTCCTGTGTTCCTGGTTAAATTAACCGCGCCCTGGTCGATTTCTCAGACGCAGCGAAAGCCGCTTCGAGGTGGTCCCGATCGGCTGATGAAGCAGCACGGTAGTGCTTGATGAGTGCTGCCTCTTTGCGTGACAGCTGGGGAGGTGTACCGGTGAGAATATAATTGACATCGAAGCCGATCAGCGCAGCTTTGGCCAGCATGTCAGCGGGGAGCCGTTGCTTGCCACGCATCACGTCACGCACCCGCTGGTGACTGGCTTCACCCATACGGCGCGCAACTTCTGAAACCGGGAGTTCAGTGCGCTGAACCTCTTCCGTGAATCGTTCAGTGATCCCCTGATCCAGGGCTTTAACATCGCATCCTTGCGTCATCGTCCTTCTCCTTTTGGTTAAACCAAATTGTTATCCCTGGTTAACCTTCTTCTCCGTTTTGTAGTCAGCGGACATCACCTCGCTGACCCGATATACCGCCTCCCGCTGCTCATCGCAGAGGTGACGGTAGTTGTCCAACAAAGCTGACTCATCTGGGGCCAAAGAATTCAACGAACGTGAACCCGTTAACACATACATGACATCGACTCCCATCTCTGAGAGGGCAGCAAGATAGGTGGCATCAGGCTGCCGTAGGCCCTTTTCGTAGTTGAATTGGGTGGTTTTGGACACCCCAACACGATCTGCAAAGGCTTGCTGATTCAGCTTCAGAGCATTTCGCTCTTCCTTAAGACGATCACCGAAATTCAACAAAGTTTGAACTTGCCTATTTACAGTTCAACATTCGTTGAACTATGATTACTCACACCAACAGTCACTGACTGTTACTTAACGCCCTAACCGCCAAGTTAAAGGGCACACAACCACAGCGATGAAACCGCTGCTAACACTGAGCAAGCCATAAGGCTATTAACTGTCACTGACAGTTACTAACTGTTAATAGGATTATACCCATGACAACCGCAACTACCAGCCAGCGCCAAGGTAAAAGACCCACCCAGCTCACCGTTGTCCTGAAACCGGACGAACTGAAACGCCTGGAAGAAACCGCCAAGCGTGAAGAGCGCACCAAGTCCAGCATGGCACGCCTGCTGATCGGCGAAGCCCTTGAGGCACGTGCCGGATAGCACGTCTGTTTTAGCCCATTCACCCCCACTGATCCACGGCTACAGGAATGAGAAACGGACATGAGCAGACGGACACGCCAATGCCATGGTGGCATTCATACACCCCAGATGGCGGTTTACCACGCCGTCCATAGTTACAAAGGTGGTCTGCCTGTCGTCGCGGCGATGATGGGCAACTCCCCCTCACTCGATACGCTTCGCAAGAAGCTGGACCCAGACCAGGACACCCACCATCTGCGCTACGACGAGGCGGTGGATATCCTGCGCATCACCAAAGACAACCGCATTCTCGACGCCTTGTGCGCCGAAGTGGGAGCCACCTGGTTTTTGCCAGGAACAGTGCCGGAACAGCCTGCTGACCTCGATGTGCTTAACAGCGGTACCTGCCTGATGTCGCGAGCCGTTGGCCTGCTCAGCGAGCTGGAAACAGCACTGCGTGATGGCGAGATCGACGCCACAGAACGCGCCCGGCTGGATCAGCACATCATGAGGTTGAATCAAGCCACCCAGCATGTATCGGCCACCGCTGAACGCTTTGAGAAAGAGGGGGATGGTCATGAGTAAGCCCATTAAGTGCCCTCACTGTCGTCATTCTCTGCGCGTGCGTAACAGCAAGGAGATGCACGGACTGCTGCGCGCCACTTACCTGCAGTGCACAAACGTCAACTGCGGGGCCACCTTCCGAGGCCAGATGGAGATCACCCACGCGATGAGTCCATCCGGTTGCCCGAACCCCGATATCGATCTGCCGGTGGCTGATGCGGAAATACGCCGCCTCGCCATCGCCAAGGAAAATGAGAAACAGATTGACTTCGTTGACCTGCTCAACGCCGAGGAAAAGGAATAACTCAATGACACACACCACCACACACAGCCACGTCAGGCTGCAGTTCTTCGATGCCAGCACAGAGCGCTATATCGCACTGGTTGAGCAGGGTGACGCCCATAACCACCTGGTTGCCTTCAGCCCGAAGCAGCTGGTCTCGATTGATGCCTTCAACCAGCGCCTGGCTGAAGTGAGCGAAACAGCCCGCTGGCAAGGCACCGGCAAGCAGCTTGATCAGATGATTCAACAGCAGATGACGGCCATTCAGACCGTTAACTGCATCCATCTCTAACCACCAAAGGACACCGCCATGAAACATATCAACCCACACCAGAACCCCTTCCTGTTCAGCGAGAAGGAAGTGCGCACCGCCACCGATGAGCAAGGCGAGGTTTGGTTTTGTGCCAAGGATGTATTTGAAGCGCTCGATATCACATGGAGCCAGCGTTCCGGGAGCCTTAAAAACTACCCTGAAAACTGGGTTAAGGCCTTACATCTTCAGGGGCAAACAGGCAGTTCAGAGGTGATATTCATCTCCGAACCCGCTGTCTATAAGGCCACCTTCGCTTCCAGAAAGCCTCAAGCCGAAGTGTTCGCCAACTGGGTCTGCAGTGAAGTCCTGCCCGCGCTGCGCAAACAGGGTTACTTCGGTCTGGCCAAGGATATCGACCAGATCAAGGCGACCAACTCTATCGTCAGCCTGCTGCGCACCCTCAGCAACACCAGCGATGCCTTCAGCTTCCAGCTGCTGACCCAACGCCTGCGCAACCTGTGCAACGCCATGGGCGAGCCGATGCCCGACATCACTCTGCTGGGCAAAGACAAAGACCAGCTGAAACTGCTGTAACGCGCACTATCTGACCAGGGACGCAGCATGAACCCCCAACTCCGTGAAGACATTGTTGCCAAGCTGACTCAGCAGCTCAAAGGCAAGGCGGTCAAAAACCACATCAGGGATATCGAGTGCCCCACGTGCAACCAGCGCGAGGCGTTCACCAATGCGGACGCCCCCTGGATGGTGAAGTGTGGCCGCGATAACCGCTGCGGTGCACAGCATCATGTGAAAGACCTGTTCCCGGAGCTGTTCGAGACCTGGACGGAGCGCTATGCGCCAAAGGATGAAGCCGGCCGCCAGGCCAACCCAACGGCCGTGGCCGATGGTTATCTGCGTGACGGCCGTGGTTTTGACCTGATCAAAATCCGCAGCTGGTACACCCAGGAGTACTACCACGACCACGATATCAACCAGGGCACCACCACCGTGCGCTTCGCCCTGCCCAACGGCCACTGGGAACGCCTGCTGGATAAACCACAGCGCTTCGGTAAGCAGAAGGCGCGCATCATCGGCAGCTTCAAGGGTATCGCCTGGGTGCCGCCGATCCTGACCGTGAAGGAGCTGGCCGAGGCCTCGGAGATCTGGATTACCGAGGGGATCTTCGATGCGATCGCGCTGATGCACGAGGGGATCACGGCGATCTCGAACCTCAGCTCGGCAAACTACATCGATGTCACCCTGGAAGAGATCCGCAAGGCGGTACCGGCCGGTGGCAAGCTGCCCACGCTGGTGTGGGCACAGGACGGCGATCGGGCTGGTCGCAAGGCCACGCTGAAGCACCGCGACCGCGCCGAAGCTGCAGGCTGGACCTGCGAGGCTGCGCAGATCCCGATGATGGATGGCCGCCGCTACGACTGGAACGATCTGCTGCAGTTGGAGCGCCTCGGCGCTAAGGATCTGGAGCGGTACCGGTATCACGGGGATCTGTTGCTGGCTAAAAGCCCGGGCGAGAAGGCGCTGATCATGTACCACAACCGCGAGCGCCGCGAGTTCTGGTTCGAGTTCGGCGGCAAGGTCTGGTGGTGGAAGTTGGATATGGAGGCCTATGAACGCGAGGTGCGCTCATTCGATGCAGACGGCCCCGAAGGCCTGAGCGCCAAACAGCGCGAGGCCGCATTGAAAAACGCCGGTGTGCTGGCCTGCGTGTGCAGCGCCGTACCCACCCCGCTCTACTTCCAGCGCAACACGGTGACGGACGAGAGCTGGTACTACTTCCGCATCGAGATGCCGGACGAGTCGGTGCATAAGCATGCGTTCACGCCCAAGCAATTGACGTCTGCCACTGAGTTCAAGAACCGCCTGCTGGGCATCAAAAATGCCTGGTGGATCGGCAGCGGCAAGCAGCTGGACCGCATCATGCAGGATCAGATGATCGCCCTGCGCACCGTCGAGACGATTGATTACATCGGCTACAGCAAGGAACACGGCACCTATGTGTTCACCGATGTGGCGATCAAGGACGGCAAGGTGGTGGCCATCAACGATGAGGACTTCTATCAGTTCGGCAAGCTGTCGCTGAAAACGCTGGCCGGCTCGCCCGAGATCCAGGTGAACACCGACAGCAGCGCCTATAACCCGCACTGGGCCAGCCATGTTGCCCTGGCGTTTGGCAGCGCCGGCGTAGTGGGCACAGCGTTCTGGCTGGGAGCCCTGTTCGCCGAGCAGATCCGCCAGAAGCACAAGTCATACCCGTTCTTTGAGCTGGTGGGTGAAGCCGGTGCCGGTAAATCCACGATGCTCGAGTTCTTCTGGAAGCTGTGCGGCCGATCGGACTATGAAGGCTTCGACCCGAGCAAGTCATCCATTGCCGCCCGTGGCCGTGCCTTTGCCCAGGTATCCAACCTGCCGATCGTACTGATCGAGGCCGACCGCGAGAGCGACAAGGCCAAGGCTCGCCAGTTCGACTGGGATGAGCTGAAGACCGCCTTCAACGGCCGTGCCATTCGCAGCCGTGGTGTGAAGACCAGCGGTAACGAGACGTATGAACCGCCGTTCCGTGGCTCGATCGTGATCAGCCAAAACGCCCAGGTGGAAGCCAGCGAGGCGATCCTGAGCCGTATCGTGCACATCACGCTGACTCGCGAACACCAGACGGCACAGACCAAGGTGGCCGCCGAGTGGCTGGAGCGCATCCCGATGGAGAACGTCAGCGGTTTCCTGCTGCAGGCCACCCGCGCCGAACAGCAGCTGATGGAGATCTTCGATAAGGCATCAGCCCATTACGAAGATTGGCTGATGAGCCTGGACGAGATCCGCATGATCCGTATCGCCAAATGCCACGGCCAGCTGATGGCCCTGGTGGACTGCCTGGGTGAGAAAGGCTTGGGGCTGCTGCCGGAGCCGATCATCGCCGAGGCGCGCCGGTTTGTTGTGGAAATGGCGAAGCAACGCCAGGCGGCGCTGAATGCCGATCACCCGATGGTGACGGAGTTTTGGGAAGCGTTCGATTACATCGAGGGCACCGGCGACAGCAGCCGGCTGAAGCTGAACCACTTTGGCCTGGACTCAAAACAGATCGCCGTGAACCTGAAGGAGTTTGAGCGCTGGTGTGGCGAGTTCAAGCTGCGCCCGCTTGACATGCGCGCCCTGAAGCACCTGCTGCGCACCAGTAAGACCCGCAAGTTTATCGATTCAAACAAGTCGGTACGCAGCAGCATTACCGATCCGGTGAAGACCGTGAAGTGCTGGGTATTCGAGAAGGATTAAGTGGGCTGAACCGCCCGAAATGAAACGGCCCCCGACACCGCCAAGTAGAGGGGGGCCACGTTAGGAGCAAGTCGATGAAACAAACCCATAACGCTGAGCTGTTCGATTCTAACGCCGTTGGGCGCGAGATCGCAATTCAGCTCATCAAGGGCCTCACCCCCGAGGCCAAAACCAAACTGCAACGCATCCGCGCCCAGCGCGCGCTGGCTATGGCTGCCAAAGGAGAACGCTCATGAATGCCGCCCTGTCACTGAGAAACCGCCCCGAACCGACACCGGCCGAACAGGCCCGCCGCCTGGAAGCGTTTGAGGTTGCTCTGCGGGAAGAGCGGATCAAGGAGCTGGAAGCCAAGGTTGCCGAGTACGACACCCTGAACATGGTCGGCGACCAGCAGATCGTCGAGCTGAAGGAGCAGATCGTGCTGCAGAAAGATGAACTGTCTTTCATGGCCAACGAGCAGAAGCTGATCCTGGGGCGCAACGCGGAAGGCCTTAAGCGTGAGCAGGAGCTGCGCGACAAGGTCTGCAAGCTGCTGCGTGAAAACCACCAACTGAAGGACACCCGCGACGAGTTCGAAAAGGCCGGCAACCAGCTGGCCAACGACAAGGAAACGCTGCAGGCCGAGGTGGAGCGCCTGGTTGCCCAGAACAACGCCGCCGCCCGGGTACTGGCCAAGACCCAGGAGCAGCTGAAAGCCGCCGAGGCTGAAGCGAAGCGCCTGCGCGCCATGGAGCCCGATCGCCTGAGCAAACTGGTGAAGCGACTGCAGAAGGAGAAGGCCGAAGCCGTTTACGGCGCCAAGGAACTGCGCACCAAGAACCACCAGCTGGCGAAGCAGAACCGGCAGCTGGATGCCGCCCTGGATAAGGCGATCGCACAGGCCAACAGCGGCAAGATCGAAGCGGCCGCTACTTTCGAGCCTGCCCGCCTGGGGCGTTGGGAGCTGTTCACCTGTGAGCAGAACGGCTTTTACCAGCTGCATGACGCCGAGAACCAAACCAGCCAGACCGTGCGCGTGGAAGACAGCGAGCTGATCACGCCGAAGGTGCGCCCGGTACCCAAAGCGATCGCCGCCAAGGTGCTGGCATTTCACCAGGAACACTTTGGGGGTGCGGTATGAGCAACGTACTGGCAAGGATGGCTTTTGACCACGACCTTCGCGCCGAGCAGATCATTCACATGGGGACCATGTGCGCCACCGATCCGATGGCCGATGTGGCTGAAGAGGCCTTCAGCTCCGACTGGGACGAGATCCTGCAGGTGCTTGGAATCAAGGCCTCACCCGACATTGAAATGGAGGAGCTGTCTCACCTGTTGATGATCAAGAACCTTTACGGGTTCCTAATGCAGATCGGAACCCCTGTCCCTCTGCACTTCCACGATAACAACAGCTACACCACTGGGGGGTTCGGCATTTACGCCACAAAGTGGTTCTACGGCGAAAGTATCGACGAGATCTACACCCAGGCCACCAAGTGGCAAACCGAGTACATCGAGAAGAAACGCAAACAGGCCCTGAGCAAGGAGGCAACATCATGCTGATTCTGACCCGCCGCGTAGGCGAAACCCTGATCATTGCTGACGAGATCGAAGTGACCGTCATTGGTGTTAAAGGCAACCAGGTGCGCATCGGCATCAAAGCACCGGAGGACGTGCAGGTACACCGCGAGGAGATCTGGCACCGCATCCAGCGCGGCCTGCTCCAGGGGCAGCCGGATGAAGGACAGGAGGTGCGTCATGACTGATCGTCCGAAGTGTAACTGCCGGGGCGTTGTCGCCCCAGGCTCAATCTGCGGTTATGTCACAGTGGGCGGCGAAAAATGCGCAGCTCCTGCTGAGTACCAGTGTGAACACAAGGTAGCGGCGGGTAGTGAAAAACCATTGGAACAGTGCGACTGCCTGAACTGGTGCGGCGATGATCCAGATATCAACAAAGGCAAGAGCGAACCCTGCAAACAGCATCTGAGGCACCTCTATAAGCGCGAACGTCACAACCGTGTGCAGCACTGGAAAAGCACCAGTGCTGACGATCTGAAAAACACACTGGCCTGCCTGGTCAACCGTGACCCTGCAGATGCGGCCGAGGATTGCCTTTATGCCCTCACCCGTGGAGAGGTGAAAGGCAAAACCCACCGCAAGCACATCGCTGCCGCCCTGCGCGCCGCGAGCAAGCAACTGGAGGAGGTGTCCCATGGCTGATCTGACAACCCAGTGCGACAGCCTCAAAGCTGCGCTGAAGCAGATGCTGACTCTGAACGCAGCAATGATGCAGGAAGCCAACCACGGAGCATCGTGTTACAGCGCGGATACTCTGGCAATGATGAATGAGGCCCCAGTGGCAGCAGAAGCAGCTCTGCACACAGCGGGCAAGCAACTGGATGGGGTGCCCATGACTGAGTTCTACGCACGCATCCACCCGGCCAGCAGCTACGCCAGCCAGGACACCGGCGAGCCGTTCCGCGTGACGCTGAACCCGGAGCCGACCGACGGCTTCTACTGGATCGGCGGCCCCGGCGGCCAGTATCGCCATTCGGACCTGCAGCTGTTCATTAAGGACGGCGACAAGCTGGAACGCTGCCGCATGTACGCCGCCAACGGCGAACGATCGCAGATCGTGCGGATCATGCTGGCCGACACCCTGGCCCAAGCCGAACGCGGCGATCTGTGCCCCGAGCACATCGAACACTGGGTCACTCAGCAGCGCAAACGGCTGACGGCGATCCTGTCAGCGGCCCGTGCGAACTGGATTGAGGAGGTATACGAGTAATGGCCATGACACTGCAAACCGCCCAGCAGCTGGAGCAGCGCTACCGCGATGCGGTCGAGACCCTGCTGCCAGTCGCCATGACCGACACCAGCGGTGGCCGCGCTGCCGCCCAGGTGCTGCTGTCAGCCTATAACGGCAACGAATTCCACCTGGACGTTACCGACCTTGGATATCTGGACCCGCATCTGTTCGCAGCAGCCAGGGACGTGATCCAGCTGCGCACCATCGCCAACCGGGAGCCGCACGAGCTGATCGAGAACGGCAACGAGCGGTTCCTGCAGGTGTGGGAGCGCTGGGAATGTCTGCATGTTCGTAACCGGTACAAGAAGGCTGTTCTGAAGCAGGTGCTGGAGTCTTTTCAAGACCAGGTCTGGGACCGATCTGCAGGTCTTAGCAATCCCTATATCGCCGCTGATGAGGTGATCCGGAAAGAAATGGAGACCATGTAAATGTCAGAAGCTCAGCTCTCACTGCTGGGCGACGAGGGCGGCCTGCCGCCCTCCACTGCCCCCGAGTTCGGCACCGACGCCGAGATCATCACCCAACTGGTACGCGACACCTACGACAACCGGCAGCTCACCTGGCTGGACCTGTCCAGCCACCTGCGCCCGGCCGAGAACGGCAAGCCCTGGAACACCAAGCGGCTGTTCACCGCCGTCCGCGATGCCGTCGATGCCGGACTGATCGAACCCCAGGACCCGGGGTTTATGAGCGTGCTGAAGTACAAAGGGCTATAACCCTTCGCTATGGGGCCGGAACTGCGCAGCAGTGCAGGTCACAGCGACGAACACAGTGAGGAGTGAGCATGAGCGAGTTGTTATGTTGCCCTTTTTGCGGAAGCCGGCCTGTATTTCCTGAAGCGAAATATGTTTTCGGGACTTTTTATGAAGGCGGGTGTGAGGACTGCGGCATTCCGACAATATCCATTCAGATTATCGATTGCTTTGATTATCCGAGAGACAAAATCCATGACTCATGGAATGAAGAAACATTTCAGTATGGAGTTGAATACATAGAAGTTGCTCGAATGCGGGCACTAGCCGCATGGAATAACCGGGCAACATAACACCCGAATTATGAGGAATACCTGCTAACAGGAGGCTGTATGAATCACCAGGCAAGCACCACCGCCGGTGGTGAACTGAAGGGCGGCCGCCGAGCCAGAACGGCCGCCATGCTCTGCCAGTGCGAGGAGTTCCGCCTCTGGCTCGATCGCCGGGCCCGGGCCAAATACAACATGCGGATCGATGACGGCACTCACACCGAGCAGGATGCCCGTGACTTTATCCTGCAGGCTTGCGCCGTTGCCAGCCGCGCTGAGCTTGATCACAATCCCGACGCCGCCAAGCGATTCAACAAGATCCAGTACCATTACAACCGGTACCTGCGGCGCTTTCGACAACCCTAGCCGAGCAGCGCTCTACGCTGTTCGGCAGTTGAGGAGCGTTCAATGACTAAAGCAAAAGGGGTTGAGATCCGGGCCAAATCGGTCCGGGTCCACTTCTACTACGAGGGCGAACTCTGCCGTGAGCCGATCGGCGCGCCCACCGACGCGAACATTCAACACGCCGAACGCCTGGCCCAGATCATCCGCTACGAACTTGACGCCGGCACCTTCGACTATGCCCGCCACTTCCCCGACTCCCCCCGGGTAAAACAATCCACCTTCGGCTACTACGTGGATCTGCTGCTATCGATCAAGCAGAATCAGCTGGCATTCAGCAGCTACCGTGGGGACGAATCCAAGGCCCGGGTGCACATCAAACCAAAATGGGGTGATGAGCTGATCGAGAAGATTGATCACATCGCACTGCAGCAGTGGATTCAGACCGACCTGCACCACCTGCATAACAAAACGGTGCGCGAGATTGTCAGCATCATGCGGCAGACCTTTGAGCTGTACAGCACCCGAAACAAAAAATTGTTCAACCCGACAAAGGGCATCAAGGTAAAGCTACCCGACAACCCCGATCCGGATCCTTTCACTCAGTCTGAGATCCGCCTGATCCTGGGCACTGAAACAAAACGGGTGCAGGAGCTGAACATGGCGCAGTTCATGCTATGGGATGGCTGCCGCTTGAGCGAGGCACTGGCACTGTGCTGGGATGATGTAGTGAGCTTGGAAAAAGGCGTGGTCCGCTATCAGCGCGCTATGGTTCGGTACCGCTTCAAAGTAACCAAGACAAGGAGGAGTACACGCACCCATACCCTGCTAAAGCCAGCCCGAGAAGCCCTGGAGGCCCAATACAAGCTGACCGGGCAGCGGCCACCGATCGAAGTTGAGGTGACCGATCGGGACAACAAGACGGTGCGCATGCAGAAGCTGAGGCCGGTGTTCCTGAACAGCCAGTCGTTGCAGGTGCACTATGGTGACCAGGCATACAGGGAACGATTCTGGGAAGCTCATCTCAAGAAAGCCGGAGTCCGGTACCGGGCACCCAGTCAGTGCCGGCACACGTTCATCAGCCAGATGTTGTCTGCAGGAGTGGTACCGCTGCACTGGATCGCCAACCACGTTGGCCACACCACCACCGAGATGATCCAACGCATCTACGGCAAGTGGATCAAGTCAGACGGTGCTGACATGCACAGCATTATCGAAGGGATCTTCAAACTCTGAAGCTCTGACGCGGGGCACTCGCCCCCGTCACCTCTCGCAACACCTCTCCATCACCTGTTCCAGGTAACAGAAAAACGAAAGCAGATCAGTCGGTCACAGCGCAAATTTACGGCCGTTACCGATATCACTCTTTTCCGACGTAGATACGAGATTGCAGGTTCAGAACGGACGTTCTGTAGGATGGGCAATTCCCAGCATATTCCCCAGGACATTCCCACTTTGATATCAGAGCGCGTGAAACGCTCCTAAGTGGCTGTATTTACTATAAAAGTAAATGGCGGTCAGGGAGGGATTCGAACCCTCGATGCCTTTCGACATACACACTTTCCAGGCGTGCTCCTTCGGCCACTCGGACACCTGACCATCACTCGTTTGATTCGACCCTGGCCGTTGCGGTCTGTGTCGTCTCAAGCGATGGCGCGTATTATAGATCGTTGTTTTCAAAGCACAACCCCTAGATCCATATTTTTTTCACTTTCTTCTTAACGCAGACGTAAGAGGCCTGTCAGAGTATGATGCGCAACTGCACAGACGACGAGAACAACGAGGAGTTCCGATTCAAATGTTGATGGCAATTTTGGCCGTAGTGGGTGGACTGGCAGTGCTGGTCTGGAGTGCCGACCGTTTTATCGATGGAGCCGCCGCAACGGCTCGACATGCGGGCATGCCTCCGTTACTCATCGGCATGGTAATTATCGGTTTTGGTACATCTGCACCGGAGATGGTGGTGTCGGCCTTCGCCTCTATTCAGGGCAACCCCAACCTGGCACTGGGGAATGGCTACGGCTCCAACATCACCAACATTGCGCTTATTCTGGGTATCACCGCCCTGCTCAGCCCCATCGCTGTCCATTCACAGATTCTGCGCAAGGAACTTCCTTTACTGGCGGTCGTCACTTTTCTAGCCGGATACCAGCTGATGGACGGCCAGATCACAGCCATCGAAGCCTGGACGCTGCTCGGCGTCTTCTTTCTGATGATGGGCTGGTCAATCATGCAGGGCATGCGCCAGCGTGGTGATGCGCTCGGTAATGATGTGGAACATGAACTGGAAGGCGATGCCACCATGCCACTCGGCAAGGCCATTTTTTGGCTTCTGCTGGGCCTGGTGCTGCTGGTGGGAAGCTCCCGTATCCTGGTCTGGGGCGCTGTCGATATCGCCAGCGCCATGGGTATCAGCGACCTGGTCATTGGCCTGACCGTGGTTGCCATCGGCACGTCGTTGCCGGAACTCGCTGCATCGATCATTGCCGTGCGCAAGAACGAACACGATCTGGCACTGGGCAACGTGATCGGCTCCAACATGTTCAACACCCTGGCCGTAGTCGGTATTGCCGGCAGCATCCACCCCATGACCATAAGCCCTGAAGTGCTGACCCGCGACTGGGTAGTCATGGCCGGCCTGACGCTGTCGCTGTTCATTCTAAGCTACGGCTTCCGTGGCCCCGGCCGAATCAACCGTGCCGAGGGCGGCCTGCTGGTCGCCATCTTTGCTGCCTACACCAGCTACCTGGTATACGGTGTACTGAGCACCTGAACGTCATAAGGAGACACGCCTTTGATTCGTACCTTTGCACTGGAAGCCGGCAAACTCCGTGAACAGGAGATTGCCGATCCCACCTCCAGCGACATAGAGGGTGCTCGCTGGATCGACCTACAAGATGCAGGTCCCCAGGAGCGCCAGGCCATCGAGCAGTTGTTCCCACAAAGCCTGCCCAGTGCCGACGAGGTTGAGGAGATCGAGTCCAGCGCGCGTTACTTCGTCGAAGGCGATGACCTGCACGTGCATTCGCTGTTTCTGTATCAGGCCGAGGGTCGCTTTCGTACCGCGACCGTGGCCTTTACGCTCAGCCCTCAGCGCCTGATCAGCAGCCGTGACGTGGAACTGCCGGACTTCCGTCTGACCCGCCTACGAGCGCGTCGTGGCTGGATCGAGGCCAGCTCGCCGCTGCAGGTGATGACTGCCCTGTTCGAACAAAAGGTGGAAAACTTGGCGGACCAGCTGGAGGACCTGCACCGCAACCTGGAACAGATCAGCAACAAGGTATTGGAAAATCGTGACGCAGATCTGGGAGAGCAGCTGGACCGACTGGCCAAACTGGAAGACAGCAACGGTCAGATTCGCCTCTGCCTGATGGATACCCAGCGCTCGGTATCCTTTCTGCTGAGGCACATCCGCGAACAGAAACGCGAAGTCAAAGTCTGCCGCGAGATCCTGCGCGACCTGGATACGCTGATGGCACACGCCACTTTTGTGTTCGAGAAGATCAACTTCCTGCTGAATGCGGCCCAGGGATTCATCAATATCCGCCAAAACCAGATCATCAAGATTTTCTCCATCGCCGCCGTGGTGTTTCTACCGCCAACACTGGTCGGCACCATCTACGGCATGAACTTTCACACCATGCCAGAGCTGGACTGGGTATTCGGCTACCCGATGGCCCTGGGACTGATGGTGGCATCGGCGATATCGCCCTACCTGTTCTTCAAACACAAGGGCTGGCTCTGAGCCAGCCTCTGGTTCTCGGGCATGAGTCATTATTGCAGGCGCTTGCTGAATTCACCCGCCGGCAGCGGCTTATCGAAATAGTACCCCTGGGCCAGGTTACAGCCCGCCGCACGCAGAAATTCGCAGTGGGCTTCGGTTTCAACCCCCTCGGCCACTGTCATGATGTTGAGATGGCGCGCGATATCGATGATTGACGACGTAATGGCGACATCATCCTTGTCTTCGGGAATTCCCATAATGAAGGTTCTGTCAATCTTCAGCTTATCCAGCACGAAGCGCTTGAGATAGGCCAGACTGGCATAACCGGTGCCAAAATCATCCAGCGCAATACTGATCCCCAGTTCACGCAGCTGCAGCAGCAGGTGCACTGAGCTGTCGACATCGCTCATCAACACGCTCTCGGTCACTTCCAGCACCAGCAGTCTGGGGTCGAACCCGGTGTTGTCCAGCGCTGTGCGCACTTCAGCCACCAGTTCAGGTCGGAACTGCACCGCCGAGACGTTGACCGCAACCGACACCGATTGAACCGACGAACGATTCCAGAGTTCCCCCTGTCGACAGGCTTCTTCCAGCACCCAGGCGCCGATCGGGATAATCAGACCGGTTTCTTCTGCCAGCGGGATGAACCGGTCCGGCATCACCAATCCGTTCGGGCTGTTCCAGCGAATCAGCGCTTCGCAACCGGACAGGCGATTGCAACCGAAATCATACTGCGGTTGGTAATAAAGCTCGAATTCGCCCCGCTTGAGCGCATCGCGCAGTCCGTTCTCCAGCAGCAGCCGCTCGGACACCTTCTCATTCATCGACGAGGTAAAGCACTGGAAGTTGTTACGCCCCTGCCCTTTGGCGTAATAGAGCGCCGTATCGGCATTTTTCAGCAGCGCATCGAAGTTCTCACCATCACTCGGGTAGACCGCCACGCCGGCACTGGCGGTAATCACCAGCTCATGCCCATCAAGGTACAACGGACGCGAGACCTGCGCCAGGCAGTGCGCCACCAGTCTGCTCAGGTCAGTTGTCACTCCCACATTCGGCAACAACGCAACAAACTCGTCACCCCCGATGCGGCTCAGGGTCGCACCGCCACGCATCTCGTGCGACAGCCGTTGTGCAATCCGTTGCAACAGGGTATCACCGGCTCCGTGACCAAGGGTGTCATTGACATTTTTAAAGCGATCCAGGTCGATGATCACCAGTGCCACCTGTTCGCCTCGGCGCAACGCCCGACTGGTTGCCTGCTGAGTCCGTTCACGCAGCAGACGACGGTTGGGCAAATCCGTCAGGGCATCGAAATCGGACAGGTAGCGCACCTGGTCCTCGGCTGCCTTGCGCTCGGAGATATCGTTCAGCATCGCCACATAGTTGCGTGGCGTGCCCTGCTCATCGGTCACCATGGTGACCGACAGCCACTGCGGGTAAACCTCACCGTTGCGACGCCGGTTCCAGACCTCGCCCTGCCAGCGCTGTTCTTCGTGCAGGGTTTCCCACATCTGCTTGAAGAACGCATGGCTGTGACGGCCAGACGCCAGCAGCGACGGTGTCTGGCCGATCACTTCCTCTGCGCTGTAACCGGTAATGCGAGAAAAGGCGGGATTGACCGCCATGATGCGATTATTGGCGTCACTGATCATCGCACCTTCACCCGCGGACTCAAACACCTGAGCCGCCAGCTGCAATTCCCGCGAGCTGGCTTCCAGTTTATCGCGCTGACGGTCGATTTCTCCCTGGTATCGCCGCATCAACACACGCAACCAACGGGTGATCATCAAAGCTCCTGCCATGGCGACCACCAATGCCATCACCAGAAACATCAACAAGGCACTGAGATCTTTCTGCAAACCCGCTTCCAGGCGCTCGCGCTGCTCATTGAGGCTGTCGAGCAACTGATCCTGGTAAACCCCGGCCACCAGCACCCAGTCCCATTCCGGCACCAGTTGCACCAATGCCAGCTTGTCCTGCAACTCATTACTGCCGGGACGATACCATTCATAATTGACGAAACGCCCCTCGGGCGTAGCCTGTTCGATCAACCAACTGGCAATGGCCTGGTGTTCATCATCCAGGTCCTGCAGGAACAGGCCTTCACTTTCAGGGCGTGAAGGTGACAACAAAACCTGACCTCCCCGCTTCAACACCGCAATATAACCATGGTTGTCCAGACGCAACGTTTGCAGCCGCTTCAGGGTCTGCTGCTTGAGGTCGTTTTCCACCTGGTAAAGATAGTCGCCACTGCCGATGATCCAGTTCAACGGCTCGAACGCCTCCACATAGGCGATTTTTTCCCGCATCTGCTCGGGATAATCGGGGGCATACCAGCGGTAGGAGGAATAGCCGGTGCCACGGGGTTGCTGCGCCGCATCGATCAGCCCGCGCATGATGTAGTGACCGGTGTCGTCCTGGTTGTCGTACAGCGAACGGCCTTCGACCTCCGGCAACGTGGGCAGGAGCACGCACTCCCCGTCCTGGGTATCGATGAAGATATAACCGCGGCCATCGAAGAAGCGCAGATCACGCAGGGCCTCGCGAATCAGTCGCGCCGCCGAATCACTATCGCCGGGATTGCGCAGCTGCTCTTCGGCATAGATGGAGCGCGCCAAGCTGACGGCCTGACGGACCTCATCACGGACCTGGCGCTTCAGCACCGTTTCGGTCTGCTGGCGGACAAAGTCGATATAGCTCAGCGTCGCGTCCACATGGTCACGCAACTTCTGATGACTGCGCTCAAGCTGGGTCTGCCACTGCTGCCGGATGTATTCGTTACCGGCGCTGTATGCGTTAAATATAAAAAAGGCGGACACGGCCAGCATGAGCACAGCGACCATCCCGAGGATCACCCGGGTTTGGTAGCGCGGCAAGGTGTCTGCATTGATGATCAGTGACATCTTCTGGTCTCTGCAGAGTTGCAACAGCTTCCGTTCGGGCCACTCTCGAGCCACCACGAACGAAGATACAAACTGTTGTTTTATAACACTACCTAAAGCCCAGCCGCAAACGATAACCGCTCTCAAAGCGGCAGATGTTGAGTATTCTTGATCTCACGCAGGGAAAAATTGGAGTGCACCTGGGCGATGCCCTGCAGGGTGAAGATCTTTTCGTTGAGAAAACGGTCATAGGAGCGCATATCCGGCACCACGACCCTCAGCACGAAATCCGCATTCCCCGTCACCGCAAAACACTGCAGCACTTCGGGATAGGTCATCACCTGATGTTCGAACTCTTCGGTGCTGTCGATGTTGTGCCGCTGCAGCGAAATCAGTACGAACACACTCATCGCCTGCCCCAGCAGCTCGGGGTTCAACAAGGCGCTATAGCCGGCAATGGCCCCCTGCTCTTCCAGTGCCCGAACCCGCCGCCAGCAGGCCGCCGGCGACAGTCCGACCTCTTCGGCCAACTGCTGGTTGCTGATGCGGCCATCCTGTTGCAGGTGATGCAGGATTTTGCGGTCATAGGCATCCAGATCCAACTGTTTCATTTGGTAACACTCCAGTTTTATCGAATCTTATTTCTCAATAATAGATTCAAAAGAAACAATCTTGCAAAAAAACCTCCATCCAACCATCAAATAGCAAGCACCTTTATCTCTCATCTCCCTACAATTTCCTCCCATGAATACGGGGTTTCCCGCTCAGCCATCCGGCGTTAATCCCCGATAACAACAAGATCCAACACAGAGAGGTATCCGGGTATGTCTGCCAATACACCCGCGCTCGACGACTATCGTCTCGAGGATCGTTATCTGCGCGACACGGGTCGCGTCTTCCTCACCGGTACTCAGGCACTGGTCCGCATCCCGCTGATGCAGGCGCGTCTCGACCAACAGAACGGCCTCAACACCGCCGGCATGATCAGCGGTTACCGTGGCTCTCCCCTCGGCGCCTATGACCAGGCGCTCTGGCAGACCAAGAAACTGCTGGACGAGCACAAGATCGACTTCGTACCCGCCATCAACGAAGACCTGGGCGCCACCATCATCTTGGGCAGCCAGCAGGTCGAAACCGATGACGACAAACAGGTCGACGGCGTATTCGGTCTTTGGTACGGCAAGGGCCCGGGTGTCGACCGCGCCGGCGATGCGCTCAAGCACGGCACCACCTACGGCAGCTCACCGCATGGCGGCGTGCTGGTTGTGGCCGGTGACGACCATGGCTGCGTCTCCTCCTCCATGCCGCACCAGTCTGACGTGGCGTTCATGTCCTGGTTCATGCCAACCATCAACCCGGCGAACCTCTCCGAATACCTCGACTTCGGCCTCTGGGGCTATGCCCTGTCCCGCTTCAGCGGCTGCTGGGTCGGCTTCAAGGCGATCTCCGAGACTGTGGAAAGTGCGGCCTCCGTCGAGCTGAAACCGCTGCCGACCTTTGTTACCCCCACCGATTTCACCCCGCCGGCTGACGGTCTGCACTACCGTTGGCCGGATCTGCCCGGTCCTCAGCTGGAAACCCGTATCGAGCACAAGCTCGCTGCAGTCCAGGCCTTTGCCCGTGCCAACCCTATCGACCGTCGCATCTTCAATCACCCGGATGCGCGTTTCGGTATCGTAACCACCGGCAAGGGTTATCTGGACCTGATGGAAGCGCTGCAGCTGCTGGGTATCGATGAAGCTCGCGCCAAGGAGCTGGGCATCGATATCTACAAGATCGGCCTGGTATGGCCGCTGGAGCGCAAAGGCATTCTCGATTTCGTTCACGGCAAGGAAGAAGTGCTGGTGATCGAAGAGAAGCGCGGCATCATCGAAAGCCAGATCAAGGAATACATGTCCGAGCCTGACCGCCCGGGTGAAGTCCTGATCACCGGCAAGCAGGACCAGAACGGAGAGCCGCTGATCCCTTACGTTGGCGAGCTGAGTCCGAAACTGCTGGCCGGCTACCTGACCGCGCGCCTGGAACGCTTCTTCGGGGTGAATTTCACCGACAGCCTGGAGCAGATCAACTGCTCGCTGGGCATTACCGATCCGGGCGGCGTGCGCCGCATGCCCTACTTCTGTTCGGGCTGCCCGCACAACTCCTCCACCAAGGTACCCGAGGGCAGCAAGGCGCTGGCCGGCATCGGCTGCCACTTCATGGCCTCCTGGATGGATCGTGACACCGAATCCCTGATCCAGATGGGCGGCGAAGGCGTCAACTGGATCGGCAAGAGCCGCTACACCGGCAACCCGCACGTATTCCAGAATCTGGGGGAAGGCACCTACTTCCACTCCGGTTCCATGGCGATTCGTCAGGCGATTGCGGCCGGCATCAACATCACCTACAAGATCCTGTTCAACGATGCCGTCGCGATGACCGGCGGTCAGCCGGTCGATGGCCAGATCACCGTGGACGCCATCGCCAAGCAGGTCTCGGCCGAAGGCGCCAAGCGCGTGGTCGTACTGAGCGACGAGCCGGAAAAATACCGGGGCAAGGAATCCCTGTTCCCGCAGGGCGTGACCTTCTACGATCGCTCCGAACTGGACAAGGTACAGCGCGAACTGCGCGATATCCCGGGCTGTACCGTGCTGATCTACGACCAGACCTGCGCTGCCGAGAAACGCCGTCGCCGCAAGCGTGGCCAGTTCCCCGACCCGGCCAAGCGCGCCTTCATCAACCACCATGTCTGTGAAGGCTGCGGCGACTGCTCGACCCAGTCTAACTGCCTGTCCGTGATTCCGCGCGAAACCGAACTGGGCCGCAAGCGCAAGATCGACCAGTCCTCCTGCAACAAGGACTTCTCCTGCGTCACCGGTTTCTGCCCGAGCTTCGTTACCATCGAAGGCGGCCAGCTGCGCAAGTCCAAGGGCCTGGATCTGGGCTCTGAGCTGGACAAGCGCCTGGCACAGGTCAGCGCGCCGGTGATCCCGGCGCTGGCTGGCAGCTATGACCTGTTGGTTGGTGGTGTCGGTGGTACCGGCGTCGTCACCGTAGGCCAGCTGATCACCATGGCGGCGCACCTGGAGTCCAAGGGCGCCTCCGTGCTGGACTTCATGGGCTTCGCTCAGAAAGGCGGCACCGTACTGAGCTACGTGCGTCTGGCACCGTCACCGGACAGCCTGCATCAGGTCCGTATCGAGAACGGCCAGGCCGATGCCATGGTTGCCTGTGACATGGTTGTGGCCACGTCGCAGAAAGCACTCAACGTGCTGCGCCCGAACCACACCCGTATCGTCGCCAACGAAGCCGAGCTGGCTACCGCCGACTACGTGATGTTCCGCGACGCCGACATGCAGGCCGAAAAGCGCCTCAAGCTGTTGCAGGATGCGGTTGGCAACGACGCTTTCGATCAGCTGAACGCCAACCTGATCGCCGAAAAACTGCTGGGCGATACCGTGTTCTCCAACGTCATGATGCTCGGCTTCGCCTGGCAGAAAGGCCTGGTACCGGTATCTCTGGAAGCACTGATGCGTGCCATCGAACTGAACGGCGTCGCCATCAATCGCAACAAGCAGGCGTTCGGCTGGGGCCGTCTGGCCGCCACCGACCCTGACTACGTCATGTCCCTGCTGAGCCCGGAAGCGCGCGAGAAGCCGATTACTCCAGAAAAAGAAACTCTGGAGCAGCTGATCACCCGCCGCATGAAGCACCTGACCGAATATCAGGATGCCGCCTGGGCCGATCGGTACAAGCAGCTGGTTGAACAGATCCGCACCGCCGAGCTGTCGCTGGGCCAGGAAGATATGACCCTGACGCGTGCCGTCGCACAGCAACTGTTCCGCCTAATGTCCTATAAAGATGAGTATGAGGTCGCACGTCTGTTCACCCAGACCGACTTCCTCAAAGAGGTCGAGCAGACCTTCGAAGGCGACTACCGCATCCACTTCAACCTGGCGCCGCCCGTCTTGTCTGGCGTGTTGGGTGGCAAGAAGGATGCGAAAGGTCGCCCGGTGAAGCGTCAGTTCGGTCCCTGGATGCTGAAGGCATTGAAAGTTCTGGCACCTTTGAAGGGGCTCCGTAACACCACGTTCGACCCCTTCCGTTTTTCCGCCGATCGCAAGCTGGATCGTGCCCTGCTGGTGGAATATAAGGAGCTGCTGAACCGTATTGCCCACGAGCTGAACGCCGGCAACTACGAGTTCGCCGTCGAGCTGGCCGAACTGCCGTCCGAAATCCGTGGCTACGGTCCGGTACGTGAACAGGCTGCCGAAGGTGTTGCCGAGAAGCGCAAGCACCTGGTCAAGGCATTCGAGACCGGTCAGGCAACCCTGATCAAGGTCGCTCAGGCAGAGGAGAAAGCTCATGTTTGAACAACTGAAAACACTGCCCCAAGATCCGATCCTGGGCCTGATGAAAACCTTCCGCGAAGATCCGCGCACTGACAAGGTGGACCTGGGTGTCGGCGTTTACCGTGACGAAGCCGGTGCAACCCCGATCATGGCCGCCGTTGCGGCCGCCCAGGAACGCCTGCTGACAACGGAAACCACCAAGGCCTACATCGGCCCGGCCGGTGCCGAAGGCTTCAATCGTCTGATCGGCCAGCTGCTGCTGGGCGGCAACCACCCGGCCCAGAAGGATGGCCGCGTCAATGTGGTACAAACCCCGGGCGGCTGCGGCGCACTGCGCATGGCCGCCGAGTTTCTGAAACTCTGCAAGCCGGATACCACCATTTGGGTCAGCAACCCGACCTGGGCCAACCATATCCCCCTGCTGGGTGGTGCCGGCCTGAACATTCGCGAATATCCATATCTGGACAAGGCCAGCCTGAGTGTCGATTTCGACGCCATGATCGCCTGCCTGGAGCAGGCAGAGGCCGGCGATGTGGTACTCCTGCACGGCTGCTGTCATAATCCGTCCGGCGCAGATCTGGACGCCGACCAGTGGGCCGCTATCACGGACCTGGTCGAGCGCAAGGGACTGCTGCCGTTTATCGATATTGCCTATCAGGGGCTGGGCGAAGGCCTGGACCGGGATGCGCAGGGTGTTCGCCTGATGGCGGAGCGCCTGCCGGAAGTGATCGTGGCTTCCTCCTGCTCCAAGAACTTCGGCCTCTACCGTGAACGTACCGGTGCCCTGATGCTGATCGCCGCCAATACCCAACAGGGCCAGGCCGCCACCAGCCAGCTGTTGAGTGCGATCCGGTCGCACTACTCCATGCCTCCCTCGCATGGCGCGGCGGTCGTCGAGATGATCCTCGATACGCCCGAGCTGATGCAGCAGTGGCAGCACGAACTCGCAACGATGTGTTCACGCATCCTCGCGCTTCGTGCAGCGTTCAGCCAGGCGCTGGCTCCGGCCGGCGACTTCAGCTTTATCGAGCGGCAGCGCGGGATGTTCTCCTTCCTGGGGATCTCTCCGCAACAGGTACAGATCCTGCGCGAAGAGTTCGGCATCTACATGCTGGACTCCAGTCGGATCAATATTGCCGGTTTGTCCGCCACCACCCTGCCACCGGTCGCTACCGCCCTGCAGGAGGTGCTCGGACGCAGCCAATAGCCAGAATCAAGCCTCTGTTGTCCCAACGGCAGAGGCTTTTCAGTACCGGCACTGACCGATAAAAATAACGATACCGGAGAACTCTTATAATGAGTCAAGCAACACCTCAAGCTCACCCGCACCAGAAGGCTGGTAACCTCTGGTCTTCACGCATGGCCTTTATCCTGGCGGCCGTCGGCTCCGCGGTCGGCCTGGGTAACATCTGGAAGTTCCCCTACATCACCGGCGAGAACGGCGGCGGCGCTTTCGTGCTGGTCTATCTGGCCTGTATCGCCATCGTGGGCATTCCGGTGCTGATCGCCGAAGTCATGGTCGGCCGTCGTGGCGGCCAAAGCCCGGTCGCGACCATGCAGGAACTGACCAAAACCGAAGGCACGGCCAAGGGCTGGCGTCTGATCGGCTGGAATGGCATCATCGCCTCCTTTCTGGTCCTCTCTTTCTACTCGGTCATCGGCGGCTGGTCCCTGGCCTATATCGGCAAGGCCGCATCCGGCATGTTCACCGGTGCTGATGCCGACACCATTGGCGGCACATTCGGCGGCATGCTGGCCAGCCCCGGCACTCTGCTGCTCTGGCACAGCATTTTCATGGCAATCGTGATTCTGATTGTCGGCCGCGGCATCCGCTCCGGCATGGAAAAGGCGATCAACACCCTGATGCCGCTGCTGTTCGTATTGCTGTTCATCATGGTCGGCTACGCCACCACCACCGGCAAGTTCGGCGAAGCGGTCAGCTTCATGTTCTCTCCGGATTTCAGCAAACTCACCACTGAAGGTGTACTGACCGCACTGGGTCATGCGGCCTTCACCCTGAGTATCGGCATCGGCGTGATGATGGCCTACGGCTCCTACCTGCCGCAGAAGGTCAACATCGCCCGCACCGCCATGACCATTGCGGTCATGGACACCGGCGTGGCGCTGCTGGCCGGTTTGGCGATTTTCCCGCTGGTCTTCGCCAACGGCCTTGAGCCGGGTTCGGGTCCTGGCCTGATCTTTGTCACCCTGCCGCTGGCGTTCGGCCAGATGACCGGTGGCGTCATCTTCGGCACCCTGTTCTTCGCCCTGCTGCTGGTGGCCGCACTGACGTCCGCCATCTCCATGCTGGAGCCGGTGGTTGAATGGCTGGAAGAACACAAGGGCATCAGCCGCTCCAAAAGCGCGCTGATCGGCGGACTGGCCATCTGGCTGGTCGGCATCGGCACCGTACTGTCGTTCAACAACTGGGCCGAATTCCACCCGCTGGCCTTCATCCCCTTCTTTGAAGGTAAGACCGTGTTCGACCTGCTCGACTTCCTGGTCTCCAACCTGATGATGCCGCTGGGCGGCATGGCGATCGCACTGTTCGTCGGCTGGGCGATGAAGCGCCAGGACCTGGATCAGGAGATCGGCCTGAAAGGCGCGCTATACAGCACCTTCATGTTCGGCCTGCGTTTCCTGACGCCGGCGGGTATCGCGGTGGTGTTCCTGTACAACCTGCTGTAACAGGCAAGTAGACGTAAAAAAACCGGCCGGTCCCTGGACCCGCCGGTTTAATGAGATGGTTCCCCTCTTCCCAAAGCCTAAACTTTGGGTTGAACCTAAAAGGAGGACCATCTCATGTCTACTATCAAAGTCCTTGGTATCGATTTAGGCAAGTCTTCTTTCCATCTTGTTGCTCGTGATAGCAGCTCTGCTACCTGCTTTCGCAAGCAATTTACGCGACCAAAACTCCTCGAATATCTCGCCCAATTACCTGAATGCACGATCGCACTTGAGTCGTGTGGGGGTGCGCACTGGCTGGCGCGGCAATGTCAGTCCATGGGGCATAACGTTAAGCTCATTCCGCCGCAATACGTAAAGCCTTATGTCAAAGGCAACAAGAATGACTTCATCGATGCTGCCGCCATAGCCGAAGCCTGTACTCGTCCCGATATGCGCTTTGTCCCGGTGAAATCAGAGTCGGCTCAGATCATTGCGGTCTGTCACCGTATTCGTGAAGGCTATGTGGCTGAGCGTACCCGCTGGATGTCACGTATCGGTGCGTTTCTGCTGGAGTTTGGGCTATCACTGCCCAAAGGGCACACCACCATGAAGAAATTGTTTTCCTGGCTGGTGGCGCAGCGCGGTGTCAGCTTGTCGCATAGTCTTCTGGAAGAGCTGCATGAAGCCCATGCACACTACCTGTATTTGAATGAACAAATTGCCGTGCAGAGTCGCAAGATCAAGGCACATGTTGAACAGGATGAACGCTGCCAGTTGCTCAAAACGGTGCCGGGCATAGGCGATATGGTCGCCAGCCAGACAGTAATGACGGTCGATAGTGGCCAGGCTTTCAGGGGTGGCCGGGAGCTCTCGGCGTGGCTGGGGTTGGTGCCCCGCCAGTACAGCACGGGCGGTAAACCGAGATTACTGGGGATCAGCAAGCGAGGGAATAAGCGCTTGCGCTGCCTGTATGTGCATGGCGCACGCGCGATCATGTCGCGGCTGGAAACTGGCCAGGGGCACTTCTATGACTGGCTCAGAAAGCTCCGTGCGAGCAAGCCGTTTAACGTGGTCGTAGTGGCACTGGCCAATAAGTTAGCGCGTATCGCCTGGGCAGTGCTGCAAACGGGCCAGCCGTTTGATGCAGCAAAAGTTTAATCAGGTCTGCAAAGGATGTTAGTGATGTTGAAAGCGGGTCAACCGCCCGGATAGAAAACCTGGCAATAAAAACAGCTTTCGAAGCTATCGGTTTTTTGAGGACTATCTGGAGCGGATACTCATCGTGGAGCGGTCGGGTAAACCGACCATTGAGACTCCGAATACATTAGCGCAGACCACCCTCGACATCGCAAATATCATTTGCAACATCGAGGGGAACCATACATATTATTGGTTTGCGTGCATTCTAGGATCTGGGAGGAAGCAGCCCGGCTTAAACAAGCCGTTTCGTGTAACAGCTGGCGGTAGGCTGATGTCAAAGCGGTTGCTTTGCGCACATAGCAGACCTTCACAGGAGACAACTGGTTGCTCCGTGCGTCACAGGACTTGTGGGCAAGCTGATCTGGGTTTCTGTGATTTCATACAGTGTATTGATGGTTACATGCTCTCCGCGCTCGCCTTGTCGCGTACCTGTGCTCATTTGCGACTGGTAACATGCGGGAAAATCGTTCAGTATCAGGAAACTATGGACTGGCCGTTACAGGATGACTAGCACGGCAAAGCTGCAAAACGCGCATGCTCGTTTTCACCGGAAGAGAATGGCTGTGATATCTCGGTTTATCTTTTCTCTTCATATGCTTACACCAGCTCTCCAGTCTTCGGCTGAGAGCAAAAACACGCATACGCAGTATTACAAATGTTAGCACTACTAGGTAGCCATGAAGCTTGTCGAGGGAATTGCTGGGTTCTATGATGCATCTGAACAAGATGGTTTGCCTCATGTTTCCGTTGAAATATTTAAGAAAGAGATTGTCGGTGCTTTAGCTCCATTAGCGTATAGATTGATAGAAATTGAAGAGGCGGGAGTTACGCCAAATTTCCACTTAGCTTTGTTCGAGCAAGAGGGTAGAAGATTAGTGGTGGTTTGTAATTCTATATATCCTTATATCGCTCTAGCGAACGAGCCAGAGAAAAGTAAGTGCCAATTAAATTTTCTCACTAACGAAAGCATAGAGGATGCTATTGGTACGTACACAAATTTCGAGGTTATTCCTTCCACATCGCTTTGTGAGCAGTTGACGTCCGAAAATTTAAGTTATCTCAATAAGGCGGAACAAAGCCAGGTAAATTACTGGCGCCCTAATACTGTTGGCGAGGTGATATTTAATTGGTGGGATTAAAAAGTGCTAACAAGCCAATGTAGGCCGACCCGCGTAAGCATCGGCCTTGAACAACAGGCCTCAAAACGCTTACGGGTCGGCTAATTGGGGCGTTAACAGGTTTTATGGAGTTGGAAGTGGATAAAGTGCTTGATATCCATATAGAGAATTATCGTGAATCGTTAAAGCTAACTCAGAGATCTGTCTTTTTCGGTTTGCTTATAGCAGGTACGGCTCATTATCTAGCCTATGTTGGTGATGGAGCTGCGCTACCTAAACTCCCATTCTTTTCGGTTGAGTTTACCTCTTTAGCAACGTTTCAAATTACTTTGCTTGTGCTCTATATTGGGTCTGGATTTTTAGCATGGTTCGCAATAAACAATGCTCATCAAAATCTTATGGATATCAAAAACCCTGAAATTGAAATAGCAGTGTCTAGATATCCATGTCTAGCGGTTACAAATATGTGGTTTGGTGGGTTGCTAGCAGGAGCGTTGCTGGGAATTGGAGCGATGCTTCTTATGTCTATTTATGACTTTGAAAATATTTATCAAAAATCACTTTATTTCCTTGCGGCTCTCCCATATTGGGCAACTCTCAGGATGGGTGGCATCATAAACTCGTGGTATAAAAAATTTGAAACTTGAGAATGAACTGTTAACAAGTCACTGCACTCGGAAATTTTACTCGCTTCGCTCCCAAAATTCCTGTGCGTGAGGCGTTAGGCGAAAGGGAAATTGCGATGAAAAAAAAGGGATCGATTGAGACGAATATCGCAGTGCTAGCGCTTCTGATCTCACTAGTAGCGGTATATTTCACCTGGGAGCAACTGGAGGTATCGCGGCTCCACAACCGACTTTCCGTTAAACCAATACTAGATGTTACCCCACACGCTGAAGGTACAGACGGGCGCAATGGGTTCTACCTAACTAATGTTGGTTTGGGTCCTGCCATTTTAACGTCTTTTTCAGCAAGCACAGGTGATCTTTCTATGGAGGGGTTCGGCTCCGACCGCTGGCAGAGTGTTCTTAACGCAGCCGAAACTAATGAAAATTGTTTCGCAACTGGATGGCCAAGAGAGGCTGCGGCATTAAAGCCAGGAGACGAAATTGCTCTATTCGAAGTTACGTCCGCAAACGACTCTGAGTTTTGCTTTGCAGAGATGATCAAGTTAATGGGTGGGGTTGGAATTGACGTCAAAGTTGGGTATCAGTCGATATATAAGGAAGAGTGGGTTAAGGAATCTTCAACGAGAGTTGAATCTCAGATGATCAAACAGCTACGAGCCCAACTCCAGTTATTGGAGTAGGAATGTGGTTTGTACTCTTAGATCGCCTAACCAACGGCTGTTGTCGGACGTACCTACGCTGACGCTCCAGTGCGCCGCAAAACCAAGACGGTATGCGTTTCAGAGTTTGTCAATAATTTAAGCAATCGAGGATTCAGTGGTAGTATTAATAATAGTTTTGGCTTTGGCTTTGGCTTTGTGTTTGGTTATTTCGTTGGTCTATATTTATAAGCTAAAGAACGCTACACACGTGATAAGTCATAACGAAACAAATATGCGCGCAGAAAAAAAGGAAAGGATTGCGAAATTTTTTTTGGAAAGCCACATTACTTTGGGGCTTCAAGAGTACAAGGAGTATTCTCAGGTTTTAGAGCAGAAGTTTCGAGAAGACCGAGAGGTGAAACGTGCAGAATTTGACGAGGAGTGCAAACAATACTCTGATTCAGAAAGAACTGAAATCGAAGAATTTTATTCAAAAGATTTCATGGAGGTATCTGATATAAAATTGAGTTTGTATCGTAGTTCTACATTAGTTTCGCTATATACGTTTCTTGAAAGTAGTCTTCATAAAATGTGCCTGTATGCTCAACGTAAGAATGGGTTTGTTGTTGAGGTATCGGAGCTCCGTGGTGAGGGTATTGTTAGAGCAAAAAGTTACCTTGAAATACATAACGTGATAAGCAGTGATCGTCTGAACGGTACATGGTCAAACTTAAGCAGCTTCAATAAAGTTAGAAATTGCTTAGTGCATTGTAATGGTTATACAGATTCATATAAAAACAAAAATCAGATAATCAGTATTGTTAATGCTTCTAGCTACTTAAGTTTGAATGAAGATGGTAAGCTAATTATCGAGAAAGGGTACTTGGACTTTATTTCTGACGAAGTTGGAAAGTATTTACTAGAAGTCCATAAGGAAATATTCAAAAAAAACGAATAACAAGTGACTGTGGTGTCCAGCATAAATAATCAGGCTGTTCTATGATGCCAAAGCTCTTCGTTTTTGAGCATGGTATTCAGCACCACAATGAGCTTGCGCATGCAGGCAATGATGGCCACTTTGGGCAGCTTACCCTCAGACTTCAGGTGTTCATAAAAGCGCTTGAAGACGGGGTTACATTGGATGGATGACAGCATCGCCATGAACATGACCGTACGGATACGGTGACGGCCTCCGCGAATACGCCGTTTACCATTCCAGGTGCCGTTTTCTCGGTTAATGGGTGCGACACCGACAAGCGCGGCGATCTCTTTACGGTTGAGATTGCCAAGTTCTGGCAGCTCGCTGAGTAAGGTGTACGCGAGGACTTTACCGACACCTGGCACGCTGGTCAGGATCTCGGTTTTGGTACGCCAATGCTTGACCTGTATAACGGCTTCATCGATCTGTTTGGTGATGGTCTTTATCTGAGTATCCAGCGAGCGTAGCAATGTTTTGATAGAGCGGTGCAGGGCTTTGGGCAAGATCTGGAGGCGGTTTTTCTCCATGGTCTGCATTTCAAGCAGTTGGCTGCGTCGAATAAGTAAGTCCTTGATCAAGCCGGACTGTTTGTCGGGGATGGGTTTAATATCCGGCTGTATGGTTGCGGCAAAACGGGCGATGACACTGGCATCGATCTTATCCGTTTTAGCCAGTACGCCGATAGCCTGGGCATAGCGCTTGATGCTGACAGGATTGACCACGACAATAGGCAAGTTTGCCTGGTCACAAGCAAACACGAACGCATGTTCATGGCGTCCTGTGGCTTCCGTGACAATGCGTGTGACATTTTGGGATTTAAGGATCTGAACGATCTTACGGATAGACGTTTCTTCGTTCGGGATTTGGAAATGGAGGTCCAGCGGATGCAGGACGATATCGAGTGTGGATTTACCGACGTCAACGCCGACGTTGATTTCAATTTGGCTTTCTGTGTGTATAGTCATAAGCTAACTCTGCCTTGCTATGCGGGCTCGGGGCCTGTTATGCCCTGTGGGTGCCGATGACTGTTCGAGTTATCGCTAACGAGTCATGCAGCGCTACCCACTTGTTATCGGTCTCTCGTGAGAGGAGCCGGCCAATCACCGATCTGCTGCATGAAGGCCCTCAATGGCCGTTGAGGGTGGGTCCCATTTTACCCGTAAAACACAGAGAATTATCCATACAAGTCAAAGCACTCGGACACAGCAAAGCTGCGCCGGTGTTTGAGGCGTGTATGTTCCCGAAGGAATTTGAATTATGGTGAAGCCTTCGAAGAAGGAAAAAAGAAAGCAGAAATCAAAGGCTAAAGCTAAGGCTGCTTGCCGCGCGGTGCATGATAGGAATCGTGAAAGAAAGTTAGCAGAGAATATTCTTAGATTTGGCAAGAAATTAACCCGAAGGCAGTTTGATGCGTATTGTTACTGCCGAATGCCCTTAGTGCGCTTTACCGCAGAGGAGATCGAGTGGTACTCGTTTTTTGATAATAAGCTGTTAGGGATCGTGATTAGAGATGTGACAGATAACGATTATGGATTCATCGTGCTCGGTAGGGATGCGAGAAGGTTATTTCGTTGCATCGAAGTTGGTAACGAGTTTCATGATACTCCAGAAATGGCCCGAAAAGCTCTGGCTAGAAAGATTTCTCAGGATTATTTAGGAAAGACTCAGGATATATACCCACAAGGCGACGAAACTGATGCTGGGTTTGACCTATTTACAGATGTTATTCCTGAAAACGAGCAGCATCATGGCTACAAAATACTTAACAGTGAACCTAGATTTGAGGCAGCTAGGAATATCATATCTGAAATCGTAAATTCGTTTGTTGATAACGACGGGCATTTCGAAAGAGAATTTCAGTCGGTTAACTTCCAGGCTAGATTATGGGAATTGTATTTACACATATACATTCATAATGCGGGTTTAATGGTAGAAAACAATCACCCAGCACCTGATTTTGAAGTTTCTTTCTTTGGAGAAAAAATATTTATTGAGGCTGTGACAGTTAATCCATCTGAAAATGCAAATCGCCCTGATTTACCTCCTCCTCAGACACATGAAGAAATTGAGGAAAGACTAAACGATTTTATGCCTATAAAATTTGGAAGTCCCCTGTACAGTAAACTGCAAAAAAAGTACTGGGAAAAAGAGCATGTCGCAGGAAAGCCAATTGTTTTAGCAATTCACGACTATCACAACGACAATGCGATGACATGGTCGAGAACGGCTTTGTCAGAATATCTATACGGGATAAGAACACGTATTGTTGATGGGAAGTCTTTTGTAGAGAATATAGAAAAACATAGCTGGGAGGGAAAAGAAATACCTTCCGGATTTTTCTATCAAGACGAAGCTGAAAATATAAGCGCAGTACTTTTTAGCAATCAGGCAACAATTCCAAAGTTTAATCGCATGGGGAAAATCGCAGGTTTGGGCAGCGCTGATGTCCAGATGATTCGAAATGGCTTCTTATATAATCCAGATCCAGAAGCTATTCATCCTATCCCATTCTCCAAAGATTTAGATGATCCAGATTATGAAGAATCATGGTCAGATGGGCTTATAATGTTCCACAACCCAAATGCTAAACGCCCTGTAGATCCAGATGCATTCTCTGATATTAGTCATATATTCTACTCAAAAGATGAAGGCTTTTATGGATATCATCAGCCCTACGATGTTCTTGGTTCAATAACAGTAGTCGTTACAGAGGCCAAAGAATGAACATAACAAGCGGCTGCTGTCGGACTGGCAAAAGCTGCGGCTTCGCCTCCACTTTTGCCAGCCGCAGAGCCGAGCGTTAATGTCTCCTTTGGGCCAACACCAGAAGTTCAGCGCTGCTACCAAGCACCAAGCTCTCCTCCCGCGTTGTAACCCACCGTATGACATCCAACCCAAGGTCCGCGATCAGATTGAAGAATCAGGAGGTCATTCCAGTCCAAGCATGTAATGACCTCCCGATTGTTTGCAGTTTCACAACTCAGTCTGCACGCACCCTGCCCCTTGACCAGGAGCGCCAGGCCGCGAGCAGGGCATAACCGCTACAAAGCACAAAGGCGATCTCCAGCAGCCGGATCAGCGCCGGGAACTGTTCAGGCGTCAGCTGCGCATTGCCGATCAGCAGATTGAACAGGAACACCACTACCGCCATGCCCAGCATATTGCCCAGGGTACGGGAAATGTTGAGCAGCGAAGACGCGATGCTCAGCTTGTCATGCGGCACGACGCTCAGGGCGCCGTTGTTGTTAGGTGACGAGAACAGCCCGAAACCGGTGCCCATCACCAGCAGCGCGATGACCACCTGGGTCAGTCCACTGTCCTGATCCAGCAGCGCGAGAATCAGGAAGCCTGTTGCAAAGAGCACACACCCCAGTGTTGCCGGTATCCGTGGTTCCAATCGATCCGAGAGACGACCGGCCAGAGGGGCCAGCACGGCCATCATCAACGCCTGCAGCAACATCAGCTGGCCGGCTTCGGCCGGCGACAGGCCGCGAATATACTGCAGGTAGAGACTGAGCAGGAACTGCAACGGATAGTTGGCCGCATACATCAGGAAACTGGCTTGAATGGAGCGGAAGAATGTCAGGTTCTGCACCATCCGCCGTGGTCGGATCAACGGATAGGCACTGTGCTCCTGCTGATAGATAAAGCCCGCCAGCAGCAGTAGCCCCGTTACGGCCAGCAACCCGCCGGACAGTTTCGGCAGTTCCGACAAGCCGATGAAAAACAGGCTGGAAGCCGCGATGAACAGCAAGCTACCAACCCCGTCCAGCTTCTGATCCCGCTGGCGTTCGGTTTCACGCACATGGATCGCGACCAGTACCGCACAGAGTACCGTCAGAGGCAACGGTGCCACAAACACGGCGTGCCAGCTCCACCATTCGGTCAGCCAGCCGCCGATGGGCGGGCCGCAGGTCAGCCCCAGATAGACGGATGTGGAGTTGAGTCCCAGCGCCATGCCACGACCATGCTGGGCAAATACCTGGGAAACGATCGCCATACCGGTGCCAAATACCATGGCCCCCCCTATTCCCTGCAGCAGACGCATCAACAGCAGCCAGCTGATATGCGTGGTCCAGACCACCGCGAGTGAACTCAGCGCAAACAGCAGTACTCCGGACAGGAAAATCTTTTTGCGGCCAACCATGTCGGCGATGCGACCGGCAGGCAACTGGAGCGCAATGGCGCCGAGCAGATTCATGGTGGGAATCCAGCTGACCAGGACCGCATCAGCCTGGAGTTCTGCCGCTATGGCGGGCAGCGCCACGTTCACCGCCGACATGCTCATCGGCATCAGGAAGGTGGCCACACAGATGCTGATCAGCGCAAACCAGCGGGTAGAGGCGGATGAGTAAATATCATCTGGAGCAACTGCTGACATCAAGGCCCCCAGTTATTGTGAGTATGGCAGGGACATTCTAAAGAGTCTGAGAGCAAAGTGTAATAGCTGTTACGCTGACATAAAAAAGCCGGGGCAAACGCCCCGGCAAGCACTTCCGTAGCAAAGACGGGAAAGTGAGATGATGCAGTGATCAGCCGCGACTGATGCTGAGCAACTGTGGCTGGGTATACTCGAGCAGACCTTCTTCGCCGAACTCGACACCGAAGCCGGACATCTTGCAGCCACCGAAGGGGCAGTGGGGCAAGACTTCGGCATGGTTGTTGATCCAGGCAGTACCGCTCTCCAGACGCATCGCCACAGAACGCGCCTGTTCAATATCGGATCCCCAGACAGAACCACCCAGGCCGTTGACGTTGTCGTTGGCCATGGCGATGGCATCTTCCAGGTCGCTGTAGGCAATCACCGGCAGCACCGGGCCGAACTGCTCTTCATCGACCAGGCGAACGCCATTGCTGACGCCGGCCACGATGGTGGGCGGATAGAAGTAGCCATTGCCGAGCTGAGCTTCGCCACCACAGAGCACCTTGGCACCCTGCGCCTTGGCATCCTCGACCAGTTCAACGACCAGATCCAGCTGGGCCTTGTTCTGCACAGGGCCGAAGGTCACGTCCACTTCCAGGCCATTGCCGACCACCTGCTGCTGGGCGATCGCCGCCAGACGCTGGCACACTTCGTCATACTGAGACTCGTGTACGTACAAACGCTTCAACGCAGCACAGGTCTGACCCATATTGAGGAACGCGGTCTGGAAAATACCCGGCAGAGCCTTGTCCAGATTGGCATCCTGCAGCAGGATCCCGGCGTCGTTGCCACCCAGCTCCAGTGTCAGGCGCTTCAGGTTATCGGCCGCCTTGCGCATGATGTCCTGGCCGGTCGGCGTAGAGCCGGTAAAGACGATCTTGTTGATGTCCTGATGCGACGTCATGGCGCGCCCGATACCACCTTCGCCGGTGACGATGTTGATCACCCCGGCCGGCACCACCTGATTGATCAGCTCGACCAGCTTGAGGGTGCTGAACGGCGTGAAGGAGGACGGCTTGGAGACAACGGCATTGCCGGTACGAATCGCCGGCATGATGTGCCATACCGCAATCAGCAGCGGCCAGTTCCAGGGCGTAATGGAGCCCACTACACCCAGCGGCTTGTGGTGCAATTCAGCCAGACGGGCTTCGCTGTCTTCGATCACCTTGACCGGGATATTCAGATCTGCGGCATAACGTGTCCAGGCAATCGCGCCCCCCACTTCCATCTGTGCCAGTGCCAGCGGCTTGCCCTGCTCCAGGGTGACCAGCTGCGCCAGCTCGTCAGCATTGGCCTCGATCAGATCCGCAATGCGATGCAGCATCGCCTTGAGCTCAGCATCAGGAGTGTGCTGGAAAGTCTTGAATGCAGCCTTGGCAGCTGCCACGGCGGCATCCACCTGCTCGGGCGATGCGCCCGGACACTGCGCGAAGGCTTCACCTGTAGCCGGATTGATCACCGGGAAAGCTTCACGCTCACCAGCAACCGCCTGGCCATTGATAAAAAGAGTCGATACCGTCTGCATTTCGGGATCCTTAATTTCATTTGGACATTGCCGACATCCGCTGCCGGCAGGCCCAGGTTAACGCTTAATCAAATCAAAACGGAACAATCGCGATCATCTGCGCGTAGACGTTGGTGTCGTCGCTGCCGATTTGGGTACCGCCGGTCGCATCGCTGTTGTCCGGTGAGTAGAAGCCGATCAGCGGGCTGACGATCAGGTTCGGAGTCACCACCCACTCGGCGTAGAGATCGATCTCCTGGCCATTCAGTGCATCGCTGCCACCGGCTGTATCGTTGAAGTCAAAGAACAGCGCACCAATGCTGAGCATTTCGGTCGGCGCTGCCTTTACACCGATATGATGCACATCGGCATCGGAGTTGAACGGCCCGGCATAGTTGGCCGCGACCTCACCCTGGAACCAGGTGCCGTAACCACGATTGAAACCGAAGAACAACGGGTCGAAGCCTTCGTCAAAGGTCGAGTAACGGTAGTTCACGCTCGGTGACCAGGGCAGGTCGGCGAAGGTCCAGCCAGCTTCCACATACCAGGCATCACCGTCTTTACGGCTATTATCACCCTGATCCTGAGTCACGAACTCACCGGAGAGGAACAGGTTCTCGACGCCTGCATTACCCTGGTAACGCAGGCTCAGGGTCTGCTGGCCATCACGATGGGTATAACCCAATGCCTGAGCGTACTTGTCATCCACATCCAGGCCTTCGATGTAAGCCAGACCAACAGTGCCTTCCGGCATCGCATACTCGGCATTGATACCCGCCAGTTCGGTCATCGCCTGGGCCGGGTTGTCGGATTCGATCCAGAACAGGTCGGCACGCAAACCTTCAGCCCCGCCGATACGGGCAATGGCGGTGCGATCAAACGCCTTGCGCGCCGCCAGCCAATAGGCCCCACCACGGTCGAAGTCGTAACCGCCACCGTTGAGCGCATCACCCAGGTTCAGCGAGTCGCCATTGATCAGGAAACCGTCGCCGATGGAAAAGTTCTGGCGGCCAAAAGAAATATCCAGACCATTCTCGCCCAGCACCGGAATCAGGTTACCGGAGCGCCAGCCCAGGTAGGCATCTTCAAGATCGGTGTCAGACTCGTCACCGGAGGTAAAGCCGCCGGCATCACCATCACCCCAGGTTGCAGAGCTTAGCAGGTTGACCCCTGCATACACGCTGGCACCCGATTCGCCATACGCGTGGCTGCCCGACAGACCGTATTTGATATAGCCTTCCTGCCAATCAGAGCCGCCTGCAGTGCTCTTGGCACCCAGGTTGTAGTTCTCGTCACTGGAAAACACACCGAACACGGCTTCGATATCCAGGTTCAGCTCGGAGCCATCCTTGGAGTAGAGGTTGTAAGCGGAGGCCGGCGCCGCCATGGCAGCGGCAACCGCCACGCTCAGCAGATATCCGGATGTACGGCGAACGATCTGTGTATTCATGGGCAATATCCCTCGACAATGGCGACGACCACGAGCCTGTACTCGCTGCATGCCTGACGTGTGTTTTTGTAATTGCTTACAGCGTAGACCGTGGCTGTAAACCAGATGCGCGGTTAATGTGCGAACTTGTGGCGGTTTGTAACAGCTTGTAACGAACCATTCACCCGTATTGTTATTGTTGTTTTCCCGATAGTGAAAGGACGGTTATCATCTCTGTATAGGCCAAGCCCGGACAAGGTGCAAACACCCCAGACGCCACCTGAACTCCCAGCAGTGAACTGCAGTCCGACCGGAGCTATTCACCGAACCTCAACCGGGATCGGTTGTCACAAATGTATTCAGCGCTGTTACTTCACGAAAGGATTAGCCATGCCGAGCCGTTTCTGTCTCCTGTTCTGTTTATTGATATTGGGTGGTTGTGCAGCCCTGCCGGACGAGCTCAAGCCTGTAAATGAACAGGTCCTGCTCCCCTTCGCCGATGCAACGCTCGTCGATCCGCCTGCTGAAGCCCGCTGGGGAGGTGAAGTGGCCCAGGTCAGGAACCACAACACAGGCAGCGAGATCGAGGTCGTACAATTTGCCCTGGACCGCAGTGGCCGTCCGCTGAAAAGTGATAGCAGCGCGGGCCGCTTCCGCATCAGGGTGACTGACTTCATCGACCCCGCCATCTATGCTCCGGGACGACAAGTAACGGCATTGGGTGAGTTTTCGGGTATCGAGCAGGGTCAGGTGGGTGAGCAACCCTATGCCTTTCCGGTTCTGGAAGCAGAGTCGGTACACCTCTGGCCTGAACTCAAGGCCCCTCCCCCGCGTTGCGACTGCGACCCGTTCTTCTACAGCCCGTTCATGATGCGGCCGATTATCGTCGTACCGCAAAAGTAAAACGCTTGGCCAGACTCGAACACCGAGATGAGCTCTGCCCCTCTGCCGGTGACTCTCAGGCCCGGCGGTAGCTGCGAATAGTGAACTGTGGCTGGAATCCCATGCTGAGATACAGGGGTTCGCCCGCCGCCGACGCCTGAAGACACACATATTCAGCCCCCATTGCCTGTGCCCGTGCCATCAGTTGCGTCATGAGTTCACGGGCGATGCCCTTGCCCTGATGCTCCGGCGGAACGCCAACCTGATGCACGCCCACCACAGAACCGGTTCGATATAGAATAGCCGTCGCCACCGGAGCGCCATCACACTTTGCCCAAAGCACATCCACATCCGGTTGCTGCCACAACCGCTTAATCACATCGGCATCGATCGAATAGCCGAAGGCTCGACCGCAGAGACAGGCCCAGGCCTCAGCATCACCAAAATGTTCAAGGAGGCCCAGATCAAGTCGGTCGCTCTTGCTGCCCGGCCCCTTACCATCCAGCGGCAGGAGCATGGCCAGTTGCTGCAACCCCATGTCAAAACCACTGGCGGCCAGCTGCTGCTCCAGTGCAACCGTCTGCTCGCCCGCATCCCAGATCGGGCAGAGATAACCCGGTGGAATTCTGGCCGGGACATTCAGCGCCTCATACTCTCCTCTGCGATCCCAATCCAGCCAGCAACGGCGAGGCCAACTGATTGACTGCTGCAGACCCGCCTGTGACTCGGCCAAACCCATCAGCTGCCAGAGCCCAGTCAGATTATCGATATTGGCCTTGTCGAGTGATACATCCATCGAGCTTTACTCCCAGTAAATCAGACTAACACCGGCGATCAGCACCAGCAGGCCGGCCAGTCGTGTTGCGTTCATGGGCCGCACCGGCTGATCAAACCAGCCAAAGTGGCTGCAGATCACGGCCAGTATGATCTGGCCGGTCAGGGCAAAGGCCATCATCGGCCCCACTCCCATGCGCGGAATCAAAAAATAGAACATGCCGACACCAAAGGCACTGATGACGCCCCCCAGCCAGAGGTAGGCCGGCACATTACCCAGCTGCTCCAGCCCCGGCAGTCGATGCCATTGCAGCACAACGACCAGCGACGACGCCAGACAGGCCACCGCAAAGGCGATACTGGTCCCCAGCATCGAATGGCCCAGCTCGACACCCAAACGCGCATTCATCCCGGCCTGGATCGCAATGGCGGCACCGGCGGACAGCGCCAGCCAGGGAAACAGCTGCGTCACAGCCACCTCCGAATCATTTCCTCGGTCGGCAGCCGCACCTTGGTCTGCCCCGAAGCAACATCCTCGGGATGCCGCACACCCAGGGTGCAGACCGCGACGGTTCTCAGCCCGTCAGGCGCCAGCTGCAGCACGCGATCATAGCCTTCGGGATCGATGCCGGTCATCGGGCAACAGTCGATCTCCAGCAGGGCCGCGCTGGTCAGGCAGTTGCCCAGCGCGATGAACAGTTGCTGCTCGGCCCAGACAGCCTTTTCCGCTGCGTTCATGTCGTTCAGGTAACTGGTGACATGCTGGGCCAGACCAGCATAAGCCTCCCGGGGTTCACCACGCTGAGTGGACAGCTGCTCAACCAGCCCATCCACCATCGCTGCATCCACCGAGGTGCAGGCGGCAAAGACCAGCAGATGTGACGAATAGAGCACCTTATCCTGCCCCATGGAGTGAGGCACCAGCGCAGCCCGCACCACCGGATTTTCAACCAGAATCAGTCGATAGGGCTGAACACCGAAGGCCGATGGACTCAGACGAATCGATTCCATCAGGGTTTCGATCCGATCAGGATCAAGCGGTTGATCGGAAAAGCGTTTGACGGCATAGCGTCGGTTCAGGGCATGCAACAGTTTCATCATCGACTCCGGTACGTGGGCTGGCGCAGACAGCAGGATTGCTGCCAACGGCAACCAGATTACGTACCGGCAGCCCTGAACTCATTTACATAGGTTGAGAAGTCAGATTTTTTTGCGGATGCGGCTCAGCTGGGTTGGCGTGATGCCCAGGTGGGAGGCGATATGGTACTGCGGCAGACGTTCGGCCAGATCCGGTCGTTCGGCCAGAAAGCGATGATAACGTTCGGCCGCATCCTGCTGCACCAGTTGCGTCTCACGAGCATCCTTGGCCAACAGCCAGTTGGTTTCCAGGTAATGGATCTGGAACAGTTTCAGATCTTCGCAGCGGTACAGCAAATCGCGGAAACACTGAAAATCGATCTCGATGATGACCGAGTCCTCAAGCGCCTGTATCGAGTGCCGCGAGGGCTCATGGCGCAGCAGCGCCGCCATGGAACCGGGGAACTGCCCTTCCACGAAAAAGTTCTTGTTGTATTCATGCCCTTTGTCATCCAGGGCAAATACCCTGAACAGCCCCTCACAAACGAAGGCGAAGCTGCGCGGGGTTTCTCCGGTCTGACAGAACATCTGCCGGCGCGACAACCGACGACTGCGACAACAAGCCACCAGCGCCTGCCAGGTTGCGTCCGTCAACGGGTGGTAGGCGTCCATCGACTGTTTCAGCCGCTCAAACCCCTTTGCCTCAAGCATGAGCATCGCCTCGGTCACTCCGCACGTCCTTCGGCACTGAAGCAGACACGATCCCGTCCCTGCGCCTTGGCTTGGTAGAGGGCGTCATCGGCATCATGAATCAACGCCTCTACGCGCATATCGGCATGCAGCACCCTGGCCACGACCCCCAGACTGATACTGACCTGGCCACTGGGCGAATGCTGGTGTGGAATAGCCAGAGCCGCCACCAACGCACGCAGTCGCTCCGCCATCTGGCCGGCCTGCTGCAGGTCCAGCCCCGGCAATAGCAGGATAAACTCCTCACCACCGTAACGGGCAATCATGTCGCCACTGCGGTGCAGCGCCCCGGCCATCGCCTGCGCAACCTGCCGCAGGCATTCATCCCCAGACTGATGCCCATAGGTGTCATTGAAGCGTTTGAACAGGTCCACATCCACCATGATGACCGCCAGCATACGACGGTCACGCCGGGCACGAGCCCACTCCAGTTCCAGCTGCTGATCAAAGCTGCGCCGGTTGGCGATCCCGGTTAGCGCATCGGTCACGCTCAACCGTTCCAGCTCCCCGTTCACCTGCTGCAGATGCTGGTTGGCCGCTTCCAGTTGCTGTTCGGCTTGACGACGGGCCTCCACGAACACGGCAAAACTGGCTCCCATGCCGCTGATTTCATCCTGGCCATCATGGGGGATGGGAACCGTCTGTCCAGAAAGATGCAACTGCATGGCATGGTTCAGCCGGTTGATACGCTGCACGATATTACGGCGAATATGGATAACCGCACCAACGGTAACGGCCACCAACGCCAGCGTGGCCAGCAACAGCCCCATCAACGACTGGCGAATCAACTGCTGGTGGTCACCAATCGCCTGCTGAGCCGACGCTTTCAGTTGCAAATGATAGTTGTAGGTGGCACTGGTCAGCTTCTGGGCCAACACGCGGGTGTGCCGAGCGGTCGCCAGCGTCGCCCGGGCGTTTTTCAGCAGCGGTATGCGACTCTCAAAGATTTCCGGCAGCACCATGCTCAATTTGGTGCGCAGCCTTAGCCAGCGGGCATCGGCCAGCGACAGGGCTTCAAGGCGCTGCAAGGATTGCCGACAGCTGTTTTCGAGCTGGGCGATATGCCCCGGGCGCTCAGCACTCAGAACCGCCGCTGTTGAGGCCAGGGCTGCCAGCGCATGACTGACAAAGCGCTGCTCATCCGGCTGCAGGCCGTCGGTGTCATCCAACGGTAATTGCTGCAGTAACAGGAACAGCTCATCAAAGCGTTGCAGATGGGCCGTTCTCAGGGCTTCCTCAGTGTCCAGCTGATCACCCAGCCGGTTAAGGCTATGGAAAAAAGGTGCCTGCCAGTGATCCAGCTCATCACGCACCGGCGACTCGATCTCACCCGAGCCTCCCAGTTGTTCCAGACGACCGCGCGCCATCTGATAGAGGCTTGTCAGGTTCTCGGCCCTCTGGTTGCCGACACTGATGGAACGGCGGCTGCCAACCATGATCTCGAACACCTCGGCCGCGATGATCTCCGCATCGCGAGTCAATTCGGCCGCCGCCATCGCGCGCCCGAACTGACTGCTGGCCAGCTCGCTGAAACCCCGATACTGCTGGTAGATCACGTAGCCCACAGCCGACACGACTACCAGATAGAGGCTGAAAATCACCCCGATGATCAGGCTGAGTCGAGTTCCTATGCTTTGGCGCAGCGAACGCATTCAGCCCCCTTGATCAGCGGAACAGCGGCGCATAGAGCAGGCCGCCTCGTGACCAGGGCTGGTTCAGCCCAGGCTCCACATTGATCGGCGTCCCCGGCCCGTAGTGACGCTGATAGATCTCGGCGTAGTTGCCCACACCAACCAGCATCCGGTAGGCCCAGTCATCGTTCAGCCCAAGCTGAACGCCGAAATTGCCACTCAGTCCGAGCAAGTTGAGCACTTCGGGATCCTTGCTATGCTCACGCATGGTGTCGACATTGGCGCGCGTGATCCGTTTTTCATCCGCCAGAATCAGCCCCTGTACCACAGCCCGGACCACTCGGCTCCAGCGTGGATCATCATTGCGTACCATAGGGCCGATGGGCTCCCGTGACAGGTTCTCAGGCAGGATGCGATACTCTTCAGGGTTATCCGCACGATTGGCCCTGTTGGTGGCCAGATTCATCCGGTCGGCACTGTAGGCGTCGCAGTAGCCCCTGAAAAAGCTGTCGCCATTGCTGAACTGGATCTGCGCATCGATTTTATGGCGGGCCAGCACATCCACCAGGTTTTGGTGAGTTGAGGTGTTTTCGGTTACACAGATGGTCTTTCCCTTCAGGTCCGCCAACCTCTGGATATCCGAGCTGGCCCGTACCATGATGCCCTGGCCATCAAAAAGATAGATCGCCGGGAAAGCAATCTGGTAACGGTTTTCGCGCCCCAGCGTCCAGGTCGTGCTGTACATCACTACATCGGTCTGCCGCTGCTGCAGCGTGGTGAAGCGGGTGGTGGCATCCACCTCGACATACTGTACCCGGGCGGGATCGCCAAATACGGCAGCGGCGGTGGCGCGACAGAAATCGACATAAAAGCCTTGCCAGTCGCCGTTCTGGTCGATGGCGCTGCGCCCGGGGTCATCGGGGAAAACGCCGCAGCGGATATCGCCGTGACGCTTAACTTCAGCAAGCGTATCGGCATGCGATGGCGCGAGATTCAGCAACATGAGTGACGCCAAGACTAACAGCGAGGTACGCAAACGCAGATTGACCATAAGCCCTTTTCCCGGATGCAAGGTTTTTTGCGACAGCTTTCGGCATTGTACTGATCAACAGGTACAACGCCATGACAAACAGCCCCCATCGGCGTGACAAAATCGGTCCAGCGCTACCCTGACTGGCGTTACAGCCGGCTGCCGGAAAACAGCAGTCCCACCCCAAAAGCCAGCATGACCGAGCCCAGCACCCGGTCGATCCAATGGGCGACGCGCTGTACCTTCTGCCGAACCTGAGGCCGCGATAGCAGGAACGCCACCAGGCTGAACCAGCCGAATTGCAACAGCATCATCCAGGCGCCAAGCAAGGCGATCTGCCACAACGGTGTACTCGGTGAGATCACCAGGGTAAACAGCGAAAGAAAATAGAGCGGCGCCTTGGGGTTCAGTGCATTGCAGACAAACCCCATGGCGATCAATCTGGACGTGGCCTGAGGTGCAACGGTCGTCGGCGCCTCTGCCCCCGGCGCCGCTGCTCTGGTGCGTAGCCCCTTGATTCCCAGCCAGATCAGGTAGGCCGCCGCCAGGTATTTAAGCAGCGTCAGAATGTCCACCGAGTGACTGACCATCGCCGCCATGCCCAATGAGGAGTAGATGATATGGACCGACAGCCCCAGTGCTATACCCAGGCTACAGAGCACTCCGGCCCGACGCCCCTGGGTCAAGGATTGCTGGCTCACCATGACAAAGTCGGGTCCCGGCGACGCAGCCGCCAGCAGGTGAACCAGAGTCACCGTCATTAATGCAGATAGCAGATCCATACTCTTCTCACGTGTTCCCGTTAATCAATTCCAGTTGCCGGTCATGCCAACGCCCAAGCGACAGCAGCGCCAGTGATGCCCCGAACAGCGCCCAGGCCATATCGGACTGAGTATCCCAAACATACCCCTGGGTGCCCAGAAAAGATTCCGCCGCCTTCTCTGACAGCAGCGCCACCCACCACTCGATCAGCTCATAGAAAGCGCTGACCGCCAAGCAGAAACACAGGATAAAGAAGTTGCGCCAAGCTGCCCCGTTGATCAGCTGCAAGCGGATGATCAACTCCCGCGCCACCAGTGCGGGCACGAAACCCTGGGCGAAGTGGCCCAGCTTGTCGTAGTTATTGCGCGTCCCGCCGGTCAGATCACGCAGATAATCGAACAACGGCACCTCGGCATAGGTATAGTGCCCTCCCACCATCAGGATGACGCAGTGGGCCAATAACAGCAGATAAACCATCGGGGTCAGCGGGAAACGCCGCCGGGTCAGTGCCAGAACCAGCAACGCCACCACGGCGGGCAGTACTTCCAGTATCCAGGTTACCCTGTCAGCCGGCCGCCAGGCCGACCAGGCAAACACCAGCAGGTATATGATCAGCCACCGCGCCGTCCGCATTGACGACTCCTTCTGTCAGTCATGGTCATCGCTTCATCATAGCCTGCCCCCATGCCGGAAACAGTCCCCTTTAGTGCCGATTTCAGCGCCGGTAACGAGGCGCACCGACGGTCACCGGGTAGCCGAACGACTGCCGGCGAAACGCTCGCGATACTGGCTCGGCGTCAGCCCCGTCTGCTTCTGAAACATGCGCCGAAACGCGCTGACATCCTCATACCCTACCAGCCAGGCGACCCGTTCGACCGTGGTCACCGTGTTTTCCAGCAGCTCTCGCGCCTTGTGCACCCGCTGCTGCTGCAGATATTCCGCCGGCCTTAAGCCGGTTGCCTTGTGAAAGCGGCGAATGAAGGTACGCTCGGTGAGACTGGCCAGCGCCGCCATCTGCGCAACGCTCAAGGGTTGCCGGTATTCACGGTGAATATGGTGCTGCACCGCCAGTATCGCCCGGTCACTGTGGTCCAGCACCGGTATGAAGCTGCGGTAGTAGCTCTGCTGGCGCGCGCCGGTATCCACCAGCAGAAAGCGGCCCAGCGCCTGAACGACCGTCGGCGGCACATAGCGCCCGATCAAGTGCAGCCCCAGATCCATCCAGGACATCACGCCACCGGCCGTCACCAGGTCCGAATCCGCCAGCAGCAGGGCATCGGTATCCAGCTCCACCTCGGGGTATGCGTACCGGAAAGCACCCTCCAGTTGCCAGTGAGTGGTCGCCTTGCGCCCCGATAACAATCCCGCCTGCGCCAACAGAAAGGAACCGGCACAGGCCGAGCTGACCACCGCCCCCTGCTGGTACCAGCTCTGCAACCGGGCACAAGCCTCAGGCTGCAGCTCCAGATAGGCCTGCCCTTCAAGTACCGGGGGCACGATCACAATGGCGGGAGCTGCCCCCCCGGCCTCTGCCGTGAACACTTGCCCCTGCTCCAGCTGACAGCGCTTCACCTGAAAGCGCAGGTCAGGCGCCTGTTGCAGCTCCCCCAGAATGCGGTTGGCGGTTTGGAACAGATCAATCAGACCATAGACCGCGGACAGTGCGCTACCGGGGATGACCAGGATGGCCACGTGGATCGTCGAGGACATGTCAGTTTAAGCCTTGTTATTGTCAGTTCTGCCACCCGCGCAGCCTAGCAGGGATCGCTAGTATGGGCGACAACCATTCAACAGGAGAGAACCATGCGAAAAACCGCCCTGATCATCGTCGACATGCAGAACGACTACTTCCCCGGTGGCAAATGGACACTGGACGGCATTGACGCCGCCGCCGCCAATACGGCCCGAGTACTGGCTTCCTTCCGGGAACACGGGCTGCCGATCATTCATGTTCGTCATGAATTCGCTTCTGCCGAAGCCCCTTTCTTTGTGCCCGGCAGTGACGGCGCCAAAACCCATGACAGCCTGCAACCGGCAGAAGACGAATTCCAGATTCTGAAACACGAGGTCAACAGTTTCAACGACACCGAGCTGCAGCGGCTGCTGCAACGAGAGGGGATCAGCCATCTGGTGATTGTCGGCGCCATGAGTCATATCTGTATCGACGCCGTCACCCGTGCAGCGGCCGATCTGGGTTACAGCAATACACTGCTGCACGATGCCTGCGCCACCTTGCCGGTGGAGTTCAACGGCGTCCAGGTTCCAGCCGAACAGGTTCACGCTGCCTTCATGGCCGCATTGGCCTTTGCCTATGCTAATGTCATCAGCACGGACGAGTGGCTGTCGGACCAGTGACTCAACTGACAGTCGGCCCCCGGCTCAAGGGGGTCGACCCTTGTCTGCTTACTTGCGCGCAAGCCAGCGTCTGAACGGATAGAACAGCTGCGCCAGGTAGCTGCGTGGCAAGCGCACCGTCGTGCCGTATTCCACCGGCCAGTGATCGGCCGGCATATGGTAGCTGCCGAACAGCCGATCGAAGAGCACAGTATGGGCGCCGTAATTGGTATCGATCGCCGGTTTTTCCGAGCCGTGATGCCAGTGGTGGAACTGGGGCGTCACCAGCACATACTTCAGCGGTCCGAACGGCAGACGGGTATTGCAGTGGATCAGCACCGCCTGCAGCGCAGCAAAGGTCACGTAGATATTCAATGCCACTGGATCCGCACCCAGAAGATAGAGCGGGATCATCACCAGCGCCCGTTCCGAGAACACTTGCACGAAATGCCCGCGTGAACCTGCCAGCCAGTCCAGCTCCTCAACCGAATGATGCACGGCATGAATCGCCCACAGCGGCCGCAATTCGTGGTACAGGCGATGTTCCCAGTAGAGCACGAAATCGGCACAGAGGATGATCAGCACCACCTGCAACCAGATCGGCGCCGATTGCACCGCAGTCTGCACCGAAGCACTTGCCGCCCAATCAAAATGGCTGGCGTGGTAGTTGGCATAGATCAGGATCGCCGAGATCATCAGGTGGTTAAAGCAGAAATAGATCAGATCCAGGCTCCACTCAGGCCGCAGAATCACCTGGTCCCGATATTTGGGCAGCAGCTTTTCCAGGGTCATGAACACCAGGACCGAGCCAAGAAAAGCCAGAATCATCCAATCCACGCCCAGAGACAACCGTATCGGCTCCACAGGACCGACAGGGATGCTGTAGCCACCCAGCGCAAAAGCGATCAGCGTCAAACCGATCCCGGAAACTCCCAGGCGCTTGTAGCGGTTGAAATAGAAGGTCAGCACGCCAAACAACAGCGAGAAGTACATGCCGTATTTAAGCACCTGCTGCAGCACCACCGCATCATAGGCCTGGCGCAGCTCAATGGTGGTCAGATAGGCGGGATAAAGATAAGCCAACACAGCCAGCAGGCTCAGAGCGCCGAGGAACAGCGAGCAATAGCCGCTGATCTTGCCCTCACCCAGGCGAAACTCACGCTGAGCATCGAGTTCCACCTGGCGTTCACAATATTGATAGTCGGGTTGCATAGCGGCAGCCTCATCATTCCATGATTGATCGGCTGCCATAATAGTCGGTGGCCGGCCTGAAGCGAAGCCGGATGCTGTTCAGGCCACTTCATCCGTCCGGGTGCCAGGAACCACCGCAGCCACTTCCACCCGGTTACGCCCCTTGCGCTTGGCCTCATAACAGGCGGCATCTGCCGCCGCCAGGACCTGCTCCAGAGAACCACTCTCTGCAACCATGCCCGCGACGCCAACGCTGGCTCCGATCTGGAAACTGCGGTTGTCGCAATAAAAGCGATAATGCTGGACGACACTACAGATGTCGTTGGCGATACGGATACCCACCTTGAACGTACAATCCTTCAGCAGAATGGCGAACTCATCCCCTCCCACCCGGGCCAGTACATCCTGCTCGCGGATACGTCCACGCATCACCTGGGTAATCTCGCGCAACAGCTGATCACCCGCCTGATGGCCACAATTGTCATTCACCGCTTTGAAGTAATCCAGGTCGATAAACAGCAGAATGTGATGTTTCCATTGCTGGGCCTGCACCTGATCCAGTGCGATAGCGATTTGACGTTCAAACTCACGCCGATTAATCAGTCCCGTCAACACATCATGCATGGCGTCGAACTCCGCCTGCTGCTTTTCCTGCTGCAGTCGAGAGGCCCGCAAACGCTGCTCTTCCAGCTCGGCCGCCAGATCGATGTGGTTACGCGCCATCGATGCGCGCATATCATCGAACGCACGCGCCAGCTCGCCCAGCTCATCCTTCATCTTTACGGGGACAGGAGGGGTAAAATCGCCCTTGATCAGCTGACGCGCCGCCAGCACCATCTGCCCCAGCGGTCGACGAATCCGCAACTCCACTTCCAGCCAGATCGCCGCCAGCAGCAGGAACAGAAAGGGAATCAGCGCCACCCGCAGTGAATGTTCAAACTGGGTGGCAACCTCGACGCTGGCGGTCATGTCGATCGCCACCTGCAAACGCCCGATGGGAGGCTGCAGAAAGCCGACATTCTCTGCCAGATGCAGCAACGGATAGGATCCCTCTAACCTGACGGGTTCGCTCAACGGGTAAAGACGACGTCCCGCAGGGGAAAGCAGCTGCACCTGCAGCCAGCTCGGGTTGTCGTAGCGAATGGCATCCAGCAGTTCATATACCTTGGCCAGATCGTTTTCCAGCAGCGGCGGCACGATCGCTTCGGCGGTCAGCTGCAGCTGAGCCCGATGCGCCTTCTGTTCGATCGCCAACGCATGCCTGCTCATTTGCGGCGCAACCAGAAAGTGGATGTAGGCCAGAAACAGGCCTGCCAGGATCACCAGCAGGAGTGTGAATTTGGTACGCAATCCCATGTTCGCTAGCCTCCTGCCGCTTCACTCAAGAATGTAGTAACTGTCCAGCCCCCAGGCGCGCATGGGCAGGTATTCATCCAGTGTTGTGGCAATCGGCTGGAGCATGGGGATGCGCGCCATCAGGTTGCGACCGGTCTCGGTCCTGGCCAGTTTCAACCAGGCCTGCCGCAACGCCTCTCGATCCTTTTCCGGCACTCGCTGGTGAGCCGACAGGGGGTGCGGCGGCATATCCCGGGTTTCATAGATCACGCGCAAGCGCTCACGCACTTCGGGCGGCTGCTGCTGAAAGGTGCTCAACACGCCACCACCGGCGGATGCTTGCCCCAAAGCGACGTTCAGATAGACCGAGCTGTGGGTTTGCACATAACGTGGAAAAAACTCCAGATCGAACAGCCCGACAAGATCCGCCCGCATCAACAACGAAGCGCCGAGTGCATTAGGCGACGGAAAGGCGATGATCTTTTTCTGCAACTCGGCAACCTGCTGATAGGGGCTTTGCCGGTTGACCACCAAAATTCCCTTCAGTTGTCGTGCACCGTCCCGAACCAGCGGCACATAGCCCTGAGATTCATGCGCCTTGAGCAAGTGATAGGGGTTCATGTAGGCGAAATCATACTCACCGGCCAGAAACTTCTTCTCAAATACCGGAATTTTGGAACTGCCCACCAGTTGCAGGTCGAACTCAAGCTCAGGTGCCAGCGCCTGCAGGATCGGCTGCCAGATATCGAACAGCTGGCGCTGGGCAAACTGGGGCACAACCCCGATGGTATAGACCGGACGGTTGCTATTATTTTGGGCGCTTGCCGGCAGCGTCAGCAAGCTCAGGAAGAGAATCAGGAGGTACTTCATGTACTGTTTCTCGAAAGGACAGGATACAACAGCCCAGAGCCCTGCTGGGGCATCCTCGATATGGGCGGCTGTTACAGGTTAATTGAGGCAAGGCCCGACGATAAATATGATCATCTCATGTCTATCACCTCAATACCTTGATCTGTATACATAAACAGACAAAAAGCATGCGATTATAGAATGCATGGCATTACCCGATTAGCTTCCCCTTAAGCGGAGCAATCGGTTAAGGATCACAGCCGTACCGGCAACGCCCTCTCCAAAGCAAAACAACCGGGCTGCAAAACGGTCCGCCAGGCCAGCACTTTCACACCATGATCAACCGCTTCACGCAACAGCTCACCATAGCGAGCGTCCACCTCATCCGCCGGCCGCACCGCCAGGGCACCGGTATGCTGCACGCAGAAAAACAGCACTGCCGTTTTGCCCTCGGCCGCCACCTGCATCAGGGTACGCAGGTGTTTCTGTCCGCGCTCGGTAACCGAATCGGGAAAGGCGATCACACCATCGTCCGTATCCTCCGGCCCGGGTCCCAACGTCACGTTTTTCACTTCGATATAAGTATGCGGCTCGGTACGGGGTCCCAGTGCCAGATCGAATCGACTATCGCCGAATTTAACCTCGCGCTCCACGCCCGTTGCCGGCGACAGTTCAGGGATCTGCCCGGCCCGTACCGCCTCTTCCACCAGCGCGTTGGTACGGCTGGTGTTAACCCCGGCCCAATGTCCATGCGCCACCTGCACCGCCTCCAGCGTATGCCGATACTTGCGTTTGGAGTTGCCGCTGTCCGATATCAGTGCCTGCTGGGACGGTCCGGGCAGCACACAGTTCTTCATTGAGCCGGTATTCGGGCAGTGCACCGTCATTTCTGTGCCGTCCGCCCGGCGAACATCGGCAAGAAAGCGTTTGTAACGGCACAACAGAGTAACCGACTCAAGTTCAGGGGAAAAATTCACTACCGCTCCTATTATCTGTATCGGGACTGGCCTGACGGCATTAACGACCTCACGGAGGTTCAATTCTGAAATGCCCTTCAATCCATAGCGGAGACTTTAACACAGCAAAATATTAGTATATTCTAATTTGTAATATCCTTATTCCATCAAGAGACTACCCTATGAAAATCCGCTCTCTTGCATCGCTGGCACTGGCCGGCGCCCTGCTCAGCGGCTCTGCTCACGCGACCGAAGCAGCCCCCCTTCAGATCGATGAGGCCCTGGTGATCGTCAACAGCGGCTCGGTGCAAACCCAGGGCATGGCCATGGTATTGGCCAACACCATCCAGGCCCGCGGCACCCAGGTTGAGGTGTTGCTATGCGACCGAGCGGGTGATCTGGCCCTGAAGGGCGTTCGCAACCCGCCACTGAAGCCCCGCGATGTCACGCCAGAGCTGCTGCTGCAAAAACTGCAGCAGGGTGGCGCGAGCGTCAATGTGTGCGCCCTCTACCTGCCCAACAGCGAACATGACAAGCATGACCTGCGCGATGGCGTTGGCATTGCGGCCCCGCCCGCCATCGCCACCAAAATGACTGCGGCCACGACCCGTGTCTATAGTTTCTGAATACACCATCTGGAGATTTGACGATGAAAAAACTGCTCTCATCCGTTGTCCTGTCGGCGGCTCTGACCACTGGCGCCGGTGCCGCCCTTGCAGAGGACGTCGGCCTAACGCCTCAGGCCACCTATGAAATGGTGCAGAACAACCGTGAAGCTATGCTCTTCATTGATGTGCGTGATCCGGTCGAGATCATGTTCATCGGCTTCACCGACAGCGTCGACCTGAACATTCCCTACCTGATGGTTGACCGCACCCAGTGGGATGCCGACAAGAACCGTTTCCGCCTCTACCGCAACCCGGATTTCATCACCCAGGTAGAACAGGCACTGAAAGAGCGTGGTCTGGACAAGAATGCCACCATCATCACCATGTGCCGCTCCGGCAGTGAGCGCGGCCTGCCCAGCGCCCAGTTCCTGATCGATAACGGCTTCAAGAACGCCCGTTATGTCATTAACGGTTTCCAGGGCAGTAGCCTCAAGGAAGGTGAAAAGACCGGTTTCCGCATCCAGAACGGCTGGCAGAACTCGGGCCTGCCCTGGGGATCCAAGCCCAACCCGGACAAGATTTACCGCGTGGATCGCTGAGTCCGGTCGTCTGCCTGACACCCCGCTCCTCCCCTCCGGGGTGCTGGCAGGCCGAATTCCAGCTGCGCAGCCCCCTGTGGCCACCCACCGGTGGCTTGCAAGGGGCTGTCCCTGCCAGACGCCCATATGGGACTTACAGAGCCCCGGGGAGCTGAGCAACTGAATCCAACACCCCATCAGGCACAATTCCGCAGGCTGCCAGCTGCTCCTGACGGAACTTCCCGGTTCTCACCAGAATCCCTTTCATGCCGCACCGCTGGGCTCCGCCCACATCCGATTCGATATCGTCACCGATCATGGCGATATGCTCGGCAGGACATTGCAGCGCCTCGATTCCGGCTTCAAAGAATGCCCGGGAGGGCTTGCCGATCACCCGGGCGCCAACACCAGTGACGTACTCGATGCCGGCTACAAAAGCACCAATATCAACCCTTAACCCTGCATCGGTTTGCCAGAATTTGCCCTTGTGCAGCGCGACCAGTTCCGCACCCGCCATCACCATCTGGGCAATCCTGTTGACCAGCTCATAATCCCAGGCACGGCCAATATCGCCGATCACGACCGCCTCCGGTGTCACTTCTGTGTGGGCAAATGCCTGAAATTCGTCACGAATTGCATCGGCAATGACCAGGAAGCACGACTGTACGCCTCGCTGCCGCAGGTAGGCCGCGGCAGCTGCGGGAGTGCTCAGGATATGGTCGGGTTCAATGGAAAAACCCAGGCTTTTCAGCTTCACTGACAAGCCTTTGCGGGACTGGGTCGTGGTATTGGTCACAAACCGGTGAGGAAACGTGCGCCTCTCAAGCTCGCGTATGGCGTTGACGGCACCCTCAATGACACGGTCGCCCACATACAGGACACCTTCCAGGTCGATCAGGATGCCGCGAATGTCATCCAGTACTGCACTCATTGCCACTCCTCCGGTTACCCCATGGCTAACAGTATAGAAGGGCTCGACAGCACGACACGTTGATCAAGGAGCTTCTTCGGGACTCATGCCAGCCCGCTTACATCACCTTCAGCCAGCCTTGCTGCACCATCCACCACGCCAGCCGCCGGCCGTTGTCGCCCCCCAGCCGGTCGGCCAGCACTTGATCTGGACGACGCTCAGGCTCGGCCCGTACCGCTTCCAGCAAGGGCGCCAGCGGCAGGCCGTTCAGATGCCAGATACCCAGTGGCTGATCAGGCGTCACCACCACATGGGCCTCAGTGATGAACCCCTCCTGCACCACCGGGCGCCTGGCGGTGCTGACCAGGTCCGGCGTCACTTCAAGATGCAGCGGCTGATTGTCCGGCCACTGACCTCGCACCTGCCAGAAAGGACGTTGCGGCCATTGCGACTCCTGGGCGTAGAAGTCACGACCAATACGGGCAAAACGGTAGAACAGACCTTCAATACGGGCTTCGTGGAACGCTTTGGCCAGTTCGGCACGTTCAGGATGGCGGATCAGGGTGTTGACCACAGCCGGAGCCTGCAGCGCCGAGGACAATGCCTGGAAGATGCCGTTACCGGACAGCGGATCTACCGCCATGGCCGCATCACCGACCCGAATCCAGTTGTTACCGGCACTGTGCTCACAGAGCACCGGAGTACTGGTGCGGGCGTAGACCTCTCCGCTTGGCTCAGCATTTTCGATGAACGGCTGCGCCTGCTCCAGCTGTTCCAGCCGTGCCCGACACCAGTCGCCCAGCTCGCTTTTCGGCGGCAGATCGGCACTGGCCACATCCAGCGTCAACTGCAGGTAACGACGACCATCGCCGCGCAACGCCATCCAGGCCCAGCCATCCTCGAAGCTCTGTACCGCCGAGCGAGGTTCGGCAGCCGGCCCCTGCCAGTATTGCAGCAGGGAGACCGTCTGCGCCCCCTTGACCCGAGGCACACCGGCCGCCGGTGCAGCACGGCCACGGGCCTCCACCAGAAAACCGGCAGAAACTTGCTGTGCGCCGCCCTCGGACAGAGCCAACTCGGCAAGGTAACCGGCACCGTCCGCCTGGCAGCGCTTGACCCGTCCCTGCGCCACCTGCACACCCTGCTGCGCCAGATCGAGCAACAGCGCCTGGTCGAAGCGTTGTCTCGGTACCAGCCGTTCGGTATTGGCGGCACTGGTCAGGCCGTTCCAGGTCACCTGACGCGGCGAAGGCGAGGCCATTTCACTCAAAGCAACGTTGAACCCGGCCCCTTTCATGCCCTGAATGACACGATCCGAGATCCCTTCAACCGCATCGAAGGGGCGTGGTTCGCTCACCAGCGTGACGCTGTAGCCCAGACGTCGCAGTCCGATCGCCACGGCACCGCCGGCCGGGCCGCCCCCCAGCACCAGAATATCCGACTCAAGCATCCTGGCCTCCTGTCTGCCCTGAGCTTCTACGCTCCGGCCCCTGATAACGGGAGGCTGCGATCAACCACTGGCGGGCATCGCTCAGGCCAGGCGGGTGAGCCTGCTGCAGATAACGCGCCAGATGGCCGCTGAGATGAGCGCATCCCAGGCTGGCACCGGACTGGCCCGGACTGTCATCCAGCGGACGCACACAGGCACCAAAATCGGCAAACTCGGTTTCAAGGTAAGAGATCTGATCCCGTTCACAACGGGCATCGCCGGTCATGCGGAACACACCGGGATAGGCCGAAGGGTATACCGGTTCACCCCTTGCCGGACTGGAGGCACAGAGAATGACCCCGTGCTGCAACGCACGAACACAGGACTCGCGCAGGGAGTCCCGATCCTGCCGCAACCCCAGACTCAGGTTGATCACCTGAGCCCCCTGTTCCACCAGCCAGTCGATGGCGGCCGCCACCTGAGCGGCCGTGGTGGTAAAACGATCCTGAAACACCTGTGCCGACAAGACCTCTGCCTCCGGTGCCAAGTGCCGGATGATATCGATAATGCGAGTGCCGTGACCGAGCTGATCCGGCTCAGCCTCGGCCAGCCAGAGCTGGTTATCCGCCAGCACAAAGGCGGCGCTGTCCTTCACCGACTGCGCGGGTGAAAACCCCGAGTCCACCACGCCGATGCGAATCGTTTCAGCTGGCATCAGCCACCTCCTTCACGTCGCTCAGCTGGCCGTTCTGCAGCAACAGGCGCTGATCAGCCCCGACCAGCGTCGACGGCCGATGACTGATCAAAATACGGGTGCGGTTGGCAAAGAGCCGGTCCACCGCCGCGATCACCTGCTGTTCGGTGGCTTCGTCCACCGCCGAGGTCGCCTCGTCCAGCACCAGCACGGCCGGCTGCTGCAACAGGGCGCGCGCGATGGCGATACGCTGTTTCTGGCCACCGGACAGCTGCTGACCACGCTCGCCCAGCGGCGTATCCAGCCCCTGCGGCAAGCGCTCAATCAGCTCGTCCAACTGGGCTTCACGCGCCGCTTCGCGTACCTGCTCATCACTGGCGGTTGGACAGGCATACCGCAGGTTGTCGGCCAGGGAGCCCCTGAACAGGGTGATCTCCTGGGACACCACCGCAATACTGCGTCGCAGATCGGCCAGACCCAGTTCACGGATATCCACACCGTCCAGCAGCACCCGTCCTTCGCTGGGGTCATAATGACGCTGCAGCAGGTCAATCAAAGTCGACTTCCCGGCCCCCGAGGCACCCGCCAGCGCGATTTTCTTGCCTGCCAGCAGCTCAGCACGAACCCTGTTCAGCACAGGATCACGATCGGCATAGGAGAAGCTGACGCCTTCCAGACGGATTTCACCCTTCAGAGGAGCCGGCAGTTCCAGGGGTTCAGCCGGCGAGTCGATCTCGGCCTCGGCCAGGCGCAATTCGCTGACCCGGTTCAGACTGACGCTCATGCGCTGGATCGCCACATAAAGTCCCAGCAGGCTGTTCACCGGCCCCGTCGCCATGCCGAGATAGGTGGAAAAAGCGATCAGTGAACCCAGTTGCCACTGCCCCTGAATCACCCACCAGCCGCCGATCAGGAAAGCGGCAGCGCGTGTGATGGAAGTCAGAGTGCCGGGAATGGCATGGGTGAAAAATTCGGTCACCTGCAGTTGCAGCAGCTTGTCCAGGTAGCTGTCATTGAGCCCGCCCAGACGGGTACGTTCTCGGTTTTCCTGGCCACTGGACTGGATGAACTTCATCGCCGGCAGGGTTTCCACCAGGAAGCTGGACAGGTCCGCCGAACGCTCGCGCATCTCACGGGTGCGCACCTCCACCTTGCGCCGCATCCAGCGCAGCCAGACGACTTCCAGTGGAATCAGCACCAGCACCAGCAGCGACAACTGCCAGGACAGCGCCACCAGCAGCACCAGCGCACCGACCAGCCCGATGACACTGCTTACCGCCGAAAACAGGCTGTCCACGGCAAAGCGCTGGATCGCAGCCACATCACCATCGATGCGCGACAGCAGGTCACCGATGCGCCTCTGGCCGAAAAAGCCCGGCGACAGCCGTTGCAGGTGAGCATAGAGATCGGTGCGCAGGGCAAACAGAATGCGACCGGACAGGCGGGTATGCAGGTAGCGATTGACCCCGGACAGGGCCGTACTGAAGATACCGACCAGAATCATGGCGATCGCCAGCTGCACCAGTACGCTGTAGTCCCTGGCAATCAGGCCGTCATCGATCAGCATTTTGGTCAGCCAGGGCTGCAGCAGCACAAACGCCGAGCCGATGAATGACAGCCCCAACAAGCCGGCGATGGCGCGGCGCTGAGGCTGGACGAAGCTGTACAACCAGCGAAATCCCTGTTCGAGACGGCTGCGGTCCGGGGCATGGATCGTGCGTACCAGCCAGTTCAGCATATTCTGTTCCTTCTTGTTATTCCGTACCGCAGCCGCGGTGTTCGCATGAACCTGCCAGCAAACGAAAACGGGAGGGCCGTTGCCGGCACCTCCCGTTGACTATACCTGATTTGAACCTCGCCTCAGGTATCAGTCCTTGATGGTGGCCACACGCAGGTCAGAGGTCGACATGTCGCCGGTCAGCTGGATAGAGCCGATCTTCTCCAGCGTATCGCTGTCATGGACCGAGATATCGCTGCTGGTGCCGCCTACGTAGAGAGTCTTGCCATCACCCGAGATGTTCAGGTCATAGTAGGTATGTGGCATCTCATGAACGATCAACGTCTTGTTCTGACTGATATCGTGCTTGGACAGGGTGTTGAAGCTGCCATACAGGATATTGGAGTCACGCGGATCGGTGATGAAGTTGAAGATGATGAACTCGAACGGAATCGTCTCCATGCGCTCCGCCTTGCCGGTCTTCAGATCCACACGGCTCATGCCCCACCACCACTCGGCGGTGTCGAAGTTCCACTCTTCTGAATCAAACTTGGCGGTGACATACGGCATGATGTATTCATCGGCCTGTTCGCCCTGGGAGTGCATGGCAAAGGCATCAGGCGGCAACCAGAGCGGGCCTTTTTCCCAGTTGGCCAGCTTGCTGACGATACGGGTTTCACCGGTTTCCGGGTTGATCGCCTTCAGATCCGCGCCACCGAGAATGACCTCATTCTGGGCAGTCGTCGCAATCTTGGTGATACGACGGTCCACCGGGTAGCTGCGCACCCGCTTGGCATTCATGCCGTCAGCGATGTTGAATACCGCCAGGCGCGGCTGTTCCACCTCATAGCGATCACGCAGTTTCTTGACCGGGTTCTGTACCGTGTACAGCTCGGTACCATCGGCACTGACCGTGATCGACTGCATGGTGATCACCTGCTCGGTCGGCGAAGACTGCTCAGCCTTGAAGGTGATGTCACAGTTACGAATATCAAAGCCGTAAACGTCCTTGGTGCCGTTACTGAGCACATAGGCGTGGGTGTTATCCGGCGACAGTGCGATCGAACCGGTACCGAAAGGTCCCGGAATATCACAGGTCCGCGCGATCTTGTTGGTGCTCATGTCGATCACGTGCAGCTGGTTGGGGCGGGTCACGGTCAGCAGGTATTCCTGATCCGCCATCGCCGCTGGCGCAACCGCTGACAGAGCGCTGCCCAGCGCCAGGGAGCCGAAAAGTCCGGCTGATTTAAACAGCTTGTTCAGTTTCATTACCGAGCTCCCGTTACTCTGCATCCTCGAAAATACCGTCCAGCTTGCGCCAGTCCTTGTCGGCCTTTGCCACATCCTTGCCCCAGTCCGGGTAGGTATGCATGGTGTCGGGCACCTGGGCCGGCCACCAGCAGGCGTCGGCACAGCCGTAAAGGTCGGATTCCATCGGCTGGCAGAGCGAGCCCAGACCGCCGAAGGGATCCAGCTCCCAGCCCGGGTCGGTGGTGGCAGTACAGCCAACCACGGTCTGCATGGCGACCACGTCTTCAACTTCTTCCGGACTGATCGCTTTGTTGATCAGCTGTGCTTTCTTGTTCAGAGACTTCAGATGTTTCATATCAGGCACTCCTCCTGGGAGAGACGTATGCTTCGAAGAACCCCGGGTTCTCGAGCATGATCCGCGAATACACTTCCACGCCGAAATCGACCCAGTCTCGCATCAGGTCGCAGTAGTGGTAGGAAGGATGCGTCGGATCTCCATATTTGGCGTAACTTTCGTGGTAGCAACCACCCGAACAGAGGTTACGGATACGGCAGGTTTCACAGCCGGTATTGCTGCGGTCCAGGCGCTTTTCGACAAACTGGCCCAGACTGGCCTTGTCGATGCCGGTCTCCACATCACCGAAGGTGGGCAGGTCCGAGCCGGTGAAACGGTGGCAGAGGTTGAGCCCGCCATCCTTGTCCACCGCCAGCAGGCCGATCCCGGCACCGCAAGGCACCAGTTTCTTGTTGCCCTCGTACATGTCGGTGATCAGCTGATGCATGTTGCCGTAGCCGAAGTTTTCATTGCGCAGCGCAGCTTCCAGATAACGTTTGCCCAGGCGCTTCATCCCCGCGAACACCTCAACCAGCTCTTCGCCGGTCAAATTGAACTCGGCAATGTCACCGGATGTCACCGGACCGAAGCCAACCTCGAAGAAGCCCAGCTCGTTGTAGAGGTGATCGAAGATCGTCTCCACATCGGTGACGCCACGGGTCAAGGTCACACGACACCCCACCGGGCGTGCGGTATAACGCTCGAGCAGCATGTCCACCTTGCGCTTGACCACATCGTAGGTACCCTGACCGCCAACGGTGATACGGTTCTTGTCGTGCATCGCCTTGGGGCCGTCCATGGAGATGGTCAGACCGAAACGGTGCGCATTGAACCAGTCCACCAGCTCTTCGTTGAGCAGGGTGGCGTTGGTGGTCATGGTAAAGTCCACCGTGGCATCCAGGTCGGCGAAGCGCTGCTCGCAATAGGCCACCACCTCGCGGATCAGCGGCATGTTGGACAGCGGCTCACCGCCGAAGAACACCACGTTGTAGGCGGGCTGGTTCGGCGACTCTTTCAACAGCATCTCGACCGACTTGATCGCCGTATCGTAGGCCATCTTCTCGCCCTTGGACGGGGTGGTCAGATCTTCCTTGTAGCAGTAGGTGCAGCTGAGGTTACAGCCGGTGTTCACGTTCAACACCACGGTATTGAGCGGAAACTTGTCCACCTGCTGCGGATCGGGATTGATCCGGGCCACTGCTCCGGCCTCGGAGATCACCTCCAGAGTGCGCAGCTCGTCCAGCACTTCGTTGACCGCATCCTGCGAATAGCGCGCCCGGAGTTCGGCCAGATGATCAGGCTCGACCTGTTCGTGGCGATCGAACACCTGCAGCAGCTCGCGACCCAGCTCATCAAGCTCGAAGATACTGCTGCTGGGGATGTGAAACAGCATCTGCCGAGCATCGACATCGACCCGGTGCAGATTCGGTTTCACTAGCGTCATGGCGCCCATATTCACCTCTTTGTTGTTCTGTTGGGTGGCTACTTGTTGGGGGTGTATAAGGCTTAATCCAGTACGCGGCGGACGAAATCCTGCACCGCGACCAGCATGCTGCCCTCGCCCTCGACCCTGGTGTCGCCATCTGCAACGCTGGCCACCACGGTCAGACGGCCGACGTTGTTGGCCGACATCTTGCGTTCCGGGTTGGGACCGGCATCGCCCGGGGTGAAGATACCGGCGGCATTGACGCTGCCTGCGTACTGCTCGTCCTTGTCGTGAGCCGCTACTTCGTCAGCCGGCTTGATGCTCCAACTGGCCGGCATGTAGCCCAGGCGCAGGTCGTCTTCGGTACCCGGCTTGCCATCGGCACCAGCGCTGTAGCCCACGGCACGGTAGTTGGCGCGTACTTTGGCCATGGCGCTGCCGGCGCCACCATTACGGGTGACCGCATGGGCCGGCGTCACATCAACACGGGCCAGCTCGCTGTAGACCGCCAGACTTGCCTTGGCGGACTGGCCGACGGCCACCGAACGCAGGCCTTCAGGCCCGGTCGCCTTGGCGATAAGGGTGATACGGTCAGCATCGCGGGACAGGACCTTCTCAACCACAACACCTTCACCCAGGTCGATGTCGCCTTTCAGGTTCTGGCCGATCAGCGTCAGCTCGGCACTCTCACCGGCACGCAGGTAAGCCGGCTGGATCGCCACCAATTGCGCCTTGCCCTGATCACGCACGGCACTCAGTTCGCCACCGATTTCACGCTCAGCAGCCAGGAACATGCGGCCTTCCAGGCTGTTGCCCGGCTTGTCAGCCGCCATCACCTGGCGCATTTTTACGCCATCGATGGTCAAGCTGGCACGCCATTCGTAGCCGGTATAGACCGTCGCCTTGCCCTCGCCCTTCAGCGCAGAGCCATCGGCATACTGGCCTTCCAGGCTGACAGCGTAATGACCTTCAGCCGTCTTGGCGGCGCTCATCCAGCCATCGAACTCGCCCTTGCCCGGTATGAAACCGGTGACGCGCCAGCGGCCCATCAGATCGCTCTTGGCGGCCTTCTGCCAGTTGCTCCACTCTTGGGTGATCAACGGGAAGCGCTTGCCCAACTCGGCGGCCACATCATTGTGGGCAATCTGGTACCACTGGCGATCACGCGCCAGAGAATGGAATTCGGTGGACGGGAACTGGCCCATATGGAAGTTGACCAGGTATTTCCACTCCTCCTCGGTGCGACGCTGCAGGGCAAAGCGTGCTTCGGAGTGACAGCGCCCACAGGTTTCAGTCAGTCCCTGATTAATACCGGTTTCAACCGTATTGGTATCCTGCTCCAGGAGGTAGCGGTAACCTTCAGCTTCCTCAGGCGCCAGCCCCTGGGTGTCCGCCAGGTATTTGACCAGCGCACGTTTCTCCTCGAGGGGCAACTGGAGGCCACGCAGGTGAGTCATGCGATTAATTGTCATCAGCCAGCCTTCAGGGGTTTTGCGCTGTTCGCTGATGCGCGAGAAGCTCGGCGCCTTGGCGGTACCACTCGCGGTATGGCAGGCCAGGCAGCGATCCCGGATAATCTGTTGTGCATCCTGAGCCAACGCCGGGGTTCCAGCCAATCCGGTCAGAACCAGCACGCCGGTGCCAAAAGCTGCACGCTTGGAATTATTATTACTCAATGCCATCACTCCCTCACTGATGAGATGGATCTTGTTGTTCGCCAGAGCGGAAAGGCGGCGCAGTGCCTCAACCCGCTTCAGTGCTCATGGCTAAGCTAAACCTAGCATGTAAATTAAATTTCCACCTTTTGTGCTAAGTTGTGCCCAGATGTAACAGAATGTAAAAATGACTTTTACTTTTCGATCACTCGGTTGATATTTCCCTTCTTGCGTCACCCCCAGCGTTTGCCGTCGTTTTTGCAGTCAAGAGGCCGTTTCCAATGAAAACCACCCCTGCCGACATCCATATCCTCATCGTTGAAGATGACCTGGCCTCAAGGTCACTGCTGGTGAGCTATTTCGAAAATGCCGGCTACCGGGTCTCGGAAACCGATAATGCCGACCACCTGGGCGAGCGCATCGACCAGGACGCCGTGGACCTGGTCCTGCTCGATATCAGTCTGCCCGGCAAGGACGGCCTCACCGTGACCCGAGAACTGAGAGCCAACTCCGCCGTGGGCATCATTCTGGTCACCAGCAAAGGCGACGAGATCGACCGCATCGTTGGCCTGGAGCTGGGGGCCGACGACTATGTCACCAAGCCGTTCAATCCCCGCGAGTTGCTGGTCCGCGCCAAGAATCTGCTGTGGCGCATGTTCAGCGCCGACACTGCCAACCGGGGCAACGGTAATGGGCATGGCAATCGCAGCCTGAACGGCTACAGCTTCGAGGGCTGGCAGCTGGACCCGCACAAGCGCCAGCTGACCAGCCCGGAAGGCCAACAGGAGCGCCTGCCGGAAGGTGAATTCAAGCTGCTGCAAACGCTGGTCAACCACCCCGGTCAGGTGCTGTCGCGCGATCAGTTGATGGACGCCATCCACGATCGCGAGTGGACCCCCAACGACCGCTCGGTGGATGTGTTGATAGGCCGACTGAGGCGCAAGCTGGGTGACAACCCGTCCAACCCGCAACTGATCCTCACCGCGCACGGCGCCGGTTACATGTTCGCCGGCAATACCGGCTCATGAAGGCGCCCGAAGGCTACCGCATCTACCGCCAGCTGCATCGGTCCAATGACTGCCGCATCAGCCGGGCCGTGCGCCTGCAGGACAGCCGTGACGTGGTCATCAAGCAGCTTGACCGAAACCACTGCAACCGCGACCGGCTGAGCCGGTTCCAGCACGAGTACGATATCCTGTCGCGGCTGCGCATCAGCGGTATCATCGAACCGCTGGAACTGCTGCGGCTGGAGACAGGCCCGGCCATCATCTATGCCGACTCGGGCTCGCGCCCACTGCGGCAACTGATCGCCGAACAGCAGCTGGCCTGGCCGCAGTGGCTGGCGATCGCCATCCGCATCAGCGAACTGCTGGGCCGCCTGCACGAGGCCGGCATCACCCACAAGCAAATCAACCCGGACCACCTGCTGCTCAACCCCGATACCGGGATGGTGGAACTGATCGGCTTCTCGCGCAGCACCGGCCTGAACCGCGAACAGGCCAACTGGCATACCCCGGATCTCGGCCGTGAGGGGCTGGCCTATATCGCCCCGGAACAGACCGGCCGCATCAACCGCAGCATCGACTACCGCAGCGACTATTACAGCCTGGGCGCCACCCTGTACGAGCTGATGACCGGCCGTCCCCCGTTCGTCAATGATGATGGCATGACCCTGGTCCATGACCAGATCGCCAAGCAGCCCGGCGCGCCTCACCAGATCAACCCGCAGCTGCCGGAGATGCTGTCGCAGGTGATGCTCAAGCTGCTGTCCAAGGATGCCGCCCAGCGCTACCAGTCCAGCGTAGGCCTGATCCATGACCTGCAGCTCTGCCTGCAGGCACAGCAACGCCAGGAGTACGACCTGCGCTTCCAGCCGGGTCGGCATGACCTCTCCGCCCGATTCCAGATTCCGCAGCGGCTGTACGGTCGCCAGCCGCTGCTGGCTCAGCTGCGTGGACAGTACGACAGCTGCGGTCGCGGCACCCACCCGCTGATCCTGATTACCGGCTATGCAGGCGTCGGCAAGACCAGCCTGGTCAACGAGCTGCGCCAGTACATCAATGAACAGGGAGGCAGCTTCAACGCCGGCAAGTTCGACCAATTCCGCCGCAGTCGGCCCTACTACGCCATCGTCCAGGCCCTGCAGGGGCTGGTACGCCAGCTGCTCACCGAGCCGGAAGAACGCATCGCCCGCTGGCGCAAGCGTCTGCTCGACAGCATCGGCAACCATGCCCAGGTGCTGATCAAGCTGATTCCCGAACTGGAACTGATCATCGGCAACCAGCCGGTGCTGCCACCGCTGCCACCGATGGAAGAGCAGAACCGCTTCTCGCGCATCTTCATCCAGATGCTGCGCGTGCTTGCCACCCCTCAGCGCCCGCTGATACTGTTCCTGGATGATCTGCACTGGGCCGACCTGGCTTCACTGCACCTGATCGAAACACTGATCAATGTCAGTCCCCCGCCGGGACTGATGCTGATCGGCAGCTACCGTGACCACGAGCTGAGCGCTACTCACCCGTTGCGTACTCTGCTGGAGCGCCTGCAGCACAGCGACCAGCCGCCGCTGGAGATGACGCTGCACCCGCTACAGTTGGGCGAGGTCAACCAGCTGGTGGCCGACACCCTGCGCGTGGAGCCGCCGAAATGCCGGGCACTGGCCCAGGCCTGCATGGAAAAGACTCAGGGCAATCCCTTCTTTCTCAGCCAGTTCCTGCACGCACTGCATCAGGACGGCCTGATCAGCTTTCGCGAACAGCACTGGCAATGGGACGAGGACGCGATTCGCGCCCAGGAGATGACCGACAACGTCATCGAACTGATGGTCAGCAAGATCCAGCGGCTGCCCGAAACCACCCAGCAGGTGCTGCCACTGGCCGCCTGCATCGGCAGCAGCTTCAACCTGCGCACCCTGTCCGTGGTCAGCGAGTTCGAGCCCCGCGCCGCAACCGGTCGCCTCTGGCCGGCACTGACTGAAGGCCTGATCGTGCCCCTGGATGACAGCTACCGTCTGTTCCAGAATCTGGAACCGGAGCGCACCCGTTTCCGCTTTGTGCATGACCGGGTCCAGCAGGCCGCCTACTCCCTGATCGACGACAGCGCACTGGAGCAGCTGCACCTGCAGATCGGACGTCAGCTGCAGCAAAGCCTGCAACCGGAGGAGATCGACAGCCGCATCTTCGAGATCAGCAACCACCTGAACCAGGCGCAGAAGCGGCTGACCTCTGATGACGAACGCCTGCAGCTGGCCCGGCTCAACCTGCAGGCCGGGCTCAAGGCGAAAGAGTCCGCCGCCTTCGACTCGGCCATGGAATACCTGAATACCGGCCTGAATCTGCTGCCGGTCAATGGCTGGCAAAGGAGCTACCCCCTGGCGCTGGAACTACACACGACTGCTGCGGACATCGCCAATATCAAGGGTCAGCAGGACCACATGCAGAACCTGATTCGCAGCGTTGAGGCCCATGCCGTCCATCTGCTCGACCGTATTCGGGTATTCGAGATCCAGATCCAGTCGCAGGTCGCCAACAACGCATTCAACCAGGCCCTGAAAACCGCCCAGCTGGCATTGCAACAATTGGGTATCAACATCCCGGCCAGGCCGCGCGACAGCCAGCTGGCCTATGTGATCGCGCGTACCCAATGGTTGTTGCGCCGGATGCCGGCGGACAAGATCCTGCAGCTGCCCCGGATGCAAGACCCCGAACTGCTGGCGGCAATGCCGATCCTGGCGAGCATGTTCGGCGCCATCAAGTTTTCCAGCTCCGAACTGCGCCCACTGGTCATGGCGAAACAGGTGGAGCTGACATTAAAACACGGACTCAACCCGTCAGCCGCGCTGGCTTTCGCCGGCTACGGCGGCGTCCTCTGCGGTCAACTTGACGCCATAGAACAGGGCTATCGGCTGGGCAAGCTGGCTCTGCAACTGGATCAACAGCAACCATCGGTGCTGACCCACCACCGCACCCTGTCGCTGTTCAACAGCTACATCCGTCATTACCGCGAGCCCTTGCAAAACTGCCTGGAATCCCTGCTCAAGGCTCACCAGCTGGCTCTGGATGCGGGCGACATGGAGTGGAGCGCCTATGCCCTGGCGGCCTATATCCAGTATGCCTTTCCGCTGTGCACGAACCTGGATGAGCTCCAGCCCCGGCTGGAGCAGTACGCCGCCCTGCTGGCCGAGTCCGGCCAGCAACAGTCGCTGCAGTACTCCCAGTTCGTGCTGCAAAGCATGGAAAATCTGCGTGGCCAGTGCGCCGACCCGACCCGCTTCGATGGCCGCTTCTACCATGAAGAGCGCAACCTGGCGGAGCTGAAGCGAGAAAATCATCGCACCGCCATCAGCCTGCACCACTTTTACAAAAGCCTGCTCTGCTACCTGTTCGGCGACTACGCCAGCGCCTACCGGCACAGCGAAGCCGGCCTGGAACTGCGCGCCTCGATCAACGGCACGCTGACCGTACCCTGGCTGCAACAGTTGAATGCGCTGAGCATCCTCGCCCGGCTGCCCCAGACCAGCATCCTGCAGCAGCCGGCCAGACTGCAGAAGGTGCGCCAAACGCTACGCCACCTGCGCAAGCTGGCCCGCTTCTCGCCGGAGAACCATCGCCACCACGCCGACCTGCTGGAAGCCGAGCTGTATCGCAGTCAGCACAAATACACCAAGGCGATGGACCTGTATGAACAGGCGATCGAGCAGGCCCGCCAGCAGGGCTTCATCCTCGACGAAGCGATGGCCACCGAGCTGGCCGGGCAGTTCTACCTCGCCTGGGACAAGCCCGGCATCGCCCGCACTTACCTGCAGGACGCCTACGAACGCTATGCCGACTGGGGTGGCCGCGCCAAGCTGGAACAGATGCAGGCGCAATATCCGTTCACCCTTGAACGCCCCCTGCGTCACCTGGAAGACAATCAGCCGAAGGAGTCTCCGGTACTCAATCAGACGCTGGACAATCAGGCGTTCGATATCAATTCGGTGATCCACGCCTCCCAGGCGATCTCCGACGAGATCGTGCTGGAACGCCTGCTGGAACAGCTGATGCAGCTGGCGCTGCAGAACGCCGGCGCCCAGCGCGCCATCCTGATCCTGCGTCGCCAACAGGGGCTGTTCCTGGAAGCGGAGATCTGCCTCAACCAGGCCCCGCGCCTGTTCAATGCCCAGGTGCTGGAGCAGAGCGACAGTCTGCTGCCGCTGAGTATCATCAACTACGTCGCACGCACCAAGGAAAATGTAGTGCTGGGCAACGCCACCGAGCACCAGATGTTTCAGCAGGATCGCTACATCCGCCAGCACCAGCCGCGCTCACTGCTGGCGATCCCGATCCTGTACCACGGCGAGCTGACCGCGATCCTCTACCTGGAGCACACGGAAAGCCGCGACATTTTCAACCGCGACCGACTGAAAACCCTGCAGATTCTGGCCTCCCAGGCGGCAATCTCGATCGAGAACGCCAAGCTGTACCAGAGCCTGGAGCAGTCGGAACGCGAGTATCGCTCCCTGTTCGAGAACTCCAGCGAAGGCATCTTCCGCATAGACCGACGCGGCCGCTTCATCTCCGCCAACCCGGCGCTGGTCAAGCTGCTCGGTTACCCCAGTGCCGACGCCTTCCTCGGCACAGTCACTGATGTGTTGCGTGACTGTTTCGTCGATCGCGAGGAGTGCCGCCTGTTCCTCGCCCGCCTCAACCGTGATGAACGGGTACTGGGCTTCGAGACCCGCTGGCGACGCAGCAACGGCAGCGAAGCCTGCATCTCCATCTCGGCGCATCGCATCACCGACGAGCAGCACAACCTGAGATATTACGAAGGCTCGCTGACCGATATCAGCGAACGCCGAGCCAAAGAGCAGGCCGAACTGGCACGGGAGAAGGCGGAAGCCGCCAGTGAAGCCAAGAGCCAGTTCCTGGCTACCATGAGCCATGAGATCCGCACGCCGATGAACGGCATTCTCGGCATGGCGCAGCTGTTGATGCGCGCGGAACTCAGCCCCGAACAGCGGCAACAGGTCAATTCGATCTACCGCTCTGGCCAGTCACTGCTGAGCATCCTCAACGACGTACTCGATTTCACCAAGATCGAGGCCGGGCAGATGGAACTGGAGCAGGTGGAGTTCAACCTGCACGAACAGCTGGAACAGCTGCGCCAGCTGCTGATGCCGATGGCCCAGGAGAAACATCTCGACCTGATCCTGCGCCTCGAACCCGGACTGCCGCAACGTGTGCTGGGTGACGCCAGGGCATTGAACCAGGTGCTGCTCAACCTGTGCACCAACGCGCTCAAGTTCACCCACGAAGGCTATGTGCTGATCAAGGCGCGCTCGGTCTCAACGGATGCGGGCAACTGCCGCATCCATTTCGAAGTGGAGGACAGTGGCATCGGCATCCCCAAAGCCACCCATACGCGCATTTTCATGCATTTCAGCCAGGCCGACAGCTCCATCACCCGCCGCTTCGGCGGCACCGGTCTGGGATTATCGATCTGTAAACGTCTGGTGGAACTTCAGGGCGGCGAGATCGGCTTCGACAGCCAGCCCGGCACCGGCAGCCGCTTCTGGATCGAACAGGACTATCCGCTCGCGGCTCAGCTTGAGGTGCCCCCGCCCCAGGACCCTGCCCGACATGAGAAGGCCAAGCATCGCCTCGATATCCTGCTGGTGGAAGACACGCCGATCAACCAGCAGGTCACTGTGGGGCTGTTGCAGTCGGAGAACCACAGCGTCAGCGTCGCCGACGATGGCTACACCGCCTTGTCGATGCACAACGACCACGGTTACGATCTGGTGCTGATGGATATCCACCTGCCCGACATGGACGGCATCGAGACCACCCGCCGCATGCGCCAGCACCCGGACCCATCACGGGCCGGGGTACGCATCATCGCCCTGACCGCCTCGGTCACCCCGGCGGAGATCCGCCGCTACCAGCAGGCCGGCATGGATGCGGTGGTCAGTAAACCGCTGCAGTTCGACGAGCTCAACCGCCTGCTGCGCCAACCCGCGTCAAGCGGCCGTGCGGACCGGGTCGGCCCCGCCCCCTTGCGGGCACGCTTGAATCGCGCCCTGCTCGACCAGCACCTCAGCATGCTGGGCCGTGAACGCTTCCGCAGCCTGTGCCGGCAGATGCAGGCGCAGTGCCTCGAATTGCTGCAACAGCTGGCCGAAGCTCAGCCGGGCGAACAGGCTCCCTTGCTGCATAAGCTGGCCGGTACCCTGGGCAACTTCGGCATGCCGGAGGCTGCCGAATTGAGCCGCACACTGGAGCAGCAAACCCCCTGTCCCACTGAAGCGCTGGCGCAGCTGAACCGGCTCTGCCGGCAAAGCCTCGCCGAACTGCAGCAGGGCTATGATCTGCCCGCTAGTCCAGCTGGCGAACCAGCTGCTCAAGCCAGCGGTAGTCCTCGTCACTGACGCTCAGCATGCCCACCGCCCCCTTGGTCTCGAGGAGCGCCTGGCGGGCCGGCGACGGGGTCAGCAGGACCTGGTGAATGCGAGCCTGGATATCGGGACACAGATGGCTGCTCACCGTGAAGGGATCGTAGTGGATGGGCCGTGAGCGCCAGAGTTCGTGCAGGGCATCGCTGGTCGATTCCCCGCGACCGATATAATCATCGACCCGTCGACTCGACACGAAGGCCGCATCAACCGTTCCGGCAAGCAGCTCTTCGACGGCGCGATCATGAGAACCCGCATAGACTAGGCGGCGAACATAATCGGCCAGCACCACCCCGGTCTCACGCTTGAATTCGGTCATCGGGATCAGGGCTCCAGAGGTACTGCCGGGATCCGTCAACGCGACTGAACGGCCCTTGAGGTCGTGAATCGATTCGAACCCGGCCCCTTCCTTCACCAACAGCAGAGAGTTGTAGTAGCCCCCCTCGGGGGTGAATGCGCCGCCCTTGAAGCTGTAGGCCGCCAGCACCTGAACATCGGGATCTCGCGCCTTGGCCTGAATATAGGAGGCCGGCCCCAGCTCGGCCAGGTCCACGGCGCCGGAAAGCAAGCCTTCGATCACCGCCTGGTACGAATGCACGGCAACGGTGCGCACCGGAATTTCCAGCACACGCTGCAGCTCCTGACGCAGAGGCTCGAACTCTTCATATTGCTGAGCCAGGTTTTTCTTGGGGATGGCTGCAAAGTGCAACACTCGCGGCTGTTTGCAGGTCGTTTCAGCCCAGGCGGTGGCCGCCGTCGCGATCAGTAGCAAACTCAAAGCACGCAAGATCAGCTTCATACGGCTATTTCCTGTTCAGGTTGGTGGCGATACTGATCCATCTCTTCAGCACTCATTGCGCGGCTGAACAGATGTCCCTGTACCTCATCGCAACCGGACAGCTTCAGGTAAACCAGCTGGTCCGGCGTTTCAACCCCCTTGGCGGCAACCTTCAACCCCAGCCGCTGGGCCACGGAGATGGTCGCCGACAGGAGCACATTGTCATCATAACTGTTACGGATATCGCGGATGAATGACCGATCCAGCTTGATCCGGTTGAACGGCAACCGACGGATCTGCTCCGGGTCCAGACCACTACTGCCGAAATCATCGATGGTCAATCCCAGGCCGAGCTGCTGCAGCTCATGCAGAAGATCAAGCTGTTCAGGTTTCAATTGCTGCAGATCGCGCTCGTTGACCTCCAGTTCCAGCCAGGCAGGGTCGATGTCATATCGCTGGAGGGCCGCCTGGATCCTCTCGCTCAGCTCAGTGGACTGCAACTGGGACAGACTGAGGTTGACCGCCACCGGTGCGATCGACAGTTCCTCGGCCCGCCACTGTAACAACTGCTCGCACGCCTGCTGCAACACCTGTCGCGTCAATGCCGGCATCAGCCCCAGGGATTCCGCCAGCGGCAACAGCTGCGAGGGAGGCAACAGGCCAAATTCGGGATGATCCCAGCGCACCAGCGCCTCAAAGCCGGTCACACGGTAATCGGGCAACGACAGGCGCGGCTGCAGGTGAATACACAGCTGTTCCGCCATGACCTGCGGCAGCTGCAGGGCCAGGCCAGAGGCATCCAGATCCTGGCTGTTCAATGAGGTATCAAAGAACGCGTAGCGCCCCCGCCCCGCCCGCTTGGCCGTGTACATCGCCATATCGGCATGCTTGACCAGCGTCTCGATCTCCATGCCGTCCTGCGGCGACAGGGCAATGCCGATACTGGGACTGGTGGTGAGTCCGGAGTCCAGCAACTCGGCATAAGGCGCCGCCAGCGCCGCCACCAGCTCCCCGGCCTTGAGTTCAATATCCTCGCGCCGCTTTACCCCGGTCAGCATCAGCACAAACTCATCCCCCCCGAACCGGCTGATGATGTCGCTTTCACGCAGGTTGGCAGTCAGCCGTTCGGCAACCGCCTGCAGCAGCTGATCCCCCACCTTGTGACCCAGGGTATCGTTGATCGCCTTGAAACGATCCAGATCAATGAAAACAACGGCCGCAAAACGCCCCTGACGCTTGGCGCCAAGCAGGTGGGAGTGCGCCAGTTCCAGAAACAGACGTCGGTTGTACAATCCGGTCAACGCATCCCGAGACGCCGCTTCCAGGGTCTGCCGATGTTCCCGCTGCAGCCGGTCAAGCAGTGCCTGGTTGCGCTGCTCGGAATGCTCCAGCGCATACAACTGGGCTTCTCGCCCATGCATCATCCAGAGCAGCCAGGCCAGTCCCGACACCAGCACCAGACTGAGCAACAAAACGGTGAATATATACGTAGAACGCTGCTCCAGGTAAGGCGCGATAATTTCGCTTTCAGCCTTACGTACCACCACCACAAAAGAGAAGGACTCCAGGCGGTGAAAAAAGCTGGCAAAGACCTGGCCGGTCTTGAGGTCCTGAGCCTCGAAACGCCCATGATGCAGGCGCGATCCCAACATTATGCTGTTGTCGAAACGTCCGTTCTCGATCACCAGTCCGCTCTGATCGACCTGCGCCAGCTCTTCGCCGGAAGCGGTCAGGATATGAATGCTGGCCTGGGCACCCAGGTCCAGGTTCTGATACAGCCTGAGCAGATACCCCAGATCCAGGTCAAGCAGCAGAGAACAGGACTCGCCAGCGGCATCCTGCACGTCCGGCAGCAGCAAAGGCATGGACCAGGGGTGCTGCCAGGCCTTGCGGGGCAACACCCAGAGAGCATCCGTTCCCTTCGTGGGCGAGAGCTGCCAATCAGGCTCCAGGTACAGCAAGGTGCTAGGCGAGGTGTTGTAGCGCAGCCGACCCTGATCATCGTACAAGCTGAGCCGATTGAACACCGGGTCGGACAGAATCAGGGAGGCGATTTCGAAATCGCCTTCGGTCTGTTCCCGCTGCTGAATGTCGTCCACCAGCATGCGCAGGGTTTTCGCCCGGTCCAGCACCTGTTCCAGGTTCTCCGCCACGATGAACGACAGATTGGCCAACGCAGTGCCTTGCCGGGCCAGCGCCTGCTCACGACTATCCCTGAGCTGCAAAGCCGTAAACAGCCACACCGCACCGAGCATCAGCAGTGCGAACAGCGCCACTCCCACCTGGGGAGCCGTAAGCGAGATGGGGTTTCGTTCCAAAGGCGGGCTCAAGTAAACATCCTGTTCCACTGCGTTACTGATTATTGCCTGTATACATAAGGCGACACTCAGGCGAAGCTAGCAGAATCTGATGACGTTTACATGACAAAAAACGCGACACTGAGGCCGCGTTTGTGGGAAGGGTTTAGCCCGGTGCTTACTGGCTGTCGGACTCGGCCTCTCGCTCCTGCATGGCGTCGACCTGATCACGCGCCTTCTGCTCCAGATCAGCGGCCGCTTCAACCGCCTTGTCTTTCAGGTCCCCCATTCCCTCTTCAGCCTGCTCGTAGGCTTCGACGGCATCCTGTTTGATATCTTCGCCCATTTCTGCCGCCTTGTCGGCCATGTCACCGGCCGCCTCAGTGGCATCCTCCTTGGCTTCCGTCATGACATCACCCGCAGCCTGCAGGGTTTCACCCGCCTCTTTCTTCAGGGTGTCCATGGCGGACGGCTCAACAGCCTGTTCGACAGCCGGCGCCACCTCTTTTTCTTCTACGGCTTTCTGGTCATCACCACAACCGACCAGCAGTACCGTCGAAGCCAAAACCGCAGAACCCAGCATTTTATAAACGTTCATGTCCTTACTCCCCTCGTGTTCATACGTTGATGGCCGCAGTATAGGCGCCACAACTGAGCATGATATGAACAAAGAGAATCAAATGGCGAAAATCGACAGTATTCCCAGCCCCACGAACAGGCCACAGGCCGACCAGCGCGCCAGATTGAGCGGTATCTTCTGCATCAGCCAGTTGCCGGCATAGGCCACCGGGACATTGGCCAGCATCATGCCGATGGTGGTACCGGCGATGACCCAGAACAGGCTGTCGTACCGGGCCGCGAGAATCACGGTAGCGATCTGCGTCTTGTCGCCAATCTCGGCGATAAAGAAGAGTATGCAGGTAGCAATGAAGGCACCATATTTAAGGACCGCTCCGTCCTCTTCATCATCCTTGTCCGGGATCAGCACCCAGAGGCCCACGGAAATGAAACTGACACCGATGATCCAGGGCACCCAGTGTTCCGGTATCCACTGTACCAGCCAGGCACCCAGCCAGGCCGAGAGTCCATGGTTAACCAGGGTCGCAACCAGAATGCCGAGAATGATCGCATTGCGATGGGCAAAACGCGCGGCAAGAAAGAGGGTCAAAAGCTGAGTTTTGTCGCCGATTTCGGCAATGGCAACCGCGAGGGTCGAAGGTATGAAAGCGTCCATTTAAACAGATCCGGCGGGCTTGTTGATTCCATAAGACATCACACACCGGCCCGCCAGGACAGTGCGTCATGTCTCAGGTCTCATCAATCCCGGGAACGGGACGCGACTGCCATGAGCGTGAGGCTCAATTATGTTGACAGCCACTCCGCCGACAGGGTCGGACAGAAGATTACTCCCCCAAGAGCGCGGGCAATACTAACAGCGTCCGTACCCACAGGCAATATTGCACCAATCACTGGCCTGAAATTCAGGCTGGGGTAGAATGACGGACTTACTTTTTATGCCACTGCAACGAATGAAGGGTTACCGATGACTGCACGACTGGGATCTGCCGCTGCCTGCCTGATGTTCAGCCTTACTCTGGCCGGATGCCAGACACTGCCGATGCCCTTTGCCAACCAGCCCCAGGCGGAACCCGAACCGGTCGTTCAGCCGGTGGACGCCGCCACACCGGCAGCGCCCCGGGCGGCTGAAACCCTGCCGGCCAGCGCCGACCTGAACTGGGAACCCAAGCTGGATCAGCCGATCGCCCAGCTGGAGGCTCAGCTGCAACTGGAAGAAACCCAGTTGGCCAAGAACCATACCCTTTCCAGCATCGCCTACCTCTGGGATACCCGGCTTTATCTGCTGTTCCAGGATACCCTCGACTACCTGCCGGAACAGGCCCAGCATCATGAAGTGGAGCTGCAGAATCGCTGGCTCGACCAGCGCGCCGAAGCGATGACCCGCGCCTTCCTCAATGACAAGGATGGCGAGGTCGCCCGCTTTGCCGCCGGTCAGGCGTTTATCGAAGAGACCCAAAAGCGGATCAAGGAACTGGAACAGTTGCGTGAGCTGATCGTCATTAAATAGACGCCCGTTAAACGCTGAACATCATCAACGTTCAAGATAGCGGCAGAAGCTCGCGTAGTCATTCTGCACACAGTCGGCGTAGGCCTGCGCCATGCTCATCAGCAGCTCGGTAAAGGCCTGGCGTCGCGGCAGCGTCAGCTGCAGGACCCCGTCCGCAAACACGGAACCGCCCGCCTCGCCCAGCGCGGCGGCACCACGCAGGTGGGACGCGGCCAGAATCCGGCCCCAGGCGCTCGTCAGGTGGTGCCAATGCTTGGGTTTCTGCAGCTTGTCAGTCGGATAATCGGCCTTGAACGGTGAGCGCTCACGTACCGAGAACACCTGGTCACCCAGCACCAGCCAGCCCACATAGGGGTCGGGGTGACGGGCCATTGCCTGAAACGCCAGCGCATGGCGCTCGCCTTCATGGCTGAACATGCGCCGATATTCAGCCCGTTCGCTCGCGTTCATCACCCACCAGGCCGCAGGCGGCTGCTGCGCCTTGATATCCAGAATGACATCATCATGGTCGCCATCGCCCTGGCCTTCCACCAAGGCATAAAAGCGGTCCGCACCCAGTGAACCCGTGCCGGCGCTGAGGCGTCGCGCCAGGTCCTTGACCCTGAAGTGTTGATGGCTGTGTCCCGGCACCTGGTCGTCCAGCGTCGCCTGATAGTCGACCAGCGCCTGCTCCAGCGCCGCCCGGTCGTCGGCCGGCAGGGACGCCAGCTTGGGGTGGTCAACGATAAAGCGGCGTTCGCCTTCCTGCTCACAGCAGGTCCACTTCTGCAACATGCGCGCCCGCCCTTTCTTCTCGGACACCTTGATCAGGAAGGACTGTAATTTCCCATCGGTGGTCTGCGCCGTAGCGGCCCAGTTGGCAGTCTCGGCCAGATCCTGCTGCAGAGTATGCAGATAGCTGTCGATCAATGCCTGCAGGATTTCGGGAAGCGCGCCGGGCTTGAGGGAATCGTTTTCACGCACCGCCAGCACCACACTGACCAGCAGGCGCCAGAGGTCATACTGGTAATCGCCGATGATGCCGTCATCAAAATCGTCCAGGCCGAATCGAACCAGCTCATCATGGCTGCCGTAAGCGCCAAAGTTGTGCAGATGGGCGTCGCCCTGCAGCCAGGTCTGGGTCTCGGTGGTGCCGCCGAACAGGGAGAAGTGCCAGTCCCGGTAAAGGTCCTGCCAGTAAAGATGATTGCTGCCACGGAAGAAACTGAACGCCGAAACGGCCATGCGTTCATACTTCTGTTGCCTGAACGTCTCACTCAGATTCGCATTGAATCCCTCCAATGCCTCGATCACCTGCTGTTCACGATTGTGTACGGTTGCAGCACGCATTAACGGCCTCCTGCTGTGCGTTTTGGGAGCGCACACCTTACCCCAGCCTTGCGCTGGATCAAACCGCCAATGAGATCGCCACTGCGCGCACAGCTGCGACGTGTTAACATGGCCACTAATGAGAATGATTATGATAATCAGGTTATATCTTTATGAAAGTTAATGCGCTGCTGCCCCTGCTCCTTACCCTTGGTCTGTTTCCTCTGTTGGCCACTGCCAAGACGCCCCCCGGCACGCTCGCAGCCGACAAGGCGCATCTGGGCCAGCAGCTGTTTTTCGACGTCAACCTGTCCCAAAATCGCACCCAATCCTGCGCCAGTTGCCACTCTCCCGCACAGGGTCTGGCCGACAATCGCCCGGGGACCGAGCTTGGCGGCTCAATCGGTGACGACGGCCATTCCCTCGGCGACCGCAACGCCCCCTCTGCCAGCTATGCGCGCTTCAGCCCTGAATTCCATCGCCAGGCCGATGGCGAGTGGGTTGGCGGCCAGTTCTGGGATGGTCGCGCCGCGACGCTGGCGGCCCAGGCCGGCGGCCCGCCGCTGAACCCGATCGAGATGGGCATGCCGGACCAGGCCAGCGTCGTCGCGCGCCTGAAGGAAAACCCGGAGTATGTCCGCCAGTTTGACGCCCTTTACGGCGCCGGCATTCTCGATAAACCCGAACAGGGCTACACCGCCATGACCGACAGCCTGGAAGCGTTCGAGAAGACCGACCTTTTTGCCCCCTTCGATTCCAAGTACGACCGTTTTTTGCGGGGCAAGGCCAAACTGACCGACCAGGAAGAGCTGGGCCGTTTGCTGTTCTTTTCCCAGCAGTTCACCAACTGCAACCAGTGCCACCAGCTGCGCACCAGCGCCCGCGCCAGGGATGAAACCTTCACCAACTACGAGTACCGCAACATCGGTACCCCGGCGAATGCCGAACTGCGTGCCGTGAACGGCGTCGCAACGGATTTTGTCGACCGGGGTCTGCTGAACAACCCCGCTGTGGACGACCCTGCCCAGGCCGGAAAATTCAAGGTGCCGACGTTGCGCAACGTGGCGGTCACCGGGCCCTACATGCATAACGGCGTATTCAAGGATCTGCGTACTGTGGTGCTGTTTTACGACAAGTACAACAACCCCACCCGTACCATCAATCCGGAAACAGGCGCCCCCTGGGACGAGCCTGAAGTCGCCGATAACCTGGCGCTGAAAGAGCTGGAGCATGGCCCCGCGCTGGAAGACGAACGCGTGGATGCCATCGTCGCCTTCCTCAAGACTCTGACTGACCAGCGTTATGAGCACTTATTGAAATAAGTTTGGACTGCAACTGTGGGAGCCGGCCCTTCGGCCAGGGATTGGCCTTCCACAACCAGGCACCACAGCCACTCCCCACCTGTGGGAGCGCGCTCCGCGCGCGACATCGCTCAACCTTGTGCTAGAATCCCGCCATTCATTTCTGCCCTTGATGGCTGACCAATCCAAGCAACAGGACCTGTGACACCATGAGCCTTGCGCAATCCGTTCTGGCCGTGAACAACGACCTGCCGATCCGTACCGACCGCCCCGTTCACAGCGGCAAGGTACGTTCCGTCTACTGGCTGACCGAAGCCGACAGCCGCCGCCTGATTCAGGAAAAGGGCTACAACGTCGCCCCTGATGCGCCGCTGGCGATCATGGTGATCAGCGACCGCATCTCCGCGTTCGACTGCATCTGGCACGGTGAAGGCGGCCTCAACGGCGTGCCGGGCAAAGGCGCGGCGCTGAATGCGATCTCCAACCACTGGTTCGGCCTGTTCCGCGAAAAGGGTCTGGCCGACAGCCATATCGTCGACATCCCGCACCCGTTCGTCTGGATCGTACAGAAGGCGCGTCCGGTGATGATCGAAGCGATCTGCCGTCAGTACATCACCGGCTCCATGTGGCGTGCCTACAGCAAGGGCGAGCGCGAGTTCTGCGGCATCACCCTGCCGGAAGGCCTGCAGAAGGACCAGAAGCTGCCCGAGCTGCTGATGACCCCGTCCACCAAGGGTATCCTGCGCGGTATTCCGGGCGTGCCGGAAGCGGATGACGTCAACATCACCCGCGCCAACATCGCCGACAACTTCGAAGCCTTCGGTTTCCGTTCCGCCGACGACATCGCCCAGTACGAGAAGCTGCTCAAGGAAGGCTTCGGTGTGATCAGCGATGCGCTGGCCGAGCTGGATCAGGTCTTCGTCGACACCAAGTTCGAGTTCGGTTACGTCACCGATGCATCCGGCAACGAAAAGCTGATCTACATGGATGAAGTGGGCACGCCGGACTCCTCCCGCATCTGGGACGGCCCGGCCTACCGCGACGGCAAGGTGATCGAGAAATCGAAGGAAGGCTTCCGCCAGCTGCTGCTGAACCACTTCCCGGACCCGGATATCCTGCTCAACAAGGATCGCATGCCGGAACGCGAGGCCCTGGCCCGTGACAACGCCCTGCCGACCGAAGTGCTGATGGACGTGTCCCGCACCTATCTGGATATCGCCGAGAAGGTCGTCGGCCACAAGATTGAGCTGTCGGAGAACCCGAAAGCCGAGATCATCGAGATCCTGCGCGATCAGTACGGTCTTATCGACTGATCTGACGCCTGCCGTAGAAATTAAAAAACCTCCCCTGCCAGACGGCAGCGGGAGGTTTTTTATGTGCAGGAGCCATCAGGGGCTGAGGAGCAAGTAAACACAGGCGCGCGACAAGCCCTTTCGGCCAGGGGACTTGGCCTCCCACGACAGAGCATTACTGCCACCTCCGACTGTACTCCGTGAAGCAGGCCCCCCTCAGCAGCTACCAGGATGCAAAGGGGCGTCCAGGTTTGTTCAACGCGGCTTCAATCGATCACAGTCCGGGCGTCGGCCCTCAGCACGCGCCTGCTGATACAGCGGCATGTATTGCTGCACCTGGGCATCCAGCTGATGGATACGGGTGGTCGGTGCCGGGTGAGTCGACAGCAGCTCCGGTGGGGTTGCGCCCCCCTTCTGAGCCATCTTCTGCCACAGTGTGACCGCTTCACGCGGATCGAAACCGGCCTGCGCCATCAGCTCCTGGCCCAGCATGTCGGCTTCGGATTCATGCCTGCGGCTGTAGGGCAACAGAATGCCATACTGAGCCCCCAGGCCCAGAGCCAAAACGGCGGCCTGCTGAGTCTTGGAATCCACCCGGTCGGCCATGGCGATGGTCGCGGCGGCCATGCCCAGCTGGGTCAGCTGCTGCTGGCTCATGCGAGCATTACCGTGCTGTGCCAGCACGTGGGAAACCTCATGGCCGATCACGGACGCCAGCTGGTGCTGGTTATCGGCGACCTTGAGCATGCCGGTATAGACGCCGATCTTGCCCCCCGGCAGCGCGAAGGCATTGACCGCATCATCCTTGAACACCACCAGCTCCCAGTCCTGGGGGGCATAGCCATACTCGCGCGGCACCTGCATCACGACCGCATCGGCCACACACTGCACATAGCGGTTGGTGCGCACGTCCTCTTCGATCCTAAGCTTTTCTTTCATCTGCTCGAAGGATTGAGTACCCATCGCATTCATCTGCGCCGGCGAGTTGAGCAACAGGGTTTTCTCGCCGGTAGGCGACACCGCACAGCCGGCGGTGAGAATACTCAGGCCCGCGACCAGGGCCAGGCGCTTGATACATGCGTGCAACATTCAACGTTCTCCTGTTTTCTCGTTTGATCCTGACGGCTTCCGTGCGGCAGCCAATGCATCGGCATGTTCCACCACCCAGTCATGTAGAGACTGCAAAGGCGGAATCAGGCTGCACCCCAGGGAACTTAGCGAGTATTCGACGCGCGGTGGCACTTCGGGAAACACTTCCCGGCAGATGATACCGTCCTGCTCCAACTCGCGCAGCTGTTGCGTCAACACCTTTTGGCTGACCTCCGGCATCTGCTGGCGTAATTGACCAAAGCGTAGTGTTTCATTCTTTAACCAGAACAGAATCAGAGGCTTCCACTTGCCGCCAATCAGTTCAAGGACCTGGTAGAGTTCACAATCTCGGCTCATGGGTTTCCTGCAGGTAACCGAGGCACCTGAAAGTGCCTTCTTGTCGTTCCGGCCCAGCCTGCCTAAGCTGGCGGCCAGTTCATCCGGAATAGGGTTCATATCATGGCTGTTATCTTGCAGATCGATTTTACCATGCCTGGCGAAATGCTCGGCGATAACCTGACCGAGGCGGCGCGCGGACTGGCCGAGTCGATCAACCAGGAACCGGGGTTCATCTCCAAGATCTGGACCGAGAATGTCGAAACCGGTGAAGCGGGCGGGGTCTATCACTTTGCCGACAGGGCATCGGCGCAGGCGTATCTGGAGATGCACTCGAAACGAGTGGAAGCGATGGGCGCAAACAACATTCGCGGCCGCATCTTCGATATCAACGAGACGCTAACCGCGATTAACTTTGGTCAGACAGGAAATGGCCAGACCGGGCACTAACGTCCGGCCAGGCCATACAGCAAGCCATGTAAACCGTAGCGAGCGATTCAGAAGCAAGGCGCACGGCGCGCAGGAACCACAGTGTATGTTTTATACATGAGGATTCTGAGCACCGCGCAACGCAGCTTCTGTATCGCGCAGCAGGTTTAGAGGCGGCTTTCCAGCTCCGGAACCGCCTCGAACAGATCCCCTACCAGACCGTAGTCGGCCACCTGGAAGATCGGCGCTTCCTCGTCCTTGTTGATCGCCACAATCACCTTGGAATCCTTCATGCCGGCCAGGTGCTGGATGGCGCCTGAGATGCCCACGGCGATGTAGAGTTCCGGCGCGACCATCTTGCCGGTCTGACCGACCTGCATGTCGTTGGGCACGAAGCCGGCGTCGACGGCGGCACGGGATGCGCCCACGGCCGCGCCCAGCTTGTCGGCGACCTTGTTGAGCTGCTCGAAGTTATCGCCGTTGCCCATGCCACGGCCACCGGAGATCACGACAGAGGCTGCCGTCAGCTCCGGACGGTCGGACTTGGCCAGCTCTTCACCGACGAAGCTGACATCGGCGTGCTGATGTATGGAGCCGCAGGCTTCGATGGTCGCGCTGCCACCGGTGGCTTCGGCGGCATCGAAAGCGGTGCCGCGAACGGTGATCACTTTGACGGCATCGGCAGACTTGACGGTCGCGATGGCGTTACCGGCATAGATCGGGCGTTTGAAGGTATCCGGCGCTTCCACACCGCTGATATCGGACAGCTGGTTCACACCCAGCAGCGCAGCCACGCGCGGCGCGACGTTTTTACCGGTTGTAGTGCCCGGCGCCAGGATGTGGCTGTAGCCTTCGGCCAGCTCAACCACCAGCTTGCTCAGGTTTTCAGCCAGCTGGTGCGCGTAAGCCGCATTGTCAGCCAGAATCACCTTGCGTACACCGGCGATGGCGGCGGCCGCGTCGGCAACGGCCTGGGCGTTCTCACCCGCCACCAGCAGGTCGATGTCGCCGCCGATCTGCTGCGCGGCAGTCACCAGGTTCAGGGTGACCGGTTTCAGGGACTGGTTGTCGTGTTCGGTAATAATCAGAATGCTCATGCGACCACCTTCGCTTCGTTACGCAGTTTGTCCACCAGCTCCTCAACAGAGCTGACCTTGATACCGGCCTGACGCTCAGCCGGCGGCTCCACACCCAGCAGCTCAACACCAGCGGCCAGCTGGGCACCCAGCTCGTCCGGGGTTTTAACATCCAGAGGCTTCTTCTTCGCCTTCATGATGTTGGGCAGGGACGCGTAACGCGGTTCGTTCAGACGCAGGTCGGTGGTCACCACCGCCGGCAGTTTCAGGCTCAGGGTCTGCAGACCGCCATCGATCTCTCGGGTCACTTTCAGCGACTCGCCTTCCACGACCACTTCAGAAGCGAAGGTCGCCTGCGGACGGTCCATCAGCGCCGCCAGCATCTGGCCGGTCTGGTTGTTGTCGGAGTCGATCGCCTGCTTGCCCAGCAGGATCAGGTCGGCCGATTCTTCCTCGGCCACCTTCTGCAGGATACGGGCAACGGACAGGGAATCCAGCTGCTCAGCGGCTTCCACCTGGATGGCACGGTCGGCACCCAGCGCCAGTGCGGTGCGCAGCTGTTCCTGGCAGGACTTGCTGCCGATGGACACCACCACCACCTCTGTCGCGGTGCCCGCCTCTTTCAGACGCACGGCTTCTTCAACGGCGATTTCACAGAAAGGGTTCAGGGCCATTTTGACATTGGCCAGATCGACATCGGAACGGTCGGACTTGACGCGCACCTTGACGTTGTAGTCGATCACTCGCTTGACGGCTACCAGTACTTTCATTGTTATTACCTTTGGTCTGTTCGGCTGGAAAAAGAAGGCCCTTGCGGGCCTCAAGGCTCACTCAGAGTTACTTTCCCCAATCACTCAATTCGAGGTCACTTCCTCAGCCGCCTGCTTGCGCAGGAGGAAACGCTGGATCTTGCCACTGGACGTCTTGGGCAGATCGGTCACAAATTCGATTTCACGCGGGAAAGAGTGCGTCGACAGGCGATTGCGCACGTGCTGCTGCAGTTCCTCGGCCAGCTTGTCGTCGGCATCGAACTGCGGATGAGTCACCACATACGCCTTGACGATGGCGCCACGCTTGTCGTCGGGCTTGCCTACCACGGCACTTTCGACCACGGCTTCATGCTCCAGCAAGGTGCTTTCCACGTCCGCCGGGCCGATGCGATAACCGGCCGAGGCGATGATGTCGTCATCACGACCGGTGTAGGAGTGGGAACCATCACCATTGCTGATCACCACGTCGCCGGTCAGGTAGTACTTGCCGTGATACGGACTCTTCTCGCCCCAGGTGTAGCCCTGGAAGAAGTACAGCGGCGAGTTCTCCATATCGATCGCCAGCTCACCGCTTTCACCCGGCGCTACCTCGTTGAAGTTGGCGTCCAGCGCCACCAGGCGGTAACCCGGCAGCTGGTAACCCATGCTGGCATCGCGGAACTGGTGATCCAGCTCATGGAAGTTGGCCGAGGTCATGCCGGTTTCGGTCTGGCCGTACTGGTCGCAAACCAGGCAATCAAAGGCACGTTTTACCCAGGTCACGATCTCGGGGTTCAGCGGCTCGCCGGCACTGTTGGCCACGCGCAGGTCGATCTCCGGGTAGTCCTTGAGCAGGGCGTCATTGGCTTTGAGCATGCGGTAGGCCGTCGGCGCCGCCGCCAGGTTGGTGATCTTGTACTTGCGCAGGAACTCGAAGGTATTTTCGGCGGTAAAGCCGGCTTCGTTGAAGTGGGTGGTGCAACCCAGCAGCAGCGGCCCGGTCACGGCGTAGTACAGGCCGTAGGCCCAGCCCGGGTCGGCCACGTTCCAGAAGTTGTCCGTTTCACGCAGACCGATGGCGTAACGCATGTAGACGTAGAACGCCGACAGCGCCTTGGCCGGCACGGTGACGCCCTTGGACTTGCCGGTGGTGCCGGAAGTGAACATCTGCAGGAAGGGATCTTCCGGGCCGATCTTCACCGGCTCGAACTGGTCAGACTGCTGATCCAGGGTCTGGTGATAAAGGAAGTCCGCCTTGTCGGCCAGCGCGTGGCTGTCATCGGCGACCAGCAGGGTGGTCGGCAGGCCCTTAACGCCTTCCAGCTTGGACCATTGATCCGTATTGGTGATGATCAGCTTGGTCTGCGCCTTCTCCAGGCGGTACTCGATGGCGCCGGAACCGAAAGCGGTGAACAGCGGCTGATAGACGGCACCGGCACGCATGGCGCCCAGTACGGCGATCAGCAACTCGGGAGTGCGCGTCAGCAACGCGGCGATACGGTCGCCCTTGCCGATGCCCTGAGACTTGAGGAAGTTGGCGAACTGAGCCGAACGCAGCATCAATTCCCTGAAGGTCATCTCGCCGCTGGTGCCATCGGCCAGTTCGTAACGCAGGCCAACCTTGGCGGGATCTTCCGCCCAGCGGTCGCAGATCTCCTCGCAGACGTTGATGCCTTCGTTAAAATCACCCACGAAGTTCTGTATGATGGACTCCGGCGTGAAGTCTTTGATGAAGTCGTTGTAGCTGATTTTGTCCATACTGAAACCTGTTTATTGTTCTAATGGGGCCCGCCACTTTCCTGAACTGTGGCACGCGCAGCAGCTGGTCAACGAACAAGGGTATTCCCTTATTCATCGCGTATGAACGCAGGTTAATGCAATCATTGGTGGCAACAGAATGACAACTTCCAACAGATAAATTGACATTTTTTGCAACGCTGAATTGTCGACAAAATCGCTCAAACCCTACACCTGGATTCTCTGGCCCGGCAGTCGTAACCATGAAAAACCTGACCTTCTCCTCCCACTACGCCCGTGCCGTCCTGCACGGTCCCCGGACACAAGGTCTTGATATCGACGCCCTGCTCGACCAGTGCCAGATCGATCCTGACCTGATCAGCCAGCCCAAGGCCCGTATCCGCACCGGCCAGTTCATCCGCCTGTTCCGTCTGGTGTGGCGCGAGCTGAACGATGAATTCATGGGCCGTACCTCGGCCCCCTGCCGCATCGGCCACTTCCACCTGATGGGCTCGCTGGTGGTGCACAGCGCCAACCTCGAAGAAGTGATCCGGCAGAGTATTCGCTGCTATCAGCTGTTTTCGGAAGACATCGAGATCCGCCTGAACCTGGACGGCGAGGAAGCGGAGCTGAGTCTGATTCACCACCATCCGGAACTGGACCCGGACAGCTTCCTGGCGGAATGGCTGCTGATGGTCTGGCATCGGCTGATTGGCTGGCTGATCGGGCGCAAGATCGTGCTCAGTCGCGCCCACTTCAGCCACCCGCTGCCGGCCCACTTCGATGAATATCGCTTCATCTACCCCTGCCAGTGCCATTTCGAGCAGCCGCGCACCAGCATTTTCTTCAGCAAGAACTACCTGAGCATGCCGGTCACCCGCACTTCTCGGGAAGTGGACGAGTTCATCCTCAGCTCACCCCGCGACCTGCTGATCTGGACCGACGAGGATGACAGCCTGACCACCCGCGTGCGTGGCCTGCTGGAGAATTTCGACGAAGGCGGCCTGCCCAACCTGGACTGGGTGTCAGAGCAACTGCACACCACCTCCTACACCCTGTCGCGCAAGCTGAAGGCGGAAGGCACCTCCTACCAGGCGATCAAGGACAACCTGCGCCGCGACCAGGCGATCATGATGCTGACACGGCAGAACCTGAGCATCGGCGATATCTCCAGCCAGCTGGGCTTTGCCGAACCCGGCGCCTTCTCCCGCGCCTTCAAGCACTGGACCGGCGTCAGCCCGCTGGCCTACCGCAAGCAGGAAGCCTGAGATTCGCCCAGGACCTGCATGCTGAGATCGACAAAACAGCGTACCTCCGGCAGATCGGCACGGTTCCTGAGCCAGACGACATGCTCTGTCACCGCCTCTTCCGCTTCGGTAATGGGAATGACTGCATACTCCCCCTGCGCCGGAATATCACCGCGAAATGCGAAACCGATCCCCAGCCCGTGAACCACGGCTTCGCAGATATCGGTTCTGGAATCGATCAGAATGCCGGACTGCAGAGCCAACCCAGCCTGCTGAATCAGCCTGTCCAGCAGTTGCTGGGTGTAGGAGTAGCGTCGCGAGAAGATCAGCGACTCGCCGCAGAGCTGATGCAGGGACAAGGTCGGCTCTGTCGCCAGAGGATGTGAAAGCGGCACGATGGCGATCAGATGATGATCCCGGTAAGCCAGCCTCGATAATCGTCGATCCTCCCAGTGCATCGGGAACAGGCCGATGTCCACCTCGCGGTTGGCCAGCACGTCATAGCATTCATCCGTCGTAGCGGTATGCAGTTTCAGCGAAACATCCGGATATTCGCGCACAAACCGGGCGATCAACGGCATAAACACCAGGGGCGAGGCCGTCGCCACCCTTATCTCTTCAAGACTGCCGCCACTGCCGGGCTGGACCAGGGCGCGCACATTCTGGTCCAGCTCGGCAAACTGGGCGGTAATCCGGTACAGCCGCTGTCCGAGTTCGGTCAGGCGCACTCCGTGGCTGACCCGCTCCAGCAGAGGGCCATTAAAGCGCGCCTCCAGCTTGCGCATCTGCGCCGTCACCGCCGGCTGACTGATCCCCAGGCGCTGAGCCGCACGGGTGAAATTACCCGCCGATACCACGGCATTGAAGGTACGTATTTCCGGCAGCGACAGATTCGCATCACGCATGCTCCACAACCTCGGCCCGCTCGGCCAGGATTGCCTCCCCCGGTCGTTTCAGGGTCGGGATGGCGCCAATCAAAGCGCGAGTGTAAGCCTCGCGGGGCTGCAGGAAAATCTGCCGCACGCTGCCCTGCTCCACCAGCCGGCCATGCTGCATGACGCAGACATGATCACAAAGGTTGGCCACAACGCTCAGATCATGCGAGATGAACAGAATGGTCAACCCTCTTTCGTCGCGCAGCGCCTTCAGCAGAGCCAGGATTTCGGCCTGTATCGACACATCCAGTGCCGCAACCGCTTCGTCGGCCACCAGAAAACGCGGATTGACCACCAGTGCACGGGCGATGCTGATACGCTGCCGCTGCCCACCGGAAAAGGCATGCGGGAACCGGCGCAGATGGCTAACCTCGATATGGCAGCGCTTGGCCACTTCGACCACCCGCTGATCGATCTCGGCGCGGTTGCGACACAGGCCCAGCGCCTGCAGGGGCTCGGCGATGATATCCCGCACGGTCATGCGCGGATTGAGCGAGCTGTAGGGGTCCTGGAAGACCAGCTGCGCCACCTGAGCCAGCTTCTTGCGCTTGACCCTGCCGTCGGCGGCCAGAGTGATTGGCTGATCCGTGTGATAATGCACCTCGCCGGCGGACACAGGCGCCGCGCCAAACAACGCCTTGCCCAGAGAAGTCTTGCCAGAGCCGCTCTCCCCCACCAGGCCGATGATCTGTCCCGCCGGCAACTCCAGGTTCATCTGCGGCACCGCCTGGAATGGCGCCTGCCCCGGTCCGCTGGCAGGATAGGTAATCGACAGGTCGCGAATGCTGACCAGCGGCGCAGGCTGGCGCTCCGGCGGTGGTGGCAGATCTTCCAGGTGCGGCAAGGCATCCAGCAGGCGTTTAGTGTAGTCGTGCTGAGGCGCAAACAGCACCCGATCGCAGCTGCCGGCTTCGACCACCGCCCCCTTTTTCATCACCGTGAGGTTGTCGGCAATGCGCGAGATCACCCCCAGGTCATGGGTAATGAACAGCATCGCCATGCCGAACTGTTCACGCAGCTCCAGCATCAACTCCAGCACCTGCGCCTGCACGGTCACATCCAGCGCCGTGGTCGGCTCGTCGGCGATCAGCAGCCGGGGCCGAGTGGACAACGCCATGGCGATCATCGCCCGCTGGCGCATGCCGCCCGAGAGTTCAAACACATACTGATCGAAGCGTCGCTCCGGCTCACGAATGCCCACGCGCTCGAACAGTTCGATCCCCTGCCGGCGCGCACAGGCATAGTCAACACCGGTATGCAGCTGGATGGTCTCGACGATCTGGTCGCCAATACGAATGGCCGGAGCAAAGCTGGCCATCGGCTCCTGAAAGATCATCGATACCTGACCGCCGCGCACCAGTCGCAGGTCGCGACCGTGCAGCCCCATCACATCCACCGGGCGCTGACCATCATGCAGCCGAATACGGCTTTCGGGTGCCATCTCGGCGTTGCCGGGCAGCATGCGCATGATGCTTTTGGCCGTGATAGACTTGCCAGACCCGCTCTCACCCACCAACCCCATCACCTCACCGGGATGCAGGCTCAGGTTGAGCCGATTGACGGCACGCTGCACGCCTTCTGCGGTATGGAAATCGATGCTCAGGTCACGAATCTCAAGCAATGGATCGGAAATCATCTCGTTGATGCTCATCGTTTGCGCTCCGAATAGGGGTCGGCGGCATCCCTGAGGGCATCACCGACAAAGACAAAGGCCATGATCAGCAGCACGAACACCCCCACAGGCGCAAACTGCCACACCATGTTCTGCTGGATATCCGGGTCCTGCGCCTTTTGCAGCAGCACCCCCAGGCTGTTGACCGGTTCGGTCAGCCCCAGGCCCAGAAAGCTCAGGCTGGTTTCAGCCAGAATCACGTAGGGGAAATTGATCAACGTATCGACGATGATGTAGCTGGAGAAACTGGGCACCAGATGACGCCAGATGATCCGGCTGCTGCTGGCCCCGGACAGCCTCGCCGCCAGCACGTAATCCTGATTGCGTTCGGTCAGGATGTGAGTCCGCAGGCGACGCCCCAGCGCGGCAAAGTCCAGCGCACCGATCACCACGGCGATGGCGAAATAGCGCTGAACCGGTGTCAGGTCGATCTGCGACAGCGCCACGGCGCAGGCCAGATAGACCGGAATCGGAGGAATCACACGTACCGCTTCGGTGATCGCCATCAAGACCGCATCCACTCGGCCACCACAGTAGCCACTGATGCCGCCGACCAGCAGCGACGCAAACAGCTTCACCGCCAGCGCCACCAGCGCGATGCTGATGGTGACCCAGATCGCATGCAGGGTACGGCTGAACACATCCTTGCCGTCTTCATCGGTACCGAACAGGTGGATCTGCCCCTGGTCCACACCGAACAGATGCCGACTGGAAACGATATCAATCCCCAGCCATTCAACCTTGAACAGACTGTACTCCCAGCCCGACACGAAGAACTGCAGATAACGTCGCTGGTCGGTCTGTTCCACAAAGCGATTCTGGCTCGAAGCGTTCAGGCTGTCACCGGAGGTGATGGCATCCAGCGCACTCAGATCGCCGCCCGCCAGGCTGCTCAGGTCAAATGCCGGTGTTTCCCTGGTATAGCGGTAGGTAAAGGGCCGCAGGGAGCAGCCGTTGGCATCACAGAAGCGGATACTCTGCGGCGCCCCCCGCCGATAATCCGGATTGGCGCCTTCAATGCCCGGTGCGTTGGGAGAAAAGAAGGGAGCAAACAATCCCATCAACAGCAGCAGGGCCAGCATGCCGCCGGCGATGACGCCAGTGGTGCTGCGCATGAAACGTGCGCGAATCAGGGCAAACTGACCCGCCGTGTAGTAGGACTCGCTGCGGGCTGCGGCCTTGCCGCCACCCCGCCAGCGGCTAATCAACGCAATCATCTCAGTGCCCTCCCGCGTGCATGACGCTGTTGCGAACCCGCGGATCCACCACCGCCAGAATCACGTCGGTGATGAAGTTCATACCGATCACGACCAGCGCCACCAGAAACAGAATGCCGGCCGCCAGCTCCTGATCGTTGGTCATCGCCAACGCTTCGATCAGCAGCGCGGCGGCATCGGTCAGGCCGATCACGACCGCCACAATGGGCAAGTCATTGAAGATACGCTGGAAATCAAACCCCACGGAGTTGAACAGCGGGCTGATCGAATGGCGTACCGGATAGCGCGACCAGAGGCGGAAACCGTCGATGCCGCGGGCGCGGGCGGCCTCCACATACAGCTTGTTGGACTCATCTACCACCAGAGCGCGCACAGTCTGCAACTGCAGCGCTGTCGCCGCCCAGCCGATCACCAGAATCGGCAGCCAGATATGCCCCAGAAAGTCGTTCAGCTTGCCCCACTGGAAACCGCTGTCGGCGAACCAGGGCTGGCCGCGCCACTGATCCGAAAACAGCCCGGTTGGCGAGGGTTCACCGGCGAATACGTATAGCAGGATGATGCTCAATGCGAGCAGAAAGTTGGGCAGCGCCAGCCCGAGATAGCTGATCAAGCGCAACTGCAGGTCCACCAGTTTGGCGATCACCAGGCCGATGCTGTTGCGCAGCCGACGCAACGGAGTGTGATGAGACTTGCGATCCAGCCAGGGCTTGTTCAGCGACCAGGCCGACAGAATGCCAAAGGGCACGGCAATCAGGTAGGCGAACAGCAACCCGGCGATACAGAACCCCAGGCTCATCCAGAAACGGTCGCCCAGCGCCATATTGACCGACTGACGCTTGGCGCAGCTGAAACCCAGATCACCTTTCAGGGTCAAATCGGCCACCCAGCTTGCCCAGCGTACCGGCAGCGGCTGGTCCAGCCCCATGCGTGCCCGTTCGGCGTCGATCTGGGCCTGGGTGATCACCTCACCCTGAGTGTTCTTGTAGGCGATCATCTTCTCGGCGCAGTCGCCGGGCAATACTTCCATCAGGCTGAACACGATGCCGCTCACCAGCAGCAGAGTGCCCAGCGCCAGCAGATAGCGGTTGAAAATGTAACGAAACAGCTGGCTGCTGCGCCCTCGCCACCAGAGGATGGCGGCAGCCCCGCTCAGAAGCCAGAGCAGCCAGGTGTTGGTCAGAAATGCTTGCATGATGTTTTATCCGGTTGTGACGAAGCCCCGGCAAGATGCCGGGGCACGGAGCACGGAACTTACTCTTCCAGGAACCACTGCGTCGGCAGGTAGGGATACATGCGGTAGTAGTCGTAGGATGAGGTCTTGGGCAGCTCGAAGTTCTTCAGCTTTTTGCTGTGATATACCGGCGATACGGCTTTCACGGTACCGATGATGAAGAGATCATCGACGGTCAGCTGCGCGATCTTGCGCCCCACTTCGGCCGACTCATCGGAGCCCAGCTCGGCGCGGGTAAAGGCTTCTGCCAGCGGCAGCATGTCCATCACCGACTGCGGCGGCCGGGAGCCTTCCTGACCATCGGTTTGCAGGTAGCGCGCCCACTCCATGCCGGTACGCAGGTCGAAGTAGGTGCCATAGGGCGGTGTCAGCCAGGAAGGGTCGCTGGCCAGCACCGGCTGAGGGCGTCCCATCGCCCAGGCTGTAATGCTCAGATCATTGGCGGTCTGGGAGCTGCGATACTCGTCCGAGGTTACCTCCTTGATCGAGGTACGCACGTTCAGATCGCGCCAGTTGGCGGCCACGATTTCCAGCACCTTGGTGGCCATGCCCTGGGTGGCGTAACGAATATCCAGCTCGAAACGTTTGCCCGACGGCAGGTCGCGCCAGCCATCGCCGTCCTGATCCCTGAGGCCAACCTGATCCAGTAACGCCCTGGCACTCTCGGGATCATGCTCGATAAACGCCGTTTTCTGCGCCTCGGTCACAAAAGGTGCGGTATCGGGATCGAAGGCGGTGTACTGCATCGGCTTGCCCAACCCGAAGAAGGCAACCTTGTTGATCTGCTCGCGATCGATGCCCAGCGACATCGCCCGGCGGAAGTCCAGTTCGTTGAAAATGGCGCGTTTTTCCGCATCCTTGTCGGTCAGGTTGAACGCCAGCGCGGGCAGCGGCACCATCGGGCGCAGCGCCACCTCATAATGGCCCAGCTGCCGGTTCTCCAGCAGCACCGGCGCCGACGGCAGGTTCACTGCCTGCGCCTTGTAATCCACCTCGCCGGCGATCATCTTGGCGGTCTGGATATCCTCATCGCCGATGTAGGCTTCGTTGATCTCGTTGATGTACGGCAACTGGTTGCCCGCCGTATCCACCTGGAAGAAGTAGGGGTTGGCCACCAGACGGCGCCCTTCCAGGGATTCCTCGACGACAAGATGGGACTCAAGGGTCGGCGCGACTGCCGGGAAACCGGCCGCCACCAGGCGTTTGACCTGCTCCTTGTCCTTCAACAGCGGCGTCGGGATATCCTTCCAGTCGGACTGACCGTAGTAGAACTTCAGCGCCGCGTAGCCGTTATCAAAACCCAGGGATTGGGCCAGCGTGTCCGCCTCAGGGTTGATCGCCGGGTGGAAGCGGCCCAGCAGATGCTTGGGCTGGAACGGCTGGGCATAGTCGGTGGCAAACATCGCGGTCAAACCAGGACGCGGCGCATTAACGGTGAAGCGCACCTTGGTCGGGCTCAGCGCCTCGACCTTCATCGGCTTGCCGTCGGACAGGAAACGATCCTTGGGTGAACCGGTGATCTCCTTGTCCATGATCAGGTGGTTATACCAGAACGCGATATCCTCGGCCGTGAACGGCTTGCCATCAGACCACTTGTGCCCTTCACGCAGGTTCAACGTCAGTTCGGTAAAGTCGTCGTTCCACGTCCAGCGCTTGGCCACGTTGGGCACGATGGTGCTCAGGTCGTCACTGAACCGCACCAGGTTCACATGGCGTACCGACAACAGGTCAGAAGTACCGGACTCGGTCGCCTTGGAGATGCCGTCCAGCACACCGCCGTACTGCCCGATGCGCTCATAGGGCGCGACCACAAGAGGCTCTTTAGGCAGTCGTTGCTCCAATGACGGCAACTCGGGGTTGCCGACAATTCGGCGGTTCAGCTCGGCACTGGCCGGGTTGGCATTGAAACTCAGGGTGCAGTTGTTCAGTTGCTCGTAAGCGGCCAGCTCAAAGAGATGCGGAAACTCGCCTCCGGCGTCAGGCCCGGTCACCGCCGGGCAGTTCGCCCAGGCAGGCAAGGCAGTCAGTGCAGCGAGGCTCAGGGTCAGGAAACGCTTGCTCATCACAGGTGCTCTCTTGGTCAGTGAGTCTTGGGAGTTTGAAAATCGTTGGCACGCATCCAGTGCAACACCGGCCAGCCACGCTGACGGGCCAGTGCGCTCAGTTTCGGATCAGGATTCACCACGTGGGGTCGATCAGCCCACTCCAGCAACGGCAGATCGTTACTGGAATCGCTGTAAAACAGCAGCTCTTCAGGGGACTGTCCCCGCTCGGACAGCCAGGCCTGCAGGCGCAGCACCTTGCCTTCGCGGAAACTCGGGATGCCGCTGATGCCGCCACTGAGGCGTCCCAGCGAATCACGCTCAAGGTCGATCGCCAGCACATGCTCGACCTGCAGCCTTTCGGCAACCGGTCGCACAATAAACTCGGCCGTGGCCGAAATGATCAGACAGATGTCGCCCGCCTCGCGATGTGCCTGCAGACACCGGCGCGCCTGCGGGTAGTGCCGGTGGACGATCCGATCGCTGACGAAGCGGCCTGTCAGCGCATTCAGCTCACCGGGCGTCAGATGCTCGATCGGCGCCGTCATCAAGCGAATATAGGCCGCCATGTCCAGAGCGCCACAAGCATAGTCCTGCATCAGCTGCGCTTCAGCTGCCAGCAGGTCCGGGCCGGCCAGTCCCTGTTCCACCAGAAAACGACAGAACAGAGAAGCGGAGTCGCCATCGATCAGGGTGTCGTCCAGGTCGAAGATCGCCAGCCTCATTGCAGCGCCTCCAGCATACCCGCCGCGACCGGCTTGCCGTGGTCCTCAAGCCCCAGCAACGTGCACACCAGACCACAGATTTCGATTTGTTGGGGCACACATTCGGAGTTATGCGTGAAAGCCTCTCCGATCACCCAAAGTGGTACCTGACGCTCTTCAGGCAGTGAACCGCCGTGACTGCGATCGATGTTCATGCCGTGATCGGAGGTAATCAGGATCTGATAGCCCTGCGCTATCCAGGCCGGCAGATGTTGTGACAGATAACCATCAACCCGGCGTGCGGCATTGCGGTACTGGCTGCTGTCGAGACCAAATTTATGCCCGGCATCATCCACGTTCATCGGATGAATCAACATGAAATCCGGGTCATGCTTGCGCAACAGCCAGTCCGCATCCAGCAGCAAGTGCTCGTCCGGATAGTGGTCCAGGTGATAAAAGCAGCCATGCTGGATCGGCAATTCAGCATCGTTGGTGAAGCGATCCCGTTCGGCGACGTAGGGCGCACGATTATAGAGTTCACTGAACCAGTGATAGGCCGCTGCCGCCGTGATCAACCCGGCTTGCTGCGCCAGGCTGAACACACTGCTTTGATTGGACAGGCGAACCACTCGGTTATGGGTAACGCCGCTTTCGACCGGTGTTGTCCCTGTCAGCAGGGTTTCATACAGCGGTCGCGAGAGTGAGGGCAACTCGGACTCAAGCGTGTAACGGCTGGCCTGGCCCTGCTCGCAGAGCGCCTGCAGGTAGCCCATGCAGTCCTGCGCCGTGCCAGCCGCCAGGCCATCGATGATGATCAGAATTACGGAGTTGTTGGTACTCATACAGCATCCATCCGAAGTCCGGCCGCAGCCGGTGGTGATTTCGAAGACAGATGCTAGAAATGCACGATGATCAAACGGTTACATCGAGAAGATATATTTATGAAGCAAACAAAGCGTCAGTTATGTTTATAAACCCTGATTATATTCTGAAATCTTTATGAAGCATTAAACCACTGAGCTCTTTTGAGGTTTCATACGCCCCGCTGGATATGGCCTAAGCCATGTGGCAGGGCAAACACATGATCATTTTTTGATCCCCCAAGATCTGAAATAGATACTCGTCACTCCAGCCACAATGTTTGCGCTTGTTCTTGATGCCCAGCTTCGACGTTGTATCCTGCTTGAGCAAGTTCAGGGCGATCTGACGCGCGGTTGCCAGGTTTTCAGCGGCATAGCCTCCCTGTGTGTCAACCTAAGTGTCACGTCCCGTATGGTTATAAGGGCGTTTGTTAAAAAGCTCTGGGTGGGTTTTGTACCACTCCTTCATCGCCATAATGGGTGGCCTGGACTTCAGCGCGGACTGCGGCAGTTGATGATTATATAAATGCACATAGCGTAGCAGGGTTTGCTCAAGATCTTCACGGCTATCGAAGTGGTGGGTCTTAAGCACATCGGCTATACGCCCGTTGAAACGCTCCACCATGCCATTGGTTTGGGGTGTTCTGGGCTTGGTCAGGCGGTGCTCAATCCCCAAGTCAGCGCAGAGGCGGTCGAACTCATGATTCCCACTGGGATCACGGGCCTTTGAGTGGAACAGACGGTCGGTAAATTCCTTGCCGTTGTCCGTCAGGATATGCGTAATCTTGATAGGTGTGGCCTGCTGAAGGCTGTCCAGGAAGCGCCGAGCCGTCGCGGCCGTTTTGTTCGGATGGATCTGCACAAAGACCCAGCGGGTGGCACGATCAATGGCCACAAACAGGTATCGACGCTTGGTCTCATCCGCCATTTGCGGCAAGTACTTGACGTCGATATGGAAGAATCCGGGCTGATAGGCCTTGAACGTCTTGGGGGCCGGTTTAGGCGCCTTGGGCTTGAGATCATTCAGGTTACTGACCCCGTGGCGGCGCAGACAGCGGTCCAGACCAGAACGGGATACCTTGTCGCAGAGGAAGGCTTTGACGACTGCCAACAGGTCATCCAGAGACAGCAACAGCTGTTTGCGCAGATAGACGACGATCGCCTCCTGAGCCGGTGTCAGGTGCGTCTGCAGTCGATGCGGTGTGTGCGAGCGGTCTTCCGTGCTGGAGCGGCTGCGCCACTTGCGGACGGTTGCCTCGCTGATGCCATACTGCCGGGCCAGTTCGCGGACAGGCTTGGTACTGGCTGCCAGTTCTTCACGAATGGCAGGGGTGGTGCGTGCCCGTTTATGCAAAGATACCATCATGTCGGCTGATCCCCCTGTGCTTGCTGGATGAACTGCTCAATGGCGCGCTGCATGACGTCACGAGCAATGAACCAAGGATAACGCTTTTGGCTTATATGATCATCCGGGATGCTACACCTATTGATAATGCATCATGATTTTTATATAATTTCCTTACATTCATATAATGAACGGATTCTTTTAAAATGAGTGAATCAGTAAAACACGTGCTAATTGCTTCAGGCATTTCTGCAAGGATTCTTTCTATTAAAAAAGAAAGTATTTATTTTAAAGAAAATCATATTTTTAAGGTAAACTTTCACCAAAACACGATAATAAATCAAATTACATCAGAGCTGGCAATTCGTACTCTTCAAAAAATGAAGTCAGGTATTAGTCCTAGAGATAGCCGTTTAATCACCCTTAATATCGCTGTTTCCGAAGCTATTAGTCTTTCTAAAGCCAATAAAATTAGTAGTGATAGACAGAAAGTACGAGGTGTTATAAGCACTACAGTCGCGGCGCCATTAAAACTGGTTCCATATATTGGAACTCCTTTATCTGCAGTAGCTGGTATGGGAATTTACAAAGTAATGGTAAAAGAAATTCCAAATGCACATGATGGAGACATCATAATATGTGTAGAAGGTATAGTTAATGGAGGAATTGGTCAACAGCATGCGATAACCTGTGATTATATCCAGAGGAGTGTTTATGACCCTTTATGATATATATATAATAGCCAGCTTAGTGGTCGTTAGCCAAGTGCTGGTTTATGCCTACAGGCACTTCTTCAAAACTTTCCATATACTTTTAATTTCGATTTCTCTTGGCGCTGCTGGATTTTATCTGATTATTTTTGAGGCCCCAGAGTACTGGACAGTGCATGACTTAACGGGAACCCTTATTGTAAGCTCTATACTCCTTTCATTTCATGCCTTTCATGAATGGTTAAGAAAAATAAAGCAGGACTAAAAGCATCTTTAATACATATAGGGGACCTCGAAAAACCCAGCTACACAGCCAGCTGAAGGTTCAACAGCCGGCAACATCGGTTATCGACTCAATTTCATACGGATTTTCGGGGCACTAACCCTGGTATTGGCGGGATCTCAATGTGCCCTCCTGGCACACTGAGTCGCCGCCAACGACTCAAAACGCGGTAATCCCAGCGCGCTGGAAGTACACCAACCGCTTCAGGTTGTAGCAGGTGGCCATCATGGTCATCGCAAAGTTGGCCCGCGCTTGGCCTACTGTACGGATCAACTTGCCTCCCATCTGGTTGATGCTGGCGAACACATGCTCAACGCGCGCACGGGTTGTGGCAATTCGTTTGTTGCGTCGCTGTTGGCATGGCGATAACGGTTTGTGACGATGCCCTTTTCGCTGGATCTGGTTGCGATAACCGTGGGTTTTGAGCCAGGCTTCCCGTTCAGTCGATGGGTAACCGCGATCCGCATAGACATCCCGGCTGGTGTTATGCCTATCAACGACGGCATCGAAATGCTGACTGTCATGCACTTTGGCGGTATCGCACTGAAAGCGCCTGATGACCTTGTACTTGGCATCAACATTGATCGACAGCTTGTAACCAAAGTAATGTTTGCCGTGTTTCTTGGTCCAGCTGGCATCCGTGTCCTTCTGTCGACGTTTGGCAGGTTCCCAGTCGGCTGGCATGGCCTTCTGGTCCAGCAATTCCTTGTCGCTTCGCCGGTTATGTTGCTTGGGAGCGGGTACCAAGGTGGCATCAATGATCTGACCGCCACGGGCGATGAAGCCCTGCTTGTACAGTTGCGTAGACACACCATCGAACAGGGTCTGAGCACCGGCTTCACCAATTCGGTTCTCAAAGTGCCAAATCGTCGTGCGGTCCGGAATGTTGATTGCCTGGGTCAGCCCGCAGAAGCGTTGATAACTCATACGGTCCAGCAGCTGATACTCCATCTGCTCATCCCACAGGTTGTAGAGGCGCTTGAGTACCAGAATGCGAACCATGGTTTCAGTCGGGTACGGCGGCCGTCCACCCTGGCTGCTTTCGATGCGAGGCGCGATGCAGTCAACTTCAGCGGCCAGTGCGGAGAAGTTGATGTGCTGCTCAATCTCAGCCAAGGGATCGCCGATGCGGTCGATCTTTTCACGGTGATGTTCGCTGGCAAAGAGGTCGTTTTTGATGGCGCTACGCTTCTTCATGGTACTGACGGTTCAGATCGATGTTGATGGTCATTCGATGCTATCACAGGGCTACCGGTACTGTGAGGGAGGTTTTTCGAGGTGCCCATAGATATCTTTCGCCTCTGTTGTATCAACTAATCGACCTATCTCGATGGCATTAGGTGGTAATTGATCATGATGCGTGATTTTCGACAAGGCCGGTTTTAAGGGGTATTCCTGAACGTAGCTCATAACGGTTGAAGGTCCTTGATGACGACAATGGCACCGGCTTCATGCAATGCCTTCAAGTTAACGGTCTTGCGCTCGAAATTCAGCGTTTCCACCGCGCCAAATTCATTCGGGCTGTGCGGATTAATGTCTTTGGTCAGGCCGTTGCCCTGGTAATCCTGGTTGTTGCCGATTTTGTCATGCAGTTCCATTCGGGTGATGAGCACTTCCTGATCTTCAGATGACAGATCTGTGGTTCGTAGGTATTTTTCGAACTTTTTGGTATCCCGCGACCATGGATTAGGCAAATCACCGCTTTCCACCGCAGCATTGTAATGCTTGGCATACTCCGCCTGAAATTCAGGCGTCATCGTCTTGTCCGTGAATTCTTTGGGGAATTGTTTTGACAATTCCGTATTGGCAAACTCACTGACCTTTTCGAAGGTCACCGGTACGCTCTTCACACCGGTGAGAGGCGTGGATTTTTCGGTATCGGCCACAACCAAGGCATACTTCTTGGTGGGATCGTACTCTAGCCCCAGCTTTTCGCTGATCAGTTTCGGGTCGGTGTCAGCATCTTCTATCTGATCGAAGCTGGTAGACCAGTATTTGGCGCCTTCGCCCGTCTCACCTTTCATCACCATACCCATTTTTCCGCTTAGCGGTTCATCAGGTGTATTGCGGTCATTCAGATAGCGCTCTTCCATAAAGAGCACCTGAAAACGCTCGTTGCCAATATCGCCATGTTGCGCCAGATTGGCCAACTCGGTATCCGGGTATTTCGGCTTGTAGCCTTCCGCAGCAATCTGCTGACGCCGGTTTTTTAGGATATCTTCGGCCTCTTCCAGACTGTTAGGCGAGATTGTTTTGTCTGGAACTACACCTCAAGCCCCTCAGCCAAGTTCGCAAACCGACTATAACAGTCCGCTAACTCAACATTATTTGCTAAATCACCCTCAACAAACAAACGATCAAGCCTTATTCGACCCAATACAGCATACTGAGTCATATTATTAACTTGGTTAAAAATGTCTTTGAGCTTCCTCAAAGCTACAACCGCATTTTCGCTAGAAACAGACTCTTGTTTAAGAAGCTTTGCTAGCGATTGCGCCTCTGCTTTCAGACGTTTAAGTTTATCTTCTGACATCTCACTGACCCGTTATGTAACGATTTAGAGGTTTAGCTTCTGTAAATAAATCACGCCTCGTCACTAATGCTTTAATCTCTCCGCCGCTTCTCAAATGCTCTCCACTATTAACAGAGAATTTTGCAATCTGGCTTTGGAAAACATCAACATTACTTTTTGCCGTAATTGAATATAATTCAAAACTGCTTGGAACTTGAGGCAATCCAAGCATTTCTCCAATAGTTTGAGGATTATTAGGCAAACGCTCCAGTACATCCCCGGTCACAAAGTAAGGAGTTGACCCACTCGGTGGAGACCCAGTTGGAACTAGCTTAAATAGTTGATCACCTTGTTTTAGCGATACCGTAGAAGGTAAATCTACGCCAGACTCCAACATATCCCTGGACATGCGCAATGCCCTATCTGGGGACACACCCGCTTGCTGCAAAGATTCAAACATTTGTTGGCCGACTGCATAATCTCTTGGGTCGCTGATTTCCATACCCAAGGCTCTGGAGGTTTTCCAGTTAACTTCTGCAGGTGATACTAAAGCCTTGTTTGGAACAACAATACCAACCTTCATCCTATCAACAGCCCCGTCATCCGTAACAGATCCAACAGCTTTTGTAGCAGCTTTGGTTCCTCCCCTTACGAGCCCTGCCGCCCCAGTCAGCATACCCACTGTGTTTGCAGCTGTTTCACCGATCTCGGATGAGTCCAGGAGGCGTTGTACGTTGCTGTCGGTATTTGCTACAGAATCAACGTTACTGAGGAAGTTATCCACGGCACCGCCTGCGGCCTCAGCGCCCTTGCCCAGACTTCCGGGGATATCTTGAGCAAAGGCTTTCACAGCCTGACCCGCGCTGGCCTTTATCTGCTCCATGTTTTCGTGATTACTTTGCAGGGAATCGATATGCCTGCCTAAACCCTGTTCGCCCCCGAGCAGATCGTAGGCTTTTTCCTGTGCCGCCATTCTGGCTAATTGGGCGCCGCCGATCAAGGTATCGCCGACAGTTTTGGCGGCTCCCAGAGTGGTCCCGAGAACTGCAACGGCTTCCTCTTTTGCTCCGGAACTTCCGGGTTTCTCAAGGAGTTCGGTGGCAGCGCCAAATGCATTGTCAGCAACTTCGTCAAAACCCAGCCGATCAGCTATACCTCCAGCCAGAATAAGTGCGCCAGCGCCAGCTGTATCACCAATATCTTGTAAAAAGCCACTTTGTTCTTCCTGGGTTCCAGGCAGTGCCTTCTTAACCGGGAGAGGGCCCTGCGATGTATTGGTGGGAGAAGAAGCGGGGGGAATATGAATGGGGTAGGGGTCTTTCATTAACTCCTGAACTTCCAGTACAGCAGCATCGCTTTGGTAAACCACTTCACTGCGTGGCTGTCCCAACAACTTTCGGGCCCTTATCTCCAGCTGGTGAGGCAATGCGGAACGGACTTTGCCATTACTATCGACAACGTAGTGCTGAGGATGAAATTCAAGTGCCACAACCTTTCCAGATTCAATGTCATGACTGCTGACAATTGGAATATCGAATGTACCGGTTCTGAATCTTTCCTGGGACGGATCAGGTGATATCACGGTGCGTCGACAGCGCCCATACTCGTGCCTAAGGATACGAATTGCGTTAGAAGGAGAAAGAATATAGGGCAAATCGCGTTCAAGCAGCGCGTAGGTCCGTTTGACTTTGGTCATTACTCATTCCTTGAGTTGGTCATGCCGGGCGAAGCCGTCAGTAGAGGAGATCTTAGCACACTGAGGACTGGCTTCTATCCCAATGCTTGCGGCCGCTGTGGTGGCTGGAGTGGCAAGTACCTGTTTCATGTACTAGGCATGGTTAAATAATGATCATACGTGTGCCCCCTGGATGCAACCGAGACCATGTGGCCATCACTGATGCTGATCGAAGTCATGCTCCAGCAATAGTAATCTCATGAAGCTCAGGCATAATAAAACAACCATTTAGATGCTGTAGCATACAGCCCCCTCATGCAGGCAGGAGGTCGGCCCGTTTGATCAATCTCAAGAGCAGATACCTGGACTTGGCCTCCAAGAACACCATTCTGACCAATATTTTGTTTTTGGCCCTGTTTTCCTGGGCCGCATTCTGGGTTTACACGCACATTACCGTCGACACCACCGAGCAGGCGGTTAACGCCCAGTTCCAGCAGCGCGTGCTGGATCATTTCGACACCGCCCTCAACGGGGTGAACCGCCGCGCCGCCGAACTGGAGTATCAGGCCGGGGTGATGTCACGCCAGTTCAATGACCGTGATGCTTCCCTGTCTGTCAAACAGCTGCAGCTTGAACAGGCACTGGCCTGGACGTCGGATCTTGCTGGAGCCGGGCTCTATTCCGGCGGACCTGCTCACCGCCCCCAACTCCTGATGCACGCACACGACGGGCATGTCAGCTCGCTGGATAACGCCACATCGGCCCCTGAATGGCTGCAAAAAGTACCCGACCGTTTTCAAAATCCTATGACCGCCGGCAACGCCTGGTGGACGCCTGTGTACCGCCACCCGGTCAGCCATGAACCGGTGATCACTCTGGTCCAGCCGATTCTCGATGCGCAGGGGCAACTGGATGGACTGATAAGTCTGGACTGGAGCGTGGAGGCGATCCTGCGTCTGGCAGCTGACGCCGAGGCGACGCCTGGTACGCTGATCTGGCTGACCGACAGCCATAACCAGCAGTTCGCGCCCAAGTATCAGGATCAACGCCAGGAATACCTGCATGAAGTAATGCGCCAGGCACAGGTACAAGCGCCCCGCACCATATTCCTGACGGGCTTCGAGTACCAGCCACTGGATCTTCCGGAACACCCGGCAACGCTGTACTACGCGCCGACACAGAGCGGCCTGAAACTCTCGGCCGCAATTCCTTTGACCGAACTCAATGCCCCGCTGGCCGATCTACAGGCCAGCAGCCGCACCTATCTGTGGTCGCTGGCGGCAGTAATCGCCTTCCTGACCCTACTCGGCCTGGTCCGCCTGATTCCCGCCCTGCGCAAGATGCGCATGTCCGACCGCGACAAACTGACCGGCCTGCCCAACCGCCTGAGCCTGCTGCAGGACCTGGAACGGGAAAGCGCCGTCAGCCTGATCCTGGTCAACCTGGACCGCTTCCGCGAGGTCAACAGCCTCTTTGGTGACGGCTGCGGCGACCTGATCCTGAGGGAAGTCGCGCTGCGCCTTGAATCCTTCATGTCCAGTGCCGAAAACAGCGGCGGCAAACTTTACCGGGTCAGCGGCGATGAGTTCGCCCTCTCGCTGCCCCGTCGCCGTCCCGAGCTGGTACAGGTACAGATGGAGCAGATCCTGGGCTGCATCCGCGAGACACCGATCTTCTGGCAAAGCCATGAGATCAGCCTGAGCGCGACCGTCAGTGCCGCCGTCCCCTGGATTGAAGCGCCGAAAGAACACAGTCTCTATATCCATGCCCGCGAGGCGTTGCGTGAAGCGCGCAAGAAAGGACTGCACTGCCGTGTCTACGATGGCTCCGAACCGCTGGAGCAGGAGTTCGAGCACAACCAGAAATGGGCCGGCAAACTGCGCGATGCCCTGGACACGAAAGGACTCATCGCCTGGTTCCAGCCGATCCTCAACAACACCACCGGCCGCATCGACAAGTATGAGTGCCTGGTACGCATGCTGGACAGCAATGGCGAGGTGGTCAGTCCGGGCAAGTTCCTCGGCATCGCCGGCAAGTTGCGCCTTGAAGGCCATATCACCCGGGTGATGGTCGAGCAGTGCTTTGCCCGCTTTGCCGACTCGCCGATGCAGTTCTCCATCAATCTGTCCTACAGCGACTTGCAGCAGAAAGAACTGACCGATTTCATTCTGCAGCGCCTGGATGAAACCGGAGTCGGCCCCCGCGTCATCTTCGAGCTGCTGGAATCAGCCAGCATCGAAAACTACGAGCAGGTGCGAACCTTCGTGGATCAGGTAAAACAGCGCGGGTGTCGTATCGCCATCGATGATTTCGGCACCGGCTACTCCAACTTCGAGCACCTGCTGCAGCTGAAAGTCGATTTCATCAAAATCGACGGCAGCCTGATCCGCAACCTGGACAAGGACCCGAACTCGCGCCGCGTCGCACGCGGTATCGTGGGACTGGCCCGCAGCATGAAGATCGAAACCGTGGCGGAATACGTCCACTCCCCGGCGATTCAGCTGGAAGTACTGCGCCTGGGCATCAGCTTCTCCCAGGGCGAACTGATCGGCATGCCGGCACCGGAACTGCTGGTCCGGGTACCCAAGGAATTGACCCGCCTGTCCTACTCCGGCCGTAACCAGGCGCGAAGTGCGGTGCGGGTTTGAACAGGACAGCCCCCTACGAGAGGAGGATAGTTCAGCCTTCATGATCGCGAATGGCTATCCATATAACTCAACCTGATGCCCCAAGGAGAGGTGGCAAAATCCCCGAACCTGACCCATTATCAAATTCGTTACACTGCACCGTTTCCAGGTCTATTCTGCAAACACAGACTCAGAGCCTCAGGGATATCAAATTGATACCCGGCATTTTATCGGGCGTGGTATTGATGATTCAGCAATTTTCCGGGGATTAGGCACTTCCAGGGAGATACCTAATGAAAAGGGTAGTAATTTTCACGATCGGACTGAGCACCCTATTGAGCTCGGGCTGCGCTGTCCAGAAAAATTGGGCAGCTACTGGCGGCAGTCGTTCAGACGGCACCATCCGGCTCTCCTACGAGGTCGGGGAATTCGAACAAGCCAATCTCAGCGAGCGACAAGCCGTCCTGTTAGCGACCAAACGCTGCCGGGTATGGGGATACAAGGGTGCAGAAGCATTCGGAGGCGTTACGCGCCAGTGCAACCGATTTGGCGGCTTTAATGGTTGTGCCAACTGGACCGTTACGAAAGAGTATCAGTGCACGGGTACTGGACAACCCGCCAGCCGATAACCAACCGGGTTAATGTCCCGTGATCGCTTAAACACAAAGGTTGCAATCATGACCCGATCGGAGCGCGCGTCACAACTGTGTGCTGTATTAGCGTTAGCCGAAACCGCCACACGCTTTCCTGCATGGCGGTTTGTTTACTAAAGAGTGATCACCGACCTGGCTCACGCCATCCCGTGAATTTCCTTCCAGTTGCCCGGATAGACGGCATAGAAGATGCAGGCCTGATCGCCTTCATATTTCAGTTCGGTGCCTTCGGGCACCCAGATGATGTCGCCGGCTTCACCTTCCAGCACACCCTCGTTGGTCACCAAACGGAAGACGCCGTCGATCACGTAGATCACTTCGTCGTACAGCACCGTCCAGCTGATGGAACAGGCATCAAAGTGGGCCACGCCAGCCCCCAGGGTGGCGCTCAGGTCGGTGCTCACGGCACGGGCTACACCGGCGTCGCCGGGGGGACCGCCACGGTGCATGTAGGTCAGGCTGCTGCCCTTGATCAGTTTTGCGGACATGGTTTTCTCCAGTTACAGGGTCGATAAAATTCAGACTTCGGAACGGCTTCTGAAACGCTCGAAGGCCAGGCGCATGGGCACGCCGATGCGCAGCAACGGTTTGGGCGGCAGACGCGACGGGTTGCCGGACACGGTTTGCATGTCGCGCAGCAGATCGCTGCTGCGACCGCAGGCCATGTCCGCCAGCATCATGCCGGAAATGGTGCCGCGCGCGGCGCCCACGCTCTGGTCACAGCAGGATGCAAAAATGTTGGTTTCCAGCTCGCCGAAGTAGGTCTCGAAGTTTCCGGACAGGCCGCTGGCGCCGCCCCAGGTGTATTCGAACTCCACATCATTCAGCTGCGGGTAACGCTCATCAAAGGCGGCACGATGACGGCCGGCAATTTTGGGAATCAGCTCCTGCGGCGTGTTGTAGTCGTGGGCATAGCGATAGGAGTTGCGCACAATCAACCGCTTGTCCTGGGTCATGCGCAAGGTGGTGCCGCCATGATCCGCCGGGGTAATACCCCAATCGAGTCTGCCACCATAACGACGCAGCTGGTCTTCAGTCAGCGGTCGAGTCATGCTGGCAAAGGTCATGATCGGCAGGATGCGATCGGCCATGTAGCCCAACTCGGCAGTGAAGATATTGGTGCCCAGAATCAGCTGACGGCACTGGATGCGCGCCTTGTCGGTCTTCAGCTCGAAGCCGAAGTGGGTGCGCTTGATCGACGTGACCGCCGTGCGCTCGGCGATGCGGACATTATCCGGCATGCTGTCCGCCAGGCCCCGCATCAGCACCGCCGGCTGCATCAACGCGCCACCCGGCGTATGAATCGCGGCGGCGTAGAAGTCGGTGCCGAACACCGACCGCATCTCTTCCTTGCTCAAACGATGGTATTGCTCACCGCCCTTCTGCAGCAGCTGCTCGTAGTGATCGAGGTGTCTGCAGCCACGCGGTCCTACCGCCGCCTGGTACTTGCCGGCATGAGACCACTGGCAATCGATGTTGAAGCGCTCGATCTGGGTTTCCAGATACTCCACCGCCACCCGGTTGAGGCGGATGATCTTCTGCTTCAACTGCTCATCGCCGTTCTCCAGATCACGCTTGTGCGGCTGGTCGATGACGAAGCCGGAGTTGCGCCCCGACGCACCCTGACCGATCTTCAATGCCTCGATCAGCAGCACCTCGGCATCGGGACGGTTCTCGGCCATGCGCCGAGCGGCGGCACAACCGACAAAACCACCGCCGATCACCACCACATCAACCTGCGTATCCTCTTTCAGCGCAGGAAAATCGGATACCTGCTCAAGCTGTTCATACCAGCCGCAACGGCGGTCATAACGGGGAAGAATCATGATTGCATTACTCGGCTCAAGGGGTTCATAAACAGACGCTCATCGGCGCGCTTCATGTGATCGATTATTGCACTAAACATTAATTTATCTACAATAAAGAACCATATTGAGATGATCTAACGATAATCATAAGAAGAACTTATAATGAATTCCTCTCCGCTGATCGACACCCACGCCCTGGCCTGCTTTGTCTGCATCGCCGAAGCCGATTCGCTGACCGACGCCGCCCAGCGGCTCAATGTCACCCAGTCCGCGGTGTCGCAAACCCTCAAGCAGCTGGAAACCCAGCTGGGCACCTCACTGGTGATTCGCCGTACCCGTCCGCTGCGACTGACTGCTGCCGGGCAGATGCTGAAACAGCAGGCGGATACCCTGCTCGGCGACCTGCGTCGGTTGACCAGTCGCGTGCGGGGCGCTGCTCATCAGGGCCTGATCCAGTGTCGCCTGGGCCTGGTGACGTCCTGCTCGGAGGTGTTCGGCAGTCGCCTGATCGCTCAGATGGATGACCGCATCGAACAGCTGACACTTCGCAGCGGCCTGACGCCGTCTCTGCTGCAGTCCTTTCTCAATCGGGAGGTAGATATTCTGGTGTCCAACGACCAGCTGGACGAGATCGAAGGACTGGAGCGCCATCCCCTGTTCAGGGACCCGCTGTTGCTGGCAATACCGGAGAGTTTCAGTTTTGATGATCGCCTCCCGTCACGGGAAGCCCTGTCCTCACTGGCGCTGCAGCACCCGCTGATCCGTTACGGGCGCAATACTCATATCGGCGCCATGACGGAAGTGGCGCTGAGACGCATGGGTATGCTGGCCCAGGTCCGCTACGAGACCGACGACACCCATACCCTGATGCGCTTTGTGCAGGACGGGCACAGCTGGGGCATCATCAGCGCCCTCTGCCTGGCTCAGGTTGCGCCCCATACCGAGGGCATCCGCCTGCTGCCACTGGACAACAACCGCCACGCCCGCCACCTGCATCTGCTGGCACGTCAGGCGGAGCTGGGTGATATTCCGGCGGAGATCGCCGCGCATATCCAGCAACAGATGACCGGACCGGTACTGCACGCCCTGCAGCAGAGCGCTCCCTGGCTGCAGGCATCCGTGCTGGAACCCGAGAGCTAAGCGCCCTGGCCGGGCGCGTCACTGGCCACCTGCTCGGCCGCCACCAGCTCCAGCAGCCAGGCACGGAATTCGTCCACCCCCGGCTTGCGCCGGTAGACCATATCCGGCTCCAGCATGTAGAAACAGGCCTCGGTATTCAGCTCGGTCGCAACCGGCCGCACCAACAGGCCGCTGTCCAGGTAATTGCAGATCAGCTGCTCCCAGCCCAGAGCTACACCCTGCCCATTGAGCGCTGCCTGAATCAGCATGGGATAGTTATTAAGGTTCAACCTGCGTTTGGGCGGTGAAGGCTTGAACTCCAGCTGATTGAACCATTCAGCCCAACCCAGCCAGTCCTTGCCTGAGTCCAGCCAGAGCAACGTAGTCGAAAAGATAGCTTCCGGCTGCTCTAACTGCTGACGTTCCAGAAATTGCGGACTGCATACCGGGAATACCCGCTCACGAAACAGCGGCGTCGCATCCATGTCCGCCGGAGGCTTGCGGTAATAGAACAGCGCCACATCGAACTCGGACGGGCGCACGCCCTTCAGCGTATCACTGGCGAAAATACGCACATCGATATCGGGATGACGCTCCTGAAAGTCAGCCAGGCGAGGCAGCAGCCAGAGCGAGGCCATGGCGTTGGAGGTCACCACCGTGATCTGCTTGTTGTCCTGCCATTGCAACACCTCCCCGGTGGCATTGGCCAGCAGCTGCAGCGACTGCTGCACACTGAAGAAATAATCCTCCCCGGTCTGGGTCAACGACAGGCTGCGCTTGTCACGCAGAAACAGCGAGCGTCCCAGGTAATCCTCCAAATGCCGGATCTGGCGACTGATCGCCCCCTGGGTCACGCTCAATTCGATAGCAGCTTGGGTAAAACTCAGGTGTCGGGCGGCAGATTCGAACGCCACCAAACTGTTCAAGGGCGGGAGAGGCTTGATCTTCAACGGCAGACCTCGGTGTACTTTGTAATCGTTATTATTGCAGGAGGCCCGACTGGCGGGCCTCCTGGATAACTTCATTATAGAGTGAGATTTACAGAGGGTGCCACACCCCGATGATCAATCACCACTGGCACGAAGCAATACCGGTGCCGGTTCAGGCTGAAGGTTCACCGGCTGGTAGTCATTTTCGTTTTCCGGCTCAGTGTTGGGCACCGGCTGACGGGTTGGTGTCAGCGGGATTCCACGCTCTTCCTGACGCAGCGCCTTCATCAGGCTGATCGACATGATCAGTGTCAGCACCGCGATCGGCAGGCCGGCCACAATCGACGCCGTCTGCACCGCCTTGAGTCCACCGGCATAGAGCAGGCCACCGGCAATGAACGCCTGCATCACCCCCCAGATCACACGCAATACCATCGGTGGCTCGGGACTGCCACGCGAATTCAGGGTACAGAGCACCAGCGTGCCCGAGTCCGCTGACGTAATGAAGTAGGTCGCCAGCAGGGCCACCACCATCAGACTCAGCATCTGGCCCATAAACCCGTCGTCGATCTTCTCGAACAGGGTGAACACCGCAGAAGTCGTATCGGCCTTGGTCGCCAGCAGCACATCGCCACCCTTGAACTCGGCCGCTTCACCGACCAGCTCACCGGATTCCACCTGTGCCTGATGCGCCAGTCGATCCTGCTGCTCCATCTTCAGTGCAGAACCACCGAACACGGACATCCATATAAAGGTCACCACGGTCGGCACGATCAGTGCGCCCATGATCAGCTCGCGAATGGTACGGCCACGGGAGATACGGGCGATAAACATTCCCACGAAGGGTGACCAGGTCATCCACCAGGGCCAGTAGAAGGCGGTCCACCAGTTCTGCCAGCCACTGTCGCCCTGGGCATCGCTCCAGGTGCTCAGGGAAACGATATTGCCCAGGTAGTCACCGGTGCCCTCGATCAGGGTATGCAGGATGTAGCGGGTCGGACCGATCGCCAGTACCACCAGCACCAGCAGCATCGACAACAGCATATTCCACTCGGACAGCAGACGGATGCCACGACCGACACCGGACAGTACCGACAGGATCGCCAGGAAGCTGATCAGGCCGATCATGATCAGCTGGTTGCCCACGCTGATATCGATACCGAGCACATTGTTCAGACCGGAGTTCATCTGGATGACGCCCAGCCCCAGCGACTGGGACACCCCGAAAGCGGTGATGGCCACGGTCAGGATATCGACCGTATGACCAATGGGACCGTAGATCTTGTCACCAATCAGCGGATAGAGCACCGAACGCATGGTCAGCGGCAGGCCCTTGCGGTAGGAGAAATAGGCCATGGTCAACGCCACGATGATGAAAATCGCCCAAGGGTGCAGCCCCCAGTGGAAAAAGGTGATACGCATCGCGGCCTGGGCCGCTTCATTGCTCAGTCCCGCTTCAGCAAAGGGGTTGCCGGCGTAGTGCCACATCGGCTCGGCTACGGACCAGAAGATCAGTCCAATACCCATGCCGCCACTGAACAGCATCGCCAGCCAGGAGCGGTAACTGAATTCAGGGGTTTCATCGTCCCGCCCAAGGCGGATATGGCCAAAACGGCTCAGCATCAGCCAAATCAGCAGGCAGAGAACCCCGCTGACCACGGTCAGATAGAACCATTTGAAGTTGTTGAGGATACTGTCAGACACCTGCTGGAAGAAAGCGCCCGCCTCCTTCGCCATCAGGCCACAGAATATCACGAAGCCGATAACCAGGATCTTGGAAATCACCGTGACCGTGGGATCGATGCCCCGCACAAGGCCGGAGTCGTTTTTCATTGGGTCGTCTCCATCTAATTATTATTGTCGGCACCCGGCTGGCGCCGGGTGCCGCCACCGATCAAACCTGAGCTTCACCGGCAGCGACCACATGCGTGCAACATGCGGTGGAGGCAATCCTGCTGAAAATATTGACCTGCATCAAACTAATTTTGCGAATGGGTTAATGAGCTTTGGTAATAGGTTGAGTTTACGGCCATACCCTTCCGCAACTGCACAATATGACTCAGGGACAGGTCATGAGTTTTTGTAATGATTGAAGGGCGCAAAAATCGTTTGTGGCGATTCCATGTCTATTCCAATATCCGCTCCACAGACAGAGGGCACTTTCTTGAGCCCTGTCAATGCAACGGCTTTTTTCAAACACCCATGCCTATGTGGCGGAATGTGGAGAGACACCATGACAATAAAATCTCACATCATCCCGATGGAAACCCTGGACGACGTACGCAAGCCTCTGGCGGAAGCGGCCGGTATGCCCAACGCGGTCTACACCGACGACGCCCTGTTCGAGCTGGAGCGCGACGAAGTGCTGGGCAAGACCTGGGCCGCCCTCGGCTTCACCAGCGACCTGCCGACCAACGGCTTCGCCAAGCCGGTCGATTTCATGGGCCTGCCGCTGGCGATCATGCGCAACCGCGATGGCGAGTACAAGGTATTCCATAACGTCTGCAGCCACCGTGGCATGATCCTGCTGACCGAAGAAACCGAAGTAGAAGGCATGGTGCGCTGCCCGTACCACTCCTGGACCTACGACCTGAATGGCAACCTCAAGGGCACCCCGCACATCGGTGGCGTGGGCGTCCACAAGGCGGAAGGCTTCGCCTGCGAGAAGCACGGCCTGCGCGAAGTGCGCTCTCATGTCTGGGCCGGCATGGTGTTCATCAACCTGTCCGGCGATGCCAAACCGTTCGAGGCACACATCGAGCCGCTGGTACAGCGCTGGAGCGAGTTCTGCGGCAAGGACGGCTGGGACAACCTGCACATCGCGCCGACCGGCAGCCAGATGCAGCTGGAAGTGAACTGCAACTGGAAACTGGCGATCGAGAACTACTGCGAAGCCTACCACCTGCCCTGGGTGCACCCGAGCCTGAACACCTACTCGCCGCTGGATCAGCACTACAACCTGATCGTCAACGACGACATGTCCGGCCAGGGCAGCTACAACTACAACCTGTCCGACGTCGCCGGCACCCGTCTGCCGCGCTTCCCGAACTGGCCGCAGGATCGTCTGCGCCACGCCGAATACGTATCCCTGTACCCCAACGTGATGCTGGGCATGCAGGCGGATCACTTCTTCGCCATCATTCTGGAACCCCGCAAGAAGGACGTCACCGTCGAAAACCTGCGCCTGTTTTACGTCGGCGAGGAAGCCAGCGGTGACGAATACGCCGCCTGCCGCCACTCCCAGCTGGAAGCCTGGAAAGTGGTCTTCGGCGAAGACATTTTCGCCGTCGAAGGCATGCAGGCCGGTCGCCAGTCGCCGGGCTTCACCGGCGGCGTGTTCTCGCCGGTACTGGATGGCCCGACCCACCACTTCCACGGCTGGGTTGCCGACAAGTACGCCGCCATCAACAACGACTGATCCATGACGGGACCGATCCGGCTGCGCGCCGGGTCGGCCACTGACGGACGAAGGACAGACTTATGCTGAACAACGAAAACCACTGGCTCAACTTCATCGGCGGTGAATGGCACGACAGCGCAACCCGCATCGAAGTCCGTGACCCCTCTACCGACACCGTTTTCGCCACCATCGCCAGCGCCACGCTGGACGATGCCGAGGCCGCCATTCAGGCCGCACGCAAATGCGTCAAATCCGGCGTATTGACCCGCCAGCGCCCGGCCCGTCGCGCCGAACTGATGTACCGCATCGGCCAGGAGATCCGCAAGCTGGTCGAAGAAGGCGCAGTTCTGGCCTCCCGCGAAAACGGCAAGTCGGTCAATGATGCCCGCGACGAATTCGAAGAAGCCGCACGCTACTTCGAATACTACGCCGGCATGACCGACAAGATCGAAGGCAAGTCGATCCCGCTGGGTGAAGACTATGTCGACTTCACCACGTACGAGCCTCAGGGCATCTCCGTTCAGATCGTACCCTGGAACTTCCCGGTATCCATCTGCGCCCGCTCACTGGCTCCGGCCCTGGCCGCCGGCAACGCCGTCATCGTCAAGTCACCGGAAATCTCGCCGCTGGCGATCACCCTGCTGGCCACCGCCTGCGAACGTGCAGGGCTGCCCAAGGGTGCGCTGAGCGTGCTGGCCGGTCCCGGCCGCAAGATCGGCGCCGCGCTGGTCTCCCACAAGGAAACCAACCAGATCGTGTTCACCGGCTCGGTGCCGACCGGCCGTTCCATCATGCGGGATGCGGCCGAGAACTCCGTTCCCTGCATCATGGAACTGGGCGGCAAGTCTGCCGCTGTGGCTTTCCCGGATGCCGATCTGGATCAGCTGATCAGCAGCGTGCGCTGGGGCATTTTCTTCAACGCCGGTCAGGTCTGTTCCGCCATGTCGCGCCTGCTGGTTCACCGCGACATCTATGACGAAGTCGTCGGTCGCGTCGCGGAACTGGCCACCGGCCTGAGCATCGGCGCCGGCAAGGACAACCCGGATCTGACCCCGGTGGTGTCCATGCAGCAGCGTGACGGCATCCTCAAGATCTGTGATGAGGCCATCGAAGATGGTGCCCGTCTGGTCTGTGGCGGCGGTGCCGCTGAAGGCCTGCCCGGTGCCTTCGTTCAGCCGACCGTGTTTGCCGATGTGACCACCGAGATGCGCCTGTTCACCGAAGAGGTGTTCGGCCCGGTGATCGCCATCACGCCGTTCGATACCGAGGAAGAAGCCTTCGAACTGGCCAACGCCACCGACTACGGTCTGGTTGCCGGCGTGTTCACCCAGGACATCAGCCGCGCCATGCGTGCCTCCCAGGCGCTGGATGCCGGCCAGGTATTCGTCAACGAATGGTTTGCCGGCGGTATCGAAACACCGTTCGGTGGCAACCGCCTCTCCGGCTACGGCCGCGAGAAGGGTCAGGAAGCCCTGTACAGCTACGTGCGCACCAAGAACGTAGCCATCCGCGTCGCTCGATAAAGCGCGCAGAGATACAGAAACGTCAACAGCAATTGTAAAAAGGCGCCGTTACGGCGGCGCCCTCTCTAATAAGAAAGGTAGGGCCGAATCATGAAAAAGTGGTTATGTGTCGTTTGCGGACTGATTTATGACGAAGCCAAGGGTTGGCCAGCCGACGGGATCGCCCCCGGCACCCGCTGGGAAGACGTACCCGACGACTGGAAATGTCCCGACTGCCTGGTCGGCAAGTCCGATTTTGAAATGATGGAGATCCGCCAGGACCTGAAAGTCGAGGTTCCGGTCATCGACATCGCCGCTCAGCAACCGCCGATCGTTATCATCGGCACCGGTTACGCCGGTTACGGCCTGGCCGAAGCGCTGCGCCAGCGCGATGCCCAGACACCGATCATCCTGTTCACCGCAGACGACGGTCACAACTATTCCAAACCGGGCCTGTCCACCGCTCTCACCCGCGACAAGGCCGCCGCCGAGCTGGTGACGGAAACCCCGCTGGCGATCGAAGCCCGACTCAACATCCGCATCCATACCCGTTGCCCGGTGTATGGCATCGATGCGAAGAACAAGACCCTGGCCACCGCCTCCGGCGAACTGGCCTACGGCAAACTGGTACTGGCTCAGGGTGCCGCGCCGATCCGCCTGCCGCTGAAGGGCGATGGCGCTGAAGACGTGATCAGCGTGAACGATCTGCAGGACTATCGCCTCTTCCGCGAACGTCTGCAGGGCCGCAAGCGCGTCAGCATCATCGGCAACGGCCTGATCGGCTGCGAGTTCGCCAACGATCTGGTCAATGCCGGTATCGAAGTGGACGTGATCGGCCTGTCCACCTGGTCGATGGACCGCCTGATTCCGCAACCTGTTGGCGAGCAGCTGCAGAGCCGTCTGGAAGACAAGGGCGTGCGTTGGCACCTGAACACCACCGTGGCCTCGGTTGAACGCGAAGGTGAAGGTTACCGCCTGACACTGGAAAACGGCGAGCAGATCGACACCGACTTGGTGCTCTCCGCCGTGGGCCTCAGAGCACGGACCGAATTGGCGGCCGCCGCCGGCGCTGAGGTGAATCGCGGCATCAAGATCAATGGCGGCCTGAGAACCAGCCTGCCGGACGTTTTCGCCATCGGCGACTGCGCCGAGATCAACGGCCAGCTGCTGCCCTACCTGGCCCCGATCAACGCTGCCCTGCCGGCACTGGCCGACGGCCTGCTCGGCCGCCCGACCATGGCGCATTACCCATCGATGCCGGTGATCGTCAAAACCCCCGCCTGCCCGCTGACGCTGCAGGCACCCGCCGCTGATCTGGATGGTGATTGGCAGATCGAACAGACCGATCGCGGCATCCGTGCCCTGTTCATTGATGATCAGAAGCAGCTGCAGGGCTTTGTCCTCACCGATGAACTGGGCAGTGAACGTCAGTACTGGCTGGATCGCATGGGCGCACCGCTGGAACAGGTCGCCTGAGCCCAGCCTCTTTCTCTTCCCCGATGCTTGGAAGCATTGTTTGCCAGTCAGCCGAGAGGCTGGCTGGCGTTTTTATAGGTCGCAAGAAAACTAGCCGGTGGGCAACAAGTGCTCCATGGCCAACCGCTCGGCGATTCTCAGGATCTTGGTTTGCAGGGTGGTCGCATCAAACGGCTTGACGATGTAACCGTTGACGCCGGCCTGCGCGGCCAGCATCATCTGCGCTTTCTTGGATTCCGCCGTGACCATCAGCACGGGGATATGTGAGATATCCTGCTGCTCACGCATGGTCACCACCAGCTCCAGGCCATCCATGATCGGCATATGCCAGTCGGTCACCACCAGATCGATGTTCACCTCATCCAGAACATCCAGCGCTTCCTGACCATCTCGCGCCTCGTAGATCTGCTCAATGCCAACCTGCCTGAGCAACTTGCTGATAATCCTTCTTGTGGTTGAGAAATCATCAACAACCAAAACTCGAATGTTCGCGTTCATGGCCAAAACCATACTGCTGAGCGAAAATCTGATTCTATACAAAAGACCCATATGTCTCAATTGTCATACAAAGAACAAAAGCAACCTCCGCCATCTCCCGAACCGGGCCGCTCTGCCTTGCTCCCGTTATAACCCCTGCATCCAGAACCGGCTCAGCTGCTCGGCGGAAATGCCCACAGCCGCCGGCTGAGGTTCGGGCCGATCGGCAAAAATCCCCTCCGCCAATTGTCTGCCAATAGCCTGGGCGGCGGATGTTTTGGCGATGCGCAGTTGGTAAAAGTCGACCAGGGCATCGTCCAGCCCGTCCTGCTCCTCCAGCAACCGTGCCAGGTGCCACGCATCTTCCAGCGCCTGACAGGCGCCCTGTCCTGAAGTCGGCAAGGGCGCATGGGCCGCATCCCCCAGGATCACCACCTTGCCTTGATGCCAATAGGGCAAGGGATCAAGGTCATGCACAAAAATACGCTTCAGCGATGCTGCTTCACAGGATTCCAGCACCGTTTTCACCGGCTCGAACCACCCGGAAAAGCGCCGGTACATCTCGCCAAACCAGTCAGACACCGGCCGGTCCCGATCCATCCCGGCGCTCCAGGCGGCAGCCCAATAACAAATGCCAGACTTGACCGGCACAATGCCGAAACGCTCGCCCGGTCCACGCACATCATGAATGACGTTATCCAACACGCCCTCGCCCAGTCGGCTGATTCCGATAATATTGATAAAGCCCTGATAACGGGGCCTTGCCTGATCCGGGTATAGCGCCTGACGCACCACCGAGTTCATGCGCCCATCGGCGCCGACCACCAGATCGAACCCCTGCTGTAATAGGTCGACCTTTTCGCGGGTAATCGGGCAGCCAAAGTAGACCTTGCCCCCCAGCGCCGCCAGCGTATCGGCCAGAATGGCCATCAGGTCACGACGCAGGATAGTGGCACTGGAGAACCCGCTCAGGGCGTTCACTGCCCCGATATCAAACTCGCCCTGCTGGACACCATGCCGATCGAACTGGCGCATAAAACGGAGCGCACCGCCCACTCGTTCTATCGCTTCCCCCAGCCCCATCTGGTGCAGCACATACATGGCATTTGACCATAAGGTCACCCCCGCTCCCATGGAGGCAATCTGGCTCCCGCGCTCATAGACGCTCACCTGAAAGCCGCGCCTGGTTGCCAGGATCGCCAGCGCCAGCCCGGCAACACCGGCTCCCACAATGGCAATACGCTTGCCTTTCATCATCTTTCCGCCTCGTGAAATAGGTTCGGAAGGCATTGTCACAAAGCCATTATTCAGGATAAATCGGCTATTATTGCGTTATTAATCCCGTTTAATGCAAGATGATTGCAACGGCCGCCGGCAAGCAGCTGTATCACTCGATCCGCCCGCTGACACAGGCGCTGGATGATGCGCTGGAAGAGGTCTCGTTGCAGGGGGACTCCCTCTGCGGCCACTTGAAGATCATCATGCCCGATCTCCCCTTCCTGGCCGGCATCATCGCGGACTTTTGCCACCGACATCCGCAGATACAGCTCAGCTGTGATACCCAGCTCAACCCGACGGAGGGATTGCTGGAAGGCTTCGATCTGGTGTTGCGCTTTGGCCGTGGGCCACTGGAAGATTGCGGCTGGGTCGCCCGGGAGATACTGCGCTGGCCAAGCTGCGTGGTAGCCGCGCCCCGGCTGCTTGAACGGCAGCCCGTGCCGCACTCGCTGGATGACCTGTGCAAGGTACCCTGCATCACCAGCCTGTCGGTGCTCCAGGGCATGCCCTGGCGATTCAAGGGAGAACAGACTCTGCAGGTGCAATCGGCTTACAGGGTCAACAGCGGCCACATGGCCAAAGCCGCCGCACTGCAAGGCCTGGGCTTCGCCATTTTGCCCCGGCACGCCTGTCGGGCGGATATCGACAGCGGAGTGCTTGTCGAAATCGACCTCGACGGTGAACCTGAGGACCTGGTGTTATATGCGTTCTATTCGGGCAGAAAATACCCGCTGGAGAAAGTGAAGGTGTTCCTGGAACACCTGCAATCGGGAGTTGTAGAGCTGGGAATCACGGGCACATCGGCTTATTCCAGGACCTCGTAATGGCGCTCGACATTCACGGTCAGCTTGCCCCAGTAAGACGCCTGAACCCGTGCCTGATGCTGCAGGAAGGCATCTTTGTCTCTGAACTCTTCGTAGACATGAAACCGGCACGGGTTCTCCCGATTGGCCGTCACCTCAAAGATAAGACAGCCCGGTTCTTCCCGCGTGAGCTTTGTATGGCGAACCAGCGCTTGCCTAATCGCCTCAAGCTCGTCTTGCGGGACCAGAATGAAGCCTTTCAGAATAACCTTCGACACCTGAACACTCCTTGTTTTGTTCTTACTGCCAGCCCCTTAGCCGTGCCATCAGCCAGGGTGCCAGCACGGTTACAACCAGCACCAGCGGCCAGAGGTTGCCGTCGGTAAAAGTATAGGCCGCCATCATCACCGCCAGAGATTTATCCTGCAGGGCCGCAAAGGCAAATTCAAAACTCAGTGTCAGGACAAGCCAGAACAGCCCCAGCGCATATTGCTGCTTGCGCCGGTATACCGCCAACCAGGGTAACGCCAGGTAGCTGGTTACCAGGATCAAGGCACAGAGCACCAGACCGCTGACAATCAGTCCAGCCGGCAGACCCAGTGCTGGCAGCAACAGCGACTCACGCAACACACCATTGGTGATCGCCAGCAAAAGCATCAGTACCCAAATGGCCAGGGCTTTAGCAATCATCACCAATGCCTCCCTGGGCTAAACAACGCCAGTCTTTCGTTGTGTGGGCATAGCCAAAATCGATGGGTGGCGCTTTCACCGGGATATGGATATTGCCATCCTCAAAGCGCACAACCTGCCCACCCTCGAAAACATGAGTTTTGTCTTCAGACTTGCAGCTCCCGACCAAGTGATCAAGTTTTTCAGCTATCCGCCGACAAGCACAAGCATAGGAGTTGCAGCAGCACTTATGGATGAAGGATTACGACATGGAAATCACCTCTGCCAACTATCTGACCCTGTCTCAGAGAACGTCTACCCGACCAGCCAAGTCCAATCAGGCCGAAACTCAACTCCCACAAAACCATACGCTATCGCCAGACGGTAAAGTGGCGCGGCCTGAAGGTGCGCGTGCGGCAACAGAAGCAGAAGAAGCGTCAATCAATAAGTTCATCAGGGTCTACACTGGCACTTATCGAAGTGGTGCCGTCCACGACCCTGATAAGAGCGCGCGCATAGATGGCATCCTGAATCGCCTGTCCGAGAACGAGCAGGCAGCATTGATTGACAACAATACGATGCTGCTTGATGAGCAGTTCATACAGTTGGCCGAAGAGCTGAGCGACGATGAACTCAGGCAATTTGTCGCCATCAGCTCAGCGCTACAAACGATACCCCTGGTTGAAAGCCCCAATAATGGCCGTGCCTATTCAGGTACCACAGAGGTCTCAAGACTGGTTCAAAGTCTGTCCAAACTTGATACTGAAACCCGATCACGGGTGCTGGACAAGGCAGAGGGCTACGCCGAGAAAGTCGTGAAAAGGCCGCCATCCCCGCTGACCTATGACGCCCAGAGTATATGGAATTACCTCAGTGATGGTGCCACAGCCAACGATCTCTTTAACCTGAATAATGCGATTGCCGGCAGTGATGATGTCAACGGCATGCTGGATCAGCTGGAGCAGTTTGATGAGCACCAGCAAACTCAATTGCTGGGCCTGTTAAGACGGGATAACACGCTCGGCACCAAGATGATGGACCAGCTGGAGGGACGTGACACAGCAGCACAGACTGCCATTCTGGACTTCATGCACAAGCTGGATGTAACCCACAAGCACCACATGAACTATGACGCTACAGGCGCGACCCGGTCGGTGCTGGATTTCGACAATCACGGTTACTCGGTCATAGTCGGAATGATGGAAGACACGGTTTCACTGCTGGAAAACTATCGTTTCGATGATGAGCAGCTCGAACAGATGGGCAGCCAGTTACAGCAGATGGACCGCGGTGACCAACGAGCCTATCTGGCAATCACCAAGACCGGATTCGAGACCTTGCTGGTAGGGGTGGAAAGCGAAGGAAAGCAGATCGACTTGAGCCAGCATGAAGAGGCTTTCGAGACCATAGACAGCCTGCGCAATAACGCTCAGGCCCGCAAGTTGGTATTTACGTCGCGCATGGGCGAGGAAAGCATCCATGACGGGCAGCGGTTCTACGAACAAAAAACTCTGGGTGAAGCCAATCACGATGTCGAGGAGATGGCCCGCTTCCTGACCACCGATGCCTGGCTGAACAACACACTCGACGACAGCTCCGCCCATCAAGCGCAGACTAATCGCCTGACCCGCCTGCTGACTGATATGGCTGCCGAGCAACGCGATCAACTGGTGCAGGACCTTAATCGTCTGGGCCAGGAAGTACACCCGATGACCGAGCTATCGGACGCTGCGCTGAAAGAAACCTATGGCGCCTTCTTTGACCGCACCACCTCCATCGCCAATGTGGATGACTTGAACGCGCTGGCAAAAGCAGAGGAAGCAACCCAACCAGAATTGCAGGAAGCCTTCTGGCAGGCCACCGAGCTTGCCGGCGAAAGAATTGATGACCTATTGAAGATTCTTGACGAAAATGCTCCCGACGTTCGTACACAAATTATACTGACATTGGCAGAGCAGGCCTCGTTGACCGAATCAACAGAGAAGACACGCTTTGAGGTTGATCAGGAACTGAGAAAACTGATCAACTACTTCAAGGAAGATCACAGCAGCGAAGGCAAGCTGGAATATCTGGAACAGGCCTTTGAAAGCTCCTGAGGAAGGTAAAACCGGGCACACATAGGAAGTGAATGCTTACTCTTTTCTCGGTAAGCATTTCAGTCACCGGATAGCTTACAACGTGCCTAAACGGCCCCCAGCAGCCGGGATATGAGAAACAGCGCACCGAACAGGGACAACAGCCCCACGATCGATACCAGAATCCCCGACAGGGTACTTTCCTGCTCCTGCGCGCTGATGGGAACCTTCGGGAAACGCCCCAGGCTCAACACCCGGCAGACGGGCCAGCCGACGTACCAGGCAACCACTTCAAAGCACAGATCCCACACCAGGAACAGCAGCAAACGCACGATGCCTCTCAGTACATACAGCAGGCCCCTGAAAGTTCCTTCAAGCAGTTCTTCCATTCGCGGTTATTTCCCTTACGGTACATTTACTGCCATTGTACCGACCAAATCAGGCCTGATACACCCAGGTTAGACAACATCACCACAGGGCGCTCTATGGTTTGACTCTATCTCAGCAGCTGATCTCGATGGGAGTACCCAGAGCAACCAGATGCATGAATTCATCCATATCTTCATTGGTAATTGCGATACAGCCATCGGTCCAATCAAAATTTTGCATGATGGGAGCAAGCCAGCCCAGCCCGTTTCTTTGCCCGTGCACCATGATAAATCCTCCGGGACTCACTCCTCGCTCTGCTGCTTGGGCCTCGTCCTCGGTATTGGGATAACTCACATGCATGGAACGGTAGTTGTCGCATCCCGGATAATCATATGAGCAAAAGGCGTTATCCTTGGTTCGTTGCTCGTGACTTCATCCAGCAAGCACAGGGAGATCAACCGACATGATGGTATCATTGCGTAAACGGGCACGCACTACCCCCGCTATTCGTGAAGAACTGGCAGCAAGCCTAGATTCCCATCATAAGTGACACACGCCTGCCCGCCAGATACTCCAACGGAGAAAGATACTCTAACGCTTTTCTTGGTCGCGCGTTAATCAAAAAGGCAGTTCGTTCGATGTCATCATGCGATACCTGGCTCAATGCCATCCCTTTGGGATTATAGCGCCGTAGCAAACCGTTGGTTTTTTCATTCAGCCCACGCTCCCAAGAGTGGTAGGGCTTGGCGAAGTAGATCATGCAATCCAGCTGTTTGGCCATGTGTTCATGGGCTGCAAATTCGCCGCCGCTGTCGAAGGTGATCGTTTTGCAGAACTCGCGATATGGAGCAAGCAGGCGACACACGGCATCAGCGACAACCCCTTTGGTCTTATTCGGCACCTTCACTGTCAGCAGCAGTTTGGATACACGTTCGACGAGCGTCACGAGGTAGCTGTCTTGACCGTACACGGTATCGCCACTCCCAGTGGCCAAGTTCTGTATTGCTGTCAACGACAGGCGGGCGTTCGTCGATGTCGATGCGGTTCGGAATCAGTGCCGCACCTGCCCCGGGGCCTGCTGATGCCCGGCGCTTCTTGCCCTTGCGTGGCAGCTACTGCCGCCAATCGTGCCTTGTGAAGTAGCGATACAACGTGGAGCAACCGAGGGCTTTATTCGCCGCTTTCAGGGTCATACGTCCTGCTACCTGCTCTGGACTAAAGCCCATCTTCAGCAGCCGCTTCAGCTGCTCTTGATGCCAGCTATCAAATCGCACTGCTTTTCTGGCGGAGTGGCGCTGATCATGCGAATGCGCATCAGCTTTTTCGGCACTGTATGCCTCTTGTCCGGCCAACCGCTTCAGTTCCCTTGAAATGGTTTTATTCGAGCGTCCCAGCTCGCGGCTAATGGCCGCGTGCAGAGAAATCCAGTTCATGTAAGGCCTGAATCTGGTATCGTTCGCTGAGAATCAGCTGGCTGTAAAGGGTCCCCATGTGGCACCTGGTTGCTTGTGTGAGAGCTCGTCAGCCTACAGCCAGTCTGGCTCTCCTGTCTAAGTCCAAGTGTGTCGGTTGTTCTGGGAATCTAGGAATATACTCATCGTGGAGCGGAAACTGAAATTGCCATCGAGACTCCGAATACATTAGCGCAGTCCACCCTGAGCATTGCAAATATCGCTTGCAACACTGAGGGGAACCATATATTTCTCTTACTCGCACTCCCTTTTTTTTAGCTTATTACGCAAGAACTGGTCGATTTCAGGATAATGTTTCAGGTTATCCTGATGGATGCGATAATAAAAGCTCAGGTCATACTCAGTAAAATGCCGAGTACATTCAACAGCTCCCTGCTGTTTAAAATTTTCAAAACTGCAATATCCCCAAAAGTTATGCTGCTCCCTGTTTCCCTCAAATACATCCCACATAATTATTTTATTTGGATGAGAACCTACTAAGCGGGGCAGGTCATCATCGATGACATATGGGTTTTCAGGAAATTCCGGAATCTGTGAGTCTTTTTGCTCGGTAATAGTGACATGCAAAGGATGATATCGCTTATAGCCGTTTACTTCTATGACGCCAATATAACCAGAAATTTTTGATTGCATTTCCTGCCAAGATATTGAAAAAGCCTCGTACACATGAGGAGGGGAATCAAAGGATTGTTTATCTTGGTTGGAGCTAAGCGGAAGGAGTTGATCTTGAGGTATGCATAAATTTGAATTTCCTATAGGAGATGCAGCATTACTAGCACCCATAAAACCCATAATAAGACCATTTACTATGCATAGTAGCGTAATATTTTTTAGCCACATAATAAAAACCTCAGTAGCCAGTACCTGTATCGCAATCATGACAATATAAATCGCCATATAACTTGAATTCAGCTTCACCCGGCACACGGGACAACCAGGTTCCACCGTAGAAATGAGATGGAATGTTGAATTTAGAAAAGGCTAGGTGATGATAATCAGCTACTTGTTTCAAGCTCAGTAAGCCATCGACGCTTCCGTAACTGCCTTTGATGTCCATGGTTACAAAATTCACATGCTGTCTAGCTACTTCAATGCCAACCTTTTTAATCTGTTGTCGCATTTCGCTGAAGGTACCTTCGAAGCCTCCCTTCTGCAAACCAGCAGCAAGATTTATAACCGTTGTTCTGGCCATTAATTCCCAGTATTGATAGGGTTTATTAGCCCAGTAGCTCGGATCTCCTGTCGTAACGACTCTCTTGAGGTCTTCTGCTGTAGGGCTCCACAAGGTATATCCAATTCGAGCAATAGGGTCCTTTTTATTGACTCTGCTCAACCAAAACTTCGACAGCTCACCGCTATTGAGGTGTAAAAGCTCTTGAGGTGTAATCGATAAATTTCCGTATTCTTTCATTATGAATTATCCTTAATATTGGTATTAAATCCTAGACTCACACCTAGATTCCCAGAACAACCGACACACTTGGACTTAGACAGGAGAGCCAGACTGGCTGTAGGCTGACGAGCTCCCACACAAGCCTAGATTCCCGTCATAAGTGACACACGCTTGCCCGTCAGATACTCCAACGGAGAAAGATACTCTAACACTTTTCTTGGTCGCGCGTTAATCAAAAAGGCCGTTCGCTCGATGTCATCATGCGATAGCTTAACCAACTGCGCCGTGAAACCACCAAAAAGGCCGGTATTCGGCGCAAACAGCTGATGGCTGCCATGGACATTGAGTACATGGAGAGGGTGATACATGCTTAAAAAATGTTCACGCTCTCGCCCTGGTGTCGCATCCAGGATGCTATTGCTATTATTGAAAAAATAAATATGGCGCACAAAAAAGACATTTTTATCGATTTATTTTCAATATAACATTAGAATTATATGACACTTCCCTCTCGCATTAAATTCTGACCTTAATTGAATTAAAGCAGTATTGCACATTGAAGCCCACTCAATTATAAATACTCTCCAATTAATTTTATCACGCCTGAAAAGGACCACTGACCTATATAGTCTATAGCAGTCAGGAGAAGCATATGGATTTCAATACTTTCACCCGAAGCCCCTCTCTGGCCCAACAACACCGCCAAGCTCAGTTGCGAATAGAGCTGGATCAAGAGAAGCTGTTTGCTGCGTTGGATACAGACCCGAGCCTTGCTGGCGCGGGCGTTGTATATGTCAATTCAAAACTCACCGCAGTAACACTTCGCGAATTCACCCCTGTATGCCGGATCAAACCGATCCTGTTGATCATACGAGAGCCGATGGAGCCTGTCTCGGAACGGGAGCATGCCGACTCACTCAGCACGTCTACCCGTGAGTCCAAACTTGTTATGGAATCTGTTTCCGCCGGGCTGGCCTGTGCAGGCATGGTAATCAGTTGGTTTGTTGTCGTCGGCAGCGCAGCTACCGTTCCTCTAACCGGTGGGGCGAGCCCTGCCGTAACAGTACTGGGCTACACCGCTGCAACGGCCACTACTTTACAATGCCTGAACGGTGCTACCCGAAGCGCCCTGGAATACGACTCACCTGAAATACTGGATGCCCTTGACTCCAACGAATGGTACGCCAACGCTCAGGCAGCGGTCGATTGGATCTCTTTGGCCGGTGCCTTATGGCGATGAAGGAGTGGTACAAAACCCACCCAGCGCTTTTTAACAAGCGCCCTTATAACCATACGGGACGTGACACCTAGGCTATTAAAAACTGGAGGTATTGCCGGAGCATCAGTATTTATTTTATGTGCCGTCATGTCAATTTCAACAGGCAATAGTACAAACGCAGCAAAGAAAGAGCTAATTTTGAGAAGCCTATTAAAAAGGGATGAAATTTAATAATGTTGTTAGCAGCTATTCTATTCATAACATTTTCTTTTTTTTCAAAATATAGCTTCCAAAAGGTTTTTTCAAAGGGCATTGAGCAAGAAGATAAAATAAGAAGGCTTGCAATATATTTATCATTCCCAGCATGCATGACATGCTCATCATTCTATTTAATTAAGTTTTTTATAAACGACATTGAAACTTCTGTTTCTTTTATAATACTTGCATCTAATACTTTTATTTTATTCTTAATAAAAACGGACTTTAAAAAATAAATCTTATTAAAAAGCCGCTTATAGGCGGCTTTTTAATTTACATATATCTTTATTACATAATTGAATCATAATTCTATCAAACATCACGTAATAAAATATCCTAGCTAAGAACTACGAGGATAACGTGATTCATCTCGTTATCCTCATTTACTTGAGCGCCTTATTTCAAGCCAACACCTCCGCCAGCTGCTCCACCGACTGCGTAATCTCCGTTTTACTCAACGCCCCAAAGCCGAACCTGAGATGCGTCGGCGACACCTGATCATCGGTATAGACACTGCTCAGCGTCGAGTCCTTGCCCGGCAGGCTATTCAGCGTCCGGCCCTGCACCAGTTTTGAAATATCCACCCAGATCGCCATGCCACCCGTAGGCAGCGTGAAAGACACCTGATCGCCAAACACCCGCCCAAACTCCTCCGCCGCAAAATTGCGTCGGGCCTCGTACTCCTTGCGCGTCTTGCGGATATGACGCCGCACTTCGCCGGACTCCATCAGGCTGGACAGCACCAGTTCGGTGACCGCATTGCCCTGGCGATCGATCAGGATGATCTCCTGTGCGGCGCGCTCGATAAAGCGGGTATCCGCCGCGATATAGCCAAGCCTCAGCCCCGGCGCAAACACCTTGGACATCGAACCGATATGCACCACATTCTCGGCATTGGGCAGGCTGGCCAGCGGCGGGATCGGATTGGTTTCGTAGTGAAACTCATGGTCGTAATCGTCCTCCAGCACCGCAAACCTGTGCGCCTTGGACAGCTCCAGCAGTGCCAATCGCCGGTCCATGGGCAGGCAGACGGTGGTGGGATACTGGTGATGGGGCGTGACGTAAATCGCGGCAACGGTATGCTCGGCCAGCAACTCGCGCAGGTGGTCGATATCCAGCCCCTGGTCATCGAGCCGGCACTTGAGCACCTTGAACCCGTTCGACTCGAAGGCCGCTCGGGCCGGAAGGTAACAGAGCTCTTCCATCACGATGGCGCCCTTGCGCGGGTCCAGAATGCGGGAGGCAAGATAGATCCCCATCTGGCTGCCCCTGACAATGCACACCTGCTCCGCCGCGCAGTTCATAAAGCGGTCGCCGGACAGCATCTTCGCCACCGACTGGCGCAACTCGACACTGCCCTTGGGATCGCCATAGCCCAGCCGGGAATTTCGGCTCAGGTCGATACAAACTCGTCGATAGGTGCGCGCCAGAAGTTCATAGGGGATCAGCCGGGAATCCGGCGTGCCGTCGTTGGTGACCGGTATGGCGTTGTAGGAGCACAGTGCATCCTGATAGAGGATCTCCACCAGTTCCGAGGCGGACCGGGTCCTGTCGCTGCTGTTGACCAGCTGCCGGTCCGATGTCGACAGCCCCTGCTCGGGCAGCGTCTCGGACACAAAGGTGCCCGACCGCTGCCGCGTTACCAGCCAGCCCTGGGCCTCCAGCTCTTCATACACCTGCTGCACCGTCTTGCGGTTCACGCCCAGCTGCTCCGCCAGGGAACGCGAGCCCGGCAGCATGCTCCCCGGCGGCAACCGCCCTTCGGTGATATCCGCCGTCAACGTATTGAGCAGTTTTGAATGCAGGGTTTTGCCGGGGCTGTCCTCCAGCCACAGCTGCGTTTCCCAGGGTCTTAACATGCCAGCCTCCGTTCTGGACCAGAAAACTTATCAAAACTGGTCCTTATGACCGGTCCAGACTAGCGATATCGTGCCCCCCATGTCAAAGCGGATACCAAGGAGCACACAGATGAAGACCGCTACCACCAGCAAGCAGGCGCTGATGCAGAGCGCCGAGCGTGATATGCAACGACTGATTGAGGACATGGAGCTGAGCGACCGCGAGAAGCTCGCGCTGACCTGTCGCATCCTGTTCGACAAGGGCCACGACTCTGGTCTGGCGGGCCAGATCACCTGTCGTACCGAGCAGCCCGACACCTTCCTGACCCAGCGACTGGGGCTGGGGTTTGACGAGATCACCGCCGACAACCTGATCGCCGTCGACCATGACCTCAAGCCGCTGGCGGGCGAAGGCATGCCCAACCCGGCCAACCGCTTCCACACTTGGATCTATAAAGAGCACCCGGAAGTGAACTGCATCATCCACACCCACCCGACCCACGTGGCAGCGCTGTCCATGCTGGAAGTGCCACTGGTGATCTCGCAGATGGACACCTCCGCCCTGTACGACGACTGCTCCTTCGTCGCCGACTGGCCCGGCGTGCCGGTGGGCAATGAGGAAGGCGTACTGATCTCCAACGCCCTGGGCAACAACCGCGCCGTGTTCCTCGCCCACCATGGCCAGCTGGTCACCGGCAAGACCATCGAAGAAGCCTGCAACCTGGCCGTGCTGATCGAGCGCGCCGCCCAGCTGCAGCTGCTGGCGATGGCCGCCGGCGAGATCAAGCCGCTGCCGCACGCACTGGCCAGCGAAGCGCACGACTGGGTATCCACTGACAAGCGCAACAAAGTGAATTTTGCCTACTACGCACGCCAGGCACTGAAACACCACACCGACTGCATTTAACCCCCATTTGAGGAGAACAACATGAACCTGACAGGCATTATTGGCTACCCGGTCACCCCCTTTAGCCAGGACAACAAACAGGTAGATCTGGACAAGCTCGGCCGCGTCATCGATGTGCTGCTGGAAGCCAAGGTGGATGCCATCGCCGCCCTGGGCAGCGCCGGTGAAGCCGCCTATCTGAGCGAAGCGGAATGGAAGCAGGTCGCCGAGTTCACGGTGCAGCATGTGGCCGGCAAGGTGCCCGTGATCATCGGCATTGCCGAACTGACCACCGCGCAGGCCGTCAACTACGCCCGGCACGCCCACCAGATCGGCGCGGACATGATCATGCTGTCGCCGTTCTCCTATTACAAACTGAGCAAAGCCGAGATCTTCCAGCACTACGACACCGTCGCCAGCGCCAGCCCGCTGCCGATCATGATCTACAACAACCCCGCCACCTGCGGCGTGGACATGTCGCCCGCGTTCATGCTCAGCATGGTCGAACGCATCCCGACGGCGAGCATGATCAAGGAAAGCACCGGCGATATTCAGCGTATGCACAAGATCTACACCCTGTCGGATGGCAAGGTGCCCTTCTTCAATGGCTGCAACCACATGGCGCTGGAAGCCCTCAACGCCGGTGCCAGCGGCTGGTGTACAGCCGCCCCCTGCCTGATCGGCGACAAACCGAAGCAGCTGTTCGATGCCATCCAGCAGGGCGAGAACGAAAAGGCCCAGGCGCTGTTCTACCAGCAGTATGAGTTTCTGGAGTTTATCGTGTCGTCGGGGCTGGCGGCGGCAGTCAAGTCGGGGCTGGCATTGCAGGGCGTGGATGTGGGTGGACCGCGGAAGCCGTTGCTGCCGTTGAATGAAGCCGCACAGCAGCGGCTTCGGGGGATGTTGGACAAGCTCGCCTGAGCGCAGGCAGGGAGAAGGTTTGCAGCTTTAACCTGTCATGGGCGATTCGCACTGCCACAGGTTCAGGGCGATGACCGACCTCCATAGCGGGCCATAAACAAAAAAGGAGGTGCCATGGCGACACCTCCTCTTGCGGACCCCGTTACGGGACGGGGTTCGACCTGTGATCAGCCCCTTCAGGCCTCGACGTTGTGGTACACCTGCTGTACATCGTCCAGATCGTTCAGGATCGCTAGAAACTTATCGAACAGTGCCACATCGTCGCCACTGAGGGTGGTGTAGCTCTGCGGGATGAACTGGATCTCATCGACGTCGAAATCGATTTCGCCGAAGCGCTCGATCAGGGCGGTCTTGGCCTTGAAGTATTCAGTGTTGGGCGCGAACACGGTAATTTTTCCGTCTTCAAGTTCGATATCGGTGACGTCAACATCCCCTTCCATCAGCGCTTCAAGCACGGCTTCTTCATCATCGCCGGCAAAGACGAAGATGGCGCAGTGATCGAACATGTGGCTGACGCTGCCCTGAGTACCGATCTTGCACTTGGTCTTGGTGAACGCCTGGCGCACGTCGCCGAAGGTGCGGTTGGGGTTATCGGTCAGACATTCGATGATCGCCATGCTGCCGCCGGGGCCGTAACCTTCGTAACGCGCCGGAGAGTAGTCTTCGCCGCCACCACCCTTGGCCTTGTCGAGCGCCTTGTCGATAACGTGCCCTGGCACCTGATCCTTTTTCGCACGATCGATCAGGCCGCGCAGCGCCAGGTTGCCATCGGGGTCGATTCCGCCCGACTTGGCCGTGACATAGATTTCGCGCCCGTAACGGCTGTAGAGCTTGGCTTTCATGTCCGAGGTCTTGGCCATCGACTCTTTGCGGTTCTGATACGCTCTGCCCATGGGGTGATTACTCCGATAGTGATCTTAAAGCTGGCGATTTTACTGCTATCCGTCCGGGGTGGATACGGCGCATTTCAGGCGTTTTGCGACGTCCCGGTAGGAAGTCAGAGCGGTCCGATTTTATGGGATGGTCACAGAAGCTCTCGACTCCAAAACTGCAGCACTTCGAAATAGCTCATTAAGTGTCGCATCCCGGATGATCACATAAGCAAAAAGCGTTATCCTTGGTTCATTGCTCGTGACGTCATGCAGCGCGCCATTGAGCAGTTCATCCAGCAAGCACAGGGGGATCAGCCGACATGATGGTATCTTTGCATAAACGGGCACGCACCACCCCTGCCATTCGTGAAGAACTGGCAGCCAGTACCAAGCCTGTCCGCGAACTGGCCCGGCAGTATGGCATCAGCGAGGCAACCGTCCGCAAGTGGCGCAGCCGCTCCAGCACGGAAGACCGCTCGCACACACCGCATCGACTGCAGACGCACCTGACACCGGCTCAGGAGGCGATCGTCGTCTATCTGCGCAAACAGCTGTTGCTGTCTCTGGATGACCTGTTGGCAGTCGTCAAAGCCTTCCTCTGCGACAAGGTATCCCGTTCTGGTCTGGACCGCTGTCTGCGCCGCCACGGGGTCAGTAACCTGAATGATCTCAAGCCCAAGGCGCCTAAACCGGCCCCCAAGACGTTCAAGGCCTATCAGCCCGGATTCTTCCATATCGACGTCAAGTACTTGCCGCAAATGGCGGATGAGACCAAGCGTCGATACCTGTTTGTGGCCATTGATCGTGCCACCCGCTGGGTCTTTGTGCAGATCCATCCGAACAAAACGGCCGCGACGGCTCGGCGCTTCCTGGACAGCCTTCAGCAGGCCACACCTATCAAGATTACGCATATCCTGACGGACAACGGCAAGGAATTTACCGACCGTCTGTTCCACTCAAAGGCCCGTGATCCCAGTGGGAATCATGAGTTCGACCGCCTCTGCGCTGACTTGGGGATTGAGCACCGCCTGACCAAGCCCAGAACACCCCAAACCAATGGCATGGTGGAGCGTTTCAACGGACGTATAGCCGATGTGCTTAAGACCCACCACTTCGATAGCCGTGAAGATCTTGAGCAAACCCTGCTACGCTATGTGCATTTATATAATCATCAACTGCCGCAGTCCGCGCTGAAGTCCAGGCCACCCATTATGGCGATGAAGGAGTGGTACAAAACCCACCCAGCGCTTTTTAACAAACGCCCTTATAACCATACGGGACGTGACAATTAAGCATTGCCTTCTCTCTTTGGAGTTCATCTTGATTAGATCCCCCATAAAAGTAAAACAGGATGTTTACAGATGCATTGCCCTCCGATACCACTTATGCTGGGAGACACTGATTGATAACGCTCACCCGCTACCTTGGTAGTTTTGTCAATAACTGTACTAAGAATCAACATTTACCTCAGTTGCGAGAGATGAAATCTCCTCCTTCACCAATGCTGGTAGGTCAGACGACGCAAGATCAATTTCCCTCAAGGCCCCCCTTGCCCCTTCGTCGGTTAGGCTGTCATCGGCTATAAGTGCGCCGACTGCAATAGCACTTGTTCTGGAAAGACCAAGACGAATCAGTGCCAGATGTGTTTGACTCGAGACCCCAAACTCCAACGAAACCTGGAGCTGCTCTAGAGCGCTCGTGTCAATTTCTAATTGATTCTCCCTAGCGACAGCTTCAAGAACCTCTAGATAACAGGCCATATATTTTGGAACAATAAAGCGAGCATATTTTTCAACATCTTCTAGAACATTTCGAACGACAGTGTTGATTGATTTAGTGCTCCCCCTCTTCTTCTCGTATTTCTCGCGATCTTTAATTAGCTTGGCTATTGGCTGACCTTGCATCCAATTCACAACCAACAGTGCAAGCATAAAAGAACGTTTATGATTTCCAAATTCGTCACCAGATTGAGAAAGGGTTTTATTTATTCTTGAAAAAACTTTTACGTAGCTATCCAAAGCATCCGGGCTGGTGGGGTCTGAAGGCACCAATTCTTCGATACGGTTCTTCCTTTGAACGAAATAATCGCGCAGGTTCAGAATTCCTGACGGGTTTACGCCAGGGTTCGTGACGGAAATATCCACATAAGAATCCATCAATTTGTGCTGATTTCCTACCAAATCGCAAAGCTTATCAACGCTTTCAGATTCAACAAACCTATTGATATACTTTCTTAGCTTACCTTTATTATACAGATCGAAAAAAAATGAAATAACATAATTAAACTGATAAAAATTACTATCACTTATCTGCGGGAGGCCGTCTTCGATGTACGATATTAGCATTTCGGTTTTGCTTAGGCTTTTCTCAATCGCACTCTCAATTCTATATTCTTGGCGTTTCTTTGGCGGCCCATAAGGCCAAAGAGTCGAGTCGGACGTGTCGATACAGAAAATATTACCTTGAAACTCAATACCCCACCGTCCAGCTCTTCCCGCAAGATTCCAAAAATCCTCCGGCAGCATGTGATTACCGGCACCCTTTTTTGGTCCACGAAGAAAAATATTCTTACAAGACATATTTACACCTTCAATAAGCGTGGAGGTGCAGGCCAAATACTTTAGTTTACCTTGCGCAAATAACTCCTCAATTTTTGCTCTAATTATTTGAGGCAAATTGCCGTAATGAAATGCTAAACCTTTTTGAAGCACCTTTGCTAAACTATAATCTCGATGTAGAACTCTTTCAGAGAGTTCTATAAGCTTTATAACCTCATCTTCTTCAGTATCTGAAATATCGAGATAATCTGAGACCAGCTTACATACATTTTCGGCATCTGAAGGCCGGTTGACATAGATTAAGTTACCGCTTTCGTCCCCTCCGAACTCGGCAGACAGAAAAGCCAACCTCTTGGTTTGCGTCGTCGGTCGAAACTTAAGCTCAACACTCAACCCTCGGGTGTTATCACCGGCTAACTTAGCATTCCATTTTTTTGTTGAGCGCGGCTCCTGATTTATCCAAAAAACGTTTTGGTTGACTGTTATCTCTGATGTATGGACAGCTTCAAAACGCTCATTCTCAAGATGAAACTGCTTAATTTTCTCTGGGTTCTCCGAAAACGGGCTAGTGTAAACAACTTTACTATTTCTACTTTCTGCTTTAGCGATCGCATGTTGAAGCAAAACCCCTCGATAGGAGTCACCTATTTTGTGAGCTTCATCGACGAAAATCACATCAAATCTTGGCTGAATCGACGCCAAAAGCATATGTAAACGCTCTTGCGTAAAAATGAAGACCTTTCTACGCGAGTTCCCCAAAAGAAACTCTAAGGGTAGAGTAACGATATCTACGTCTAAATCGATAGCAGAAACTTCTGCCTTAATATCGGAGTATACCTGATTTATTAGGGCTCTAGTTGGAACTAGGTAAAGTAAGTTTGTACAAGAATTGTTAACTAAATAATCAGTAAGTATTTTGTAAAGTATGAAAGACTTACCTGCCGAAGTTGGAGCAGATGCACTTACTATCCTATTGGAATGAAAGCTATCCCAGAGCTCATTCTGAAAATTGTTTCCAATGAAAGATTGATTCTCCCCAACGAAAATTTTGGAAAAAATCTCAGTTCTTTTTTCTGCCAATACTTCAGATACAGTTGAGACCTCACTGCCCCTATTTTCTTCAAGAATTCCTTTCTTCTTTGCAAGCTCAATTGTTCTAAAATTTGACAACTGCCTTAACAAAGAAACCGATGAATTTTGAAAGCCATCATTTTTATTTGTGAATAATAGATTTGAAGTAGCAATTCTAAGTGCTTTCTCTCGGTCTTCGAATTTAGGTGAAAAAGCCAGAAGGTTTGCAATTTTTAAAAGATAATTCCAGTCAATGTCAGGAACAACGTAATGCTCCAGCGTGTTAGCCCCTGAGTGATGGCGCAATTGTTTTGCACCACTCCTTTCTATGACCTCATTATAGTGCTCTATAAAATATTGGGACGATGTTAACGTGGACAGTACCTGCTCAAGTGACATCCTTTCCTCCCAACTGTGCTAAAAATATTGATCGAAATTCATCTGCAGAAGTAATTGGCACTAGAAAAACATGAATATGGTAGCTTTCGAGTTCGTGTTTACTAATTCTATGAGATAAAGATTTAATCCAAGAGGGAGCTTTAGCTTTAATTGCCATCTTCAATTTTTCGTTGTCTATATTTTCTTCCTGATATTTATCGTAATCAAATGCAACAAGACAAAGTCCGCAAGGCTCTAAGTAATCGTATTTTTCAGATTCAGGATTAAAATATTCTAGGATTGCAGTAACTAACTCTGGATCATTAAAATCAATGTTATCCCTAATCAACTCGATATCCCTTTTAGTCTCCTGTGAATACTTTAATATCTCAGCAAGGCTCTCGATGCAGTCACTGATCGCCCCAGAGAATTCGCTATAAACCTTGGACTCCCCCCAAAAGATGGAGAGAGACTCATTTCGAACGCTTAGAAATGTGCCATCAGCTCCATGAACATGCATATTTGAGTCAGTTTTCAAACTCATTTTAGGAACTACCTGGGGATACTTCAGGTAATATTCAGCAAGAACGAAGAGCAGTAGCTCTCCGCCTTCACCGGTTTTGGAGAGTTTGGTGAATAACGATCTCGCTTCCCTGCTAAGCCGCTGAAAACCTGCTGAGCTGCGCTCCTCAACTAGCTGCTTCATCGCAGCGTCGAGCTTTCTGCGGGGCATTGTGAAGTCGATGATTCTATCGAAAATTATATCAATCAATTCCGGAAGCTTGGGGCGTCCTGTCCTATCCACTTTCAAAAAATGGCATTCGACGATGCCGGAAGAACTCTCATCAGACTCTATTGGGATGGACTGAATACAACCGCTCAAGGGCTTAATATCGCCACGCGCCACAGCTTTCAATGCGGTTTCTATTTTTTCGAGACTAAAAGTCTCCTTGGAATCAGACATTTAAACATCCATGTGGTTAAAGCATGGGGGTTATACTATGCAGTTGTTTTACTGTACGCAAACTCAAAGAACACCAGCATTTACATAAGAGAGAGGCTCTTTTAGCTAACGCCGCGCTTTGCGGCTGGTTTCCAGTCCGACAACAGCACTTTTTACAAATTTACCTAGTCAAATACTCTTCCATATCTTGAGACCAATGCGTTTCATTTGCTTTTACGGTCCCCTCTCTGTCCATAAGAAGACTTTCACTTAGTAATTCATTAGGGTCTTTATTTACTCCAAAATAACGGGTGGTTTCTGCAAAGTCCCATTCATTATTCGCAAATAGGCGAGGCTGAAATGAGTGGCAAAATATTGAAGCTATATCTTTGTCACCAAATTCAAAATTTGAAAGCAGCTTAACTATTTTTTCATCTCGGATATATTCAATATGAGGTCCATGCAAAGTTTCATAGCCAATATGTATAATAGTAGAGCCGCCTTTCGGCGCTTGTTTCACTGCTTTAACCAATAGGTTCTTAACATCTTTAGCCTTTTTATCGATTGATTCTACAGCTGTACACTCCCATTTGGCGCAATAAGCCTTATCGATTTCATCAGCGAATATATTTATTACGCTTTCACTATCAGGGCTTATCTCGACCAACTTTGCAATACAAGCGCTGGTATAGCTGCCCTGGGGATCGTAATTGTCATCGAATAAAGCATGCAATTGAGGTGATGGATATTTGACCATCCACTTATCGAAATGATCGCGTATCCTTTTCATATCCATATGTTTCGCACAGACTTTAACGTGTTCATTTTCAACGCAAAATCCATGTTTAACTGCACCGCTTGATGCCATATCATGGAAAGCTTTAGCAACTAACCTAACATCTGTTTTAGCCACTTCAATCTTAAATTCAACATCTAGGAACACTGAATGTGGGTACTGAATTAAAAGGGGAAGAACTTTTCGCCATCTTTGAAGCCACTGAGCTCTCTCTTCTTCAGAGTATTCAGTCACTTTTGCTAATCTTTTGCATTCAACAAAATATTGTTGATCTGCACGCGTAACAAACAAATCTGGAGTTTTACCTTTGCCCGTTTCAGGAATAAATTCCACAGTCCATCCATTCTTTAAATAACAAATTGTTACGACAAGTTCAAATAGTATAGAGTCTGGCTGGTTTATTTTTTTCTTGAGAAGATCATGCAATTTAGCATCAATTCCTTTTACCTGCTTAAGTTCTTCACTGTATTTTCCAATTGTCGCAAAGAAAGGCCAGATCCTAGATGATTGGCTTGGCTCATCAACCGCTGGCCGGTCCGCAAGTGATTCAGCAAGATATAAATACCACGCAACCCAATCTTCGTAAAAGGCCATTCTTCCTTTTTCACTATCGATAGTGTATTTATCAGGCTCCTCGTACAGCCCCTTTGCCATTTTGCTAAAGTACTCGATAACCGTCTTTCGGCGATCTAGCCAATTATCGCGCCCCATATATTCGAGAAACCAATGGAGAGCCTTTTTTATATCAATAGTAAATGGATCATCATAGCGCTTATCAAACCATTCATAGAATTCCTTATGCTCAGGAAGCATTGCACTATCTTCAGAATTTTTCGATCGGTCAGATAAATCTTTCATCGACTGCTTGAAAGCTTTCATTTTTATTTTTCTTCCGACACGTCCCATTCTCATATTCCATACGATTCATAAAAGTCTTTTAATGAGGTTTTCGACCTCATAACCCTTATTTTACGGCTTACCTTTAATTCCAGATATAAACCCATAACCGATTGATTTCTATAGACGGTCAAAAGAACAACGTATACCTGCGCCAACGCTCCCGAATCGCCGGGTATCGCCCAATACAACGCATGGCAAGGAACAGCCCAAAACGGCTTGTTGAAGAAGAAGAGAAACCATAGGAGTACTACTAACAATCCCTGCCATCGACCCATCCCCTTTTCCCTGTCATTGCGGACACCGACTTCCTGCTGGTGTACTTCAAACTTAGCGAAGCTGTACCTAAAGAGCAACGCCCAAAAAGACTAATACTGCGCTATTACAGTGCGCTTTCAGTGTTACTTCCCGGGCATTCCTCGCTCTTTACACGAAAAAAAGGCCACCAGTCGGTGGCCTCAAAGGCAGAGATGTGCAAGTTAAGGCGTATCAGAGCAGCTCGACTGCGACGGCTGTCGCTTCACCACCACCGATACAGAGGGATGCAACCCCTTTCTTCAGGCCGCGCTGCTTAAGGGCGTTGAGCAGCGTGACGAGAATGCGTGACCCGGATGAGCCGATCGGGTGTCCCAGGGCGCAGGCACCGCCGTAGACGTTGACCTTGTCGGCATCCAGGCCCAGTTCGTTGATCGCCAGCAGGGAGACTACGGCGAAGGCTTCGTTGATCTCGTACAGATCCACGTCGTCCTTGCTCCAGCCCGCCTTGTCCAGCACCTTCTGGATAGCGCCGATCGGGGCGAGGGTGAATTCAGCCGGCAGCTGGGCGTGGGTGGAGTGCGCCACGATACGCGCCAGCGGCTTGACGCCGCGCTTGTCGGCTTCGGCCTGAGTGGCCAGTACCAGTGCAGAACCGCCGTCGCTGATGGAGCTGGAGTTGGCGGCGGTGACGGTGCCGTCCTTCTTGAATGCCGGCTTCAGCTGCGGGATCTTCTCAGGACGGGCGTTACCGGGCTGTTCGTCGGTATCGACGACGGTGTCGCCCTTGCGGCCCTGGATGATGACCGGTGCGATCTCGTCCTTGAACCAGCCGTTCTCGATGGCAGCCAGCGACTTGTTCAGAGAGCCGATGGCAAACTCATCCATCGCTTCGCGGGTGATGTTGTACTCGTCAGCGGAGCGCTGTGCGAATACGCCCATCAGACCGCCTTCGTAGGCGTCTTCCAGGCCATCGAAGAACATGGAGTCCAGCACCTGGCCGTGGCCCATGCGCATGCCGGCGCGGCCTTTCGGCAGCAGGTACGGCGCCTGGCTCATGTTTTCCATGCCGCCAGCGATCATGATGTCAGCGCTGCCTGCCTTGATCTGGTCATGCGCCAGCATCACGGCTTTCATGCCGGAACCGCACATCTTGTTGATGGTGGAGGCACCAACGGCATCGGGGATGCCGGCCTTGCGAGAGGCCTGGCGGGCCGGGGCCTGGCCCAGTGCGCCGGGCAGTACGCAGCCCATGATTACTTCGTCGATATCGCTCGGCTGCAGGCCGGCACGTTCGATGGCCGCTTCGATGGCGACTGCACCCAGGTCCGGCGAGCGCACGTCGCTCAGGGCACCCATCATGCCGCCCATGGGAGTACGGGCCGCGCCCAGAATCACAATGCTGTTGTCTGACATCTTGTTGCTCCTGTTAAGTCGCTATTATTCTGATCAGTAATTCGGTTGGCGGTTCAACGTCGTTCAGTTAACGACCCAGCACCGAGCGAGCGATCACTTCCTTCATCACCTCAGAGGTGCCGCCGTAGATACGCTGTACACGGGCATCAATGAAGGCACGCGAGATCGGGTATTCGGTGGTGTAGCCGTAGCCGCCGAACAGCTGCAGACAGCCATCGGCCACGCGGCACTGCATTTCGGTCGCGGTGTACTTGGCCATGGAAGCGGTCGCCGCATCCAGTTCGCCACGGGAGTACTCGGCGATGCACTGATCCACGAATGCCTTGTTGACGCGGTAGTCGGTTTCCATCTCGGCGATGCGGAAGCGGGTGTTCTGCAACTCCTTCAGCTTCTGACCGAACAGGGTGCGTTCGTCGGCATACTGGATGGTCATATCCAGCGAGCCGCGGGCCGCGCCGACACCGATGGCACCGATCACCAGACGTTCACGGGCCAGTTCCTGCATCAGGTACATGAACCCCTTGCCCTCTTCGCCCAACAACGCGGACTTGGGCACGCGCATGTTCTCGAAGAACAACTCGGAAGTATCGCCGGAGTGCTGACCGATCTTCTCCAGGTTGCGACCCTTGCTGTAACCCGGCAGCGTAGTGTCGACCAGGAACAGGCTGACGCCCTTGGCGCCGGCCGCCGGATCGGTCTTGGCTGCTACGATCACCATGTCAGCGTGCTGGCCGTTGGTGATGAAGGTCTTGGAGCCGTTGATCACATACTCGTCGCCATCCAGCACCGCCGTGGTGCGAAGCGCAGCCAGATCACTGCCGGCACCCGGCTCGGTCATGGCGATGGCGCCGACCACGTCACCGGACACCATGCCCGGCAGCCAGCGGTCTTTCTGTTCCTCGTTGCCGATATGGGCGATATAGGGCGCCACGATGTCGGAGTGCACCATCACGTTGGTGGCCAGGGCGCCGTAACCCAGGCGCGCCATCTCGGTGACCAGCATCACGGAGTATTCAAAGGGCACACCGCAGCCGCCGTGGGCTTCGGGGGCGTCGACGCAGAGCAGGCCTGCTTCGCCCAGGGTGCGCCAGAGTTCACGCGGGGTGATCTCGTCCTTTTCCCACTGTTCGTAGTGAGGTGCCACTTCGCGCTCCAGTGCGCGCAGCACCATTTCGCGAAAGAGTTCCAGTTCTTCCTGATCGATTACCGCTGCATTCATCTCGCTCACCTTCTTTTACTCTTCCGTCGGCTTACTTCGGTGCCATGCGCAGAGCGCAATCCAGGCGGATGGTTTCACCGTTGAGCAGCGGGTTCTTCACGATCTGTTCAACCAGCATGCCGTACTCGTCCGGATGACCCAGACGCTGCGGGAACGGCAGAGTGGCGGCAAGGCTGTCCTGTACTTCCTGCGGGAAGCCGGACATCATCGGCGTCAGGAACAGACCCGGTGCGATGGTGTTCACACGTACGCCCTGACGTGCCAGTTCACGCGCCGCCTGCAGAGTCATGGCCACCACGCCACCCTTGGAGGCGCTGTACGCCACCTGACCGATCTGGCCTTCGTAGGCGGCGATGGACGCAGTAGAGATAATCACGCCGCGTTCGCCATCGGCGTTCGGCTCGCGGGTCGCCATGTCAGCGGCGGCCAGACGCAGAATGTTGAAGCTGCCTACCAGGTTGACCTGGATGACCTTGTCAAAGTTCTCCAGCGGCATGGGGCCTTCCTTGCCGACGATCTTGCCGGCCGGAGCGATACCGGCGCAGTTGACGGCGATGCCGCAGGCACCGTGGACTTCACGTGCCGCCGCAAAAGCCGCTTCGGCGCTCTCGGCAGAGGACACGTCGCAACGTACAAAGATGCCGCCCAGTTCCTCGGCGGTCTGCTGACCGCGCTCTTCATTCAGGTCGAAGATGGCAACCTTGGCACCGGCGGCGGCCAGCGCACGGGCCGCGCCCTCGCCCAGACCTGAAGCACCACCGGTTACAACTGCGGGTACGTTTTTGAAATCCATAACACTCTCACCTTTGTTATTCGTTCGGCTGCCGCCTGTGCGTCAGCGCCATATAGGGGAATGACCTTAGTGTGTATCAGGATGGGGAGCGCCACCATGACAATATTCGGCAGCAAATTTGGCAAAAATCAGCAATCGAATCAGGTGATCCCGCTGGAATGGTGCTAAATGTTGTATGTGGCCCGGACAACCTTCGGGCATTTACCTGTAGCCCCACAAGGGAGTCGCAGCATGTCTCAGCCTGTTCAGTTCAACTGGGAAGATCCCTTGCTGCTGGAGCAGCAACTGACCACCGAAGAGCGCCAGATCCGCGATGCGGCCCGCGCCTACTGCCAGGACTCACTGCAGCCCAGAATTCTCAGCGCCTTCCGTGAAGAGCATTTTGATCGCGACATTTATCATGAGATGGGCCAACTAGGCCTGCTTGGCCCGACGGTGTCCACCAAGTATGGCGGCGCCGGTGTCAATCACGTGGCCTACGGGCTGATCGCCCGCGAGGTGGAACGGGTGGATTCCGGCTACCGCTCAGCGCTGAGCGTGCAGTCGTCACTGGTGATGCACGCCATCGAGGCCTATGGCACCGAGGAGCAGAAAAAACGCTACCTGCCCCGTCTGGCCCGTGGTGAGTGGGTTGGCTGCTTCGGCCTGACCGAACCGGATCACGGTTCCGATCCAGGTGCCATGAAAACCCGCGCCAAGAAGATCGATGGCGGCTATCTGATCAGCGGCCAGAAGATGTGGATCACCAACAGCCCCATCGCCGATGTAGCCGTCGTCTGGGCCAAATCCGATGCCCATGGCGGCAAGATCTGTGGCTTTATCATCAAGCGCGGCATCAAGGGCTTCTCCACCCCGAAAATCGACGGCAAGCTGAGTCTCAGAGCCTCTATCACCGGCGAGATCGTCATGGATGAGGTACTGGTTCCCGAAGCCAATCTGCTGCCCTACGCCACCGGCCTGGCCGGCCCCTTCGGTTGCCTGAACAAGGCCCGCTACGGCATCGCCTGGGGCAGCATGGGCGCGGCCGAATTCTGCTGGCATGCCGCCCGCCAGTACACGCTGGATCGCAAGCAGTTCAACCGGCCGCTGGCCGCGAACCAGCTGATCCAGCTGAAACTGGCCAACATGCAAACCGAGATCACCCTGGGCCTGCAGGCGGCGCTGCAGGTCGGCCGACTGATGGACAGCAACAACTGGGCACCCGAGATGATCTCGCTGATCAAGCGCAACAACTGCGCCAAGGCGCTGGATATCGCTCGCATGGCGCGGGACATGCACGGCGCCAACGGCATCAGTGAAGAGTACGGCGTGATGCGTCATCTGATGAACCTGGAGACCGTCAATACCTACGAGGGCACCCAGGATATCCATGCCCTGATTCTGGGACGGGCACAGACCGGGATTCAGGCGTTTTTCTGAAGGCAGTTCCTTCAGGCAAGAAAGTGCTTCTGCAGCTGCCCTTCCAGTTCACGGTTGAAATGCTCGGCAGACTGCATGTGCTCCCGCATCAACTGCCGCGCCCGCTCGGCATCGCGTGCATGCAGGGCTTCCAGCAGCTGCTTGTGATAGTTGAGGTTGGCGCAGGAAAATTCCAGCTGTTCCGGCAGCTGCGCCTTCTTGAAGATCACCAGGTCACGAATCATGTCGTTCAGGAAGCGACCGATAAACGCCAGCATGGCGTTGTCACAGCACTCCGCCAGCACCACGTGGAACTCCAGCTCGGCGATGCGCTGCTGCATCCGCTCGTCAAAACTGCGTGCCGGGGTTTCGCAGCAGGCCACCAGCGCTTCCAGCCGGGCAAAATCCTCATCATTCAGCCGTGGCGTTGCCAATGCGGCGATTTCCGGCTCCACCAGCGTCCGCAGCGCATAAATTTCGGGGCCGGTGGGCTGCTCGAAGTGCAGGAAGTTGCGCAGTAGCTGGCTGGCCTTTTCGTAGGGCACTCGCTCCAGCACCGCGCCGCCGTTGGGACCGGTCTTGATGCTGACCAGCCCCTGCACTTCCAGCGATTTCAGCGCTTCACGCACCGTCCCCTTGGAACATTCGAACTGTTCCATCAGTTCACGTTCGTTGGGCAGACGGTCGCCCGGCTGCTTGCCGTTGACCACGACCCAGCGTTTGACGGATTCCACGATCTGGTCGGCGCGCTTGATGCGCCTGGGAGCTTCAAAGCCTTGTTGTTGCATGTTTTCGAGTGCCTTGGGAGGGATCGCCATCCTGCCACAAACGTGAAGTTTTTTCGATCCGGGTTGTTTAATTCTATTTATTAGTATAAATACTATAGACAAGACTTGGCCGAAAGCCGAGCTGCATGCGGTATCTGAAATAAAAACAAACCAGCAGAGACGACTGATATGCAAACCAAGCGATGGATACGTACATTCGGCGCCGCCGCCCTGGCCGGTGCCCTTTCCATGTCTGCCCAGGCATCCGACTACATCAACATCCTCACCGGCGGCACCTCCGGGGTGTACTACCCGATGGGCGTAGCGCTGTCGAAGATCTACAACGACCAGATCGACGGTGCCAAGACGTCGGTACAGTCCACCAAGGCCAGTGTTGAAAACCTCAACCTGATTCAGATCGGCCGCGGCGAACTGGGCTTTGCCCTGGGTGACTCGGTCAACTCCGCCTGGCAAGGCGACAAGGATGCCGGCTTCCCACAGAAGCTGGATAAACTGCGCGGCCTGACCGCGATCTACCCCAACTACATCCAGATCGTGGCCAGCAGGGAGTCCGCCATCCGTTCACTGGCGGACCTGAAAGGCAAGCGCGTATCTGTGGGTGCGCCCCGTTCGGGCACCGAGCTGAATGCCCGCCGCGTGTTTGGTGCCGCCGGGCTGAGCTACGACGATTTCAGCCGGGTGGAATACCTGCCCTTCGGCCAGTCGGTTGAGCTGATCAAAAACCGCCAGATCGATGCAACGCTGCAGTCGGCCGGTCTCGGTGTGGCATCCATCCGTGACCTGAGCACCGCAGTCGATATCACCATCGTGCCGGTCAGTGCCGAGGTCGCCAAGGCACTGAACAATCCCGCCTATATCTCCACCACTATCCCGGCCGGTACCTACGAGGGCCAGGATGCCGATGTGTCGACAGTGGCGGTGGTCAACTTCCTGGTTACCTCTACCAACGTGTCGGATGACGCCGCCTATCAGATGGCGCGTCAGCTGTTCGAGAACCGCGATCGTCTGGAAGCCGCCCACGCGGCCGGGCGTCAGATCAAGCTGGAAAACGCGCTGAACGGTATGCCGGTGCCCCTGCACCCCGGTGCCGAGCGCTATTACCGCGAAGTAGGTCTGATCAAGTAATTACACCCGAGACACCTGCGGGTGTCCTCCTGATCTGCGGATATCGATATGACGGATGCAAGCACTCATCCGGCGCCCGAGGCGGCGTCGGAAGTCGAAACACGCGCAGCCACGCTGATCCGGCCGCTTTACTGTATCGCCATCGCCTTTTCCCTGTTCCAGCTGTACACGGCGGTGTTCACGCCGCTGTCGAGCCTGGTGGTGCGCTCGGTCCATGTGGGCTTTCTGATCCTGCTGGCCCTGACGCTCTATCGCGCCAGTGGCTCCGGCGAAAGCCGGGTGCCCTGGTATGACTGGTTGCTGGGCCTCACCGGCTTTGCACTCGGGTTCTACCACTGGATTTTCGAAGCCGACATCATGCTGCGCTTTCTGCCGGAAACCCAGGACCTGATTGTGGGCACCCTGATGGTTGCGCTGGTATTCGAGGGCGCGCGTCGCTGCATGGGCATCGGCCTTGCGGTAGTCTGCGGCCTGTTCCTGCTGTGGGGCCTGTTCGGCCAGTACCTGCCGGAGCCACTGGGCCATCGCGGCTACGCGCCGGACCAGGTGCTGCAGCAGCTGTTCCTGGGCACCGAGGGCATCTTCGGCATTCCCACCTTCGTGTCGTCCACCTACCTGTTCCTGTTCATCCTGTTCGGCAGTTTTCTGCAGCAGGCGGGCATGGTCGGCCTGTTCAACGACCTGTCGCTGGGCACGGTCGGCCATACCAAGGGCGGCCCGGCCAAGGTGGCGGTGGTGTCGTCCGGCATCATGGGCACCATCTCCGGCTCCGGCATCGCCAACGTGGTCACCACCGGACTGTTCACCATTCCGCTGATGAAGCGCTTCGGCTACCGTCCCGCCTTTGCGGGTGCTGTCGAAGCGACCGCCTCCATGGGCGGGCAGATCATGCCCCCGGTGATGGGCGCGGTGGCGTTCATCATGGCGGAAACCATCGGTGCGCCCTATGTGGAGGTGGTCAAGGCCGCCGCCATTCCTGCCGTGCTCTACTTCGCCACCGTGCTCTGGATGGTGCACCTGGAAGCGGGCCGCTGTGACCTCAAGGGGCTGCCGAAAGCGGAGTGCCCGCGCCCGCTGCTGGCACTAAAGGAACGCTGGTATCTGCTGCTGCCGCTTGCCACGCTGGTGTGGCTGCTGTTCGGCGGCTATACCCCTCTGTTCGCCGGCACCATCGGCCTGCTGCTGACCGTGGTACTGATCCTCGGCAGCGCCCTGTCCGGCCCGCTGCGCCAGACCTACATGAAAGTCGCCTTCTGGATTATGGTCGGTCTGGCCTGCTCGGCTTTCTTCAAGTTCGGTGCCGGTGCCATCTTCGCCCTGATCGGGGTGCTGATCCTGCCCCAACTGGTGCTCAAGGGTGGCCGGGACACGCTCAGGCTCTGCCTCGACAGCCTGGCACAGGGCGCAATCAGCGCCACCGGGGTCGGCATCGCCTGCGCCGTGGTCGGCGTGATCATCGCCATCCTGACCCTGACCGGTCTGCCGATCACCATCGGTTCGGCCATCGTCGATATCGGCCAGTCCAGCCTGTTCCTCAGTCTGGTGCTGACCATGCTCACCTGCATCGTGCTGGGCATGGGCATCCCGTCGATTCCCAACTACATCATCACCAGCTCCATCGCCGGGCCGGTATTGGTGCAGCTGGGGGTACCGGTGATCGTAGCGCACATGTTCGTGTTCTATTTCGGCATCATGGCCAACCTGACCCCGCCGGTGGCGCTGGCCGCCTTCGCCGCCTCCCCCATCGCCAATGCCCCCGCCATGCGGATCTCGATGATCTGCCTGCGCATCGCCATCGCCGGTTTCCTGCTGCCGTTCATGGCGGTGTACGCCCCGGCGCTGATGCTGCAGGGGGACAACCTCTGGATGAGCGTCTGGGTCACCTTCAAGGCGGTATTTGCCATCGCCCTCTGGGGCGCGGCGGCCATCGGCTACCTGCAGGCACCGCTGAACTGGCCGGAACGGCTCTGGGCTACAGCCGCGGCGGGTTGCATGGTGATTGCCATGCCGATTACGGACGAGATCGGATTGGCACTGGGCGCCGCCTTCCTGGCCTGGCACTGGATGCAGCTACGACGTAATGCCCGCCTGACAACGGAGGCTGTCTGACATGGGTCTGCTGTGCCTCGGGTTACTGACGGCCGCGATGAGGGTCCAATGTATGGAAACCGATCGTTTCACCCTGCGCTGGCAGCACTCGGTGGAGCACAGCGGCTGGTACGAAACCTACCGGCTGAGCGGCAATCGGCTGCTGCTGGTGGAGTCGGCGGTGCAGCAAAGCGGTGCCGGCATGGAGCCGGCACCGGATGCCCGCCTGGTCGATGGCTGGTGGATCAGCCGCCCCGAGCCGCCGCTGTCGGTGCCGGAGCTGGTGCTGCCGGACTCGGACTTCACTGCGCCCATGCAGCTGTGCCTGCAGGAGCGGTGCCGCCCCCTGCGCAGCTGGCTGAGCCAAACACACGCATTCAACACCCCCGTGCGATTGACCGCCGGGAAACCCCAAACCTGATCGAATGGATATACACAAGAAGGGAGTACGTAAGATGTCACAATTCGCAAGCTTCAACTGGGATGACCCGCTGCTGCTGGAACAGCAACTGACCGAAGAAGAGCGCCAGATCCGTGATGCCGCTCATGCCTACTGTCAGCAATCGCTGCAGCCTCGCGTGCTCGGTGCGTACCGCGAGGAACATTTCGAACGTGAAATCATGAACGAGATGGGTGAGCTGGGCCTGCTGGGTCCCACCGTGGCCGAGGAGTACGGCGGTGCCGGTATCGGCCATGTGGGTTACGGCCTGATCGCACGAGAGGTGGAACGGGTGGACTCCGGCTACCGTTCGGCGATGAGCGTGCAGTCATCGCTGGTGATGTACCCCATCGAGGCCTACGGCTCCGAGGAGCAGAAACGGAAATACCTGCCCAAACTCGCCAGCGGCGAGTGGGTCGGCTGCTTCGGTCTGACCGAGCCGGATCACGGTTCAGACCCCGGTTCCATGAACACCCGCGCCAGGAAGGTGGACGGCGGCTACCTGCTGACCGGCCAGAAAATGTGGATCACCAACAGCCCCATCGCCGATCTGGCGGTGGTATGGGCCAAGTCGGAAGCCCATGACGGCAAAATTCGCGGCTTTATCGTCGACCGCGGTACCGAAGGATTCTCGACCCCCAAAATCGAAGGCAAGCTGAGCCTGCGCGCCAGCATCACCGGCGAGATCGTGCTGGATGATGCCTTCGTGCCGGAAGAAAACCTGCTGCCCAATGCCAGTGGCCTGGCCGGCCCCTTCGGCTGCCTCAACAAGGCCCGCTTCGGCATCGCCTGGGGCGCCATGGGCGCGGCCGAATTCTGCTGGCATGCGGCTCGCCAGTACACCCTGGACCGCAAGCAGTTCAACCGGCCCCTGGCCGCGAACCAGCTGATCCAGCTGAAACTGGCCAACATGCAGACCGAAATCGCGCTGGGCCTGCAGGCCGCACTGCAGGTCGGTCGCCTGATGGACAGCGGCAACTGGGCACCGGAGATGGTTTCACTGATCAAGCGCAACAACTGCGGCAAGGCACTGGATGTGGCGCGCATGTCGCGCGACATGCACGGCGGTAACGGCATCTCCGACGAGTTCGGCGTCATGCGCCACATGGTCAACCTGGAAACCGTCAACACCTACGAAGGCACCCACGATGTGCATGCGTTGATTCTGGGCCGTGCCCAGACCGGCATTCAGGCGTTCTTCTAAGCCCGCGTCCGGCCCGGCACCACTCGCCGGGCCGTCCTGACAACAAGAAAGGATGGTGAGAATGGATATGCAACCATTACAGGGTGTCCGCATTCTGGACCTGTCCCGCATTCTGGCCGGTCCCTGGTGCAGCCAGCACCTGGCCGACCTGGGCGCCGAGGTGATCAAGGTGGAACACCCGGTTCGCGGCGACGATACCCGCGGCTGGGGGCCGCCCTTCTTCCGCGACACCGGACAGGCCGCCTACTATCTGGGTGCCAACCGGGGCAAACAGTCGATTGCCATCGACATCGCCACCTCCGCCGGTCAATCCCTGGTGCGGGAACTGGTGCAGGAGTGCGATGTGCTGCTGGAAAACTTCAAGGTTGGCGCGCTGGCCAAGTACGGTCTGGATTACGCCAGCCTCAAGGCGCTGAAACCCGATCTGGTGTACTGCTCCATCACCGGCTTCGGCCAGGATGGCCCCTATGCCGGGCGTGCCGGGTACGATTTCCTGCTGCAGGGCATGGGCGGGTTGATGAGCATTACCGGACATCCCGATACCCGGCTTGGCTGCGGCCCGGTGAAGGTCGGTGTTGCCGTCACCGACCTGTTCACCGGCATGTATGCCAGCAGTGCCATTCTGGCCGCGCTCTGGCAACGCGAGCGCCAGGGCAAGGGCGCTCATATCGATCTGTCCCTGCTCGATGTGCAGGTGGCCATGCTGGCCAACCAGGCGATGAACTATCTGGTGTCCGGTGACGCTCCGGGGCGACTGGGCAACGCCCATCCGAACATCGTGCCCTACGAAGCCTTCCCTTGCGCCGATGGCCATCTGATCCTGGCGGTCGGCAACGATGACCAGTTCGTTCGTTTTTGCCGGGTGGCCGATGCGGACTATCTGGCCGAGGACCCCAGATTCAGCACCAACCGCGAGCGGGTTCATCATCGCGAGGAGCTGTTGCCGGTACTGCGTGAGCTGCTGCTGCAGCGGTCACGCGACGAGTGGTTGAGTGCGCTGGAGCAGGCAGGCGTCCCCTGCGGTCCGATCAACCACATCGACCAGGTATTCGAGGACCCTCAGGTGCGCCATCGCGGCATGCGCCGCACCCAGGCGGCAAACCCGGATCTGCCGCTGCTCGGCAACCCGACACGCATCGATGGTCAACCCATGTTTGCATCCCGGCCGCCGCCCGCTCTGGGCGAGCATACGGATGTCATCCTCGATCAGGTACTGGGCTACGATCGTCGTCGCATCGAACAGCTGCGCAAGGAGAATATCATTCGCTGATCCGCAGCGGCCGGGCACCCCCCGGCCGCTGCGGTCCGAGCCCGAATCAGGACAGGATCTGTCGGCGGGCCGCACCGGGCGTACAGCCAAAACGGCTGCGAAACTGACGACAGAAATGGGACTGGTCATTGAAGCCCCAGCGATAGGCGATTTCGGCCAGCGTAACCGAAGCGGTCTGCGCCTGGATATCCTGCCAGGCGCCCTGCAGGCGCAATTCCCGAATCCACTGCCCCACGGTCTGGCCCGACTGGCGAAACAACTGATGCAGGTAGCGCGTCGAGATGTTGCAGGCCGACGCGATCTGTTCCGGCCCCAGTTCACCACTGCCCAGATGGGCACGCACGTAACGCTCTATATTGCGCATATGCATCCGACCGGCACGGAAAGCCTCGCCCTTCGCCAGACCCGGCGCATGCATGAGCGTCAGCACCAGCAACTCGACGATCTGGCCACCCAATGCGGCAGCGGCCTGAGGCGGCACCCTGGCGGACTGGTGCCGAAAGCTGTCCAGCAGGGCATGCAGCATCGCACCCATGCCCTGGCTGCAGTCCAACGGGCTGTAGAGATAGTGCTCCGGCTGCCCCAGGCGCATGCTGAGCAGCCGTTCCGGGAGTTTCAACACCCAGAAGGCGCTCTCCCGGCCGTAGCTGAATTCGTAGGGCAGATCGCTGCGCTCCAGAATGAACGCGTCCGGGTGACAGGACAGATGATGGCCGCCCTGGGCAAAGTCGGCCCGGCCCGCGACCGGCAGCGTCACCAGATAGCTGGGCTCCTCGTCATCCCGTATTTGCTGCTGCAGACGCACAAAGCGCGTCGCCGAGCTCGACAGCCAGGACAATTCCAGCGCTCCCAGCGTCCAGTGTTTCAGCTCGCCCCGGTAGTGCCGACGCGCATCGAGTTCCAGTGCCAGCGGAAAATAGGTTTCACCTATGGCGTGACGCCAACGGGCCTGCCATTCGTCGGCCGCCCATGTTGCAGTGTTGAAACTGGTATACATGTCACCGTCCCGAAAACTGTTGATCGGCAGAAGGCACCAAACGACGGACAGGAGGCATCGCCCCGGTTCGGGCGACCCTCCCGTTCATGCCGTCATGCTGTGCGTGTAAGGCTGTAGCAGTGGTTGCTTTCCAGCACCAGCTGCCAGCCGGGGCGCACCACAATGCTGGTGGTCGGCTCCTCGACGATGGCCGGCCCCGGCACCGGCAGACCAACGTCAAGCCGGTTGCCGTCGTAGATCGCCGTATCGACCCAGTGCCCTTCGGCATCGAACAATGCCGGGCGGTAGCCGGTCAGGGCATCGTCCAGGCTCAGCCCCCGCGATTGCAGCGGCTCCAGTTCCGGCCGAGCCACACGCCCCACCAGGCTGGCTTCAATGTTAACCAGTTCGACATCGTTCTGCGGTTCACAATAGGTATAAAGCTCCTCGTGGCGACGGTGGAAATCGTCCTTCAGGGCCGAGATTTTTTCCGGCGTCAGGGTCCCCGGATGCAGCTCGATGCTGCACTCATGAATCTGCCCGACATAGCGCAGCTCCACGGTGCGGCTGCAGCTGATTTCCTGTGCCGTGAAGCCGTCCGCCAGCAGATGCTCGTGTCCCTGCTGCTCCAGTTTCCGGAAGGTCTGGTTCAGGCGCTCCAGATCCGCCTCGGCATTCAGGCGCATGGGCTCGGATGCCAGGTAGTTGTAGCGCACGTCGGAAATGATCTGGCCGAAGGCACAAAATACCGAGGACACCTTGGGCACCAGCACCCGTGTACTGCCGATCTCTTCAGCCAGTGCGGTGATATGCATGCCGGCGGCGCCCCCCGCACACAGCAGGGCAAAGTCGCGCGGGTCATAGCCACGCTCGATCGAGACTCGGCTGATGCCGTTGACCATGTTCAGGTTGACCAGGGTACTGATGCCATAGGCGGCCTTTTCCACGCTGATCCCCAGCGGCTCGGCCACATGCGTGCGTATGGCCCGAATCGCCGCTTCACGATCCAGACGGATGCGCCCGCCGAGCACCAGGTCCGGATTCAGGTAACCCATTACCAGGTTGGCGTCCGTGACCGTGGGCAGCTGCCCGCCCTTGCCGTAGCATACGGGTCCAGGCTCGGCTCCGGCGCTTTCGGGGCCGACCGTCAACATGCCGAATTCGTCCACTCGGCAGATCGAGCCGCCCCCGGCACCGAGCGTTTCCACCTGGATCATGGGCACGCCGATGCGGTAACGCAGGAAGTCGATATTCTTGTTCAGGTTGGTATGCCCGTCACGGGTCAGGGTGATATCGAACGAGGTGCCGCCCATGTCCACCGTGATGATGTTCTCCAGCCCGGCCGGCTTGCCGAAATACTGGCCCGCCCTCGGTGCCGAGGCCGGACCCGAATTGATCGCGTTCACGGCCCTGTCCTGCATCGCATCCCCCACGGCCAGGCCGCCGTTGGACTGAAAATAGCGTACAGGTGAATGCGCGCCCAGCGAGCGGAAGTAGGCATCGATCTTCTGCACATAGCGGCGCATGACCGGGCTCAGGTAGGCGTTGACCACCGTGGTGGAGGTGCGTGTGTATTCCCGTACCTGCGGATAGACTTCCGACCCGGCGCAGACGAAGACGTCGGGCATCATCTCTGCCACCAATTCCAGCGCCCGGCGCTCGTGGGACGGGTTCATCACCGACCAGACAAAGGAGATGGCCACGCTTTCCACGCCCTGCTCGCGGAAATAGCGCAGGGCTGCACGAATTCCTTCCTCGTCCAGCGCCGTGTCTTCGCGACCGTCCGCCAGAATACGCCCGCCAATCGGTCGTCGCAGGTGACGCGGCACAATCATGTGGGCCGGGGGGAAGTCGGCCTCATAGCGATAGCCCTCCTCCTTGTGACCCAGCCGAATTTCCAGACTGTCCTCATGACCCGAGGTACACAGCAGGCCAACCTTGACACCCTTCTTTTCTATCAGGGCATTCAGGGCAACCGTCGTGCCGTTGATGCAGAGGTCGCACTCCTGCACGATCGCGTCCACCGGACGCCCCAGGGCTTCACTGATCTGTTCCAGCCCGGCGCTGATCGCCCGGGTGCCGTCATCCGGTGTTGAAGGGCTTTTGAACAGTCGGAGAGGACCGTTTTTCTCGGCCAGCACGAAATCGGTAAAGGTGCCGCCGGCGTCGATTCCAAGACGGTAGGTATTGCGCATCATCAGTTCCTTTTTCTTATTCTGTCAGCTCGGCACGCAGCCTGGCGGTGGCAGGCGCGTCTACGCAGAGGTGTTCATCCAGGACAACGCCATATTCGTCATGGGCGGCTTCCGGCGAAACCAGCCCGTTGAGCACATCCAGACGGACCGCATCGGGGTCTCGGGCAAGGGGGTTGCCATAGCCGCCCCCGCCGGGGTTGTAGTTGGCCACGCGCTGTCCCGGCGCCACCTGCAGAATGGTGTTGCTGCGGTACACCTGGCGCTCGTCACCCCGCTGCAGTACCAGCTTGCCCAGCTTGGGGTCGAGCATGCGGTTGAACGCACCGGCGGCTCCCATGGTCGGCAGCTTGCGCCCTTCGCCGAAGGCCACCACGGTCATCTCGTGGTCGATGGGCTCGACCTCCCACACGGTGCCCGAGCCGCCACGGAAGGCACCGGCCCCGCCGCTGTCCTGCAGCAGGCCATAGCGCCGAATCACGATTGGATAGGCATATTCCAGCAGCTCCGTATCCCCGGCACTGAGTGCGCCAAAACAGCACAGGGGACCGCAGGCGTGCCAGCCGTCCATCACCCGGGTCGCCCCAGCCCCGGAGATGATCGACGCCAGCACCATGGTGACGTACTGCTCGCCCGTGCGGGGGTCCATGCCGGCGATATTGATGCCGCTGGCATGCCCCCAGGAGGCTGTGACCCGCTCCGGCGCGGCTTCCTCGAACGCCTTGCGCACGGCGTCGGTCAGGGTTTCCATCGGCGTCGTGGTGCAGTTGACGTGCGGTGCCGGCTCTTCGGCATTGCACAGGGTGCCTTTCGGCCCCAGGTCCACGGTGACGCAGCGGTACAGCCCCTCGTTGTACGGCGGCGGCAGCTGGGCAAACATCATCAGCCCCAGGTAGACGCCGGACATGGAATTGCCTTCATAGGAGTTGATGAAGTAAGGCACCTGAGGCGGACTCTGCACCTCGATATGGGCATGGTCACAGCGAATGGTGACCTTGGCGGTGATCTCCATATCACCATAGCCGTGACCCGAGTCTTCCAGCACCGCCGAACCGAAGTACTCACCGTCCGGAACCGCCGCGATCAGACTGCGCATCTGCCGGTCGGCCATGCTCTTGAGCTCGGCAATACAGGCCTGCACCTGAGCCACGCCGTACTTGTCCAGCAAGGCGATCAGGTTGCGCTCACCGACACAGCAGGCACCGTACTGGGCGTTGAGGTCGCCTTCCTGGTCCCGGCGCGCGCGCATGTTGGCCAGCAGCAGGTTGATGACATCTTCACGGCGGCGCCCCTGCTCCCAGAGCTTGACCGGCGGGATGCGCAGCCCCTCGGCATAGATCTCCCGGGCATCGGGGTTGTACCCCGCCGGAACGGGCCCACCGATGTCGGTCAGGTGGCCCTTGCAGACGGTCCAGAATACCAGTTCGCCGTGATAGAACACCGGCTTGTACATGCAGCAGTCCAGAATGTGGCTGCCCTTGTAGACCGGGTCGTTGTGGTAGATCACGTCGCCCTCGCGAATGTCGTCACCAAAGTAGGCGGCAACTTCTTTCATCGCGGGAATCAGTGATCCCAGGTGGATGGGAATGTCCTGCCCCTGCAGGATCATGTCGGGATAGTGGTCGAACAGTGCATTGCTGTAGTCGTGCGCCAGATTGAATACGCTGGAACGCCCCGTCTTTTCGAGCGTCAGGGTCATCTCGCGCTGGGTGGTTTCCAGCGCGCCGCGCACTACAGCAAGCGTTATCGGATCAACTCCTGTAGACATACGATTATCCTTTTATTGTTATTGTCGCAAAGGGGTAGCCCGTTCAATGATTATCAAACGGGCAGGCTTTTGATTGTCCGGGAGCGCACTCTGACTTGGACGTCAGCGAGCAACGGGGCCTCAGCCCATGACCCTGTTCGGCAGCCACATGACCATTTCGGGAAACAGCAGACAGAGCATCAGCACGGCCACTTTCACGCTGATGAACGGCAATACCGAACGGTAGATCTCCTGCATTTTGATATCGGGCGGTGCGATGCCCTTGAGATAGAACAGGGCAAAGCCGTAGGGCGGCGTTTGCACCGCGATGGCGATGTTGATGATCATCAGGACGCCAAACCATACGGGGTCATATCCAAGCGCCACGACCACCGGCGTGAACAGCGGCGCACATACCAGCACGATGATGAACTCGTCGATAATGAACCCCAGCAGCAACATGACCAGCTGCATCAGCAGGATGATCATCAGCGGCGGCAGATCCAGCCCCTGGGTGAAGTCGGACACCATGCCCTGCACCCCCATGAGCAGATGGAAGTTGCTGAACACCGAGGCCCCGAGGATGATCCACATGGACACGCTGACCAGCAGCGCGGTCTGTCGTCCGGCCAGCTTGAAGGTATCCAGCCGCAGTCGCTTGAAGAAAAACGCCAACGCCAGCGCACCGAGCACACCGATGGCACCGGATTCCGTCGGTGTCGCCACACCGCTGATAATGGAGCCCAGCACCAGAAAAATCAGCAGGAAGGCCAGCATGCCGTCACGAATGATGACCCGCTTCTGCCTGGGCGTCTGTTCATCGGCTCCCGCTGCGACCGGCATCGGCGCCCGCGCGGGGTTGAGCCGGCAGCTGACGGCAATGTACGCCACCAGCAGGGTGATCATCAGCAATGCCGGAATGACGGCCGCCACGAACATCTTGCCCACCGAGCTTTGCGTAGTGGCGGCAAACATGATCATGGGAATGCTGGGCGGAATCAGGATTCCCAGGCTGCCCCCGGCCATGATGACACCCAGCGCCAGCCGACGGTCGTATCCCTGGTCCAGCATCGGCTTGAGCGCCAGGCTGCCCGAAGTCATGATGCCGGCCCCGATGATGCCGACCATGGCACCGATCATTGAGCTGACCCCGACGACACTGATCGCCAGTGCGCCACGCACGCGCCCGATCGCCAGCTGGCAGAGGCGGAACATGGCATCGCCGATGCCCGAACGGGTCAGTATCTGACCCATGTAGATGTACAGGGGAATCGCCAGCAGAATGAAGCTGAACAGGGTCGCCTCGAAGGTACTGGGCACCAGGTTGAAAATCACCTCGCCCCAGGTAAACAGGCCCACCGCCATGGCGATGGCTCCCAACGCGAAGCCGACCGGAGCGCCCAGGGCAAAGGCCAGGAAAATCGACGCCAGCAGGATCGCCGTTATCCACTCAATACTCATATCCGTGTTCCTTCACCGGCACCGGCAGGGCCTGTCGATGCAGCAGAAAATAGACATCCTTGATGCAATGGCTCGACAGCTGCAGCAACACCAGACCTGCCGAGACGGCCAGCATGACCCAGAAGTGATGCATGGCCGGCGCCCAGTCACTCATGCGCCGGTAGTCATAGACCAGGGCCTCCTGAAAGCGGTCGATCGCCATGATCAACACCACCGACATGAAAAAGCCGATAATCAGGTAGATGATCAGATTGAAGATCGACTGACAGCAGGCCGATACCTTCTCGTAGAGGATATCCACGTTGATGTGGGAAAAGCTTTGCTGCGCCAGCGCACCACTCAGCGCGGCGACGTAGGACGCGATGAACAGGGATACGTCAAACGCCCACTCCGTCGGGCTGCCGAACAGGTAGCGAGCAAAGACTTCGAAACCGACGACCAGCGCCAGTACAGGCATGAACCAGGCGACACTTTCTCCGATCATTCGGATGCAACGATCCACCGCCTGGCAGTAAGAGGACAGCATATTCTTATATTTCATCGTCACTCCCTCCCTTATTCCGAGTGTTCAAGCAGAATATCGATCAGCCTTCCGCTGTATTCGTTGTCCTCCCCGTATTCCTGCCACAGCGCGACAGCGGCCTGGTTCCAGCGCTGACGGTCTGCCGGCGACGGTTCGGGGCTCCACTGCAAACCGGCGGCCTGCATTTCCGCCAGCGCCTGCTGCTCCCAGAGCCTCGACTTGGTCAACTGGTTCTGTGCATGCACCACGGTGGCGGCCTTCACGATCGCCTGCAGGTCCGGCGGCAGCTGGTTCCATGCCTTGCGGTTGACCACGACCGGCAACACCTGGGCACCGGCCAGCGGCAGCGGATACAGGTATTTGGCTACTTCAACGTGCTTGCCGTCGCGGTGGTCGATCAGGTTGCTGCCGATGGTGCCGTCAATCACACCGGTCGCCAGCCCGGTATAGGTCTCGCTCCACGCCATGGAAACCGGCGAAGCCCCCAGCTTGCGCATGAAACGTCCATAGGCCCCCGGCGTTCTCAGCTTCAGTCCCTGGAAGTCGTCGATGGTACGAATGGGTTTCTTGGTCAGCAGGTAGACCGGTGGCTGGATGTAGGGGGTCAGCCATACCAGGCCACGCGAGGCATAGGCCTCGTTCAGCACCTCGCCCCACCCCTGTTCGTGGAACAAAAGATTCAGGTCGGCGACTTCGTCGGTGGTGCCCGGCAGGCCGACCTCGACAATACCGGGCGGCATCTGACCGGCATTCATGGGCTGGAAGTGGGCTCCCATGGTGATCAGCCCGGAACGAACCGCCTCGAAAATACCGGTTGCGGCCACGCCCTCGCCGGCATACATCATTTTCACGCTGATCCGGCCCCCGGACATGGCCTCGATGTCGTCGGCCAGGCTCTGGTAGACGTCACCAAAAGCGGTGCCGCGTGAATACAGGTTGATGAACCGCCATTCATGCTCGGCGGCAAGTGCCTGAACAGGCAAGATGGAAACGAGCATCAGCATCAATGCCGTGACGACTCGAATGCGAGCCGATTTCAACATGCCATGAATTGACATGACCCCTCCCTGATTATTATTGCTTATTGAACGGGATGGCCGCTCCGGGCCTATCGGTACCCGGACACGCTAACAAAGGTAACGCAGCGGTTACATTCGACTTTATGAACGTAAACCTCCGCCGTTATCGAACTGAACACCCGGCCCGAGCGACCGCCTGAACGCAAATGGCCCGGGAAATACCCGGGCCATTCTGGTCATCAGCACATGTCTGCGATTCGGTGCAGGCATTCAACCAGCCTGTCCACATGCTCGGTTTCGAACGTCAGCGGTGGCGAGAATGCCAGCGTATTGCCGACCGCCCTGACCATCACCCCCTGCTCGTAACAGCGGGCCTGCAGCGCAGCACCTATGGGCGCAGCGGTTCCGGCCGGCTGGGCAAATTCGACCGCGCCGATCAGGCCATAGTTGCGGACATCCACCACGGCGTCATGGTCGGCCAGTGTATGCAGCTGTTGCTCGAAATACCGGCCGATTTCACCACTGGCCCGGGTCAGCAGCTGCTCGCGCTCGTAGATTTCCAGTGTCGCCAAGCCCGCCGCACAGGCAACGGGACAGCCCGAGTAGGTATAACCGTGATACAGCTCCACCGCGCCCGACGGAGCGGCATCCATAATGGTGTCATGAATGCGATCGCTGACGAATACCGCACCCATCGGCACGATGCCGTTGGTCAGCCCCTTGGCCGATACGATCATGTCCGGCACCACGTCGAACTCCAGTGCCGCAAACGGTGACCCCAGACGCCCCCAGCCGGTGATCACCTCATCGAAAATCAGCAGAATGTCATGCTCGGTGCAAAGCTCGCGCAGGCGGCGCAGGTAGCCTTCCGGCGGCATGATGACGCCACCGGCACCGCTGACCGGCTCAACGATGACGGCCGCTATGGATTTGGGGTCGTGAAAGGCAATCAGTGAACTCAGCGCATCCGCCCGGTCCAGCCCGTGGCGGGGCAGCCCCTTGCTGAAGGCATTGCGCTGCAGGTCCAGCGTATGGGGCAAGTGGTCCACCGGCAGCAGCGGTCCGAAACCGGTGCGATTCGGCGTCAGCCCGCCCACCGAGATGCCGCCGAAGTTGACGCCATGGTAGCCCTTTTCACGGCCGATCAGCTTGTACTTGCCGGACAGGCCCCGAGCGTGCTGATAGGCCAGCGCTATCTTCAGGGCGCTTTCCACCGCCTCGGACCCCGAGTTGGCAAAGAACACACGATCCAGTCCCGGCGGCGTGTACTCGATCAACCGGTTGGCAAACTCGAACCCGATCTCGTGTCCGAACCCGAACGGCGAGGTGTAATCCAGCGTTTCGACCTGTGTCCTCAGGGCGTCAGCTATTTCGGTACGCCCATGGCCCGCGTTGACACACCAGAGTCCGGCGGTTGCATCCAGAATCTGGCGGCCGTCATCCGTATAACAGAACACGCCTTCCGCCCGGGTGATGATACGGGGATTTTCCTTGAACGCCCGGTTCGGCGTAAACGGCATCCAAAAGGCTGAACGATCTGTGCTTTTCATTGTTATTCTCCCATGGTTAATACGGTGAAACCGGAGCGGCTACTGGATTCCGCCAATACAGAGGTACTTGATCTCCATGTATTCGGCGATGCCATGCCGCGACCCCTCACGCCCCAGTCCCGATGCCTTGACCCCGCCAAAGGGGGCCGATTCGTTGGAAATCATGCCTTCGTTAATGCCGACCATGCCGTACTCAAGCGCCTCGGATACCCGGAAAGCCCGCCCCAGGTCCCGGGTATAGAGATAGGCCGCCAGGCCATATTCGGTATCGTTGGCTCGCCGGATGACCTCATCCTCATCGCCAAAACGGAACAGCGTCGCCACCGGCCCGAAGATCTCCTCCCGGGCAACCGCCATGCGGTCATCGACATGGCTCAGCAGAGTCGGCTGGTAAAAGTTGTCGCCACATTCCAGGCGCTGTCCACCGACTTCAAGCACGGCGCCATCCGCCAACGCCTGACGTACGATGGACTCCGTCTTGCCAACTGCGGCCCCGTTGATCATGGGACCGACTTCGGTCCCCTCGTCATGCCCCCCGCCCACTTTCAGCTGCTCGACACGCTGCCTGTAGCGCTGGGCAAAAGCCTCATGAATTTCGTCCTGGACATAGATGCGATTGGTGCAGATGCAGGTCTGGCCCGCATTGCGATACTTGGTGGCGATGGCCCCTTCAACCGCCAGCTCCAGATCCGCATCGGCAAAAACGATAAAGGGAGCATTACCGCCCAGCTCCAGCGATACCTTCTTGATGCTTTGCGATGCCAGACCCGAGATCGTTTTGCCAACCGCCGTCGAACCGGTGAAGGTCACTTTTCTGACCAGAGGATGGGTGCAGAGCACTTCACCGATGGCTTTAGGGTTCCCCGTGGTCACCACGTTGAATACGCCGGCCGGCACCCCGGCACGTTCGGCCAGGGCAGCCAGGGCCAGCGCCGACAACGGTGTATCCTCGGCCGGCTTGAGCACTACCGAACAGCCTGCAGCCACGGCCGGTGCCGCCTTGCGCGCGATCATGGACATCGGGAAGTTCCAGGGGGTAATCGCGGCCACGACACCGATGGGCTGGTAGATCGTCATCAGCCGGGTCGATGCGGACGAGGAAGGTATGCTCTCGCCGTAGGTGCGTCGGGCTTCTTCTGCAAACCACCGGAAAAAGGCGGCCCCTGACAGTATTTCGGCGCGCGATTCGTTCAGCGGCTTGCCTTGTTCAAGCGTCAGCAGCATCGCCAAATCGTCCTGATGCTGCATGATCAGGTCGTACCAGCGCAGCAGCAGATCGGCCCGTTCACGGGCGGTCGTCAGGCGCCAGCGGCAAAAGGCCTCATGCGCCCTCTCCAGGGTCTCGGTAACCGCAGCCACATCGAGATCGGGCACATGGGCCAGCCGGGTTCCGTCGGCCGGGTTGCACACCTGCAGCTGCCGTGTGGGCGTCGCGGCTGCCCAGTCTCCATTCAGATAGGTCGCACCGGGCGCCATGCCCAGCCGGGTCATTAAATCGCGGATGTTGTCCGGCATTGTCTGTTGCATCACGTTTATCCTTATTCTCTGCAAAATCAACGCACAAGGCCTCACGAGCTTTTTGATCCACGAGTGGTAGACTGTGGGCGGACACAATTGGATGTGTGCGCATCGAAGCTCGACCTGCTGGCCAGTCTAGCAATGGCCCCTGGCAGCTCAGATAGCGCCTTTTGAACGTTTGCTTTCAGAATTTCAGGCATGAAAAATACCGGTTACACCCTTGGACAGGTGGGCGATTTCGAAATCAAGCAGCTGAGAATTTTCAAGGCCGTTGTCGAGTCGGGCGGCTTCTCCGCCGCCGAGACCGCCCTGAACATCAGCCGCTCCACCATCAGCACCCACATTGCAACGCTGGAGCAGCGACTGAACCTGACGCTGTGTCGGCGTGGACGTGGCGGCTTTCTGTTAACGCCGGAAGGCAGCACCATTTACGATATGGCACTGGAGCTGCTGGGGTCGCTTGACCAGTTCCGCGATTCGGTCAATGTACTCAGCCACCAGCCGGCCGGCAGCCTGCGCATTCTGGTCAGCGATGGCACCAGCCTGGATCCCCGTTGCCGGCTGCCCGAGGCCATAGCGCGCTTCCATGACAAGGCACCCGAGATCAGTCTGCATACGGAAGTCGCTTCCATGGCGGAAATCGAGCGGATGGTGATCAATGAAGAGGCCGACCTGGGCATTATCCCATCGCACCGGGCACTGGAGGGGCTGGAGTATACTCACCTGTATACCGAGTGCTGCCACCTGTACTGCGGTGCAGACAGTCCCCTGTACTCGATTCCCGACCATGAGCTGACGAACGAACAGATCAGCCGCATGACCGCCATCGCCCCGGGGCTGAAACCCCACCCGAATGCCAGCCTGCAACTGGGCGACATGAGCTTCAAGGGCACCGCACATTTCTATGAAACGCGACTGGCCATGATCCTGTCGGGCCGCTACGTCGGCTTTCTGCCCCAGCTGTTTGCAGCGCCCTGGGTCGAGCAGCAACAACTGCGCCGGATACAGCCGGAAAGGCGCTATTACGAGCTGGAGGTAGCCCTGATCTGCAAGAAAACCGCCACCCCCCAGCAGCGAGTGGTGCTGTTCAGGAACATCATGCAGCAGCTGGCCTCAGCTTCCGGCTGAGCTCGGCCGCCGCATCAGGGTTTGCTGAAGCAGACCACATCCCCGTGCGGATACTCGGGCACGCAGCCCCAGCGCTGGCCCAGCCAGTTGAAGCTGGCTTCGGCAAAGAAGGTGATATGGGTGGGGTCGTTACGGTAGTGCCAACTGCGGAAACGCTCGTCATCCAGCACCCGCTTGGTCTGCAGCACCAGCAGGCCGCCCGGCGCCAGCAGCGACCAGAGCCGGTCCAGAATCGGCAGCGGATCGGCCAAGTGCTCGACCACCTCGGTGCTGGTGATAAAGTCGTACGTTCTATCCAGCGCTGACTCGTCCGGATGAAAATACTTGTCGTACTGCGCCATCTCATAACCGGCTTCGCGGGCCATCGCGACCAGTGCCGGTCCCGGACCGCAGCCAAAATCCAGCCCTTGGGCCGGTGCCGGCTTGCGCTTGAGCACCTCATCGAAGGCACGGGACAGGAAGCGGCGGTAGCCGAGATCATCGATTTCGTTTTCATGATCATCGTAGATCGCCTTCTCCTCGGCCTCGGACAGGCGCTGCGCCGGCTCCAGATGGACCAGACCACAATGTTCGCAGCGATGGTAGAGGCGCTGCTTGCACGGGATCGGGTACAGGGCTCGGGCACCGCACAGCGGGCAGGATGGCGTACTCATTGCAGCTGGAACTTCACCGGCTGCAGCAGTTCGGGAGCCGGATCGCCCAAGGCCTCGGCGACGCTAACCTCGTGGATACGGCAGATCGCATCCAGCGGCAGGTCGTTGGTATGGCGGCCAAAGGGGAATTCCAGCTGTTCCGACAGGCGATCAAGGCCAAAGAAGGTGTAGGCGACGATGGCAGTGAATACCGGCGTGAACCAGCCCGCCACGCCGAACAGACCGAACGGCAGCAGGTAGCAATAGATGTAGGCGGTACGATGCGCCAACAGCGTATAGGCAAAGGGCAAGGGCGTATGGGCAATACGCTCGGAAGCGGCCTGAACACCGCTCAGGGCATAGAGATGCTTGTCCAGTGCCGCTGCCGCGATGGTGTCCAGCCGCCCGGCCTGCAATTCGTCGGCGATCAGCTGCCCGGCCTGCTGCAGCATGAATTCGGCCGGGTTGCGCTTGCTCAGCGCTGCGTCCACCAGCGCCGGCGGCAGCTCTGACGGCAAGTCCTGACGCACATCCTCTCGCCTCAACTGACCACGCAGCAGGTGGGTATGCGCCAGCACCCGCAGCATCAGCTGGCGGCGCTGATTCGGCTGCAGATAGATGCCACTGGCACGAGCCAAGCTGCGCACTTCATAGACCATCTGCCCCCACTGTTTGCGCGCTTCCCACCAGCGATCGTAGGTGGCCGTGGTGCGTACACTGAGCAAAATCGACAGCGCGATGCCCAACAGGGTAAACGGCAGCAGAGTGTATTCGACGATGCCGTCCAGGTAATGGTGACGCGCCACCCAGGTTACGGCACAGGCAAACAGACCGGCAAAAATGATGTGAGGCAGAACGTGGGGAACAACCGAGCCTTTCCAGGCCAGCATCAGCCCCAAAGCACCGGGGCGCTTGCGAACGATCATGAAACAGGAACTCCGAGCAGCTGGAGGGCACAGATAGTGTCACAGCCGCTCGTAATAGGAAAGGTATCAGGCGCGGGACATCAGTCGACTGCGGGTGCGCACACCCTTTTTCAACTTGTTCAAGCGTGTAATCCGGGCCATCACAAGCAGTTCCACCACACCCGCGCCGATCAGAATATCGAACACGTTCGACTGATCCGCAAAGATGGAATGGATAGAAGCTCCCTCTCCTGTTGCCAGTGCATAGATGCAAACGGCGATCACCAACGTAGCCGCCATGGAGATCAGGTTGTACTTGAACAAATGACGCTTGATCTCGGCGACTGACTCGCGCTTGCTCGGTTTCATGTTTCACTCCTTTACAGTTCATAAATTGAACAATTAAAGCGGGAGTGATTCTGGACCCGAGATCAAAATTCAACCAGTGTCCTGAATAGCGACACTAATCCTGCACCACCAAAAACACGCGTTCGAAATCGCCTTTCAGCGCCCATTGGCAGCACCGGATGCACCGTTATTGGCCTCCTCGCACAGCCCGTTCAGGTTCATAAGGTCTATCCGGTCTTGGGCCGCAACACCTGCAGTGCCGGCCAAAGCCCTGCAATTACTTTGGATTTCAATTATTTGGACGAACCTCTACCCCCTCAGCCTCCAACCGGCCCAAAATGACAGCCGCTGCGCCAACCTGAACAGCCCTCGCCCAATGCGTTGAAAAATGGCGACAAGCCAAATGTGGTATTTTTCATTTTTTTTGTGTCATTTTCGAACAGCCATCGCTTCCACCTCCGGCCCCCAGGGACCGGCTGTATCCAGACACACAAAAAGGGCCACCCCTTCGGGCAGCCCTTCTGTACAGCCTTGAAGCCTTGCGGCTTACAGCTGACCCAGCTTCAGCCAAAGCGTTTCGCCCGAGCTGTCGTCCACGCCATCATTGTCCGTTACCAGATAGCCGTTGCCCTTGGCATCGACGGCAAAGCCTTCCACCTTGTCAGTCACGTAGCCGTTGAGGGATTTCAGTTCCGGTATCAAATCGCGCACCAAAGTCTTGGTGACCACCGGCAGCGTCTGTCCCAACGCTTGGGGTTCCAGGTCGGACAGCGCGACTTTATACAGCCGCTTGATCGCGGCCTTGTCGCCAATCTGGTTGTCCCGTTCGATCACGTAGAGGTGGTCATTGTGCAACTCAAGTTCGGACAGCCCGACCCAGCCCTCGGCGGCCTGCTCCAGCGGGTAGTGCACGGCCCCCCAGGTTTCTGTTTTCAGGTTGTAGGCCAGCAGTTTGGCATGATGTTCGGCATCATCGACCCAGGGACGCTGCATCGCCACCCACAGCGTATCCCCCGCCAGGGCAATACCTTCAGCGCCAAAGCGGGTCTGATAGGGGATCAGAGCCTCCGGCAGTGCAACGGTGCGGGTGATCTCACCCTCGGCATTCACATAATAGAGGGCGTGCGGCACTTCTTTCTTGGCGTTGCCCTCGGAGGCCAGCCAGAAGCCGCCCTTGCCATCGGCCACGATGCCTTCCAGATCCAGCTTTTTAGCGACCTTGCCGTCGCGGGTGATCTCGGTCACCGCAGTGATTTTCGCCGGCTGCTGGTTGGCATCGATGGTGAAAATGCGTGGCTGCGACTTGTAGAAGCTGTCGTTCACGGCATAGAGAATGCCCGGCTGCTTCGGGTCGGCGGTCAGGCCCGACAGAGCCCCCCAGCCGATCGGAGCGCCGGCGGCATCATTGTCGGATACCAGCTGCGGATACTGCGCTTCATCGGCAGACAGGCGGAACAGCATCACATGTGCACGTGCTCCGCCATCTTCGATCAAGTCTTTCTCGTTGGCACTGATCAGCAGGCCCCGCTCTGGGATGGCCACGGCAGATTCCGGCGCAATGCCGGACGGCAGCAGCTGAACGAATTCCGGATCGGCACCGGTGTCGCGGTAAACACCGACCACAGAGCCGCGCTCGGACAGCACGAAGATGAAGGTATCATCACCAAAACGGGCGACTTCCAGCCCTTCCGGCTCGCCGCCCTTCTTGCCTGAACGCTTGTCGGGATAATGACCGGCACGGATGATTTCATGTTCAAAAGTCGCACCCGCTTCAAACAGCAGGCGACCATCCTTGTGGAAGATGCTGAAGCCACGGGCGCCGCCCTGGTAATCACCTTCGTTGGCGATGACAAAACGTTCGTCATCCAGCCATTTGACCGCATCCGGCTCGCGCTTCACGCCCTGCTGGCTTTCGGTGAAGGTAAGTGCCCCATCCTTCTTGGTATCGATCTGCTGCAGGTCCACGCTGCCGGCGGAGAAGTGGTTGACCACCTTGCCACTGGCCGCATTGACGATCACCAGATGGTTGTTTTCCTGCAGGGAGACCACCACCTCGCCCAGGCTGTTGAAGTCGACGAACTCCGGTTCCGGGTCGGTCGGTGCGGTCTCGGCCAGTCCGGTCAGGTCGACACGCTTTAGGTTGGCGCAATCCAGCGTGTCACCCTTGAGCGGCACGATCACCAGATCACCGGCCGGCAGCTGAGGGATTTGCCCGTCATTGAGGTCTTCGTCGCGTTCGTTCTCGATCGCCACGGCGACGTATTTTCGGTCCCTGGACACGGCCACCGAGTCCGGCTGTCCGCCCAGGTCACAGCGGCTCTCGATCGCCTGGCGCTGCGGCGAGACCAGCGCCAGGAAGCCGGCAGGCTCCACATAACTGCCGGATGTATTCACGGCCGTCACCACCCGATTGCCCAACGCCGCAACCGATGTCGGCTCACCGGACAGGGACAGGAAACCCGCCGGCTTCGGCTGGTCCGCCTGACGAATATCGACAAAACCCAGGCCACCGCGCGGGCTGTCCGAGTACACCAGCATCTGGCCATCGGCCGTTGCGGTGATGATCTCGGCCGAGGTTTCCTGCTGCAGGTCGGCAGCGGAAAGGTTCTGGCTGACCGGGAAACTGGCAATGCGGTTGAACTGGTCTGCATGAGCACCGGTCGCGGCAATCGCCAGGGCCAGTACAGATAGACGAGAGGCAAAAGACGGCATGGTGAGGACATCCTGTTTTGAATGAAAGGAGGCACGCTAAAACAGGAAGGTGACAGAAAGATGATGAGGCAACTTCAGCATCAATGATTAAAACCGGTTACAGGGAAACAATCACAACCTTAATACAACATAAACATATATGTAACATTTAAAAAATAACATGCACCACACTTTTAGAACACGCTTTATGTTTGGTGCACCTAATGAACAAAACGCTGACATCACTACTGGCTACCTGCGTACTTTATCCGTCGCTTTCCTTTGCTGATATAGAAATAAACCCAGCAAGCGGTGTGGATATTCTTGCGATTAACGGCAAGGCCATCGAGTCAGAAAGCTTTTTCTCCGGTACGCCTGAACTGCGCATCGAGAACGGCAAGACTCAGATCGTGGCCGAGTACACCGCCGAAATCGTCGAGTCAGCTGACGACTATATCATTGAAAAAAGTGATACTTTTGTCCTGACCTTCGAAGCCATCAACACAACCATCAGTGTTCAGGCACCGGAGATCTCAAGCCAATACGAACTGAAAGCGTTCAACCGGAAAGGCAATTGGAAGCTGCTGGACGCACAGGGAAACAGCATTTCATACACCTTTGGAAAACTTGAAAAATCCGGTTTTCAGCTTGATCGCGATTACGAAAAAGAGTTGAAAGCATTCAACCGATCAAATGCCGATGCGGCATTGGGTTCCCTTACCGTTGAAACTCATAGCTTCCAAAATAGTGCACCTGCATACCAGCCCGAGGGCAACGCACATCCTGATCAAAAAATGGTCGGAAAGATGCTGCAATTCTGGTATGAGCAGGCCAGCACAGAAACGAAGAATAAATTCAAGAGCTGGATAGAAACCAGCCACTAAATATCACCCTTACGTTATTTAATACCTTGGAGTCTCGCACATGAAAAAGCTTCTTCTGGCTGTTGCAGTATCTGTTGCCGCCGGCTCTGCCAGCGCCGCTACCATCTATGAAGGCAAGGGCCTGACCTACAAGATCAACGGTGACCTGCAGGTTCAGTTCCGCAAGGAAGCGGGCAACGATGAACATGCCGACATCGAGTTCGACGACCTGGAGATCAAAAACTACGTCAGCTATGACCTGGGCAACGACATGACAGCCTTCGGTCGTGTTGACTTCGGTTTCAAGGATGCTGCTGAAGACAAGCAGGATGGCAGTGACCTGGAAGAAGCCTATGTCGGCCTGGCTTTCGGTAACACTTCTGTTTCCTTCGGTAAGCAGAACTTTGCATCTGACGAATTCGGTATCGAAGAAGCCTACGAACTGGTATCTGACGAAGACCGTTTCGATGCCATGGGCACTGACGGCGACGACACCATCCGCCTGGACGTAGAGCTGGAAAATGCCTACATCGCTGCATCCTATGAAATGGACGCTGAAGGTGAGTCCAGCGAAAACGGCGAATACTTCGACCTGTTCGCGTCTACCAAATTTGCTGGTCTGACTCTGGCTGCTGCCTACCAGAATGCTACACCTGCCATTGGTGCTGAAGACATCGACACTTGGGGTCTGAGCGCCGCATACGATGCTGGCTTCGCGACTTTCGCCGTTGATTACAGCACTACTGATGACATCGCCGATCAGTACAACATTGCTACAGTATTTGCTGTTGCTGAAACCACAAAAATGGCTATCGGCGTAGTCGACACTGATTTCGATAACGCGAACGTAGAAGACTACACTGAGTGGTACGCGAACGTAACTTACAAATTCCCGACTCAGAAGAATGTCAGCCTGTTTGCTGAAATCGCTGACACTGATCAGGACAACACAGACATGGGCTACCTGGCTGGTATGCGCGTGAAGTTCTAAGAACCGGAACGACGCCTCAGGCCTACCCCTTCGGGCCTGCGGCGTTCAAGTTACCGCCGGCCCCATTGGGGCCGGTTTTTTTGTTTCCTCTCTCGAAGACCTGAAGCACTCCTGACACCTAATTTTCACCATCCCGCTGTATCATCTGCGGTTCACCCATCCACATCCCTGTTTCCATGCCCAGAACCAACCTTTCCCTGGCCCAGATCGAGGCTTTCTGCGCCCTGGCGCAGTACAAGAGCTTCAAGGACGCGGCCCAGTATCTCGACATCGCCCAGCCGACACTGGTGAACCGGATCGCCAGCATCGAGGAAAGCTACAACGCCAAGCTGTTCTTGCGCCAGCGCGGCAACAACCGGCTGACCGATCTGGGTCTGGCGCTGCTGCCCCGGTTTCGCAGCTGCCTCAACAGCCTGCGGGAAGCGGAGTTCCTGCTGCTGGCTCACAGCAAGGTGGAAACCGGCGAGATTCATATCGCGGCCGTATCGCCCTACCGGGTCTCCCTGCTGATCAAGCACTTCAACTCGCTCTACCCCAATATCCGCGTCAAGGTGAGCTTTGCCGCGTCCGAACTGGTCGGGCAGATGATTACTCGCGGTGAGGTGGATGCCGGTTTCTATGTGCCCGAGGGCAACACTCCCGGCCAGCAGGCGTTCTTTTTCTACGAGTATGAGCTGGTCGCCATCCTGCCTGCGGGCCATCCGCTGGCCCAGCGCGAGCGACTGTACCTGCATGACTTCGAAAACCAGAGCGTCATCCGCCGTGAACCGGGTTCGCTGACCCGCCAGCTGTTCGAACAGGCGGTGGCACGGGAAGGCGTCAGCATCAACGTGGTGTATGAACTGGGCAGTCGCGAGTCGATCCGGGAAGCGGTCGCACAGGGGCTGGGCATTTCGGTGGTGGCTGATGACGAGCATGTACCGCACGACAACATCGTCACGCGGCGCATTGTCGGTGAAGGACTGACCGCACGCAGCAGTCTGGTGGTGCGCAATGATCGGGTGTCGGCACCGCTGACACAGGCATTAATCGGGGTAGTGAGGCAGCCGCTGGAAAGTTAATTTCCAGCGGCTTATTAGTGTATGCGGTTTTACGGGCGCTCGCCGTTGGCGATGCGCAGCTGGATCGCTTCCACCACCGCCGGCAGGTCGGCAATGGTGTCGATGATGTAGTGCGCGCCAGCCTTTTCCAGATTCACCGACGCCTTGCGACGGGCGTCAGCCTTGGCAGCGTCATCCGCTGCCAGAAACTCCTCCAGCGTCAGACCGGACTCATTACCGGACAGGCTCAGGCCTACGGTCCACATGCCGGCGTTATGGCCTTCGTAGATACCCGGCGCGGAATCATCCACCTTGATACAGCGGGACACCGCCTTGGCACCCAGCTCCTGCACATTCTGCAACGCCATCCAGGGACCCGGACGGCTGCCCGCCTTCAGATCACCGGTGGCGATCACACAATCGGGTGTGTAACCCCGTCCAGAGGCGGCCTGCTGAAGCACCTCCATCACCGGGCGCGGATAGCCGGAGCAGGAACCGATCTTTATGCCCTGCTCGCGTAACCAGGCGATCGTTTCCAGTGTCCCCGGAATCAGGTCGGCATGTTCACCCACCTTGGCGATCTGCAGCGGCATGAATGTGTCATAGATCAGGTCCACATCCTCGTCGCTCATGGCGCGGCCGAACTGCGCCTGCCAGCGAGCCGAAATGGTGGGATCATCACCCAGGGCGCGAATATGATCCCACTTGCCCATACCCATGGGGCCCCGCGCCTCTTCCAGGCTGATGTCGAAATCGTAGGCCTTGCGGAAGGCTTCGACAAAGATGGTGGTCGGCGCGAAGGAGCCGAAATCCACGGTGGTACCGGCCCAGTCGAAAATGACCGCTTCTACAGATGACATAGTTGTTCTCCTCAGGGGCGGCGCTCAGGCCGCCTCGGCTTCAATTGCAATTCGGTTGGCATCACGCTTGCGGTTCAGGCGGTGACGCGCCCAGGCTGAGATCAGTTCGGAGATCACCACCAGCACCACGATCGACAGCAGGATGGCGGCGACACGCTCGGTTTCCAGCTGCTGCACATTGCGCTTCAGGTACCAGCCCATGCCGCCGGCGCCGAAGAAGCCCACCACGGTGGCAGCGCGGAAAGCCACGTCCCAGGTATAGATGGCGATACCGGTCCAGGCGGTCTGAATCTGTGGCCAGACAGCGTAGCAGAAGGTCTGCAGCGGGTTGGCCCCGGCCGAGCGCATCGCCTCGACCGGCCCCATGTCGATCACTTCGATCTCTTCGGCAAACAGCTTGCCGGCGAAACCGATGCAGAACATCACCAGCGCACAGACGCCGGGCAGCATGCCGAAGCCGAGCACGGTGACGAACAGGATGGTCCAGATCATCTCGTGCACCGAACGGCTGGCCATGATGAACAGGCGCGCCAGCGGATAAAGCACGCGGCGTGACAGGGTGATGTTCCAGGAGGCAAACCAGGCCAGAGGCGCAGCAATCAGCATGCCGATCAAAGCGCCCAGGTAGGCCATCTGCACCGTTTCCAAGACCGAGGCCAGATAGTCGCCCTGCATTACGTAGCCCACATCCGGCGGGAAATAGCGCTCGCTCAACACCTCACCGACGCGACCAAACAGGGTCAGCAACCGGGACAGGTCGATGCCGAGAAAATCGATGGCGAACATCAGCCCCAGCAGGCCGGCCAGCAGAGCGGCGAAGCGGAACAGGTCACGCGGGAAACGATAGCGGCTCCATTCGCGTACCGGTGCCTTGGACTGAATCGGGTTGTGTGCATTCATGACAGGCTCCTAGACAATCGCCTTGCGGGTGTAGTGGGAGACGATTTCGCCGAGCAGAATCAGGCTCAGGATCGCCAGAATCACCACGGTCACGCCACCGTAGTTGTACATCGCCATCTGGCGGAAGAAGGTCAGGCCCAGACCACCGGCACCGACCAGTCCCATGATCGCCGAGCGGCGGATATTGATGTCCCACTCGAAGATGATGGTGCCCAGCACCACGGTCTTGATCTGCGGCAGAATGCCGTAATACATGACCTGAAAGTTGTTGCCGCCGACCGCACGAATCGCTTCCACCGGCTTGGGATCGATGTTCTCGATCGCCTCGGCGGTGATCTTGGAGATGAAACCTACCGAACGCATGGCAATGGCCAGAATACCCGGCAGCGCCCCCAGCCCCACGGCCGCGACAAAGATCAGCGCCCAGACCATCTCGTGGATGGAGCGGCTCAGGGTCATCAGAAAACGCCCGAAGGGGTACAGAATACGTTTCGACGGGGTCACGTTGAGAGCGCCGAACCAGGCCACCGGCAACGAAAAGAACAGCCCCAGGATGGTGCCCAGGCAAGCCATCAAAAAGGTTTCCAGCATCGGGATACCCAGATGCGGAATCAGGCTCCAGTCCAGCGCCATGAAGCGCCCGACCGACTCCATGATCTGACCGAAACTGCCCACGCGGTCCCAGTCGGTGTCTTCGATGATGATCACCTGGATGCTGCCCAGTACCGTGACCAGCACCAGCACCAGCATGAGCAGCTGCACCCACTGGCGACGTCGCCGGCTGCGCTCCAGCTCGGCCTGTAAAGTAACGAGATGGGTCATGGTGTCCTCAGAGCACTTCCAGTTCATAGATGCGTTCGAGGTCGCTGTCCGCCAGGTCGGCGGTCTTGCCATCGAACATCATGCGGCCGCTCTGCAGCCCCAGAATGCGGTTGCAGAACTCCTTGGCCAGCGCCACGTCATGGATGTTGCACAGCACCGGGATGCCCAGATCACGCGCGGTATCGCGGATCAGCTGCATTACGTCGCGGGAGATCTTCGGGTCCAGGCTGGCCGTCGGCTCGTCGAGCAGCAGCAGCTGAGGGTCCTGCATCAGGGCACGGGCGATGCCGACGCGCTGTCGCTGGCCGCCGCTGAGCTGATCGGCACGCTTGTAGATATGGTCGATCAGGCCCACCCGGTCCAGCAGCTCCAGTGCGCGCTGGATATCGCTGCGCGGGAACAGCTTGAACAGGCTTCTTGTGGTACCGACATAGCCGAGACGGCCCGACAGCACGTTGTCCATCACCGACATCCGGTTCACCAGGTTGAACTCCTGGAAAATCATGCCGATATGGCGACGGGTCTTGCGCAGCTCACGGGCCGACAGTGTAGTCAGCTCCTGACCGAACAGAGAGACACTGCCCTCGCTGGGCTCGACCAGCCGGTTGATGCAACGGATCAGAGTGGATTTGCCCGCCCCGCTGGGGCCGATGATGGCGTAGAAATCCCCTTCCGCCACATTGAAGCTGATCCCCTTGAGGATATCGTCGCCGGTCTGGGCATAGCGGGCTTTCAGGTTCTGCACTTGGAGAATGGACATGCGGTTCTCGCTTTCATTGTTCTAACGACCGGACCGGAGCCGCCCCGCAGCTCCGGTCTCGGCTATTACTGCTGGGCTTTTTTTCGTGCTTCGCGCAGTTCACGCACGATGTCGTAGTCGGCATCGGTCATGGCAACGAAGCGGTTGGAGTTCACGTTATCTAGGAACTGCTTCATCTCGGGCTTTTCGTGCAGCGTGAGGAAGGTGTGACGGATCTTCTCTTTCAGGTCGTCACAGAGTGCGCCACGATAGGTGAACGGGTCCTGCGGGATGGGTGGAGAGCGCCAGAGTACGTTGAAGTCTTCCAGCTTGACCATGCCGCGATCGACCACGTTGTCGAAACGGTGGCTGGCCACGAAGCCGGCATCGACCTTGCCTTCGTAAACCGCCATGGTGGTCAGGTCATGACCGCCGGTATAGACCACCTTGGAGAAGTGATCATCCAGCTTTTCGCCAATCACCTTGGTGAACGCCACACGCGGCACCAGGTTGCCGGAGGTGCTGGCCGGATCACCCAGACCCAGCACGGAGTTGTCCAGCGACTCGAGGGTATTGAACTTGCCGCCCTTGCGGCTGATCAGCACCGCTTCGTAGCCCGGGCCTTCCGGCTGCAGGTGACCCGGACGCTTGGCATAGGTAGCGAACACCTGTATGGACGGATCCTTTTCGTGAGCGATCACGTATGAGTTGGCGCCCTGCACGCTGATGTCGACCCAACCGCCGATCATCGCTTCCATCACCGACGCATAAGAGGTCGGCATGTAGAATTCGATCTCCTTGCCAGTGATTTCAGACAGGTAATCGATGACCGGCTTGTACAGGGTCAGTTCCTGCACGCTCTCCTCGCTCGGGATCATCGAGAATCTCAGGGTATCGGGGTTTTCGCACTCCGCCGCTTGCAGCTGAGTGCTTCCCATAACGGCGGCTGCCGTCATGGCCAGGGTGGTGGCATGGCGTTGCAGGGACTTGCAGCCCTTGCTCAGCCGGGTACGCAGTTGCTTGTTCATGATCAGACCTCGGGTCGATTCACATTGGGTTGTGGGCGGATGCCCTGGTTTTTGTGTTGGAAAGTTTGGTGTTGGTGCGTTGGGTGTTGTTGCTGACCGCCAGAAAGCGCTCCTTGTCGCCAATGAAGTTGGCGCCACGTTCACCCGCGAAGGCAGCGTCAACAATCTCGTGCCACTCCCGGTCGCTGATGCCGTAATCCTGATAGGCGGTCGACACGCCCAGCCGGTGCAGCATCTGCTCCAGCTGTTCGATACCGGCCTCAATCGGGGTGCCGAAAATCTGCGCCAGCAGCGCATCCAGTTCGGCACTCTCCCCAGTCACCGCACGCAAAATGGTGGGCAGCGTGAACGAGCAGGCTTCGCCATGTGCCGTGCCGTGTCGCAGCGTGATCGGATAGGAGATGTTGTGCGCAATCGCTGTTTTTGTGTTGGAGAAGGCCACGCCCGCCATCAGTGCGGCCCGGGCAATTCGGCTGCGCAGCATCAGGTTCTGGGGTTCTGCCACCAGTGCCGGCAACCAGTCGAGGATTTCGCGTGCGGCACTGACCGCAGCCGCACTTGAAATCGGGTTGCGGTTCACGTTCCAGAGACTTTCCAGCGCATGACTGAATGCATCCAGCGCCGTGCTCACGGTCAGTGACAGAGGCAGCTCCAGCGTCAGCTCCGGGTCAACCAGCGCCACTTCAGGGTAAAGTGCGGGCAATGCCAGCGAGTATTTACGCTCGGCCTCGCTGTGCCAGACCGTGGCCCAGCAGGTCACTTCACTGCCGGTGCCGGCGGTGGTCGGCACGGCAATGATCGGCACCCCGGCCAGTTCTTCGCGGCCGGTACCCTGCTGCAGGAAACGGCGCACCCGATGGAAGTTGCCATCTGCTGCCGCCAGTACCTTGGCGGTGTCGATAACCGAACCGCCACCCAGCGCCACAATCACCTCAGGCGGTTGCTCCACTGACATCCAGCGCGCACAGGACACTTCCAGTTCAGCGAAGTCGGGATTGGGTTGAATATTGTCGATCACCAGCGCCGGTTGACCTGCCAGCGCGACAACACGCTCGGACAACTGCTGAAATACGGGATCATTGTAGGTGACCAGCGCATAGGGACGCCCCTGCAGCGAGTCCGCCAGCGTTTCCAGCACGCCCGCACCAAATTGGATCCTGACCGGATTATGAAAAGCCCACATTCAAATTAGCCTTAGCTGTATTAACCGATTGCAAAAGGCACTCGACCACGATCGGGTCCGGATTGCCGGAGGCCGCTGGATCAGTGCTTCAATGGGTAGGCATTATTGAATTCGGGCGTGACACCTGGGTGTCGCGGGGCTCAACTACGGCTAAGTATAGTTTCGTAAAATTGAATTACGATTGTATGAAATCAGCTCATCTCCCCCTGTAGAACACGCTCACGGCCAATGTAATCCTGCATGAAATCCCTCAGGCAGCGAGCACGGACGCTGAGCAATCGGCCATCGGGCCAAACGGCAAAGATGTCGCGACGCGGGCCCCACCATTCGGGCAAAATAATCTTTAGCAATCCGGCCTGCAGCGGTTGCTGAATCTCGCTATCGGGCAACAGTGCGATACCCAGACCATCACACGCGAACTGACGCACCAGCGCCAGATCATCCACCCAGGCAGCCGGGGTCAGATGCAAATCCACCTGTCGCCCACCATTGACATGCTGCAAGCGCCAGGGTGAGAGATGCTTGAACGCCAATGTCTGGTGCTGCTGCAACTGCTCCAGAGTTTCAGGTATGCCGGCACGGCGCAGATATTCGGGAGCCGCCACCAGGTGAGTGCCCACCCAGCCAAGTTTTTTCTGATACAGACCTGAGTCCGCCTGCGGGCCAATTCGGAGTGCGATATCGATCCGCTTGTCGAGCATGTCTTCAGTACGGTTACTCACCATAAGCTCCAGCCGTACCTGTGGATACTGACGCATGAAAGCGGTCCACATGGGCCTCAGCACACCGGTGGCAAGGTTGGTCGGTGCCGATACCCGCAGCAGTCCACTCATCTCCTGATTATCTCGGCTCAACCGGGCACTGGCCTGTTCAAGCTCATCAATCAGTGCCGCGTAATGCTGATAACAGACCTCCCCTTCGCTGGTGAGACTGAAGTGACGTGCCGAACGACGCACCAGTTGATACCCCAACTCGCTCTCAAGACGCTTCAGGCGTCGGGTTACGGTTGCCGGTGGCAATTGCAGATACTCGGCAGCAGCAGCCAGGCTGCGCTTGCGAGCCACCAGAATGAACAGGGCCAGATCGTCAAATGATGGTTTCATATATGAAATTTAAGATTACACACGAGGACATATAGAAAAAATTAGCAACTATATACACTCACGGCTCATTCCAATACACAAGGGCCCGATATGAAGCAACGACTCTGGTTTACTCTCCTGATGTCATTTGTCCTCAGCTTTTTCATGACCGGTTACGTGACCTGGCTGAACCTGGGCTTCACGGACATCTACTTTGCCCAATGGATGCGTGCGTTTAGCATGGCCTGGCCGGCCGCCGGTGTGATTTCGTTCGTGTTCGGGCCGATGGTGCAGCAGCTGTCCCGGCGTCTGGCCGGGCAAGCCTGATCCTGCGTCACTAACGCTGGCCACGCATCGCACCAGCAAATCGCACCAGCACGAAGCAGGAATGAGATTCCAGGAAAAGGCCGGCGCCCCCCGTGAACGCTCACGGTTCGGCTACACGTGTGTGCCGCAGGCCAAGAGACAGATGTCGCCGTGATCGGCGGTATAAAGACAGATTTCGCATCCCGGATGATCATATAAGCCAAAAGCGTTATCCTTGGTTCGTTGCTCGTGACGTCATGCAGCGCGCCATTGAGCAGTTCATCCAGCAAGCACAGGGAGATCAGCCGACATGATGGTATCTTTGCATAAACGGGCACGCACCACCCCTGCCATTCGTGAAGAACTGGCAGCAAGTACCAAGCCTGTCCGCGAACTGGCCCGGCAGTATGGCATCAGCGAGGCAACCGTCCGCAAGTGGCGCAGCCGCTCCAGTACGGAAGACCGCTCGCACACACCGCATCGACTGCAAACGCACCTGACACCGGCTCAGGAGACGATCGTCGTCTATCTGCGCAAACAGCTGTTGCTGTCTCTGGATGATCTGTTGGCAGTCGTCAAAGCGTTCCTCTGCGACAAGGTATCCCGTTCTGGTCTGGACCGCTGCCTGCGCCGCCACGGGGTCAGTAACCTGAATGACCTCAAGCCAAAGGCGCCTAAACCGGCCCCCAAGACGTTCAAGGCCTATCAGCCCGGCTTCTTCCATATCGACGTCAAGTACTTGCCGCAAATGGCGGATGAGACCAAACGTCGCTACCTGTTTGTGGCCATTGATCGTGCCACCCGCTGGGTCTTTGTGCAGATCCATCCGAACAAAACGGCCGCGACGGCTCGGCGTTTCCTGGATAGCCTCCAACAGGCCACACCTATCAAGATCACGCATATCTTGACGGACAACGGACTACCGATCTAGTCAACCATTTTCGACTATAAGCTAGCACCGCCGCTGCCTATTCGGCGGCCAATCATTCCACTAGTTGTAATGCTCATCCTCGGCGTCAGGATTTGCTCACCATGATATACACGGGTCCAACACAGCTGGCCCTACAGGACTTAACACAGCATTCAGGAAGCCATGGACGTTGAGCATTATCTATGAGGTCGCAATGCGCCTTTACGGCCCGATTGAGTTACGTCCCATGGCTTAACTCGTGATAACCGTGGTAATCGACATCCTGTTTTACAATCGCATGAGCCACCCTGGCCATCTTTACTGCTACTGCAGTAAAGGCCTTACGGCGACGATCCGGGCTGTCTCCGTTCTGTCGAATGTAGCGCTCATATTTATAGCGAAAGCTATTCTCCCGCATCCGGATGGCACAAGTAGCTGCTAACCAATAGGCGTAGCGTAACCGGACATTACCGCGTTTTGATAGCCGGTATCCACTATGGGATTGACCACTTTGGGCCGCCGACAGATTGAAGCCACAATAGCTGAGATACTGGCGATAATGTGGAAAACGCCTGAGATCACCGCTTTCGGCAATAATCATCAAGGCGATGATGGGGCCGACACCCGGTAACGTCCGCAAATGACGGTAGTCTTCCCGCTCCTGGAGATACTCCTCAGCCAAGCGTTCGAGTTCTAAGCGCTGTCGAGAGGTCAAGATAGCGATGTAGTTGCAGTCTGAATGTATCGATTGCACGACTACCAGGCGCAACTGGAAGCGCAATCGATCGTTGAGCAAGTTCGTAAAGGTGCTCAAGAAACTGCTGTTTGAACTGCTTACGCCCGATGAGCTGCCAAGCTCGTTTGACAAAGGTGGACTTGCGCATGTTCGTAACCGTGAGAGGTGTCGGGAATTTGAGCAAAAACTGGCAGAACCACTCAGCCCGGGACGTATGAAGAAACTGCTCGGCTTCTGGGAAGTACAGCGTCAGATAATGGGGGACCTCGAAAAACCCAGCTACACAGCCGGCTGAAGGTTCAGCAGCCGGCAACATCGGTTATCGACTCAATTTCATACGGATTTTCGGGGCACTAACCCTGGTATTGGCGGGATCTCAATGTGCCCTCCTGGCACACTGAGGCGCCGCCAACGACTCAAAACGCGGTCATCCCAGCGCGCTGGAAGTACACCAACCGCTTCAGGTTGTAGCAGGTGGCCATCATGGTCATCGCAAAGTTGGCCCGCGCTTGGCCTACTGTACGGACCAACTTGCCTCCCATCTGATTGATGCTGGCGAACACATGCTCAACGCGCGCACGGGTTGTGGCAATTCGTTTGTTGCGTCGCTGTTGGCATGGCGATAACGGTTTGTGACGATGCCCTTTTCGCTGGATCTGGTTGCGATAACCGTGGGTTTTGAGCCAGGCTTCCCGTTCAGTCGATGGGTAACCGCGATCCGCATAGACATCCCGGCTGGTGTTATGCCGATCAACGACGGCATCGAAATGCTGACTGTCATACACTTTGGCGGTATCGCACTGAAAGCGCCTGATGACCTTGTACTTGGCATCAACATTGATCGACAGCTTGTAACCAAAGTAATGTTTGCCGTGTTTCTTGGTCCAGCTGGCATCCGTGTCCTTCTGTCGACGTTTGGCAGGTTTCCAGTCGGCTGGCATGGCCTTCTGGTCCAGCAGTTCCTTGTCACTTCGCCGGTTATGTTGCTTGGGAGCGGCTACCAAGGTGGCATCAATGATCTGACCGCCACGGACGATGAAGCCCTGCTTGTACAGTTGCGTAGACACACCATCGAACAGGGCCTGAGCACCGGCTTCACCAATTCGGTTCTCAAAGTGCCAAATCGTCGTGCGGTCCGGAATGTTGATTGCCTGGGTCAGCCCGCAGAAGCGTTGATAACTCATACGGTCCAGCAACTGATACTCCATCTGCTCATCCGACAGGTTGTAGAGGCGCTTGAGTACCAGAATGCGAACCATGGTTTCAGTCGGGTACGGCGGCCGTCCACCCTGGCTGCTTTCGATGCGAGGCGCGATGCAGTCAACTTCAGCGGCCAGTGCGGAGAAGTTGATGTGCTGCTCAATCTCAACCAAGGGATCGCCGATGCGGTCGATCTTTTCACGGTGATGTTCGCTGGCAAAGAGGTCGTTTTTGATGGCGCTACGCTTCTTCATGGTACTGACGGTTCAGATCGATGTTGATGGTCATTCGATGCTATCACAGGGCTACCGGTGCTGTGAGGGAGGTTTTTCGAGGTGCCCATTTATATAATCATCAACTGCCGCAGTCCGCGCTGAAGTCCAGGCCACCCATTATGGCGATGAAGGAGTGGTACAAAACCCACCCAGCGCTTTTTAACAAGCGCCCTTATAACCATACGGGACGTGACATATGTCGCATCCCGGATGATCACATAAGCAAAAAGCGTTATCCTTGGTTCATTGCTCGTGACGTCATGCAGCGCGCCATTGAGCAGTTCATCCAGCAAGCACAGGGGGATCAGCCGACATGATGGTATCTTTGCATAAACGGGCACGCACCACCCCTGCCATTCGTGAAGAACTGGCAGCCAGTACCAAGCCTGTCCGCGAACTGGCCCGGCAGTATGGCATCAGCGAGGCAACCGTCCGCAAGTGGCGCAGCCGCTCCAGCACGGAAGACCGCTCGCACACACCGCATCGACTGCAGACGCACCTGACACCGGCTCAGGAGGCGATCGTCGTCTATCTGCGCAAACAGCTGTTGCTGTCTCTGGATGACCTGTTGGCAGTCGTCAAAGCCTTCCTCTGCGACAAGGTATCCCGTTCTGGTCTGGACCGCTGTCTGCGCCGCCACGGGGTCAGTAACCTGAATGATCTCAAGCCCAAGGCGCCTAAACCGGCCCCCAAGACGTTCAAGGCCTATCAGCCCGGATTCTTCCATATCGACGTCAAGTACTTGCCGCAAATGGCGGATGAGACCAAGCGTCGATACCTGTTTGTGGCCATTGATCGTGCCACCCGCTGGGTCTTTGTGCAGATCCATCCGAACAAAACGGCCGCGACGGCTCGGCGCTTCCTGGACAGCCTTCAGCAGGCCACACCTATCAAGATTACGCATATCCTGACGGACAACGGCAAGGAATTTACCGACCGTCTGTTCCACTCAAAGGCCCGTGATCCCAGTGGGAATCATGAGTTCGACCGCCTCTGCGCTGACTTGGGGATTGAGCACCGCCTGACCAAGCCCAGAACACCCCAAACCAATGGCATGGTGGAGCGTTTCAACGGACGTATAGCCGATGTGCTTAAGACCCACCACTTCGATAGCCGTGAAGATCTTGAGCAAACCCTGCTACGCTATGTGCATTTATATAATCATCAACTGCCGCAGTCCGCGCTGAAGTCCAGGCCACCCATTATGGCGATGAAGGAGTGGTACAAAACCCACCCAGAGCTTTTTAACAAACGCCCTTATAACCATACGGGACGTGACAGCTATATTTTTGTCTAAATGCTTCGCCAGGACTTAACTGAGCACTGTTAGGAACAACACTTCCAAGCTGCATCCTACCAGCAGTCACGCCATCCGTAACAACTCCAACATTCTTCGTGGCTGTTTTTATTCCGCCCCTTACTAGTCCTCCCGCTCCAGTCAGCGCAAGTGCTGTGTCTGCTGTCGTTTCACCTACTTTGGATGAAGCGAATAGACGTTCTACGTTGCTCTCGGTATTGGCTACAGAATCAACGTTACTAAGGACGTTATCCACGGCAGCGTCTGCGGCCTCAATGCCCTTGCTCAGGCTTCCGGGGATATCTTGAGCAAAGGCTTTCACAGCCTCACCTGCGCTGGCCTTTATCTGCTCAATGTTTTCGTGATTACTTTGCAGGGAATCGATATGACTGCCTAAGCCCTGTTCGCCGCCTAGCAAATCGTAAGCTGTTTCCTGTGCCGCCATTCCGGCTAACTGGGCACCACCGATTAAGGTATCGCCAACAGTTTTGGCTGCGCCCAGGGTCGTACCGAGCACTGCAACAGCTTCCTCTTTTGCTCCTGAACTGCCGGGGTTCTCAAGGAGATCGGTGGCAGCACCAAATGCATTGTCAGCCACTTCGTCAAAACCAAGGCGGTCAGCTATACCTCCAGCCAGAATAAGTGCGCCAGCGCCCGCTGTATCACCAATATCATTTAAAAGGCCCTCTTGTTCTTCCCAGGGCGAGAGCGTGAACATTTTTTAAGCATGTATCACCCTCTCCATGTACTCAATGTCCATGGCAGCCACCCGCTATTTGCGCCGAATACCGGCCTTTTTGGTGGTTTCACGCCGCAGTTGGTTAGCGGCAGCATGACGTAGCGTCGCCAGGTTATTGGCACTGTGACCTCAGTTGATTTTGCAGGCATCTTCTCGAAACGCAACATCGAGTACCCAGTGCAAGCGATTTTCAACATCCCAGTGGCTGCGCATACTCTGTGCAAAGTCTTCTGCGCTGAGTATCACATATTTTTTACTACGGCTGACTTGATATAATCTTTTTTATTGTGGGCTATGACGCCCATTCAGTAATTTCTGGCAATATTCCATTTCTCCATTCTCGAAGTATTTTTATTGATGCTCGTCTATAAATATTTTGATTACTGTCGTCAGGCATTTCTTTGATCAAAGTTACGCGGCCAGTTTTTTTATTTAAAGAAAATGTACCTGATGCTTCATGGCCACTTGTAAACTTATAAGTAGCTAAAAGGCTGTTTTCTTCTATTTTCTCAATTCTAATGTAAAATGCCATGTTTACTCCGGATTCCAAATTCTACCAGAATCTATAGTTTTATTATGAGCGGTTCTATAATCTGTCTTAAAAATACCTTCGAACTTAGATTCAAAAATTTCATGCCTAAGCAAGTTTAGATCTGCTTCTACAAAGTCTCCCTTCTCAAGCCTATTCCAGGCATTGTATATGTCGGGATCCGCATCGAACCTTTTCAGCCCTGAGTCCAGGCGATGTTCTTTAAAGAATACATGATCCTTAATATTGGCCACTCTAAACTCAGGCCAGCCTATGTTTTCTGCAATTTTCGAAGTGTCGTAATTATTTGCTCTAATAAGGTCATATTTTCCTTCAACAGCATCCCATGCTTCCAAAGAAACGGGATCTAGAACACGCCTTGCACCGGTTTCTCGAAGAGATGGACTAATATCCAGCTGTTTCATCCTACCAGCAGTCCCACCATCCGTAACAGCTCCAACATTCTTCGTGGCTGTTTTTATTCCGCCCCTTACTAGGCCTCCCGCTCCAGTCAGCGCAAGTGCTGTGTCTGCTGTCGTTTCACCTACTTTGGATGAAGCGAATAGACGTTCTACGTTGCTCTCGGTATTGGCTACAGAATCAACGTTGCTGCGGACGTTATCCACGGCTGCTTCTGCGGCCTCAATGCCCTTGTTGAGGCTTCCGGGGATATCTTGAGCAAAGGCTTTCACGGCCTCACCTGCGCTGGCCTTTATCTGCTCAATGTTTTCGTGATTACCTTGCAGGGAATCGATATGACTGCCTAAGCCCTGTTCGCCGCCTAGCAAATCGTAAGCTGTTTCCTGTGCCGCCATTCCGGCTAACTGGGCACCACCGATTAAAGTATCGCCAACAGTTTTGGCTGCGCCCAGAGTCGTACCGAGAACTGCAACAGCTTCCTCTTTTGCTCCTGAACTGCCGGGTTTCTCAAGGAGATCGGTGGCAGCACCAAATGCATTGTCAGCCACTTCGTCAAAACCAAGCCGGTCGGCTATACCTCCAGCCAGAATAAGTGCGCCAGCGCCCGCTGTATCACCAATATCATTTAAAAGGCCCTCTCGTTCTTCCTGGGTTTCAGGCAGTTTATTCTTAACCGGAAGAGGGCCCTGTGATGTATGGGTGGGAGAAGGAGCGGGAGTAACCGAAACGGGGTAGGGGTCTTTCATTAACTCCTGCACTTCCGCTAAAGCAGCATCGCTTTGGAACACTACTTCACTGCGTTGTTGCCCCAAGAGCTTTCGAGCCCTTATCTCCAGCTGGTGAGGCAATGCGGAACGAACTTTGCCATGACTATCGACAACGTAGTGTTGAGGATGAAACCCAAGTGCCACAACCTTTCCTGATTGAATGTCATGACTGCTGACAATTGGAATATCGAAAGTACCAGTTCTGAATCTTTCCTGGGACGGAGCAGGTGATGTCACGGTGCGTCTACAGCGGCCGTATTCCAGTTTAAGGGCGCGAATAGCATTGGCAGGCGATAAAATATAAGGTAATTCACGCTCATGCAGCGTGTACGTCCGCTTGACTTTGGTCATCACTCATTCCTTGAGTTGATCGAGCTCTGTAAGCCGTTAACGCAGAGATCTTAGCATATTAAAACCATGAAACTACCCAGGGTGAGAGCGTGAACATTTTTAAGCATATATCACCTTCTCCAGATAGCTGATGTTCATGGCAGCCTGCGTGGTTTCCGACGGATGCTGGCTTTCTTTGTCTTTTCCCGGCGTAACTGATTGAGGGCGACATGGCGCAGTGTGGCCAGATTGTTACCTGACGATGTCCAGAATCGCCGTCCGGGCTGAAAGCTGAGCGGATCGCCTGGTTTAGCGTCTGTTGGTTACCCTTGACAGCCAGCAGGTAGTCGCCTTTTAGGTCGAGGATAGTCAGTCCGACCCTGTGCTGTCAGCCTTTGCAGCCCGCGATGACAGCGGTGACGATCAGAAAGAGGATATCAAACAGCGGGTAGGAGACCTTGGCGGCTTGACGCGTATCGCGTGATGCCGGAAAGGTCCTGGGCATATCCATCAGTATATGACCTCCACTGACAACCAACACTCAATCAGAAACTCATGCCAGTAAGTGATACTAAAGCGCACTCACAACGATACCAGCACCAGCCCCAGTAACATGATACTCAAGCCCTGCAACCTTGGCAGGCTGACCGACTCCCTCAGCCAGAACATACCGATCAACACCCCCAGCGGAATACTGACCTGGCGCAGCGCCACCACGTAGCTGACTTCGCTCACCATCGACATGCTGACCAGGATCAGCAGGTAGGTACCGATGATGAAACTGCCTGCCAGCAGTGTCCAGCCGAAGTCCGGCACGGCCCTGAGCGATTCACCAAAGCCCCAGCGGATCAGCGGCAGCATCCACAACAGGCAGGCCGCCGCCTGCAGCACGACAAAACTGCTGCCCGCGGTAAAGGCATCCATTCCCTGCTGCTTCATGATCTGGATTGCAGCGCTGTCGAGCACCGAATAACCGGCCGTGGCGCAGGCCGCCAGCACTACCCAGCCGATGGCCGGGGTACAGTAGTCCCGCCAGTGCCAGTCCCGCCAGCGCACCAGCGGCAAGGCCAGCGAACCGAGCATGATCAGCCCCATACCCAGCAGATCCTGAGTATTCAGTTGGCTCTGGCCATAGCTGACCAGCACCAGCAGCGGCACGATCACTACCGGCAACGCCCGCGCCAGTGGGTAGACGATATTCAGATTGCCCTGACCATAGGCCTTAGCCAAGCCGCTCATGTAGAGGGTCTGACACAACCCCGAAGCCAGCAGCAGCCACCAGAAATCGGCGGGCAAGGCTACGACACTCGACCAGCTGCGCATCAGCAGAGGGCTGAACACCAGCATGCCCAGCCCCATGGCCCAGGCATAAAAACGCACCGTCTGAGCGGTGCGCTTGCCGATCAGGTTCCAGCCCGCATGCATCAGGGCTGAAACCAGGATCAAACCGATCGCCGTGGGTGTCACGGCTTCTCGCCGACGGACAGGCGTGCCGAGATATCTTCCAGACAGGGAATCACATCGGCGATGCTATCGATGACGTAATGGGCACCGCTGCCGGTCATACGCTGGTAGGCAGCAGCACGACGGATGTCCTGCTCCGCTTCGCTCAGCGCCTGCCAGTCTTCCAGGCTCATACCCACTTCGTTGCCGCTGACGGCGACGCCGATGGTCCACATGCCGGCGTTGAGGCCTTCCTCGATACCGGTCAGGGTGTCATCGATCTTGACGCAGGCACAGAGGTGCTGCACGCCCAGATCCATGGCGTTTTTCAGGCTCATGTGCGGATAGGGACGACCCTTGGGCACTTCGGTAGCGCAGACGTTGCTGTCCGGGGTGTAGCCCTGCTCGGCGGCACGCGCCAGCAGACCCTCAATCATCGTAGAGGCATAACCGGTGTTGCCACCGATGCGGATATCATTGGCACGCATCCACTCCAGCGCGTCGGTCAGGCCCGGGATCAGCTCAGCGGTCTGGGCGATGGCGTCGATCTGCAGGGGCACGAAGTCATCGTACATGCGATCGATATCCGCCTCGGTCGGGTACTCGCCCTTCACTTCTTGCCAGGCATCGCGGATACGCGGGTGCGCGCACAGCTGGCGGATATGTTCACGCTTTTCGGTGCCCATGGGGCCACGGGCTTCGGCTTCGCTGATCGGCAGGCCTTCTTCGGCGAAGAGGCGCTGGAAGGCGCGGATCGGCGCCATGGAACCGAAGTCCACGGTAGTGCCGGCCCAGTCCATGATCACGGCTTCGATGGGGCCGACATAGCGGCGTTCAAACTGATATTTCGGGGTCATGGGATTACTCCTGTCGTCAATTCAATCGGTCAACTCAATCAAGAGTGGGTCAGGCGCTGGCCGCCGCTTCCAGAGCATGGGCCGGAGCGCCATCGGCAATGCCCATTTCGTCCAGCACGGCCGCCACGGCCTCCAGTACGGCATCGATCTGCTCGTTGTAAAGCTGGCCGATGCAACCCAGACGGAAGCTCTCCGCTTCGGTCAGCTTGCCCGGATAGATGATGAAACCGCGTGCCTTCATGCGGTCGTAGAAGGCCTGGAAGTCGAAGTTGTCGTGGCCCGGCGAGAAGAAGGTGATGATGATCGGCGACAGCCACTCATCGCTGAGCAGGGTCTCGAAACCGAGCTGGCGCATGCCGGCCACCAGGCGCTGCTGGTTGCGCTGGTAACGTGTGTGACGACCGGCGATACCGCCCTCTTCCGCGTGCTCCTTCAGTGCCTGCAGGAAAGCCGCGACTACGTGGGTCGGCGGCGTGTAGCGCCACTGACCGGTCTTGGCCAGGTACTGCCACTGATCGAGCAGATCCATGCTCAGTGAATGGGCGTTACCCTTGGAAGCTTCCAGTGCGTTCTGGCGAATCAGCACGAAACCGAAGCCCGGAACACCCTCGAAGCACTTGTTGGCTGAGGAGATCAGCGCATCGAAAGGCACCTCTTTGGCGCTGATCGCCACAGCGCCAAAGGCGCTCATGGAGTCGATGATCAGGCGACGGCCCTGACGCGCCACGACCTCGGCGATCTCTTCCACCGGGTTGAGGATGCCGGAGCTGGTTTCACAGTGGACCAGAGCCACATGGGTGATCGCCGGATCAGCCGCCAGCATCGCCTCCACCTCTGCAGCGCGCGGCGGCTCGTAGTCGCCCTTGTCCAGCGCAACATAATCACGACCCAGATAGTCCATGATCTTGCCCATGCGCTGACCGTAGGCACCGTTCATCAGGATCAACAGCTTGCCCTCTTTCGGCACCAGCGTGGCCAGCGTGGCTTCCACGGCGAAGGTGCCTGAGCCCTGCATCGGCACGCAGACGTGAGTGTCTTCACCGTCGATCAGTTCGACCAGACGCTGGCACAGCTGAGCGGTCATGGCGCGGAAGTCACCGTCCCAGGACCCCCAGTCCTGCAGCATCGCCTGTTTGACGCTCAGGGTGGTGGTGATGGGGCCAGGAGTCAGCAGATAGGGCTGTTCAGTTTTCATCTCGTTCTCTCTTTCTGGTCTATACCAGTATTTCGAAGCAAAATTTTTTCGCGCGTTTCAAGCCAGGGCGCCTGCAGGCGCCCATCCCGTTCAGCGCTGACGCCAGCGCTGGGTGCGTTGCAGGATCTGGTGGCTGATCAGCCAGTGCAGGCCCTTGGCGACCAGTGAGGTCAGCATCAGCAGCACCGCCATGGCCGCCGCCGGGGCGATATCGCCCGCCTCGTCCATATGCATCACCGCCACCGACGCCAGCGTGGTATCCGAGGAGTAGAGGAACACCACTGCCGATACCGTGGTCATGGCGTTGACGAACAGGTACACCGATATATCCAGCACCGACGGCAGCGCCAGCGGCAGAGTGACGCGGCGCAGCGTGGTGTAGAACGGCACTTTCAGTGACGCCGATACCGCTTCGAACTCGCCGTCGATCTGTTTCAGGCTGGTCACGGCGGTCAGGTGACACACGGTGTAGAAATGCACCAGGGTGTTGAGCACCAGGATCGTCATGGTGCCGTAGATCCCGTTAAGCGGGTTCTGCGGATGGTTGAAGAAGAAGATGTAGGCCAGACCCAGCACGATGCCCGGCACCGCCATCGGCAGCATCGCCAGCAGCTGGAGCAGCTTGCGTGCGGTCGGCATCGGCTTGATCTTCTCGCTCATGTAGGCCACCAGGAACACCACGGCGGTACCGATCACGGCCGTCCAGGCCGACATCTGCAGCGAGTTGAAATAGGACGCCCAGCCGCCACCGTCCATCATGTCGAAGCGGTAGTTATTGAACGACAACCCCATGTTGTACGGCCAGAAGGTGATGAAGGAGGCGTACACCGCCATGCCGATCACCAGCATCAGGAAACCGCAGATCAGGGTACAGAACAGCGCCAGCAGGCCATCACGCAGCGGTGATTTCTGCGGCTGCATCGGTACGGCACGGGAGGACAGCTGCGCCGACTGGTGGCGCTGAACGCGGCGTTCAACGACAAAGGAGATCAGTGCCGGCAGCAGCAGGATGACACTGACCACCGCCCCCATCTGGAAGTTCTGCTGTCCCACCACCTGCTTGTAGATATCGGTGGCCAGCACGTTGTACTGCCCGCCGATCACCTTGGCGACGCCGAAATCGGTGATGGTCAGGGTGAAGATCACGAAGATGGTATTGATCAGGCCGTAACGCACCGACGGCAGAGTTACGGTCAGAAACACGCGCCAGGGCGGCGTTTTCATCGACTTGGCGGCTTCGTACAGGCGCGCATCGCTGTTGCTGAACGCGGTGATCAGGATCATCAGCGCGTGCGGGAAGGCCCAGAAGCTCAGGCCCATGACGATCCCCACCGGACCATAGATGCTGTCCACCGGCAGCCAGTCCTTGAGAATGCCCTGGTTGCCGAACAGGTAGATCATGCTCAGCGCCGGCAGCAGCGAGGGTGCGAACAGCGGCAGCATGCTGAGCAGGCGGAAGCCCTTCTTGGCCACCATGCCGCTACGGGTCAGCGCATAGGCGAAGACAAAGGCGGTGGTGACCACGATCAGCGTGGTCCAGATCGCGATATTGAGCGAGTGCAGAATCGACCGGGTCAGCGCCGGGTTGCCGAAGTAATCGACAAAGTTGCTCAAGCCGATAAATTCGCCGGCACCGTTCTGCAGGCTCTTGACCAGCATGGTCAGCAGTGGCGCCAGCAGCGCCAGCAGCAGGAAGAGCACCCCGGCCGCAACGATCAATCGTTGCAACCAGGTTTCGCTATCAAAGCCGCGCTTGCCGGCGGCCAGGGTCAGTATCGCGGGCATCATCAGGCTCCTGCCACCTGCATGGCCGCCACGTCCATCCGCATGTCGGACGACGCGGCAGCTGCCGGCAACTGGCCACGCCCCTGTTGTTCGGCCGGATAGAATTTCAACGCCTCACGAGGCACACTGAGCCACAGGGATTCGCCAACCGCCGGCTTCTGGCTGTGCAACTGCTCCAGCGGCAGGTCGGCGTGAATCGGCGGCAAATCCTGATCCAGTGTCATCTCCAGGCGCACGAAAGCGCCCATGAAATGCACCTGATCCAGACGTGCCTGGAACACCAGGTTTTCCTCACGATTCAGACCAAAAGGCGCCGCCTGCAGCTGTACACTCTCCGGGCGGAAGCCGAGCGTTCCCTGATCGCACACCGGCAGGACCATCGGCACCTGCACCTCCTTGCGCCCCAACATCAGGGTGCGATGGTCCAGCACCTCGGCCGGCAGCAGGTTCATGCTGCCAACGAAACGAGCAACGAACTCGGTGGCCGGCTGTTGGTAGATCTCTTCCGGCGTACCGACCTGAGCGATGCGACCATGATCCATCACCACGATACGGTCGGCCATGGTCAGCGCCTCATCCTGATCGTGGGTCACCATGATGGTGGTGATGCCCAGCTTACGCTGCAGGGCACAGATTTCGTTACGCAGATGCAGGCGCACGCGCGCATCCAGGGCCGACAGCGGCTCATCGAGCAGCAACAGGCCCGGCTCGGTGGCCAGAGCACGGGCCAGCGCCACACGCTGCTGCTGGCCGCCGGACAGCTGACCGGGGAACTTGTCACCGATCTCCGGCAGGTGGATCTGCGCCAGCAGGGCTTCGACGCGCTGCTGACGCTCGCGGCGCGGCATCTTCATATTGGCCAGACCGTAGGCGATGTTTTCGCTCACGGTCAGGTTGGGAAACAGGGCGTAGGACTGGAACACGATACCGAAATCGCGCTGTTGCGGAGGCAAGGTCGAGATATCGCGATCGGCCTGCACGATGCGGCCCTCCTCCTGCTGTTCCAAACCGGCAATGGCTCTCAGCAGCGTAGTCTTGCCGCAACCGGACGGGCCCAGGAAGCAGATAAACTCGCCTTCCTTGATCTCCAGGGAGATATCATCCAGTGCGGTGAAGCTGCCAAAGGACTTGCGCAGATGTTGAATCTGCAGATAGGGGGTTGAAGTATTCATGTTCAGTCTCCGTAAAAATAGCGGGAGGGCTGCCGCAGCAACCCTCCCCGGGTAACGGCGGGCGGCTGCTTAGTTTTTCGGTTCGCTCTTGCCGTCGTAACGCTGCTGCCATTCCTTGAGGATGCGGGCACGGTTCACGGCCGCCCATTCAAAATCGTTGTCGATCATGCGATCGGCGATATCGCTCGGATAGTTCGGCACCGGCTTGGCCACGCCAGGCATGGCAACCACGGCGTAGCTGTCGTTGTAGAGGGTGTTGGCATCACGGGTCACGGCCCAGTCCATCAGCTTTTGGGCCGCTTCCATCTTGTCGGTACCCTTGACGATGGCCGCCGCTTCCATGTCCCAGCCCAGACCTTCAGACGGGAAGGCCAAGTCGATCGGCGCGCCCTTGTTGATCAGCTTGGCGCCACGGTAAGCGAAGGAGATGCCGATCGGGGTTTCGCCGGCCGCCGCCATCTTGCAGGGCTTGGAGCCGGAGTGGGTGTAGCGGTCGATGTTCTGGTGCAGGCCATCCATGAACGCCCAACCATCTTCCTCGCCGAACGTCTGCAGCCAGCTGGCCACATCCAGGTAACCGGTACCGGAAGAGTTCGGGTTCGGCATCACCACATGGCCCTGATAAACCGGCTGGGTCAGGTCCTTCCAGCTTTTCGGCATCGGCAGATCATATTTCTTGGCTTCGATGCGGTTGTAGCAAACAGAAGCGACCCAGGCATCCATACCGATCCAGGACGGTGTCTCATCCTTGTCGACGAACTGACCACTCAGCTGCTCAACGCCGGCCGGCTTGTACGGCTGCAGCATCTCCTGACCTTTCAGCACCAGCAGGCTGGTCGCGGCCAGACCCAGGACGGCGTCGGCCTGAGGGTTGTCCTTCTCGGCCAGCAGGCGCGCGGTGATGATGCCGGTGGAGTCACGCACCCAGCGGATCTTCACATCCGGATTGGCCTGCTCGAACGCCTTGGAGTAGGACTTCAGCTGGTCCGCTTCCAGGGCGGTGTAAACGGTCAGTTCGGTAGCCGCCTGAGCACCGGTTGCAGTCAGGGCAACGGCAGCAGCCAGCAGGGTCTTTTTCAGGTTCAGTTTCATGGTGCGATCCTATTATCCGTTTAGCGTGCGTTGAGATGAGATGAATCGTGTTTCAAACTGGTCTATACCAAATAATTCTCACAGCACTCTGTTGCAGAACGATGAACGAAAGGTTGCATGTTTTTTAACCGGAACGTTTTTGGCTGCGCGCCAGGGCACAGCGGATGCGAAAGGCTTCACTGAAAGGATCAATGGAGCCGAAACGGTCGAGGGCGAAAGGCGTGATATCCAGGTAAGGTGCCTGTCCCAGCGCCACCTCGGCCAGCACTCGCCCTACGCCACCGGACAGCGCAATGCCGCCGCCGGAGCAGCCTGTCGCCACCAGCAGCCCCGGCAGCTCGGTCTTGCCCAGCAAGGGCTTGCCATCCGGAGTGTAGCTGGACACGCCGGTGAGATAATGGGCGATGCCCAGGTGTTCAATGGCGGGAAACACTGCGGCCAGATCGGTCCAGCCCGACTCGAGACACTCCCAGCCTTCCGGATCGCAATTGAACAGGTAACCGTGGATATTGTCAGGCAGACAGGCCGGGTCGCCGTACACCGCCTGCTGATCGCGCAGACCAAACAGCAGGCCACCCACTTCGGGACGTGCATAGGCGTTGGCATCGGGCAGAATCACCATCGGCGACTCGTTCGGAAACAGCCCGGCATTAGCTTCGGTGATCCAGTAATGGCTGCGCACCGGCGCCATGGCCAGTTGAACACCCTGCTCTGCCAGCAGCTGCGTGGACCAGGGACCGGCACAACAGATCACACAGCCGGCTGCCATGGCACCCTCGGCGGTCTGAACACCGACCACTCGATCCTGCTGCCGGATCAACGACTGGACACGGCAGTTCTGCACCACCTCCACGCCGAGGCGGCGCGCCGCCGTGATATAACCCTGCGCCAGTTGCACCGGGTCCATGTAGCCATCTTCAGCCACGTACAGAGCTTCGGCGTCACTCGCCGCTGACAGCCAGGGAGCGCACTGGACCGCTTCATCCCGTGTCAGCCGCTCGGCTGTCAGACCCAGCTCGGCCGCCGTCTGTGCAGTGGAATGCAGATACTGGCGCCCGGCATCACGCGTCGCCAGGTGCAGGCTGCCGACCTGACGCAGCGGCAGAGGGTCATCCAGTTCGGTATTCAGCTGTTCGATAGCGGCAAAGGTTTGCGCCACCAGCGCGGCCATGGCCGGATCGGGGCGCACCCGAGTCAACAGCGCCGCCGCCTGACTGGTCGTGGCCGTCGCCAACATGCCGGCTTCGACCAAACGAATGCGGGTGCCGGCGGGAGCACGCTGTGCCAGCGACCAGGCGGTGGCGGCGCCGAGGATGCCGCCACCGATGATCAGGAAGTCTGTTGAGGGATACTGCATGTTACGCACTCCAATCTGGTATAGACCAGATTATGGAGCGACAAAATGACAGGCCTGTGACAACAATATTGCGAAGGAATGTTCGGCCTTAGTGGCGATCACCAATACGCACGGAAATCTTCAGCGCATCATGCAACCAGTATTCCCGATCCAGCTCGAGGAAATCACCGCGCTGATCGAAACTCAGGCGCTGGATATAAAGTCCGGCCGCCCCCTGGTTGACGTTGAGGGATTCGGCTTCCAGCCCTTTTAGCGCCAGCGGGTAGATCTCGATATCGCGATGCTCGGGGGTCAGATCGTACTTCTCGCGCAGCATCTGCCAGATCGACAGGTCCGTGCTTTCACTGAGCAAGCCGGGACAGTGCGCCGGATTGATATAGTTGTGCTCCACCAGCAAGCCACGTTCATCCACGTAGCGTCGACGAAACACGTGATAGATCGGCGTGCCCACGTCGAGACCGCTGATTTCACTTAGCCAGGACGGCACTTCGGTCAACTGCTTGAACAGGGTTTCAGTACGGGGACTGAAGCCCTGCTCGGTGACATAGCGATTGAAACCCACGTCACGACTGGGGTCATAACGCAGCCGCTCCGGCGTGATGTACCAGCCGCGACGGTTGGACCTGAAGATCAAGCCTTCCGCCTCCAGCTGCGACAGCGCCTGCCGGATGGTTACGCGGGTGGTGTGAAAGCGCTCGGACAGTTCACGCTCGGACGGCAGACGCTGCTGGCTGGACAACTGCTCAGCCTCGATCCAGTCCCAAAGGCGATCGCGAAGCTGAAGATATACTGGATAATCGGTGCGGGACATCAGACTAACTCGGGTCCTTGTAAAGCGGTCACATGAGGGTTCAGGTCAAGGATAAACACAAACCTCGGCCCCTGAATACCCTCACGCGAAATCAGAATATGACAAGCGGCTCAACGACAGTATTCAAGCGCAGACAGGGGAACGGACAGCCAAAGCCGTTGCCGTGGCCTGAGTTGCACCCTTGTGGCGGCCTCCAGCGGCAGGTCGACCTGAAGCCCGGACTCCCCGTCCAGAGCCAGGCGAAACCGCCCTTCTTGCTGGCCGGCAAAGCGTCCCGACAGGATCAGGTGATGGTCGGGGTCCGGCCCCCAGGGCCCAAGCAACAGGCCGCCGTCCGCCGGCGCGAACACCAGCTCGCCACGACTGGAACAGGGAAATATCGGTGGGCACGCCTGCGGCTTGCCCGCCAGCCAAACGATTCCGGCAGCATCCACTTTCACCGGCACGCGATTCATTATCACCGCTATCTCCTGCGCCGCGCTTTCGACGAGGATGGATGTTGAAACGGGTGCATTCATGGTGCCGCTCATTGCTGTCGTCGCGTCTTCGGATGAGGGGCATCCTAGCCCCCTTCAATGACGTTCCAATGACACCCCACCGCTTTACACGTACCCCCTCACTGCTACAATTGCGAACTGTCCAAGTTGCTTGGAAATCCGCCCTAATTTGCAGGATTGTGTGAATGAAGTTTCGTTTTCCTGTCGTCGTCATCGACGAAGATTATCGCTCCGAAAACATCTCAGGCTCGGGCATTCGTGACCTGGCCGAGGCGATCAGCCGCGAAGGGATGGAGGTAATCGGCTTCACCAGTTACGGTGACCTGACCTCGTTCGCACAGCAGGCCAGCCGCGCCTCCTGCTTTATTCTGTCGATCGATGACGAGGAGTTCGGCTCCGGTGCTGACGAAGACGTCAATAAGGCCCTGGAATCGATCCGCGATTTCATTGGTGAAGTGCGCAAGCGCAACGCCGATATTCCGGTATTCCTCTACGGCGAAACCCGCACCTCGCGCCATATTTCCAACGATATCCTGCGCGAACTGCACGGTTTCATTCACATGTTCGAGGATACCCCGGAGTTCGTCGCGCGCCACATCATCCGTGAAGCGACCAAGTACCTGGAAAGCCTGGCGCCGCCCTTCTTCAGTGCGCTGATGGACTACGCCAGTGACAGCTCCTACTCCTGGCACTGCCCCGGCCATTCCGGCGGTGTGGCGTTCCTGAAGAGCCCGGTGGGTCAGATGTTCCACCAGTTCTTCGGCGAGAATATGCTGCGCGCCGATGTCTGCAATGCGGTGGAAGAGCTCGGCCAGCTGTTGGACCACACCGGCCCTGTATCCGCCAGTGAGGCCAACGCCGCACGTATTTTCAACGCCGACCATCTGTTCTTCGTCACCAACGGCACCTCCACCTCCAACAAGGTGGTCTGGCACTCCACGGTGGCGCCGGGCGACATCGTGGTGGTCGACCGTAACTGCCACAAGTCGATCCTGCACTCGATCATCATGACCGGCGCGATCCCCGTGTTCCTGATGCCGACCCGCAACAACTACGGCATCATCGGTCCGATTCCAAAGAGCGAGTTCGATCCGGAGACCATCCGCAAGAAGATCGAGGCCAACCCCTTCGCCCGCGAAGCGAAGAACAAGAAGCCGCGCATCCTGACCATCACCCAGAGCACCTACGACGGCATCGTCTACAACGTGGAAACGATCAAGGAGATGCTGGGCAACACCATCGATACGCTGCATTTCGATGAAGCCTGGCTGCCGCATGCGGCCTTCCACGACTTCTACCACAACATGCACGCCATCGGTGAAGGCCGCCCGCGCTCGGATGAAACCCTGGTATTCGCCACCCAGTCCACCCACAAGCTGCTGGCAGGCCTGTCGCAGGCATCACAGATCCTGGTGCAGGACGGCAGCAACCGCAAGCTGGACACCCATCGCTTCAACGAGTCCTATCTGATGCACTCCTCCACCAGCCCGCAGTACGCGATCATCGCCTCCTGCGACGTGGCAGCGGCGATGATGGAGCCACCGGGCGGCAAGGCACTGGTGGAAGAGTCGCTGCTGGAAGCGATCGACTTCCGTCGCGCCATGCACAAGGTGGACGAGGAGTTCGGCGAGCACGACTGGTGGTTCAAGGTCTGGGGACCGGATGTTCAGGCCGAAGAAGGCCTGGGTGATCGCGACAACTGGATCATCCATGATGATGATGACTGGCACGGTTTCGGCAAGATCGACTCCGGCTTCAACATGCTGGACCCGATCAAGTCCACTATCATCACCCCGGGGCTCAACCTGAAGGGCGAATTTGACGAAGTCGGCATTCCCGCCGCCATCGTCAGCAAGTACCTGGCCGAGCACGGCATCATCATCGAGAAGACCGGCCTGTACTCCTTCTTCATCATGTTCACCATCGGCATCACCAAGGGCCGCTGGAACTCCATGGTGACCGAGCTGCAGCAGTTCAAGGATGACTACGACCAGAACCTGCCGATGTGGCGGGTGATGCCGGAATTCGCCAAGCGCTATCCGCAGTATGAGCGCGTCGGCCTGCGCGATCTCTGCACCGAGATCCACAACGTTTACAAGCAGTACGATGTGGCGCGCATCACCACCGAGATGTACCTGTCCAACATCGAACCGGCGATGACCCCGGCCGATGCCTGGGCGAAGATGGCCCATCGCGACGTGGAGCGCGTGTCCATCGATGCCCTGGAAGGCCGCGTCACCGCCATGCTGGTCACCCCCTACCCGCCGGGCATCCCGCTGCTGGTACCGGGCGAGCGCTTCAACAAGACCATCGTGCGTTACCTGCAGTTTGCCCGTGACTTCAACTCGCGCTTCCCGGGCTTCGAAACCGACGTGCATGGACTGGTGCGCGAACAGGTCAACGGCAAGGACGCCTACTTCGTGGATGTAGTCAAGGACTGACCCTTCTAACCAAATTGGCACACAAAAAAAGCGACTCTCAGAATCGCTTTTTTTTGCCGTACAGTGCAGTAAGGGGCGTATGAGCGCCCCCTGGTTTTCGTTTTCTACCCTTTATCGATTGGCGGCCGCCTGCACTCTGTCCTCCAGGGCGGTCAACTTGTCGACGATCTCAGCGGAGATCTGCGCCACCTGATCATAGCAGCTCTCTGCCTGAGCATGTTCACCGGCCGACTGATGGCCAATTGCCTCCTTGACCAGCGCATGCAGCTGCTCATGCGGACGTTCGATGCTGGTGAATTCCTGCATCTGACCATACTTCTGCTTGCCATCGGAGTAGTACCACTTGCCAAAGGCGCAGTCGAAATGCGAGACCGCCTCCTGCTCCGTCAACGAGGACTCACCATCAAGGTAACTGCGCAGGCGCGTCTTCCAGGACAGGTGCGCCGATTTGGCCGCGCTAAGATCAATCCCCTGCACATTGGTTTCGAAGCGATTCACTTCGGTGAGCAGATCATTGACAAAACCACTGATCCCCTGGGTAACCGTAACGGACTGCCTGGAGTAGATGGCTGTGCGCTTGGCCTCATCGGCAATGCCGGTAATATGCTGATCCATATCCTGAGCCACCTGGCTCTGTTGTTCCGACGCCGTGGCGATCTGGGTGTTCATGTCCGAAATCACGCTGACCGCATCGACGATACGCAGAATCACGCTACGCGCTTCCTCTGCGTTGGCCACGCTCTCCTCCGCCAGCCGCTGGCTGGTGCCGATCGACTCGACCGCCGATGAAGACTGTCGCTGCAGACGCTCGACAATACGGGCGATACTTTCCGTCGACTGCTGGGTACGCTGCGCCAGGGTACGCACCTCATCCGCGACCACGGCAAAGCCACGTCCCTGATCTCCCGCACGGGCAGCTTCTATGGCGGCATTGAGCGCCAGCAGGTTGGTCTGTTCGGCCACGGCCGTGATCACGTCCAGAATCTGACTGACCTCTTCACTACCTTTGGCCAGGTCATGGATCACATCCACGGAACTGCGCACCTGATCAGCCACGGCGCCGATCTGGTCACTGACCTCGGCGACCAGTTGCTGCCCACCCCTGGCCGAATCATTGGCGGACTCTGCGGCGGCCGCCGCGTTGGCGGCACTCTGCGCGACTTCCTGCACCGTGGCCGCCATTTCGGCAACGGCGGCCGCTACCATTTCGATCTGTGACTGCTGGGACGACACTCCACGATCCGTGTCCGACAGGTCCGCATTGACCTGACTGATACCGGTGCTGATCCGACTGGACGTCTGCGCCACCTTGTGCAGCAGTTCGCCAATCTCACAGATGATCTCGTTATAGGCGGTATAGTTCTGCCCGATCTCGTTATTGCGATTATCGATTTCGATCGGAATGGAGAAATTCCCCTCAGAGAGAACCCGCAGGTGGTCACGCAGGTTCTTGACCTGGCGGAACATTACGGTCAAACCGAAAGCCCGTCCCATCACAATCAGCAACAGAACCACCGCTGTCACGGCCAGGGCGATATTCTGCAACAGCGCCTGTTCGGCAATGGCCTTATGCTCCATCATGCCGACCGCCTTGTTCATTTCGCTCAGCACCTGTAGCGAGCTGGCCTGCAACTGCGCCAGTTGCTCCGACGTTCCCTGCCCCTGCAATAACTGCTCAACACCGCCACGATAGCTGCGCCACAGCTGGCCAACATGTTCCAGTTGGGCACGGATCGCGTCATTGCGGGTCGCCTTGATACCCATGGTCACATCGCCATCCAGCAGAGCCCGGTGCGCGGTTTCAAAGCTGCGGATGGTGACTCGGGGCAACTCTGCCTGCACCACGCCCTGTTGCAGCAGGAGGGTTTCTTTGGCCAGGCGCTGACTCAGCATGCGCTGTTTACCGGCCACATTAATCGCCGTGGCGTCGTCACTGCCCGCCATCCACACCGAGACGCCGATCAACGCGGTCAATACAAAGATCAGGACATAGGAGAACATGAACTGGGCATCCATCGAGCGCATTCCCAGCGCTTCCAACACCTGCTCCAGCGCCTTGCCGATACGATAACGAATTGAATTCTTATCTGGTAAGTACTTGAACATCAATGCATCCTGATCCTGCTGTAAAAATATTGACAGCATAATCCGACACTTGGATTAAGGCCATAGCCACCATCCAGAAACACCCTGAATTCGATATTGTTTTGATCTTTCCCATATTCCGGCGTTGAATACTGGCAACTTCGGCTATTTACAGCCGAACGATAAGCAAATACCCTGATGAAAAACCCTTAAATAACAATAACTGCAGGGTCATGCATGAAACTCTACATTACTCAGCGAATCGCGCTGGGATTATCCGTGCTGGTACTTTTCATCATCCTGGTCGGGGCCAGCGGCTTGTATGCCAGCCGCAGCCTGGGACAGGATGTTTCCACGCTCACCGAAGCGGTCATTCCGCTGATGGAGCGCAGCTATGAACAGACGCTGGCAGTCGGTACTGCAACGACGCAGCTCTTCGGTGCCCTGGCGCAACGTGATGAAGCGTCCTTCGAGCAGTACCGCCGCCTGTTCGACAGCAGCAAACAGAACCTGGCCCTGCAGCTGGAACAGCTATCGCAGCAGGCCGATCTGGCTGTCGAGCAGCAGGCCGTCGTATCCAGGATGGCGCTGCAGGCCGGTGAACTGGAGCAACTGTCCACACGCCTGTTCACGCTCTACCATCTGTCGCGCAAGCTCGAGGCCGAGGTATCACAGAAGTCGGTGCTGTTCTTCACCCAGAACGATGCCCTCGCCAGCTGGGCGCGCAACTACCTGGCCGCCACGGAAAACTCCGAAGGCATGCAGAAGATACGTCCGGTCACCCGCAACGCCAACACCTATAGATTCATGCTGTTCAACTATCAGCGCAGCCAGAACCTGCAGGCACTCAACTCCGATGCGGGCGACAATCATGACAGCCTCCGCATTGCCTTTGAGCGCTTCAGTCGTGTCGAGCCCAAGGCCAAGCAGATCACCATGCTGGTCGAACAGCTTGAATCGGGGCTCTATGCGGACGACGGCATCATCCGGCTGTACAACCAGGTGCAGGAAGCCCGGCACAACATGAATGCAACCCTGGCCGAACTGTCCACTCAGGTGGAGCAATTCAGCGCCAACTCTGCGCAGCTGGTCGAAAGCGCACGCGCCAGGGCCCGAAAGGCCCGCGACCAGGGACAGCAGGCCGTGACCCTGAGCAACACCATCATCCTCGCCGTCACCCTGACCGCCATTCTGCTCGCCACCGGGATCGCAACCCTGACTATTCAGGCGCTGCGCAAGCCGCTGTCGATGATCAGAAACCAGCTGAGCATGCTCAGAGACGGTGACCTGAGGGTCAGCTTTGATCACAGACGTCGCGACGAATTCGGCGAGCTGGGCCAGGCCCTGAATGATGTGGTCGCCGGTTTGCGGGAGATTGTCGGCACCATCACGCGCGGCTCCGGCCAAGTGGCCAACCTGGCCGGCGAAAGCTCGGCGATCAGCGAACAGACCACCAATGCGATGGCCCAGCAGAGTGAGCAGTTGCAGCAGACCGCCTCGGCGGCCACCGAGATCTCCAGCAGCGTGGCTGAAGTGGCCGACCATAGCCAGACCACCCTCAGTGCCGTACACCAGTGTGAAGAGCTCAGTGTCAGCCTGACCGACAATGTGCGCGAAACGCTGACCAGCATCGAGACCCAGGCCGAAGGCATTCAGCAGGCGGTCAGCGTCAGTGATCAGTTGGCCGGCTACAGCAGCGAGATCGACAGCATTTTGTCGACCATTCGTGATATCGCCGAACAGACCAACCTGCTGGCGCTGAATGCCGCCATCGAGGCGGCACGCGCCGGGGAACATGGCCGCGGATTTGCTGTGGTCGCCGATGAAGTCCGCGAGCTGGCCAGTCGAACGCAGAACTCCACCGGCCAGATTCGGCAGATGGTCGAGAACATGCAGGCCAGCATCGCCCAGGTCGTGGCGGTCATGCAGTCCAGCTACGGCCAGACTCGCACCTGCGTCGACCATGCCCACGCGTCGCAACAGTCGCTGGACTCACTGAATGCGGCCATCGCGCATATCGGCAGTCTCAGCACTCAGATTACCGAAGCGGCACGGCAGCAGACCGAGGCCGTCGAAGAGGTCAGCCGCACCTTGAACGGTCTCAACGATACCGCCCGGGAAACCACCCAGGGCGCCAACCAAGCCTCAGCCAGCAGCCACCAGCTGCTTGAGTACACCCAGGAGCAGCAGCGCCTGCTGACACGCTTTTCGCTGTAACGAAAAAGGGGGCCCATCGGCCCCCTTCTGCTTAACGTCTCGGCTTACTTCTGCTTCTTGACGAACTTGGTCAGGATAACGATCTGCTGACCTTCGACGCGTCCTTCGATCTGTTCCGGGTTGTCCGGTACCAGCGAGATGTTACGCACGGCGGTACCACGCTTGGCGGTCAGGCTGGAACCCTTGACGTTCAGGTCCTTGATCAGGGTAACGGTATCGCCCGCTTCCAGCACGGCACCATTGCTGTCCAGATGACGCACCACTTCGTCTTCCGACAGGTGGTCACCGGTCGCTTCGGCCCAGGCCTGGGTTTCCTCATCCAGATACATCATGTCCAGCAGGTCCTGCGGCCAGCCTTCGCCACGCAGACGGTTCAGCATGCGCCAGGCCAGCACCTGCACCGCCGGCACCTGGCTCCACATGCTGTCATTCAGGCAGCGCCAGTGGTTCGGATCAATCTGTTCGGGGTTCTCGATCTGACTGCGGCAGCTGTCACACAGCAGAACGGACTGGTCGACGCTGTCATCGGAGGATGGCGGCACCGGGAAAACACTCAGCGCGTCGGTTGCGCCACAGAGTTCGCATTTGGATTCGCTACGGGTATGCAGTGCCTGTTCGATAGTCATGATCGACCCTCCAATTAGTGAAGCGGCGCATTATGCCAGACCCACACGGCTTTTGGGGATTTGGCTATAAAAAAAGCTACCGACCGTCAGGAGCGTGCCTGCAGGCGATGAGGTTCATGAACCCCATCGCCTGCTCGCGTGCGTCCTTAACGATGATCACTCTTCGAAGAAGAATTTCTCTTCACCGAAGGCCGGCTTGAGATGGTTCAGCCAGGTCGCCTTCTCATCGTAGGCGGCAAAGAACGGACGCTGTACCCAATCCGGGTTGCGACCCTGGATGAAGCGCAGTACGAACACCTTCTCGCCGTTGATCTCGGTGACGCCCTGGATCTCCACTTTGCCCGGCATGGCGGACATGGACGGACCTCGAGCAGTACGCGCGATACCGCTGACCTGCTTCATGGCATCACGGTAGGTGTTCCAGGCCTGCGCCAGGGGCACTTCGAAGTAGTGCTGGGCGCCGGTGTCACGCTCGACGAACATGTAGTACGGCTGGATACCCATCTCGACCTGGGTCTGCCACATTTTGGCCCAGTCGTTCGCTTCGGTGTTGATGTGGTTCAGCAGCGGACCCTGGCTGCGGATATGTGCGCCGGTTTCACGGATACGCGCCACCGCCTGGCGGTGGATATCGGTTTCCATCTCACGCCAGTGGTTGTAGTGCGCCATGAAGGCCAGGTGCTTGCCGGCGGCGATGATCTCGCTGAACAGCGCCATCAAATCGTCGCTGTCTTCATCGGTCACGAAGCGGTATGGCCAGAAGGTCAGCGCCTTGGAGCCGATGCGGATGGTGCGGATATGGTCGAACTCCGGCTCCAGCAGCGGCTCCAGATAGGCCCGCAGGTTCTTGGTCTTCATCACCATGGGATCGCCACCGGTGATCAGCACGTCGGTCACTTCCGGATGCTCGCGCAGGTAGTCGCACAACTGACCGGACTCCTTGGCCGCGATCTTCAGTGACTGGTCACCAACGAACTGGGCCCAGCGGAAGCAGAAGGTGCAGTAGCTGTGGCACACCTGACCCGAGCTGGGGAAGAACAGCACGGTCTCGTTGTACTTGTGCTGGATACCGTTGACCGGCTCACCGTTGACGCGCGGGATATTGTGCTCCATCTGGCCCGCCGGATGCGGGTTCAGCTCTTGGCGCACTTCGTTGACCACGCGCTTGATCTCGGCCTTGTCTTCAGTGGCGAGCGCAGCCTCAACGGCATCGAAATGCTCCGGCTTGAGCATGCCGCGCTGCGGGAAGGTCAGCTGGAACATGGAGTCGTTGATGGCATCGTCCCAGTCGATCAGCTGCTCGATCACGTAGTTGTTGACCCGGAACGGCAGAACGGATGCAACCACTTCCATCTCATGCTTGAGTTGGGAGGGAAGTCGTTGCAACTGCGGAATCTGCTGCAGATGACGGGCGGTGTAAACCTTGAACGCCGGGGCGTCGATTTCGGCAATTTGAACGGTATCAATGGGCGTATGTGAGTTCATGAGCTCCCTTGCAAGCTTGAGTGAATAAACAGTCCACCTTGGAGTCAGCCTAAGGCCAAAGTGTGCAATTTGGATGAAAGGAGGGGGAGACACTCAGATAGGACTGGCTCTGCAGTAGCGCCAGCCAAGAGGGATATCCAAGTGTAACGGGCGGTTGCACAATGGATCTGTACAGAAAAAAGCAGCAAACTGGCAAAATAAAACCTGCAAAAACCGCGATTACCCGCTAAAAACCTCCAATAGGTCCAAGTCACAATACCCCGTATTGTCCTATAGACGAGGAGCAAGGGTCAAGAAAGCTTGCCAGGACCACTCTGGTTGACGCAACCGGGATGTCGATTTTAAGGTCCTCCCGCACTCCTTCGCCGGACCTGCAGGGCGAGTCGCTCTCTGTACGCAGTGTCTCTGATTATTATCAAAAAACAGCTGGTCGTTTAATTAATGAAGCACTTTCAATTAATGAGTGTTCCAGTGTAACAATTCTCAACATCATACAACCGTTTGATTTTATTAAGGGCTGTTACACATATTTGCCATGTTTTTTAAAAGAGGCCTTTTCGGACGGCAAATCCGTTATCCAAAATTTACATGACGTACTAGCCTTCCACTTGCATGTTGACGGTAAATGCCGCGTACCTGAAGGCCTGCAGGCTCACCGGTCATGTCATTACCCGGCATGTACGCCGGCCGAGGCGTATTTATCCGCCGCATGTCTTGTATTGATAGGGACACGACTGATTCCAGGAGGGAGCTTATTAATCAGTGAACGCCAATAAATTCAAGGACATTCACCATGCTTTCAAATCATCCTTCATCGTCGCTGCTGAAAAACCTTAAAACTGCCGGACTGGGACTTGCCCTTTCAGCCATGGTCGTCAGCCCTGCTGCATTCGCAGATAATTCCGCTTCAGTGTTCTACGACGGTAGTGTGGCCGGCGCTGCGGCTCTGGCGTCCGGTGCCGAGTGCGCTGATGCCTATTGCAAGGTACTGAGCACCACCCTGAACAACTCCGGCAACTACAAGGACCTGGTCATCGGAGTTTCCTTCGAGACCCTGCTGATGACCGAGACCGTGGTCAGAAGTAAGGGAGGTAGCAAGTCAACCGCCACTGCGGATGCGGAAATCATGGTCAAAGTACTCGTTGATGGCGTTGAAGCCGCACCGGGACCGGTTGTCTTCGACAAACGAACCCAAGCCCTCTGGGCAGAGCTGGGAGGCGTCCTGGAGTCCTGCACTGATGGCGATCTCGACGGAACTATCGAGTTCAGCGAGTGTGAGTTCACCGAGGAAGAGATCGGTCTGATGCTGGATACCGCTCAGGCCAGCACCTTTAACTTCCTCTCCTACGATATCGGTTCCGGTAGCCATACCATCGATGTATATGCAAAAGTATCGGCAGATGGCGAGGTGGTCGATGATACTTCAGCAGCCCGCTTCAGCGCTGCACTGGGCAAGGGTACCCTGAGCGTCTGGGAAGTCCATGGCGCCATGAACAAATAGCCCCGCTCAAACTGTTCAGAGCTTGAACGCCTCATCCAAGGGCGGCCTATGGCTGCCCTTTTCTTGTAACACTCCTCGTTATATCCGTTAGTACTGTTTAACATTTTCAACAGCGATACACCTGCTCCCATCTCATAAATCGAGTGCTATCAGGCAATTGGCAATCTGGTGCCAATCTTGCTTCCCGCTTCGCACCAGGCCGTACAGGGCCCCGGCTCTCCCGGCCCTCGTCTCTAACCTGATTGCGGAGCACCGCCATGAAGCCATCAACCTTTTTCGCAACCGTCCTGCAAGTGACCGGTCTGCTCTCTCTGCCCGCCCTGCTCCTCACGTTTACAGTCACGGCCGAGAGCGCTGGCCTGCCCCGCGCAATTCCGGACCTTGAGCATCCCGAAGTGAGAGCGGCTGTCGATACCCGCGACTGGCTCGAATCACAATGGGCGACCCGCCCCGGTATTCTGGGCAGCGGCATAGGGACCTCTGACAAGGGTACACCGATCATCCGGCTGTTTACCCAGCGTGCGGGGATACCCGGCATTCCTGAACAATTGGCGGGTATCCCGGTCCAGGTTCAAGTCACCGGCCTGATCTATGCTCTGGCAGAGTCCGGCACCGATCCCGCCTCGCGGCTGTCACGCCCCGTCCCCATCGGCATATCCGCTGGCCATCCGGAGATCACAGCCGGCACGATCGGTGCGCGGGTGCGTGACAGCGCGGGCAATCTCTATGCCCTGAGCAACAACCATGTTTTTGCCAACAGCAACGATGCCCGCATCGGGCGAGATGCTGTCATCCAACCCGGCAGCCTGGATGGTGGCTACTCGCCGGACGATGACATAGGCACCCTGTATGACTTCGTTCCCATCGACTTCGGCGGTGGCGACAACCTGGTCGATGCGGCCATCGCTTCGACTGACGCGGGGCTGCTGGGTTCCACCACGCTCCCGGAAGGCTACGGTGCCCCCAATCAGGAAACAGCCCAGGCATATCTGGGCCAGCCGGTTCAGAAATGCGGACGCACCACCGGCTGTACCCAGGGGGAAGTCAGCGAGCTGGCCGTCAACCTGAGTGTCTGCTACGAAGGCACGCTGCTGATCTGTACCAGGAGCGCGCGGTTCGTTGACCAGATTGCGATCAGCAATAATGGTTTCAGCAGCGGTGGAGACTCTGGCTCCCTGATCGTGACCCGGGATGATCGGCGCAACCCGGTTGCGCTGCTGTTCGCCGGCAGTTCTACGCGTACATTCGGCAACCCGATCGACCTGGTACTGACGAGTTTTGCCGTAACCATTGATGGCGATGACTCAACACCCTCTCCCCCAACCACCGAACCCATGGTGCTTAGCGCCCAGGGGTACAAGGTCAAAGGGTTGCAGCGGGTCGACCTCAGCTGGAGCGGGCAAGGCGCCGCAGCGACCGACATCTGGCGCAACGACCGGTTGATCACCACGCCGAGCAATACCCACATCTACACTGATGTTTTGGATGTGCGCGGCAAAGGGCTTTATCAGTATCAAGTCTGTGAGGCCGGTACAGAGAGCTGCTCTGAAAGGGTCAGCGTCAGTTTCTAGAGCTGGCTCAGGAAGGAGGCACCGCCAGCCAGTTGATTTCGATGGCGGTCGCCGCGCCGATGGTTACCTGCTCCAGACTCGGTGGCAACAACGCCCAGCCGGGGCTGAGCTGCAGCCGTCCCCCCATGATCTCGGCGCGAGTCTGCGGATAGAGCGGCATCTGGGTCGGGTCGGCAAAGCCGTCCGGCCAGACCGGCTGGTTAGTACCGGGATCATACTTGTCACTGGCACCCAGCGTATGCAGGAATTCATGCACCGCCACCAGGCTGGTCTGCCCCTGAGCATCGACACCGGCGTAGGCATTGACCAGCCCGATCATCCCTCGTTGCAGCCCCAGTGAATGCTGGGGGGGCGCTATTTTGCTGCCGGGCATGTAATAGTTGATGAAGATCCGTGCATCCGCGCCCTCGGTTAAAGAGTCGTGCCACCACACCCAGCCGCGCATCCGAATCGACCACCAGATGGCATCCAGGAGGCTGGGGGTTTCCGGCACCTGTGGCGGTTCGGCGTGGATCTGAGCGGCCAGTTTCACCCTCACCGGTCGCGGCTGGGCAAGCCGATAGCGCGCCGCCTCACGACTGAAAAAGACCTCGATATCGGCAAAATGGTGCAGACGCAACTGGTCGATATAGGCCTGCGTCAACGGGTGTTGATCCCCGTTGATCGGGTAGATCGCCATCGTGACCGGACGCTGCCACCAGACCTCGGAGGCCCGGCCGAGCCAGAGGTTGGCCAGCAGCAGGATCAGGATGATCAGCAGAAGCAGCTGGATGGTTCTGAGCAGCAGGGTTCGGGTCATGCCTTATTCTGCCAAAAGCGTTCAGCCTATAAAGGGGCGGCCAAAAGGTGTTTAGCCAAAGAGTCCGATCACCACAGCATAGCGCAGCGCCTTGCCCAGCGTAATCATTATCAGACTGGCGACAAAGCCGATCCGGAGCCAGCCGGCCACCAGGCAGAGAGGATCACCGATGATCGGTAACCAGGCCAGCAGCAGCCCGAAGGGGCCGTAATGTTCCAGCCAGCGACGGGCGCGCTGATGCTGGGGCTTGTCCAAGGCTTTCAGCGGAAAGCGGCCGGCAACCCAGTAGCCCAGCCCCCAGGTCAGCAGGCTGCCGAGCACGTTACCGGCGGTAGCGCTGGCCCAAAGCAGCCAGCGCGGATGCTGGGCTTCGGACACCAGCCAGGCCAGCAGCACTTCCGAGCCGCCCGGCAACAGGGTGGAGGAAATCAGCGCACTGAAGAACAGTCCCAGCGGCCCCTGCAGTATGTCGCTCACATTTCCATGCCCTGGCGGATGCAGCGCAACAGGCCGTATTCGTAACGCCCTTCCAGCGCCTCGTGGACCGATTTGAGGGAGTCGCCAAACTGCTGGCGACAGAAGCGAATGGTGTTTTCGACCTCGGTGCGTTCGCTGGCCGGCAGCTCCACCACTTCATCCACGCCGATCATGTTCTGGCGAATTCCCTGCGCCAGATGGCCATAGATTACGTTGGGCGACAACTTCTGCTGTCGCGCCACCTGCTCCACCGTCATGCCACTGCGATAGAGCAGCAGCGACTGTTCCGCCTGGTCACTGCCGCTGTCATCGCCATCGGCATGTTCGGCGATCAGATCGAGGAACGGCTCGCCATAAAGCGCCAGCTTGCGCTCCCCGACGCCACTGAGACGACGTAGCTGCTCGGGCGTCAGCGGCCGATAGAGCACCATCTCCATCAGCGTGGCATCGTGGAAGATGACATAGGGCGGCACATCCTGGTCCTGGGCCAGCTGCTTGCGCAACGCCCGCAGCGCATCCCAGAGGCGAGTTTCGTCGGCATCCAGGCGTTGCTGAGCCACGCTGCTGCGCCCCTTGCCACTGCCGCCCGACGGTGCCTTCTGACGCAGGTCGCGACGCAACTCCAGGGTTTCCTGCCCTTTCAGCAGCGGGCGGCACTTCTCGCTCAGGTGCAGTACACCGAACCCCTGGGGATCCACGTTGAGATAGCCGCGCGCCACCAGCTGGCGGAACACCGAACGCCACTGCTGCTGGTCCAGATCCTGGCCGATGCCCCAGACCGACAGCTGCTCATGGCCGCGCTGACGGGTCTTGTCGTTGGACTGACCGCGCAGGATATCGATGATGTAGTTGACGCCGTACTGCTGGCCACTGCGGTAGACCGCCGACAGCGCCTTGCGCGCCGCCTCGGTGCCATCCCAGACCGGGACCGGTTCGAGACAGGTATCGCAGTTGCCGCAGGGCTGGTGCTCGGTTTCGCCAAAATACTCCAGCAGCGCCTGACGGCGGCAGCTGGTGATTTCGCACAGTCCCAGCATCGCCTCCAGTTTCTGCCGCTCGACCTGCTTCTGCGCATCCTCGGCGCCCGAGCCTTCCAGCATCTGGCGCAGGAAAATCACGTCCTGCAGGCCGTACACCATCCAGGCGTCCGCCGGCAGACCGTCGCGCCCGGCACGGCCGGTTTCCTGATAGTAGGCTTCGATGGAGCGCGGCAGATCCAGATGTGCGACGAACCGCACGTTGGGCTTGTCGATCCCCATGCCGAAGGCGATGGTCGCCACCATGATCACCGACTCTTCGGTGAGGAAACGGTGCTGGTGATGCTGACGCAGCTGGGGGTCCAGCCCCGCATGATAGGGCAAGGCGTTGAAACCCCGTTCGCACAGCCAGGCGGCGGTCTCTTCCACCCGCTTGCGCGACAGGCAATACACCACGCCCACATCCTGGGGATGCTCCTCGCGGATGAACCTGAGCAGCTGCTCGCGGGCGCGATTCTTCTGGCCGATGCGGTAGCGGATATTGGGGCGGTCGAAACCGCAGATGAAGGCGCGGGCGTCCACCAGCTCCAGCCGATCCAGTATCTCCTGCTGAGTACGGGCATCGGCAGTGGCGGTCAGCGCAATGCGCGGCACGCCGGGGAACAGCTGACGCAGCTGATTCAACTGCATGTATTCGGGACGGAAATCGTGCCCCCACTGGGACACACAGTGCGCCTCATCAATGGCGAACAGGGCCAGCGTGCACTGACTCAGCAACTGTTGGGTACGCGGCTGCTGCAGGCGCTCCGGCGCCACGTAGAGCAGATCGAGTTCCCCCATGCGCAGCTGACGCTCGGTCTCCTGCAACGCTTCCAGCGTCATCGACGAGTTCAGGCAGCCGGCGCTGATACCCAGCTGCGACAGGGCACTGACCTGGTCCTGCATCAAGGCGATCAGGGGCGACACCACGATGCCGCAACCTTCGCGTACCAGCGCGGGCAGCTGATAACACAGCGATTTGCCGCCACCGGTGGGCATGATGACCAGTGCATCCCGCCCTTCAATCAAGGTAGCCACCACCTCATCCTGGGGGTGACGGAAGGACTCAAAGCCGAACACATCGGCGAGTATTTGTCGGGCGCGTTCAATCATGCGCAGCATTATCCGTGATCACCCGCATGAAGTCATCCCGCAACCATATCCCTGTGCCTCGCTTCGGGGTAGAATCACCGTTGTTTCCTTCGCTGCGGATATGCTGCCATGACTGCCAAGATTGCCCTCATCACTGAAGAAGAACTGGATCGCCTGGAAGAATTCCTGTTTTCGCCGGCGGTTTCCGACGAAGCCCTGGACCTGATCGGCGCTCACGGTTTTCTCTGCGCACTGAATATCAGCCCGGAACCGATCGCTGAAGCGGAATGGCTGGAGCAGCTGTTCGACGGCGAGCCGGAATGGTCATCCGAAGCGGAGCAGAGCGAGATTGTGGAGCTGCTGCGCAAGCTCTACCGCACCATCGGCAACGACCTCTACAACGACCAGGAGATTCTACTGCCCTGCGAGCTGAGCCTGGAGCCGGAAGACGATGAAGAGATGACCGAACTGACCACCTGGGCTCAGTCGTTCATGGAAGGCGTTTTCCTCAAGGAGGACGCCTGGTTTGGTCAGGACGAGGAAACCGTTGCCGGCCTGCTGCTGCCGATCATGGTTGCCTCCGACCTGTTCGAAGACGAAGAGGTCCGTGAGATCAGTCAGGACCGCTCACTGCGCGAAGAGATGTGCGTCCAGATCCCGGAAGTGCTGGTCGACCTCTACCTGAACTTTCACGCCCCGGACAAGTAAGCTCTGACTTTCGGTGAGGCTTCTGCAGACAGCCTCACCGGACCTCGCCGTATTCGGTCTATCTCGGTCTATCTGGATCGAAGCACAGCCAGCCCAGCCGAGGTCAGATGACCGCTCCCCCGACCTCAGCTGAGGCTCAGTAGGTCACTTTCAGCGAGCGCCCCTGTCCCAGCACACGGATGCGATCGCCGGGGCGGAAGAACTGTCCGTTTTCCACTTCCTGCACCACCGACAGCACCCGACCGTTATCCAGACGGATGGTGATCTCCTGCCCCTGGCGCTCGGTGGTTGCCTGTTCCACCCGCTGGCCGATCAGACCTCCGGCCACGGCGCCCACCACGGTCGCCAGTGCACGCCCGCTGCCACCACCGATCTGGTTGCCCGCGATGCCACCGACCACCGCACCGGTACCACTGCCCACGACGCCATCGCTCCGACCTTCGATACGCACCGGCGTCGACGATTCCACGGTGCCATACTGCACCGTCTGCGCCTGCCCCACCTGGCTGCGGCTGTAGCTGGTGCCATACAGTCCCGGCTGAGCGCAGCCGCCCAGCACGGTGATCGCCGACAGGGCGACCACGGTAACAAGTCTGTTCATATCCATATCTCTATTTGATCTTCAAAACCAGTTGACTGATCAGCGCCCAGATCAGCTCCTTCAGTTTGCGATGCCAGGGCCGTTTTGACCACTCTTCGGCCGTAATTTCTACACACTGCTCCAAGTCGGCCAGCATCAACTGTTCAACCTGCTCTGTCATCTCGGGCTCAACCACCTCCACATTGGCCTCCAGATTCCAACGCAGGTTCCAGTGATCCAGATTGCAGGAACCCAGCGACACCCAGTCGTCCACCAGGCCCACCTTGGCGTGCAGAAAGCGCGGCTGATATTCGAAAATGCGCACCCCGGCATTAAGCAGTCGGCGGTAATAGCGCTTGGAGGCATGATAGACCCAAAACTGATCGGTGTAAGGCCCCGCCACCAGCATGCGCACATCCACATCACGCCGTGCCGCCCGTCGCAACGCCGAACGGATGGAAAAGGAGGGCATGAAATAGGCCGTCGCCAGCCAGACGCGATCGCTGGCGCCGTTGACATGGTTGAGAAAGGCCACCTTGATGTCCTGCTGGTAAAGCCCCTGCACCGTGGTCACCCGCATCAGCGCATTGCCCATTTCCGGTTGTGGCGACGGCGGCGGCAACTGCTGGGCGGTACAGCGGAACCAGAGACGGTTGTACAGGCTGACCAGATCCGCCACCACCGGCCCCTCAACCAGACACATGACTTCATGCCAGGGACAGCCGGGACGCTCCGACAGCCAGTATTCATCGGCCAGACCGGTGCCACCGATGAAGGCGATGCGTTCATCCACCAGCATCAGTTTGCGGTGGTCACGGGCAAAGTTGCGGGTCAGCTTGTTCAGTTGCAGCGGGTTGTAGATCACCAGCTTCACGCCCGCCGCCTCCAGGCGCTGACGGTCCGCGCGACTCAGATGGCGACCGCCAAAGCCATCAATGATCAGCCGGACGGTTACGCCACGCCGAGTAGCATCGGACAGCGCCTGGGCAAAGCGGTCCATGATCTTGCCGGAGATGACCAGATAGAACTCCATCAACAGGCTCGACTGCGCCTGCTCGATCGCTCTCAACATCGCCGGGAAGAAGTTCTCCCCGTCTACCATCAGTTCGACCCGGTTGCCACCGTGCCAGTTGAAGTGCTGTCGCATGCTTCAGTCGCTTTCCTCTACACTTGTCGCTGGCCATAGAGCCGTGCATACAGCCCCTGCTGATCCAGCAGCTCGTCATGACTGCCTTGCTCGATGATCTGACCATCCTCGAACACATAGACCCGGTCGGCCTGCTTGACGGCGCTGAGACGGTGGGCCACGATCACCGTGGTCCGTCCCTGCAGAAACTCGGACATCGCTCGGTGCAGCGCGTACTCGGTCTGGGTATCCAGGGCCGAGGTCGCTTCATCGAGGATCACCACAGCCGGATCCGACAGCACCATGCGCGCAATCGCCAAGCGCTGCCGCTGCCCTCCCGACAGACGAACGCCCTGCCGCCCGACCATGGTATCCAGCCCCTGTTCCAACCCTGTGACAAAAGACTTCAGCTGGGCCACCTCCAGCGCATCCCACAGCTGTCGGTCATCAAACCGACGCCCCATGGTCAGGTTATCGCGCACCGTGCCATTGAACAGGGCCGGCTGCTGCAGCACCGTGGCCACATGCTCACGCACCCGCTCCAGCCCGATCCGCTGCACCGGCACGCCATCAAAGCAGACCTCACCCTGCTGCGGCGGATAAAGCCCCAGCAGCACCTGTACCAGCGTCGACTTGCCTCCGCCACTGGCCCCCACCAACGCCACCTTCTCTCCCGCCGGGATCTCCAGCGAGATGCCCCGCAGTACCTCCTGCCCCGGGAAGTAGCTGAAGTGCAGGTCCCGCAGGCTGATGCTGACGGTCTTGCGGCCGGCAAAGGGGTCCTGCAGGTGCGGGTAACGCGGTTCGGGGCGCAACGCCAGCAACCGGTTGACCCTTTCCAGCGCCGCCCGGGCACCGAACCAGGCGTACTGCATGCCCAGCACCTCCTGCACCGGCCCCATCATGAACCAGAGGTAGCCGAACACCGCCATCATCTGCCCCACCGACAGGTCGGAGAACACCACCATCAGCATCGACAAGGCGCGGAACAGGTCCACCCCGATCATGAACAGCATGAAGCTGAATCGGTTGGCCGCATCGGAGCGCCATTCGTAACTGGTGGAATGATCCCGCACCGCTCGCGCCCGCTCCGTCAGCTGCGTCAGGTAGTGCCTTTCCCGGTTCGAGGCGCGGATCTGCTGAATCGCATCCAGGGTCTCGGTCAGTGCCGACTGGAACAGCTCGTAAGCAGAGTTTTCCCGCGCCTTGAGGTGCTTGACCTTCTTGCCGACCGCCATGGTCAGCCAGATGACGAAGGGATTCAGGAACAGGATGAACAGCGCCAGTTGCCAGTGCATCCAGATCAGGATCAGCGCCGTGCCGAGGATCGACAGGACCGCCACCAGAAAGCGGCTGACCGAACTGCCGACAAAACGGTCGACGGTATCCAGGTCAGTCACCAAATGGGACGCCACGCTGCCACTGCCCAGCGTTTCGTACTCGGCCATGGAGATGCGCTGCAGCCGTTCCAGCAACCCGGCGCGGATGCGGTAAATGATATCCTTGGAGATGATGGTGAACTGGCGGGCCTGAAGCACGTTGAGGCCCAAAGAGAACAACCTCAGAACGACGGTCAGCAGCAGCACCGAACCGATATACAGCGGTGCTCCCTGCCAGTCGGCGGGAAACAGCGCATTGACGCTGGCCACCACCACACCGGTCTGGTTCAGCAGCACCTCATCGACCAACAACGGCATCAGCAGCGGTAAGGGCACACTGAGCAGCGCAGCGCCCATGGCGATCAGGTTGGCCAGTATCAACTCACGCTTATGCTCAAGCGCTATGTTAAAGATGTAACGCCAGGTATAACCAGGCGGTGTGGATAGAGACACCCGAAGCTCCTTGCAACCGAGAACATCAAGGCAAGTGCTGCGCACAGATTCGCCTGCCCGATATTCAATGTACGCCAGCCTCGGATAGAAAAACACCCGCAGCTGCGGGTGTCTTTCGGAACCTGGTGGCCGTAATCAGTTACCGGCTTCCTTCAGCATGGTGTACAACTGATCCTTGAGTTGCAGCCGTTTCAGCTTGAACTCCTCTTCGGTTTTGGTCGCAACCGGCTCGATTTCCGCTTCCATGCGCTCAACTTCTTTGGTGACCTCGTGATATTCGTCGAACAGACGGGCGAAGTGGGTGTTTTCCATTTTCAGGGTATGGATCTGCTCGCGGTATTCCGGCAGTTCGTGAACCAGGTCATGGTGTTCGATTGTCATGCGTTATATATTCCTGAAGTTGTTGTCATGTTGCACTTTCACTATCCTGCAACCCTGTTCAAACGTCATTGATGCGCATCAACTGGGGAGTAATGAATGAGCCATACCCACGTCATGCAGAACACCCCGGTGGGCACGCTCACCCTGCAAGCCAATAGTCGGGGGCTGTGCCGTGTCGATTTCGGCCAGCACGCGCCTGCCGGACCTGGCGAGCCGGATAACCCAATATTGAAACAGGCGATTGAGCAGCTCGAAGCCTATTTCCGTGGCGAACGCACCACCTTCGACCTGCCGCTGGACCCCATCGGAACCGCCTTTCAGGGGCGTGTCTGGGCTGCCCTGCAGACGATTCCCTATGGCGAGGTTCGCAGCTATATCGATATCGCCAGAGCGATCAACAACCCTCGGGCCTGCCGCGCCGTTGGCATGGCCAACAACCGCAATCCGCTCTCCATCATCATCCCCTGCCACCGGGTTGTCGGCGCCAATGGCTCGCTGACCGGCTATGGCGGTGGGCTGGAGACAAAGATCCGCCTGCTGCAACTGGAACGGGTTCCGCTCAAAGCGGCCAGAGAACCGGATCACTATCGGGTCCACCAAGCGGCCAATACACCTTAGGAGACTCGACCTAAGCGCCGATAAACGGTAGCTTATGCAGCCCACACCCTGCGTAGAGTGAAGCTGCCACCCATGGATACCCTGACCCTGCAGCCGCTGGCCCACGCCGACGGCCAAGTTCAGATCCCGGGCTCCAAGAGCCTGTCCAACCGAATTCTCCTGCTCGCGGCCCTGGCCAAGGGCACAACCCGCATCACCAACCTGCTCGACAGCGATGACGTCCGTCATATGCTCAACGCGCTGCAGGCATTGGGCGTTCGCTACACCCTGGCGGACGATCGCCGCAGCTGCGAACTTGAAGGACTGGGTCAGGCCTTCAACGTCGACCAGGCATTGGAGCTGTTCCTCGGCAACGCCGGCACCGCCATGCGCCCGCTCTGTGCCGCACTCTGTGCCAGCCAGGGCGAATTCACCCTGACCGGCGAGCCACGCATGTACGAGCGTCCCATCGCCGACCTGGTTGACGCGCTACTACCGCTGGGCGCCAGTATCGAATACCTGGGCGAACCCGGCTACCCGCCGCTGCGCATCCGCGCCAACGGTTTCAATGGCGGTGAAGTCGGCATCAAGGGCAACATCTCCAGCCAGTTCCTGACCGCCCTGCTGATGGCCGCTCCCCTGGCCAGCGGCGATCTAGTGATCAATGTCGAAGGCGAACTGGTCTCCAAGCCTTACATCGACATCACCCTGCACACGATGAAACTGTTCGGGGTTGAAGTCGATAACCAGAACTACCAGCGCTTCCTGGTCAAAGCCGGTCAGCAGTACCGGTCACCCAGGGAAGTGATGGTCGAGGGCGATGCCTCTTCCGCGTCCTACTTCCTGGCCGCCGCCGCCATCGCCGGCGGCACCGTGCGTGTTTACGGCGTCGGCGCCGACAGTGTTCAGGGCGACAAGGCCTTTGCCGAGGTACTGGGCAAGATGGGCGCCCGGGTCAGCTATGGCCCGACCTGGATCGAGGTGAGCAAGGGTGAACTCAAGGGTGTGGACCTGGACCTGAACGCCATTCCGGATGCTGCGATGACCATCGCCACCACGGCGCTGTTTGCCGAAGGACCGACCGCCATTCGCAACGTGTACAACTGGCGTGTAAAGGAGACCGACCGCCTCAGCGCCATGGCGACCGAGCTGCGCAAGGTGGGCGCTAAAGTCGTTGAAGGCGAGGATTTCATCGAGATCACGCCGCCGACGCAGGTGCAAAGCGCCGCCATCGACACCTACGACGACCACCGCATGGCAATGTGCTTCTCCCTGGCCGCCTTCGGTGATGCACCGATCACCATCAACGACCCGGGCTGCACCCGCAAGACCTTCCCGGAATACTTCGAACTGTTCGCGCAGATCACGCGCTGAGCCATCGCATTCGCTCTCAGAGCGAGCTCCCACAAAGACAAAGCTTCCCCCCATGGCGGGAGGGACTTATGAGGGAGCTCGCCTAGGTGGGTTAACTCACTGATGCAGGTCCACTTAGACAAGGCCCCACTTGGGCAAGGAGTCACTTGAGGCACAGGCTCACTCGTGTGGGACTTACTCGTGTGGGACTTACTCGTGTGGGACTTACTCGTGTGGAGCTTACTTGTGGGAGCGCACTCCGTGCGCGAAAACGAGCTGCACACGCGATGATGTGGCGCTAAAAACGTCTCCACTGACGGGGCAAGCTCCTACAATCACTGTAGGAGCCAACCTGCTGGCGACACCCCCTGCCAGCCCCCTGCCTCAACCCTGATCGGCCTTGGAGCCGCCCTTGCAGGTCGGTGACAGCGGCACCTCGCCATTACGGGAAACCCACTCCTCCGGCGTATGCAGGTGCAGTGCCAAAGCATGAATGGGGTTCTGCATCAGCTCGGCCACCAGGCCATAGACCTGCTGATGCCGCTGCACCAGGCGCTTGCCCTCGAAGTCGGCACTCACCAACACCAGCTTGAAGTGACTCTCGGTCGCCGGGCCCGAGTGCATGTGACTCTCGTTTTCCAGCTGGATATGCTGGACGTTCAGGCCTGCCTGTAACAGGCTCTCCAGTTGTTCTGCAACGCTCATGTAAACTCCGCTCACGTAACGCTCACGCCTGAGCCGGATCAGTCTCGAATCCGGTCCTTGCGTGCCATCTGAATGAAATGATGATGAATGCGACGAGTTGCCAGCCAGACACCCAGGGCCACCACGGGGACCGAGATGCCGGTCGCCAGCGACTTGTCGATCGGGATACCGGCATCATACACCGCTTCGAACACATACTTCAGCAAGCCGATCAGGTAGTAGCTGATCGCCACCACCGACAGGCCTTCGACCGTATGCTGCATCATCAACTGAATACGGGAACGACGGTCCATGGAGCTGAGCAGCTGCTGGTTCTGCTGATGGATGCTCAGCTCCACCCGGGTGCGCATCATATCAGAGACGCGGTCCACTCGCCGCGACAGGTCCTCCAAGCGCTCGCCGCTGGCCTGACAGGTACGCACCGCCGGGGTCAGGCGACGGGTCATGAATTCGGTGATGGTCAAATGGCCGGAGACTTCGTCCTCCCGCAGCTCGTCCAGCCGCGTCAGCACCAGTGCATGGTAGGCCTTGGTCGCGCCGAAACGGAAGGTCAGCCGAGCACGCCAGGATTCGATATTGGCCGCCATGTCGATCAGATCGGCCAGTAACGCCGGCTCATCGACCTCACCGTCACCGGCCAGCTGCTGGGTCAGCTGGGCCAGACGATCATCCATGCGCACCAGTTCCGGCGACACCGAGCGCGCCAGGGGCAGTGCCAGCAAGGCCATCAGGCGGTAGGTTTCGATCTCCATCAGGCGTTGGGTCAAACGGCCCAGCTGGCTGTCACTCATCTGCTTGTTGACCACCATGACACGACCAAAACCGTCGGAGTGCAGCTGGAAACTTGCCCAGACCCGGGCATCGCCATTCTGCGGGTTGCTGCCCACCAGGCGCATCTCCTCGAACGCCTGCTTCACATCCGGCAGGTCCGGCTCCGGCGACTGGCGGGCATCCTTGATACTGACGTGAAAGGCCGCCACCACTTCGCCCGGCAGGGCTTCAATCCAGCCCTCGGGCAAGGGGGTCAAACCAGTCACCTCAAAGGGGTCACTGCCTTCAGGAATATCCAGATTAATGAAGGTGTAGGCCGTGAACTCGGTATGTTTTTCACGGCGCAGGCGAAAGTTGCCACAGTCATATTCGTAGCAGTTCTGATCCTGATGATTGATCGGGCAGCCAAAGATGGCATGCAGCTCATGCAGATGGTCGTGCTGAGCCTGCTTCTCGGCCTCGGAGCAGAGTACCGCGATATGGGTTACCCGTGCGGGACTGGGAATGACCTGGAAAGGTCGGGAATGCAGTTCGTCGTAGAGGTGCGAGCGCAGCGGATGGATATTCATCGAGGAATCCGGGCAAAAGAACCCACCTTAATGAATTGTTTCGGGGATGAACACCCCCGGCGGATCGTCAATCCGGCGGCCTTTGCCTTATACTTGCGGCCTATACCAACTTGAGTCGCCTATGATTGTCCGTGTCCTGCCACAACTGGAAAGCCGTGATGAGTGGATCGCCTTCTGCCGTCGTGAAGTCCCCTATTGCCTGGTGGATAGCCCCGCCTGCCTGGTCGACTTTCAGAGCCACTTTCTGCAGCTGACCCTGTTCAATCAGGAGGCGCCGCTACGTTACACCCTGGGCTCACGCCGCTCCATGAACCCGGCCTGGCAGCTGATCAGGCGCTGCGACTGGAGCCTGAAGGCGCTGATCGAAGGGCTGAACACCCTGGACTTCGGCGGCAACGTGCGCGACAACGAACTCCTCGGGGTCCACAGTGACCTGAGCGCACGCCGTTCCCGCCCCCGGGACCCCCATCTGCATGCACCCACCTGCAGTGAACGACTCGCACCGCTGACAGAAGTACCGGCGCAATGGGACAACGTGAGTCTCCAGCGCCTGCTGGCCAATCAGCAATATCGTGACTGGCGCCTTGAGCAGGACAAGACTCTTTTGGGCCCGACAGCGGTGCTGCTGGAACTGCTGGAGCAGGGCAAAGACTGGCAGGCGCATACCCTTGGCCCGAGATTACAGCTCAGTTGCCACGGCACGATACTGGTCAGTCTGATCGCCGACCTTCACGCCGACCGAACGGCTGCCCCCCCCGGGCCGGCCTCCCTGCCGGCCCCGGTGCGCCCGTAAGTCAGACCGGCAGGGATTCACCTTCGGCTTCCGCCGCCATGATCTTGTAGGGGTGATCCGAAGCCAGCAATTCCTTGCCCAGCGCGGTAGGAAACTCCACATCCAGGTCAACCACACGGCCGTCACGGCAGACATTGATGATGGTGTCCATGCAGGATGAGAGCAGCGAGTACTTCTCGTCCGGCGCGGCGATAATGGTCTGCAGCCCCAGGTCGGACATGAAGCCCAGTGAGGTGACCGTGTTCTCGGAGTCGAGCTTGTTGAACGCCTCATCGAATACCGACAGGCTCATGCCGCCCACCGGCTGACCATCACCCCCTTCTTTCAGGCGGTAGGTCGCCCCCAGTGCCGCGGCCATCGCCACGTAGAACGGCACCTGGTGCTCACCACCGGAACCGGTCTTGATACGCTGAGTCAGCGTGGTCTTGCGGTTGCCCGCCAGATCCTTCACCACCAGTTCGAAGTTGTAGAAGTTGCGGTAGTCCTGCAGCAGACTGCTCTCGCCTTCGTCACTGAGCACCTCGTGGATCTTGTTCAACGCTTCACGGTGATCATTGTCGCCCTGATGCTGAATATCGAACAGGGTACCCACATTGGTCTGATCCAGACGCGTATAGGCCTCCACCAGTTCGAGGATATCCTTGAGCTCCGGGTTGGGCATCATCTCGAAGCTGTACATCTCCTGATGGAAAGGACGGTTCTTCAGGTGACTGTTGAGCTCGCGGATCAGGTCCTTGATCTTGTTGATCTGGTCATTCAGGTGCGCCACAAAGTCGGAACGGAAGGCGGTTTCCGCCTCTAGGCGCGCACGTTCGGCACGCTTGGTATATTCGGCCAGTTCGGAATCGCGCAGCGCCTGCACCGTCTGGTTGACGTAAAACTCCAGATCCTCATGACTGGACTCGGCACTGATGTTATCCAGCTCCTGATGACTCATGCCGCCACCGTGGTAACGCGCCTTGTACTGTGCCACGGCGTCGCGAACCGCGTTCTTTTTCTTCTCGTGCAGCTGAATCTCGGACTGGGCCCGCTTGGCGGCTTCGAAAATGACGCGCTCCAGCTCGCCCCCGCAGCTCTCGTCCAGGTAGTCGCGCTTTTCCTGTGCCGACTGGGCATCGAAGTGCGATTTCTCCTCGCACTGGGTCCGTGCCTGCGCATGCTCGACCAGCTCCTGCTCCAGCACTTCCAGACTGGCATTATCCTTGATGATGCCGGTGCGCACTTTCTGCAGCTTGTCCATCAGCGACTTCTGCTTGGCGTCGATCTGCTTCTGCTGCTCGGCCAGCTCGGCGATGCGCTGCTGAATGCCGCTGTCGTCGTGGTTGCGAAGATCAACCACCGCCTGTTCATAGCCGGCCACTTCGGCCGCCAGCTGTTCCCGCTGATTGACCAGATCGAACACGCTTTCGGTCATCTGGGCCAGACCGGAGGTCATGTTGATCAGCGCATCACGCAGCTTCTCCAGCGACTCGTGACGACGACCCAGCGTGGTGAACTCGGCGATCAGCTCATCCACCTGGCGGCCCTGCACTTCCAGCTGGTCCTGACGACGGCGGATACCCATGATCGGGCTCAGCTCATTGATGGAGGTCGTCGAGCCTTCGGTCTGCAGCATGCAGTCATAGGTCAGCGCCCGTTCCTGGCGCAGCAGCTCATGCTCGGTTTCCACCGCCATCACGCCGCCCAAGGCACGGTTCAGGTAAGCTCGCGCATGATCATTATCGGTGTCGATGAACTCGGCCAGGGAGCCACGTTTGCTGCGATGCAGCCAGTCACCAGTCTTGGTGGTGTTGATGATCCGGCATCCCTTGAGATGGCGCCCCTTGCGACGGTACAGGGTGATCGCTTCCTTGACCCGGTCCGGGGACACCACCAGCGCCTCACGACGGGCGCCCAGGAAAGACTCGATGGCGATGCGCCACTTGTCGTCATTGATGTCGGCCAACTCACAGATCGGCGTCGATGCAATGCCGTAATCGTTGAGCAGCTCCATCAGTTCACGGGTGTTGTGGCGGATCGGCGCCCGGCCCTGCTGCAGCTGCTCGACGGCACTCTTCTGATTCTGGATCAGGCTGCGCAGGTCGTTGATACGGATCACCGACTCCTCGTAACGGCGAGCGATCGCCTTGCGCACTTCATCCACTTGTGACTTGAGCTGTTCAATCACCTTGTCGACGCTGACCGGCTCCATCGGCCACTGATCTGCCGGCAGGCTTTCACCGGAACGCCAAAGTTCCACCGAGCGCTCAACCAGCGGACGGAAATCTTCCGGCAGCAGGTCGTTGTAGCCGGCAAAGCTGACCGTGGTGCGCAGCAGGTTGTACGCCTGCTGGATCTTGTCACGCACCACGCTCTGTTCGTGCTGGCGCGCCTTGATGGTGGATTCCAGCGCGCTGATCTTATGCGCGGAGTCGCTGGTATTCAGCTCGGCACGGGCATCGGCCAGATCCTGCATCGCCTGGTTCAGACGGGCGCTGTTGTCCTCCAGCTGCTGCAGCAGGGTGGCTTCCTTCTCAGCAGCGACCTCCAGACGCTCGGCAGTATCCTCCTTGCGCAGGTCGGCATTTTCAAAACGGCTTTCATGCACCACCCACTCGTATTCCACCGCATTCTTGCTGTTGCGGCTGATGCCACTGCACAGTTCCTGGGCCTTTTCCAGTTCGCCGATACGGTTGGCCACTTCCTGTGTCTTCTGCTCCATCGCCCGGTATTCATCGAGCGATTTGCGGAAGGCACCCACATGGACGATGTTCTCGTCTAGCACGAATTCGCGGATAAACCGCGTCGGGCTGTCGATCGGCACGAACTTGAGCGCATTCTTGAAGTTCTTGATGAACTTTTCGTCATCGTTCGGCATCTGCGGGTCGTGACTCAGGTGGGTCACCATGTCACGAATGAAGCGGTTGGCGCGCTTCTCGAGGATCATGTCCGGGCACTGCTTGAGCAGGCTGTCACGCACTTCGTTCCAGGGGCGCGGCATGCGACCGCTACCCTCTTTCACCGAGAAATCATCCAGTGAGACGGAGAATTCCGGCAGGATGAAACGGCCCAGCACATCCTCTTCGGCGCTGGCGGTGGAGGCGCTGATGGCGATGCCGATGCAGCTCTCCTTGGCGGTTTCGGTATCGAAGAAGCTCAATGCCATGTAGGTCAGCGAGTCCTCGCGGGCCGTGGCCTTCTTGCCCTGATCATCCATGAATCCCAGGCTGTAGGTACGCAGGGAGCGTTCGCTCTTCTCGCCAGCCGAGGCGTTGAAGCTCAGATGGCGTTTGTGGCCGCCCATCAGTACGGTCTGGATCGCATCCAGCAGCGACGACTTGCCGGAGCCGTTAGGCCCTACGATCGCCACGTTGCCCTTGATCGGGATTTCGACGGCACCCAGTACATACCAGTTGACCAGAACGATGCGGTTAAGCTGTTTCATGACGGGGTGTCCTCGGCGTGGTCATCGGATTGCGTGACCGGGGTATTCGGGGTGTTCTCTGAGTCGTCAGGCTCAGTCGATTCGTCAGGCGCGCCAGATAGGTCTTCGCGCACGGAGTGCGCTCCCACAGGTGATATGTCGCTTTGCTCATCGTCCTTTCCGCGCTCGGAGAGCGCTCCCAGATCCGGAGTGTCGCTTGCGGCATCATCATCGGTATTGGTGACATCCACTGGATTATCGTGGGAACCCTCTTCGCGGCCGATGAAGCTGGCATCATCCTCATCCTGTTCGGAGTCCGCTTGCACGTCATCATCTTCGACACGGTCACGGATATCCAGATCGCACAGAGCTTCCAACTGGCCGATATAGTCCTCGACCACAACCTGGCGGATGGTCGGGTTGATCCGCAACGGAATATTCTTCGGGTCGGTTTCATCCACCTTGCCGCGTTCAACCAGCCCGTGGCGGGTAAACAGCGACAGAATCTCCTTCAGGCGCGTCTCGTTGGGAATATCCTTGCCGGTCAGGCTGGAGAAGAGGCGCAGCAATTCATCGGTAGTGGTATACGCCTTGCCGCTCTCCACCTCGAAGTTCTCCAGCTTCTGCTCGTACTGCTGACGCAGGCAGAGCATCAGCAGGGATTCATCCAGCTTCAGTTTCAGTACGCGCTCCTCACCCTGAGGCACCACACCCAAAAAGGCTTCATCAGGCTGGTAAACCAGCGACCAGCCGATCGCTTCGAACAGGTTGCGAAAATAGTCCAGGTTGCTCGCGATCAGGAAATAACTGTCACGCTGTACCGGGCGGTCCGCATAGAGGAACTGGCTGCTCAGCAACAGACCGGCGGCGCGGATGAAGTCATCGGCGTCGTGCTGTTCATTGCGGGAGACGATTTTCTGCAGATCACCAAGCATTTAGGGTTTCCTGTGGATGGTAAAACCACGACACTCCACCATATCGGAGACATTGACGTAGTGGTCTTCAAATTGAATTCGGTAACGTTTGCACATCTGCTGTGCCTTCTTGCCCAGCGAGTTCATGTGGCGGACGTAGCTGAAGCAGATGTACTCCTCCACCGTGCTGATGCGAAAATCCGTGGCCTTGAGCTGATCACGGCCGGCCAGCTGGCTTTCCAGGTAAGTCTCGATCCGGTCCACGTTGACTTCGCGGCGCTCTTTCCACTCCTTGAACAGGCGGCGCAGCTCCAGCACCTTGGGATCGATTGCCTGCTGGGTGATGACCCTGGGCTTGGCTTCAATACGGCGACGTATCGGCGCACGCACGCTGGCAGGCGAGATGAAGCCCACCTCATCCAGAGTATCCAGGCGCGGCACCACGTGTTCCGGCAACTTGCTGGCGGCCGCGATCAGGCGTGACAGGCGCGCGGCCATGCCTGGCGTGGTCTTGTCCATGTAGCGCACGGTATCCGCCACCCGCTTCTCCAGCTGGTAACGGAAGTCGTCGATCGCCGCCAAACGCTGATCGACAGAATCGAAGATGCGGATGATGCGGTTGATGTGCTGATGCACCTGGGCTTCGGCCACGTCGTAGGACACATCCAGCTGCTGCTGGTAGTGCTCGGCCAGCTGCTTGAGCTTGAGCGGATCAAACTGCAGGTCCCGCAGCATCGATAGTATCTGACGACGGAAACGGAAGGGGTTGTTGCGGGTCTTCAGCGTCTTGTAGTCCGACACCAGTACTTGCTCGACGAAACGGTCGAAGAAGCCGCGCACAATCTCCTGCGGATTATTGCTCTCGGACAGGTTGATCTTCAGTTCACGCAGGCTGAGCATCATATCGGTCAGGTGGGCACTGAAGTCCGCGGCGGTCTGCGCCGCCTCGGCCAGGGTCACGCCCCGCCCTTCGGGGTCGTTGACCGCCGACTCCAGAGAACTGAGCACGTTGAGCACGGCTCCGCCATAACTGCGCTTTTCCAGCTTGGCGATACTTACCAGCGAACGCAGCAGATGACTGATCGACGGCGACAGCAGCACATAGGTGCGATAGACCTTCTGCTCCTCTTCCAGCCAGCCGGTCTGAACCAGGCGACGGTAGATGCGGTTGGTGTACTCCGCGGTCGACCTGGGCAACTCGGCGGCCTCTTCCCCAGCCTCATGTTCCCAGCGGCGAACACCCAGGCGCACCACGGCGTTCTCGATGGTGGAACGCACCAGGTCACGTGGAATGAAAGGGTCAATCAGGTCTTCATCAAAGAAGAGGTCCGCCAATTCCAGCAGGACCGACTGATAGACCTGCCGGTTCTGCCCCGAGAGCGGGAGAAAAATATCATCTGGAAGCTTGTTGAACAGCACTGAGTCGTCCGGTTGAGGTCCGTTTGCACAAGTGGGCTATGTTAGCGAAAAACCGGGTGTGAGATAAGGGGAATGGGGTACGGAGTTGCACGGAAGCAGAAAGCCCGCCGGATGGCGGGCTTTTACACTTTGGCCATCAGGGTCAGCTGTTATCCACGACCAGGTTGCCGTCTACTATCAGGGTAGATAGATCAGTCAGGTCCCCATTGACCACGATCACCTGGTCCGGCACGGTTCCAGCCGCTCCGGCATTTCCTTCTGCGTACACACCGATGGTAGTCTGGTCTGTATTGCCGTTATAACTGGCCTCCAGATAACTGCCAATATCAGTGGTATCTACAGTCGGTGCCAGCAGATCAGAGAGATCGAGCACATCATTGCCAAACCCGCTGGCGTCAGCGATATCAAAGTCAGTCAGGGTATCCGTACCGGCATCCCGGTTCTGCCATACAAAGATATCGTCACCTTCTCCACCAATCAGCAGATCATCACCGCTGCCGCCGATCAGAATGTCGTTACCCAAGCCGCCCGTAAGGCTATCGTTGCCCGACGTACCGACGATGGTCTCGAGTACAATATTACCTCCGTATGGATCTTCGCCATCCAGGGTGACGCTGAACCCCTGACTGGCAGAATCACCGTCTGCATCAACGACTTCAACACCAATGGTGCCGAAGAAGAGATCATTGGGCGGCGTCACCTGATCATCTCCCACCTCGATACCATTCAAACGGAAAGAACCAGCTGTTTCTTCACTCTCAACCTGAACTGCGTAGATAGAATCACCGGGGGTGTATTGAGCATTCCCTGCAACAGCACTCCAGTCCAGATCAGTAACCTGAATCACCTGGCCACTAGCCACCGTCAAGTGCAACTCATCGTAGGAGGTCAAAGTCGCATCAGTGTACACGCGCACGATAATATCGGCAGTACTAATACCCCCAGTATATCCCTCGGTCAGGAACTTGAAGTCCGGAATACCTGTAGCAGTCGTGTTATCACTGTCACTAACGAATGAAAAAGTGATCGACTGACCATCCTGGTTCGTTTGCCCGTTGACACCTTTTACAGCCCAACCTTTATTGCTAGTGTTAACCAGGTCATCGTCACCATTGGCACCACCTACCTCTACGAGGTTATCGCCATCACTGCCGGAGACAATGATGTTGTAGGCAGTGGCAGCACCAAGATCGACAATCAGAGAGCCGGCAGGACCACCCGCCTGCGCACTGGTTGCTGCAACAGGGATAAAGCTGATGTCGCCTTCCCGGTGAACAACTTCCAGAGAGTCCAGACCCTCTGCATTCAGCGTCAGGGTCGCGACGACGTCACCGTTTTCCAACAGGTTCAACACAACCTGAGTCTCGGAGCTGGACACCATTTCCACATTTGCTGGCAGCGTCAGGTTGACGCTCTGGAAACCGTCAGCTCCCAGTGACCAGTCGACAAACTGCCCGTAGAAGGTCTGGGCCGCACCCGGGTTGGGTGCCGCGATGCTCACCACCGCATCGGCATCACTACCATCGTTAACCAGGCTGAACGCAGGACTGTCATCTTCAACGGTGATGCTGACGGTATCAAAGGCAGTGCCGCCGTTGCCATCATCAACTGTCACACCAACATTGAAGAAAAGCTGGTCTTCGGATGTGCCGTCGGCATGATCGATCGGCCCCTGAAGCTCTGCTGCCCAAGCTCCGTTCGCGTCAATGGATACCACGATGATCGTCGCCGACGTAGTAGCGCCTGTCAGCTGCGTTGCGCCTGTCAGTCCATTCGTACCGGTGCCGTTCCCTGTCCAGCTAATCGGCTGACCGCCAGATGACAGGCTGTTGGATGGTGCACTCAGCGAATAGGTCAGAGTATCGCCTTCCACATCTTCGGCATGCACTTGGCCTGAAGCCACCACTGCATTAGTCGTGTCGGGGTTGCCTTCACTATCCGGCAGGCCACCAACCAAACCTTCTTCGGACACCGTCACCGCATCAGTACTGATAGTCGGGTCATCATTCACCGGGGTCACCGGGGTGGTGGCCGTATCGCTGTCCGTTGAGGTACCGTCATCTACGGTCATGGTGACCGACAGCTGACTGATCGGCACATTCGCGTTGATTGCATCCACGCCCGCCTGGGTCAGCACCAGGGTACCCGGAGTGGTTTCCGTGGCCTGAGTACCGATCTCCAGGTACGGATTCGTCGCCAGCGTGAAGACCAGATCCTCAAACGCCGTATCCGGGTCACTGCCGGTATAGGTAAAGGCCACATCGCCCAACCCGGCGGCGCCTTCGGTAAAGCTGTTGGCGGCAACCACATCCACAAAGGGACCATTGTCAATTGAGCCCACAGGGGTGGTGGCCGTATCGCTGTCCGTTGAGGTACCGTCATCTACGGTCATGGTGGCCGACAGCTGACTGATCGGCACATTCGCGTTGATTGCATCCACGCCCGCCTGGGTCAGCACCAGGGTACCCGGAGTGGTTTCCGTAGCCTGAGTACCGATCTCCAGGTAAGGATTCGTCGCCAGCGTGAAGACCAGATCCTCAAACGCCGTATCCGGGTCACTGCCGGTATAGGTAAAGGCCACATCGCCCAACCCGGCGGCACCTTCGGTAAAGCTGTTGGCGGCAACCACATCCACAAAGGGACCATTGTCAATTGAGCCCACAGGGGTGGTGGCCGTATCGCTGTCCGTTGAGGTACCGTCATCTACGGTCATGGTGGCCGACAGCTGACTGATCGGCACATTCGCGTTGATTGCATCCACGCCCGCCTGGGTCAGCACCAGGGTACCCGGAGTGGTTTCCGTAGCCTGAGTACCGATCTCCAGGTAAGGATTCGTCGCCAGCGTGAAGACCAGATCCTCAAACGCCGTATCCGGGTCACTGCCGGTATAGGTAAAGGCCACATCGCCCAACCCGGCGGCGCCTTCGGTAAAGCTGTTGGCGGCAACCACATCCACAAAGGGACCATTGTCAATTGAGCCCACAGGGGTGGTGGCCGTATCGCTGTCCGTTGAGGTACCGTCATCTACGGTCATGGTGGCCGACAGCTGACTGATCGGCACATTCGCGTTGATTGCATCCACGCCCGCCTGGGTCAGCACCAGGGTACCCGGAGTGGTTTCCGTAGCCTGAGTACCGATCTCCAGGTAAGGATTCGTCGCCAGCGTGAAGACCAGATCCTCAAACGCCGTATCCGGGTCACTGCCGGTATAGGTAAAGGCTACATCGCCCAACCCGGCGGCACCTTCGGTAAAGCTGTTGGCGGCAACCACATCCACAAAGGGACCATCGTCAACCGGGGTCACCATCGTCGTGGCGCTGTCATCTGCTTCCAGGCTACCATCACTCACTATCACTTCGGCCATCAGCTGTTCGATCGGCACATCCGCGTTGATTGCGTCCACACCGGCCTGAGTCAAAACGATGGTGCCCGGAGTGGTCTCGGTCGCCGGGGTACCGATCTGTAGATACGGGTTGTTGGTCAACGTAAACGTCAGATCATCAAAGGCAGTATCCGGGTCACTGCCTGTGAAGGTGAACGCCAAGTCGCCCTCAGACGCCTCACCTTCGGTGAAGCTGGCAGCCGCAACGACATTCACCTGTGGAGCGTCGGCTTCACCTTTGATGGTAATGGTCAGGGCTGCTGTTTGCGGCTCGTTGTACCCATCAGTGATAGTGTAGGAGAACTGATCAGCCAAAGTCTGGCCTTCATCCAACCCTTGTACGAATTCACTACTGTTAGAGGTCAACTCGTAGGTATAGCTGCCGTCAGCCGCAATGGTGAGCGTGCCATACTGACCAGCAAGAATCTGGCCCGCCTGTGCAACATCGGAACCATTTGTGAACTCGGTCACAAAAGGCATATCGCCATCTTCATCAGTATCAGCGACATCACTTGCCGAAGCACTACCTCCACCGATTACATTACCGCTGGTAGAAACTACCTCCTGTTGCTCAGCATAATCATCTTCGGTCACCTGATTGGCATCATCATTCGCCACCGGCGTCGTATCATCATCAAAAATGGTGATAACACCCGCATCTGCATTCGGGTTAATAGTGGCATTATTCGCACTCAGCAACTGGATGCCGAAGCTTTCGGTATCCGCTTCGTCCAGCTTGTCCTGCACGATGTAGACAGTCACCGGGAAGCTGATTTCTCCAGCCGGAATGGTGATGGTGTAGGTATGATCGGGACTGGGGCCATCCAGCCAGTCTTCCCCGTGGAGGGCCGTGCCGCCATTAAGACGATAGGTAACGGTTACATCCTGACTGAAAGCCTTGTCGAGCACCAGATTGAAGGTTACTTCTCTGACGTTATCGACATCTGAGCCTTCGAGGATGCTGACACTGTTGCCACTGATCAGTACCGGGTTCTCAGGGTCTGGCTCTGTCGGTGCCTGAGGGTCAGTGGGGTCAGTGGGGTCAATCGGGGTCACGGGCTGCCCCGGGTTGTTCGGGTCATCTGCCGTGACCTCAACGGTTACCACCGGCAACATTTCCAGGAGGGGTTCCTCGCCTTCCGGGGTCAGTACCGTGTAGCCCAGGCCAATAGTGTCATAACCCGCTTCCGGCGTTGTTTCACCCGCTGTACGATTCAGCTGGACGAAGTCGGCACCTTCATTACCACCGGCAGGTGCGCCAGCCGCCGGGGCACCCGCTGCGGTAGGCTCAAGGATTTCAGTCGGGTCCTGACCGGCCAAAATCGCCTGCTGCAGGGCGGCCACATCAGCGGTGGCTTCGCTGGTATCGAACTGATCGACCGGGGTGTAGGTATCGGCACTGGCCAGCCAGCTCTGACTACCTGACAGAGTGACCGGATTGCCGCTTTCCATGGTGATTTCAGCCCGACCATCGGGCGATGTACGGATAACCTCGTCGGCAAAGATGACATCACCCGCCATCAAGACCCGTTCGCTGCCATCAGCCGCCACCGCAACGACCTGACCGGCAGTAACAGACACCACGCCAACGCCACCTTCCAGCCCCGCCGTCGCCATGCCGGCTTCGGCAGCCAACCAGGTTTGCCCTGACGCCAGCGCCAGCGGTTCGCCATTCATCATGGTGATTTCGATGCTTCCATCAGGCCCTGTCCGAATGATTTCATCCGCCATAACCTGATCCCCCAGCGCCAGCATACGTTCAGTGCCGTCTGGCGCTACTGCAACTACTTGTCCCTCTACGAATGAAACAGAACCGATTGCCGTACTCATCGCTGCCACCGTGCTTTGGTTTTAGTTGTGTTAACTAAAGACACTGGTCACTGTTTCAACAACTGTACTCTGGTACACCCTGCCCTGGAGACCTTGACTCAAGTCAGTTAACAGCCGAGACGGCTCGCAACAGATGCCTATATCAACCGCATTCGGTTTCAGAGCTGAAACACTCACGCCACACATGACAGTGCGTTCTGCCACTGCCACCAGCCACCAAAAGCCCCATCGCAACGACCAAAAGCCCCTTTTTGCGGCAGTCTCAAGAGATACTGATCAAGAATGATCACTATATCCTTGATGCAAATAGAAAATTTTTTCACATTTATGCTTGACGACCTGCAGCCTCATCACTAGTATACGCCCCCACAGATCAGGTGTTCCTCGATAGCTCAGTTGGTAGAGCAGTAGACTGTTAATCTATTGGTCGCTGGTTCGAGTCCAGCTCGAGGAGCCAATTGCCTGAAATGTAAAGTTCGGTGTTCCTCGATAGCTCAGTTGGTAGAGCAGTAGACTGTTAATCTATTGGTCGCTGGTTCGAGTCCAGCTCGAGGAGCCAACTGAACGAACTGTAAAATTTGGTATTCCTCGATAGCTCAGTTGGTAGAGCAGTAGACTGTTAATCTATTGGTCGCTGGTTCGAGTCCAGCTCGAGGAGCCAATCAAAGTCGGAGTGTAGCGCAGCCTGGTAGCGCATCTGGTTTGGGACCAGAGGGTCGGGGGTTCGAATCCCTCCACTCCGACCATTTTACTTTACCTCTTAAGCAGCATTTTCCCTTTTACTCTACTTTTCGTCGCGGCAGACCCGGTCGACTGACTATGCCCCGAGCAAAGCGCATCTTTTTTCTCGCCTCATCAGCTTTACTTGCCCGCACTCGCGCTGCAAGCTTTTCGCATATGCGCAATCACCCCAGGCCAAATATTCACAGCCAGAGTCTTTTAAAAGCTCCGTAATCACCGTTACACTCCTGTATTCCTCAACCTGGATGGTTGAGCCCGCACTTTCGCCAACCCTGGGGATTACATCTGATGCTCTCGGTACTGTCGATCACAGCACCTATTTTCATCATCATTGCCATCGGCTACCTGGCGGTCAGGACGGGAGCGCTGCAACAGGAAGCGATGCCGCTGTTGGGCCGCTTCGTGCTCTATTTCGCCCTCCCCGCGCTGATCTTTGGCACGCTGTCACGCATGCAGGTCAGCAAAGTGATTCAAGTGGATTTTCTGCTGATCTACGCGCTCGGCTCACTGGCCGCTCTGCTGCTGGGTGTCGCACTCCATCGTATTCTGTTCCGCGTCGGCGCTGCCGAAGCCAGCGTTCGCGGCATGGGGATGGCCGTGTCCAACAGCGCCTTCATCGGTTATCCGGTTTTGCTGCAGGTATTCGGTTCAGCGCCCACACAGCCCTTTACCATGGCGCTGCTGGTGGAAAACATATTCATCATTCCTCTGGCGCTGATCCTGATCGAATACGGCAAACATGACCGCAACGGTGGCGAAACCCTGCTGGTCGTGTGGCGGCGAATTTTTGCGCGCGTGGCCCGCAGCCCCCTGATTATCGCCATCATGGCCGGACTCGCCTGCTCCTGGCTGCGAGTGCCGCTACCGGATGCGGTGGATCGCAGCCTGGAAATGCTGGCCATGACATCAGCGGGCACGGCGCTGTTTGTGATCGGCGGCTCTCTGGTCGGCACGCGTGTCAGCGACAGCCTGGGCAGCATCAGCCTGGTGGCGACAGGCAAGCTGCTGCTGCATCCATTGCTGGTCCTGCTATTGGTGTCGGTCTGGCGGGACTTCGATCCTCAGCTGCAAAAGGCCGTCGTTCTGGCCGCATCCATGCCCATGTTCAGCGTTTTCCCAATCATCGCTGGCGGGTACGGCTACGGTCGCCAGTCAGCCGGCATGCTGCTGGTTACCACGGCCCTGTCATTCGTCACGCTGACGTTGATCCTGATCCTGCTGGACCAGGCGCTGCCCGTTTAACGCCAGGAATGCTAATATCCGCGCCTCTTTCATCATCAGGAGGCGCTGCGATCTCGCACGAAGTCCCATGCAGGTTCTGGTAATTGGTTATGTCTGGCCCGAGCCGGCCTCTAGTGCGGCGGGCTACCGCATGCTTGCGCTCCTTGATGCCTTTCGCCGTCAGAACTGGCAAGTAACCTTTGCCAGCCCCGCCGAGAAGAGCATCCACCGCACCGACCTGCCCGCCCGCGGCATCCGCGAAGTCAACATTGCCCTCAACTGCTCCAGCTTCGATGATTTCATCTGCGAACTGCAGCCGGACCTGGTGATGTTCGACCGCTTCATGATGGAAGAACAGTTCGGCTGGCGAGTGGAAAAGCACTGCCCTGATGCCATCAGGCTACTGGATACCGAGGATCTTTCCTGCCTGCGCCATGCCCGTCACCAGGCGTGCAAGCAAAGCGGAGCCGTCAGCCTTGAGGTACCGCCGGAGCTGCTGTTCTCGGAACACGCCAAGCGCGAAATAGCCGCCATCCTGCGCAGCGACCTGACGCTGATGATATCCCAGGCCGAGATCGACCTGCTCCGGCAGACGTTCAGGGTTGATCCCAGCCTGCTGCTGGACAGCCCGTTCATGCAACCTCCGATCTCGGCCGAACAACAGCAACGGCTTCCCGCTTTCGACCAGCGCCAACATTTCATCGTCATCGGCAACTTCCGCCATGCGCCCAACTGGGATGCCGTACTCTGGCTGAAACAGACCCTCTGGCCACTGATTCGCCACCGTCTGCCGGACGCCGAACTGCATATTTACGGCGCCTACCCTCCACCCAAGGCCACACAACTGCACACCCCCAAGCAAGGCTTCCTGGTCAAGGGTTGGGCGGATGACGTGAACCAGGTGATGCAGCAGGCCCGCGTCAACCTGGCCCCCTTGCGTTTCGGAGCCGGCCTCAAGGGCAAACTGGTCGATGCGCTGGCTTGCGGCACCCCTTCGGTCACCACCTCGGTCGGCGCGGAAGGCATGGGCGCAGAACTCGGCTGGCCACAACCAGTTGAAGACAATCCCGAACGCTTTGCCGACCAGGCCGTGGCGCTGTATACCGCGTCGGCGCAGTGGCTCGATTGCCAGCAGCAAGGCTTTGCACTGCACAACCAGCGTTTTAACTTTGATCGCCATGCCGCCACATTGATTGCACGCCTGCAACAGCTCAAATGCGAGCTGGACAGCCACCGACGGGCCAATTTCACCGGTGCCATGCTTCGGCACCACAGCATGAAGAGCACCCAGTACATGGCGCAATGGATCGAAGCCAAGAATCGCCAATAACCCTCATCCGGACTCAAAAGGGCTCCACTCGAACATAACCCCAGGCGCGGCTGGTCTCGCCTCGGGCACAAGCAGGGCATTAATTATAACCAAACAGACTATAGATATATCTTGTTTGTCTAATATATCTACCCCTAGAATAGAGCCGAGTATCATTCAGTAACAGGAGCCATCATGAAAACAGCCCACGATCTGGTCGCCGCCGCCAAGGAACAGATTCAGGAAATCCCGGTCAGCGCAGCAGACGAGGCCATCCAGGCCGCCGACCTGCTGGTCGATGTCCGTGAGCCGGACGAGTACCACAATGGCCATATCACCGGCGCCATCAATGTTCCTCGTGGCCTGCTGGAGTTCAAGTTCAGCAACGACGAAGCACTGACCTCACGCGACCTGAACATCGTCATTTATTGCAAGAACAGCGGTCGCGCGGCCCTGAGCGCACAGAGCCTGGCCGCCATGGGCTACCTGCACGTGCAGTCGATCACCGGTGGCATCGAGGCCTGGGAAGCGGCCGACAAGCCGGTCGTCACACCATCCCTGCCGTCGTTTGACTGAACAGTTCTGACACCTCGTTAGAGAGGTACTCGGCCGGCAGACACTGCTCCAGTGAGCCGGCCGCATACTCCAGAAACCCCCTCGCAGCATGAGGCAGACGCCGATCCCGACGGATGATGAAGTGCCAGTGACTTTCGATCGGAAACCCCTGCACAGGCAGGATCACGATCCCCGGATGCGTTTCCGGCAGTACATGACGTGACACCACCGCCAGCCCCATACCGGACGCCACACCCACCCGTATCGCGCCATTACTGGCCATCTGCAACCGATTGGACCATTGCGCGCCCTGCCCCTGCAGCCAGCTCTCGAACAGCATTCTTGTCGCCGACCCCGGCTCACGCAGCAGCAGTCGCTCCTGCAGAATATCCGTCAGCCTGACCTCTTCCAGCTGCGCCAGCGGGTGCCGCGCTGGCGCGATCATCACCAGCGGATTACGCAAAAAGCGCGCCGCATGAGCCTGCTCCAGTGACGGCGGATGACTGAACACGTAGATGTCATCCAACTGGCGCTCGAAACGTTCCAGCAACTGCTGGCGGTTACCGATCTCGACCGTCATATCCACCTCGGGAAAAGCCCGGGAATAGGGCCCCAACAGCTTGGGCAACACATACTGGGCGGTATTGACCAGGGCGATACTGAAACGCCCCCGCTGACCGCCGTGCAGCTCCGCCAGATAGTCCTGAAAATCGGCGAAGCGCCCGGTCACATCCAGCGCCGTGCGGTAGAGCTCACGGCCGGTATCCGTCAGAGCGGTGGCAGCGGAATGCGACTCGAACAGCGGCTCGCCGACCGTTTCCGCCAGCCGCTTGAGCTGCTGGGACACCGTAGGCTGAGTCAGGTGCAGCTGCCGAGCCGCGGCGGTGACCGAGCCGGTCCGCACCACGGTGACATAGACTTCCAGCAGGCGAAAAGTGAGATGACGCAGGTTCATAAGGACTCAATATATAGATAATCTTCTATATATGATCGCCCGATAATTAATTAGAAACAATATCAGAATCCGGGCAAAATCCCCGCCATCTGAAACGAACTGATCATCAAGGGGATTCTATGCCGGACATAGTTGTCATGTTTTTTCTGCTGGGCGTTGTCGCCGGACTGGTAAAGTCGGACCTGAGCATACCCAAAGCGGCCTACGACACACTCAGCCTGCTGCTGATGCTGACCATCGGCCTTAAAGGCGGCATGGGCCTTCATGGCAACCTTAACCTTGAACTGGTGCCCGAACTGCTGCTGGTGATGGCGCTGGGCGCACTGATTCCCCTGATTCTGTTTCCGCTGCTGCGCAAGGTACTGCGCCTGTCGCTGGCCGACAGCGCCAGCATCAGCGCCCACTACGGCTCGGTCAGCGCCGGCACCTTTGCCGTGTCGCTCGCCTACGCCGAAAGCCACAACCTGCTAACCGGCCCGGAGGTCACGCTCTACCTGGTGCTGCTGGAGCTGCCAGCGATCATGGTCGGCATTGCTCTCTTCCGTCGCTTCGACACCAATGCCTGTGTCAGCCACTCCCGCCTCAGCCTGATACATGAAACCCTGACCAACCGTGGCGTTATCCTGCTCGCCGGCGGCGTGGTGATCGGCTATCTGTACGGCCCGCTCAACGGCGCGCCGGTAACCGACCTGTTCACCGGCGCCTTCAAGGCCGTACTGGCGCTGTTCCTTCTGGAGATGGGCCTGACCGCAGCCGAAACCCTGCGCCCCATCCCGCTGCAGCATTGGCGACTGCTGACCTTTGCCTGCCTGGCCCCCACGGTGCTGGCCGGATTCGGCATCGCCGCAGGACTGCTGCTGGAGTTACCGCTGGGCAGCACCCTGATCCTGGCCAGTCTCACCGCCAGCGCATCCTATATCGCCGCTCCGGCCGCCATTCGCGCCGCCGTCCCCCAAGCCAATATCGGCCTGGCGATGCTGGCATCACTGGGATTCACCTTCCCGTTCAACGTGATCATTGGCATTCCGCTCTACCACCAGCTGCTGACAGTATTGAGCTGAACCCAGGTCAATATACATCCCCGGACGAGTGTGCAATGCTTGCAACAGCCACCTGCAACTCGTCCGAGGGTGTGATGAAACATATTTCCGAGCTGGCCATACTGGTTGTGGATGATCAACCGATCATCGATGAATTCTGCCGCAAGATACTGGAGCAACTGGGCTGCAAATGGGTGTATTCGGCCTTGAGCGGCGAGGAAGCCACCAAGGTGCTCAGCGAGCGCGGCGATATCAACCTGGTTCTGACCGATATCGACATGCATCCGGGGAATGGCCTGGAGTTGCTGCAAGCGATACGCTGCGGCGATATCGACAATACGCCCCGAGATCTGTGCGTTCTGGTCGTGACCGACTACAACTACCGCCACAACGTGATGAAAGCCGTCGGCCTGGACTGCCACGGCTTCCTCAGCAAGCCGCTTAACGCGACGCTGTTGGCCGACAAGATCAATGCCGCCCTGCATCGCCAGATCAACCTGGCGCCCGCAGAAACCTACCGAGGCATTGCGACCGAAATCAGGTTGAACCCAAGCATTGCCGCACCCGGCAGCCCGCCACCTGTCACCCATCAGGCCAGCGCCTCACCTGTCCGAAATACCCCGGTCGGCACACCGGTTCCGACGGTTCCCACATCCCCCGCCCTGAACGCGGACATGGCAGCAGGCGCCGACACAATGGACGCACAAAACGAGGAAGCGGCGTTCGAGGCCGCCGTGAGCGAGCTGTTGCCCCCCGGCATCAAAGACAGCTTCCTGATCCACAAGCAGGAAGCCATCAGGGAGATCCTTCAGCTGCTGTCCCGGATTGGCGCAGCACTGCCTGTCGCCGCAGAGGCCGAACTGCTGGAGATGATCGACCAGCTCGAACAGATGAGCACCGATCTGTTTCAGCAGGAGTTCCTGCACCAACGTGAGCATGCCTACCCGCCACTTCCCGCCCACCAGGCCGAACACGGACTGATCCTCCAGCGCACTCAGATGCTGTCCGGCAAACTGCACAACCACCACAAGGACCGACTTCTCAAGGCACATCAGCAGCTGCGCGAGGCATGGTACCGACATATCAACGGCAAAGACCGCCAATACGTTGCGTTTTTGCAGCAACAAGGACGCGGGGCATGATGTTCAACTGGGAGCACTGGAATACGACGCTTATCCTCATTTCCAGCCTGCTGGCTGCCGGCACCACCGGCTTCGCGCTGATCAAGACCCGCCAGCACCTGCGTGAGACTGAACGGCAACAACAGGTGCTGGCCGCCGTTTCACGGGTCAACAACAACTTTCTGCTCTACAAGGACCCCAAGCGCCGTTTTGGCGAGCTGCTTGAAACACTCAAGGAGCTGACCGGGTCGCCGATCGGCTTCATTGGTGAACACATGGAGACCGAGGGCAAACCCTTCATGCGCTGCTATGCCATCACCAACCTGGCCTGGGACCAGGCCTCGAGCGAGCTGTACGACACCCATATTGAGCGGGGTATCGACTTTAACCGGCTGGACAACCTGTTTGGGCACACCTTGACCACCGGAGAAGTCATCATCACCAATCGCCGGGATCAGGCCCGGCGCAACCGTCGTGTCCCCGAGGGACACCCGGACATTCATTCTTTCATCGGCATTCCGTTGAAATTTCAAGGCGAAGTGCTGGGCATGTTCGGCCTGGCCAATGGCCAGGAGGAATACAGCGAGGCGTTCGTGGAGTGGCTGACACCCCTGACCAACACCATTACCGGCATGATGTACGCCTTTCGCATCGAACGAGCCCAGCGTGAAGCCAGCCACCGCATGCTGGATGCGCAGAATGAGGCGGAGCGCGCCAACCAGATCAAAAGCGACTTCCTGGCGACCATGAGCCACGAAATCCGCACCCCGCTGAACGCAGTCGTCGGCATGCTGGACACGCTGAGCAACACGCCGCTTTCGTTCCAACAGCAGGACTATATTCACACCGCCGAAAATGCGGCCGATACCTTATTGAGCCTGGTAAACGACATCCTCGATTTTTCCAAGATAGAAGCCGGCCAACTCAGCTTGCAGGCGCAGCCGGTCAACCTGTGCCAACAGATTCACCGAGTCCTGAGCCTGGCGGCTGTCACGCCGGCAGCCCGGGGCACCGATCTCTACATGACGCTCGCGCCGGAGACACCGATAGAGATCGTCGGCGACCCCGTTCGCCTGCGTCAGATACTGCACAACCTGGTCAGCAATGCGGTCAAATTTACCCACCAGGGCGAGATCAGCGTTACCGTGGAGCCCGTACCCGCTCAAGGCGACCGGCCCGATGGCATTCAGATCGTTGTGGAAGATACCGGGATCGGCATCAAGCCGGAAGATCTGCCCATCATCTTCAAGGCCTTTCGCCAGGTGGACCATTCCACCACCCGCGAGTATCAGGGCACCGGACTGGGTCTGGCGATCACCCATCAACTGGTTACGGCCATGGCCGGTTCGATCGAGGTACAGAGCCATCCGGGCCAAGGCTCCAGGTTTAACGTTTATCTACCGCTCAGGTCTCACGGCAATGAGACGCTGGCCTCAGCACTTGCCCTGCTGCCACTGACATCCTGTCGCGCTCTCTGCGTGACCGACTCCGATCACCTCTACCGATATCTGTACACTCTGCTTGCGCCGCATGTCGCCACACTCGACTGCCACTTCAAGCCCCTGATCGAAGATGAAGCGGCAGGCCAGTACGACCTGCTGCTGATCGATGACCAGCGCTTCCCCATCGACAATGACAGCCTGAGGTATTGGGTCCAGCAGCAATCCGGACAGGGCGAAGTCGTCGTGCTCAGCAGCCGCGACCTGGAAGAGCTGTTCATTCCCGTCAGCGCCCAAGTCAGGGTCCCCCTGTCCCCGTTCGAACTGTTGCAGGCCCTCACCGGGCTGTACCGGCCCGAACTGCTGCCCGCAAGCACAGAGTCACTCTCACTGCCCGATCCATCCGGGGCTTCGCTGTCGGAACTCACCCAGGGCCTCAACATCCTCATTGCGGAAGATCACCCGGTTAACCAGAAGATGATGGAGGTACTGATGCAGCGAGCGGGTGCCGATTTCCAGATCTGTGACGATGGACTCGAAATACTGCGCGCGCTGAAGAAAGCGGAGCAGGCATTCGACCTGGTGCTGATGGACCTGCATATGCCCAACATGGACGGCTTCGATACGACTCGCGCCATCCGCGAGCTGCCACCGCCTCTCAACCGGATCCCGATCATCGCCGTAACAGCCGACGCCCTGGCCGGTGACCGGGAAAAATGCCTGGCCGCCGGCATGGACGACTACCTGGCCAAACCGGTACGCCTGGCCGACCTGCAGCAAGCGGTCGGCCGCACGCTCGCAGCCAACTTCCTGTCAGTCGCCAAGCCTTCTGCCGCAGCCGAACCCAAACCGGCGCTCGAATTCGACGCCGATACTCTGATTGCCGAGCTGGGGGCGGCCGAAAATGCCGTGCTGCTGATCCATGAGTTCGCCAGCACCCTGCATAGCGAACTCGGCCGAGTTCAGCAGGCCCTGGACGACAGCGACCTGGACCGGGCGCGCAGTGCCGCCCATCGCGTCAAGGGCAGCGCCCGCACCCTGAGCTGCGAACAGCTGGCCGAGCAGTTACAAACCATTGAACACCACTGCCGAGCCGAACAGCTTGCGCAGGCGCGTGCGGCTTACACCCAACTGGAAGACGCTCTGCCAGCCCTGGAACTGCGCCTGCTGAACTTCTGCGCTCAGCACCTGCACAGCTAACAGGATTCGTCACGCCTGATCCTGAACAGCACACAATAGAACAGCGGCCACACCACCAGTGTCAGCGCGGTGGCGAACAGCAAGCCAAACATCACCGTGACCGCCATGCTCTTGAAGAAAGGATCCACCAGCAGCGGCGCGACCCCAAGAATGGTGGTCAGCGCCCCCAGCACCACCGGGCGAGCGCGACTGAGACAGGCATTGACCACAGCATCGTAGGCCGGCGCCCCCCCGTGGTTGTTGTGGTCCGCCTCATCCACCAGCACGATGGCGTTCTTAACCATCATGCCGATCAGGCTGAGGAACCCCAGAATCGCCATGAATTCGAACGGCGTCTGGAACAGAATCAACCCGTTCACCACGCCGATCACCGCCAGCGGCGCCGTCATCCAGATCACCAATGGCTGGCGCAGGGCATTGAACATGAACACCACGGCCAGAATCATCGCGCTAAAGCCATAGGGCGCCGACGCCGCTATACCGGCATTGGCCTCACGTGAGGAGTCATACTCACCGTACCACTTCAGCTTGTAGCCAGGCGGCAGCGCCATCGCTTCGATCTGCGGCCGGATCAGATTGAAGGCCTCGTTGGTGTAAACGCCCGGTGCCGAATCGGACTGCACCTTAATCGTCGGTTCACGGTCGATGCGGCGAATCATCGCGTCCTGCCACACCATATCGACGCCGGCCATCAACTGGTTGACCTGGACCGTCCGGCCTGCGGTCGGGCTGTATACCTCGGTGCTCTCGATCGCCCGCAACTCGGACCACTCCTCCAGCGGCGCGCGCACCACCAGCGGGATCAATTCGTCACCCTCGCGATAGATACCGATCTGACGACCACTGAGCGTCTGTGCCAGAGCCGCATTTACATCGGATTCCGTCAGCCCCAGCCGCTGCAGCTGTTCCTGCTGCCAGCGTGGCCGCGCCACCGGCACCTGCTGTCGCCAGTCATCCTGCACCGCGATCAACTCAGGCTGCTGCGCCATCCGCGCCATGGCCTCTTCCGCCAGCCGACGCAGCACCCTGGGGTCCGGCCCCGTAAACGCGACTTCGATCTTCTTGCCGCCGCCACGACCAAGCATGAACTTCCACACCTTGACCGAGGTATCCGGGAACTGCCCTGACAACTCATCCTGCAGCTGCGCCACCAGCGGAACGATGCGCGCATAATCGTCGACATCGATCAGCAGTTGGGCATAGCTGGGGTTCACCGGCTCGGGGGCATAGCTGAGCATGAAGCGCAGTGCACCGCCGCCGAAAAAACCGCTGGTGTGCGTAATCCCCTCTTGGGCGGCGACCCATTGCTCGACCTGCGCCAGCCGTTCAGCGGTGCGCTGAATGTCAGTTCCCTGCGGCAGGAACAGGTCCACCATAAACTGCGGCCGCGCGGAGTCCGGCATGAAGCCGGGCGGTATCAGCCGCGCCGCCGACACCGCCCCCGCCAGGGCAAGCAACAACATGACGATGGTCAGGCCGCGGTGCGCCAGCGCCCAGTGCAACAGGACCGAATAACGCCGCGTCACCCAGCCCGGGCCGCTTTCGGCCTGCTCCTTCGGGCTCACTTTCAGGAACTGGTAACACAGCAGCGGCGTCACCGTGATGGCAAAGATCCAGCTCAACAGCATGGAGTAGAGAATTACCCAGAACAGGGAGCCGGCATATTCGCCCATGTCGCTCGGCGACAGGCCGATGGCACTGAAAGCCAGAATACCCACCAGGGTACCGCCGATCAGCGGCCAGATGTGCCTCTGACCACGGCGGAGATCGCGGCCTGGCGCTCCTCACCCTGTTGCATGCGCACCAGCACACCATCACTGACCACAATGGCGTTATCCACCAGCATGCCGAGCGCGATGATCAACGCCCCCAAGGAGACGCGCTGCATGGCAATATCATCGATCAGCGTACCAGCCACGGTCAGCAAAAGACCAAAGCCGATAATCACGCCTACCCTGAGTCCCATGAACAACAGCAGCACCACCTTGTCCGGCACCTGAATCATCACCTCCAGCTGCTGCAGGTTCTGCACAACAACCAGCGTCTGGTTGGCCCCGACCTGGGCGAAGTCATCCACCAGCTTGCGCCCCACGATACCGGCAAAGGGTGTCAGCAGCCGGGTTTCTTCCAGTGCCAGCTGCGCCTCTTTCAAGCGGTTGGCCGCCAGGCTGCGCTGAGTAGCCAGCTTTCCAGATCGCTCTTGGCAATGGCCTGACTGCGGTCATAGATCGCCTTGCCTCGCTTGTAGTCCGCATCGGCGCTGGCATATTCCGCTCGCGCCGAGCCCAGCGCGGTCTGGAACTCACGGTCATCCAGTTGCGCCAGCAGATCGCCCTGCCGTACCCGATCGCCCTCGTTGACCAGCACCCTGTCGACCCGACCACTGACCTTGAACGCCAGCTCCACACGCTGAGCCGCTCTTACCGTGCCATTGAATACCAAGCTATCCGACTGCAGCGGCTGCACCTGCTCGATGCGGGCCGGTCGTTCTATCTCCGCGACCGTAGACGGCTCCGATTCAGGCGGCTTATCGCATCCGGTCAGCAAGACTCTCGACAACGCCAGCAGCACCAGACCACCAACACCCCTCTTGTTACGCGACAGGAAATGCAGCATCCGAACCTTCCTTATCATGACGACACTTAACGGTGTGATAGCTAGCCGTGCAGTATAGAAACAAGACGTGCGATCGGGCATGGCGCAACCCAGATCTACCTTACCTAAAGACGTGTGGCACAGTCGTGACAGGGAATCAGGCTCAGGCGTTGCTGAGCGTATAAAACGCCGGACGATCCGGAACAGAGGAATATAGGGTGCGAGGTGGAAAGTTGCAGTTCGACCGCCGCCAGCAGTAAATGGCAGGCGGCGGTCAGGGTCGTGCAGCGGAATCAGACCCGATCAATACGCATAAAACGCTGCAGCACCTGGTACAGGCCATGGGCGTCCTGACTGCCGGCCAATTCGCGGATGGAGTGCATGGCGAACTGGGGCACGCCGATATCCAGGGTTTTCACGCCCAGCTCGGCGGCCGTAATCGGGCCGATGGTGCTGCCGCAAGCCATATCGGTGCGCACCACGAAGCTCTGCACCGGCACCTCAACCTGTTCGGCCAGATGGCGGAAGAGCGCGCTGGTTTCGCTGTTGCTGGCGTAGCGCTGGTTGGCGTTGATCTTGATCACCGGGCCGCCATTGAGCAGCGGGCCATGATTGCCGTCATGCTTGTCGCTGAAGTTGGGGTGAACGCCATGGGCGTTGTCCGCCGAAATCAGCATGGAGCGTGACAGCGAGCGGTTACGCTGATCGACCTCCGGCAGCACCCGCTCCAGCCACTGGCTCAGCATCGGCCCCTGAGCGCCGCAGGCACTCATGCTGCCCACTTCCTCATGGTCGTTGCATACCAGCACCTGGCCGACGGCGGCTTCATCCCCGTCTATCAGCGCCTGCAGACCGATAAAGCAGCTGAGCAGATTATCCAGCCGCGCCGAGGCCAGAAATTCCTGATTCAGCCCCACCAGCGCCGCGCCCTGGGTGTCATAGAAACAGAGTTCGTAGTCCAGCACGGTTTCGATATGCGCCACACCCTGGGTTTCCAGACGCTGCTTCAGCAATGCGCGGAAATCGGGCTTTTCGTCCGCCCGCCCCATCACCACCGGCAGATAGGTCTGGGCGTTGATGTTGCGGCTGGAATTGGCTTCACGGTCCAGATGGATCGCCAGGCTTGGCAGCACCGCCACCGGCTGCTCGAAGTCGATCAAGGCGCTTTGGATACGGCCCTCGTCGTTGCGGTAACTGACCCGGCCGGCCAGCGAAAGGTCGCGGTCGAACCAGGGATTGAGCAGCACACCGCCATAGACTTCGACACCGAGCTGGAAATAGCCCTGACGGTGAAGCTCAGGGGTGGGTTTGACCTTCAAACAGGGCGAATCGGTATGCGCACCGACCAGGCGCCAGCCCAAGTTGACGGCCGCATCCACCGCCGGCTGACGCCAGGCGATGATGGACGAACCGTTGCGGGTGATGTAATACCCCTTGCCCGGTTCCAGCGCCCAGTCATCCGCTTCATTCAGGGCATGAAAGCCGGCCTCATCCAATCGTTGCGCCATCGACACAACGGCATGAAAAGGGGTTGGCGAAGCATCGAGAAACGCCTTCAGTGAAGCATTGAAAGCCTGCAGAGTGAGACTGTCTTTCATCATTACTTGGACTCCTCGGCCTTGACCACTTGCAGCAGTTCGACCTTGAAAATCAGCGTGGAGTTGGCCGGAATATTCGGTGACGGGCTGGTCGCCCCATAGGCCTGCTCCGGGGGCAGGTACAGCATGGCCGTGCCGCCTTCCTGCATCCTGATCAGGCCATTGCGCCAGCCGCGCACGACCTGCTTGAGCGGGAATTGTGTCGGCTTGCCACGCTCGTATGAGCTGTCAAATACATGGCCATCTACCAGGGTGCCTTCATACTGTACCACCACGGTGTCCGCCGCTGTCGGACTGGCCCCCGTCCCCTTGACCAGATGCTCGATCTGCAAGCCGCTTTCCAGCACCTCCACCCCTTCCCGTTTGGCATTTTCGGCCAGGAAAGCATCGCCTGCCTTGCGAGTATCATCGTTCAGCGCGCGTTCCAGGCGCTCCAGGCGCTGACGCTCCTGTTCAGGGTCTTCACCGCAGCCGCCCAGCAGCAAAGCGGCCGCCAGCGCCAGAGCGGTTGTTTTCCAGATCTGCATCGGTCTTGGCTCCGTATATTCTCAGGTAAGCCAATGATTTTACATTACCAGGCACGATGACTACACTCACAAAGCTCTAGCTGATGGAACTGATGACCGTTACCGCCGTCCTATGAAGGAACCGAGCGCAGGAACGGACCTCTTATGCCCTCGGGACTCAGCTCCAGCCATACGATCCGGAGATCCGCTGCTCATGACCAAGCGATTCGCCCAGCCCCTAGTTGCCGCTCTGACCCTCAGCCTGTCGATGGGTATCGGTGCCGCCAATGCCACTCTTGCACCGGCCCCCGTCCATTCACAGACACTGCTGGATGTGGTCACGGCCCTGCAGCAGGGACACTACAACCAGGTTGCGTTCGACGACAGCCTGTCGAGCGCCGTGCTTGATCAGTATCTGGAAACGCTGGATCCGGAGCGCAGTTATTTCTACGCCAGCGACATCGCCGAGTTCGAGGCCTATCGCAACCAGCTGGATGACGAGATCCTCGCCGGCCAAAGCGCCGCCGCCTTCGATATTTTCAACCGCTACCAGCAGCGCCGCAGCGAGCGCCTCGACTATATTCTGACCCAACTGGATCACGCCGAATGGGACTTTTCCCGCGATGAGAACCTGTCCACCGATCGCAGCGAGGCACCCTGGCCAGCCAATCAGGCCGAGATCAATGAACTCTGGCGCAAGCGCCTGAAAAGCGCCGTGCTGAGTCTGAAGCTGGCGGACAAGACCGCCGATGAGGCCCGGGATATTCTGCGCAAGCGTTACCAGAACCAGAAACAGCGCATGGAACAGACCAAGGGGGACGATGTCTTCGAAAGTTTCGTCAACGCCCTCACCCACGAATTCGATCCACACACCCAATACTTCTCGCCCCAGGGTTCCGAAAACTTCGAAATCAACATGAGCCTTTCGCTTGAAGGCATAGGCGCCGTACTCCAGGCCGAAAACGATCAAACCAAAGTGGTTCGCCTGGTACCGGCCGGCCCCGCCGACAAGGCTGGGCAATTGCAGCCCGCTGACCTCATCGTCGGTGTTGGCCAGGGCGCCGACGGCTCGATCGAGGATGTGGTCGGCATGCGCCTGGACGACGTGGTCAGCAAGATCCGTGGTCCCAAGGGCACCATTGTGCGCCTGGAGATCATCCCGGCCGATGCCGCCGATCGCCAGAAGCGCAAGGTCATCAGCATCGAACGCAACAAGGTGAAGCTGGAGGAACAGGCGGCCCGCAAACGCGTGCTCGAACTGACTCGAGACGGCAAGCCCTATCGTCTGGGCGTAATCGAAGTCCCGACCTTCTACATCGATTTTGCCGCGCTGCAAAGCGGCGACCCCAACTACAAAAGCACCACCCGTGACGTGGAAAAACTGATCAACGAGCTGCGCAGCGAAAATGTCGACGGCCTGGTCATGGACCTGCGCAACAACGGCGGCGGCTCGCTGCGCGAAGCCAATGAGCTGATCGGCCTGTTCATTCAGCGCGGCCCCACGGTGCAGATCCGTGACGCCTCGGGACGTGTCGATATTCTCGGCGATTTCGATCCCAAGGTGGTCTGGGACGGCCCCCTGGCCGTAATCGTTAACCGCCTGAGCGCTTCGGCCTCCGAGATCTTCGCCGGGGCCATCCAGGACTACAATCGTGGCCTGATCGTCGGCAACCGCACCTTCGGCAAGGGCACCGTACAGACGCTGCAGCCGATTGATCACGGCCAGGTCAAGCTGACCCACGCCAAGTTCTACCGCATCTCCGGTGACAGCACCCAGCACCGCGGCGTGGAGCCGGATATCCACTTCCCGTCCCTTTATACCATCGAAGAGATCGGCGAAAGCGCGCTGGACAAGGCGCTGCCCTGGGACCAGGTACGCCCCGTGCGTCACGGCCGCTTCCCCAGCCTCAGCCCCTTCATGCAGCAGCTGATCGAGCGGCACGAACAGCGCACCGAAACGGATCCCGACTTCGTCTTCATGCGCAAGCAGGTGGCCCACCTGGCGGAACGGAAGGACTCACCGTCACTGACCCTCAATGAAACCAGGCTGCGCACCGAACAGGAGCGCAATGAAGCCTGGATGCTGCAGGCGGAGAACGAACGCCGCATAGGTTTGGGGCTGCCTCCGATCAGCCAGCTCAGCGAGGCGGATGACGACCTGCCCGAGGATGAGCAGGGACGCCCGATCAATCCCGAAGCAGAAGCGATTCTGGCCGAGAGCGGTGAAATCCTGATCGACCTGATCGACCTGTCGATCAGCCATACTGCTGCCGCTCAGCCGTTGCGCGCCCCGGCTCTGTCAGCGGAGTAATCGGTGAAACTCAACAAAGTCGGTATTCTGCTGCTGGTCCTGATCCCCCTGATGCTGATCATCGGGGGGGTGATCAGCTTTTTCGCCTACCAGAAAATGCAATCTCAACACCAGCTCAATCTGGCCGAACTGGAAAAGTTCGGCTATGAAATGGTGCCCACGGACCTGTACACCGAAACCGTGGGCGAGCTGGGCGCCAACCAGCTGCCCTCCACCTTCGGCGAGAAGAAACTGACCCCGACCGAACGGGTGATTCGCGGTCTGATGCAGGACAAGGAAAACCTGCTGGCCGAGCAACAGGTGCTGAAGAGTCAGATCAGCGCCCTGCAGCAACAGATCGCGGAACTGGAAGACTACAAGCGACTGAATCAGCACTTTGCGCCGGCCACATTCGAAGAGGAACTGGCCGAGACCAAAGCGATTCTCAAAAGCACCCTCGCGCGCATGCCGGAATCGGAACCCTTCGACAACACACGCCTGGACGTGATGGCCGCCGCCGGCACCCACGAATACCGTCGTTTTGTCAGCGCCAACCGACTGATGCTGGACCGCCCGCAGAAAGCCATCATCATCGAAGAACTGCTCCCCGTTTATGCTTTCTGCGTCGGCAACGCCGTCGATCTGGCCGCCAACAGCCGGGCCGAGGAGCACCTGTTGACCGACTGGTTCAACGCTCCCGACGACACCCGCCTCCCGACGGCACTGGCCGCCGACCTGAACAAGTTGCTGCCGACCTGCCAGCTCCCGCTGCGAGAAGCCCTGCGCGACACCTTGCCATCAGGAACCGCTGGTTAAAATTGAGCCTGCGTACTGGCGCATACGTCTATACGCCTGTATAATTTTGCAACTTTATATTTCCCACGCCGTCTGCACATCGCCAGCCCAGTGCAGACTTGCGTGGTTATCGACAACCGACCCTGTATAGCTGGCATACAGGCTGGAAGCTGTTCCTTCTATCCGAAGGACAGCGACAATATAGGACACTTTCATGAGCGAAAGCTTTGCTGAACTGTTTGAAGAATCCCTGCAAGATATCGCAATGACTCCGGGCACCCTGGTAATGGGTGAAGTTGTCGACATCGACAGCGACTGGGTCACTGTTAACGCAGGCCTGAAATCTGAAGCAGTTATTCCCCGTGCGCAGTTCCTGAACGACAACAACGAACTGGAAATCCAGGTCGGTGATTCTGTTAAGGTCGCACTGGAAGCGGTTGAAGACGGTTTCGGTGAAACTCGTCTGTCCCGCGAAAAAGCCAAGCGCGCCGAAGCCTGGGAAGTTCTGCAGGCCAAATTCGACGCAGAAGAAGTGGTCAAAGGCTACATCTCTGGCAAGGTCAAGGGCGGTTTCACCGTCAGCATCAACAACATTCAGGGCTTCCTGCCGGGCTCCCTGGTTGATGTTCGTCCGGTACGTGACGTTGACCACCTGGAAGGCAAAGAGCTTGAATTCAAACTGATCAAGCTGGATCCGAAGCGCAACAACATCGTTGTGTCTCGTCGTGCCGTTCTGCAGGAAGCTAACAGCGCTCAGCGTGAAGAGCTGCTGGCAACCCTGGAAGAAGGTCAGGTTGTTAAGGGCTACGTCAAGAACCTCACCAACTACGGTGCGTTCATCGACCTGGGCGGTGTTGACGGCCTGCTGCACATCACTGACATGGCGTGGAAGCGCATCTCTCACCCGAGCGAAATGCTGAACCCGGGCGACGAGATCTCCGTCAAGATCATCAAGTTCGACAAGGAAACCAACCGTATCTCCCTCGGCCTGAAACAGCTGAGCGAAGATCCGTGGGATGACATCAAGGACCGTTACCCGGCCGGCACCAAGGTTGCTGCTCGCGTCACCAACCTGACCGACTACGGCTGCTTCGCGTCCATCGAAGATGGCGTTGAAGGTCTGGTACACGTATCCGAAATGTCCTGGACCAACAAGAACATCCACCCGTCCAAGATTGTAAACATCGGCGACGAAGTGGAAGTGATGATCCTGGACGTCGACGAAGAGCGTCGTCGTATCTCCCTGGGTATCAAGCAGTGCACTGCCAACCCGTGGGTATCCTTCTCCGAGCAGAACGCAGCTAACGACAAAGTCAGCGGTACTATCAAGACCATCACTGACTTCGGTATCTTCGTTGGTCTGGACAACGACCTGGACGGCCTGGTTCACATGTCCGACATCTCTTGGGAAGCCGATCCGGAAACCGCTCTGCGTCAGTTCAAGAAAGGCGACGAAGTTGAAGCCGTCATCCTGTCTATCGACGCCGAGAAAGAGCGCATCTCTCTGGGCATCAAGCAGCTGGAAAGCGATCCGTTCGCTGAATACCTGGCCGCTAACGACAAGGGCAGCATCGTAACCGGTACTGTTAAGAGCGTTGAACCGAAAGCCGCTATCGTTGAGCTGGCTGAAGGCATCGAAGCGACTCTGAAGGTTTCCGAAATCGCTGCTGAGCGCATCGAAGACGCCACTACCGCTCTGAAAGTGGGCGAAACCGTTGAAGCCAAGATCACTGGTGTTGACCGTCGCAACCGCGTCATCAACCTGTCTATCCGTGCGAAAGACCAGGCTGACGAAAAAGCGGCTCTGAACGCGGTTCGCAACCAGGAAGTCGACGTTCCGGGTCCGACCACTATCGGCGATCTGATCAAGCAGCAGATGGCCAACCAGAACAACTGATTTTCCTCTTCAGTTGCATTCTCAAGGGGCGCCTGATGGCGCCCCTTTTTTTGTGGTGCGACACCCCCTTTCACACCGCTCCCCCTCTGCTGCCAACACTTCTATACTGCAGACAATCCTGGCTCCACACCAGGCCAGTATTCAGTCACTCACGAAATCACTCGACAACAGGACTAGCTGCCAATGGAGCTGCATGCGCTCACCACCCTGCTGCGCCAGGACACCACCTCCGGTAGCGCCGCGCTGGCGGTCAGGCTACTGCAGGCACTGAGCCTGCAGCTGAAAGCCGACCAAACCCTGAGTCCTGCGACCTTGGATCGACTGGTATCGGAGTTGTCATCCGTCCGTCCCAGCATGGTCGTGCTGGCGAACATACTCTGCCGCTGGCAACACAGTCTGACCGACTGCCCGCCCCCTGAACTGTACAGTCAGGCACTGAACAGCCTCCGTCGGCTCGAGAACCGTCTGCAAAACGTCGGCACCAGACTGCAGACCCACGCGAGACAGCTCGTGCACCCCGGCATGACCCTAATGCTGCACAGTCGCAGCTCAGCTGTCAGCCAGCTGTTGATCGCGCTGACCACTGACAGGGTGCCGTTCAACGTTATCCTGACCCAGAGCCTGCCCGGCGGCGAAGGCACCCTGCTGGCAGAAGAACTGAAGGCGACGGGACTGTCCTGCCAACTGATCCACGATGCCCAGATGATGCTGTTCATGGAACAGGTCGACCTCTGCCTCAGCGGCTGCGATGCCTGGCTTGCCGATGGCTACTTTATCAACAAGTGCGGCACCGCTCTGCAGGCGCTGGCCGCCCGCCAGCACAAGGTGCCTTTCTGGGTCATGGCCGACAGTTTCAAGGAGTATCCTGTGCCACATTCCCGTTTTCCGCTGGAAACCCTGCCTGCTGACGATGATAAGACCATCAGCCGAATCGCCTTCGAACCCGTCCCCATCTCTCTGATCAGCGGCCGGATAACCGAGCACGGCCTGCAGCCCGCCTAAAAAAAAAGCCGCTCACTTACGTGAACGGCCAATCCGTCTAATAAAACACTGTGAACCTTGTCACTCGATTTCGATAAGCACCTCCCCAGGCGTGACCCTGTCTCCCTTGTCGACATAGACCCCGACAACCTGTCCGGCGATCGGCGCCTGGACCTCGGTTTCCATCTTCATCGCTTCAGTAATCATCACCGGCTGACCCGCCTTGACCTCGTCACCTTCGGCGACCAGCACCTCGACGATGTTACCCGGCATGCTGGTGGTGACATGCCCCGGCGCACTGGCCTGGCGGCGGCCGCTGGCTCCTGTGCCCACGTAGGCATTCAACGGCTCGAACAGCACCTCTTCCGGCATGCCATCCAGCGTCAGGTAGACATGGCGCTTGCCGGTGTTCTGGCCGCCGACACCTGTGATAGCGACCTGATAGGTTTCACCATGAACATCAATCTTGAACTCGGTGGCCACGCCCTCATCGGTCGGCCGGCCCGCGGTTTCGATCGGCAACAGCACTTCAGGCGCCAACGTGCCGGATTCACGCTCCTCAAGGAACTGACGCCCCACATCCTGGAACATGGCGAAGGTCAGCACATCCTCATCCGTTTTTGCCAGGCCAGCGATCTCTTCACGCAGGCGCTTCATCTCCGGGGCCAACTGGTCAGCCGGGCGGCCTTCGATCAACGCTTCACTACCGATCGCCTGGGTACGCAACTTGGCATCCACTTCAGCCGGCGGGTGACCGTAACCACCCTGCAAATAGCGTTTCACCTCGTTGGTGATCGACTTGTAACGCTCGCCGGTCAGTACATTCAGGACCGCCTGGGTACCGACGATCTGTGACGTCGGCGTGACCAGCGGCGGATAGCCCAAATCCTTGCGCACCCGTGGAATTTCGGCGAACACTTCGCGAATACGACCCAGCGCATTCTGCTCCTTGAGCTGGTTGGCCAGGTTGGACATCATGCCGCCCGGCACCTGGTTGATCTGCACGGAGACATCTTCGCGGGTGAACTCGGACTCGAACTGGTGGTATTTCTTGCGCACCTCACGGAAGTAGTCGGAAATCTCGTTGAGCAGCTCCAGGTCCAGCTCGGTATCCCATTCGGTCCCGCGCAGTGCTGCCACCTGGGATTCAGTGGCCGGATGGCTGGTGCCCCAAGCGAAGGCCGAAATGGCGGTATCGATATGCTCAGCGCCCGCCTCGATCGCCTTGAGCTGACACTGTGCCGCCAGGCCGGCGGTGGCGTGGCTGTGAATGAACACCGGCAGAATCACGGCTTCCTTGATCGCCTTGACCAGGTCATAGGTGGCATAAGGCGTCAGCAGGCCAGCCATATCCTTGATCGCGATGGAGTCCGCCCCCATCTGATGCAGCGCCCTCGCCTGCTCCACAAACAACTCGATGGTATGCACCGGGCTGGTGGTATAGCAGATGGTGCCCTGGGCGTGCTTGCCCGCCTTCTTCACCGCCCTGATGGCGGTTTCCAGGTTGCGCAGGTCGTTCAACGCATCGAACACACGGAACACATCGATGCCGCTCTCGGCCGCCTTGGCCACGAACGCCTCGACCACGTCATCGGCATAATGGCGATAGCCGAGCAGGTTCTGGCCGCGCAACAGCATCTGCAGACGCGTGTTCGGCAGCGCCTTGCGCAGGGCGCGCAGACGCTCCCAGGGGTCCTCCTTCAAGAAGCGGACGCAGGCATCAAAGGTTGCTCCGCCCCAGCATTCCAGCGACCAGAAGCCGACCCGGTCCAGCTTGTCACAGATCGGCAGCATGTCTTCGGTACGCATGCGAGTGGCGATCAGCGACTGGTGGGCATCGCGCAAAATGACATCGGTAACTTGGATCTTGCTCATCTAATCTCTCCTCGTTGCCGCCGATCAAAGGCCGGCATAGGCTGCAATCGCGGTCGCAATCGCCAGTGCGACTTCACTGGGGTCCCGTTTGTCCGAGTAGTTCAGCAGTTCAGGATGGTTGGGCACGAAGCTGGTATTGAACTCGCCACTGCGGAAGTCCGGGTTCTGCAGGATCTCCTGGTAGTAACGCGCCGTGGTCTTGACGCCCTGCAGACGCATGTCGGACAGCGCCCGCGCGCCCCGGTCCAGCGCGTCCTCCCAGTTCAGCGCCCAGACCACCAGCTTCAGACACATGGAGTCGAAGTACGGGGGAATGGTGTAACCGGTATAGATCGCGGTATCGGTGCGAACACCCGGGCCACCCGGCGCGTAATAGCGCGTGATACGGCCAAAGCTGGGCAGGAAGTTGTTTTTCGGATCCTCGGCGTTGATGCGAAACTGCAGGGCGTAACCGCGGTAGCTGATATCCTCCTGGCGGTAGCTCAGCGGCAGGCCGGAGGCGATGCGGATCTGCTCACGGACGATATCCACCCCGGTAATCTGCTCGGTGATGGTGTGCTCCACCTGCACGCGGGTGTTCATTTCCATGAAGTAGATTTCATTGCCGGTCACCAGAAACTCCACCGTACCGGCATTTTCATAGCCCACCGCCCTGGCGGCTCGTACCGCCAGCTCCCCGACATAATTGCGCTGCTCCGGCGTCAGCTGGGGACTGGGTGCGATCTCGATCAGCTTCTGGTTGCGACGCTGAATGGAACAGTCGCGCTCGTACAGGTGGATGGCGCTACCCTGGCTGTCGGCCAGCACCTGAACCTCGATATGCCTGGGATCGACGATGCACTTCTCAAGGAAGACTTCGGCCGAGCCGAACGCCTTGGTCGCCTCGGAGATGACACGGGGGTATTGAGCCCTGAGTTCTTCCGCCGAGTCGCAACGGCGGATACCGCGACCACCGCCACCGGAAGTGGCTTTCAGCATCACCGGATAGCCGATCTCGTCAGCCACCTGCAAGGCTTCAGCCAGATCCGCCAGGTTGCCATCGGACCCAGGCGTCACCGGTACGCCGGCAGCAATCATGCTGGCGCGCGCCTCGGTCTTGTCGCCCATGCCGGCAATCACCTCGGCTCTGGGACCGATAAAGGCGATGCCACGCTCAGTGCAGATACGGGCAAATTCACTATTCTCGGACAGGAAGCCATAGCCCGGATGGATAGCGTCACAACCGGTCTGCACCGCCAGATTGACCAATCGCCGCGCATCCAGATAGCCGGACAGCGGATCCTCGCCCAGACAATGGGCTTCATCGGCACGCTTGACATGCAACGCATGCCGATCGGGTTCGGTGTAGACCGCCACCGAGCGGATATTCATCTCAGCGCAGGCCCGCACGATACGGACCGCAATTTCACCGCGATTGGCTATCAGGATCTTCTTGAGCATGGATCGTCTCCCTGCTGAGTGCATCGATCAATCCGTGCAAATTAGTACAGTACAGCAAGAAGAAAAAATTGATATTTTTTCTACTAGCCATAAGCTATTACTTATAGCTGGAACTATTTTATGATTTTTCAAAACGTTAGAGCAGATCGCCATGCCCTATTCACTCGCTCGACTCCTCACTCGCCTGTCCTTCCGCCAACTTCAGGTGTTCCATACCGTATGCCACCACCTGAGCTACAGTCGCACCGCCGAACAGCTTGGCCTGACCCAACCGGCGGTCAGCTCCCAGGTACGACAGCTGGAACAGGCGCTGGGCCAACCGGTGTTCGAGTACGTAGGCAAACAGCTCTACATCACGGCGGCGGGTGAACGGCTCGAACAGGCGGTCGGTTCGATCTTTTCCGATCTGGAGCGACTGCAGATGGAGCTGGCGGAGATGGAAGGACAGGTGCGCGGAGAGCTGAGACTGGCAGCCGTCAGCACCGCCCAGTATGTGGTGCCCTACCTGCTGCAGGGCTTTCTGCAGCAGTACCCGCAGGTAGACGTGCATCTGGAGATCGTCAACCGTGCCCGGGCTACCCAGCGGCTGACCGAGAATCGCGATGACCTGGTGATCATGGGCATGCCGCCCGAGTCCGGTGCGCTGCGCAGCACCCCCTTTCTCGACAACGTGATGATCCCGGTGGTCAGGGTGGACAACCCGCTGCTGAGCAGCAAAAAAGTCGACCCGCAAACATTCTTGAATGCCAAACTGCTGATCAGGGAGCCCGGTTCGGGCACGCGCAAGGCGCTGGAACAGTGGTGCCACCAGAAGCGGCTCGCACTCAACCCGCATATGGAGCTGGGCTCGAACGCAGCGATCAAGCACGGGGTGCTGGCGGGGCTGGGAGTGGCCGTGCTGCCCAAACTCAGCGTTCGGGCCGAGCTGAAACTGGGCGAACTGGCCAGCCTGGACCTGGAGGGATTTCCGTTGCGGCGCTCCTGGTGCTCGGTACACCCGGCCGCCAAGCACCCGACCCCGGTCATGCAGGCGTTTCTGGATTACATTCGCAATGCGATGGGCGGGCTGGAACCGCTGGTGTATGGCGAGACCCTGTAATCAGAGCCCGCCACCCAGGGCGCAAGGCCGGACGATTCAGTAATCCTCGTCCAGTACGTAGTCGATCAATTGATCTTCACTGATCTCGTTATCCTTGACCTCGTACACGCTGAGCACCGAGGCATTGGCTTCAATCACGGTCTTGCGATCACCGGTCAGCAACGGGTGCCAGTCCGGCAGATCCTGCCCCTCATGGATCAGGCGGTAACTGCAGGTCGGCGGCAGCCAGTCGAAATTCTCCACATCTTCCGGCTGCAGACGAATACAGGTCGGTACCAGCTCGCAGCGCCGCTTGTACTCGGTGCACTGGCAGTTTTCCATATCGAGCAGATGACAGACTACCGTGGTGTAGAACACCTCTTCGGTATCTTCGTCCTCAATCTTGTGCAGGCAGCAGAGTGCACAACCGTCACAGAGCGATTCCCACTCGGTGCGCGTCATTTCACGCAGCGTCTTGCGCCGCCAGAACACCTCCTGCGCCATGCTCAACGCACCCCTGTTTCCGGTCGATCCTTGAACAGGTCCAGCATGTATTCTTCCTTGGGCGGCGGCAGCTGCAGGTAGTAGCCCTTGCTCTCGACGTCGCTGATCAGCTTCTGAGTGTCTTCGACACGGGCCAGCTTGCGATCGACCTTCAACGGCATATCCATCACATGGATCGCCTGACCGAACAACTCCATCAACTGCTCAGGCACGCGTTCCAGCTGCTCACGCTTGTCGACATAGAGGTACATCTCGTCCTTGCGAGAGCTCTTGAAAACACTGATGATCTTCATCATTCAACTCTTATCAAACTGTTCAATTCGCGCCAGCAGCGCATCTCCCACCAAGGGCTTGCGCCAGCCTGACAGGCTCGGTGGCAAGCGGTAGTGGCCAAATTCATCATGGGTGCGGATCAGCGCATCCAGGTCACGCTTGCGCAGCAGCACTTCCAGCATCAGGCCATGCTGTTCGGCCGCCTGACGGCCGATGGCCCGCAGCTGCTTGAGCCGCTTGTTCCAGACGTAATGCAGCGGCCGGTCGATCTCGGCCGGCGGGTTTGCGCGCGCCGACTCGCCGGCCCGCGCGATCACCTGCAGGATCTCGGCACCGAACTCACGCACCACCCGGCCACGCTGGATGATCTTGTCCAGCTGATTCTCGGTGGTGGGCAACTTCTCGGCGATCTCCAGCAGCGCCTGATTGCGCAGCAGCCGGTTACGCGAGAGGTCGCGCCCACGGCAGGTCCGCTCACGCCAGGCCGCCAGATCACGCAGCGCCGCCCGATGCTGATCATCGAAGTGCCAGGCCTGACTGAAGCGCTGGAAATAGCCTTCGGGGTCCTGCTCGTCCTGTGCCGCGATCGCACTCGCCAGCGCGGCGCACTCCTCTTCAGCCCAGGCCAGACGCCCCTGCTCTGCCAGTTGCTCACGCTGCAGCAGCGCCAGCGCGGGCAGATAGGCCACATCCAGCGCGGCGTAGTGTTCCTGCTCCGGTGTCAGCGGGCGCTGCAGCCAGTCCGACGTGGTTTCGCCCTTGCCGAGCGCGACCTCCAGCACTTCCGACACCATGCGCTGCAGCCCCATACTGAAGCCCCAGCCGACAAAGGCGGCGCCGATCTGAGTGTCATACAGCGGGCTCGGCAGAACACCATAGCTGTGGCGAAAGAGTTCCAGATCCTCGCTGCCGGCATGCACCACCTTGAGCACCCCAGGCGCCGCCAGTACACGGGCCAGCGGCGTCATGTCCTTGACCTTCAGCGGATCGATCAGGTAGCAGCCCCGCTCATCCGCCACCTGAATCAGGCCCGGTATGGGATAGAAGGTCTCGGTGCGCATGAACTCGGTGTCCAGCGCCAGCAGCGGCTGCTCCAGCCAGCGCTCGGCATGTTCGGCCAGCGCCGCATCATCGTTGATGCGCACCGGGGTCGCGGCCTGGCGTTCCAGGGGCCGCCAGTCATATCGTTGACTCAGCTCAGTCATCGGCATTCTCAATCGGCATTTCGTTTCAATGAACGACGCCCGGCAAAAGCATGCGCCAGGGTTCCGCCATCGACAAACTCCAGCTCACCCCCAACCGGTACGCCATGGGCGATGCGGGTGATGTTGACCGGGCTCTGCTGCAGTTGCTCGGCAATATAGTGTGCAGTCGCCTCACCTTCTACGGTCGGGTTGGTCGCCAGGATCAGCTCACTGACCTCACCCCGGTCGACGCGCTCGAACAGCTGCTCCAGCCCGAGCTCGTCAGGCCCGATACCGTCGATCGGCGACAGATGCCCCTTGAGCACGAAGTAGACGCCGTTGAAACCGCCGGTCTGCTCCACCGCCATCAGGTCCACCGGCGATTCCAGCACGCACACCACACCGGCATCACGGCTCTCATCCTCGCAGATGGCACAGACCTCATGCTCCGACAGGTTGCGGCAGACACGGCATTCACCGATCCGCGCCACCGCCTGCTCAAGCGCCGCCGCCAGGGTCTGCGCACCGCTACGATCACGCTCCAGCAGGTGCAGCGCCATGCGCTGGGCCGACTTGGGCCCCACCCCCGGCAGCGCACGCAGTGCGCTGATCAATTCTTGCAGTAAGGGACTCAGATTCATTCTCAGAACGGCATCTTGAAGCCCGGCGGCATACCCATGCCGCTGGTGACCTTGGACATGCGCTCCTGAGTACTCTGTTCAACCTTGCGCACGGCATCGTTGACAGCGGCGGCGATCAGGTCTTCGAGGATCTCCTTGTCCTCTTCCATCAGGCTCTCATCGATCTGCACCGCCTTGACATCATGACGGCCGTTCATGGTGATCTTGATCAGACCAGCACCGGACTCACCGGTCACCTCGGCACGCTGGATCTCTTCCTGCGCCTTCTGCATCTCTTCCTGCATCTTCTGGGCCTGCTTCATCAGGTTCCCCATGCCACCTTTCATCATGGTGTCGTTCCTCTTCTTTAGTCGCTAAGTCAGTCAATCGATCGGCCGTACCGAGTCATATTCGATACTGGCGCCAAAATGTTCAATCAGTGTGTGTACCGTCGTATCGGTTTCAATGGCCACGACGGCCTCGACCAAACGCTCGCCACGCTTGCGTTCGGCGCGCTGCGCCGGCGTTTCCAGTGTTGGCGGTGCCTGAATGAACTCCACCTGGCACTCCGCCCCGCGCGCCTGGCGCAGCGCCTCAATGATCCGTTCACGACGGTCGCCGCTGAGCAGCGCTTCCTGCTCGGGCATGTAGTGGAAGCACAGCCTGTCCCTTTCTTCGACCTCCAGCGACAGGTTCCGTGCCAGACTCTCCGCCATGCCGGTCAGGCCAAGACTGGCCATCAGCTCGGCCCAGCTCTCGTTCTCGGCCGCAACGGCGGCCGGCGCAGCAGGCCTGGACGCATCTCCCGCCGCAGCCTGAACAGGCGGCGATGGAGGCTGTTCAATGGAGACCCGGGACTGCCGAGGAGGTTTCGCCACCGGCTGCACAGGGTCTATGTCAGCCGGTCGGGACTTTTTTGACTCGTTATCTCCCATGGCGGCCAGGTCCGGTGGCAGATCCTCCCAGGGGGGGACCTCCTCCGCCTGTACCGGCGCGGGCGGCTCAGGCACAGCGGGACGCGGCTCAGCCGCAGCAGGCCGGGGAACGGGTTGAACTACGGGCTGGGCAGCGGCCTCTGCCTTCGGGCGTTCAGGCGCAGACGACGCTGAAGCCGCCGAAGGTGAAGGTGCGGCCGTCGCGGGAGCCGGAGCCGTGGTCGCGGCGGGAGTTCGGGTCGACAGCGGCTCACTGCCGGCCGGCCGGAACGCCAGCATGCGCAACAGGGTCATCTCCAGCCCTTCGCGCGGCTCGGGCACCAGCGGCAGATCCTTGCGCCCCATCAACGCGACCTGATAGTACAGCTGTACCTCTTCGGCCCGCATCTGCTGCGCCAGTGCCATCACCTGGTCACGGTCACCCAGGCTGTTGTCCACTGCGGCCGGTACCACTTGTGCCAGCGCGACGCGGTGCAGCAGGCTGACGATATCGCCCAGCACACCATGATAATCCGGCGAGAACTCCGCCAGGGACTGGACCGTCTCCAGCACCGTCTGGGGCTGCTGCGCCGCGACCTGTTCGACGATGCGATAGACCAGGTGCTGATCGATGGTACCCAGCATGGCGCGCACATCGGTTTCGTTGACGGCACCGGCGCCGAAGGCGATCGCCTGATCGGTCAGGCTGAGCGCATCGCGCATGGAGCCATCCGCCGAACGCGCCAGCAACCAGAGCGCCGACGTCTCGAAGGGGATGGACTCGGCCTGGAGCACATGGTCCAGATGCTGCTGGATGCGTTCGGCGGTCAGATTTTTCAGGTTGAACTGCAGACAGCGCGACAGCACGGTCATCGGCAGTTTCTGCGGATCCGTGGTCGCCAGCAGGAACTTGACGTGAGGCGGCGGCTCTTCCAGCGTCTTCAGCAGCGCGTTGAACGAGCTGTTGGAGAGCATGTGCACCTCATCGATGAGGTAGACCTTGAACCGCCCGTGGGTCGGCGCGTATTGCACGTTCTCCAGCAGCTCACGGGTATCCTCGACCTTGGTGCGCGAGGCCGCATCGACTTCGATCAGGTCAACGAAACGCCCCTCGGCGATCTCGACACAGGCGCTGCACTGGCCGCAAGGTTCGGACGATACGCCCTGCTCGCAGTTCAGTGATTTGGCAAACAGGCGCGCGATCGAGGTCTTGCCGACCCCGCGGGTACCGGTGAAGAGATAGGCATGGTGCAGACGGTCGTCATCCAGTGCATTGACCAATGCCTTGAGGACGTGCTCCTGCCCCACCATCTCCGCAAAGCGTTTGGGCCGCCATTTACGTGCCAGTACCTGATAGCTCATGCTGCCTCGTTGCCGAATTCGAACATATTCATGGGCGCGAATCTTAACATGCTTTCCCGGCCGACGCCGCACCGCTGCCACATGACTTTCCGGCCCACAGGCCGTGGATGGATTGCTTTATCGAGTGTTTCGATTAAAACTAGGGAACAGGCGCACTTTCAAGGCAACTGGTATTGATGAAAGCGAATAAAGTCAAAAAGATAGACCGAATCGACCGCAACATCCTGACCATTCTGCAGCAGGAGGGGCGCATCTCCTACACCGAGCTGGCCGACCGGGTCGGGCTGTCGACAACGCCCTGCATGGAGCGGGTCAAACGCCTGGAGCGTGATGGCATCATCACCGGCTACCGCGCCACCGTGGACCCGGTGATGCTCAACTACAACCTGCTGGTCTTTGTCGAGATCGCCCTCTCCTACCAATCGCCGGATGCCTTCGAGCGCTTCAGCCGCGCAGTCCGCACCCTGCCCTACATCCTCGAATGCCATCTGGTCTCCGGCGATGCCGACTACCTGCTCAAGGCGCGCCTGCACGACATGTCGCAATACCGCGAATTGCTGGGTGACATGCTGCTGACCCTGCCGGGCGTCAAAAACTCAAAATCCTATATCGTTATGGAAGAAGTAAAGGAAGAAAGCACACTGCCGGTCGAGATCAGCAAATGATGTTCGCGATCGCCCCATAACCCAAGAGAATATCTCTTTGACCTGAAAAGCGTATCCGCTACGCTGTAGGACAGGTCTGGCTACCCCATAATAACAATACGAGGATCAAGCTGATGACGACCCATCCTGACCCTACGCCCCCATCACTGCCTCTTTCCGGTGCACATACTGACCAACGCTGCACCCACGAACCCATTGCGCGCGCCCCATACCTCTGCAGGTAGGGCCGGCGGATTCGACCCATCACTGCAAAACAGAAATTAACCCTGCCAAACCCTATAAAAATAGATTTTTACTCTATTTTTCACTAAAAATAAAAAGTGAATCAATAGCAAAGCGAAAATTGGCATCTTTTCTGCTGGGATAAAAAGAACCATCCCGCTCATACAAGGATACGAAGATGACCAATACTGGAGTACCGCTCAACGGCTCACTCGAGTTTTCGCGTTTAGCTGTTAAAGAACACCTGATGGAGGTACACACTGATGGAAGCCATTGAATCCGCCATTGGCGCGATCAACGGAGTCGTCTGGGGCCCAATGATGCTGGTGCTGATACTGGGCGTCGGGCTGTTCCTGTCGATCGGCCTCAAACTGATGCCGATCTTCAAGATCGGCACCGGCTTCAAGCTGCTCTGGAGCGGCCGTACAGCCGCTTCCGGTGATGAAAAAGAAGGCGAAATACCGCCGTTCCAGGCCCTGATGACCGCCATGTCCGCCACCGTGGGCACCGGTAATATCGCCGGCGTCGCCACCGCCATCTTTCTCGGCGGTCCCGGCGCCCTGTTCTGGATGTGGATCACGGCCTTGATCGGCATGGCGACGAAATATTCGGAAGCCGTGCTGGCGGTGCATTACCGTGAAACCGACGAGAAAGGCCAGCATGTCGGCGGCCCCATGTACTACATCAAGAACGGTCTGGGCAAAAACTGGGCCTGGATGGGCGTCCTCTTCGCCATCTTCGGCGCCTGCGCCGGCTTCGGCATCGGTAACACCGTACAGTCCAACTCGGTTGCCGAAGTCCTGCATGCCAACTTCGCCATCCCGACCAGGGTCAGCGGACTGGTCATGGCGGTACTGGTCGGCGCGGTCCTGATCGGCGGCATCAAGCGTATCGGCCATGTCGCCGGCGCTCTGGTGCCCCTGATGGCAATCTCCTACCTGATCGCCGGCCTGGTGGTACTGGGCATCAATTCCCACCTGCTGCCGCAGGCATTTGATCTGATCTTCACCCATGCCTTCTCACCCATTGCCGCACAGGGCGGTTTTGCCGGCGCGGCCGTCTGGGCCGCCATTCGCTTCGGTGTTGCCCGCGGCGTATTCTCCAACGAAGCCGGTCTGGGTTCCGCGCCGATCGCGCACGCAGCGGCGCAGACGCACGACCCGGTCCGCCAGGGCCTGGTGGCCATGCTGGGCACCTTCCTCGACACCCTGGTGATCTGCACCATCACCGGTCTGGTGATCGTCAGCTCCGGTGCCTGGGCCGGCGGTGAATCGGGCGCGGCTCTGACCAGTCAGGCGTTCGCCACCGCCCTGCCGTCCTTCGGCAACTATCTGGTCGCCATCGCACTGGCGATCTTCGCCTTCACCACCATTATCGGCTGGTCGTTCTATGGTGAACGTTGCGTCGAGTTCCTGTTCGGCATCAAGGCGGTCCTGCCCTACCGTATCCTGTGGATTATCGCCATTCCGCTGGGTGCAACGCTCAGCCTGGACTTTGTCTGGCTGGTGGCCGATACCCTGAATGCGCTGATGGCGATCCCCAACCTGATCGCACTGGCGCTGCTGAGTCCGGTTGTGTTCAAACTCACTCGGGACTATTTCAGCAAGAATTGAGGCCGTAAACAGTCCATTTGGTATATAAAAACGCCCCGGCAGAGCAATCTGTCGGGGCGTTTTCGTTTCGGGACTCGGCAAATCAGGCCGCCTGCGCCGCCACCGGCTGGACAGCGCGGCTATCGTAGAAGGCTTCGATTGCCAGAATGCGTTTGGTCATGCGCGGATGCGATGACAGGATTTCCTGCAAGAAGCCGAACCCGGCCGGAATCTTCTGCTCTTGGCGCTTGAACGCTGCCACACTGGTGTGCGGCGTCAGCACCTGACTGCCGGAGGCCAGGGTAATCATCGCCGTCACCGCCGCTTCACGGTTGGCCGGGATGCAAGCCGCGGCAATACGGTCGGCGGTCAATTCGCAGGAGCGGTTGTACGCCGCACCGAGGAAGGGGATGAACATCGCCGGCTTCATCAACAGGCTAACCCAGAAGTTGACATGTCCGGCCGCGTGATGCGCCAGCTCGTGCGCCACGATCATGCGCACACGATCGGTGTCCTTCTCTTCCCAGAGCAGGTCCACCAGGCTGGAGAACAGCAGTACATACTGGGTAGACAGGAACTTCACCGCCAGTGCGTTGGTCAGACCACCTGCATTGACAACGAAGGTTTCCGGAATGCGGCGCAGACCCAACTTGTTGCCCACATCCTTCACCATCGCATTCAGTTCGGCATACTGCTGTTCATCCACCAGGACACTGTTGCCGAACAGCGTGGCGCGGAAAAAACGGCCGGCGACCCACAGCATCAGCGCCAGGGGCAGTAGCATGATCAGGATCGAGAACATGGTGCCCAACAGCAAACTGGCCCAAATCAGGCCGCCAAACACCATGCAGAGCAGCCGATAGAGTTTTTCTTTCGGATGGCGCAGTTCATTTACGGAAATCATCACTATTCCTTTATCAAGATGGGTAAACGGAACCAGAACGGAAGAGAGGACTCGAGAGCGACAGGCGCACGCAGGGCCAAAGGGCACGCGAAGTCTGGCTGATATGGAAGTCCTTTTCCATTGCTGGGCGCGACTATATACAGCTTTTGTGACAAGGGGAATCGATGAACGGCCCTCAACTGATCAGCGTCCGGTTTTCAGCCGTTCTCAGCTCCATTTCAGCTTAACCCTGTCACAATAGAACAAAGTCCTTATGGAGCACTGGATGAGCCTACCGACACGATTGCATACGCTGGCACGCAACAGCGGCCTGAGCACCCTGTCCAAGCAGATCAGAACCGGCGTCGAGCGTGGCCTGGAGCAGCGGATCAAGCTGGCCATTACCGGCCTGAGCCGCAGCGGCAAGACCGTTTTCATCAGCACCCTGGCCCGACACCTGCTGCAGAGCGACCAGGGTCAGTCGCTGCCGTTTTTCGCCACCTCCGCCGAAGGGCGCATCATCGGTACCCGTGACCTGAGCCAGCAGTCGGATACCCCCTTTCCGCTGCAACGCACGCTCGCGGGCCTGCAAGCCACGCCTCCGCACTGGCCGGCCTCCACCGACCAGCTATCGGAAATCAGGCTGGCGCTGCGTTATCGTCGCACACCCGGCCTGAGCCGCGCGCTGGGCGAATACTCAACATTATATGTCGACCTGATCGATTACCCCGGCGAGTGGCTGCTGGACCTGCCGATGTTGAGCCTGAGCTTCGAGCAGTGGTGCCGACAGCAACAGGCCCTGTTTTTGGCTGAGCCACGCGCACAGGCAGCCGCCGCCTGGCGGGCACGCCAGCAGGAGGTAGACTGGCTGGCCCCGGCCAGCGATGAGCAGCTGACACAGCTCAGCCAGACGTTTCGCGCCCTGCTGCAACAGCTGCGAGAACCGCCACACAGCCTCAGCCTGCTGCAGCCGGGACGCCTGCTGATGCCGGGGGATCTCGAAGGCAGTCCACTACTCAACCTGTTTCCGATTATTGTACCCTTGCCGCCAAGCACCGATATGACCGCCACCGACAGCCTGTACGGACGACTGCAGCAGGCCTATGAAGCCTACCGGGAGCAAGTAATCCGTCCCTTCTACGAAGACCACTTCCGTCACTTCGACCGCCAGATCGTACTGGTGGATTGCCTGAAGACCCTGAATCAGGGCGAAGCCTGCTTCAACGACATGCAGCAGGCCCTCAACACCTTGCTGCACAGTTTTCATTATGGTCGTAACGGCTTGCTGCGCAGGCTGTTTCGACCCCGTATCAACCGGGTTTTGTTCGCCGCCACCAAGGCTGACCATGTCACCGCCAACCAGCACCACAACCTGGACCGCTTTCTGCAATTGATGGTGGAATCGGCACAACGGGAGATCCGGTTCGAGCAGGTCGAGACCCGCTGCCTGGCGCTGGCCTCTCTGCGCGCGACCACCGCCGCCGAAGCCAGGCTGGATGGCCAGCACCTGTCCTGCCTGCGCGGTCATCGCAAGGACAACGGCGAGGAGATCGCGCTCTTCCCGGGCGAAGTCCCAGTGGAGTTGCCGCAGGCCGACGACTGGAACAGCGACCGCTTCCGCTTCGTCGATTTCGCACCCCGCCCGCTACCGGTCGGTCCCTTGCGGCCGGAGCACCATATCCGCCTGGATCAGGCGGTCGAATACCTGCTGGGAGACCTGTTTCGATGAGCAAGACAGATAATTGGCAGCACCCGGTCGAACTGTCGCCGAACGACCTGATACCCGGCGAGCATTCCGACAGGCACCAACAGGACTCGAACGCGGCCCGAGAAATACCACTGGAGATGACGCATGCGGTGGATGACACCGCATCAACCGATGCGGCAGCCCCTCAACCACCGGAACAACGCCGCTCCCGACGCTGGCTCTGGGGTTCCCTGAGCGCACTGATCGCCGCCATGCTTGGTGCCGAACTCTACCGCCTGCTCAGCTGGAGCAGCAGCCTTCACCCTCTGCTGGGCCTGGCTTTCGGAGTGTTGACGCTCTTGCTGCTTGGCGCGCTGGGGCTGGAGATCCGTCACGGATTCAAGGGTAGCCGACAGCTGAAGCAGGTCGGCGCGCTGCAACACCAGGCACAGGCGCTGCTGGAACAAGGCACACACGGCAACAGCACCCGCCTGGCCCAACAGCTGGCGCACCAGTACCGCCACAGCTCACTCCACCAGGAGTTGCAAGGTGCTCTGCAGCAACTCGACAGCAGCTACAACGACGGCGAAATCATCCACTACCTGAACCGGTACGCACTCAACCGGGCCGACCAGGCGGCACAGCGTTGTGTACAGCGCTACAGCATCGAATCCGGCGTACTGGTCGCCTTCAGCCCCTGGGCCAGCTTCGACATGCTGCTGGTGGCCTGGCGCAACCTGCGCATGCTGCGGGAAATCGCAACGATATATGGGGTTGCACCGGGACTGCTGACGCAAGGGCGACTGCTGAAGCAGGTATTGCAGAACCTGGCCTTCGCCGGTGCCAGCGAGATGGCCATGGAGGCCGGCTCAGCCCTGCTGAGCAGCTCGGTGACCGCCAGCCTGTCCGCCAGGGCCGGCCAGGGACTGGGCGCAGGCCTGTTCACTGCCCGCACCGGCCTGACTGCAATAAGACTCTGTCGCCCACTGCCCGACCCGCAGCAAAGCACCGGCATGCTGAGCAAGATCGCCAAGGGTATCGTGCAACGCCTGGCTTCCAGACACTAGCGTCGGGAGGCCGCGCCCCTGCATGCATTATCTCGCCGCAATCAGACGCGTTATCAGGTTCCAGATTTTTTCCCGGATTTTTTTGACACCCGCGCCCGGAGTTTGGCCAGCTCTGCCTTAAGCAAAGCCACCTCCTCGGCGTTCAGCCACTCTTCGATCCAGTCACGGATGTGGCGGCGCTTGCGCGGCGTGTTTGACCAGGTCTTGTAGGCTCTTATATGAGATGCGCAGACACAAGGATCGTCTTTTGCAGGCCTCGAACACTCACAGGGAAACAGGCGGTTGCTGTCAAATTGACGATCAATCCACTCTGCCACCCAACCTTTCTCGTCTTTGCTGAACTCCATCCTTCGTCACCTGATTGGCCAATTTTCACCCAATTCTAGGTGCACTCGAAAACATTCGTGTTACAGGCAGCCAGCAGCCTCCGCTTAATTGCGCAGATGGAAGCCTCTTTTACTACCAAATAGATCATCAAGGCGATCCAGGTATAAACTTTTAGTTGAAACAAAATTAACCGGCTCGCCTCTACAGCCTCTTGATAAGAAAACACATAATTCGTTCATGGCATTTCAACTAATGCACGAAATGGCCTCATGAAAAAAGCCATAGCCATCAACAACCATCGTATCGATTTAATCGAGGCTTAAAATATGTTCAAGAATGTTTCAAGGAAAATTGCCCATACAGCATTCATCGCTTCTCTCAGCATCCTTTCAGCGACAGCGGCCCAGGCAACCAGTATGAATGAGACTTCACCAGAAACGGGCCACGTAAGCTGGGCCTGGTGGGCCAATACTTCAGCCCCTCACACTGGCACAAGCGTTGCGAGCGACCTGAACGGCCCTGAAGTCGGCCACCTTCGCTGGATCTGGTGGAACAATGAAAAACAGCCCGTCATCGTTGATACCCAGGGAGAACCGGAAGTCGAAATGAGCCCGGAACTTGGTCATGTGCCCTGGCTATGGTGGAATTAAATAAATCATTTTCTGACAGCCATTCCCGTGAAGCCTTCATGATGAAGGCTTCATCCGGTTAACATCGATATGTTTTAAAACCAGGGTGAACATCTGTCCGTTTTATTGTGACCAACTCCTTGTGAAAACAGGGCATTATCCCGGATATGCGTATCAGATACGCATTGACATCCAGGGTAGGCACATATTGACTATGAGACTTTTCGGGCATAGCCCCTTTCAACGATCAGGGCAGAGGCGTTTACACATGAGTACAACATATATCCCACCCGAGGTCTGGACATGGGAGAGCGCAAACGGCGGCGAGTTTGCCAGTATCAACCGTCCGGTTGCCGGCCCCACCCATGAACAAACGCTCCCTGTCGGCAAACACCCGTTGCAGCTTTATTCTCTGGCTACGCCCAATGGCGTTAAGGTGACCGTCATGCTGGAGGAGCTGCTGGCCCTGGGCCATGAGGGTGCCGAGTACGATGCCTGGCTGATTCGCATTGGCGAGGGTGATCAGTTCTCCAGCGGCTTTGTTGCTGCCAACCCGAACTCAAAGATTCCCGCTCTGATTGACCACAGCCATGACACCCCGGTGCGCGTATTCGAATCAGGCTCGATCTTATTCTACCTGGCCGATAAGTTCGGGACGTTTTTGCCCCAGGACACGCAGGCCAGAACGGAAGTGATGAACTGGCTATTCTGGCAAATGGGGTCTGCACCCTACGTCGGCGGTGGTTTTGGCCACTTCTATGCCTATGCACCGGAAAAACTCGAATACCCGATCAACCGTTTTGCCATGGAAACCAAACGTCAGCTGGATGTACTTGAACGCCAGCTTTCGGGACGACCCTATATCGCCGGCGATAACTATACCATCGCGGACATGGCGATCTGGCCCTGGTACGGAGCCCTGGTGCAAGGTACGCTTTACGACGCCGCTGAATTTCTCTCGGTTACCGACTATCCTAACGTTCAGCGCTGGTCCGACGCCATCGCCAGCCGCCCGGCCGTGCAGCGCGGGCGGAGGGTCAATCGAGTCTGGGGAGACGAAGCCATGCAACTCCCCGAACGCCACTGTGCCAAGGATTTTGGCTCGATATAAGCCTCGCTGTAGCCCTGCTCATTGCAGCAGGGCTCAACCGGTAGCAACGAGATATTAGCCTCTCACCATGATCCCCAACCAATTCAATATTTTCATCGCGGTTGTCAAGAACGGCAATTTCTCTGCGGCGGCACGCCAGCTTGGCGTATCATCAGCAGCCGTCAGCAAGGCGATTGCACAACTGGAAAAGACACTCGCATTACGCCTGTTTCATCGTACGACCCACTCCCTGACCCTTACCGAAGACGGCAGTGAACTGTACAAAAGAACGGGGTACCTGGTGGAACAGCTTGAAGATCAGATACGATTCAGTACTGATAAGCATAAGACGCCTCATGGACGGTTGAAGGTGAATCTGCCGGACAGTTTCGGCCGCATATGCGCTCTTCCGCACATCCCCTCGTTTCTGGAAAAGTTCCCGGATATCGAACTTGACCTCAAATTCGATGACCGTATTGGAGATCTTGTAAAGGAAGGTGCTGATGTCGGCATCGGCATGATGTTGAACCAGGATAGCCGACTGATCGCCCGTGAATTTTTCAAGCTTCAGCCCGTACTCGTTGCCAGCTGCCGCTATATCGAGCAATACGGCACCCCTACAACGCCGGAAGAACTCTCGCAACATAACTGCATTGCCTATCGCTCCTCGACCACGGGTCGCAAGAACACTTGGAACTTCAAGGTCGATGGTGAACTGATTCAGCTTGAACCCCAGGGCAACCTGGTGGTAAATAATTTGTCCGCCGCAATGAAAGCGGTGGAAATGGGACTCGGTATCGCCGCCGTCGGCATAGGCTGCGCCCAGTCCTGTATCGAACAGGGCCGTTTCCGCCGCATTCTGAAAGAGTATGAAGCCCCTCCCCTTCAGGTCATGATTTACTATTCCTCGCGCAGTTATTTACCCGCCAAAACACGCGCCTTCATTGATCATATGCTTGAGCATATTCACGATGAACGCCCGGTTGGCCTGGACGATATGATTCATGATTTGTGAAGGGTCGCTTCCAGGCAATCACCCACACTCATTGAATATGAGCCCTGCCTCGTTCCGAGGACTGCATTTACAACAAGCGGGTTACGCCCCTTGTCTGGTCAACACATCAACCGTTTTGTGTACCGCAACAGTGTTTCCGGTCGCCTCCCTATAAACGGCCTGCAGCTTAATCTCGATAGACTGGTGTTTGGCAGAAATACCGAGTGTTAGCCGATTAAGAGACTCAATACCAAGAATATAAAGGGGGGGGGGGGAGAAAGGGGGTATTGGGTGGCGGCCCCATCAGCCACATCCCGGCACACGAATCCACCGCTGTGGCTGCTCCCTTCCGGGCCTGACCAGGTTCACGGCTTATCGTTGCGAGAGGACCAACAGGGCCACCATAACGTGGCATTGCGCCCTGTCTCAACAAGACAGGCGCGCAGTATAAGCATAGTTTTTGCAAAATGCAAACAGGATCAAGGCATTGCAACCCGGACGGCCAATCCGATCAGCACCACGCCGGTGAGCTGCTCCACCCGCTTCAGGTGGCGACGCAGCCACTCCAGCAGTCTCGGCTGCGAAAACAGCAAGGCCACCAGGGTGTACCAGATGCCGTCCACCAGCGTGGCCGTCAATACCAGGATCAACTGATCCGTCAAGCTTTGTCCTGCGGTCACGAACTGGGAGAACAGCGCGGTAAAAAATACCGCCAGTTTCGGGTTCAACAGCGAAATGAACGCCCCTGATCGCGCCGCCTGCCAGTAGCTCTCCTTCACGCCCCGTCCGGCCTGCAGCTCCGGCGTTGCCGCCAGCCTTAGAGCATTGATGCCCAGCCAGACCAGATAAGCAGCGCCCAACCAGGTGATCAGTTGATACAGCGGCTGGTATTCGTTGACCAGCATCCCAAGCCCCCAGACCGTCATCGCGGCCCACAGGCCGACGCCCAGCGCATGAGAGCAGCCGGCCAGAATACCGTGACCACGGCCGTTGCTGACCGTCTGGCGCAGCACCACCGCCAGGCTGGGTCCCGGCGACATCGCTCCCAGCACACAGATCAACAACAATGACATCCACAACATCAATGACATATCAATTCCTTATCGAGTGACTCCTACGTCTGCCCACTGCCCGCCCGCAGGCAATATGCTATAGTCCTGCTCCGAATTATCGCGCATCCGATTCGAGGAACCACGATGGCAGGCTCACTGCAGGACCAGCTGCTCAAGGCAGGTCTGGCCAACAAGAAACAGGCCAAACAAGCCAAAGAGCATAAACGTAAAAAGACGAAACAGAAACGCTCCGGTCAGGCGATTGATGAGCAACAACAGCAGCAGGCCACACTGGAAGCCGCGCGCAAGGAAAAAGCCGAACGCGACCGTGAACTGAATCTGAAGCGCCAACAGGAGCAGGCCCAAAAAGCCGCCCAGGCAGAAGTACGCCAGTTGATCGAGGCTCACCGCATTGCCCTGCCCAAGGATGCCGAGCTGCGCTACAACTTTGCTCACGGCAGCAAGATCCACCACCTCTATCTGGACCAGAAGCTGATCGACCGCCTGGCCCGGGGCCAGCTGCGCATCGCATTTCTCGATGACACCTACCACCTGGTGCCGACCGAAATCGTCGAACGCGTCGAACAGCGTCAGGACGCTGTGATCCTGCCACGCCCGATGGATGACACGCCGGCCGAAGACGACCCTTACGCCGATTATGTCATTCCCGACGACCTGATGTGGTAACCTCCTCGGACCTGATCCCGGCCAGGTCCGGGACTGTCTTCTTTCCCTGACACCTGATAGTCTCAGCCCTTCTCGCTTGAACCCAAGGACCGGCCCGATGAGCACGCTCTGCATCAGTGAACTCAACATCCTGCTGGTGGAACCTTCCGCTCTGCAGCGCAAGATCATGACCCAGCAACTGCAGGACGAGCAGGTCACCGCCATCGACATGGCAGCCTCCCTGCACGAGGCGCTGGAAAAGATGCTAAAGGTCAAGCCCGACCTGGTGATCAGCGCACTGCACTTCGACGACGGCAGCGCCGTGGAATTACTGGGCGCCATGCGCCGCTTGTCCCAACTGGCCGATATTCCGTTCATGCTGGTCTCCAGCGAGACCCGCAAGGACCACCTGGAGGTGTTCAAGCAGTCCGGCGTGGTGGCCATCCTGCCCAAGCCGTTCACTCGCCAGCATCTGGGTTCAGCGCTGAACGCCACCCTCGATATTCTCGATCCGGACCATATCGAGCTGGAACATTACGACATCGAAAGCCTGCGGGTACTGGTGGTCGATGACAGCCGCATGGCGCGCAACCTGATTCAGCGCGTACTGGGCAATCTGGGGATTCGCCATCTGCTGACGGCCAATGATGGGCGTGAGGCGATGCAGGTCCTGGCCCGTGAGGCGGTAGACCTGGTGGTCACCGATTACAACATGCCCGAGGTTAACGGCCTGGAGCTGACCGAATTCATTCGCCACTCGGAGCTGTACGCTCATCTGCCCGTGCTGATGGTCACCTCGGAGGCCAACGAGGCCCACCTGAGCCAGGTAGCGCATGCGGGGGTCAACGCCCTGACCGACAAGCCGTTCGAACCGGAAACGGTCAAACGGCTGCTGGTGCAGATGCTCGATCAGTCGTAATCGTAGTGGCGCGAACCTTGCAGCTCATGGCACCCCTGCACCTATCCGATTAATCCTTGAGCACCATGACGGCGTCGACTTCGATATCCGCCGCTTTCGGCAGTTCCTTGACCGCGAAGGCGGCGCGCGCCGGATAGGGCTCGCTGAAGTAGCGCGCCATAACCTCGTTGACCTGGGCAAAGTAGCCCATATCGGACAGCAGGATGGTCAGCTTGACGCACTCACTCAGGGAACCGCCCGCCTCGTCCGCAATCGCCTTGAGGTTTTCGAACACGCGTACCGCCTGAGCCTCGAAGGATTCGGTCACCATCTCCATGGTGGCCGGGTCCAACGGGATCTGGCCGGAGATGTAAACCGTGTTGCCGGCCTTGACGGCCTGAGAGTAGGTGCCGATCGCTGCCGGCGCCTTGTCGGTCTTGATGATGCTTCGGTTGGACATGCTGTTGCTCCTGATTCGCAAAGTTGTAGTGGTGGCAGACGATGGCGCAGCGCCCCTGTCCTGCCAGGAAAATGCTCTGTTGCTCAACGATTATAACGGCTTATCGCCAAACCTTCGGTATCGATTGCCGGTGTTTTGCCGCAGATGATATCGCTGATGTAACGGGCGGAGCCCATCGACATGGTCCAGCCCAGCGTACCGTGCCCGGTATTCAGATAGAGCCCCTGGTAACGTGTGCGCCCCAGAATCGGCGTGCCATCCGGTGTCATCGGTCGCAGGCCGGTCCAGAGTTCAACCGATGACGGATCACCGCTGCCCGGAAAGAGGTCGTTGACCACGAACTCGACGTTGGCGCGACGACTGTCCGGCGTCGACAGGTCAAAGCCGGTCAGTTCAGCCGTTCCGCCCACGCGGATGCGATCGCCCAGGCGGCTGACCGCCACCTTGTAGGTTTCATCCATCACCGTGGACTCAGGCGCCCGGGAGGCATCGGTGATCGGAATGGTCAGCGAGAAGCCTTTTACCGGGTAGATCGGCGCCTTGATGCCCAGGGGGGACAGTAACTCAGGGCTGTAACTGCCCAGCGCGACCAGGTAAGCATCGCCACGCAGCAGACCCGCATCGGTTGCCACGCCGGTGATTTTATCCTGCTCGACCTGCAAGCTGCGAATTTGAGTGTTGAAACGGAACTCCACACCCAGCTCACGGCAGCGTTCGGCCAGCCGCTGCGTAAACATGAAGCAGTCACCGGTCTCGTCCCCCGGCAGGCGCAAACCGCCAACCAGCTTGTCACGCACCTGCTGCAATGCCGGCTCGTGCTGGACGATCTGGTCCACGTTCAGCGACTCATAGCGCACGCCACAGGATTCCAGGATACGGATATCGTCCGCCGAAGCCTCCAGCTGTTGTTCCGAGCGGAACAGCTGAATCAGTCCCTGGGCGCGGTTGTCATACTCGATCCCGGTTTCCTGGCGAAGTTCGATCAGACAGTCGCGGCTATACTCGGCGATGCGCAACATGCGCGCCTTGTTGCGGGCGTAAGCCTTCTGCGTGCAGTTGCCGAGCATTTTGACCAGCCAGCCCAGCATGACCGGGTCCAGGCTGGGCTTCACCCGCAGCGGCGCCAGATCCTGCATCATCCACTTGATCGCTTTCAGCGGCACCCCGGGCGCGGCCCAGGGCGCCGAGTAACCCGGAGAAATCTGGCCGGCATTGGCAAAACTGGTCTCCATGGCTGGTTCAGGTTGACGATCAACCACGACGACTTCATGCCCTTCCTGCGCCAGATACCAGGCCGAGGTTACTCCAATCACACCACTTCCGAGAACGACGATACGCATACCAGCACCTTTAACTTTAAATCAAAAGATACCGCTATTCTTATGCAAAAAAGACAGAATTAATCACTATATTTAGATAATAATTCAGGATATTTAATCATTAAACAGATAATAAACCTGAGAAGAACAATTGCGGCAATTACCATGTAAGCATGGCTCGAATTACCGAAAAGTCGATCTGCCAGCAACAGATGCACTGAAACAGAGAACAGAGAACAGAGAACAGAGAACAGAGAACAGAGAACAGAGAAAGCGTAGAGGGAGTGGCCCTATTAAGCTACATCAGATGGCCCCCACCTTACTGATATAGCCGTTCAGGCCATAGAAGCGAAACCAGACCGGTTCCGCTTTTTCCGAATATAGGGGGTCGAAAAGCGAAAATCAAGAAAAAATTATCGATTCGCGATAATTCCTTCGATCCGCTCGCGAATCCGCTGGAAGGGAATCGGCTTTGGCAGCACTTCAATCCCGGGACGTAGCGCATCCACCTTAAGCTGCACCTGGTCCCGATTCAGCGCCGTCACGACAACCAGCTGCATCTGCTCCAGTATCCCCTGCTGCTCCAGGGCCTGGATGATGCTGAAGCCATCGATATTGGGCAGATTGAGGTCCAGCACCAGCAGTTCCGGATCAAATTGCCCCAGCTCCAGCAACCCCTGATAGCCATCGGTGGCCTGCTTCAGCTCGATCGGCAGCCCCCAGTTACGGAACGTCAGGGCGTAGAGACGCTGCAGACTGGCCTCATCTTCAATGACCTGAACGCGAACCTGACCCGCCTTCTGCCCGCCTTCAGATCGGACCGTGCTCGGGCGAGCCGCACCAGACCTGGAGTTCTCAGCGTCTCGATTTTTCAGCGCCCCCGGTCGAACCTCACCATTACGAATCTCGGCTGCAAGACGTTCGATGGCACTCAGGCTAAAGCGACGGTGCCCGCCCGGCGTCTTCCAGCTCTGCAAAATGCCTGAGTCCGCCCACAACTGCACGGTTCTAGGGGTAACCCCCAAGAGTTCTGCGGCTTTTCGACTGGTACAAAGATCTTGATTCGGCACCTGGGACACTCTCCTTGATGACAACTGCCTATGTTAATCCCTTGCCTCATATTTGCAAAAACCAAATCGACCCAATACGGCTTCCTGCCAAGGAAATCAACAGGACAGAGCCAAACTGAATATGTTATAAAGTAACAAAACGGAGCCTATACCCAACATGAACATTGCAACACACCCACTACCCGACATTGCCCACCAGACTCAGGCGGAACAGCAGCAAGCACTGAATTGGGTCGGCATGAGCGGCATCGACCTTCCGGTACAGCTGGATGGCCCTCAAGCCCCCCCCCTGCCCGCCAAAATCGACCTGCATGTTGATTTATGCGACCCAACACATCGGGGCATTCATATGTCGCGGCTCTACCTGGCGCTGCAAGACACCCTGACACAATCACCGATCAACCGCATCAGCCTCGAACAGCTGCTCAGCCGCGCGCTGGATAGCCACACCGATACCAGTCGGCAAGCGGCACTCAGCATGCGCTTCGACCTGCCGCTACTGCGCCCGGCGCTCAAAAGCGAGTTCAGCGGCTGGAAAGCCTACCCGGTGATTCTGGTGGCACAGCTGGGTCCTCAGGGGCTGACCGCCGAGCTGGCCGTCGAGATTCCCTACTCTTCGACCTGTCCCTGCTCGGCCGCGCTCTCGCGCCAGCTGTTGCAACAGGCCTTCAGCCAGCAGTTCGCTGCCGATGCGCAGCTGTCCGTTGACCAGGTCAATGATTGGCTGCAGCAGCACGGCAGCCTGGCGACACCGCACAGCCAGCGCAGTACCGCTCGCCTCTGGGTCGAGCTGCCCGCAAACGCCTGGTTCAAGCTGCCCGTGCAACATCTGATTGATACTGCCGAGGCCGCTCTGCAAACCGCCGTACAGACCGCGGTCAAGCGCGAGGACGAACAGGCGTTTGCCGCCCTGAACGGCCGCAACCAGATGTTCGTCGAGGATGCCGCCCGCCGTCTCAAGCAGGCCCTGCTGGCCGGCGACGACTGGCAGGACTTCTGGGTCCGGGTCGAACACCATGAAAGCCTGCACGCCCATGATGCCGTCGCCGTTTGCACCAAGGGTGTCGCCGGCGGCTACAGCCCCCTGCTGACGCGCTGATATCCGCCGGCGACCAGTGCTGTATAATGGCGCCGGTTTCAGCGGGGAAAAGCAGATGCAGCGTTTGGATATTCTTCTGGTCGAACGGGGTTTGGCCGACACACGTACACGGGCTCAGCGACTGATCAAGGACGGCCGGGTGCAGGCCGAGCTGGGCCAGTGGCAAACCCTGACCAAGCCCGGCTTCAAGCTGGCCGAAGACACACCGCTACAGGTTGAAGCCCGCGACGAGGACCGCTTCGTCTCCCGCGGCGCGCTCAAGCTACAACATATTCTCCAGGCTCTGGCGCTGGATCCCAGGGGCCTCACAGCCATAGACGTGGGCCAGTCCACCGGCGGCTTCACCGATTGCCTGCTGCAGGCGGGTGTCGCCAAGGTGGTCGGCATCGAGGTCGGACACGACCAGTTGCACCCCAGTCTGAGAGCCGATGAACGCGTCATCTGCCTGGAAGGCTACAACGCCCGTGAACTCGAACCCGAACTGCGCGATCACACCCCCGAGGCACACGGCTTCGACCTGGCGGTGATGGATGTTTCCTTCATTTCCCAGCGACTGATCCTGCCGTCGCTGGCCCCGCTCATCCGCCCCGGCGGCTGGCTGCTGACCCTGGTCAAACCCCAGTTCGAGGTCGGTCCCCAGCATATCGGCAAGGGCGGCATCGTGCGCGACTCCAGGCTCTACCCGTCGGTACGTGCGTCGGTCGAAGCCTGCTGCCTGAAGCAGGGTCTGCAGCCGCTATTCTGGGATGAAAGCCCGATCAAGGGCGGCGACGGCAACCGAGAATTTCTGCTCGGTGCCCGCCAGCCCTGATACCGCCGCTGTAATCTTCTTGCGCCAGACTAACGGCTACCGCACACTGAACAGCGGTATCTGTTGAAGAGGATTTAGCATGCGCATCGAAGATATGCACCTGGTCACCCGTAACCTCGAGCATGATGACTACCCCAGGCTCCAGGTGCTGATGGATCAGGTTTACAAGGACATCGGCGGAGCCTGGCCCGAGCACACCATCAACAAGCTGATCGACGATTTCCCCGAGGGCCAAATCTGCGTCTTCGACGGCGAGGAGCTGGCCGGCATCGCCCTCACGGTGCAGGTACGCTATGACCGCTTCAGCAACCCGCACTCCTATGACGATCTGATTGGCAAGCGCATGACCATCCTCAACGACCCCGAGGGTGACGCCATGTACGGCCTGGATGTGCTCATCCATCCGGATTACCGTGGTTTCCGTCTGGGACGCCGCCTGTACGAAGCGCGCAAGGAACTGTGCCGCCAATACAACCTGCGCGCCATTCTGGCCGGCGGGCGCATCCCCAACTACTACAAGCACGCCCAGGATATGACTGCCAGCGAATATATCGGCAAGGTGCGCCAGCGGAAGATCTACGACCCCATTCTGACCTTCCAGTTGTCCAACAACTTCCAGGTCAAACGCCTGCTCGGCAGCTACCTGCCGGAGGACGCCAAGTCCAAGGGCTACGCCACCCTGTTGGAGTGGAACAATATCCTGTTCGAGCCTGAAGAAAGCGTCATCAGCAGTCGCCCCACCCGGGTGCGTATCGGCGCCATCCAGTGGCAGATGCGTGCGGTTGAATCGGTAGAGGAACTGCTGCAGCAGGTTGAATACTTCGTCGACACTCTGTCAGAGTACCAGAGTGACTTTGCCCTCTTTCCCGAGTTCTTCAATGCGCCGCTGATGGGTCTGACCGATCAGACCAGCCAGACCAGCGCCATCCGCTTCCTGGCCGGATTCACCGAGCGCTTTCGCAGCGAGATGTCACACCTGGCGGTCAGCTACAACATCAACATCGTCACCGGCTCCATGCCGTTGCTGGAGGGTGAAACCCTCTACAACGTCAGCTACATGTGCCATCGCAACGGCACCGTCGAAGAACAGCGCAAGCTGCATATCACCCCGCACGAACGTCGTGACTGGGTGATCAAGGGCGGCAACCAGCTGCGCGTGTTCGAAACCGACGCCGGTCGGGTCGGCATCCTGATCTGCTATGACGTGGAGTTCCCCGAACTGGCGCGTCTGCTGTCCGATCAGGACATGGACATCCTGTTCGTGCCTTTCTGGACCGATACCAAGAACGGCTACCTGCGTGTGCGCCACTGCGCCCAGGCGCGGGCGATCGAGAACGAATGCTACACGGTGATCTGCGGCAGCGTCGGCAACCTGCCCTCCGTGGAGAGCCTGGATGTCCAGTACGCCCAGTCGGCTGTGTTCTCACCCTCCGACTTTGCCTTCCCGCATGATGCGGTGATGTCGGAAACCACCCCCAATACCGAGATGATCATGTTCTCGGACCTGGATCTGGACCAGATCCGGGTGATTCGCAACGAGGGTTCGGTCACCAACCTCAAGGACCGCCGCAAGGATCTGTATCGACTAAAGTGGCGTCACGAAGTCTGACCTGCCAGTGCACGCTGCTCTGGCCCGCGCCGGAGCGGCAGAGTAGACTGGGCGTATCAGGAATCTGGCTAAAAGGAGTCACATGTGCGCCGTCTGCTCCCCTTCGTTGTGATGCTTTCCCTGCTGGCCATCGCCGGCATCTACCTGCTCAACCCGCTGACCGGTGACCGCCTGCTGCCACCGGGCCTGACAGCCGCCAACGGCCGTATCGAAGCAGCCGAAATCGATATCGCAACCAAGGTTGCCGGCCGGGTCATTGAGGTACTGGTCCATGAAGGCGACTTGGTTAAACCGGGGCAGCCCCTGGCTCGGCTGGACAGTCGTCAGCTGGAAGCCCAGCTGGCCGCCGCCGAATCGGCCGTGCGTCAGGCCGAACAGCAGCACCTCTATACCCTGGCCGTTGTCCAGCAGCGCGACAGCGACCGGGCCCTGGCCCAGAAGGAACTGGCCCGGGTGCGCAGCATGATCGACAAGAAACTGGTTTCCCAGGACAAGCTCGACCAGGCACTCAACACCAGCCAAAGAGCTGCTGCGGCACTGCTTGCCGCCCAGCGCCAGGTGCAGCTGGCGCTGGATCAGATCACGGCCGCCAAGGCCAATGTAGAACAGATTCAAAGCCTGCTGGATGACACCCTGCTGACAGCCCCCGTTGCCGGGCGGGTACTCTATCGCCTGACCGAGCCGGGTGAAGTACTGGCCGCAGGCGGCAAGGTGATCACGCTGCTCGATATCGGCCAGGTCTACATGCCGGTTTACCTGCCCACCGCCGAGATCGGCCGCCTCAACCTGGGTGACGAGGCGCGTATCCTGGTCGATGCCCTGCCGGAGGTCGCTATTCCCGCCCGAATCACGTTCATCTCGCCGCAATCCCAGTTCACTCCCAAGGAGGTCGAGACGCGCAGTGAACGCGACAAACTGATGTTTCGGGTCAAGGTCAGCATCGACCCCGCCGTGCTGGAGCGGCACCGCGACAAGGTCAAGACCGGTTTGCCCGGCATCAGCTATCTGCGCATCGACCCTCAGGCCAGCTGGCCTGAATGGCTGACACCACCCGCCAGCCTGACAGCCGCCGCCCGCTGAGGAGACGACCATGTCGGACACTGTTGCCCATTTGGACAGTGTCGGCCACCGCTATGCCGGTGTGACCGCACTGGAACCCACCACCCTGACGCTGCCGGCCGGCCGCATGATCGGCCTGATCGGGCCGGACGGCGTCGGCAAGTCCACCCTGCTCAGCCTGCTGGCCGGTGTTCGCACGATCCAGACCGGCCATATCCGGCTGTTCGATGGCGACCTGGGACAGGCTCGCTTTCGGCGCCAGGTGTGCCCCCGCATCGCTTACATGCCTCAGGGTCTGGGCCGTAACCTGTACATGACCCTGACAGTGGCGGAAAACATCGATTTTTTCGCCCGCCTGTTTGACCAGGACCGGAGCACCCGCGCAGCACGCATCGACGAACTGGTGCACAGCACCGGCCTGGCGCCCTTTCGGGATCGGCCCGCCGGCAAACTGTCCGGCGGCATGAAACAGAAGCTGGGGCTATGCTGCGCCCTGATCCATGACCCCGACCTGCTGATTCTGGACGAACCGACGACCGGGGTGGACCCGCTATCTCGCCGCCAATTCTGGCAGCTGATTGAACGCATCCGCCGTCAGCGACCTGGCATGAGCGTACTGGTCGCCACGGCCTATATGGACGAGGCCACGGGATTCGACTGGCTGGTGGCAATGAATGCCGGCCGCGTACTGGCAACCGGCAGCCCACAGGAACTGCTTGCGCGCACCGATGCCCGTGAGCTGGACACCGCGTTCGTGCGCCTGCTGCCCGAGACTGAAGGACAGGCCCACCAGCCCCTGCAGATTCCGCCACTCGAACTGGATGACCAGAGCGTCGCCATCGAAGCCGAGGGTCTGACCCGCCGTTTCGGCAGTTTTACCGCCGTCGATGACGTCAGCTTTCGGATCCGACGCGGCGAAATCTTCGGTTTCCTCGGCTCCAACGGCTGCGGCAAGACCACCACCATGAAAATGCTGACCGGACTGCTGGAACCCAGTGAGGGCCGGGCACTGCTGTTCGGACAGCCATTGGATGCCCGCGACCTGGCGACCCGCGCCCGTGTTGGCTTCATGTCGCAGGCGTTCTCACTTTACGAAGAGTTGAGCGTGATGCAGAACCTGCGGCTGCATGCACGCCTGTTCCACCTGCCCGCCGAGCATCTGGAGTCCCGCGTCGAGCACCTGTTGCAGCAATTCAGCCTGAGCGAGTACGGCGAGCAACTGGCGGCACAACTGCCGCTGGGAATCCGCCAGCGACTGTCACTGGCCGTCGCGATCATTCACGAGCCCGATATCCTGATTCTGGACGAGCCCACCTCCGGGGTGGATCCCCGCGCCCGCGATGACTTCTGGCGCGAGCTGGTACGCCTGTCCCGCGAACAGGGAGTCACCATTTTCATCTCGACGCACTTCATGAGCGAGGGTGCCCGTTGCGACCGCATTTCACTGATGCACGCCGGCCAGGTTCTAGCCTGCGACACGCCCGAAGCGCTGACCCGAAGCCGTGACCGGGATAGCCTGGAAGGGGCGTTTATCGACTACCTACAGGAGGCCGCCAAGTCCAGCGACGAGCTGCCGGACGCCCCCGTCCAGCCCCAGCCGCAACAGCACCTGGAGGCCCGCAACCGGCTGTTCAGCCTGCGCCGACTGCTGGCCTATTCCCGCCGGGAAACCCTGGAGATCCTGCGTGACCCTGTGCGCACGGCCTTTGCGCTACTCGGGTCGGTGATCCTGATGCTGGTGCTCGGCTACGGCCTGTCATTCGACGTGGAGAACCTGAACTTTGCCGTGCTGGATCATGACCGCACGCCGGAAAGTCGGGCCTACATCGACAACATCGCCGGCTCGCGCTACTTCAACCGGCAAACGGATGCCGCCTCTGCCGTCGAACTGGAGCATCGCCTGCGCCATGGCGAACTCGCCGTCGCGCTGACCATCCCGGCCGGATACGGACGCGCACTAAAGCTGGGGCAGTCACCGGAGATCGGCGTCTGGATCGACGGCGCCATGCCCTTCCGGGGCGAGACCATCCATGGCTATCTGCAAGGGATGCACCTGCAGTACCTGCAGCAATTGGCCGCCGAGCTGCGGCTGGATATTTCGGCCCTGCAACCGGCCCATCTTGAAGCACGCTATCGCTACAACCAGGACTTTCGCAGCCTCAACGCCATGGTTCCGGCCATGATCCCGATCCTGCTGATTTTCATTCCGTCGATCCTGATGGCTCTGGGCGTGGTGCGCGAAAAGGAGCTGGGCTCAATCACCAACCTGTACGCCTCCCCCGTCACACGGCTGGAGTTTCTGCTGGGCAAACAGCTGCCCTATATCCTGCTCAGCATGATCAGCTTCATCGGCCTGGTGCTGCTGTCAGTCACCTTCTTCAAGGTCCCCCTGAAAGGCAGCTTCCTGCTGCTGACGCTGGCGACCCTGCTCTATGTAACCGCCACCACCGGACTGGGCCTCTGCATCTCGGCCTTCACCCAAACGCAGGTAGCTGCTCTCGCCGGCACCGCCATCCTGACGCTCCTGCCCGCGATCAACTTTGCCGGTCTGACGCAGCCGGTGTCGTCACTGGAGGGGCTGGCGGCGCTGGTCGGCAATGGCTATCCGACCACCTGGTACCTGACCATCAGTCGCGGCATTTTCACCAAATCGCTGGGGCTGGACGAGCTATGGCCGCATCTGCTGGTACTGGCCGCGTGCATCCCGCTGTTGACGCTGCTGAGCCTGGCCCTGCTCAAGCAACAGGAGCGCTGATATGAAAGCGTCCAACATCGCCCAACTGGGCATCAAGGAACTGCGCAGCCTGTGGCACGATCGCGTGCTGCTGTTGCTGATCATCTGGGCTTTTACCGGCGGCATCTATGCAATGGCCAAGAGCAGCTCGGTTGCGGTCCACAACGCGCCTGTCGCGATCGTGGATCAGGACCACTCTCCCCTGTCGACACGCCTGCCAACACTGTTCACACCCCCCTGGTTCAGGACTCCGGATCTGTTGCACCCGCAGCAGGTCGATCTGGCCCTGGACAGGGGCCATTACACCTTCGTGCTGCTGATTCCCCACCGTTTCGAAGCGGACCTGCGCGCCGGGCGACAGCCCGAGCTGCAGCTGATCATTGATGCCACGCGGATGACCCAGGCGTTTCTCGGCAGCCGCTATATCCAGCAGATCATTCAGCAGGAGCTGCTACAGACGCTGAATGGGCGCCCCGACAGCAGCTCCTTGCCGATCCAGCTGAAAACCCGCATCTGGTTCAATCCCAACCTGGAAAGCAGCTGGTTCGGCAGCGTGATGGAGATCATCAACAACATCACCCTGCTGTCGATCATCCTGACCGGAGCCGCACTGATCCGTGAACGCGAACACGGTACCCTCGAGCACCTGATGGTGATGCCGCTCACCCCCGCCGAAATCATGCTGGCCAAGTTGACCGCCAACACCTGTGTGGTCCTGCTCGCTGCCAGCCTGTCGCTCTACCTGGTCGTTCAGTGGGCACTGGCAGTCCCGATCAGCGGCTCGATTCCACTGTTCCTGACCGGTGCAACCATCCACCTGTTTGCTGCGGGCAGCATCGGCATCTTCCTTGGCACGCTGGCGCGCTCCATGCCCCAGTTTGGCCTGCTGCTGATCCTGACCATTCTGCCGCTGCAACTGCTCAGCGGCGGCATTACGCCCCGCGAGAGCATGCCGGAACCGGTGCAACAGTTGATGCTACTGGCCCCCACCACGCATTTTGTCAGCTTCGCCCAGGCCATCCTCTACCGTGGCGCCGGCTTTGCGGTGGTCTGGCCAGCATTTCTCGCGACCGCCGGCATAGGGCTGGTATTCTTCCTGCTGACACTGAGCCTGTTCCGGCGCAGTCTGGCGCAAGCCCATTGAGCGGAGTTGCGGTTCTGCGGCGCAACCAGCAAAAAACCCGCCGGGCCAAAGGCCGGGCGGGTAAAAGCAGGAGTTTGGCCCCGTTACCGGGGCAAGGCTTCAGTCAGCCTGGCGGCGCAGGAACGCCGGGATATCCAGAAAGTCCATGTCATCCGTGCCGGTCTTCTTCACCGCAGCGCTGTCCGTGACAGACTCGGACTTGCTTTCCACCGCAACCGCGCGCGGCTTGTCTTCCGACTGACGGTTACGCAGCACGGTAGGCAGTTCCAGCTGACTGAAGTCGGTCGTGGACGCCGGCTGACGCGGTGCAACGGACGAAGTCGTGCCGCCGTTGACCACACGAGATTCCATCGCCTGAGCGCGGGCCAGGCCAGTGGCAACGACCGTCACTTTCAGCTCATCGGTCAGCTCGGGATCGATGACGGTACCGACCACAACGGTCGCTTCTTCGTGGGCGTAGTCTTCAACCAGATCACCCACTTCAGAGAACTCGCCCAGGCTCAGGTCCAGACCGGCGGTGATGTTGACCAGCACGCCACTGGCACCCTTGAGGTCGATATCTTCCAGCAGCGGGCTGTTGATCGCCGCTTCGGCCGCTTCGCGGGCGCGGTTCTCGCCACGGGCGATACCGGTACCCATCATCGCCATGCCCATCTCGGACATCACCGTGCGCACATCGGCAAAGTCCACGTTGATCATGCCGGGACGGATGATCAGATCGGCAATCCCCTGAACGGCTCCCTTGAGCACGTCGTTGGCGGTGCCGAACGCACTGACCAGGCTGCAGTTTTTCCCCAGCACCGGCAGCAGCTTCTCGTTGGGGATGATGATCAGCGAGTCAACGTGTTCCTGCAGCTCACGGATGCCCTCTTCCGCCACCTTCTTGCGGCGACGGCCTTCGAACGGGAACGGCTTGGTGACCACCGCCACGGTCAGGATGCCCAGTTCACGCGCCACTTCGGCCACAATCGGAGCCGCCCCCGTACCTGTACCACCACCCATGCCGGCGGTGATGAATACCATATCGGCACCGGACAGTGCCGTCGCGATACGTTCACGATCCTCGATCGCCGCCTGGCGACCGATCTCCGGGTTAGCACCGGCACCCAGCCCCTTGGTCAGCTCGCCACCAATATGCAGCGCCGTCTTGGCCACCATGTTGTGCAGCGCCTGCGCATCGGTATTGGCGCAGATGAACTCGACCCCTTCCAGATCGGTGCTCACCATATGGTTGACGGCATTACCACCGCCGCCGCCAACCCCCACGACCTTGATTACGGCGCTCTGCGGTACACTATCCACGAGTTCAAACATATTTCATTCCCTCTCCTGCAAAGGCCCCGCTCTTCTGCGGCGGGTATCCTGTTAGTACTCAATAATTACCCTGCAGCCAGTTCTTGAACCTGAGCAGCAGGTTGTCTCGACCCGCCTCTGCGGGGGCCACTTCGACAAAGTCATTTTTTTCCGTGATCGGCCCGGCCGGCTCCTGATCCTGCCGAGCATAATGCAACAGACCGATGCTGGTGGCATAAACCGGGTTGCTCAGTTGTTCTTCCATCCCTCGCACGCCCTGAGGCCTGGCCAGTCGCACCGGCATATGGAAGATCTCCTCGGCCAGCTCTACCGCTCCCTCCATTTTGGAGGTGCCGCCGGTCAACACGATGCCCGCGGCCACCAGATCCTCGAAACCACTGCGGCGCAATTCCGCCTGGATCAGTGAAAACAGCTCCTCATAACGCGGCTCCACAACCTCGGCCAGTGCCTGTCGCGACAGGTTGCGCGCCGGACGGTCGCCCACGCTGGGCACCTTGATCATTTCATCCGCCTGCGCCAGCTGAGCCAGGGCACAGGCGTATTTGACCTTGATCTGTTCGGCATGCTGGGTCGGCGTGCGCAACGCCATGGCAATATCGCTGGTGACCTGATCGCCAGCGATCGGAATCACTGCCGTATGACGAATCGCGCCGGCCGTGAACACGGCGATATCGGTGGTCCCGCCGCCGATATCGACAATGCAGACCCCCAGGTCCTTTTCATCATCGGTCAGCACGGCATAACTCGATGCCAGCTGCTCGAGCACCACGGCATCGACCTCCAGCCCACAACGACGCACGCATTTTTCGAGGTTCTGCACCGCATTGGTGGCACCGGTTACCAGATGGGCGCGCGCCTCCAGGCGCACGCAGGACATGCCCAGGGGCTCCTTGATCCCTTCCTGATTATCGATCAGGTACTCCTGCGGCAGGATATGCAGAATCTTTTGGTCCGCCGGAATGGCCACGGCACGGGCGGCATCAATCACGCGTTCCAGGTCGTAATCAGAGACTTCGCGATCGCGCACCGCCACTATCCCGTGGGAGTTGTGTCCGCTGATATGGCTGCCGGCAATACCGACGGTGACACCGTGGATCTTGCACCCGGCCATCAGCTCGGCTTCTTCCACCGCGCGCTGAATCGAGTTCACTGTGGACTCGATATTAACCACTACCCCACGCTTGAGACCACGTGACGGGTGGGAGCCGACGCCGACGATCTCGATCGTACCCTGCGGCGTCTGTTCGCCGACCAGACACACTACTTTCGAGGTGCCAATATCGAGTGCGACAATCATGTTATGTGCTGTCACCAGTTATCCCTGTCAAAGCCTGCAAATGGGCGGATTCCGCCCAGAATATACGCAAGATCCGGGCCAAATTAATTGGCAACCGGATTACATATTGATAGATACTAAGTATCGCTGTTATATGGTCAAAAAATCAACGACGAATTGGCTATATATATCGGCAAATCTTTGCCACCATTTAGTGTTTTTCCTTATTTATCAGCCAGATATTTTACCAGAGGCTGAATAATCTTGCCGCAACGAGCGGCAACAGAACCCGGATGTCAATTCTCCAGCTGCAAGAATGCGCTCTGATATAGCGGCGAGGAATCATTTTTTTATTTTGATCGAACAGCAACAAATCAAAACTGGATTTTGATTTTCATACTGCCCAGTTTCCATTCCCGCTTTCACGTTGTACTCACGCAGGCCCGCCGATACTGAATCATCCACTCGTTTCGGGACAGCCTCCATGACCACTCCAACTGCGACAACCGCGCGGCCATTCTGGCAACAACCGCTGCACCCCGTACTGCTGAGCGCCATGGTCACCCTGCTGCTGTGCCTGTTCTATAATGGCCCGCTCTGGCGCCTGATCCTGGAGCAGCCCTACTCCTCCGCGCTGGATCGCTGGCTGTTCGCTGCCGCCTTCTTCAGTTTCATCGCTGCCATCATGCAGCTGTTTCTGGGTGCCCTGGCCTGGCCGCGACTGGTCAAACCGATCGCGATCTTTCTGCTGATCAGTGCCGCCAGCATCAACTACTTCATGGAAAGCTACGGTATCCTGATCGACAAGACCATGGTGCAGAACCTGTTCGAAACCGACACCGCCGAAGCCACCGACCTGCTGAGCCTGCAACTGCTGCTGCACCTGATGCTCAAGGGCATTCTACCGGCCGCTGTCGTGTTTTTCATGCCGCTGCAACGGACGACGCTGAAGTCCCAGCTGACCGCCCAGAGCCTCAGCCTGTTCTGCTGCCTCACCCTGATCGGGCTCAACGCCGCCGTGCTATACAAGGGCTACTCCTCGCTGTTCCGCAACCATCGCGAGATCCGCAACCTGGTGGTCCCGTCCAACTACCTCTACTACACCTCTCGCTACCTGGCCGGTGCCTACGACCCGGTGGATCGCACCTTCCAGCCACTGGGGACTGATGCAGTGCAGAAGCAACGAGTCAGTGCCGGCAACCACAAGCCCGATCTGTTGGTGGTGGTACTGGGTGAAACGGCTCGCAGCATGAACTTTTCCCTGAACGGCTATCCCCGTGACACCAACCCCGAGCTGGCCAAACGACCGGTGGTCAGCTTCCGCCAGGTGGAGTCCTGCGGTACCAGCACCGCCGTGTCGGTGCCCTGCATGTTTTCGCTGATGACCCGCGACAGCTACAATGACGATCAGGCCAACTACCAGAGCAATGTGCTGGACGTACTCCAGCAGGCCGGCATCAGCGTCCTCTGGCGTGACAACAACTCGGGCTGCAAGGGCGTGTGTGAACGGATTCCGCATGAAGCTGCCGACCAGTTCAATCCCGGCCGGGACTGCCGTGGCGAAGAGTGCTTCGATGAACAGATGCTGACGGGGCTGGAGCAGTGGCTGGGTCAGCAGGCAGGGTCAGCGGTGATCGTACTGCATCAGAAAGGCAGTCATGGTCCGGCCTATTACAAACGCGTCCCTGAGCCCTTTAACCACTTCACGCCGGTCTGCGACAGCAATCAGCTGCAGAGCTGCACCCAGGCAACGATCACCAACGCCTATGACAACAGCATCCGCTACACCGACCAGCTGCTGAGCCAGGTGATCGGCTTCCTGCAGCAGCAGGATGACAAGTTCAACACGGCGATGCTCTATGTCTCCGACCATGGCGAGTCGCTGGGGGAAAACAATATCTACCTGCACGGCATGCCCTGGATGATCGCTCCCGAGGAGCAGAAGCGGGTTCCGCTGATCACCTGGCTGTCGGACGACTTCCAGCAGTCACACCAGCTGCCGGCCAGCTGCCTGCAGTCCCGGAAGGATACTCCCCTGAGCCATGACTACCTGAGCCATTCGCTGCTGGGGCTGATGCAGGTCAGCACCCGGGTGTATACGCCGGAGCTGGACCTGTTTGCGCCTTGCCAGCACACCGGTTCGACACTGGCGCAGCAGGGCCGCCCGTCCGCCACTACGGGCGGCTGAACCGGATTTCGGCTTCGAAGTGCCCGCTGTCGGCTCCAGAGCGAAAGCGGGCACCGGCCTTGACGCACAACAACTCGACAATCGGCAGACCATAACCGAAATGCTTGTTTTGTCCATCGTCAGGGGCCAATTGCGGCGCCCTCTCGGTCAACCGGTTGCGCACCAGCAACCGATCCTGCGATGCCCGCACTTCCACCTCCCCTTCACCATGCTCCAGGGCATTGCGCAACAGGTTATCCAGTACTACTGACAACACAAAGGGGTGAATCGGCCAGCACCAATCCGCCTGCAGCTCCAGTATCAGGGCCTTTGTCAATGCCGGCGTCAGCGCCTGCAGCTGCCCCAGCATGGCTTCCAACCCTTGCCGGTCGACATGAACCTCCCCGGCATTCTTTTGTTCACGTGACAGCCAGAGAAAGGAGTCCGTCAGTTTTTCCATGCGCTGCTGCGCCTGAGCAATGCGATCCAGCGCCCGTTGCTGCAGCGGATTTGCTTCCGTTGCAGCCATCTCCTGCAACAACGCCAGGGAACTCTGCATGGCCATCAGCGGCGTGCGCAGCTCATGACTGGCAAAACGGGTAAAATTCTGTTCCCGCTGGATAAATGCCTGGGTCCGTTCGAGCAGACCGGCAAACTGACGACTCAGCTCACCCAGCTCGTCGGATCTCGCCAGCGGTTGCAGGCGGGGCGACTCGGGACTGACGTTGGCCACCGCCTGCATCAGTTGTCGCACCGGCACCGTCTGTTTCCAGATCAGCAGCAGCGTCAGGCCCATGGCCCCAAGGGTAAACAGCAAGATCCCGCCCACGACCACCAGCGCCTCGACCGTTTCCGACGCCTCCGGCTCCACCAGCCGCTCCAGCATGGGCAGGTAGAGCGCATACTGCTCTCCGGTATCCGGCTGCACGCGCACCAACAACGTTCCCTGCTGTGCCTGTTCGTGCCCCAGTTCGTAAACGCCAGGCTCCTCAAATCCGCGCCAGGCTTCGGGCCAGGGTGCATCAGCCCGATAGAGCTGCGCCCCGGGCACCAGATCCAACACTTCGGGGGCCAGCTGCCCGGCCACGACCCGATCCGCCCGCTGGCCGATGAACTCCTGCAGCGCCCTGCTTTGCTGGTTTTCCAATGCCTCAACATAATGCCAGCCCACCAGCCAATACAGGCTGGCCAGCAACAGCGTGGACAGCCCGACGGTCAGGATGATGCGTGTGGAGAATCTCATTGCAGCTCCTCGGGCAGCGCCAGACAGACGCCCTGGCCGCGACGGGTATGCAATATCGGGTAGGAAAACGGTTTGTCGAGCTGACTGCGCAGTTGATACAACAGGGAACGCAAGGCGTCGCTGTCCGGCGGAGCGGCTCCCCAGATAGCCTGTTCCAGCTCGCCCCGACTGATCACCCGGGGAGCCCGGGCGAGCAGATAGCGCAGCAGCTGGAACGCCTGGGGCGTGAGATTCAACAGCCGATCATCCCGACGCGCCTGCTGCTGCTCCACATCCAGCTCAACCGGGCCATGGCGCAGCCGCCGAACCTGCTGACGAGACACTCGCTGACTCAACGCCTGCACCCGACAGACCAACTCATCCATGGCGAACGGTTTGACCAGGTAGTCATCGGTTCCGGCCTGAAAGCCACGAACCTTGTCGTCCAGCGTATCCAGTGCCGTCAACATCAGGATCGGAGTAGTCACCCCCTCCCCGCGCAGCTGCTCGCAGAGACCGAGGCCGCTCAGGCGCGGCAGCATGATATCAAGGATGAGCACGTCGTAGTGGTTCTGGCGCGCCAGGCTCAAGGCCATCTCACCATTACCGGCACAATCCACCTCGATGCCCCGCCACTGCAGAAAATCGGCAATGCCCTCCTGAATACCCGGATCATCCTCCGCCAGCAGAACCGTCAACGCCGTCATCGTTTTTCTCCCCAGCCATCAATGCCCTGATCATATCGCGGGCTGCAGACTTGGCCCAGGTGAACGCGACAGCATCAACGGGGCCAGCCCGGCACAGACCGACCAGCAGAGCGTCAGACTCCAGAGATCGTGAGACAAAAAATGGGCACCCCGCAGCTGCTGGGCAAAGCCGAACACCAGGCCAACCATCAGCACGCCGAACAGCGCCGGAATACGCGCCCGTGGCCAGGCGACCGAGGCCGCAAAATAGAGCGCAAACCAGGCATAACCGGCACTGGCATGTCCGGCCGGGAAACAGGCGCCGTCACCCGGGGACAGCAACTGCTGCAGCAGTGGCCGGTAGGGCACATCGCCGCCGAAGGGGTACAGACTCCAGGGGCAGTCGACCCCGGACAGGTTCTTGCCCACAGATACCGCCGTACTGGCCAGCAGCGGCGCAACCGCAAGATAGGCCAGTACGTGACGGCTGGGACGCAGGCTCAGCAACGGGAAGCTGGCGGCATAGAGCCCAATGCAGATCAGCGCCAGCAGAACACTCAGACGCCGCCCGCCACTGTGGATCAGATCAGAGAACAGCCAGTGTTCCCTGAACAGCCAGTGGCCTCCTTCCTGTTCATAGAGCCAACGTGTCCAGGCAAAGTCCAGCTGGAAGAGGCTGATCAAAACCTGCAGCAACAGGGCTGCAGCCAGTACCGGAAGGATTGAGCGCACCCCGCCAACAGACGGGGCAAAGGCGGTGTCGGACATCTGAACTCCTCGGGCACAAAGCCTGACTCTGGCACCTGCCCCGTGAGTTGAGCGTGAAAGCCCTCAGTCCCTGGTTGCGTGCATCAGGTGATCCGGGGTAAACGCGACACAGAAGCTGCCCCAGCGGCGCCCGTTCACAAACAGCGGCACCGACAGCGAATTGAGAATCTCACCGGTATCACGAATGAAGGTCTGCAGCAGGAAGGGCGCATCATGGTTGGCGCGGCGCTTTTCGGCGCGACTGCCGGCGTAGATTCGACGGTGACGACTCACGGCATTGTCCGTATCGAAGTCCCCGGTCATGGGCTTTGAGAGCCAGCTGACATGGGTGGGACAATAACTGTTCAGGTCAAAGGCGGATGCAAACAGGAATGCCTCGTTTTCCTGCTCACAGCGATCAAACAGCGACTGCAGACGTTGTTCGTAGCGCGCCGCATAACTGGTATCGTATTTTTCCGGCAGTTGCCCCGGATTGGTGCGGACATACCGGGTATCGAAAAGATCCAGCCCTTCGCCAGCGAGCGCTTCCAGTTCCACCTCGGCGCGCTTGGCCCAATCCTGAGTCGCCTTGATCAGCTGCTCGAAGCCGCCATAGCCGATGGTGAAGCGGGACAACAGCGCCTGCATCTCTTCGGTGGCGCCATCCAGCTGCTGCGAATAGCCGGTCGACAGCACCATCTCCTGACGAATTTCGTCCGCCAGCCGGGTGATGTCGGAGACCTGTTCATGGCTGCTCTGGTTGGTGCAGGACAACTCTTCGATCGACGCACTGATGTTGTTCAGCTGCCCATTCAATGCCTCGAAGTCGGTGACCAGAGTATTGAAGCGATCACTGGTGTCGGCGATGAAGCGATCGGTATCGCTGACATTCTGCAGAATCACGTCCGCCCCGCTGCGGGTACTGTCGACCAGCGACACCATCTCGTTGACGCGGCCATCGATCTCCACGGTCGCCGTGTTAACCTTCTGCGACAGGGAGCGCACTTCATCGGCCACCACGGCAAAGCCCCGTCCCGCCTCACCGGCCCGAGCCGCCTCAATCGACGCATTCAGCGCCAGCAAGTTGGTCTGTTCGGAGAACCCCTGCACCAGCGACAGGATGTTGATGATGCTGGCCGAGTTGTCCGCCAACTGCTCCACCACCTGCTGGAACTCGCGGACACGCACCTCTACCGCCGCCACCTGCTCACTCACCCGTTGCAGTTCGGCCGTGGACTCCCGAATCTCCTCCAGGTTATGGCTGTTGCGCTCGGCAATGGTCTGGGTATGCCCGGCGATATCATCAATCGCCGCCGTGGACTCCTGGCTGGCCTGGAACACCGCCTGCGCCTTGGCTTCCTGCTCCTCGGCGGAACGCTGCGCCTTGAACACCACCTGCTGCAACTGGCTGGCATTGAGCGAAACCTGGACGCTGCGTTGACGGGTATCGGCAATCATCTGCTTGAGACTGCCGGAGAAGTCGTTGTAGCTGTTCGCCATCTGCGCGATCTCGTCATGGGTCTGCGCCGGCAGCGTGGCCGAGATATCGCCATCCTTGTTCTGTACGGCGCTGAGTACCTGGGTCATGCTGTCGATCGGCTTGAGGAACAGATGACGCATGAAGAACAGCGCAAACAGGGCCGCCGCCAGAGTGATCACCAGCATCACCGCCGACAGCCAGCCGGTCGTCGCCGCCAGTTCGGTGACGCGCCGCTCCGCTTCCGGGATGGCGCCCAACAGCAGGTTGAGTTCACGCATGGAGCTGAACAGCCAATAGTTCAACCCGATCAGCACCAGGCTGGGGAAGATCAGGAAAAGTACGTTACCGAGGATCTTGCGGGTCAAGGTATGAAAGAAGGTTCTCTCGACACTCCGATAGAGACTCATAAGGGCAGCACTCTTTTATTGTTATCTCGCAACTGGATTACAGTCGCTTCTTGCGGACAAAAAAGAGTAATGCCGATTACGGCCACTGACAACCTAAAAGTGACACACTTTTACGATTAAAGGCGTAGCACTCTGTAACAGCTTGTATCAGCGATAGGAGTAATCCACCGGAGCGTCCGGCATCAGCTCGGGCCGCTGACGCAGATACTCACGCAGTGAGCGCCCATCCGCCGTGAAGCTGCTGTCGAGGAAGTTATCCAGCACAGCCGCGCCCTGGCTGGCCGCCGCCTGCAGACAAAAGCCCAGATAGCGCGGATTCGGCAGGATATCCTGACGCCAGAGCACGCCCTGATAATACTGCCCGACCCGCTGATGGAATTCCGCATCGGTGACACACTTGTTCAGGCGGTACTCCAGATCGGTGTAGCCGGTACACATACGGCCATACGCGAACTCTCCATTCAGGTAGTGCCGCGTCTCCACTTCAATCCAGCGGTAGCGGTGCTCGCGCTCATAAAGCTGCAGAAAATCCTGCTCGGAGCACTCGAACTGGGCCGCGATGATCTCGCAGTCCGCATCCGCCTCGGTGGAGCAGGCCGCCAGCTCAAGGCTGTCCGGCGACTCACCGTGGCGACTGATGAACACGACCCCCACCTTGTCGAACACCCGGCGATAGCCCGGCACCCGCACCAGGCGGTAGTTTTCCAGTGCCGGCACCGTTTCCCGGGCCGACACTTCCGACAGCAGCGAACCGAAACCGACGACGGAAATCATGGCATCACCAGTAATAATAGAGTGCTGCGATGGCGGCGATCACCAGCGGTGTCATCAGCACCAGGGCCTTGACGTCGCCCAGCAAACGCTGGAACAGCACCACATGCACCAGCGGGAAGGTGATGAACAGGCAGCTGACCGGAATCCACCAGTCCAGATGACGCACGCCATAGGCCAGCGCACCGATCAGGGTCAACGCCCCCAAGTTGCCCGCCATGATCACCGCCACCAGGCCGTTGCGGCTATTCATGAAAGCGGGACGCTGATCTTCCGGCAATTTATTCAGTGCCCCGGCACTCAGCGCCGCTGACATCGACACCAGGCCCGTGGCCAGAAACAGATACAAGGCTTCGTACATGCTTTCCCTCCGTTGACAGAACCGCGATTGTACAAGATCCGCCAGCGTTTCGTTATCCACAAATCTGTGCCTCGGTCGCCATCCCTGATACTCTTCGCCCCCGCTTCAAGGAGGGATACATGCACCTGATAACACGCCTGAAGGTCGAGTTCTATCGACACCTGAAATCGCTCAGCTGGCAAGGGCTGCTGATCATCTTGGCAACCTACCTGCTGCTGAGCTGGCTGTTGTTGTGGCTGGCCGATGAACAGGCCCTGACCGGCCAGGACTTTCTGTACTGGATGGTGGTCACCGCCTCCACCGTCGGCTACGGCGACCTGTCGCCTTCGACCCAGACGGGACGCTGGCTCACCGCCCTGTTCATCATACCGGCCGGACTCAGCCTGTTCGCCGTCACCATCGGCCGCGTGGCCGCCTTCAGCGCACATCAATGGAGAAAGGGGATCATGGGACTCAAACAACTGGAACTGGATCAGCATATTCTGGTGATCGGCTGGGACGGCAAGCGCACGCCGCAACTGCTCAAGCTGTTGCTGCTGGAAGCGGCCCAGCACCGCAAGCGACGCCTCTGCCTCTGTGTCACCGATGAGCTGGAAAACCCGCTGCCCGGCGAGATCGACTTCGTCCGAGCAGACGCCTACAACAATGACGTCGAGATGGACCGCGCCTGCATCACCCGCGCCTCCAGCATCGTCATCGATACCCCCAGCGACGACCAGACCCTGGTCTGCGCCCTGTACGCCTGGCAGCGCAACCCCGGCGCCCAGATCATCGCCTACTTCCGCGACGAGTCGATCGGGAAACTGCTGCAGCACCACTGCCCATCAATCGAATGCACGCCCTCCGTCTCGGTGGAGATGATGGCCAAGGCGACCATGGATCCGGGCTCCACCCGCCTGCACCAGCAACTGCTGAACGCTTCCGACGGCATGACCCAGTTCTCCATCCTCTACCCGGAGCAGGAGCCGACGATGAGTCTCGGCCAGCTCTATGCGCCGCTGAAGCAGCACTACCAGGCGACCCTGCTGGGCATCCAGCCTCCCGGAGATGCGCACCCGACGTTGAATCCATCGCTGGACGCCAGCGTCGAACCCGGAGCGCTGATCTACTACATGGCCGAGCGCCGCATCAGCCAGATCGACTGGGCACAGTTGCGGGCAACGCAGCCAGGGCAACAGACGCCCGCTTAAGTGTTAGAATAGCGCTTTCATTCTTGCTGTTTCAGGTTGTACCCAACATGCCCGATTTTCTCGTTGACGAAACCATAGAAGACTACGCGTTCGTAAACACCAGCGCCGAGCCGCCGCTGCTGCAGGAACTGATCGACCAGACCAACCAAAACATGGGCTGGCCGCAGAAGCTGTCCGGCCGCCTGGTTGGACGCACCCTGAAGATGCTGTCAGCACTGACCCAGCCCAAACATGCTCTGGAGATCGGCATGTTCACCGGCTACTCGGCGCTGTCCATCGCCGAAGGCATGCCGGATGACGGCAAGCTGATCTGCTGTGAAACCAACCCCCGCGCGATCGACTTCGCCAAGGGGTTCTTCGATCGCAGTGAACACGGTCACAAGATCGAGGTGATCTTCGGGCGTGCGCTGGACACCCTCGAGAAGCTGGATATCGAGCTGGACTTCACCTTCATCGACGCCGACAAGCGCAACTACCTGAACTACTATGAACGCGTCAAAGAGATGACTCGCCCCGGCGGCCTGATCGTGCTCGACAATGTGCTCTGGTCCGGCAAGGTGGTGCAGCCCGAATCTGAGATCGACGATATTCTGGTCGAAACCAACCGCCGCATCGCCACCGACCCCGACGTGGAAAACGTCTTCCTGACGGTACGTGACGGCCTCAACGTGGTGCGCAAGCTCGGCTAAAACGCTGCACCGAACACCATGCAAGGCCAATGGTGAGGACCAAGGCAGAGGCACGTGCCTGAGGAGAGCCGAATGCGCAAGGGACTGATCGGTCTACTGATACTGGTACTGTTGCTGCCACTACTGCTCTGGCTCACCCTGCCCTGGACCGCCCAACACCTGCTGCAGCGATGGCTGCAGCAGCAGGGGTTCGAACAGCCCCTGTTCATCATGCAACACCCCTCCTGGGATCAACTGCGCATCGACCATATCAGCGTCGGCCAACAGAGCGACGGCCGTCGCATGCGCCTGGAAGCGGACAACATCAGCATCCGTTTCAGCCCACTGGCCCTGCTGCAGGGCCAGATCGAGGAGCTGCGCATCGAGCAGGCGCGCCTGGGCATCGAAGCGGACGCCTCCCTTCACGGCCGCCTGAACCGGCTTGAACAGCAAACGACGCCTCTCGCGCTGGACCGCTTCAATCCCGCCCAGCTGTTCCGCCATGCTCCCTCTCAGCGCCTGGTGATCGCCCAGCTGGCGCTGCACTACCGTGCGCCCGAACAGCCGCTCTGGCACGCGAAAGGCAATATTGACCTGGAACCCGAGCTGCTGCAGGGACGCTTCCAGCTGTTCAAAAACGAAAGCGCCCTGGGCTATCTGGACCTGAGCCTGGACCCGGCACTTAACCTGGCGCTGAGCCTGAGCCGCGACAATCAATACCTGCTGCGCAGCGCCCACCAACTGACCTTCCCGCAGCAAAACTGGCAATTGCGCTCGGATCTGCGCATCGAGGCGGCCCAGCTGCCGCACTGGCTGACGCAGCTGCACCCCGCTCTTGAGCTGCCCATCACCTCGCCGTCCGGCCAGTTGAGTCTGAGCACACGGCTGCACCTGCCCAACCCGCTGCCCACACAGATGCAGGCGCTGATCAACACCCTGACTCTGCAACTGGACAGCCGGACCAGCCTGGCCATCGCACAAGGCCCCGGCATTGGCCGCAGTGAGCTTGAGCTGCAGCTGTCCGCGCAACTGGATCACGGCCAGCTCAGCCTCAACGCCGCCAAGGGCGGCCGCCTGTCCGCGACGGCCCTCCACCAGCCGGGCCTCAGCCTGGACAGCCTCAGCGCCTCGCTGACCCAGCCGGTGCAGCTTGACGGCCACTGGCAACGACCGGCCGAATGGCGGCACTCGGCGCTCGAACTGGCGCTGGCGCCACAGGGACTGCACCTGTCCCAGCCGCTGAGTCTGGCACTGCAGCCCCTACAGTTCAGCGTCACGCCCGGCAAGCTCGTCCGCCCGCAGTACTCCGTCAATATCCACCTGCCCGACATCCGCCTGAAACCCGAACAGTACCCCGCCGTGAACCTGTCGATGCGGGCCGGGCTGCAACTGGACCGGGAGCAGTGGCAGATCAGCGGACACGCCCGGATCGACAGCCGTCAGCTGCCGCTTCAGCTGACGCTGAATGGCGAGATCGCACATGACCTGAAAGGCCAGCTCGACTTCCAACTGCCCCACACGGGCCTCAAGGCGCTGTATACGGCCCTGACCCCCTGGCTGCCCCCCGGCCTGAAGCCGCTCAGCGTGACTCGCGGCACCTTGAGCGCCCTGGGCAGGGCGCATCTCGACGGCCGCCAATGGACATTGGACGTCCAGCCACGCATCCGTCAGGCCGACCTGATCTGGGATGAACACACCCGGGTCCATGATCTCAACCTGACGCAACGGCTGCGCCTGAACGCCGCCGGCCAACTGCGCAGCAACGGCCAGCTGGCGATCGACCACACCGACAGCGGCCTTCGAGTGTTCGGCCCACAACTGGATTTCGACCTCAACCTGCCCGCCAGGGGCGCGCCTCGCATCAGCCTGTCGGCGTTCAGCCTGTCGGCTCTGGACGGCATCATCGCGATACCGGCGCTGAGCTTCAATCCGCTGCACCCGGTGATCGACACCCGCATCGCCGTCGCGGCACTGGAGCTGGAGCGAATACTGGAGCTCTACCCGCAGGAAGGCCTCTATGGCAGCGGTGTCCTCGGCGGCGCCCTGCCCCTGAAGCTTGATGGCAACCAGCTCAGCATCAGCCAGGGCCAGCTGCTCAGCCAGGGAGAAGGCGGCGTCATCCGCTATCAACCCACAGCTGAAGTTTCGCTGATGGGGCAGCAGAATCCGGGCATCCAGCTAGCGCTGGAGGCGCTGACCGACTTCCGCTTCGACCTGCTGGACCTGACCCTGGACTATCGCCCCAGCGGCGACGCCGTTATGAAGGCACGCCTCAAGGGACGCAACCCCGGCTGGCAGCAGGGGCGACCGGTCGATCTCAACCTCAATATCGAGGAAAACCTGATCGATCTGCTGCGCACCCTGCGCCTGACCAACAGCGTCACCGACGCCATTGACCGCCGCTTCCGACGCTAGCGGGCAGCAGCCTCCACCGGAGGCACGCGGGGCTGTTGATTCGCCTGCCGTTCAGCTAAGCTGCGGTTGAATGGAACCTGGAGCATCAGCCGGCGTCTTTCTTATAGTGCACGGCTGAATACTCACCCCCAACCAATAAGGAAGACCGATGCGCGCTCGTCATCTTTCACCACTGCTATGCGCCCTGGCACTGCTGGCGGCTGGTTGTACACCAACGGTTCAAGTGGCCGCTCCTTCGGAGCCGATCACCATCAACCTCAATGTCAAAATCAAGCATGAGATCCTGGTCAAAGTCGACAAGGAAATCGACACTATGCTGGACGAAAACAGCGAACTTTTCTGAGGATTCACAATGTTGTTCAAGACCTATCGCACTTTGGCCGCGACTCTGCTTGCGCTGCTGATCAGCCTGCCCGCGCACGCACTGTCCCTGGATAACGCCAAGGCCAAGGGCCTGATTGGTGAGCGCAGTACCGGCTATCTCGGCATCGTCACCAGCGCGCCGTCCGCCGACGTCAAGCAGCTGGTACAGCAGATCAACGCCAAGCGCCGCGCGCTCTATCAGAAGAAGGCCGGCAAGGCCGGTGTTTCTTTGGAAATTATGGAATTGCGTACCGGCGAACGGCTGCAGCAGATGACACCTGCCGGCGAATATATCCAGGATGCCAACGGTCGCTGGGTGCGTAAGTGAAGCCAGCCTGCCTGATCACCACGGCCCTGCTGCTGACGTCCCTGCCGGCGGTCTGGGCCGAAGAGGTCGACAACAGCTGGACCGCCAACCTCTATTTCGAAAACGACCTGTTCAGCGAAACCGATCAGCAGTACACCAACGGCCTGCGTCTGTCCTGGGTGTCTCCTGAAGTTGACAGCTTCATCGATGACCCTGTCCTCCCCGACTGGCTGCGCGCCGCCAACCGACTGCTGACCCCGCTGGCCCCCAGCCCTGTTCATCTGGGCGATGATGTCAGCCGACGACTGATCTTCACGATCGGCCAGCAGATTCTGACCCCGGATGATCGCGACCGCACCACTCTGGACCCGGACGACCGCCCTTATGCCGGCTGGCTCTATGCCGGTTTCGGCTACCATACTCAGACCCAAACCCGGATGAATTCCTTCGGCGTCAATCTTGGCATGGTGGGACCCGCATCCCTGGCTCAGGAAGCACAGGACCTGATCCATGACCTGCGCGGCTTCGAGAAGTTCCAGGGCTGGGATCATCAGCTGGAGAACGAGTTCGGCCTGCAACTGGTTTACGAACACAAGTATCGCTGGATGCGTAAAGCGCTGGCCCATCGCTGGCAGCATGAAACGATCCTGCATGGCGGCGGCAGCCTGGGCAACGTGGCGACCTACCTCAATGCCGGTCTTGAATACCGCATCGGCAAGCACCTGCCCAATGACTTCGGCACCTCGGCCCTGAGGCCCGGTGGCGACAACAGCGTGCCAGGCCGAGGCGATCCGCGTTTCAGCCATCAGTGGGGGGTTCATGCCTTTGCCTCACTGGATGGCCGCTATGTACTGCATGACATCTTCCTTGACGGCAACACCTTCAGCGACAGCCACAGTGTCGACCGCCGTCCCTGGGTGGCTGACGCCGCCCTCGGCGTCGCCGCCACCTGGGAGCGCTGGAAACTTTCCTATGCCCGCATCTACCGCACACGACAGTTTGAAGGCCAAAACGGCAGCCACAACTTCGGCTCCATGGCAATCTCCTACACTTTTTAAGCTTTTACCGAAAACCGGCTGACGCCGACGGCGGAGATTGTTAATATTTTGTTTTATTTCGCGATTTCACCGGGATCCCATGACCAAGACTCCACTCAGTCTGCTGCTGGTTGATGACAGCCGCATTGCTCGCCTAACGCTCAAGCGTCAACTTCAGTCCCTGGGCCTGGAACTGACGCTGCTGGAAGCAGACTCCGCTGACAGCGCAGAAGCGCTGCTGGCGACCAGCACACCGGATATCGCCTTGATCGACTTCAACATGCCCGGCCGGGACGGACTGCAACTGGCCGAGAGCATCCAGCAGAGTCACCCGCAGATTCGCATGGCCCTGGTGACCGCCAATATTCAGGATGCCCTGGCCCAACGCGCCGCCGAAATGGGCCTGACCTTTCTGCCCAAGCCGACGAACGCCGCACAATTGAGCGCCTTCATTCAGCAGGAAAACTGATGGACCTATTCAGCGCTGACGAACACGACCTGATTGTCGAATTGATGAACCTGGGGGTCGGCCGCGCCGCCCACGCCCTGTCCCAACTGGTCAGTGACGAAGTACTCCTGTCGGTACCACGACTGGAATTCATCTCGATACCCGAAGCTCAAAAAGCCTTCCACAACGAACTGCCGCCGTTCCTCGCGGGGGTCATGCAGAACTTCGAAGGCTTCATCAACGGCCGGGCCGCCCTGCTGTTCCCGGAAGCACGCAGTCTGGAACTGGTCAACGCGATGATCGGCGAGGAGCTGTCGGCCGACGAGATCACCGAACTGGAGCACGAGACGCTGGCCGAGCTGGGCAACATCCTGCTCAATCACTGCCTGGCCACCCTGGCCAACCAGTTGCATCAGCAGATCAAGACCGATATCCCGCTGGCGTTCAGCATCAGTGCCGACGAACTGCCGGGCACCCTGAACCTGCACCAGGAAGCGGCCGACAATACACTGGTGATGCTGGTACAGATCGACTTTAGCCTGCGCCACAGCGCTCTGCGCGGCTACCTGGCCTTTATCATCGATCTGCACTCCGCCGACACCTTCGTGACTGCCCTGAGGTCCTACCTTGCAGAGCTCATCTGAAACATCCGGTTACTGCCTGTCCGAAATACTCGACAACCTGGACTGTACCGACCTGCTGCACAGCCTCGACGGAGGCGTACTGCTGCTGGACGCCCAGTGTCGCATCATCTTCTGCAACCGCTGGTTCTGCCGCCACACCGGCTTCGCTGAAAGCGCCATGCTGGGACAGACGCTGAACGCACTGTTTCCCGGCCAGCTGCCCCTGCCACTGCAGGACGCGATCGAGACCGCCTGCCAGCAACGCATGGGGCGCATCCTGTCCTATCAGCTGCACAAGCGCCTGCTGCCGCTGCAAAGGCGTACCCCCAGCGGTGAGCTCCAGCCTCTGCACCAGTCGATCCTGATCAAGCCGCTGAGCCAGAGCGAACTGACCCTGGTCCAGTGCCTGGACATCACCAACGCAGTCAAACGGGAACAACACCTGAGGGCCAGCGAACGCATCCTGAAACTGGAGCGCCGGGTACTGGAACTGATCGCCACCGGCGATTCGCTTGATACCGTGCTTGACGAGATCTGCAGTACCGTCGAGCGGCTGATCCCGCATGCCTCGACCGCCATCATGCTGCTGGATGAGACACGCAACCTGCTGACCATCAAGAGCGCTCCCAGCCTGCCGGCCAGTTTCACCCACCGCGAAGAAGAAGGCCTGGTGCTCAGCGGACCGCCCACAACCTGCACCCGAGCACTGCAGTTACGGACCCTGGCCGTGACGCCCGATGTTCAGCGGGACGACAGCTGGCAACACTGGGCGGATGCCGCCGAGCGGCTGCAGATAGCCGCGTGCTGGGCACAACCGATTGTCGCCGCCTACGACGAGGTAGTCGGTGTCTTTGCCTGCTATCCGCAGGCCACCGGGGCACCCAACGAGTCAGAGCGCCAACTGATGCAGCGCATGGCCCATCTGGCCGCTATCGCGCTGGAACGCCACCGCCGCATGGAGCGCATCCGCTTCCTGGCCATGCACGATCCGCTGACCGGACTGCCCAACCGCAGCCTGCTCAACGAACACCTGGGCCGCAACCTGCGTCGCGCCCAGCGTGAAAACCAGCAGTTTGCGCTGATGTTCATCGACCTGGACGGATTCAAACAGATCAACGACCAACACGGCCACGATGCCGGCGATGATCTACTCTCGGTACTGGCTGGACGCATGACCGAGCAATTGCGCGGCACCGACACCTGTTCGCGCATCGGTGGCGACGAGTTCGTGGTCATGCTGGAAACCGTACCATCACCCGAAAGCGCAACGCTTGTGGCCGACAAGATCCTGAGCTGCCTGGGCATGCCCGTGCAGCGCGGTCAGCTGTCGCTGCAGGTCTCCGCTTCCATCGGCATCGCCCTCTACCCCCATGACGGCAACAGTGCCGATGCGCTGATGACCCGCGCCGATGACGCCATGTATCAGGCCAAGGCCCGGGGCAAGAACTGCTGGTTCCGGATCAGCTGACTCTAGCTGAGAGCGCCCGGCACTGACGTAGCGGACGCTCTCGCTTTCAGACCTTGAACTTCTCGACCGCGTGTTTCAGCTGCTCGGCCAGAGTCGCGATCTCCTGACTGGTCGTCGCAACATCATCCGCCGCCTGGGCGGTTTCATCCGCCGCCATATTGATCCGGGTCAGATTCTGGTTCATCTCTTCGGCGACGGAGCTTTGCTCCTCGGCCGCACTGGCGATCTGGGTGTTCATGTCATTCATGTTCATGATCTGGGCGATAATCTCTTCCAGCGCTTCATTGGCCTTCGCTGACTTCTCAACTCCCAGTACGGCCTGCTCCTGCCCCTGCTCCATTACCTCGGCGGCGCGAGCGGCCGCTTCCTGCAGATGGGTAATCATGGCCTGGATCTCAGCGGTTGAGCTTTGCGTCCGGCCCGCGAGCGTACGCACCTCGTCCGCCACAACCGAGAATCCGCGCCCCTGTTCGCCGGCACGGGCCGCTTCGATCGCGGCATTCAGGGCCAGCAGGTTGGTCTGGTCGGCGATATCGCGAATCACGTCCACCACCCGGCCGATATCATGCGCATCGGCGGCCAGGTCGGCAATGACCCGGGCCGCCGATTGCACTTCCGACGCCAGATGGTTCATGCCGTTGACACTCTCTGTCACCACCTGCTGGCCGTTGTGTGCCGAACTGTCCGCCGAGGCGGCACTTTCCGCCGCCTGAGACGCACTCTTGGCCACATCATGCACCGTTGCATTCATCTCGTACATGGCGGTCGCCACCATGTCGGTTTCAGCCTTTTGTACCTGAATTCCATGACGCGACTGCTCGGCCAGAACAGCACCGTGTCGAGCCTGATCCCCCAACGCCAGGCCGACCTCGCCGATTTCACGCGCCAGCTCCGCCAAATTGTTGCGAGTTTGAATAAAGCGCTGAGTAATCAAACCAATTTCATCGGCCACGGTGGCATAAGGCAGTTGCTGCGGCCTGAAATCACCGGCCGACATGGCATCGGCCAAAATACTCAGGTTGTGCAGCGCACGGCGCAAACGGCGAATCACATAATAAGCGAAGCCGCCCGCCAGCAGCAGCCCAGCCAGCCCCACGAACACGGATTGGAGCACCAGTCGGGTCGACATGCTTTCCATGTCGGCACGGGCTTCACGGGCACCGCGCAGCTTGCGATCACTGAGCGCCGCCCGGGCCTTGTCGGTATCACGATAGATCGGGTTGACCTTGCCCAGAATCTGCCAGTTTGCCTGCACAAAATCCCCCTGCTCGATCAGCTTCACCACCGGGTGAACCCCCTCGGTAAAGAACTGCTCGAACTGGGCTTCAAACGCCACCGCCAGCTGGCTGGCTTCGGTGCCATGACGCACTGATTCAAATTCGCGCCACAACTGCCGAATCTGGGCCTCACGCTGATGAATCAGGTCGGTATGTAGACCGGTTGGGTGGTTATGCGCACTGGCGAACTGACTGCCGGGATCATGCTGGATGCTGAGCAGCAACTGAGCACGCACCTCTTCCAGCATGCCACCAATCCGCTCCACCTGATACAGGGGGACCATGCGTCGATCAAAGTTGTCATCGAACTGAAAGGCTTCATATCTGAAGCCGTAAACGGCGAACCCGCTCAGAATGACCACGACGATCAGAAACAGTAGTACCAGCAGTCTGAGCAGATTATTGATCGAGCGAAACAGGCTTACGTGCATCAGGAGTATCCGTTCTTCTAAGCAGGGTTGGGGGACTTGGAATCTAAATCGAACGTTTGATTATAAGCTATTGCTAATAGAACTGACAGCTACTTGAGACACTAGCCAGCGTCCCCACACTTCATTCAATGCATGAGCAGTGCCCGCTCCAGTCCCTTCCAGAAAGCCCCGTTTAACCCTTACCGGACTCGACGATCAGACGCGGTATCTCCAGCAGCTCCACCTCCCGTTCAACGCCTCCCAGCTTGAACGCTTCCTTGGGCATGCCGTAGACCACGCAACTGGATTCGTTCTGCCCCAAGGTAGCAGCGCCAGCCTGGCGCATCTCCAGCAGTCCGCGTGCGCCGTCATCACCCATGCCGGTCATGATGATGCCCAGGGCATTGGGACCGGCCGCTCCGGCCACCGAGCGGAAGAGCACATCCACCGACGGCTTGTGCCGGCTCACAACCGGACCATCACGCACCTCGACCCGATACTGGGCGCCACTGCGCCTGAGCATCATGTGCTGTCCGCCCGGTGCGATCAGCGCCTGCCCCGACATCACTCGATCGTTATTCTGCGCTTCCTTGACCTTGATCTGGCACACGGAGTTGAGACGTTCGGCAAAGGCGCGGGTAAACTGCGCCGGCATGTGCTGTACCACGATGATCCCGGGGGCATCCACCGGCAACCGTTTCAGCACCTGTTCCAGCGCCTGGGTGCCGCCGGTGGAGGTACCGATCGCCACCACCCGGTCGGTAGTGGAAAACAGCTTGCCAGCCTGGGTTTTGGGCAATACGGAATCGGCATTGAGCTTGGGCTGCGGCTGGACCGGCACGGCCTTCACTGCCCCTCGGGTCCGAGACAGACGCGCCACCGAGGCGGCCCTGATCGCCTCGATCATCTGGCTGCGCGATTCCTGCAGGAATTGCTTGAGCCCGGCCTTTGGCTTGGTGATGATCTCGACGGCTCCCGCCGCCATCGCCTGCATGGTGGTTTCGGCACCGCGCTCGGTCAGGGTGGAACAGATCACCACCGGTGTCGGCCGCTCCGCCATCAGTTGCTTGAGGAAGGTGATCCCGTCCATCCGTGGCATTTCGATATCCAGCACGATCACATCCGGCCACTGCTGCTCCATCTTGCGACGGGCAAAAATAGGGTCTGATGCCGTCCCCATGACACGGATCCCGGCGACACCCTCCAGTTGAGAAACCAGCACCTGGCGCACCACGGCCGAATCATCAACAATCAACACATTAATCGGCATACTGCCTTGCTCTCCTGTTGCCACACCGCATCAGTCATCAAAAAAAGTGACGCTGCCCTCGCTTGCACGCGCCTGCTCGACCAGCCGACGATCCAGATAACGCGCTTCGTCCGCCACCAGTTCCCGCCCCTGGCGAGGCTCAAGCAGCTTCACATAGACGGCAAAACTGCGGCCATGAAAGTGCACCTGACGGCCGCTGCAGCCGCCGAGATCCGAAGCCACCAGCGGGATCCGCTCATTCTGCAGGAACTCCAGCACAAAGCGCGCATTGTTGTCCCCCACGGCGAATTGCCCGCTGGTGTGGCCGTTGAACATCCGGGCGCCGCCAAACACCTTGGCTTTCAGCCTGCGACGCTCGGCCCCCTGCTTGAGCAAGCCATTGATCAACAGCTCCATCGCATGCACGCCATAGCGCCCACCTTCGCTTAACAACGGACGCGACTGGCGACGCGCCTTGCGACTGGCCAGCAGAAAGTGATTCATGCCAAACACGCCAGCCACGGGATCATACAGGCAGGCAGCCACACAGGAACCCAGCAGGGTTGATATTACAACCTCCGGATCCCGGCTGACCTGGACGCCGCCGGGTAACAGCTTGATACGTTTCATCTCAGGATTCCCGGCGGGCGCACTTGCGGTAGATGGAGGGCTGAATCATCTCCAGTTCCGGTGTGATGCCATGCAGGGTTTCCGAGTGGCTGGTCAGGATGTAACCACCGGGCTTCAGATGTCCGATGACACGCTTGACCACCTGCTGTTTGGTCGGCTGATCAAAATAGATCATCACGTTGCGGATGAAAACAAGATCGAACAGCCCTATTGAAGGCAGCTGAGTCGTCAAATTGATCTGACGCAGTTCAATATTGCGCTTCAATCGGCGGTCGATGGCGAAGTTGCCGGCCTGAGCCCCCACGCCCTGCAGACAGTAACGCTTGAGATAGGGCTCGGGAATGCTGACATTATCGACCTCAGGGTAGATCCCGCGACGCGCCTGCACCAGCATCCGGCTGCTGATGTCCGAACCCAGTACCGACCAGCCCTGGCCGCCCAGCACATCATCCAGCACCATCGCCAGAGTATAGACCTCCTCGCCGGAGGACGAGGCGGCGCACCATACCCGGCAAGCATCATAACGCTGCCGGCGCAGCAGGTCCGCCAGAAAGCGAAAGTGCGCCGGTTCCCTGAAAAAGTGGGTTTCATTGGTGGTCAGGTGATCGATCATCACCTGCAGCTCTTCGGGATGCTCGCCGCCGGTCACCAGCTTGAAGTACTGCCCGAAGCTGCGCAAGCCGTAGTGCTGCAAGCGACGATTCAATCGCGTGGCCAGCATCACCTTCTTGCGTTCGCTCAGGTGGATGCCGGCCTGTTGGTAGAGCAGTCGGGCAAAGCGCTGAAACTCGACATCGGAGATGGATGCCATTCAGTCAGCGCCCGCCGTTTCCGCCATTACGGCCGATTCGGACTCAGCCTGGTGAGTCGACAGTTCGGCTATGCTCAGCACCCGCGACAGGTCGAGCAGCACGATGAACTGGCCGTCCACCTGCGCCATGCTGCGGATGAAGGACTGGCGAATGCCGGCGCCGAACTCCGGCGCAGGCTGGAAGCGGTCAGGCTCGATCTCGACGATCTCGTTGACCTCCTCCGCCAGCATGCCCATCACCTGATGCTCGCCTTCGACTTCCAACTGCACCACCAGAATCACCGAACGACGATCCAGCTCCGTTGCAGTGGCGTGAAAGCGCTCCGCCAGATCGATCACCGGGGCTACGTTGCCGCGCAGGTTCATCACCCCACGAACCGCCGCGAGCGCCATCGGCACCCGCGTCATCTGTGTAACCTCGATGATCTCCTTGATATCGAGAATATTCACGGCGTACTGCTCGCCCAGCACCCGAAAGGTCAGGTACTGGTCGTTGCCGGCGGCGGCAACAGCCGCCTGTTCCGCGTTGTCCATCGCAATCACCATCAGTAACGCTTGAACTCGCTGTCGCTGTAGTCCTCGTCATCACCTACCGCAGCATGGCTATCCGACTGGCGGTAGCTGGCGGCATGAACTTTAGGCTTCGCCGCCGCAGGGCGCTTGCGTCCCTGAGCGTCGAGCTGAAAGAAGGCCACCGCATCCAGCAGCGCTTCCGCCTGGCTGCTCAGCTCCTCGGCCGTCGCCGCCAGCTCCTCGGAGGAAGAGGCGTTCTGCTGAGTCACGCTGTCCAGCTGAGACATGGCGCTGTTGATCTGGTCGATGCCCGCAGCCTGCTCTTCGGACGATGCGGTGATCTCCTGCACCAGGTCAGCGGTTTTCTGGATGCTGGGCACAATCTGCTCCAGCAACTTGCCGGCATCTTCAGCAATGGAGACACTGTTGGTCGCCAGCTCATTGATCTCCTGTGCAGTAACACGGCTGTTCTCCGCCAGCTTGCGCACTTCCGCCGCCACCACGGTAAAGCCCTTGCCATGCTCGCCGGCGCGGGCAGCCTCGATCGCCGCATTCAGCGACAGCAGGTTGGTCTTGTAAGCGATATCCTCGATCAGGCCGATCTTGTTGGCGATCTGCTTCATGGCGACCACGGTACGCTGCACCGCTTCACCACCGCGCTCGGCTTCGCCGGACGCCTGGGTTGCCATCTGGTCGGTGACTCGGGCGTTCTCGGTGTTCTGCTGCACCGAGGCGTGCAGCTGCTCGACCGAAGAGGTGGTTTCCTCCACGCTGGCCGCCTGCTCGGTGGCCGCCTGGCTGATCGACTGAGCAGAAGCATTCAGCTCGTTGGACGCACTGGCCAGGCTATCGGCACCGCCGCGCACCTGCTCGATGGTATTGGTCAGGTTCTCCACCATGTGAATCATGGCGCGATAGACACCGGTGGCCTGTTCCGGGTTGGTGAACTTGATCTGCAGATCACCCTCGGCAATGCGCTGGGCGATCACTTCCATCTCGGCCGGCTCGCCACCCAGCGGGCGCTTGACGACACGGACCAGCAGCCAGGACAGGAAGATACCGGCCAGCACCGCTGCCAGCGAGATCCAGATCACCATCTGCACGGTACGCTCGTTTTCAGCCTGCAGGCGCGGCCCCAGGGCGTCCTGATCGGCAATCACCGACAGCTTAACCTCTTCAGTGGCCACCGCGATGACCGGACCCACACGATCCATCTCTTCCACCGCGCGATTGCGTTCAGTCGTGACCGCATCGATCTGATCCAGCGCCAGGGCATAGGCGTCCATCGACATGCGGAACTCACGCAGTGCCGCCCGCTGGGTCGCGTCGTTGTTCAGGCGCTCCAGTCGTGCCAGCGCCGAGGCAACATTTTCATCCAGCTCCTTGTGCGCACGGACAATGTCCTGACGGTTGTCGGCATTGAGGAACTTGATCGCCGACAGCCGTGCCAGCAACAGCGCCTCCTGAGCCCGGCCGGCCAGGTAGACGGCCTGGGTGTCACCCTGACGCTGCGCCGTTTCGGTGAATTCGGTCATCACCTGGCGCATCTTCAGGCCCTGCACGTTCAGCACGTCATCAAGAATTTCGTTGCGCTTATGGACGCTGCGCTCCACCGTATCGAACGCCTTTTCATAATTGCCGACTTCATCAACAACCAGCTCAACCTTGCGCGCACGTTCCGGCTTCTGAATCTCCCGCTGAGCCTCCGCTGACAATTCCTTGAGCAGATTGAAGCGCTCATTGAACAGATCCACCGCTTCTTCGGTCTGTTCGGACATGAAGCGGTTGGCCTCCAGCTCGACCATCAGCATGTTGGCCTGTACCCGGCCAGCCAGGTTGGCATCCCGTGCCAGTTCGCGGTACTCGCCGAACCCGCCCACAGCACTGTTCAGCCCCAGATAGGCAGTGATGGAGACGATCAGCAACAGCGCCAGCACCGCGGCATAGCCGATGCTGATCTGCATGCTCAGTTTCAGTTTATTGAACATAGTCTTGCCCTGTTTCCCTGAGGTTGTATCGGTTATTGAAGTTGTTCGACTTCCGGCACCTGGCCGGAAAGCTGCTCGGTAACGGCACCCGCCTGCTGGATCTCGTGATGGCTCAATACCTCCGAGACCTGCAACAGAATGATGAACAGCTGCCCCACCTGCGCCATCGCCTGAATGAAGCCGGTATCGGCCTGATCACCCAGCGCCGGGGGCGGCTTGATATCCGCCGGGCCGATATCGATGATCTCGCGCACCTCGTCCACCAGCAGCCCAAGCGTCTGCACGCCAGCGGGCAGGTCGATGCTGACCAGCACGACGCAACTGCGCTTGGTCAAGTCGCTGAGGCCGTTGCCCAGTTTGGCGGTGAGGTCGATCACCGGCACCACGCCGCCGCGCAGGTTGATCACCCCGCGGATGAATTCGGGGGTTTTGGGCACCCGAGTCAGGGCGCTGATTTCAATGATCTCGCTTACCCGCATGATGTCGACGGCATAGAGTTCATTGCCCGACATGAAGGTCAGGTACTGGCCGCCGGTGCTGTCGATCATGGTTTCCTGTTGAGTCAACACTTCGCCTCCCTTTCAGTGCAGTTGCATCTGCGCAGTGGCCGCATTGATCAGCCCCTGCACATCCAGTATCAGCGCAACCTCGCCACTGCCCAGCACAGTGGAGCCACTGATGCCGCGGAAACCACTGAAGATACGCCCCAGCGGCTTGATCACGGTCTGCAGCTCGCCATGCAGCGTATCGACGACAAAACCGGCCTTGTGCTGACCGATACGCACGATCACCAGGCTTTCGCGCCGCCCCTGCCCGCCATCATCGGGTATCTGCAGAAACTCCGTCAGGCGCAGATAGGGCATCACCTCTCCGCGCAGGTTGACGTAACGCCGCTCTTCATCCAGCTCCCAATCGGAGCTGTCCATCTCGACGCACTCCTCCACCATCGATAGCGGAATCACGTAACGCTCGCTGGAGGCGCCTACCATGAAGCCGTCGATGATCGCCAGTGTCAGCGGCAGATGGATGGTCACCGTGGTGCCCACACCCGGTTCGCTGTCGATATCGATGATGCCACGCAGGGCATCGATATTGCGCCGCACCACATCCATGCCGACACCGCGACCGGACAGGTTGCTGGCCTTCTCCTTGGTACTGAGGCCCGGGGCAAAAATCAGCTGGTAGATTTCCTTGTCGGTCATCACCTGATCGGGCTTGACCAGGCCGATCGCTTCCGCCTTGGCCCGGATCTTGTCCGCATCCAGTCCGGCGCCGTCATCACGGATCTGGATCACGATATGGCCGGAGTCATGATAGGCATTCAGGCTGAGAGTACCCTTGGCCGGCTTGCCTGCCCGCAACCGCGCCTTCGGCATCTCGATACCGTGATCCAGGGAGTTGCGCACCAGATGGGTCAACGGGTCGGTCATCTTCTCGACCACGGTCTTGTCCAGCTCGGTTTCGCCGCCGGTGATGACCAGTTCGATCTCTTTGTCCAGCTCCCGACTGACATCCCGCACCACACGACGGAAGCGGGAGAAAGTATCGCCGATCTGCACCATGCGCAGCTGCAGGGCGTTGTCCCTGATCTCCTCGACCAGATGTTCGCTGGCGGCCACCAGCTCGCTCAGCTCGCCCAACCCCTGTTGCTCGACCCTGAGCTTGACCGCCGCATTGGAGATCACCAGTTCACCCACCAGGTTGATCAGGTGTCCCAACTTGGCCGAGTCCACCCGGATCAGGCTGGCTTCGTGGCTGGCCTTCTGTTTGGCGCGCTGCTGTTTATCCAGCGCCTTGTCCACCAGGCCACGGCTGACCGCCTTCTGCTCAACCAGGATCTCGCCCACCGGCGGCACTTCGGCCTCCGCGCCCGATTCAGCCTTCTCGACCTGGTGCTGCAACGAACCGGACAGCTCATGCTCGGTAATCGCCCCCACCGCCAACAGCATCTCGCCCAGGCGCTGAGTATGATCTTCCGGCAACTCTTCCATCATCGCTTCGAACGTGGTTTCAATCTCGGACGGCGGCAAAATGCGGATGGCGCAGTCGTCTTCGGCAAACTCGAATACCGCCTGAATCTCCTGCTTGCTGGCATCGCTGCGCAACAGGATGTCAAAGCCCAGATAGCAGGACTCCGGATCGAAGGCATCCGCCTGCGGCAGGTGGTCATGGTGGGTAATCAGGTCGACGACTTCCCCCAGGTTGCCCAGATAGCGGATGAAGGAGGCCGGGTCGATACCGTTGCGCAGTGCGTCCGGTCCGAACTGCAGGGTGATCAGCCAGAACGGTGATCCCGGTTCGGCGGCAACGTCTTCGGCCGCCGGTTCGTGGGCATCACTGACATAGCTTTGTCCGGTTATCCGTTCCAGCAGCTGGTGTCCGGCGCTGATCAATGCAGCATCGACGCCCTCCCCGGTGGTCACCTGCTCCACCAGTTGCGCGGTGTGGTCCTTGCATTCCAGCAGCAGGCCTGCCAGGGCTTCATCGAGTTCACGGCCGCCGCTGCGCACCTGGTCGAGTACCGTTTCCACCGGGTGAGTAAATTCGACCACCGGGTCAAAGCCGAAAATACCGGCCGCCCCCTTGATGGTGTGCATGGACCTGAACAGGCTGTTGATCTGTTCGCTGTCACCGGGCTCGGTTTCCAGCGCCAGCAGGGCGTCCTCCATCTGGGTCAGCAGCTCTTCAGACTCCTGAATGAACGTCTGCGTCATATCATCCATGTGACTCACCCTCCTGAGCGGTTCCCGGCTGCGCAGGCATCAATTGCCGATCCAGGTGCAGCAGCTTCAACAGCTCCAGCACCTCGTCAGCCGGCTCATGCAGCTGAAACTGGTTGTGCAGCCGCTCGGACTCCTGCTGCAGAGCCAGCAGCAACTGGACACCGGCACTGTCGATCTCGGATACGGCAGCCAGGTTCACCTCTATCGCCTTCACCTGAGCCAGCAGCGGCTGAAGCTGCTCCCAGTGCAGCGCCGCCGTATAGATGGTCATTTCGTCCTGCACGTCGACCAGCGCCCTGGTCTTGTCCTGCCTAATCTCTAGCCCCATATCACCCTCGCCCCAGCGGCAGATTCGCGTTACATGATCAGCTTGGCAACCGCATCCAGCATCTGTGGCGGCTGGAAAGGCTTGACCACCCAGGCCTTGGCGCCGGCGGCCTTGCCTTCGGCCATCTTGTCCCGGCCCGCCTCGGTGGTCAGCATGATCACCGGGGTGAACTTGTAGCGCGGGTTCTGCTTGAGCTCCTTGACGAAGGTGATGCCATCCATGTTGGGCATATTGACATCACTGATCACCAGATGGATTTTTTCCCCGGTCAGCTTGGCCAGAGCATCGCGCCCGTCGCATGCCTCAATCACCTTGTATCCTGCGCCCTTCAGAGCAATGCCGACGACCTGGCGAATCGATGCCGAGTCGTCCACTACCATGATTGTTTTTTCCATCTCTGCTTACTTATCCGGTCAGTCGATATGATCAAAAGAAACTGATGGAGCCGGCGTCGGCAGTATCGGCGTCGTCATTGCCCTGACGCCTCGCATCATGCTGCCGGTGCTGCTCCACCGTGGTGTAAGTTGTTTTCATGTCCCGCAGCAACTGTTCGATATCCAGCGACAGTCTGCGCTCGCCACTGCGATAGGCGCTTTCGTCCGCCTCCAGCACCGAGGTCATCTGCCCCATGCTGTCTGTTACCTGCTCGAGGATCTGGCTGACCCGGTCCTGGAACTGGAGCTCGATCAGCACCTGCTCGATCTGGCCGCTCACCTCGGCATTGGTCGCCAGCAGCTGCTCGCCGTCATCGATCAACTGCATGGCACGTGCCTCCAGGTGCTGAACCACCTCGCCAATAAACTGCTCACCCTCATCCAGAGTGTGGTCTTCCTGCTCGCGCGTATCACTGGCCGAGCGGGTGATCGCCGTCATCGCCTGCTTGACCAGGGTAATTTTCTCGGCGATATGACGCCCCGTTTCACCGGACTGCGTGGACAGTTCGCGCACCTCCTGAGCCACGACGGCAAAACCGCGACCCGCCTCTCCGGCTCGGGCCGCTTCAATGGCCGCATTCAGCGCCAGCATGTTGGTCTGCTCCGCGATGGATGCCACCGCCCCGGCCATCTGGTCCAGATCATTGGCAAACTCATCCAGCCGGTTGATCTGATCGAACAGCTGGTCAGTTGTCACATCGAAGTTTTTCATCTTGTTGAATAAATGCTGCAACCGTGCCTTGTCTTCCGACATGGCATCAAGGTCGCCGCCGCTCTGGTGGGACTGGGAGGAGGCTCGGGTGTCGGCAATCAGCCGCACCAGTTCAGCGAAGCGACCGGACAGGGCCGTGATAGCGTCGTTGCCGATCTCTCGGCAGGAGGTGATATGACGGTTCCACACCGGCACCAGGCGCAGCCAGATGGAGAGCATGCCCTCGATATTGGCCTTGTGCTGTTCGGCCTGCTGTTGCTGCTGTTCAAGCTGATGCTGCAATCGGTCCTGTGTCATCTGCAACTGCTGCAGCTGACGCCAGCTGAACCAGGACAGCAGACTACCGGCCAGTAAAGCCAGCCCGACAACACCATAGATCGTCAGCACGGATTCCAGTTGGAACAGCACCAGCATCAGAACTGACGCCAGCAGAGGCAAAGTGGCGGTCCATGTGAACGCACGGGGCATTGGATCTCTCCCTGAATTAAGTGGCCACGAGCAAGTTTAAGTGTAGCCCCGTATCAATGTCGAATGAAAGCAAATAAACGTAGCAAATTAATGACATGTATTGGTTATGGTTCTTCGTAGAATCGTAGGGAACTGGACCCGGCCCAGGCAGAAATTCGCATTGCGGCCGATGCCGCCAGTCAAGCACCACTATCCATGGGCGATGTCTCCGGTAAAGCGCAATGAACCAAAAAAAAAACGGGGCCACAAGGGCCCCGAAGAATGAGAGGTACTGACGATTGAATCAGAAGCGTGCGGTCAGGCGCACCCAGCCGGTACGACCCGGCTCATTGACCTGCACCGTGTTGCCCAGGGCGTCTTCACGGTTCAGATGGTAGGCGTAGGCCTTGTCGAACAGGTTGTTGACCCCTGCGCTCAATGACAGTGACGGATTGAAGTCGTAACCTGCGTTCAGGTTAACCACCCCGTAGCCCGGTGTCTTGCGCACATCCAGGCCATTGCAGCCATCTTCAAGACAGACATCGTTTTGCTGGGCCGCCACTTCCCACTCAACCCCTGCATGCAGCGCATCACGGCGATAATCCAGTGCCAGTGTCGCGGTCAGCGGCGAGATCTGTGACAGGTCGGTGTTGTCATCCTTGTTCTCGCCCTGCACCCAGGCAACGCCGTTACGCAGCTGCAGGTTGTCGTTCAGCTGCCAGGCCAGCTCGAAATCCAGACCATAGAGGGCAGCATCGATATTCTCGTAACTGCTGCCGGAATCATTCAGCCCGGTGGTGCGGTTGATGTAGTCATCAACCCGGTTGTAGTAACCCGCCAGGGACCAGCTCAGATCGGCGGTTTCCGCAGCCAGCACCAGTTCCAGCTGGTGGTGCTTTTCGGGGTCCAGCGAGGGATTGCCACGCCAGCTGCCCATCGCCATGTAGCGTTCGGTCGCATCGGCCGTGCGCACGCTGCGGGACAGGGTGGATTCCAGACGGTACTGAGCATCGATCTGATGCGTCCAGGTCAGGAAGCCGCTCAGGTTGTGCTCACTGGCTTTGTCATCGGCATTGGCGCCATACAGCATATTCGGGGTTTTATCCTTCAACATCCCCCCTGTATAGGCTTCTCCGGTACGGCCCGCATCCACACGCACAAAATCGTAGCGGGCACCGGCCTTCAGCAGATCACCGCCGGCCATATAGTGCTTCACCTCACCAAACAGACCGGTCTGTTTGATGGTCACGTCGGGCCACTGGATGCCGCCAACTTTACCGGCCATCATGCCACTGGCAATGATCGCTGATGCGTTGCGGTTGTTATCCTGGTGATCCACACCCCACTGCAGTTCATGACCGCCGACGCGGCTGTCGATCAGCAGGCGACCACCGACCGTATCCGAACTGGTCGGTGCATCCATCGCCATAGGCGCGGTCAAGTCACGCAGGGTATGGTTGTCCATCAGGTGGTTCACTTCACTGCGGTATACCTCCGCACGCACGCGCTGGAACAGCAGACTGTCCGAACTGTGATCCAGCTTCAGGCGCCAGGTATCGGAATCACTGTAGGGCGAGTCCATACCGGCGCCCGGGAAAAGCACATCCTCCTCGTCCACCTGCTCGTAACTGCCCTCCAGCCAGGTGCGATCGCCCACCTTGACGCCCGCCATCAGGGCATTGCTTTCTGTTTCATAGGAAGAGCGCACCTCATCACCGTTACCGTCTTCGTAGTTGCCGGCATCGGCTTTCTCGGTCACGAAACGCACATAGCCCTGCTCGCCACCGGCCGCCAGGTCCGCTGACAGGTTGGTGGTATCACTGTTGCCGGTATAGGCGGCCGATACCTGACCACGATAGGGTGTATCAGCGTCGAGCAGCGGGCGCTCACGCTCGAACAGCACCGTGCCGCCGGTGCCACCGGGGCCGTAAATCACGCTGCGATTGCCCTTGATCACGGTGACGCGATCATAGCTTTCGGCAGCGGTGTAAGTCGTCGGCGGGTCCATGCGGTTGGGGCAGCCTCCGTACAGATAGGCACCATCCAGAATCACGTTGAGCTGGTTCTGTTTCTGCCCACGAATCACCGGATCGATACCGCGCCCGCCCATGCGCGAACCGGAAACACCATTGATGGCGCGCAACAGATCACCGCCATCAGTGCTGGGGGCGGCCTGCACGGCTTCGGTCTCACTGGAGCTGACAACAGCCGATACCGGCAATGGCTTGGTAACTTCCAGTACTTCCTGTGCCATGCTGGGCGCGGAAAGCGCGGCCGCCACCGCCAGTGACAGACCTGAATACCTGAATTTCATTCTTTTTCCCTGTACAAGCTGCAAAAATTGCGACTCATTCTAGGGAGAAAGTTCACGCTGAATAATGTGACATGATGTCGCACACGCGCCAGGATCCTCGGTCCTACCCCGGTCACTGGCGCGCATCATACAACCAGAGTCTGGCTCCTACTGGCGTTGCATCCCTGCTAACATAGCATCCATAAAAACGAACAATCAGGATCATCCGCCATGAGTGAACAGATACTGCCCCCATTGCAGGCCCTGGAACAGCAGGATGCCTTTATCGGCCGTCATATCGGCCCTTCCGCAGACGAAGCGACCGCCATGCTGGCAGCGCTCGGCGTCGACAATCTTGATGCCCTGATCGATGAAACCGTTCCAGGCAGCATCCGCGTGGAGCAACCGATCCCGCTGGCTGCACCGAAAACCGAACCCCAGGTGCTGGCAGAGCTGAAGGCGATCGCGCAGCAGAACCAGATCAAGCGCTCGCTGATCGGCATGGGCTACAGCGATACGCTGACGCCCAACGTTATTCTGCGCAACGTGCTGGAAAACCCGGGCTGGTATACCGCCTACACGCCCTATCAGCCGGAAGTGTCCCAGGGACGTCTGGAAGCGATCCTGAACTACCAGCAGATGATCCTGGACCTGACCGGCCTGGACCTGGCCAACGCCTCCCTGCTGGATGAAGCCACGGCTGCCGCCGAGGCAATGACGCTGTGCAAGCGCATGAGCAAGGCGAAAAAAGCCAACGCTTTTCTGGTGGATGACCAGTTGCACCCGCAGACCATCAGCGTAATCCAGACCCGTGCCGAACCGCTGGGCTATGACGTCATCATCGGCGATGTGGAAGCTCTGCTGGATCAGTACGAGGCCTTCGGTGTGGTGGTCCAGTACCCGGGCACCAGCGGTGAGCTGCGCGACTTCACGCCCCTGATCAACAAGGCTCATGATCAGAAAGCGCTGGTTTGCGCCGCCGCCGACCTGCTCAGCCTGGTACTGCTGAAGTCTCCGGGCGAGATGGGGGCCGATGTGGTATTCGGCTCCGCCCAGCGTTTCGGCGTACCCATGGGGTACGGTGGTCCGCACGCCGCCTTCTTTGCCACCCGCGACGCCTACAAACGCTCGGTGCCGGGCCGTATCATCGGCGTCTCCGTCGACAGCCGCGGCAACCCGGCGCTGCGCATGGCGATGCAGACCCGCGAGCAGCATATCCGTCGCGAGAAGGCTACCTCCAACATCTGTACCGCTCAGGTACTGCTGGCCAACATGGCCGCCTTCTACGCCATCTACCACGGCCCTGAAGGCCTGAAGACCATTGCCGCACGCATTCACCGTCTGACCGACCTGCTGGCCGCCGGCCTGCAGCAGAAAGGCCTGAAACTGGCGCACGACAGCTGGTTCGACACCCTCACGATTAATGCCGGTGCCGAACGCGACCGCCTCTATCAAAGCGCTCAGGATGCAGGGTTCAACCTGCGCAAGCTGGGCGACGAACAGCTGGGCATCAGCCTGGACGAGCGCAGTGACCGTGCCGAGATCGAAGCCCTGTGGACCGCGCTGCTGGGTGAGAGTCATGGTTTGGATATTGCAGTGCTGGATGCAGAACTGGTTGCCAATACCATCGCTCGCGGAGCGAGCTCCCACAATACAGAATCACACACCACAAACACTGAGGGAGCGCAGGTGGGAACACAGGTGGGAGCGCACTCCGTGCGCGAAAGCATTCCTGCCAACCTGAAACGCACCTCCGATTTCCTGACCCACCCGGTGTTCAACCAGTACCACAGCGAAACCGAGATGCTGCGCTACCTCAAACGCCTGGAAAACAAGGATCTGTCGCTGGCCCACAGCATGATCGCGCTGGGCTCCTGCACCATGAAGCTCAATGCCACCGCCGAGATGATCCCGGTGACCTGGCCCGAATTCGGCGCGCTGCACCCTTTCGCACCGCTGGAGCAGGCTCAGGGCTACAAAGTGATGATCGATTCCCTGGAAACGATGCTGAAAGCGATTACCGGCTTTGACGCCATCTGCATGCAGCCCAACTCCGGTGCCCAGGGCGAGTACGCCGGTCTGCTGGCGATCCGCCACTACCACCAGTCGCAGGGCGACGGCCACCGCAACATCTGCCTGATCCCGACCTCCGCGCACGGCACCAACCCGGCGTCAGCGGCGCTGGCCGGCATGAAGGTGGTACTGGTGGGCTGTGACGACCAGGGCAACGTCGATATCGACGACCTGCGCAGCAAGGCCGAGACCCACGCCGACGACCTGTCCTGCCTGATGATCACCTACCCGTCCACCCACGGCGTCTACGAGGAAGGCATTCGCGAGATCTGTGACATCGTCCACACCAACGGCGGACAGGTATACATGGACGGCGCCAACCTCAATGCCCAGGTGGCGCTGACCCGCCCGGCCGACATCGGCGCCGACGTGTCGCACATGAACCTGCACAAGACCTTCTGCATCCCGCACGGCGGCGGCGGCCCGGGCATGGGTCCGATCGGCGTCAAGTCCCACCTGGCACCCTTCGTCGCCAACCACCCGGTGGTCGGCATCGATGGTCCCAAAGCCGGCAATGGCGCCGTATCCGCCGCGCCCTGGGGCAGCGCCAGCATCCTGCCGATCAGCTGGGTCTACATCGCGCTGATGGGCGGCGAAGGTCTGCGTCAGGCAACTCGCCACGCGATCCTCAACGCCAACTACCTGGCGAAGAAACTGGGCGTGCACTACCCGGTGCTCTATTCCGGCCGTAACGGCCGCGTGGCGCACGAGTGCATCATCGACCTGCGCCCGCTGAAGGAGGTGTCCGGCATTTCCGAGGAAGACGTGGCCAAGCGCCTGATGGACTTCGGCTTCCACGCCCCGACCATGTCTTTCCCGGTTCCTGGCACGCTGATGATCGAGCCGACCGAATCCGAATCCAGGGCCGAGCTGGATCGTTTCATCGAAGCAATGGTGAAGATTCGCGAGGAGATCGCGCTGGTGGAAGCGGGTGAGCTGGATGCGGACAACAACCCGCTGAAGAACGCGCCGCACACCCAGGCCGATATCATCGACCCGGAGTGGAACCGCCCGTACAGCCGCGAACAGGCCGCCTTCCCGGCCAGTTGGCTGAAGCAGTCCAAACTGTGGCCGACGGTGAACCGCATCGACAACGTCTACGGCGACCGCAACCTGTTCTGCAGCTGTGTCCCGGTTGAAGCATATGCGGAGGATTGATCAACCGCGATAATCTCGCGACTTAGATGTGTAGGAGCACGGCTCCGCGGACGATTGATTCCGTGCCGAATTCATCGCGCACGAAGTGCGCTCCTACAACATCCTGCCATGTCGCACCCATGACATCACGCATCGTGCCGATTGTTAACGCAAGCGGCTGGGGAAGCAGCCCTGGCCGCCAGCTTTCAATGCCTTACACAACTGCGCGGCGTCGTCGCGCATCGCAAAGGCTCCGGCCTGCACGCGATACAGCGCCTTGCCCTGATGCCGGCCCGGCAGGACCCGCACGGGCTGCCCCTCCAGCACCGCCGCATGGCGCTGCGCCAGCTGCCGCATCATCGTCTGCGCCGCTGACGCGTCACTCAACGACGCCAGTTGCACCGTAAAAAGCGCGCCTGACCAGGCCATTACCGGCTTTGCTGCCGGCGGCATGGGCTCAGGTGCCGCGTCTTTCACCTCTGGTTCAGATGCAGGCGCTGGAGCGGACCTGGCCTCAACCGGCACCGCATCGGCCTCGCTCTGCCGAGCCGACTCCACCACAGCGCTCGGAGTTGTTTGCTCATCGGCCTGTGCCGCGACACTCTCATCGGGCTTGGGCTGTAGTTGAGGCTCAGGTTCAGGTTCAACCATAGCCACAGCCACGAGCCTATCCGCCGCGACTGGCACGACTCCCTTACCACCCGAACGCAGTTCAACCAGACGCTGCGCCAGCCCGGCCTGCGTCGCGGCCGGCACGCTGGTTTTCAGCTGCTGCAGCGCTTTTTCAGCCTGGGGATGGCCGTTGTCCCGCGCCAGGGTCATCCAGGCCAGGGCGTCGAGCGGTTGCGGCTGTGGCAACTTGAGCGACAACACCGCTAGCTGATATTGAGCCCGGGGCTCTCCCTGATGCGCCGACTGGCCCCACCAGTGCAGCACCTGTTCCAGGTTGGGCTTATCCGGCGCGAAGTAATAGAGCGTTCCCAGATTCAACTGAGCTCCGGCATGCCCCAGCTCCGCCGCTTGCAGGTAATACTCCCGCGCCCGTTGCAGATCCGGCTGAATGCCGATGCCACGCCGAAAATACTGTCCCAGGTTGAACATGGCGTTCGCATCACCCTTTTCGGCCTGCTCATGCCAGTGTTCCACCTGCTCCAGCAGATGAGCACTGATGGACTTTGCCCCCCCCGGCTCGGCCGCCACAGCGGTACCCGCCGTCAACAGCAACACCAATACCCATCGGTTCCAACCCGTTACTGCCAAAACAACCTCCTTAACGACTGCACCTGGGTATCCACGGCTTCACCAGCAGCCAGGCCAGCAACACGCCTGCCAGGTTGGCCATGGCATCGGCAGTACTGAACATACTGGCCAGCTGGCAGATGCACCTGCCTGCGCTCAATCAGAGCGCATCAGCATACTTCCACCCCTTGGCGCGATAGGAAAGCCGTCAGTTTACCCGAGATCAGGACAGGTCCGACACCTCCCGCTCAATCAAACGACGGATATGCGGCTCATTATCGATGAACGCCTTGCTGTCTTCGCGCAACGACTTCACCAGGCCATACATCATCGCCAACAGTACGAAAGTGAACGGCAAGGCCCCGGCAATGGAGGCCGCCTGCAGCGACTTCAGCGCCAGATCCCCCCCCAGCAGCAGGATGATCAGCGTGACCGCGCCCAACGCCATGCCCCAAATGATGCGCTGCTGCACCGGCGGACGCTGGCCGAACGCCAGCAGGCGGCCCAGCACCAGGGTGCCCGAATCGGCCGAAGTCACGAAAAAGATCACCACCACGACCAGTGCCGTCATCTTGGCCACCACCGCCATGGTTCCCGGCGTCAGCACGTCAAAGGCGTTGTACAGCGTACCGGCGTAGTTCCACTCGTTGATTGATGCGTTGTAGATGGTCATATCCGCACCGTAGAGCGATTCGTGAATGCCGGCGGAACCGATGACGCCGAACCAGACCAGCGCCACGATCGACGGAATCAGCATCACGCCCAGAATAAATTCACGGATGGTGCGGCCGCGCGAGATACGCGCGATAAACATGCCGACAAACGCCGACCAGGCCATCCACCAGCCCCAGTAGAAAATGGTCCAGCCACCCTGCCAGACACGCTCTTCGGCGCTGCGCGCCGTCCACAGCGTCATGGAAACGCCTTCGGTGAGATAGTCACCCAATGCGGTAATAGAGCTGGCGATCAGGTAATTGGTGTCGGTCACCAGCATGAAATAAGCCAGAATCAGCAGACAGATCCAGGTATTGAGCGTGGACAGCCGCTTGATGCCCCGCGCCACGCCACTGGTGGCCGAAATCGTTGCGATCACGGTAATCAACAAGATCGATACTATGGTCACCGTCTGCGTCGCTTCTTCCAGCACACCCAGTGACACCAGGCCGGCACCGATTTGGTTGACCCCTAACCCCAGAGTGGTGGCGATACCAAAGATGGTGCCGAACACCGCCAGGATATCCACTGTATGACCGATGGGGCCATAGATGCGCTGACCGATCAGCGGGTACAGCGCCGAACGGATCGACAGTGGCAACCCCTTGCGAAAGGCGAAATACGCCAGTGACAGCCCGACGACCGCATACATCGACCAGGCGATGGTTCCCCAATGAAAAATAGTCAACTTGATGCCGCCGGTCGCCGCTTCCGCCACCAGATCATTGGGCACCGGGAAACCGGCATCGCCCGGCAACAACCCCTTGTCCAGCGCTGCCTGCTTGGCCGCAAAGAAATCGGCCACCGCCGACTTGACCTCATGACTGAGGAAAGGATTGCCGCCACTCCACTGGCTGGCGAAATGGATCATCGGTTCCGACATGGAGAAGAACAGCATCCCCGCGCCGGTTCCGCAGCCGAACAGCATGGAGAACCAGGCAAAATTGCTGAATTCGGGCCGATCCGTGTCGCGTCCCAGACGGATATTGCCCACCCGCGAGCACATCAGATAAATACAGGCCACAAAGGCCAGAAACATCACCAGGATGTAATACCAGCCCAGCGTACTTTCGATCCAGGCTTTGACGCCGAGAAACTGCTCACTGGCGGTTTTGCCCAGCAATACAGCATAGAGAATGAAGACCAGGGTCATCACGATGGCCGTGATGCCCAGTGTTGAGTTAAGCCCTTTAAGGACTCCGCGTTTGGCAATAAGAGTTTCCAGCTCTTCCTTTGGAAGCATGTTTTCCCCTGCTACTGAATGAATAAAATTCAATAGCAATGCATTATATCGTAATGCGAAATAAATTGCTGAGGCAAGCCGGTTGACCGCAGCAGTGGGTATATTACAGACCCAGCTCTAACCGCATCGACCTCGGGAGCAGTAGCACCGGCTTTCGGTGCCACTGGGCACGCTGCAGAGAATCGACCTATTCAGGCCTCCGGCCAGAGACCCTGAGGTTCGATCATCAGAGTACGTTCACTGTCAGTAATCCAGAGCTGGCCATCCTCAATGGTGCACTGCAGATGCATGCCGCGCTGAACCCATTCCGCCAACTGCAGACTCTGCGCCACTGGCACACGCAACACCTGCAGATTGTCGAACCGGTGCAGCTGCCCCTTGATGCCATCCCACCAGGGCGTAACCGCCTGGTCGGAACCATAAGCCAGCACCAGCACCTCCTGCGCCCGGTGGCACGCCTTGCGGATCCGTTTATCGCTGGGCAGGCCCACATCGATCCAAGACTCAATCTCGCCAGCGTAGTTTTTCAGCCACAGATCCGGTTCATCATTGACGCAGAGTCCACGGGTAAATTCCAGCTGCTCATCGGCCCGGAGCATGAACGCCAGCAGGCGCATCATCAGCCGCTCTTCGGTTTCAGAGGGATGCTGTGCCAGCGTGTGGCTATAGTCGGCATAATGATGCCGGTCCAGATCGGCCAGTTGCAGGTAGACTTTGTGGACAGTTGCGTTTTGGGCCATCAGATTGATCCGCTTGAGTATCCAGGACAGGGGGCGGGCATAATCGCACCATTGTGCCGATATCGCCAGAAGTTCATCCCGCCAGTTCGGCCCGGTTTACGAACACCAGCGCCCCCCCTGACGCTCCACTGAAAACCAGATGCCATTTCTGTTTGTATAGCAAATATTAGCCCCTTGACGCTGACATGCCCCAACCGAAAACCAAACAATCGTTCCAGATCAAGCCACGCACAACAGTGGATTTAGCCCTTTCAAGACTCATTCACGTGTAGACTTGCCCCTATACACATCTCAACCAGCACACAGGCCCCGACACCCCCATGAGCGAAGAGATCAGCCAGCATATTGACCAGATGATCCGGCATGACGAAGCTCCCGAAGGAGAGCAGATGCCGGAATCGTTCGAGGCTCTGGAACCCGAGCAGATCGCCCTGCTGCTGGAGTCTTTGCCTCTTGATGCGCGCCAGCACGCCTGGGAACACGTACCGGCTGACCTCTATGCCGACGTGCTGGTGGCGATGCGCAGCGAAGCGCGCGAAAGCCTGCTGCGCCAGTTCGACAGCCAGACGCTGGATCAGCTGACCTCCGACCTGGACGCCGAAACCCTGATCGAACTGGCCGACTCGCTGCCGGATGAGGTGGTCGATATCGCGCTGGCGCGCATGGACGACCGTCAGCGCACGCACTATGAGCAGAGCGCCGGTTATGCCGAGGACCTGCTCGGGCGCTACGTTGATCACGAGCTATTAATCCTGCCGCACAACAGCCGAGTCAGGGATGCCGAGCGCCTGCTGCGCCGCCGGGTGCCGGAATACAGCGAGCATCTCTGGCTGGTGGACCGCACCGGCCGCTACACCGGCGCGGTGGCAATCAGCCGCCTGTTCGGCGCCGCTTCGCACCAGCCACTGGCGGAATTGTATGATAGCGAGCTGGAAGCGCTCAGCGCCGAGCTGACGCTGAAAGATGCCTGCGAGCAGTTCGAGATGGCCGCCGTTGCGGCGCTGCCGGTGATTAACGCCGAAGGACGCCTGCTGGGCCGCATGAGCCAGCGGCTGGCGTTTGAACTGGTGCATGAACAGCACGAAGCCCAGTTGATGGCCAGCGCTGGTCTGGACGAGGATGAAGACCTCTTTGCCCCGGTCATGCGCAGCTCTCGACGCCGCGCCACCTGGCTGGGCATCAACCTGCTGACCGCCTTTCTGGCTTCCTGGGCGATCGGCCTGTTCGAGGGCACCTTGCAGCAAGTGGTCGCCCTGGCGGTGCTGATGCCGGTGGTCGCCTCCATGGGCGGTATCGCTGGTAGCCAGACCCTAACGCTGATCATCCGCGGGCTGGCACTGGGCCAGATCACCACCGCCAATATTATGCCGCTGCTGAAGAAGGAGTTGAGTGTCGGCGGCCTTAACGGCGTGCTCTGGGCACTGGTGATCGGTGTGGTGGCTTCACTCTGGTTCGACAGCGCCGCCATCGGCCTGGTGATCGGGCTGGCGATCGTGATCAATATTGCCGCTGCCGCCCTGTCCGGCGTGCTGATCCCGGTGATGCTGGAGAAGCTGAAGATTGACCCGGCATTGTCCGGATCGGTGATTCTGACCACGGTCACCGACGTGGTCGGCTTCGTGGCCTTTCTGGGACTGGGGACCTTGATGCTGCTCTAGCAGGTCTTACGCCGCCCGTTAAAGCGCCCCCAGGCTGAAGGTCTCGCCGGCGCTGTCCACCACCAGTTCGGTGACGTCCGGGCGCTCGACCATCCGCGCCTGTTCCACCAGCTGGTAGAACAGGTTGCGCCCGATCCGCCCTTCCATGCCGAAACGGATCATCAGATAGGGCGAAGGCTCACCGGTATCCGGATCGACCTCGACCCGAATCGGGTGCTCGGCATCGGCCCGCACCCGGTCTCCGGTTGATGTGGTAAACACCAGTTCGGCCCCCTTCTCGCCCTGTTCATGCTCAACACCAACCACCTGAAAGGGGACGTCATCCACCTGAATACCGACCTTTTCCACCGGCGTTTTCAGGAAATACTGGCCGTCTTCTTTCCATAATACGCGGGCAAACATCTTGACCATCGCCTCACGGCCGATAGGCGAACCCTGGTAATACCAGCGCCCGTCGCGGGCGATGCGCACCTCGATATCGCCACAGAATTCCGGATTCCACTGTTCCAGCGGCGGAATGCCTTCCTGCCCCTTCAACTGCTGGCCCAGTGCCGCCGGATCGAAACTACCGCTCATGTCAGGCTCCTTGAATGCTTTTGGACGCGCATGAGTAGCCCTCACAATGGCTACAGAAGATTTCATCATGCTGCTGCGATAAATGAATATAATTCACTCAGAACAAAACACAATGAAAGAAGATGGATATCATCATGAGCGAATCCCTGCAGCAAAAGTTTGCCGACCCTCACCGCAGCGTCTGCTTTGTCGGAACCACTCCGCCCAAGGCCAGCACCGAGGATATGCAGATGCAGGAGATCGCCAACCGCCTTCTCGCGCGTCTGGAGACGCTGGAATACGACGGTCTGATCGTCTACGACATTCAGGATGAGAGCAGCCGCATCGATGCTCCGCGTCCCTTCCCCTACATGGAAACCCGCGACCCGCGCGAATACTCGAAGCTGCTGAACACGCTCAGCCAGCGTCCGATCATCACCTACAAGAGTGTAGCTCAGCGCGACCGCGCCGATTTTGAGCAATGGCTGGAAGAAGCCTGGAACGACTACGATGTGCGCAACCTGGTGCTCGTCGGCAGCCCGTCGTCAGAAGGGGAGATCAAGCTGTCACTGAACGACGCCTATACAGCACTGAGCGAGCACCACCAGCCCTTCCACCTCGGCGGCGTCACCATCGCCGAACGCCATGCGGTCAAGGGCAATGAACACCAGCGCCTGATCAGCAAAGTGGAAAACGGCTGCGAGTTTTTCGTGTCTCAGGCGGTCTATAACGCCCAGGCCACCATCGACCTGCTGACCTCCTACGCCCGCAGTTGCCGAGAACTAGGGGTTACGCCCAAGCGTATCATCCTCACCTTCACACCCTGCGGCAGCGCCAAGACACTGGAATTCATGCAGTGGCTGGGGATCTCGGTGCCACAGGCAACACAATATCGCATTCTGGATGCGGACAAGCCGCTGGCGGAATCGGTCCGTATCTGTCAGAACAACCTGGAACAGATTCTGGATGCCTGCCTGCCGCTGGGCCTGCCGATCGGCTTGAATATCGAGAGCCTGACCAACCGCAAGGCCGAGATTGACGCGTCCATCCACCTGTACCAACTGCTGAAGGCAACCCTCGACCTGCGCCTGGCCGAGCGTCACCTGAATCAGGACGAGTGACCTATCGCGCGCGGAGCGCGCTCCCACAGCCTCTCCTTCAGACTGAAAAAGTCTCCTGTGGGAGCTTGCTCTGCAAGCGAAATACCGGCGTTAAGCCCATCGGCGCGGAACTCACTCCCCACCCCCCTCCTACAGACTGGAAAAGCCTCCTGTGGGAGCTTGCTCTGCAAGCGAAATACCGGCGTTAAGCCCATCGGCGCGGAACGCGCGCCTACTGGTTTTCAGCCAGAAGTTCCTCACGGGTCCGCGCCAGTTCCCGATAGCGATCGGCATGCCAGATCACGACCTTTCGCTCCATATCGATCTCGTATTTCAGCTTGCCGAGAATATCCATCCCCAGCAGGCCATCGTAACCGGGCGTCGTGCTCGGCTCGATCACCAGCACCTCAGACTTGCCCTGATTCACGGGCCCAAACGAAATGCCATCGACCGGCATCAGACTGGTCGGGATACGGGCGCCGCCCACGACCTGGGCATGACCGGCCGGTCGCAACGCGACCCCCAAACTGCGCACCCCGGGTTTGTGCAACACGGTACGGGTTGCGCCGGTATCGACAATCAGGTTGACCGTCTTGCGCTGGCCCAGATAACGCAACTCAACCGGCACCTGCACACTGCTGCCCTTGACGATGGCGCGTTGCTCCAGGCTGGCCATCTCCGCCTCGATCGCCGACACCTCGCCCCGAGTGCCCTTCTCCGCCTCCAGGCGCTGCAACACCTGCTCACGCCGGGTGCGCTCGGAGCGGTTTAACGTTTCCGACTCTTCCTTGAGCCGCCGCGTCTGGTCACGGTACTGCGGCGGAATCTGGCTCTGGCGATCGACATAGATCTTGCGGCCATTCTGATCGACATAGTGATAGATCTCGGCCGCTACGGGTGTTATCCCAAGGGACGGGAGCAGTACCACCAATCCCGCAACCAGCGTTTTCCTGTTCATCCCTGCTTCCTCATGCTATTCAACCGCCAGCCAGCTTCACCTGATAGCCTTCAGCCTCCAGCGCGGTTTTCAATGTTTCGCGATGATCGCCCTGTATTTCGATAATGCCGTCTTTCACCGCGCCGCCGGTACCGCAACGCTGCTTCAGCTTTTTCGCTAGCTGCTTCAGCTCCTTTTCCACCAGCGGCACGCCACTGATGGTGGTAACACCCTTGCCCTTGCGGCCACTGGTTTCACGGCGTATGCGTACCACACCGTCAAGTGCCGCTACACGCTCAGCTTCAGACTGCTCCTCACAGCGGCAGGCATCCAGCGCCTCTCCGCAATCCGGGCAGTGGCGCCCGCTTTCGGTCGAATATACCAGCCCACCGAGCTGGTCTCGTAAACTTGCCATACTGCTTAAACTCTTTATCTGCTGCAAAACGCCATTCTACGACAATATCTGTTCGCTGTAGGAGCCTGCCTGCAGGCGATTAGTCCAGTGCCAATTCAATCGCTTGCGGGGCAAGCTCCTACAAAAAGCCTCAGACGGCACCACCTGTAGAAGGGCGAATTAAGCCAAATCCACCACACCCCCTCCGTAGGAGCTTGCCTTGCAAGCGACGAACCGGGCGCATACTCAATCGCTTGCAGGGCAAGCTCCTACAACGAATGGTCACAGCCCCACGCCACCAATCTGCCGCGCCAGGTAGGATGCGTAGTTGTCGGTCATGCCTGAAATGAAATCCAGCACCCGCCGGTAGCCGTTATACAAAGAGTCTTGTGCCTTGGGAGCATGAATACCCATCAGCCGCAGCACCTTATCGGCACGATAGCCGACACCGTCCGCGCCCTGCACATGCTGCTCATACACGGCACTGGTGAACGCCTCCAACAGCACCCCGATGGTGGTGTAAGCGCCCACTTCAAGCTCCGCCTTGCGGGTGTTCGGGAACACCCGCTCGCGCGCCACGCGCTTGGCGGTCAATATGCCCTCACGCACCATCGCATCGCCATCGAGCAGCAACTCCCCGGCATAACTGCCCGCCATGATTTCGTCATAATGGTCCATGAATGCGTTCACCGCCGAGTCGACCATGTTTTCCATCGCCTTGCCCCGCAGCGCCGAAATCTTGCGCCGCGCCGAGGCTTCAGTGGCGAAGATCGCATCATCAAACGCCAGATCGCCACACAGCTGCAGCAGAATCGCCTTCACATCTTCAAAACTCAGAATATGCAGCTCGATCGCATCCTCAAGATCCATAATGGCGTAGCAAATATCATCTGCCGCCTCCAACAGATAGGTCAGCGGGTGACGGCACCAGTGGTCTTGCCCCCGCGCCACCAGGCCAAGGTCTCGTCCCAGGGCATTGAGGACCTCCACTTCCGACTGAAAAGCGCTGAATTTACCTTGCGGCCCGGCCAGCTCGACATTCCAGGGGTATTTCAGCAGCGTGCCCAGCGTTGGAAAGGTAAGGCGCAAGCCGCCGTCGAAAAGATGGTTCTCGATGCGCGTGACCACACGGAACCCTTGTGCATTACCCTCGAAGATTTGCAGATCCAGGCGTTCCAGCGGCGACAGCAGCGACAGCCGCTCGGCATCCCGATGGCGGGCGAACCAGTCGCGGATCGCATACTCCCCCGCATGGCCGAACGGAGGATTGCCGATATCGTGCGCCAGGCAGGCCGACTGCACGATGGTGCCCAGGTCATGCGGCGTGACCCAAGGCGGCAGCTCAGCGGCGATCAGCTCACCGACACGAATGCCAAGACTGCGGCCCAGGCTGCCAACTTCCATGGAATGGGTCAGACGGGTGTGGATATGGTCGTTCAGGGAGAAGGGGTGCACCTGGGTCTTGCGACCCAGGCGTCGGAAGGCACTGGAGAAGACGATACGGTCATGATCCTTGTGGAAGTGGCTGCGCCCGACCTCGTCGGGCGTCAGCGACTCATGACCGTAGCGGTGGGTGGTTAGGAGTTGTGGCCAATACATCGACTACCAACATTCATCTACAGTACCAGCAGAGGCTGTTTTTACACCAGCCTGGTTCACCGAAAGTGTTCCACAGCGGTCACCAGCCATCACTCCCTTGGGTATAGCCGACAGCGTGTAGTTTTGAGCATCAGCACCCGCTAGTTGTAAATTGTAGTACTTATCAGTTCCATCTCTAGGTGATTCGTTATAAGGCAAGATTGGCGGATTTCCACCTGCATCCACATAACGTCCATTCGCCGTGTAATAACGCTCCATAAACTGAGCCAACTGAACCAAATTAGCACGCGCGTCTGAACGCCGCGAGTCCTGAACATAACGCTGGTATGATGGGTAGGCAATAGCAGCCAAAATTCCAACTATAGCGACGACGATCATTAACTCAATTAAGGTAAATCCATTAATCTTTCTCATTTTATCAACCGATATATATATTTAAGCCTATAAGGTTCAGGTTTAGAAAATTCTGCATCAAAATAGACCTGATCTCCTGGCTTGATAGATATAACATCAGCTTTATCCACCTTCCCCGGCCAGGATACCACCTCACCCACCTTGGTATCGAAATGTATCTGAAAGCGAACGCCACCGATTATGACCTGCTTCTTTCCCGCATTGAAACGCTCTACAACCCCCCCACCTTCTTCTGCAGGGGAAAGAACCGGTGTTACAGCCCACGAACCAGCACTTATCAAGATAAAAAATATGAAAACGCCGCATTTAATCGTTCTAAACATTGTGAATACCTCCATCAGTCATACTCACGCCAGCTCTGTCGCCCAAGAGCCCCCTCTCCAGGATTCTCAAGAATTACCGTATCTTTAGTAATTACTTTTAGCTCGGTATCTTCGTCAATTGCAATTATTGTCGGTTCAACTATTTCTTGGTCAAATTTCATACCACCGGGAGGCGTACCATTACCGGGATCATTACCAGGCCCCGGAGGGGTACCATTACCTAGAATAGTATCAAGGGAGTTAAAATAACCATCATTATTAAGATCAAATACCGAATATGATAAGGCACTACCAGTTAATGCATCCAACTCCATTAACCAACCTTCAGATTCGCTTTTGCAAGGGTCTTCCTGAATAACTGGAATCAGCGTTGTAAAAATTATTTTACCATTACGCAGTGTCGGATTCCGTGTTGAACGCTCACGAGTTGTAGGCAAATTTATATACCAACCAGAATGTGAAGACCACTCTGGAGCTAACGTAGTCGTTGTTCTCAAAGTATAAGTTTCAGAACCATAATTTTGGGACCCTTCATAAACCACAGACTGCTGAAGCAAACTGCTTCTACTTGTCACAATATCGTCACTCGTGCCCTCATCTTTATCCCAGATGGCATAAAATGTTTGTGGTTGTGTACTTCCAGCAGTTTTATCTTCAGTCTCCAAATATTTCCCGGTACCGAAATAAACTAAAAAGCCCCCTTTGGGATGACGGTTGACGGTCGGTCGAACTGTAATGGGTTGATGATTTTTGCTCGAACAGGTATTACCATTACATGCAGTAAATAAAGGTAGCTTTTTCTTCCCTTTTGCATAGGCGATATCCCATTTTTTTACATCAGCGGAAGTAAAATCAAACTTCCATAAATTACCAAACAAATCACCCGCATAAACATAATCGATAACATTGTCATAATCATAATCAACCGGTGCTACTGTAGCCAAACCATTAGGCCGCTCTTCACCGGTCGGGTCATCATCATAACCAACTCCCGTATCAATTTTTTTAATAAGATTACCTGTTGAAAGATCAACCACAAACAAAACCGCATTACCGCTACTACTGATCTCTGAGTCGAAACCAGGATCTGTATTATTATAACCATTACCGAATATAGCAGCCCAAGTTCCATTACTGAGTTTCACAATAGCTGGCTGACTGTATGTATAACCTAAATCTTCATCTGAGAACTCCCACATAAAAATATTATCGGCATTAGCTTCACTAAAACTATCGGGATTGGTGACATCAAGCGCAAAAATTGACTGCCCGCCTCGATTAAGGCCTGAAACTAATACAGTTTTCCAATTACCGTCAACATAAGCATCTACGACTGTAGGGCTGCCATCCACATAGAAACGATGCTCATATGTTTGTTTCGTAAGTAAAGACAGGTTTTTCATTAAACCTGAAGGAATGAAACCCAGTTTTTCGACCCCTGTATCAACATCAAATGCATGTAACATACCATCATTAGCACCCACATATATCATTTCAGAGCGGCTACTATTAGAATATTTAAATTCCGAATATTTTTTTGACTCCAAACTATCAGGGTAGCGAAAAGCAGGCGCTCCTACATATTTTGGGGCAGAATAAACAATGTCACCCAATACTGAACGACGCTCACGAAAATCTCCCGAAGCGACGCCTTCCCGGGAGCGATCACCTCTTAAATAATCAAGAATATCTTTATCATCATTCAATAATAACTGTTCATTAGCGCTTAGAAAGCCCCACCTAAAAGGTAACCCCTGACTTCCACTATTATATATAATATTTCGCGAACTAGGTGTTGGTATCAATTTTGCTGCACTTGTCCAAGTTGGGACAAGTTCAAGATAGGTATTACTATTTGGATCTATATCATACTCATAAGCGCTAAGATCACCAGACCAATACTGGCTATTATATTCTGGAAATATAGAAACTGTATCTTGAGTGAGGGTTCCCTGTGTAGAAGCCGACGAAGCAGAACTGAGCACTTTATCCGAAATATCAGCAAGAGCACTTTTAAGCACAGCTGTCAACTGCTCCGAGTTATTGGCCGTATAGTAACGTCCATTACCTGCCGTAGCAGTATCTCGCAACAATTCATGATCTAGTGCAAACCCCACTGTGTAGGTATACATATTTTGCTGGGTAAATAATGGATCGTTATAACTAACACCTGCGTCATCGGAACCTGAAGTTTTCATATCCAGCTCCCAAGCAAACTCGGCTATATCATCCAAATAAAAATCGGAGCTATCACCATTCCAGTCAGGAAGCACCTTCGATATACCATCTATGGTATCACCCGATATATCCTTATCTTCAAAATTATCCTCTGTTGGCGCACCATCTGTAATAATAACAGTAAAATTTTTCTGGCATCTGTACTGTATTGGAGATTCAAAATAAGGTCTGTTTCCCCAAATACCTCTTTCCCCTCGAAAATAGCGAGTTACTTCATAGTAAGTTTCAGCCAGTGGAGTCCAAGTTTCACTATAAAGACTATCAATTGCATTATTTAGCGCCGTGTCACTTGAACCACATTCTGCTATTACATTGCCACCTTGATTATTATAAAATTTAGTTATACCAAAACGCACATCTTCGACGTCTTGCACGATGGATTTTGCAACAGATTTAGCAACTTCCATACGATATTCATCAGGAATCACCGCGCGAAGGTCTTTACCCTCACTTGGGACCATACTACTTAGTAACCACTTAATATAATGTCCATTATACCGGCTACGCCTGCTACCAGCTGGATCAGGTAGCATCATATTACGGTACGTCAAATTACCGTTATTATAATAGGCAAAATTGTACTCGCCATTACTACTGCTAATATTATTAAGCGTATAATCGCTACCATTATTTATATAGTACCAATTGCCATATGAATTTTCATATATCCAGTCTTTTCCTGGATTATAATTATAGGAAGGTTTGGTAGATGGGTCATAATCTTCATGCCAGATCACATTATTCATGCTTCCTGAGTTATCAATCAGCAACATGACGTTTGGATCAACCCTGGAAGAGAGCACTGTTAAAGGCTCGTGAGGGATAGAAAGATTTTTAATAGCAAAAGCCTGCTGGGTACACGCACTCATCAGCAATAAACCAGCGTAGACTTTTAGCCAGCTCATATTAAACATCCTAGTTGAAGCGCTTAGCATACGTACTCTCCAATGTAGTTGCTGAATTATTTGACTGCCCACTTCCTTCAGAGAATATTCTATAAAAATCCCTGCCTTTTCTCACATCAAAGCCACTTACCAAGTCATCTGGGACAAATTCCATTTCTTCCATCACCATAAGAGGATTGGCTACAACATCAGGTAAATCAATCGTACCTGCATTTTCATACTCCAAAGCTGTTGCGCCATAAGGAAAGCTTAAAGACAGATCCAAGTCACCAGATTTCACCAACCACGCATTAGTGGCCGGGGCAAAACTTATCCCTCTCAACCAGGCTTCTCGGTCACGTAACCCTGCTTCAGCTGCTTGAAGCGATATATTCTTATCACGCAGATTACCCGACATTTTTTCTTCCATTGTCGTGGTTTGCATTGCCCCAAAGCCAATAATAGCAATTAAAGCAAGCATAATTAGCGCGACAATCAAAGTAGAGCCTTTCATCTTGCGTTGCGTGGCTTGATCATTCATGGCAGTCGATTCCTGATCCCTACAGTAGTTGTAAATACACGGCGGATGCGATTGTCATCAGGGTTTGGCATAGAGTCCCAAGGTGCAGGTAAAGCCTGAACTTCGTCAATTACGTTCGTTGCAAGACTGGCAGCCAAAAGATTAACTTGAACGGCTACAACATCCTCCCAGTCCATCACAATTCCAGCCGGAACATATCTATCTGCATTATTGTCTCCATCACGGTCTTCACCGTAGAGTAATTGCATATCTTCTATGCCACTCACCAGCTCTTCATCAATACCAACACCAGTATTAAAACGGATTCGACGCAGTGCAGGCTGACCATCTAGTCCATTGCCAATGTAGTAAATAATACTTTCATACAAGAATATTTGCATGCTATCATCATAAGCTTGGCTAAAAAGATTAGTATTAGCATTAAAAAACTTATTTCCTGGTGAAACTGAACCACCGGCACGGTTAAGGTTGTTAGCCGTTTCTGAACTGGTATTTTGAAAAACATCACAACCTTGTGAATTACCAACAAAAACAATTTGCCCTTTTTCAATACCACTAGCAGTATTTAAATTAATATTGCCCGCATGTGCTGGTGTGTTACCCGAAGCTGTAACTCCAGACATTGTCGCAGCACTTTTTAAAATCAAGACATCCCCTGTCAAATATGAAGGAATACGTACAGCCACTTCACCTGCCGTATCATCCCATCCACGAATGGGGTCGTCTAAATCGAATAGAATATCATCGTAGGCACTATCTGTTTCATCCAATAGATTATTCACTCCAAACTGACATGTTCCCTTAAAACCAGAACTACGGATATCACGTGCAAGAAAAAAAATACCAAAACGTCCACTTTCTTGAACGCGTGACAAGGCTTCTGTCGTTACAGATGTACGCGCACTGCTGACATAAACCAAGACAACTCCTAACAGGATAAACAAACCAATGGTCAAGCCAATCATAAGCTCAACCAAACTAAAACCCCTTTGCTTAAGGTGCTGTCGATAGTATCTATGCCACATAATCAAATATCCGTTTGAAAACTTAATGAACCCGTATCTGCATCGACACTGGCGATACCGGTACTATCCAACACTTCACCACGCTGGTCATTCCAAGTAACCGTTATTTGAACGGTGTTGTCATTTCGCACCACATTTGCTCCAGCGCCAGTCCCTATGACCGTTACCAACTTGGCATCCCAGTTAGCACGATAGCCGGGGGCATTGTCGTCAAACCCGCCGTTGAGAGCTCGATCGCGCTCAGCGCGCATGGCATCAACCAATTCATACGCCAAAATGGTTGCTTGAGAACGGAGGTAAGCACTTTGATTTCCTTTCAGAGTATAAATTTGCATCGACAACAACCCCAACAATCCAATCGTAATCACCAGCAAAGCTATTACAACTTCAATAAGGGTAGAGCCTGACTGGAACCTAAAAGGCTGATAATTGTACTTCTTCACGAGCATGCCCCTTTGAATATTGAACCAGATCTTCGCAGACAATAACTCTGTGTCCTATTATTCACCGTGGCTGTAAATGCCTCAGCACTCACGGCACGCCCATTAGATAAGAAATTGACTCTAACTGCGCTAGAGGCCAGCACCCCACCTTCGACAGGGTCCCAAACACGTATAACTTGCAGTACATTTCCATCCACGTCGCTTTCTAGCACCATCAAACCTTCAGTCCAGTTTGTGCCACCACTGCACCCTGTGCCTGCTGAATTACGCTCACACAGAACAATACGCCTTCCATTGGGGAGCGCACGCATAATCGCTTCTGAACGTGCGATATTTATCGCCGCTATAAAATTATCATTTACACGCGCGAAACGACTACTATCAAACAGATTCTGAAAGCTCGGGATACCAATCGCCAAGATGATCGCCAATACGGTGATCGCAATCATCAACTCCAAGAGCGTAAACCCCTGTTCCCTGATGCCTGTGTACGAAATACGGATGGCTTCCACGTGATCCCTCCAGCTGCCTAATGGAATTATTATGGCATTACAAATAAGCGTGTACAGAAGTCAGATCAAAGAATTGTCTGAAACCTGGTGCGAAAGTGCCCCCCCTTACACGACCCTTCTGTTGCCAACTCTACGGCATTCGATGCATTATATCGAAGTATCGGTACCCCCGCCGTTCCGGTCAGTGATGGCGCACCCCCCCATAACACCTGTTTAAAACAGTTATCACTATCAACGCTCAATGGAAGGAGCTTGATCATGCCAATACGCGATGATGAAGAAGCGTTTGAAAGCTTGAACGACCTGCTGGGTAGCGATGAACACGCGCAAATCCTTGGCAGGGATCTGTTTGGCCGCTTGCCAGACACCCCGAGTGAACGGGAAGAAGAGGTTGAAACCAGCCCGGGGTTTGATTCAGACGCCTTTTTCCGTGCACGGCTGCTGCCTGTTTCACAAACAGCCAGCCACACCGCCCCCCTCTGCCTTGCCCAGGTACGCGACTATGCTCTGCAAGCCCACAAAGGCCAAACGCTCGAACATATTCAGGAACCCCACTGGAAACACCTGGCAGTAGTTGCCGGACTGGTAACGACCTCTGGCTGCAATACACCCAGAGCCATTGCACTGGCCTGGTTGCACCATACCGTATCCGATACAACCACAACCCTGCGCGACATTGAACGTACCTTCGGGAATAGCATCGCTGATGGTATTCTTTGCCTTACCAGTGCTGCAAACCCTCTCATCTCATCAGACTTGCGCAAACAGCGTGACCGTAATCGACTGGCAAAAGGGGATGCAGAAGTACACAGCGTCAAACTGGCCGATATCGCCGCACACCTTGCATCCATCAGCTCCCATTCCCCTGACCTGGCTCAGAGCTGCCACCTGGAAGAAACACGACTTGAAATCAGTGTATTGAACAAGGGGGATGAGGGCTTGAAACGGCTTGCACGTACGTTATGGAGTGCAGCCTTCAAGAAGACAACTCCCTGAAGATCGGAGACATTAAAGGAAAAAGTTTACTCCTCTTCACTTTTTTCACAGGCGCGCAAAGTCCTGAGCACGCGGCGTCTCTGGCACACCCTCACCATCCATTTTCTGCCACAGCCCAAGGCTCGGCCACTGACAGCTTCTATCCCCCGGACGCGTGGCATTGTAGCGATCACCTGATCACCGAACATTTCACCCCACTCCATGAGTAAAGAGCATACAGGCCCGCGTAGAGCGCCGGCTGATCAGACGGAAGAACAAACTGGCTTCTTCCCTGGTCATCGGCAGGTAGCCGATCTCGTCGAGGTTCAGCACCTTCAGGTAGGTGAGCTGCTGCAGTTGCCGTTCCAGCCGGTTTTCCTGACGGGCTTTCAGCAGCGTGCTGACCAAGCTGTCTAACGTCATGAACAGCACACGATGGCCCGCTTCCGCGGCCTTGACGCCCAACACCACGGCCAGATGGGTTTTGCCAACCCCCGGTGGTCCGAGCAGGATCACATTTTCATTGCGCTCAACAAAGCCCAGCCTAGCGAGTTCACGCACCAGTTTACGGTCGATGCTGGGCAGGAGGCTGAAGTCGAACTGCTCCAGCGTTTTGATCCAGAGCAGCCAGGCCTGCTGAGGCGTGTATCCAGGCCTTTCTGATGACGGCCGCCCCATTCCTGTGCCAGGGCCTGCTTACAGGCATGCTCGCACAGGGTATCCAACGCCGCCTGCAAGTGGCCCATCTTGAGCCGATCAATCACAGTTGTCCCAGGTTCATGACAAGACCTCCTCATAGACAGCCAGGCTGCGCTGCTGCACCGGCATGACCTTGATCAATGCGCATCGTTACCCCGCTGAGGCCTTGGCTGAGCTTTACTACCAGCGCTGGGATGTTGAGCTGTTTTCCGAGACTTGAAAACTACACTGGGCATGGATATTTTGCGCTACAAGTCGCCGGACATGGTCCAGAAAGTGATGTTGATGCACTTCATCGTTTATAACTGCATCCGTCACCTGATGCTGGAAGCGGCCAGGCAACAGAATCGGTCACCACGCCAGATCAGTGCAAAAGCCAGCATCCAGGCTTCGCGTAATGGGGGCCTTTGCAGAATGAATCGGATTTAAAACCGGCGGAGCGGCGGAAACTGTTAACACTACTTTACGAAGCTCTCGCCGTCACGGTGCTGCCCGATCGACCGGGGCGTTGTGATCCCCGGTGCATCAAACGAAGGCCCAAGTCTTTCCAGTTGATGACTGACCCACGAGGGGTTATGCGGGAGATTTCTCACAGGAGCAAATACAGTGCAAAGTCAGCTTAAGTTAGTACCATTCGGGTGCCGCACCATACAGCCTATTTTGACGCGCTACTGTGTCAAGTCGACGCAGTACCAATGTAACAGTGGAATATGCCAGACCCAGAGCCTGCGCAACCTCCTTACAGCCACAATTAGCCTTTTTCATTCCTATTTTTCAGGGTGCCTGGCGACAATTTGCAGGGACAAACACATACCCATTGGGATCAGTAAAACTGCAATGCCACTCAGTTTTACCCTGTCCAAAAGCAGGCGTCAGCACCAACTCTTCTCCCGATAGGCCTGCTGGTGCAGATGTCGCATATTTAACCCGAATTACACCCTGCACCACAAACACCCCTTCTACTAGGTCAGTACTTATCTCCGTACCTGGGGGGAAAGGTGCCGTACCACTATTCATATCAGCCACTGCCATACCAGCTGCCTGACATTCCAATATTAGATTCTTGGCATTGTTGGCCAACGAAAGTGATTCACTGGCATTAGCCCGAATTGCGTACCGCTGATAAGCCGGTAAAGCAAGTGCAGCCAAAATAGCCACAACAGCCACAGCAACCATGAGTTCAATCAGGGTAAATCCAGCTGAACGCGCTGTGTCAATTCTAGGAACCACTGCCAGATGTATCATTCTGTATCACCATATTCAGGACCATGGATGCAAAGCAACCACTGCCAGCACCTGAGTATCCGCCGATGACTGATCAAGCAACACCACCATAGGTTTCGCAACAGACATCATTGGCAACCAAGCATCAGCCTGCGGCCAAGCCTGCAATACAGCCTGAACATCATCGACTGCATTGAACTTGTTTAATTCATCCAATGGCAACGCCTGTTGCTTAATCCTGAAATGAGCAGCTACCAATGGACTGTAGAGATAAGGCCGCTGCGGCACATCCAAACCGGAAAAGACCGCCTCAAGGGTCAGCGTAGAATTTTCCTGTTCACTGGCAGGTGGGAATGCCGAAACCCAACGTGGTCCCAGCCAGGAAGGCGAACGATATGCTTCGTCTACACGACCGCCATATCGCGTATCAAGATCCATCACCCGCACAAGGTCAAAGCGATCGGCGGTAAACACCACCCAAGCAGGTCTTCCTTCAGCAACAGCATGTAAACCATAGCCAAGCGCTGAAAATTGCAGCAGTGCAATCACCGCCAAATCAAACCTAAGTGTTTTCTTACCCTTTTTGAATACCACAAACGTCAGACAAGGCCCCAAAACAACATCCACCGCTAACAACAACAGAAAAATATGGGTGACGCCAACCGCCTCATGTAGCGGGGCCGGATACCAGATGTAAAACACCAGCAGTAACACCAGCAACGCGATGAACATCGACATTCCCATGTGTACGCCAAAAGCCAGTATACGTGCTTTCATTTCACCTCCCGCCAACAATCTTTGCTTTCGGTTTTATTGCCAAAACAAAAAACGCAGGATTCACACCCTGCGTTTTCTTTAAACGCACATCAGCAAAAGTGCCAATGTTGACTGGCCATTCAAATTAGAATCGGCAGCTTGCCGGCACATATTTGAATGCAGCAGTAGTATTGCTTACGTTGCAACCCCAAATGATCGGTTGACCCGCAACAATAGCACCTGTCGGATGACCTGTAGCATCGACAGTACCACTACCCGGGACCAGATCCAGCGTAACGTTCAGGGCTGCAGCCACACGACCCGCATATGTAATTGTAATTTGGCCTTCGCCAGCAACAGGGGCTGTTACATCAGCAATTGCAGCAATGCCAATTGATGCTACCAAATCAGTGGCTGTAAACTCATAACCGTAAGAGCCTGCAGCAGCATTGCCTGTACCGCCGTATCCTGCCACTGCACCCGTGTTGCGGGTTGCGATAGTGTCAGCTACCGCAGTCTTTGCAGCTGAAGCCAATGTCAAGCCTTCTGTCACCTGTGCGCGCATTGTATAGTCCTGATAAGCGGGCAGCGCGATCGCAGCCAGAATACCGATGATCGCCACCACGATCATCAATTCGATCAGGGTGAAACCCTGCTGATTGTGCTTCATCATTTCGTTTTTCATTAGGTTATTTCTCCAGCGAGTTAACATTCCATATTGTGTAGCCGGCGGGCCATCATCCTGCGGCCGCCAGCCATGAGCATAGTAGTCATCCGCCAACCGCTCTGTCTAGCCTGAATACAAACTGAACGCTGAATTAGCTTGAGCTTAATCAACAAAGCGGCGTTTTACCTCTACGCGTTTACTCTTTGGCTGCGCCTGTGTTTTGATTGCAGTACCATGAACTTCACCCATATCCACTCTGTACTCTTTATACGAAAGCTGCGACAGGAGCTCCGGTGTCTCAAGGAATGCAACCCCTAACAGGGCTAGCCAAGCGGCTGGTCAACGATGGTGTCTTTTCAGCCGAAGTCGCACAGGATGCGGTCGTTCAAGCTCGCGAGGCCAGCCAGCCGTTCATTCGCTACATTATTGGCCATCGTCTGGTCAGCGCTCACCGGGCCGCCACGGCGGCGGCCGAAGAGTTCGGCCTGCCGCTGCTCGATCTGGATGCGATCAGTGATGATACGCTGCCCAAAGAGGTGATCGCCGACACCTTGCTTCACAAGCATCAGACACTGCCGCTGATGCAACGGGACAACCGTCTTTTCATCGCCCTGTCCGATCCGACCAACATCCAGGCCCTGGACGAGATCAAGTTCAGCACCGGCATCACCACCGAGGCGGTCATCGTCGAAGAAGACAAACTGCAGCGACGGCTGGAGCATTACCTCGACAACAACGACAGCGCACTGGATGAACTCAACAATACCGATTTCGACAGTATCGAACTGGGTGACGACAAGCCCGCTGAAGAGAAAAATGAGGCCGAGGAAGCCGCCAACGAAACGCCGATTGTGCGCTTCATCAATAAGGTGCTGCTGGATGCGATCAAGAAGGGCGCTTCGGATATCCACTTCGAGCCCTATGAAAAGAGCTATCGCGTCCGTTGCCGTATCGACGGCATGCTACAGGAGCTGCACCGACCACCGATCAATCTGGCCAGCCGGCTGTCAGCGCGGCTGAAAGTGATGTCGCGGATGGACATCTCGGAAAAACGGGTGCCCCAGGATGGCCGCATCAAGCTGAAAGTGTCCGCCAAGCGGGCGATCGACTTTCGTGTCAACACCCTGCCCACGCTCTGGGGCGAGAAGATCGTACTGCGTATTCTCGACCCCAGCAGCGCCAAGATGGGTGTGGAAGCCCTTGGCTTTGAAAAGGACCAGAAGAAGGCCTATTTAACCACGCTGGAACAGCCACAGGGCATGATCCTGGTAACCGGCCCCACCGGGTCCGGTAAAACCGTGACCCTGTATACCGGGCTCAACATTCTCAACACCGAGGAGCGCAACATTTCCACCGCGGAAGACCCGGTAGAGATTAACCTGGAAGGGATCAACCAGGTTCAGGTCAATACCAAGATCGGACTGACCTTTGCCGAGTCCCTGCGCGCCTTCCTGCGGCAGGACCCGGATGTTGTGATGGTGGGCGAGATTCGAGACCTGGAAACCGCCGAGATTGCAATCAAGGCAGCCCAGACCGGTCATATGGTGCTGTCGACCCTGCACACCAACAGCGCCCCCGAAACGCTCACCCGTTTGCGCAACATGGGTGTACCGGCATTCAACATTGCCACGTCGGTCAGCCTGATCATCGCCCAGCGCCTGGGACGACGGCTGTGCGAAAGCTGCAAACAGCCGGTCAGCCTGCCGGAAGCCACCCTGCTGGAGGAAGGCTTTGCGCCGGAACAGATTGCAGGCCTGCAGCTCTATGAGGCTAACCACGAAGGCTGCAGCCATTGCAACCGTGGCTACAAGGGGCGTGTGGGCATCTACGAGATGCTCCGCATGAGTGGCGAAGTCGCCGAATGTATCATGGAAAACGGCAACTCCATCGACATTTTGCGGGTGGCGCAGCAACAAGGGTTCCGCACCCTGCGCCAATCCGGCCTGCTTAAGGTGGCACAGGGTGTTACCAGTCTTGAAGAGTTGAACCGGGTGATCAAAACCTGACGGACAAGCGAATGGACTACAAGACGATCAAGCAAAAAAAAGCGGCTGAGGCCAAAACTTATACCTTTGACTGGCAGGGCAAAGACAAAAGCGGCAATACCAGCAAGGGCAAAATCGATGCCACCAACATCGCCAGCGCCAAGGCGGCGCTGCGCAAACAGGGCATCAACCCCCAGCGACTGGCCAAGGAACGGTCATCGCTGTTCAGCGCCAAGAGCAAACCAATTAAAGCCGTTGATGTTGCATTTTTTATTCGCCAGCTGGCGACCATGATGAAAGCCGGTGTCCCGTTGCTGCAAGCGCTGGACCTGGTGGCCAACGGTACAGAAAAGATCAAGATGAAAAAATTGATCTATGAAATTCGCTACGACGTCAACAGCGGCACTGAGTTCGCCACTGCACTATCGCGCCATCACGAGCATTTTGATGATCTGATTTGCTCACTGGTCCACGCTGGTGAACAGTCCGGTGCGCTCGAGACCATGCTGGACCGTATCGCTACCTACAAGGAAAAAGTGGAATCACTGAAGAAAAAGATCAAGAAGGCCATGACCTATCCGCTGGCGGTTGTTGCGGTAGGGATTATTGTGTCGGCAATTTTGCTGGTGAAGGTAGTACCTCAGTTCGAATCTGTATTTCAGGGTTTCGGGGCCGACTTACCTGCCTTTACTCGCTGGGTCATCAATCTATCCGAGTTCGCCCAGGAGTGGTGGTTTATCGCCCTGTTAGGACTGGCGGCGCTGGTCTTTAGCTTCAGCAAGTTGAAAACAAGCTCAACCAAGTTCTCTGATACTGTAGACCGTTTAGTACTGCGCATCCCTGTCTTCGGCGATATTCTGCAAAAGGCCACGGTAGCACGTTTTGCCCGCACCCTGTCCACCACCTTTGCCGCTGGCGTTCCGCTAGTGGAAGCGTTGAACTCGGCGGCGGATGCCACCGGCAACGCGGTGTATCGCGAGGCGATCTACCAGGTACGCAACGGTGTTTCCACCGGCCAATCGTTACAGCACGCCATCGTGTATACCGGTGTATTCCCGGTGATGGCCACCCAGATGATCGCCATCGGTGAAGAAGCCGGCTCCCTGGACCATATGCTGGACAAGGTCGCCACCTTCTATGAAGAGGACGTGGACAACGCCGTCGATAACCTTTCCAGCCTGCTCGAACCGCTGATCATGGCGGTGCTGGGCGTGCTGGTCGGCGGCTTGGTTATTGCCATGTACCTGCCGATCTTCCAGCTGGGTAACGTTGTCTGACATGATTGAACTCTTGAATGCCGAGCCGCTGCTGGCGGCGCTTTTTGCGTTGGTGCTGTCACTGCTGGTGGGCAGCTTTCTCAATGTGGTGATCCTGCGCCTGCCGGTGATGATGCAGCGCGAGTGGGACGCCATGTTGAAATCGGAGGCGGGCGAAACCATTGAGGAGCAGCCCACCTTCAACCTGATGACGCCCCGCTCCCGCTGTGGCGAGTGCGGCCATCAGATCCGCTGGTATGAAAACATCCCGGTGATCAGCTGGCTGTTGCTGCGCGGGCGCTGCAGCGGCTGCGGTGCCGGCATCTCCGTTCGCTACCCCTTCGTTGAGTTGCTCACCGGTCTGAGTTCCGCCTGGATCATCGGGGAATATGGCCTGACCGTGGAAGGCTGTGCGCTGGTGTTGCTGACCTGGGCATTGATCACGCTGACCTTCATCGACCTGGATCATCACCTGCTGCCGGACTCCATCACCCTGCCGCTGCTCTGGCTGGGGCTGCTGATCAATACCCAGGGCGTGTTCACCTCGCTGGAGAGCGCCGTCTATGGGGCGGCCGCAGGCTACCTGATCCTGTGGGGCGTTTACTGGGCGTTCAAACTGCTCACCGGCAAGGAGGGCATGGGCTATGGTGACTTCAAGTTGCTCGCGGCAATAGGCGCCTGGGGCGGGGTACAAATCCTGCCGCTGGTGATACTGCTGTCCTCCGTGGTCGGCGTGATACTGGCGATGCTGCTGATTGCATTTCGCCGCCATCAGGCGCAGAATCCTCTGCCGTTCGGCCCCTATCTGGCGATTGCCGGATGGATCGCTCTGCTCTGGGGTGAACCGATTATCTCTGCATATCTTGGGAGTTTCTGATGCTGGTTGCAGGTCTTACGGGTGGTATCGGCAGCGGTAAAAGCGCTGCTTCGGCATGTTTTTCAGCCTTTGGCATCCCCGTGATCGATGCGGACCGGGTCGCCCGCCAGGTGGTCGAGCCGGGCAGCGAAGCGCTGCTGAAAATTGCCGCTCATTTCGGCCAGGATGTCATTCAGCCGGACGGTTCCCTGGACCGTTCGGCCCTGCGCCGTATCGTGTTCGACAAGGAGCGTGAACGCAACTGGCTGGAAGCCCTGCTGCATCCGCTGATCCGCGAGTCCATCCTCGATACGCTGGAACAGTTTGATGCCGACGGCCACCCTTATGCCGTGCTGGCCTCTCCCTTGCTTCTGGAAACCGATCAGCACCTGCTGGTCAACAAGGTGATCCTGGTGGACGTGCCCGAGTCGGTACAGATCGAGCGCACCATGCAGCGCGATGGTGTCGAGGAAACCCAGGTACGCCAGATCCTGGCAGCCCAGATGACCCGTGACGAGCGCTTGAGCCATGCCGACTTTGTCCTCGACAACAGCGGCTCCCCGGATGAGCTGACCGCTGCGGTCGATGCGCTGCATCCCCAGCTGCTGGCACTGGCAGCCAATGAGGAGGCGCAGGATGACTGACCCTGATATGAACAAGCCCGGTGTAAAAATGGTCAAGTGCCCACAATGTGGCGCACCGGCTCCCTACAGCGAAAGCAACCAGTGGCGCCCCTTCTGTTCGGAACGCTGCCGCCTGATCGATCTGGGCGAATGGGCCAGCGAAGGCTACCAGATCGCGGCGGAACCCTCCCTGGATGACTTCAGCTCGGGCATGACGCCGGAGGAGATGGGCTTCACGCCGACACGGCACTGATGACATCGCCCGCAGAGCGGGCTCCCACAAGGTCTGCGACCTGTCCCACCTTTAACGATAAAAACACCCGCAGAGCGGGCGTATACAGGGCATCTTCCTTCCAGCATTTTACCCAGTTGTTCACCTGCAGGCTGCTTGTCGCCAAGCCGCCTGCACTCGCCGGATCAGCCGATTTTCAGGATCGGCTTGATGGTCTCGCCGCTGGCCGAATCTTCGAACGCCTGGTTGATCGCGTCAAAGTCGTAGAATTTGACCAGTTTGTCGAAGGGGAACTGCCCCGCCTTGAAATAGGCCACCAGTTGCGGGATGAAGACGCGCGGTACGGCGTCGCCTTCTATCACGCCGATCATTGACTTGCCTTCGGCCATCAGGTCGTTGTGGATATCCAGCGTCACTTCCGGGGTCACCCCGACGATTGCACTGGTGCCAAGCGGACGCAGGGCCTGGAGTGACTGGCGGACCACCGCCGGTACACCGGTGGTTTCGATGGCATAGTGACTGCCGCCGCCGGTCAGGGCGCGCACCTCGGCAAGGGTATCGACCTCACGACCATTGAGAACCGCCGTGGCTCCCAACTCTTGCGCCAGCGCCAAACGGTTTTCGTGCACATCAACGGCGATGATCTGCTGACAACCGGCAATTTTCGCCGCCATCACCGCACTCAGACCCACGGCACCGCAGCCATACACCACCAGGGTGCTGCCGAATTCCGGTTGCAGGCGGTTGAGCACGGTGCCGGCACCGGTTTGGATGCCACATCCCAAAGGTCCCAGCAGCGCCAGATCCACCTCCGGGTCGACCTTGACCACGTTGCGCTGATGCACCACCGCATGGGTCGCGAAGGAGGACTGGCCGAAAAAGGTGCCCAGCGCCTGGCCACCCTGACTCAGGCGGTGACCGCCATCGTCGGCGGTGCCGCCGAAGTTGAGTTCGTTGAAGGTATCGCAGACCGTCGGATGCCCGGTCAGGCAGTTGCCACAGCTGCCGCAGTGGGCAAAGGAGAGCACCACATGGTCGCCGGGCACCAGATCGCTCACCTGGTCGCCAACCGCTTCCACAACGCCGGACCCTTCGTGCCCCAGCACGATCGGATAGGGAGAGATTCCCAGGTCACGCGCGACCGCATCGGTGTGACAAACACCCGTGGCGACGATGCGCACGCGGACCTCACTTGCCTGGGGAGTTGCCAACTCGACCTCTTCCAGCTGGAAGGGTGCATTCTGCTGACGGGTAACAGCGGCCTTGATTTGCATAATCATTGCTCCTGCCTTGGTGGGGGAAGCTTCGAGTATGCGTCCTGCCGACCGCCCTGAACAGGCACGAAACGATCAGTTTGATCGGCTCAGCCGTTGAAACCGGCCGTTTTCGCTCAACTGTGGGGAACGGTAAATACGGCAGTATGGAACGGCCTTACCAACAGCTGGCACTGGCATTCGCAGAGGATGACGGACGCTGACGCACTTGCTCCAAATTAAAGGAAGATTTCAGCCAGGCAAACAGATAATGGCGCCCGTGCCATAGACCAGGCACCTGACTCTACATAGACAAGGTATCCGATATGAAAACCAAGATCGCTGCAGCTCTGCTTGCTACCCTTGCAACCACCTCCGCCGTTGCCGGCCCCAGCTGTAATGTGCCCGAAAAGGAGTGGATGCCGGAAGACGCATTCAAGGCCAAAGTCGAAGCAGAGGGTTACAAAATCAAGAAGTTCAAGGTTTCTCGTGGCAACTGCTACGAAATCTATGGATACGACAAGGAAGGCAACCGGGTAGAAATCTATTTCAACCCAAGCACGGCCGAAGAGCTGGAACGCAAGTAATTCCAGCCCCTGCACTCAGACTTCCCTGCTCCCTTCAAGGAGACCCTGATGGATATCAGCGCAAGCACGGCCCTGGCCAGTACTTATCCGCCGGTTCCGGCGACAACAGGCTCAAGCGCGGCTACTCACGCGGAATCAGCCGAACCCATGGGCGTCGACCCCGACAACGATGGCGACATGGATGACATGAGCACCGCCACTCAGACGGTGCAGGCATCCGGCCCTGTTACCAACATGAATGGTCAGGTCATCGGGTCTACGATCAGCGTAACCGCGTAAACTCCAACGACGCTTATAACCGGTGCCCTCCCCCCAGGGGCACTGTTTTTTCCGTTTACGACACCTGCCCCTGCTGCCCGTGACGCACCATCGATGACGGCCCCCGCAGCTTCACCCGAACACCGCAAACCTAGTCAGACCTGCTGTAATCCTCCAGCGCGGCCTGGCGCGCCTTTTTGTAGTCGATGATCGGTGCCGGGCGGCCATATTGCTGTCCCGCCCCGGGCTTGTGCCGAGCCTTGGGTTCCAGGTGGCGCAGCTCCGGCAGCCATTCGGCGATGAACTCGCCGTTGGGGTCGAATTTTTCGCTCTGCAACTGGGGGTTGAAGATACGAAAATAGGGCGCGGCATCGGCACCAACGGAGGCGCTCCACTGCCAGCCGCCCAGATTGGAGGCAAAATCGCCGTCGACCAGCTGCGACATGAAGAAGGCTTCACCGCTTCGCCAGTCGACCCGCAACAGCTTGGTCAGGAAGGATGCCACGATCATGCGCAAACGGTTGTGCATCCAGCCGGTGGCAAGCAGCTGCTTCATCGCCGCATCGACGATGGGGAAGCCGGTCTCCCCTGCTTGCCAAGCGGCGAAGGCCTTGTCATTGGCCTGCCAGGTGATGCGGGATTCAACCTCCGGGCGGAACGGGGTCAGGCGGCTGAGCTCGGGAAAGGACACCAGCAGGTGGCGGTAGAATTCGCGCCAGACCAGCTCATTGAGCCAGGTGCTCTGTTGCCAGCTGTCACCTTCGTGAGCTTGCTTGAGAGCCGCCAGGCACTGGCGGGCCGACAGAGCGCCGATGGTCAGCGCCGGTGACAGGCCGGAGGTGGCTTGACGCGAGGGGAAATCACGCAGGCGCTGGTAATCGGGTTCCTGTTCATGAATGAAACGCTGCAGACGGGCATGCAGGGCTGCGTCGGTAACGGGGTACTCCTGACCGCGCCTATGGGAGCCCGCTTCGCGGGCGATTGGTTCGGCACCTGTCGCTTCGCGCGCGGAGCGCGCTCCCACAATGAAGGAATCCCCACCAGAAGCAGGGGATTCCACACTGGAGGAGCCCTCCCCAGAGGCAGAGAATCCCACAATGGTGGAGTCCCCATCAGAAGCAGGGGATCTCACACTGGTGGAGTCCTCCTCAGCAGCCAAGGCTCCCACAGTGGAGTTCTCTCCAGGATTGCTGCCACAGCCCACGTGTGGGAGCTCGCTCTGCGAGCGAAGCGGTGATGGCTGCGGGTCATGCTCCACCTGCAGCAGGCGTCGCATCCAGGCTTTGCTGAACGGGGTGAACACCTTGAACGGCGTACCCTGCCCGGTCACAACCTGCCCCGGCGGGATGATCAGATCACCGTGATAGCCACGTGCCTTGATGCCTTCAGCTTGGAGCCTTTCACACACCGCACGGTCACGGTTGCGCTCGTTGAGCGGGTACTCATAGTTGAAGTGCAGCGCTGTTGCCCCCTGCTCCCTCACCAGACTCAAGACAGCCTCAGGACAATCGGAAAAACACTGCAGCGGCAGTCGGATCAGCTCGATGCCTCCCTCAGCCAACGCCTGCTCAAGCCACTGCAGTCGCGCCAGCCAGTAACCGATGCGTGCCTCGGATTCATTGTGCGCGGCCCATTGGGCCGGGGTCAGACAGACCAGTGCCTTGACCGGTTCGCCGGAGGCACAGGCAGCACTCAGTGCCGGGTTGTCCGCCAGGCGCAGGTCGTTACGAAACCAGACCAGTTGCATAATGCTTGATCAATCCTTTTTCAGTTCGATACCCACCAGTCACGAGCGAAAACCCTGCCAACCTTTAATCCGGGACTGGCACCAGGCGTCGTTACGACAGGGCTCTCCTGCCAGCAGCTACACCAGCTCTGCCGGCTAGATATAGTTTCTCAATCCAAGCTCATGGGGATGTGGATCGAGATAGGTTTGCTGGCGGATGTAATCGCTGCCGAAGCGTTTGACATAGTGCTTCAGCAGCGCCAGCGGCACCACCAGGTGCACATGCCCCAGACGGTACTGTTCGATGCTGCCCAGCATCTCCTGCTTGCAGTCGCTGTCGAGATCCCGCTTCAGGTAGCCCAGAATATGCTGCAGCACATTGGTGTGGGTCTTGCGCGTGGCCTTGTGGGCCATGTGCTGCATGAACCCGCTCAGGTAATGCTGCTTCACCTCGTCCAGCGGCAGCGCATGGGCCTCGGCCAGGTAACGCCCCAGCTCGCGGTAACCCGCATAATGATGCGCCATCAGCAGGTATTTCTGCCGGCTGTGGAATTGCAGGATGGCATGATAGGAAGGCTCGGCCTCGACACTGATCATCCAGTCGTCGTAGGCAAAGACGCGGGCGATGAAGTTTTCACGCAGCACGGCGTCGTTCATCCGCGCCTCCTCTTCCAACGGCAGCTCCGGGTAGTACTCGCGCAGGGCGCGGACGAACACACCGCTATCGGCGTGGTGTGGTATGCCGTTGGGATGGTACACCTTGACCCGCTCCATGCCACAGCTGGGGGAGCCTTTCATCAGGATAAAACCGCGCAGATGACGGTGACGGGCGACAAACTCTTCGCCCACCCGCATCAGGTCGTCGGTCACGTCCATTTCAGGGTCGGTGGTGCCGACCGCACGAGGATGCTCGCCCTCCATACCCACCAGACGGATAGGATCACGGGGTATCCCCAGGCCGATGGCGACTTCGGGGCAGAAGGGCTCGAACGCGAAGCAGTCATCGAGCACGTTGAGACAGTAACGCGACTGCTTGTGACCACCGTTGTAACGAACTTTTTGTCCGGTCAGGCATGCACTGATACCGACCGGGATCTTGCGCTCAGGGAATGTGGCTTCAGTCATCGGGTGACTCCTGTCAAAGACCAATGAACGGTTGCACCAACCGCCCCATCAGGCCGGTAAATTTCAAAGGCGCATCCGTGGCGATCAGGCACACGCAGTCTTCATCTGTGTCGACAATGGGCTGATGGCTGATTTCACCGTCAAGGTCCGCCACGTCACCACGGCAAAAACGCCCTATCTCATCACTGTAGGACCCGCGCAGAATCAAGGTCAACTCGTTGCCGCCATGGGTATGATGGGGCACCGATACCCCCGGAGATATGCGTAATAGACGGGTCGCCCCCGGTCCTTCAAGCTCCAGATCCAGCTGGCGCACCCCATAACCGATCCGTTTCCAGGGCAAGGCATCGATCGGTTTCCCGAGCAACTGTTGCAACGGGACCGGCAAATCGTCGCTGGACCCTGTCCGGGAACTGACAGCGGCGCACTCCTGTGTGGACTCATCCAGGCGAGCCAGCATCGCATTGAGCGCATCTTCTTTCAGTGTTGCCGGTGCCAGGCTGTCCAGCATGGCCCCTCCCACGGCATCCGTTTCACGAACTCGCGCACGGCAGTGCGGGCACCAGTGCAAGTGACAGGCGACCAGAAGTGCCATCCCCTGTGGCAGGGTGCCGGCAGAATAGGCCATCAGAGTGGCGTCGTCGAAATGATGGCTAATCTTCACACGCCCTCTCCCCAGTGAGCCTTGAGCTTACTGAATGCTAATCTGAGTCGTGACTTCACGCTGCCAAGCGGTATCCCCAGCTGGCCGGCAATCTCGGAATGGCTTTTGCCTTCATAGTAGGTCAGGTGCAACACCTGAGCCTGGCTTTCCGGCAAGGTAGCGATGGCCGCTTTCATGCGCTGCGCGATTATACTGTGCTCGCCCATATCACGCTGATCAAGGTCGGGTTCTTCTTCCGGCAACTCATATAACGGCATCTTGTCCCGCCGCATGCGATCGATACTCTGGTTACGCGCCAGGGTAAAAATCCAGGTGCTGGCGCTCGCCTTGTCAGCATTGAACAGATGAGCCTTGCGCCAGACGAGCAGCAACGCTTCTTGGGTCACTTCCTCGGCCGTTGCGTCAGGCATGCCCAACCGTAGAATGTAGGCTTTGACCCGAGGGGCGAAATAGGCAAACAAGCGGGCAAAGTCAGACCTGTCCCGATTTTCGGCAAGCGCCATGAGACAGGTGCTCCATTCATCGCGTACCTGCTTTCTCCTCTCCTCGGCAGTCATCTCCTGTGGGGTGACGGCGGCAGCGTTCACATCGCCTCCTTCGGCATCGTTTTTCTGCATTCGTTCTCCTTACGCATCTGAAGCCAAAAAGGATCAGCGGATGCGCCCGATTATTCATGCACAATTACATGATTGATACCGATGATCCATAGCAAGCAATATGACCGTAACAGGGATAACCAGCAATTTTGACAGGACGGCCCCACCCATGAGCATCAACGTGATCAGACCACAGAAGATAGCGGTAATCGGATCTGGCATTGCAGGGCTGTCGGCCGCCTGGCTGCTCAACAAACAACACCAGGTAACCCTGTTCGAGAAGGATGACCGTCCGGGCGGTCACTCCAACACGGTCAGCATACCCAAGCCGGACGGCGAACTGGCCGTGGACACAGGGTTTATCGTCTACAACCCGGTCAATTACCCTAACCTGGTCAAGTTTTTCCAGGCCCTGGGGGTGCCCAGCCAGAAAACCGACATGTCGTTCGGGGTTTCAATGAATGGCGGCGCCATCGAATACAGCGGCTGCGGTCTGAACGGAGTCTTCGCCCAGAAGCGCAACCTGATGCGTCCCAGTCACTGGCGGATGCTCGCTGACCTGATGCGCTTCTATCGTGAAGCGCCGAGCCTGATCATGGACCCCGGGGTGCAGACACAAACCCTGGGGGAGATGCTGGCAAACCGAGGTTACGGCAACGCGTTCATTTACCGTCACCTGATCCCAATGGGCGCCGCCATCTGGTCAACGCCAGCCGATCAGATGCTCGACTACCCGGCGGTGACGTTCCTACGCTTCTGCCAGAATCACGGTCTGGTCCAGCTCAAGGATCGTCCACAATGGCGCACGGTTAACGGCGGCAGCCGGGAGTACGTTAACCGGGTATGTCGTGAGTTGGGCGATAACCTTCGCCTGAACAGCCGCATCCACAAGATTCACCGTCGAAGCGGCAAGACCGTGGTTGAGTTTCTGCATGGTGGCAGCGAAACCTTCGACCATGTAGTCCTGGCCTGCCATGCCGACCAGGCGCTGGAACTGCTGGCCGAGCCCGGCAGTGAAGAGCAGCGCTTGCTGACCGCTTTTCCTTACCAGCGCAACCGTGCCCTGCTGCACACCGATGAACGTCTGATGCCGCGCCGCCGAGCCGCCTGGGCCAGCTGGAACTACCTGACCAACAGCCCGCACAACAGCGGGGGACAGCCGGATGCCATTTCGGTAACCTACTGGATGAACAGCCTGCAGCACCTGCCACCGGAACACCCGGTGTTCGTCACCCTGAACCCGCTGGAAGAGCCCACCGAGGGCAAGATCCTGCGCAGCTTCCTTTATGACCACCCGGTGTTCAACCTCGACTCCATCGCGGCCCAGAAAGAGCTTTGGTCGTTGCAGGGACGACAGAGCACCTGGTTCTGTGGCGCCTATTTCGGCTATGGTTTTCATGAGGATGGCCTGCAATCTGGACTGGCCGTCGCCGAACAACTGGGTGGCCTGCGCCGCCCCTGGGACCTGGACAAGCCGAACAGTCGTATCCATGTGCAGGACAACAGCCGCCCACGCGTGGTCTGGCTGCCGGGGGCCGTGGCATGAGCCGTTCCTGTCTCTATGCCGGCCAGGTAATGCACCACCGGATGAAGCCCAGTCGCCACCGGTTTATCTACCGGGTCATGTCGATGCTGATAGACCTGGATGAGCTGCCCTCGCTGGCAAGTCGGCTGAAACTGTTTTCACTGAACCGGTTCAACCTGTTTTCCTTTCACGAGGGGGACCATGGTGACGACAGTGGTCGCCCGCTGATTGAACAGATACGCGAGACACTCCGACAGCAGGGTATGGAACTAGGCAATGGACGGGTTGAGCTGCTCTGTTATCCCCGCCTGCTGGGTTACGTATTCAATCCACTCAGTGTTTTCTATTGCTACGACGAGCAGGACCAGTTGACCGCAATTCTTTATGAGGTCAGTAACACCTTCAACCAGAAGCACAACTATCTCATTCCCGTGGCAGGCAGCACCGGAAACCTGATCAGGCAAAGCTGCGACAAGGCATTTTATGTATCACCATTTCTCAGTATGGCGACTCGCTATCACTTCCGTCTGCTGCCTCCCTCGAACCGGGTGGCGGTCTGCATCCGCCAGACCGATACCGAAGGCCCCCTGCTCCATGCCAGCTTTACCGGGCGAAGGCGTGAGCTGAGCGACCGCAGCCTGTTAAGCACCTTCTTCCGCTATCCATTGATGACCTTCAAGGTGATCGCCGGTATCCATTGGGAAGCGCTGCAGATCTGGCGCAAGAAAGTGCCGCTGCAACCCCGCCCGGCGCCACCGGCCGCACGAACCACTCTGGTGACAGACCGAGGGGACGAACACCATGAAACCATCTGACTACCGTCAACTGTCACGCCTGGACAGCCTGCCGAAGACCGGCTGGCTCAACCGCTGGTGCCTGAACACCCTGCTGGCTCATCTGCCAAAACTCGAATACGGCACCCTGGATCTTCAGCTACCTTCGGGCCAGCTGCTCCAGTTCGGCCAGTTTTCCGTAGACGAACCTCGTGCGGAAGTCCATCTACGCAGTTACCGAGCGCTTCGCAGACTGCTGCGCGGTGGCGCCATTGGTCTGGCTGAAGCCCATATGGAGGGCGAATGGGACAGTCCCGACCTCGTGGCTCTGTTCCGTTGGGCGCTGGGTAACGAACATCATCTGGAGGTGCTGGCCAAGGGTAATGCGCTACTGCGCGGCCTCAACCGCATGCGCCACCTGCTGCGCACAAACACCCGCCGTGGCTCGAAACGCAACATCGCCTACCATTACGACCTGGGCAATGATTTTTACTCACTCTGGCTCGACCCCAGCATGACCTACTCCGCTGCACTCTATCCGAACGGCGTTGAAAATCACGGCCCTGACACGCTGCATATGGCCCAGCTGAACAAGTACCGCCGGATCGGTCAGCTGCTTCAGCTACAGCCCGGTCAAAGCGTACTGGAGATCGGTTGTGGCTGGGGCGGTTTCGCCGAGGTGGCGGCCCGGGAATTTGGTGCGCAGGTGCATGGAGTAACCCTGTCGCTGGAGCAGCTGAAATACGCCCGCGACCGGATCGAACAGGCGGGCCTGAATGAGCAATGCCGTTTCACACTGACCGACTACCGTGACCTGAAGTCGGAGTATGACCATATCGTCTCCATCGAGATGTTCGAGGCAGTCGGCGAAGAACACTGGCAGACCTACTTCGATCAGGTCAAACGCTGCCTCAAGCCCGGTGGCCAGGCGCTGTTGCAGGTGATCAGCATCGAAGAGGGCCGCTTCGAACGCTATCGCAACCGCCCTGATTTTATCCAGACCTACATCTTTCCCGGTGGCATGCTGCCCAGCCCCGAACGGCTGCGCGCGGCCATCCAGGATGCCGGCCTGACGCTGGATCACGAGCAGACCTTCGCTCTTGGCTATGCCGATACCCTGCGCGAATGGCGCCACAGCTTCATCGCCCAGTGGCCGCGTATCCGGGCGCTGGATGCAAGCCAAAGTGGATTCGATGAACGCTTTCGCCGCATGTGGCTCTACTACCTCGCTTACTGCGAAGCGGGTTTCCGTCACGGCAGTATCGATGTGGGCCTGTACCGGCTGCATGAATGAAAAGCGCAACTGCCACCCAACCCTGGCGCATGGCACTTGCTCTCCTCGAGATGGTCATCACCTGTTCATATCACGATAATAAATCGCCCTTGGTGGCATCATGGACTTGTCCTGAAGACCTGCTGCATCATGGCCCCATGGCTTTGCCTGTGTGGCTGCTCGATGAAAAACTCGCTATCCTCTCCCCGACCTCTACGTCCGGGCAGTATCGCCAGAATTTTTCCTTTCAGCCGGGCATCGCCCCGCGTTTCCCAGATTTTCAGGAATTGATGACGGCTGTAGGTGCGGTTGCCGAGAGAAGGGTCGGCCAGCCAAATTGTATCGGCACTGATACCACGCAATACGGAGAAGTGGTCATCCTTGCGATGACGGGTGTATACAATAACCGGCACTTTAAGCTTGCTGAGTTGCTCGAAGGACAGTGCATAACCAACACCGCGATACCCCAGCTTCTCAACCGCCTGCGCCATGTCTGAAAACGACGCACGCATTTCATGTTTATCCATAGTATCCAGGATGTCAGCTTCCGTCACTCGATGGGAGTAATGCTCGTTCAGGATGGTAGCCACGGAAGCCGCCCCACACGAATGGTCAAGGTCCTGTTTGACAACGCGCTCGTCCCGCAGGCTTTTCCAGCTCTTCACGGGAATACTGCCGCGCAAGTTGAAACTGTTAACAAATGCAGAATCTTCCCCCAAAACAGACGGAGACGTAAATAAAAAAGCAATCGTCAGGAAAAAGGTTTGCAACAGTCCACATTTACTGCAGATATATTTATGTTTTTTCATATAAATAATAGAGGCAGGTATCCATCGAAGAAACCTGCCTCATAAATCACCTATTCTTGACGATCAAGGATCAGTGATTTTAATAATCAGTTGGGAAAATTCGGGAACGGCGGCTGGTTCGGGTTGCCGTTAACCCAGTTCCAGTACCAGTTATTGGTATTTCCGAAATTGATACCCAGAGAAATATCCAGCAAAGCTCCTTCTGTCTGCTGCATTTCTTCGCTGGACAGGGCAGCCATTTCAGCTACTGTCTGCTCAGATGCACCAAACAGCATTTCAGCATCAGACATTTCGCTATTCATATCGGCAGCAAAAGCTGGCATTGAAAAGGCAGCACCCAGTACTACAGCAGCAATCGATTTTTTCATTTTTCACTCCTTGTGAATATAGTCGGAGCCTTTAAAAGGCATATAGCCAATTAAGCCTCAGGTCGGCCCCACTGTTGCCTGAAGCATTCATCTTGAGGTTAGTATTCAGAATATTACCCTTGCTGATACCATAACCCAGACCAAACGTCAGATCCGTCGTTGTATGGCGATAGCCGCTCGACTCGCCGCCATAACGGTCCGACTGCCGGTTCATCCACTGGAAACCACCTGTCAGAGTAACCCGGTCATTGACGGCAAAAGCCACGGATGGCGCTACCAGAAAGTGATTGCCAGGCTTGTAATCCAGATCACCATCCAGGCGCTCCTGATTCCAGCGATATGCAAAGGTGGTACTGAGCACAACCGGATCAATGGCCCGGTAAACGGTCAGGCCCGCTCCCCAGGACTTCAGGCTGGCATCATCATGTCGGTGCTTTTCATATACGGCAGCCTCAAAAAAGCCCAACACGGCCGGTGTGTCATTATCATAGGAAAACTGATGATTGACCCCTACCCAGGCATCCAGCAAGCGACTGTCACTATCGCTGCTTTTCTGATTATCCATGGCATAACGGGCACTGCTGTCCATATAACTCGTGCGTGCATAAATCTCGGTATCACGGGTGACGCCATAGCGCAGACCCAAGGTACCAACAAGCACATCATAATTACTTTTAACCTCTCCAATCCTTGTTGGAATGGTTACAAAAGAGTTAATTCCCGTCTGTATGACAATGGGTTCAGACAAAGAGATATCCTCTTTGTCTCTATTCGCATAGGAAAGCGAGAGGTCCAGTCTCAGGTTTCCCTTTTGCGTAATAAGCTCTTCAACAGTAAGAGGAAGATCCGCTTTCGTAAAAGGAGAAAAAAACACAATTGAAAATAATATAATTTTTTTTACACGGCATTCCATACTGTTGATTCAAACCTCCATTTGTCAGATCGCGCGAACAATATAAACAGCCAATAACTTAAGTCAAGGAATTACAGAGGAAAAATAAAAACGAATAATAGCTGTTGTTTTTAACCAACATAACCAAGAATAAAGGCAATATAAAGTGATGTATTTCAATGACAGAGCAAATGTGGCAGCAGATGTATATTGTTTTATGCCAGATATTGGTAATCCCCTCGCGGTCAAAGGCGACGTCCATGATCATCGTGACACCTCCGCTTAATTAATGGCTATATCGCGACTCTTCGCAGCCATCGCGTCGACACAATGCCAAGGATTGATATCCGATACGGATCCATGCGGATCCCGCCTGCGTAACCTATAAGCTAACCGTAAAGTTGCCATGCAACAGGCAACAGCCTGTTTACAAACGATGCAACGGGCCATACGGATTACACGTTGTGCTGCTTGCTGTTTTTCTAACTGGATATGTGCCGATGAATACCGCCCCCCTTAGCCAACCAGGTCCTTCACTCAAGATCGAAGTTTTTCCAAAGCAAGGTCTATGCCCGGGGCATCTTTGAAGACCGCTTTGGTAATCTGCGTAGCCAGTTCTGGGTCGAGATCGATGGAGACCGGAACGGAGAACGGAGAACGGAGAACGGAGAACGGAGAACGGAGAACGGTTGATCCTGGACGAGAAATTCCTGTATGGCGACGGCGAGCATGATCACCGTGTATTGACCATCACACCCACTGGCCCGGGTACCTACGTGGGACAAGCCGAGGATATTATTGGTACCGCCGAGGGGATCACCGGCTGAACTGGCGCTACCGGATGAAGCTTAAAGTTGGGAGCGCTAGCTGGAAAGTGGCGTTTGATGACTGGATGCACCTGCAGCCAGGCAATGTGTTGATCAACAAGGCCAGGGTCAGAAACTGGGGTGTTCAGCTGGGTGTTGTGACGCTGTTTTCGTACGTGCCAACCAGCTAAAGCAAATTCCTTTTAGCCTTTTAAACCCTTGATTGTTAGCATTTACATACCTGTTCCGATTTACGACTGTACCGATATTCGCTGGCGAATCCGACGCAACAGAGCCCCCAAAATCGGCAGCTTCAGATAGATGGGGGCACTGTCCCAGTAATCCAGATGTTCGGTGATCAGACCGTTCTGATCGATACTGATTCGGCTGCACCCTTCTACGGCAAGGTGTCCGATCACTGGCAGCCGGGCACTGAAATGCCAGCATAACCAACCAACACCCCTTTCTGCCTGCCAGCTGATCTCATCAACGACAAATGCCGGGCGTCCGGTACGCTCAAACATATCTGCCAGCAGGTGGCGCAGGGCTTCACGCCCATATAGGTCATTGAATGGATCACGAAAGTGAACGTCGGCGCTGACACATTGACACAAGGCGTCGACGCGCTCTGGAGTTAGCTGGGCAAAAGCCTGCGCGTAGTCATACAGGGCCTGTTCTGGGTTGTGGATGGTCAAAATCCGGTTCCTTTTTGCACCCATCGGAAATAGAGACGGTACGGCAAGCGCCGGAGGAGCGCCAGCATCCAGGCAAAACCCCGTGGGGGGCGAACTTCAAATCGCCAGCTGTGCAACCCCTTGATCAGAGCCGCAGCAGCTTCTTCCGATGTTATCAATTGTGGCATGGCAAACGCGTTGCGATCGGTCAGCGGCGTTTTGACAAAGCCGGGGTTGATCACTTGCAAACGAACCCCTGTGCCACTCAGCTCAACCTGCAACGCTTCGCAGGCATTGACCAGAGCGGCTTTACTGGCGCCATAAGCTGCCGCCGTAGGCAATCCCCGGTAGGCCGCCAGCAGACCCGACAAGGGCAGCCCAGGAAAAAAGACGCTCAACCATTTACCCATAAAAAATCCCCCTTGGCTGTTACGCAGTCCGGGCAGGGCTGGTTCAACCAGGGGGGATCGGTAATGGCGTCAGCCTCAGATCCTGAAGCGAGACACCAGCTGGCTCAACTGACGCTCCAGCTCGCTCATCCGCGTTGTGGTGCCGGCCAGCTCTTCCGCGTTTTGCGTCGCCTTGTCAGCAATGTCGGCGATCTGCTGAACGCTTTGGCTGATCTCGTCGGCCACCGCCGTTTGCTGCTCGGCAGCGCTGGCGATCTGGGTATTCATCTCGGTGATGGTGCTGACCGAGTGGGTAATCTGCTGCAGCGAGCTGCGCGCGGTATCGGCCTGAACGATGGTTTCCTGGCTCTGCGCCTGGGAGCTCTGCATCTCGGTCACTGCGCGGCGGGCACCGCTCTGCAGACTTTCGATCATGCGCTGGATCTCGTCGGTGCTCTGCTGGGTCCGGGTTGCCAATGTACGGACCTCATCCGCCACGACCGAGAAGCCTCGACCCTGCTCACCGGCTCGCGCCGCCTCGATCGCCGCGTTCAGCGCCAACAGGTTGGTCTGCTCGGCGATATCACGGATCACGTTGATCACGGTGCCGATCTGGTCGGCATCGGAATCCAGGCTGGCAATCACTTCCGCCGAGCGATTGACATCATCCGCCAGGCGGTTAATCGAGTCGATGGTCTGCTCGACCACGCTCTGGCCATTGACGGACTCGCTGTCCGCCTCACGAGCGGCCTCCGCCGCCTGAGAAGCGCTGCCGGCAACCTGCTGCACCGCCGCAGCCATCTCGTGGATAGCCGCTGCGGCCTGCGAGGTTTCACCCTTCTGCATGTGCGCGTCTTCATGCGTACGGGTCACCACCTGTTTCATCGATTCGGTGGAAGTGCTCAGTGAACTCACCGCCGTATGAACTTCCTTGACCAGCTGCTGAATCTTCTCGACAAAATCATTGAAGCAGCGCGCCACATCACCCACTTCGTCACTGGACTCAACCGGCAAGCGGCGCGTCAGATCGCCTTCGCCTTGGGAGATGTCACGCAGGGCTGCCGCTGTTTGCTGCAGCGGACGGATCATGCGCCTTGAGGCCACAAGGCTGATGGCACTGACAACACCCAGCAGTACCAGTGAGGAGATCGCAATCAGGGTCAGGGTGTTATTGATCGAGCCATGAATCAGCGCTTCAGCCTTGGCGACTTCGGCATCGATATCATCGATATAGAAACCGGTGCCCACGGCCCAGTCCGTTCCCGGCAAGGGTGCGGCATAGCTGAGCTTGGGCGCATCACGCCCCAGTTGCGGCTTGTTCCAGATATATTCGACGAACCCGCCCCCCTGGCGGCCGCTCTTGACCAGCTCTTGGGTCAGACGTACCCCGTTGGCATCCTGAAGGCCGGAGAGGTCCTTGCCGATCATGGAGGGGTTGGCACCATGCACCCGCGTGACTCCCTGGGGGTCAAAGGCGAAGATATAGCCGTCGTGACCAAAACGCATGGCGTTGAGAATCTCAACCGCTTGACGCTGCTGCTCGGCAGCGCTCAGCCCCTCGCGGGCGTAAATCGGCTTGACCGCCGTTACCGCCTGTTCGACATAATTTTTCAGTTCCGCCTGCTTGGTCGCCAGCATACTCTCCCGTATACGCTGGACTTCAATATCACCCATGGATTCCATTTGAGTGCGCACAATCAGCATGATGGCCATTACAACCAGTGCCAATGGCAACAGTGACAACAACAGCAGCTTGCTTTTGAGCTTCATTCCCGACATGGGCTGGTTACCTTCTATATACAAGGAAGGCCTCATATTCTATGCAAAACAGCGTTGCTTTTTAATAACATTCTTAAAACAGGTGTTTTTTATGTCAGCCTCACCCCTTTCAGGCGCCGGGCATTGGTAACCACAGTCACCGAAGACAGCGCCATCGCCGCCCCCGCAATCGCCGGGTTGAGCAGCAGTCCGGTCCAGGGATAAAGCACGCCGGCGGCCACCGGAATGGCCAGGCTGTTATAGATGAAAGCGCCAAAAAGGTTCTGCTTGATATTGCGCACTGTGGCCCGGGACACACCGATCGCATCGACCACCGACATCAGACTGGAGCGCATCAGGGTCACATCGGCGGAACTGATCGCCACATCGGTGCCCGACCCCATGGCGTAGCCGATATCCGCCTGCGCCAGCGCCGGGGCATCGTTGATGCCATCACCCACCATCGCCACGATTTTGCCTTCCGCCTGCAGATCACGGATCACCACCTGCTTCTGCTCCGGTTTGACGTCGGCGATCACCCGGTCTATCCCGGCTTCCTGCGCGATGGCGTTGGCGGTCTGAGCGTTGTCGCCGGAGAGCATCACCACCTCCAGCCCCTGACGGTGCAGCCGGGCCACCGCTTCAGCACTGTCGTCACGCAACGGATCGGCAATCGCCAGCAACAGCTTCATCTGTCCGTCCACCGCCATCCAGACCAGTGAACGACCGGCACGGCTGAACTCGTCCGCCTTGTCATCAAAGGCTCGGGTATCCACGGCTTGCTGCTGCATCCAGTCCCGGTTGCCCAGTAACAGCTGCTGCCCTTCAACACGGGCGCTGACGCCACTGCCCGCCGTGGCATCGAAATCGTTACTGTCGATCAGCTTCAGCCCTCGGTCCCGGGCGTCATTCACCACGGCCTGCGCCAGAGGGTGTTCCGAGTGCTGCTCGACGCTGGCCGCCAGCTGCAGCCAACATTCGGCATCGCTTTCGGCGTACACTGCTACCACGGCCGGCTTGCCTTCGGTCAGGGTGCCGGTCTTGTCCACCACCAGTGTCGTGATCGCCTGCGCCTGCTGCAACGCATCGCCATTACGGATCAGCACCCCCTCCTCGGCGGCGCGCCCAACCCCCACCATCACCGACATGGGCGTCGCCAGCCCCAGCGCACAGGGACAGGCCACGATCAGTACGGTCAACGCCGCGACGATGGCATAGGGCCAGGCCGGAGCCGGCGCCAGCCAGAGCCAGAGCCCGGCGGTCAGCACCGCGATCAGGATCACCACCGGCACGAATACGGCCGCGATACGATCGGCCAGACGCCCCAGGGCCGGCTTGGCATTCTGCGCTTCGCGCACCGTCGCCACGATCTGGGCCAACACGGTTTTCTGGCCCACCGCCGAGACCTCGATCAACAGGCTGCCCTGGCCATTGACGGTACCCCCAGTGACCTGCTCACCCGCACCACGCTTCACAGGTAGCGGTTCACCTGTCAGCATCGACTCATCAAGATGACTGCTACCCTCGATCACCACGCCATCCACCGGCACTCGCTCGCCGGGGCGAATACGCACCCGATCCCCCGGCAGCAGCATCGCAACCGGCACCGACTTGCTTTCGCCATCACGGATACGCAAGGCCTCACGCGGCTGCAGGTCGAGCAGCTTGCGCAGGGCATCGTTGGTGTTGCCGCGCGCACGGCTCTCCAGCGCCTGTCCCAACAGGATGAAGCCCAGGATCATCACCGCCGCTTCATAATAGAGGTGCATCGCCGCGTCCGGCAGCATGCCCGGTGCCACGGCCGTCGTCAGCAGCAGCCCGGTGGAATAGACCCAGGCGGTGCCGGTCCCCAGCGCGATCAGGGTATCCATGTTCAGGTCGCCACGGAACAGCCCCTGCCAGGCGCCCTTATAGATATGACCGGCACTGTAGGCCATGATCGCCAGCGTAATCACGCCCATGACCACGCCCTGCAGCATGCCGCTGCCGGTATGCAGGTCGGGCATCCAGCCGACCAGCATCGCCAGCATCAGCGCCGCCCCCACCACCAGCGCCACCAGACTCTTGCGCAGCGTGGTTCTGAACGCCCGGCGCTCCTGCTCGGCACGCTGATCATAGTCGTCCTGATCCTGCATCAGCGAAGCGCCATAGCCCGCCGCTTCTACCGCCTGGATCACGATGTCGGGATCAGCGTCGGTCTGCACCGAGGCGGTTCGGTCGGCAAAGTTGATCGCGAAGTCGTCAATGCCTTCGGTTTGACGCAGGGATTTTTCCACACTGCGCACACAACCGGCGCAGCGCACGTTATGCAGTGCAAATTGGTAAACAGCCATCACACACCTCTTGAATACGTTTGGCGTGGGTTTTTGATAACTGAATGATAAACCCTGAAGTAAGGTACAGGGTCAAGTGATTGTTCGTTGTTCGTCGCAGGAGTGCTGGTTGCGTGGGCTTGCTCTGCAAGCGACTGGTGCTGCACAGGGCATATCGCCCGCGGAGCGGGCTCCCACAGGCAGGGTCAGGTCTACCCCGTTACCGTGGGAACCCCTGACTCTGGGAAGCCTCTTCCCTTGGGGGCCACCCTGACTCTGAGAAAGCCTCCTCCATTGAGGGAACCCCTGACTCTGGGGAAGCCTCCTCCATTGTGGGAGCGCGCTCCGCGCGCGAAGGAACAGGCGCCGAACCAATCACCCGCAGAGCGGGCTGCCACAATCAAAAAGGGCCGCCGAACGGCAGCCCCTATAGTTTTCCGCTCTCCGGAGGAGATCAGAACATGTGTAGACCACCATTGATGGAGAAGTCGGCACCGGTGATGTAGGCGGATTCGTCTTCGGCCAGGAAAGTCACGATACGACCGATCTCATCCGGTTCGCCCAGGCGACCCACCGGGATGGACTTGGCAATTTTTTCCAGCACCGCATCATCGATCTTGGCGACCATCGGCGTCATCACGTAACCCGGTGATACGGTGTTGACGGTAACGCCCTTGGCGGCCACTTCCTGAGCCAGCGCCTTGGTGAAGCCGTGGATACCGGCCTTGGCGGCCGAGTAGTTGGTCTGGCCGAACTGGCCTTTCTGCGCGTTGACGGAGGAGATGTTGATCACGCGGCCGAAGCCCTGATCGATCATCGGGTTGATCACCAGACGGGTCATGTGGAACATGGAGTCCAGGTTGGCGCTGAGGACATCATTCCACTGATCCCAGCTCATCTTCTTGAACTGGCCATCACGGGTGATACCGGCGTTGTTGACCAATACGTCCACGTCGCGACCGGTCAGTTCCTTGACGGTGGCGATGCAGGCGGCGCAGGAGTCTTCGTCGGTAACGTCGCCGTAAGCCACGTCGATGTCATATCCGGCCTCACGCTGTTTTTCCTGCCATGCCTTGGCCTTGTCATGATTACCACCGCTGTTGTACCCGGCAACGACGTGAAAACCGGCATCGACCAGCTTGCGGCAGATCGCTTCACCCAAACCACCGGTGCCGCCGGTGACCAATGCTACTCGTTTGCTCATGTTTCGCTTCCCTTTCCATGTTTGAAGCCTGCTCCATTCCCCTGACCTTATGCTGGTCATTTGGACAGAATGGGGGCCGTCAGGCTTTGAGTACGATTCGTTATTGTGTCAGTCAACGCGTTAACTTCACGGCGTAACTGCATTGATCATAGTCCATTTAAACTATTGCAGAAGTATGACTTTGGTAAATAAGGGAAAGCCCTGATACTCAGGACGCAGGCAAGGCGCCGGACTCGGTTACCAGCGTTTTCAGGTAACGTTTGACCCAGGTGGAGGCTACGACGGCGGTGATCGCATTGGCCAGCACCAGCGCGGAGAACATGCCGGTCAGACCGAAGAAATGGTTGCCCAGCCAGCCCAGCGGCACGTACATCAGGAACAGGCGGAACAGGCTGATGCGCATCGCCCGCATCGGCTGATGCAGCGCATTGAAGGAGGAGGCACTGAGGAAAGTGATCGCCTGGAAGCCAAAGCCAGCCGGCACGATCAGCATCCACATCTGCAGCCACCGCGCCACTTCCGGGTCCGTGCTGAACAGTTTGGCAATGCTGCCGGAGGCCAGCACCAGCGCGGCAAAGGTCAGCGACTGCCAGGCCAGCGCAAAGCGGATCGCACCGCGATAGGCCGCCCTGACCCGCTCGACCCTGAGCGCGCCATAGTTCTGGCTGATGAACGGCGGCAGGGTCATCGACAACGCCAGACAGACCAGCAGCGACAGGGACTCGATACGGGCGCCGGCACCAAACGCCGCCACGGCTTCGGCACCATGCACCGCGACCAGCGCAGTCAGGATACCGTTGGCCAGCGGGGTCATCATGTTGGACAGTGCCGCCGGCAGACTGATCGACAGCACCTTGCGCCAGTGGCCCAGCATCTCACGCGGCTCCGGCAGCGCCAGCAGCAGCATCCCCTTGCGATGGTAGAGCAGGTGCAGGGCCAGCAGGGTGGTGATCGACCAGGACAGCACACTGGCCAGGGCCGCGCCACGAATGCCCAGCGCCGGGACCGGTCCCCAGCCAAAGATCAGCAGCGGATCGAGGATAATGTTGAGCAGCGAGGAGATCAGCATCACCGACGCCGACAGGCGGGTATCCCCCGAGGCCCTGAAGGTGCTGTTGCACACCATGTTCAATACCAGGAACACCGAGCCGGCAAACCAGACCTCCATGTAGGCATCGATCAGCGGCATCAGCCCGGGATCTGCGCCCATCAGCCGGAAGACCGGATCGGCGAAATGCATACCGGCAAAGCCAACCGTCACCATCAACAGCACCGTCAGCAACAGGTTGTCCGTCGCCAGACGCGCCGCCTTCTCGCCGCCGCCATTGCCGCTGCCGATCAGCCGCGCCAGGGTCGCCGAGGTGCCGATACCCAACCCGATTGCCAGACTGACCACGGAAAAGGAGACCGGAAAAGTAAAGGCCAGCGCCGCCATCGGTTCGGTACCGAGCTGAGCGACGAACCAGATATCGGCCAGGTTGAACAGCATCAGACTGACGATACCGAACATCATCGGAATCGTCATGCGCACCAGGGTCTGGCGTATGGGCGCGTTGAGCAGGTCGGGCCGCCGGGACATGCTGTGCCTGTGGTTGGAAGAAGGGATGCAAAGTGTAACAGAAAAAGCGGCGGCTACGCTTATGGCCGAAGCCGGATGTGTCGACTCTGCCCTGTACCGAATCCAGCATCACCTCCCTCGGTGCCGACAGCCGCGAGGAAGCAGAGTACCTGGCCGCCCCGGCGGTGTACTGGAAGGTAAAGGCGTTCCGCCAGGGTATTCGTGAGGTGGTGAAAAGCCCCGACGAGGCCCTGCGCCTGACAACGCAGCTGGTGCCATCCGACCAGGCCTTCTTCGATGCGGTGCTGAACTCGATGGTGCTGAGCTCCGCAGCGGAGTGTGCCGACCAGATCAGCAAGGTAGCGGACCAGTACCAGTCCGATGAAGTGGGGATAGTCACCGTGACCCACGACTACCAGCACCGTCTACGCAGCCATGAGCGGCTGGCACAGGCCATGATCGGCCAGCATTGATAACACAATCGGGGAGGTGGCGGGTTTCAGTTATTCTGGTCGGGTAGCTTCTCGGCCAGATGCTCCCGCAAGGTGGCGATGGCCATGGGGACGCCCAGCAGATACCCCTGCACCTCCCTGCCCCCCATCGTTTTCAGGAACCCCAGCTGGGCCTCGGTTTCCACGCCCTCGGCAACCACGTTGATTTGGAACGAATTGGCCATGGCAATGATCGCGACATGCTGAATCCGGCTGCCCAACAGGCCGCTTTGCTCCAGTTCGCTTGCGGCACGCTCCACTACTATTCGGGTGATCACGGTCGACAAGCCGTTCTCCTCCGCGAGGGGAATAAATTCGGCCGGCGAGATGTAGCCCTTGACCGGGAGATACCAACGGATCAGGACCTCGACTTCGCTGACCGCTTGGGCATTCGCGCCATCATCCGGATAGACCGAGACCCCCATCGAACAGGAGGCATCGAGCCCCATCTTGCAGGCCGTTCGATCGAACAACAGCTGACAGCCGCGCACATATTCGTCGATATCGTCCGCCGAATTGAGTTCCAGCGCCATGGCAAACTGATCGGGGGGCAAACGGCCGACGATGATGACATGCGGGGAAGCATTTTCAATTGCCCGCCCCAACTGGAGCAGAAACTGGTCGGCATACTCGAAGCCGACCGCCCGGTTCAGTTCCTTGAACCGGTTGATATCCAGATAGCCCACCACCAGCTTCTGCGCGCTCCCCAGCATCGCCAGCCGACGTTCCAGCTGAATATTGAACATGTGATGACTCAGCAGGCCCGTCAGGCCATCAAGCTGGAAGGCACGCTCAACCTTGCGATAGTTTTGCCACACCTGGATAAACAACAGCAGGGACGTGATAAGCACAAAGAACCAGCCTTTCAAGGTCTGAAAGCGGGTTATGTCCTGGGGGTGTCGAACATGGCTTCCACCGCCATATCCGAATAGCGTATCCATAACCCCGAAAATATCAGGTAGACAATGCATATCAGCAAGGTTGCAGATAACGACTTCTCCATCACCATACCTCTGTGCCGGGACTCTTGGGCGTGCGAGCGCCGACTCCCAAGGGTAAAAATATCTACCTGTTAATGAACAGCCTCCCTGCTGACGTTTGGGTGTGTGCCTGCATGATAGATGCCTGGTCCCAATAGCTCCACTCGACCGGCCGGTTTGAACCAGCGTTACTCATCATTCCACCGGGACGCTGCTGTTCGCATACAATCAGACAAGCTGATACCCAGACCGGGCATTTCCCCTATGGAGTGTCGAGTCAAGCTGAAGACAGGAACCGGAGCCGGAGCAACATGAAGATCGGTAAGATCGCTGAACTGACGGGCATCCCTGTGGATACCATTCGCTATTACGAAAAAGTGGCACTGCTGCACGCGCCCATGCGCACCAGCAACGGCTATCGCCGCTATAACGACGCCCACCTGGAGCGCCTGCTGTTCATCCGGCGCTGTCGCAGCCTGGATATGTCCCAGGACGAGATTCGCCGGCTGATCAGCCTGGGTGAAGAGCAGGAAGCCGACTGCAGTGATGTGGACGCGCTGGTAGCTCATCATTTGCAACATGTGCGTGAACGGCTGCAGGAACTCAAACAACTGGAACAGACGCTGGTTCTGCTTCAGTCCGCCTGCACATCAGGCAAAACCATAAAGGAGTGCGGCATTCTTGCAGGCCTGCATTCCGCCCAGGAGGAGCCGCCCCATGCCGCTGGCAGCCATGTTCCCGGCATTCACGGCGCGGACCGCAGTAAGGGTTAAGTCAGTAAACAACTGCGGTTGACTCTGTAGTAGCCACAGGGTTTTCAATGAAGCCATCACCAACCGCTTCAATAACAAGGAGACCTCAACATGGCGTGCAGCTGTTCCGGACCCGAGCCCAACACCCCCAACCCGAGCTTTCGCAAGGCACTCTGGTTTGCCCTTTGGGTCAACCTGGCCATGTTCCTGGTCGAAGGCGTTGCCAGCCTGCAATCCGGATCGGTCTCGCTGCTTGCGGATGCGATCGACTTTCTCGGCGACAGCGCCAACTACATCCTATCCCTGACGGTACTGTCCATGGGGATGGTCTGGCGCGGCTACTCTGCGCTGATCAAGGGGCTGACCATGGCCGTTTTCGGCGCCATCGTCTGGGCACGCGGCCTTTGGCTGCTGCAGACAGGCACCACGCCTGAAGCGATCACCATGGGCAGCGTCGGTCTGCTGGCCCTGGTGGCCAATGTCAGCGTGGCCATCACCCTGTTCCGGTTCAGGTCCGGCGATGCCGACATGCGCTCGGTCTGGCTCTGCAGCCGCAACGATGCGATCGGCAATATCGCCGTCATGATCGCGGCAGCGGGCGTCTTCGGCACAGGTTCCGCCTGGCCCGACCTGGTCGTGGCGGGCATTATGGGCACGCTGGCGATCACAGCGGGTATCAGTGTGGTGCGTCATGCGCGTGCGGATATTGCCGCGGCCCGGTCGGCCGCTAGCGCCAGGCCTCATGGACGATCGATTTGATTAACGGTCTGAAGGACACCGGCCACCTCGCCTGGAGGCGCCGGTATCGCCGTCAGTCGTCCAACCGGGGATCAACCGCTTTCAGCTCAGCCGGCATCTTGTAATGCTGATGCCGGTTGAGCCGCTTCTCCAGCAGGCGGAAGCCACCGATCATCACTGCGGAAATGACCAGATAGAGCACGCCGGCCGCCACGAAGATCTCCAGCGGTGTATAAGTGCGGGCGATGATGGTGCGGGCCGCGCCGGTGATATCGAGCAGCGTGATGGTGGAAGCCAGAGAGCTGCTCTTGAGCATCAGGATCAGCTCGTTGCCATAGGCCGGCAGCACGATACCGAAGGCGCGCGGCAGCACGATGCGACGGATCTTCATCGGCTTGCTCATACCGTAGGCGTCGGCCGCCTCCAGCTCCCCTTTCGGGATCGCATGGATGGCGCCACGAATCAGTTCCGCCGAATAGGCGGCCGTATTCAGCGTAAAGGCGATGATGGCGCACCAGTAGGGCTCTTTCAGAATCGGCCAGAGCACCGATTCACGCACCGCCTCGAACTGGGAGGCACCGTAGTAAATCAGGAAGATCTGCACCAGCAGCGGCGTACCACGGAAGAAAAAAATGTAGCCAAACGGCAGCGCCCGCAACCAGGGGTTGTGCGACGCACGCATCAGCGCCAGCGGCACGGCCAGCACAATGCCGAGCAGCCCGGACAGGAACACCAGCTCCAGGGTCACCCAGACGCCATCAATCAGACGCGGGAAGTAGTCAACGATTACGCTCCAGTCCCAGTTCATGCCGCTGCCCTCCTCTCGGCCGGGTTCGCCCGGCGTTCCAGCCAGGCGGTCATGCCTGTCGACAGCACGGTCAGACCCAGATAGATCAGGGCCGCCGCCATGTAGAAGGTAAACGGCTGGTTGGTGGAACCGGTGGCCACGTAGGCCTGGCGCATCAGGTCATTCAGGCCCACGACGGACACCAGCGCGGTATCCTTGAGCAATACCTGGAACAGATTGCCGAGTCCCGGCAGTGCCAGACGCCAGACCTGCGGCAGAATGATGCGGAAGAAGGTTTTCAGCGGCGTCATGCCCAGTGCCTGCGCCGACTCCCACTGCCCCTTGGGAATTGCCTGGATGGCGCCACGGAACACCTCGGTCGAATAGGCCCCGAAGGCGATCGACAACGCCGCGACACCGGCGGCAAAGGCGCTGATCTCGATATAGTCGGTGTAACCGAACTGCTCGGCAAGCGCCATCAATACCATCGAGCCGCCGAAGTAGATGGTCAGCACCAACAGCAGTTCGGGGATCCCCCGAATGAGGGTGGTATAAAGAGTCGCCAGCGCACGGGCCGGCCAGAAACGGGACAGCTTCGCTGTGGCACCGATAAGGCCCAGAATCAGGCCAAAGACAAGACTGGTCAGTGCCAGCTTGACCGTCACCCAGGTACCGGACAGCAGCAGATCACCAAAACCGAGTAGATCCATTAATCAGAGTATCCGCTTGCGGGGCCAACGACAGCCGGCCCCGGGCTGTTGTCAGTAGATGGAGAACGGGAAGTAACGCGCGTTGATCTCGGCGTAGGTACCGTTTTCAACGATCGCCTTGATCGCCGCGTTGAGTTTTTCCTTCAGCGGATCACGCTTGCGCACGGCAATGCCGATCTCATCATTGATATCGATGTCTTCGCCCTTGAACTCGAAACCTTCGCCATCAGCCGTTTGCAGCCAGTCGTAGGCCGGGAACTTGTCGGACAACATGGCATCCAGACGACCGTTGGCCATATCCAGATAGGCTTCGCTTTGAGTGCCATAGAGTTTGACATTGACCAGTTCAGACAGCTTGTCCTCCAGGTACTGACCGGAGCGGGTGGCACGCTGGGCACCGATGGTCAGCCCCTTGAGGCCCGCTTCAGTGGTATCCAGCGCCTTGCCCTTGGGCGCGACGAATGCCAGCACGTTGGAGTAGTAGCGCTCGGTGAAGTCCACCACACGCAGACGTTCCTTGGTAATCGACATGGAGGCGATGATGGCGTCGTACTTGCGACTCATCAGGCCCGGAATAATACCGTCCCAGTCCTGCGCCACGATTTCGCACTCGGCCTGCATTTGCGTACAGAGTGCTTTGGCGATCTCGACATCGAAGCCGATCAGTTCACCCTGCTCATTAATACCGTTGAAGGGTGCATAGGCCCCTTCGGTGGCGATGCGAACCTTGTCACCCGCCAGCGCAGCGGAGCTGCTCAGGACAGTCAGGGCCGTCAGCGCGGCGGCCTGCAGAATTTTTCCAATTTTCATAGCGTTGTACCAATTCTGTTTATGGGAGGTAAGCGGCCAAATCAGACCCTCGTGAGGTCATTCAGGCGTGGCTGGCCATGAAGTCACGCACCCGCTGTGAACGCGGACGGTCGAAAACTTCTTCCGGGGTACCGGATTCCTCTATCTGTCCCTGATGCAGGAAAACCACCTGACTGGACACCTCGCGCGCAAAACGCATCTCATGGGTCACAATCAGCATAGTGCGACCTTCCTCTGCCAGCGAACGCATCACGGCCAACACCTCGTTGACCAGTTCCGGGTCCAGTGCAGAAGTCGGTTCATCGAACAGCAGCACCTGGGGATCCATCGCCAGTGCACGGGCGATGGCGACACGCTGCTGTTGGCCACCCGACAGGTTGGTCGGGAAGGCATCACGCTTGTTCAGCAAGCCAACCCGATCAAGCAGTTCCTCGGCGCGGCTGATCGCCTGATCGCGGGACTGCTTGAGCACCTGGGTCGGCGCTTCGATGATATTCTCGAGAATGGATTTATGCGGCCAGAGATTGAAGTTCTGGAACACGAAGCCGATGCGTGAACGCATGCGCTCAAGCTGGCGGATATTGGCGGCGCGCAGGTCGCCATCCTTGCCCGGCACCAGCTCCAGCTCTTCGCCAGCAACCCGGATCTGTCCACAACTGGGGCGTTCCAGCAGGTTGATGCAACGCAGCAGCGTACTCTTGCCGGAACCACTCGAGCCCAGGATCGATATCACTTCACCATCACGAGCACTCAGGGAGACGCCCTTGAGCACTTCCAGAGAACCGTAGGACTTATGAATATCGATTAATTCTAGGGCGGTATTTTTTTCGGTCATGGGTTCAACTCGATCGAACAGGCGACCATCAGAAAAATTAAACGGCCGATTGTACAACCAAAGGAGAACAGCGTCATCCTTTGGACTTTTCAAGCACAACCGGCGCCGGTCAACGGAGTTGATATCACCGGCACATTTCCATTCGTTCGACCGAAGCATCAAGCTTCGGCGAGCGCGACCAGCTCCTCGCCGCTCAGGCGGTATACCGTCCAGCCCTCCATGGGGCGTGCGCCGATGGATTCATAGAACTGGATCGCCGGCTCGTTCCAGTCCAGCACGGACCATTCGAACCGACCACATCCCCTGGATACGGCGATGTTGGCCAGGTGTTTCAGGATCGCCTTGCCGGCACCGAAGGAGCGGTATTCCGGAGACACGTACAGATCCTCAAGGTACATGCCGTTACGTCCCATCCAAGTGGAGTAGTTATAAAAATAGACGGCAAACCCCACCGGCTCGTCATTGATCAGGCAGATGACGGCATCGACGGTGGAGTTGGCACCAAAAATGCTGGTTTCTATGCTGGCCTCTGTGGCCACAACCGCCTGGGGTTCTTTTTCGTACTCGGCCAGCTCCTTGATGAATCGCAGAATCAGAGCCGCGTCTTCAACCCGGGCTTCTCGTATTTCAATTCGATGCATGTCGTCTCCACAGCTCCAGATGCCGATATTGCATAAACACGTCTGACCAATGAAAAAGGGCCAACGATTCGACTCGGCGGCCCTTGTTTACACATTGGAGCGCTATTTTAGCACCCGGAGCCACCAGCATGAAAACCGCCCGCTCGCTACTGCACAAACTCAGCAAGCCACAATCAGGTAAAACACAGCCCCATGAAGAAAACCTAGAAGAAATCACGAAACCAAGACAAAAACCGAAAGGAATGAAATCAAAAACCACATCAGAAATAGAAGGGACTGGATCGATTGGAAGAGATTCGCAACTTGGTGAGCCGGCTGTTCAAGCACAGCGTCAAGGGCCTGACGTCGGCCCAAACAGGACGCACGAATGCCCTGCTGGCCAATATCCATGACAATCTGGTCCAGGACTCGGAGCAGGCGTCTTGCCGACAACAGGACGAGAGAACGAAAAGGGGCTTATTGGCTCCGGCGGCATTGGCGCGACACCGCCTGACAGCACTGCCCTACTGCCGGTTCAGTGCCCAAAAGCCATAAAAAAGCCCCGGACCAGCCGGGGCAAAAGACCTGTAATAAGAGGGAGACTGAGAGAACAGGTCTGACCTACTAGATGTAGACGCTTAGTCCTTCGGAATCAGCAGCTGCACGCCAACGCCGGTATTGGAGATCGGCGCTACATAGTTACGCAGACGCTCCTCTGGAATACCTTCGCCCAGCGCACCGCGCATGGCCAGCCACATGGCTAATTCCACCATCTGTGCGCCGCCCTTTTCGATCAGCTCTACGTTGCTGAATTTGCACAGCTCCTGAGGATCAGAAACCAGCTTGTCCATGCAGTAGTTGTCGAAATCAGGATTCAGAATACCGGCACGCTGGCCGTCCAGCTGATGAGACAGACCACCGGTACCCAGCACCACCACCTTGGCATCCTGATCCCAGCAACGGATGGCATCACCAATTGCTTTACCAAAGGCATAGCTGCGGCTTGGCTTGGGCATCGGGTGACGTTCACAGTTGATCGCCACAGGAATCACCTTGATCCCCTGATAGCTGTGGTTCGGCCACAGCAGGGTCATGGGTACGGTCGCACCGTGATCCACTTTGATCTCCTGACACACGGTCGGATCAAAGTCATTCTCGATCAGGTGGTTGACGATGTGCCAGCTCAGTTCGGTTTCACCGGTCACCGGTGGAATCGGCTTGATGCCCCAGCCTTCATCAGCGTTTTCATACTCGGGTGCACAACCAATCGCGAAGGTCGGCTTCTTGTCCAGCCACATTTCCAGACCGTGGTCGTTGTAGAACAGCACGGCGATGTCCGGCTTCTCTTCGTTCAGCCACTCGCGGATCGGCGGGTAGATAGCGAACAGATCACGGTAATAAGGGGTGTCTTCCAGACCCTTGTCGATGGCAACACCGATGGCAGGAATGTGAGATGTGGTAATACCACCGATTATTTTAGCCATTGGATGTTTTCCCCCTGCCCTGACTGTCGAGATATGCCTGGAACTCTTCGGTAGTGCGACCGGACTGCATGCCACCGATCACCTGCATGTTCCAGCCAAAGATGCCGGCCAGTTTCGCCATGTAGTAGATGCTGCCACCCAGTTCGAGCAGCTTGTTCAGGTCCTTGTCACGCAGAGCCTGCTTGAACTCTTCAGGAAGCTTGAACTTCGTCATGTAGGCTTCCGGATCGGCCAGAAACGCCTGACGTGCTTCTTCGTTGTTGAACGAGAAACACATCTTGTTGAAGTTGAAACCCTTGGTCGACTGAGCACCATCGAAATGAACAGTGCCTTCAACCGGCTTCATTTTGTAATCAGTCATTGTTGTACCCTCCTGTTGGGGGATATGCGCCAGCCCGGTTATCGTTAACTGTCACCGCAGTGGAATCAGCTGAAACGGGGTCAGACATGCATGACGCTTATGATGTACAAGCGCCCGGGCTGACCCGGGCGGGCGAGCGTTGCCAGCCAGACAGCCAGCGAAGAACGGTGGATAAACCTCAACGCTCCCAGTAGAGGCGCATCGGGTTGTCGACCAGCAGCTTCTGCTGCAGCTCGGCGGTGGTTGCGATCTGCGGGATCACATCCACCAGCTTGCCGTCATCCGGTGTGTGCGACTTCATGTTCGGGTGCGGCCAGTCGGTACCCCAGAGGCAACGATCCGGGAATTTCTCCACCAGAGCCTTCATGAACGGTACCACATCGCTGTAATCCGGCGGCGTCTGGGTCAGGCGCTCGGGACAGGTGGTCTTGACCCACACCTTGTCGTTGCTGGCCATGAAGTCGATGAAACGCTGGAAGTCCGCGTGCTCAACACCCTTGGTGACATCGGGACGGCCCATATGGTCGACCACGATGGTGGTGTCCAGTTCATTCAGGAAGGGGATCAGCTCTTCCAGGTCCGGCGCTTCGAAGTAGACCACGATGTGCCAGCCCAGCGGCTTGATCTTCTCGGCAATCGACAGGAACACCTCTTTCGGCGTGGTATCGACCAGACGCTTGACGAAGTTGAAACGCACGGCGCGCACACCGGCTTCATCCATCGCCTTGAGTTCCTCTTCGGTGATGGCGGGATCAACCACGGCCACGCCACGCGCCAGCTCACCGGCGCTTTCCAGCGCATCGATCAGGGCTGCGTTATCGGTACCGTGGCAGGAGGCCTGCACGATCACGTTGCGGGAGAAGCCCAGGTAGTCACGCAGTTCGAACAGTTTTTCCTTGGCCGCGTCACAGGGGGTGTATTTGCGCTTGGGGTGGTACGGGAACTTGGCCGCCGGACCAAATACATGACAGTGAGCATCCACGGCACCTTCCGGCGCCTTGAATTCAGGCTTGCTCGGGTTGGCGTGGAAAGGCAGGTAATCAGGATCCATCATTTCGGTACACCTGTTGAATCAGTTGTTGTGGGTGAACACTTCGCCGTCAAACAGCTTACGCGCCGTTCTGAGGATGGCGGCGGAGGTCACCTGACCTTCGGCATCCATATCCAGTATCACACTCATTTCGCCGATCGGATGCTCGACCGACAGGGTCTTGCGTTCGCCGGCCGGAATCTCGGCTACCGCTGCAGCCGGGGAACCGGGCAGCACGGCGGCCGTCGCTACGCTGACCGCGCCCAGCACACCGATGGAGGCGTGACAGCGGTGCGGGATGAAGGTCCGGGTCGACAGGGCGCCGCCATTGGCTGTCCGGCTTACCATGCTCATCTTCGGCACCGACTTCTCGCTGACATCGCCCAGGTTCATCAGCGGACCGGCTTTAAGGCGAATGGCTTCCAGCTTCTCGCGCAACGCGGTATTGGCTTCGAGCTCCTCGCGTGACTCGGTACCGGTGATGCCCATGTCTTCAGCACGCATCACCACGACCGGCATGCCGTTGTCGATAAGGGTCACCTCGACGCCGTCAATGGTGTCGACGGCATTGCCGGTGGGCAAGAGCGCGCCACAGCTGGAGCCGGCGGTATCCTCGAAGGTGATCGGCAGCGCCGCCGAACTGCCGGGCACGCCATCGATACGGGCCTCGCCCACATAGCTGACCTTGCCGTCAGGCGTGCTGACGCGGGCACGGGCGATCTGGCCGGTATTCTCCATAAAGATGCGCACTTCGGTCTCGCCATCCTGCGCTGCCACCAGGCCGCGCTCGATGGCGAAGGGACCGACGCCGGCAAGGATGTTGCCGCAGTTCTGCGCATCGGTGACGATCGCCTGGTCGACGAACACCTGCAGGAACAGGTAGTCCACATCGGCCTCTTCACGGCTGGACGGCTTGACCACCGCAACCTTGGAGGTCAGTGGGTCGGCGGCGCCCATGCCGTCGATCTGACGCGGGTCGGGCGAACCCATGACCCGCAGCAGAAAGGCGTCGCGTTCGGCGGTATCGGCCGGCAGGTCAGACGCGAGGAAATACCCCCCCTTAGAGGTACCGCCGCGCATCCACATGCAGCGAACGCCATCAGACATACTTCAGGCCCTTCTCTTCCAGGCGCGGACGCATGTTGTAGATATCCAGGCCCAGTTCGCCGTTGGCCATGCGCACGCGCTTTTCTTCTTCCAGCGCCATACGAGCCCGGGCTTTTTCCAGCACCGCGGCAGCGTGTTCACGACGAACCACCACCACACCGTCGTCATCGGCCACGATCACGTCGCCCGGGTTGACCAGCTCATCGGCGCACACCAGCGGCACGTTGACCGAGCCCAGGGTCTCCTTGATGGTGCCTTCGGCAAATACGGCCTTGGACCATACCGGGAAGTTCATCTGACGCAGATCGCGGGTATCACGCACGCCGCCATCGATGATCAGACCGACCACGCCACGGGACTGGGCAGAGGTTGCCAGCAGGTCACCGAAGAAGCCGTGCAGGGACGGTGAAGTCGGTGCGAACACCATCATGTCACCCTTCTGGCACTGCTCGATCGCCACGTGCATCATCCAGTTGTCGCCGGCGGCGCCGGAGATGGTCACCGCAGAACCGGCCACGGCCACGTCCTGCTGGATCGGACGCATGTAGTGCGCCAGCAGGCCAACACGGCCCTGAGCTTCGTGGATGGTGGCCACGCCACATTCGGCCAGACCGTCGATCACGGCCTGGTCGGCACGTTCGATATGTTGAACGACTACGTTCTCTCTCATGATCTACTCCTCACTCAGGCCGGGATGTTCAGGCGGCTGAACACGCGACGGGTGTTGTGCTCGAAGATATCCTGCTTCTGCTCGGCACTCAGCGCAGTATTGCCGTCGATGTAACGCTTGGTGTCATCGAAGTAGTGGCCGGTTTCCGGGTCGATACCGCGCACGGCGCCGATCATTTCGGAGGCGAACAGGATGTTCTTGGTCGGCACGATGTCCAGCAGCAGGTCGATACCGCGCTGGTGATACACGCAGGTGTCGAAGTAGATGTTGTTCAGTACCCGCTCTTCCAGCTCGAAGCCTTTGTCCAGCGCCATGCCACGGAAGCGACCCCAGTGGTAGGGTACGGCACCGCCGCCGTGCGGGATGATGATCTTCAGCTCAGGGAAATCCTTGAACACGTCGGACATCATCAGCTGCTGGAAGCCGGTGGTGTCGGCACCCAGGTAGTGAGAACCGGTAGTGTGGAAGCAGTCGTTGCAAGCGGCGCTGACGTGCACCATCGCCGGGATATCGTACTCGACCATTTTTTCGTAGATCGGGTAGAAGGAGCGATCCGCCAGGGAAGAACCGTTCCAGTGACCGCCGCTGGGGTCCGGGTTCAGGTTGATGCCGATGAAGCCCATCTCTTCGACGGTACGCACGATTTCCGGCACGGATTTGGCCGGATCCACGCCCGGAGACTGTGGCAGCTGCGCAACGGGGGCAAAGTTTTTCGGGAACAGGTCGCAGACGCGACGGATCAGGTCGTTCTGGTGTTCGGTCCAGAACTGGCTGGTATGCTCGTTACCGATGTGATGGCCCATCCAGCTGGCACGCGGCGAGAAGATGGTCATGTCGGTACCACGTTCCTGCTGCAGACGCAGCTGGTTCTTCTCGATGGTTTCACGGATTTCGTCATCACTGATGATGATCTGGCCCTTTTCACCGATGAACTTGGGGTCCTTGGCAACAGCTTCTTTCTGTTTCTCGCGGTACTCACCTACCTGCGGCGGCGTGGTGGTGTAGTGACCATGGCAATCGATAATCATCTCAGGCACCTTTGATAGCGTTATGTGGCTGAATAAAGTGCCCCTAGTATTCGCATGCACCTGGGGACTGGCTATTTCAATTTAGCCGCAATACTATTGATTTTTGCGAACGAACCGTTCGACTCACCCGTATTTCGGAGCCGCCATGCCATTTGCCATGCCCAACCTGAGACACCTGCGCGTGTTCATGGAAGTCGCCAAATGCCGCAGCATCAGCAAGGCGGCCCCGCGGGTGTTCCTGTCCCAGCCGGCGATCACCCAAGCGATAGGAAAACTGGAAACCCTGCTGGAAACCGAGCTGTTCGAGCGCCACTCCAACGGCATGTTCCCGACCCCGTCCGGCGAGGCCTGGTACAACCGTGTGCGCCGTTGCATGAACTATCTGGAGCGCGGCATCAGGGCCGCACTGAAAAGCAGCCAGAGCCAGAGCGGCAGCCCGGCCCAGCTGCTGCCGTTGCTGAGCACCACTCAACTGCGGGCGCTGGTCGCCGTCACCGAAAGCCACAGTTTCAGCGTCGCCAGCCGCCACCTGGAACTGTCGCAGTCTTCCCTGCACCGAGCCGCCCGCGAACTCGAACACCTGCTGGGTATCACATTATTCGAAAAGGCGCGTTCCGGCATCACCCCGACCCGGGCCGCCGAAATACTCGCCCGGGCCGCCAAACTCGGCATTGCCGAGATCGAACAGGGATATTACGAGATCAGCGCCCTGCAGTTTCGCGAGGTGGGCAAGATCGTCATGGGCAGCATGCCGCTGGCGCGCACCTCCATTCTGCCCGACGTCATCAACCGGTTCAGCCTGGCGCACCCCGATATCGGCATCAACGTGGTCGACGCCCCCTATGACGACCTGCTGTTCCATCTGCGCAGTGGCGATCTGGACCTGCTGGTCGGCGCCTTACGCTACCCGGCCCCTGCCGATGACATCATCCAGGAAGAACTGCTGTCGCCACCGCTGGCGATCGTCGGCCGCAAGGATCATCCGCTGCGCCGCGCCGGCCACTTGAAACTGGAAGACCTGGCCGGTTACGGCTGGGTGGTGCCGCGTAAGGGCACGCCGACACGAGCATTTTTCGACACCCTGTTTACCGGCCGATCGATCACCCCTCCGACCCGGCTGGTTGAAACCAGTTCGCAAATACTTATTCGTGAACTGCTCAGTGGCAGCGACCGTCTGACGCTGATCTCCACCCACCAGATCGAGCACGAACTGCGCCAGGGGATTCTCGGCGTCATCCCCTTCGCTCTGAGCCACACACGCCGACCGATCGGGGTCACCCTACGCCGTGACTGGCAGCCCACTCCGACCCAGAGGCATTTTCTCGAGATGCTCAGGGAAGCCGCCTCACGCTATTCCGACATCTGATACGCACACGTTCCTTTGCAAAAAACGAATACCCGAAGAGGTTATTCAATTACTCAGCTCGACCACTGAGTGATAGATTTCCGGTACTAATCTAACGTGCCGGGGCGGCCATCGCTCGCCACCGGGCACTCGAATCTTGGATTCAGCATCAGGAGATAACTGCATGAGACTGTGTGTAGCGGGCGCAAGCGGCGCCTTTGGCATGAAACATATGGACGCCATCGAAGCGATCGACGGCGCTACCGTCACTTCCGTGGTCGGCACCAGAATCGACGTGATCCGTCAGTTCGCCGAAGAGCGCAACGTTCCTCACTACACCACCGACCTGGCTGAAGCCCTGGCACGTGATGACGTGGACGGCGTAATCCTGGCGACTCCGACGCAGATGCACGCCTCCCAGGCGATCCAGTGCCTGGAAGCCGGCAAGCACGTGATGGTCGAGATCCCGATGGCCGATAACATCGAAGACGCACGCAAGCTGGTTGAAGTGCAGCAGAAAACCGGCCTGGTCGCCATGGCCGGCCATACCCGCCGCTTCAACCCGAGCCACCAATGGATCCACAACAAGATCCAGGCCGGTGAACTGAAAGTGCAGCAGATGGACGTGCAGACCTACTTCTTCCGTCGCACCAACACCAACGCCAAGGGCCAGGCCCGCTCCTGGACCGACCACCTGCTGTGGCACCACGCCTGCCACACCGTGGACCTGTTCCAGTACCAGACCGGCGAAACCGCCACCAAGGTACAAGCGATGGAAGGCCCGCACCACCCGGACCTGGGTATCGCCATGGACATGAGCATCGGCATGAAGACCGGCAGCGGCGCACTCTGCACCCTGTCCCTGTCGTTCAACAACGATGGTCCTTTCGGCACCTTCTTCCGCTACATCTGCGACAACGGCACCTACATCGCCCGTTACGATGACCTGCTGGACGGCCACGGCAACGAGATCGATCTGAGCGGCGTTGCGGTTTCCAACAACGGCATCGAGCTGCAGGACCGTGAGTTCATCGCCGCCATCCAGGAAGGTCGCGAGCCCAACTCCAGCGTTGCCCAGTGCCTGCCGGCCATGGAAACCCTGCACCAGCTGGAGCAGTGCCTGGAAGCCGACCAGTAAGCATCGGCCAAGGCCGGCTTGCCGCCGGCCATCAAGTGTCACCAGTAAAGAAAAGGGGAACCCTATGAGCGCCAAGCTGAGCAACCACTTCAACCAGCCGGGCATCGGCCTGGGCTGCATGAACCTGTCACACGCTTACGGCACACCACTGTCGGAAGAGGATGCGATCCGTGCGTTGCAGCAGGCGTTCGACATGGGGTACCGCCATTTCGATACCGCGACACTTTATGGCGGCGGCCGTAATGAGATCGTGGTCGGCAAGGCCCTGAAGGAGCGGCGCCAGTCGCTGTTCCTGGCCAGCAAGTGCGGCATGGCGATCGGTCAGGAAAGCGGCAAGAAAGAGATCAACGGCCGCCCCGAGACCCTGCGCGCCCAGTGCGAAGCCAGCCTGCGCCGCCTGCAGACCGACCACATCGACCTCTACTACCTGCACCGCCTCGATCCCAACACCCCGATCGAGGATAGCGTCGGCGCCCTGGCCGACCTGGTACGCGAAGGCAAGATCGGCGCCATCGGCCTGTCCGAGGTTTCCGCCGCCACGCTGAAACGCGCCCAGGCCGTACAGCCGATCGCCGCCCTGCAGACCGAATACTCGCTCTGGTCCCGCAACGCCGAGATTGCGGTACTGGATGCCTGCCGCGACAACGGCACCGCCTTCGTAGCCTTCAGCCCGCTGGCCCGCGGCTTCCTGACCAACACCCTGCTGGACGTAGACAGCCTGGTGGCAAAGGATATCCGCAACAACATGCCGCGTTTCCACAAGGACAACTACCAGCAGAACCTCAAACTGCTGGACGGCTATGTCGCCATCGCCGACGAAGTCGGCTGCACCCCGGCCCAGCTGGCGCTGGCCTGGATCAAGTCGAAAGGCGACTTCATCGTACCGATCCCCGGCACCCGCTCCGTTGAGCACATGCAGGAGAACCTGAACGCTGCCCCCCTGCAGCTGGAGGCCGACACTGTGGCTCGACTGGACGCACTGATCAACCAGAACAACGTACACGGCCCGCGCTACAGCGCTGTACAGCAGGCCGAGATCGACACCGAGGAGTTTGCCTGATTTCCAGGCGAGCTCCTCTTTTTAGCCCCCTTCTAATAAAAACTAAGACACAGGTACTCACCCATGAAAACTCTGCTCAAAACCGTTTCCGCCACAGCGCTGTTAAGCCTGGGCGCCAGCGCATCGGCTCTGGCCGCCGACGTTACCCTGCGCTTCTCACACTTCTGGCCGGCGGTTTCGCCGATCCACAAGGAAGTCTTCCAAAGCTGGGCGGACAAGGTCGAAGCCGACTCCAACGGCCGCATCGAAGTTCAGCTTTACCCGGGCGCAACCCTGTCCAAGCCGCCGGCGCAGTATGATGCCGTCATCAATCGCATTGCCGACATGACCGCCACGGTGCAGGGTTATACCGCCAACCGCTTCCCGCTGACCCAGGTGGTCGAACTGCCGGGTGTGGTAAAAACGGCCGAGCAAGGCTCCTGTGTCATCCAGAGTCTTTATGACGAAGGCCTGATCGCCGACGAGTACAAGGATACCCGCCCCCTGTTCCTGTTTACCCACGGTCAGGGTCATCTGCACATGAAGGGCAAGACCATCAACGAACCCTCCGACCTGGCCGGTCTGCGCATCCGTCGCCCGACCCTGGTCGTTGGCTCGCTGCTGGAGGAGGTGGATGCGGCTCCGGTCGGCATGCCCGCCCCCAACTCCTACCAGTCGATGCAGCGCGGCGTGATCAACGGCGTGGCCCTGCCCTGGGAGGGCGTCAACTCCTTCCGCATCAACGAACTGGCTGACAGCCATACCGAGATCGGCCTCTACAGCCTCTCGTTCGTCGTTACCATGAACAAGTCGGTATACAACCGACTGCCGCAAGACCTGAAACAGGTGATCGACGACAACTCCGGCATGACCCTGGCGCGCCAGTCCGGCAAGGTCTTCGACCGCGTCGATACCATCGGGCGTGAAGAGGCGGTGAAACTGGGTCACACCATCGTCACCATCGAGGGCGGCGCCGAGAACCCAACCTGGAAGCCGGTGTTGGACGCCACCACTGAAAAATACCTGCAGGGACTTGAAGCCCGCGGTCTGCCTGCACGCCAGGTCTATCAGCGCGCGGTCGAACTCTCCGAGCAGTGCCAGTAACCGCTGCCGATTCAGGAGTCCTCCATGTCTGGATTTGTTCGCCTGGTTGATGCCATCTGTCGCGGCATGCTGTTGCTCAGCGGTCTGCTGGTGACCGCGATGATGCTGATCGTGCTCGCCGATGTCGTCACCCGTGCACTTTTCCGGCTCACTGACGGCAGCCTCGATCTCACCTTCATTGGTGGGATCGAGCTGGTCCGCTTTGCGCTGTTGTTCGCCATTCTCTATGCCCTGCCCTGGTGTGTTGACCGCTCTCAGGTAGTGGTCGATCTCTTCACCGACAACCTCTCCGAGCGCGGTAAGGCGTTGCTGGAAACCCTCTGTTTCGCCGGCTACACCCTGCTCGCCACCGGTATGAGCATCCGCTTCTGGCAGGCGATCGGGCATGCCCAAATGAGTGGCGAGACCTCTCAAGACCTGATGTTTCCAATGTCATACATTTATGCCGCCACCCTGCTGGGCACTTTCATGCTCGCACTGCGCTCCCTGCTGGTTACCGGCGCCCGTCTCGGCAAAGTACTGGGGGTTAAAGCATGAGTAGCGCCACCATCGGTTTCATCTGTATCGGCATGATGCTGGTACTGATGGCGATTCGCATCCCCATCGCCCTGACCATGGCGATTGCGGGCTTTGTCGGTTTTGCCTGGATCATCGCCTTTGACCCGGCCATGGCCATTCTGGAAAACGGGCCCTTCGAGACCCTGACCAACTACAACTTCAGCCCCATCCCGATGTTCATCCTGATGGGGGTCCTGGCCTCACGCTCGAAGATGTCGGACCAGCTGTTCTCCGGCGCGCGCTCCCTGTTCGGCGCCTGGCGCGGCGGCATCTCGCTGGCGGCACTGATGTCCTGCGGTATCTTTTCCGCCATCTCCGGCTCATCCGTGGCCACCGCCGCGAGCATGTCCCGCGTGGCCCTGCCGGAAATGCGCAAACACGGCTATGCCGACTCGCTGGCGACCGGCACCCTGGCCGCAGGCGGCACTCTGGGCATTATGATTCCGCCCTCCATCGCGCTGTTGCTGTACGCGCTGATCACCGAGCAATCGGTCGGTGATATGTTCATGGCCGGCCTGATTCCGGGCCTGCTTGGGCTGGTGCTCTACAGCGTCACCGTCACCGTGCTGGTTCGGTTCAAGCCCGAACTCGCCATGCCCGGTGAAGCCACCACCCCGATGCAGAAGCTGATCGGTCTCAAGGGACTCCTGCCGTTCACCAGTGTGTTCGTGATCATCATCGGCGGTATCTATCTGGGCCTGTTCACGCCCACCGAAGCCGCCGCCGTCGGCGCGTTCTCCACGCTGGTCATCGCCGTCAAGCGCGGCATGCGCTGGGCGGGTTTCCTGGATGCCCTCCAGGAGACCCTGGTCACCTCGGCGATGATATTCTTCATGATTCTGGGGGCCGAGATCTTCGGCTTCTTCCTCAGCGTATCGCGCATCTCGTTCGAGCTGGTGGACTTCGTCGATGCCCTGAACCTGTCCCCGTACATGATCCTGTTCGCCATCCTGCTGCTGTTCATGTTGCTGGGCTGCGTGATGGACAGTATCGCCATGCTGCTGCTGACCGTACCGGTAGTGTTCCCGCTGGTTCAGGCCGCCGGGTTTGATCCGGTCTGGTTCGGCGTGGTCGCGGTGATCACCGTGGAGCTGGGGCTGATCACCCCGCCTGTGGGCATGAACGTGTTTGTTATCAAGGCGTTCGCCAAGGATGTCTCGATCGGCTCCATCTACAAGGGTGTGATGCCGTTCGTGATCTCGGATCTGGTTCGCCTTGCCCTGATCATCGCTTTCCCGGTACTGGCACTGGGACTGCTGTAACCCTTGCGCCCGCCGCACCCGGACCGGGTGCGGCGCGGTCTCTACCCGACTGTTCCCTTCGGAGGTTTGAAACATGCTTTACCGGCACCCTGCTGATACCGCCGGCATCTCGACCTATGCGCTCTACAAGGAAGAACCCTCACGGCAGGACCCGGAATTTTTTCATATTGAGGATATCAAGAGCCGCGCCCGTCTGTTCGACTGGACTATCAACGTGCACAGTCACCCGCAGATGTACCAGCTGGTCTATGTCCGCCAGGGCCAGGTTCGCGTTCACCTCAATGGCCAGGAACAGGAGCTGACCGGCCCCTGCCTGTTTACCCTGCCACCAGGCGTCGTGCACGGTTTTGCCTTTGAACGGGATATTACGCTCGGCTATGTGATTACCCTCTCTCGATTGTTGATGCTCGACGAGCGCTTCCAGCGCACGTTTCCGTTCCACCAGGAGTTGATGCAATCGGTACAGACGATCCCGCTGGGCAACCAGCCCGAAGATCTCGCGTTCATCAACCAGGTTACCGAAGAGCTGGCACGGGAGTACCAGGGCAACGCGACGGGCAAACAGCAGCTGTTCGAATGGCTGCTGTACTCTTTGTTGATCAAGATGGGACGCCTGGTCAGCGCCAGCGGACAGGCGCCAGCCGAGGATCGTTACTCGATCCGCTATCGCAAGCTCTGCGACCTGATCGAGCAGCACTACCGTGAACACCACCCCTGTCAGTTCTACGCGGATGCCCTTTGCACCACCCCGATCGGACTCAACCGAGCCTGCCAGGCCGTGGCGGGCAAGAGCGTGGGTGAGCTGCTGCAGGACCGTCTGGCCCTGGAGGCCCAGCGAATGCTGATCTATTCCACGGCTCCGGTCGCGGTCATCGCCTACGACCTGGGCTTTTCCGATCCGGCCTACTTCTCCCGTTTCTTCAAGCGCCGGGTCGGCTCCTCACCCAGCACCTTCCGCGAGCACCGCGACCAGGGCTAGCCGTCATCGGGCACGGCGACACCCTGCCCTTGAAGGTCAGGTATCCAACAGAACGCCCTGGAAGAACGCGCAGAGCGCGGCGTAATCATCCAGCGGCAGCACGTCGGCGACATACTGGTCCGGGCGCACAATGACGAGACAACCCTGCTCCTGGTCGATGCCGCGCATCAAGTAGATATTCTGACCTCCACCGGACGAGAGCGGACGGTGGTCGACCGTATACACCTTCTCGAAATCACGCAGACCATACCGGCCCTTCTGCGGTGACAGCATCGGGTGCAGCGCAGCACGCTCGATCGCCTGATGGTGCGACTGGAAAACTGCACGCAGGTCGATCACGGCATCGGGGTCGGCACCGGCCGGGGTGTATTTTTTCAGCGGCGAGTCCGCATCCTCCGCCAGGAATTCGCACAACGCCCTGACGCCACACTGCTCGGACATGGGCTCTGCGCTGCCGGCGAAGGCATAGAGTCGATAGGCGCCGTCCGCCAGATGACAGTGACCCAGCTGCACCGGCCTGGCATCCCCATGGCGCACCACCGGCGCCGAGTGGAAACGCTTGCCGACGGTCAGGCCACTGGCCAGCGCCTGATGCCGCCCTTCCCCGACTACCGACGAGGGACGGTACTGGATGGATACCCCGGCCGTATACTCGCCAAACAGCTGGAAATAGCGCTGAAACTCCGCCGGATCCACGCCGTCCGGGTTGTCCGCCGACCTGGGCTTGGCGCTGAACATCCGTGAGAACTCGCGATCGAAATCGATCAGCGCCTGACCATACTCCCGGCGCTCTGCCGAGTAGGTTTGCAGAATGCTCTGATCGGCACGACCGGTCAGTACGTGCGCCAGTTTCCAGCCCAGATTCCAGGTATCCATCACCGAGGTGTTAAGGCCTTGGCCCGCCTTGGGGCTGTGGGTGTGGCAGGCATCCCCGGCCAGAAAGACGCGCGGAGCACGCCCCTCGGCAGAATCGTCAAATGCCGTGGTGATGCGCTGACCGATTTCGTATACGCTCCACCAGGCCACCTCTTTCACATCGATGGTGTACGGCTGCATGATGCGATTGGCCCCTGCAATCAACACCTCCGGCGTCATCTGATCACGGGCGACTCGCTCATTCTCCTTCAGCTTGTCCAGCTCGATATACAGCCGCACCATGTAGCCACCCTCACGCGGGATGATCAGCATGTTGCCTTCGTTGTTGGAATGGATCAGTGATTTCAGCCGGATATCGGGGAAGTCGGTATTGAGCAGTACATCCATCACGCCCCAGGCCTGGTTTAGCGCATCGCCCACCAGTTCCTTGCCGATCGCCGTCCGCACGCTGGAGCGCGCACCGTCACAGCCGACGACATACCGGGCCTTGACCGTTTCGATCTCCTGACTGCACTGGGAGTAGTTCACCAGACGCTCGAGCCGGGCGGTCACCGGGTACTTCCCGCCATCCGGATCAACCTCGAGCGCCAGCAGCTTGCGCTGGTAGTGAGGCTCGATCTTGCCCGGCGCCTGGCGCATCACGCGCAGGAATTCGTCATGCACGCGTGCCTGGTTGATGATCAGATGCGGCATCTCGGACAGATCATCCGCCACATCCTGAACCTTGCCGCTGCGGGCGATATGATGCGGCGTATCGGCGGCCGGTTTCCAGAAGGCCGCTTCGTTGACCTGATAGGCCTCCTGAATGATCTGATCGGCAAAACCGTATGCCTGAAACATCTCCAGGGTACGACAGGCAATACCATCCGCCTGTCCGACCAGCAGCCGGTCATCTTTCTGGTCGACGATGGCGACCCGGAGATCACCGAACTGCGCCAGCTGCGCGGCCAGATTCAGGCCCGCCGGACCACAGCCCACGACCAGGACATCAACCTCGTCGGGCAGCGGACGCTTGATCGGTGGCGGCACGACCCGGTCCTGAGGATCGGAAAAGCGCGGGTCGCCCGGATAAAAGCCGTTCAGGTGAAACTGCATTGGGTGCTCTCCTCTATTTATAGTCCGAACGACTTTAAACAGATTCAGATATCGGTAAAAATAGGTTTTTGCACCCAGATACAAAGAATTTGCATAGATGAATCCCAACCTTCTGAAACAGCTGGCCATCGTGGTGAAACAGGGTTCGATCAGCCGCGCCTGCGAACAGCTCTACGTCACCCAGCCGACGCTGACCCGCAGCATCAAGCAGCTGGAAATGAAGGCAGGGGCCCCGCTGCTGACTCGCTCCCGCTATGGCGTGGAACCGACGGAGATCGGTGCCCGCCTGGCGCAGATCGGTGAGCGCATCCTGGCCGAGTCCGAGCACGGCGACGAGATCATCCGGCAGTGGCACAGCGGCTACCACCATGAATTCGTCATCGGTATCGATCCGCTTTGGGAGTTTGCGGCCGTGGAGCCGATGACCACGGCTCTGCTGCAGGAGAAACGCTTCGTGTTTCATCTGAGAACCGCCTCGGCGGCCACGCAGATCGAACAGCTGCAGGATGGCGAACTGGACTTTCTGCTCTCCCATGCCCACCTGTCCGTTTCACAGCGAGCGCTGCGACGCGAAATCCTGTTCCGCGACCGCACCGGCGTTTTCGCCGGCCGACGGTCCAGGCTGGTGGGCAGTCAGGCCCCCGTCTCGGCCGAGACGCTGACGCAGCAGGAGTGGATGATCGCGGGGGCCAGTGCCGGCTTTCTGAACACTCAGGGGGTAGAGGCAAGCCCTCAGGCGGCGCGTCTGGCGCTGACCGGCAGTATTCGTTCGGTATTGCACCTGCTCAACAGCACCGACCTGCTGGTACGCCTGCCGGCCCGGCTGACGCTGATGACAGGACAAGTATCACCGGAGCAGATGATCAACACGGAGGGCCCGCCCGGGCCGCGCCGGGATATCGCCCTCTGGTCCCGCGCCGACCGGGAAGTGCGCCCGGAAATGCTCAAGGTCCAGGCATTGCTCAGCGAACTGGTCACCCGCCTTGATCAGACGCTGCCCGATTACGGGCTGGATCTCTAGGCTCATAATGCGCTCCGCCCCCGGCTATTTGCGATCCTTGAGTCGGTAGCTCAGCTGCGCACGGGTCATGCCCAGCATCTGTGCTGCCGCCGTCACATTACCCTCGCAACGCGCCATCGCAGCGGTGATCAGCAGGTCTTCCACTTCACCCAGCGAGGTTTCCAACACCTCGTTGCGCCCGCTGACAAAATCCCCCAGCCGCGCCAGCGGATCATCCGCTGCCGCATGTAACGCCGGCGCTTCTACCGTCTCACTGGACATAGCCCCCCCATGCACCATCTCGGTCTGGTCCCAGCTGCTCAGACGCTCGGTTTCCCCTCCCAGCGACAGATGGGTGAAGTCCAGAGTTTCGCCATCCTCGGCGATGATCACCCCCCGTTCGATCAGGTTCTGCAGCTCACGAATATTCCCCGGAAAGCGATAGGCCAGCAATGTATTGACCAGGCGCGTGGTGAAGCCGGTCAGGTGCCGGTTATACCGCTTGCAATATTGCTCCAGGAAATGGCTCATCAGCAGCGGCAGGTCTTCACGGCGCTCACGCAGGGGCGGCAAATTGATCGGAAACACATTAAGCCGGTAGAACAGGTCTTCGCGGAAATTTCCGGCTTCAACCTCGGCGCGCAGGTCCAGGTTGGTGGCCGCCACGATGCGTACATCCACCTTGACCGTCTTGGTGCCCCCCAGACGCTCCAGCTCCCCCTCCTGTAGCACACGCAGAATCTTGCCCTGGGCCGCCAGACTCAGGGTGGCGATCTCGTCCAGAAACAGCGTGCCGCCGTGAGCGCGTTCGAAACGCCCTGTACGCGACTTGTCAGCGCCGGTAAAGGCCCCCTTCTCGACGCCGAACAGCTCAGCCTCGACCAGGTTTTCCGGCAGCGTCGCACAATTGAGCGATACCAGCGGCCCGGCGTGGCGCTGACTCTGCTGGTGCAGGCTTTTGGCGAACAGCTCCTTGCCAACCCCGGACTCACCGGTCAGCAGCACCGTCGCCTCGGTCGGCGCAACCTTCGACAGCAGCCGCGTCGCCGCAAGGAACGCCGGCGAGCCGCCCACCATCAAATTCTGGTCGACATCTTCGCTTTGTTCGTTGCGTGCATAGATACTGTCGACCGCATTGAACAGGTCCTGACCACCGTCCTCCCACAGCTCGGCCGGCTTGCCGACGATACGGCAGTGATCATGCCCACAGGCCTTGCACTCCACCTCACGGTAGACCACGCTGCGCCCCAGCAGCGCCGAGGCATAACCACTGGCATAACCGATCTGCATCCAGCAGGCGGCTTCGCTGCTCACGCCATAGCGCGCCAAATGCTCACTGGCTTCCAACGAATTGTGCCAGAGGAACTCGCCCTGGAACTGGCCACGGGCGTTGTCAATCTCGATCTGGACCACTTCGACATCGACCATCCCTTTCAGCTTGTGCAGCCGCGGCCCCGCCGAAAACAGACTGGCGCCGTCACCGTTGGGCCAGAGTTCACTGACCCGAGCGGCATCTCGCGCCCCGGCCTGCCACCCCATGCGCATCAGCAGTTCGCGTGCCTGCTGATATCCCAGCCTGTCAATCAACTCACGGCGGATATTGCCGAACACCTCCGCCTGCATGAACATGATGCGCTGCCCGGCCAGCCAGATGTTGCCGTCACCGGAGTCAAAGCAGAGACTGTCCGCCAGGTCTTCCGCCGAAGGGGTACCCTCGCTATTGAACTGGGACCGCCGGTCGACGAGAAACTTCTTGTTGCGCTCACGGAAGCGGGCGACGAACTCCGCCTCCAGCACCTTGTCTCGATCATTACCCATGATAGTTATGCGTTACTGCTGCAGAATTTTGTTAATAAGATTGTAACAGCTCCTGAAAATCTATGAGTTTTACCACCCCCTCCTTTCGTCTAATAAGACGCCAGAACCTCAACAATATGGGGATTCCCAGGAAAACAAAAAGTTGGCACGTATATTGTATAAGCAATATCCGGATTTTGTTACATCCGAATTAAAAGTTGTTGTTCGCTCAGCACAAACAACCTGTGTAAACGAAAATCGGATGCCTGCACATGCTGTTATCGAACAAATGCACGGGGCTGCACACCCCGTCATGGCCTCCGGAAACTGAGAGAAAACGATGAATAAAACACCCAACGCCTATAACAACCTGGAATTGCAGCCGCTCGCAGGTGAATGGCGCACAGGCAGCGGAGACCGCTCGCTTGTCGTCACCAACCCCTATAACGGTGAAACCCTGCTGGAAATGCAGATGGCCAACCGTGACGACCTTAACGCTGCGTTTGCCGCTGCAGAGCAGGCTCAGGCCGAGTGGGCTGCGATGACCCCCGCCGCGCGTGCCGAGGTGATGACGAACGCCGTGCGCATCTTCGATGAGCGCCAGGAAGAAATCGTCAGCTGGCTGATTCGCGAATCCGGCAGTACTCGTCTCAAAGCCAACATCGAATGGGGCGCCGCGCGCGCCATCACCCAGGAAGCCGCCAGCATGCCCAGCCGCGTTCACGGCCGCATTCTGGAATCCAATGTGCCGGGCAAGGAAAGCCGAGCCTACCGCAAGCCGCTTGGCGTGGTTGGCATCATCAGCCCGTGGAACTTCCCGCTGCACCTGACCCAGCGCTCCCTGGCTCCGGCTCTGGCCCTGGGCAACGCCGTCGTGATCAAGCCGGCCAGTGACACGCCGGTCACCGGCGGCCTGCTGCTGGCACGCATCTTTGAAGAAGCCGGTCTGCCGGCTGGCCTGCTGAGCGTCGTGGTCGGCCCCGGCTCCGAGATTGGCGATGCCTTCGTCGAGCATCCGGCACCGGGCCTGATCTCCTTTACCGGTTCCACCGAAGTGGGGCGCAACATCGGCCGTATCGCCAGCGGCGGCGACCATCTCAAGCATGTGGCACTGGAACTGGGCGGCAACAGCCCCTTCGTCGTGCTGGCTGACGCCGATATCGAACAGGCGGTCAACGCTGCCGTCTTCGGCAAATTCCTGCACAACGGTCAGATCTGCATGGCGATCAACCGTATCATCGTTGAGAAGCCTCTGTACGAAGCGTTCTGCGAGCGTTTTGCCGAGCGTGTCAGTCAGCTCAACGTCGGCAATCCCGACCTGATGGAAACCGCCGTGGGTCCGGTTGCCAGCGCTCGTCAGCTGGAAGGCCTGCTGGAGAAAATCGCCACCGCCAAGGCGGAAGGCGCCAAGGTACTGGTGTCCGGTGAAGCCGAAGGCAATGTCCTGCCGCCGCACGTTTTCGCCGATGTAAAAGCCGACATGGAGATCGCGCGTGAAGAGATCTTCGGCCCTCTGGTCGGCATCCAGTGTGCACAGGACGCCGAGCACGCCCTGACCCTGGCCAACATGAGCACTTATGGTCTGTCCAGCGCCGTGTTTACCGGCAGCCTGGAGCGCGGCGTACAGTTCGCCCAGCGCATCAAGGCGGGCATGACACATATCAACGATATCCCGGTCAACGACGAGCCGAATGCCCCGTTCGGCGGCGAGAAGAACTCAGGTGTCGGACGCTTCAACGGCGACTGGGCCATCGATGAGTTCACGACCGACCACTGGATCACGGTGCAGCACACTCCGCGTCCGTATCCGTTCTGAGCAAGAGAAAACACAATGACAACAATTATGAAACGACAGTTCATGCGCCCCGTCGTTCTGGGGGCTGCTCTCATTCTGAGCTCCGGTCAGGCACTGGCGGGCGACGAAAGCCCGTGGAAAGACGGTGCACAGGTCTACGCCAAGGTATGTGGCCACTGCCATGAAGCCGGCATCGGCCCCACCATCAAGGGCCGTAACCTGCCGCCGAGCTACATCACGGCCATCGCCCGCCATGGCTTCCGTGCCATGCCGGCGTTCCGTTCCTCCTTCATCGATGACCAGGCGCTGAAATCCGTCGCCGAGTACATCAGCACCAGCCCGGCCACCACAGGCAAGGAGTGAGCGTGATGAATCCGAAACGCCGTTCCTTTCTGAAGGGTGCCCTGGCCTCGGGTGCCGGCGGTCTCGTGCTGGGCCACTCCGGTCTGGCTCAGGCCGCGATGGGCCTGAATGCCGGCAGCAGCCTGCCGACTCTGGTTCTGGCCAGCGATGCGACGGTTGAAGCCAGCTTCGCCGCGGGCGTCCAGGCGGCACTGCCGGGCAACACCGAAGTGTCTATGGTCCGCACCGACCGCATCAGCCCGCTGAGCGCCGTCAGTGAAGCCCTGCAGAGCAAGCGCCCGATGCGCCTGATCGGCCTGGTCGACGACGCCTCTGGCGAACTGATCACCGCCATGGCTCGCCGCGCCGGCGCCCGCATGACCTGGCTCGGCCAGCATGCCGCCGATGCACGCCAGACCCGTCACCAGGTGATCAGCGGCCAGACGGCCATCGGCAGCGCCCTCGCGCTGGGCGAGCAGCTGCAGCAGGATGCCGCCGGATTCCGCTTCAAGGCGGAGCAGCCGTTCGCCAAGAAGGGGGCACTGGAGCTGTCCGCCGCCCGTGCCGGTGCTACGTCCGGTCACTGGGCTGCGCACCTGGGCCACGCCCTGGTACAGCCGAACGCCCCCGTTGATGCCGCCTATCTGCCGGCCCAAAGCAAGCGCCTCGAAGGCCGCTTTGTCTCTTTTGTAATCGAGGTTTGAAGCCATGAGTCAGCAAACCAATGCTGTTTTGCCCCAGGGCGTAGCCGCCAGCGACTTTGAAGCGGCCGTCAAGAAATTCCGCGCCCTGCTGGGCGAGGAAAACGTGCTGGTCGAGAGTGACCAGCTGACGTCATATACCAAGATCATGATGCCGCGCGACGTGGCAGAAAACACCCCGTCTGCCGCCGTAACCGCTACCAGCGTCGAGCAGGTACAGGGCGTGGTCAAGATCTGTAACGAGTACAAGATTCCGGTCTGGACCATCTCCACCGGCAACAACTTCGGTTACGGCAGCGCCGCCCCGGGCCAGCGCGGCCAGGTGGTGCTGGATCTGAAGAAGATGAACAAGATCCTCCACATCGATGCAGAGCTGGGTACTGCGCTGGTCGAGCCGGGTGTGACTTACCAGCAGCTGTACGACTATATCCAGGAAAATAATCTGCCGCTGATGCTGTCCTTCTCGGCGCCGTCCGCCATCGCGGGCCCGCTGGGCAACACCATGGACCGCGGCGTGGGCTATACCCCTTACGGCGAGCACTTCCTGATGCAGTGCGGCATGGAGCTGGTGCTGGCCAACGGTGATGTCTACCGTACCGGCATGGGCGGCGTCGAAGGCGACAACGCCTGGCAGGTCTTCAAGTGGGGTTACGGCCCGACACTGGACGGCATGTTCACCCAGGCCAACTACGGTATCTGCACCAAGCTGGGCTTCTGGCTGATGCCGAAACCGCCGGTCTGCAAGCCGCTTGAGATCAAGTTCGAAGAAGACACCGATATCGCCGATATCGTGGAATTCATCCGTCCGCTGCGTATCGCTCAGGTGATCCCGAATGCCGTCGTAATCGCCGGTGTTATCTGGGAAGCGGCCACCTGCAATACGACGCGTGCCGAGTACACTACCGAGCCGGGCGCCACGCCTGATCACATTCTGAAGCAGATTCAGAAGGACAAGGACCTGGGCGCCTGGAACGTCTACGCCTGCCTGTACGGCACGGCGGAACAGGTTGAAGTCAACCTGAACATCGTCAAGGGCGCGCTGAAGCAGCTGGGTAAAGGTCGACTGGTGACCGAAGAGGAAGCCGGCGGCACCGAGCCGTTCGACTACCGCGCCAAACTGATGACCGGCGTACCCAACCTGCAGGAATTTGGTCTGTACAACTGGCGTGGCGGTGGCGGCTCCATGTGGTTCGCGCCGGTGAGCCAGGCCCGCGGCAGCGAGTGCGACAAGCAGTATGGACTGGCCAAGGATATCCTCAACAAGCACGGTCTGGACTATGCTGGTGAGTTCATCGTTGGCTGGCGTGACATGCACCACGTGATCGACGTGCTCTACGACCGTACCAACGACGAAGAGCGTGCGCGTGCCGAGGCCTGCTTCAACGAGCTGCTGGACGAGTTCGAGAAACGCGGTTACGCGGTATACCGCGTCAACACCCAGTTCCAGGACCGCGTGGCCCAGAGTTACGGCACTACCAAGCGTCGTGTCGAACATGCGATCAAGCGTGCGCTGGACCCGAACAACATCCTGGCACCAGGCAAATCCGGTATCGACCTGAAGAATGACTTCTAATCGATTCGCATAATGCCCAAAGGGGCTCCTGAAACCGGGAGTCCCTTTTCCGGAGCCCGGAGTCATTATCCGGATAGTATTAAAACCGGCTGTATGAAAAATTCATTTTTAACCGCAAGGATATATATAAGTGCAACCCGTTCTCGCGCATTTATCTGCCGATGAATGGTTCCGCTTATAAATGCTTGTACATTTCAAACACACTCAGTGTTTTAAATGTGCAAGTCAGCGTCGGTATTTTCCATTCAAGCCGCTCTCTTGATGCTGAATCATAAGCGTATCTCGCTCTTTCTGATTGCACTTAAATTATTAAAGAGAACATTATGAAAACGATTCAAACACAGGTTGCCATCATCGGTGCAGGTCCTTCCGGTCTGCTGCTGGGTCAGTTGCTTGCACGCAAGGGCATCAGCAATATCATTCTGGAACGCAAGACCGGTGATTACGTACTGGGCCGCATTCGCGCCGGTATCCTGGAACAGGGATTCGCCGATCTGGTACGTGAAGCCGGTGTTGCCGAACGTATGGATGCGGAAGGCCACGTACACGAAGGCGTCGAGCTGGTCGTCAACGGCGACCGCACCCGCATCGATCTGAAAGAGCTGACCGGCGGCGACGTCGTCGTCTGCTACGGCCAGGTCGAGATCACCCAGGACCTGATGGAAGCCCGTCAGGCCGCCAACCTGGAAACCTACTACGAAGCCGACAAGGTGCAGCCGCACGACGTCAAGAGCGACAAGCCCTACGTGACCTTCGAGCACCAGGGTGAAGAGTACCGCCTGGACTGCGATTTCATCGCCGGCTGTGACGGCTTCCACGGCGTTTCCCGCCAGACCATCCCGGAAGACGTGCGTACCGAATTCGAACGCGTCTACCCGTTCGGCTGGCTGGGCATGCTGGCGGACACGCCGCCCTGCCACGAAGAGCTGATCTACGCCAAGAGCGAACGCGGTTTCGCCCTGGCCAGCCAGCGCTCCGCGACTCGTTCACGCTACTACCTGCAGGTCCCGCTGACCGACAACGTGGAAGACTGGTCCGACGACGCTTTCTGGGACGAGCTGAAGAAGCGCCTGCCGGCCGAGATCGCCGAGAAGGTTGTAACCGGCCCGAGCATCGAGAAGAGCATTGCCCCGCTGCGTTCCTTCGTTTGCGAGCCGATGCAGTACGGCAACCTGTTCCTGGTCGGCGATGCCGCCCACATCGTGCCGCCGACCGGCGCCAAGGGTCTGAACCTGGCGGCTTCCGACGTGGCCACGCTGTACAAGATCATGACCCGTGTATACGAAACCGGCGACCGCCGCTACATCGAGCAGTACTCCGACATCGCCCTGCGCCGTGTCTGGAACGGTGAGCGCTTCAGCTGGTGGATGACCAACATGATGCACGACTTCGGTGAAGAGGTGAGCAACGGCGGTATCGACGCTCAGATGTTCGGTCGCTTCATGAAGTCCGAGTTCAACTACTACCTGAACTCCGAAAACGGTCGCAAGGTGATCGCCGAGCAGTATGTCGGCCTGCCCTACGAAGACCTGAAAGAATATTGATTGATCGCCCCCATCGATCTCTAAAGACCGCGTCCCTTTCGAGGGGCGCGTTTTTGTGTGTAAACCTCAACCAACAACAGATAAAATCCATGAAAAAAACAGTTCTTGCCACCACCCTGGCTTCCCTGCTGCCGCTGACTGCCGTTGCCGGTCACTACACACCTGGTGTCGAAGCGATGCGCGCGTCTATCGTTCCGGGCCCGGGCGTCTACTACAAGGGCTATGCCGTTCACTACAGCGCTGATGAGCTTAGCGGCGCGCCTGGCAAAAATGAAGTACATGTTAATGCCCTCGCCAACCGCCTGATCTGGGTCACCGACAACAAGGTACTGGGCGGTGACCTCACCTTCGAAACCATCATTCCGATCGTGCATACCGACCTGAGTGTTACAACACCCAATGGGGTTGTTGCAGACGACGAATGGGGGATCGGTGACATCTTCCTCGGCACCGTTCTGGGCTGGCACGGCGAACGCTGGGATGCCGTCGGTGGCGTCGGTGTCTGGACCGAAACCGGCGAAGACGACGAGCTGGCTGATCCGGGACTGGGCTACACCGAAACCATGTTCACTCTGGGCGGTAACGTTTATCTGAACGACGCCAAGGACCTGAGCTTCAGCGCCCTGTCCCGTTACTCCATCGCTGATGATGACAACATCGAAGACGAGTTCCTGATCGAATGGGGTCTGAGCAAGCAGCTGTCCAACGGTCTGGAACTGGGCCTGGTCGGCTACGACCGCTGGCAGGTTGAAGGCGGCGACAAACAGAAGCACGGTGTCGGTGCGGCCGTGGGCTACTTCTGGCCGCAGGTCATGACCGGCCTGAATGTGGCGGCGTACAACGAGTACGACGCCGATGAAGACTTCGAAGGCTATCAGCTGCGCGCCACGCTGACCAAGGTTTTCTGATCACCAGGACAGCCGCCGTACCGCTCCCCTTGGGCGGCGGCTGTCCGCTCTGCCTCGCAGCTCGCTCTCCCTGCCTGATCGGCACTTCACGACTGACTCCCCCCTTCCGTGCCGCCAACGGGCTCTTGCCTGCCTCTTCGACAGATCTCCTCAACAGCGATTCAACAATCCTGCTGACGGGCCTGGACCTGGGCGAACCATAACCCCATTGCTGTCGCCAAAGACGTTCTTTACGTTATTTACTTATTACATATTAGTCTTTAATTGATATTGATATATAGCTTAAAAGAATTAGCATTATCCTCCTCTTTTGGACTGATGTACCAGACACCAGCCCAGTCGTTTGACCCTAGCGGAACACCCCATGAACAAAGTTGAGAACCTGAGCGGATTTCTGCTGCTCACCCTGATTCTGAGTGCCGGCGGCCTGGCGCTTCAACCCGACATCTTTTTCCGCCTGCTGATCGGCCTCGGCCTGGGCTACGCCCTGACCCGCGCGGCCCTGGGTTTTGCCGGCAGCGTCAACCGCGCCTATCGCGCCGGTTCGACCAAGCTGATGCGCGGCCTGATGCTGATGTTCACCGCCACCGCCATTGCCAGCACGGCCTTCCTGTACAACCAGAACCCGAAAGACCTGGACCTCTGGGTCAACCCGATCAATGCAGGCCTGATTCTGGGCGGCCTGCTGTTCGGTTTCGGCATGTCCTTCGCCAGCTGCTGCGCATCCGGCGTACTAACCTATTTCTCCAGCAACCTGACCCGCCCGGCACTGATCCTGACCTGCTTTGGCGCCGGCGTGTTCCTGGGCTTCCCGCTGCAGGCCACCCAGCCCTGGATCACCGATACCCTGGTCTCCAGCCAGACTTACGCCAACCAGGGTGTCTACCTGCCGGACCTGTTCCCGAACGACCCGATGAAAGGCTATTTCGGTGCGATTCTGCTGACCGCCTTCCTTGCCGGTTTGGTCAGCTGGCTGGCGCACCGCTATGAGCAGCGCCGCCGGCGCAACGACACCTATATCGGTGTCGCCGCCGAGAAGGCACAGGAAGACCAACCTGCGCATAACCTGGGCCAGCACCCCTTCTTCAGCCGTCAGACCTACGAGGCGCTGTTTGTTTCACGCTGGTCAATGACCACCGGTATTGCCGTAATCGTGGTGCTGTTTACCCTGCTGATGGGCGTGACCGGTGCCGGCTGGGGAGCTTCTGCGCCCTTCGGATTCTGGTTCGGCCGCCTGTTGATCGCCTTCGGTGCCGACCCGGCCACCATCGCCGAGTTTACCCACCGTCCAGTGCAGGTGTTCACCATGCCGTTCTTCAGCCATCCGGTGAATGTGCAAAACATCGGCATCATGCTCGGCTCCGTGGTATCCCTGCTGCTGGCCGGACGCTTCTTCAGCGGCATGTCGAAGATGCGCCTGGGGCTGAAAGAAGCGGCCCTGCTGATCATCGCGGGCCTGGCGATGGGCCTGGGCACCCGTTTCGCCAACGGCTGCAACGTGGGCGCCCTGTTCACCCCGATCGCCAACTTCTCGCTCTCCGGCTGGATCTTCCTGGTGTTCATGGTGGCCGGCGGCGTGATCGGCAATGTCACCGGCAAGCGCCTGCAGTCTTAAGCCTCGCCTGAAAATCGGCGCTTGAAAAATCGGCGCCGCACCCACATGATCTGTAATACCTATTACAGATCATGTGGAGTGACCGATGCCAACCCTGTTTGATCCCTTGCAGGCAGGAGCCCTGCAGCTGCGCAACCGTATCGTCATGGCCCCGCTGACCCGCTGCCGCGCCGAAGCCGAGCGTGTCCCCGGCGACCTGATGGTGGAATATTACCGCCAGCGCGCCAATGCCGGCCTGATCATCTCCGAAGCGACGTCGATCACCCCCATGGCGGTCGGTTACCCCGATACGCCGGGGATCTGGTCCGAGGCTCAGGTGGCAGGCTGGAAAAAGGTCACCGATGCGGTCCACGCCGAAGGCGGCCTGATCGTGCTGCAGCTCTGGCATGTGGGGCGAATCTCCCACCCCAGTTACCTGAGTGGCGAGACACCGGTTGCCCCCAGCGCCATCAAGCCGGACGGCCATGTCAGTCTGATTCGTCCGAAGACGGAATACGTAACGCCTCGCGCACTGGAAACCGATGAAATCCCGGGCATCATCGAGGCCTACCGCCAGGGCGCCGAGAATGCCAAGCGCGCGGGCTTCGATGGCGTCGAAATCCACGGCGCCAACGGCTACCTGCTGGAACAGTTCCTGCTGGATGGCACCAATACCCGTACCGACCCGTACGGCGGCTCCCTGGAAAACCGTGCCCGCCTGATGCTGGAGGTGACCGATGCCGTGGTATCGGTCTGGGGCGCCGATCGCGTCGGCATGCACCTGTCCCCGCGCGCCGATGCCCACTATGTCAGCGTCAGTGATCGCGAAGGCACCTACGGCTATATTGCGGAACAGCTTGGCAAACGAGGTTTGGCCTTTATCTGCACCCGTGAGCATGTTGCCGACGACAGTATCAGCCCGATGCTGAAAACGCGTTTTGGTGGCGTCTATATCGCCAATGAGAACTTCACCGGTGAATCGGCCCAGGCCTATGTGGCCGAAGGCAAGGCGGATGCGGTGGCGTTCGGCAAGCCCTATATCGCCAACCCGGACCTGTCACTGCGCATCGCCAAGGGGGCCGAGTGGAACGAGCCGGACACCCGTACGTTCTATGCCTCCACGGCCGCAGGCTATACTGATTACCCGGCGCTGGATTAAGCGCCAACCATGGCGAGGCTTTTTCGGTATATGGAAAAGCCCTCGCGTGGCTCCACACTCCTTTTTCCCAACAGATCTTCACACTTCACTCATCGCCGTCGCTGTACTTCAAGCAGAATTCGCTCCACAAACGAATCGATCCAGGCCTGACTCCATTTACCTTGCCGGCTCTGGGCTGAGCAGGCATGATGCCGGTCGATGGTTATCTCAAACAAGGAGGTCTTGTGATACCCGCACTTAAATATACGCTGATACATTGGCTTGGCTGGTCTTCACTGTTGGCCGCCATCTTGCTGATTGACCAGGATAGTGAGCACTCTGTACTGATGCGTGTACTGACCAGCCTGGCAGTCGTTGCACTCTATATCCCGCGCTGGTTTCTGTCGCGTTACCACGCCCATTTTGTGCAGCAGCAACAGGAGCGCCACGCCGTCAACTTGCACCAGCTGCCCCCAACGGGTACAGCCTGCTTCCTCTACCGCCCCTCTTTAACACTGCAAATAACCACTCTCGTTGGCAGCCTGGTAACGGCGCTGTTGTGTGCTCAGGTTTATCAGCTGCACCATGGCTACCAGCTGTCCGGCGATATGAGTACCCCCTGACTGACGCTGAGAGTATTGTTGGCAGGGCTGACCAGCCTTGTATTGTTCGTGCTGTTCCTGCGCCAATGGAGGAGCATGAGCAGAGGCCCTGGGGTCATTCTGGCAGGACCCGATTTTGTCTCTGCCCCATCCGGCTTGCTGTGTGAACATGCGGAAACAATCCGCCTTCTGTCCCTGCAGCAGGTGAAGATCGGCAAACGAACACTCAAGTTGACCGGCACTGGCAAGACGCTGGAGATCCGAAAAGAAGGGATGTTGAACGCCGAGGAGTTCGACAAACTGGCTCACCTGCTGCACATACGCTGGTTCAGGCTCAGCACACCCCGCCGCTGCGTGAGCGCGCCGAAGATATCCCGCTGCAGGCCTACCGGCTGAAAACACTGGAGCTCGCCTGAGCACTGCGCCGATCCTGCTGGGATGCTATGATCAGCGCTTTTCCCTTGTCCGGTAGCCCCCGTGAACCTGATCCTGCTTTACACTTCCGACTTTATCGACCCTCACCAGGTTCGCCTCCATGACCGTCGCTTTCAGCACATGCGCAGTGTGCACAAGGCTCAGGTCGGGGAGCGTTTTCGCGTCGGTGTACTCAATGGCATGATGGGGGCAGGCGAGGTAACCGCGCTGACCGACCGTTACGTGGAGCTGCAGGTGCGCTTCAACCAGGCGCCCCCCAAACCTCTGCCATTACAGCTGATCATGGCGCTGCCGCGACCGAAAATGCTCAAGCGTACGCTGGAAACAGCCGCCACGCTTGGAGTCAAGGATCTCTGGTTGATCAACTCCTACCGGGTCGACAAGAGCTACTGGTCAACGCCGATCCTGCGCCCGGAAAAAACCCGCGAACACCTTCTGCTGGGCCTGGAGCAGGCCGGCGATACCCGGCTGCCGCGTGTCCACCTGCGCAAGCGCTTCAAGCCCTTTGTCGAGGATGAACTGCCGGCCATCGCGCGCGACACCCGCGCCCTGGTCGCCCATCCCTACCAGGCTCAGCCCTGCCCTTCTCCAGCCAACGAGCCTACGACCCTGGCGATTGGTCCCGAAGGCGGCTTCATCCCATACGAAGTCGAAAAACTTCACGAAGCGGGCCTTGACGCCATCCACCTTGGCCCTCGCATCCTCAGAGTCGAAACCGCCGTCCCGGTACTGCTGTCGCGGCTCTTCCCGCTGGAGCTCTGACTCAACCGGACATGATTCAGGGCAGGTATAGCCGGAGCGAAGCTCTATATAATGCATTGCGACAACTCGAAAACAAGAATCATACGCAATACCATTGACATGTGAGCCAAAACTGATAACAATTCGCATTAAGTTTTTACCCACGTTGATCCCGGGCCGCTCCCACCCGGTGCATGGAGATACTGATGACCGCGAAAAAAGCACTACTGGCAGGTTTGGCTCTTTCAACTCTGGGCAGCGTTGCTCAGGCCGCTGAAGAAGTGAACATCTACTCCTACCGTCAGGAATTCCTGATCAAGCCACTGCTGGAAGCCTTCACCGCTGAAACTGGCATCAAGGCCAACGTCATCTTTTCCAAGAAGGGCCTGCTGGAGCGCCTGGAGCATGAAGGCGCCAACTCCCCCGCGGATGTCATTCTGACCTCCGATGTCGGCCCGCTGCATGATGCCGTTGAGCGCGACCTGGTGGCCCCGATCCACAGCGACCTGATCGATGCCAACGTGCCGGCTCACTACCGCTCCAAGGAATACAAGTGGGTCGGCCTGACCGCGCGTTCACGCATCATCTACGCGTCCAAGGACCGAGTCGAGCCGGGCGAGATCACCCGCTACGAAGAGCTGGCTGACCCGAAATGGAAGGGCCGCATCTGTACCCGCAGCGGCAAGCACTCCTACAACCTGTCGCTGATCGGTTCCATCATCGAACACGACGGTGCCGAACAGGCCGAACAGTGGCTGGCCGCCGTCAAGGACAACCTGGCGCGCCGCCCCCAGGGTAACGACCGCTCCCAGGTCAAAGCGGTGAAGGAAGGCCAGTGCGACCTGGCGCTGGGCAACACTTACTACTACGGCAAGATGTTGACCAACGAACAGGAGCCCGAGCAGATCGAGTGGGCCAAGTCCGTCAATCTGGTGTTCCCGAATCAGGATGATCGCGGTGCGCACATGAGCATTTCCGGAGCCGCACTCGCCAAACATGCTCCCCATCCGGAAGCGGCCGTCAAGCTGATCGAGTTCCTGACCAGTGAACAGGCACAGAAGATGTATGCCGAGGTCAACTACGAGTTCCCGGTACGTCCGGGGATCGAGTGGTCCAGCCTGCTGAAGGAGCACATGGGCGAGTTCAAGGCCGACGAAGTCAATCTGGGCGACGTGGTCAAACACCGTGCCGAGGCTTCCCGCCTGGTGGACAAAGTTGGCTTCGACAACTGATTTGCCGCTGAATAATCGACACTTTCACGCTGAAACGGTAGTCTTCCCGGCTACCGTTTCTGTGCGTTTTACCGAATCATGACCGATATCACCGCTACCGCTGCCGCACCACTCGTCGATACCCGCAAGCCCCGCCGTTTCATGCCGGGCTGGTATTCGGTTGCCTGGGGCAGTGCCCTTCTGGTGATGTTGCCGGTGCTGGCCGTGTTCTGGCTGGCCCTGTTTCCCAGTGAAAACATCTGGCCACACCTGGTCGACACCATTCTGCCGGTCTACATCAAGACGACCCTGTTGTTGCTGGCCGGTGTCGGCGGCCTGTCGGTGATGATCGGCGTCGGCAGTGCCTGGCTGGTCACCATGTGCAACTTCCCCGGTCGGCGCATTTTCGAGTGGGCGCTGCTGCTGCCCTTCGCCATGCCGGCCTACCTGATCGCCTACCTGTATACCGACCTGCTGGAATATGCCGGCCCGGTACAGACCTTTTTGCGTGAGCTGTTCGGCTGGCAGACCGCCCGCGACTACTGGTTCCCGGAGATACGCAGCCTGGGCGGCGCCATCAGCATGCTGACGCTGGTGCTGTACCCTTACGTCTACCTGCTGTCCCGCGCCAGCTTCCTGGAGCAGTCGATGAGCATCCGCGACGCCAGCCGCATCTTCGGCTGCACGCCGTGGCAGAGCTTCTACCGCGTCTCTTTGCCGATCGCACGCCCGGCCGTGGCCGTAGGCCTGTCACTGGTATCCATGGAAACTCTGAACGACTTCGGCACCGTGGACTATTTCGCGGTCAAGAGCCTGTCAGCCGGGATCTATGACGCCTGGCTCAACATGGGCAACCTGGGAGCCGCCGCGCAGATTGCCACACTGATGATGGTGTTCGTGATCATGCTGATCAGCCTGGAGCGGATCGCGCGTTCGCGTCAGAAACAGTTCAACGCCAGCGACCGTTTCCGCAGCATCGACCGCTATACGCTGTCGCCGCTCAACTCCTGGCTGGCCACCCTGATCTGCGCCCTGCCGGTACTGCTGGGCTTCCTGATCCCCTTCCTGGTACTGGGCAGCTATGCCCTCCCGCGCCTGGACCAGTTTACCGAATCCGACTTCCTGGCCCATGCCGGCCACAGCTTCACCCTGTCGGCGCTGGCCGCCCTGCTCACCGTGACCGTCGCCATCATCCTGGCCTACAGCAAGCGTCTCTATCCGAGCTTCAAGTCACTGGCGCTGGCCACCCGGCTGAGCAGCCTCGGCTACGCCCTGCCCGGCGCCGTGCTGGCGATCGGTGTGATCATCCCGCTGGCCGCCTTCGACAACAGCATCGATGCCTTCATGCGCGAGCATTTCGGCTTCGGCACGGGATTGCTGCTCAGCGGCACACCATTCGCCATCGTCTTTGCCTACTGCGTCCGCTTCCTCGCCGTTTCCACCGGCAGCGTCGAATCCTCGCTGGCCAAGGTCACGCCCAGCATGGACATGGCCTCTCGCTCGCTGGGCCTGAATCCGCTGCAGACCCTGCGCCGGGTACACCTGCCCCTGATCCGCGGCGGCCTGCTGACCGCCCTGCTGGTGGTATTCGTGGATGCAATGAAGGAATTGCCGGCGACGCTGATTCTGCGACCGTTCAACTACGACACCCTGGCCACCTACGTGTACCAGTATGCGTCGGACGAGATGCTGGAAACCAGCGCCCTGGCGGCGCTGCTGATCGTGCTGGTCGGCATCGTGCCGGTGATCCTGCTGAGCCGCACCATCACGTCGACGCGACAGGGAGCGTAAACTCTCCTTCGTGCCGGTTCTTCGCCCGCAGAGCGGACTCCCACAGCTGAGAAGGAAACACTCCTGTGGCGAAAATCCTTCACGCACACACAGAGTACGCTCATGCAGCACCCCGCCAGACTTAGCCAGGGGCCCACTTCACTTAGCCAAGGGGCCACTTCACAGACGAACCGCTGTGCGCTCTTCACCTACAGAGATTTGCCCAAGTGTTGTGGGAGCCCGCTCCGCGGGCGAACAGTATATATCTGGGACTAGCGCCGAATGGCGACGTAGATCCCGTCCAGGCGCATGCACACCTGGTCGTTGCAGACGACTTCGACCACCAGCTCCAGCTTGCCCTTGCCACGCTCGGCTACCCGTGCCGCCAGGGCATCCGCCTCAGCCATATCCGGCAGCGAGACCCGGGTGGTAAAGTCCGCCGTTACCGGCTTGAGATACTTGAGGTGGCTGTCGGCGATGACCACATCACAATCCAGCCCCCGCTCCTTCAAACAGAGCGTGGTCAGACACCAGCCGGCAACCGTAGCGATAGCCGCCTGTGAGCCGCCGAACCCGGTGCCCTTGTCATTGACGTTGGGCGCCAGCGGCGTAGGCACCTGCAATGACTGGCCATCCCAGTCCAGGCGATCGATCCCCAGGTGTTCCAGCAGTGGAATCTGGGGTTTGAGCCAGCTGAGAAAGTCATGGCTATCTATTGTCATGGCGCTGTCCTTGTTGTTGTATAAACCGGTACCGTCCTCTTGGTTGGGTACTATCCAAATTTCGCGCACAGAGTGCGCTCCCACTCAGCAACCGGGTAACTTGGCAATCTGGCAATCTGGCATGGCAATCATGCCAATCAGCCAATCAGCCAATCAGCCAATCAGCCAATCAGCCAATCAGCCAATCAGCCAATCAGCCAATCAGCCAATCAGCCAATCAGCCAATCAGCCAATCAGCCAATCAGCCAATCAGCCAATCAGCCAATTGGCATGATCTCATACTCAATTGTGGGAGCGCGCTCCGCGCGCGAACACCTCTCGCTCCCCAGGCCTATCCTTCCCAGCGGGTCACGAACTCATCGACTACCAGCCGCGGTGCTTCGCGATCACGGCAACGCTGGCCCAGATAGATGTAACCGACGATGGTTTCACCTTCAGCCAGCCCCAGGCCCTTTTCGACCTGCGGATGGTACGCCATCTCGCCGGTACGCCACATGGCGCCCAGGCCCAACGCATAGGCGGTCTGGGTGATCGAATGGGCGGCGCAGCCGGCGGAGATCAGCTGCTCGCTGACCGGCACCTTGGGATGTTCTCGCGTCACCGCCACCACGGTGATCACCATCGGCGCACGCAGCGGCATGTTGCAGTACTTTTCGTAGCGCGCCGGGGCCAGTTCAGGGTCATCCGCCTGAGCTGCTGCGGCATACAGCTTGCCCAGCTGCACCAGCCCCTCGCCTTCGGTAACGATAAAGCGCCAGGGGCGCAGGGCGCCATGGTCCGGCGCGCGCAGTGCGGCCTTGAGCATCTGCTCAAGCTGCTCGGCGGTCGGGGCCGGGCCTTCCAGGCGCGGGCAGGATACGCGGTTGATCAGGGCATCGAGTGCTTCCATTGTGGTCCTCACCTTCGTTTACTGGCGCGACAGGCGCAGGTTCTGCGGTACATCGTTGATGCTGGAGCGATAGGGGTTGATGTCCAGCCCACCACGGCGCACATAACGTGCGTAGACGCTCAGCTTCTGCGGCCGGCAGCGCTGCCAGATATCCATGAAGATGTTTTCCACGCACTGTTCGTGGAAATCACCATGCTCGCGATAGGAGATCAGGTAGGCCAGCAGCCCCTTGTGATCGATCTGCGGCCCCTTGTAGCGAATCTGCACGCTGGCCCAGTCCGGCTGGCCGGTCACCGGGCAGTTGGATTTGAGCAGATGGCTGACCAGTGTCTCTTCCTGCACGGGACCAGCGGCACTGAGCAGTTCCGGGGCCGGCGTGTAATGTTCGACCTGCAGCGGCAGCTCGTCCAGGCAACGTCCTTTCAGTTGGCTAATCTCGGCAGGCGCATTCAGCGACGTCAAAACCACTTCGACCGGCGCACCGGCGGCAGCTGACAGGTCCTGCTGCATCCGCGACTTCACCTGGGCTTCGTTGTCGAAGCGACTCAGGTTGAACGAGTTCAGGTAGAGCTTGAACGACTTGGACTCGATGATGTTGGCCGAGCTGGCCGGAATGCGAAATTCGGCGATCCGTACCACCGGTTTACCACCCTGATCCAGCCAGGACACCTCGTAGGCGTTCCAGATATCCAGGCCACGGAACGGCAGGGCTGCCCGCTTGACGCCCTTCGCCTCCCAGTTCAGGTCGCGGGCGATGGGGTACAGCAGCGAGGGGTCATACTGGTTGGCATAAACGGTCTCCTGCCCCAGCGGAGACGCCTTGACCTGATGGTGTTCGCTCATTCACGAATCCCCTTGCCGGTGTTAAGCAGATGCAGGGCGTAGCCGCCCAGCAGCAGAATAAAGCCGATGATCATGGCGAAGGCAAAGCCGATATCGATATCGCTGACACCCAGAATACCGTAGCGGAAGCTGTTCACCATATACAGTATAGGATTCAACTGAGACACGCCCTGCCAGAACCCCGGCAGCAGCTGAATGCTGTAGAACACCCCGCCCAGATAGGTCAGCGGTGTCAGGATAAACGTCGGCACGATGGCGATATCATCAAAGGTCTTGGCGTAGACCGCGTTGATAAAGCCCGCCAGCGCAAACAGAACCGCTGTCAGCAGCACCACCGTGATGGTGATGAACAGATGATGGATCTGCAGGTCGGTGAAGAACAGCGACAGCAGCGTCACGATGAAGCCAACCCCCAAGCCACGGGCGGCGCCACCGATCACGTAGCCGGACAGGATCACCCAGTTGGGTACCGGCGACACCAGCAGTTCCTCGATGTTGCGCTGAAACTTGGTGCCGAAGAAGGACGACACCACGTTGCCGTAGGAGTTGGTGATCACCGACATCATGATCAGGCCCGGCACGATGTACTCCATGTAATCGAAGCCGCCCATCTCACCGATACGGGAGCCGATCAGATTACCGAAGATGATGAAATAGAGCGTCATGGTGATCGCCGGCGGCAGCAGGGTCTGCACCCAGATGCGGGTAAAACGGCGGATCTCCTTGACGACGATGGTGGCAAAGGCAGTCCAGAGCAACCGGGTATTCATGCACTCTCCTGTTTCAGATTTTTGTCGACCAGCGACACAAACAACTCTTCCAGACGGTTGGACTTGTTGCGCATGCTGGTCACTTCCAGACCTACTGTCTCCAGGTGCTGGAACAGCCCGTTCAGGCCTGCCGACTTGGGCACATCCACCTCCAGCGTATGCGCATCGCGGGCACGGATCACATAGCCGTCCAATTCGGGCACCTCATTCAGATCCTCTTTCAGGTCGAGGATGAAGGTTTCCGTATCCAGCTGCTGCAGCAGCGCCTTGATGCTGGTGTTCTGGATAATGGTGCCGTGGTCGATGATGGCGATATTGCGGCACAGGCTTTCCGCCTCTTCCAGGTAATGAGTCGTCAGGATGATGGTGGTGCCGGCCGCGTTGATCTCGGTGAGGAAGTCCCACATGGAACGGCGCAACTCGATGTCCACCCCGGCGGTCGGCTCATCCAGAATCAGCAGCCTGGGCTCATGGATCAGCGCGCGGGCGATCATCAGTCGACGCTTCATGCCGCCAGAGAGCATGCGTGCCCGCTCGTTGCGCTTGTCCCACAGGCCCAGCTTGCGCAGGTAGTGCTCGGCGCGCTCGGTGGCCTGCTTGCGGCCAATGCCGTAATAACCCGCCTGAGTGACGACGATGTCCAACACCTTTTCGAAGGGGTTGAAGTTGAACTCCTGAGGCACCACGCCCAGGCACTGTTTCGCCTGCGTCAGCTGGCTATCGATATCATGACCGAAGACGCTGACCTTGCCCGAACTCTTGTTGACCAGCGAGGAGACAATTCCCAGCGTGGTCGACTTGCCGGCGCCGTTGGGACCGAGCAGCGCGAAGAAGTCCCCCTGCTGCACTTCAAGCGAGATCCCCCTGAGGGCCTCGAAGCCATTGCCATAGACCTTGCGCAGGTCCTGTATCGATAAAGCTGTCGTCATGTCCTGCCTTTGTGCCTGTAGTGGAAGAAACGACCGGTTTCTACATTAGAAAGAGCTACTAAATAGGGGCGAAACTTGAAAATTCAACCCAAGCGCCCCATTGTACCTGTTCTGCTGCCCGGCTTCCTGCCCGGGCAGCCCGATTCCACAGCAATCCCCTGGAGCACCGCGTGACCGATTCCCATGCTTTTCACCTTAATCTGCTGAAGATCGCCTACAACAACCTGCTGCAACAGGATGCGTTCAAGGGCGAGGATGTCGACCCGGTCAATCTCGAGTTTCTGGATCAGTTTGGCGAGCTGGTGGAAGGCTACGAGACACACCAGCCCAGTGCCTTCGATGCCGGTCAGGACCTGATGGTCCGCCTGGTACGCACCTACCCGCAGTACGTTCACCTGGTCGCCCGCGACCTGTTCTGGCTGTTTGGCGGCGAGTGCCTGCACTTCATGAGCGACGAGGAGATCGAGCAGTTCCAGCAGCTGGACGAGGCACTGGCCGCCGAAGCCGAGACCAGCCGGAGCGAAATCGACTATCTGCAGCTGCGCCAGGCGATTTTCGAGCCGGGCTCTGCGACCAGACATTAAGACGGGAATATGATTCCTCCCGACTTGTGGGAGCTCGCTTCGCGAGCGATTGATTTGGATGCCATTTCCATCGCGCACAGAGTGCGCTCCCACAACCAGAGAGCTCACGCCCACCCATCGACCTGCGTAACTCAGGCAGCGCACCAAGCCCCCAAACACACGACATGAAACATAAGCGAAAACGCTTGAGCGCATGAAGCAAGATTGACCAAGCCAGCTTTCCGGTGACCGGCGCTCTGGTCGTGATCCACGGCGCAAAAAGCTGTGTCGCCCCTCAAAGGCAACAGGAAATCATATGAGAAGCAAGACTGGAACTGGAAACAAGACTCGATCTAGACGGCATTCCGTCGGCCGGAACTCGGACTAATATATACGACGAATAAAGAGTGGATTGCCCCGATCAGGGCAGCATACAAAGAATCACGTGAGAAGTAAGATTGGAGCGGGAAACGAGACTCGAACTCGCGACCCCGACCTTGGCAAGGTCGTGCTCTACCAACTGAGCTATTCCCGCTGATGGCATCCCGTAGGGGGTTCGAACCCCTGTTACCGCCGTGAAAGGGCGGTGTCCTAGACCACTAGACGAACGGGACACACAAAATTGTTACAGGCCTTTACGTCCATTATTGGAGCGGGAAACGAGACTCGAACTCGCGACCCCGACCTTGGCAAGGTCGTGCTCTACCAACTGAGCTATTCCCGCAATGGCATCCCGTAGGGGGTTCGAACCCCTGTTACCGCCGTGAAAGGGCGGTGTCCTAGACCACTAGACGAACGGGACGCAGCCTGTTTGCAAAAGCGCTTTCAAGATTGGAGCGGGAAACGAGACTCGAACTCGCGACCCCGACCTTGGCAAGGTCGTGCTCTACCAACTGAGCTATTCCCGCATGGCATCCCGTAGGGGGTTCGAACCCCTGTTACCGCCGTGAAAGGGCGGTGTCCTAGACCACTAGACGAACGGGACACAATCTTTAGCGCTTTCGCTTTCCTCGTTGAGGAGGCGCATATAGTACGCATCACCCTCGGCCTGATCAACCCCTATTTTGCATTTTTTTCATTTTTTTACCGACGCAGGTTCAACAGCCACTCATCGACGGGTTCCGGCCGGTGCAACAGGTATCCCTGCAACAGGTCACAGCCATGCCCCGCCAAGAATGCCACCTGCTCCTGAGCCTCCACCCCTTCCGCGACAACACGCAGCTTCAGCTGGCGCGCGATGGACAAGATGGAACGCACGATGGTCCGATTGTCTTCATCACCGGGCAGGTTATCGATAAAGCGTTTATCGATTTTCAGCTCGCTCAGGTGCATACGCTTGAGGTAAGCCAGGTTGGAATAGCCCGTGCCGAAGTCATCCAGTGAAAAATGCAGACCGCCGGCCGACAGGCGCGCCATATTGGCCTGTACCCAGGACTGGGTATCGATCAGCAGGCTTTCCGTAATCTCCAGCATGACCCGATCGGCAGCCACACCCGAATCTTCGAGCAGCTCCAACACCCCGTTGATCAGCGCTTCATCACGGAAGAGTTCAGTACTGAAGTTGATCGACAACGGAATATCGAGTCCCATCGTCTCCAGTTCGGCGGCTGCCTCCAGCGCCTTGTTGAACACCAGCAGCGTCAGCGGCTTGATCAGGCCGGACGACTCGGCCACGGGAATAAACTCCGCCGGCGACACCGGCACACCCTCAGGGCCCTTCAGCCACCGCACCAGCACCTCCCCTGCCCTCAACTGCCCCGCGGGTGTCCATTGCCCCTGAACCGCAATGCTGAGCTCGTCTCTGAGAATCGCCAGGCGCAGTCCCTCCTCAAGACAGACCCGACGGCGGGCCGCAGCATCCAGTTCGGGCACGAAGAAAGCCTGACTCCCCCGGCCGTCCTGCTTCGCCCGATACAGCGCCAAGTCCGCCCGGCGCTGGACAGAGGCAACACTCTCATCCGGGTCATCGATCCAGACAACCCCCATGCAAGCGGTCATCGACAGCGCCTGGCGCTCAATCTGGAGCGGCCGCGCCAGCAAGCACCGCATCGCCTCCAGTCGCTGCGCCAGTTCGCACTCCGCCCTCTGATAATCAAGCTGCAGCAACAAGCAGTACTCATCCCCCCCCAAATGCACCAGCAGTTCGCTGTCATGACATACGGCCTGCTGCAGGCGCTGCCCCATTGCATGCAACAACCTGTCGCCGAACAGGTGACCATAGGCATCATTGATACGTTTGAAGCCATCCAGGTCCATCAACACCAGTGCCGAGCGTTTGCCCAAGTCACCGGCGACCATCACCTGCTGCAGCTGCCTGCCCAACTGGCGTCGATTAGGCAGTTCGGTTATTGGGTCATGGTAGGCCAGAAACTCAAGCTGCGCCTGCGCCGCTCTTTCCGCAGTCACATCCTGCTCGACCGACAGGAAATGGGTGATCTCACCCGTCGGAGTCTGAACGGGCGACACCACAGCCCGCTTGACCATTCGCTGCCCGCTTTCGTGTCGGTTGATAAATTCGCCACGCCAGGCCTCGCCACGATAAAGGGATGCCCAGAACGCGCGTTTCTCGTCTTCGCTTCTGGGCTGCCAAGCACGAAAACCGGGGTTACGCCCCAGCACATCCCTTCTGCAATACCCTGAGTTGTCCTCAAAGCCCTTGTTGACATACGTGATACACCCCTTTCGGTCCGTAATGATGACACTTGAGGGACTCTGGTCAATCGCCTGGCGGAACAGCAGCAGTTCGTGCTCGGTTTGCTTGCGTTTGGTCACATCAGACTGGGTGCTGACAAAGTGCGTGACCGTCCCCGCCTCATTCCGTACCGGCGTAATATGCAGATCAACCCAATAAGGCTGCCCATCCCGGGTATAATTGACCAACTCCACACCGACCGACTCCTGCCGGCGGATCGCTTCTCTCATACGCGCAATGGCTTCGGGACAGGAATCGATGCCCTGAAAGATACGCGGGTTCTGTCCGATCAGCTCCTGCCGTGAAAAACCGGTACGTTCAACAACGGCCTGATTGACATAGATGATGACGGGGTCTGGGGTGGCATCAGTGACGACCACCAGGTCGGTCAGGTGATCCAGGCTGACTTGCATGAAGCGCAGCCGCTCAAGCGGGTCGCTTGAGATGGCGTTCAGTTCAGGGGGCACGGGGGCGTTCTCGGCTATACATGAGGCGACTCGCGACGGAGACGCCATATTTACACACATCAGGCACGGGCATTGTAGAGAGAAAGCCCTAGAGGATGAAGCGGTTTTTAACGCTCAGGGGTAAAGCTACCCAGCTGGAACTTGTCCTGCCTGGCGGCCTCCTCCTGCTGACGCTTACGCTCCTCTGCTTCCCGCACCTTACGCTCCTCTGCGACCTGTGCCTGGAGCTCGTCAATATGCGTGCCCAACTCATATAGCTGGCGATCCAGCTGTTGGGTCTGGTTCAGGCTTTGCAACTTGGCGGCGGCGCTGCGGTAACGCGGCAGCGCCGCCGCCGCTCCCCGCCCCATTTCAACCTCTATCGCTTCCATCAATTCGACATCAATGTGGGTGCGGGTATAGGCCTCTTTGACCTGATAAATCACCTCGGACGCCTGGAGGCCGGACAGCATCCCGCCAGCTTTCAGTTCTGAGAGGAACTGGAACAGTTCTCTCAGCAGGGCGGCGGTTCGCTCGGCATGGCTGCGATCCGTATGCAGGGTCATCGACCCGGCGGGGTGCTCGACCACCGGCAGCGGCTGTTCGGCAAACTCTTCCAGCTCGCTGAGCTTTTGCCGGTTATCAGGGCTGTTTTCCAGCTCAAGGACCCCCTTCCAGCGCTGCTGCAGATACTTCACCAGCAGGTCGCGAATCTCTTGAGTGATGTAATGTTCCGGCAGCGTGTACAACAGATGGCTGGCCCGGCGCACCTGGTCCTTGAGCAACAACAAGCGCATCCGGCGCTCCCGTCGCTGGTTTTCGACTGACTGTATGACGAAAGCGATCATCGCCATCACCAGCACCACTGCTACAATCATCAACCCGGTTTGTGTCGGATTCATGCCCTTTCACCATTCAACCCATGCGCCAAAGATGTTGATTCTATAACAAAAAACCGAAAAAAACGCTTGACCCTTCACAGGGAGCGCATTAATATTCGCACCGCTGTCGGCAAGCGGCAGCAGATGATGTGTCCCGTTCGTCTAGTGGTCTAGGACACCGCCCTTTCACGGCGGTAACAGGGGTTCGAACCCCCTACGGGATGCCACTCATTCTTGGAGTCAGCGGGAATAGCTCAGTTGGTAGAGCACGACCTTGCCAAGGTCGGGGTCGCGAGTTCGAGTCTCGTTTCCCGCTCCAATCTCACACCTCATGTAAATTCCTCAATGTGGCCCTAACTTGGGCAAACCTGATTTTAACCCGTCGTGATCGCGCCCGGAGCACCGGCTGGATCGACCCTCGTTACCCGCTCCGAATTTTTTCTCATGTAACTTCGCATTCCTTAGCCCTAATCTGGGCGACCCCATCTCTTGTGTATCGGGGTCACGGCCCGATCAAGTCTTTTCTCTCGCTCCAATCTTACTCCTTAGTGTGATTTTCATATACATCCCTTAATTTGGGTGATCCCACTGTTCATTCATCATGGATCGCGGTCGGAGCACTGGACATTTCCCGCTGCCGCTTGACCCCTTGCCGATCTTGCACCCCTCACCCGTTTTACTGCTGCTGCACCGCCACAGGAAGACTCTCTGTGCATGATGAAACCACCCCGCAGGCTCCACGGCGCTTTATTCTTTTCTACAGACTGCCACATCCCGAAGGTTCGCCAAAGTGGTAACATCCTTACCATCCACCACAGCATTAGCCCAGACCGGTTAATGCTGTACAACTCACACGCGGAGATCCCTGCATGCAGGTAACGCTGGAACAATGGCAGGCACTGATCGCCGTCGTGGATGCGGGCGGCTACGCCAAGGCGGCCGAGCAGCTGGGCAAAAGCCAGTCCGCCATCAGCTATGCCATCCAGAAACTGGAAAGCAGTCTTGCTGTACGCGTTTTCAAACTGACAGGGCGACGCGCCACACTGACCGAAGCCGGCCAGGCACTGTATCGCCACGCTCAACGGTTGCTTGCCCAGGCCGAGCAAACTGAAGAACTGGCACAGCAGTTCAGCCAGGGATATGAGGCGCAGATCAGCATCGCCATGGACGCCATTTTTCCGCGTGAATGGATGCTGGACGCCCTGGCCGGCTTTGCCGAGCACCATCCGCACACCCGCATTGAATTGCTGGAAACCGTGCTCAGCGGCAGCGATGAAGCCGTACTCAAACGCCAGACCGATCTATCCATCAGCGGTCGCGTCCCACCGGGCTTTCTTGGCGAGAAACTGATGGATGTCCGTTTCATCGCCTGCGCTCACCCCGACCACCCGCTACACCAGCTGAACCGCTCTCTGACGCTGGAAGACCTGCGCCAGCACCGTCAACTGGTGGTGCGCGACTCGGGCAGCCGCAGCGTGGATTCGGGCTGGCTTGGTGCCGAGCAGCGCTGGACCCTGAGTGATCTTGACGCCTCGGTACTGGCCGCGAGTAAAGGCATAGGCTTTGCCTGGTACCCGGAAACCCGCATTCAGCCACAGCTCAAACAGGGTTGCCTTAAGCCTTTACCGCTTGGCAGCCGCACGGAACGCAGGGTAGAACTCTATCTGATTCTGACCGATGGTGAGCTGGCACGCCCCGGCGTCCGCAGACTGGCGGCGATGATTCAGGACAAGGTACATGGCCTCTCTTCGACCGCCTCGGTAGAATAAGACAAATTTTGTAACTCCCAGACAGGATAATCATGGAAAAACCAACTCCCCCCGCCGATGGTGAATGCTGTGAAAGCGCTTGCGAGCCCTGCGTATGGGACACCTATTACGAAGAGCTGCGACTCTGGCAGGAGGAGCAGAAAAGGCTGAAGGAACAGGAAGAAATCGATGCTGGATAAAGTAATCATCCCTGTCGCCGGTCTGGGCACGCGCGTTTTGCCCGCCAGCAAGGCAATTCCCAAGGAAATGCTGACCGTTGTCGATAAGCCGGTAATCCAGCATGTGGTTGAAGAGGCCGTGGCGGCTGGTTTCAAGCAGATCATCCTGGTCACACGCAGTGGCAAATCGGCCATTGAGGACCACTTCGACCGCAACGCCGAACTGGAGCAGGTACTGGAAGCCAAGGGTAAGGACAAGTTACTTGACGCTGTGCGCAATATCCTGCCCGCAGGCGTACAGGTAATCTCCGTTCGTCAGGATGAGGCCAAAGGCCTGGGGCATGCAGTGCTCTGCGCTGCGCCCCTTACCGGCGACGAGGATTTTGCCGTAATGCTGCCGGACATGCTGATCGATAATGACAGCACGACATCAGACCTGCAGCAGATGGTCGAAGCCTACCACCATAACGGCAAGGGCCAGATCATGGTGGAAGCAGTACCGGAAGAGCACGTCGAGCGTTACGGTATCGTCGACTGCGGTGGCGAGCGCCCGGCCAGCGGCCAGGGTGCGCCAATGAGAAACGTGATCGAGAAGCCCACGCTGACAGAAGCACCATCAAACCTGGCGATTGTAGGCCGTTACATTCTGTCGGCCCGCATCATGGAACTGCTGAAAACAACTCCCAAGGGGGCCGGTGACGAGATCCAGCTTACCGACGCAATCAAGACCCTGCTCCGCGAAGGCGGTGCGATGGACGCCTTTACCATGGGAGGCGACCTCTATGATTGCGGTAATAAGGCGGGATTGCTGATGGCTAATGTGGCATTCGGTCTTAAGCACCCGGAGACCACTGAAGAACTCACCGCCTTCCTGCACGCCCAGCAGGACTGAGCCCCCTTCAAAGGCCACAACGCTCAACGCGGTAACCTGTTGCAAGCCCTCTCGGTCAATGTAACACCCCATCGACAGGGGGGACCGCCTGCAGCAACAGGTCCACATTAGGCGAAGAAGGCGTAAAACCCGACACCGCCTGTTGCAGGATCTTGCGGGCCTCATGACTGTCATCTCGCGCCAGCGCACCAGCCATCTGCCTCAGCAGCAGCTGCAGCTGTTCAGCTGATAGAAACTCTTCATGAGCACGCATGATTTTAGGGTGTTCTGTCCCCGTCACATTTGCGCCGATCAATAGCTCTTCATACAACTTCTCACCTGGGCGCAAGCCCGTAAATTCAATAGCAATATCACCAGCCGGGTTCTGCTCACTGCGCACCTCATAACCCATTAGCTGGATCATCCTGCGCGCCAAGTCTACTATTTTCACCGGCTCTCCCATGTCGAGCACAAACACATCACCACCACACCCCATGGACCCAGCCTGAATAACGAGGGAGGCCGCCTCAGGAATGGTCATGAAGAACCGGGTAATATCAGGATGGGTCACCGTCACCGGCCCCCCCGCCTTGATCTGGCGTCGGAACAGGGGTACTACCGATCCGGAAGATCCCAGCACATTACCGAAGCGCACCATTGAGAATACCGTCCTCGAATTGCGCTCAGCCAATCCCTGCAGTATTAGCTCAGCCAGCCTCTTGGTGGCCCCCATCACGTTGGTGGGGCGTACCGCCTTGTCAGTGGAGATAAGTACAAACCGCTCCACACCGGCGGCCAATGCCGCTTCCGCCATCACCTGTGTTCCCAGCGCATTGTTGCGGACCCCCTCAAACACGTTGCGCTCCACCATCGGCACATGCTTGTAAGCCGCCGCGTGGTAAATGGTTTGCACACCATAGCGCGCGATGACGCGTTCTATCCGTTCAGCATCCAGCACCGAACCCAACAAGGCATAAACCGGAATATCGAGACCTTCAGTCTGTGCTGTCTTGCCCAGCTCCAGTTCGATGGAATAGAGAGCAAACTCACTTAATTCATAGAGCACAAGCGCCTTGGGCCGGTTAACCAAAACCTGCCGACAGATCTCGGAGCCAATAGACCCCCCTGCACCGCTGACCAGCACCACCTTGCCTTTGATACTGGATGCCAACAGTGATTTCACTGGCGGCACCGGCTCGCGGCCAAGCAAATCCTCCGGATCGACTTCACGCAATGTTTCCAGCGCTTCGCCCGATACCAGCTCCTGCATGCCAGGAATAGTCTTAACGTGCACAGCATATTCCGCCAGGCGCTCAAGGATGCGCCGACGCTCAGAACGAGAGGCGGTCGGCAGCGCCAGCAACACATGGGTCACACCTTCAGAAGCAATCAGTTCGCCAGTTCTGGCGGGAGCATGTACCGGCAAACCTGCTACCGTATTTTTCCACAACGCAGGGTCGTCATCGAGAAAGCCCACTGGCACATATTCGCGCCCACCAGCCAGTGCTATTGACAGCTGGACCCCTGCGCCACCTGCGCCGTAAATCAACACCGGTTCCTTTTTCGCATAGTGGCCGATCAGCCAGTGATAATAGTTTCTCACCAACAAACGGCTGCCACCGACATAGACCAGCGCCACCAGGGCAAATACCCCCGGCACCGACCGAGGAAAAGGACTGATACCAGAAAAAAGCGCCGCGACCCACATCAGAATGGCCAGTAGCGCCACCCCCTTGAACACGGCCAGTATGGCTTGGGCCCCCATGAAACGCACCACCGCCCGATAGAGCCCCAGCCTCATGAACACCAGCAACCCAGCCACTGGCGTGACGCAAAACAGCCACCAAGCATGAACCATATAATCAGATGGCCACCACTCAGACAACAGCAGAGCATATGCGGACCACAACGCAGCGGGCAAGACGATGAAATCCGCCAGGACCATGAGCGCCTTCTTGTAATGACGCCCCAAGGTAAGGATGCGGTAATGCAAGGAGCGCGAAGAAAAACCGGTGGAGTCCATAGAGCACACATCCATTCGTTGGTTACAACAGCGGAGCCATTATACTCCGGTTCTCGCCAACAGCACTGCTACAGACGCACAAGGGGGAGACTCCACGCACAGGGTATCTAGATCGATAGTCCACGCCCAATACCGGAATACACCCACCCCTGCTCAGACAACAGGAGTGGATCAAACACGTTACGTCCATCCAATATCAGAGGCGTACGCATACTTGACTGAATCACCACCATATCCCGGTTCCAGAACTCCTTCCACTCGGTCACCAACATCAGCGCATCAGCTCCAACCACGGCAGCTTCAGCACTATCCACGCAGACCAGTCCTGCTCGCTCACCAAGGCGTCGCTTCAGGGATGGCAGCGCCATGGGGTCATACACCTGCACTTCGACGCTATGGGCCAGCAGCGCCTTGATGATCGTTAGTGCAGGGCTGCCTTCGACTCCCGATGTATTGGGCTTGAATGCACACCCCCAGATCGCTACACGTCGGCCTCGGATCTCCGCCTTGAAATAGCGCCAGAACTTCTGAAACAGCAGGTCTTTCTGCTGCTCATTGATGGCAAACACGCTACTCAGCAGGCCCGGCTCCGAATCGTGTTTCAACTCAGCGCTCAGCTGGTTCAATGTTTCCAGAAAAGCCTCACCACCAAAGCCGCAACCAGGATAGAGGTACTGAAAACCGATGCGAGAATCGGTGCCCATCCCCTGACGTACTTGTTCAATATCGATCCCCTTGTCCGCTGCCACCCGGGCCAGTTCGTTCATGTAACTGACACGTGTGGCCAGCATGCCGTTGATGGCCAGCTTGCTCAGCTCCGCCTCCTTGACAGGCATCACCAACAGAGTGTCACGGCTTCGGTTGAATGGGGTCAGCAGTCGGCGCATCACTTGAATGGCCCGCCCGTCTTCGCAGCCCAACAGAATCCGTTCCGGGCGGGTAACACTTTCCAATGCTCGGCCCGATTGGATGAAGGCGGGCCAGAACAACACGGTAATATCCCTCCGCCCCATGCCATCCAGCCACTGTTGCAACCCTGCGGTCGTGCCGATCGCCACCGGTTGCACCAGGGCGATCAGCGGCTGCGTCTGGAAGCCTTTCTGCGGCTCCCGCGTACCATCAACAAAAGGCTGAACGGCCGCCTGCAAGGATGCCAGAGAAGGCTGGCTACAGGCCACCAGCAGCAGTTCGGCTCCTGGAGTCATGCCACCCAATTGCAGACGCCCGGCCTGGTGCTGCTGGCTTAACAACTGCAGCAGATCCGGCTCGGCAATATTCGAGTCCGCCTTCGGCAGCACCGATTGCTCCATCGTAACCGCACAACCGGTAAACGCCAATGCTCCGGCCAGGGTCCAGGCCTCTAGGCTGTCTCCCAATACATGTACGTTCATGCCGTTTCTCCCTCGCTGCCAGATTGCTGCTGCCGAATGCTCAGCGCCAGCTCGCGAGTGGACGCATCCAGGTCAGCTAAAACAGCAGTATCCGGGTCGCGCAGCAAAGGCTGCAACTGTAATGCGACCTGCTTGCCAAGCTCCACGCCCCACTGGTCGAAGGGGTTGATGTTCCAGATCACCGCCTGGGTGAAAACCTTATGCTCGTAAGCGGCAATCAATGCCCCCAAAGACTCGGGATCCAGCCGCTCCAATAGCAACATGGACGACGGCTGATTGCCCGGGTAGCGCCGCCAGGGGTTTTCATCCGGCGCAACCGCCGCATCGCCGAACGCCAATACCCGTGACTGCGCCAGGCAGTTGGCGATGTTCAACTGATGCTGGGCCAGCAGCTGCTCCTGATGGGCATAGTGGTCCAGCGCTTCATAACGGCGCGCCGCTAGAATAAAGTCCGAGGCAACGGATTGGGTACCCTGGTGCAGCAGCTGGTAGAACGCATGTTGAGCGTTGGCGCCGATCTCACCCCAGAGCACCGGGCAGGTTGAATAACCCAGTAACTCTCCCTGCTGATCCACCGACTTGCCGTTGCTTTCCATCTCCAGCTGTTCCAGATAGGAGGGAAAGTACTTCAAGCGACCATCGTAGGGCAAAATCGCATGGGCACGAATATCCAGGAAGTTGACGTTCCACACGCCCAGCAGCGCCAGCATCACCGGCAGATTCTGCAACACGGGCGCCGTCCGGAAGTGCTCATCCATCCCATGGGCTCCTGTCAGCAACTGGCGAAACACCGACATCCCCAGCGCCAGCGCGATGGGCAAGCCGATGACAGACCAGAGCGAGAAACGCCCACCAACCCACTGCCAGAAATACAGCTGATTCTCGGCCGGCAGGCCCCAGTCAACCATTTTCTGCTGCGCCGCGGAAACACCGATAAAATGACAGCGCAACATCAGCGCCTCATCCGCACAATGGCTACCCAGCCAGGAACGCACCGTATCAGCATTGGACAGAGTGTCGATGGTGGTAAACGACTTGGAAGAGATGATGAACAGCGAGGTCTCGGGGTTGAGATGATCCAGCAGATCAAACAGCTGACTGCCATCAATGGTGGAGGCGAAGTGCACATTCAATCGACGCGCCTCCGGCTTGGCATACTCACGCAGACCATGCGTCACCATCAGCGGCCCCAGATCGCTGCCCCCCACGCCCAGATTCACCACATCGGTAATGCGCTTGCCGGAAAAGCCCCGCCACACGCCCGACTGAATCTTCTCCACCAGCTGCGTCATCCGCTGCAGCTGCCCTTCCACACAACGCTGCTCGGCTGTCTGCTTATGTGCGGGAGTCCGTAGCGCCGTATGCCAGGCCGCACGGTTTTCGGTACGGTTGACCGCCTCACCGGCAAAGAGTCGCTCGCGCTCCTTGGCCAAACCCGACTCTTCCGCCAGCTGAACCAATGCTTTGAGCACATCCGCGTCGACCCGCTGCTTGCTGTAATCCAGCGTGATACCGGCTCCGGTTGCGCGCAGTTCACGCCCTCGCTCGGAGTGGCGTTCAAAGAGGTCACGAAGGTGAGGGATGCAGGCTGCATTCCGCTGCAGCACAGGCACAGCCCGGCAGTCTTTCATCGCCAATAAACCCTTGTCTGGACGGTTACGTAACGAAAGAGGGATTTTAGCGAAATTGAGCAGCGGGGTCTCGGGGCAGGCGCATACCTATACCCCAGCGCCTGGCAAACATCCCCTGCTCTTCATCAAAAGCCTGTGCACTTTTCGGTAGATGGCGAGGCGAAATAATGGGCTGGCACAGCAATGGTAATGCACGGTGGGAAAAGTGAGTCCAGTAGTTTATTTCACTGCTTGCTCGGCACCCTGTCAGCGGCCCCTTTCCCTGAGACGGTCAGGAAAATGTACTTAAAGTAAGCACCTAGTGTCAGGCTCTGCAGCATCTTCTGGTCAGTCTCTGCCAGCCGTTCAGGCGTCGACATATCGATATCATTAACCTGTGCCAGCCCAGTGATGCCTGGGCGAGTATTCAACACACCTCTCTGCTCCCGCTCGGCAATCAGTTCTTCCTGATTGAACAGACAGGGCCGGGGCCCGACCAGGCTCATCTCGCCCTTGAGCACATTCCACAGCTGTGGCAGCTCGTCCAGTTTGGTTCGACGTAGAAAACGGCCAAAAGGGGTAATGGCATCAGCACTGGCCAGATGACTGGCAACCGAGACGGTACCCTTGCGCATGGTACGAAACTTGACCAGCGTAAACGGCTTTTTGTACTGCCCTACCCGCTCCTGCCGGAAGATGGGAGAGCCTGTATCAAACAGGCCAATCAACATGAGTAACAGCAACACAGGGAAACCGCACACCAGCCCAAGCAGAGAAAATACAAAATCAAATACACGAATCACAAACACACCCTGTTATTTTGTGTGGTCTCCCGATGAGAGAGCACATTATGGGAGCCCGCTCTCTGGGTGAATATCATTTTTGGGTAAAGCACCTTCTCAATCCCTCTTCCACTGAAACAGGCGGTTCCCATCCCAATAAGCTCCGAGCTTTCGAGATATCTACCTGCAAAGACCCAAGCAATCGCTGCGCCACCGGTTTTTTACCCAGCAGCGTCGCACCCTGCATCAGCAATGTTGCCGGCACCGGAATCAAACGTGATGGCTTGCCCATCGCCTTGGCGACACCGCGTAACAGCTCGGTTGTGGACAGATCCTGTCCATCCCCCGCCAGAAATACTTGGTTGGAAGCGGCAGGATGATCAATGCAGGTAATAATCAGATCAACCAGGTTATCCAGTGCGACCAAGGAACGCTGGTTGTGGATAGCCCCCAAGGGCAAGGGCATCCTCCTTTCAACCCAACGCACAAGACTGCCAAAATTGCCGGGAGCCTCAGGGCCATAGACCAGAGGGGGACGAATGATGACAATATCAATACCGGTTTCACGCTGAATCTCCCATAGGCCCTGTTCTGCTTCCCATTTGGATTGGGCATAGGGTTCAGCAGGACCGGGGTTGTCGTTCTCGGTGAAGGGTCGAGTATTAATATTGCCGTTAACACCTATTGAACTGATGAAGATAAAGCGGCTCAAGCCTGCAGCGGCGGCCTGCCGGGCAAGAGCAAGTGTGCCATCAACGTTTACCTTACGAAACTCATGGAGAGGGTCAGCCACTTCATCTTTCATGACATGAGCACGAGCAGCGCAGTGAATTACAACTTGCTGCGAGGCTAAAGCTTCTGACCAATCAGCCTGAGCTGTATGACTTCCAACCACGAATGCAGAGCAAGTATCGAAGCTTTTCCTGGAACGCAGGGCAACGGTCATTTTGCAGTCAGGTTGCCGTATCAACCGCTGCAACAGCGCCTGACCAACGAAGCCAGTTGCTCCTGTGAGGAGAATATTTACCGTCATCTATTACTTACTCTCACACACCCATTGTTGGCCTTGCCAGTACCAAGCGTCCTCACATTCGTGCGTCCTCATATTCCGAATGCCAGCCAAGAACCTGCTGCGTGTAGTTCAGCCGCTACTAAATCCCCATAACAACCGACACACTTGAACTTAGACAGGAGAGCCAGCCGGGCTGCAGGTGCCACACAAGCAACCAGATACCGCATGGGAACCCGTTACCGCCACTGACGCTTAATGAACGATACCAGATTCAGGCTCTACATGAACCGGATTTCTCCACGCGTGCGAAATGTCCATATAATCATACGGACCTTAACAAGTATCGATTTCGTATTATTCGACATGAAAACGTGTCGCTCCCTGTCTGGAAGAAGGCAGCAAACGACACGCTATTTAAAACATCAGCTCAGTAGCGATACTGCCAAGCCACACCCAGGATGTTCTGGCTCATCTTCAGATTGGCTTCACCGCTCCCCAGGGCTGCCAGAGAGTTCTGTCCCTTCACCTCTTCCTCCAGTGCACGGGTGTAGGAGAAGGTCAGTGACTGCTCCGGGCTCACCTGCCAGCTGGCACCAACGCTGGCGTGGTCCTGAATCACACCGGGGGCCAGGATATTGAGCAGTGTCTGACTGGCCGGAATCGGCTGGTCGCTGTGACTGATGCCGGCACGCAGGGTCAGTTTCGGGCTGGCGGCATAGATCACGCCCAGTTTGTAGACATCAATATCCTGCCAGCCAAAGCCTGCGCCCTGATCCGCTCCCAACGGCGCATCGAAAGCCAGCGGATTACCGATCGACTTTACATCGCCGTACTCGATCCGCTCCCAGTCACCGGCCAGCGTCCAGCGCGGGCTGACCTGCCAGGCAAAACCGATGCCGTAGCTTTCCGGTACGTCAAAGCCGCCCTGCTCGGCGAACAGACCACTGTATTTCTCGAAGCGGTCGGTTTCGATACGGGAGGACCAGCTGACCCCCAGGGTCAGGCTATCCGTGACCTGCCCCTGCCAGCCCAGTTTCACACCCCAGCCATCGGCACTGTCATAGCCGTTGTTGGTGACAGTGCCCGGAGCCGAGCTCCAGCCCGCATTATCAAATGCCTGCAGGCCTTCAGCCATAAAGCGCTGATACACGTAGGTCACGCCGGCACCGATGCTGTGGCGCTCGTTCAGCTTCCAGGCCACCGAGCCGGTGACGAACATCTGACTCAGATCGACACCCGCCGAACCGCTGGAGCCAAAATTACGGAAGGGGTTGTTGTCATAGGAGGTGTTCATGCCGCCGTTGGCATACATCGCCACGCCATAGGCCAGACGGTCGGAGTGGCGGCGAGCAAAACCGACCTCGGGAATCCAGAAGGGACCGTCTTCGTTGCCATCGTAATGACCGTCCAGGCCAAAACCGTTGCCGTTGATGTCAGCACTGCGGTTCGGATCGAAAAAGGTCAGACCCGCGTCATACTGGCTGCCCAGGGCGATCAGCGACGCCGGGTTACTGGCGGACTTGATGCTGTCGTGGGCCAGCGCCAGGCTGACACCCGCCATGCCCTGGGCCTTGACGCTGCTGCCGTGCATGAAATAGCCGTTGGTCGCCTGAGCAGACAGCGGCAGAGTGGCCAGGGTCAGTACCAGAGTGGAACGAAGCGCGGGTGTCATTTCGATCTCCTTGGATCTTGGTTATTAAGACCAGCGCATTTTAGATCCGAATGTTATAAAAAATAAATATCTTTTGGTTATTAGGGTATATCCAGCCAACAGGCTTTCAATCGGCCTTCTCTTGTCCATGCGAACCTCCTCCAGGTTCTGCCGACAACACTCAAACTTCCGGCAAACGATCAATTCTGGCCGCCAGCACAAAGTCGTTTTCATGCAGGCCGCCAATCTTGTGGGTCCAGATCTCGACATGGGCATGCCCCCAGCCAAAGCAGATCTCGGGGTGATGGCCCATAGCCTCGGCCAGGTTGCCCACATGGTTGACGAAAGTCAGCGCCGTGTTGAAATCAGGGAAGCTGAACTCACGCCGAATCCGGCTGGCGTTTTCCGACAGTTCCCAATCATCGACCTGCTCCAGATAGGGTGCTATCTCCTCCCGCGTCAGTGTCGGAACGCCACCACGGCAGGGCACACAACGTTTCTCGGCGAGCGACATGGGTTACCTCCTTCATCTCATGGGTTACAGACAGTCTAGCCGCTTTAACCGCTGCTCCTGAGGCTGAGACACAAATAGGTGTTCCAACCGCCGGCGAGGTTTGGAGGAGTGGTTTTGTTCAACTAGGCTGAAACCAGATCGACGGACCCTGGAGGTGACATGAACCACAGATGGCAACAGATCATGCAGCAGGCGGTACGCTTCCGTCATCAGCTGCACCGCCGGCCGGAACTGACCTGGCAGGAGGAGAACACCAGCCTGTTGATTCGCGAGCAGCTGGATGCACTGAAGATCCCCTGGCGCAGCTGTGCCCGTTACGGCACGGTGGCGACCCTGGCACCAGGTGCCAGTGGCACGCACATCGCCCTGCGTGGCGATATCGATGCCCTGCCGATCGAAGAACTGACCGACCTGCCCTATCGCTCCGAGCACTCGGGCTGCATGCACGCCTGCGGGCATGACGGCCATACCGCCGTGCTCTGGGCGGCAGCAGCCTGGCTGAAAGCCCATGAAGACCAGCTGCAGGGGCCGGTAACGCTGCTGTTTCAGCCCGCCGAAGAGGGCGGCCACGGGGCTCGCAGCATGATCGAGGACGGTGCTCTGGAAGGAGTCGAGCGGATCTATGGCTGGCACAACTGGCCCGCCATTCCTTACGGTCAGGCCGTATGCCCGGACGGTCCGGTGATGTCCGGCAATGGCACCTTCGAGATCGAGCTGCATGGCAAGGGGGGCCACGCCAGCCAGCCGGAACTGTGCCGCGACCCGGTACTGGCCGCTGCCGCGATCACACTCAACCTGCAGCAGATCGTCAGCCGACGCCTGCCACCGCAGTCGGCCAGTGTCGTCAGTGTGACCCGGATTGAGGCGATCAGCGCACCAACCGTGACGCCGGAACGCGTGATGGTGTGTGGCAGTATCCGTTTGGCCCAACCGGAATTGCGTGCCCCGATCAACCAGCTGATCGAAGAGATCGCCCAGGATACGGCACGCAGCTACGGCGTGTCGGCGCATGTGGAAACCGTGAAACGGTACGAGGCCACAATCAACCAGGCCGATGCGGCTGCCACCTGCCGAAAGGCTCTGGCCGCCAGCCTCGGGCCGAACTGGCAGTGTAGTAATATTCACCTGCCGATCATGGCGTCGGAAGACTTCAGCTACTACCTGAACGAGGTGCCCGGTGCCTTCGCCCTGATCGGGATGGCACGGGACGACAACTACCAGTTTCCCTGCCACAGCCCGCACTACATTTTCAACGACGACCTCATCCCCAGAGTGGTAGAGGTGTTCGCACGCCTGGTCGGCGCCCCGCTGCCCGGGTGATGCGTCACTAACCGCCGGAAGCAGAAAGTATTTTTGCTTCCGGCTTGCTGACCCGCTTTTTGTCTCCTACGTTGAAGGGGCAACAACGTCAAACCGGCCTTCGGGCCGCTACTGTATTTTCAGCTGTACATCTTTCCGGTGGCACACCGGCTCACACACCCGTATCACGACTGCAGGCACAGCCTGCGGATGCCGAGCCACAACCTGATGCAGAAGGAGATCTGTATGGAACTGTTTGAACGCTGGGAGTCCGAAATTCGCGGTTACTCCCGTGCCTATCCGACGGTATTCACCAAGGCCTCCAACGCCCGCCAGTTCGACGAACAGGGGCGCAGCTATATCGACTTTTTTGCCGGTGCCGGCGTCCTCAACTTCGGCCACAACAACCCGCGCATGAAAGCGGCCCTGATCCGCTTCATCGAGGCAGATGGCGTGGCCCACAGCCTGGACATGGCCACCGACGTCAAGCGCGACTTCATCCAGGCCTTCGTCGACACCATCCTTACGCCGCGCCACTGGGAATACAAACTGCAGTTCATGGGTCCCACCGGCACCAACGCCGTGGAAGCGGCACTGAAGCTGGCCCGCCGAGTGACCGGCCGCAGCCACGTGATCGCCTTCAGTCAGGGCTTTCATGGCATGACACTGGGCTCGCTGGCCTGTACCGCCAACCAGTACTTTCGTAATGCTGCCGGGGTACCGCTGAACCATGTCAGCCATGCCCCCTTCGAAACCACGTCCGGCTGCGGCATGGGCTGTCTGAACACCCTGCGTGAAGCGCTGGAAAACAGCTCCAGCGGGGTCGATGCCCCCGCCGCCTTCATCGTCGAACCGATCCAGGCCGAGGGTGGCGTCAACATCGCCAGCCGTGAATGGCTGCTGGAGCTGCAGCAGCTGGCACATTACAGCGGTGCCCTGCTGATATTTGACGACATCCAGGCCGGTTGCGGCCGCACCGGCCAGTATTTCAGCTTCGATGGCATGGGGCTGGAGCCGGACATCATCTGCCTGGCCAAGGGGATCGGCGGCTTTGGCACCCCGCTGGCGATGAATCTGGTCAAGCCGGAGCACGACGCCCACTGGCAACCCGGCGAGCATACCGGCACCTTCCGTGGCCAGGGGTTCTCCTTCGTCGCCGGTCGCGAGGCGCTGCGCTATTTCGAAGACGATGAGCTGATGCGCCAGACCCGCGAGCGCGGCAAGCAGGTTCATGCCCGCCTCCAGGCACTGGCCGACAACTACCGGGAGGCCAGCTTCGGAGTCCGCGGCAAGGGCCTGATGCAGGCCCTGGACGTGGTCGACGGCGCCCGTGCCAAGGCGATCGCCCGCCAGTGTTTCGAAAGCGGGCTGCTGGTCGGCCCCTGCGGCGTGGGCGGCCGGGTCGTGAAGCTGATCCCGCCGCTGACCATTGAAGATGATGACCTGGAACAGGGGCTGCGCCTGCTGGAGGCCGCCGTCAAGCATGTGATGGGTGCCGAGAATGCGTGAACGAGACGACATGACCTTCCCGATCGAGGAGTATCAGCGCCGCCTGGGCGAGCTGCGCCAGCGCATGGAAAAGCGACTGCTTGATGCGGTGATCATCACCGACCCTGAAAACCTGATGTACCTGACCGACTATCAGACCACCGGCTATTCCTACTTCCAGGCGCTGGTGGTACCGATTGATGACGAGCCGTTCATGGTCACGCGGATGATGGAGGAGTCCAACGTCCATGCTCGCACCTGGGTGGACAAGACCCGCCCCTACTCCGATACCGGCGACGCCATCCAGATGCTGATCGAGGCACTGCGCGAATTCGGCCTGTCGGACAGGGTGCTGGGGTATGAGCGCAACAGTTACTTCTTTCCCGCCTACCACCAGGACTACTTCAAGACCGCGTTCAAGGACGGCCGCCTGATGGACTGCTTCGGTATTGTCGAGGAGGGCCGCAAATGCAAGTCGGCCACCGAGCTGGACGTGATGCGTATCGCTGCGCGCGCCGCCCGCGCCGGCATGGAAGCCGGCATTGAGGTCTGCCGGGCCGGTGTCACCGAGAACGAGATCGGCGGTGCCATCAGCGCCGCCATGTTCCGTGACGGAGGCGACTTTCCGGCGGTAATGCCCTATGTGACCTCCGGCCCGCGCACCATGATCGGCCACGCCACCTGGGAAGGCCGCACCGTGCAGCCGGGCGAGCATGTGTTTCTGGAAGTAGGCGGATGCTACCGGCGCTACCACACGGCACTGATGCGAACCGTGATCTGCGGCGAGCTGAGCGAGTCCATGTACAGGGCGCAGGAAACGATGAAAAACGCCCTGCAGCAGATTCGTCACGAACTGCGTCCCGGCCTGACCGTCTCCGATGCCGACCATATCGTACGCTCGATCATCACCGACAACGATGTCGGCGCCCGCCTGATTACCCGCTCCGGTTATTCCATCGGCATCGCCTTCCCGCCCAGCTGGGACGAGGGCTATATCCTCAGCCTCAAGGGCGGCGACAGCTCGGTCCTGGAGCCCGGCATGACCTTCCATATCATCCCCTGGATGTGGGGCGTGGATGGCGACAAGACCTGTGGCATCTCCGACACCTTCTACATCACCGAGCGCGGCTGCGGTTCCTTCTTCGAGGATGTGCCTCAGGACTTCACCCTCAAACCCGAGACGAATGGCCGCAACCAACGCCCTCCAGCATCGGACGACCAAAAATCTCCGGTCCCCATCACTTCAGCCAGCCGTGACAAACGCAGGCAGAAACGCAAACAGGGAGGATCCAAATAATGTTGAAAGTGATCAACCCCACCAACGGCCAGCTACTGCATGAATACCCGGCACTGGACCCGGCCGGCATGGAAGCGCGGATCAACGCGGCTACTCGGGCTTTCGAGCAATGGCGCCAGCAGTCAATCGCGCAACGTGCCCATGTGTTGAACCGCGTGGCCACACTGATGCGTGAACAGGAAAGTACGCTGGCACGACTGATGACCCTGGAAATGGGCAAGCCGGTCAAGGAAGCCCGTGGCGAAGTGCAGAAAGCCGCCTGGTGCGCCGAACATTATGCCGCTCATGCCGTGGACTACCTGAAACCGGTTACCTTGCACTCTGATGCCAGCAGCAGTTACGTGCAACACCTGCCTTTGGGACCGGTGCTGGGCATTTTGCCGTGGAACGCCCCCTTCTGGCTGGCCTTGCGATTCTGCGCACCGGCGTTGATGGCCGGCAACACCTGCCTGATGAAGCATGATCCCCATGTACCGGCCTGCGCCGAGGCGATCGCCGATCTGTTTGTGCAGGCCCGCGCCCCCGCAGGCATTCTGCAAAACCTGCCGCTGGCCACGACGGCAGTTGAGCATGCGATCCAACACCCGCAGGTACGGGCAATATCCTTTACCGGCTCCAGCGCCGCCGGCAGCCGGGTCGCGTCTCTGGCTGCGGCCGAGCTCAAGCCGGCGGTACTGGAACTGGGCGGCTCGGATCCGGCCATCGTACTCAAGGATGCCGACCTGACACGGGCCGCCGACGCCATCGTACTGTCACGCATCATCAATGCCGGCCAGTCCTGTATCGCCGCCAAGCGCATCATCGTGGAGGCCCCGGTACATGACCGCTTTGTCGAAATGTTGAAAGTACGACTGGAAAAACTGCGCATGGGCGATCCCGCCGACCCGGCAACGGATATCGGCCCCATCGCCCGGGAAAACCTGCGGGAAGAGCTGGCCCGCCAGGTGGATGAAACCCTGGCCGCCGGCGCCAAATGTCGGCTGGGGGGCCAGATCCCCGAAGGCGAAGGCTTCTTCTATCCGGTTACCCTGCTCACCGATGTCAGCAACGACATGACCGCCTGCCGCGAGGAAACCTTCGGCCCGGTCGCCGTGGTGCTGAAAGCGGACAGTGCCGAACAGGCGCTGCAGATCGCCAACAACACCGAGTACGGGCTGGCGTCCTCAATCTGGACCGAGCGGGCGCGCGGTGAAGCGATGGCAAAAGAGATCGAAGCCGGTCAGGTGGTCATCAACGGACTGGTGAAAACCGATCCGCGCCTGCCCAGCGGCGGCATCAAACGCTCAGGTTATGGCCGCGAACTGGGACCCCACGGCATCCTGGAGTTCGTCAACGTGCAGCAGATCTGGATAGGGCCAAAACAGGAGTAACCCTAGCTTGCAAAGACCGGGATCAGCCACCCAGGTGCATCAGCAGGATTGCCAGGATCAGCAGGCTGATCCCCAGCCAGCTGATCCAGTTCAGGCGCTGGCCGAACACGATCCGGGTAGCCAGCGCAGTGCCGGTGATCGACAGCACACCCCAGATCGCATAGGCAATGAACAGGTCCAGCGTCTGTACCGCCAGCGCCAGCAGGGCGAAAGCCGCCATGATGGCCATCACCGCCAGGACGCCCCAGCGCCGCCGCTTGAAGCCATCGGAATATTCCAGTGACAGGTTGGCGATGATGTCCAGCACCACCGATCCCATCAACCAGGCGAGTCCGACACTCATGACGCCGACTCCTGTTGCTGCTGACGGAAGTGACCATAGTTGGTCAGCACTACCCCCAGCAGCGCCAGCACCAGCCCCGCCACCTGATACTCAGTGATCTGCTCTCCCAGCCACAGCAGGGATACCAGAGCAATGAGCACCATCCCCATGCCTTCCCAGAAGGCATTCGCCAGGGTAATCGGAATCCTCAGGGTTACCCGGCTCAGCAGCAGATAGGACAGCCCCACCATCGCTACGGCCACCAGGGTGCCGTACAACAGGTAGCCTTCGCCTACGATCAGCTTCATCAAGGTGGTGCCCAGCACCTCTCCTACTACTGCCAGAATCAATAATATCCAATGCATATATGCCTCAACCTGTACCGAATTCCGGTACCTTGCCCGTGAGACGCTCACTTTAGCGACTGAAGATGACAATCCCTAATCGCTCAGCGTCAACTATAATGACGCTGACTTTCCAACGGACCGATACCGCCATGCGCACTGAACACCTGCTCTATTTCGTCACCGTCGCCGAAAAAGGATCCATCGCGGCTGCGGCCTCGGAGCTGGGCCGTAATCGCAGCACGCTCAGCATGGCGATCAGCGCTCTTGAAGACGAATTGAATACCCGGCTGTTCGAGCGTCGGGGCAACAGCCTCGCACTGTCCCCGGTCGGCGAGTTGATTCTGGATGACTGCCAGCGGCTGCTGACCCTGCAGGAAAAGATTCTGTATCGCTGCGCCCAGCCCCCCGGCGAAGAGCTCTGCGAACTGAACATCGGCCGCGACGATGTGATGACCGAATCCTTCTGGCGTCGGGTGATTACCCGCATCCGCACGTCCTTGCCCGGCATCCGCCTGAGCATGCGCTTTGCCGGCGCGGACGAATTGCCGGAACTGGTGCGTCAGGGCCAGCTGGATCTGGCCTATGCCCTGGCGTTCAACCCGGACTATGCCGGCGACAGCCTCTACCAACAGATTGTCACCAAGGTCCGCATGCAGATGATGGCGGCCGACCGACACCGCCTGGCCCGGCTGACCCACCTGAACAACACCGACCTGTCCGGGTCGACTCAGATCACTTACCTGGACAGCGACCAGCAGGAACGCTTCTGGCTCGCCAACCTGGGGACCGAAACCCTGGCTCTGAGCAGCTTCGAGCTGATCCGTGATGCGATCAAGGACGGGCTGGGCTGGGGTTATGTGCCCGAACCCCTGCTGATCATGGAAGAAGAGGACTCTGCCGGACTGCGCTTTCTCAACCACGGCCTCAACACCGCCTGGTACCCCTACCTGGCCTACAGCCGCGACCCCCTGTCCTCACTGAACACACCGAACAGCCATACTGACAGGGCCGTGCAGCAGGTTCACCGGATTGTCATCGAAGAGATGCAACAGGCAGGCATCCTCTGATAGACAACATGAAAACACAGCTGTTTATAACCTTTCCCTATTTGGCAGACGACCCAATACATATTAGGATGTAAGAATAAGTTATAAGCATATAATAAAAAGCAATTTAACCTTGGAGGTGTCATGCAACCGATCATTACGGCTTTCTTCGACGAGCCAACCTTTACCTACAGTTATGTGATCCAGGATCCGGAATCGAACCACTGCGCGATCATCGACTCAGTACTCGACTTCAACTATGCCGCTGGCAAGACCGCCACCGACTCGGCTGAAGCGCTGCTCAAGTTCATCGCCGAACAGAATCTGACCGTGGACTGGATTCTCGAAACTCACGTCCATGCCGACCACCTGTCCGCAGCCCCATACCTGCAGGACAAGACAGGCGCGAAAACCGGTATCGGCGCTCATATCACCACCGTGCAGGACACCTTCGGCAAGGCCTTCAACGCCGGCACCGAATTCGCCCGCGACGGCAGCCAGTTCGACGCTCTGTTCAACGACGGCGACAGCATTCGTATCGGCAACCTGGAAGGCAAGGCGATGCATACCCCGGGCCACACCCCGGCCTGCATGACCTACGTCTTCGGTGATGCCGCTTTTGTTGGCGACACCCTGTTCATGCCGGATTACGGCACCGCCCGTTGCGACTTTCCTGGTGGTGATGCGCGCACCCTGTACAGCTCTATCCAGAAGGTGTTCACCCTGCCCGGTGACACCCGCCTGTTCATGTGCCACGACTACAAGGCCCCAGGGCGTGAAGAATATGCCTACGAAACCACCGTGGCCGCAGAGCGTGAACAGAACGTTCATGTCAAGAACGGGATCAGCGAGGAAGACTTCGTACGCATGCGCACCGAGCGTGACGCCACCCTCGACATGCCGCGCCTGATTCTGCCGTCGGTGCAGGTCAATATGCGTGCCGGCCATATGCCGCCAGAAGAGGACAACGGCCAAGTCTACCTGAAAGTACCGATCAACCTGTTCTGAATCCAGCCGGACGTACAATAACAATACAGGAGAAGACAGAATGGAAATTCATCAGTTAACGCCGTTTCTCAGCGTCAGCCCCCAGATCAGCGCCGCCGATGTGGGTATCGCCGCGTCCCTGGGCTTCAAGGCGATCCTCTGTAATCGCCCCGAAATGGAGAGTCAGGATCAACCTGACATGCAGGAGATCCGCGCGGCGGCCGAACGCCAGGGACTGGATTGGCACTACCAGCCGGTCGTATCGGGGCAGATCACCGACGCTGACGTTGCCCGTTTTGCCGAACTGATGAACCAGCTCAAGGGGCCGGTACTGGCTTTCTGCCGTACCGGTACCCGCTGCAGTACCCTCTGGGCCTTGTCTGAAGCACCACGGCTGGACGCAGATGCGATCCTGAAAACCACGGCCGCCGCCGGCTATGACCTCAGCGCCCAACGCGAACGGCTCGAGCAACTGGCCGCCAGCTCTCGTCCGACGGGCGAGAGCGGTCGGACTGTCGCCAAACGCCACGACGTGCTGATCATCGGCGGCGGTGCTGCCGGCCAGTCAGTCACCGGCAGCCTGCTCAAGCGCCGTCCGGACCTGGATATCGCCATCATCGAACCCCGCCAGGAACACTACTACCAGCCGGGCTGGACTCTAGTGGGTGGCGGCGTGTTCGAGCGCAAGCAGACGGTACGACCGATGGCCGATGTAATGCCAACACAGGTCAAGTGGTACCAGGCCGCAGCCGCCTCCTTCCTGCCCGAGCAACAGCAAGTGGTGCTGGAAGACGGCGAACACCTGGGCTATCGCATTCTGATCGTCGCCCCGGGCCTGACCCTGGACTGGGACGCCATTCCCGGCCTGCGCGAAACCCTGGGGCGCAACGGCGTCACCTCCAACTACCGCTTTGACCTGGCACCCTATACCTGGGAACTGGTACAGAGCACGCGCAAGGGCAAGGCCCTGTTCACCCAGCCGCCGATGCCGATCAAGTGTGCCGGCGCACCGCAAAAGGCGATGTACCTGGCCTGCGATCAGTGGTTGCGCACGGGCGTCATCAAGGGTCTCGATATCGAGTTCTGTACCGCCGGTGCCGCCCTGTTCGGTGTCGCCGACTACGTACCGGCGTTGATGGAATATGTGGAACGCTACGGCATCAACCTCGCCTTCCAGCACACGCTGATCGCGGTGGATGGCGACAAACGCCTGGCGCGCTTCAAGGTGACCCGTGCCGACGGCGAGGTGGAAGAAGTTGAAAAGTCCTTCGACATGCTGCATGTCTGCCCGCCCCAACGCGCGCCCCGCTTCATCAGCGACAGTCCGCTGGCGGATGCCGCCGGCTGGATCGAGCTGAACCCCGAAACCCTGCAGCACAGCCGCTACGGCGATATTTTCGGCCTCGGCGATGCCGGCAACACCCCCAACGCCAAGACCGCAGCAGCCGTACGCAAGCAGGCCCCGGTGGTCGCCGAGAACGTACTCATGGCCCTGGACGGCAAGGCGCCTCTTGCCATCTACGACGGCTACGGCTCCTGCCCGCTGACCGTTGAGCGGGGCAAGATCGTCCTGGCCGAATTCGGCTACGGCGGTAAGCTGCTGCCCAGCTTCCCGACCTGGCTGGTCGACGGTACACGCCCCAGTCACTTCTCCTGGCTGCTCAAGGAAAAAATGCTGCCGTGGATCTACTGGAACGCCATGCTCAAAGGCAAGGAGTGGCTGGCGGAACCGGAGATTCTGCGCCATCGTCCAGCCGAACACGAAGCCTCCGCGGCCTGTGATTTTGGCGACAAGAAATAATCAACTGAAACGCCCCGAACAGGATGCGAATCCATGCTAGAACGTTACCTCCCAATACTGCAGTGGCTGAAGGTCTATAACCGCAGCACGCTGACCAGCGACCTCATCGCGGCCATGATCGTTACGATCATGCTGATTCCGCAGTCTCTGGCCTACGCCCTGCTCGCCGGCTTGCCGGCCGAGGTAGGGCTCTACGCCAGTATCCTGCCATTGTTCGCCTATGCGATCTTTGGTTCAAGCCGTACCCTTGCCGTCGGACCCGTAGCGGTCGTCTCGCTGATGACCGCAGCGGCTGTGGGTAACCTGGCCCTGCAGGGTACGGCCGAATACCTGGCTGCCGCGATGGTGCTGGCGTTTCTGTCCGGGGTCATCCTGATTCTGATGGGCTTGTTGCGCCTGGGCATTCTGGCGAACTTTCTCAGCCACCCGGTCATTTCAGGCTTTATCACGGCTTCAGGGATCATCATCGCGGCCAGCCAGCTCAAGCATATCCTCGGTGTTGATGCCAGCGGTCACAACCTGCTGGAGATCCTGATGTCTATCGGTGCCAATCTGGATCAGCTCAACCTGCCAACGTTGGTTATTGGCGTTAGCGCCACCGCCTTCCTGTTTTGGGTGCGTAAGCAGCTGAAACCCTTGCTGATGCGCCTGGGCCTGTCGGCACGCCTGGCGGATATCGTCGCCAAGGCCGGCCCGGTACTGGCCGTCGCGGCAACAACGCTGGCCACCTGGGGCATGGATCTGCAAAGCAGCGGCGTCAAGGTCGTCGGCGAAGTGCCCAGCGGGCTGCCCGGCCTGCAGCTGCCGAGTTTCGATGCTGATCTCTGGCAGCAGCTGTTCGTATCCGCCCTGCTGATCAGCATTGTCGGCTTTGTCGAGTCCGTTTCCGTGGCCCAGACGCTGGCCGCCAAACGTCGCCAGCGCATTTCTCCAGACCAGGAATTGATCGGCCTTGGCACTGCCAATATCGCGTCATCCGTATCAGGTGGCTTCCCGGTAACCGGCGGTTTCTCACGCTCGGTGGTCAATTTTGACGCCGGTGCCGAAACCCCGGCTGCTGGTGCCTTTACCGCCGTGGGTATTGCTATCGCCACTCTGGTGCTGACCCCGCTGATTTTCTTCCTGCCCAAGGCGACGCTGGCGGCGACCATCATCGTGGCGGTGCTGTCACTGGTCGACCTGGGCGCGCTGAAACGTACCTGGGACTACTCACGCAGTGATTTCGCCGCCATGCTGGCCACCATTCTGCTGACGCTGGCAGAAGGTGTAGAACTGGGTATTATCGCCGGTGTCGGCCTGTCGGTTCTGCTGTATCTGTACCGTACCAGCAAGCCGCACAGCGCCATCGTCGGCCGAGTACCGGGCACCGAGCACTTCCGTAATGTCGATCGTTTCGACGTCGAGACCTGCAACCAGATTCTGACCCTGCGTGTGGACGAAAGCCTCTACTTCGCCAACGCACGCTATCTGGAAGACCGGGTCTATGACCTGGTGGCACAGAAACCGGACATCAAGCACCTGGTGCTGATGTGTCCGGCGGTCAACCTGATCGATGCCTCGGCACTGGAAAGCCTGGAAGCGATCAACCATCGCCTGAAAGACAGCGGTGTCACCTTCCACCTGTCCGAGGTCAAGGGGCCGGTCATGGACCGCCTCAAGCGGACCCATTTCCTCGATCAGCTGAGCGGGCAGGTATTCCTCAGTCAGTACGAGGCCTGGGGTACGCTGGGCCGCCAGACCGGCTGCGCACATACTGACAAACCTAAAGCCAGCGCCTGACTCGGCGGCAGTAGGCCCGGTATTCATCCTCGAAAATACGTTCCAGTATCCGCTCTTCCGGGCGGATCTGGAAACGGGTGATCCACAAGACAAACAGCCCCCACCCCAGCGGGGACAGAACCCAGCCCAGATACAGCGACCAGGCCACCAGTACCAGCAGCAAGGCCAGATACATGGGGTTGCGGCTGTAGCGGTAAATTCCGTGCGCCACCAGACAGCTGCTTTTCTCCGGGCAGTGCGGGTGGGGCGTGGTCCCCACCTTAAAGAAATGCCCCACCGCCATAAACCCTATCAGCAGGGCCACCCCAAGAACCACCAGAGCCCAGAACACGTCAATACTGACCCTGAGGCCCGCAGGCGAAACCCGATCACCTCCGTAAATCAGCAACGCCGCCAGTGCGGTGATTGCAGGGGGCGGCAGTTTCAATTCCAGTGATGACATCACCCTATACTCCTCTGTCTGGACTAGCATGTCGCGCAGCCGGCCTGAAACAGCCCCTGCGCGATTGCTACGCAGTCTATACCATATACAGCCAGGCCCGCCTGCAAGCATATCGCCAGGCATCAAGCCCCCAACCGTTATCCTCTGCCGGCAGCCGCGGAAGGATTCCTGCACAGTGGCCACGCCGATACAGCCTGTTTACTCATAGAACAAACAACTGTGTATCTTGATAACTGTCCCCTAAAGCATCGGCAGCAAGGTCAACTTGAATAATATTTAGCTGTATACTGGTGCGGACTGATTTATATATGGAGTGATACCACTAATTATGGCTACCAAACGCCTGTCACGTGCCGACTGGATAAATGCGGCCACTCAAGTTCTGGCCACCAGCGGTATTGATATGGTCCGCGTTGATAACCTGGCTAAGAAGCTGAAAATCACCCGTGGCAGTTTTTATTATCATTTCGACAGCCGTAAGGACCTGTTGCAGGCGATTCTGGACAGCTGGAGACTCAAGGCCACGGAAGCAGTGATTGAAAGCCTCAAGCAGCGGTCATCCGACAGCAAGGAGCAACTGCTCGAATTGATGTCCCTGCCGCTCAAGGGCGATAAGGCCCACCAGGCCGCCTCCATCGAAATTTCTCTGCGTGCCTGGGCTCGGCGTGATGAAATTGCCCGCGCCACCGTGGACGAAGTCGACAGCTACCGTATCAGCTTCATTGAAGACCTGTTCAAGGACATGGGGCATCCCTCTCAGCAGGCCAGTGACCTTGCCCACTTGGTCTACTCCTTCCTCATAGCTTCGTCTCTGGTAGACCCTGATGCGTCCGAAGATACACGCCGGGAACGCTCCGAGCGTATTGCCAGCTTTCTGGCTGATAATTGCCCGTTATCCGATTGCAAATTCAGGGGCCAGGCATAAAAAAACGGCTACCCTCCAGTCAAGGAGAGTAGCCGCAGTTAAACCCCCTGATCACATCATGTCGACGAGCACCAGGGACAACGCAGGGAACGCGATAATCAGCATCAGGCGGAAGATATCCGCGATCAGGAAGGGAAATACCCCTTTGAAGATCACTTTCAAATCCACATCGGGTACCACTGATTTCAGTACGAACACGTTAAGCCCGACCGGAGGCGTAATCAGGCTGATCTCGGTGGCGATCACCACGATAATGCCGAACCAGATCAGATCCATCCCCATCCCCTGCACCACCGGATAAAACACCGGCACGGTCAGCAACAGCATGGAGATTGACTCCAGCACGGCCCCCAGGATGAAGTAGATCAGGATGATCACCATCAGGACACCGATCAGCCCCAGATTGAGGCCTTCAAGCCACTCCACGATGGTGAACGGCAGATTGGAGACGTTGACCAGGTTGGCAAAGATCAGCGAGCCGATCAGGATCGCGACCAGAGAAACAGTGGTCGCCGCCGAATCTTCCAGTGCTTCCTGCATCTTCTGCATGCACAGTTTGCCGCGAATGAGCGTGATCAGAATCGCACCGACGGAGCCCACACCAGCGGCTTCGGTCGGCGAGAAAAAGCCGAAGTAAATGCCGCCCAGCACAATGAAGATCAGCAGGGTAAAGGCCCACAGCTGACGAATGGCCAGCAGCTTGTCCTTGAAGCTGGCTTCGTCACTGTCGGTACACTTGTCCTTGAGCACATGCACAGTGAACAGGACCGCTGCGATATAGAACAGCACACCGATGATACCCGGAATGACCCCGGCCACGAACAGCTTGCCGATGTCCGTTTCCGTGATGATGCCGTAAAACACCAGCGCGATAGAGGGCGGTATCAGAATCCCCAGAGTACCGCCCGCCGCAATGGAGCCGGTGGCCAGGCCGTCGCTGTAGCCGAATTTTTTCATCGACGGATAGGCGATGCGGGTCATGGTCGCCGCCGTTGCAAAACTGGAACCGCAAAACGTACTGAAGCCCCCGGAAGCCCCAATCGTGGTAATCGCCAGCCCGCCCTTGTGGTGACCAACCAGCGCATGGGTCGCGTTATACAGCTCTTCCGCCAGGCCTGAGCGGCTGATGATGTTGCCCATCAGGATGAACAGCGGAATGACGGCAAACTCATAGGACAGTACGGTCTCCGTGGCAATCATGCCCAGCTGGCTCAGTGCCGCACTCCAGCCCTGATAGTGTGACAGGCCAATGATGCCCACCAGACCGGTTGCGATGGCGATGGGTACGCGAAGAAACAGCAGTATCAGCAGTACTGCAAAAGCAATCAGCATTTCCATGGGTAATCCTCAGACCTCAACCTTTTCTCTGTCCGGGTAGGTCACGGCCAGACTCACCAGCGCTATGATCGCAAAGACCGACATGGCAGCAATTACAAACCATTTCTCCAGTCCCAAAAACATGAAAATATCACCAAACTGTTTGGACTCTTCCATCTGCTTGTAGACCATATAAACAAGCGTTGAGAAAAATCCGAGTTCGATTAAATAACCGAACCAGGCGATGACGACGCCAGCCTTGCCCTTGAAAAGCTTTTCCAGCAAATCGATTCGGACATGCTTGCGCTTTTTATGCACGTGATAAAGGCCGGAATAGAAACAGATACCCAAACAGATACCGACAACTTCATAGGAAAAGCCGATGGGACTGTTGAAAACGATCCGTCCAAATACATCCATGAATGTAATACCGGACATGACGATCAGCGCCAGAATCGAAATCTTGGCACACAGGTATTCCATCAGGTTAAGCAGTGAGATACGCATAACAACCTCGCTGGGACAGTGCCGCCCCCCGGGACCCGGGGCGCGACGCCAGGTCTTTATTGGGCGATCTTGTCGATCTCTTGACGGTAGAAGTCGATCGCTTCCTGCCCGTCGACCCCCTCTTCTCCGGCTTTTGCCAGCCAGCTCACACGAATGGGCTCGAATGCCTGATCGATCGCTTCGTTCAGCTGGGCATCCGCCAGGATATAGTCATCCCCCAGACGTTCTTTCAGCTGCTGGCGCGCCATAACGTCATTCTCATGCCAGAGGCTGCCCATGCGCACCGCCAGCTTCTCGCCCGAGATCGCCATGATCGCCTCGCGGTCAGCTGCGCTGATCTGGTTCCACTTGGCCTTGTTCATGATGACAAAGGTGCTGTTGGTAAAGATGCCGCCGGGGATCTGGGTGATCTTTTCGACATAGTTGTCCACCTTGAAACCGGTCAGCAGCTCATCGGACAGTGTCGTACCATCGATGATGCCGCGCGACAGAAACTCGCGCAGCTCGGACAGTGAACCTGCAATGGGCACCGCCCCCAGCGTCTTCAAGGCATCGCCCACGACACTGGTCTGGACGCGGATTTTCTTGCCGCTGAAGTCTTCCGGTGCGGCGATGGCGTCCTCTTTCATGTGGATGTTGCCACCGGAGGTCACATGCACCGCCAGCGTCACGACATCATCATGCATGCCGGCCGGCTTGAAATATTTCTCAAACAGGCGCCAGTAGGCGGCCGAACTGATCCCGGCGTTTTCATTGGTAAATGGCAGCTCCACCATTTCCGTCAGCGGGAAGGCACCCGGCGCATAGCCATGCGGCCCCCAGGCGATATCGGCAATGCCGTTCACCACCGCCTGATAGTTGCGAGTGGGTGGCGCCAACGGCTTGGCTGAAGGCATCACCTTGACGCGGCCTTCGGTCACTTTTTCGATTTCGTCGAAGTACTTGTACAGGCCGTCTTTTTGCGACCAGTGCTGAGAGGGGAACCACTGGTTGTACCGAAGCGTCACGTCAGCGGCCCAGCTGGTGGTAGTAGTGAGGAGAGCGCCGGTCAGAACGAGTCCGGCCTTGAGTACCTTGCTTGTCTTCATCGACATGGCTATGGCTCCGTTTGTTATTATCTTTTTTACATACAGTACAGTACTGTATTTTCAACACACAGAACTGATATTGCAACAGTCCATTGCTAGAACTTAAGTCGGTAGGCTTTTTTCCAGGGAGACTTCCCAAGGAGACAAAACACCGGGACAGGCCTGCCCCGGTGAAGGCGATCAATCAGACAAAGGCATCCGCGAAGAAGTTGCCTTCATCAAGGCCGCATTCGGCGGTAAAGTCACGCCGTGCCGAGTCGATCACGATGGGGGCGCCGCAGGCATATACCTGATGCCCGGACAGATCGGCATGGTCTTCCATGACGGCTGCGTGAACAAAACCCGTCCGCCCTTCCCAGCCTGAAAGCTCATCAGAAAGTACAGGTATGTATTCAAACCACTCCAGATCCTGCTGCCACTGACGGCAGAGTTCGTCCATGTACAGATCCTGCGCAGCGCGGCCTCCCCAATACAGATGAACCCTGCGGCCATTACCAGTGGCGATCAGCTGTTCCATCAACGCCTTGATCGGCGCAAAGCCGGTGCCGCTGGCCAGGAAGATCGCTGGAGCCTCGCTGTCTCGCAGATAGAAGGTGCCGAACGGCCCCTCGATCGTCACCACGTTCTTGAGCTGAACCTCATCGAAGATCATCGGCGTGGCCTGGCCGCCCGGTACCAGACGGATATGCAGCTCGATACAGCCATTCACGGCTTCGGCTGTCGCCATGGAATAACTGCGGGTCACCACATTCTTGATGGTCAGGTCGACATACTGGCCCGGCACATAATTGAAGACGGTGCCCGGCGCCAGCCTGCAGGTCAGCTTGACCACATCCTCAGCCAGCTGCTCCTTGCCCATCACCCGAGCCGCCACCTTCTGCACCGTTACACCTTCAAAACTGGTCACTTCCGGCGAGTAGAGTACAACGTCACTCATGGCACGCGCCTGACAGGTCAGCACGGTCGTACCGGCACGGTCGGAGTCGCTCAACTCCACGCCCTCCGGGTACTCCACCTGTCCGGACTTCAGTTCGGTTCGACAGTCGCCACACTGGCCATCACGACAGCCGTGCTTGAGTACGACCCCCGCCTTCAGGCCGGCATCCAGAATGCTGTCGGCTGCGTCGGTGTCGAACGCCTTGCCGACCGGGTCAACGGTTACGACATGGTTCATCAGATCAGCCCCTTCTCTTTCGCCATGGTCAGCGCCAGGTCTTCAATCATGTCTTCCTGACCGCCCACGGTGCCGCGGCGGCCCAGTTCCACCAGGATGTCACGCGCCTGGATGCCATATTTCTTCTCCGCGCGCTGGGCAAACAGCAGGAAGGAGGAGTAGACACCGGCGTAGCCCAGGGTCAGCGCATCGCGGTCGACGCGGATCGGCTGGTCCATGATCGGGAACACCTTGTCCTCGGCCACGTCCATGATCTTGTACAGATCGATGCCGGTCTCGACGCCCATGCGGTCCAGTACGGCGCAGAACACTTCCAGCGGCGTGTTGCCGGCACCGGCGCCCAGGCCCGCCACGGAGCCGTCGATACGGGAGGCGCCCGCTTCGATCGCCGCCAGCGAGTTGGCGATCGCCATGCCCATGTTGTGGTGGCCGTGGAAGCCCACTTCGACGTTGCTCGGCAGTTCGGCACGCAGCAGACCGATGCGGGCGCTAACGTCATCCGGCAGCATGTAGCCGGCGGAGTCGGTGGCGTAGATGCAGTTGGCACCGTAGCTGACCATCAGTTTGGCCTGCTCGAGGATCTTCTCGGGGCTGACCATGTGCGCCATCATCAGGAAGCCGACGGTGTCCATCTCCATCTTGGCGGCCATGCCGATGTGCTGTTCGGAGACGTCCGCTTCGCTGCAGTGGGTGGCCACACGGATGGTGGAGACGCCGCAGTCTTTGGCCATTTTCAGGTGATCGACGGTACCTATCCCCGGCAGCAGCAGCGCGGAGATTTTGGCGTTCTTCATCTGCGGCACCACGGCGTTGAGGTACTCCTCATCGCTGTGCGCCGGGAAGCCGTAGTTGACGGACGCGCCGCCCAGGCCATCGCCGTGGGTGACTTCGATCAGCGGCATGCCGGCTGCGTCCATCGCGCAGGCGATGTCGACCATCTGCTCCAGGCTGATCTGGTGACGCTTGGCGTGCATGCCGTCACGCAGAGACATGTCGTGCAGCGTGACGTTCTTACCGTTCAGATTCATTGTCATTTCCTCCGTTAGCCACGCTCAGGCAGGGTAATGGCGCCGTTGGCCGCTTCTTCAGCGAACATTTCGGCGGTACGCAGACCGGCCGCGGTCATGATGTCCAGGTTGCCGGCGTACTTGGGCAGGAAGTCGCCCAGTCCTTCCACTTCCATGAAGCAGGAGACACGGTTGCCATCGAACACCGGGCCATTCACCAGGCGATAGCCCGGTACGTACTTCTGCACCTCCTTCACCATGGCATGCACGGATTCGGTGATGGCGGCCTGATCCGGCTCGCCTTCGGTCAGGCAGTGCACGGTGTCGCGCATGATCAGCGGCGGCTCGGCCGGGTTGATGATGATGATCGCCTTGCCCTGTTTGGCGCCGCCGACCTTCTCCACGGCACCGGCGGTAGTACGGGTGAACTCGTCGATGTTCTGACGCGTACCCGGACCCACGGAGCGAGAGGAGACGGTGGCAATGATTTCGCCGTATTCCACCGGCTGTACGCGGGACACCGCCGCAACCATCGGGATGGTCGCCTGGCCACCACAGGTGACCATGTTGACGTTCATCTCCAGGTTCTTGGCGTGGTCGGCCAGGTTCACCGGCGGTACACAGTAGGGACCGATCGCCGCCGGCGTCAGGTCGACCATGATCACGCCCAGCTCGTTCAGCTTGCGGCTGTTCTCGGCGTGGACGTAGGCGGAGGTGGCGTCGAAGGCGACGCGGATATCGTCTTCAAGCACATGTGGCAGCAGGCCGTCGACGCCGGTGGCGCAGGCCTTGATACCCATCGCTTCGGCACGTTTGAGACCTTCGGACGCGGGGTCGATACCGACCATCCAGACCGGTTCGATCCACTCGGAGCGCTGCATTTTCATCAGCAAATCGGTGCCGATGTTACCCGGGCCGATGATGGCCGCTTTCAATTTCTTGCTCATTGATTCTCACCCAATCAAATAATGCTCAGAACCAGTTCATCCGGCTTGTCGACATAGAGACGTTCCACATCGGTCTGCCGTGTCTCCAGCATCCGTCTCTGGTTCAGGTTGCCCTTGTCGGTCACTTCGCCCTTCTCGATCTCAGCGGGCGTATCCAGTACCAGCAAACGACAGACTTTCTGTGCCGAGCCCTTGGCCGCCTGTGCCATCAGCGTCATGGCCGTATTCAGCTCTTCACGCACATGAGGCTCCTGCATCAGTTCCGAACCGGTCATGCTGCCGTCCCGGTCTTCAGCCAGCTTGCGCATGCGCGGCCCCGGAATGACCAGCAGGCCCAGGCAATCCCGGTCATGCCCAGTGACCACCACATCGGTTACCAGATCGCCAAAGAACGTGTGTACGTTGGCACGGATACTGGCAACGCATACCCAGGTGCCCGTACTCAGCTTGAAGTCTTCGGAGACGCGGCCATCAAAGCGGATACCGGCAGAGACATCACTCGGGTCCTGCAGCTGCCCGGCATCACCGATGCAGTAGAAGCCTTCGTCATCAAAGGCCTCGGCGGTCTTTTCAGGGTCTCGCAGGTATTCGCTGAAGACGATGGGGCCCTTGATCCGCATCTCCAGCTTGGAACCGTTGGGCACGAACTTCATCTCGACCCCGGGGAAAGGCACCCCGATATTGCCCGGCCGATCCAGACGCCAGTGCACATTGGTAATGGCAGGGGCCGTTTCGGTTGCCCCCCATTCAGTGGTAAAGAAGACATCATTGCCGGTGGCTTCACACAGCTGCTTCAGCTCATCCCAGACCGGGACGGGAAGTGCGGCTGCGGCATAAAACAGCATGTCCAGGTTGGAAAAGAATGTGCGGCACAGCTCTTCATCATCCCGCATGTGTTCCAGCAGCACCTCGTACCCCTTGGGCACATTGAAGAACAGGTTCGGTTTCACATGACGGAGGTTACGAATGGTTTCGCCGATCAGCCCCGGCAACGGCTTGCCGCTGTCGATATAGAGAGAGCCGCCGTTGCGCAGCACCAGGTTAAAGTTGTGGTTGGTGCCGAAAATATGACTCCAGGGCAGCCAGTCCAGTACACGCGGCGCCTTGCTTTCCACAAAGGGCCAGTACTGTGCAATCATCTGCTGGTTGGCACACATCATGCTTTGGGTATTAACCACCACCTTCGGCACACCGGTCGAGCCCGAAGTCAGCAGGTACTTCGCATGGGTGTCAGGCCCGACAGAGGCAAACCGGCTATCCACCGCTGCGGACACCTCTTTTTCAAGCATCTCCTTGAGGCAGTGGATCTGACTGTCCTCTGCAATATTGCGTGACGCTATAAACACCTCGGTGCCCGCGCAGGCCTCAAAGGAGGTACGGAAGAGTTCGGCATCGTCGGCAAAGATCGCACAGGGATTCAGCTTGTCGATGATGATCTGAAGACGCTCATGCGAGCGCGACATCAACGAGTAGGCGACGGAGACAGGCGTTACCGGCAGACCGATATACATCGCGGCCATCTGGACCAGCGCATGATCCACCGAGTTGCCGGACAGTATCACCAGCGGTCGTTGCTCATCGTTGGGCAGCCCCAAGTCGATCAATCCCTGAGCGACGGCTCGGGTCCGGTTACGGAACTCGGCATAGCTCACCTCATCCCAGGTACTGCCATGACGCTCGGCAATAAAGACCTGGCCCGGACGCTCTTCCGCCCACCTTTCCAGCCAGTCACCGACACAACGATCATAGGTTTCCAGTTCTGTTTCTGATTTGACGATAAAGGCACCGTCAGCGCGTGTTTCGACGGCCACACGCGTGCTCGGCAGCTGTGAAAAAACATCAGCACCCATAATAAAAACCTTTTTTATCTCTTATTGTTATCCGCTAGTTAGCCGGCATTCAGCAGCAACTCGCCCAACTGGTCAAAACGGAACCTCAACTGCGTGCCAGGCTTGATATTCACCATGGGCGCCATGGCACCCGACAGCACCAGGTGACCTTTCCTGATCGGCGTACCCAGCTCGACCAGTTTTCGCGCCAGCCAGTACGTCGCATTCAGCGGATTGCCCAGACAGGCGGCACCGGTACCGCTAAGGGTGTCCATGCCTTGCGCCTCGATGGCAACACCCAGTCGGGTAAAGTCCACGCCTGCGGGGTCGAAACGCCGCTCACCCACCAGATACAGGGCTGAGGAAGCATTATCGGCAACCGTATCGACGATATTGATCTTCCAGTCCCGCACCACGGAATCGACAATTTCCACCACTGGCATGAAGCAATCGATTTCCGCCAGCATCTCGGTAAAGGTCAGATCCCTGAGGTCCAGATCATTCTTGAATACGAACCCGATCTCACCCTCGGCCTTGGGCGCAATCATCGTTGCACAATCGATCAGCTCGCCCGAACGGCGCTCCATATCGGCAAAGAGCACACCGTAGTCGGGCTGATCCACGCCCAGCTGCTGTTGCACGGCCTCGGAGGTCAGGCCGATCTTGTAGCCAGTGATGCGCCCGCCCTGCTCCAGCCGGTCACGGTTGACCAGCTGTTGTATGGCATAAGCATCGTCCATGCCAAAGTGGGGGTAGTCCGCTGAAATCGGGTTGGTCGCACGAGCGTCTGTTCTGGCTTTAATTATGCGCTGTGCTACAGCATTGAACTCTTCCTGACTCATTTACAGATACCCCTCTGACAGGTGTTTCATTCTTTTCAGTGCCGCCACATACTCGGCATGCAGCTCATCTACGACCTGACGGGCAGGCGCTGCTTCGAGGGTTGCGCCGACACCCTGGCCTGCGGACCAGACATCTTTCCAGGCCTTGTTGGCGGTCGAGATATTGCCGGAGAAGTCAATCGGGCTGGTGCCTGCAGCCTGGTCCGGATGGATACCGGCCTTGTCCAGACTGGCTTTCATCCAGGTGGCATTGACGCCACTGACCGCGGTGGTCTCAATGATGTCTTCAAGGCCTGATGCCACCAGCATGTCGCGATATTCATCGCAGGCGAAACTTTCCTGCGCCGCTATAAAGCGTGTACCGGCCACCACGAAATCCGCACCGGCAACCTGCATCGCCAGCACATCCTCGCCGCGTGACACACAACCGGCGATACCCAGCGGGCCATCCCAGAACTCACGTACCTCATGGATAAAGGCCAGCGGGTTGTAGCGCCCGGTATGACCACCGGCACCGCTGCAGACCAGAATCAGACCATCCACGCCGGCGGCGATGGATTTCTTCGCCATCGCGGGCGTAATCACATCGGCAAACACCTGACCGCCATAGGCCTTGACCGTCTCGGTCACCCGAGCCGGAGAACCCAGCGCTGTGGTCACTATGGCCGGCTGATAACGACGCACCAACTCCAGCTCCGCCTCGAAACGGTCATAGGAGGAGTGCACGATCATGTTGAGCAGCCAGGGCAGGTGTTCACCCTGCAGCTCGCTATGTATCTGCGCCAGCCACTCGTCGAGAGTCTCAACCGTGCGTGCGTTCGCTGCGGGCAGCGCACCAATAACCCCGGCGCGAGCGCTGGCAATCACCAGCTCCGGCGACGACACCAGAAACATCGGTGCGACCAGCAGAGGCAGGCGCGTACGTTCGAAGATATTCATTATTGTTATGCTCCAGTTGTCTGACGGACCGGATTCTTATCTGGCGACCCATCCACCATCACTGTGGATCACGCATCCGGTCGTCATCGGTGACTGCTCACTGGACGCCAGCACCACATAGAGCGCAGCATGATCCGCCGGAGACGCCATGCGCTTCAGCGGCACCGCATTGGCTGCGTTCTCATGGAACCCCGGAATATGATTGAGCGGCTGAGCGCGACCGGAGATCCCTTCCACCGATTTCATCTCGGTATCGGTGGCACCCGGCGATACGCCGTTGACCCGCACATCCGGCGCCATCTCGTAGGCCAGCTGCTTGATCATGCCCACCACGGCGTGCTTGGAGGTAACATAAAGAATGCCGCCGCCACCGGGATAGAAGCCGGAGTTGGACACCGTCAGGATTACGCTGCCGCCACTGGCTTTCAGCGCTTCCTGCGCCGCACGCACACCGTTCAGGTAGCCCATCACGTTGACGTGGAACAGTCGGTCGAAATTCTCGGCCAGACTTTCTGGCGCGATCTTGCGCAGCGGCACGAAGTAATCGAACAACGCCGCGTTGCCGACGAAAATATCGAGCTTGCCGAAGGCGGCGACCGTCTCGGCCACCGCGCGTTCGTTATCTTCGTACCGGGTCACATCGCCCTGCACCGTGATCAGTCCCTCGGGGAAATCACGTGCCAGCGCGTCCAGCTTGTCGGCATTGATATCGAACACCGCCACCCGGGCACCCTCGGCCAGGTAGCGTTCGACCACGGCCCTACCGATGCCATCGGCACCACCTGATACCAGGGCAACCTTGGAATCCAGTACTGTCATGCTGCACCTCAGAGGAAGGTGTTGATGTTTTTGCAGGTCAGGGTCGCGTTCGGAATCAGGATCAGACGCTTCTTGATCTTGAAGCTGTCGCCATCCTGCACGACCAGATCCTCGCGACGGCCGTAGATGACATACTCCTCATCCAGGCCACGGCTGCGCACACTCTGGAAGGTGGAATGCACGATGTATTCGCCATCGGTTTCGCCGTAATAGACTTCCACGTTAGTCAGCTGGTGTACGTTGCGCGTCGCCGGGTTTTCGGCCCAGGCGGACGGCTGCTGGAAGCGCGCCACACGGCGACCCAGGTCACGCAGGCTGTCATCGAAATACGCCATGTGATCGGTGGCATAGAAACCGTGCTCCAGTCGATTTTCGCGGCGACGGTTTTCAATGCCCGGCATCCAGTAGTGGATCTCTTCGTGCATCAGCGCCAGCCAGTCATCGAAGCGCTCATCATCGAGCAGGCGGTATTCGTAGTTCAGAAAATGGCTGACCCGGTAGTGCTGCTCAGCCGAAACAGGACGCAGTTCATCGTAGAGAGCGGTCATTATTCAGCCTCCTTCTTGCCAAGGTTACGATCAGGGACTTCGCTCCAGCTTTTCGCGTTGAGCATGTCGAACCAGTACTGGTAGAACGCACGGGAGTTGGCTTCGTTGAGCTGGCCTTCATAGACATTCGCCGGCAGCGGCGTATCGGTCAGCAGGGTATCCATGCCCAGGCCAACGAACAGATCCTGCTGAGAGGTGACACGGCCCCTGGCGGTCTTGGTGCAGTACTCCCAGTTTTCACCATCGTCCATCTCGAACACGCCGGTCGGCGAGAAGGTCATCATCGCGCCCTTGCGCCATTTCTCCTTCACATCCTCAGGTGCGCTCTTGTTCACTACCACCCAGGTGAACAGCTCGATCTTGTTCGGCCCACGTGGCTGCCAGACACGCACGGTGTTCTGGCCCGGCAGGAAAGAGAAGTTCGGGAAGATGGTGCAGGAAGACACCGACCCGATCATGTTGGAGCGGAAGTCGCCCAGACGCTCGGCCACGGACGGCTTGATGGTGTGCAGGTACTTGTTCAGCGCGCTTTCGCCCAGCACTGCCACGTTGCCCACGGTATCCAATGCGAACTCGTAGCCGTGACCGTTCCAGTTGACCGAGTAGGATTCTTCGAAGTCACTGACCTTGGCCACGGAACCGCCCAGCATGGCACGTGCTGCGGAGTCGTGCGTCCAGCCGGCATGCAGGATGTCGCCGACAAAGTTCTCGGCCGCAATCTTCCAGTTGCACTCATAGGTGGATCGGATACAACCGCCGACAAATTCGGTGCCACCTTCCTGGTTGTCGAACAGAGCGTCCAGATACCAGGTCATCGGCCCCAGATATTCCTGCAGCGACGGGCTTTCCGGATCGAAGGTGGCGAAGACCAGCCCTTTCCAGGAATCGACCTTGGCTACTTCCTTCAGACCCCATTTGGACTTGTCGAAGTCGCTGTCTTCGTAGACACCGGACTCGTGCTGGCCGACCAGGTTGCCTTCGACGTTGAAGGACCAGCCATGATAGTTGCAGATGAAACCACGGGTACTGCCGGACTCGGCAAAGCAGACCTTGTTGCCCCGGTGCGGGCAGGCGTTCAGGAACACCTTGATACCACCACTCTTCTGGCGGATCACGATGACTTCATCTTCGCCCATGGTGGTGGTGATGTAGTCACCGGTTTTCGGAATCTGGGATTCGTGCGCCACGAACAGCCAGCAGCGTGCGAATACCTTTTCCAGTTCCTGTTCGTAGATCTCCTTGTCATAGAAGATCTTGCCCGAGATACGTCCGTTTTCCAGATCGCACGCATCCTTCAGGTTGGTCAGCGAGTCCGTTACATCTATTGTTTTAATCATGTTACCCATGGTCTGACACCTTTAAACTTTAGCCTTTCGCAATTAACGCCTGATCCACCGCTATCAGGGCAAAAATCTCGTCACCCTCGACTTCGACCGGATAGGTCCGCAGATCGATCTCGCAGGGAAAGCCCTGCGCCTTGCCGGTCGGAATGTGGAACTGTCCCCAATGCACGGGACAGGTGATCAGGTCGTCTTCGATATCGCCCTCGGCCAGGGATGCCGTGGCGTGGGTGCACAGATCCGCCGTGGCGTAGTACTGGCCGCCCAGGTTGTACACGGCGATATCGCCAAACTCAGCGTTATCGATTTTCTTGACCTGGTTTTCGGCAAGGTCCGATACCTTGCACAGAAGTACCTTTTCAATGACTTCCATAACTGCTTCAGCCTTTCTTCAATTCAATAAAGCCCAGCCCGGTCACCCACTCCGGCACCGGCTGATACTCGATCAGTTCGCCACACGACGCATTCATTGCTGCCATGGCGCAGATGAAATTGCGCACTTCCATGGCACCGTTGCCGCCATTTTCCAGCACCTGCTCGTCGGTGAAGGCCACCAGACCATCCAGATTGGCGTTGCAGCACAGATCGATGATCTGACGATCGAACTCCTCGTTGACCTTGCCGGTTTCCTTGACGCCGACCCAGTGACTGATACCACCACTGCCGATGACGAACACCTGCTCGTCGCTGCCGAAAGCTTCAACCGCGTCGCGGATCTGCTCGCCCAGCTGACGGGCACGCGCCTTGCTGATGAACGGATCGACAGCACTGGCCAGGTAGACCGGAATGGCGCTGATGCTGCGACCGCTGATCTCTTCGGCACGACGCACGATCAGCTTGTAGGGAATGGAGAAGGCGTGGTCAGTGCTGAACGAGCGGGCCACCGCCCAGTCGAAACCGGCATCACAGCCATGCTGCGCAATATGCTGCGCCAGCGCCTCGTTATTCTGCACCTGCTCTTTCTTCAGCCCCGGCAACTGATCCAGCGGGCCTTCCACATGCCCGGTGGCGATGCAGTACTTGGGCAGGCAGGTGGTGCCGAACAGCATGTAGTGATCATTGCCGACGATGATGACGCTGGAGGCAGCACTGTCCGCCAGACGCTGAGCGCAGGCTTCATAGGCATCCCACACCTTCTTTGCCTTGTCGGCATCGGGCGCATCCGGGGCCACGAACATGACCGGGTCGTGCGGTACCAGAAAACCGCCAGTAATCTCTGCCATAGTGCTTACCCCTTGATCGATGCGGAATGGGCCGAGTCGGAGCCCAGCTTGCGGTTGTAGGAGGAGACGCGACGATCCGGCGACATCTCAATCCAGTAGCCCAGGGTCAGCATCGGGTTAACACCCACCTCCTGCATCGCCTTGACGTCGAATTCCAGAATCATGCGCACGCCTTCTTCATCGATCGGAAAACGGCTGAGGAACTTCTGCGCGTCCTCGCGGAATTTTTCTTTCGAGAAGCGATCTACGGAGAGACTCCACAGGATGCGCTCCAGCACGTCCCGGCTCATGCCTGCCCCCCGCCGATAAAGCTGTTCAGGATGCCGATGAACTTCTGTTTCTGTTCGGTCTGAACCCAGTGGCCACACTGGCCAAACACGTACAGATCGCTGTTGGGAATGTTTTCGGACAGCACGCGGCCACACTGCACCGGCACCACGTTGTCTTCACGGCCGTGCAGCACCAGCGTCGGCGCCTGGATATTCTTCACCGCCTTCTCCGGGAAACCTTTCACCAGGGTTTCACCCTCGGTGTTCGGCTGCGGAATCAGCTTGCGCAACGCATCCTGGGCACCGGCACGAGCACTGGCTTCATAGCGCGACTGCACCAGTTCATCCGTGATCAGTGATTTGTTGTATGGGAAAAGCTCCATCAGCGCACGCATGTTGTCGACCGAGGGCTCATACAACCACGCGCCCGCCAGGCCTTTGGTCTGCACGAAAGTGCCCGCCGGCGTACCCAGCAGCACCAGCTTGTCGAGGCGTTCCGGATTGAACAGCGCCAGGCCGATGCCGACTGCACCACCGAAGGAGTTGCCGACCAACGAAGCCTTGTCGAGACCGATGGCATCCATGAACTCAACCAGGTGATTAACCCAGAACTTGATGTCGTAGTGGGTATCGTCCTTGAACTCGGTAAACCCGAACCCGGCGATATCCGGCACGATGACGTGAAACTTCTCCGCCAGCTGGTCCATGACACCGCCCCAGTTGGTCCAGCCGGATACGCCGGGACCCGAGCCGTGCAGCAGCAGCAGAGGTGCACCGGCACCGCATTCAAAGTAAGCCGTTTCATGACCGGCCGCCTGAACAAACTTGCGATCTGACTCTTTCATCACACCTCCGAACATACAGTTGTGTATCCGGATACTAGTGACAACATACAGAAGCGTCAACAAAGGCCGGCACAAAAAGTCCGGAAGCCGGTCTCTCAAACTCCATAATAAAAACCGTAATTTATTGATATTTATATAAATAAAATACAGAAATAATACTTTTGACTAATGCCATTCCGCGGAGTGACTTCTGATCAAGGATGACTCAGAATCAGACCACAAAAGATACAAAGGTGTATTCATGAGTAATTTGCAACAAATCGTTGAGCAACACATGCAGGGGCAGGTCCATCGTCATGAATGGTTTCGGCCAGACAACGCTGACCACTGCGTTCTGATCTACCCGACCTGGGCGGGCATTACGGACTTTGAACGCAGCATCGCGGAACGCCTGAATGCAGCCGGGCTGGAGGCAGTTATTGTCGACTTCTTTGGCTGCGGTCACGACCTGTCGACGCTTGAATCACGGCGCGACGCCATGCTCAGCTATACGAGCGATTTTGCTGGCATGACGGTACACCTGCAGGTGTTGAATGACTGGATTCTCAACCGGCTTCAAGATCGGCCGGAGGGAGCAGTGACTACCCTGTCACTACTGGGCTTCTGCCTGGGAGGGATGTGTGCCCTGATATCGGGTCAATCCCAACGGGGATTTGCCAATGCCATCAGCTTCCACGGCCTGCTCTCCTTTCCCAAGGCCACGCCCCCAAAAGATCCCGCCACGCATTTCATGATTCTGAACGGACAGGCCGATCCCATGGTGTCGGCAAAGGATATTCACGCGACTCAGGACTACTTTGAAACACATCAACAGGAGCTGACGTTCATCAACTTCAGCCGCACGCTTCACTCCTTCAGCATCCCTGGCGCCGACAACCCGAAAAACGGCGTGCAGTACAAGCCTGAAGTAGCCGAACGCAGCTGGCGCTATGCACTCGACCTGCTCCGCCCCCCAACGTAGCCGAATATTGGCGGATTCATACTCCCCCTTTATTAAAAATCGTGCGGCTTGTCTTTTATTTTTTACGGGGTATGATCATTGAAAATAAAATTTTAATGATGCCATGTTCAATCTTACCTTTTACCCCGAAAAAACCATGACCTTCCCGAATTAAGCCGGAGAGCGAACTGCTCTCCGGCGAATATCCAGCGTATTTTTTGGATTAGCGGAGGGAGTTATGAACTTTCAGGTTTCGCTTTCATTCAGGCGCATTGTCGATCGCTTGAGTCGCTATTTTATGGCCGGAGACAATTACAACTACTCCAGCCCGCTGCATCTGCTTTCAATTTTCAGCCGCCTGGAGCGACTGAACGCCGCTTCGGATGCAGCCAACCTGGCTCGTCCGGGCTCCCTGCTCTTGCTGCAGATTCTTCAGACCGAGGAAACCTGCATTATCAGGCTGGTTTCACCGACCGAAGCGGACCCCGACCGACAACAGATATCGGTACTTTCGCCACTTGGCGCATCCCTGCTGGGCATGTCACCGGGCGATACCTGTCGTGTCCATATCCTGGGCTCGACCTATAACTTCAAGCTGATTGGAATACTGAACTGATTATTTCCGGGAGGGTAGAGCCTTGAAGAATTTCTGATGCTGTCAGCATCTCTCCATCAATATATTTCGCTCCGCTTTATTTTTTACAAGCCGATTATATTTTGTTTTTTTAGGAGACACAGAAATGGCCAAGGGAAAAGAGAAAAAACAGCCAACCAAAACACTGAAGGAAAAGCGCCGCGAGAAGCGCGATAAAAAACAGAACGAGTCCTGATTAAATGGCGCTCTTGAATGAGCGCCATTTTCACGCCCGGCTTTTCGATCAACGCCGGGCGTACAGCTCACTCCGTCGAGCTGCCTTTCCTGGAACCTTGGCCGGTGTCCGGGTTCACCCCTGCCTCACTTCTCAATGCCGCCCATGCAGAGATACTTGATCTCCAGATAGTCATCGATGCCGTGGCGAGAGCCTTCGCGACCGATACCGGACTCCTTGACCCCACCGAAGGGCGCCACCTCGTTGGAGATGATGCCTTCGTTGATGCCGACCATGCCGTACTCCAACCCTTCGGCCACGCGCCAGCAGCGACCGATGTCGCGCGAGTAGAAGTAGGCCGCCAGACCGAACGGCGTGGCGTTGGCGCGCGCAATCACTTCATCCTCTTCATCGAAGACGAACAGGGTGGAGACCGGGCCGAACAGTTCCTGATTGGCGATCTCCATGGTTTCGTCCACGTTGCCCAACAGGGTCGGCTGGTAGAACAGCTCGCCGGCAGCATGGCGGCTGCCACCCTGCAGCAGCTCGGCGCCCTGTTCCAGTGCCTGCTGCACCACGCTTTCAACCCGCTCAACCGCCTTGAGGTTGATCAGTGGCCCGACCTCGGAGCCGGCTTCCTCGCCACGGCCCACTTTCAGCTCGGCCACTGCCGCACGGAAGCGTTCCACGAACGCCTGCTGAATACCACGCTGAACGTATACGCGGTTGGTGCATACGCAGGTCTGACCCGCATTGCGATACTTGGAGATCATCAGCCCCTTGATTGCCTCATCCAGATCGGCATCGTCGAAGATGATGAAAGGCGCGTTGCCGCCCAGCTCCATGGAGGCCTTCTTCACCGTATCGGCGGCCTGCCGCAGGATATGCTTGCCCACCGGAGTGGAGCCGGTGAAGGAGACCTTGCGCACCAGCGGATGAGAGGTGAGGCAGTCGCCGACAGAGACGGGGTCGGCCGTGGTCAGAATATTGATCACGCCCGCCGGGAAACCGGCCTGCTCGGCCAGTGCAGCCAGCGCCAGCGCACACAGCGGCGTGTCTTCGGCCGGCTTGAGAACTACGGTACATCCGGCTGCCAGGGCCGGCGCCACCTTGCGGGTAATCATCGCTACCGGGAAGTTCCACGGCGTGATGGCCGCAACCACCCCTACCGGCTGCAGAATGGTGATCAGGCGGCTGCCCGGGGACGGGGACGGGATATGGTCGCCATAGGTGCGCTTGGCCTCTTCGGCAAACCATTCGACAAAGGACGCCCCATACGCCACTTCACCACGGGCCTCAGCCAACGGCTTGCCCTGCTCCGCCGTCAGGATCTGCGCCAGGGCTTCCTGGTTTGCCAGAATCAGCTCATACCAACGACGCAGCAGGACCGCACGCTCCTTGGCCGTGGTTTTTTTCCATGTTGCAAAGGCACGATCCGCCGCGGTGACGGCGGCGCTGGTCTCCTCTGCGCTCAGGTCGGGGACTTCAGCGATCAGGTCACCGGTCGCCGGGTTCAGGACCTTCAGGATATTGCCGGATGCCGCACTGATCCAACGCCCATCGACATAGGCCTGGCTTTTGACGAGTTCACTGCTTTGCATATCGATTCTCTGACACAGGGACAGGCCAGACATTCAAGGATGTGCAGCCTGTCGGTTACTCGGATGGCCCGATACTAGCACCCCGTCATGACAGGACAACGGGGCTGCCGCAAATATTCAGTTGCCTTTTTCCATAAGGCACGTATGGCGTCATCTGATAATAGTCTGTCTGAGCACCTGACACGCAAAAAACCGCCCGTTCTGGCGAACCGCCGAAACAGCCCCTGCCGACGGCAAACCATCTCCTGATTAACCAGGCCACTCCTCCTGGGCACCGTCGCCGGTTAGTCTTCCGTATCCGGGCGGAAACGCTCGTTGCGTTCGCCCACAACAACCCCATTCTGCTTGTAGACTCTGGGCACACGATCCGAGATGGAGCAGACGATCTCGTACCCGATGGTATCCAGGTCGCGAGCGGCATCTTCCACGGTCAGAGTGTCGTTGATCAGGTCGACCCGGTCCCCCAACTGAACCCGGTCGTCGATCTGCACCATGCACTGGTCCATGCAGATGCGCCCGACGATCGGATAAAGAGCCCCATTGATCTCCACTTGGCACCCCTGGTGGTAGCGCAGCCAGCCATCGGCATAGCCGATCGGCATCACGCCCAGGCGTACTTTCTCATTCGCCACAAAGGTCGCGCCGTAGCTGACCGCACAGCCGGGATCGATCTCTTTGATCTGGGTGATACGGCTGTGCAGCGAAAATGCCTGTTTCAACTCAAACGGCAACTCGAACTCATGGCTCGGTGGCAAGCCGTACATGGAGATGCCCAGTCGTCCGGCGTTCGCCATCACTTGGCGATCAAAGCGCAGCAGCGCCGCACTGTTGGACAGATGTACGTAACGAAACTCGGACAGGTCGATGTTGGCGGTGAGTATCTCAACCCGGTTCATCTGGGCGTCATAGCCGTCGCGAGTCGCGCCATCGGCAGTCGCAAAATGGGTAAACAGCCCGGTGCGCAGCAGACAGGGATTGCTGTCGATCATCTCACACGCCTTGGCGACGCTGGCCGCATCGGTAAGACCGATACGGTGCATGCCGGTATCGATTTTCAGGTGCAGATTGACCGGCTTGCCGGTGTACCCCTTCACGGACTCGAGCCACTGCAGATCGTGCGCCGTGACATGGATATCCTGCTCGGCCGCCACCGCCAGATCGGCGGGACGAATGGGCCCCATCACCAGAATGGGTACATCCTTGATCGCCCGACGCAGGTGCAGCGCTTCGTCCAGAAAGGCCACGCTCAGCATGTCAGCTCCTGCCTCCAGCGCAGCCTGGGCCACCTGCAGGTCACCGTGGCCATAGGCGTTGGCCTTCACCACCGCGAACAGGTGCTCGAAGCCTGAGTGACGCTTGATATTACTGACATTGTGCTGAATTCGGTCCAGATCAACCTCGACCCAGGTATCACGGTAGTACATCTTGCCGCACCCAAATGAATTTATTAAAAATCTTACCTATCAATACAAATTTATACAGCTTTATATACTTGAATATATCTATATTTATAGAAAATTATTATGCAAAATTTAAAAATACAGGATATATCACCTGACTTACCAGCAACCCCTGCCCGCCTCGGGTTTACCTCCTCTCCCCCTGCCCGTGTTGACCGGACCTGACCATGCCTGCGGCGGAAACAGCGGACGTTTTCGGGACACGGATTGTTTATAATCCCTGTCCCGTTCACATCCAGCCCGGAGTCTGACCATGCCTGCCACTGCCGCCATCGCCCACCGCCTGACCCGCCGTACCGGCGACCAGTCCTACAGTCTGCGCGAGGCCCCATTCGACTCCGATACGCTGAGCAACCGTCTGCTCAGCGAGATCAAGCCGCTGTTCACCCGCCGCGCCAGCAAGCGCTATGGTCGTTTTGCCGACGAAGCCACTGTCTTCAAGGGCCTGCTGCTGAACTGGCTGGACGAGAGCCTCAGTTTCACCCAGTTCAGCCGCAAGATGCTAGAACAGCTGGCGATGCTGATGGAGCAGCAGGACCTGGAAACCGACGGCCACTGGCTGCTCATCGCCGAAGAACTGGAAGCGGCGCAGCGCCTGTGGATCGCCAACCTGAAACAGAAGGACGGTTTGCTGCTCAACAGCGATAACGACCTGCAGGAAACCGGCTACATCGACTTCGCCAAGACCGGCTTCTGCGCCTGCATCGACCTGCATGACCTGAACCACCCGGACAAGAAGCGCTATCTGACGCTGAGCTTCGGTTTCGGTGACCGTCCGCTGCAGGGTGCCCTGATGGAGTTTGTCGGCTTCACCGACACCGTCGACACCCAGGCCGACACCGAGCGCTTCATGGAGGTGGTCCGGGAATACAGCGACAGCATGCCGGAAGAGAACGGCAAGCGGTACCAGAAAGAGGCCGCCGAATTCTGCATGGAACAGTCCAAGGAGGGGGAAGCGGTCAGCTATCGTGCCCTGGCCGAGTCGGTCGATTCGGTTGCTGAAGTGGCCTTCGATGACTTCGTCGCCGAGCACGCGCCGGAACTGCAGGAGGAGTTCATCCCCGACCGCAGCAGCCTGAAAAAGTATATCCGCTACACCGGTCGCACCAAAGAGGTCTCAATCAGCTTCAGCAACGAGTTGCTGGGCAAGAGCATCGTTTTCAATCCGGACACCGGCACTCTGACCCTGAAAGAGCTGCCGTCATCACTGATCAAGCAGCTCAAGGGCGAATAAACCGGTCCAGCATCCGGCGAACCGACGCTCAGGACGGCTGAGCCAGCAGATCCCGGATCGCCTCGACATAGGCCTCGACCGGCTGACCGCCGGTCAGGGCATAGCGCTCGTTGAACACCACCGTGGGCACCGAGCTGACGCCCCGCTGCTGCCACAGGGCCTCTTCGTGACGCACTTCTTCGGCATAGCGACCTGACGCCAGCACCTCTCGAGCCACGTCCGCATCCAGTCCCGCCTCGGCCGCCAGTTCACACAACACCTGGGGATCAGACGGGTTGCGGTTATCAGTAAAATAGGCGGCGAGCAGCCCCTGCTTCAGCGCCAGCTCGCCACCCTGCTCCCCCGCCCAGTGCAACAGACGATGCGCATCGAAGGTGTTCCACTTGCGGCTGTCATCACGAAAATTGAAGCGGAAGCCCAGCTGCGCCCCGCGCGCCGTGATCTGCGCCTGGTTCTGTTTGACCTGGGCTTCGCTGAGGCCATATTTGGCACTCAGGTGAGGGATGATGTACTCCCCGTCAGTGTCCATATCGGGCGCCAGTTCAAAGGGGCGAAAACGGATCTGGGTCTCCACCTCATCACCCAGCTGATCCAGCGCCCGTAACAGGCTGTGCAACCCAACCGCACACCAGGGACACATGACATCCGAGATAAAGTCGATGGTAAGCGCGCGTGCCATGAGATCCTCCGGGTATTAAGTCCTGTCGGCCCTGTGCCGACCGGGCCCTCACGCTACCCCATGGAACTGCGAATTTGAAGACTCTCCCGCACACTCTTCCAGACCAGCAGGGCAGCCGGTAAACTGCCAGGCTTAACGATTATTGGCACAGACTGCTTGCACGACCTGCCAGCCCCGAGACGAGACCACCGTGCGCCTGGACCGCTTCATCTGCAAACACACAAAGCACAGCCACCAGACATCACGCCGACTGGTCGCCTCCGGCCGCGTCTCGGTGGATGACCAGGTGCTGACCGACCCACGCCATGCGGTCAGCGCCTTCAACACCATCCGGCTCGACGGCCAGCTGCTGCAACAGCAGCAGGCCCACTACCTGATGCTGTACAAGCCCGCCGGTTACCTCAGCGCCACCTCAGACCCCGAGCACACCACCGTGCTGGAGCTGTTGCCCGCTGCGCTGCGTCCTCTGCTGCATATCGCCGGCCGTCTCGACCGCGCCACCACCGGCCTGCTGCTGCTGACCAATGACGGCAGCTGGTCCCGGCAGATCACGGCACCGGAACAGAAGATTGCCAAGGTCTACCGTGTCACTACCGCCGAACCGATCAATCCAGAGGCCGAAATACGCTTCCATCAGGGCATTCACCTGGCCCGGGAAAACGTCACCACCTCCCCGGCACGGCTGGAGCGTCTGTCCGATTGCTGCTGCCGCCTGACTATCTATGAAGGCCGCCATCATCAGGTGAAGCGGATGTTTGCCGCCATCGACAACGAGGTGATCGCCCTGCACCGCGAGAGCATGGGCCTGATCCGGCTGGACGAGCAACTGCAGCCGGGCGAGTTTCGCGCGCTGACCGAGGCCGAATGCCAGTCGGTTTGATCGGCCATCGCTTGCCGCCCTTGCGCTTGGCCACTGCAGCACAATGCCTTATTCATGCGCAAAATCAAAACGCGCCGCCGATCCTACTGGACGCATTCCGGCCGGTCACTTAGGCTGAACATAACCGGATGCAACGGATTCACTCCACAATCATGCCGCATTACGCCCAACAACGCCCACACCGCATTGAAGGCCTGCACCAGGTCACCGATCGAGCCGTCGGTCCTGTCCGACGTGAACGCCTGAGCCTGCTCAGCTTCAACATCCAGGTCGGCATCAGGACCCAGGCCTATCACCACTACCTGACCCGAGGCTGGCAGCATCTGCTGCCCCACCGCCAGCGCAACCAGACGCTGGACCAGATCGGCCGGCTGCTGCGCCAGTATGATCTGGTCGCACTGCAGGAAGCCGATGGCGGCAGCATCCGCAGCGGTTTCGTCAACCAGGTGGAATACCTCGCCGACGCTGGCAGCTTTCCCTACTGGTATCAGCAACTGAACCGCAATCTGGGCAAACTGGCGCAGCACAGCAACGGCGTGCTCAGCCGCCTGGAACCCAGCTTCGTCGAAGACCACCCGCTGCCCGGCCTGATCCCGGGGCGCGGCGCCATTCTGGTGCGATTTGGCGAAGGTGCCAACGCCCTGCTGATCATCGTACTGCATCTGGCCCTGGGGGCACGCACCCAGGACCGACAACTGCGCTACATCCGCGAGCTGGTCGAGCATCATCCCCATGTGGTACTGATGGGCGACATGAACAACCCGCTGGAGCATCTGCTCAGCCGGCCGGCATTGCGCGGACTGGATCTGGTCTCGGCCGAGGAGACCCTGCACACCTATCCCAGCTGGCAGCCGAAACACGCACTGGATCATATTCTGATCTCGCCCAGCCTGAAGCTCCTCAGCACTCGGGTGCTGGATTTCACCCTCTCCGACCATCGCCCCATCGCCATGGAGATCGGCCTGCCGCCCTGCCTGCAGCATCTATGAACAGAGATGCATCGCGGCCTTTTGCCAGCCGAGCATCCAGGTTCATACTTAAATCGAACTCACTGGCGTCGAGGCAACCGCCCATGCCCACACAGCCGCTGCTCTACGAACAGGGCCTGGATGCCCTACTGCGGATTCTGACGCAGCCCCAGACCCGACTGATGCTCTATGGCGCGCCCGGCAGCGGCAAAAGCTTTCTCGCCGCTGAACTGGCCCAACAACTCCAGGCCAAGGGCAGGGCCTGCTGCTGCCTGAGCGCCGACCCGGGGTCGCCCGCCTTCGGCCTGCCCGCCGCACTGAACCTGGGACGCTGGCAGAAAGACCACTGGCAACTGCTGCATTTTGAGCCCCTGTGCAGTCTGGACGCGGGCCGTTTCCGCCTGCCGCTGATCGACGCGCTGAACCGCCTGTTCGAACAGATCCCCGAGGCCCCTTTGATCATCGATGCGCCTGGCGTCAGTCGCGGCATTGCCGCCGCCGAGCTGTTGCCGGCCCTGATAACCGGCTGCCAGCTCAGCCATCTGGCGGTATTCTCCCGGGACGATGAGCTCCAGCACCTGCATCATGAACTCAATAGCTTGACCGTCCCGGTGATCCGCATCAGGCCCCACGACCAGGCCCGGCTACTCAGCCGGTCGACCCGTATCAGCAATCGGTCTGCCCTCTGGAGGACCTATCTGGCCGACAACCAGGAGATCTGGCTACCACTGGATGAGATCGCATTACTGGGCACCCCGCCACCGCTGACCCGCCCCGAGCGTTGGGCGGGACTGGTGATCGCCCTGCAATTGCCTAATGGCGCCTGGTGCATGGGGGAGGTGCTTGAGCTAGCCGAAACACCACAGCGCCAGCTGCGGATCCGCTGCCCGACCGGAACCAGCCTTGAAGAGACAGCTACGCCCAAGACACTGCTGGTACGCGACGCCGGCCTGCAAGCGGATGGCTCGCTTAGCACCGTCAAAACGTCCCAAACCCGGCCGGCCGCTCCGATCTCGACCCCACCCCTGATCCACCCGGTCGATACCGCCCCCCGAGACCCTCTGCCCAGAATCGTTCGGGGCGATATCACAGCCGAGATGGTCAACGGCCTGTTCGACGACCCGCTGTTGCTGATCAAGACCCAGTGGAGCCGGCGCTGCCTGCTGTTTGATCTGGGCCACACCAGCCGTCTGCCGGTACGTCTGGCACACAATGTCACCGATGTCTTCATCACCCACGCCCATATCGATCATATCGGTGGTTTCATGGGGCTTCTGCGCACCCGCCTCGGCGCGCCTGCGCCCTGCCGGTTCTATGGCCCACCGGGGCTGACCCGGCATATTGCCGGCATGCTCAGTGGCGTGCTCTGGGACAGGATCGGCAATCGCGGACCGGTTTTTCGGGTCTGTGAACTGCACGGCACGACCCTCAAGTCTTACCGCCTGCAGCCCGGCAAAGCCGACATCAAGCCGCTGCCGGAACAAGAGATTGAAGCCGGAATACTTCTGGCGGAGGAACGTTTCAAGATACGGGCGGTGGAACTGGACCACCACACCCCGGTGCTGGCCTACGCCTATATCCCCTGTTCGGCGCTGACCGTTGATGTTGAGGCGATGCAACGGCTGGGCCTGACCGAAGGCCCCTGGCTGGGCGAACTGATTACGGCCCTGAAGCATGAAAAACCGTCACGGCTGATCGAACTGCCCAACGGTGAAACAGCCTCCGCCAACGTACTGGCTGACCGGTTGCTGCATCGAAAACCGGGAGAAACGCTGGTCTACGCCGCCGATCTGGCCGACAGCGCTGACAATCGCCGCAAGCTGGTCGAACTGGCACAGGGCGCGCAGACACTGATCTGCGAAGCCGCATTCAGTAACGCAGACCGGGAGCGAGCGGATGAACACGGCCATCTGACCACTACCGCCTGCGCCGAAATCGCGGCCGCCGCACAGGTACAACAGCTGATGCCCTTCCACTTTTCACGCCGTTATGAGGATCAGGCAGAGATGATGTATCGGGAGATTGAAGCGGTGTTCCGCAGGATTATCCGGTAAACGAAAGGCGACCTGACGGAGCTTGCGAGCAGTATAAAAGGGAGAAGTGAGAGTCTGCCGATAAGCCGGGTTTTGTCGTGGACAATCATTCATCTAGGACCAGCGTCGCCACTGGTCTCAAGCGACCTACCCGGACCCGGCGCGGGCCACGCCTTAATGGGTCCCTATTTGGTCTTGCTCCGGGTGGGGTTTACCATCGCCGTGGAGTGTTGCCACCCACGCGGTGCGCTCTTACCGCACCATTTCAACCTTACCGGCATCCGAAGATGCTTAGGCGGTATACTTTCTGTTGCACTTTCCGTCGGCTCACGCCGCCCAGACGTTATCTGGCACCTTGCCCAATGGAGCCCGGACTTTCCTCCCCTGCGCGAACGCAGCGACGATTGCCTGGCAGACTCTCGGCGCGAAGTATATAGGTCTGCGCCGGTTACGCAAGTAATTCAGTCGATCAGCAGCTGATAGAGGCGGTTTTTCTTGTAGCCAGTAATTTCGGCCGCCACACCCGCGGCCTTTTTCGGCGGCAGCTCTTGCGCCAGAATACGCAAAATACGCTCGGCTTCAGGATCTATGGCATCCTCATCCTGGGACTTCTCTGCACCCTGCACCAGCACGACGAATTCGCCACGCTGCTGGTTGGCATCGGCCTCCATCCAGTCGATCAGGCCCGCCAAGGTATCACCATGAATGGTCTCGAAGGTCTTGGTCAGCTCACGGGCCACCACAGCATAACGCTCGGCACCAAAAACTTCACTCATCGCCTTCAGGCTATCAACGATACGGTGGGTGGATTCGTAGAACACCAGTGTTTCACTGTTATCCGCCAGCGCCTCCAGCGCCTGGAGACGGGCGCCGCTCTTGGCCGGCAGAAAGCCGATGAACTGAAAGCGGTCGGACGGCAGCCCCGAGGCGGACAGTGCGGCAATGAAGGCGCAGCTGCCGGGCACCGGCGATACCCGGAATCCCGCCTCGCGCACCGCCCGCACCAGATGGAACCCGGGGTCGGAAATCAGCGGCGTACCAGCATCGCTGACCAGTGCGATCGAATGACCACTGCCCAGCAGGTTGATGATGTGTTCACAACGTTGACGCTCGTTGTGGTCATGCACTGAAATCATCTGGCCTTTAATGTTAAAGTGGCCCAGCAAGCGCCCGCTGTGACGGGTATCCTCGGCCGCGATGTAATCCACGCTGGCCAGCACCTCCCGCGCGCGCTCCGACAGGTCCGCCAGATTACCGATCGGCGTAGCTACGATATAGAGAACTGGTTCTGACATTAGGATATCCATCTGTTGGCAAGGATTGGGATTATATGACGAATTTACATCGGCTGTCTTTCAGCCTCCTGCTGGCGACCGCGTTGCTGGCGGGCTGCTCCAGCCAAACCACGCCCCCGCCGGTCGTGGACAAGGCGACCGCTCCCGAGCAGAACATCGACAGCCTGCTGCGCCAGGCCAGCACTCAGCCGGCAACGCCGGCTGCCGAACTGCAACTCCAGGCCGCGCGCCTGCTGGCCCAGAGCGGCAATGAGCAACGCGCCGTCGAGATTCTCGATGGTATCGACCTGACACGGATTCCGCCCACCCTCGCGTTTGAGGTAGCCAAGCTGAAAGCGCTACTGGTGTCAGGCTCCGATGATCCCGCCGAAGCGCTCAAGCTGCTTGACCTCAGCCGCTTCCGCTCCCTGCCCGCCGATCAGCAAGCCAAACTGGGACAGCTGCGAGCTGACGTCTGGCTGCAGCAGGATGACATCATCGCCGCCGTGCGCGAACTGATCGTCAGCAGCCTGCTGACTCTCGACCCGCTGGAGCAGCAACGCTATCACGACCAGATCTGGCACCTGCTCCAGCAAACCCCGATGGAACAGCTCAAGGCGGCCGCCAGAGCCGACAATGATTACCAGGAGCAGGGCTGGTTCGAACTGGCGCTGATGCTGCGCCCCAGCCCCGACCTGGCGGCTCGCCAACAGGCCCTTGAAGGCTGGGGTACGCTCTGGGAATCGCATCCGGCGCTGACGCTACCGCCTGCCGGCTTGCTGGCGCTCGAACTGGGCGGAGAACAGCTTGTGGCTCAGCGCATCGGTGTCATCCTGCCGCTCAGTGGCGAACTGGCCAAGCCGGCTGCGGCCATCCGCAAGGGAATGGAAGCGCAACTGGAGATCATGCGCCGTGAAGGCAAGCCGGTCCCCGAGCTGGTCATGCTCGACTCAACCGGACTGAACGATGTCACCCCGCTGCTGATGCAGGCGCGTCAGCAGTCGGTCGACCTGCTGATCGGCCCCTTGAATTCGGCGCTGGTCAATCAACTGTCCGCCCAGCCGCTGCTGGAAATCCCGGCCCTGGCACTGAACCCGGCCGAAGCCGGCCCCTCGCGCCCCTGGCAGCTGGAGCTCTCGTCCGAGCATGAGGCCCGTATGGTGGCCCGCCGCGCTCTGGCCGATGGCCACTCTCGCGTGCTGGTGATCACCCCCGCTGCCGAATGGGGCGACCGCGTCGCCAGCGTGATGCAGCAAGAGATGGAAGCCTCCGGGGGACAGGTCGTGGGAAGCCTGAAATACCAGGCGGCCGACAACTACAACGATCAGGTAGCCGAACTGCTGCTGACGCGCCAGAGCGCGGAACGCGAACAACAGCTGCGCAAGCTGCTGCGCCACCGGCTCAAGTTCCAGGAGCGCCGTCGCCAGGATGCCGACGCCATCCTGATGACCGCCCTGCCGGACGCGGCCCGTCTGATCAAGCCGATGCTGGACTACCACTTCGCCGCCGATCTGCCGATATACGCCACCTCACACATCTATCCGGGCCACCCCAACGCCACCCGCGATGTGGACCTGAACGGCATCACCTTCTGCGACCTGCCCTGGCTGCTACAGCCCCCGAGCGAAGCGCATCGACTGCTGAGCAGCAACGGCGAAGACACCCTGTCCCGCTTCGGCCGCCTGTTTGCACTGGGTGTGGATGCCATCAAGGCCTACCCCTGGCTGCCACAACTGGAACAGCGCCCCGGCAGCTTCCTGCTCGGTGAAACCGGCCAGCTAGTCATGGACAGCAACAAACGCCTGCAGCGTGAACTGAGCTGCACCACTTTCACCAACGGAGAACCGGCCAGCCTGATGCCCCCACAGGCAGTCACGACCGAAACGACCGAAAATTGAGAGGACAACGCGATGGATCGCAACCGTATCGGCATGGATGCCGAACAGCGGGCCGAACACTGGCTCGGACAGCAGGGGTTGACTCTGCTGCAGCGCAATGCCCACTGCCGTTTGGGCGAAATCGATCTGATCATGCAGGAAGGCGAGCTGATCGTTTTCGTCGAGGTACGCAGCCGCTCCAGCCGTCGCTATGGCGGCGCCGCGGCCTCGGTGGACTGGCGCAAGCAGCAGAAACTGATCCGGGCGGCCCGCTTCATGCTCAGCCGCAACCCTCATTGGAGCCAACGCCCTTGCCGGTTTGATGTGCTCGCCTTTGAAGGAGACTCGGAGAGCACCCCTCCAATATGGTATAAAGACGCTTTTCGTCCCTGAACTCTCGCCCTGAACACCGGAAACGCTTTTAATGGAACTCGAAGACCGCATTGTCAGTCAGTTTCACAACACCATGGAGATCAATGCGCTTACCATCGAGCAGCATACTCCGCTGATCGCTGAAGCCGGTGAACTCCTGCTGCAATGCCTTGTCAGTGAACAGAAGATTTTGTGTGTCGGCAACGGAGGTTCGGCTGCGCTGACGCAGCATTTCGCTTCGCTGCTGCTGAACCGCTTTCGCCACGAACGTCCCGGCCTGCCGGCCATGGCGCTCAATGACGCCGCCGCCATGAGCGGCATCAGCGAGGAAACCGGGTTTGCCGATGTTTACTCCAAGCAGATCCGTGCGTTGGGGCAGCCCGGTGATATTCTGCTGCTGGTGTCGACACATGGCCGCGCCAACAGCCTGGTCCAGGCCATTCAGGCCGCCCATGACCGCGACATGATGGTGATCGCCCTCAGCGGTGGTGACGGCGGCAATATGGCGGCCCTGCTGCTGCCTGATGAGATCGAAATCTGCATTCCGGGCACTGAAGACGCCCTGATTCACGGTGCCCATCTACTGGTTCTGCACTGCTTGTGCGACCTGATTGAATATCAACTCTTTGGAGGCTGATCAACATGTTCAAACACTCCCTGATCGCAATGGTTCTGGCATCCACCGCTCTGAGTGGCTGTTCCAGCCTCATCAGCGCCACTCGGGAAGAACCGATCCAGGAAGACCAGGGCAGCCGCACACTGGGCAGCTATCTGGAAGACGAGTCGATCGAGACCAAGACCCTGGTCAACATCAGCAAGGGCTCCCAGGCACTGGCCCAATCCCATATCAACGTGGTCAGCTACAACGGCCAGCTGCTGCTGATCGGCCAGGTACCCGATGAGCAGGTCAAGCAGGAAGCGGAAAGCATCGCCCGCCAGGTCCGCCATGTGCGCAAGGTTCACAATGAGCTGGATCTTGCCGGCCCGACCTCGACCATCGTGCGTACCAACGATGTCTACCTGACCAGCCGCATCAAGGTGCAGATGCTGGCCGACAAGCGCGTCTCCGGCGGCCGCATCAAGGTGGTGACCGAAAACGGCGTCGTCTATCTGATGGGGCTGGTAACACCGACCGAAGCGGATCTGGCCGTCGAGATCACCCGCTCGGTCACCGGGGTACGCAAGATCGTCAAGGTGTTTGAGTACATCGGTGCCTGATGCACTCAGCCGGGCTGGCACCAGGCCGCCCGGCTAGCCGTTACTTCACCACGCGCAGCGTCGGTTTCTTGCCGGTGTTACGCGGAGCCTCAGCCGCTTTCTCTGTGCCCTCGGCAGGCATCTCCGACTTGACCTCTTCCAGCCCAGCGCCCTGTTCGGCCTGCTCGGCCTGTTCCAGCAGCGCCTCGATTCCCGGCTCCATGCCGAACCCCATGCCCATGCCGTTTTCACGGGTAAAGATCGCCATTACCGCGACAATCGGCACATAGACGTTCATCGGCACGCCACCAAAGCGGGCACTGAAACTGAGCCCCTGATCATCGATCAACAGCCCCTGCACGGCCGAAGGCGCAATATTCAGCGTGATCTGGCCATCCTGCACGAACTGATCGGGCACCTGCACATCCTGCAGTGTCGCATCGACCGCTATATGGGGGGTCATGTTGTTGTCCAGCACCCACTCGTACAAGGCTCTGAGCAGGTAGGGACGGCTAGGTTTGATATCACTCATAACGGCTCCTGAGCCCCCTGTTACTTCCCCCTCTGGTGAGGGCGGGGACTTTAGTCCGAGGTTGGGGCGTGCTTTTTCACCACGACCCCCAACCCGAATTCTGTATATAAAAAAGGGATGAAGTCACCTTCATCCCTGTTTGGATCAGCTCGCCGAGGCGGTCGGTCAGTCGCGAATTTCGCGCTCGTATTCCGACAGGCTGGCCTGGAAGGATTCCCGCTCGAACAGACGCTTCATGTAGTCCAGCAACGGCTTGGTCTGGGCTTCCGGCAGCTCGATACCCATCTGCGGCAGACGCCAGAGGATCGGAGCCAGGCAGCAGTCGACCAGGGTAAACTCGTCGCTCATGAAGAACGGCTTCTCGGCGAAGATCGGCGAGATGGTGACCAGGCTGTCACGCAGGTCCTTGCGGGCAGCATCCAGCTCGGCGTCACTGCCTTCGTCAGCCAGAATCCGGTCGACCAGCACACACCAGTCACGCTGAATGCGGTGCATGTAGAGACGGCTCTCAGCACGAGCAACCGGGTAGACCGGCAGCAGGGGCGGATGCGGGAAACGCTCATCGAGGTATTCCATCATCACGTTGGGTTCATACAACACCAGCTCACGGTCCAGCAGGGTCGGCAGGCTGTTGTAGGGGTTCTGTGCCGCTACATCCTCCGGCAGCTCGTTTGCTTTACACTCGACAATATCAACTGCCACGCCCTTTTCACAGAGTACGATACGCACTCGGTGGCTGTAATGGTCAGAACCATCAGAGTAAAAGGTCATGGAAGAACGCTTGGCTACTACGCCCATCGAACTATCCCCATCAAAAGTATGCTGCTGAAAACAAAAAATCTACGCGGCCTCTCGACCGCGTAGTTTCGGACTCAATCACCCTTGAGCGATCAGTGTACGTCTTTCCAGTACTCTTTCTTCAGAGCAAAGGCAAATACGAACAGGATCGCCAGGAAGATCAGAACCTTGGTACCCAGACTTTCAGACTCAAGGCGAGACGGCTCGCCCATGTAGGTCATGAAGTTAACCAGGTCATAGACAGTCTGATCGAACTCTTCGACAGACTGGCTACCGGCTTCCTGAACCTTCAGGCAGCCGCCCATAACCTTGCCAGTCAGCGGGTCGATCTCTTCGTGACCACCGTGCGCCAGCTCTGCCGGCGTACAGTAGTTCACCACCTTGCCCTGCAGATCTTCCAGCACGTTGGGCATGCCAACATCCGGGAATACCGCGTTGTTCACGCCCCAGGGACGATTTTCGTCCTTATAGAAGCTGCGCAGGTAAGTGTAAACCCAATCAGAGCCACGCAGACGCGTTTCCAGCGTCAGGTCGGGCGGCGGTGCACCAAACCATCCCGCTGCCGCTTCTTTCGTCATGGCGCTCTTCATGTGTTCGCCAATCTTGGCATTCGGATCAAGAATCAGGTACTGCTCGACCAGTTCATTGGGAATGCCCAGATCAGTCGCCGCACGCTCAAAGCGCTGGTAGCCCGCTTCATGACACCCCATGCAACGGTTCACGAAGGTTTTCATGCCGCGCTGCAGTGACGCCTTGTCAGTCAGGTCGCCGTCGAACGAGTCCAGCGGCACACCGGCACCGCCGGCTGCACTGGCGGTCATCGGTGCCAGTGCCATCATCAATGTGATAAGGAACTTTTTCATTAGCCTGTTACCCTCTCCGGAACCGGTTTAGTGCGCTCCATGCGTGTGTAGAACGGCATCAGCAGGAAGAACAAGAAGTACAGCACTGTGCAGACCTGAGACAGGATGGTACGGCCTTCGGTTGCCGGCAGCACACCCAACACACCCAGTACGACAAAGCTCACGGCGAAGATCACCAGCCAGATCTTGCTCAACCAGCCCTTGTAACGGATGGATTTGACCGGACTGCGATCCAGCCAAGGCAGTACGAACAGGATGGCGATCGCGGCACCCATGACGACGACACCCCAGAACTTGGCATCCAGACCGAACAGCGGGAAGGTTACCGCACGCAGCATGGCGTAGAACGGAGTAAAGTACCATACCGGAGCGATATGCGCCGGGGTCTTCAGGCCGTTAGCCGGTTCGAAGTTGGGCTTTTCGAGGAAGTAGCCACCGCCTTCGGGGAAGAAGAAGACAACCGTACAGAACACGAACAGGAAGACCACAACACCGACGATGTCCTTGACGGTGTAGTACGGGTGGAACGGGATGCCGTCCAGCGGTACGCCGTTTTCGTCTTTCTTGTCCTTGATTTCGATACCGTCCGGGTTGTTGGAACCCACTTCGTGCAGCGCGATGATGTGCAGTACAACCAGCGCCAGGATCACGATCGGCAGTGCAATTACGTGCAGAGCGAAGAAGCGGTTCAGAGTGATGCCGGAGATCAGGAAGTCACCACGAATCCACTGCTGCAGGTCCGGACCGATGACCGGAATCGCACCGAACAGGGAGATGATTACCTGAGCACCCCAGTAGGACATCTGACCCCAGGGCAGCAGGTAGCCCATGAAGGCCTCCGCCATCAGCGCCAGATAGATGGTCATACCGAAGATCCACACCAGCTCGCGCGGCTTGCGGTAGGAACCGTACATGATGCCACGCAGCATGTGCAGGTATACCACCACGAAGAAGGCGGATGCACCGGTGGAGTGCATGTAGCGCAGCAACCAACCATATTCCACATCACGCATGATGTATTCAACGGACGCGAACGCACCTTCGGCGCTCGGGTTGTAGCTCATGGTCAGCCAGATACCGGTCAGGATCTGGTTAACCAGCACCAGCAACGCCAGGGAGCCGAAGAAGTACCAGAAGTTGAAGTTCTTCGGTGCGTAGTATTTGGACAGGTGGTCTTCCCACATGGCGGTTGCCGGGAAGCGGTCGTCAATCCAGCCCATCAGGCCCGGATTACCCTTGTTTCGTGTACCAGCCATTATGCAGTCTCCGGATCGACACCGATAATCAGTGTGTTGTCATCTTCATACTTGTGCGGCGGGATGACCAGGTTGGTCGGTGCGGGCACGGACTTGTATACACGACCGGAGAGGTCGAAACGTGAGCCGTGGCAGGGGCAGAAGAAGCCACCCAGCCAATCCTTGCCCAGGTCTTCAGGTCCCACTTCCGGACGGTAGGTCGGAGAGCAGCCCAGGTGAGTACAGATACCGACCATGACAGCGATTTCCGGACGGATTGCACGGGCAGCAGTCTTCGGAATGTAATCCGGCTGCTGAGGCTTCTCGGACATCGGGTCAGCGACACGATCGTTCAGCTTCTCCAGGTTGGCCAGCGCCTCTTCGCCGCGACGAACAACCCATACCGGCTTGCCACGCCATTCAACGATCATCTGCTGACCAGGCTCCAGCTTGCTGATATCCGCCTTTGCAGGTGCGCCCGCGGCTTTCGCCTTGGCACTCGGATTCCAGGAAGCCACGAACGGGACGGCCGCTCCGACGGCACCTACTGCACCTACTGCAGATGTGGCACCGATCAGGAGACGACGTCGACCCTTATTCACGCCGTCATTGCTCATTAACTTCATCTCCCCTCAATCGACCGGCCACATTTTGCAGAAACACAAAAAGCTGACTGGTCGCTCAGTCATGAAAAAACACAAAACCGGTTTGTTCAAATGCGCCGAATGGTAAAGAAAATACCCTTTTTTTACAAGGTCTAATCCCTTCTCCATTAGGCGAACACCGCTTTTATTGACTTGACCCCTGAAACGAAAAAAGCCCGCAACCACGGGGGTTGCAGGCTTTTTCGCATTGCCGTAAAGCGGCCGGGCCGCCAGCAATTAACGCTTGGAGAACTGCGGACGCTTACGGGCTTTACGCAGACCCACTTTCTTACGCTCAACCATACGAGCGTCACGGGTTACGTAGCCGGCTTCACGCAGAGCACCACGCAGAGTTTCGTCGTATTCCATCAGCGCACGAGTGATGCCGTGACGGATAGCGCCAGCCTGACCGAAGCCGCCACCGCCTTTAACGGTGATGTGAGCGTCGAACTTCTCAACGTTATCAGTCATTTCCAGCGGCTGCTTAACGATCATGCGCGCTGTTTCGCGACCGAAGTACTCTTCCAGAGTACGGTTGTTGATCATGATCTTGCCAGTACCCGGGCGCAGGAAAACACGAGCAGTAGAGGTTTTACGACGGCCGGTACCGTAATACTGAGTAGTAGACATATTCGCCTTCCCCTTAGATGTTCAGTTCTTTCGGTTGCTGAGCCTGATGCGGATGTTCTGCACCAGCGTATACTTTCAGCTTGGTGTACATGGCGCGACCCAGCGGGCCCTTCGGCAGCATACCTTTAACAGCCAGCTCGATAGTACGCTCAGGGAAGGTCTGTACCATCTTGTTGAAGTTTGCTTCCTTCAGACCACCCGGGAAACCAGAGTGACGATAGTACATTTTGTCGTTGCGCTTGTTGCCGGTCACGTTCACTTTCTCGGCGTTAACTACAACGATGTAGTCACCGGTATCAACGTGCGGAGTGTATTCCGGCTTGTGCTTGCCGCGCAGACGACGTGCAATTTCAGTAGCCAGGCGACCCAGAGTTTTACCCTCTGCGTCCACAACATACCAGTCGCGTTTTACTTCGGCCGGTTTGGCGGTAAAAGTTTTCATGGATTTTTCACCTTACAATTTAAGTCTCGAATACGAGATTCCGACTTACCTTATAGTTATTGGTTAGCAGCATGACTCACTACTAACGTACACTTTTTCGGCACCCTGCTTTCAGGGAGCGCGCATTATACCCGCGCCCCTGCCGATTGGGAAGCCGAAAACAATGCTTTTTGCACTCAGGAGCGATGCTCTCGCGCCAGGTATTCATGCGACTGCATTTCCAGCAGGCGGCTCTGGGTACGCTCGATCTCGAAATTCAGGCGTCCCTCAGTATAGATCTCGTGGATCGGCACTTCCGCCGAGATGATCAACTTGACGCCCGAATCATAGAATTCATCGACCAGGTTGATGAAACGTCGTGCTGAATCATCGTTTTTGCGTCCCAACTGAGGCACGTTGCTCAGCAGCACGGCGTGATAGAGCTTGCCCAGCTCGATATAGTCGTTCTGCGAACGCGCCCCTTCACACAGGGCCGGAAAATCAAACCAGGCCACATCTTCACAAACACGGCGGGCACGAATGCCTCGCCCGTTGACCTCGATCTGCACATCACGCTCTTCCGCTTCGCAGTCGGGCAACAAACTTTCAAAGCTGCGAGTCAGGCTTTTGTCCGCTTCGGCATCCAGCGGCCAGTGATACAGTTCTGCCTGTTCCAGAGTCCTCAGACGGTAATCGATGCCGCCATCCACGTTCACCACTTCGGTATAACGCTTGAGCATATCGATCGCCGGCAGGAAACGCTGACGCTGCAAACCATCCTTGTACAGACCATCCGGCACTATGTTGGAAGTTGCCACCAGAGACACGCCGTTATTGAACAGCTCCTGCATCAAACCGCCAAGAATCATCGCATCGGTGATATCGGACACGAAGAATTCATCAAAGCAGATGATGCGCGCCTCATCCGCATATTTTCGACCGATCTCGACCAGCGGGTTCTTGGTGCCGTCCAGCGCTTTCAGCTCCTGATGCACACGCTGCATGAAGCGATGGAAATGCGTACGCATTTTGCGCTCGAACGGCAGACTGTCGAAGAAGGTATCCATCAGGTAGGTCTTGCCACGGCCGACGCCGCCCCAGAAATACAACCCCTTGATCGGTTCCTGCTGCTGGCGCTTGATCCGGCCGCCCAGACGCTGCATGAAACTCGGCTTGGGCGCACGCTCAGCAGCCACCAGGTCGTCATACAAGCGCTGCAGATGCCCTACAGCCATCTCCTGGGTCGGATCATGGGAGAAATCGTCACGTTTCAGATCCTGCTGGTATCGCTCAAGCGGAGTCATTTTCAGTTTGCACCTCGGGTCGGTTTATGCACAACACCACAACGGGGGCGAACTTTACTGCTGAAGGCCCCTTTGCGCAAATCCGACAGCGGCAAAAAGGCTCAACACTTTGTGTGAATGACTCACAAACCCAGCAGGCGAATCAACACCGGCACCAGGAACGCGGTCAGCAGGCCGGTCAACCCCATCGCCAGGCCGGCAAAGGCGCCCGCCAGGGTGCTGAACTCAAACGCATAGGCGGTTCCGAAACCGTGCGATGACAGACCCAGGGTAAACCCCTTGACCGCGTCATCCTCGATTTTAAGCCAGCGAAACAGCGGCGGCGCCGTCAGACAGCCAATGGCGCCGGTAATCAGCACCAGCCCCGCCGCCAGTGACGGATAGCCACCTATCTTCTCGGCAATACCGATGGCGATCGGCGAAGTCACCGACTTGGGCGCCAGTGACAGCAAGGTCCCCTCGGAGGCCCCCAGCGCCCAGGCCACCGCGATGACCGACAACGCGGCCGTAACGGCACCACAGGTACAGGCCACCAATAGCGGTAGCAGCATCTTCTTGACCCGCTCGAAGTGATCATAAAGCGGCACGGCCAGCGCAACCGTTGCCGGCCCCAGCAGGAAGTGGATGAACTGGGCACCTTCGAAGTAGGTGTCATAGTCGGTGCCGGTAAGCTGCAGCAACAAAATGATCAGCGACAATGCAACCAGCACGGGATGCAACAAAGGCGTACCGCCCACACGGCGGTTCAGCCAGGAGGTAAACAGAAAGGTGGCGATGGTGACGATAATCCACCACAAAGGTTTGGCGGCGAAGTAAACCCAGAAACTGGTCATGACCGATCCTCCCCCGCATCCAGGTTGAGGTTGCGGGTCAGGCGTTTGAGCACCAGCGCCGTCACCAGGATTGTCACCACCGTACTGATGACCAGTGCCGTCAGGATGACCAGCCATTCCGCCGCGATCAGTTCCGCATGCACCATCAGCCCCACGCCCGCCGGCACGAACAGCAGCGCCAGGTGACGCAGCAGCCCTTCCGCCGACACGCGCACCGCCTCAGGGACCCGTTTGGCGACAATCAGGCTGGCCAGCAGCAGCACCATCCCCATCACCGGCCCGGGTACCGGCAACACCAGCGCCAGCACGATCCACTCGCCCAACAGCTGGCACAGCAGCAATAGCAATAGACCTGCCAACATCCTTCACCTCCTGTGGTTATTATTTTTGGCAAAAACCGGAGTGTACTTTTTTTCTTAACATTTTTCTCTTCAACTCTTGGCAAACGCGCTCGGCCTCTCTATAATTCGCCCCGTTCCTGATTGAGGCGCCAAACACGCCAAACCACCAATCAGAACAAATACTTAGCTTTCAGCTTTGTCGGGGTGTAGCTCAGCCTGGTAGAGCACTGTCTTCGGGAGGCAGGGGTCGTAGGTTCAAATCCTGTCACCCCGACCATTTGCTGAAACTAAGTACTGCGTCGGGGTGTAGCTCAGCCTGGTAGAGCACTGTCTTCGGGAGGCAGGGGTCGTAGGTTCAAATCCTGTCACCCCGACCATTTTTCTTTTCCCGCTTTTCTTTTTTACCGATATTCATCACTGATCAATCCATACGACTAAGGTAGAATTTCGCCTTAGCTACTATCGATGGATGTTCACCATGCTGGAAAAGCTCTTCAAGCTCTCCGAGCACCAAACCACTGTTCGCACCGAAATCATTGCAGGCCTGACCACCTTTCTGACGATGGCCTACATCATCTTTATCAATCCCTCCATGCTGGAATCCGCAGGCATGGACCCCGGGGCCGTTTTTGTCGCCACCTGTCTGGCCGCCGCTATCGGCTGTTTTGTCATGGGCCTTGGCGCCAATTATCCGATCGCCCTGGCCCCCGGCATGGGATTGAATGCCTTTTTCAGCTTCACCGTAGTCGGCCAGATGGGGTACAGCTGGGAAACCGCACTGGGCGCGGTATTCATCTCCGGCGTCTGCTTCTTTCTGCTGTCGATATTCCGCATCCGCGAATGGATCATCAACAGCATTCCCCTGTCGCTCAAGGGCGGCATCGGCGCCGGTATCGGCCTGTTCCTTGGCTTCATCGGCCTGAAAAACGCCGGCATCGTCACCGATAACCCGGCCACTCTGGTCACCATCGGCAACATGAGTCAGTGGGGTGCCATCATGGCCTGCCTGGGCTTTGTCATCATTGCCGCCCTGTACCACAAGAAGGTAACCGGCTCAGTGATGATCGGCATTCTCGCCATCACCCTGATCAGCCTGGCATTCGGCCATGTGGAGTTCAACGGTATCGCCGCAGCGCCCCCTTCCCTGATGCCTACACTGGGGCAACTGGATATCCTTGGCGCATTGAACATCGGCCTGGTCAGCGTGGTTTTCTCTTTCCTGTTTGTCGACCTGTTTGACACTTCGGGCACACTGATCGCTGTTGCCCAAAAGGGCAAGATGCTGACCAGCGACGGCAAGCTGCCCCGCCTGGGACGCGCCCTGATGGCTGACTCCACCGCCACCATGGCGGGTTCGGTGATGGGCACCTCTACCACCACCAGCTATATCGAGTCTGGTGCCGGCATTGCCGCTGGCGGTCGTACCGGTCTGACCGCCGTCGTGGTCGGCCTGCTATTCCTGGCCTGCCTGTTCCTGTCCCCGCTGGCAGGCACCATTCCGGCCTATGCCACCGCACCGGCATTGCTGTTCGTGGCGGTACTGATGACTCATAGCCTGGTCCAGATCGACTGGGACGACATCACCGAAGCCGCCCCCGTGGTGATTGCAACGATCAGCATGCCGCTGACCTTCTCCATCACCACCGGCATCGCTTTCGGCATGATCTCCTACACCGCGATCAAGGCCCTCAGCGGCCGCACCAGCGAGCTAAATCCCGCTCTCTGGATCCTGTCAGCCCTGTTCATCATCAAGATGGCCTATTACGGATAAGCTTCCCTCAGCGGCACACTTCTATGGAGCGAGCCGCCCCAGCGCATCTATCCCCGTACAATACAGACACAAAAAAAGGGTGAAGGCCAGGCCTTCACCCTTTTTCGTATGACTCAGATGCTCAGAGCACCAGGCGACGGATATCGCTGAGCAGACCGTTCAGGTCGGTCAGGAAGCGACCTGCATCACCGCCGTTAATGGCACGGTGATCGTAGGACAGGCACAGCGGCAGCATCATGCGCGGCTCAAACTCCTTGCCATTCCAGCGCGGCTTGATGTCCGCCTTGGAGATACCCAGGATCGCCACTTCCGGCGCATTGACGATCGGCGTAAAGCCGGTACCGCCGATTCCACCGAGACTGGAGATGGTGAAGCAGGCGCCCTGCATCTCGTTCGGCTTCAGCTTGCGGTCCTTGGCCTTGCCGGCCAGCTCGATCGCTTCACGCGCCAGCTCATAAATGCTCTTCTGATCGGCATCCTTGATCACCGGCACCATCAGGCCGTTCGGCGTATCCACCGCGATGCCGATGTTGACGTACTTCTTGTACACGATATGCTCGCCATCGTGGTGCAGAGACGCATTGAATTTCTGATGACGCTTGAGCGCAATCGCGGCCGCCTTGATCATGAACGGCAGCGGAGTCAGCCTGACGCCCTCTTTTGCCGCTGCATCCTTCATCTCCTTGCGGAAGGCTTCCAGCTCGGTGATGTCGGCCTCGTCGAACTGGGTCACGTGCGGGATGTTCAGCCAGCAACGGGACATGTTGTCGCGGGTGATCTTGTCGACCTTGCTCAGCTTGACCATCTCGGTTTCGCCGAACTTGCTGAAGTCCACCGCCGGAATCGCTGGAATGCCGCTGCCACCGGTCACGGTCGCCGGGCCCTTCTCGGCCAGCTGCTTGAGCGCCGACTTCACGTAGGCCTGAACGTCTTCCTTCAGGATGCGGCCCTTGCGACCGCTGGCGGTCACATTGACCAGCTCGACACCGAACTCACGCGCCAGGGCACGCACCGCCGGACCGGCATGGACATTGCGGTTTTTCTTCTCCAGCGCACTCAGATCAACAGCCTTGTCCGCCGCCGGCGCGGCGGCCTTCACAGGCGCAACCGGTGCCGGTGCAGCCGCTTTCGGTGCCTCGGCAGCCGGTGCCGGCGCTGCGGCAACCGGCGCACCCGCCACTTCCAATTCCAGGATCAGGTCACCTTCATTGACCTGATCACCTTCCTTGATCTTCACGGATACAACCTTGCCACCCTTGGGCGCCGGCACCTCCATGGAAGCCTTGTCGGTCTCCAGCGTGATCAGGCTGTCGCCCTCGGCGATCTCGTCACCGGCAGACACCAGTACTTCAATGACATCCACGTCACTGGCGCCGGACAGGTCCGGCACGGTCACCGGCTCGACGCCACCGGCCTGAACCGGTGCAGCAACGGGCACAGGCGCCGCTTCAGCAGCAGGTGCCGCGGCAGGTGCTTCAACCGGTGCCGACACCGCCGCGCCACCGCTGACTTCCAGCTCCAGCAGCAGATCGCCTTCATTGACCTGGTCGCCTTCCTTGATCTTCATGGAGACAACCTTGCCACCCTTGGGCGCCGGCACTTCCATGGACGCCTTGTCGGTTTCCAGCGTGATCAGGCTGTCACCTTCGGCGATCTCGTCGCCTTCCTGCACCAGCAGTTCAATCACATCCACATTGTCGGCACCGGACAGATCCGGTACCAGCACCTGTTCAACCGTTGTCGCAGCAGCAGGAGCCGCGGGCGCCGGTGCAGCAGGCGCTGCTTCCGCAGCCACCGGGGCAGGCACAGCTTCAGCCGCCCCTTCAACGTCCAGTTCCAGAATGGCATCGCCTTCGCTGCAGGTATCGCCTTCGGCCAGGATGATGTTTTTCACCACACCCGCATGAGTGGACGGCACTTCCATGGAGGCCTTATCGGTTTCCAGCACGATCAGGGAGTCGCCTTCGGCGATGCTGTCACCGACACTGACACATACTTCAACGATGTCGACGTTTTCGCTACCGCCGATATCGGGCACTGTAATGGTAGTCGTAGTCACAATAAATCCTCTCGCAATAAACCAGTCAGATGTTCACTCGCCTGTCACTTACAGTGTCCAGGGGGCCGGTTTTTCCGGGTTGATGTTGAACTTCTGAATGGCCTTGGCGACAACCGCAGCCTCCAGCTTGCCTTCTTCCTGCAGCGCCTTCAGCGCAGCAACGGTGACGTAGTAGCGGTTCACTTCGAAGAACTCGCGCAGCTTGCTGCGACTGTCTGAGCGACCGAAACCATCGGTGCCCAGCACCTTGTAGCGACGCGGGATATATTCGCGCAGCTGGTCGGCGTACATGCGCATGTAGTCGGTAGAGGCCACAACCGGACCCTCACGACCTTCCAGGCACTCTTCCACATAGGATTTACGCGCTTCCTGCTCAGGGTTCAGCAGGTTCCAGCGGCTAACGCTCTGCGCATCACGACGCAGTTCGTTGATGGAAGTAGTGCTCCATACGTCCGCTTCAATGCCGAACTCGTCACGCAGGATATTGGCCGCTTCACGTACTTCACGCAGGATGGAACCACAGCCCATCAGCTGTACCTTGAGGTCGGAGTCCTTACCCTCTTCCAGCAGGTACATGCCCTTGATGATGCCCTCTTCGGCCCCCTGCGGCATTTCCGGATGCTGGTAGTTTTCGTTCAGTGTAGTGATGTAGTAGAACTTGTTCTCCTGCTCCTGGTACATGCGACGCAGGCCGTCCTGAACAATCACCGTCAGCTCGTAGCCGTAGGTCGGGTCGTAGGAGATACAGTTCGGGATCATCTGCGCCATCAGGTGGCTGTGACCATCCTGGTGCTGCAGACCTTCACCGTTCAGCGTGGTACGACCGGAGGTTGCCCCGATCAGGAAGCCGCGCGCCTGGGAGTCACCGGCCGCCCAGGCCAGGTCCATGATGCGCTGGAAACCGAACATGGAATAGAAGATATAGAACGGCACCATGGTGCAGCCGTTGTTGGCATAGGAGGTCGCCGCCGCGATCCACGCCGACATGGCGCCCGCCTCGTTGATCCCTTCCTGCAGGATCTGGCCGTTCTTGGACTCCTTGTAGTACATGATCTGGTCGGAGTCATGGGGCACGTAGCGCTGGCCCTCGGAGGAGTAGATGCTCAGCTGACGGAACATGCCTTCCATACCGAAGGTACGCGCCTCGTCCGGCACGATCGGCACCACACGCTCGCCCATCTGCTTGTCTTTGACCAGGGTGCTAAGCACGCGGTTAAGCGCCATCTGGGTTGACAGGGTACGCTCGCCACTGGACTTGAGCTGACCCTTGAAGGCTTCCAGCTCCGGCACCTGCAGCTGTTCGAACTCGGTACGACGCGCCGGGTAGAAACCACCCAGCTGCTTGCGACGGTCGAACATGTACTTCATTTCCGGCGAGTCCGGAGATGGGCGGTAATAGGGCACACTCTTGAGCTGATCGTCGGACAGCGGAATGTTGAAGTTGTCGCGGAACGCCTTGAGGTCGTCCATCGCCACTTTCTTCATCGAGTGCGTGTCGTTCTTGGCCTGACCGGACTGGCCAGTGCCGTAGCCCTTGACGGTCTGCGCCAGAATAACGGTCGGCTGGCCCTTGTGATTGAACGCCTGCTGATAAGCTGCGTATACCTTGTACGGGTCATGACCGCCGCGGTTCAGCTTCATGATCTCGTCGTCGGACATATCCTTGACCATCTCGGCCAGTTCCGGATATTTACCGAAGAAGTGCTCACGGGTGTAGGCGCCGCCATTAGCCTTGTAGTTCTGCAGCTCGCCGTCGCAGACTTCGTCCATGCGCTTGCGCAACAGGCCCTTTTCGTCTTTTTCGAACAGCGGGTCCCAGTGGCGACCCCAAAGCACCTTGATCACGTTCCAGCCGGCACCTTTGAAGACACCTTCCAGTTCCTGCACGATCTTGCCGTTACCACGCACCGGGCCATCCAGACGCTGCAGGTTACAGTTGATCACGAAGATCAGGTTTTCAAGCTGCTCGCGCCCCGCCAGGGAGATGGCACCCAGGGTTTCCGGCTCGTCACACTCGCCGTCGCCCAGGAACGCCCACACCTTGCGGTCGCCACGCTTGACCAGGTCACGCGCGGACAGGTAACGCATTACATGCGCCTGGTAGATCGCCTGGATCGGGCCCAGCCCCATGGAGACGGTCGGGAACTGCCAGAAGTCCGGCATCAGCCAGGGATGCGGGTAGGACGACAGGCCATTGCCATCCACTTCACGCCGGAAATTGTCCAGCTGCTCTTCGGTCAAACGGCCTTCCAGGTAGGCACGGGCGTAGATCCCCGGGGAGATATGCCCCTGGAAGAACACCATGTCGGATTCACGACCTTCGGGACCGTGGAAGAAGTAGTTGAAGCCGATATCGTAGAGGGTTGCGGAGGAGGAGAAGCTGGAGATATGGCCGCCGAGAGCATCTTCGTTGTCGTTGGCGCGCATCACCATGGCCATGGCGTTCCAACGGATGAAGGAGCGGATTCGACGCTCCATGAACAGGTCACCCGGCATGCGCACTTCGTCACGCGGCGAAATGGTGTTCACATAAGAGGTGTTGATGGTAGCACCCGCATCAACCCCCATGGTGGACGCCTTGGCGCCCAACTCGCGCAACAGGTAGCGCGCGCGCTCGTCTCCGTCATTTTTGGCGACGGATTCAAGAGCATCCATCCATTCCTGAGTTTCGATTGGATCGATATCTTCAATCATATCTCGCACTTTGCCTTCTCCGATCACTTGTAAGCGTGGATGTGCCGGTACTAGCCAGAACCCCGCATGGATTGCACGCGGAGCACATCGAGCTGTCCCGGTTATTGTGGTTTTATGTGTAGTAATACTACATTTGCACCATACTTTTGTCTATGACCAACCCTGGCACACGGGATTACCCTTATAAAAGCCCTTTATACTGTAGTATTTTGACACTTTTCGTGCAGTGCAACTCACTTTCCTTCCAGATTAGACCGTCGCAGCGCTCTTTCCAGTCGAGTACGCTCTCGCCCCTGTTCCAGCAACACCTCCTCGACGAAGGCCAGATGATCATGCGCCGCCTGGCGCGCCGCCTCCGGCTTCGAATCGAGTATCGCCTGCAGCAACAATCGGTGCTGCTCGTGGATCCGACTGCGCATCTCCCCTTTCGGATAGATCTGTTCCAGGTTGTCCCAGATATGCTGACGCAGCAGCGTAAACAGCGCGCGCATCATGTGCAGCAGCACCACATTGTGCGTCGCGGCCGCAATCGCCAGATGAAACTCCACATCCGCTTCAACCTCCCGGTCGAACGCCTTCTCCTGGTGACACAGCTGCAGCTGGTCGTAACAGGCCTGTATCGTCGCCTTGTCGGCGGGCGTTGAGCGCAGCGCCGCATAATAGGCGCTCACCCCTTCCAGCGCATGGCGGAATTCGAGCAGATCGTACTGGGATTCCGGATGCGACTTGAACAGCTCCAGCAGAGGATCCGACAAGCCGGCGCCCAGATCCTCGGCAACGAAGGTGCCTCCGCCCTGACGGCTGACCAGCAGCCCGCGGGCGGACAGCTTTTGCATCGCTTCACGCACCGAAGGTCTGGAGACCTCGAACTGGGCCGCCAGCTCTCGCTCAGGCGGCAGGCGCTGGCCCGGCTTGAGCGTCCCTTCGAGAATCATGGTTTCCAGCTGCTGCATGATCACATCCGATATGCGGGGCTGTTTGACGCGCTTGTACACCATACGACAATGACTACCTGCTTGTGGACAACTGAATACTACGGAAAAGCTAAATTGGTTTGACCAATTTTACAAGCCAGCGCTCATTAAATATCCAGATTACAGGATTGACAGCAAAGGTATACAGACCCTAAAGTCCATAAAACCAATATGGTTAATTGGTCTTACCAATTATGGTGATTGCATGAAACCCGAGTTCCGAGTTTTTTTCGACCAGCTGCAAGGCTTCATCCCCGCCGAGCGCCTGATTATCGACCCGCTGCGCACCCTGGCCTACGGTACAGACGCCAGCTTTTATCGCCTGATTCCACAGATTGTGGTCAGGGTTGAAAGCGAGCATGAAGTGGTCCGCCTGATCGGGCTGGCCCATGAACACGACCTGCCATTGACCTTTCGAGCCGCCGGTACCAGCCTGTCAGGCCAGGCGATCACCGACTCGGTGCTGGTGCAGCTTGGCGACGGCTGGAAAGGCTACGAGATCAACGCGGATGCCAGCACCATCCGTCTTCAACCGGGAGTTATCGGCGCCCACGCCAACCGCTACCTGGCCCCTTTTCAGCGCAAGATCGGCCCGGATCCAGCGTCCATCAACGCCGCCAAGATCGGGGGCATTGCCGCCAACAACGCCAGCGGCATGTGCTGCGGCACGGCGCAAAACAGCTATCGTACGCTCAACAGCATGCGCCTGGTTCTCTCCGATGGGTCGATACTGGACACCGCCGATCCTGCCTCGGTGCAGCAGTTCCGCCAGCAGCATCAGGCCTTGCTCGACAGTCTGGATTCCCTGGCAAAGCTGACCCGCACCAATTCCGAACTCAGGCAAAAGATCGAGCACAAATACCGACTCAAGAATACGACCGGTTATGCGCTCAACTCCCTGATCGATTTCGATGACCCTGTTGATATCCTGCAGCACCTGATGATTGGCTCGGAAGGGACACTCGGCTTCATCTCGGCGATCACGTACAACACGGTGCCGGAACATCCATTCAAGGCATCGGCGCTGGTATTTTTCGACCGAGTGCGAACCACGTGCGAAGCGGTGGCGCTGCTCAAGTCAACCCCGGTGGCGGCCGTCGAACTGATGGACCGGGCCGGACTTCACTCGGTTGAAGACCAGCCGGGAATGCCCGGCTTCATCCGCGACCTGCCAGACGATGCAGCCGCTCTGCTGATCGAAACCCGTGCCGAAAGCAAAGTAGAACTGCAGCAACAGATCGACAGCATCAGCGCCAGCCTGGCTCATTTGCCAACCAGCCAGCCTTACCATTTCAGCACCGACCCTGAGGAATGCGCCCGTTACTGGGCGATCCGCAAGGGGCTGTTCCCGGCGGTTGGCGCCGTGCGCGAAACCGGCACCACGGTGATCATCGAGGACATCGCCTTCCCGGTTGAACGACTGGCCGACGCCGTCGCCGACCTGCACCAACTGTTCAGCCGATGGGACTATCCCGAAGCCCTGATTTTCGGCCATGCGCTCGAGGGCAACCTGCATTTTGTCTTCACCCAGTCATTCGCAACGGAAGATGCCCTGCGCCGCTATGAGGGGCTGATGGATGACGTGGCGGATCTGGTGGTCAACCGCTATGGCGGCTCGCTCAAGGCCGAGCACGGCACCGGGCGCAACATGGCCCCCTATGTCGAGCTGGAGTGGGGGCAGGACGCCTATCGACTGATGCGCAAGATCAAGTCCCTGCTGGACCCGGCCGGCATTTTGAACCCGGGCGTCATTCTCAATGAAGACCCCAAGGTACACCTGAAGAACCTGAAACCGATGCCCGCGGCCGACCCGCTGGTGGACAAGTGCATTGAATGCGGTTTCTGCGAGCCTGTCTGTCCGTCACGGGATCTGACCCTGACGCCACGTCAACGCATCGTGCTCTGGCGCGAAATCAATGAACTTGAACGTTCCGGCCAGAGTCCCGAACGACTGCAGCAGCTGAAAAAGGACTTTGCCTACCAAGGCGACGAGACTTGCGCCGCCTGCGGCCTCTGCTCGACCAGCTGCCCAGTCGGCATTAATACCGGCGATCTGACCCGGCTGATTCGTCATCATAACCATGAACGCCAGGAGAACCTCGCCAACTGGCTGGCCGAGCACTACGGCGGCGCGATGAAAGCCAGCCGCGCCCTGTTCAGGATCGCCGACACCACGCACCAGCTATTGGGCAGTGATCGCATGAGCGCGCTGACCAGGGGCGTCCGCAAGCTTAGCGGCAACCGGGTACAGCAATGGACACCGGCCATGCCGACCGCCGCCAGGACGCCGACACTCCCGCCACAGTCCGGCACTCACCCTGCCGGCAAGGTGGTTTACCTGCCCAGCTGCGCCAGCCGCACCATGGGTCCCATGCGCGGCAGCGAAGCACACACCTCGCTGGCGGACAAAACCATCCAACTGTTGTGGAAAGCCGGTTTCGAGGTGATTCTGCCCAACGCCCAGGAGGGCCTCTGCTGTGGCATGCCCTTCCAGTCGAAAGGCATGTTCACCGCCGCCGAACACAAACGTAAGGAACTGGGCAGACAGCTGCTCAAGATCAGTGATCAGGGGCGAATCCCGGTCTACTCGGATACCAGCCCCTGCAGCCTGCGCCTGCAGGAGGGCCTGCCGGCAGAGCTGCAGGTCTATGACAGTATCGAATTCCTTGAACGTTTCGTGCTGCCCAGACTGGAGATCACGCCTGTCGATGAGCCCGTGGCCCTGCATGTCACCTGCAGCAGCCAGCGCCAAGGGCTTGAGGACGCACTCAAGCGCATCCTCAACGCCTGCAGCACCCGGGTTGTCATTCCCGACCAGATCACCTGTTGTGGCTTTGCCGGTGACAAGGGGTTCTCGACCCCCGAATTGAATGCCAGCGCCCTGCGAACGCTGAAATCCCAGGTTCAGCACTGCAGCGGGGGATATTCCACCAGCCGGACCTGCGAGATCGGGCTCAGCCACCACAGCGGCATCGAGTACCGCTCCGTGGTGTATCTGCTTGACCGCTGTTCACGCCCCAAACCTACTGAGGAGACTCATCATGCCGCTTCCTGAGATCAAGACCATCCTCTACACCACACTGCTGGACGACCACTCCCGCCCGGTTTTTCGTCATGCGGTACAACTGGCACGCCTGACCGGCGCGCGCCTCCAGATGCTGCACGTGATCGAGCCGATTGGCGAGATGGGCCATGCGCTGATCCGCAACTATCTACCCGAAGAGATGATCCACAGGATGCATGAAGAAGGCATCCATAAGGTGCTCGACCAGATGCGTGAACGTGTCGACAAATTCATCCGCGACGAACTGGCGAGCCTGCCAGACAACGGGACTCCAGACATCACACCCGTCATTGCCGAAGGGGCGCATGCCGATGTAATTCTCGAACAGGCTGAAAAACTGGGCGCGGATGTTATCATCATGGGCGCAGAAAACCGGTTCGGGCACCACAGTCACACGGCAAATCAGGTCATTCGCTACGCCAAAGTCCCCGTGTATGTCGTGCCAACCGGTAAAGACTATCTCTGATTCGGCGGGCAGGCTGGCCCTGCCGGGCCAGCCAAAGGACTCTTCATGGACAGCTCCTCATTCGCTCTGATGGAACGCATCTTCCTCACGGTTTTTCCCCTGGTTGCCATCGTCAGCGTCGGCTTTTTCTATGCCCGGGCGCGGCATACCGACATGGCGATCGCCAACCGCATCAATATCGATGTTTTTTGCCCCGCGCTGATCTTCTCAGTCATGTCGGCCAAATCCTTCGACCTGCCGACCTACTCCAGCCTGGCCATCGGGGCGGCGATCCTGGTGCTCGGGTCCGGCCTGCTGATCTGGCCCCTGTGCCGCCTGCTTGGCGTTCAGCTCAAGACCTTCCTGCCCCCGATGATGTTCAACAACAGTGGCAACCTGGGCATCCCGCTGCTGGTGCTGGCGTTCGGCGAACAGGCGCTGCCGGCGGCAGTCGTATTGTTTCTGGTGGAAAACCTGCTGCATTTCACCGTCGGCATCTACATGCTCGACCACCGCACCAACCCGTTCAATGTGCTGCGCATGCCGATGATCATTGCCACCATTGCCGGGCTGGTGGTCAGCAGTTTTGACTGGACGCTGCCCAATGTGGTTCAAGTGCCGGTCGACATGCTGGGCCAAATCGCCATTCCGCTGATGCTGTTCGCACTGGGCGTACGCATGACCAGCGTCGATTTTTCCAACTGGAAAATCGGCCTCTGGGGCAGCTTGCTGGCGCCGGTCAGCGGTGTGCTCATCGCACTGGCGCTGCAACCGCTGCTGCAGCTTGAACCACTGCAGTTCAGCTATCTGCTGATGTTCGGCGCCTTGCCTCCGGCAGTGCTCAACTACATGATGGCGGAACGCTACAACCAGGAACCACACCAGGTGGCGTCAATCGTGCTGCTGGGCAATATCAGCAGCCTGCTGGTGATCCCCATAGCACTGGCATTTGCACTTCAGACGGGTTGAATCGGAATCGTTGAGCCTGGAAACAGGAAGGGCCGGCGATTGCCGGCCCTTGGATGAAAGCCTTACTTCACCTCTCCCGACTGCAGCAGGATCAAGTCCCGGTTTTTCGCCACTGTTGCCGGCCCTATGCCTTTCACATCCGTGAGCTGCTCAACCGCAATGAAGGGACCATTGGTTTCACGATAGGCCACGATGGCTTCCGCCTTCGCCGGTCCTATGCCGTTGAGTGCAGTTGCAATCTGGACCGCACTGGCCGTGTTGATATCCACTGGCTCGGCCGCCAGCGACAGGGGAGAAAACAGCAGGGTGGAGGAGAGCAGAATGCTGCTCAGCAAACGCTTTATCATGGTCGCTTCCTTTCATCTATGAGGGGAATGCCGGCTATCCTTGACCGACGCAAACCATCATAGGCAGCACAGCGCCGAACCTGAAGTCCTGTCCGGCCTGCGCTTGATCCTGATCAGTTCTGACGTGCCTGAAGTGCTGATGCGACTTCCTGCTGGATACGCGCGGCGACATCCGAGGGAGCCTGCGCCTGAGTGATCGGGCGCCCAATTACCAGATAATCGCTGCCGGTGTCGATCGCCTCGGACGGCGTCATGACACGGCGCTGATCGCCCTGCTCAGCGTCAGCCGGACGGATACCCGGGGTCACCAGTGCAAACGGCTGCTCGATTGCGGCACGAATCGCGGCCACTTCCTGAGCCGAGCACACCACGCCATCCAGCCCGGACGACTGGGTCAGCCTGGCCAGGCGCACCACCTGCTCCATCGGGTCCAGATCCAGGCCGATTTCGGCCAGATCGGCACGTTCCATGCTGGTCAGCACGGTCACCGCGATCAGCAGGGTGCGGTTATCCTGAACCTGCTCCAGCTGCTCGCGCGCGGCTTCCATCATGCGGCGGCCACCCGACGCATGCACATTGACCATCCAGACCCCCATTTCCGCCGCCGCGCGCACGGCTCGTGCCGTGGTGTTGGGAATATCATGAAATTTCAGGTCCAGAAAGACCTCGAAGCCCAGACTGTGAAGCGCTTCAACCACCGCGGGACCGCAACGGGTAAACAGCTCCTTGCCCACTTTAACCCGGCACAGCGCCGGGTCGAGCTGTCGTGCCATCTGCAGAGCGGCATCCTGATCCGGATAATCGAGAGCGACAATGATTCGGTTGGTATCAGTGGTCATGTTTGGAAATCTCTTACTCGCCTTCAAGGCCCTGTATCGGGCCGGTCGTACCCCACTGCTTGCAGGAGGGGCACTGCCAATGCAGTGTCCGTCCGGCAAAACCGCAATGGTTACATTGATAAATGGGTTTGCTCTGTTCCAGTTGCCCGGTCAGTCCCCGCAACACGCTGAGACTCTGCCGAGCACTGCGGGAACCATAGTCGATATGCATGTCGATCAGGCGATTGAAGCCCCTGATCGAGGGACGCTTTTTCAGTTCTTCCGTAAGGAATTGACCGGCGGCATAGACATCCTTCTGCCGCCAGATGATCTCGGCCAGGGCCATGATAACCGTCGCCGATGGCGCCTGCAGCAGGCATTGGCGCAGATAGGCCAGGAACTCGTTTTCCGCCTTAAGCGCACGGTAACACTCGGCCAGGGGCTCAAGGGTTTCGGGCACGAACAGCGCATTCTGTTGCAGCACCTGCTTCAGCGCCTTGATCGCCGGACGCCAGCGGGATTGGCTCATCAGCATCTGAGCCCTGGTCAGGCTCGCCCGGCAACAAGCACTGTCATAGACCAGGGCCTGACGCAGGTACTGCTCAGCCGCCGCCGCGTCACCCTCGCGCAGCACCACTTCAGCCCGTTCACAGCAGTAATGCGCCAGCTCATGCTGCGCCTCGGCCAGGTCAGCGGTCTGCAACTGATGCGCCGCATCCAGCGCCTGCTGCCACTCTCGCTCCTTTTCATAGAGCTTGATCAACAGCAACAGAGCCTTGCGGCGGGCACCGGCATCGGTTGCCTGCTGGATAATATCCAGCAGCAGGTTTTCCGCCCGGTCCAACAGCCCCAGCGCATCATAGTCACGGGCCAGCGCCATCTGAATACGCAGGAAGTCCTCTTCCGACAGACCTGGCCGAGCCAACAGCTTCTGGTGAATACCCACCGCCCGATCGACCTCACCCTTGCGCCGAAACAGCTTGGCCAGGGTCAGATGCGCCGGAATCGTATCAGAGTTGATCTCCAGTGCGCGAATAAAACTTTCGATCGCTTCATCGGTATTTTCATTGATCAGGTGATCAAGCCCGGTGAAGTATTCCCTGCTCAGGTCGATCGCCGTGGGTTCAGCCGCTTGACGACTCAAGACTTGGCTCCGACCCAGCCACCAGCCGGCGCCCACTGCCAGAAACAGCGGGACAATCAGCAAGTAGTCCGTCAGCATTTCAGTTGGAGTTTTTCAAGCCGGCCGTGCGCAACTGGTCAAGCTCCTTGCGGAACGCCTGCTCCTTGCGACGCGACGACCTGAGGCGGGTTTTCAACGCCAGCAACGTGAAGGAACCCAGCAACATGCCGCAAATCCCGCCCAGCACGAAGACGGCGATCAGCCAAAGGGACAGGCTGGCTTCCGGCGACGTGAAGAACACCAGGTCGATGCTCACCGGTTGGGTATTGTGAATGGTAAACAGAATGCCGATGCCGATCACGATCAGCGCCAGCAGGGTCAGAATCAGTTTTTTCAGCCAGTTCACGCGTTCGTCCTCTGCAATTGACCGGCACTATTATGACAGGGAACTCAATAGCCGGCTTTAAGCCCTTCGTTCACCTGGTCACGCAGCTCCTTACCGGGTTTGAAGTGAGGAACAAACTTGGCTGCCAGGGGAACGGCCTCTCCCGTTTTGGGATTACGCCCCATTCGGGGAGCCCGATAGTGTAACGAGAAGCTGCCGAAACCGCGAATTTCAATACGCTCGCCCGTCGATAGGGCATCGGTCATATGGTCAAGCATGGTCTTAACGGCCAGCTCCACGTCCTTGACCGACAGTTCGGGGTGGGCATCGATCAAACGCTCGATTAACTCTGACTTGGTCATAACACCTCCGGTTCAGACCGAAGGCCCCGCAATGGCAGGGCCTCAGACTAGAGCGATGCGGGAATCAGGAGTCCTGCTTTTTCATTTGCTGCTTGATCAGGTCACCGATGGTGGTCGGCCCCTGGTCCTGGCTGGGCTGCTCCTGCACCGCCTTCATCGCCTGTTTCACCTGCGCACGCTCCATCTGGCGGACAGACAGGTTAAGCGCACGGTTACGACGGTCCACACTCAGTATGGCGGCTTCCAGCTGATCGCCAGCCTTGAGTTCGGTGGTCAGGTCCGCCACATGCGCTTCAGACAGCTCCGAAACCTTCAGAACCCCGTCCACCCCCTCGACCAGCGCGACGGTCGCCTGGCGTGGATTCACCTCCTGGATGGTCCCGGTCACGATGCTCCCCTTGGGATGCTGATCGGCATACTGGGCAAAGGGATCGGAATTCAGCTGTTTGATTCCCAGGGCGATACGCTCTCGCTCAGGGTCGACCGACAGCACCAGCGCTTCGACCTCATCCCCTTTGCTGTAGCCTTTCATCGCCTCTTCCCCGGGCAGGTCCCAAGACAGGTCGGACAGGTGAACCAGGCCATCGATACCGCCATCCAGGCCGATGAACACGCCGAAGTCGGTGATCGAACGCACCCGCCCCTTGAGCACATCACCCTTGGCATGCTGACTGGAGAACTGTTCCCAGGGGTTGGCGAGACACTGCTTCATGCCCAGCGAAATCCGGCGGCGCTGCTGATCGATATCGAGGATCATCACCTCGACCTCGTCACCCACCTGCACCACCTTGGAGGGATGAATGTTCTTGTTGGTCCAGTCCATTTCGGAGACATGCACCAGACCTTCGATACCCGGGGCAATTTCAGCGAAGCAACCGTAGTCGGTCAGGTTGGTTACTTTCGCCTTGACCCGGCTGCCCACCGTGTACTCGGCCGTCAGCTTGTTCCAGGGATCTTCCTGCAGCTGTTTGAGGCCGAGGGAAACACGCTTGCGCTCGGCATCATATTTCAGCACCTTGACATCGATTTCGTCACCGACGTTGAGCACTTCGCTCGGATGCTTGACGCGCTTCCAGGCGATATCGGTGATGTGCAGCAAGCCGTCGATACCACCGAGGTCGATGAAAGCGCCATAATCGGTCAGGTTCTTGACGACCCCCTTGGTCACCAGGCCCTCTTCCATTTTCTCCAGCAGCTTCTCGCGCTCCTGGCTGTAGGCCTCTTCAAGCACGGCACGGCGGGAAACCACCAAGTTGTTGCTGCGGGCATCCAGCTTGACGATGCGCAGATCCAGCTCCTGGCCTTCGAGATGGGAGGTGTCCCGCAGCGGGCGGATATCGACGAGGGAGCCGGGAAGGAAGGCGTTGAGACCATTGACGTTGACCGTCAGGCCGCCACGCACACGACCGACGATATGGCCCTGCACGGTGCTGCCGGCCTCGTAGGCGTCTTCGAGCACCGCCCAGGCTTCGATGCGCTTGGCGCGCTCACGGGACAGAACGGTCGAGCCAAAGCCATCTTCCAGGGATTCCAGCGCGACGCGAACTTCGTCGCCAACCTGCAGGTGGCATCCACCCTTGTCATCACGGAACTGTTCCAGAGGGATAACCCCCTCCGACTTGAGTCCTGCATTGACGATCACAAAGTCGTTATCAATCGCCACCACGGTGCCGGTCACAATCGACCCCGGCGCCATGTCCAGCTCTTTCAAACTCTCTTCAAACAGCTCCGCAAAACTTTCGCTCATTACCGTTCCTTCCCAAGTTTGGCTACATCAACGCAGCCCTCTGTGTCTGGCTTCGTCCAGTACGGCCTGCAACACCTCATCTATCGTCATCGTGGTGGTGTCGAGCCTCACTGCATCTGGCGCTGGCTTCAGCGGCGCAACGGCACGATTCATGTCACGCGCGTCACGGGCCTTTATATCGTTCAATATATCATCAAGGCTAGCACCGGGTTCCTTGCTAATCAACTGCTTATAACGGCGCTCTGCGCGCTCCTCGGCGCTGGCATCCAGGTAGATCTTCAATTCTGCGGCCGGAAAGACAACGGTACCCATATCGCGGCCATCCGCGACCAGTCCCGGCGTCCGTGCGAAATCACGCTGGCGATTGAGCAGCGCCTCGCGCACCGGCCCCAGCGCCGCGATAACGGACGCATCCTCGCCAACCCGCTCGTTGCGGATCGCGTGGGTCACCTCTTCCCCTTCCAGCACGATCTGTACGCCCTTGCCGTTGTCGGATGCCTTGAACTGCACGTCAAGATGCGCCGCCAGCACTTCCAGCGCTTCCACATCATCCAGCTCGACGCCATGGTGGCGCGCCGCCAGTGCGGTCAGGCGATAAAGCGCCCCGCTATCGAGCAGATGCCAGCCAAGCTCTTTCGCCAGCAACTGACAGATAGTGCCCTTACCTGATCCACTGGGGCCATCGACCGCGATGACCGCCACCTGTTTCTCCTGGATGGACATCAGTCCTCCTCCTTATGAACGTTCAGACCAACCCGCTGCGCCTGCTCGACAAAGTCGGGATAGGCCGCCAGCAGAGTTCCACTCTGGGTCACGGTTACGGTTTCGCTGCCGCACAGCCCGGCGGCCAGTGCCGCCATGGTCAGCCGCAAGCTGCCCTTGGCCTCGATACTGCCGCCCGTCAGCCCGCCACCGGTTACCCGGATGTAGTCGGCGTCCTGCTCAATCAGGACACCAAGAGCGGTCAACATGGCCACTGTTTTCTGGACCGGGTCATCTTCCTTATGTTTCAGCCGCGCCAGACCACTGAAACGGCTCACGCCCTCGGCCACTGCGGCGGCTACCAGCAACAGCGGCAGCTCATCCACGGCCGACGCCAGCAGCTGAGCATCGGCCTCGATCGCCTTCAGCCGGCGTCCCGCCGCCACGACCAGGTCCGCGACCGGTTCGCCCAGCTGTTCGCGGGGCTGCTCCTGTCGAATATCGGCGCCCATCCTCTGCAACACCTGCAGCGCACCGATACGGCTGGGGTTGATGCCGATCGCGCGCAGCCGGTAGCGGCCCCGGCTGTGTTCGGCACCCGCCGCCAGCATGAACAGGGTGGCCCAGGAGATATCACCTGGCACCTGAATGGCGGCGGCATTTAATGTTCCGCCCGGCGTCAGCCGAACGCTGGTATCCGCGAGGGCAATATCCGCGCCCAGCGCCGCCAGCATGCGCTCGGTATGGTCGCGCGTGGCCACCGGCTCCCGGATGCAGGTATCGCCCTCGGCCCAGAGGCCGGCCAGCAGCAGCGACGACTTGACCTGCGCACTGGGCACCGGCAACGGATAATCGATGCCCCGCAAGCGCTGTCCACCGGTAATGCGCAACGGAGCTCCGCCACTGTCGCCGGTTTCGATCAGCGCGCCCATCTGACGCAAGGGTTCGGCCACCCGGGTCATGTCACGCTGACACAGCGCCTCATCGCCGAACAGTTCGGTATCGAAGGGCTGAGCCGCCAGCACGCCGGCCAGCAGGCGCATCGCCGTGGCCGAATGGCCCAGGTAAAGCGGCCCGGGCGGCGGCTTGAGTCCGTGCAGCCCCACGCCGAACACCCGCACCTGCCCCTGATGCGGCCCTTCGATCACCACGCCCATATCGCGCAGCGCCTGCAGCGTCGCCAGGCTGTCCTCGTTTTCGAGAAAACCGCCGATGTCGGTGACGCCTTCGGCGATCGCCGCCAGGATGATGGCGCGGTGCGAAATCGACTTGTCTCCGGGCAGGCTGAACTCGCCATTGAGTTCAGCACCTCCACGGGCGCGCAAGTTTACCGCTCGCGTATGATCATTCGATGAATAGGCGGCCTTGTTCAGCAGGCGGGTAAAATGATCTCGCGCCGCCTTGGCCCGGGTGAAAATCCCCAGCATGCCCTCGCTGTCGCCCTGCTCGATGGCGCCGCGCAAGCGCGCCACGCCCGAGGTGTAGCGGTCGATCTGGGCCAGGATCGCATCGCGGTTGGCGATACAGATGTCGTGCCACATGGTGGGATCGCTGGCCGCGATACGGGTGAAGTCGCGAAAGCCGCCAGCGGCATAACGGAAGATATCGAGGTTTTCCTCCTCCCGCGCCAGGGTATCGACCAGAGAGAAGGCGAGCAGATGCGGCAGGTGGCTGGTCGCCGCCAGCACTTCGTCATGCCGGCCCACGTCCATCTGCAGCACTTCGGCGCCAACCGCCTGCCACAGGCGCGCCAGTTCCAGCGTGGCGTTGGGGTCGGTCTCCGGCAGCGGCGTCAGAATCACCTTATGGTGCTCGAACAGGTCGGCGTCCGACGCACGCACGCCGCTTTTCTCGGCGCCGGCGATCGGGTGGCCCGGAATGAAGGTGCCGGGCAGGTGGCCGAATATTCGCCGGGCCGCCTGCACCAGATTCCCCTTGGTACTGCCGACATCGGTCACCAGGGTCTGCAGTTTCAGATGCGGCCGGATCTGCTCCAGCACGGTTTCCATCGCCTTGACCGGCACCGCCAGCACGATCAGGTCCGCCGCCGCCACCTCTGCAGACAGATCCTCGGCGACCCGGTCGATGACGCCCAATTGCAGCCCCAGACGACACTCGTCCTGGCTGCGATCAGCGCCCACGACCTCATCGACACAGGAACGGGTTCTCAACGCTTTGGCCAGGGAGCCGCCGATGAGACCGAGGCCGATGATCAGCACTCGTCGCAACCGGTATTGAGAAACGGAGGTGTAGTTCAGCACGCAAGCACCTGTCGCAGAGCTCTGAGGAAACGGTCATTCTCTTCCGGCAGGCCGATGCTGATACGCAGATGCTGCGGCAGGCGATAGGGTCCCAGCGGGCGCACGATCACGCCTTCACGCAACAGCGCCTCGAATACCGGCTGTGCCGGGCGCGCCACGTCGACGGTGATGAAGTTGCCACAGGACGGAATGAAGCCCAGGCCCTGGAGTTTAAGCCCCGCTTCAAGCTGCTGCATCCCGGCACGGTTCAACTCGACGCTCCGCTCCAGGTAGTCGCTGTCCGCCAGCACCGCTTCCGCGGCGGCCAGCGCCAGATGAGACACATTAAACGGCTGACGCACCCGGTTCAGCAGATCGGTGATCGCCGGGTTGGCGGCGGCAAAGCCGACTCTCAGGCCAGCCAACCCCCAGACCTTGGAAAAGGTACGGGTCACGATCAGGTTCGGGTAGCGCGGCAAAAGCTCCAGGCCATCCGGAAAATCGGCCTGCTGCACATATTCGGTGTAAGCCTCGTCGAGTACGATGATCACCTGCTCGGGCACGGCATCGAGAAAGGCGACCAGTTCATCGCGCAGCAGCACAGTACCGGTCGGGTTGTTCGGGTTGGCGATAAACAGCAACCGCGTCCGCTCCGTTATGGCTTCGGCCATCGCTTGCAGGTTATGACCATAGTCATGGGCCGGGGTTACCACTGCCGTGGCGCCGCAGGCCTGGGTCACGATCGGGTAAACGGCAAAGGCGTACTCGGAGAAGACCACCTCGTCGCCCGGGTTAAGGAAGGCGCGCGCAATCAATTCCAGCACATCGTTGGAGCCGTTGCCCAGGGTCAACTGATTGGCCGCCAGCCCGTAATGCTGTTTCAGAGCGTGCTTGAGGCCGAAACCGTTGCTGTCCGGATAGCGGGTGGAATCGGCCAGCGCGGCCTGTACCGCCGCCATCGCCCGCTCACTGGGACCCAGCGGATTCTCGTTGCTGGCCAGCTTGACGATATTGCTGATGCCCAGTTCGCGTTCCAGTTCTTCCACCGGCTTGCCGGCTTCATAGGGGTGCAGTCCCTGCACGCCGGGTGTTGCCAGTGCCATAAAATCACATGACATGTGTTGGCATCCTTCTGATCGGGTAAGACTTACAATACGGCTTTCGGGTAGGAGCCCAGATGCTTGACCTCCACCTGCTGCTCATTCAGTTCGACCAGCAGCTCGGCAACCCGGTCATCACTGATATGCCCTTCAAAGTCGATATAGAACAGCGTCTTCCAGTCATGCTCTCCGCTGCTGCGGGTCTCCAGACGGGTCAGGCTGATCTGGCGACGATGGAAAGGCGCCAGCAGATCGTGCAGCGCCCCCGGCTCGTCCCCACAGATCAGCAGCAGCGAGGTCTTGTCCTCGCCACTGGGTCCGATGGCGTCGCGGCCGACCACCAGATAGCGCGGGCAGCGGTTCAGCTGGCTGGACGCCGCCTCCGGCGTTAGCTCCACCTCGCCACAGATATGCAGATCGAAGCGGCGGAAGAGGTCCAGCGTATGCCGGATCAAGCCAGCATCTTCGCTCTCGATCGGTACCACCGCGTAGTGCGCCTGGCCCTGCTCGACGGCCATGAACACCCGCTCAAGGCTGTCCAGCGCATGACACTCGGCCGCCTGGCCAAAGTGCTTCTGCGCCGCCTGCTGGGTGAAGGTACCTTCGGGTCCAAGGAAGACCACCTTGAGCGGTTCCTCCAGCGCCAGACAGACCGACATCACCTCACGGAACAACCGCCCGACGGTGGCATCCGCCAGCGGCCCTTCGTTGCGCGCCATCACGGCACGCAACACCTGGGCTTCACGCTCGGGGCGGTAGAACACCGGGGTCTCGTCGCCCTGGCGATAGCGCTCCTTGACCTCAGCAACCTGCTGCGCCAGGCGCGCCCGATCATTCAGCAGCTGGTGGAGCTGGCGGTCGACACTATCGATCTGGTCACGCAGAACCCGCAGCTCCGCTTCCTGCGCATCCCCCGCCGGCGGTTGGTTCACACTCATCGATCAGGCCTGCTCTTTCTCGAAACGCTGCATGAAGTCGATCAGGGCATCCACCGCCGCTTCCGGCACGGCGTTGTAGATGCTGGCACGCATGCCGCCCACTGAACGATGTCCCTTCAGGTTGAGCAGCCCCTCGACCTCGGCCAGCTCCAGGAAACGCTTCTCCAGCGCGGTATCGGCCAGGGTGAACGGCACGTTCATGATCGAACGGTTGTTGACGGCCACCGGGTTGGCGTAGAAATCGCTGCCATCGATCGCCGCGTACAGCTTGGCCGCCTTGCGACGGTTCACCTCAGCGATCGCCTTGACGCCGCCCTGACGCTTGAGCCACTGGAACACCAGGCCGGCCAGGTACCAGCCAAAGGTCGGCGGCGTGTTGTTCATGGAGTCGGCATCGGCGTGGATCTTGTAGTCGTACATGCTCGGCGTACCGGCCAAGGGCTGGCCGATCAGGTCTTCACGCACGATCACCACGGTCAGACCCGCCGGACCGATATTCTTCTGCGCACCGGCGTAGATCAGGCCGAAACGGCTGACATCTACCGGCGCCGACAGGATATCAGACGACATATCCGCCACCAGGGGCACATCGCCGCTGTCGGGGATGTAATCGAACTCGACGCCACCGATGGTTTCGTTGGTGGTGTAGTGCAGGTAGGCCGCGTTGGGATCCAGCTGCAGTTCGGACTGGGCCGGTGCCGAAGTGAAGTTATTGGCCTCGACGCTGGCGGCGATATTGACGCCACCGTAGCGCTGGGCTTCCTTGATCGCCTTCTTCGACCAGATGCCGGTGTTGATGTAGTCGGCCGATGCGGCGCCACGCAGCAGGTTCATCGGCACCATGGCGAACTGGGCGCTCGCCCCTCCCTGCAGGAAGAGCACCTTGTAGTTGCCCGGGATACCCATCAGGTCGCGCAGGTCCTGTTCGGCCTGCTCCGCCACACCGACATACTCGGCACTGCGGTGGCTCATCTCCATGATGGAGAGCCCCTTGTCATGCCAATCCAGCAGTTCAGCCTGTGCCTGCAGCAGGACCTCTTCCGGCAACGCGGCGGGACCTGCACTGAAATTGAATTTACGCGTCATTCTGCTCTTGCTTCCACACTATATACGGAAATTATTCGTCGTCAGCGTCTGCTGCCGGCGCGTCGGCGGCCTGGTCCGGCTCGGCGGCTGCGGTCGTTTCAGCAGCCCCCTCCTCACCTTCGGCCTCGTCTTCTTCAGGCTCCTCGATGCGGGCGATACCGACCAGCGCTTCTTCATCAGCCAGGCGAATCAGCATCACGCCCTGGGTATTACGGCCCAGGCTGGAGATTTCGCCGCTGCGGGTACGCACCAGGGTGCCCCGGTCACTGATCAGCATGACGTCGTCGCCTTCGAACACCTGTACCGCACCGGCCAGCTGGCCGTTACGATCGGTACACTGCATGGCGATGACGCCCTGGCCGCCACGGCCACGGAGCGGGAACTCGTCGACACGGGTCTTCTTGCCGTAACCGTGCTCGGAGGCGGTCAACACTTCACCACCGTCCTGAGGCACGATCAGGGAGATCACCCGTACCTCCTCGTCCATTTTCACACCACGCACACCTCGGGCGGTACGTCCCATGGCGCGGACATCATTCTCGTTGAAGCGGATCGCCTTGCCGGCACTGGTCACCAGCATGACATCGTCCTGACCGTTGGTCAGAGTGGCGCCGATCAGGCGGTCGCCGTCAACGATATCCAGCGCGATCAGACCGGTGCTGCGCGGACGGGAGAAGGCATCCAGCGGGGTCTTCTTGACGGTGCCGTTGGCGGTCGCCATGAAGATGAAGCGCTCGGGGTCGAACTCCTTCACCGGCAGGATGGTACTGATCCATTCATCATCGGCCAGCGGCAGGATATTGACCACCGGACGACCACGAGAGGCGCGGCTTGCCGGCGGGATCTCGTACACTTTCAGCCAGTACACCTTGCCCATGTTGGTGAAGCAGAGCACCGTATCGTGGGTATTGGCGATCAGCAGATGCTCGATGAAGTCTTCATCCTTCATCGCCGTCGCCGACTTGCCCTTGCCGCCACGGCGCTGGGCCTGATAGTCGGTCAGCGGCTGGGTCTTGGCGTAACCGGCGTGGGAGATGGTGACCACCATGTCTTCTTCGGTGATCAGGTCAGCCACGGTCAGATCCTGCATGGACGCCTGGATTTCGGTGCGACGCTCGTCGGCGTACTCGGCCACCAGCGCTTCCAGCTCTTCGCGGATCACTTCCATCAGGCGTTCGTAGGAGCCCAGGATGTGCAACAGCTCGGCGATCTTTTCCAGCAGTTCGCGATATTCGGCGATCAGCTTCTCATGTTCCAGGCCGGTCAGGCGGTGCAGACGCAGATCCAGAATCGCCTGCGCCTGTACCGGCGACAGGTAGTAGTGGCCATCGCGCATGCCATACTGCGGCTCCAGATCTTCCGGACGGCAGGCCGTTTCGCCGGCACGTTCCAGCATATCGGTAACGTTGCCCGGCGCCCAGGCGGTAGCGATCAAACGCTCCTTGGCTTCTGCCGGGGTCGGCGACTGCTTGATCAGTTCGATCACCGGATCAATGTTGGCCAGAGCGATCGCCAGACCTTCCAGCACATGACCACGTTCGCGCGCCTTGCGCAGTTCATAGATGGTGCGCCGGGTGACCACTTCACGACGGTGACGCACGAAGCATTCGAGGATCGTTTTCAGGTCCAGAATCTTCGGCTGGCCATCGACCAGCGCCACCATATTGATGCCGAACACGCTCTGCAGCTGGGTCTGGGCGAAGAGGTTGTTGATCACCACCTCGGGCACTTCACCGCGGCGCAGTTCGATCACGATGCGCATGCCGTCCTTGTCGGACTCGTCACGCAGCTCGCTGATACCCTCGATCTTCTTCTCTTTGACCAGGTCGGCGATCTTTTCGATCAGGCGGGCCTTGTTGAGCTGATAGGGGATCTCGGTAATCACCAGCACCGGACGGCCGGTCTTGGGATGTTCTTCGACATGGTGACGGGCACGCACGTAAATTCGGCCACGACCGGTACGGTAGGCCTGGAGGATGCCGGCACGGCCATTGATGATGCCGCCGGTGGGGAAGTCCGGCCCCGGAATCGACTCCATCAACTCGTCAATGCTGATGTCCGGGTTATCGATCAGGGCGAGACAGCCCTGTACCACTTCACCCAGGTTGTGCGGCGGAATATTGGTCGCCATGCCGACGGCTATACCGGCCGAACCATTGACCAGCAGGTTCGGTACCCGGGTCGGCAGAACGGCCGGGATCTTCTCGGTGCCGTCGTAGTTGTCGACGAAATCCACCGTTTCCTTTTCCAGATCAGCCAGCAGCTCGTGGGAGATCTTGGCCATGCGGATCTCGGTATAACGCATCGCAGCCGCCGAGTCGCCATCGACGGAACCGAAGTTCCCCTGGCCATCCACCAGCATGTAACGCATGGAGAAATCCTGCGCCATACGGACGATGGTGTCATATACCGCACTGTCACCGTGCGGGTGGTATTTACCGATAACATCACCGACCACACGCGCCGACTTCTTGTACGGCTTGTTCCAGTCGTTGTTCAGTTCGTTCATGGCGAAAAGCACACGCCGATGAACCGGTTTCAGGCCGTCACGCACATCCGGCAGAGCTCGGCCGACGATTACGCTCATGGCGTAGTCGAGGTAGGACTGTTTCAGCTCGTCTTCAATGTTGACTGGCAGAACTTCTTTGGCTAAATCACCCATTCGCACAGCGTTCCTTGATCCGGTACCCGAGCACGCCCTGATGGCGCGCTTATAAACTGCGGAAGTATACCACAGCGTGGATCAATTCACGCTAACCCGCCTTGTCCCGCATATGCGCAGAAATCAGTGATTCTCACCGAGCATTTGCTGTACCGCTCTGGGCAGAGCATTGCGGCGCTGGCGCAACAAGGGTTTCAGACGGCGGTCCCAAATCTGCTCGGCCGTCTCACCCGCCCAGCCCAACAACGCCAGGTACTCTTCCACAAACAGAGGCTCAATCGTGTCTGTGTTTTCCCGACTGTCCAGCAGCCAGGCCGACAGGTGCAGCAAGGAGACGGGCGTTCGTACCCTGGACGACAGGTGGACGGGCTGAACGAAGTCCGGGTAGTGCTGCAAGGCGATGCTGCTCCAGACCGGTTCCGGCAGCTGCCAGGCCTTGAGCAGCTCGGCCCCGACCACTCCCGGGTGCACCTGACCGATCATCGGTTTGAATGCCGGATTCTGGCGCTGCAGCAATTCAATCACCACCCGCCCGACATCATGCAGTAACGCAATGGTGGCCATTTCCGCTGGCCGCGCCTTACCACTGGCCTGAGCAAGCGCAAAAGCCATATAGGAAAGCAGCAATGCCCGCTGGTAACTGGCCCTGAACTGCGCGGTATCCGGCAGGCTTTTACGCAGGCTTTCCGCCATGATGACCTGATACACACCCTCGAACCCCAGCAGGCTAACGGCGCGGCTCAGGTCGGTAATTTCCTGATCAAAACTGTAGCGCGCAGAATTGATCGCTTTCAGCAGAGTCGCCGTCAGTGACGGGTCCTCACGCACCAGCTCGACCACCTGAGCATGAGTACTGTTTTCATCGAGCAAGCGGTTGAGCAGCTCCACACTGGACACCGGCAGCTTGGGGATGCGACTGATGATCCGCTGCACCGGCTCTGAACCGGCAAAACTCTCGGCAGCACCGGCAGCAGACTTAAAAAGAACCGATGAAAGTCGCTCATAGCGCTGCTGTGCCCGGCGATAGTGCTCCAGAAGCTTCAAGAAGCGCTCAGCACTAGAATGCTGGGCCATCTGCATCAACACCAGTCGTGTCGATTCGCGCAGCTGGCCGAACTGCCCTGCGCTCAACAGCAGCAATTGCCCTTCAGTGCTGGCGCTGATGCAGAACCGAGGCATTCCCGAGTTTTCAGCTCCGATCAGGTTGAGCGCCGTGGTAACTTCAAGACTCACCGCTTCTTCAGTAGCCCCGGGGTCGACACGGATTGTGCCGGACTGCAGCAGAATATACCCGCTGGCCAGGCCCGGCTTCGTCGCCAGCAAATCCTCCCTGGCCGCAAAGCGCACCACATCGGCACAATTGATCAACTCGATCATGGCCGCCTCAGAGAGCTGCGAAGCCTCCGTCAGCCTGAGCAAAGGCGGAGCTTCCACCGACGCTTGCTGTCCCGTTTTTGCAGTCGCGTCCTTGTCACTTCGTTTCCAGAAACTGATCATCATTTCTCCTGCTCGGTGAGGACGGGTTACGGTGTGAATTTCCGCCCCTCAAACCATGATGCTAGAATGCGGCAAAATCGAATATCGATGCAAGGACAAAGCCGATGAGTAACGAGCGTACGCTGAATATTGATCCGGCCGAAATAGCCAAATTCGAAGAGCTGGCCAGCCGCTGGTGGGATCGCGACAGCGAGTTCAAGCCTCTGCATGACATCAACCCGCTGCGGGTGGATTTCATCGACCGTATCGGCCAGCTTGCCGGTAAACAGGTACTGGATGTAGGCTGCGGCGGCGGCATTCTGTCGGAAGCGATGGCGCACCGCGGCGCCGAGGTCAGCGGCATCGACATGGGCGAAGCCCCGCTCAAGGTCGCCAAGCTGCATGGTCTGGAGAGCGGCGTCAAGGTCAACTACCGACGCATCACCGTCGAAGATCTGGCCGCCGAACAGCCGGAGCAATATGACATCGTCACCTGCATGGAGATGCTGGAGCATGTCCCGGATCCCGCCTCGGTGGTGAAAGCCTGCGCCCGCCTGGTGAAGCCCGGCGGCAAGATCTTCCTGTCGACCCTGAACCGCAACCCGAAGAGCTACCTGTTCGCCATTCTGGGCGCCGAACGGGTGCTCAAGCTGGTCCCGGCCGGCACGCACGACTTCAACAAGTTTCTTCAACCCGCTGAACTGGGGCAGATGGTTCGCCAGGCCGGCCTGGAGATCGACGAAATCACCGGACTGGTCTATAACCCGCTGACCAAGATCTACCGCCTGGACCCTTCGGACGTGGACGTGAACTACATGCTGGCCTGCCGCAAAGAGGCCCGCTGATGACCGCCCCCGCCGCCGTACTCTTCGATTTGGATGGCACCCTGCTCGATACCGCGCAGGACTTTCACCGAGTCGTCAACCGCATGCTGGCCGAGGCCGGACAGGCGGAGCTCAGCTATGAGTCCCTGCGCACCCAGGTCTCCAACGGCGCGCGCGCCATGGTGTGTCACGCTTTCGAACTGAGCCCCGATGCCGAGGCATTTCCCCGCCTGCACCAGCAACTGCTCGACTACTATGCCGAACAGCTGCTGATCAGCAGCAGCCTCTTTCCCGGCATGACCGGACTGCTCGAATGGCTGGAGCAGAACAATATCCACTGGGGCATCGTGACCAACAAGCCGCAGCGCTTCACCCTGCCACTGCTGAAGGCGCTGAACCTGGATGAGCGCTGCGGCAGCGTGATCTGCCCGGAAAATGTCAGCCATGCCAAGCCGGATCCCGAAGGACTGCTGCTGGCCTGTCGTCAGCTGGGCGTCGCCCCCGAACGCAGCATCTATGTCGGCGATCATCTGCGCGATATAGAAGCCGGTCGTGCCGCGAACATGTGCACCATCGCCGCCGGCTGGGGCTACCTGAACCCGGGTGAGACACCGGAAGAGTGGCTCAGTGACCATATCAGCCAGCGCTCGACCGACCTGCAGCCCCTGCTACACTCACTATTACAGGCAAGCTAAACGCTGCTTTTCGCCAGACCTTTTACCAAGGAGCCTAGGATGTTTCACTACAACGCCCCTGCCGACCTGCTGAAAGACCGCATCATTCTGGTGACCGGCGCCGGCGAGGGCATCGGCCGCGCCGCCGCCAAACACTACGCGGCACACGGCGCCACCGTGGTACTGCTGGGACGGACACTGGAAAAGCTGGAATCCCTCTACGACGAGATCGAGAATGCCGGCCACCCCCAGCCCGCCATCGTGCCGATGAACCTGGATTCCGCCACCGAACACGACTATATCGAGCTGAGTAACCAGCTGTTCGACGAGTTCGGCCGCCTGGACGGCCTCCTGCACAACGCAGGCCTGCTGGGCATGCGCACCCCGATCGAGAACTACGACCCGATCACCTGGGAACAGGTGATGCGCGTCAACGTGCACGCCCCCTTCCTGATGACGCAGACACTGCTGCCGCTGCTGCAGCGTTCCGGCGATGCTTCGGTCGTCTTTACGTCATCCGGCGTAGGGCGCAAGGGGCGTGCCTACTGGGGTGCCTACGCGGTATCCAAGTTCGCCACCGAAGGCATGATGCAGGTACTCGCGGACGAGCTGGAAAACAGCCCGAACATCCGCGTCAACGCCATCAACCCCGGCGCGACACGCACGCAGATGCGCGCCTATGCCTACCCGGCCGAGCCGCCGGAAAACAACCCGACACCCGCCGAGATCATGCCGGTATATCTGTACCTGATGGGGGCCGACAGTCGCCAGGTCAACGGTCAGTCACTGGATGCTCAAGGCGACGGTTCAGCCTGACCAACGCATGCCGTCGGAAACAAAAAGGGGGCTTAAAGCCCCCTTTTTTCATATCCGCATGTCGTGAATCAAACGCGACGACCGCGCTTGCTGACATTACGCTTGCCAACGGAACGGGCCTTGCTGCGCCGCCTTTCGGTCGTGCGCGGCGGCTCTTCGTCGCCCTGCCCCTTGATCACGGCCTGACGCACCCGCTGACGCTTGTACAGACGCTTCTCCTTTTCCGACTCAAGCGGCGTAGGACGATGAGTACGCGCCGTCTCCAGTTCCAGCTCTTTCGACAGGTGATCCACTTCCTTGGGCGCCAGCTCTCGCCAGGTGCCCACCTTGATGTCGCTGGGCAGGAAAACCGGGCCGAAACGAACCCGCTTGAGGCGGTTCACCTGTGCGCCCTGGGATTCCCACAGACGTCGCACTTCGCGATTGCGCCCTTCCATCACCACGCAGTGGTACCATTTGTTGGCACCTTCGCCGTCGAAATAACGCACATCGCTGAAACGGGCCATGCCATCGTCCAGCAACACCCCCTGCTTCAGTCGCTCCAGCATCGCCTCATCCACATCACCCAGTACGCGCACGGCATACTCACGGTCGATCTGCATGGACGGGTGCATCATGCGGTTGGCCAGCTCGCCATCGGTGGTGAAGATCAACAGCCCGCTGGTATTGATATCCAGACGACCAATCGCCACCCAGCGCCCCTGTTTCAATGGAGGCAGGTTATCGAACACCGTCGGACGCCCTTCAGGATCATGACGGGTACAGACCTCACCCAGCGGCTTGTTGTATACCAGTACCCGGCGCTCGGCGGTCGCCGAGAAGGTCAGCTCGACCTCCTTGCCATCCACGCTGACACGATCCTCGGCCGTGACTCGGTCGCCCAGGGTCGCTGGCTGGTCGTTCAGGATGATACGACCACTTTCTATCCAACGCTCCATCTCACGACGTGAGCCAAAACCGGAACGCGCCAAAACCTTCTGCAATTTTTCATCATGCATTTTGACGTCTCCTGAGCCGCTCTCCACGAGAGCAGGCTTTAATGTTTTGAATAATCAAAAAAGCCCCTTCAGGTATTCCCGAAGAGGCTTCGTACTTGCAAGCATAATGCCTGATCACTCAACAGTCGGCAACTGTTCCTTGGTCAGGTTATGCTGTTCCATGTATTCACGGAAGGCGATCGGGGTGCGACCACGGCCAGACCAGCTGTGCTCCTGCCCTTCGCTGTCGGTAATAACATATTTGGCCTTGACCGACTTGCGCGCAACAGGCTCTACACCCTGCTTGAGTTCATCCAAACCGATGCCGGCTTCTTTCATCAGGCGCTGAATCTCTTCTACCTGATGCTTCTTGGCCTGTTCCATTTCCGCCTCACGCAGGGCGGCTTCCTCGATTTCAGCACGTATATCGTTCAGGTCTGTAATTACCTTATCGATGTCAGCCAGGCTCATCTCCTGGCACTGTTTACGCAAAGAATTCTTGCGGGTCAGTGTCTTAATGAAGTCAGTCATGTTAAAGCGCCATTTTCAGTCGTTAATTAGCCTTAATTATCGCTATAAAAGACTTTTTTTCAATATAAAGTCGAATAATTATTTAAAATGTTCGATGTTACCGGCTCCCTCTCGAACCACTTCCGGAACATCTTCCACCATATTGATGACACTGGTCGCCTCCATACCGCAATAACCACCATCAATAATCAAATCAACCTGGTTCTGGAGCAGGTCACGCATTTCATAAGGGTCGGTCAGTGGCAACTCTTCATCCGGCATTATCAGGGAAGTGCTCATTATCGGCTCTCCCAGTTGCGACAGGAGTGCTGATACTATCGCATTATCGGGCACACGAATCCCGATGGTGCGACGCTTGGGGTGCAGTAACCGGCGCGGCACTTCCGTCGTGGCCGGTAAAATAAAGGTATAGGCTCCCGGTGTATGCGCTTTCAATAGCCGAAACTGCTGATTATCCACCTTGGCATAGGTGCCAATAGACGACAAATCATCACAGACCAAAGTAAAGTTATGTTTATCGTCCAGGCGACGAATCCGCTTGATACGATCCACGGCCTTTTTATCCCCAAGGTGACACCCCAGGGCATAGGCACAATCGGTCGGATAAATGATAACGCCACCCTGACGCAGAATTTCAACCGCCTGTTGAATCAGGCGCGGCTGCGGGTTATCCGGATGGATCTGAAAAAACTGGCTCATAAAGCCTCCTGTCTGTATGCGAGCCCCCCTCGACTCAAAGGGGCATATCCGTATAAAACTGATGTATCAGGTGCCTGGATGTCTCAACCCGAGGAAAACGCCCCAGCCCGGTCCAGTGATGCTCGGGACTGTGAAAATCGCTGCCGGAGGAAACCTGCAAATTCAGCACTTCCGCCTGCTTCAGCAGCAAGCGAATATAGTCCTGACTGATACCAGGGTACCCAATTTCAAAACCGTCAACGCCGGCTTCCGCCAAAGCGGACAGCAACAGCCTCAGCCGAGAAAAGGTCATTCTGTATTTCGTTGGATGAGCCAGGACAGCTTTGCCGCCACTGGCCTGGACGATAGCGATCGCTTCGGTTACATCCGGCCACTCGGCCTTGACGTCGCCCACCTTGCCCTGTCCCAGATAGCGGTCAAAGGCTTCATTCTCGCTGCTGACCATCCCCGCCTCCAGCAGCGCTCGGGCAAAGTGCGGCCGCCCGATCTGGCCACGGCCTGCATGTTTGCGAGCCCGCTCAAGAATATCCTCAGGCGCACGCTTCCCCTTCAGCTTGGCAGCAATGGTTTCCGCCCGCCGCTCGCGCAGCCGCTGCAGGCGCGCTTCATATTCACGCCAGCCTTCATATTCAGGATCGATCCCCAATCCCAGCAGATGCAGGGTGCGTTTATGCCAGCGACAGGTCAGTTCGACCCCCGGAATAAACCGAATGCCATGACGCGCCGCCTCGGCCCGCGCCTCGCTCAGGCCTGCCAGCGTATCATGGTCCGTCAAGGCCAGATAGCGAATGGAAGCCTCGGCCGCTCGCCCGACCAGTTCGGCCGGGGACAGGGCGCCATCAGATGCTGTACTATGCATGTGCAGATCGAACTTGGGCTGTTCCGCAGAATTCAGGTCGGTCACGATAAGGGGCGCACCTCCGTATTAACTTACTTCTCAGACTAGCAGGACGATGAAACTATTACTCGACTTTCTTCCCGTCATTATATTCTTTGCCGTCTATAAATTCAGTGGCGATATCATCCTGGCCACCGCCGTCCTGATTCCGGCCACCCTGTTACAGATGGCTTACACCTGGTTCAAAACCCATCGGATCGAGAAAATGCAGCTGGTCACCCTCGGCCTGGTTGTCGTGCTCGGCGGAGCAACCATCCTGCTGGATAACAAGGCGTTCATTCAGTGGAAACCGACGGTGGTCAACTGGCTATTTGCACTGGCGTTTCTCGGCAGCCACTTCATTGGCCAGAAAACCATCGTTCAGCGCATGATGGAGAGCAGCATTGAATTGCCGAATCGGATCTGGCGGCAGCTGAATATGGGCTGGAGTGCATTCTTCGTACTGATGGGCATATTGAACCTTGCTGTGGTCTATACGATGAGCGAGGAAGCCTGGGTCAATTTCAAACTGTTCGGCATGCTCGGCTGTACGCTGGTGTTTATCATCGCCCAAGGGGTGTATATCTCCCGCCATATGCCGCAGCAGGATCAACATAACGGAGAACAATAATGTATTACGCCATCATCGCTGAAGACAAGGCCAACGTGCTGGATAAGCGCATGGCCGCTCGCCCCGATCATTTGGCACGACTCGAACAGCTCAAACAGCAGGGGCGCCTGCTGGTCGCCGGCCCACACCCGGCCATCGACAGCGAAGATCCCGGTCCCGCCGGCTTTACCGGCAGCCTGGTCATTGCCGAGTTTGACTCCCTTGAGGCCGCCCAACAGTGGGCTGACGCCGACCCCTATTGTGCCGCCGGCGTATACGAGAAAGTCACGGTAAAACCATATAAAAAAGTGCTGCCTTAAGTTAGTATAGTGGCCAGCTGATGCAGCCCTGAAACAGATGCTCTGGCAAGCAACACAGGCGTTCGGCTGCAGTTAAGGCGAAAGAAGTTTTAATGTACTAAACTGTTTGCAAATTCCAACATCCACCTGGCACAAGGATATGATGATGAAAAAAATTGCAATTGCTGCTGGATTGGCGATGGCTCTGGGCGCCTCTGCCGCTCAGGCTGCTGTACCGGGTTATGCCGTAAACTCCAGCGACACTATCTGGCGCACCAGCTTCGGTGAATGCTGGCACACTGGCTTCTGGACTCAGGAGCAGGCCGTTGAAGGTTGCGACAATGTCATGGCCAAAGCTGAAGAACCGGCTCCGGCAGTTGTCCCCGCACCTGCACCGGCTGCAACCATGGCTGACGTTGAGAAGAAGTTCGCACTGTACTTCGATTTTGACAGCACCAAGGTTGGCGACGTAAGCAATGTCGTAAACTACATCGGTTCCCTGGCCAGCCTGCAGAACGTCAAGCTGGTGGGTTACGCTGACTTCATCGGTTCTGCAGCTTACAACGAGAAGCTGTCCGAGCGTCGTGCTCGCGCGGTTGCCGCCAAGCTGGAACAGGCCGGTGTTGACGCCAGCAAGATGTCTATCGGCTTCATGGGCGAATCCGCTCCGGTTGCAAACTGCACCGGTCGTGGCGCCGAGCTGATCGCGTGCCTGCGTCCGGACCGTCGTGTAGACGTGGAAATCATGGGCCAGAAGCGCGTTCAGCAGTAATCTGCTCAACCGCTTTATGCTCAAGGAAGCCGGCCTAGCGCCGGCTTTTTTTATGGCTGCTTTTATATAGCCACTTTTATACAGCTACGGAGGGTCTGTCATGCTCAAACCCTTTCTCCTTGCATGGGCGCTACTCCTCACCACCCTTCCCGCACACGCCGGCGACTATCCGCCGCAGAAGGTTGTCTACCACATCAACTACGGTGAACCTTCACGCCTGTCGGCGACCTTCACCAATATCAGTAATCACATTCAGGCCGTGGGTGAAGAGAATATCGATTTGAGAGCCGTCATCCATGGCAAGGCTATCGAGTACTTTATCGCCGCCAAAGAGGATAGCGACAAACAGGTCACCCTGGACACCCTTCGACTCAGCGGCGCCCGCTTCATCATCTGTGGCAATACCCTGGATGGCTACCATATCGGACGCGAAGCACTCTATGAAGTCGAGGCTGAAGACGTGGTTCAGGCCGGACTGCCGGAGATCATCCGCCTGCAGCAACAGGGCTTCAGCTACGTCAGACCCTGACTTCCCTGCAAACAGACACAAAAAAACGGCAGCCGAGGCTGCCGTTTTTCATGATCCCGGGAAAACCTGATCAGCCGACCCAGACACGCGCGTTGCGGAACATGCGCATCCAGGCACCATCTTCGGACCACTCATCCGGTGCCCAGGAGTTTTGCACGGCTCGGAAAACACGCTCGGGGTGCGGCATCATGATGGTGACGCGACCATCCGGCGTGGTCAGACCGGTGATACCCAGCGGCGAACCGTTCGGGTTGGCCGGGTAGACAGTGGTCTCATCGCCACGGTTATCCACATAGCGCAGGGAAACCGTACCGGACTCGTTCAGCATGCGCAGCTGCGCATCATCTTCGAACTCGGCACGGCCTTCACCGTGGGCAACCGCGATCGGCATGCGGGAACCCGCCATGCCCTGCAGGAACACGGACGGGCTGTCCTGCACTTCCACCATGGCGACACGTGCTTCGAACTGCTCGGACTGGTTGCGCACGAAGTGCGGCCACAGATCCGCGCCCGGAATCAGCTCGTGCAGGTTGGACAGCATCTGGCAGCCGTTGCACACGCCCAGCGCGAAGGTATCTTCACGCTCGAAGAAGGCAGAGAACTGCTCACGCGCCACCGCGTTGAACAGGATCGACTTGGCCCAGCCCTCGCCGGCACCCAGAACGTCACCGTAGGAGAAACCGCCACAGGCAACCAGACCACGGAACTGATCCAGAGTGATACGACCGGACAGGATGTCGCTCATGTGAACGTCGATCGCTTCAAAACCGGCACGATCAAAGGCGGCCGCCATTTCCACCTGACCGTTGACGCCCTGCTCACGCAGGATTGCCACTTTCGGGCGCACGCCGGAGGCGATCAGCTCAGCCGCCACATCATCGTTCTGGTCGAAGCTCAGGCTGGCGTTCAGACCCGGATCTTCGCGATCCAGCAGGCGGTCGAACTCCTGCTGCGCACACTCGGAGTTGTCACGCAGTGACTGGATGCGGAAGGAGGTCTCGGCCCACCAGCGCTGCAGCTGGATCAGGTCAGCGCTGTAGACTTCTTCGTCGTCGAAGAAGCAGTTCAGCTGCAGATCCGGGTTCAGGGTACCGACCACCTTGGCCACGTCAGCCAGGCCCGCCGCGTTCAGTTCGTTGAGGACAGTTTCCATATCCTCGCGACGGATCTGGATCACTGCGCCCAGCTCTTCGTTGAACAGCGCCGCCGCCAGCTCGGAGCGGTCTTCGGCCAGCAGATCCAGGTTCAGGTCGACACCGGTGCGACCGGCAAAGCCCATCTCGGCGATGGTCGCCAGCAGGCCGCCATCGGCACGGTCGTGGTAGGCCAGGATCAGGCCCTGCTCGTTCAGCTCCTGAACGGCGGCGAAGAAGTTGGCCAGCAGCTCGGCGTTATCCACGTCCGGTACTTTCTGACCCACTTCGTTATACACCTGCGCCAGCGCAGACAGACCCATGCGGTTCTGACCGTTGCCCAGATCCAGCAGGATCAGGTCGGTCTCGCCCTTGTCGGTACGCAGCTGCGGCGTCAGCGTCTTGCGTGCATCCAGCACCGGCGCAAAGCCGGAGATGATCAGCGACATCGGCGCGGTCACGCTCTTCTGCTCGCCGTTATCATCCCAGACGGTACGCATGGACATGGAGTCCTTACCCACCGGAATGGTGATGCCCAGTTCCGGACAGAGTTCCATACCCACCGCCTTGACGGTCTCGTACAGCTTCTCGTCTTCACCGGCATGACCGGCCGCGCACATCCAGTTGGCGGACAGCTTGATGTCGGCCAGCTGGCCGATACGCGCCGCTGCCAGGTTGGTGATGGTCTCACCGATCGCCATGCGGCCGGAGGCCGGGGAATCGATCAGCGCCAGCGGAGTACGCTCGCCCATCGCCATGGCTTCACCGGCATAGGTGTCATAGGATGCAGTAGTCACGGCACAGTCGGCAACCGGCACCTGCCAGGGACCCACCATCTGGTCACGAGCCACCTGACCGGTAATGGAACGGTCGCCAATGGTGATCAGAAAGGACTTGGACGCAACCGCCGGCAGCTTGAGCACACGCTCGGCCGCATCGGCCAGTTCGATCTTGGTGGTATCGAATTCCGGCACGGCGTAGGTCTTGCGCTCGACGCTGCGGTGCATCTTCGGCGGCTTGCCGAACAGCACGCTCATCGGCAGATCCACCGGCTTGTTGTCGAAGTGGGTATCACCCAGGGTCAGGTGATGCTCTTCAGTGGCTTCACCGACCACGGCGAACGGGCAGCGCTCGCGTTCACAGATCGCTTCGAAGCGAGCCAGATCTTCCGGCTTCACCGCCATCACGTAGCGTTCCTGGGCTTCGTTACACCAGATCTCCAGCGGCGACATGCCCGGCTCGTCGTTGTTGACGTTGCGCAGCGCAAAGTTGCCGCCACGACCGCCATCTTTCACCAGCTCAGGGAAAGCGTTGGACAGGCCACCGGCACCGACGTCATGAATGAAGGCGATCGGGTTGTCATCGCCCAGCTGCCAGCAGCGGTCGATCACTTCCTGACAGCGACGCTCGATCTCCGGGTTGCCACGCTGTACCGAAGCGAAGTCCAGATCAGCAGAAGAGCTGCCGGAGGACATGGAAGACGCCGCACCGCCGCCGAGGCCGATCAGCATCGCCGGGCCACCCAGGCAGATCAGTTTGGCACCGACGGTGATCTCGCCCTTCTCGACGTGATCTTCACGGATGTTACCCAAACCACCGGCGATCATGATCGGCTTGTGGTAGCCGCGCACTTCGTCACCGTTGGCACCCGGTACCTGCTGTTCGAAGGTACGGAAGTAACCGGTCAGGTTGGGACGACCGAATTCGTTGTTGAACGCGGCGCCACCGATGGGGCCTTCAATCATGATATCCAGCGCAGAGGCGATGCGCTCCGGCTTGCCGTAACCGGACTCCCAGGGCTGCTCGAAGCTCGGGATGTTCAGATCGGAGACGGTGAAACCGGTCAGGCCCGCCTTCGGTTTGGAACCGCGGCCGGTGGCGCCTTCATCACGGATCTCACCACCGGAACCGGTCGCCGCACCGGAGAACGGAGCAATGGCGGTCGGGTGGTTGTGAGTTTCCACCTTCATCAGGATGTGGATCGCTTCCTGGTTGTAACCGTACTGGCCGGTGGCTGCATCCGGATAGAAACGCCCGGCCTTGCTGCCGACGATGACGGAGGCGTTGTCCTTGTACGCGGACAGCACATTCTCGCCACCCTGGTTGTAGGTGTTGCGGATCATCGCGAACAGGGAGTGCTCCTGGCGCACGCCATCGATATCCCAGCTGGCGTTGAAGATCTTGTGACGGCAGTGCTCGGAGTTCGCCTGGGCGAACATCATCAGCTCGACGTCGTTGGGATTGCGACCCAGACCGTTGAAACTTTCGACCAGATAATCGATCTCATCTTCCGCCAGCGCCAGACCCAGCTCGACGTTGGCCTTGGCCAGGGCATCGCGACCACCGCCCAGAATGTCGACCTGAGTCATCGGGCGCGGCTGTTCGTGACGGAACAGCGCCTGAGCCTGATCCAGATCAGTCATGACCGCTTCAACCATGCGATCATGCAGAATTTCGGCGACCTGCTCGCGCTGCTCGGCGGTCAGCGCCTGCTCGGTGCGCAGGTAGTAGGCGACACCGCGCTCCAGACGCTCGATTGCATTCAGACCGCAGTTGAGGGCAATATCTGTGGCCTTGCTCGACCAGGGCGAGATGGTGCCCGGACGCGGCACGACCAGAAACAGCTCACCGGTCGGCTCTTCGGCACTGGCTTTGGGACCATAGCGCAGGATACGATCAAGAACCTCAGACTCCTGTGCTTCCAGATCGCGCTGCAGATCTGCAAAGTGAGTATATTCGGCGTATAGGCCGGTCACGACAGGCAGCTGTGACTGAATCTGGGACAGCAGTTTTGCATGACGAAAAGACGAAAGAGCGGGAGCTCCACGCAGTACGAGCATGTTGATATCGAGCCTCTTGGTTCTACCTGCGAATCAGGCGTTGGAGAGCAAACAAGTAAATGTGGATTTTACCCGATCAGGCCATCGAGATACAGAATAGCAGAGCCTATGTTTAAACTGCGCCAATCCCCCTATTTCCGTGAGCTAATCTATTTCGGCTCACTGATGGCCATCACCTTCGGCCTCGTCATGCTCAGTCTCAGCACCCCGACCCAACTGGAGGCGATCAAGCAGAACGGCGTCATCCGCTTCGCCACCACCAATACACCGCTGACCTATTATATCCGCAAGGGCGAACCGGCCGGCTTCGAATACGAACTGGCCCAGGCCTTCGCCGGTCACCTGGGCGTCAAGCTTGAACTGGCCCTGCCCGGCAGCTTTGCCGGCCTGTTCCAGGTCCTCCAGGACCGCAACGCCCATATCGCCGCCGCCAGCCTGACCGCCACCCCGGAACGCCGCAAGCAGTTTGATTTTTCCCCGGCCTACCGCAGCAGCGCCCCGGTGGTGATCTACCGCGTCCGCCGCGGCAACCCGGCCCCGAAACGCCTGGAAGACCTCTATAATCGCAACATCCGGGTGCTGGCGGGCTCAAGCTATGCCGAGTTGCTGAAACAACTGCAGCCGCACCACCCGGAACTCGCCTGGTCCAGCAGTGAGGACGACTCGGTCACCGACCTGCTGGACCAGGTGCACGATGGCAGCCTGGACTACACCATTCTGGACTCCACCGTTTTCGATGCCCAAAAATCCTTCTATCCCGGCCTCAAGACCGCATTTGAGCTCCAGACGCCCCAACCGATCGCCTGGATGCTGAACCGCCACCTCGACGGCACGCTCAAGGCGGAACTGAACCGCTGGTTCCAGCTGGACAGCACCCAGGCGCTGATCAAGACCCTGGAAGAGCGCTATTTCTCGCGCACCAACCCGCTCAACTTCTTCGACACCGTCACCTTCCGCCGCGACCTGCAGGAGCGTTTCCTGCCACTTTATCCCTGGTTCAAGCAGGCCGAGGAGGAAAGCGGCATCAACTGGCTGCTGCTGGCGGCGGTCGCCTATCAGGAGTCACACTGGAAAGCGGACGCCGTATCCCCTACGGGCGTGCGCGGCATCATGATGCTGACTCAGGCCGCCGCCGATGAAGTCGGCGTCAGTGACCGCACCGATGCCAAACAGAGCATCCTGGGCGGCGCCCGCTACCTGGTGAACGTCAAGAAGAAGATCCCCGACCGCATCGCCGATCCCGATCACACCTGGTTCGCGCTGGCCGGCTACAATGTGGGGTTTGGTCATCTGGAGGATGCCCGCATCCTGACCCAGAAAGCGGGCAAGAATCCGGACAAGTGGCAGCACGTCAGGGAATTCCTGCCCCGGCTGAGCAACCCCAAATACTACCCACAAACACGCTACGGCTACGCCCGCGGCCATGAACCGGTGCAGTACGTCAGCAATATCCGCAAGTACATGGAGCTGCTGCGCTGGGAAGTGGATACCGCCAGCGCCCGCGACCTGATACCGGCCCCCGACTCCGACAGCGATGCCGCAGAAGAAGCCTCAAGCCCCGCAGCTCCGGAGCTGCCGCTGAGCAATCTGCCCAGCTCACTTTAGGGCACTCAGTCCGGGGAGGACTCGCGCCGAAGCTGTTTCAGCCGCTTCTGTTCCGCACGGCGATGCCTGAAAAAAGCGCTGATCACCGAGGCGCAGTCTTCGGCCATTACCCCGCCCTCATACGCCGGGTGATGGTTCAGCCAGGACTGGTCAAACAGCTGCTGATTGCTGACCAGGGCACCGGCCTTGGGCTCGGTGGTACCGAACACCACCCGATCTATGCGGGCGTGAACGATCGCCCCGGCACACATGGTGCAGGGTTCGATGGTGACATAAAGGGTGGCGCCGACCAGGCGATAGTTGCCCACCCGCGCGGCCGCCTCACGCAGCGCCATGATCTCGGCATGGGCCGTGGGGTCATGACCGCTGATGGGACGATTCCAGCCTTCGCCGATCACTTCACCGTCCAGCACCACCAGCGCACCGACCGGCACTTCGCCCAGGTCTGCCGCCCGCTGCGCCAGCTGAAGCGCCTGCTGCATATAGACTTGATCCCGTTGCTGTTGATCCATCTTCTAATGTTCTACCTCTACACAAACCTTCACATGCGGGCTTTACGGACTGCTCATCCCGGCGCCCGCTTAGCCTTAAGACGTCCCAACAAGCCCGCCAGGGCGCTGATTTTCGATGTTCATGAGAGACTCTGGCTAACGGTGAACCTGCTGGATGCGAGGCAGAATAACGGACCCATGCAGCCTTTTCCATGCATCTGGCCTTGCCACACCGCGAGCGGTGCTCTGAGGATCGCCGAGCAGGCGAGATTCGAGGCCGCTCGCCGCATCCACGACCGGGATTCAGCTTGCCCCGGCATACAGCCAACCCCGGCGATACAACCATTTTTCCAGCTCCACGGCCACCAGGACCAGCGACGCCAGCCCAACGCAGACGCCGAGTTCAGTGACGGAGAGCGGTTCGGTCTTGAAGATGGCGTTGAGCACCGGCAGGTAGATCACCGCCAGCTGCAGAACCACCGTCATCAACACAACGCCCAGTAGCGCCGGGTTAGTGAACAGCCCGATACTGATCAGGGAGTCCCGTTCGGAACGGATCGCCAGCACATGAAAGAGCTGCGCGAAGGTCAGCACCGTAAAGACCAGGGTTTGCCAGTGCGAACCATCGTCATAGTAGGCCCAGGCCTGCCCGATCAGCGACAGGGCACCGATCAGCAGCCCAACCCACAGCATATGCTGCCACATGCCCTGAGCGAAAATGCTTTCATCCGGCGGCCGCGGCGGACGACACATCAGATTGCGCTCCGCCGGCTCCATCGACAGGGCAAGCCCCGGCAGTCCGTCGGTCACCAGGTTGATCCACAGGATGTGAATGGGCAGCAGCGGCACCGGCAAACCGAGAAAGGGCGCCAGCAACAGGGTCCAGATCTCGCCCGAGTTGCTGGTCATGGTGTACTTGATGAACTTGCGGATATTATCGAATATACGCCGCCCGTCGCGTACCGCCGCGACGATGGTGGCAAAGTTGTCGTCCAGCAGCACCATATCGGCCGCCTCGCGCGCCACATCGGTACCGGTGCGTCCCATGGCGACCCCGATACTGGCCTGCTTCAACGCGGGCGCATCATTGATGCCATCCCCGGTCATGGCCACAAACGCCCCCTGCGCCTGCAGCGCGGTGACGATACGGATCTTCTGTTCCGGCGTGACCCGCGCATACACACGAATGTCGCGCACCCGTTCAGCAAAGACCCCATCCGGGAGCTGCTGCAAATCACGACCGGTCAACACCTCATCCTCGGGAGTCGCGATACCAAGGCGCACGGCGATCGCCCGCGCGGTCTCCGGGTGGTCGCCGGTAATCATGATCGGGATGATACCGGCGGAGCGGCAGTCGCTCACGGCCGCCGGCACCTCCTCACGCGGCGGGTCGATGAGCGCCACCAGGCCAAGCAATACCAGCGCGGACTCCACCGCCTGTTCAACGTTTGATTCAGGCAGCACCGGCAGTTCGCGGCAGGCCAGCGCCAGCACCCGATAGCCTTCGGCGGCCAGCCGGCGAGCCTCCTGCTCATAACGTTCGCGATCCAGCGCCACGGCGCCCGAGGCGGTCAGTACCTGACTGGCCAGCGGCAACAGCACTTCGGGAGCGCCCTTGACGAAGGCGACGAAGTGATCCCGTTCTCGATGCACCGTGGTCATGCGTTTGCGATCGGCATCAAAGGGCAGTTCGAGTTCGCGCGGCCAGTCATGCGCCAGCACAGCCTTGTCGAACCCCTTGTCGCGCGCGGCCACATACAGCGCCAGCTCGGTCGGATCACCCAGCGGCCGCTCTTCCGACATAATGACGTCATTGCTCAGGGCCAGTGCCTGCCCCAATCGCCGGACCAGCAAATCGCGCTGCCCACCCAGGCGTGCAACCGGCCAACGGCCCTCGTGCACAACCAGCGTCTCCAGGGTCATGCGATTCTGCGTCAGGGTGCCGGTCTTGTCGGTGCAGATGCAGGTCACCGACCCCATCGTTTCCACGGCGGGCAACTGGCGCACCAGCGCGTTACGGCGGCTGAGCCTGCGCGCCCCCAGCGCCAGGGAAACGGTCACCACAGCCGGGAGCGCTTCCGGGATGGCCGCGACCGCCAGGCTGATGGCCGTCAGCAGCATGAGCAGCACCGGCTCGCCCTGCAGCAACCCGACACTGAAGATGAGGGCGCAGATCGCGAGGATTGCCAGGGACAGGTGACGCCCGAAACGGGTCAGGCGCTGCTGTAAAGGCGTCCTGAGCGGACTCCGGCCATGCAACAGCCCGGCGATACGACCCACTTCGGTGTCCATACCGGTCGCGACAACCACCCCCACTCCCCGACCACGGGCCACCTGCGTCCCCTTGTAGACCAGGTTGGTGCGATCCCCCAGGGGAAGCTCGGGATCATCCAGAGTCGCACAAGCCTTGCCCGTCGCCAGCGATTCGCCCGTCAGGGCCGATTCATTGGTCTGCAGTTCGACCGCCTCCAGCAGACGCAGGTCAGCCGGAACCAGGCTACCGGCTTCCAACTGCACCAGATCGCCCGGCACCAGCTCACTGGCCGGACACCTGAACACCTTGCCATCCCTGACCACCCGCGCGTCGGCTGCGGCGAGCAACCGCAGCGCCGCCACGGCTCGTTCGGCCCGGTATTCCTGCACCGCTCCGATCACGGCATTCAGGATCACGATGACGATGATCGCGATGCTGTCGTACACCTCGGCGATCAGGCCGGAAATCACGGCCGCCGCCAACAGCACGAGAATCATGAAATCGGTAAACTGGTGATACAGGATCTCAAGCACCGAACGCCGCGCCGCCTCGACCAGGGCATTGGGACCGGTCTGGACCAGCCGCCTGGCCGCCTCCTCCCGGGAAAGGCCGCGACGCCCGTCGCTGTTGAGCGCACTGAGGGTCTTGTCAGGGGTTAGCAGATGCCACTGAGTGCTGGCCGGCATCCCGCGCCTCCTTTGCTTGTCGTATCTTGTCTGGCGGCGATTGTGACGGGAGGACTACCTGCCCTCCGACCGGTCGTTGAACCCTGAGAACCAGCAAACCCTCGACACAGGTCTACCGATTTCCTGTCCACAATCACTTCTCATCACCTTATTAAGATAGACGTCAGGAGCAAAAACTCTCATGACCTTAACGCTGGCAGCGGGCATCCGTGCCAGAAATGCCTGCTCAGCAGACGCTCACCCTGAAGGCAGCGCATGACCACAGCTGCTGTATACCAAGCCCTCGCCCGGGCTCCAGACACGAAAAAGCCCGCATCTGCGGGCTTTTCAGGTTTATCCTTCAGGCTGAGCGATCATTCCCACTCAATCGTAGCCGGCGGCTTGCTGGATACGTCGTAGGTCACGCGCGAAACCTGAGCGATTTCGTTGATAATGCGACCGGATACCTTCTCCAGCAGATCATACGGCAGGTGCGCCCAGCGAGCGGTCATGAAGTCGATGGTTTCCACCGCACGCAGCGCGATCACGTATTCGTAGCGACGGCCGTCGCCCACCACGCCGACGGATTTCACCGGCAGGAACACGGCGAACGCTTGGCTGGTCTTGTGGTACCAGTCCGCGTTGTGCAGCTCTTCGATGAAGATGGCGTCGGCTTCACGCAGGATGTCCGCGTATTCCTTCTTCACTTCACCAAGGATACGCACACCCAGACCCGGACCCGGGAACGGATGACGGTAGACCATGTCATACGGCAGGCCCAGCTCCAGACCGATCTTGCGCACTTCGTCCTTGAACAGCTCGCGCAGCGGCTCGACCAGTTCGAACTTCATGTCTTCCGGCAGGCCACCCACGTTGTGGTGAGACTTGATCACGTGCGCCTTGCCGGTCTTGGAGGCGGCCGACTCGATCACGTCCGGATAGATGGTGCCCTGCGCCAGGAAGCGGCAGTCCTTCAGCTTTTCAGCTTCGTCATCGAACACTTCGATGAAGGTATTGCCGATGATCTTGCGCTTGGCCTCGGGATCGGCTTCGCCTTTCAGGCGGCCCAGGAACTGGTCCTCGGCATTGGCGCGGATCACGTTGACACCCATGTTGCGGGCGAACATTTCCATCACCTGGTCGCCTTCACCCTTGCGCAGCAGACCGTTGTCCACGAACACGCAGGTCAGCTTGTCGCCAATCGCCTTGTGCAGCAGCGCCGCGACCACGGAAGAGTCGACACCACCGGACAGACCCAGCAGCACCTTGGAATCACCCACCTGCTGCTGAACCTTTTCAATCAGGTCCTGAATGATGTTGGCGGCGGTCCAGAGGGCTTCGGTCCCGCAGATCTCGCGCACGAAACGCTCCAGGATACGCAGGCCCTGCTTGGTGTGGGTCACTTCCGGGTGGAACTGCACACCGAAGAGGTTGCGCTGCGGATCGCACATGGCCGCGATCGGCGCAGAGTCGGTCGCCGCGATCACGTGGAAACCTTCCGGCATCTCGGTGACCTTGTCACCGTGACTCATCCAGACATCCAGCGACAGGTTGCCGTTGTTGGCGATGTGATCCTCGATGCCTTCCAGCAGGCGACTCGGGCTGTCAGCCAGACGCACGCGGGCATAGCCGAACTCACGCTGATCGGAGCTGGTGACCTTGCCGCCCAGCTGCTCGGCCATGGTCTGCATGCCGTAGCAGATACCCAGAACCGGCAGGCCCATGTTGAAGACACACTCGGGCGCGCGCGGAGAATCCAGTTCGGTGACGGACTCGGGACCGCCGGCCAGAATGATACCCTTGGGGGCAAATTCACGAATCGCTGCCTCATCCATATCGAAGGCGTGGATCTCGCAGTAAACCCCGATTTCACGTACACGACGTGCGATCAGCTGGGTGTACTGGGAACCGAAGTCCAGAATCAGGATGCGTTGCGCGTGAATGTCTTTGCTCATACTCAGTGACTCCACCGAATGCTGGCCGCCAGGCGGCACAAACAAAAAGTGGGGCAGTCTGACGCCCCACTTACTGGTTAGTATTAAATCTGCTTAGCCCACACGGTAGTTGGGCGCTTCCTTGGTGATGCTGACGTCGTGCACGTGGCTCTCGGTGATGCCGGCGCTGGTGATGCGCACGAACTTCGGCTTGTTGCGCATCTCTTCGATGGTGGCACAACCTGTGTAGCCCATGGAAGCACGCAGGCCGCCCATCAGCTGGTGCAGCACACCGCCCATCGGCCCCTTGCAGGCTACGCGGCCTTCGATGCCTTCCGGCACCAGCTTCTCGGCGCCTTCTTTGGCATCTTGGAAGTAACGGTCGGAAGAGCCGGTCAGGCCGGACATAGCACCCAGGGAGCCCATGCCGCGGTAGGACTTGAACGCACGTCCCTGGAACAGCTCGACTTCGCCCGGCGCTTCATCCGTACCCGCCAGCATGGAACCAACCATGACGGCAGAAGCCCCTGCAGCAATCGCCTTGGCGAAATCACCGGAGAAACGAATGCCTCCGTCCGCGATCAACGGCACACCGTGCTCGCGCAGCGCTGCGGCAACGTTAGCCACGGCGGAGATCTGCGGTACACCAACGCCCGCCACGATACGCGTGGTACAGATGGAACCCGGACCGATACCAACCTTGACGCCGTCTGCACCCGCTTCCGCCAGCGCAACCGCCGCTTCTGCGGTCGCGATATTGCCGCCAACAACCTGCACCTGCGGGAAATTCTGCTTCACCCAACGGACACGGTCGATCACGCCCTTGGAGTGACCGTGGGCAGTGTCCACCACGATCATATCAACACCGGCGGCTACCAGCGCAGCCACACGGTCAGGGGTTTCCGGCCCGGTACCGACTGCGGCGCCGACGATCAGGCGGCCCTGGCTGTCTTTGGCTGCACGCGGGAAGGCCTGCGCCTTGCTCATGTCCTTCACGGTCATCATGCCGCGCAGCGCAAAGTTGTCGTCGACCAGCAGGATTTTTTCGATACGATGACGACGCAGCAGTTCGCGAATCACATTCTGGTCTTCGCCTTCTTTGGCAGTGACCAGACGATCCTTCGGCGTCATGATGGTGGAAACCTTGGCATCCAGATCATGTTCGAAACGCACGTCACGACTGGTCACGATACCGACCAGCTCGCCGTTATCAACGACCGGAAAACCGGAGAAGCTCAGCTCGCTCGACAGGTCGATGATCTCGCGCACCGTCGTATCGGAGCTGCAGGTCACCGGGTCGGTCACCACGCCCGCTTCGTACTTCTTCACGCGACGCACTTCGTCGGCCTGCTGCTCAATGGTGAGATTCTTGTGGATAATACCGATACCGCCTTCCTGAGCCATGGCGATCGCCAGACGGGATTCGGTCACCGTATCCATCGCCGCTGATACCAGCGGAATGTTCAGTTCGATACCCTTGGTCAGACGGGTTTTCAGCGAGACGTCTTTCGGGAGTACTTCAGAGTATCCCGGAACCAGCAAAACATCATCATAAGTAAGCGCTTCTTCAACGATTCGCAACATACTGAACCAGCCCGTATTTCCGTGAAAAATTAAACGAAAAATTATACATGAAAACCGACCGGGGAACAATCGGGAATGACGATGGATGCCATTGCTGACGGGGTCGTTTAAGATGTTCCCATGAATAGAAACATGCCGCCCCGTAACCGCAGCGCCATCAGCGTCAGCGAACTCAACCGCCAGGTCAAATCCCTGCTGGAACACTCCTTCATGACCCTCCAGGTCGAAGGCGAAATCAGCAACCTGGCCCGCCCCTCTTCAGGCCACTGGTACTTCACCCTCAAGGATGATCGCGCCCAGGTGCGCTGCGCCATGTTCCGCGGCCGCAACCAGCAGGTACGCTTCCGTCCCAAGGAGGGCGACCAGGTGGTGGTGATGGCCAAGGTCAGCCTGTACGAAGGCCGCGGCGACTTCCAGCTGATCTGCGAACAGATGCAGGAAAGCGGCCTGGGCCGCCTGCAGCAGGCCTTCGAGCGGCTGAAACTGCAGCTCAGCCAGGAGGGGCTGTTCGATCAGTCGCGCAAGCGCCCCCTGCCTCAGCCGGCGCGCCATATCGGCGTCATCACCTCGCCCACCGGCGCGGCGATTCACGATATTCTGCAAGTGTTACAGCGCCGCTGCCCATTGCTGCCGGTGGCTCTCTACCCCACCGCCGTCCAGGGCAACGAGGCTGCGCCGCAGATCGTGCGCGCCATTGAACTGGCCAACCGTGACGGCCGCTGTGATGCGCTCATCGTGGGCCGCGGCGGCGGCTCGCTGGAGGATCTCTGGCCATTCAACGAGGAAAGCGTGGCGCGCGCCATTGCCGCCTCCGGCATCCCGGTGGTATCGGCGGTCGGTCACGAAGTCGACATCTCGATCAGCGACCTGGTCGCCGACCTGCGCGCCCCAACCCCCTCCGCAGCCGCCGAACTGCTCAGTTCCGACCAGCGCCAGCTGCAACAGCAGTTACAGGCCCTGCGCCAGCGCCTGTCACGGCAGACCCTGCGCAACCTGTACCAATACCGCACCCGTCTGGAACATCTGCGCGCCCGCCTGCGCCACCCGGGCGAACGGCTGCGCGAACAGTCGCAGCGCCTCGACCAGCTGGAGCTGCGGCTGCAGCGGGCGCTGTCGCAGCGCTTGCAGCAGCGTAACCAGCGCCTGGAAGAACTGCACCGGCGGCTGCAGCGCAGCTCACCGGCGCGACTGCTGGTGCGCAAACAGCAGCAACTGGCACCGCTGCAGCAGCGCCTGCAACATGGCATTGAACAGCTGCTGTGCCAGCGTCGCCAACTGCTGCAGTTCCAGGCGCGCCAGCTGCAGGGCGTCAGCCCGCTGGCGACGCTGGAGCGCGGCTATGCGATCGTACAGGACCGGAACGGCCAGGCGGTCACCCGACAGGAACAGGTCAACCCCGGCGATACGATCAGCGCCCGACTGCATCAGGGCACGCTGATCTGTACCGTCGATGGTTACACAGACTGATCCACCACGCCAGCTGTGGTAGGATCACGCCCCTTTTGTGAACAACCCAACCAAACAGGCAATAGATATGTCAGAACAGGTTTTGGAAACCACAGAACAGCACGCCAGCTACGGCATCGGCCGTCAGATGGGCGACCAGCTGGCTCAGGGCAGCTTCGACGGCGTTGATGTCGAAGCCGTCATCACCGGCCTGCGCGACTCTTTCCAGGGCGAAGCCCTGCGTGTCCCGGCCGAACAGATTCAGGCTGCTTTCAACGAAATCACCCAGCGCATGCGTGCAGCCCAGGAAGCTCAGGCCAAGGAAGCGGCAGCTGCCGGCGAACAGTTCCTGGCCGACAACGCCAAGCGTGACGGCGTCATCACCCTGGAATCCGGCCTGCAGTATGAAGTGATCACGGCCGGTGAAGAGAACGGCGACAAGCCGACCGCCCAGAGCAAGGTGCGCACCCACTACCACGGCACTTTCATCGATGGCAAGGTATTCGACAGCTCCTACGAGCGCGGTCAGCCGGCCGAATTCCCGGTCGGCGGCGTCATCGCCGGCTGGACCGAAGCCCTGCAGCTGATGACCAAAGGCGCCAAATGGCGTCTGTACGTGCCTTTCGAGCTGGCCTACGGCGCTCAGGGTTCTCCGGGTGGCATCCCGCCCTACTCCACCCTGGTCTTCGATGTCGAACTGCTCGACATCCTGTGATCCATTCGGGGCGTCCACAGGGCGTCCCGTCTTTCCACCGAGAGACCTTTATCATGTTGCTGCACTTCCAACGCCACGGCCAGGGCGAGCCCCTGGTGATTCTGCACGGCCTGTTCGGTACCCTGGACAACTGGGGTGCCCAGATCAAGACGCTGAGCGAACACTTCGATGTCATCGCCGCTGATCTGCGCAACCACGGCCGCTCGCCGCACAGCGACGAGATGAATTACCGGGCGATGAGCAACGATCTGCTTGAGCTGCTGGATCATCTGCAGCTGGAGCGCATCAACCTGATGGGTCACTCCATGGGCGGCAAGGCCGCGATGCAGTTCGCACTGGACCATCCGGAACGAGTGCAGCGGCTGATCGTGGTCGATATCGCCCCGGTTCGCTACCCCTCACGCCACAACGAGGTGATTGAGGGACTCAAACAGATCGATCTGCCCCAGTTGAAAAGCCGCAGCGAGGCGGACCGCACGCTGAGTGAATACGTGGATTCCGCCGCGACCAGGGCCTTTCTATTGAAGAACCTGTATCGCAACGAGCAGAAGCAGTTTGCCTGGCGCATGAACCTGCCGACCCTGGAGCAGCAATATGCCAGCATCGGCGATGCGCCGGACGGCAAGGCCTATACCGGCCCGGTGCTGTTCATCAAGGGAGGTGAGTCCGACTACCTGCTGGCGGAACATCAGCAGCCGATCCAGCAGCTCTTCCCCAAGGCGGGTTTCAAGATCATTGCCGGAGCCGGACACCTGCCCCATGTGGAAAAACCGGCCATTTTCACCCGGCTGGTGGATAACTTCCTTGGTCAGTGAGGAGGGGGAGAGTCAGGCCTGAAGGTTGACCAGAGAACCGGAGGGGTAGAGAGATGCGTAGACACCGCTCTCGACCAGCTGCTGCTGCACCAGGTTCAACGGTTGCGGACCGGCAGAGCGAGCCTGGTGCTCGGCAGCCGCTGCAGGCGATCCAGCCTTGTCCTCCGCAGCCGCCGCCCCGGTTTCGCTCCCCTCGTCGGATGCGGTTGAGTCAGGCGCGGCTTCCGACAGCGCTTCCGCTCGCTTGTCCTCTTCCATCTGCGCCAGTTCTGCCCGGGCTTCGGCAGCCATGGCACGGGCACTGGCTGCGACGCGGTAATCCTGAGCTGAGGGTTCCGCCGGCGCCATCGCCGCCCGAATGATAGCTTCAGCCTTTTCCAGCGTCGCCTGGGGGTCGCCGCCCGCGGCCGAGGTATCGATGCTGACTTCGCCGCCAACGGCGTACATCCGCCCGTCAGGACCACGTTCAAAGGTGTAGGAGACCGCCCCCGTATGCCCGCCACCCGCCGCCTGGTGAGCCATCTCATGCTGGCGGACCTCAAGGTCGCGAGCACCGAGCTCACGCAGTATCTGCTGCTCCTGCAGCTGCTGAGCCCGCTCCCCGGCAGCCTCCCGGGACGATGGTTTAGAGACCTCTTCCGCCGGTGCGCCAGAACGCTTATCCCGCTCCTGCCCCGCCATCGATGCAGACGTGGAAACCTCGGACGAGGCCTCAGGAGCCGAAGCCACAGGTTCAGGCCCACGGCCGGGCGTGGCAATGGGCATCATGGGTGGCGCTATACTGGAGAGATCTGTGCTCATGACTGACAGTCGGGAAACGACGCCCCGCTCCGGATTCAGGCGCGGGTATCGATCAGGTTACCCAACACCTCATCAGCCTGGTTGACCACCTTGGTAGCGGCGGCTTCCGTGGCGCGATCAACGGCGGTATCAGCAACGGCCGCATTCAAATCACGACCCGATGCCATTTCGGCGTTTTCGGCGTGACCGCTTCCCTGAGTATCGCTGGATGCCTTGGGCACGTTATCCAGGGTGCGAGTGACATTGAACAGGCTGTTGGCGGTGGTGATATTCATGCCTCACCTTCCTTTTGATCCTTGAGGCCAGCGATACGTTGCCGCGTGTTGAGAGGCCTTGGACCTCCCTCGACAACCCGATTGAAGCCAGTATAGATCAACCCGCCTGCCTGGTCACTTTTTACTCACCCAAAAGTGGCCTCAGATCAATATGATCGGCGACCGCCTCAGCGGACGGGGATTCCAGCCAAGGCACCCGCCCCAGCAAGGGGGCTCGAAACAGCTGTTCCAGCGTCGCCAGATTATCATCCGGGCAGCTCATCTCGGGGTCCACATGGTTGGCCACCCAGCCCGCCAGACGCAGGCCATCACGGGCGATCGCTTCGGCGGTCAGGATGGCGTGATTGATGCAGCCCAGTTTCATCCCCACCACCAGAATCACGTCCAGCTCCAGCAGCTGCGGCAGCCGCGCCAGGCTTTCGCGCATGCTCAGCGGCACCCGCCAGCCACCGGCGCCTTCCACCAGCACCAGATCCGCCGGCTGCATCATGGCGCCACGGCAGTAGGAGGTCAGGCGGTCGGCACTGAGGTTGCGCCCTTCCCGCTCGGCGGCGATGTGCGGCGCGATCGGCGGCTCGAAGGCGACCGGATTGACTTGTTCGTAACTCAGCTTGACACTGGCGGCCTGCTGCAATTGCAGCGCATCGGTATTGCGCAGCCCGTCCGGGGTCTGCTCACAACCCGCCGCCACCGGTTTCAGACCGATGGTTCTCAGTCCCTGACGATTGGCCGCCGCCAACAGACCGGTGGTGACCAGTGTCTTGCCGGCATCGGTATCGGTGCCGGCGATGAAGAAACGCTTTTTCACTGAGGCTCCTTGAGCAGTTCCAGATAATAGACTTCGTAGGTGGCCGGAAGGGTACCATCCGCCTGACGCTGCTGCTCATAGGCCGCCAGCAGACGGATCAGGCGCTGGCGACTGCTCAGCCCCTGCTCACGGCGGCTGTTGACGTTATGCGCCCCCAGCGCCTTGAGCTCGTGCATCAGCTCCTGCAGGCGATGGTAGCGAAGCACTTTATACTCGGTTTCGCAACGCGCCAACTGCAGGCGGCTATTGTGCTCCAGCAACTGCGCCAGAGGCGTGAAGCTGTTCACATGGACATCATTATCCACCGCCGCCCAGGCACACTTGAGCTCATGCAGGGTGTCCGGCCCCAGCGTGGCCAGCAGACAGCGCCCACCCGGTTTGAGTACTCGCGCCAGCTCGGCCAGCAAACGCTCGGGCTGCTCGCACCACTGCACCGCCAGGCTGGACCAGATCAGCTCCACGCTGGCATCGGCCAGCGGCAACTGCTCGGCATCACCGCACAGATAGTGGGCATCAGGCACAGGGCGCTGTTCTCGGGCAAAGGTGAGCATGCCATGGGCCAGATCCAGATGCAGCAGTGGGGCCTGTGGATAACGCTCACGCAGGAGAGGCGCGGCATAGCCGGTGCCGCACCCCAGGTCGAGCAGGTTGCCATCGACCTGTTGCGGCAGCCACTCCAGCAGGCGGTCGGCGATATCGCGCTGCAGCTGGGCGACGGAGTCATAACTCTCGGCGGCACGGCTGAACGCCTGGGCAACCCTGCGCTTATCCCGCTGCATCGGCACCGTCCACCTGCCGCACCTGTGCATTCAGCATGATCAGCACTTCATCGGCATGACTGATAAAGGGCAGGTGCGCGCTCTGCTCCAGCACTTGAACCTTCAGGCGGTTGTTCAGTGCCTTGGCCTCTGCGGCCAGTGCCTGAGGCACCAGCTGATCCTCGGCTCCCAGTATCAGCTGGGCCGGGCAGCTCAAACCGGCCAGCGCCGGACGCAGATCGGACTCCAGCAACATCAGCGCCAACGCCAGCGCCTGCGGCTCGGCCGATGCAATCACCGACTTGAGCCGCTTGAGCTCGTCACGAGCACTGGCCGAGCCGCGTGTTTGCAGGGCCGCAAAGCGCTGCAGCGTCCTGGCTGCATTGTCGGCCAGTGACGCGACAAAGGCGTTGAACACCTCCGGCGCCATGGCGCAGGGCCAGTCGTCACGCGCCACGAAACAGGGGTTGGCGGCGATCAGACTCAGGCTTTTCACTCGCTCCGGCGCTCTTTCGGCTACTGCCAGTGCCAGCTGACCGCCCAGAGACCAGCCCACCCAGTGGGCGCTTTCGGGAGCCGCTTCCAGCAGAGCAGCGACCGCCGCATCCAGCGACATATCACCTGCGGGAGCGGAACGTCCCAGCCCCGGCAGGTCGATCAATGTCACCCGGTGACGCTCGGCCATACGGTCGGCACAATCGCCCCAGATTTCGGAACTCAGTCCCCAGCCGTGCAGCAGCACCAGATCCGGGCCGCTGCCTCGGGTCTCGCTCCACAGGCTCACGCAGCACCTCCTGCACGTACGGCATTCAGCGCATCCAGCAGGCGGTCCACCTGCTCCTCGCTGTGGGCGGCACTGAGCGTGACGCGCAGACGAGAGCTGCCCGCCGGCACGGTGGGCGGGCGGATGGCGCTGATGAAGATGCCGCGCGCTTCCAGCTCGGCACTGATGCGCATCGCTTCACCGGCATCACCGATCATGATCGGCTGGATCGGCGTCGGCGAATCCATCAGTTCATAGCCCAGCTGTTCGCAGCCGTGGCGGAAGCGCTTGATCAGCTGCGCCAGCTTGTCACGACGCCAGCTTTCGGCCTGTACCAGTTTCAGGCTGGCGCGGGTGGCCTGCGCCAGCGCCGGCGACATGCTGGTGGTATAGATGTAAGTGCGGGCGAACTGGATCAGGGTTTCGATCAACACCTCGGAGCCGGCGACAAAAGCGCCCGAGGTGCCGAAGCCCTTACCCAGGGTGCCGATCAACACCGGCACATCCTCGTTGCTCAGACCATAATGCTCGACACAACCGGCACCGGTCGCGCCCAGACAGCCAAAACCGTGGGCGTCATCGACCATCAACCAGCCGTCCCGCTCACGGGTCACGCGGCTCAACTTCGGCAGGTCGGCGATATCGCCATCCATGCTGAACACGCCATCGGTGACCACCAGCTTGCGACGGGCCTCGGAACGGCTCAGACGCTGGGCCAGGCTGTCGGCATCATTGTGCAGGTAACGCTGGAAACGGGCACCGCTGAGCAGGCCCGCATCCAGCAGCGAGGCGTGGTTGAGGCGGTCCTGAAACACCGCATCCTGCTTGTCGATCAGGGCATTGATGGCGCCGATATTGGCCATGTAGCCGGTGGAGAACAGCAACACCCGCTCGCGGCCGGTGAACTCGGCCAGCTCCTCTTCCAGCGCATGGTGCGCCCGGGAATGACCATTGACCAGATGGGAGGCCCCGCCCCCCACGCCATAGGTATCGGCGCCCTGCTTGAGCGCCGCAATTACTTCGGGGTGGTTGGCCAGGCCCAGGTAGTCGTTGGAGCAGAACGCCAGATAGCGCTGGCCATCGACGCTGACTTCCGGCCCCTGGGCCGACTCCAGCACCCGGCGCTGGCGGTAGAGGTTCTCCTGCCGCCGCGACTCGAGCGCGGCAGCCAGATCATTGAAGGACATGGGATTGCCTCAGTGCGTAGCGCTGGCGTCGACGAACAGCTCGGCGTCCTGCTGCGCCTGAATTTCGGCCGCCAGCTTCTGCTCCTGATCGGCATCGGAGTCTTCGATACGCTGCTCCGGACGAATCCCCAGGCGCTTGAACAGCTGCAGGTCGCGGTTGGTTTCCGGGTTCGGCGTGGTCAGCAGGCATTCACCATAGAAGATGGAGTTGGCGCCGGCAAAGAACGCCATGGACTGCAGCTCGTCGGACATCTGCTCACGGCCGGCCGACAGGCGCACGTGGGATTTCGGCATCATGATACGTGCCACGGCGATGGTGCGGATGAATTCCAGCGGGTCCAGGTCGTCAACGTTTTCCAGCGGCGTACCCTGTACTTTCACCAGCATGTTGATCGGCACGGATTCCGGCTGCTGCGGCAGGTTGGCCAGCTGCATCAGCAGGCCATAACGGTCCTTGGCGGTCTCGCCCATGCCGAGGATGCCGCCGCTGCAGATTTTCATGCCGGAATCGCGTACGTGCTGCAGGGTATTGAGACGATCCTCGTAGGTACGGGTGGTGATGATCTTGTCGTAGAACTCCGGCGAGGTGTCCAGGTTGTGGTTGTAGTAGTCCAGACCCGCCTCGGACAGCTGCTCGGCCTGAGATTCCTTCAGCATCCCCAGTGTCATGCAGGTTTCCAGCCCCATCGCCTTCACGCCCTTGATCATCTCGATCACGTAGGGCATGTCACGATCGGTCGGGTGCTTCCAGGCCGCGCCCATGCAGAAGCGGGTGGAACCGGACGCCTTGGCCTGTTTGGCCTTGTTGAGTACCGCTTCCACTTCCATCAGGCGCTGCTTTTCCAGGCCGGTGTTGTAGTGGGCGCTCTGCGGGCAGTACTTGCAGTCTTCCGGGCAGGAGCCGGTCTTGATCGACAGCAGGGTGCTGACCTGAACTTCATTGGGATTGAAGTGCTGGCGGTGCACGCTCTGTGCCTGGAACAGCAGATCGTTCATCGGCAGTTCGAACAGTGCACGGACTTCCTGTTCGGTCCAGTCGTGACGCACCTCAGCGTTGCTTTCGGCAACAGTCAGCATAACTCCAATCCCCTTGTGACATAATCAGTGTGTGCACCCAAGGATCGGGTGCCGGCAGTATGCTGTTGATCATAAAGCGACAGAAGGAGCTGTCAACCTATGTTTAATCCATCCACGAACAACTGGTCACTTTTCAAACACACCTGTTCGCTCTGCGGAGCGACAAACGACGTCCATCATGGCATCTGCACCGATTGTCATAGTGACCTGCCCTGGCTGCTGGGCAGCTGCCGCCGCTGCGCGCTCCCCCTGCCGGCAACTGCGCCACCCGGCAGCCTGTGCGGTCACTGCATCCAGGCCCCACCTGCATTCGACCGAACGCTGGCCGCCTTTCACTATGACTTCCCGCTGAGCCAGCTGCTGCCACGCATCAAGTATCAGCGCCAACCGGCTCACCTGGGCTGGCTGGCGCGGGTGCTGGCCGCCTTCCTGCAGCAACAATATGAAGCTGACTGGCCTGAAGCCCTGTGCGCCGTGCCCATGCATCCGCTGAGCGAGCTCAAGCGCGGCTTCAACCAGGCACAGCTGCTGGCCGAAGTGCTGGCCCGGCAGCTGCGATTGCCGTTAGCACCTTGCCTGAGCAAAATCCGGCACACGCCCCACCAGATGTCGCTGGGGCTGGACGAGCGGCGGCACAACCTTCGCCATGCCTTCAAGGTGACTCGTCAGCCCCCCGCGCATATCGCCCTGATCGACGATGTGATGACCACCGGCACCACAGTTAATACACTGGCCAGCCTGCTCAAGTCCGCCGGAGCGGAGCGGGTCGATATCTGGGTGCTGGCCAGAACGCCGGAGGTTCGTTAAATTGAATTGGATATCGCAACGACAGGGACGCATATGCTCATACGCCTGCTTTGCACGCTTTGCCTGATCCTGCCGAACCTTGCCGCAGCCGGCAGCCTGAATCTGGCCGTGGCAGCCAATTTCAAACAGCCGCTGGAGCAGCTGGTGCGCCGGTTCGATCCCGGCCAGCAGCACCAGATCGCCATCAGCAGCGCGTCCACCGGCGTGCTTTATACCCAGATCCGTCAGGGCGCCCCCTTCGATATTTTCCTTGCCGCGGACCGCGCCCGACCCGAACGTCTGGAGCAGGAAGGCCCGGGTCTTGCCGATAGCCGTTTTACCTATGCCATCGGCCAGCTGGCCCTGTGGCAACCCCAGGGGCATCCCGAATCGTTGGCGGACCTGTTCGACGCACCCGTCGCCATCGCCAATCCCCGTACCGCGCCCTACGGCCTGGCGGCTCAGCAGGCGCTGACGACTATCGGCCGCTGGCAACCTGAGCGACAGGTACAGGGCAGCAACATCGCCCAGACCTTCCAGTTTATCCATAGCGGCAATGTCTCCCAGGGACTGGTCGCGCAGGCACAGCTGGTACAGCAGTCCATTCCGACGGAGCAGTGGGTTCAGGTCAGGCCTGAGCGGCACCAGCCGATCGAACAGCAGCTGATCCGACTGCAACGCAGCGCCGACAACCCGCTGGCAGACGCCTTCATCAACTTCCTGCATTCAGCCGAAGCTCGCCAGTTGATTGAGCAGAGCGGTTATACCCCTGGCAACGGAGTTGCCCATGCTGCCCAGTGAACAAGATCTGGCTGCGCTCTGGCTGACCCTGCAGCTGGCCAGCCTGACGACGGTCATCCTGCTGTTATTGGGGACCCCTTTCGCCTGGTGGCTGGCCCACACCCGCCGCCGCTGGAAAGTGATACCCGAAGCACTGGTGGCCCTGCCGCTGATCCTGCCGCCCACAGTGCTGGGTTTCTACCTGCTGCTGGCGTTCGCACCGGACGGCATCCTCGGCGCCCCCTGGCTGTGGCTGACCGGCTCTGGCCTGGCTTTTACCTTCACCGGCCTGCTGATCGGCTCCATCCTCTATTCCCTGCCGTTCGTGGTCCAGCCGCTGCAGGGCGGTTTCGAGCAGCTGGATCAGGGACTGCTGCAGGCGGCGCGCTCGCTCGGCGCCAGCCGCTGGTCCTGCTTCCGGCGGATCGTGATCCCCCTGTGCCGACGCAGCTTTCTGACCGCGATCACCCTCGGCTTTGCCCATACGGTCGGCGAGTTCGGCGTGGTGTTGATGATCGGCGGCAACATCCCGGGCAGTACCCAGGTGTTGTCGATCGCCCTCTATGATCACGTCGAAACCCTCGACTACGCCCGCGCCCACGGGCTGGCCGGCGGCCTGCTGCTGTTTTCCGTCAGCCTGCTGCTGCTGCTCTACAGCCTCAACCGGCGCCAGCAAGCGGAGGTCATTCGATGAGCCTGACACTCGCCGTGCAACATCGCTATCACGGCTTCGCACTGGATGTCGAGCTGCAGCTTGAAGCCGCAGGGATTACCGCGCTGTTCGGCCCATCCGGCTGCGGCAAGTCCACCCTGCTGCGCCTGCTGGCCGGGCTGGAGCCGGCTCAGCAGGGCCGGATCCACTTTCATAATGAATGCTGGCAGGACAGCCAAACCGGAGCCTTTATTCCCTCTAATCGGCGTGATATCGGGCTGGTGTTTCAGGACGCCCGCCTCTTCCCCCATCTCAGCGTGCGCGACAACCTGAGTTTCGCCGCCCCCTATCGGCGCGGTGGCGAGGCGCTGGACGCAGCCCAGCTGATCGACCAGCTGCAGCTGGCCCCGCTGCTGCGGCAAAGGCCAGATACCCTGTCCGGTGGCCAGAAACAGCGCGTCGCCCTGGCCCGCGCCCTGCTCAGCAGGCCACGACTGCTGCTGCTGGACGAGCCCCTGAGCGCTCTGGATGCTGAGTCTCGCCAGCTGATCATGGATCTGATCGAACGGCTGCAGCAACGCCACGCCTTGCCGATCATCTACGTCACCCACGCCGTCGATGAAGTGCTGCGACTGGCGGATCATCTGGTCTGTCTGCAACAGGGCAAGGTCGCGGCCGCAGGGGATCCCCTGCAGCTGTTCGGTCAACCGGGCACCCTGCCGCAACTGGGCGGCCGGGCACTGCTGAGAGGCCGGGTGACGCAAATAGATACCCGCGATCGGATGAGCGCCGTGTCCTGCGCGCCTGAACTGCCACCGATCTGGATCGCCGGGACCGATCACCTGCTGGACGCGTCCCTGATCCTGAGCCTTCAGGCCGAGGATATCGCCCTGTCACTGCAGCCACTGAGCGGTACCAGCCTGCAAAACCAGCTGCCGGTGGTGGTCGTTGCCATCGACCTGGCCGACCGCGATCGTCCACGGATACAGGTGCGTTTCGGCGATTATCTGCTGCCGGTCAGTATCAGTCACCGAGCGCTTACCGAACTGAAACTGCAGCCGGGCCAGCCGCTCTGGGCGCTGATCAAGTCGGTCGCCGTTGAGTACTGATCCGGTAAAACTTTCGCGGATACAGCTAGTTACTCGACCTGCCCCCCGCCCTCTGCTAATTTTGTGGCAAAGACACAAGGAGATACTTGGGGAATGACACTGGAAATGCTGGGGCAACTGTTTGGCGGCATAGGACTGTTCCTGCTGGGCATGCAGCTGCTGACCAACGGACTCAAACAGGCGGCCGGCCGATCACTGAAGGCCGCACTCGAACACGCCACCGGGTCGCGCCTGAAAGGGGTTGTCTCCGGCGCCCTGATAACAGCCCTGGTCCAGTCGTCCAGCGCCGTCACCGTCGCCACGCTCGGCTTCGTCAACGCCGGCCTGCTGTCGCTGGCCCAGTCGGTGTCCATTATCTACGGCAGCAACATCGGCACCACCATGGTGGGCTGGCTGGTGGCGCTGATCGGCTTCAAGTTCAAGATCAGCGCCTTCGCTCTGCCGCTGATCGGTGCCGGTATGGTGCTGAGGGTCAGCGGCGGCAACAGTCGACGCGCTCATATCGGCACGGCCATCGCCGGTTTCGGCATCTTCTTCATCGGCCTGGATTTCCTGCGCGCCGGTTTCGATGGTTTAAGCAATTCAGTGCCCCTGGCCGAGCTCGGCGCTGGCCCTCTGGCACTGACGCTTTTCGTCGTCGCCGGCATAGCGCTGACCTTCCTGATGCAGGCTTCGGCGGCGGTCATCGCCATCGCGCTGTCCCTGGTGCATACCGAGAGCATCTCCCTGGCGGCGGCCGCGGCACTGGTGATCGGCGCCAACGTAGGCACCACCACCACCGCCCTGCTGGCCGCCATCGGCGCGACCCCCAACGCCAAGCGGATCTCGGCGGCTCATGTGCTGTTCAACCTGGTCACCGGCCTGGTCGGGCTGGTACTGCTGGTCGCCCTCGGCGGACTGCTCAACCAACTGGATCCGACAGCGTTTGACCTGGTCTTCCTGCTGGCCCTCTTCCACACCCTGTTCAACATTGCCGGCGTGCTGCTGATGTGGCCGCTGACCGACCGCATGGTGCATTTTCTGAAGAAACGCTTCCGTACACTGGAGGAAAGCGAGGCCAAACCCCGTTATCTGGACAGCAACATCCTGACCACTCCTTCCCTCGCCGTGGAAGCGATCAACATGGAGCTGGCTCGGGTCAGCCGCATCTGCAGCCGGATGTCACGGGAGGCGATCAGCGCCGAACGGGGCGCAGCCGACCGGTTGCAGCAGCAGTATGAGAGCCTCACCCAACTGATCGGCCGGATCGGCGAGTTCAACCAGGAACTGGCGCGGCAGAACCTGAATGTCGAGATCAGTGAAACCCTGCCAATCTCGCTGCGGGTGGCCCGCTACTTCAACGAGATGGCACGACTGGCGGCCCGGCTGCCCGAATACTACCCGGTATTCGAACAGCTGCAGGACTCAGGCACTCGCTCCAGCGTGCATGACTATCAGCAGGCGGTGATTCATCTGATTGACGCCTGTGAGGTGCGCGAAGACCTCGCCACTCAGGGATATGAAACACATAACATGAAGCGCGAGATGGAACGCGAGTACCAGCACCTCAAAAGCGGCCTGTTGAACCAGACCATCTCCCGCCAGCTGACACCGGCCGACTCGGTAGTGCTGCTTGATGCGCTCAGCCATATCCACCGCCTGGCGGAGCAGGCGGAGAAAGCATCACGCTACTGGAGCAGCACCACCCCGGTACAGCCCAGGGCAGCCCTGCTGGAGCATGAGTGATGGGATATACTACCGTGCCAACGGATGAGCAGAGCAACAGATGAGCCACCCAACCCAGTTTCCAATGCAGGCGATCGGTTATATCCACAGCCCTTTCGACGAAAAATTCGGCATCCCGCGCCAGCCGGGACTGGCCTCCATTCGTGCCGAGGTCGAGCTGGTCCCCCCCTATGCAAGCGCGGATGCCGTCCGGGGGCTGGAGCACTGTACCCATATCTGGCTGGTGTTTCTGTTCAGCGCCACCGCTGACAAGGGCTGGAGCCCCACGGTGCGACCGCCACGCCTGGGCGGCAACCAGCGCCTGGGGGTGTTCGCCACCCGTTCGCCTTTTCGCCCCAACCCCATAGGGCTGTCCTGTGTCCGACTGACCGGCATTCGTTGTGAAGGTGACAGTGTGCGACTGGATATCGAAGGAGCAGACCTACTCGACGGCACTCCCATTCTCGACATCAAACCCTACCTGCCCTACTCGGACAGTCTGCCGGATGCCGAATTTGCGCTGGCGTCGAAGATCGAGCGTCTGCAACTGCCTGTCTTGTTCAGCCCTGAAGCAGAGCAGGCCTGCGCGCAACTGAGCCGGGACCTGAATCAGCCCCTGGCCCGCCAGATCGGAGAAATTCTCAGCTGCGATCCACGCCCCGCCTACAAGAAAGCGGACAGCGAGCGGGTTTACGGCATCAGCCTTTACGGCCGGAATATCCGTTTCCGCATCGGCGGTGAGCAGATCGACGTTCTCAGCATCGACCCCACCCCCGAAGCCTGAGATATGGGCGAGCAAGTTGCATCTTGCCGCCCCCTGGTCCCGAAGCCAGCAACAGCACCCAATGGACTTCCACATTTGCGCTGAGCAGACAAATTCCGGTTGTCAGCAGAAAGGCTCCAGCGCCATAATATATAAGCAAAAACTAAACTAAAGGAATTCACCATGCCGGACCGATCCCCCGCCGCAACCGGAGTCGCCACCTGGCTGCCTTACTTCCCCGTAGCCTTCTTCGCCAGCGTCATGGGCTTGAGCGGGTTGACCCTGAGTTGGCAGAAAGCAGCGCACAGCCTGGGCCTCGAACCACTGGTCAGTCGCGTACTCCTGGTGTTCACCGCCTGCGTTCTGCTCAGCATCACCTGCATCTACCTGTTCAAGGCGCTGCGTTACCGCGAGCAGGTAATGGCCGAATTCAAGCATCCAATCCAGATCAGCTTCTTTCCCGCCTTCTCCATCAGCCTGCTGCTGCTGTCGGTCGCGACCCTGGAAGTCTCCCTGGCGCTGTCACACTACCTCTGGATCTGCGGTGCCGCGATTCACCTGCTGCTGACATTGAATGTGATGACACAGTGGATTCACCATGACCGCTTCAAGGTGCAGCACAGTACGCCGGCCTGGTTCATCCCCGTCGTCGGCAACATCATCGCGCCGATCGCCGGTGTTCAGCACGGTTATATTGAGGCCAGCTGGTTCTTCTTTGCCATCGGCCTGCTTTACTGGCTGGTGCTGAAGGCCCTGATCTTCAACCGCATCCTGTTTCACGACCCTCTGCCGGAGAAGCTGCTGCCGACACTGTTCATCATGATTGCGCCCCCGGCCATCGGCTTCATCTCCTACCTGCAGCTCAACAACGGCGTGGTGGATAACTTCGCTCGCATTCTTTATTACGCGGCCCTGTTCATCACCCTGCTGCTGTTCACGCAACTGCCACGCTTTTCGCGCATTCAGTTCTACCTGTCCTGGTGGGCCTACAGCTTCCCGCTGGCCGCATTCTCGATCGCGACCCAAAGCATGTGGCTGAATACCCGTAACGAGTTCTTCCTGTTATTGAGCTGGATTTCACTGATCGTTGTCACTTTTGTTGTTATCCTGCTACTAATCAAAACAACCCGTGCCGTCGTTAGCGGTAAACTGTTTCAACCAGACTAAACTACCGTCCAATTACACCACTTCAGGACACCCGCTTATGTCGAAGGAAAGGCCCACAGCAAAAGGAATCAGCTACATCCTGGTTCTGGCGGGGCTTTTTCTCGGCATAGCGCTCTTTCTGAACGACACCCGCAAGGACAAGGAGCAGCAGTACCTGAACCACACGGTCACGCTGCTGGACACCATCTATAACGCCAGCCTGGACCGCTATGCGCTGGCGATGGATACTTTCTATACCGGGCTGCTGCGACGCCCCGAGTTCCTGCCACTGCTTGAGGCAGGTTTCAACACGGAGGGCATGGAACGGCAGATTCTGCGCGAGACCCTCTATCAGCAACTGCTGCCCGACTACCATGATCTCCAGAACCGGGGAATCCATCAGTGGCAGTTTCACCTCGCTGACGGCAGCAGCTACCTGCGTTTCCATGCCCCCGGCATCCATGGCGACAACCTGCTGCGGGTACGTCCGTCACTGCAACAGATGCAGGCCCAGCCCGCTCCCCGCTACGGCTTTGAAGTGGGCCGGCTGTTCATCGGCTTCCGCTTCGTTCACCCACTGCTCGACCAGGGCAAGCTGATCGGCAGCATGGAAACCGGAGTCTCCTTCCAGCAGATTAGCCAGACCCTGGCCGACCTCACGCCCGGACAGGCCTTTCTGTTTCTGCTGCAGCGCAAGGCCGTTGAAGATGTCAGCTTCAGCGAGCTTCGCAGCCAGCTGCGTCCGGCGATCATCAGCGACGACTTTCTACTGGATGACAGTAACCTGGCCCAATCGGATAATGCCCCCCTGCCGCTTGATGCCTTGCTGACAGCGTTGGCACGGGATGAGCTGTCATCGCAGCTGGCCGCCGGGCGCTATTTCGCGCTCGCAATCTATCACCAGAGCCTGGGTTACAGCGCGTCCTTCATCCCGGTCTACAGCTTCGACGGCAGCCTCGGGGGCTATATCCTGGCCCTGCACCCCGAGCCTCTGCTGACCAGTATTCAATGGGAGTTCTCCGGCTATCTGAGCATCAGCCTGCTGGCCATCCTGCTGCTTGGCTGGCTACTGCTACGCCTGCACCAGCAACGTCTGCAAGTGCTGCAACAGAAACAGCGACTGGACGCGATCGGTCAGGCCGTGGGCGAAGGCATCTATGTACTCGATCCCAAGGGCCACACCCTGTATGTCAACAGCGCCACCTCGCGGTTGACCGGCTTTAATGCCGAGAGGCTTTACAGTGGCGATATTCACCGCCTGCTCCACTCCCACACTAACAACCGCAACCTGCCACTGGACCGGTGCCCCCTGTTCACAGCCGCTCTTAGCGGCAGAAGCTACGAAGGCGACGAGCTGTTCCGCACCCGCACCGGCGACCTGCTGCCGGTGGTGGTCACCAGCCGGCCGATGATCGAAAACGGCAAGATCACCGGAGTGGTCACCGTGTTCCGCGACATCTCCGAGCGCAAGGAAAACGAGCGCAAGCTTGAACGGCTGGCCACCACCGACCCGTTGACCGAGCTGTGCAACCGTCGCGCCTTCATCGAACGCCTGCACAAGGAGCAGCGCCTGAGCCAGCGCCTCCGGCACGAAAGCGCCCTGATGATGATCGACTTCGATCACTTCAAGCAGATCAATGACCATTACGGTCACCAGGCCGGGGACGATGTGCTGAAGCACTTTGCTCGCCTGGCCAGTGACTGCCTGCGCGAAACCGACCTTCTTGGCCGCCTGGGGGGAGAAGAGTTCGCCCTGCTGCTGCCCGGTACCGATCTGCAGGGAGCCCAGCACCTGGCCGAACGCATACGCCTGTGCCTGGAGCAGCATCCGACTCAGACGGAAGGCCTGCAAATCCCGATGACGCTGTCGATCGGATTGACCCTGCTGCACAACGACGACCCGGACACCTCCGCCGCCCTCAGCCGTGCCGACAAGGCGCTGTATCAGGCCAAGAGCCGGGGGCGCAACCGGGTCGAGACCGCCTGAGCCGACTTGCGTCTATCGACAAAGACCGCTCTAATGAGGCCCCTCACCCATCCACGAGGAGTCAGCCCCCATGATGAGCGGCCCCAATGCAGAACTGCTGGCCTTTGATTCCCAGCACATCTGGCACCCCTATTCATCGATGATCAACCCGCCGGCCATGTACCCGGTCGAATCGGCATCCGGGGTGCGCATCAAGCTGAGCGATGGCCGTGAGCTGATCGACGGCATGGCCTCCTGGTGGTCGGTGGTGCATGGTTACAACCACCCCCGCCTGAATGCCGCCGCCAAGGCGCAGCTCGACCGCACCGCCCATGTGATGTTCGGCGGCCTGACCCACACTCCGGCGATAGAACTGTCGCGCAAGCTGGTCGAGATGACCCCGGAGCCGCTGCAGCGGGTATTTATCGCCGACTCCGGCTCCGTCGCCGTGGAAGTGGCGCTGAAAATGGCGATCCAGTACTGGCACGCCCGCGACAAACCCGGCAAGCAGCGCATGCTCAGTATCCGCAACGGCTACCACGGCGACACCTTCGGCGCCATGTCGGTGTGCGACCCGGTCAACGGCATGCACGAGCTGTTCAGCGGCGTGCTGGCACAGCAGCTGTTTGCGCCGCGTCCGGAGACCCCCTTTGGCGGTCGGTTCGATCCCGGCGATATCGTCGAACTGGAACGGCTGCTGAGCGAGCATCAGGACGAGCTGGCCGCGCTGATTCTGGAGCCGGTGGTCCAGGGTGCCGGCGGCATGCGTTTCTATTCGCCGGAATGGCTGCGCCGGGCACGTGACCTCTGTGACCGCCACGAAGTACTGCTTATCGCCGACGAGATCGCCACCGGCTTCGGCCGCAGCGGCGAGCTGTTCGCCTGCAATCACGCCGACATCAGCCCGGATATACTCTGCGTCGGCAAAGCCCTGACCGGCGGCTACATGACCCTGGCCGCAACTCTGGCCACCGCCGAGATCGCCGAAACCATTTCCTCCGGCGGTGCCGGCTGCTTCATGCACGGCCCCACCTTCATGGCCAACCCGCTGGCCTGTGCCGTCGCGCTGGAAAGCCTGACCCTGCTCGAAGAGATGGACTGGCAACGCCAGGTGAAGCGACTGGAGGCGGGACTCAAGCGTGGGCTGGAGCCGGCACGCGAGCTGCCGTCCGTGGCTGATGTGCGGGTACTGGGCGCGATCGGTGTCATCGAGCGCCACCAACCGGTCAATCTGGCCGAGGTACAACCGATGTTCGTCGAGCGTGGCATCTGGGTGCGTCCCTTCGGCAAGCTTGTCTATGTGATGCCGCCGTATATTATGAGTGATGAGGACCTGGCGACCCTGACCGGCGCCATGGTCGATGTGATCCAGGCCCTGGACTCAACCCAGGCGTGACTGGCGAGTAATTTGGAAGGAGCCCGTAGCTATGGCACGAATCAAACTGGAGATGCCGGACAACTATCTGTTCAGCACCGAATTGGCGGTCCGGATCAGCGATATCAACTACGGCGGCCATATGGGCAACGACGCCGTACTGTCGATGGTACATGAAGCTCGGCTGCGCTTTCTCAAGCACTACCACTACACCGAGTTTGACGTGGAGGGGGCCAGCATCATCATGTCCGACTCCGCCATCGTCTACAAGGCGGAAGGCTTTCATGGCGACCGGGTGCAGGTCGACGTCACCGTGGCCGACTTCAACAAGTACGGCTGCGACCTCTACTACCTGCTCAGCAACAAGGACACGGCGGTGGAGATCGCCCACGCCAAGACCGGCATCGTGTTCTTCGATTACAACGAGCGCAAGGTACAGACCGTGCCGGAAAGCTTTCGCAACAAGATGCTCAGGGAATCCTGAGCATCAGACCTACTCGTCCGAGCTGTAGTCGTAGGCGCCGTGGGCCAGGTTCTCGAAACGGGTGTACTTGCCGATGAACGCCAGCCGCACCGAGCCGATGGGACCGTTACGCTGTTTGCCGATGATGATCTCGGCCACGCCCTTGTCCGGGCTGTCCTCGTTGTACACCTCGTCACGGTAGATGAACATGATCACGTCGGCGTCCTGCTCGATGGCGCCCGATTCACGCAGGTCGGAGTTGACCGGGCGCTTGTTGGGCCGCTGCTCCAGGCTTCGGTTCAGCTGCGACAGGGCAATAACAGGACAATTCATCTCCTTCGCCAGCGCCTTCAGTGAGCGCGAGATCTCGGAGATTTCCTGGGTACGCCCCTCGCTCTTGCCGGTCTTCAGCGTCATCAGCTGCAGGTAGTCGACCATGATCATCGCCAGGTCGCCGTGCTCACGCACGATACGGCGGGCACGGGTACGCATCTCGTTGGGACTGATGCCGGGCTGGTCATCGATGAACAGCGGCTTGTTCTTGAGCATGTTGACCGCCGTGGTCAACTTCGGCCAGTCGTCCTCTTCGAGCTGACCGTTACGCACCTTGGTCTGGTTGATGCGACCCAGCGACGACAGCATACGCGTCACCAGCTGATCAGCGGGCATCTCCAGCGAGAACACCAGCACCGGCCGCTCGGTGGCCATCAGCGCGTTCTCCACCAGGTTCATGGCGAAGGTGGTTTTACCCATGGAAGGACGTGCCGCCACGATCACCAGGTCCGACTTCTGCAGGCCGCCGGTACGGTCATCAAGGTCATCGAAACCGGTGGTCACGCCGGTCAGGGCATCGGCGTTGTTGAACAGTTCATCGATACGATCCACCGCCCTTTTCAGCAGCGGATTGACCGGTTCAGGTCCGCCCTGATTGGGCCGATCCTCGGCGATCTGGAAGATCTTCTGTTCGGCTTCGTTGAGGATCTCGTCAGACGCTCGCCCACCCGGATGAAAGGCGCTGTCGGCGATTTCGTTGGCCACGCTGATCATCTGCCGCAACAGGGAGCGATCGCGCACGATCTCGGAATAGGCGCGAATATTGGACGTGCTTGGCGTATTGCGCGCCAGCGAAACCAGATATTCCAGCCCCCCGGCCTGCTCCAGCTCGGCGGTGCGGTCCAGCTCCTCGGAGAGGGTCACCACGTCGATCGGTCGGCCATCGTCGATCAGCTTCTGCATGGTGCGGAAGATCATACGGTGGGTCGGACGGTAGAACTGATCCTCCAGCAACACCTCGGACACCGTATCCCAGGTATTGTTATCCAGCATCAGGCCGCCCAGTACCGATTGCTCGGCTTCGATCGAGTGCGGCGGCTGCTTGATCGTATCCAGGGCGTCGTCATTCAGGTCGGCCATGTCCATCGCTGAATTACCTCTTGCGGGTTGTGGAAAGGAGGGTCAATCCCCGCTCATGTGCAGAGTCTGCCCATGAGCAAAGCGAATGCAGTGGGTATCCGCGCACCGCGCGGAATACTGTACGTCCTGTACATCGCCGCTCCAGCGCGTCCTGCGCTCACGGCATACCGTACATTCTGTACATAAAAAAAGCACCGCGCAGTATACCACGCGGTGCTTTTTCTGAACCGGCTGTCAGGCGGGGATTACTCGCCAGCGATAACCAGTTTGATAGTAGCGGTAACTTCCGGGTGAACCTGGATGTCAACGTCGAACTCACCGATGTGGCGGATAGCGCCTTCCGGCAGACGAACTTCGCTCTTGTCGACTTCAACACCGGCAGAAGACAGTGCTTCAGCGATGTCGCGAGTACCGATAGAACCGAACAGTTTGCCCTCATCACCGGCTTTGGTGACCAGAGACAGTTCCAGTTCGTTCAGCTGCTCAGCACGGGCTTCAGCGTTCGCCAGCTTGTCAGCAGCGGCTTTTTCCAGCTCAGCACGACGCTCTTCGAACTGTGCAACGTTGATAGCGGTGGCCGGTACGGCTTTACCCTGAGGGATCAGGTAGTTACGACCAAAGCCTGACTTAACAGATACTTTGTCGCCCAGCTGACCCAGCTTACCGATATTTTCGAGCAGAATAACTTCCATCTCGTAAAACCTCTTGTTCTGCAAAGGCTGCAGTTTGAATCCTGGCTGCGTATACCCACAGGATATTCACAGCATTAATCTTATTGGGCCAGACACCTGTAATGTCTGGCCTCCGGCTGTATCAGCCGACGCTTAAACGTCGTGGCTGTCGGTGTACGGCAGCAGAGCCAGGTAGCGAGCGCGCTTGATAGCGGTCGCCAGCTGACGCTGGTAGCGTGCCTTGGTACCAGTGATACGGCTCGGAACGATTTTGCCGGTTTCAGTGACGTAGCCTTTCAGGGTGTCCAGATCTTTGTAATCGATCTGCTTGACGCCTTCAGCGGTGAAACGGCAGAACTTGCGACGACGGAAAAAACGTGCCATCTGAATTTCTCCAAAAATAGGTTAGTGATTACTCTGCAGCAGCTTCAGATTTTTCTTCAGCAGGTTTTTCCTGCTTCTGCTCTGAACGCTCTTCGCGACGCGGCTTGCGCTCTTCGCGAGATTCTGCAGCCTTGATCGGAGAATCTTCAGTGACCGCTTCGTTGCAACGGATCACCATGTTACGCAGAACGGCATCATTGTAGCGGAACATGCTGGACAGTTCGTCCATTACGTCCTGAGTCGCTTCAACGTTCATCAGCACGTAGTGTGCCTTGTGCGCGTTGTTGATCGGGTAAGCCAGCTGACGACGGCCCCAGTCTTCCAGGCGGTGGATAGTACCTTCAGCACCTTCGATCAGCGCCTTGTAGCGCTCGACCATCGCCGGAACCTGCTCGCTCTGGTTCGGGTGAACCAGGAATACGATTTCGTAATGACGCATTTTTGCTCCTTACGGTTTCACAGCCTCCAAACCACTCGCCGCATGCGAATGGTTGAAAGCAAGGAGTTGAACAAATAAAAGGACGCAACATCTTACAGTCACGCCCTCACGAACACAAGCCGAATTCGAGCAATTACTCGACTTCGACGATCTCGAAACTGTGGCTGATCTTGACGCCACCGCGCTCCAGCATCAGCGATGCCGAACAGTACTGCTCGGCCGACAGGCGAACCGCACGTTCCACGGCGGCTTCGCGCAGCTTGCGGCCGCTGACGATGAACTTGACGTGGATCTCGGTGAACACCGAAGGCACCTCGTCGGAGCGTTCGGCATTGATCTCGGCCACGCAGTTGACCACATCCTGGCGCGCCTTGCGCAGGATGCCAACCACATCAACGCTGGTGCAGCCACCCAGACCAGCCAGCATCAGCTCCATCGGGCGCGGGCCCTGCTGCAGATCCTTGTCGATAACGATGTCAAAACCGGAACCAGTGGTCGCCTTGAAGCGATCATCACCGTCCCAGTTGACGCTGACACTCATACTCATTCGATGTATCTCTAATCAGGTTAGTTGACCGTCTGCGCCGCTGCAAAAAAATCGGCCAGGGTACGCCCCGGGTCCTCGGCGCGCATGAACGCTTCGCCGATCAGGAAAGCATTGACCTGGCGCGCCTGCATGGCGGCGACATCTTCAGGCGTAAGGATACCACTTTCCGTCACCACGATGCGGTCTTCCGGAATCAGGCCCAGCAGCCTGAAGGTGTTATCCAGGCTTACCTCGAAGGTGTGCAGGTCGCGATTGTTGATGCCGATCAGACGGGTGTTGAGCGGCAGAATACGCTGCAGTTCCGCTTCATTGTGCACCTCGATCAGCACGTCCATGCCCAGTTCATGGGTCAACGCCGTCAGGTCCGCCAGCTGCTGATCACTGAGCGCGGCCACGATCAACAGGATACAGTCCGCACCCAGGGCGCGCGCTTCATAGATCTGGTAGGGGTCGACGATGAAATCCTTGCGGATCACCGGCAGCGAACAGGCGGCACGCGCCTGCTGCAGGTACTCATCTGAGCCCTGGAAAAAGTCCACATCGGTCAGCACCGACAGACAGCTGGCGCCGCCCGCCTCATAGCCCGGCGCGATCTCGGCCGGCACGAAAGGATCGCGGATCACGCCCTTGGACGGGCTGGCCTTTTTGATCTCGGCAATCACGGCGGCACGGCCCTCGGACAGGGCTCGCTCCAGGCTGGCGACAAAGCCGCGCGGGTCGGTGCTTCCACCCTGCTGGCGAGCAATCCGGGCCTTGAGGTCATCGATGGAGACCTGTGCACTGCGCTCGGCCACCTCTTCGTGCTTGCGCGCGATAATCTTTTTCAGAATGGTCGGGGTATCGCTCATCACTTGCCCTGCTCCAGTTGCTGGCTGAATGCGGCCAGCTGTTCCAGTTTGTTCAGTGCGGCACCGGATGCGATTACCTCCAGCGCACGCGCAACACCGGCCTTGTGGCTATCGGCCTGGCCACCAAGGTAGATCGCCGCACCTGCATTCAACGCCACCATCGCCGCCGCCTTGCAGGCCGCCGGCTCGTCGCTGTTGCTCAGCGCCGCCTTGATCAGCGCCAGCGACTCGTCCGAGCTGTCGACCACCAGCCCGATCAGACTCTGGCTGTCGATACCCAGCTCCTCCGGGGAAATTCGGTATTCACGGATCTCGCCATCCTTCAGCTCAGCCACATGGGTATGGGTCGCCAGACTGATCTCGTCCAGACCATCATCGGCATGCACTACCATGATGTGCTCGGCCCCCAGTTGCTGCATCACTTCCGCCATGGGACGGCAGAGTTTTTTGGTGAATACACCGATCACTTCGCGCTTGGCGCCCGCCGGGTTGGTCATCGGGCCGAGGATGTTGAACAGAGTCCGCATCCCCAATTCGCGACGAGCGCCAATCGCATGCTTCATGGCGCCGTGATAGCCGGGTGCGAACATGAAACCGACACCGACTTCGTCGATGCAACGGGCGACTTCATCAGCGCTCAGATCCAGGTTGATACCGGCCTTTTCCAGCAGATCGGCACTGCCGCTCTTGGAGGACACGCCACGGTTACCATGCTTGGCGACATACACACCGCAGGCCGCCGCCACGAAGGAACTGGCGGAGGAGACGTTGAACAGGTTGGCGCCATCGCCGCCGGTGCCGACGATATCGACCAAAGGGCCTTTCTCGGGACGCACCGGCGTGGCCAGTTCGCGCATTACCTGAGCCGCACCGGTAATCTCTTCGATCGATTCGCTCTTCATGCGCAACCCGACCAGGAAACCCGCCACCTGGGATTCACTGCACTGCCCGGTCATCACCTGGCGCATGACATCGACCATTTCTTCACGGCTGAGGTCGATATGGTCGACCACGCGGGCCAACGCTTGCTGAATATTCATTCCGTGTCTCCTGTGAATAACGGGTTAGACTTGCTGCAGAAAGTTGTCCAGCAGCTGATGGCCCTGACGGGTCAGTACCGATTCGGGGTGGAACTGCACCCCCTGAATCGCCAGTTCCCGGTGCCGAATCGCCATGATTTCATCCGGTTCCCCCCGGTCGTCGGTGCTCCAGGCGGTCACTTCCAGACAGTCGGGCAGGGTTTCGGGGCGCAGCAGCAGCGAATGATAGCGGGTCACTTCCAGCGGCCGTTCAAGCCCTTTAAACACACCCACGCCTGAATGCTCGATCATCGACGTTTTACCATGCATCACCTGACGGGCACGCACGACCTCGGCACCAAACGCCTGGCCAATGCTCTGATGGCCCAGACAAACCCCGAGAATCGGCAATTTGCCGGCAAAGTGCTCAATCGCGGCAAGCGAGATGCCTGCCTCATTGGGGGTGCAGGGGCCGGGCGAGATCACCAGTTGATCCGGTTGCAACGATTCGATCCGCTCCAGCGTAATGGCGTTGTTGCGATACACCTGGACCTCGACTCCCAGCTCCTCGAAATAACGCACCAGATTCCAGGTAAAGCTGTCGAAATTATCGATCATCACCAGCATGGCGAGGCCCCCACTGGCAACCGCCGGCTTTCATGTACGTATTGCAACCTATCCACCCTTGTCACTGCGCTTGTACGACCGGCCTCTGGAAGCCGTTTTTCGTCATCATACAGCAAGCGAATGTAATAGCGAACTGATACACGCAACCGATATCCAGGACCCGACAGGCTCAGCGCAAGCCGCCGGTTTCTGCTAGAGTGAGCGCTTTTCTGCACCAGCCATAATCGCCCATGACCAAGCCTCAGCCCCTGCCGATCGACGCTCTGCTGGATCCCATACGCCGGGTCCTCAGCCAACATGACGAACTGATTCTCGAAGCGCCCCCCGGCGCGGGCAAGACCACCCGCGTACCACTGACGCTGCTGGATCAGCCCTGGCTGGGCGCACAGAAGATTCTGCTGCTGGAACCACGTCGACTGGCGGCCAAGGCGGCGGCACAACGGCTGGCGGAACAGCTGGGCGAGCCGGTCGGTCAACGGGTCGGCTATCGCATTCGTCTGGAAAGCCGAGTCAGTGCCGCCACCCGCCTCGAAGTGGTCACCGAAGGCATCCTGACCCGCATGCTGCAGGACGACCCGGGGCTTGAAGGCATCGGCCTGATCATTTTCGACGAATTCCACGAGCGCAGCCTGGATGCCGATACCGGCCTGACGCTGGCCCTGCAGGGACGCGAGCTGCTGCGCGAAGGCCCGCCGCTGAAACTGCTGCTGATGTCGGCCACGCTGGACGGCGCCGCCCTGTCTGCACTGCTCGACGGCGCACCGGTACTGCGCAGCGAGGGCCGCGCCCACCCGGTCGAGCTGATCTATTCAGCCCCCAGCCGCACCGACAGCCCGATCGAGGAGCGGGTGGCCAGCCGTATACGCCAGGCGCTGGACATGCACAGCGGCAGCCAGCTGGTGTTCCTGCCCGGACAACGCGAAATCCGCCGCGTGATGCAGCTGCTGGATAACAGTCTGCCGGCCGACCCGAACCGACTGATCACCCCGCTCTACGGCGACCTGCCGCTGAGTGAACAGCAGCGCGCCATCGCCGCGCCCGAGCCTGGCCAGCGCAAGGTGGTGCTGGCCACGGCAATTGCCGAAACCAGCCTGACCATCGAAGGAATAGAAGTGGTGATCGACGCCGGTCTCAGCCGTCAGGCCCGTTTCGACCCAGGCAGCGGCATGACTCGTCTGCTGACCACGCGGGTGTCGGCAGCCGCAGCAACCCAGCGTGCCGGTCGTGCCGGACGCCTGGGGCCCGGCATCTGCTACCGCCTCTGGTCGGAACAGCAGCAGGCGCAGCTGGAACCACAGACACCCGCCGAGATCCTGCACGCCGACCTGGCGCCGTTGGCCCTGCAGCTGCTGCAGTGGGGCGTCAACGATCCGACCGAACTCTGCTGGCTGAACCCGCCGCCAACCGCCGCCTACAACCAGGCCCTGGACCTGCTGCAGCAACTGGACGCCATCGAATCCCCGGCTCCGGGACAGTTCCGACTGACGCTTCGCGGCCAGCAGATGGCCGGTCTGCCGGCCCATCCGCGCCTCGCCCATATGCTACTGTGCGGGGCCGAACAGGGGCTGATCGAGCTGGCCTCCAATCTGGCCGCCCTGCTGTCGGAACGTGATCCGTTGAATACGCCACAGGCCGATCTGCAGCAGCGGCTGGAGTGGCTGCAGCAACAGGGCGGGCGCGGTCAGGGCAACCGGCTGCACCGGCTGGCGCAGCAGTACCGACAGCTGTGCCCTGATACGCCAGTTGCTACAACGCAGACACTGCCATCGGGTTCAGCCCCCGGATACCTGATTGCCTGCGCCTACCCCGACCGTATCGCGCGCAAGCGTGACAGTCAGCCGGGCCAATACCGCCTCAGCCAAGGGCGTGGTGCTAGACTGTCCGAGCAGGACCGGCTTAGCCGGTACGACTGGCTTGCCGTGGCGTCACTGAGCAGCCGCCAGGACAGCGCCACCGACCAGATCCGCCTGGCGGCACTACTGGAGCCTGCGCTGTTCGATACCCTGCTGGCCGACCTTCGGCAGACCGAACAGGTAATCGAGTGGGATCCGCAGCAGGACCGCCTGGTCGCCGAGCAACGCACCCGGGTTGGCCAGCTGGTGCTGCGCAGGGCTTCCGCAACCAGCCTCGACCCCGAGCGTAAAACCGCCGCCCTGATCGATTGGGTGCGCCGCAAGGGGATGTCACTGCTACCTCTGGATGAAGCCTCCGAGCGGCTGCGCCAACGGCTGGCGTTTGTACGCCGCCACGACCCCGAACCGCACCGCTGGCCCGACCTGTCGGATGAGGCTCTGCTGAAGTCATTGGAGGAATGGCTGATGCCCTGGCTGGACGGGATCAACAAGGGCAGCGACTTTGCCCGCCTGGATATGGCGGCCATCCTGCGCAGTTGCCTGGACTGGGCGCTGCAGCAGGAGCTGGACCGCCTGGCGCCGGAGCGCATTCAGGTGCCTTCGGGGTCTCACATCAGAATCGACTACAGCCAAACGCCGCCGGTGCTGGCGGTGAAGCTGCAGGAGATGTTCGGCTGCACCGACACGCCGGTGCTGGGCTTCAACGCACCGGTCACTCTGCACCTGCTGTCACCGGCGCAGCGCCCGCTGCAGGTGACCCAGGATCTGGCCGGTTTCTGGCGCGGCAGCTATGCCGAAGTACGCAAGGAGATGAAGGGACGCTATCCCAAGCACCCCTGGCCCGAAGACCCCACCAGCGCACCGGCCACGGCCCGAACCAAGCGAGCGTCTCAGCCCTGAGCGGGCGCCGGCTGCGGCAGCTCGACCCAGAAGGTCGAGCCCTGCCCCGGCTGGCTGTCGCAACCGATGCGCCCCCCCATCAGTTCAACCAGTTGCTTGCTGATGTTCAGGCCAATACCGGTCCCCGGAATATTGCTGGTCTCGTAACCCAGCCGGTTGAACGGCAGGAACAGCTCCTGTTGCAGTTCCGGACTGATGCCGGTTCCGCTATCGACCACGCTGATCCGTACCCTGCCCTCCTGCTCCGTACATTCCACCCACACCTGCCCACCCGACTGATTGTATTTGATCGCATTGGACAGCAGGTTAAGCAGCACCTGATTCAGCCGGTTGGCATCGGCCCAAACACTCAGTTCTCGTCCCTGCCGGAAGGGGCACAACTGAACCGACTTTTCGGCGGCCTGGGGTGCCACCATGCGCAAACTGGCATCGACCGGCTCCGCCAGGCAGAGGGATTCCGGATGCACATGAACCTGGTCCGCCTGTACCTGAGCCAGGTCGAGCACATCGTTGATCAGGCGCAGCAGGTGCTCGGAAGCGCTGAGAATTTCATCGACACAGGCACGCTCATGCTCATCGAGACGACCACTGGCCTGCGCCAGCTGAGCAAAGCCGATGATCGACGTCAGCGGCGTCCTAAGCTCATGACTGATGCTGGACAGAAAGCGGTTTTTGGCCCGGTTGGCCAGCCCCAGCGTTGCCCCCATTTTAACCACGGCATCGGCGCTCTGCTGCAGCTCCTGCAGCTTGAACCCGAGCCGAGGCTGGTCATAGCGTTCCTGCCCGATCTCCGACAACACTCGATTGAGCGTCGCCAGCGGCGCCGAGATCGCCCGACTGAGCCAGACGGAGCGACGCCAGGTATAGGCAAAGAACAGCAGATAAAAGAGCACCAGCCCCAGAATCAACAGGTAACCGATGGTGCGAAAATGGCGCGCCAACTCATCGGCGGAACGGTAGATCGCCGCCTCATCGACAATGGTCAACAGCTGCCAGCCGGCCGTATCGACCTCGCGCCAGGCAACACGTTTGGTCTGACCGTTCAGCACCAGAATCCCCTGACCATCGGGCTCTGCCAGCATCCTATCAGCCAATGCCGCCGTATCCGACCGACGCCGAATATTGAAACGCTCCGGCTTGAAGTTTTCGCCGGATATCCCCTCGCTGTAGTTGAAGGCGGTCAGCTCTTCCAGCCCGAAGTCTCGTTCGCCGCGTGGCGGCAGGGCCATGATCGTGCCCTGACGGTTGATCAGCACCGCATAGCCCTGCCAGGGAATATCCAGTTGCTGGATCTGTTTGACGATGGTGGCCACGGTGATATCCACACCCACCACCCCCTCCAGGAAGTCACCCCGATAGACCGGCGCAACCGCCGAGGTCATCCAGCCCAGCCCCGCCGGGTCCACATAGACATCCGTCCAGGCCACGGCACGCTCAGGGTTGTGTACCGCATCAGCAGCATAGTAGAACGGGTAATCCGCCGCCCTGTAATCGGGCGCGTACTGAGCCGGCGTATCAAACCAGGGATAATTGCGGATATAACCATCCCAGCTATTGAAATAGATGGCGTTGACCATCGCGTGGGTACGCATCATGTCCAGCATCATCGGGTCCAGCGCTTCCAGCCGGTAGACCTTGCCCATATCCTGACGCTCGACCGGTGTTATGGCCGAGTAGAAAGAGGCCGCACGACCATCGTCGACCGGGCTGTACAGCACCCCCTCGGCATTGCGCACATAATGCCCGACACTGTCATCCGGCAAGGGCAAGACCAGGGCTCGCTTCACGGCCTGACGGTAAATCTCGACCAGCCCGGTGATCGACTGCACCTGCTCATTGATGACATTGACCTCGAGGCGCGCCGTGTTGACCAGCTGCTCATCCGCCTGGTTGTGCAGCAGCTCGATATTGGCCTCGCGGATATAGCCGCTGGAAAACAGGTAAACCCCTACCAGAAGGGTTTCAACCAGCAACAGGGGAATCAGAGCGGAGCGTACCAACGCCCGCCAGACCCAGCGCTGCGTACTCAGTAACCCCGCTCCCCTGGCGGCCTGATCGCCGCCTGTTCCCAGCGGTTTCAGGCCTGAATTTCCACTTCGTGCATCTCCAGACCGCCACCGGCCCCGAAAGCTTCCTTCGGCAGCGACTGTTCACGGTGCGCCGCCTTGAAATCGTCCGAGGCGACCCAGGCCTCGAAGGCCCCCTTGTCACGCCAGTGGGTCATCACCACCCAGGGGCAACCCTCGTTGACCGGTCGCATCACCTCCAGGCGCACAAAACCGGGCTGCTGTTCAACCTGACCGGCCCGCTGGCGGAAACGTTCGGCGAACGCCTCTTCATACCCCGGATTCACCATAATTCTGTTTGCAACAACGAACATATCCATCTCCCGTTTTCATACAATCTCAGTCTATCAAAGAATCGTGGGAGCAAGGCAATCGACGCATGACGCGGGCAGGTATAAAGCAGGCAGAGGAGAAGTTGGCCGGCACAGGGCGTGCCGGCCGGGGGGGATTATCCGTGGACGATGGAAACGTCCTCGGCCTGAAGTCCCTTGTCGCTTTCACGCACGCTGAAACGCACCTGCTGACCTTCGTTCAGGGAACGATGGCCACGGCCGCGGATATTACGGAAGTGAACAAAGACATCGTCGCCGTTATCACGGGTGATGAAACCGAAGCCCTTGGATACATTGAACCATTTGACGACCCCAAGCTCACGGGTGTCGTTGGCATCGTCGCTCTCAACATCAGCCGCCGACTGAACAGGTACCGCCTTGACAGCCGGTGTCATACCGCTCGGCTGCCAGGCGGCGGCCAGGGTGACAATGAAAACCACCACGGCGACTACTGCCAGAACCAGCGGATCAAACCCGATTTCGATGGCAGCGACTTTTTGCAGCAGGAAAGGAATAATAAACGCGGCCAGCACACTGGCCAGTACACTCTTGATTAGCTGATTACCGCTCATGGATATTTCTCTATTATTAACGAAGATATTGATGGTGAAGGTGCGCCAATGGTCGATCAACCGCGCACTAACTGAGCAGATATACTGTATCCGCCATTTTTTTTCAACGGCTTAAGCAGCACGCACCTTTTCGTCAAGCACGCGATCGTCTATGCTGCAGGCACATATCACCCGATTGGAAGGAGACTGAACATGGCCGATCACGAGACCCTTGCCGAGCTGGAATCCCGTATCGCCTTCCAGGAGGATGCCATCGACAAGCTGAGCGACATGGTCGCCAAGCAGGAGATGGATATCGAGCGACTGACTCGAATGGTCAAGATCCTGAATGTACAGCTGCGCGAGCTGGGCTCTGCGGGCGACGCCCCCGCTGCCGACGAGGCGCCCCCTCACTACTGATCCCTGGCATCCAAGGCCAACGGTCCTGCCAAAACAACGGTCAGTCGCTGCCCAGCGCTTTCAGCGCATAGATATCATAACGGCTGGACTTGCCGTCGACGGTATATATCGGCGCAGGTCCCTCTATGGCCGGGGCCTTGCGCGCACGTTTCACCACCACCCGATAACGCGCCAGCTTTAACGCTGCGGCCAGCAGTTCCCGGTCGTCGCTGTCATAGCCGACCAGCTCCCGAAACGCCAGCATTTCCTTCTTCACCTGCGCCTTCTTGTCCGTGTGCGGAAACATCGGGTCAAGATAGACCAGATCCGGTGCCAGCTCAGCAGGGCACTGCTCGAGCCACTGGCGCCCATCCGCCTGTTCCAGCGACATCCGACCCAGGATCTCGTCCAGCTCGCCAGCGTCCCAAGCCTGTTCCAGCCCGGATTCCAGCAGCGCATGCACCACCGGCGAGCGTTCGAGCATATGCACCCGGCATCCCAGCGTCGCCAGCACGAAGGCATCCCGCCCCAGCCCCGCCGTGGCATCCAGAATCGACGGCCGTATGCCGCCCTTGATGCCGCAGGCCTTGGCGATCAGCTGCCCTGTACCGCCACCGAACTGACGCCGGTGCGCCACCGCGCCGCCGGTGAAGTCAGCCTTCACCGGCCCGGGACGCTTGCGCCCGGTGGCACAGAGCGATACCTCTCCATCAGCGACCAGTAGCACCTGGCCCCAGGGTTCAGCCTGAGCCAGGTCGGGCTGCTCCACCAGCGGCAACTGCAGGCGCTGCGCCAGCACCTCGGCCCGAACTACATCTTCGGGCCTTGCCCATCCCACGGCCAGGGTCACGAGACGCTCCCCGGATCGACGAAATAGACCGCCAACAGCAGCACGCCCAGCAGCAGGCGATAAATCACGAACGGCTTCATGCCAACCCGGTCAAGCCATTTAAGAAACAGATGGATACAAGCCAGCGCGCTGAGACCAGCGATCAAAGTGCCGAAACCGACTTGCAGCCAGTGAGTGCCTTTCCCTTCTTGATAGAGTTCAAGCCCTTTCAATGAGCCGGCGCCCAGAATGACCGGGATCGACAGCAGAAACGAAAAACGCGCCGCCGTCTGGCGGTCAAACCCCAGCATCAGCGCCACCGTGATAGTGATACCCGAGCGAGATGTGCCTGGAATCAGCGCCAGCGCCTGCGCCAGACCGATCATGCAGGCGTCACGCACGCCAAGGCCTTCGGTTTTACGCTGCTCGGTTCGCCGCGCATCGGCCCAGGCCAGCAACACCCCGAAAATAAGTGTGGTGGCCGCAATCACCAGGATGGAGCGCCCGTAGTGGTCAACCAGTCCTTCAAACAGGAAGCCCGCCACCAGAGCCGGCAACGTAGCCAGAATGACCAGCCAGGCCAGACGCCCTTCGGCATCGGTATGCCCGCCCAGCGAGCGTATCCAGGCGCGCGCCATGGTCACCAGCTCCTGGCGGAAATAGAAAATCACCGCCATCAGGGTACCGACGTGCACGCCCACATCGAAGGCGAGCCCCTGGTCAGGCCAGCCCAGCAACTGGGATGGCAAGATCAGGTGCGCCGAACTGGAGATCGGCAGAAACTCGGTCAATCCCTGAATAACCGCCAGGATAACCGTATGTATCCATTCGCTGAAACTCACTGTTGATCCTTTTTCTTCCAGGCTACCTGGTCACGCAGGTAAACCGGCCGCGCCTCATCCGGCGCAATGACTTCACCCCGAGCCACCGAGGCAGCAGCCAGACGCGCCATCGCCTCGGCTTGAGGGTAGACGTCTGTACTGCACTGCCCGATACGCTCACTCAAGGCTGAAGCCATTTGATCCCGGTAGCGCCATCCGCTTCCCAGCGCAACCAATGCCTCGCTGGCAACCGACTCCGGCAAGAATACCCCGGAAGGAGCGCAGACCTGCTCCTCCACCAGTCGCTGCAGCTCGCCATCCTTCCGCTGCCAGGCACACCAGTAGACCTCGTCCATGCGCGCATCCAGCGCCGTCAGCAGATAGTCACCCGTCGCATCATCGGCCGCAAACGCCATGGCTTCCAGCGTGGAAACCGGCACCACCGGCAGATCCGCCGCCAGCGCCAGCCCCTGAGCCGCACCAGTGGCGATGCGAATGCCCGCAAAAGAGCCCGGACCACGTCCAAAGGCGATGGCATCCAGCTCCTTGAGTGCAATTCCGGCCTCAGCCAGCAGCTCTTCTACCATGGGTAAGATCAAATGAGTGTGACGACGAGGCTCGATTGTGAAACGCTGAAGCAATTTGCCATTCAGCAGCAGAGCGGCGGAACAGGCGTCTGTGGACGTATCCAGGGCGAGAATATTGGACATGGGGCTCTCGGTCAGAATGAAAACGCGGCTATTGTAATAATTGGAGATGGACAATGCATCCGGCCTGTCCGCCGCGTGGGCAGCAAGGCTTCAACATCTTCGCGCACGGAGTGCGCTCCCACAATCTACACAATCTAAAGTAAAGCTGGGTCAGAGCATCATCTCGCCCCAGCGCGGCAGCAACGTCTGCTCGAAGCCCAGCTGGGTCAGCAGACGGGCAACGATAAAGTCGACCATCTCTTCCACCGTCTGCGGACGCTGATAGAACCCCGGGCTGGCCGGCACCACCACCGCGCCCATCCGGGTCAGCTTGAGCATGTGTTCCAGATGGATCTCGGAATAGGGGGCTTCACGCGGCACCAGCAGCAACTGGCGGCGCTCTTTCAACGCCACATCGGCGGCCCGTTCGATCAGATTGTTGCTGGCGCCGCAGGCGATCGCCGACAGGGTGCCGGTACTGCAGGGGCAAACCACCATGGCGCTGGGAGCGCCGGACCCTGAGGCCACCGGCGCCATCCACTGCTCACGACCATAGACCTTTATCTGACCCGCCCGGGCACTGAAATGTTCAGTCAGGAAGGTTTCCATCGCCTCGGGTGCGCCGGGCAGCCTGAGATCGGTTTCGGTGGCGATCACCACCTGAGCCGCCTTGGACACCATCAGCAGCACCTGAGTATCCAGTTCGACCAGGCATTGCAGCAGACGCAGGCCATACTGGACACCGGATGCGCCGGTGACGGCCAGTGTCACACGGCGTGAAAAAGCAGCCTCGTGCTCAGAGGACATGAATCGACTCCCGCTGTTCCAGTGCCTTCAGCAGCTTCTGATGGATGCCGCCAAAACCGCCATTGCTCATGATCACCACCTGAGCACCGCGCGGCAGCTCGCCGACCAGACGGCCCACCAGGGCTTCAATATTCGTTTCCAGCCGTGCCAGAACAGGGCTTTGCTCAACCACCTCTTCCAGCGACCAGTCCATGCCTTCCGGCTGGTACCAGTACACGCGATCGGCCGCTGCAGTAGACGCCGCCAAGGCGGCCTTGTGTGCGCCCAGGCGCATGGTATTGGAGCGCGGCTCGATCACGGCCACCACTTCGGCACTGCCACCGACCCGGGCCTTGATGCCCTCAAGCGTGGTCTGGATGGCGGTGGGGTGGTGAGCGAAATCGTCATAGACGGTGATACCGGCCACCTCACCCAAACGCTCCATGCGTCGCTTGACGCCGCCAAAACGACTCAAGGCCTCGATCGCATGTTCCGGCTGGACGCCGACGTGGCGCGCCGCCACCAAGGCGTTGATGGCGTTGCTGACGTTATGCAGACCGGTCAGCTGCCAGCGGATTTCACCCAGGGTTTCGCCCTCCTGCTGAACCGCAAAATGGCTGCCGTCCTCGCTGAGCAGCTGCGCCGACCAGGCCGCACGCCGATCGAAGCCGGTCAGTACCTGCTCGCTCCAGCAGCCCATCTCGATCACCTCGTCCAGGGCTGGCGAATCCGCCAGCATGATGACCTGACCGTTGTTGGGCACCAGCCGCACCAGATGGTGGAACTGGCGCTGGATCGCGGCCAGATCCGGGAAGATATCGGCGTGATCGAACTCCAGGTTGTTCAGAATCAGCGTACGCGGGTTGTAGTGTACGAACTTGGAACGCTTGTCGAAGAAGGCAGTATCGTACTCGTCCGCTTCGATGACGAAAAATGGCGTTTCGCCCAAACGGGCCGAGGTATCGAAGCCCAGCGGAATGCCGCCGATCAGATAGCCCGGCGCCATGCCCGCCTGCTCCAGAATCCAGGCCAGCATGGTGGCCGTGGTGGTCTTGCCGTGGGTACCGGCCACCGCCAGCACCCAACGATCCGCCAGCAGGTGGTCATGCAGCCACTGCGGGCCGGAGGTATAGCGCATGTTGCGCTCCAGCATGTACTCGACACAGGGGTTGCCACGGGACATGGCGTTACCGACGACTATCAGGTCCGGCTGGGGCTCCAGCTGCGCCGGATCATAGCCCTCGATCAACTCGATGCCCTGCTGTTCCAGCTGGGTACTCATCGGCGGATAGACATTGGCATCCGAGCCTGTCACTCGATGGCCCAGCTGCTTGGCCAGCACCGCCAGCGAGCCCATGAAGGTTCCACAGATTCCGAGAATATGGATATGCACCCCTGTACTCCTTTTTATTTGGGTATGGGGCCAATCATAACAGGTCAGCATCATGAAAACCGCACCCGCCAACCATGCAAAACCCGGGCGCTTAGCGTACAATGAACGGGTCTTTTCCATCGGATCAACCAAAGGCCGAATCCACCCATGCAGCTGCTCAGCAACTACCTGAAACACCACAACACTGACCTCGAACTCGTTGAACTTATCGACACCCTGATGATCGCCTGCAAGGAGATCGCTCTGCAGCTGCGTGAAGGCGCACTGGCCGGCGTACTCGGCACCACCGAGGACACCAATGTCCAGGGCGAGACCCAGAAGAAACTGGACGTCATCTCCAACGATGTGCTGAAGAAGGTATTGCTGGACAACCCGCTGGTGCGCGGCATCGCTTCCGAAGAGGAAGACGACCCCGTATTCGGCAATCCTGAAGGCCGCTTCCTGGTCACCTTCGACCCGCTGGACGGCTCGTCCAACATCGACATCAACGTCTCCGTTGGCACCATCTTTTCCATTCTGGAAGCGCCCCGGGATATCAAGGAAAACTCTGTCGATATCTTCCTGCAGCCCGGCCGCAAACAGGTGGCATCCGGTTATGTACTTTACGGCCCGTCCGCCGTGCTGGCGCTGACCACCGGCCAGGGCGTCAACATGTTCACCCTGGCGCACACCGGCGACTTCCTGCTGACCCGTGAAAACGTCCGTATCCCGGAGCAAACCAAGGAATTCGCCATCAACATGTCGAACCATCGCTTCTGGGAACCGCAGATGCGCAACTACATCGGAGATCTGCTCAAGGGCGAGGAAGGCCCGCGCGGCAAGAACTACAACATGCGCTGGATCGCCTCCATGGTGGCCGAAGTGCATCGCGTCCTGACCCGTGGCGGCCTCTTCACCTACCCTTGGGACTCCCGCGATCCGGCCAAGCCGGGCAAGCTGCGCCTGATGTATGAAGGCAACCCGATGAGCCTGCTGATCGAACAGGCCGGCGGCCTTTCCACCACCTGCTACAACGACATCCTCGATGTGCAGCCGGAACACATTCACCAGCGCGTATCCGTGGCCCTGGGCTCCAAAGAAGAAGTGGAAGCCCTGCATACGTACCACTGCGAATAACATTTTCACCGGTAAGTCGTATTCCAGCGGGCCGCAGCGAGGTTTATACTGCGGTCCGCTATCCGATCTGTCCTTGTAACCGATAACAGGAAAACAGCTCATGAGCTTTGAGAAAGTCCCTGCCGGCAAAGAACTGCCGAATGACATCTACGTGATCATCGAAATTCCGGCGGAAAGCTCCCCGGTGAAGTACGAAATCGACAAAGACGCGGATGCGATCTTCGTTGACCGCTTCATGGCGGCTCCGATGTTCTACCCGGCCAACTACGGCTACATCAACAACACTCTGGCAGACGATGGCGACCCCCTCGACGTGCTGGTTCTGACCCCGCACCCGGTGATGACCGGTTCCGTGATCCGCTGCCGTCCGGTCGGCATCCTGAACATGACCGACGAAGCCGGCGGTGACGCCAAGCTGGTTGCGGTACCGCACGAGAAGCTGAGCCAGGCGTACAACGACATTCACGACGTTGACGACATCCCTCAGCTGACCCGCGATCAGATCTCCCACTTCTTCGAGAACTACAAAACTCTCGAAAAAGGCAAGTGGGTCAAGGTCGAAGGCTGGGCCGACGCTGCCGCTGCCCGCGCCGAGATCGAGAAGTCCGCTGCTGCATACGAAGCCGCCAAGTAAGGCCCGCTTCCGAGGAGATGTGCCTTAGTACATCTCCCTGCTTTCCTCTGAATAGCCTCTCTTTTCTGCCCTCCCCGATCTGATACACTGCCCTCTGTCTCATAAGAACCGACAGAGAAGCCGATGAAGTTTTCAGGTACCGACCGTTACGTTGCCACCGACGACCTGCAGATGGCCGTCAATGCCGCCATCACCCTGCAGCGCCCGCTGCTGGTCAAGGGCGAACCGGGCACCGGCAAAACCATGCTGGCCGAAGAACTGGCCGCCGCGCTGGGCAAACCGCTGCTGCGTTGGCACGTCAAGTCCACCACCAAGGCCCAGCAGGGGCTGTACGAATACGACGCCGTCTCTCGCCTGCGCGATTCCCAGCTCGGCGACGACCGCGTTCACGATATCGCCAACTACATCCGCAAGGGCATGCTCTGGCAGGCGTTCGACGCCGACGAGCAGGTAGTGCTGCTGATCGACGAGATCGACAAGGCCGATATCGAGTTCCCCAACGACCTGCTGACCGAACTCGACAAGATGGAGTTCGATGTCTACGAAACCGGCGAGCGCATTGCGGCCCGACAGCGCCCGATCGTGATCATCACCAGCAACAACGAGAAGGAACTGCCGGACGCCTTCCTGCGCCGCTGCTTCTTCCACTACATCGCCTTCCCGGACAAGGACACCTTGGAATCGATCGTCGATGTGCACTTCCCGCAGATCGAGCAGAAGCTGGTGCGCGAAGCGCTGGAAATATTCTTCCGCCTGCGCGACGTACCGGGCCTGAAGAAGAAGCCTTCTACCTCGGAACTGATCGACTGGCTCAAGCTGCTGCTGGCCGACCGTATTCCATCCGACGTGCTGGCCGACCAGGATCCTTCCAGCGCCATGCCGCCACTGTACGGAGCCCTGTTGAAGAACGAGCAGGATGTACACATGCTGCAGCGTCTGGCCTTCATGACCCGCCGCGGAGCGCGCTGATGCTGATCGACCTGTTCACCCAGCTGCGTCAGGGACAGGTTCCGGTGTCTCTGCGCGAGCTGCTCGACCTGATCGGCGCGCTGGAGCAGCGCGTGGCCAGCCTGGATGTGAACGACTTCTACCTGCTCGCGCGCGCCTGCATGGTCAAGGACGAGAAGTACTACGACCGCTTCGACCGCGCCTTCGGCCAATACTTCGCCGGCCTCCAGGCCCAGGGGGATATCACCGATGCGCTGATCCCTTCTCACTGGCTGGAGAGCGACTTTCTCAAGCAGCTCAGCGACGAGGAAAAGGCCAGGATCGAAGCACTGGGTGGGCTGGACAAGCTGCTGGATACGCTGAAACAGCGATTGGAGGAACAGCAGGAACGCCATGCCGGCGGCAACAAATGGGTCGGCACCGGCGGTACCTCCCCCTTCGGCCACAGCGGTTACAACCCGGAAGGCGTTCGCATCGGCGGCGAGAGCAAGCACAAGCGCGCAGTAAAAGTCTGGGAAAAACGCGAGTTCCGCAACCTGGATGACAGCATCGAACTGGGCACCCGCAACATCAAGGTGGCGCTGCGCAAGCTGCGCAAGTTCGCCCGCACCGGTGCCGCCGACCAGCTGGACCTGGACGACACCATCCGTTCAACGGCCCGCAACGCCGGTCTTCTGGACCTGAAGATGGTGCCCGAACGCCACAACGCCGCCAAGGTACTGCTGTTTCTCGATGTGGGCGGCTCCATGGACCCGTTCATCCGCACCTGTGAAGAGCTGTTCTCCGCCGCGCGCACCGAGTTCAAGCACCTGGAGTACTTCTACTTCCACAACTGCGTCTACGAGAAGATCTGGCGTGACAACCGCCGCCGCTATGACGAGGCGATCCCGACGCTGGATGTGCTGCACACCTATGGCCGCGACTATCGGGTGATTTTCGTCGGCGATGCCGCCATGTCACCCTACGAGTTGACCGACCGCTACGGCAGCGTCGAGCACATGAACGAAGAACCGGGACAACTCTGGCTGCAGCGTGTGCTGGATACCTGGGACAAGGTGATCTGGCTCAACCCCTCATCCGAGCGCTACTGGAACTACACCCATAGCACCCAAATGATCCAGCAGCAGCTGGACAATCATATGTACCCGCTGACTCTGGAAGGGATCGAAGCCGGTATTCGCTACCTGTCACGCTGAGCGAATACCGGCCTACTGTATAATATGGACACTTCGAATAACCTGAGGTTCTTCGGCATACGGCTCAAGTACTGACCAAGGTCCACGCTTCTATTAACCAGGCGGCAGTTTCTTTCGGAAAGAGGCCAGTAACCATGGGGCTTTCAGCCGGATTTGGCAGAACTAAATTGCCACCGGCTTAATACCATGCTTCGTATCGGCTTCGATAAACAACAGTGGCTTCCTGAACAGGCGTCATATGCGTTTGCAGGCGGTGCGGCGTGTGCAAGCGGTCGCCTATACTGGAGCGACTGCACCACTTGCGGACAGTCGCTTCACTGATGCCATACTGCCAGCCCAGTTCGCGAACCGGCTTAGTGCTTGCCGCCAGTTCTTTACGCATGGCGGGCGCGGTGCGTACTTTTTTATGCCACGATACCATCATGTCTATTGGCTTACCTGTGCCTGCTGGGTTAATTGCTCAATTGCATAGTACATGGTATCGCGTGCGACGAACCAAGGATAACGACTTTGACTGATATAATCATCCAGGATGCGACATCCACACTTTAATGGGTGAATGCCCCTTTACTTCTAGTGACCCCCATGATTCACTAGCAGCTCATATCAAATATGATTTTTCAAGGATTGAAAAATGTCACAAGGACTCTCTGAAGCTAAGGTTTCAATTTCAAGTATCGGTCTTGCTATCCCTGGTACATCTCTAGGCATAAACGGTCTCACAGGCTGCTATTTACAAATCCGTAAGAATCCTAAAGCACCTTTCATTACTTATGCAGTAAAGTCTCATCTGGATGTTAGTGGTAATAGTGGCGCATTAGTGATAGGCCACGCAGCAACAGATTGGTTTTCAATTTCAGATGATGCTTTCTCTAAAATGCAACTTGAAAACCTAAAAGGAAAAGGATTTGTTGCTGATATTGAGGTCTCAAGCACAGTTTTGGGTTCCGGGTCGACTGACGTTAAGATGAGCCTCATTTCAAATGAAGGCGATCAAATATCCGTTTTTTGATAAATTAAATATAAAATCAAGTGGTTTTCAACTTAATAGCACCAAAATTCGCGGTCCTATTTATCTAATGCCAAACAAAAAATGAACAAAAAGATATCCAATTTTGTCAATATTCTATTCTTTACTGCAGCGATTATTTCTATCGTTTCAGTAGCAAACATTAACCATTTATTCAATAGCTTTATTTCCATTACACCTGAAAACTACTGTTCTGAAAATTTTTGTATCCTTTATGTACTGTCTAGCCTACCATTTAAGATTATTTCTTTTTTATTCTTAGCTATTTTAGTATTAAAAAGTCGTATCATAAAATCATTAAAGATAAACTTATTTATAAATATATTATCATTATTGATTTTTCTTTCACTATTTTTAATGGCGCAAATTAACTTCACATCACTAATTGAAGAGCAAGGCCAATTAATATCTACCATATTAAGCGTTTATAATAGGTTTATAAGCTGATCCTAGATTCCCATAACAACCGACACTCTTGGACTTAGACAGGAGAGCCAGACTGGCTGTAGGCTGACGAGCTCTCACACAAGCAACCAGGTGCCACATGGGGACCCTTTACAGCCAGGAACGATACCAAGCAGATGCCTTACAAGAAGGCCGTGATGTAGTGGACACCAGTACAAATTACTATCACGCTTTGGCAAGACCCGTTAACAGCAGCATATTAGCCTAGTGGCAATCTAGATCTGATTCGATCGGCTGTAAGTCCTGTGATTGCGGGCTTTACCCGACAGGAACAGCTACCGGGGACCTCGAAAAACCCAGCTACACAGCTGGCTGAAGGTTCAACAGCCGGCAACATCGGTTATCGACTCAATTTCATACGGATTTTCGGGGCACTAACCCTGGTATTGGCGGGATCTCAATGTGCCTTCCTGGCACACTGAGTCGCCGCCAACGACTCAAAACGCCGTAATCCCAGCGCGCTGGAAGTACACCAACCGCTTCAGGTTGTAGCAGGTGGCCATCATGGTCATCGCAAAGTTGGCCCGCGCTTGGCCTACTGTACGGATCAACTTGCCTCCCATCTGATTGATGCTGGCGAACACATGCTCAACGCGCGCACGGGTTGTGGCAATTCGTTTGTTGCGTCGCTGTTGGCATGGCGATAACGGTTTGTGACGATGCCCTTTTCGCTGGATCTGGTTGCGATAACCGTGGGTTTTGAGCCAGGCTTCCCGTTCAGTCGATGGGTAACCGCGATCCGCATAGACATCCCGGCTGGTGTTGTGCCGATCAACGACGGCATCGAAATGCTGACTGTCATGCACTTTGGCGGTATCGCACTGAAAGCGCCTGATGACCTTGTACTTGGCATCAACATTGATCGACAGCTTGTAACCAAAGTAATGTTTGCCGTGTTTCTTGGTCCAGCTGGCATCCGTGTCCTTCTGTCGACGTTTGGCAGGTTTCCAGTCGGCTGGCATGGCCTTCTGGTCCAGCAATTCCTTGTCGCTTCGCCGGTTATGTTGCTTGGGAGCGGGTACCAAGGTGGCATCAATGATCTGACCGCCACGGGCGATGAAGCCCTGCTTGTACAGTTGCATAGACACACCATCGAACAGGGTCTGAGCACCGGCTTCACCAATTCGGCTCTCAAAGTGCCAAATCGTCGTGCGGTCCGGAATGTTGATTGCCTGGGTCAGCCCGCAGAAGCGTTGATAACTCATACGGTCCAGCAGCTGATACTCCATCTGCTCATCCGACAGGTTGTAGAGGCGCTTGAGTACCAGAATGCGAACCATGGTTTCAGTCGGGTACGGCGGCCGTCCACCCTGGCTGCTTTCGATGCGAGGCGCGATGCAGTCAACTTCAGCGGCCAGTGCGGAGAAGTTGATGTGCTGCTCAATCTCAGCCAAGGGATCGCCGATGCGGTCGATATTTTCACGGTGATGTTCGCTGACAAAGAGGTCGTTTTTGATGGCGCTACGCTTCTTCATGGTACTGACGGTTCAGATAGATGTTGATGGTCATTCGATGCTATCACAGGGCTACCGGTACTGTGAGGGAGGTTTTTCGAGGTGCCCTACCGGGTTAATAGGCCAGTCAATTACCGCCTCGAAATGCTGGCTGTCATACACCTTGGCGGTATCACATCGAAAATATCGGATCACCTTGTATTTGACCGATATCGTATAGCCAAAGAGATATGTGCCGTGCTTCCGGACCCTTCTGGCATCGGTGTATTTCTGCCGCCATTTGGCCATCTTCACGCCGGTTGTATCGCTTGGGTGCCAGCACCAGGTCGCATCAATGATCTGGCCACCTCGGGCGCTGAACCCTTTTTGGAACAGCTGCGCCCAGACTCCATCAAACAGAACCTGGGCACCCGTTTCATTGATGCGGTTTTCAAAGTGAAAGATGGTTGCTGGTCCGAGGTGTTGATCGCCTGAGAAAAACCACAGAACCGCTGCGAACTCATCCAGTCGAGCAGATGATACTCCATCTGCTCATCTGACAGGTTATAGAAATGTTTGAGTACGGGATACGGACCATGGTTCGAGTACTCAGGGCCGCCCCGCTCTGAGTACTCTCAACCGTGGTGCGATCTGATCAACTTCTGCCACCAACGCAGGGCTTTTGATGTGCCGACCAATATCAGCAGCCCCTAGCAATGGGCCTCATCGACCAACCTGTTGGCGCGCGGCCTCCTCCAGCCGCTCCACGTAGGTCAGGTTCTCTTTCGCCTTGGGATAGAACACCGGCGACAGGGTCAGCGCCTTCTCAAAATACTGCTTGGCCAATGCATAACGTCCATCAAGCATGCAGATATAACCGATATCGTTGTGCGCCTTGGCCGTATCCATCACCCGCTCCAGCGCATTCAGGGCCGCCAGATAGCGCTGCTGGCGGGCATAAACCAACCCCAGATTGCGCCAGGCCTGCTCGTATTCCGGCGAAATCTCCAGTGCCTTGCGGAACTGCTTCTCGGCATCGCGCCAGCGTGAATCCAGATAGTAGGAGTAGCCCAGATTGTTCAGCGTATCGGCCGCCTCAGGCCGGATGCTCAGTGAAATCTGATACAGCCGCTGCGCTTCAGCGGTATTGCCATCCAGATCAGCCAGCACGCCCAAGCCGTTATAGGCCCGGGACGGTGAGCGAGCATCGTAATTCTGTTCGGCATCCGTATCAAAGCGCTTGCGGTCCAGCGCCACCGCCTTATCCAGGTTAGCCCTGGCTTCGGGGTAGCGGTTATGTTTCAGGTGCAGTACACCCAGCGCCGTCAGCGCGCCGATATGCTCCGGCTCTATCCCCAGGGCACTGCGCAACGCCAGCGACGCCAGCTTCTCGTTATCACGCCCCATATGCACCTGACCGATGCGGTAGTAAGCGATCGCACTCTCGGTGTCGAGATCCAGCGCCTGCACATAATGGTACAGCGCCTCGTCGGTATCCCCCCGCGCCAGCGACTGATCGCCCATGATGATGCCCTGCTTCACGGTCGTGGCTTGCGGCAGGCCGGCATACGCCAGTGTCGATTTGCCTTCGTAGAAGGCTTCGTTAGCGCTGGCCTGATCCTTGTCCATCTGCGAATTGGTCGCACAGCCGCCGAGCAGCAACAACGCCACCATCAGCAAGCCGGTACCGGTTCGACGATCTCCTGTTCGTACACTCATGGTGTTTCCCCTTGTGACGGATGCGCTCCTGAACACCCCACGCATCACAGTGCCGATGTTTTAACGACCAAATACCTCAAGTACTTTCAGAATAGCCGGCCCTACGGCAACCACAAAGAATCCGGGCCAGATACAGAACGTCAGCGGAAAGATCATCTTGGTGCCGATCTTGGCCGCCAACTCTTCCGCCGCCTGCATCCGCTTGTCACGAAACTCCTCGGAGTACACACGCAGGGTATCGGCAATGCTGCTGCCGAAGCGCACGCTCTGATCGAGCAATGCCACCAGTCCGCGGACGTCCTCGACGCCGGTGCGCTCCGCCATCCCTTTCAACGCTTCGATCCGGTTGACCCCGGCGCGGATCTCAACGTTAACCAGGTGCAGCTCTTCCGAAAGTTCGGGATGGCTGACCTCAAGCTCCTGCGCTACGCGCTGCAGGGCCGCAGTCAGCCCCAGGCCGGACTCTACGCAAACGACCAACAGGTCCAATGCATCAGGGAAGCCGTTGCGAATGGCACGCATCCTGCGTTTGACCAGCCGACCGAGCACCATGTTAGGCAATATATAGCCGATGTAAGCAACCCCAAGACAGATCAGCAAGGCCTGATCAGAAGTCAATTCCGGCTTGAACCGAGTCGCCAGCCAGGCAATTAACATCAGCCCTATGCCCAAGAGCATTTTCAGTGCATAAAGTGAACTCATCGCCTTAGGTGCGCGAAAACCGGCATGTACCAGCTGGGTATGGAGTTTATTCTTGTCCCAGTCCTTGCCCGGCAGCAAATGCCGGGTCAACGGGTCCAGAGAAGACAGCATCTTGCTGCGCTCTTGCCCCCCATGCCCTTTGGTATCGGCATTGCCGGTCAGAGCGCGCACCCGGTGGCGGAATGGTGTGGCCAGACCGTTGATCAGCACCGTCAGGCTCAGCCCGAACGCCAATGCCGCAGCGGCCACCAGCCCAATCACCACATAACGGGCATAAACTTCGTTATTGACCTGTTGATTGATCAATTCAATAAGTGCTTCCATGGCTTACACCTCGATTCTCAGTAGACGCCTGATCCACAAAGCCCCCGTCAGCATCAGTACGAAGCTGATTACGACCAGCTGTTGGCCGTCAGGTGATTTCACCAGGATCGACAAATAGTCCGGGGTCGTCAGATAAATGAGGAAGAATAATCCGAAGGGCACCAGCATCAGGATCCAGGCCGACAACCGCCCCTCGGCCGACAGGGTTTTAACCCGACGCTGAAAGCGGAAACGTCCGCGAATCACCGAGCCGATGTTCTCGAGAATTTCGGCCAGGTTACCGCCCGTCTCCTTCTGCACCAGCACCGCGGTGACGAAGGCCATCAGGGTGACACTGGGCACCCGCTCCAACAGGCCCAGCATCGCCCGGCGCAGGTCAGAGCCATAACTCAGGTCCGAATAGGTGATGCCGAACTCCAATGAAACGGGGCCTTCCAGACCTTCGGCCACCAGATTGAGCGATTCACTGAACGGGTGCCCGGTCAGCAGTGCGCGCTTGATGATATCAATCGCCTCCGGCAGTTGAGATTCGAACTCCCGCAACCGCTTGCTGCGCAGATAAAGCAGACGCAGATAAGGCGCCAAAACCAGCACAGCCGCCGCCACCAGGGCCACCGGCAAGTAGTTCACCAACAGAAGCACAAAAATGAAGCCCACAGCCCCCAGCAGCAGCGAGAGAAGTACCACCTTGTAGGCCATGGTCTGTCTGCCGGACTGCTCGATCAAACGTGCCAACGACTCCATCCCGGGCAGGGACTCCAGTTGCCGCTCCATCGGGTTGAGCTTTTTAAGATAGCGGGAACGCAAAAGGCTACTGATGGACGGCTGGTCCGATTCCGCAGAGATCTCGCCCAATCGCTGCTGCAGTCGCTTTTTGACCCGTCGCTGTTCGCCAAATGTCGGGATCGAAAGACTGGCCAGTAATATAAAAACCGAAATGAACACCATTGCCAGAATGACGATCGTTTGATTCGATTCCAGTGCAAAATTCATCGTACTCCCCTCCCGCTATTCCGGTTCGAACAGCGATGTCGGTATCTCGATACCTCGCTGGGCCAATCGCTTGTGGAAGCCCGGCACTATCCCTGTTGCCTTGAATTTGCCCAACACATTGCCCTTGGCATCCATCCCTTCGCGTTCGAAGGTAAACAGTTCCGACATGGTGATAATGTCGCCTTCCATGCCGTTGATCTCCTGGATGCTGACCAGCTTGCGGCGACCGTCTTCCAGTCGCGTCACCTGCAGTACCACGTCGATCGCCGAGGCGATCTGCGCCCTCAGCGCCTTGGTCGGGAAGCTGATGCCGGTCATCGCCACCATGTTCTCGATACGCCCCAGGGCATCGCGGGCACTGTTGGCATGGATGGTGGTCAGCGAGCCATCGTGGCCGGTATTCATCGCCTGCAGCATATCCAGGGTCTCGCCGCCACGCACCTCCCCGAGCACGATACGGTCGGGCCGCATCCTCAAACTGTTTTTCACCAGGTCGCGCTGGGTCACCTCGCCGCGCCCCTCGATATTGGGCGGGCGGGTTTCAAGGCGCACCACATGCGGCTGCTGCAGCTGCAGCTCCGCCGAGTCCTCAATGGTGACGATACGTTCGTCATGGGGGATATAGCCGGAGAGGATGTTAAGCATGGTGGTCTTGCCCGAGCCGGTACCACCGGAGATCAGAATATTGAGCCTCGCCTTGACGATCCCCTCCAGCACCGGGGCGACCCGCGCATCGACCGACCCCTTCTCGATCAGGTTCTCCATCGACAACAGCTCCACCATGAACCGGCGTATCGAGATCTGCGGGCCATCCAGCGCCAATGGCGGAATGATCACGTTGACACGAGACCCATCCTTCAGGCGGGCATCCACCATGGGCGAAGACTCGTCGATATGACGCCCCACGCTGGAGACAATACGGTCGATGGTGTTCATCAGGTGACCAGTGCTGCTGAAACTGACCGGACAATGTTCCAGCTTGCCGAAACGTTCCACGAAGATGGAATCGGGGCCGTTGACCAGAATATCGGAGATGGTCGTGTCCTCCAGCAGCGGCTCCAATGGCCCCAGCCCCATGATCTCGTCCTCGATCAGTTTCATGATCTTCTGACGTGACTGGGAACTGAAAGGTACCGAAAACTCGTCCATCAGCTGGCGGCACAGATCAGCGATCTGACGCCGTGCCTCCGCTTCCTCCAGGCTATCGATCAGCGACAGGTCCATTCGTTTGAGCAACTCCCGGTGCAGCTGCTGCTTGCACTCGAGTTCTGCTGCAGACAGGGTCTCGATCATCAGTGGCGGACGCGCTTGCATCACCTCTTCTGCTTCTTCTACCTCTTCCACCTGAGCCAGCTCGGTGACTTCAGCCACGCGCAGTCGATTCAAGCGATTACTCAATAAAGACATGGCTCAGTCCCCCTTGACCAGATGGAACAACTTGCCCAGCAGACCTGAGCCCGATTTGTCCTTGCCCCCGGTGATCTCTTCGCTGAGCCCATGCAACGCCTTGCTGATGGGGGCACGCCGGGCAATTTCCAGCAACGGCATACCGTTGTTCAACGACTCGCTGACATGCTTGAAATCATTGGGCACCGTCAGGATTGGCTGGTGCTTAAGCGCTTTGGCCACCTCCGTCAGGGTGATGGGCGAAGACTTGTCATAACGGTTCACCACCACCAGAATGCGGTGATCGGGAATATCCAGATCCCGGCGCATCACCTCGATCAGCCGGGTGGCATCGCGCAAGTAAGTGATCCCCTGCTGCAGCGTCAACACCACCTGATCCGCCTGCTCCAGCACGGTAGTGGTGATCAGATCGATCTGGCGCGGCAGATCCACGACCAGGTGCTGATGATCCTTGGCCAATAGTCTGAACAGTTGCAACAACTGCTCGCTGGATACTTCGTCACTCAGCAACAGCCGGTCCGACTCGGAACTGAGCACCTGGAGCCCGCTGACATGGCGGGCCAGATAACCATCCAGCGCCAGATTATCCAGATCCTCAACGTTCTCCAGCGCCTGCTTGATCCCCCGTTGAGGGTTGAGATCCAGGTAGTGCGACAGGGAGCCGAACTGCAGGTCCAGGTCCACCAGCACCACCTTGCGCTTGCCTTCCGAAGCCAGCTGATGCGCCAGATTGGTGGCGATCAGGCTGGCGCCGGAGCCGCCCTTGGCATTCATCACCACCGTCAAATGCGTATTCAGCGCACTCTGCTGGTCTTTGGTTTCACGATAGAGCTGGTCCACCACCCGCAGCAGTTCGCCGTCTTCCAGCGGTTCAGGGAAAAAGTCTCGCGCCCCGGCTTTCATCGACAACCGCATCGCCTGCGAGGGCGCCTCCGCACTGACCACCAGCATCGGCACCCGCGCCTCCGGCGAACGCGTACAGAGAGACTCAAGTTCAGCTTGCCAACACTCGCCCACCCGGAAGATCAACAGGTCCGGCAGTGTGTCCAGACCATGCAGCGGATCGGTATGACCGTTGCTGATCAGCCGGCAGTTGATTCTCACTCCAACCGGCATCAGGCTCAGTGCCGTCTTCAGCTGAGTCAGTGCGTCAGGCGAACGACTGGCGATCAGGATAGAGAACTCCTTGTTACTGCTGAGACTTGGTGGCGTTTTCACTTCGTAGAGATGATTTTGTTTCATCATGGCTGTTCTCCTCTCCACTGCCAGCTGCGGCAGACCCAAGACTGAATCAAAGACTGCACGGCGCTGGACCAGCTGCCGTCGGATGCACGCCCAGGCTTTCGGCGGGCAAGGTGGTTTCAAATGCCCACGCATCCAGGTTGATATCAAAAAACGGGATCAACATGCGGTGCTGATAGCCCGTAATCTCTGCACGGACGTAATAGGTGTTCTGGGTTGCTGTGGCAGGGGAGCCATCATCCTGCCAATAACTCAGCGCAATATTGGCTGCGGTAAAATTGGGCAGCATATCCCCGCCGAAGGCCCCCGCATCACGAATAAAATCCTGTGATGCCTCCGTGATCGGGCAGACAGCGGCCAACCTCGCAGCCCTTCTTGTCGCCTCATCCAGTACATTCCAGGTAAATAGCAATCGACCAAACTCGATCAGGCCAAAGAGCACCATGAACAACACCATGCCAACGATTGAGAATTCGACGGTGGTCAGGCCTTGCTGGTGGAACTTTCCAGGTTTCCTGTTCATGGTGTTATCCTCCTCCACCCAGCACCGGCATGCTGATTGAGCTGGTCAGGGGGAAATCAATGGGTATCGGATCACCCAGGCCGAAGGTTGGTAGTTGGTCAAACAACATGGGCGTAAAGTCGTACTGCACCTGTACTTGCACTTCACCGGTCGCAGGGTCCGTGCAGAAACCGACATCCGCAGTCGTCAGTCCATCCAGAATGGAATTTTCAGCGACATCGCCCACTTCTGTCCCGAACACAATCAGGTTGCTCGCCCGCGTCATCAGGTTGTCAGGCAGGGTGCCACCAAGAGTTGGGCAATCGCTGAGCGTGGCTTGCTGCCCCGTATTGAGCTGTGTCGCCAGCAGCCGTATTCCATTACGCTGGGCTTTGGTCAGTGTGTTGTACTGGTACAACATCCGGCCAATCTCTGCGGTCGCAAGAAACAGCAGCAGCAGCACGGGCAGCACCAGCGTCATCTCCACTGCAGCCAGGCCCTTCTGGCGTTGTTTGCTCGGGGTATGGTTGGTATTCATCACGAGTCTCCACTATCAGAGTCTCGGAACAGGACGATCTTGAACGAGGTGCCGGGGTCTACAGGGTCATCGGTGAAGGTGCCAATCACATCGCAGCCTTCCGATTCGGAAAAGAACTGGCCGAACACTTCGGCATCATTGCCCACATCCACATCCTGCAGCAGAAAGAAGCAGCCAACAGTATAAATATGAACATCATCACTGGTTCCTGATACGTCACCCGTACAATCACCTATCGGTAAAACCAGCTCCCGCCTGCGGCAGCCATCCCCCGAGCATCCATTGGCGTATGCACTACTGTTTTTATAATCCTGATAATCGAAAATACCGTCGACACTGGTATTTCCATCGGCATCGACACTGCCATCCTCCCGCTCGATGACCGGCTTGCCATCCACCACTTCAGCCAGCACCAAACGGTTACTGTCGTTGAAATCGGTCACCACATCCGGTGGCGCATCATTGGGGTCAACAGGGCCCTGGTAGACCCCCAGCCGTGTATTCAGCCCCTGTCCGGTAGGACCTGCCTTGTTACCGGTCGCGGTACCGGCCTCGGTGTTTTCGCCAATCTCCAAACATTCGCTCGCAGTACCGGCCAGGGCGTCTCGTATCGAGGCCCCGCCCTTGCCATAAAGATCCAACAAGCGAAAGTTACCCGGCCCCACATCGGTGCCGCTGCCGCCGGCCAGCTTGATCACGCTGATATCGTCGACACTTTCAATATCGGGATTATCGTCATCGTGATAACCGAAGAAGTTACTGTTAGGGTCATCGGGATCACAGTCATCCAGTGTCGTGAACGTTTGGTCTGTGGAGTCGCAGCCGCATGCCAGTATCGGCAGCACATCGCAGACCGTGTCATTGACGCCTATCGGGCCTGCAACGGCGCTGGCCGATACCGGTTTTTCATCGATGCCCACCACTTGCAACAACCAACTGGCAAGATTCAGGTCCTGAGCGATAACGCGTACATAGGGCAGGGCATCGGTCTCCGGTTCAAACGGTCTGAGTCTTGTCGAGAACTGCACGACCAGGTCACCTCCAAAGGCATCCTGTAACTCCCGGTTATCCGCCAGGTTGAGGTTGGCGGTAAAGGTTGCCAGGGCCGCCGCCTCGGCTACGGCATGCGCACCAACCGGATTGTCATCGGGAAAATCCGCCAGTGCCCTTGCGGCGCTGAGCGCCGATGCATCCACCGCATTCTGCAAACGGGTCTTGTTCAGCAGCAAGTGGCCGCCGTCCAGTGCCAGCCCTGCCATCGCCAGCAGTGCCAACATGGCGATGGTGACCAGCACCACCACGACCCCTTGCTGTTTTTTTCGAGTGGATGTGGATTCTATTCGGCGTTTCATTGTCGCCTCCTTTCGGGATGCGGTGTTTCACACCCCGAATGGTCATCAAAAATTCGGCAGCGGCTGTCAGTTGCCGATATTGATCTCGATATCGCCGGCAACGCCGGAGGCACTTTGCGCGGCCCCTCGATACTCGGTGATCACCTGTTGCGCCTTTTCACCATCCATTCGCAGGGGACCGTGCTGATCGACCGCATCGGGGTTCTGTGTCTGCGCCTGCCGCATCTCCTCGACCGCCAGCCCCAACGGCTCGTGCGGCGGGTTGATGCTGCATCCCGGCGCCATCAGCAGCCCGGTAGTCAGAAGGCTCAATGTACAGAGTTTGCTGTTCATGGCTGTTCTCCTCTTGATACCGCGCTATTCGATACTGTGGCCAAAGGTGGACTCACTGCCGTCGGTCACTGGGTAAACTCGAACATCGTTATCCATGGATACCCCTGTTGCCGGTCCGCTTCCGTTGGCCCCCATATCACTTTCCATCGCTCCCTCGGTCATGCCGGCGCCGTTATCATGGGACGCTATCATGGTGCCTTCGGCGTGGCCGCCACGGGTACGGCCCAACAGGTAGAACTCGGCATCGCTGGGTTCAACAAAGCCATCGCCAGGCAAGCGCATGCCTTCGTTCTTGAAGGGTTCTGCCAGGGTCGGCGTCACCAGAATCACGAGTTCTGTTTCACCTTTTTCAAACTCGGAACTGCGAAACAGATGCCCAAGCACCGGCACATCCCCCAGGCCCGGGAACTTGTTCACCGCTTCCCGGGTGCTTTCGCTGATCAGCCCGGCAATACCGATGGTCTGTCCATCGCCCAGTTCCACGGTGGCGCGCGCGCTACGCTTGGTCAGCGCCGGAATGAAGAATATGTTTTCATCAATACCCACCGTGTTGGCAATCGAGTTAAGCCCCGTGAGTTCGGTGACCGACACATTCAAACTGAGGTTGATGGTGCCGGAATCCAGCACTACGGGCACAAACTTCAGCCCCACCCCGAACTCCTTGAATTCGATAGTGATGCCATCATCATCCGGCACGGGAATGGGGAACTCGCCACCGGACAGGAACTCGGCTTCCTGACCGGTCAGGGTGGTCAGGGTGGGTTCGGCCAGCACTTTGGCGCTGCCGTTTTCCTTGGCCGCATCAAATGCCAGCTGGAACAGGAGGTTGCTATCCAGGTATTGGGCAAAGATCCCTTTACTGGCAAAGCTCAATGGGGAGTTGGTAATCTCGGAGATCAGGTTGTTATCGTCGATTGAATAGGACAAGGCGCCCGGTTGACTGCTGCCGCCGATGTTCCAATGATCGTCATGACTATCCAGGGCGTGGAACTTGACCCCCATCCGTTTCATCACACTGCGTGACAGCTCTGCAACCGTCACCTTCAGCATCACCTGCTGGGAGCCCCCCACCTTGAGCAGGTTAACGACCTCACCCACCTGAGTGGCCCCTTCATCAGAAGGTTTCTGCAGGAAGCTGTCAGCCAGCCGCACCGCCATATCCATGGTGCCGGCGTTGGAAACCTCACCACTCAAAAGAATCGAGCCCTGGGAGGAGTTGACCCTGATGCTCTCACTGGGCGCCATCTCGTAGAGCTTCGCCTTGAGGCTGTTAACATCCGGCGTAACCTCCACATCAATGGATGCGGTCAGACGGTTGCTCTTGTCCCAGAGCAATACGTTGGTGGTGCCGATTCCCTTGCCCAGCACATAGATCTGCTGGGAGCGCATCACCAGAATGTCGGCGATCTCTTCGTTACCGATCGACACCTTGTGCACCGGCCCCTTCAGTTGGACCACCTTGGATTTGTACAAGGGCACGGTAAGGCGCTCGACCATGGAGTCCGCCCCCGCCTCAACCGTTGCAGCCCTGGCCTCCACCACCATCAGCGCCAACAGCAGCACCAGAAGACATGCAGGCAGAATACCCTTAAGCCAGTAGTCGAGATGCCTGTTAGCGGCTACTGCATATTGTTCTTGTTGCTTAGCCATAATCCGATCTCCTCAATCACCTATCCTTTGGCACCCCGACTACATGGGCACCCGTTTGCGCTCCCAGTCCACGCCCTTGATCACGATGACCGAAGGGGGTGCGCTGTAGCGCCGTGCTGACGGTTTCTTGACTGGTGCTGGAGCGGGGGCCGGCTCACTGACCGGAGCGACCTCGGCAACCATTTGCTGCTTTTCTTCCTCGGTCTGAGGGTTCCTCAGGGTCAGCTGTATGCGTCCCTCTTCCCTCGCCTTGGCCAGTTCTTCCGACTCTTTAGGCGTCAGCTCCAGTGTTACCGCACGCACCACCACCGGGTCGTTCTTGTCGGTGCGCGCCTTCTGGTCCACCGCCAACACCTTGATGTCGCTGAGTACCGTTCTGGCCTTGACCAGGTTTCGGCTTCGGTCCTCGGTTTTGGTCGCGATGATATCCACATGGTTGCCCGGCAACAGGAAACCCGCCACACCGACCACATCATCGACGCGAACGGTAAAGGCCCTTTTTTCCGGATTAATCAGCGCCGCCAGTGTCGTGCCCTCCTGGTGTTCTGTGAGGCGCTCCTGACGCAGTGCATCACCGGACAGGATGTCCACCAAGGGGATCATCCCCTCGATCTCGGCCGGGTCGGATATGCTGCCGTCCGGCACCAGGTCGTTCGGCATGGCCTTGATCTTCAGGTGCCGCCGCTCGATCGGTTGACCGTAGGGAATATCCATCGCCGCGTAGACCACAGGCGTGCCTTCCGCCGCAACGGCCGTGCTCCCCGGCAACTGCTGCTTCAGCCAGGCATTGGTATAGATGGCTGCGCCTGCGGCCAACAGCAGCGACAGGGTCAGCAGTAGTAGTGTTCTGCCCTTAAACATGGTCATTCCTCCTGTTTACGTTGGTCGAGGACATCTCCACTTCGGCATCCAGACGCACGAAGTAGCTGTCCCAGGCCCAAGTCAGGGATTCGGTCGAAAGTGCAGCGGCGTCGCCGCCCAGATAGCGCACGCGATCCTGCGCCATGCCCAGCAGGTCCCTCGGATGGCAGGGACGCAGCCCCACCTGGTGTTTGGCATGCAGTTGGGTCAGTGCAAACTCCAGCAGTGCAGGGTCGAAGTCGATCCCCTTTTCGGCACACACCTGCTGCCAGATGCGGCTGTACTCGTCCGGCTGGAGGAAGCCGAAATAGATCTTGTAGCCGATACGACGCAAGAAGGCTTCGTCAGCCAGGTCCAGCGGGTTGATGTTGGAGGAGAACACCAGAATCTGATCGAACGGCGTCTGGAAGTGACGCCCGGCCCCCAGCGTCAAGTAGTCCTGTTTCTCTTCCATCGGTACGATCCAGCGGTTGAAGATCTCCATCGGCGTGGCTCGCTGGCGGCCCATATCATCGATGATGAAGATGCCGTTGTTGGCCTTGAGCTGCAGCGGCGCCTGATACTCCTTGGTGACCGGGTTGAAATGCACCTCCAGCATATCCATGCCCAGTTCGCCGCCGGTAATCACCTCTGGGCGCTGGCAGTGAACGAAGCGGGGGTCATGGCCCTGGTCCAGCATCAGGCTGGGTGACTGCTCGGCGGTTGCCACCGGCTGGTGCAGCAAGGGGTCGAACAGGGAGACCACCTGTTCGTTCACCGATATCGCATAGGGGATCAAACAGGTATCGGCAAACAGGCCGGTCAGTTTCTGAGTAATGTATGTTTTGCCGGTACCGGCCGGGCCGTAGATGAAGATGGCGCGTCCGGAGTTCATCGCCGGGCCAAGCTGCTGCTTGAGCGAATCCTTCAACACCACATTGGCGAAAAGACTGTTCAGCGCCTCGGCGGTCACATGGGCATGGTGAACCGTTTGCGCGGCCACCACTTCGCGGTAGCGCTGGATCGGCACCGGCGCCGGCCCCAGGTAACCGCTGCGGGCGTAGGCGTCGATCGCGGTATCTCGGCCACGCTGGGTCAGGCCATAGCTGAGCTCGCGCTTGTCGAACCCCTGGCCATGGACTTCGATCATCACTTCCTTGCGCAGAAATTCGATCAGCTCTTCAAGCACCGGCCCCGCCAGGGCCAGTCGCTGCATCAGCTGTTTGGCGCTGAGCAGACCGGCATCGTACAGGTGCTTGATCATCAATTCAGTGAGAAAGTGGCGGCTCAAGCCGGTACTTTCCAATGTTAGAGGCCGAGGCGCCAGAGACTGCAACTTCTGCGAACCGGACCGCCCCTCGGTTTCAACAGGGGCTGAAGTCGTGATATTCATGGCATCATTCATTGCATCACTCCTAGTGCCTGCAGCTGGTTCCCAATCAGGACGCTCAATTGCGTGAAATTCAGCTGACCATCAAAACCCAGATAGATCAGGGTGCCGATGGCAATGGAAAGCGCATAGGGGAAACGGCGTTTGGCGGCGGATCCCGCTTCCGCCGGGATGTGGACACGGGCCGTGAGCATGACCAGGTAACGACGGTAGAAACTGACCAGTTCGCCGTTACTCAGGATGATCCAGAGTGCGGCACAGCCACCAACCATCAGGGTGAAACAGACCGTCATGAAAGCGGGCACTGGCCCCATGAAACTGCCGACAGCCGCCATCAGTTTCACATCCCCGGCACCCATGCCGCCGGCAAGGTAGAAAGGCAAAAAAAGGGCCAGCCCTACCCCGGCCCCTTTCAACCCGTTGTGTATTTCTCCTTCCGGGAGAAACAGGTAACTCAGCAGCAGTCCTGTGGTCAGGGCCCCAAAGCTGAGCCAGTTGGGAATACGGTTGCGGCGCATATCCGTATACGCCGCCAAAGCAAGAGCCAGCAAAAGAAGGAGGGTAGATACATCATTGGTATGCTGAGCCAACATCACACTCTCCCTTGCCGCTTCAACTGTGGAACCGATCTTGATGTTTGGTAATCAAGGAGCCGGTGTACCATTTAAGGCAGTTATAAGCGTATTAATTGACGCTTTAACGGCTGTTCCCAAGTTTGTAAAAGCAACAATTAACGTAGCCGCTACCAAGCTACCTGCCACCGCATATTCCACCGTAGTCAGCCCTTCTTCTTCCTTGATGAAGTCCACAAATTTCTGAGTAATAACGTTCATTTGTCCGCCCTCATCTCTTTAGTGCCATTCAAGGCTGAAAGCCGATACAGCTGCGTTCATACATCTGTATGCATCGGCTACGTGAATGACTATAGGTGGGGTAAAAAAGATGTGATGAAACGATCTTGCACAAAAAATAGGACTATTTTGAACCAGGCTGTTTCAGGGCTGTAACATCAAACACCTATATCAATGCTGATACAGCAAAGTGGAATCTGCATAAAAAATCGACAAGTCGGTGCAACACACCTCAGTTCGGTTGTTCTCTATACTGAACACACGCCGACTCAAGGGAGTGACCGGTCGCCCCCACGCCAATAACCTGAACAACAACTTTGTGGGAGACTCAGGGTCATGCCTAAACCCGATACACTCACACTGTTGTGGCTGGATCTACGCAGTTCTGACCGGTCCGCAACGCTCTTTGAGCTGTTTGACCAGAAGTTCGAGATTGAACAGTTAAACCTGCACAACCCGGTCTATGACCGGCAACAACTGACACCCGCCGCCATTTGCGTGGATTTCGATTACCCCGACATGCATGGGCTGGCACTGGTGCGGGAGCTGCACGACCGTTATCAGCTGCCGATCATCATGATGAGCGAGCAGCACTCGGAGGCACTGATGCTCTGGGCACTCAGGGTCAGGATCTGGGACATTCTGCTCAAGCCGGTGCAAGCCTCTGCCGCGGAGTACCAGGTGGAGTCCCTGTACCAACGCCTTGAAAAGGCGGCAGAGAGTCCCGCCTCACTGGCCGAGGCCAGCCCGATGCTGCGGCTGCCGGAGGAGTCCCGCTTCCACGGCAGCCACTCCGAGGCCCGCACCGTGCACCCGGCCTTGTCCTATATGCAACTGCATCTGGGCGAGCGAGTCAGCGAAGAGCAGCTGGCCCGGTTCTGTAATCTGCGGCCACTGCAGTTCAGCCGCCAGTTCAAGAAGGCGTTTGGGGTCAGTTTTCAGGAGATGCTGCAGCAGTTGCGGATACGGGAAGCGACCCGCCTGCTGGAAAACCCGGAGCTGCAGATCCTCGATATCGCCCTGACGGTCGGTTACCGGGATCATTCCTACTTCTGCCGGGTGTTCAAGAAATATCTGGGCGTTACACCCAAGACCTACCAGGAGCAGCAGCTGTCACAAAGCGAACAGGAGCAGCGGCGGTTCATTGAGGTGAAACTGCAGGCGGTCGCCAACCTGGCGCCGCCTCAGCAAGTTTCAAACGCAGATGAGTGGAGCCGCCGCCGGTCATCCTGAATCACGACCGGCGACAGATCCGTTTCAATGGGTATGGTCGAGCAGATCCTCGACCACGTCCTGCTCTTCGTGGAGGTCGTTGTCGAGCGGCTTGGCAACCGGCAGGATCAGGTTCAGCGCAATGGCCACCGCACCGCAGAGGCTGACGCCCTGCAGGCTCAGGTCGCCCTGCCCCACGGCCATGCCCCCGATGCCGAACACCAGCGTGGTCGCCACAATCACCAGGTTGCGCTGTTCGGCCAGGTCCACATGGGCCTTGATCAGGGTGTTCATCCCCACCGCCGCGATGGAGCCGAACAGCAGGATCAGGATGCCGCCCATCACCGGCGCCGGAATGGTCTGCAGCGCCATGCCGAACTTGGCGATGAACGCCAGCACGATCGCCACGATCGCCGCCCAGACCATGATCACCGGGTTGAACGCCTTGGTCAGCATCACCGCACCGGTTACTTCGGAGTAGGTAGTGTTGGGCGGACCACCGAAGCAGGCCGCCGCCGTGGTCGCCAGACCATCGCCGAACAGGGTGCGGTGCAGGCCCGGCTTGCGCACGTAGTCCTTGCCGGTGACGTTGGAGATCGCCAGGATATCACCCACATGTTCGATCGCCGGCGCCAGCGCCACCGGCACCATGAACAGGATCGCCTGCCAGTTGAACTCCGGCGGCACGAAGCTGGGCATGGCGATCCAGCTGGCATTCGTGATCGGGGTGTAATCCACCATGCCGCTGAAATGCGCCACCGTGTAGCCCACCACCACGCCGGACAGGATCGGCAGCAGACGGAAGATGCCATGGGCAAACACCGCGACGATCAAAGTCGTCACCAGCGCACTCATCGACACCAGCATCGCCTGCTCATAGGGGAACAGCTCGATGGAGCCGTCACCGCTCTTGCCCATCGCCATGTTGACCGCGATCGGCGCCAGCCCCAGACCGATGATCATGATCACCGGGCCGGTGACCACCGGCGGCATCAGCCGATGCAGGAAACCCACGCCCTTGAGCCTCACCACCATGGCCAGCAGCATATAGACCGCACCGGCCGCCATCAGCCCTCCCATGGTCGCGCCCACGCCCCAGTTCTGCACCGAATAGGTGATCGGCGCGATGAAGACGAAGGAGGACGCCAAGAAGATCGGTACCGTTAGCCGGGTCACGAAATGGAACAGCAGCGTCCCCATACCGGCGGTGAACAGCGCCACGCTGGGGTCGAGTCCGGTCAGCAGCGGCATCAATACCAGCGCCCCGAAGGCGACGAACAGCATCTGCGATCCGGCCAGCGCCGTGCGCCAGTGGAAAGCCCCTTGTTGCAGGTTCTGCATCAGTCCAGCCCCCGTTTATTTGGTGCCGAAGATCTTGTCACCGGCGTCGCCCAGACCCGGCATGATATAGCCCTGTTCGTTCAATCCCTGATCGACGGACGCGGTGAAAATCTCCACATCCGGGTGGGCCGCCTGCACTTTCTCGATCCCTTCCGGCGCCGCTACCAGCACCAGCGCACGAATGCTGGTGCAACCGGCTTCTTTCAGCAGGTCGATGGTGGCGATCATGGAACCGCCGGTGGCCAGCATGGGGTCGACCACCAGCGCCATGCGCGATTCGATATCGCTGGCCAGCTTCTCGAAATAGGTGACCGGCTCCAGCGTTTCCTCATCCCGGTAGAGACCGACCACCGAGATCTTGGCGCTGGGTACCAGCTCCAGCACACCGTCCAGCATGCCCAGGCCCGCACGCAGGATCGGCACCACGGTAATCTTCTTGCCCTTGATCCGTTCCGCTTCGATCTCGCCACACCAGCCCTCGACCGTATAGGGTTCAAGCTCCAGGTCCTTGGTGGCTTCATAGGTCAGCAGGCAACCCACTTCGGCGGCCAGCTGGCGAAAGCTGCGGGTGCTCTTGTTACTGGAACGCATCAGGCCCAGCTTGTGCTGAACCAGGGGGTGTTTGATCTCGTGGACACTCATTGCGGGGCAACCTCGTTTGTGCGGCGGACATCATTGGACCTATGTCCGACTTGACAATAAATTCCCGGCAAGACTAACCAATGACGTCTCAGCTGTCATCCGGGAAATCCACAAGTTGCCCCGAAAGGCAAACCTGAGTACCCTGCTCACTTTTTTTACACCCTGGCCTTTCAACCTGGCCACAAGCGCACATTCCGGAGCCGGTTCCATGAGCACCATTACTGCTGACGAAATCAAAAAGGTCTATATCGAGGCCGACCTTCTGTATAGCCAGGGCGAGGTCGACACGGCCATCAGCAAGATGGCGGCCGAGATCACCGGTGATCTGCAGGACAAGGACCCGGTCGTGTTCGCGGTGATGAACGGCGGCCTGGTGATCGCCGGCCAGCTGCTGACCCGGCTCAACTTCCCGCTGACCGCCAGCTACCTGCACGCCACCCGCTACCGCAACACCACCTCCGGCCATGAGCTGGAGTGGAAGGTACCGCCGATGGTCGACTTCAAGGATCGTCCGGTACTGGTGGTCGACGATATCCTCGACGAGGGTCATACCCTGGCCGAAGTCATGGACTACCTGAAAGCGGAAGGCGCCGCATCGGTACAGTGTGCCGTGCTGGTCGACAAGCAGCATGACCGCAAGGCCCGCCCGGACCTGAAAGCCGACTTTGTCGGCCTGGAGATCGAAGATCGCTACATCTTCGGCTACGGCATGGACTACAAGGGCTACTGGCGTAACGCCCCCGGCATCTTCGCTGTAAAGGGAATGTAATCAACTCTTGCCATCAGTGACCGGCCGGTTACAATGCAAGAGTCCTTAGAAATTGACAGGGTTTGCATGACGGAAGTGGTCATTCTCGCGCTGTCGGCCACGGCCTTGGCCCTCTGGCTGCTGCGCTTGAGACGCAAATCGCTCGCCGCACGGGAAAGTGCCGCTCAACGCGACTGCGTATTCATGAGTGATGGTCGGGTTATCGCGCCGGACAAGTAATCAAGGTATTCGGCACTTTACCCCAGGCGATACAAAAACGGAGCCAAGCGGCTCCGTTTTTTTGTGGTTCTTTTGAAGTTATTCGCGCACGGAGTGCGCTCCCACAGACCTTAGCCCCTCTCGCACATTGCCCTCATCTGCTGTGGGAACTCAGCCTCTCTCGCACCTCGAACGCATCTGCTGTGGGAGCTCGCTCCGCGAGCGATTGAGCGCCGAAAGCGACGGCTGAACAGAATCAGCACCCCGCTTCCAGCTCCTCGAACAGCCGCACGAACTCCTGCGTCAGCTTGTGGTTCGGCGCCATATGGATCAACGGCCGCGCTTCGTTGTGCGACTCTTTCATCTTCACCGACGCCGACAGCCGCGTTGCCAGCACCGGCAGCGCTTCCGCTTCCAGCCCGGCCACGATTTTTTGCGGCAGCGACGCGCGCGGCTGGAACTGGTTGACGACAATCCCTTCCACCTGCAGCTGATCATTATGATCCGCCTGGGTCTCGCGCACGTTGTTGAGCAGGTTGTACAGCGCCTGGCGGGCGAACTCGTCGCAGTCAAAGGGGATCAGACAGCGCTCGGCGGCCACCAGTGCGGACAGGGTAAAGAAGTTGAACGCCGGCGGCGTATCGATATAGATCGCATCATACTGCCGGGACAACTGCTCGATGGCATCGCGCAGCTTGTAGATCTTGTGCTTGCTTTCCAGCTTGGACTGAAGATCGCCCAGTTCCGGGTGCGACGGCAGCAGCGCCAGGTTCTCGAACGGTGTCGCGTGGACGAACTCATCAGCCGCACGGGGCTTGAGCTGGAAGCTCAGCGCCTGTTCGAAAAAACCGTAGGCATCGGTCTGCGGCTGGTTGGAATCATCGCCCAGCAGGTAGTGGGTGGAGTTGCACTGGGGATCCAGGTCCACCACCAGTGTTCGTATGCCCTTGCTGGCACTGATCGCCGCCAGGTTTACGGCGATGCTGGACTTGCCGACACCGCCCTTCTGATTGAATACCACTCTGCGCATAATTGGCTGCTCTCGCACTTATCCCTGGGACAGGAGGTCACGCAGGTCGATGATCGCGGCGTTGGCTCGCGAAATATAGGACGCCATCACCAGTGAATGGTTGGACAGGAAACCGAACTCGGTGCCGTTGAGAATCATCGGGCTCCAGATGGTGGACTGGGTCGCCTCCAACTCCCGGATGATCTGGCGCACGCTGGCACGGGCATTCTTCTTGTCCAGCGCATCGCCAAAATCACGCTCGATCGCTTCCAGCATGTGGATCAACGCCCAGGCGGTGCCGCGCGCCTCGTAAAATACGTTGTCGATCTGCATCCAGGGCGTTCTGATCTCCAGCTCGTCACCGGCTTCAGTGGCCTGACGACCGGCGCTGTCACCAGCCAGATCGGTATTGATCCGGCGCTGGCCGACGCTGGCGCTGAGGCGCTGCGACAGACTGCCCAGACGGGTCGACACATCCCCCAGCCAGTCACGCAGGTTGTCGGCGCGGGCATAGAACTGGGCATCCGGCTGCGCACTGTCGGCCAGACGCTGGCGGTAGTCATACAGTCGCTTCAGCGACTTGCGGTATTCGCTTTCGCTGGACGGCAGAATCCAGTTGCGGTGGTCAAAGTGCAGCAGAGGCTCCGCCTTGGCCAGCGCCGGGTCCTCGGTGGACTGCGACTGGGAACGGCTGAAACTCTTGCGCAGCGCACGACTCATGTCACGCACCTGAACCAGCACGCCAAACTCCCAGGCCGGCATGTTGTCGAGCCAGATCCCCGGCGGGGTCATGTCGTTGCTGATATAACCGCCCGGCTTGTCCAGCAGGGTTTCGGTCAAGTGGATCAGCGTGGTCACCGTATAGGCGCCGGTCACGGGCGTTTCCATCTGCGTCTGCTGTTTTGCCTGCTCGCTCACATCAAAACGGTCGGGTTCGACACTCCAGTAGATGCCGAAGGCGGCCGCGATCAGCAGCCAGGCCAGAATGGCTGCCAGAAAAAGCTTGAGTTTGCGGGCCGAATTGAAGCCGTCCCACAGGGTTAACCAGATCCGCTCTAAACGCTCCACCCAGGTCTCCTTGATGATGTGATGCCCCACAACGACAGCGGGGGAGATTGCTGCATTGCACTATGGCGAATTTCTGTAAACCGGTCAATCACGCCGATACCCGGGACTGTCACCGTCAATCGACAGGATGCCGGCTTATATCAAGCTATCTTCGCCAAACAGGCCGCTAACAGCCGAAATTCGATGCTTTGACGTAGACAGGGTTTTCACTTTCATGCACACTAGTCGACCTTGGTTTTACCTCCTGGCACACACGATCTTGCGGAGCATCTGCATGGCTCATATTCTGGTTTTGAACGGTCCCAATCTGAACCTGCTTGGAACCCGAGAGCCCGGCATCTATGGTGCGACCACACTCGCCGAAATCGAGCAGCAGATTCAATCTCATGCCAGGTCACTGGGGCATTCGGCCGAATGTTTCCAGAGCAACGCCGAGTTTGAATTGATCGAGCGGATCCACCAGGCCCCCGCTCAGGGCACCGAGTTCATCATTATTAACCCGGCTGCTTTCACCCATACCAGTGTTGCCATACGCGATGCCCTGTTGGGTGTCGGTATACCCTTTATCGAAGTTCATTTATCGAATGTGCATGCCCGTGAACCTTTCCGCCAGCATTCCTATCTGTCGGACAAGGCCGTGGGTGTCATCTGTGGGCTCGGTCCTGCCGGGTACCAATTTGCACTGGAAGCCGCCCATCAGCGCCTGGCGCTGACGCAGGCTTGATTCGATAATCATCACCCCTAAACATCAGAATCAGAGAAGCCGTCTTAGTATGGATATTCGCAAAGTCAAAAAGCTGATCGAGCTGCTGGAAGAATCCAACATCAACGAAATCGAGATCAAGGAAGGCGAAGAGTCCGTCCGCATCAGCCGTGGCGGCAGCGTTGTGGCAGCAGCTCCGGCTCAAGTCATGGCTGCGCCTGTCGCTGCACCGGCTCCGGCCGCCGCACCGGCTCCGGCTGCGGAAGCACCCGCAGCAGCGGTTCCGGCTGGCCACGCGGTTTGCTCACCGATGGTGGGTACTTTCTACCGTTCACCGTCCCCGACCTCTGCTCCGTTCGTTGAAGTCGGTCAGAGCGTCAAAGCCGGCGACGTCATCTGCATCGTCGAAGCGATGAAGATGATGAACCAGATCGAAGCGGACAAGTCCGGCGTGATCGACAGCATTCTGGTCGAAGATGGCCAGCCGGTCGAGTTCGACCAGCCGCTGATCACCATCGTCTGATTGCTGACCAAGGATTTTCACTATGCTGGATAAAGTGCTGATTGCAAACCGTGGTGAGATCGCGCTGCGTATCCTCCGCGCCTGCAAGGAGCTGGGCATCAAAACCGTGGCGGTTCACTCCGTAGCCGACCGCGACCTGATGCACGTTCGTCTGGCCGACGAAGCGGTCTGTATCGGCCCGGCGCCTTCACCGCAGAGCTACCTGAACATCCCGGCGATCATCAGTGCCGCCGAGGTGAGCGACTCCGTGGGCATCCACCCGGGTTACGGCTTCCTGGCCGAAAACGCCGACTTCGCCGAGCAGGTTGAGCGCTCAGGTTTCACCTTCATCGGCCCCCGTGCCGACACCATTCGCCTGATGGGCGACAAGGTGTCCGCCATCGAGGCGATGAAGAAGGCCGGCGTCCCGACCGTACCGGGCTCCGACGGCCCGCTGCCGGAAGAAACCGAAGAGCTTTACAAGATCGCCCGCCGCATCGGCTACCCGGTGATCATCAAAGCCGCCGCCGGCGGTGGTGGTCGCGGCATGCGCGTGGTGCACACCGAAGCGCATCTGGGCAACGCCGTACAGGTGACCAAGTCCGAAGCGGCTGCCGCCTTCGGTGACGCCACCGTATACATGGAAAAGTTCCTCGAGAAGCCGCGCCACGTTGAAGTGCAGGTACTGGCCGACGGCCAGGGCAACGCCATCCACCTGTACGACCGCGACTGCTCCATGCAGCGCCGTCACCAGAAGGTGGTCGAGGAAGCCCCGGCGCCGATGATCGACGAAGCGGCTCGCGCCAAGGTGCTCAAGGCCTGCGTCGACGCCTGTGTCGAGATCGGCTACCGCGGTGCCGGTACCTTCGAGTTCCTGTACGAAGACGGCGAGTTCTTCTTCATCGAGATGAACACCCGTGTTCAGGTTGAGCACCCGGTTACCGAAATGGTCACCGGCGTCGATATCGTCAAGGAGCAGCTGCGCATCGCCTCCGGTCTGCCGCTGTCCTACACCCAGGACGATATCAAGCTGCGCGGCCACTCCATCGAGTGCCGTCTCAACGCAGAAGACCCGAAGACCTTCATGCCGAGCCCCGGCAAGGTCACCCACTTCCATGCCGCCGGCGGTAACGGCGTCCGCGTCGACTCCCACCTGTATAGTGGTTACAGCGTGCCGCCGCACTACGACTCGCTGATTGCCAAGCTGATCACCTTCGCGGACGATCGCGAAACGGCGCTGGCCCGCATGGAAGGCGCTCTGGATGAGACCCTGATCGAAGGGATCAAGACCAATATCCCGCTACATCAGGATATCGTGCGCGATGCCAACTTCGCGCACGGTGGTGTCAATATCCACTACCTCGAGAAAAAACTCGGCCTCTGATCAGGCCTGCAGCAGCCCGGTGATCCGGGCTGCTTTCTTTCCCCCCTGTACACTCTCGACTTCGTCCCCGGACTGCCCATTATCTATACTTCCGATTTGGACACGCCGGATTTAACCTGTCGCGTATTTGTTACATAATTGAACCACCGATTAATAGGAGCCGCTTCATGCCCTGGCTACAGATCAAAGTTTCCATTCCGCCGGAACAGGCCGAGACCTACGAAGACCTGCTGCTTGCCGCCGGCTGCGCCGCCGTCACCTATCAGGATGCAGCCGATCAGCCGATCTTCGAGCCGGACCTGGGCACGACCCCGCTGTGGAACGCCACCGTGGTGACCGGACTCTTTGCCGCCGAGCATGACCTGCGCGAGACCCTGGAACTGCTGCAAGCGGCCCAGCAGCAACTAGCCCCGGGCCAGAACGCGCTGCCGGAATTCAAGGCCGAGATTCTGGAAGACAAGGACTGGGAACGGGAGTGGATGGACAGCTACCACCCGATGCAGTTTGGCCGCCGCCTGTGGGTATGCCCCAGCTGGCGTGAGGCGCCAGAGCCCGATGCCGTCAACATGATGCTGGACCCCGGCCTGGCCTTCGGTACCGGCACCCACCCGACCACAGCGCTCTGCCTGGAGTGGCTGGATGGCCAGGATCTCGACGGCAAGCAGGTGGTCGATTATGGTTGCGGCAGCGGCATTCTCGGCATCGCCGCCCTGCTGCTGGGCGCCCGCCATGTCCAGGCCGTGGATATCGACCCCCAGGCCCTGACCGCGACCCGCGACAACCTGGAGCGCAACAGGCTGCCCCAGTCGCGCCTGGATGCCTTCCTGCCGCTGGATGCCCCGCTGATCGAAGCCGACCTGCTGGTCGCCAACATCCTCGCCGGCCCGCTGTGCGAACTGGCCCCGACTCTGGCGGCACGGGTCCGCACCGGTGGCCGTATCCTGCTTTCCGGGCTGTTGTCCCAGCAGGCGGATGAGATAATATCCACCTACCGCCAGTGGTTTGATATGGATGCACCGGGTGAACGTGAAGGCTGGATCAGCATCAGCGGCACCCGCAAGCAGGAGAGCTGATACTTGGTAATAACGCGCTGCCCCGATTGTCATGCCCGTTTCCGTGTGACCGAGGGCCAGCTTAAGCTGGCGCAGGGGCAGGTGCGTTGCGGTGCCTGTCTGTGCGTGTTTGACGCCAGGGCACACGCCCTGCCGGAGGCCGAGGCTGACATTGAGGCGCCCCGGCCAACTGCGGCCGACAGCCCGTCACAACCGGACGCTCCTGCCATTCCGTCTGCGGCCGATGGCAGTTCTGTCGCCCCCGAGACGGCAAATGCCCCCCTCACCGCCACTGCCGCTGTGGTCGAGCCGCCCGAGGCGGTAGCCGAAACCGAGGTGACGGAACCTCAAACGTCATCCCAGAATGGGATCCAGGCCGAAGGCCCGACAGCTCCCTGGACGGCAACGCCGCCTGTTGAAGCCGCACCGCTGCCCTTCAGGGCCGAGCCTATCGCGCTCAACAGCCGCGACCGCGACGACAATCCGGTCGCGACGACCGGCTGGTTATTGCTCAGCCTGCTGGCCGCACTGGCGCTGGCGCTGCAGCTGCTCTGGTTCGAGCGTGCACGCCTGGCGGGGTATGTCGAGCTGCACAGTGTTTATGCACTGCTGTGCGAACAGGTCGACTGCACATTGATGCAAAGCGCCCTGACCCTGATCGACAATCAGGGCCTGCACCTGCAGCCGCACCCGAAATACACGGATGCCCTGAGCGCCACCGTGCTGCTGGAAAACCGCGCCGCCTTCAGCCAACCCTGGCCCGGCCTGCTGCTCCGCTTTACCGATCTGAAAGGACGTCTGGTGGCACAGCGCACCTTCCAGCCCGACGAGTACCTGGACACCACCAGCGTGGACCCCTTGCGCATGCCCAGCGGACAGCCGGTGCAGATTGAACTGGAGCTGGCCGCGCCCGGTCGTCGTGGCGTCAGCTATGAGTTGAAGCTGGTACCGGCCGCTCCGGCAACAGCAAAATAGGTTAATTTTTCATCAGAAATGGTTGGCCCTCAGGGGCCGAAAGAGTATCATTGCCCACCTTCCGAAAGTTAACCCTTAATTTGTTGCAGCAATGCAGCGAATAGAGTTTCTTTTACCCTTTTGACAGGATGCGGCATGTTCAGGATCGGCCCATACAGCATTGACAGTCGGGTGATTCTGGCCCCCATGGCCGGGGTAACCGACCGCCCCTTCCGGCAGCTTTGCCGCCGTATGGGTGCCGGGCTGGTCGTCTCCGAAATGGTGACCTCCGACAGCCGCCTCTGGCATACCCGCAAGTCCAGCTTTCGCCTGGATCACACCGGCGAAGCCGAACCTCGCTCGATCCAGATCGCCGGCGGCGATCCGGAGATGATGGCCGAGGCCGCTCGGCTCAACGTGACCAATGGCGCCCAGATCATCGACATCAACATGGGCTGTCCGGCAAAGAAGGTCTGCAACAAGGCCGCCGGCTCCGCATTGCTGCGTGATGAAACCCTGGTCAACGATATTCTGCAGGCCGTCGTATCTGCCGTGGACGTACCGGTCACGCTGAAGATTCGCACCGGCTGGTGTCCGGACAGCCGTAACGGTGTTCGCATCGCCGAGATGGCGGAAAACGCCGGCATCGCCGCGCTGGCCGTACATGGACGCACCCGCGCCGACCGCTATCTGGGCAACGCCGAATACGACACCATCGCCCGCATCCGCGAGGCGATCCGTATTCCGCTGTTCGCCAACGGGGATATCGACTCGCCACAAAAGGCCGCTCAGGTACTGGAGCATACCGGTGCCGACGCCGTGATGATCGGTCGCGCCGCCCAGGGACGCCCCTGGCTGCTGGGCCAGATCGATCACTACCTTCGCACCGGTGAACTCCAGCCCGAACCCGGCCTGGATACCCAGCATGAAATTCTGCGCGAGCACCTGCACGCCCTGCACGATTTCTACGGCGATTACCTGGGCGTGCGTATCGCACGCAAGCATGTGGGCTGGTACCTGCAAAGCAGCAGCGACAATCGGGACTTTCGGCAAAGATTTAATCAACTTGAAACAGCATCAGATCAGGTGAATGCCGTGGATGCGTTCTTCGCAGCCCGGCATGAAGTCGCCTGATCCTGGATTGGGTACAGAAGTACAGTGGATACCAAAGACTTGAAACAGACGAACAACAGCGCACAGGCGCAGATTCCGCAGCAGACACTGCGTGATACCGTGCACCAGTCACTGACCAGCTACTTCAAGCAGCTGGACGGTCAGCCTGTTACCGATGTCTATCAGATGGTTCTGTCCGAAATCGAGGCCCCGCTGTTTGAAAGCGTAATGGCCTACACCAAGGACAACCAGACCAAGGCATCCGAGGTACTGGGCCTGAACCGCGGCACGCTGCGCAAGAAACTGAAGCAGTACGGCCTGCTGTAAGAATTCATTTGAACGGGAACGCATACCATGTCTGAACAGAACACTACCCCTGTCCGCCGCGCGCTGATCAGCGTGTCGGACAAAACCGGCATCGTCGAATTCGCACAGGCCCTGAGCGCCGAGGGTGTCGAGATCCTCTCCACCGGCGGCACCTACAAGCTGCTGTGCGACAACAACATCCCGGCGGTTGAAGTCTCCGACTACACCGGTTTCCCGGAAATGATGGACGGCCGCGTCAAGACCCTGCACCCGAAAGTGCACGGCGGCATCCTTGGCCGTCGCGGCACCGACGACGCCATCATGGGTGAACACGGCATCCAGCCGATCGACATGGTCGTGGTTAACCTCTATCCGTTCGCCGCCACCATCGCCCGTCCGGACTGCGATCTGCCGATGGCGATCGAGAACATCGATATCGGTGGTCCGACCATGGTGCGTTCCGCCGCCAAGAACCACAAGGACGTCGCCATCGTCGTCAATGCAACCGACTACGACAGCATCATCGACGAACTGAAAGCCAACGGCGGCCTGGGCCTGAAAACCCGTTTCGATCTGGCCGTGAAGGCGTTCGAACACACCGCCGCCTATGATGGCATGATCGCCAACTACCTGGGCGCCGTGATCGAAGGCGACGAAGAAGTGCCGGCGGATTTCCCGCGGACCTTCAACACCCAGTTCATCAAGGCGCAGGACATGCGCTACGGCGAGAACCCGCACCAGCGTGCGGCCTTCTACGTCGAAGCCAACCCGTCCGAAGCCAGCGTTGCCACTGCGCGCCAGCTGCAGGGCAAGGCACTGTCCTACAACAACGTGGCTGACACCGACGCCGCACTGGAATGCGTCAAGCCGTTCCAGGAAGCGGCCTGTGTCATCGTCAAGCACGCCAATCCCTGTGGCGTGGCGGTCGGCAGCGACATTCTGGAAGCCTACAACCGTGCTTTCCAGACTGACCCGACCTCGGCCTTCGGCGGCATCATTGCGTTCAACCGTGAACTGGATGGCAAGACCGCTCAGGCGATCGTTGACCGCCAGTTCGTTGAAGTAATCATCGCCCCGACCGTGTCTCAGGAAGCGTCCGACATCGTGGCCGCCAAGCCGAACGTGCGCCTGTTGGCCTGCGGCGAGTGGAACAAGGAACGCGTCCATGGTTTCGATTACAAGCGCGTCAACGGCGGCCTGCTGGTACAGGACCGCGACCTGGGCATGATCGATGCGTCCCAGCTGAAAATCGTCACCCAGCGTCAGCCCACCGAACAGGAGATCCGCGACCTGCTGTTCTGCTGGGAAGTGGCCAAGTACGTCAAGTCCAACGCCATCGTCTACGCCAAAGATGGCCAGACAATCGGCATCGGTGCCGGCCAGATGAGCCGCGTCTACTCCGCCAAGATCGCCGGCATCAAGGCCGCTGACGAAGGCCTGGTCGTACCGGGTTCCGTGATGGCCTCCGACGCCTTCTTCCCGTTCCGCGACGGCATCGACGCCGCTGCCGAAGCCGGTATCACTGCGGTGATCCAGCCGGGCGGTTCCATGCGCGACCAGGAAGTGATCGACGCCGCCGACGAGCACGGTCTGGCAATGGTATTCACCGGCATGCGCCACTTCCGTCACTAATAGAGGGATCTGAACATGAATATTCTGGTTATCGGTTCCGGTGGTCGTGAACATGCCCTGGCCTGGACAGCCGCCAAGGACCCCGCCGTAGAACGTGTATTCGTGGCGCCGGGCAACGCCGGCACCGCCACTGAAGACAAGCTGGAAAACGTCGCCATCGATGTGATGGACCTGGACGCGCTGGTCGCCTTTGCCCGCGACAACAGCGTTGCCCTGACCATCGTCGGTCCCGAGGCTCCCCTGGTAGCCGGCGTGGTCGACCGCTTCCGTGAAGCCGGTCTGGCGATCTTCGGCCCGACCGCCGGCGCCGCTCAGCTGGAAGGCTCCAAGGCGTTCACCAAGGACTTCCTGGCGCGCCAGCAGATCCCGACCGCCGAGTATCAGAACTTCACCGAGATCGAACCTGCTCTCGCCTACGTGCGTGAAAAAGGCGCACCGATCGTGGTCAAGGCCGACGGTCTGGCTGCCGGCAAGGGCGTGATCGTCGCCATGACGCTGGAAGAAGCCGAAGACGCCATCCGCGACATGCTGGCCGGCAACGCCTTCGGTGAAGCGGGCAGCCGCGTGGTCGTGGAAGAGTTCCTCGACGGCGAGGAAGCCTCCTACATCGTCATGGTCGACGGCGACAACGTGCTGCCGATGGCGACCAGCCAGGACCACAAGCGCGTCGGCAACGGCGACACCGGCCTGAACACCGGCGGCATGGGTGCCTACTCCCCGGCACCGGTGGTAACCGCCGAAATCGACCAGCGTGTGATGGACGAAGTGATCATGCCCACCGTCAACGGTATGAAAGCGGAAGGCAACGAGTACACCGGCTTCCTGTACGCCGGTCTGATGATCATGGCCGACGGCACACCGAAAGTGATTGAGTACAACTGCCGCTTCGGTGACCCGGAAACCCAGCCGATCATGCTGCGTCTGAAGTCATCCCTGGTTGCACTCTGCCAGGCAGCACTGGACAAGAAGCTGGACCAGACCAGTGCCGAGTGGGACGAGCGCAAGTCGGTCGGCGTTGTCATGGCCGCTGGCGGCTATCCTGGCGACTACGCCAAGGGCGACGTGATCAGCCTGCCGGCATCCTGCCCGGAAGGCAGCAAGATCTTCCACGCCGGCACTCAGCTGGATGACAACGGCAACGTGGTCACCGCCGGTGGTCGTGTACTCTGCGTCACCGCTCTGGGTGACAGCGTGACCGAAGCTCAGCAGCGCGCCTACGAGCTGCTGAAAGAGGTCAGCTGGAAGGACGCCTACTTCCGCACAGATATCGCCTACCGCGCGATCGCTCGCGAAAACGGTTGATTTAACAGAGACTTATACCAACAGCCGCCTTCGGGCGGCTGTTTGCGTTCTGAGGCATGAATGATGAGTCTTGAGATCTGGCTAACCCTGCTGAGCATGGCCGTATTGATCAGCCTGTCCCCCGGAGCAGGGGCGGCGACCGCCATGAGCGCGGGCCTGACCTATGGCGTGCGTGGCGCCAGCTGGACCACTCTGGGTCTGATGACCGGCTACGCCGTGCAGATTCTGATCGTTTCCATCGGCCTGGGCAGCCTGATCGCCACCTCGCCCGAGCTGTTCCAGCCGATCAAGTGGGTCGGCGTCGCCTATCTGATCTGGCTCGGCACCCGGTTCTGGCGTCAGCGGCAAAGTGCCGACATAGAATCGCAGGTCTCAGCCCCGGGACCGACCCGCTTCTTGCAGGCAACGCTGGTCAACATCACCAACCCCAAGGGCATCGTCTTTCTGGTCGCGCTGATTCCACAGTTCATCGACCTGGCTCACCCCCAGCAGACCCAACTGCTGCTGATCAGTGCTACACTGCTGATCATCGATATCAGTGTCATGACCGGTTATAGCGGCCTGGCCGCGAGCCTGCGTCATCGTTTCGCGGATCCGGTCGCCATGCGCTGGCAGCAGCGCCTGACCGGAAGCGCCTTGATTGCAGCCGCCATGGCGCTCTCCGTGGCCGCACTTTAAGCCCAAGGAGGCGGAATGCCGCACAGCTCCTTACAGGGAATTTTGGCTCTGGCTCTGACACTGAACCTCAGCGGTTGCAGCCTGCGACCGCCTCCCCCTGAGGCCGTTACAGCCGCCGACGAATACTGCCTGCGTGCAGGTGACAACCAGGCGTTTGACTGTACGGCCCCCCGGCTGAGAGTACAGGATGTCCGCGACCCTCTGGCCCCCGAGAGCCGCTTCACCGATGAAGAGCTCATGGACCTGCTGACCGAGGTCAAGCGCTGGCTGGTCCGGAGAAAACTCACCCTGCAAGGCGAAGTGGTTCCGCCTGAACTGGCACCGACACAACCGCCCTCGCAGGCTGCCTCTATGGAGCAGCCCCCTGCTCGTCTGTCTCGGCCCTGGGCACTGATCCTGAACGATTTCTCGCCCCGGTCGCTGCAGCGCACCAATTAAGACCTACACAGGAGCAAAGCGCTCGAAAATCTCCTCTCCCGCTGCATTTGTGCATATGCACAACCGTCACTTATCCACAATAAATCTTTGATCCTGAAGCTGTACTTTGTCCGAGGCTGTGCTATTCCAAAGATAACGGCGCTGCGATCCACAAGATTCGACATCGCCGATTTTTATACCCGTTTTCCGGCTTGGCTTACCCGCGGAGGACCCCGCCATGTTGAAGCAGATGGAAACCGCCGGCCTGACCGATCTCCATTTCGGCCTGGATCCGGCGAGCGGTCTGAGGGCGATCATCGCCATTCATTCCACCGCACGTGGCGCTGCCATCGGCGGCTGCCGTTTTCTCCATTATCCCCATGAGCAGGATGCCGTCACCGATGCCATGCGCCTCGCCCGTGGCATGAGCTACAAGGCCGCTCTGGCCGGCCTGCCCCACGGCGGCGGCAAAGCGGTCGTTATTCAGCCCGAAGGTGACTATGACCGCGCCGCGTTGATGCAGGCATTCGGCCGTTTTGTCGACGAGCTCGGCGGACGCTACATCACCGCCATGGACAGCGGCTCCGAAGTCAGCGACATGGATATCATCGAAACCACGACCCGGTTTGTCAGTTGCACCAGCGCCAGCGGTGACCCTTCGCCGCACACCGCCCTGGGCGTGTTCGAGGGGATCCGGGCCGCCGTTCGGCACCGCTTGGAACGTGATTCACTCGCAGGATTGAGCATCAGCATTCAGGGACTCGGCCATGTGGGCCACGCCCTGGCGGCGATGCTGCATGATGCCGGTGCCAACCTGGTCGTGGCCGATATTGATCCGGCCCGAGTACAAGCCTGCGTTGACCAATTTGACGCCCGCGCCTTCGCCGCAGACGAAATCTATGACGCTGAGGTCGACGTGTTCAGCCCCTGCGGGCTGGGCGCCATTCTCAATGCAGACACCATCCCGCGTCTCAGGTGCGCTATCGTCGCCGGCAGCGCCAACAACCAGCTCGCCGTTGATGAGGATGGCAACCGCCTGCGTGCTCGCGGCATCCTTTACGCCCCCGACTATGTAATCAATGCCGGCGGACTTATTCACGTAGCCCTGCACCATGCCGGCATCGATGGTGAGCAACGCGATGCCAAGATCCGCGAGATCGGCAGTACCCTGACCCATCTGTTCAATGAAGCCGACCGAACCGACCAGTCGGTGCACCATGTCGCCGACCTGCACGCCGAAGCGCTGCTCAAGGCCGCCGCCGAGACCACCGCCAAAGCCCATGCCGAACAGGAGCGTCGTCATGCATGAGATCAGCTACCAGGGTGAAATCCGCCTGACCCGCTATCTGGATGACACTGGTGGACCACTGGGTGAGATGCCTGACTGGGCCTGTGGCGACCAGCCCTGGGTCGGCTACTATCAGCAGATGGTGCTGGCTCGCCAGTTCGATACCAAGGCGATCAGCCTGCAACGTACCGGCCAGATGGGCACCTACGCCTCTCTGCTTGGGGCCGAAGCGATCGATGTGGTCTGCGCCTCGCTGATGCAGGCCGAGGATGTGCTGGTGCCTTATTACCGCAACCACGCCATGCAGATGATCCGCGGCATGCCGATCGCCCGACTGTTCCTCTACTGGGGCGGTGACGAGCGCGGCAGCGCTACGCCCGAGATGGGGAGAGACCTGCCCAACGCCGTGCCGATCGCCACCCAGTGCCTGCACGCCTGCGGCGTGGCTACGGCGCTGAAACTGCGTGGCGAACACCAGGCCGTGCTGACCATGATCGGTGACGGCGGCACCTCCAAGGGCGACTTCCTGGAAGCGATCAACGTGGCCGGCGCCTGGCAGCTGCCGGTGGTGTTCATCATCAACAACAACCAGTGGGCGATCTCGGTCCCGCGCAGCAAGCAGTGCATCGCGCCGACACTGGCCCAGAAGGCACTGGGCGCCGGCATTCGCGGCGAACAGGTCGACGGCAACGACGCCATCGCCCTGCACGAGGTGGTGGGCCAGGCGCTGGAGCGCGCCCGCGCCGGCAAGGGACCAACCGTCATCGAAGCGCTCAGCTACCGGCTGTCGGACCACACCACCGCCGACGATGCCACCCGCTACCGCCCCTCCGAAGAGTTGAAGGCGGCCTGGACCCGCGAACCCGTGGCCCGGCTGCGCAACTGGCTGCATCGCCAGGGGCTCTGGGACGAAGCGCGGGAACAGGCCTGGCAGGCCGAAACCAAACAGCTGATCGAGACCGCCGTGGCAACCTGGCAGGCGATTGAGCCGCAATCGGTGGATGAACAATACGATTACCTCTACGCCGAATGCCCTCCGGGACTGGCTGAGCAGCGTGAACAGGCTCGCATTCGGCAGCAGCGCCGCGAACAGGGAGGAACCGATCATGAGTGATAACGCCATCACCCTGCTGGAGGCGGTCAATCTGGCCATGGCGCGTGCCCTGGATGAAGACCCGAACGTGGTGCTGATGGGCGAGGATATCGGCACCAACGGCGGGGTCTTCCGTGCCACCGACGGCCTTCAGGCCCGCTTTGGCGAACGCCGTGTCATCGACACCCCCTTGGCGGAAACCATGATCGCCGGACTCAGCGTCGGCATGGCCACCCAAGGCATACGGCCGGTGGCCGAGATCCAGTTCATGGGCTTCATCTTCCCGACCCTGGAGCATTTGGTCGCCCATGCCGCCCGCATGCGCCACCGTACCCGCGGCCGACTGAGCTGCCCGATGGTGCTGCGCGCGCCCTTCGGCGGCGGCATCCATGCCCCCGAGCACCATTCCGAGAGCACCGAAACCCTGCTCGCTCACATACCCGGGCTAAGGGTCGTGATCCCGTCATCACCGGCACGGGCCTACGGCCTGCTGCTGGCCGCGATTCGCTGTGATGACCCGGTGATCTTTCTCGAACCCAAGCGGATCTATCGCGCCAGCAAGACACTGATCGAAGACAATGGCGAAGCCCTGCCGCTGGATACCTGCTTCACGTTGCGCGAAGGCAGCGACATCACCCTGATCAGCTGGGGCGCCATGATTCAGGAGACCTTGATGGCGGCCGACCGTCTGGCCGATGAGGGTATCAGTTGCGAGGTGATTGATGTCGCCACGCTGAACCCGATCGACCACGCCACCCTGATCGCCTCGGTGAGCAAGACCGGTCGCTGCGTCATCATCCACGAGGCCCCGCACCACGGCGGCATGGGTGCCGAGATTGCCGCTACACTGAGTGAGCAGGCACTCACTTACCTGCAGGCGCCACCGAGACGCGTGACCGGTGATGACACCGTGATGCCCTACTACCGCTATGAGCAGCTGTATCTGCCCGATGTGGACGACATCCTCATCGCGGTCAGAGAGACCATGGAGTATTCAGGATGAAATATTTCAAATTGCCCGATCTGGGTGAAGGCCTGCCTGAAGCTGAAATCGTCGAGTGGCATGTGCAGGAGGGCGACCCGGTCGACGTCGATCAAATTCTGGTATCGGTGGAAACCGCCAAGGCGATCGTCGACCTGCCTTCGCCACAGGCCGGCGTGATCGCTCACCTGTTTGGCACGGCCGGCGATACCATCCATACCGGCGAGCCCCTGGTGGAGTTCGCCGGCGGCGAGGATGCCGACAGCGGCACCGTGGTCGGCCAGCTGAACCAGGCCAAGAGTACCGAAAGCCAGCGCGAAAGCTTCATTATCGGCGCGGCCCCAAGCAGCCGCCAGGCCAGCCACTCTGGCACTACACCCGCCGTACGCTCACTGGCGCAACGACTGGGCGTCAGCCTGGAAACCCTCAGAGGATCAGGACCCGGAGGCCGGGTCACCGCCGCTGATGTGGAGCATGCCGCCGACCTGGACCAGTCCTTCGGTGCCCCTGAACCGCTGAAAGGGGTGCGCAAGCAGATGGCCAGGGCGATGGCCCTGTCCCACGCCGAAGTGGTGCCAGTCACCCTGTGCGAGGATGCCGATATAGATCACTGGTCCGAGGGCACGGATATCACCATGCGCCTGGTCCAGGCGGTCGCGGCGGCCTGCCAGGCGGTGCCGGACCTGAACGTCTGGTTCGACGGCCAGCAGCTGGCCCGGCGGCCGCACAGCAAGATCGATCTGGGCGTGGCGGTGGATACCGAGCAGGGCCTGTTCGTGCCGGTGCTGCGCGATATCGGCAACCGCAGCCTCGATAACCTGCGTGACGGTCTCAACCGGTTGAGAGCCGACGTCAAGGCCCGCTCCATCCCGCCCGCTGAGATGCAGGGAGCGACCATCACGCTGAGCAACTTCGGCACCCTGGCCGGCCGCTATGCCAGCCCGGTGATCGTCCCGCCCCAGGTGGCGATTGTCGGTGCCGGGGTGATTCGCCGTCAGCCGGTGGCCCTGGGCGACGAGGTGCGCGTGCATCGCGTCATGCCGCTGTCGCTGACCTTCGACCACCGGGCCGCCACCGGCGGCGAAGCCGCACGCTTCATGCAAGCATTGATCCACTCCCTGTCGGAATGAACGATCCGGGGGTACGGAACGTACCCCTGATTGCAGGGTCTGATTTAACGAGGGCAAATCAGGATACGACTTTTCCACCCGACTCCGCCCTTGACTCCCGCCAATCTGGACTACACTGAAAACAGCGAAGAACGCCGACCACTGGTTTATAAGCGTTTGAATTCTCAGTGGCCAGCGCAAATAACAGGAAGGTGAGCATGAGCATCTTTGACCACTACAAAGCCCGTTATTCAGCGATCCAGCAGGAGGAGATGAGCCTGCAGGAGTACCTCAACCTGTGCAAGGAGAAACCGGAGGTTTATGCCAACGCTGCCGAGCGCATGCTCAAGGCGATCGGTGAACCGGAGGTTGTGGATACCGGCCGCGATCCGCGGTTGAGCCGCATCTTTTCCAACAAGGTGATCAAGCGCTACCCAGCCTTCAGTGAATTCTACGGCATGGAGGAAGCGATAGAGAACATCGTCTCCTACTTCCGCCATGCGGCTCAGGGGCTGGAAGAGAAGAAACAGATTCTCTACCTGCTCGGTCCTGTCGGTGGTGGTAAGTCCTCACTTGCCGAACGCCTCAAGCACCTGATGGAACATATTCCCTTCTACGCCATCAAGGGGTCACCAGTGTTCGAATCGCCCCTCGGCCTGTTCAAGCCCGAGGAAGACGCCGAAATTCTGGAACAGGAATATGGCATTCCACAGCGCTATCTGAACGGCATCATGTCGCCCTGGGCGGTGAAACGCCTGCATGAATACGGCGGCGATATCACCCAGTTCCGGGTGGTCAAACTGTTCCCGTCCATTCTCGACCAGATCGGTATTGCCAAGACCGAACCGGGTGACGAGAACAACCAGGATATCTCCAGCCTGGTGGGTAAGGTGGATATCCGCAAACTGGAAGAATATCCGCAGCACGATCCGGATGCCTACAGCTTCTCCGGTGCGCTCTGCCGTGCCAACCAGGGGATCATGGAGTTCGTCGAGATGTTCAAGGCGCCGATCAAGGTGCTTCACCCGCTGCTGACCGCTACCCAAGAGGGCAACTACAACAGCACCGAGGGCATGGGTGCCATTCCCTACGATGGCATCCTGCTGGCCCACTCCAACGAGTCCGAGTGGCAGAGTTTCAAGAACAACAAGACCAACGAGGCGTTCATCGACCGTGTCTACATCGTCAAGGTACCCTACTGCACCCGCCTCACCGAAGAGGTGCACATCTACGAGAAACTGCTGGAAAACAGCTCGCTGAACGAATCGCCCTGTGCGCCGGACACGCTGAACATGCTGGCCCAGTTCACAGTGCTCTCACGTATCAAGGAGCCGGAAAACTCCAGCGTCTACTCGAAGATGCGAATCTATGATGGCGAAAACCTGAAAGATACCGACCCCCGCGCCAAGTCGATGCAGGAATACAAGGACAGCGCCGGCGTCAACGAAGGCATGGACGGTCTGTCGACCCGTTTCGCCTTCAAGATCCTGTCCAAGGTGTTCAACTTCGATCCGACCGAGGTGGCCGCCAACCCGGTGCATCTGATGTACGTACTTGAGCGCGAAATCAGCCAGCAGCAGTTCCCCAGCGAGATTCAGGACCGCTATCTGGGCCATCTGAAGGAATACATCGCGCCGAAGTACATCGACTTCCTCGGCAAGGAGATCCAGACCGCTTATCTGGAATCCTACTCGGAATACGGTCAGAACATCTTCGACCGCTATGTCACTTACGCCGACTTCTGGATCCAGGATCAGGAATACCGCGACCCTGAAACCGGCGATATCCTCGATCGTCAGGCGATCAACGAGGAACTCGAGAAGATCGAGAAACCGGCCGGCATCAGCAATCCGAAGGACTTCCGCCACGAGATCGTCAACTTCGTCCTCCGTGCCCGCGCCAGCAACAACGGCAAGAACCCGGCCTGGAACAGCTACGAGAAGATGCGCTCCGTGATCGAGAAGAAGATGTTCGCCAACACCGAAGACCTGCTGCCGGTGATCTCGTTCAATCCGAAAGCCTCGTCCGACGACCAGAAGAAACATGGCGAGTTCGTCAAGCGCATGATCCAGCGCGGCTACACCGAGAAACAGGTGCGCCTGCTCTCCGAATGGTACATCCGCGTGCGCAAATCGCAGTAAGACCACAACAGGGAGCCGTACACTGAAGGAACTGAACCGCGCAGCCGTGGCACTGCTGTGCCACTCTGGCTGCCGCTCCGGGAGCCCGATATATGAGCTATATCATCGATCGCCGTGAGAATGCGAAGAAGAAAAGCACGGTCAACCGCCAGCGCTTTCTGCGTCGCTACAAGCAGCACATCAAAAAGGCTGTGGAAGAGGCGATACATGACCGTTCGATCAAGGATATCGATCAGGGCGGGCAGGTGACCATTCCCAAGCGTGACATCTCCGAGCCGGTCTTTCACCATGGCGAGGGAGGTATCCGTCACAAGATTTTTCCCGGCAACCAGGAGTTCGTTGAAGGGGATGAATTCCGTCGCCCCGAAGGCGGCGGTGGCGGCGGCGCCGGCCAGGGCAAGGCCAGCAATCAGGGCGAAGGCGAGGATGACTTTACCTTCAATATCAGCCAGGAAGAATTTCTCGATTTCATGTTCGAGGACCTGGAGCTGCCCTGGATGGTGCGCAAACAGCTGAAGGACGCGACCTCTTTTGAAACCCGCCGTGCCGGTTTTACCAGTGCCGGTTCACCGGAGAAACTGCACATCGTGCGTTCGCTGCGCGCCGCCCATGCCCGCCGCATCGCCCTCACGGACAAGGAAACCCGACAACAGATCCGGGCGCTGCGCAAGGAGCTGTGGGCGCTGGAAGATATGCCGCCCTCGCTGGAGCGCAACGAAAAACTCAACGCGCTGCGTGCACGCATCACCGAACTTGAAAAAAGCTCGCGCAAACTGCCGTTTCTGGATGACTTCGACCTGCGCTATACCAATATGGTGCGGGTTCCCATACCCTCGAGCAAGGCGGTGATGTTCTGCGTCATGGACGTGTCCGGCTCGATGACCCAAAGCATCAAGGATATCGCCAAGCGCTTCTTCATCCTGCTCTACCTCTTCCTGAACCGGAATTACAAGCAGATCGAAGTGGTCTTCGTGCGTCACCATACCCACGCCAAGGAGGTGGACGAGCAGGAATTCTTCTACTCCCGCGAAACCGGCGGTACCATCGTCTCCAGCGCCCTGGCGCTGAGTGCCGATATCATCGAAGAACGTTACCCAACGGCGGACTGGAACATCTACATCGCCCAGGCGTCCGACGGGGACAACTGGGATGGCGATTCGGCCACCTGCAGCAAGATTCTGACCGAGCGCATACTGCCCAAAACCCAGTATTATGCTTATGTCGAAATCACCACCGGGCCGCACCAGAACCTCTGGCACGAGTACGAGCATGTGCATGAGGTGTTCAAGGAGCAGTTCGCCATGCAGCAGATTACCGATGCCGGCGAAATCTACCCTGTGTTCCGCCGCCTGTTCGAGAAACGCACGGAGGGAGCCCATGAGTCAGCCTAAAGCGCGCCAGCCGATCTCCACCGGGTCCGACTGGACCTTCGAACTGATCGAGGCCTATGACCGTGAGATCGGCCGGATTGCAGCCGATTTCGGTCTGGATACCTACCCCAACCAGATCGAGGTGATTACCTCGGAGCAGATGATGGATGCCTACTCCTCGGTCGGCATGCCGCTGAACTACAATCACTGGTCGTTCGGCAAGCAGTTCGTCGAAACCGAACAGAACTACAAGCGGGGCCGCATGGGGCTGGCCTACGAGATCGTCATCAACTCCGATCCCTGCATCGCTTACCTGATGGAGGAGAACACCATCACCATGCAGGCGCTGGTCATCGCCCACGCCTGTTACGGCCACAACTCCTTCTTCAAGGGCAACTACCTGTTCCGCACCTGGACCGATGCTTCCGCCATCATCGACTACCTGCTGTTTGCCAAGAACTATATCCGCCGCTGTGAAGAAAAGCACGGCGTCGACGAGGTGGAAAAGCTGCTCGACTCCTGCCACGCCTTGATGAACTACGGCGTCAACCGCTACAAACGGCCACGCCCGCTGACGGCGGCCGAGGAGCGCGAGCGCCAGCGCTCACGGGAGGAGTATATCCAACGCCATCTCAACGATCTGTGGAGCACCACCATTCCCCGCAAGGGAGATGGTGAGTCCGGCCAGCCGCCGCGTTTCCCGGCGGAACCCGAAGAGAACATCCTTTATTTCATCGAAAAAAACGCCCCTCTGCTGGAGCCCTGGCAACGCGAAATCATTCGTATCGTGCGCAAGATCGCGCAGTATTTCTATCCACAGAAACAGACTCAGGTGATGAACGAGGGCTGGGCCTGCTTCTGGCACTACACCCTGCTGCACCAGCTGTTCGACGAGGGACTGGTCACCGACGGCTTCATGATGGAGTTTCTGCACTCTCACTCCAGCGTCATCTATCAGCCGCCGTTCGACAGCCCCTACTTCAGCGGCATCAACCCCTATACGCTGGGCTACAATATGATGCAGGATATCCGCCGCATCTGTGAGCACCCGACCGACGAAGACCGTGAGTGGTTTCCCGACATCGCCGGCAGTGACTGGCGCGACACCCTGATGAATGCGATGCGCAACTACAAGGATGAGAGCTTCATCCTGCAGTTCCTGTCACCGCAGCTGATACGTGAGCTCAAGCTGTTCTCGATCCTGGATGACAGCAGTCGCCCGACCCTGAGAGTCGATGCCATCCACAACGAACGCGGCTACCGGGCCATTCGCGAGTCCCTGTCGGCGCAGTACAACCTGGGCAATCGCGAACCCAATATCCAGGTTTACAACGTCAATGTCCGCGGTGACCGCTCCCTGACGCTGAGGCACTACATGCACAACGGCCAGCCGCTGGGAGAATCCACCGACGAGGTGCTCAAGCACCTGCACCGACTCTGGGGTTTCGATATCCGCCTGGAGTCGGTCACGCCCGATGGCAACGTGGTGCAAACCCATGCCTGCCCACCGCAGACACACGAGCTGACTGTTGAGAGTATTGCGTGACAGAGTGTTGAAAAGCGTTATCGAGGCAGCCGGGACTAGGCAAAAGCAGGCGAAAAAGCGGATTTTAGTGAACTAAATGAGCATTTTGAGCCTGTTTTTAACGACGTATCCGGCAACGCAGATAGATTTTCAACAGTCTGTCGGGGTGGGTATACTGAGGACACTACCCCAAAGGATAACAAGGGCTTGTTATGGACTGTCTGTTTTGCAAAATCCTCGACGGCGAAATTCCGGCCGAGGTCGTGTACGAAGATGATCAGGTGCTGGCCTTCCGCGATATTAATCCCCAGGCGCCGTTCCACTGCCTTATCATCCCGCGCAAGCATATCGCCACCCTGAACGATATCGCCGATGAAGACCAGGCGCTGGTTGGCCACATGATTCAGGCGGCGGGCACCATCGCCAAGCAGCAGGGCTTTGACGAAAGCGGCTACCGCACCGTGTTCAACTGCAACACCCACGGCGGCCAGACGGTCTACCATATTCACCTGCACCTGCTCGGCGGCAAGCCAATGGGCTGGCCTCCCTATCAGGACACGCTGAAAACACCGGTGGAATAACCGCCATTCCGGCCGGGCTCCCTGCCCGGCCTCTGCTCCCCTTGCCCCGGATCAACCCCGCTGCCGTTGTTCGCCACTTTATGTTGCACTGCGTCATAATGTGTTCATTATGGGACTTTAGCTTGATGGTTCGTTAAACAGAGGGATTGTTCATGTCGATTGCAGCCGATTCGCCCGTCATTACCGAAACACCTCCGATGCATGATCAGCTCGAGTTCTACATCGAGCAGGCTCGCAAGGCCGGCCCCGTCCGCACGGCCGTCGTGCATCCGGTGGACCATAACAGCCTTATGGGCGCTATCGAAGCCGCCGAGCAGGGACTGATCGAACCTTTGCTGGTCGGTCCCGAACACAAGATCCGCGCCGCAGCCGAAGCGGAAAACATCGACCTGACGCCCTACCGGATCATCAGTACCGAACACAGCCATGAGGCAGCCGAACGCGCCTGTGATCTGATTCGCAAGGCGGAAGCCGAAGCCCTGATGAAGGGCAGCCTGGGTACGTCGGAACTGCTCAGCGCCGTGATCCACAAGACCAAGGGGATCCGCACTGACCGCCGCCTGAGCCATGTGTTCGTATTCGACGTACCCAACTACCACAAGCCGCTGGTGATTACCGACGCGGCCATCAATGTCGCCCCGGACCTGGCCCTCAAGCGTGATATCGTGCAGAACGCCATCGACTTCTGTCAGTCACTGGGCAACAGCCAACCCAAGGTCGCCGTGCTGGCCGCAGTGGAGAAGGTCAAGCCGAGCATGCAGAGTACCATCGACGCCGCCGCCCTGTGCAAGATGGCGGACCGCGAGCAGATCACCGGCGGTATCATCGACGGCCCGCTGGCGTTCGACAACGCCATCTCGCTGCAGGCGGCGATCGACAAACATATCAAGTCACCTGTCTCCGGCGATGCCGACATTCTGCTGGCCCCTGACCTGGAGGCGGCCAACATGATCGCCAAGCAGCTGATCTACCTGGCCGACGCCAAATCCGCCGGGCTGGCGGTCGGCGCCCGCGTGCCGATCATCCTGACCAGCCGCGCCGAAGGCACCCTGGGCCGACTCGCTTCCTGCGCCCTGGCCTCGCATATGGTCAAGCACGCTCAGGGGGGCAAATAATGGATACCATCCTGACCGTCAACGGCGGCTCCTCCAGCCTCAAATGCGGCCTCTACGCCCTTCAGGACGGCGAGCTTCGCTGCCTGATCCACCTCAAGGTGGAAAACCTGCTCGGAGCCCCGACCCTGTTCAAGGTGCGTGACGAACAGAATCAGGTCCTGGATGCCCATGAACTGGATTGCCGCAATGTGCCTCAGGACGAGCGCCACCAGTTCGCGCTGCAGGAAGTGCTGCAATGGGTGGACACCCACCTGCCGGACTCCCACCTGATCGCCACCGGCCACCGTGTGGTGCACGGCGGCGACCAGTACAGCGCCCCGCTGCTGCTTGACGACGCCACTCTGGCCCAGCTGGAGACCCTGATTCCGCTGGCGCCGCTGCACCAGCCCTACAACCTGAAACTGGTGCAGGCCTGCCGTAAACTGGCGCCGGAACTGCCGGTCGTGGCCTGCTTCGACACCATGTTCCATTCCGCCCAGCCTCGCCTGGAGCGCCTCTATGCCCTGCCGCGCCGACTGGTGGACAAGGGGGTGCATCGCTACGGCTTTCACGGTCTGTCCTACGAATATATCCAGCGCCAGCTGGCCCTGGCCGGTGCCGGCAGCCTGAACACCATCGCTTGCCATCTGGGCGCCGGCGCCAGCATGTGCGCCATTCGCGATGGCCGCTCCATCGCCTCCAGCATGGGCTTCACCGCCGTGGAAGGCCTGCCGATGGGCAGCCGTACCGGCAACCTGGATCCCGGTGTGCTGCTCTACCTGATGCGCGAGGAAAACATGGACGTGGATGCCCTGGAGAAGCTGCTCTACAAGGAAAGCGGCTGGCTCGGCATCTCCGGCATCAGCTCCGACATGAAAACCCTGCACCAGGCTGATGACCCAAAAGCGGAAGAAGCGATCGACATGTTCTGCTATCGGGTGGCTCTGGAGATGGGCCGCCTGACCGCCGCTCTGGAAGGGGTTGAGCAGGTAGTATTCTCGGGCGGCGTGGGTGAAAACGACGCCGATGTCCGCGCCCGGGTACTGAAGCGCTGCGGCTGGCTCGGCATCAAACTGGATGAAGCTGCCAATCAGCAGAACAGCGGCATCATCAGTGCGGCTGATTCAGCGGTCAGGGTACGGGTGATGCCCACCAACGAAGAGCTGATGATTGCAACGCACGTGAAGGAGCTGCTGCACTGAGTGAGCAGCACCACAGGCAGGCCGACACCCGGCGGCCTGCCTTGTACTCCGCTTAGTCCTTAGCCTTGAGCTGGCGCTGACGCACCACCTCAAACAGACACACCCCCGTTGCAACGGAAACGTTCAAACTGCTGACTTCACCGGCCATGGGAATGTTGATCAGCTGATCACAGTTTTCGCGGGTCAGGCGGCGCATGCCCTTGCCTTCGGCACCCATCACCAGGGCACAGGGGCCGGTCAGGTCGGTTTCGTAGACACTGGCTTCGGCTTCACCGGCAGTACCGGTGATCCAGATGCCGCGCTGCTGCAGCGACTGCAGGGTACGCGCCAGGTTGGTGACCTGAATATAGGGCACCACTTCCGCGGCGCCACAGGCGACCTTGGCCACAGTGGCGTTCAGCGGCGCCGACTTGTCCTTGGGCGCGATCACCACGGCGACTCCGGCGGCATCGGCCGTCCGCAGGCAGGCGCCCAGGTTATGCGGATCGGTGACGCCATCCAGCACCAGCACCAGCGGCGCACTGCCGGCGTTATCCAGCAGCACATCCAGCGCCTTTTCCGACAGCGCCTTGATCGGCTCGCACTCGGCGATCACGCCCTGATGACGCCCGCCGCCGGCACGCTGTTCCAGTTCGGCCTTGGCCAGTTCGATCACCTTGATCCGATGTGCTTCAGCCTTGTCCAGCAGGGTCTGCAGGCGCTCATCACGGCGGCCCTGCTGGACCAGCAGACGGCGAACACGGCCAGGGTTACGGTTGAGCAGGCTGGTAACGGCGTGCAGGCCGAAGATATCGGTTTGGCTCATGGGACTCTCTAAATTGGAATCGAGGTTTATATCGAAGTTGAACTCAAAGGCGCAGTCAAATGTGCAATCAATGAAGTTACAGCCAGATATTATGCGCCAAAACCGAACAAAAAGCCGCTCGACACTCTGCCTTTCCCGCAGACAGAATTGAAAGGTTCTTCGCGCTTTACCGGCAACGGCCCCCTTAACGAGTTGATCGCTCTGAGGCGAAGCCTGGTTGCGGCACTGGATTTGTCACATGCTTGACGAGAGAGTGGCCACCTTCACGCAACCACGCCAAACAGCTTGCCCACGCCTGCCGTTAACGCCATTGCAAGTCCGCCCCAAAATACGACTCTGGATGCTCCGATCAGCATTGATGCGCCGCCAACCCTCGCTGCAATGGCGCCCAGCATGGCGAGAAAAACAAGCGAAAACAACGCCACCTGGGTAATCAAATAATCAATGGGGACCATCCAGGCCAACAGCAAAGGTAGTACTGCCCCTACTGTAAAGGTGGCCGCTGACGAAAGGGCTGCCTGGACGGGTTGTGCTCCGCCGTTTGCAGAAATGCCGATTTCATCTCGGGCATGTGCATCAAGGGCATCGTGCGCCATCAATTGTTCGACAACCTGACGCGCCAACACGGGTTCGACACCTCGGCCTTGATAGATTTCGGCAAGCTCTTGTATCTCGAATTCATGATTTTCGTCCAACGATTTTTGCTCAAGGGCAAGGTCGGCCTGCTCGGTATCAGACTGCGAACTGACTGAGATATATTCGCCGGCCGCCATCGACATGGCACCCGCAACCAGACCAGCCACACCAGCCAAAATAATGCTCTCATGAGTCGTGTCGGCAGCGGCAATGCCAATGATGAGACTCGCGGTCGATACTATGCCGTCGTTCGCCCCAAGCACAGCAGCGCGTAGCCAGCCAATACGATGCGATCTGTGAATTTCCACGTGACTCACGGGTTTCCCCCTGAAAAGCAGGCTGAACAAGCAGATCTGTAATCTAGAAAGTGTAGGTCAAGGACTGGACATAGCCTTGCCCAGTAACCGACTGCCCGGCACCCGCCGTCGTGATGGGTGCAATGATATCCGCTGGCCGAGCACGCATATCTTCCACCGCCGCATCGACACGAATCTGGTAGCCGCTATCAATCAGCGCATCATCCAGATTCACAGTAATCTGCAGGGTTTCGCCACGGGTGATGCTGGCCCCGGTCACCCCGTCATACTCTGCCCGGCTCCGCTTACTCCCCTGCGCCCAGTCTTTCAGGTGCTTGTAATATTTGCTCTTTTTACCGGCCACCCAAAGGGTTTGCTGATACACACCCGCGGAGTCTGTGAGATAAATAGCCAGGTAGGCGCCGTCGCCACGATAATGACTCAATGCTGTAGCGATCGTAACGTCCCTTGCCTGAGCAAGCGCGGGCAAGGCTGCGACGCCTGCCAGCACCACCGCTGACAACCATTTTTTCGTACTGTACTTACATTTTTGGTCACGCATCTTGTCCCCTCATTTACCTGAATTCAAAACGTTCCTGATGAAAACGCAGCGAGACAGACTGATCTTTCAGCCCTTGGCGAAGCGCTGCCGCCAGCTTCTGAGGCCCACAGAACCAGACATCCACTTTTGATGCATGCATCTGCAAACGGTCTGCGGTCAAACGCTGCCCCTGCCCACTTTCATGGATCTGCAAGGTGACCCCTGGCAATTGGCTCGCCAGTGTTCGCAAGCGCTCCGCGTTTGGATCATCAACTGTACGCCCTGTGCAGTAGTGCACGGTTACCGGTTGATACCGCCTGTCCGGATGAATCAGACGACTCTCCAGAGCTGCGAGAAATGGCGTAACCCCCACACCACCGGCCACCCAGATCTGCTGGGCACTGGATCTGCCCTTCTCAGGATCGAAACAGCCATAAGGCCCCTCTATTGTGACGGCACTACCGGCATGCAAGCGCTGCGGCAAGGTACGGGTGTAATCCCCCAACGCCTTGATCTGAAAGCCGAGCTGACCATTTTTCCGGTCTGCCGTTGTCAGAGTGAAAGGATGTGCCCCCTCGGCCCGGTCGAATGTCACCAGCGCAAACTGTCCGGCGCGGTGACCCTTCCAGTTATCGCTCATCTCACACACCACTCCCGTGGTGCTATGGGATACCTGATATACCCTGCTCACCACTCCCTGCCAGCGACGGCTCTTGCCGATCTGGCCGGTCAGGGACTGCAGTGCGGCGATGCTGCCGGCGCAGATGAGCGCAGCCATCAACCAACCGGTAGGCTGTTGCCACCAGCTCAGTGGCGCCAGTAACAGGGAATGGGCTGCCAGCACCAGATAGAGCAGTGGCATGATGCGGTGCAGATAGTGCCACGGGCGGTAAGGGAACCAGCGGATCAGGGTTATGGCCACCAGAGCCAGAAGCAGATACAGACCGGGCTCTCCCAAGTCCTCAACCATTCCCTGCAGACTGTCGAGCAGACCGGAAAAGTCGCCTTCACGCAGACTGCGGTCCTTGCCAAACAACGCCTTGATGGCATCATCCGCCATCTCGACCAGCCAGTGTGCAAGTGCAAAACAGGCGCCCAGAATGCCCGTCCACTTATGCAGGTGATACTGTTTATCCAGGCCACCCAGGGGGATTTCCAGCCATTTCGGCCGCATGGCCAGAAACATGGTAATGGACATGAAATTGATGGCCAGAAAACCGCTGAGAGTCAGAAAATGTTCATAGCTGAGACCCCATTGCCAAACGGCAAACTGTACCGCCAGCAGTGCGGCGAGACTCAGGATAAGATAACGATTTGGCATACAGATACTCCTCCAGATCCAGAAGCATTCTGCACTGCTTCAAATGAGATCAAGCTTAAATCGCGCTCTGAAGCCACAAAAAAATACGCTTAGCCGCCTTCGCATCAACGAAAACGGATATAAGGACAGAATTTCAGTAGAGCAGAGGAGGATCCTGGCACCCCTGATCAAAGCGAATCTCGTTGCTTGACAGCGCCAGCTGACGTGGCGCGACCGGGAAGGTGACACTCCTCAGGAATGTCACTGCGAAAACAGACGAGGAGAGCAAGGAACAGCAGGTTCAATGCACCTCGCATGCAGTATCGTTCAGATCAGGCAGTTCTGATACCTGTCCGGGGCCCAGGTTAAATTTCGCCGGACACGTTCAGTTCTGACCGTAAAAGGGCCATTAAGTGGCAACTCGAATTGAACCTGTAAGGGAGAAGCCTAGCCGTTTATACAAAATCTTGTGTACTGGATATGAGTGGGCCTGGTCGGTTTGCCTCCATCACCGCGATGGCAGGACTCAAAACCGCCACGCAAGAAAACAAAACCCGAGAGCGGCAAAGCCGATCCCGGGTGTAATGACTGGTTTGCTGGAATCAGTCTGGCCAGTCGGATAGTTCTCTGGAGAGCAGCGTTATCAGCCTGCCAGGCCTTCAAACACCTTGTCACGGATATCGTCGACGCTGCCAACACCTTCCACGTAAACGTAGGCCGGAGCCTTGGCTTCACCGCTTTCGTTCCAGCCACGGTAGTAGCTGATCAGCGGTTCAGTCTGCTCATGGTAAACATTCAGGCGCTGACGTACGGTTTCTTCCTTGTCGTCTTCGCGCTGTACCAGCTCTTCGCCGGTTGCATCATCCTTGCCCTCTTCCTTCGGCGGGTTGAAGACAACATGGTACGTACGGCCGGAGGCCGGGTGCACACGGCGACCGCTCATGCGCTTGATGATCTCTTCATCCGCCACGTCGATTTCAACGACGGCATCGATATCCACGCCGGCTTCTTTCAAAGCATCCGCCTGCGGGATGGTGCGCGGGAAACCGTCGAACAGAAAGCCGCTGGCGCAGTCCGCTTCAGCGATACGTTCCTTGACCAGGCCGATGATGATGTCGTCGGATACCAGACCGCCGGCATCCATCACTTCCTTGGCCTGCTTGCCCAGTGGGGTGCCCGCCTTCACTGCGGCGCGCAGCATGTCACCGGTGGAGATCTGCGGAATGCCGTACTTTTCGGTGATGAACTGGGCCTGAGTGCCCTTACCCGCACCGGGTGCTCCAAGCAGAATAATGCGCATTTATCATGTCTCCTGAACGTTATAGTAATCGGTAAAGCTGAAGTGCAATGGCTTTACCACTGCACCGAAATTCGGCTACAGGGTTCTCTGCAGGCTATCCGCCCGGGCCCCGTGAACACAATTCGACATTAGCCATAAGCCCGTCGATTGTTGACAAAGGCATCGAGATTACGCAAAGCCTGTAGGTGATTCAACCCCCCCCGGTGTACGCCGCCCCTCAGCCGGTATTGCGCATGCCGGCCGAGATCCCGGCCATGGTCACCATCAACGCCTGTTCCAGACGCTGGTCCGGCTGATTACGGTCGCGGAACAGCAGCTCGGCCTGTAGCACGTGCAGCGGGTCGATATAGGGGTTGCGCACATCGATCGACTGGCGGATCACGCTGTTGCCTTCCAGCAGCCTTGGCTCCTGCTTGATCTGTTTGACCTGTTCCACCGCCTGCTCCAGTCGCAGGCGCAGGCTGGAACCCAGCGCCTGAAGTTCCGGCGATACCAGACGCTGCTCGTAATAGGCCGAAATGTTGATGTCGCTCTTGGCCAGCACCATCTCCAGCATGTCGATCCAGGACTGGAAGAACGGCCAGTCACGGTACATCTCGTGCAACAGCGGCAGTTGCTCATCGGTCACCGCCATTTTCAGCGCGGCCCCCGAGCCCAGCCAGGCCGGCAGCATCAGCCGGGTCTGGGTCCAGGCGAAGATCCAGGGGATCGCCCTGAGACTTTCCACGCCGCCATCGGCTTTGCGCTTGGCCGGACGAGAGCCCAGCGGCAGCTTGGCCAGTTCCTGCTCGGGCGTCAGCGCCCGGAAGTAAGGCACAAACTGGGGCTCCTCGCGCACCAGCGAACGGTAGATCTTCATGCCGCACCCGGCCATGCTGTCCATCAGCGTGCGCCAGGAAGGTTCCGGCGCCGGCCCCGGCGTCAGCGTCGCCTTGAGCACGGCTGCGGTGTACAGCGCCAGGTTGCGTACCGCTATCTCGGGGATGCCGAACTTGAAGCGGATCATTTCGCCCTGCTCGGTGACTCTGAGACTGCCTCCCACCGAACCCGGCGGCTGCGCGAGAATGGCTGTGTGGCTGGGGCCGCCACCACGGCCCACGGTGCCCCCGCGGCCATGGAACAGGGTCAGGCGGATGCCTTCACGGTGGCACAGCTCGGTCAGCGCTTCCTGGGCGCGGTACTGCCCCCAAGCGGCAGCCAGCTGGCCCGCGTCCTTGGAGGAGTCCGAGTAGCCGATCATCACCTCCTGATGACCGTCGATGTACTCGCGGTACCAGTCGACCGCCAGCAGCGCGCCAATGCAGTCCGGGGCGTTGTCCAGATCGTCCAGGGTTTCGAACAGGGGCACCACGCGCATATTGTACTCGACGCCCACCTCCTGCAGCAGCAGGGTCACCGCCAGCACATCGGAGGGCTGGCTGGCCATGGAGATCACGTAGGAGCCCAGGCTGTAATCGGGGTTGGCGGCGATCACCCGGCAGGTGTTGATCACCTCCATCACGTTATCCCCCGGCTGCCACTGGTGCGGCAGCAACGGTCGACGCGACTGCAATTCCTGCAGCAGGAACGCCTGCTTGCGCGATTCGTCCCAGTCGGAATAACGCCCCAGCTGGTAGAACTCGGTCAGTGCATCGAACACCTCGGCATGGCGATCGGCGTTCTGGCGCACATCCACCCGTACCAGCGTCAGTCCGAAACAAGCGATACGGCGCAGCAGGTCCTCCAGCGCGCCGGAGGCGATGCAGGACATGCCGGATTCGATCAGCGAGCGGTGGCAGATCAGCAGCGGCTCACGCAGTTCATCCAGCTCACTGATCCAGCGCTCAGGATCGCTTGGTTGGCCCTTGAGATACGCTTCTATGCCGTTGCGTGTTTCCAGCAGGCGGCTGCGCACACGGCCAAGTAATTCGCGATAGGGCTCGGGGTGGCTGTCGGTCAGCTGACGCAGCTCGGCATTAGCCGCATGCATCGACAGCTCGGCGCGCAGCTGATCCACATCGCGAGCATAGAGGTCGGCCGCCATCCAGCGCGCCAGCAACAGCACTTCAGAGGTCACCGCGGCAGTCACGTTGGGGTTGCCGTCACGGTCACCGCCCATCCAGGAGGAGAAATGGATCGGGCAACAGGTCAGCGGCAAGCCGGCTCCCAGATCGGCCTGCAGACGCTTGTCGACCAGGCGCAGAAACTGCGGCATTGCACTCCACAGGGAGTTTTCGATCACCGCGAAGCCCCACTTGGCTTCCTCAACCGGCGTCGGTCGGTGCTGACGAATTTCGTTGGTGTGCCAAATCTCGCTGATCAGCTGGTCCAACCGGGACTGCACCGGCTCGCCTCGGTCCCGCTGTTTCAGCGTGTCGGCGATGGCGTCATACTTCTGGATCAGCGTACGGCGATTGACCTCGGTCGGGTGAGCGGTCAGGACCAGGTCGATGCTGAGATTCTGCACGCAGTCGAGAATGGCGTCGGGGGTCTGCCCGGAGGCGGTCAGTTCGTCCAGCAGGTCGTCCAGCAGATCGGCATCTTCATCGCCACCGGTTTCAAAATGTCGGCGCACGCGGTGATGTTCTTCGGCGATATTGGCCAGATTGAGGAACTGAGTAAAGGCACGTGCCATCGGCAGCACCTCATCCTCATTGAGGTCGTCCAGTGCCTGGCGCAGCTGCTCCTGGCTGGCATCTTCGGTCAGGCGCGCTGACTTGGCCAGCTTGCGGATATGTTCGACCCGTGCCAGAAACGGCGAGCCGAGGTGGGTTTCCATGGTACGCCCCAGGCTTTCGCCAAGAACACGGACATCATCACGCAGTGCTTCGTGCAGATCACTCATGCCATCCCCTCCGTCAGGTTCCATAGCCTTCGATGCTAACCGATCCGGAAGGTGGACCGTTAGCACCCTTGGTATGAATTTAGGGGGATGACTTTAGCGGCGGCAGATGTGCGTTTTGTGAAGGGGGTCGACAGCAACCCCGGCGGGTCGCTAGAGGCCCCTGGCCTTGGCTTCGTCCCACCAGAGGTCCAGCTGTTCCAGACTGAGCTGTTCCCAGTCGTGGCCGCCGGCGTTGACCTGAGCCTCGACATGGCCGAAACGACGCTCGAACTTGGCATTGGTGTTGCGCAGCGCCTGCTCGGGCTCGATCTCCAGATGACGCGCCAGGTTGACCTGGGCAAAGAGCAGATCGCCGACCTCCTCGCGGGCGTTGTCCAGGTCGCCCTGCGCCAGCGCCAGACGCAGCTCGCCAATTTCCTCTTCGATCTTGTCCAGTACGCCAGTGATCTCGGGCCAGTCAAACCCCACCCGGGCCGCGCGCCGCTGCAACTTGGCCGCCCGGCTCAGTGCCGGCAGGTTGAGCGGCACCTCGTCGAGCACCCCCGCACGCGCCTTGGCATTGCGCTCTTCCTGCTTGATCGCTTCCCAGTTCTGATTGACCTCTTCCACGGCGATGGCATCGACACCGGCCCCGTCCAGTGTGCCGTTCGGGAACACATGCGGGTGGCGTCGAATCAGCTTGCCGACCAGCTGGTCGATGATGGCGTGCAGATCGAACCACGCTTTTTCATCGGCCAGACGGGCATAGAACACCACCTGGAACAGCAGGTCGCCCAGCTCGTCACGCAGATGGGTCCAGTCCTCGCGCTCGATGCAGTCGGCCACTTCGTAGGCCTCCTCCAGCGTATGCGGCACGATGCTGGCGAAGGTCTGTTCCAGATCCCAGGGGCAACCGGAGTCGGGATCGCGCAGGGCATCCATCAACCGGATCAGGTCATCAAGGCCGTAATGCATCAGTGTGTCCCGCTGCGTTCACGGTGCACGTCCAACACGTTGGGCACCTGGTTGATCTTATCCATCAGGCGGCCCAGGCGTTCCAGGCGCGGAATCTCAACGGTCAGCGTCAGCTTGGCCATGTTGTTCTTGCGGTCGGTCAGGGTGTTGGCCGCCAGGATGTTGAGCTTTTCGTTGCTCAGCACCAGCATCACATCCCGCAGCAACCCGGGGCGGTCGAAGGCTTCGATGGTCATGTCCACCGGGTAGGTCTGTTCATGCTCATCCCCCCAGTCGACGCTGATCACCCGATCCGGCTCGTTTTCGCGCAGGGTCATCAGGTTGAGGCAGTCCTCGTGATGGATGGAGATGCCACGCCCCTGGGTGATGTAACCCATGATCGGATCGCCCGGTACCGGCTTGCAACAGGTCGCCAGCGTGGTCAGCAGGTTGCCGACGCCCTGAATATTGATGCCACTGCCACCCTTGCGCGGCTCCTGCGCCTGACGACCGGCCGGCAGCGCCAGATCCAGCTGCGGCTCGGGGCGCTCCGGTTCCACCTGGCGCTGGGCTTCATGGATGATCTGCGACAGACGCAGGTCACCGGCCCCCAGGGCGGCACAGAGGTCTTCGGAAGTTTTCAGGTTCAACGCGACCGCGATCTTGTCCAGATCGATGGCCTGGGGGTCCAGCGCCAGGCGGCGGAACTCGCGCAGGATGATGTCGCGACCGGCTTCGGCGTTCTGTTCCTTGGCCTGCAGCTTGAACCAGTGCGCCACCTTGGCTCGCGCACGTGAGGTGGTGACGAAACCGTAATTGCTGTTGAGCCAGTCGCGACGGGGGGCCTCTTCCTTCGAGGTCATGATCTCGACCTGGTCTCCGGTCTTCAGCGGCCGGTTCAGAGGAATGATGCGGCCGTTGACCTTGGCACCCCGGCAGCGGTGACCCACTTCGGTGTGGACGCGGTAGGCGAAGTCCACCGCCGTGGCCCCCTGAGGCAGGTCGATCACATGGCCATCCGGTGTGAACACATACACCCGGTCCTGCACCACGTCGCCGCGCAGCATGTCGCCCAGGGCTTCGGTATCGCCCAGGTCGTCATGCCATTCGAGTACCTGACGCAGCCAGGCGATCTTCTCTTCGTAGCCATCGCCACGGGACTGGGTATCGGTCCCCTTGTACAGGTGGTGAGCACACACGCCCAGTTCCGCCTCGTCGTGCATGGCAAAGGTACGGATCTGCACCTCCAGCACCTTGCCCTCAGGGCCGAATACCGCCGTATGCAGCGAGCGGTAGCCGTTGGGCTTGGGCGAGGCGATGTAGTCGTCGAATTCGTGCGGGATGTTGCGCCACAGCCCGTGCACGATACCCAGCACGGTGTAGCAGTCGCGAATCTCGGGCACCAGGATGCGCACGGCGCGCACGTCGTAGACCTGGCTGAAGTCGATGTTCTTGCGCTGCATCTTCCGCCAGATGCTGTAGATATGCTTGGCGCGCCCCATCACATCGCCGTCGATGCCGGCATCGGCAATGCGGCTGCGCAACAGGTCGACCACCTGGTTGATGAACAGCTGGCGGTCCAGCCGCTTCTCGTCCAGCAGGCGGGCGATATGCTTGTAGTCGTTGGGCTTGAGGTAGCGGAAGGAGAGGTCTTCCAGTTCCCATTTGATGTGGCCGATACCCAGACGGTGCGCCAGCGGCGCGTAGATGTCGAACACTTCGCGCGCCACCAGGTAGCGTTTCTTGCGGTCGCCGTTTTTGACGCCTCGGATGGCACAGGTGCGTTCGGCGATCTTGATCAGCGCCACACGCACGTCGTCGATCATCGCCACCAGCATTTTGCGCACGTTGTCGACCTGGGCAATACTCGTGCCCAGTACGGCGTCATCAGAACGGGGATTCTTGCGGCTGCCAATGGCAGCCATCTGCAGTACGCCATCGATCAAGCCGGCAATCGTCTGTCCGAAGCGCTCACGCACGACGTCCAGTTTCAGCTTGTGCTCGCGTACCGAGCGATAGAGGATCGCCGCGACCAGCGTCTCCTGGTCCTGCTGCAGCTCCGCCAGAATCTGGGCCATCTCGAGCCCGGTGCGGAAACTGCCAACGGTATTCTGTGCCCAGTCATCATCCGAATCGGCAACGGCGGCGCGGGCCTCCTTGGCCAGCAGGCACGCCTGCCTGATCTGTTCGACATCACTGACCTCGACCTGCTGTTGCAGACGCAACAACCAGAGATCCAAATCGACGGTGCCATCTTCTCGTATCGGGTGATCTTCTCGAACCTTCACCATGGCCTAAGCCACTCCTGTCTTGCCTCCGGCGACGATTGCTGAAAGAACGGGCGTCAGCCGGTCTGATGCGGCCCGCTCTTTCAAGATGGGGCCACATTTTAGTCGGTCAGACCGTTCAGTGCGAGCACCTTCCCTCAAAGCAAAATAAAACAATGACTTATCTATTGGAAAGCTAGCCGTTAAACACGCCAGTAGAAAGGTATCGATCACCACGGTCGCAGATGATGCAGACGATGGTGGCGTTCTCGATCGTCTGCGCCAACTGCAACGCACCCGCCACGGCACCGCCGGAGGAGACACCACAGAAGATGCCCTCTTCCCGCGCCAGCGCGCGCATGGTGTTTTCGGCATCGTCCTGACTGATGTCGATCACCTCATCCACTCGGCTGCGCTCGAAGATCTGCGGCAGATAGGCTTCCGGCCAGCGACGGATGCCCGGAATCTGCGAGCCTTCCTGAGGCTGCAGGCCGACGATGCGCACCTCGGGGTTCTGCTCCTTCAGATAACGGGACACGCCCATGATGGTGCCGGTGGTGCCCATGGAGCTGACGAAATGGGTGATGGTGCCCTGCGTCTGCTGCCAGATTTCAGGCCCGGTGCCGGTGTAGTGAGCTTCCGGGTTGTCCAGGTTGGAGAACTGGTCCAGCACCTTGCCCTCACCGGCCGCTTGCATCTCCAGCGCCAGATCGCGTGCCCGCTCCATCCCCTCTTCCTGGCTCACCTCGATCAGCTCGGCACCATAGGCGGTCATCGCGGCCTTGCGCTCGGCACTCATGTTGGCCGGCATGATCAGCTTCATCTTGTACCCCTTGATCGCCGCCGCCATCGCCAGGGCGATCCCCGTATTGCCGGAGGTGGCTTCGATCAGGCAGTCACCGGGCTGGATGTCGCCACGGGCTTCGGCCAGGTTGATCATGCTCAGGGCGGGACGGTCCTTCACCGAACCAGCGGGGTTGTTGCCTTCCAGCTTGCACAGCACAGTATTGCCATTGGGGACCGGCAACCGCTGCAAACGAACCAGCGGGGTATGACCGACATAGTCAGCGATGGTGGGATATTCAATGGGCATGGCGACTCCGCAAAAACTTCCGCGATAGAGTATAAGAAAAGTATTATTTATTCCCGATAAGCATAGTAGGAATAATATCAGCCCGCAGGGCGGCAAACAATCTCAGCGCCCTTCGGCGATCACGAATGCCGATACATAGGCCCGCTCGTCGGTGTAGCTCAGGTGCCAGTGATCGATGCCGGCCGCTTCGGCCCGCCTCGCCGCCTCGCCCTGCACCGACAGCAGCGGCCGTCCCAGCGGATCGTGGGACACTTCGAAATGCTGCCAGCTGATGCCGCAGCCGATACCTGTGCCCAGCGCCTTGACCGCCGCCTCCTTGGCGGCGAAGCGCTTGGCCAGGAACAGCGCCGGCCGCGCGTGCTGGCGGTAAGCGTCCAGCTCTGTCGGCGTCAGAATACGCTCGGGCAGGCGCGGCGTGCGTGCCACCGCCTGCTCGATGCGCGCGATCTCCAGCAGATCGGTGCCGATGCCGGCGATCATGAGCGGATGGCGTCTCGGTGAGACTGTACCCGCTGCTGCACCTGCATCATCAGCTCACGCATCTCCTGCACCGCCGGCTTGAGGCCCACCATCACCGCACGGGCGATGATGCCGTGACCGATGTTCAGTTCGTTGATCTCGGGAATTTCGGCCACCTGTTCCACATTGTGGTAGTGCAGGCCGTGACCGGCATTGACCACCAGCCCCAGCTGCCAGGCGTGGCGCGAGGCCAGCTTGAGCCGCTCCAGCTCCTCGCTGCGCGCTACCAGGGTTTCAGCATCGGCGTAGTTGCCAGTGTGCAGTTCGACGACCGGCGCGCCGCAGCGGGCGGCCGCATCGATCTGGGCCGGTTCGGGGTCGATGAACAGGGACACCTCACAGCCGGCATCGGCCAGGCGCTCACAGGCGGCGCGGATCTGCGCTTCCTGCCCGAGCACGTCCAAACCGCCTTCAGTGGTCAGCTCTTCGCGCTTCTCGGGCACCAGGCAGACATGGGGCGCACGGATGCGCTCGGCCAGCTGCAACATCTCTTCGGTTACGGCCATCTCCAGGTTCATGCGTGTCTGCAGCGTTTGCGCCAGCAGTTCGATATCGCGATCCTGGATATGACGCCGGTCCTCACGCAGGTGGACGGTGATGCCGTCGGCACCGGCTTCCTCCGCCAGAGCGGCCGCCTGCACCGGGTCAGGATAACGGGTACCACGCGCCTGTCGCAGGGTGGCGATGTGATCGATATTGACGCCCAACAGCAAACGATCGGGTTCAGTCATCCTTAGCTCCTTTGTGTTTCAGGAAATTGCGTTTCAGGAAAAGTTCGCGGCTGCGCAACGGCTTGTCACCCAATTGAGCGGCCAGGCGCACACGCATCAGTTGTTTGGCGGTACGCCGTACCGCCGGATCATCATAGCAGTCCTGCTCGATGGCCTGCAGGTGAGCCCCCGGATACCCCCGCCCGGCCACACATGGCCGCAGCCCCGTTTCAGGCCGCCAGTCATAGCAGGTGTCAGCGCTCAGGGTCGAACAATCGAGGGCAAACCCCAACTGCTCCAGCAATTGACGCTCGAAGGTGCGCAGAGCCCCTTCAATATCGGTTGCCAGCTTGAGCTCATTGAGGGCGTAGCGGAACAGCACGAACAGCTTGGGGTGAGGGTCCAGCGGGCTCAACAGGCGCTGAACCAGCTCATTGAGATAGAGACCACAGAGCAGTGCCCGCCCCTGCAGCATGGCGCCGAGTTCGGTGGCTTCGGCGCTGCGCAGATTTTTCAGCTCGCTTCGCCCCTGCCAGCTGACCTGCAGCAGCTGAAACGGCTGCAGACTGGCACGCAGGCGGGAGCCTGGCTTGCGTGCGCCCCGGGCCACGACACTGACCAGACCGTGCTCCAGCGTCAGCAGGTCGACCAGCAGGCTGGTCTCGCGGTAGGGACGCGCGTGCAGCACATAGGCAGCCGTCGCATCGACGCGTTGCGCCATCACTCGTGTCGGTAACCCAGACTCTGCAGCGCACGCTCGTTATCGGACCAGCCACGCTTGACCTTGACCCAGAGGTTCAGCATCACCTTGGTGTCGAACATCTTTTCCATGTCCAGGCGGGCGTCGCGGCCGATGGTCTTGATCACGGCACCAGCGTCACCGATGACGATCCGTTTCTGCCCGTCACGCTCAACCAGAATCAGCGCGCTGATGTGGAGCACACGACCATCGTGCTTGAACTCCTCGATCTCGACTGTAGTGCCGTAAGGCACTTCGTCGCCGAGATTGCGCATCAGTTTCTCGCGCACCAGCTCTGCCGCCACGAAACGGGAACTGCGGTCGGTGATCTGGTCCTCGGGGAACATGTGCATCCCTTCCGGGATGCGGTTTTCCACCTCGCGCTGAAGACGCTCGACGTTGTGGCCTTTCTGCGCGGAGATCGGGATGATCGCATCAAAGTGGCGCTTGGCAGCCAGCAGGTCCAGCTGCGGCAGCAGTGCATCCTTGTCCTTCAACTGGTCAACCTTGTTGACTGCCAGTATGACCGGACAACGTACGTTTTCCAGCTTGTCCAGTACGATCTGGTCCTCGTCGGTCCAGGCGGTACGGTCAACAATGAACACCACCAGGTCCACATGACGCAACGCCTCGGAAGCGGTACGGTTCATGAACCGGTTCAGCGCCTTGCCCTTATCATCCTTGTGCAGCCCCGGTGTATCCACATAGACCACCTGAAGATCGCCTTCGGTATGAATACCGAGAATCTGGTGGCGCGTGGTCTGCGGCTTGCGCGAGGTGATGCTCAGCTTCTGCCCCAGAATACGGTTCAACAGGGTCGACTTGCCCACATTGGGACGGCCGACGATGGCCACATAGCCACAACGGGTAATGGCTTCACTCATGCACCGGTCTCCTGTCCCAGAGTCTGCAAGGCGCGACGCGCCGCTTCCTGTTCGGCCTGGCGTCGGCTGCTGCCGTGCCCTTCTGTAGCCTGATCAAGCAGCGCCACTTCACAACGAATATGGAAGGTCTGATCATGCGGATCGCCCTCGACCGAGATCAGCTCATAGCGCGGCAGCTCTACGCGGCGCGACTGCAGGAACTCCTGCAGACGGGTCTTGGCGTCCTTCAGCGAGATGTTTAGGTCCAGCTGTTCCAGGTGACCGGCGAACCAGTGCAGGATGAAGCGGCGGGCGGCTTCGATGCCCTGATCCAGGTAGACCGCGCCGATAATCGCTTCAACGCTGTCGGCCAGGATGGAATCACGCCGGTAGCCGCCGCTCTTCAGCTCACCCGAGCCCAGTCGCAAATAGTCACCCAATTGCATCTCACGCGCAATCTTGGCCAGGGTTTCCCCCTTGACCACACGTGAGCGCAACCGGCTCATCTGACCTTCCCGCGCCGCAGGAAAGCGTTGATAGAGATCGTCGGCGATGACAAAACTCAGAATCGCATCGCCAAGGAACTCCAATCGCTCGTTGTTGCGCTTGCCACAACTGCGATGGGTGAGCGCCAGCTCAAACAGCTCGCTATCGGTACAGGGGTTGCCCAGTTTTCGGGCCAATTCAGCAGCAGGTTTAATCAAGGTTTTACAGCTTCGTAATGTTCTTCAAACTTAACCAGAGCATCGACGTTATAGAACATCGGCACCCGGACTTCATAGACCAGATCAAAATGGATCATGCCTTCTTCCTGACGCACCTGGAGCGAGTCTTTTTCCGGCAGGCTAACCTGGTTGATATAGAACTTCTTATCCAGATCGCTGCGCAGTTCACGCAGGGATTTGGACAGTTCGTCAGGGTCTTCGCTGGTGGTCTTCACGATCGAGTTGATCGTGGCGTGCTCCCAGTAGGGCGAAAAGAGCTTGAAACCAACCGCAAAAAAGATCCCGGCCACAATCAGGCTGATCAGGGTTGAGGTGAAAGAGGCACCTCGCTGAAAGTGTGCTACGCCTTTGTCCATGTTATTGAATCCTCTAATTGATGCGACGAACATCACTGAAATCCGGCAGGCTCAACAAACCATCCCAATGCATCCACACGGCCGTGGCTTTGCCCACCAGCAACTCTTCAGGCACGAAGCCCCAGTAACGGCTGTCCTTGCTGTTATCCCGGTTGTCACCGAGGACGAAATAGTGCCCCTCAGGCACCGTCCACTGACCATCGATGACCGGGCGGTAGAGATCCCGGTAGATCCGATGCGGGACCTCAGCCAGCGTCTCGTTGAGCAGCAACTGCTCAGGATGCGATGGCGGCAGTTTAGCCAGCAGCTCCTGCTGCTGAGGGACCCCGTTGACGTAGAGCACCTTGTCCTTGTACGTGATCACGTCGCCGGGCACACCTACCACGCGCTTGATGAAGTTAACGCTGGTATCCTCAGGATAACGAAAAACGATGACATCGCCATGTTGCGGATCGTTGTTGCTGACGAACCGGGTATTCAACACCGGCAGTCTCAAGCCGTAATGGTACTTGTTGACCAGGATGAAATCGCCGATCTTCAGCGTCGGCAGCATGGAGCCGGACGGAATCTGGAAAGGCTCATACAGGAACGACCTGAGCAGCAGCACCAGCAACAGGACCGGAAACATCGACCGGGAGGTATCCGCCCAGCCAGGCTGACGCAGCAGCGCCCGGCTCTGGGCTTCGGGCAGCACGCCCTTCGCCTGGGTCTGTGCATCCTGCAGCGTCTGTCGACGCCGCGGCGCAAAGACTGCGCTATCCAGCAGCCAGAGCACACCGGTCAACGCCGTGACCAGTACCAGTATCAGTGAAAAATCTAGATTCATAATCGGGCCTTAGCTGTCGACTTTAAGCACGGCAAGGAAAGCGTCCTGGGGGATCTCGACCCGACCCACCTGCTTCATACGCTTCTTGCCCTCTTTCTGCTTCGCCAGCAGCTTCTTCTTACGGCTGACGTCACCACCGTAACATTTGGCGGTTACGTTCTTGCGCAAAGCCTTCACCGTGGTACGCGCAATGACCTTGCCCCCCAGCGCCGCCTGGATCGCCACATCAAACATCTGACGCGGGATCAGCTCTTTCATCTTGTCACACAGCAGACGACCTCGATATTCGGCGTTATCACGGTGCAGAATCACCGCCAGGGCGTCGACGCGTTCGCCGTTGATCAGAATATCCATGCGCACCAGTTTAGCCGCTTCGAAGCGCTGGAAGTTGTACTCCAGGGAAGCATAACCGCGGCTGACCGATTTAAGGCGGTCAAAGAAGTCCAACACCACTTCCGCCATCGGCAGCTCGTAGGTCACCTGCACCTGTTTGCCGACGAAGTGCATGTTTTTCTGCACGCCACGCTTCTCGACACAGAGGCCGATCACCTGACCGAGATACTCCTCCGGCACCAGAATATTGGCCAGCACGATCGGCTCACGCATTTCGCGGATAGACCCTGGATCTGGCAACTTGGACGGGCTGTCGATATAGACCACATCACCGTTGTTGAGCTCGATTTCGTACACCACCGTCGGTGCGGTGGTAACCAGGTCCATGTCATATTCACGCTCCAGGCGCTCCTGGATGATCTCCATGTGCAGCATGCCCAGGAAACCGCAGCGGAAACCAAAACCCAGTGCGTCCGAGCTTTCCGGCTCGTAGAACAGGGAAGCATCGTTCAGCGTCAACTTTTCCAGGGCATCACGGAAGTCTTCGTAATCGTCAGAGCTGACCGGGAACAGACCGGCATAGACCTGGGGCTGTACCTTCTGGAAACCCGGCAGGCTATCCACTTCCGGGTGTTTGGCCGGTACCAGGGTATCGCCCACGGGGGCACCGTGAATATCCTTGATTCCCGCCACCACAAAGCCGACTTCGCCGGCACGGAGCACGCCGGTCTCCTTGCGTTTGGGCGTGAAGATACCCACCGAGTCCACCTGATGCGCCTGACCGGTGGACTTGATGATGATTTTGTCCTTCTTGTGCAGCGTACCCTGCTTGACGCGCACCAGTGATACCACGCCCAGGTAGTTGTCGAACCAGGAGTCGATGATCAGTGCCTGCAAGGGGGCATCCACATCGCCCTCCGGCGGCGGGATGACACGTACCAGTGCTTCCAGTACGTCCTCGATACCTAAACCGGTCTTGGCGGAACAGGGGATCGCATCCGTCGCATCGATGCCGATCACTTCTTCGACCTCCTGACGCACACGATCGGGATCGGCCTGGGGCAGGTCCATCTTGTTGAGGACAGGCAAAACTTCCAGACCCTGCTCGATGGCCGTATAACAGTTTGCCACTGACTGCGCTTCCACGCCTTGCGCCGCATCCACCACCAACAGCGCACCTTCACAAGCATAAAGGGAGCGCGAGACTTCGTAGGAAAAGTCCACGTGTCCCGGCGTATCGATGAAGTTCAGCTGGTAGGTTTTGCCGTCTTTGGCATGGTAGTCGAGGGTAACGCTTTGCGCCTTGATGGTAATCCCGCGCTCACGCTCAAGCTCCATTGAATCGAGCACCTGAGCCGCCATTTCACGGTCACTGAGGCCGCCGCAGGTCTGAATCAGGCGGTCTGACAGTGTGGATTTGCCATGGTCGATATGGGCGATGATCGAGAAATTACGAATATGATCCAGGTTACTCACGATAGGGCTACCCGACTCCAGCTGTAAACAGGATTGATAAGAAGGACGCAGTTTAACGTAAGAAGGGGGTTCAGGTCATCAGAACAGGTATGCCTTATCCACAAACAACAAGGGGCCTCGCGGCCCCCTGAGTTCGATTTACTCCGGTTTCAGTGCAATGAACATGGGGTTGCCTCGGCGCACCACGCGTAGCGGGACCGAACGCCCACTTGGCAACTCTTCCACGATCCGCTGGAACTGCTCCAATGTCTCTACGCGCTCGCCATTCAGCATGGTGATGACATCACCCCGAGCCAGTCCGGCACGGGCGGCAACGCCCTCTTCGACTCGCTCAACGATCACTCCGGAACGCACATTCCATTTATCCTTGAGTTCATCAGGCAAGGGCGCCACGACCAACCCCAGGCGACTGGTTTCCACCGGCTGTTTCTGTTCCGCAGGCTGACCCTCGCCCCCCTCATCCGGCAGGCGTCCGATGGTCACCTCCAGTGTTTTCTTGCGCCCGTTGCGGATCACTTCCACTGCCGCACTTTCACCCGGCTTGACCCGGCCGACCAGCGGCGGCAGATCGGATGACAGCACCACATCATGATCATTGAAGCTAAGGATAATATCGCCTTCCTGCAACCCTGCCGCCGCCGCCGGGCTGTCCGGCATCACCTTGGCCACCAGAGCACCGGCGGGCTTCTTCAGACCGAAGGACTCCGCCAGATCGCGGTTAACCTCCTGAATCAGCACACCCAACCAGCCACGTTCGACGAAGCCCTGACCTTTAAGCTGCTCGGACACTTCCAGCGCCATATCGATAGGGATCGCAAAGGAAAGCCCCATGAAGCCACCGGAACGGGTGTAGATCTGCGAATTGATACCCACGACCTCACCATCAAGGTTGAACAGTGGCCCACCGGAGTTGCCGGGGTTGATCGCCACATCGGTCTGGATGAACGGGACATAGTTCTCGTTGGCCAATGCCCGCTCGGTGGCGCTCACAATACCCGCCGTGACACTGTGGTCAAAGCCAAAAGGGGAACCGATCGCCAGCACCCACTCGCCCACCTTCAACTCCGATGAATGTCCCAGTCGCACCACCGGCAGGTCGTCTGCATCAATCTTCAACAGCGCCACATCGGTCCGCTCGTCAGAACCAACAATTTTGGCTTCCAGTTCACGACGATCATTCAGCCGCACCATCACCTGGTCCGCATCCTTGATCACATGATTGTTGGTGAGGATATAGCCGTCATGGGAGATGATGAAACCGGAGCCCAGAGAGCGAGGAGCCCGGTGCGGGCGATCTCGAAACTGAGGGATTTCACGGAAGAAATGGCGGAAGATTTCCGGAATTTCCTCGCCGTTGGGTCCCTGAAACTGGCCGAAGGGTGTGGATAACGTCTGCGTATCCTGCTTCTGTACCGTGCTGATGTTAACGACCGCAGGCGAGGCTTCTTCGACCAGCTCGGTAAAATCGGGCAAGGCCGCAGCGTTGACCAGGGGCGTCAACAGACAGGCAAAAACGAGCAAAAGACCATTCCTGATTGCTTTCATCAAATGCCACCTTCTCTGTTCAAACAATTCTCAGCAATACCGGCTGGTAGCGGATGTCCGCCCCCTGCCCTGAACTCAAACGGCGCGCCAGAGCAAAACCCGCCAGCATCAGCAGCACCGCCAATACGACCTGCTGCCACTCAACCACCCCCAGGGCCGACCCCAGTAAGGCACCCGCGATCAGCAAGGCCAAGGGCAGCAAGTAGAGCAGCAGGGAAGCGCGCACCAAGCTGCCTTCCTCGAGCCCGATCACCACTTGCTGACCCGGCTCCACTGACAGTGAGTCAGGGTTATGAACGTCAATTTCAACCGTTTTCCCCTGCCCCCATTGAGACAGCACACCCTGGCTGCAGTTCGACTTGCTGGCACACTGGGCACAGGCACTGGTGCGTGCGGCCGTCACTCGGACCCCCTCGGGGCCGACTGCAGAGACAACCGCGACTTCCTCGATCATCGGTTACTGCTCGGGCTGTACGGCACTGGCGATGCGGTCGGCAATCATCAGCGGCACGTCACCGACCACGGTGACGAAGTGGTCACCACGACGCTTGCCAACCGCGATATAACCGTCAGCCTGGGCCACCCCTTCAGGCAAGCTCTGGTGGCCAAGTTCCTCGACACTGACCGAGAAGGCATTACGTCCGTTGGCAAACACCATCACCTCCCCATGCGGGAGCAGCTCATGACGCACGATCGAGTAGCCTTCAGGCATCCAGCGGGTGCTCCATTGAGGCACCCCCTGGGCACCCACCAGGTGCTGATGCTGGTCGATATACTTTTTCAATCCATCAGACAGCCGAATCACATCGGGCGATTCATAGCCGGAGATGACCTGTGCCGAACGGCCCAGGTTAGTTCGCATCAGGTCGCCATTGACGCTGGCACCCGGCAGATAGAAATTCGGCGTCTGTGACGGCGACTCGGTAAAATTGCCCGCTCCCAGGATCACCGCAGCGGTCACGGATGCCGCCACCGCCATGCTGCTGACGGAACGCCACCAGCGCGATACCGGTTTCGGTTTGGCAGCTTCCGGCACGCGATCATAGACAGAGGTATGGTAGGTAGGTTCATGCTCCAGTGCGGACATGATCCCGGCACTGATATCGATCTGCAATCCTGACTGAACTTCACCTTTAAGGCTCGCCCGCGCGATATGATAACGACGCCACTGCTGGGCCAGTTCCGGATCCTCGGCGACCTGCTCCAACGTGCGGCGCAGTTCGAATTCACCTATTTCGCCATCCATCATTGCAGAGATGGAATCATTCGCTCGTTGCATGGTTTTTCCTCGAGTGCCCTTGTGTGACATAACTCAATCAACTCGATTAATTGGCAAGCAGGGGGGCGATCTCTTTGTCGATCGCTTCTCGTGCTCGAAAAATACGTGACCGCACCGTGCCGACCGGACACTCCATCACGTTGGCGATATCTTCATAGCTCATACCCTCGAACTCACGCAGAGTCAGGGCCACACGCAAATCTTCCGGCAGGCGGTCCAGTGTCGCCTTGACCACGCGTTCCAGTTCATCCCGGTACAACGCCCGCTCCGGCGACTCCAGATCACGCAGTTCGGAGTCAGTGTCGATATAATGGGCATCGTCCACATCGACATCCACATCCGGCGGGCGACGGCTGCGCGAGACCAGATGATTCTTTGCTGTATTGATGGCGATCCGGTACAGCCAGGTGTAGAACGCACTGTCGCCACGGAATCCCGGCAGGGCACGGTAAGCCTTGATAAACGCTTCCTGAGCAACATCCATCGCTTCATGTGGGTCATAGACATAACGGCCAATCAGGCCGATGATCTTATGCTGATACTGTTTGACCAGAAGATCGAAGGCTTGTTTGTCGCCCGCCTGTACACGCTTGACCAGCACCTTATCGCTGGCTGCCTGACTCTCGTTAGACACTCGGTATCCTTAATTAAGTCGCTGCGACTTTAATGCCCCGGTAAGCTTCGAGGGCGAATTCAATTTCGATGCAGTATGTAACGCCGACCTAATGCATTGCAACCTCATGTCTGTAGCAGGCACGCACCATCTATGAGCCTGAATACAGTATGAAGTTCCCGAAAATTTTGTTGGCTGCCAGACTTACACTCATCAGTTTGAGACCGCATAATAGATTGCAGCAAACGTACGGAATGTGATTATGAGTTCTACCCAAGGCACCCCACAGGATTACGATGTACTGGTCATTGGTAGCGGCGCAGCCGGACTGACTCTCGCGCTGCAACTACCCGCCCACCTCAGTGTGGCCGTACTCAGTAAAGCCGATTTTGAAAGCGGTTCCACCTGGATGGCACAGGGTGGTATCGCTGCAGTCCTCGAACCAACTGACAGTACCAAGGACCATATCCGCGACACCTTGATTGCCGGCGCTGACCTGAGCCGGCCTGAAGCGGTCAGCCATATCATCCACGAAGGTCCCGCCAGTATTCAGTGGTTGATCGACCAGGGGGTTCCCTTCACCCGTGAAGATGACCATTATCACCTGACCAAGGAAGGTGGCCACTCGCATCGTCGCATCATCCACGCCGCCGATGCGACCGGCCGCGCCGTCCATTCGACACTGCTGCAGCGGGCCAGGGAAGCGGCAAACATCAGTCTTTTTGACCAGCATGTTGCCATCGACCTGATCACCCGGCGCAAATTGCGCCTCCCCCACAACCTCTGCATCGGGGCCTATGTACTCAACAACCGCGACGGTCATATCCAGGCCTTTCGGGCCCGGCAGGTGGTGCTCGCAACCGGCGGTGCCGCCAAGGCCTACCTGTATACCAGCAACAGCGATGGCTCCACCGGTGACGGCATCGCCATGGCGTGGCGCGCCGGCTGTCGAGTCGCCAACATGGAGTTCAACCAGTTCCACCCGACCTGCCTGTACCACCCTCAGGCGAAATCTTTCCTGATCAGCGAAGCCGTTCGGGGCGAGGGGGGACGATTGCTGCTGCCGGACGGCACCCGCTTCATGCCGGCTTTTGACGAGCGTGCCGAGCTGGCCCCCCGTGACATCGTTGCTCGTGCCATTGACCATGAGATGAAGCGGCTGGGTTGTGACTGCGTCTACCTGGACATATCCCACCGTCCGGCGGAATTCATCAAGGAACATTTCCCGACGATCTACCAACGCTGCCTCGACTACGGCATCGATATCACCCGTGACCCCATCCCGGTGGTACCGGCAGCGCACTACACCTGCGGCGGCGTCATGACCGACAGTCAAGGCCGAACGGATCTGGAAGGTCTCTATGCGATCGGCGAAACCGCCTTTACCGGGCTGCACGGTGCCAATCGTCTGGCCTCCAACTCTCTGCTGGAATGCATCGTCTTTGGCATGGCCGCTGCGCGCGCTATCAGCAACGCACTCGAACAGGGCCACTTTGAAGCCGTTGAATTGCCGCACTGGGATGAATCACTGGTGACCAACTCGGACGAGGATGTGATCATTTCCCACAACTGGGATGAACTAAGGCGGTTCATGTGGGACTATGTTGGCATCGTACGCACCACCAAGCGCCTGCAACGAGCCCAGCATCGCATCGAACTGCTGCTGCAGGAGATCGCCGAATACTACAGCAACTACAAGGTCAGCTCGGACCTGATCGAACTGCGTAACCTGGCAACCGTCGCCGAACTGATCATCCGCAGTGCCATCAGCCGCAAGGAAAGTCGCGGCCTGCATTACACGCTGGATTATCCCAATTCGGCGCAGGAAAGGATGGATACCGTGCTTTCGCCACTCAACTTTCAGTGGCCGGATTCGGTGCGATAGGCGCACCCAGGTTTATCGCCACATGCAAACGCCTGGCCTCATCGGGACTCAAACGGCCAGGCGTGATCCACACCCAGCTAGGCAAAGCCCTGTCCCTGCGCTGTAAAACCAGCAACTGCACAATGCCTCGTATCGAAAGACGTCGATAGAGTTTATCCACAGGCACCCAGCTCCCCTGTACTGTCAGTACCGACATCATCTTATGCTCGACGTCCCAGTCCAGACCAATGACCTCATCGGCCTTGTCCATCACCAACAGTTGCCACACGATAAAGCCGCCGACCAACAGGTAGCAAGCCAGGATTAACAGCAGGCGGCCGGGTTCTGCGGATAACTGGGACAGTACGACAACACCCAGCAGCAAAGTGGCAGGATAGAAAAAGTGCAGCAGACGGCTGCTGCACAGTTGGATCTTAAGCGGGCTGAACGCGTTCAAGAATAAGGTCTACGATACGCTTGTGATCAGGGTCAGAAGGCACTTCGCGCTGCATGAACCACACAAAGAGATCCTGGTCTTCACAGTCAAGCAGGCGAACAAAACGATCCTGATCATCCAGAGAAAGGTTGCGGAAAGCTTCCTGCATGAAGGGTACAAACAGCACGTCCAGTTCCAGCATACCTCGGCGGCACTGCCAGGTCAGACGGCGAATATCATCTTCTGAATACATCGATTCACCCTAAATACGTTAACAACAAACAGGCTGATATTACCCCTTGGCCAAAGCCAGGGCCATACTCCAAAGCGCTTATAAAACAACTTGATGGCCCACAACGCAAAAACCCCGGTCTCATCGAGGCCGGGGTTTTCACTTAATTAAATGCTTGGCGATGACCTACTCTCACATGGGGAGACCCCACACTACCATCGGCGATGACGCGTTTCACTGCTGAGTTCGGGATGGGATCAGGTGGTTCCACGGCTCTATGGTCGCCAAGCAAAACTGGTACAAACCGGATCTGAAATATTTTTGACTGTCTGTGTTGTCGCTACAAGCGTTCAACCGGTGCTCTTTCGAGCTGCGATAATCTGTTCTACGTTGACCATTCATCTCAAACGCCTTGGGCGTTATATGGTCAAGCCTCACGAGCAATTAGTACTGGTTAGCTCAATGCCTTACAACACTTACACACCCAGCCTATCAACGTCCTGGTCTCGGACGGCTCTACAGGGATCTCAAGGATCCAGTGAGATCTCATCTTGAAGGAGGCTTCCCGCTTAGATGCTTTCAGCGGTTATCCCGTCCGCACGTAGCTACCCGGCAATGCCACTGGCGTGACAACCGGAACACCAGAGGTGCGTCCACTCCGGTCCTCTCGTACTAGGAGCAGCTCTTCTCAAATCTCAAACGCCCACGGCAGATAGGGACCGAACTGTCTCACGACGTTCTAAACCCAGCTCGCGTACCACTTTAAATGGCGAACAGCCATACCCTTGGGACCGGCTTCAGCCCCAGGATGTGATGAGCCGACATCGAGGTGCCAAACACCGCCGTCGATGTGAACTCTTGGGCGGTATCAGCCTGTTATCCCCGGAGTACCTTTTATCCGTTGAGCGATGGCCCTTCCATACAGAACCACCGGATCACTAGAACCTACTTTCGTACCTGCTCGACGTGTCAGTCTCGCAGTCAAGCACCCTTCTACTCTTGCGCTCATTGGCTGATTTCCGACCAGCCTGAGGGTACCTTCGTGCTCCTCCGTTACTCTTTGGGAGGAGACCGCCCCAGTCAAACTACCCACCACACAATGTCCTCGATCCCGATAAGGGACCTGAGTTAGAACCTCAACAGTACCAGGCTGGTATTTCAAGGTTGGCTCCACCACAACTGGCGTCATGGTTTCAAAGCCTCCCAGCTATCCTACACAAGTAATGTCAAAGTCCACTGTGAAGCTATAGTAAAGGTTCACGGGGTCTTTCCGTCTAGCCGCGGGGACGCTGCATCTTCACAGCGAGTTCAATTTCACTGAGTCTCGGGTGGAGACAGTGTGGCCATCGTTACGCCATTCGTGCAGGTCGGAACTTACCCGACAAGGAATTTCGCTACCTTAGGACCGTTATAGTTACGGCCGCCGTTTACCGGGGCTTCGATCAAGAGCTTCGCCGAAGCTAACCCCATCAATTAACCTTCCGGCACCGGGCAGGCGTCACACCCTATACGTCCACTTTCGTGTTTGCAGAGTGCTGTGTTTTTAATAAACAGTCGCAGCCACCTGGTATCTTCGACCGACATCAGCTTAGAGAGTAAATCTCATCACCAACATCGGCGTGCCTTCTCCCGAAGTTACGGCACCATTTTGCCTAGTTCCTTCACCCGAGTTCTCTCAAGCGCCTTGGTATTCTCAACCTGACCACCTGTGTCGGTTTGGGGTACGGTCACACATAACCTGAAGCTTAGAGGATTTTCCTGGAAGCATGGCATCAACCACTTCGACTCATAAAGAGTCTCGTCATCAGGTCTCAGTCTTAAGGAGCCGGATTTGCCTAACTCCTCAACCTACACCCTTAAACGCGGACAACCAACGCCGCGCTGGCCTAGCCTTCTCCGTCCCCCCATCGCAGTTATGCGTGGTACAGGAATATTAACCTGTCTCCCATCGACTACGCTTTTCAGCCTCGCCTTAGGGGCCGACTCACCCTACCCTGATTAGCATTGGATAGGAACCCTTGGTCTTCCGGCGAGGGGGTTTTTCACCCCCTTTATCGTTACTCATGTCAGCATTCGCACTTCTGATACCTCCACGGTGCCTTACAGCTTCCGCTTCAACGGCTTACAGAACGCTCCTCTACCATGCCCTAAGGCATCCGCAGCTTCGGTGTCTAGTTTGAGCCCCGTTATATCTTCCGCGCAGGCCGACTCGACTAGTGAGCTATTACGCTTTCTTTAAAGGATGGCTGCTTCTAAGCCAACCTCCTAGCTGTCTGAGCCTTCCCACATCGTTTCCCACTTAACTAGAACTTTGGGACCTTAGCTGGCGGTCTGGGTTGTTTCCCTTTCCACGACGGACGTTAGCACCCGCCGTGTGTCTCCCATGATTGCACTCTTGGGTATTCGGAGTTTGCATCGGGTTGGTAAGTCGGGATGACCCCCTAGCCGAAACAGTGCTCTACCCCCCAAGGTGAGACATGAGGCGCTACCTAAATAGCTTTCGAGGAGAACCAGCTATCTCCGGGCTTGATTAGCCTTTCACTCCGATCCACAGGTCATCCGCTGGCTTTTCAACGACAGTCGGTTCGGTCCTCCAGTTGATGTTACTCAACCTTCAACCTGCCCATGGATAGATCGCCCGGTTTCGGGTCTACTCCCAGCGACTTGGCGCCCTATTAAGACTCGGTTTCCCTACGCCTCCCCTAAACGGTTAAGCTTGCCACTGAAAGTAAGTCGCTGACCCATTATACAAAAGGTACGCAGTCACCGTCCGAAAACGGCTCCCACTGCTTGTACGTACACGGTTTCAGGGTCTATTTCACTCCCCTCACAGGGGTTCTTTTCGCCTTTCCCTCACGGTACTGGTTCACTATCGGTCAGTCAGGAGTATTTAGCCTTGGAGGATGGTCCCCCCATATTCAGACAGAATATCACGTGTTCCGTCCTACTCGATTTCACGGTCTATAGGTTTTCGCATACGGGGCTATCACCCACTATGGCCACACTTTCCAGAGTGTTCTGCTAACCACAAGACCGCTTAAGGGCTAATCCCCGTTCGCTCGCCGCTACTAAGGGAATCTCGGTTGATTTCTTTTCCTCCGGGTACTTAGATGTTTCAGTTCCCCGGGTTCGCCTCTCAACACCTATGTATTCAGTGAAGAGATACCCGCAAGCGGGTGGGTTTCCCCATTCGGAAATCCTCGGATCAAAGTCTGTTTACCGACTCCCCGAGGCTTATCGCAGGTTACTACGTCCTTCATCGCCTCTGACTGCCAAGGCATCCACCGTGCACGCTTATTCACTTGACCATATAACCCGAAGGCGTCTGGAAAAATGAATGGTTCGTAACGATTATCGCCGGTTGGCGCTTGTATCAAACAATACAAGACAATCTTTCAGATCCAATTTGTTAAAGAGCGTTTAAAGCATTGAAGCTTTAAAAGATAAACTCAAAAAGAGCCTATGTTTTAAAACTTTCTTGACCATTCCAGGCTATTGAGGAATGGTGGAGCTATGCGGGATCGAACCGCAGACCTCCTGCGTGCAAAGCAGGCGCTCTCCCAGCTGAGCTATAGCCCCATCGAGAAACTTCCCCAGCAGCAAGCTACCAGGAAATTGGTAGGCCTGAGTGGATTTGAACCACCGACCTCACCCTTATCAGGGGTGCGCTCTAACCAACTGAGCTACAAGCCTACAGTATTCAACCACAAGGGTTGATACGCTCTCTCTAACTTTCGATCAGGTAATATGTGTGAACGCTTGCCAGAACTTCGCAATCGTTTAAGGAGGTGATCCAGCCCCAGGTTCCCCTAGGGCTACCTTGTTACGACTTCACCCCAGTCATGAATCACACCGTGGTAACCGTCCTCCCGAAGGTTAGACTAGCTACTTCTGGTGCAACCCACTCCCATGGTGTGACGGGCGGTGTGTACAAGGCCCGGGAACGTATTCACCGCGACATTCTGATTCGCGATTACTAGCGATTCCGACTTCACGCAGTCGAGTTGCAGACTGCGATCCGGACTACGACCGGTTTTCTGAGATTAGCTTACCCTCGCGAGTTCGCAGCCCTCTGTACCGGCCATTGTAGCACGTGTGTAGCCCTACTCGTAAGGGCCATGATGACTTGACGTCATCCCCACCTTCCTCCGGTTTGTCACCGGCAGTCTCCTTAGAGTTCCCACCCGAAGTGCTGGCAAATAAGGATAGGGGTTGCGCTCGTTACGGGACTTAACCCAACATTTCACAACACGAGCTGACGACAGCCATGCAGCACCTGTCACTGCGCTCCCGAAGGCACCAAGGTATCTCTACCAAGTTCGCAGGATGTCAAGAGTAGGTAAGGTTCTTCGCGTTGCTTCGAATTAAACCACATGCTCCACCGCTTGTGCGGGCCCCCGTCAATTCATTTGAGTTTTAACCTTGCGGCCGTACTCCCCAGGCGGTCAACTTATCGCGTTAGCTGCGCCACTAAAGGATCAAGTCCCCCAACGGCTAGTTGACATCGTTTACGGCGTGGACTACCAGGGTATCTAATCCTGTTTGCTACCCACGCTTTCGCACCTCAGTGTCAGTATCGGTCCAGGTAGTCGCCTTCGCCACTGGTGTTCCTTCCGATCTCTACGCATTTCACCGCTACACCGGAAATTCCACTACCCTCTACCGTACTCTAGCTCAGCAGTATCAGGTGCAATTCCCAGGTTGAGCCCGGGGCTTTCACATCTGACTGACTGAACCACCTACGCGCGCTTTACGCCCAGTAATTCCGATTAACGCTCGGACCCTCCGTATTACCGCGGCTGCTGGCACGGAGTTAGCCGGTCCTTCTTCTGCAGTTAACGTCACAGCATGCCAGTATTAATGACATGCCTTTCCTCACTGCTGAAAGTGCTTTACAACCCGAAGGCCTTCTTCACACACGCGGCATGGCTGGATCAGGGTTGCCCCCATTGTCCAATATTCCCCACTGCTGCCTCCCGTAGGAGTCTGGGCCGTGTCTCAGTCCCAGTGTGGCTGATCATCCTCTCAGACCAGCTACGGATCATCGCCTTGGTGAGCCTTTACCTCACCAACAAGCTAATCCGACGCGGGCTCATCTGATAGCGTGAGGTCCGAAGATCCCCCACTTTCCCCCGAAGGGCGTATGCGGTATTAGCAGTCGTTTCCGACTGTTGTCCCCCACTACCAGGCAGATTCCCACGCGTTACTCACCCGTCCGCCGCTCGTCATCTTCTAGCAAGCTAGAAATGTTACCGCTCGACTTGCATGTGTTAGGCCTGCCGCCAGCGTTCAATCTGAGCCATGATCAAACTCTTCAGTTCAAATCTATGGTGAGTCTTTTAATGAGAGAGGAATATCTCTCAGACTCGGCTCAAGGTATTACACAACGCTAAATGAATATTCAGTTAGGTTGCTTGCCTTGATTAAGCTTTGTGTGCTCAATCCTGACAAGCGCCCACACATATTACCTGATCAATTTGTTAAAGAGCGGGCTTGATCAACCTGCCGTTTGGCAGAACCTGTTGTCTCAAGCGAGGTGCATATCTTACCACCCCATTCTTCAGTGTCAAGCGTTTTTCATTTTTCTTTCAACAACCTGACGGTGATTGAAAGAAGCGTTTGCCGCTGAAGTGGGGCGTATTCTACAGCGATCCAGATCACTGTCAACGCCCTTTCCAATTTTATTTCACACGGGCTGAATAGTGTTGAATATCGACCAGCTCGACGCTCGCCGCCGCTATCTGTTCGTTAAAGAAGTTATTGGCTACTCGCACAAATCGATCAGGGCCATCGGTCACCAGGAAGCTCAACTGCCCTAGCGCCTTTTGCGGGTTCAACAATTTGTCATTTGTCAGACGCGCCTTCACGGCTGCGGCGGTAGTAGCGGCCGAATCGACCAGGCGAACGTCTTTACCTACTACTCGTTCGATAGCCTTGCTCAGGGTAGGGAAATGGGTGCACCCCAACACCAGGGTGTCGAGCTGCGCCTCCGTACCTTGGTGCATAAGCATGGGTGACAGGCACTTGGCAATAATCCGTTCAACCAGCTCGCCCTGATGCCACCCCTCTTCAGCCAAGGCCACAAAGAGCGAACATGCTTGCGCCTGGACCCGCGCTTCCGGCATCAAACCCAGTATCGCTTTTTGGTAGGCCTGGTTACTGGTTGTACTCTCTGTCGCAATCACACCAATGTGCTTGCGTTTGGTTGCGTTGCAGGCGGCAATCGCTCCCGGCTCAATCACGCCCAACACCGGCAATCCCGGGTAGCATGTCTGCAGGTGCTCCAGCGCCATTGCCGAGGCGGTATTGCAGGCCACCACAATCGCCTTGATCTCTCGCGCCTGCAGCGCCCTCACAGCCTGTTCGGCATAGCGCATGACCGATACCGCACTTTTGGTACCGTAAGGCACTCTCGCGGTATCGCCCAGATAGACCAGGTTTTCGTTCGGCAGCGCTTCCCGGAGGGCATTGAGGACCGTCAGCCCACCGACTCCTGAATCGAAGACGCCGATCGCCGCATCGACATCAGCCACTTTCGCCCCTGTTGCGGACATCTCAGCGCTGCGCCTTTTTCTTGGCCTTGTGTTTCATCGTCTTGATATGCTGACGGTTGCGCTCCTTCTTGGCCATCTGGCGTGGAGTCAACTTGTTACGCCGCCCCGCAAAGGGGTTATCACTGGTTTTGAATTCAAAACGAATCGGTGTTCCCCTCACCTTGAGAAAGCGGATGAAACGGTTTTCGAGATAACGCTTGTATGATCCCGGCAGGGCCGCTGTCTGGTTACCATGCACCACGATGATCGGGGGGTTGGAGCCCCCCTGGTGCGCATAGCGCAGCTTGATACGACGGTTGTTGATTGCCGGCGGCTGATGATCGGCCACTACGTCTTCGAGCAACCGGGTGAGCTGATTGGTTGACCACTTGGCCATGGCGCAGTCATAGGCTTCATTGACCGAGGCATAGAGATCACCCACACCTGAACCATGCAGGGCCGAGATGAAGTGGAAGCGAGCAAACGCGGCAAACTCCAGACGACGCTCAACCTGGGACTTCACCTGCTCACGCTTGTCGGGCGACATGCCATCCCACTTGTTCAGTGCAACCACCAGGGCACGACCGGAATCGATGACGAACCCCAGCATGCTGAGATCCTGCTCAGTGACCCCCTCACTGGCGTCGATCACGCTGATCACCACATTGGCGTCCTTGATCGCCTGCAGTGTTTTGACGATGGAGAATTTTTCCACTGCTTCGGTGATATGCTTGCGGCGGCGCACCCCCGCCGTATCGATCAGCGTGTACGGCTGGCCATCACGCTCATAGGGAATGTAGATACTGTCGCGCGTCGTGCCGGCCTGGTCATATACTACTACCCGGTCTTCACCCAGCATACGATTGACCAAGGTCGACTTGCCAACGTTGGGGCGACCGATCACCGCGATGCGGATGCTGTCGTCTTTCTCTTTTTCTGCTTCCTGCTCAGCCAGCGTTTCCTCGTCCGGCATGAACGGCGCCAGTACTTCATCGATCAGGGACGTGACATTACGACCATGAGCAGCCGCAATGGGGACGGGCTGACCTATACCCAGGGCATAGAAGTCCGCCATGGCGGTATCCGGATCGAGGCCATCGGTCTTGTTGACTACCAGCCAGCATTCCTTGTTGTTGCGGCGCAAGTGGTCGGCGATCATCTCATCCGCCGGATTCAGACCGGCACGGCCATCCACCAGAAAAAGGACGATGTCCGCTTCATCAATCGCCAGAAGGGACTGCTCGGCCATGCGCTGATCGATGCCGGCCTCGTCCCCGGAAATCCCTCCCGTATCGATTACGATGTAATCACAGCCCCCTACCCGTCCTTCTCCGTATTTGCGATCCCGGGTCAGGCCCGGCAGGTCGGCGACCAGTGCGTCACGAGAACGCGTCAGCCGGTTGAACAGGGTCGATTTGCCAACATTGGGACGACCCACCAAAGCGATTACGGGTAACATAGGATTTCACCTGGAAACAACACGGCGGCACTCTGCAGAACAGAGGCCGCCGCGGATAATTCGAATGTGCTTACTGCAGCTTCAATGCGGTCAGACGGCCATCGTTGCTCAGAGCATAGAGTACATCATCTTTCACCAGCAGATCACCCTGCACACCGGATGAATCCAGCTTATAGCGTGCCGTAAAGTGACCATCGATCTGGGACAGGGCATGCAGATAGCCTTCACCGTCTGCCACGACGACATTATTGCCCAGCACCACTGGTGTCGTCAGATGGCGATTGAGCAGCCCATCCTGACGCCAGACGCTGGCACTGTTACGCGCATCGAACGCCTGCAAGCTATCATCTGCGGTAACGGCGTAAACATTGCCAAAACCGCCGGCCAAACCACGGAAACTGGACAGATCCTGCGCCCAGACCAACTGGCCATTGGCGGGACTCACTGCTGCCAGGCGGCCCTGATAGCTGGTCACGTACACCAAACGGTTATACACCAACGGCTGGGCATCAATATCAATGATCCGTTCCAGCTCGGAACGCCCTTCGGACAGCGCGATGCGCTGCTCCCAGACCGGCCGTCCGCTGCGGTTCTCGATCGCCACCAGCTTGCCGTTGGCAAAACCAGCCAAGGTCAGGTCAGCAGCCACGATCGGTGCCGCCGTTCCTCGCAGACTCAGGCGCGGGATCTGGCTGTCATAACTCCACAACTGACGCCCTGTCATCAGGTCCAAAGCCGTCAGTTTGCCATCAAGCTGCTGCACGACCAGCATCTCAGCGTTCATCTGCGGCTGACTGACCACCTCAGAGGTTGCCTGGTAACGCCAGCGCTCGCTGCCGTCATCCGCCGACAGCGCCAGTACTTCGCCATTCAGCGTCGACAGCACGACCAGACCATTGCCGGCACCGACACCGCCGATCACTTCCGTATCCAGGGAACGGCGCCACACAACCTCACCGGATTCACGATCGGCCGCCAGTACATCACCTTCAGCACTGGCGGCAAAGATGCGACCGCCAGCGATCGAAGGTGCCAGCTGATGAAACTTTTCGCCAAGATCGCCCCCTACCTTCAGGCTCCACAGCGCCTTCAGGGATTGTTCCTGCTCAAAGTCCACCAATTCGGCTGGCTGCACCTGCTGTTCAGAACTGAACATGCCACACCCGGACAGGCTGGCTCCAATGACAGCGGCTGCCAGCAGGGTTTTCAGCTTCATACCCGGCTTCATGAATTCACCTCGGCCAGATCATCCCGCTTGATTTTCAACAGCGGCTTGCGCGCTTCACCACCGGCGGCAAGCAGTGCCGCATCATAGGCACTACGCGCCTGCTCGGTCTGTCCCAGCGACAGATAGAGATCACCCAGCAACTCCTGCTTTTCCGCTTCGAAGGAGCCGGCATCAAGCCCCTGGACCATGGCCACCGCAGCTTCAGCTTCACCCTGTTGCTGCATCAACGCCGCCTTGCGCAGCGTTGCCACACGCTTGACGCCATCCAGCTCGTCAGAGGCAGACAGCACCCACTCCAGTTCAGCCTGGGCATCGGCAAAGGCTTCATGCTGTACATGCATGGCTGCCAGTACCAGCCCGGCATAGCGAGCATAGGTCGTGTCGGCAAAGTCGGCTTTGAGCTGCTCGGCCAGATGTTTGGCGGTGGCGTACTGGGCCTCATCCTCAGCATTCATCGACTGCAGCTGAGCCGCTTCGGTCAGGTTCTGGTAAAGCGCAGAAGCGGTTGCGGCCTGCTGCTGCTGACGCGCCTGCCAGCCCTGCCAACCCAGCACCAGTGCAATCGCAAGGCCGACACCCAGAACCAGCGATTTGCCGTTCTCCTGCCACCAGGCCTTCAATGCCTGCAGCTGTTCCTCTTCCGTTCGCAATTCAGCCACGTTCCAACTCCTGATTATTCTGTATTCGCTATGAATTTAGTTGGCAAACAGCACACGCAGACGCTCGACCAGCGACTCCGGCTGCAGGTCATACTCGGTTTCGTCGTTATACCAGAGCGATCCCTGCAGGCCGCTGTCATCTGTTTTCTTCGCCAGAACGATCGCCCGAGCGCCCGTTTGACGCGCCTTGGTGGCGATGTTCTTGAGGCCCGCGCAATGCACACGGATGCGCAACCCTGGCACTGACGAACGCAGCTGCTCGGCCAGCAGCACAAGATCGGACTGAATCCCCTTGTGCTCAGCCGCCAGGTACAGATCGAAGGTCTGACGGGCTGATTCAGGCACCAGCTCCAGGGTTTCAAGCAGCAAAATCAATCGCTCAACACCCATGGCGAAACCTACCGCCGGGGTCGGCTTGCCACCCAGCTGCTTGACCAGGCCATCGTAACGGCCACCTGCACAGACCGTTCCCTGAGCCCCCAGTTCCTCGGTGACCCATTCAAAAACGGTCTTGCAATAATAATCCAGCCCGCGCACCAGGTAGGGGTTTACTTCGTAACGCACCCCGGCCGCATCCAGTATTTCGCACAGCTGACGGAAGTCACGTGCCGATTCTTCATCCAGATAATCGGTCAAAACCGGCGCCTGTTCCAGAATGACGCGGGTCGCCTCGTTTTTACTGTCGAGGATGCGCAGCGGGTTGCTCTCGAGTCGGCGCTGACTGTCTTCGTCCAGCTGATCGAAATGCTGCTGCAGATAGGCCACCAGGGCATCACGGTATTCAGCACGCGCCTGGTTGCTGCCCAGCGAGTTCAGCTGCAGGGTGACCGCATCACTCATGCCCAGTTCACGCCAGAGGGTGGCGGTCATCAGGATCAGCTCAGCATCCACATCGGGGCCGGCCATGCCGAACGCCTCGACACCCACCTGGTGGAACTGGCGGTAACGCCCTTTCTGCGGTTTTTCGTAACGGAACATCGGCCCCTGATACCAGAGGCGCTGGGTCTGGTTATACAGCATGCCGTGCTCTTCACCGGCGCGGACACAGCAGGCCGTGCCTTCCGGGCGCAGGGTCAGGCTTTCACCATTACGGTCATCAAAGGTATACATCTCCTTCTCGACGATGTCGGTCACTTCGCCGATGGAGCGCTTAAACAGGTCAGTCTGCTCGACGATCGGCATACGGATCTCGGAGTATCCGTATGCGCCTACTACACGCTTGATGGTGGCTTCAAGATACTGCCAGACCGGTGTCTGCTCCGGCAGAATGTCGTTCATGCCGCGAATGGCTTTAATCTTTGTCAAAACGTCAGCTTTCCTGTCAAATCAAATAAGGGTTTACAGAGGTAGGCGCAGGCGGGCCACATTCTCTTTGCTGATTGAAGCAAGTTCAATCGGTTTGTCGTCATAGCGGATTTCGGCCACGGCACTGACACGCCCGATCACCACCGCCAGCGGCTCATCGCCGTCAAGCTCCAGCGAACTTCCGCCCTTGGCGACACCGCTATACAGCGTGCGTCCGCGTGCATCCTTGACACTGAGCCAGCAGTCATCGGCAAAGTTCAGCGCCAGGCCGGCAAAACGAGCCGCGGCCTGGGCAACACTTGCGGACGCCGGTGCCACCTCTTCGGTAGCAGAGCGGGGCTCCGGCTCGGCCGCCAGGTCAGCTGCCGGCACTTCAGCCAAAACCTCGGCGTCCACATCCGGTTCAATCTCGTTCAACTGCGGCAATACCAGAGTCGTCCCATCAGTGGTCTCAACCGATACCGGCAGGTCATCCTGAACCGGGCGTTCGTCGGCATCAAAACCGAACTGGGCCTGCCACCACCATGCACTGACCGCCACCAGCGCCAAGGCAAACAGCCAGCTGCCCACCTTCAGCACAGGATGCCCCTGGCCGCGTCCCGGTACCGTCGAGACAGTACCTATGGCTCGCACCTGAGCGGTAGTCGTATTGTTACCGGTCTGCTGGTTATAGGCCGCCACCAGCGCATCGTCATCCAGCTTCAGAAAACGGGCATAGGTGCGAATGTAACCACGGGAAAAGACCGGATCCTTAAGCTGGTCCAGCGCACCCCGCTCGATCGCGCCAATGACCTTCTCGGGCAGGTGCAGCTGCTGAGAAACCTGTTCGGTGCTCAGCCCCAGCGCTTGACGCGCGTCGGAAAATACCTGGCCGGAAAAGACCACCGGTGGAATGACAGCTTCAGTTTCCTCACTCACTGGGCACTCTCCTGATAGAGCCGATACTCCTCGGAATTGGGATACATGTTTTTCAACAGAAGCGCATAGGTCGCGGCACGGGACACATTGTGATCCAATCGTGCCAACTGGAGACCGACCCAGAGACTCTTCGGATAGTGCTCGACCTGTCGTTGCTCAACCTGCTGACGAAAACGCTCGAAATAGCGCCCGGCCATGACAGGGTCGCCACGATCAAGTAACAGCTGAGACAGCTCCACCAGGGCAACCGAGCGGTTGCCATTGATCGCCAGCGAGCGCTTGAATGCGGCTTCGGCATCCGCATTACGGCCGATCAGCAGATAACAGCGCCCGAGGTTTTCGAGCGCCTGGGCGCGCTGTGGATAGAAGGGGTCTCGAGACGCCAGGTCCAGTTGCACACAGGCTTCCTGGTAGCGCTGACGGGCGAACAGAAAGGCGCCGAAGTTGTTGTGCAGCATGGCCGAGTCGGGGTCGGCCGCCACTCCCTTGCGGAAGTACTCTTCTGCGAGCCCATACTCCTGCTCGATCTGAAACACCAGCGCCATGGCGTTGTAGGCCGGTGCGTAATCGGCGTCGATCGACAGGGCCCGCTGCAGGGACATTTTGGCATTAACGGTATTGCCGGCCTGCAGATACTGCACGCCGAGTCCGGTATAGGCTTCAACCGCCTCTTCCGGCTCTGAGCCTTGCATACCACCGGTACTTCCCGGCTGCGATGCACAGCCGGACACCAACGCTGCGGCAAGCAACAGCGAAACCAAGCCGGAGCCTTTCACGCTTCCCCCTTAAACCCTTTCAGTCTTTCCGTGAACAGGCTCCTCTTGTACCACAGGAATGTATTTTTGGCTACGACGGGTACGGTCCTCCACCTGGCCAACCAGCTGACCGCAGGCCGCATCCACATCATCACCACGGGTACGTCGAACGGTGGTGATGATCGACGCCCTGATCATAATATCCTTAAAGCGCTGAATGGCGTCTTCACTGGGGCGACGATAGCCGGAGTTCGGGAAGGGGTTGAACGGAATCAGGTTCAGCTTGCACGGCAGCTGACGCAGCACCTTGACCAGTTCACGCGCATGCTCGGGCTGATCGTTGACACCCTCGATCAGGGTATATTCAACGGTGATCACCCGCTTGTCATTCAGACCTTCGAGATAGCGATTACAGGCGGCAATCAGCTCCTCGATCGGATAGCGCTTGTTGATCGGCACCAGCTCATCACGCAGCTTATTGTTGGCCGCGTGCAGCGAGATGGCCAATGACACATCACTGACCTCACGCAGCTTGTCCAGTGCCGGCACCACGCCCGAAGTACTCAGCGTTACGCGGCGCTTGGACAGACCATAAGCGTTGTCATCCATCATCAACTGAATAGCATCGACAACGTTATCAAAATTCATCAGCGGCTCACCCATACCCATCAGCACCACGTTGCTGACGCGACGTTCGGACGGGTCAAAGGGGCCGTAGGCACGAATGGCCACACGCAACTGGGCGATAATTTCCGCCGTCGACAGGTTGCGGTTATAGCCCTGCTTGCCGGTCGAGCAGAAGCTGCAGTCCAGCGAGCAGCCTACCTGGGAAGAAACGCAGAGAGTTCGGCGATCACCATCGGGGATCAGCACCATCTCGATTGCGGAACCGCCATCCATGCGAATAACCCACTTGCGGGTACCATCCCGGGAAGTTTTGTCCAGCAGGATCTCCGGTTCGCGAATCTCGGCCATTTCGGCCAGCTTCGTGCGCAACGCCTTGCTGATATTGGTCATCTCGTCAAAGCTGGAGGCACCCTGCTGGTGCAGCCACTTGAGGACCTGAGTCGCGCGAAAGCGCTTCTCGCCCATTTCTTCGAAAAAGGCTTCCAGCTTGGCCGGAGACAGTCCCAGGAGGTTGATTTTGGATGGGGTCTCAGACATGTAGAATTACTCGTTTAGAATGACAGGCTGCCCAGAACGGGCAGCCCGGTACGACATCAAGCGCCGAAGAAGTAAGCGATTTCGCGCTCTGCAGAAGCAGCAGAGTCGGAACCGTGAACGGCGTTGGCATCGATGGATTCAGCGAAGTCACGACGAATAGTGCCTTCAGCCGCTTCCTGCGGGTTGGTTGCACCCATCAGTTCACGGTTCTGCGCAATCGCGTTTTCACCTTCCAGAACCTGTACGACAACAGGACCAGACGTCATGAAAGCGACCAGATCAGCGAAGAAAGGACGCTCTTTGTGCTCAGCGTAGAAACCTTCAGCGTCAGCCTGGCTCAGCTGCTTCATCTGCATTTCAACAATTTTCAGGCCCGCTTTTTCGAAGCGGCTTTCGATCTCACCGATTACGTTTTTAGCAACAGCGTCCGGCTTGATGATGGAAAGTGTACGTTCAACTGCCATAGGTATAATCCCCAATCTATAATGCTACAGGTCAATAAGGCGCAACATTATACGCAAAGCACTGGAAGCTGAACAGACAACTCTGAGAAGCGAAAAAGCCCGGCGTTCGCTCGGGCTTTTGGCGCTCGTCCTTACTCGGCCTCTTCAATCCAGGCCATCTGGATCGCTTCCAGAATCTTCTCGCCACAGTGATCCGGATCATCGTCGAATTCATCCAGCTCCAGAACCTTGGCATAGAGGTCCGGAAAGCTGATCTGCAGCGGATTCACATCCGGATAGGCCTCATACAGCTCAATGGCGATATCGTGAACATCTACCCATTTCAAGCCCATAGTGTACCTCAGTGCTGTTCTGATACCTGGTTGATGGTGTATTTCGGTATTTCAACGACCAAGTCCTGGTCATCGACCAGCGCCTGACAGCTGAGACGGGATTCCGGCTCAAGCCCCCAGGCCTTGTCCAGCATATCGTCTTCCAGCTCGTCCGCTTCATTCAGTGAGTCGAAGCCCTCCCGCACGATGACATGACAGGTCGTGCAGGCACAGGATTTCTCGCAGGCATGCTCGATCTCGATACCGTTGGCCAGCGCCACATCACAGATCGACACCCCTGACTGCGCTTCAACGACCTTGCCTTCAGGGCAAAGCTCTTCATGTGGCAGAAAAATCACCTGGGGCATTAACGCGCCTCCTTATCAATGTCTTCAATCGAATGGCCGGACAGGGCCTTGGAAATGCTCTGATCCATACGCCGCGAGGCGAAGAAGTCACTGGCCTTGGCCAACGCCTCAACTCCGCTTTCGATCCGGCGATAGTCAGCTTCCGCAAGCGTGGCTTCCAACGTGGCAATCGCCTGTTCAAGCGACCGGGTTTCATCCTCGCTGAGCAACTCACCATCCTGCTGCATGGCAGCACGCAACGCCGCGATGATGCGCTCGGCTTCGACCTGCTGTTCACGCAGATTACGCGCTTCCAGATCCTCCGCCGCATGGCTGTAGGACTCTTTCAGCATACGCGCGATCTCGTCATCACTGAGACCATAGGACGGCTTCACCTGAATGCTGCTCATCACGCCGGTGGACAACTCCTCGGCAGCAACGCTAAGCAAGCCGTCCGCATCGACCTGGAACGTCACGCGAATCTTGGCCGCACCGGCCGCCATCGGCGGAATATCGCGCAGCACGAAACGCGCCAGGGAACGGCAATCCTGCACCAACTCACGCTCGCCCTGAAGCACATGAATCGCCATCGCCGTCTGGCCGTCCTGATAGGTGGTGAACTCCTGCGCCCGCGCCACCGGAATGGCGGTATTGCGGTGCACGACCTTCTCCACCAGGCCGCCCATGGTTTCCAGCCCCAGCGACAGCGGGATCACGTCCAGCAACAGCATATCGCTGTCCGGCTTGTTGCCCACCAGCACATCGGCCTGCAGCGCCGCACCGACCGCCACCACCCGATCCGGGTCGATATCGATATGCGGCGGCCGGCCAAAGAAGGCGGCGACTGATTCGCGCACCAGTGGAACGCGGGTGGACCCACCCACCACCACCACCTCGGCGACCTCTTCAACCGTCACACCGGCGTCCTTGAGTGCTCGACGACAGGTGCGCAGAGTCCGCTTCACCAGCGACTCGATCAGTGCATCAAACTGCTCACGACTGACCGCCAGCGTGAACTCGCGCCCATCCAGCTCAACGGTTTCATTGATCTGATCCGTATCGGTCAAACGCTCCTTGATCTGCCGTGCCAGAGACGTCAGCGCACGCGCGGACGAGGCGTTCAGCGCATCTCCGATACCGGACTGCCGCAGCAGCTCTTCAGCCAGCAAACGGTCAAAGTCGTCCCCCCCCAGCGCGGTATCACCACCGGTGGCCAGCACTTCGAACACGCCGCGATTCAGGCGCAGGATGGAGATATCGAAGGTACCGCCGCCCAAATCATAGACCGCGATAACGCCCTCATCCTGCTTATCCAGGCCGTAGGCGACCGCCGCCGCCGTGGGCTCATTGAGCAGGCGCAGCACCTTGAGACCGGCCAGCTGGGCCGCATCCTTGGTCGCCTGACGCTGAGCATCATCGAAGTAGGCCGGCACCGTGATCACCACGCCCTCCAGCTCACCGCCAAGAGATTCACGCGCACACTCGGCCAGCGTCGACAGTATATCCGCCGACACTTCGACCGGGCTCTTGTCACCCGCGGCCGTCTGCAGATAGGGCATGCCGGACTCGGAAGCAGTGAAACGATAAGGCAGCTCTTCACCCAGCCCCTTGATATCCTCGGTCCCACGCCCCATCAGGCGTTTCACCGAGATAATGGTGTTGTAGGGATCCTGAGACGCCTGTGCCAGCGCTTCGGCACCGACACAGGGGGCTGCGCCCTGCTGATAACGCACGACCGACGGCAACAGGTGGCGTCCGCTCGCGTCAGCCAGGGTGACAGCCTCACCGCTACGAACCGATGCGACCAGCGAGTTGGTAGTACCCAGATCGATGCCGACCGCCAGCTTGCGCGCGTGCGGCTCGGGGCTCTGCCCGGGTTCAGCTATTTGCAGTAGTGCCATAGAACTTCCGTTAATCGTCGAACAGTCTGTCTTCAAGCGCCTCGATATCGCTGTGCAACTTGCAGTTGAACTGCATCTTGCGCACCAGCACCTCTGCCTGCTCCAGCTGCTCACTCTCCCAGGCAGTCACGAACGCCGCCTGAAGCTGCTGGAAATCGCTGGTGACATGCGCCTGCAGCGCATCCAGCTCCGCTTCGGGATCATCGTGATCAACCGCTTCGGCCGCACGCTCACGCAACTCCATCTGCTCCATCAGGAACATGGGGTCCAGCTGGGTACGGGTGTCGGAGAGAGTATCGATTCCCTGGAGGGACAGCAGATATTGCGCGCGCTTGAGCGGCGATTTCAAGGTGGTCAGCGCTTCGTTGAGGTAAGCCGTATATTGTACGGCCAGACGCTGCTCTCGATCAGACTGATGTGAGTGTCTGTCTGGATGTAGCTGTTTCTGTAGTTCGCGGTAGCGCTCGGTGAGCCGGGCCTGATCGACATCAAAGCTGACCGGCAGACCGAGGAATTCAAAGTAGTTACGCGTGATATCCATCAACCGGCCTCACTGGCTGCAACGCTTAGACGTTGAAGCTCTCGCCGCAACCACATTCGCTGCGCACATTCGGGTTATTGAACTTGAACCCTTCGTTCAACCCCTCGCGGACGAAGTCGAGTTCAGTACCGTCCAGATAAGCCAGGCTTTTGGGATCGATCATCACTTTGACACCGCCAAACTCGAATACCTGGTCTTCCGGCTCCTGGGCATCGACGAATTCCAGCACATAGGCCATACCGGAGCAGCCCGATGTTCTGACACCAAGACGAATGCCTGCGCCGTGACCGCGTTTTTCAAGATAGCGCGCGACATGATCGATCGCGGCCTGTGTCATGCTAATTGCCATAATTACCCCAAGCCACGGAGGGCAGCGCCCTCCGTTACGGTGTCACTTCTGCTGTTTGTTGCGGTAATCTTCAACCGCAGCCTTGATCGCATCTTCGGCCAGCACCGAGCAGTGAATTTTCACCGGCGGCAGCGCCAGTTCTTCCGCAATCTGGGAGTTTTTCAACTCGGATGCCTGATCCAGCGTCATCCCCTTGACCCATTCAGTCACCAGAGAGCTGGACGCGATAGCCGAACCGCAACCATAGGTCTTGAAGCGGGCGTCTTCAATCACCCCGTCGTCGCTGACCTTGATCTGCAGACGCATGACGTCACCACAGGCAGGCGCACCTACCATACCGGTACCGACATGCGGATCCTCGGCATCCATTTTACCGACATTGCGCGGGTTTTCGTAATGATCAATAACCTGTTCGCTGTAAGCCATGATAAACCTCCAAAACGTCTTCGGGACCTTAGTGGTGGACCCACTCAACCTTGCTCAGATCTACACCGTCTTTGTACATATCCCAAAGCGGAGACAGTTCACGCAACTTGTTCACCGCCGTGCGTACCTGTTCGATGGCGTAGTCCACCTCTTCTTCGGTCGTGAAGCGACCCAGAGAGAAACGGATCGAACTGTGCGCCAGTTCGTCATTCAATCCCAGTGCACGCAGCACATAGGAAGGCTCCAGGCTCGCCGAGGTACAGGCAGAACCCGAGGATACGGCCAGATCCTTGATCGACATCAGCAGGGACTCGCCCTCAACGAAGGCGAAGCTAATGTTCAGGATACCCGGCACATGATGCTCGCTGGAGCCATTCAGGTGTACTTCTTCCATATCCTGGACACCGTCCCACAGACGCTGACGCAGGCTTTCCAGACGCGCCGTCTCGGCCGCCATCTCTTCACCGGCGATACGGAAGGCTTCACCCATACCCACGATCTGGTGGGTCGGCAGAGTGCCTGAACGCATGCCACGCTCGTGACCACCACCGTGAATCAGCGCTTCAAGACGCACACGCGGCTTGCGGCGAACGTAGAGCGCGCCCACCCCTTTGGGGCCGTAGATCTTGTGCGCACATACGGACATCAGGTCGACTTTCATTTCGGCCAGATTGATCGGCAGCTTGCCGGCACTCTGGGCCGCATCCACATGAAAGAGCACACCCTTGGCGCGGGTGATCTCGCCGATGGCGGCGATGTCGGTGACGGTACCGATCTCGTTATTGACGTGCATCAGCGAGACCAGAATGGTGTCTTCACGCAGGGCGTCGGCCACCTGCTCGGGCGTAACCAGACCGTCACTGCCCGGCTCCAGGTAGGTCACCTCGAAGCCTTCACGCTCCAGCTGACGGCAAGGATCCAGGACGGCCTTGTGTTCGATCTTGGAGGTGATGATGTGCTTGCCCTTCTTGCTGTAGAAATGGGCAACACCCTTGATCGCCAGGTTGTCGGATTCGGTCGCACCGGAGGTCCAGACAATCTCACGCGGGTCTGCCCCCATCAGGTCAGCCACCTGACGACGCGCTGCTTCCACCGCTTCTTCTGCTTTCCAGCCAAACAGGTGGGAGCGTGAAGCCGGGTTACCAAAGTTGCCGTCGGGGGTCAGGCACTGAACCATTTTTTCTGCCACACGAGGGTCAACCGGTGTTGTTGCGGCGTAATCTAGGTAGATCGGCAGTTTCATCATTTCTCTCCAAAAAAACTCTACACAGCGACTTTGCTGTCCGCTGGCTGCTCTGTACTACTGGCGATCAGCTGATCAACCTGGCGCTGCTGGCGGCCGGCCACTTCCTGCACATCGCGGCGCGCCACCAGATCGGCCAGGCTGATGCTGCTCAGAAAACCGTGAATCTGATCGCTGAGGTCACACCAGAGATGGTGAGTGAGGCATACTTCACCGCCCTGACAGCCACCCGAGTGCTGGCAGCCAGTGGCATCGACCGACTCATTGACCGCATCAATCACTTCCGCCACATTGATACAGGCCTGCTCACGTTTGAGCTGATAACCGCCACCCGGGCCGCGCACACTGCGCACCAACTCATTGCGGCGCAGTTTAGCGAACAGCTGCTCCAGGTAGGACAACGATATCCCCTGACGCTCGGAAATGTCGGCCAGACTGATCGGCCCCTTGCCTTCATGCAGCGCCAGGTCCAGCATCGCTGTTACGGCGTATCGCCCTTTAGTTGTCAATCGCATAGTATTCCTCACACCCACGCTTTACAGCATGACCACATTATGCGATTCCCTACTATTTTAGTCAACTATTTAACCGACTCGTTCCGTCGGTCTTTCTGATCACTTTCAGACGCCGCCTCGACCACCGATTCACCTGCCTGAATGCCGCTGACATCATCGACCGCCGCCTCGAAATCCTCGGACTTCAGCTCGGGCAACTCTTCATCGCAATACTCCGGCTTGAGTTCGCACAGCGCCTTGCCCATGGTGTCGACCTTGTGATCCATCGCCTGCATGTGATCAAGCAGGCAGCGAATCGCATGCGCCACCGGGTCCGAGACCTCACGGGTGACCGCATAGGCATCGAAGCCGACCTTGTCCGCCATCTCGCGGCGCTTCAGCTCCTCCGGCGACTCCTCTTCCGGATGACGCTTGATGATCCGCCCCGGAATCCCCACCACGGTAGCATCCTCGGGCACATCGCGCGTCACCACCGCATTGGAACCGACCCGAGCACCGGCACCGATGCTGATCGGCCCCAGCACCTTGGCACCGGCACCACAGACCACATTATTGCCCAGCGTCGGGTGACGCTTGCCCTTGTTCCATGTCGTACCGCCCAGAGTGACACCATGATAAAGGGTGACATCATCACCGATCTCGGCGGTCTCACCGATCACCACCCCCATGCCATGATCGATGAAGAAACGCCGACCGATAGTGGCCCCCGGATGGATCTCGATGCCGGTCAGCCAGCGCGCGATATTGGACACGATACGCGCCAGCCATTTGAAATCGCGCCGCCAGAGGGCGTTGGCCAGACGATGACACCAGATGGCATGCAGCCCCGGATAGGCCGTCAGCACCTCAAAGGCGTTGCGCGCGGCCGGATCGCGATGAAAGACCGAACGTATATCTTCGCGTATCTGCTTAAACATCGTCTTTACCACCATCTGTCGCTGGCGCCTCCACCTTGCGCTCGACCGCCTTCAGAATGCCGCGCAGCACATTGACCTCAACCTTGTCCGGCACCGCCCGCTGCAACAGTCGGCGCAGACGCGGCATCAACTGGCGCGGATTATCGGGGTCCAGAAACTCGATTTTAACCAGCGTGCGCTCCAGATGCTCGAACATCAGCTCCAACTCGCGCTGTTCGGCCAGTTCGATATCCCAATCCGTCCCCCACTGTGGCTTGCTCAGCGGCTGCTGCGCCAGTTCCGCCATACGCAGCTCGTAGGTAATGACCTGCACCGCCGCGGCAATGTTGAGCGAGCTGAAGCTTTCCACAGCCGGAATATGCACGTGGTGATGACAGCGCTGCAGCTCCTCGTTGGTCAAGCCTCGATCTTCACGACCGAACAGGATGGCTACCCGCGCCTTGCCCTTCAGCGGCGCCGCGATCGCGGCCAGTTCACGCGGATCGACCAGCGGCCAGGGAATATGCCGCTCGCGCGCACTGGTGCCGAACACCAGCTCGCAGTCGGCGATGGCGTCATCAATGGAGTCCACCACCCTTGCGGACGCCAGCAGATCAGTCGCTCCCGAGGCGCGCGCATCGGCATCCGGATGCGGAAACAGCTTGGGACTCACCAGACAGAGATCTTGCAGCCCCATGTTTTTCATGGCACGAGCCACGCCCCCGATATTGCCGGGATGCGTTGTGTTCACCAGTACAATACGAATATGGTCAGACATGGAGTTACGCCGTTCAAAGCTGAACATTCTAACAGAACATGATTGAGTTGCAGACCACCTGTTCAGCGTAGCGCCCGTCTGAGCTACAATAGACCTTTGTCAACCTTGAAGACTGGACACCTACACTGATGCAACCAATGGTTAATATTGCCCTGCGCGCGGCCCGGCTCGCAGGCGAACAGATCTCGCGTGCCCTCGAACGCCTGGATCTGATCAAATCTGAACAGGCCGATGTCGCTGAGTTCATCAGTGAGCTCTGCCAACAGGCTGAACGCACCATCACCACCACCATCCAGAAAGCCTACCCTCAGCATAGCCTGATCGGCGAATACAGCGGCCAGCATGCACCGATCGGTGAAGGCCCCGGCCACTGCGAATGGCACATCAGCCCGATCGACAGCCTGACCAACTTCTCCAATGCCCTGCCGATGTTTGCCCTGAGCATCACCGGCTACATCAACGGCAAGGCTGAACACTGCGTCGTCCTCAACCCGGTCTTCGGTGAAGAGTTCACGGCCAGCCGTGGCAAGGGCGCACAGCTGAACGGCAAGCGCCTGCGTGTGAGCGGCCGCACCTCTCTCGAAGGCGCCGTGATCGGCACCGGTTACCACGCCCGCCGCAGCGACAAGCCCTGGATGGAATCCCACGCCCGCATGATGCAGCAGGTGATGCAGGCTGGCGCCACCCTGCACAACAGCGGCTCACCGGTACTGAGCCTGGCTTACACCGCCGCCGGCCGCCTCGACGGCTTCTACCAGATCGGCCTGAGCCAGACCGAACTGTCTGCCGGCCTACTACTGATCCGCGAAGCCGGCGGCCTGGTGGGCGACTTTTCCGGTGGCAACAAGTACAGCGACCACGGCAACCTGGTTGCCGGCAATACCAAAGTACTCAAGGCCCTGCTGCGCACCCTGCACCCGGCCACCGCCGAAGCCCTGCGCTGATCAGCCGGGCTTCAGGCACAAAAAAACCGCATCCCAGGATGCGGTTTTTTTTGGTCCGTTCGAAGCCTCAGACTTCGAACGGATGACGCAGCACGATGGTCTCGTTGCGGTCAGGACCGGTGGAGATGATATCGATCGGCGCTTCGATCAGCTGCTCCAGACGGCTGATGTAGGCACGGGCATTGGCCGGCAGCTCATCCAGGCTCTTCACACCGACGGTGGATTCACTCCAGCCCGGCAGCTGCTCGTAAACCGGCTCGACCACTTCGTAGTCTTCACTGCCGTTCAGAGAGGTCACGACATTACCTGCCGCATCCTTGTAACCGGTACAGATGTTAATCTGCTCCAGACCATCCAGCACGTCCAGCTTGGTCAGGCAGATACCGGATACGGAGTTGATCTGGATCGCATGCTGAAGCGCAACCGCATCGAACCAGCCACAGCGACGGGCACGGCCGGTAGTGGCACCGAACTCATGACCACGCTCAGCCAGACGCTGACCCACATCACAATGCAGCTCGGTCGGGAAAGGACCGCCACCGACGCGAGTAGTGTAGGCCTTGGTGATACCCAGGATGTAATCCAGGTACAGTGGGCCGAAGCCACTACCAGTCGAGGTGCCACCGGCAGTGGTGTTGGAAGAGGTCACATACGGGTAGGTACCGTGGTCGATATCAAGCAGCGAGCCCTGAGCACCTTCGAACATGATACTGGCGCCCTGCTTGCGCAGCTCATGCAGCTTGGCGGTCACGTCGGTGATCATCGGCACCAGCGTCTTCGCCATCTCTATGCAGCTGTCGTAGGTCTGCTGGAAATCAACAGGATCCACCTTGTAGTAGTTCTGCAGTACGAAGTTGTGGTACTCCAGCACCTCCTTCAGCTTGCTGGCAAAACGCTGCGGATCCGCCATATCGCCCAGACGCAGGCCGCGGCGCGCCACCTTGTCTTCATAGGCAGGGCCGATACCGCGCCCGGTGGTGCCTATCTTGGCATTGCCGCGGGCCAGTTCGCGCGCCTGATCCAGCGCCACGTGGTACGGCAGGATCAGCGGACAGGCCGGACTCAGTTGCAGGCGTTCACGCACGGGAACACCGCGCCCTTCCAGCTCGGCAATCTCTTTCAGCAGCGCCTCCGGCGACAGCACGACGCCGTTGCCGATCAGACAGAGCACATTCTGACGCAGAATACCGGACGGAATCAGGTGGAGAACGGTCTTCTCACCATCGATTACCAGAGTATGTCCCGCATTATGCCCGCCCTGGAAGCGAACGACGGCAGCGACCTGCTCGGTCAACAGATCTACGATCTTACCCTTGCCTTCATCACCCCACTGGGTGCCCAGAACAACGACGTTTTTACCCATTGCTGTCTCGATTACTCGTTAATTATCAAAAAAATTGCGATCAAAGATCGACCAAAACCCATTCACCGCTCTCCAGCTTCAGCTGTTGCGAGTAGCGGTTATCACAATCCGTTTCGCCTTCCAGCCGCTGCACAACGCGCTTTCCAGCCTGGCGCAGCTTGGCAATCGCGGATTGCAGGTCTTCAGCCTCTCCCGCAGGTGCCAGAATCACGCCCTCCGCCTGTTCGGCCAGCTGATCGGACAGGTCCATCAAAGTCTTGAGGTCGGCACTGAAGCCGGTTGCCGGGCGCGCACGCCCGAAGTCACGCCCGATATTGTCGTAGCGCCCGCCTTTGGCCAGCGCCTGACCGAAGCTCGGGGTATAGGCGGCAAACACGATACCGGTGTGATAGTGGTAGCCGCGCAGTTCACTGAGATCGAAGTAGGTATCCACCGACGGGAAGCGTGCCGCTATGCGTACCGCCAGATCCGCCAGATAATCCACGGCCTTCATCAGCTCGGCATCCGCCGCAAACAGCTGACGCGCTCTTTCCAGTATAGCTGCACCGCCATTAAGACGCGGCAGTTCCTGCAGCCAGTCAACGAGCGGCGCCTCCAGATCCAGCTCGGAGACAAAGCGACCGATCTCCGGCAGTGCCTTGCGCTTCAGCATATCCTGATAGTCCGCCTGCTGCTGGGCGCTCAGGTCCGCCATCTGCATCAGGCGACTGAATACCCCCACATGCCCCAGGTCCAGGCTAACCGGTGTTTTCAGACCCACTTCATCCAGGGTCGCCAGCATCAGCGAGATCACTTCCACGTCGCTGTCCGGACCGGCATGACCATAAAGTTCCGCACCCAACTGCAGCGGGTTGCGAGAGGCCAGCATATTTTCGGCGTGACTGTGCAGCACCGAGCCGCAGTAACACAGGCGACTGGCGCCTTCGCTGCGCAGGCGATGAGCATCAATACGCGCCACCTGAGGCGTCATGTCGGCGCGCACCCCCAGGGTGTGGCCGCTCATGCGGTCGGTGACCTTAAAGGTATTGAGGTCGAGATCGTGACCGACACCGGTCAGCAGGGACTCCAGATGCTCCGCGATTGGTGGCATTACCAGCTCGTACCCCCAGCGATGGTAGAGGTCGAGCACCTTACGGCGCATCAGTTCAACCTGCCGCGCCTGCGGCGGCAGCAGTTCCATTATTCCGTCGGGCAGCAACCAGCGATCTGCCAAGGCCATGCGATACTCCGCTGTCATCAGGTGGGCTGAATCACAAAAAAACCGGGCACAAACCCGGTTACTTAACTATATCACGAAACCGGGCGCCAAAGGCACCCGGTTTTCGTTGCACTATTGGGTAACAGAGGTCCCCGTTGCGCTATTGAGATAGCGGAAGAACTCGCTCTTCGGATCCAGCACGAACATGTCGCCACCGCCGGAGAAGGACTCCTTGTACGCATTCAGACTGCGATAGAAGGCATAGAACTCCGGATCACGCTGAAAGGCCTCGGCATAGACCGCCGCCGCCTGGGCGTCACCCTCACCGCGCACAGTCTCCGCCTCACGGAAAGCATCAGCGAGGATAACTGTACGCTGACGGTCTGCATCCGCACGGATCCCTTCCGCCAGCTCCTTGCCTCGGGCACGCAGCTCACGCGCCAGACGCAGACGCTCGGTACGCATACGCTCATACACCGAAGAAGATACTTCCTGCGGCAGGTCGATTCGCTTGACACGCACATCAATCACCTCGACACCCAGCTCAGACTGAGCCAGATCACTCAGCGCACGGATGACATCACCCATCACCTCTTCACGAGCACCGGAAACCACTTCAGTCAGCGTACGCTCACCAAACTGGTTACGCAGACTAGTTTCGACACGGGTAGATAGCAGATCAGCCGCCCGAAACTCATCACCAGAGGTAGCCGTGTAATACTTTTCGACATTGTCGATGCGCCACTTGATGAAGGAGTCTACGATCAGACGTTTTTTCTCCAGAGTCAGGAACGCCTGAGGGCGCGCATCCAGCGACATGATCCGGCCTTCAAACTTGCGCACGGTGTTAACGAACGGGATCTTGAAATGCAGACCCGGCTTGATATCAGCTTCCACCACCTCACCGAAGCGCAACTTGATCGCCCGCTCCGTCTCCTTGACGATGTAGACCGATTTGGAACCGATCATCACCACCAGCAGCAGCGCGATCAGGCCAAACATGGATGTAGGCTTCATTAGCGTCCCTCCCTCAGGCCGGAAGAAGTAGTCTGTGTACGCTGACGCGTCTCTTCCAGAACCTGATCGGTAATCTGGCGCATGGTACTTTCATCCAGACGAACACGACCGGCAGAGTCACGTGCCGGCTGCTTTTCAGCGAGTCGATCCAACGGCAGGTACATCATGTTATTGCCACCCTCGACATCAACCATTACCTTGCCGGTGTTGGCCATCACCTCCTGCAGGGTATCGATGTACAGACGCTCACGGGTCACTTCAGGCGCCTTCTGATACTCAGTCAACAGCGCCTTGAAGCGGCTTGCTTCACCAGTCGCCTTGGCCACTACCTCTTCGCGGTAGGCACTGGCTTCCTCGGTCAAGCGCTGAGCCCGACCACGGGCTTCCGGCACAACACCATTGGCATAGGTTTCAGCCTCATTCTTGGCCCGCTGCTCATCCTCGCGTGCCTTGATCACATCATCAAACGCATCCTGCACCTGACGCGGTGCCTGGGCGTTCTTGATGTTGACCTTGGAGATGCTCAGACCAGTGGTGTAGTTTTCCATATAACGCTGCAGTCGCGCCTGCACCTGGAGCGCCAGGGTGTCACGCCCCTCGGTCAGGATGTTATGCATTTCGGACGTACCCACCACATGACGCAGCGCCGACTCGGACGACTGCGCCAGGCTGTCACCGGGATCGCGCACCCTGAGTGCAAACAGCATGGGATCGGACACCACATACTGCACGGTCATGTCCACATCGACGATATTTTCGTCAGCGGTCAGCATCAGCGAGCGGTGATCGTAGGTACGAATACGCGTGGTGTTAACCTTGACCACTTCGTCGACCAGCGGCGGATTCCACTGCAGACCCGGCTGCACGGTGTCATGGTATTTGCCCAGACGCAGTACGATGCCACGCTCCTGCTGATCCACGGTGTAGAAACCCATGCCAGCCCAGAACAGCGCGGCCAATACGACCAGCACGACGAAGAAGCCGCTGCTGCTGCCCTTGCCACGGCCATCGCCGCCGCCAAAGCCGCCGCGCTTTTTGCCGCCCCCAAAGATACCGCCGAGACGATCTTGCAGCTTGCGCATCGCTTCATCGATATCGGGCGGCCCCTGATCGTTGCCACCACGCTTACCGCGGTTATCGCCACCGCCACTCCAGGGGTCATGGTTGTTACCATTCCCGCCAGGCTCATTCCAGGCCATAGTGTTCTCCGTTATAAACCGCTTGATTAACTGTTTTGATTATTCACAACTGTTGCCTTAACGGCGCAGCCTAGTCGACCATCGCCGACAGGTATTGTTCCTGCCGAATGCCCAAACGACTCAGGATGCGCCTGAAATCCTTCATCTGCAGGCGCACTTCCAGCAGCATATCACCCTGCTCGTCGACCTCTTCACGCAGCACGGCACCCTGAGCATACAACTGAGCCCGCAGATTGCCGTCGCTGGGTGCCAGCCGCAGCTGATCGTGGAACATCTCTTCACCCAGGCGCTCGCTGATCACATCCAGCAACAACTCGACACCCTCTCCGGTCACCGCCGAGACCCAGACACGCCAGGGCACGCCATTCTCATCACGGTCAACCCGGGGCTCAGCGCCCTCGATACGGTCAATCTTGTTGTATACCTGTAGTACGGGCACTTCGCCGGCACCGATCTCTTCCAGCACCGCCTCGACCTGCTCGATATGCTCCAGACGCTCCTCATCGTAGCAATCGATCACATGCAGCAACAGGCTTGCCTCGGTGGTTTCCTGCAGCGTAGCACGAAAGGCCTCGACCAGCTTGTGTGGCAGATGGCGAATAAAGCCTACAGTGTCCGCCAGAATCGCCGAGCCCACGTCCGCCAGCTCAATTTTGCGCAGCGTAGGATCCAGGGTCGCGAACAGCTGGTCCGCCGCATAGACATCAGCGGTGGTCAGGCGATTGAACAGCGTCGACTTGCCGGCGTTGGTATAGCCCACCAGCGATACGGTCGACACCTCGGCACGCTTGCGCGCACGTCGCCCCTGGTCGCGCTGCTTGCGGACCTTTTCCAGCCGTTTGAGAATGGATTTGATGCGGGCACGCAACAGACGACGGTCAGTTTCCAGCTGAGTTTCACCGGGACCACGCAGACCGATACCGCCCTTCTGACGCTCAAGGTGGGTCCAGCCACGCACCAGTCGGGTCGACATGTGCTCCAGCTGCGCCAGCTCCACCTGCAGCTTGCCTTCGTGAGTACGGGCACGCTGGGCGAAGATATCCAGAATCAGGCCGGTTCGGTCCAGTACGCGACACTGCAGCTCACGCTCCAGGTTACGCTCCTGGCCCGGACTCAAGGCGTGATTGAAGATAACCAACTCGGCCTCGTGCTCGCGCACCAGCTCACTCAGCTCTTCGACCTTGCCCTTGCCCAGAAAAAACTTGGGGCTCGGGTCGGCACGACTGCCGGTCAGGAACTCGACCGGATCGGCTCCTGCCGACAGCGCCAACTCCTCTAGCTCTCGTGGATTCTCGCGATCGGCCTCACTGGCCAGGTCTACATGGACGAGGATCGCGCGCTCGCCTGATTCAGGACGTTCGAAAAACAATTAGTACCTCATTCAGCAGGCTTATCGTCGGCCACAGGCAACTTGACCGGACGGGCAGGCACTACTGTAGAAATCGCGTGCTTATACACCATCTGGCTGACAGTGTTTTTCAGCAGGATGACAAACTGGTCAAAGGATTCGATCTGCCCCTGAAGTTTGATACCGTTAACCAGGAAGATCGACACAGGGACACGTTCCTTGCGCAGAACATTAAGATAAGGGTCTTGTAGTGATTGCCCTTTTGACATTGCAAACTCCTTCCAGAATGGAAATCAATTTATAGTGTAGTTGTGTATTCGGATTAAGCTGACTCGGCATCATACCGCTGCATGAACAGAGTTTGCGCGCGATCATACCCGAATTCATTATATAACGGCAGGGTCTGACAGTTTCAAGGCATCGGAAACTAAATTCGACGACTCGCTTTCCAGCCAGTGCACCCCCTGCCAACCTCGTAACCAGGTAAGCTGACGCTTGGCCAACTGGCGCGTGGCGACGATTCCCTTGTGCCTCATGGTCTCCCGGTCGTATTCATCGCTGAACCAGGACCACATCTGGCGATAACCGACACACCGGATCGACGGCATCGACGCATGCAGATCACCGCGCTCCCAGAGCCTGCGCACCTCCTCCTCGAAACCGGCCTTGAGCATGATGTCGAAACGCTGTTCTATGCGCTGATGCAAACGTGAACGCTCCACCGGCGCCAGCGCAAGGGGGATGATCTCGAACGGCAGATCCGCGTCCGCCTGTTCACGCCAATGCTGACTGATCGGCTTGCCGGTCAGCTGCACCACTTCCAGCGCCCGCTGCAGTCGCTGCGCATCGGTGGGCTTGAGCCGCCGAGCGCCTTCGGGATCCAGCTCAGCCAGGCGTGCATGAATCGCCGGCCAGCCCTTCTCGGCAGCCTCCGCTTCGATGCGGGCGCGCAGCGCCGGATCGGCTTCCGGCAATTGAGCCAACCCCTGCTGAAGGGCGTTGAAGTAGAGCATGGTGCCGCCCACCAGCACCGGCACACGGCCAGCCTGCTGGATTTCGCCAATCTGCTCCAGCGCATCCGCGCGGAACTGGGCGGCCGAATAAGCCTCGGCCGGGTCCAGAATATCCACCAGTCGATGCGGATAGGCCGCCAGCTCATCCGGCGTCGGCTTGGCGGTGCCGATATCCATGCCGCGGTAGATCATCGCCGAGTCGACACTGATCAGTTCACTGGGCAGGTGATCGCACAGCCGCATCGCCAGGTCGGTCTTGCCGGACGCGGTCGGTCCCATCACGAAAATCACTTTGGGCTTGGTCTTCGCCGCAGACTGCATCACTGTCCCCGTAGAAAAAGTTTATCCAGCTGTGCCAACGACAGCTGCGTCCAGGTTGGACGTCCATGGTTGCATTGGCCGCTGCGCTCGGTCTGTTCCATGTCGCGCAGCAGAGCGTTCATCTCCGGTACCGTCAACTGGCGGTTGGCGCGCACGGCGCCGTGGCAGGCCATGGTCGCCAGCAACTCGTTCAGGTGCGCCTGGATACGGTCGCTGGTGCCATACTGCAGCATGTCGCCCAGCACATCACGCACCAGCTGTTCCACATTGGCTTTCGCCAGCGCCACCGGCACTTCACGGATCACCAGCGACTCTTCCGCCATCCGCTCAAGACGGAAACCGAGACGGTGAAATTCCTCCGGACACTCCTCGGCGACATCACCCTCGCGGGCGCTGACCGCCAGGTTTACCGGCACCAGCAGCGGCTGGCTGCGCACACGGTCCTGTTCGAAGGCGACTTTCATTCGTTCATAGACGATACGCTCATGGGCGGCGTGCATGTCCACCAGCACCATACCCTCGGCGTTCTGCGCCAGAATATAAATGCCGTGCAGCTGCGCCATCGCATAGCCCAGCGGCGGCACTTCATGCGGTTCGGGAGCCCCCCCGGGCACGGCCGCCTGAGGTGCCACGCCCGCCGGTTGATGCAGCGCCGAATAGCCCTGGATCTGCTCCCGTACCTGGCCGGAAGAAGGACCGTTACCGGCAGCGCCAAACCCCAGCCCCATGGGGCGTTGGCGCAGCGCGGACAGCTCCGCGACCGGTTGTGCGGGCTCGGTCTGGGAATAAACCGTCGCGGGCGGTGCCAGTTCCGGCTGTACCGGCACCTCCGGCGCCCCCTGCACCGGCGCCACATCCTGCGGCCGCAGGTCGGCGATCACCCGGTAGAGGGTGCGGAAAATGAAGTCATGCACCAGCCGGCTCTCGCGGAAGCGCACCTCGTGCTTGGTCGGGTGTACGTTGACATCGACCAGTGCCGGGTCCAGCTCCAGGTAAAGCACATAGGCCGGATGGCGGCCGTGAAAGAGCACATCCTGGTAGGCCTGGCGCACCGCATGAGTGACCACCTTGTCGCGGATGACACGACCATTGACGAAGAAGTACTGCTGGTCCGCCTGGGCGCGGGAGAAAGTCGGCAACCCCATCCAGCCCCACAGGCGCAGCCCCGAGGCTTCAGCCACCACATCCAGCGCTACCGATTCGCTGACGAAAGCCTTGCCCAGCAACTGGGCCAGGCGTTGCTCTCGCGCCGGTTCAGTGTCCGCCGGACGCAGCTGGTGAACCATCTTGCCGTTATGGCGCAGGTTGAAACCGACATCGTAGCAGCTCAACGCCAGCCGCTTGACCACCTCTTCGAGATGACGGAATTCGGTCTTCTCGGTTTTGAGGAACTTGCGCCGGGCCGGGGTATTGAAAAACAGGTCGCGCACTTCCACCGTGGTCCCCGCCGGATGGGCCGCCGGCACCACATCCGCCGCCATATCCCGCCCCTGGGCCGAGACCGCCCAGGCATTATCCTGCTGCAGAGGACGGGAAGTCAGCGTCAGCCGTGAAACGGAGCTGATACTGGCCAGCGCCTCGCCACGGAACCCCAGACTGCCCACCGCTTCCAGGTCTTCCAGCGCGGTGATCTTCGAGGTGGCGTGACGGCTCAGCGCCAGCGGCAGGTCCGCCTTGTCGATGCCGCGGCCGTTGTCACGCAGCCGGATCAGCTTGACGCCGCCCTGCTCGGCATCCAGCTCGATGCGGTCAGCACCGGAGTCAAGACTGTTTTCCAGCAGTTCCTTGACCACCGAAGCGGGGCGTTCGACAACCTCGCCGGCCGCAATCTGGTTAGCCAGTTGCGGCGATAAAAGATGAATTCGTGACATAAAAACCTGAGCTTCAACCCGCAGGGATGCGCAGTACCTGACCGACACGGATGCGGTCACCACTGAGCTTGTTGGCGCTGCGCAGCTGCTGCAGGGAAACCCCGTTGCGCTGCGCAATGACGGACAGGGTATCACCTGAAACGACCTTGTACATCCGCTCGCCACCGGCCGGTGCCTTGCCGGACTGCTTCTGCCAGGCGACATAGGTCGCGGCAGGGGGCTTCTCCCAGAAGTGATCGACGATGCCCCGATAGATCGCATTAGCCATCTGCTTCTGGTAGCTGGCAGTGCGCAGCTTGCGCGCCTCACCCGGGTTGGAGATAAAGCCGGTCTCCACCAGGATCGACGGGATATCCGGCGACTTGAGCACCACGAAGCCGGCCTGTTCCACATGTTTCTTGTGCATGCGGGCGAAGCGGTCCATGTTGCCATGGATACGGGAGGCGATCTGGTGGCTGTCCTTGCGGCTGGCGTTCATCGACATGTCCAGCAGCACGCTGGCCAGCACATCATCCTTGTCATCCAGGCTCAGGCTGCCGACACCGCCGATCAGGTCGGCGCTGTTTTCCCTCTTCGCCAGCCAGCGACCCATCTCGGAGCTGGCGCCGCGCCCGGACAGCACCCATACAGAGGCACCTCGCGCTCGCGGGTCCTTGAAGGCATCCGCATGGATAGAGACAAAAAGATCGGCATTGCTCTTGCGCGCCTTGCCGGTACGCCCGCGCAGGCTGATGTAGTAGTCACCGGTACGGGTCAACACGGCCCTATAGCCCTTGCGCGAATCGATCATGGCCTTGAGTTTTTGCGCGATCGCCAGCACCACATCCTTCTCGCGCACGCCGCCCGGCCCGATGGCCCCCGGGTCTTCGCCGCCGTGGCCGGCATCGATCATCACCACGATATCGCGCTTGCCACTTTGTCCCGGCACCGGCACCACGGTTTTGGTGACCACCGCCTGCTCGCGCATCTCCAGGTCGACCACCAGACGGTGGCCGTACTGGTCGTTGGGCTTGAGATCAAAACTCTTGGGGCGCACACTATCCTTCAGGTCCAGCACGATCCTGAGGCCATCGCCACGCTGACTGTGTCGAATGCTGTCAACCGGGCTTTTTTCCAACCCGAGCCTGTCCAGCGAAGCCTTGAGGCTCACCTGCTCGATATCGATCACCACCCGGTCGGGGTTCGACAGGGTAAACAGCTTGTGCTCCACCGGTCCGGACAGGTCGAACACCAGGCGGGTATTGTCCGGCGCCAGCCAGGCACGCACATTACGCACCTCTTCGGCCGCCTGCAGCAGGGTTGCCGTCAGGCAGAACAGCACAAGGGTTAGCAGTTGCCCGAGTCTCTTCATCAGCCCATTCACGTCTGGTTGCTTGTCTTATTCAGTATATCGACCATCCGTTGCCCTTTTTGAGTTTTTGCCGTCAGCTCCAGCTCGCGCCCCAGTCCCGACAGGGACAGGCGGATCTCCAGATCCGGCTGCGGCAGTATGCCCGCCCCCTTCTCCGGCCACTCCACCAGGCAGAGGGCATCATCACTAAAGTAATCACGAATGCCCAGGTATTCCAGCTCTTCCGGGTCAGACAGGCGGTAAAGATCAAAGTGATACACCGCTCCTGCCGGGGTGTCATAGGGCTCGACCAGGGTATAGGTCGGGCTCTTGACCGACCCGGTGTGGCCACAGCCACGCAACACGCCCCGGCTCAGGGTGGTTTTACCCATTCCCAGATCACCGAGCAGAAAAACAACACCACCGGTGCTGATCGCCTGGGCCAGATGGCCACCGAAATCGGTCATCGCCTGCTCATCGGCGAGGTAGCGTTTCATTTCGCTGTATTCCTTCATTCAATACCACTGAGAACTCGGCGCACCCGGGCGATCAGGTCGGTCGCCAGCAGGCCTCGCTCGCCCTGATCGGCAGCACAGAGGTCCGCTGCGCGGGCATGGGCATACACTCCGGCCCTGGCCGCATCCACCGCACTCAAACGTTGCGCACGCAAGGCGCCAATGATACCGGAGAGCACATCCCCCATGCCACCGCAGGCCATACCCGGGTTGCCGGCGTTGCACAGGTGCATGGCGTCGCCATCGAAACTGAGACTGCCGGCGCCCTTGAGCACCACCGTGCCTCCCAAGCGCGCCTGCAGCTCACGCACGGAGCCAAAACGGTCCTGCTGCACCTCACTGGTTTCCCAGCCCAGCAGCCGTGCCGCCTCTCCCGGGTGCGGCGTCAACACCCAGTCGTGCGTCCCCAGGCCGTTATGCTGGCGGCGCTGCAACAGGTTGAGCGCATCGGCATCCAGCACCAGCGGCAGGCCGGAATTCAGCGCCTGCTGCAGCAACTGGTCGGCCCAGGCGCTTTGACCAAGGCCCGGCCCGACCACCAGCACGTCCGGGCGTTCCAGCAGCGGCTGGATATCCTGCCCCGAGTTGACCCCGGCCACCATCACTTCCGGCGCCCGGGTCAGGGCCGCAGTCACATGCTCGGGGCGGGTGGCCAGCGACACCAGACCGGCGCCACTGCGCGCGGCCGCCTCCGCCGCCATCAGCGCCGCGCCGCCCATGCCGTGGTCACCGCCGATCACCATGACGTGGCCGAACAGCCCCTTATGCGATGAGCGACGGCGCGGCGGCAGCAGTTTGGCCAGGTCATCGCTGTCGGTGCGAAAAGCACTCAGCGAAACTTCTTCATAGACCTCGTCCGGCAACATCAGGCTGTCGAACAACACCTGACCACAGTGATCCACCCCCTCATGGGTCAGCAAGCCCTGCTTGAGGGCGATGAAGGTCAGCGTCAGCTCGGCATGAATGGCCACGCCGAGCACCCGGCCGGTATCACTGCACAGCCCCGAGGGGATATCCACCGCCATCACCGGTCGCGGCGAACGATTGAACTGCCGAATCAGTTCGGCTGTTTCTCCGCGCACAGGGCCGGTCAAACCCGTACCCAACAGCGCATCAACCAGCACCTCGCCGTGCAGCTCCACGCCCGGCTGCCAGCGCTGCAGCTCCACGCCGACCGCCTGCGCCCACTGCCAGGCGGCCCGAGCCTCGCCGACCAGGCGGCTCTCGAAGTCGTCGCTGACCACCAGCACCTGCACGTCGATGCCCTGCTGTTTCGCCAGTCCCGCCATGATCAAACCGTCGCCGCCGTTATTGCCGCCACCACAGGCCACCGTGAGTCGGCGCATCGACGGCCAGTGCGCCACCAGCTCGACGAAGGCGGCGTGGCCGGCACGCTGCATCAACCGGAATCCCGGAATACCAAACTGTTCGATGGCGGTACGGTCCAGGGCGCGACTCTGTTCAGCCGTGTATAATGCTCCCGGCAGCTCTACTCTGCTCATGATGGCTTTCTCCTTTCTTATCAGTTCATTATAGAAGATGGACTGACCAGGACACACCCGGTTCCCGTTATGTCACAGCTCAGTACAGAACAGCTCGACACCCTCGCCCAGGCACTCAAGCAGCAGGCGCAGGAACTGGGCTTTGCCGACTGCGCCATCACCCTGCCGGACGCCAGTCAGGAGGCGGACCGCCTGCAGCGCTGGCTGGACGCCGGCTATCAGGGCAGCATGGACTACCTGAACCAAAACGTCGACAAGCGACTGGATCCGACCCTGCTGGTGCCCGGCACGCGCCGCATCATCATGCTGAGGATGGACTACCTGCCCGCCGAGACACCGATCACCGGCATTCTGCGCGACCCGGACAAGGCCTATGTCGCCCGCTACACCCTGGGGCGCGATTACCACAAGCTGATCCGCAAGCGCCTGAAACAGCTGGGACAGTGGCTGGACAGCCAGGTAGACGACGTCGAGGTGCGCTTCCGCCCCTTCGTCGACAGCGCCCCGGTGCTGGAACGCCCGTTGGCCCGCAATGCCGGCCTGGGCTGGATCGGCAAGCACACCCTGCTGCTCAACCGTCAGGCCGGATCCTGGTTCCTGCTCGGCGAACTGTTCATCGACCTGCCGCTGCCGATCGACCCGCCGGAAACCGAATCCCACTGCGGCCGCTGCTCCGCCTGTATCGATATCTGCCCGACCCGGGCCTTTCCCGAGCCCGGAGTGCTCGACGCCCGCCGCTGCATCTCCTACCTGACCATCGAATACCGTGGCAGCATTCCGCTGGAGCTTCGCCCGCTGATCGGCAACCGCATCTTCGGCTGTGACGACTGCCAGCTGATCTGCCCCTGGAACCGCTTCGCCAAACGCAGCGACGAGCCGGATTTTCAGCCGCGCCACAACCTGGATCAGGTTGAACTGCTGGAGCTGTTTGAGTGGGACGAAGCAACCTTCCTCAAGCGCACCGAAGGCTCGGCCATCCGTCGCACCGGTTACGAAGGCTGGCAACGTAACCTGGCCGTGGCCCTGGGTAACGGCCGAGGAGGCGAGAAGGTGATGGACGCCCTGCGCACCCGCCGCGAAACAAGCAGCGAATTGGTGCAGGAGCATATCGACTGGGCACTGGCGCGACTCAGTGAGGGCGAAGGACCTTTCCCTCTGCCGATCCTCGACCATCCCGGCGCCCGTCGACTGCCGGAATAACCGGCTTAGCGAGGATTAGGCTTAGAGACGGAAAAAATGGCGGCGATAGTGGCGCAGCTCTTCGATCGACTCGCGAATATCGTCCAGCGCCAGGTGATTGCCCTGTTTTTTGAAGCCTTCCAGCGCCGCCGGCTTCCAGCGCTTCGCCAGTTCCTTGATGGTGCTGACATCCAGGTTGCGGTAATGGAAGAAAGCCTCCAGTTCCGGCATGTGACGCCAGAGAAAACGGCGGTCCTGGCCGATGCTGTTGCCGCACATGGGTGAAGCGCCCTGCTCGCTGTGCTCGCGCAAAAAGGCCAGCATACTCTGCTCCGCTTCCGTTTCGCTGATGGTGCTGCTGCGCACCCGGTCGGTCAGCCCGGATTGACCATGGGTGCGGGTACACCATTCATCCATGCGGGAGAGCACCGTATCCGGCTGATGCACCGCAATCACCGGTCCTTCGGCAATGAGGTTCAGATCCGGATCGGTCACAATCGCGGCCATCTCGATGATATGGTCGGTATCCGGGTTCAACCCGGTCATCTCCAGATCGACCCAGATCAGATTATCCTTGAGCGCCATGCACCTTTTCTCCCCTGGCAAAACTGTCAATTTAACTCGGATTCGAATACCTTAGCACGTCAATGACAGTAGCAGTGAGCGAGTGATACCGGCCGGTATGGGAAAACGCAAAGTCAACCGGCGCCAGGCCTGGCGCATCAACAAGATTCAGGAAGAGCGTGCGGCTCGCGCCCACAAACGCGACACCCTGATCGAAGAGCAACTGGAAGGGGGCGATCTCGGCCCCGAACAGCAGGGGCTGATCATCTCTCACTTCGGCCGCCAGGTCGACGTGGAGGTACTCGAAGGCGAGCACAAGGGTGAGATCCAGCGCTGCCATATGCGCACCCACCTGGGCCAGCTGGTCACCGGCGACCGGGTGATCTGGCGCCGCTCCGCCGACAGCGGCGTGGTCGTCGCGGCACTGGACCGCCACAGCGAGCTGTTGCGCCCGAATAACCAGGGTGAGCTCAAACCGGTGGCGGCCAATATCGATTACATCGTCATCGTCATCGCCGTCGAGCCCTATGCGCATGCCAATCTGATCGATCGTTATCTGGTGGCCGCCGAGGCCAGCAGCATTGAGCCGGTGCTGCTGCTCAACAAGGCGGACCTGCTCGACGACGACAATCGCCAGCGCCTGGAACCACTGCTGCAGCAGTATCGCCAGCTGGGTTACCGCACCCTGCAGGCTTCCACTGCCAGCAGCCATGGGCTGGACGAACTCAAGGCGCTGCTGGCCGATCATATCAGCGTATTCGTCGGCCAGTCCGGAGTCGGCAAATCCTCGCTGATCAACAGTCTGCTGCCGGGTGCCGACCTCAAGACCGGCGCCCTGTCCGAGCAGAGCCGCAAGGGACGTCACACCACGACCACGGCACGCCTGTTCCACTTCCCCGATGGCGGTGACCTGATCGATTCGCCGGGGATCCGCGAATTCGCCCTCTGGCACATGACCGAAGAACAGGTACTGGACGGCTTTCGCGAACTGGCGTCCCTGCGCGGCCATTGTCGCTTCCGCGACTGCCGTCACGAACAGGAGCCGGGCTGCGCTTTTCTGGAGGCACTCGAAGCGGGCGACATCAGTGAGCAGCGTTTCAACAGTTACCAGCAGATTCTGAATTCGATGCAGGACAGCCGCTGACCGATGTCGCAGACCCCATCAACTCCCCAGCTTTATGGCCTCGAGGCCTGGGCCGACCACCTCGAGCCCAAGGCCCTGCCGGTGCGCGCCAGCATCCTGCTGCGGTTACGACGCCTGCTGGCCAACGACCGCAGCACCTTGCAGCAGTTGACCCAACTGGTCAGCGCCGATCCGGTGCTCAGCCTGCACGTCACCCGGGTGGCGCAGCAGCTGCACCAGGGCAAGCACACCTCGGTCACCAGCATCCAGCATGCGGTCAGCTCTCTCGGTCTGGACCGATTCAAGCAACTGGCGGGACAGCTGACCAATCTCAAGGTAAACCCGGCCAGCATGCAGCAGAAGATGTATTTTCGCGCCATCGCCGACAGCCTGCACGCCTCGGTCCAGAGCGCCGAACTCTGCCGCGAGCGGGGCCTGCCCTTCGTCGAGGAGGTCCGGCTGGCATCGCTGCTCTATGGATTCACTCACTGGCTGACCTGGCTCCATGCCCCTTTGCACAAGCAGCACTACCAGGAACGGGTTCTGCTGCAAGACGTGGATGTTGCCCTGGCCGAGCAGGATGTTTTCGGCTGCACCCTGCAGGCGCTGGGCGCCGAGCTGGCACGACGCTGGAACCTGCCGGAGCTGACCCGGGAAGCGCTGAACCACGCCACCTCACCCAGCCGCAACGAGCTGCAACTGCTGCACCGGCGCGCCGTACAGGACCCCTCACTGGGCCGGCTTGAGCAGAGGAACATCAATCAGCTGACCCAGCAGCGCTTCTTTCCGGTCAAACTGGGCAACTGGCTGGCACTGACCACCACCCGCGGCTGGCACAGCGACAAGGCCCTGCGCCTGTTCGATATTCTGGCCGACTACCTGAGCCAGCCTCCAGACCATCTGCTGGCCCAGTTGCATCAACGCTGCGCCGAAGCCGCCCGCCACTATCACGTTGCCGGCACCTTGAGTCCAGCGGCAGAACTGATCATGCTGCCCAGCGCCAAGAATGCGCCCCTGAGCGGCCTGATCGGGGGCAAGGAACTTGAACGCCTGACCAGGAGCGACTATCCGCGACTGCCGGCCCCTGCCACTCCTGCGCTGGCAATCGCTGACGAGCCCGCCAGGGCGGTCCATCGACACCGGGACAACCAGCGCTATGAGCAGTCGCTGGCTCGCCTCAGCGACCCTCAGTATGCCTTCAGTAAACCCGCCCAGGTCCTGCAAACGCTGCTGCAGGGACTGCATCAGGGACTGGGGCTGCAACGCCTGGCGCTGTTGCTGGTCAACCAGCCCCACCAGCAGTTGCAGTGTGCCCACAGCCTGGGCCTGCCCACCGAGCACCCGCTCAAAGAGGTCAAGCTGAGTCTGGAAGTCCCCAGTCTGTTCCGGCGATTGAGCGAAAAGCCGGCCGGCATCTGGCTGGATGCACGCAACCGGGAAAAACTGGACGCCATGCTCCCGGAATCTTTCAGCCGGTCTCTGGATAGCGGTGACTATCTGCTGATGTCGGTGTTCCAGCGCGACACTCCAATAGCGCTGATCTATGCCGACGACCTGCCCAAGCGCAACCGACTGTCGCAATTCCAGTATGATCAGTTCCGTCAGCTCTGCTCGGCCGCCACCCAGACCCTGCGACGGCTGAAGTGACCGCTTTGCGGACAGCCTCGGCTTCGCTATGATTCCCTGATCACAGAACAAGTATCGGATATCACCATGTTGTCTCTACCCCTGGTCATCTCCCCCGAGGAGCTCGCCAACCAGCTGCACACTCCCGGTTTGCTGATTCTCGACCTGTCCAGCGCCGAGCATTACCAGGCCGGTCACATCCCCGGCGCCATTCACCTGGATCCCAAACGCCTGCTGCGTGGTGAAGGCCCGGTCCCCAACCTGATCCCGACCCGGGAACAGCTGACCGAGCTGGTGTCCGAGCTGGGCCTGACGCCAGAGACTCAGGTGGTGGCCTATGATGACCAGATGGGCCCCTGGGCGGGGCGTCTGATCTGGACCCTGAACTGCATCGGTCATGAAGCGGCCAGCTTCCTCGACGGCCAGCTGGCCGGCTGGAAAGCGGCGCATCTGCCGCTGGAGCAGCAGCCCAATACCCCGGCGACGGCGACGGCCACTATCGAAGAAATTTCCGCTCTACGCATGACGGCCGAGCAGATTCTCGCCGGCCTGGAGCGTAACGAACTTTGCATCTGGGATGCCCGCTCCGCCGGCGAATACAGCGGCGAGAAGGTGGTCAATGCGCAGCAGGGCGGACACATTCCGGGCGCACGCCACCTGGAATGGACCGATCTGCTGCAGCCCGGTGATATCCCCTGGTTGAAATCCCGGGAACAACTCGAAGCCTTGCTGCTCGAACAGGGTATCGACAGGCACAAGCGTGTCGTCACTCACTGCCAGACCCACCGCCGCTCAGGCCTGACCTACCTGGTCGGCAAATGGCTGGGGTTCACCCAGCTCGCCTGTTACGACGGCTCCTGGTTCGAGTGGGGCAACCGCCTCGACCTGCCCGCCGAAACCGATTGATAGCCGACGATAGGTAATGATTTGAAAGATTCCCTGTTTATCCTGCTGCAGCATCTGTTACCCCAGCACCTGCTGTCTCGCCTGGTGGGTCGCCTGGCGTCATGCCGCACGCCCTGGGTGAAGAACCTGTTCATCAACTGGTTCCGCAAGCGCTACCAGGTCGACATGAGCCAGGCGCTGGAGCCCAACCCTGAAGCCTATGAGCACTTCAACGCCTTCTTCACCCGCGCGTTGAAACCGGATGCCCGCCCGCTGGACGACCGTGAAGGCGCCATCCTGTCACCGGCCGATGGCGCCATCAGCCAGCTGGGGCCGATCGAGCATGGCCGCATTTTCCAGGCCAAGGGACACAGCTACGCCCTCAGCACCCTGCTGGGGGGGAGCCTTGAACGTGCACAGCCGTTCATCAACGGCAGCTTCGCCACCATCTACCTGTCGCCGCGCGACTACCACCGGGTACACATGCCGCTCAGCGGCACCCTGCGTGAAAGCATTTACATTCCCGGTGACCTCTACTCGGTTAACCAGGTCACCGCCGCCGGCGTTGATAACCTCTTCGCCCGCAACGAGCGCCTGGTCGCCATCTTCGATACCGAACTGGGCCCCATGGCGATGGTACTGGTCGGCGCCATGATCGTGGCCGGCATCGAAACCGTCTGGAATGGCCAGGTCGCGCCGCTGCCGCGTCAGCCACTGGTGCTGGACCCGGCCCCGGGCCAAGCGGCCGTTGAGCTGGCCGCCGGCGAAGAGATGGGGCGCTTCAAGCTGGGCTCCACCGTCATTCTGCTGTTCGGCCCCGAGGTCATGGACTGGGCCGAGCAACTGGGCGCGGGCGACAGCGTGGTGATGGGCCGCAGCATCGGCCAGGCACGACCGGCCCCATAGCCCTGGCGCTATACCCCTGCACACGACGGGCTGATAAAGGCCCGTTTATTGTTTAGACTCAATGGCATCTGGTTTTCAACGGAGATCAACCTCTTATGCACGCACTCTGGCGCGAATGGCTACAACAGCCGGGTATTCAGCTGATCGATGATCAGATCAGCGGCACGCCGGCCCACGACCGCACCACGTCGGTCATCCCCCTGACGGACGCCTGCATCCTCTCGGTCTCCGGCCCCGATGCCCACAAGTTTCTGCAGGGACAGCTGAGCTGCGACCTGGCCGAAGTCGACCGTCGCGGTTCGCTGCCCGGCGCCCACTGCAACATCAAGGGCCACATGCACAGCCTCTATCAGGTAATCCGTGCCGAGGAGGCCCGTTACTGGTTGCGCACGCGCAGCTCGATGGCCGCCGACGCCCTCGCCCTGCTGAAGAAGTACATCATCTTCTCCAAGGCCGAGGCGGTGCAGGAAGAGAGCCTGCTGGGGATAGGCCTGACCGGCCCGGATGCCCTGGCGCTGGCCGAACGTATTCAAAACACCGTGGGCGGCGCGGCGCTGGCCCGCCACACCGACAGTCTGGTTGAATGCTGGTTTGCCGCCGATCAGCTGGAGCAGGTGATGCCTCTGGCCCTCGAAGCAGCCGGCCTGGCCGACAGCAACACCTGGGAACTGGCGGCGGTCGACGCCGCCATCCCGGACCTGTTCCCGGCCACCCGCGAAGCCTTCATCCCGCAGATGACCAACCTGCAGGTGTTCGAGGGCGTCAGCTTCACCAAGGGCTGTTACACCGGCCAGGAGATCGTCACCCGCCTGCAGCACCGCGGTCAGCTCAAGCGCCCCATGTACCTGGCCGAAGTTGAGTCTGAGCAGGCACCGCTGCCCGGCATGACACTGGCCAGCGAACAAAAGGCCAACGCCGGCCAACTGGTACGCGTGGCCCGCTGCGGTGACAACCGCTACCGGGTGCTGGCCGTGATCATCAAGGACCAGGCCGAGCAGCAGCATCTCCATCTCGAATCCATCGAAGGACCGGAACTGACCCTGAAGGCCCTGCCTTATGTTCTCGATCCGCGACTGTTTGAAAGCAAGCGCTGATCAAAGCGTATTTTATTGATTTTGATCGTTCGAATGCCCGCTTCGCTCTGCTAGTCTGATGCCTGCAGAGTGACAGCGGCCGAGGTCGTCGACACCGCTTGTAATAAAACCGGACTTATTTTCCGAGCAGATTTTGAGCTATCCTCTGCTCTGGACTCACAAACACGAAGGAACACACCATGCTTCGGAAGGTATGCCTCCTGGGCATCGGCAGCACATTGCTTGCAGGATGCTTTGGTACCCACACATCACAAGCACCGATCGCAACCACCTACCCCATTTCGGAACAGCAGAAGATGCAGGCCGCCCATCACTGGGACGTGCTGGCCCAGCATCAGGCCGATCTGCTGACCCAGAATAAATTGCTGAAAAGCCAGCCGCTGTACATCAATGGCGCCGACCAGGCGACTCCCTTCAGCACCGCATTCGACACCCTGTTGACCAGCCAGCTGGTGGCCAAGGGCGCTTATGTCAAAACGACCCCGGCACAGGCCGCCCAGGTGAGTTACAAGGTCCAGGTCGTCAAGCACAACGACCGCGGTTATATCCGCGCCCCTGAAGGCGCCATGACCGCGCTGGCCGCCGGTGTTGCCGTTGCAACCCTTCCTTACAACAACTGGGCCGAGCCGGCACTGGCGCTGATCCCGGCAGCCGTTGCCACCGACCTGTTCAGCGGCAGCTGGACCAGCGAAACCAACCAGGAAGTGGTCATCACCACCCAGGTGACTCTGGCCGACCAGGTGATCTACTCCAACTCCAACATCTACTACATCAACCCGGGTGACAATGGTCACTACATGCCCGCCAGCGGTGAAAACAGGCCGAAGAATGTTTCCGTCAGCGACGAATGGTAACCAGGGGAGAGATAGAGTCATGTTGAAGCCTTACCAGAAATTTCTCACGGCCGGCCTGATGGCCGTTGCCATGCTGGGTGCCAGCGGTTGCAGCAGCACCCAGAAAACCTCCTCCTCCATGGCCGCTGAAGTGGACCTGATCCAGGAAGTGAAAAGCGCTTCCAGCCAGCTGATCGCCAACACCAAGGGGCTGAAACTGGGCGCCCCGGTCCTGGCCGCGACCTTTGCCGATATCGATGATCTGCAGCAGTCCTCCACGTTCGGCCGCACCCTGTCGGAACAGTTCACCAGTACCCTGGCGTCCAACGGACTGCCGGTGATCGAAGTGAAGATGCGCGACAGCCTGTTCGTCAAGGAACGCACCGGCGAGCTGATCCTGTCCCGCAAGCTGCACAGCCTGCTGCAGGCCCATGATGCCCAGGCCGTACTGCTTGGCACCTATGCCATTGGCGGCAGCAATGTCTACGTCAACGTCCGCGTCGTGCGTACCAGCGACAACATCATTCTGGGCTCCCACGACTTCAGCCTGCCGCTGAACCGTGACATCAAGGCGATGCTGCCGCGCAAGCGCTAAGGCCTGGCCCTGGAACGAGAAAAGCCGGCATCCGCCGGCTTTTTCATTTTGGCACCAACGCTGTGATGAGCGTTCAGCTTTCCGGGACAACCTCGGGCAGCTGCCAGTCGATCGCTTCCCGCCCCTGCTCCACCAGCCACTGATTGGCCTGGCTGAAGTGACGGCAGCCGAAAAAGCCACGATGCGCCGACAGGGGTGACGGGTGCGGCGCCTTCAACACCAGGTGACGGCTCTGATCGATACGCGCCCCCTTCTTCTGCGCATAGCTGCCCCAAAGCATGAACACCACATGTTCACACTGCTCGTTGACCAGCTGAATGACCCTGTCGGTGAACTGCTCCCAGCCCTTGCCCTGATGCGCGTTGGCATTGCTCTGCTCCACCGTCAGCACCGCGTTGAGCAGCAGCACCCCCTGTTTGGCCCAGTGCTCCAGATAACCGTGGTTGACCGGCTCTATCCCCAGATCGGTCTTCAATTCCTTGTAGATATTGACCAGTGACGGCGGAATCCGTATCCCCGGCTTGACCGAAAAACACAGGCCGTGAGCCTGGTTCGGCTGGTGATAGGGGTCCTGACCGATGATCACCACCTTGACCTGATCCAGCGGCGTCGCCTCCAGGGCATGAAACCAGTTCGAGGAATGTGGATAGATCACCTTGTGTGCCGCCTTCTCCGCCTGCAGAAACTGCTTTAGCGACAGCATATAGGGCTGGTCAAATTCAGGCTGCAGCCAGGGCTGCCAACTGGGCGCATTGTCCAGTGCCATAGGTTCTTCTCCCGGATAGGCTCTAACAAGACCGCGCGCTCGCGGCACCAGTACATCCATGTACGAAAAGGGCCACGATCATGTGGCCCTTGTGGATAACTCCAGGTGTGTGGTCAGCGATCAGCCGCGCGGACGCATGGCCGGGAACAGCAACACATCACGGATCGACGGCGAATCGGTGAACAGCATCACCAGGCGGTCGATACCGATGCCCTCACCGGCAGTCGGCGGCAGACCGTATTCCAGCGCCTGTACGTAGTCGGCATCGAAGTGCATCGCTTCGTCGTCACCGGCATCTTTCTCTGCCACCTGCTTCTGGAAGCGCTCGGCCTGGTCTTCGGCGTCGTTCAATTCCGAGAAGCCATTGGCCAGTTCGCGGCCGGCCACGAAGAACTCGAAGCGGTCGGTCACGTGCGGGTTGTCGTCGCTGCGACGCGCCAGCGGGCTGACTTCGGTCGGATACTCGGTGATGAAGGTCGGCTGATGCAGACGATGCTCGACGGTCTTCTCGAAGATCTCGATCTGCACCTTGCCCAGACCCCAGCCATCTTTCACGTCGATATCCATACGCTCGGCGATCTGACGGGCCGCAACCTCATCGGCCAGCGCTTCGGCAGTGATATCCGGGTTGTAGTGCAGGATGGAGTCGAACACGCTCATGCGGGTGAACGGCTTGCCCATATCGTATTCGAAGGTTTCCAGCACTTCGCCTTCGTCATTGCGCACGGTGTTCACCACCGTCGTGGTGCCCAGCACGTCCTGTGCCACGGTGCGCAGCATGTCTTCGGTCAGGTCCATCAGGTCATTGTAGTCCGCGTAGGCCTGATAGAACTCGATCATGGTGAATTCCGGGTTATGACGGGTGGAGAGCCCCTCATTGCGGAAGTTGCGGTTGATCTCGAAGACGCGCTCGAAACCGCCCACGACCAGACGCTTCAGGTACAGCTCCGGCGCGATGCGCAGGTACATGTCCAGATCCAGGGCATTGTGATGGGTCACGAACGGACGCGCAGTGGCACCGCCGGGAATCGGGTGCAGCATCGGCGTTTCCGCCTCAATGAAGCGGCGATCGATCAAGTATTTGCGGATACCGGCGACGATCTTCGAGCGCATTTCAAACACCTTGCGTGACTGATCGTTCATGATCAGGTCCACGTAGCGCTGACGGTAGCGCATCTCCATGTCCTGCAGGCCCTTGAACTTGTCCGGCAGCGGACGCAGGCTCTTGGTCAGCATCTCGAACTCGGCCATGTCGACATAGAGATCGCCCTTGCCGGACTTGTGCAGCACGCCGCTGACACCGATGATGTCCCCCAGGTCCACGAATTTGGCAAAGGGACGCGCCGGCTTGTTCACATACAGCTGAATACGACCGCTCATGTCCTGCAGCACCATGAAGGCGCCACGGTTGAGCATCACGCGGCCGGCCACGGATACGCGAATACCGGCTTCTTCCAGCTCTTCCTTGCTCTTGTCGCCGTGCGCCTGCTGCAGGTCTTCGGCGTAGCTGTCGCGGCGGAAGGTGTTGGGGAAGGCATTCCCTTCCTGACGCAGGGCGGCGAGTTTCTCGCGGCGCTCGGCGATCAGGCGGTTTTCATCTTGCTGCACGTTGTTGTCTGACATCGGGGTTACCTTAAAACAAATTCTTACAGGCCGGCCTTGAGGCTGGCTTCGATAAACTGGTCGAGATCGCCGTCGAGGACGCGGTCACAGTTGGAGGTCTGCACGTTGGTGCGCAGATCCTTGATGCGCTGGTCATCCAGAACATAGGAGCGGATCTGGCTGCCCCAGCCGATGTCGGCCTTGGTGTCTTCCACTTCCTGAGCAGCTTCACGACGCTTGAGCATTTCCATCTCGTACAATTTCGCACGCAGCTGCTTCATACAGGTGTCGCGGTTCTGGTGCTGGGAGCGCGCCGCCTGACTCTGTACCACGATGCCGGAAGGCTCGTGGGTGATACGCACGGCGGATTCGGTACGGTTAACGTGCTGACCACCGGCACCGGAGGCGCGGTAGACGTCGACACGCAGATCGGCCGGGTTGATCTCGATCTCCACGTTGTCGTCGATCTCGGGCGAGACGAACACCGAGGAGAAGGAGGTGTGACGACGACCGCCGGAGTCGAACGGTGATTTACGCACCAGGCGGTGTACGCCGGTTTCGGTGCGCAGCCAACCGAAGGCGTATTCGCCTTCAAAACGGATGGTGGCGGACTTGATACCGGCCACTTCGCCTGCGGACACCTCCAGCAGTTCGGTCTTGAAGCCCTTGCTCTCGCCCCAGCGCAGGTACATGCGCAGCATCATGTCCGCCCAGTCCTGCGCCTCGGTACCACCGGAGCCGGCCTGGATATCCAGGAAAGCATTGTTGGCGTCGGCTTCGCCGGAGAACATGCGGCGGAACTCCAGCTGCTCGAGCATGTTTCTCAGGCGTTCAACATCCGCCTCAACCTCGGCAACGGTATCCTCGTCATCTTCCTCGACGGCCATATCCAGCAAGTCACCGGCATCGCTGATGCCCGTTTCCAGTTCATCGATGGTCTTGACCACGTTCTCCAGCCCGGCCCGCTCCTTGCCCAGCTGCTGGGCGTTGTCCGGATCGTTCCAGACATTGGGGTCTTCCAGCTCGCGCTCCACCTCTTCCAGGCGCTCACGCTTGCCGTCGTAATCCAGGTAGGTGCGCAGCGCCAGGGTACGCTCGCTGAACTCTTTCAGACTGTTGAGAATCGGGTTGATTTCCATCGTGGTACTTGGACACTCGCTGGTTGGAAAAAGGAGCCTATTCTAACCGATCAGCGGCGCTGTTTGAATGATTCCGCTTCCTGATCGGCAGCGGCTCGACTTGCCCTGCAGGCTGAGCGAGAATGGGACTGACACACCGGCAGGGTGTTCTGTAAACCCGGCAGGGTGTTCTGTGAACAATGAGTTCCGCCCATACCCGGCGCCTCTGTATCGGTAAGGAAGCCCCCTAAGGATGACAACCCCCGCCCCGGTCCTGATAGACCTGACCACCAGTGTTTACGGCTATCTTTCTCTGCTGATTTTCCTGCTCGGCTATGTGTTCGTGGTACTGGAGGAACGGCTGGGACTGCGCAAGTCCAAACCGGTCATCGTCGCTTCAGGCCTGATTTGGGTGCTGGTCGGCCTGGCCTATCAACAGCACGGTGACGCTCATACGGCCGGCATCCAGCTTAAGCAATACATCCTCGACTATGCCGAACTGTTCCTGTTTCTGCTGGCGGCGATGACCTTTGTCAATCTGATGGAGGAGCGCCGGGTGTTCGTCGCCCTACGCACCTGGCTGGTCTCGCGCGGCTACTCCATCCGCACCATCTACTGGGTTACCGGCGGACTGACCTTCATCATCTCCCCGATCGCCGACAACCTGTCCACGGCCCTGCTGATGGGTGCGGTGGTACTGGCGGTAGGCGATCACAACTACCGCTTCATCGCCGTCGGCTGTATCAACGTGGTGGTGGCTGCCAATGCCGGCGGGGCCTTCAGCCCCTTTGGCGATATCACCACACTGATGGTGTGGCAGAAAGGCGTGGTCGAGTTCACCGAGTTTTTCCAGCTGCTGCTGCCTTCCCTGGTTAACTGGATGGTCCCCGCCCTTCTAATGAGCCTGACTGTCGAGCGCTCCCAACCGGAAGGCGAAGCGCGTCACCAGCGGATGAAAAAAGGTGGTGTCACCATCGTGCTGCTGTTTCTGATGACCATCGCCTTCTCCGTTATCATACACAGTCAGCTGCACCTGCCACCGGTGCTCGGCATGATGACCGGCCTCGGCATACTGAAGATCTACGGTTACTACCTCAGCTTTCACGATCCCATCTTCCGCGAACAAGGCCACATCACCCACCATCATGCCGACAGCACCACCAGACACAACCTGCTGCACGGCGACCATGCCGGTGTCATCCGGCGCTTCGACATTTTCAAGGTGGTGGAACGCGAATCCTGGGATACACTGATGTTCTTCTACGGCGTGGTACTCTGTGTCGGCGGACTGGCTTCGCTGGGCTACCTGACCAACCTGTCGGCGCTGCTCTATGACGGCTGGGGCACCAACCTGGCCAACGCGATGATCGGCCTGCTGTCCTCTCTGGTGGATAACATCCCGATCATGTTCGCCGTACTGGCCATGGACCCGGGCATGACGCTGCAACAGTGGTTGCTGGCCACTTTGGCGGTGGGAACCGGCGGTTCCCTGCTATCCATCGGCTCGGCAGCGGGCGTCGCCCTGATGGGGCAGGCCAAGGGAACCTATACCTTTTACAGTCATCTTAAATGGAGCTGGGCGATCCTGCTGGGCTATATCGCCAGCCTTGTTTGTCACCTCTGGTTAAATGGAATCTGATATGACTCAACAACCCGTAACTCGGGAACAAAAGCCCGTCTGGGATATTTTCGTTCGTCTGTTTCACTGGTCGCTGGCGGCCAGCATCCTGTTCGCCTGGTGGAGCGGTGAAGAGGGTGGAAACTGGATGGAATGGCACATGTATGCCGGCTACTCGGTACTGGGCCTGGTGCTGTTTCGCCTGCTATGGGGATTCGCCGGCAGCCACTATGCCCGTTTCAGCGAGTTTCTGCGTTCACCGGCACATACGCTGAAGTACGGTTTGCAGCTGGCCAAACGTCAGGAGCCGCACTATATCGGCCACAACCCCTTGGGCGGCTGGATGGTGGCTCTGCTGCTGTTGCTCAGCGCCGCCCAGGCCGGCTCCGGCCTGTTTGCCAACGACGAGATTTTCACCGAAGGCCCACTGGTTCACCTGGTCAGCTATGATCTGAGCGTGGAGATCACCCGCTGGCACAAGCTGATTTTCGATGGTTTGCTGATCGCCATTGGTCTGCACCTGCTCGGAGTGTTCGTGCATCAGGTATTCAAGGGCGAGAAACTGGTCCAGGCAATGCTGCACGGACGCAAGTGGGCCGGCATCCAGGAAGCACGTCATCCCTTTGCCTCCCGGGTGCGTGGCGTCATTCTGGCGGCACTGGCGGCGGCCGCCATCTGGAGCCTGCTCAACCTGCTGTAAACCGGGATCAAAAAAGGGCGCCAAAGCGCCCTTTCCCGATCATATCGGTTTCAGCCAAAGACTCAGTCCTTGAAGTTGTCGTGGCAGCCCTTGCAGGTCTTGCCCACTTCACCGAATGCCGGCTTGATCTGTGCCATGTCGCCGCTCTGAGCCACTTCTGCCAGCGCTGCAGAGCGTTCAACCATTGCGTTCATGCCACCTTCGAACTTCTCCCAGTGCTCTTCAATGGCCGGCAGCGCATCGGTATCACCCGTGTAAGATCCCGGGATGAAGCCTTCCATCGGCAGTTTGCTCAACTGGGCGACAATCTCGGCGCGACGAGCGAAGTCTTCCGCGTCATAATCCATCTTGCCCTTCACCATGGCGCCCATGGTACCGAAGTGCCATGCCATGGCGCTGAAGGTACCCTGACGGTAGTTGATCGCATCTTCAGGCTTGACGGCCATCGCGGTTGTACTTGCGGCAGCCAGAAGACCTGCCAATCCAATTGCAGCAATCTTGTTCATTGTGGTTTCCCTTTCTCGATTAGTCTGATGTGGCGAACATATTAGAGCAAACTAATTCATTAATTCAATGCTCTCCACCTGAGAGCACTCTCTATGCCACGCCCTGGCGTATAATTCGGCCTGAAACAGGCCCTGACTAAGGCCCTGACAAGGATACAAAGTTCCATGCCGATGATCATCCGTTTACTGCTGCCCTTTGCACTCGGCTACTGGCTGTCTTATGTGTTCCGGGTAATCAACGCCGTAGTCGCACCTGCGATCATGCACGACCTGGCGCTAGACAGCGCCACTCTGGGCTTCATTTCCAGCGCCTACTTTCTGACCTTTGCCGCCTGTCAGGTCCCGTTAGGGCTCCTGCTCGATCGCTATCAAACCCGACACGTCGCATCGATACTGTTGCTGTTCGCCGCCGTCGGCAGCCTGACCTTCGCACTGGCCGAGAACAGCCTGACGCTCTGGATCGGGCGTGGCCTGATCGGCATCGGCGTGTCCGCCTGCCTGATGGCGGCATTCAAGAGCTATACCACCTGGTTGAAGGCGGAGCAGCTTCCATTGATCAACGGCCTGCAACTGACCTCTGGCGGTCTCGGCGCCCTGACGGCAACGGCCCCGGTGGAATGGGCGCTGCAGCACAGCGACTGGCGCACGCTGTTCATCGTCCTGGCGATCATCAGCCTGCTGATCGCCCTGCTTATCAGTCGCTGGATTCCGCTGACCCGGCCGCAACACGGATCTGCCGACATGCGGACCCAGATGTGCCAGACACTGGCGGTCATCCGCACACCGGCGTTCTACCAGCTGGCGCCGGCCAGCATGCTGTCCCAGTCGGTCTTCATCGCAACCCAGTCACTCTGGGCCGGTATCTGGCTGCAGCAGGTCAGCCATTTGCCTGCCGCCGACGCCGCTCAGGTACTGCTGGTCTCGGCGACCAGCATGGTGGCGGGGTTTCTCGGGCTGGGTATGATTGCCAGCCGACTCAATCGTCTGGGCATCAGCACCCAGACTGTCAGCTTCTGCGGCATGGGCGGTTTTCTTGCCACGCTGCTGTGGATTCAGCTGCACCCTGCTCAGGCCGATCACCTAGCCTGGGCCGCCTTCGGCTTTTTCGGTACCTCGGGGACGCTGATGTTTGCCGGTCTCGCGCAGCAGTTTCCCACCGAGATCAGCGCTCGGGTCAGCACCAGTCTCAATCTGGGGATTTTTCTCGGCGCGTTCGTGGTGCAGTGGGGAATGGGGACGATCATCGCCGGCTGGCCGTCAGCCAACGGTATGGACTATCCCGCCGAGGCTTACCGTACAGCACTGGGCAGCGCCACGGCCTTGCAGGCGTTCAGCCTGTGCTGGTACCTGTTTTGTCGCTTCCGAGGCCGTCAGGCATCGAAGGCGGCAATCACCTGAGGCAGCCAGCCCTGCAGGCGCTCCTCGGTCTCGCCATGCTGACCGTCTTCGTCCAGCGCCAGACCGACGAAATGCTGGCCGTCCTCGGTCAAGGCTTTCGAGGCCTCGAACTGATAGCCGACTACTGGCCAGCTGACCACGACCTGCGCCCCACCGTCCTGCACCTGCTGGCACAGCGCGCCCATGGCGTCCAGGAACCACTCGCCATAGCCCAGCTGGTCGCCCAGACCAAACAGGGCCACACGCTTGCCGCTCAAATCCAGTGCCGACAGTGCATCCCAGCACTCGTCCCAGTCCTCCTGCAGTTCGCCAAAGTCCCAGGTCGGAATTCCCAGAATCAGGCGGGGATACTCGGCCATGGCCGCCACGCCCTCCACCGCGATATCGTGCAGGTGGATACGCTCAGGCAACATGGCCGCGATCTGGTCCGCCACCTGCTCCGTATTGCCAGTGGTACTGGCATAAAACAAACCGATACTGAGGGCCATAGTCTCCATCCAGTAAAAAACAAAAAGCAGCCACACGGGCTGCTTCTGGTATCTGTGTTGCGGCTCAACTTTACTTCTTGCCGGTAAAAGCCTCAAGCGAGTTCTGAGTCAGCTGCTGAATCGCCTGTTGAGCAGCGGTCAGCGCTTTCATGTTCTGCTCATTGGCGGCCTTCAACGTGGTCTCGAGTTCTTTCGCATAAGCCTGCTGCAGCTCGACCAGATCATTGGGGGTCTGGCATTTCTGCAGCTCGCTGGTCTGCTGCATGGTGGCTTCCAGGCAGGCCTTGGTACACTCCATCTGCTGACGGGTCAGCTCTTCCAACATCTTGGTCTGAATATTGACCAGCTCGCGGAATGGAGCCATGGATTCGTTGAACTGTTTGGTCATATCCTGAAACATGGGTCAGCCCCCTTGGCTATTGTTATTAATACTTCCAATTAATCATTGTAGACTGAAAGCCGCAAGCAGAGTCTACTCGACCAACGACGTAGATCAGGTTTTCGATACAACTGAAGAGGTGTTTTCATGCGCATGCTGCATACCATGTACCGGGTAACCGACCTGGACAAATCCCTGGCCTTCTATACCGAGGTACTGGGGATGCGCCTGCTGCGACGCAGGGACTATCCGGAAGGCAAGTTCACGCTCGCCTTTGTCGGCTACGGTGATGAAGCGGAAAACACCGTACTGGAACTGACCCACAACTGGGAAACCGATGAATACGATCTGGGTACCGGCTATGGCCACATCGCCATCGAGGTGGAGGATGTCTACCAGGCCTGCGATCAGATCAAGGCGCGCGGCGGACAGGTTGTCCGTGAAGCCGGCCCAATGAAAAACAGCAGCTCAGGCACCATCCTGGCCTTCGTCAAGGACCCGGATGGCTACCTGATAGAACTGCTCAGCCCTCAACGCAAGGACTGAGCCTGACCTCAGGGCCTCATCACACGCGGAAGCGTGTGGCGATGCTCTGCAGATCCGCCGCCAGCCGCGACAGCTCGTGGCTGGCACTCTCGGTCTGCGAGGCGCCGGCCGAAGACTCCTGCGCCCCGTCATTGATTGTAACCAGAGAACGGTTGATCTCCTCGGCCACACTGCTCTGCTCTTCTGACGCACTGGCGATCTGTGAATTCAGATCGGTAATACGCTGAACCGCCTGCGCGATACGACGCAATGCTTCTCCCGCTTCTCCGGCCTGCTCGCCAGTCAACACAGCCCGCTCTTGGCTGACATTCATCGCAGCAACAGCCTGGCGGGTCCCCTGCTGCAGCCGCTCGATCACCTCCTGAATCTCGGCAGTGGATTCCTGGGTACGTTGAGCGAGGGAACGCACTTCATCGGCCACAACGGCAAAGCCACGCCCCTGATCGCCGGCGCGCGCAGCTTCAATCGCAGCATTCAGCGCCAGCAGGTTGGTTTGCTCGGCAATCCCCCTGATCACTTCCACCACGCTGCCGATGCTTTCACTGTCCTTGTCCACAATCGCGATCTGCTCGGCAACGCGGGCCACCTGCTCGACCAGTTCGGTTGTCGACGTCGCCGCACGCGCCACCACCTGGTCACCATTACGTGACTCCTCCAGCGTCTGCTGGGCTTCCTGGTCGGCATGTTCGGCGCTGCCGGCCACTTCCTGCACCGTGGAGACCATCTCGTTCATGGCCGCCGCCACCTGCTCGACCTCGGCACGCTGGGTGTTGATGATCTGAGTGGAATGACTACTGATGCTGCTCATCTCTTCCGCCGCCGCCGCCAGCTGGGACGTGGCACTAACGATGTGTCCTACCAGCTCCTGCACTTGCTGGAGCATGTGGTTGAAGCTATTCGCCATCTGGCCCAGCTCGTTGTCGCTGTCCAGTTCGGCCCGCAGGCGCAGGTCTGAATTATTGGCCACCTGATTCATCACACTCTGCAGGTGCTCCAGCGGCTGGCGAATGGAGTGGTAGTTGTACCAGGCAATCAGCGCCAGCAATATGACGATAACAGCTGCGATCCCGATCTGCATCATCTGTTGTTCGGCATAGGCTTCGAGCATCTGCTGACGCATACGGTCCGCCTCATTCAGCTGCAGGCTAACCAGCTCATTGACCTTGTCACTGACCGGGTCAATCGACGCATAAAGCCCGCCGTTGAACTCGGACAATTGCCCCCGACTGATGCCGCTCAGCGACTCCAGTGCCGACTTGAGCTTTGCCAGCGACCGGTTGGCGTCACCGAACAGCCGCTCTACCTGGTCGGCCAGTTTGGCTTCTTCGGCCGTCAGCGCCGTACTGCGATAATCACGCCAACTGGACGCTATCTGCTGTTCCGCATCCACTACGCCCCGGTAGGCATCCTCAGCACTGATCAGGCCGTTATCGACCTTATTCACCGCATCAATTACATTGACCGCGTACAGGTCCGCCACCGTTTTCAATTGCTGCAGCGGCACTATTCTATCCACGTAAAGGCGGTCCACGTTCTCGTTCGCAATCTTCAATTCGAGCAAGGAGTCCAAAACTATGACCAAGAGCCCCAGAATCGGCAGAATGGATCCCACAATCAGTTTGGTACGTATCGACATATTTGCCAGCATAAGAAACTTCCTGGGTGGCAGTTGAGAATCACAGCACGGGTGCCGCGCTGCATGCTTTTCCTGTACAATTAATATTAGAATTACCTTATTCGAAAGGTGTTGTTGGTGGGGGACAGTCCTTATTATGACGGCAGACAACCCACCTCTACAATAGTCTTCCTGCTGTACTATTTTTCGGCGGAAGCCGTTATCAACGACTTCCTGACATGCATCAACACGATGACGAAGGCATGGCTTAAATGAACAAATCCGCACTTCTTGCAGCGGCCGGGCTGCTGTTCACCCTGCACATCACGCCCGCCAGCGCGGCCAGCATCGATGCAGCTAAACGCGCCCTTGATGCGGGCGATTACTCCAAAGCCCAATCTGAGCTCCAGGCACTGGTCAAGGCTCAGGATCCTGACGCTCTGAATCTGCAGGGCCAGATGTACGAGAACGGCTGGGGAGTCGAGCAGGACACCGACCGTGCCCGTCGCCTGTACGAACAGGGTGCCCGCCAGGGTCACCTCGAGAGCGTCAACAGCCTTCGCGCGCTGAAGAACAAGGAATACAGAGTCGAATTCGATCGCCTGCTGCCACAGGCCGAGCAGGGTGACGGCGAGGCTCAGAACCGGATCGGCGAAATGTACGAATTCGGCTATGGTGTGCCCCGTGACAACGACAAGGCGCTGGAATGGTTCCGCAAGGCCGCTGATCAGGATGTGGTTGCCGCCTGGCACAACGTCGGTCGCAGCTACAACTTCGGCACCGGTGTGGCCCAGGACTATGTCGAAGCCGAGAAATGGTATCGCAAGGCCGCCGAACAGGGCTACATGGAGTCCATGTTCTTCCTCGGCACCCTGTATTCCAACGCTCACGGCCAGGACAAAAGCGTGGATACCAACATCGCCGCCTACGCCTGGATGCACAACGCCGCGCTGCTCGGCAACAGCACCGCCGCGACCATCGAGACGCGCCTGCTGCTGAAACTGGACGAAAGCAAATTGGCCGAAGCCAAAGCCCTGGCCGAAAGCTACAAGGCCAAGTACGTCACCCCCTTCCAATAAGGGCGTGGATTAGCAAGGGGGAGCCGCTTCCCCTTGCCATCGCCTGCTTGCCTGTTCAGGACGCGTGCACCCGGCCGGACCAGAGCTTAGCCCGGCCCGGTTTCCGATGCTACAATCCGGCACCAACCTCTTTCAGCCGGATTCAGGAATCGTGACCATGCACCGCCCGTTCAAGCAGGAATTCGCCCAGATCACCCCCGCCTCATTCATCAAGCGCCTGATGGCAATGGTGTATGACACCCTGCTGGTGGTAGCCCTGTGGATGGTGATCGCCGCGATCAGCGTTGCCCTCAACGATGGCGAAGCGATCAGTATCGAGACCAGCCCGCGCGCCACGGTCGCCCTGTTCAACTCAGTGCTGTTCTGCGCCACCTTCCTGTTCTTCGGTTTCTTCTGGACCCGCAACGGTCAGACGCTGGGCATGCTGGCCTGGCGACTGCGTGTGCAAACCATGGCAGGCGGCCGTCTGAGCTGGGGCCAGTCACTGGTCCGCTTCATGCTGGCGATCCCGTCACTGGGCCTGTTCGGCATCGGTTTTCTGTGGATGCTGCTCACCGACGAGCGCCTGGCGCTGCATGATCGCTGGTCGAGCAGCTGCGTCGTACAGCTGCCCAAACAGGAAAAGGACAAGCAAAAGAAGAAAGGTTAACCGGCGCGACGCAGCAGCCAGAAACCGGCGCCGGTACAGAGCAGGATCGGCGTCACTACCGCCACCAGCGGCGGAAATCCGAAGACGGTGCTGGCCGGTCCCAGCAGGTCCTGAGCGAATTTGAAGATAAGACCGAAGATCACCCCGGCGATCACCCGCTGGCCCACGGTCACGCTGCGCAGCGGGCCGAAGATGAAGGAAACGCCGATCAGCACCAGGGCCAGGATCGCCAGTGGCTGCAGCAGCTTGCTCCAGAACGCCAGCAGATAGGTGTCGGCACTGACGCCCTGAGCTTCGAGGTAATGGGAGTAGGACCAGAGGCCGCTGATCGGCAGGTCAACCGGCTCCACCACGATCACTGACAGCAGTTCCGGCGTCATCCCGCTCGGCCAAACCTCTGTGGCCTGATTATCCACCTGGGTCCCCTGTTCGGTGAAACGAGTGTTACTCACCTGTTCCAGCAGCCACTGACCGTCCTTATACTGACCCCGTTGCGCATAGCTGGCCTGTTCCAGCTGATGGTCCTCGCCAAAACTGTAGCGGGTGACGCCGTGGATGGAACTCCCGCCCTCCACCGCGTTGATATGGATAAAGCGGTTGCCTTCACGGTGCCAGACACCGTAGCGCGAACTCAGCGCACCGTTGCCTGACTCGGCCAACGCACGGTAACTCTGCGCCTGCTGCTCAGTATACGGCGCGATGAACTGCCCCAGTACAAGGGTGAACAGCGCCAGCAGCATCACCGGCTTGAACACCCCCAGCAGGATACGGCCGGTGGAAAAGCCGGCGGCTCGCATCACGGTCAGCTCACTGTGCGTGGCCAGCATTCCCAGGCCGATCAGGCAGCCAACCAGACTACTCAACGGGATGAATTCATAGACACGACGTGGAATCGTCAGGGTCAGGTACCAGAGCGCATCGACAAAGCGATAGCGCTCATCAACATCATCAAGCTGGTCCAGCAGCGCCGACACCAGATCCAGCCCGACCACGACCAGCAGCACGGCGAGGATCGCGCCCATCACATGGCGGGCGATATACCACTCAAGACGCAGCATCAGGCGTTCCTCCGGCGCAGTTTGGGCAGGGCGGGCACGCGGTTCCAGACTCTTTCCCAGAAACGATCCGCCAGAATCAGGTTGGCCGCCAGCAGGATGAAGCCGCCATGGATCGCCCAGAGCACCCAGGCCGACAGCTCGCCATCCTCGACCGAAGAGCGGGTCGTGGTCAGCAGCGACAGATAAAGCAGGTACACCACGATTGACGGAATCAGCTTGGCGAAACGCCCCTGACGCGGATTGGTCCGGCTCATCGGCACCGCGATCAGGGTGACAATGAACGCCAGCACCGGTAGCGACAGACGCCAGTGCAGGCGCGCCTGCTGCCTGGGATCATCACTGGCCAACAGTTGCGTGGTCGGCAGCGCATCCAGCTCAGTCACCTCACGGTTGATCTCCGCCTCAGGCAAGCTGATGCCGTAACTGTCGTAGCCTGTGCGGCTGTAGGCCGCCTGCCCCGGCACACCGTCATAGCGGTAACCGTTCTGCAGAATCAGGAAGCGGGCACCATACTCGGGCAGGAGCTGACGCTCGGCACGTTCGGCCATCAATACGATCGGTTCACCGTTTTCGTTGCGCTGAGCAATGAACACCTCCTGCAACTGATCAGACTCGGCGTCGTAGGACTCGGCGTAGGTCACCTGGCGACCGCTGGTCTGCGACTGGAAGCGTCCCGGCGTCAGCATCTCCAGCTCACTGCGCGCTTCCTGAATACTGAAGATCTCCTCAGACTTGGCCGCCCCCAGGGGCGCCAGCCACAGGGTCATGGCCGCCACCAGAGCAGCCACCAGCGCCGCCGGCCCCAGGGCATAGAGCGCCAGCCGTTTCTGGCTGATGCCGCAGGCACGCAGCACCACCATCTCGCTGTCGAGATAGAGCCGGCCATAGGCCAGCAGGATACCGAGGAACAGCCCCAGCGGCAGCAGCAGCTCGAGAAAACCGGGAATACGCCAGAGCAGCACCCAGAATACGAAGCTGGCGTCGAGCTTGCCGGTGGCCGCATCGGCCAGGTACTTGATCAAGCGCGCACTGGTGATGATCAGCAGCAGAACGGAAGTAACAGCCGCAGTCGAGATCAAGGCCTCACGGGCCAGGTAACGGAAGATAATCAAAACAGATTCCCTTTCACCGCCATGGTTTCCAATCGGAGAAATGGTTTATAGTGCGCGTTACATCAGGAACATAAGTGGCGCAAAGTCGATCGGCCCGGAGCGGAACAAACTTCCGCCGTTGAAGGGCCCTGAATCGGCGCATTATCGCGCAATCAGTCTGCAATGTCTTGTACGGAGTCGTCATGGATTTTGAGATCATCAATGGCAGTGTCGAAACACTGGAAACCGAATGTATCGTGGTTGCACTGGACGCCGACGGCACCCTCTGCCCTTCCGCCGCAGCGGTCGACAAGGCTTCCAGCGGCTACCTGACCGAACTGGTCAACAGCGGCGATATCTCCGGCAAGGCGGGCGAGCAGCTGCTGCTGTTCAAGGTGCCGGGCATCCAGGCACGCCGTGTGCTGCTGATCGGTCTGGGCAAGAGCGATGAGCGCAAGGACCGCCACTACCGCAAGCTGGTCAAGGCGATCACTGCCACACTGAAAAAATCCGGCCTCACCTCGGTGGTATTCGCCCTGGACGGCTGCGCCAGCTACCGCGACGACATCTACCGTGAAACCCGCCAGCTGGTGGAATGGGTCTCCGCCGACTTCTATCAGTACGACGAAACCAAGAGCAAGAAAGCCGACCCGGTCAAGCTGGAAAATATCCAGATTCTGCTCAGCGAAGACGACACCGAGCTGGGTGAAGGCGCACTGCTGGATGGCGTCGCCATCGCCAACGGCGTGGACACCGCCCGCGAACTGGGCAACCTGCCCGGCAACATCTGCACCCCGAGCTACCTGGCCGAACGCGCCGAAGCGCTGGGCGAAGAGTTCGATGACCTCAACGTCAAGATTCTCGGCGAAGACGAGATGGCCGAACTGGGCATGAACTCCCTGTTGGCCGTCGGCAAGGGCAGCGCCCAGCCGTCCCGCCTGATCGTGATCGAATACAACGGCGGCGAGACCGGCGAGAAACCGCACGTACTGGTCGGCAAGGGCATCACCTTCGATACCGGCGGCATCAGCCTCAAGCCGGGTGCCGGCATGGACGAGATGAAGTTCGACATGTGCGGCGCCGCCAGCGTACTGGGCACCATGGAAGCCGTGGCTGAAATGCAGCTGCCGCTGAACGTGGTTGGTATCGTGGCTTCTGCCGAAAACATGCCGGGCAGCCAGGCCACCAAGCCGGGCGACATCGTTACCACCATGTCCGGCCAGACCGTCGAGATCCTCAACACCGACGCCGAAGGCCGTCTGGTGCTGTGCGACGCCCTGACCTACGCCGGACAGAACTACGAGCCGGAAAGCCTGGTCGATATCGCCACGCTGACCGGCGCCTGCATCATCGCCCTGGGCCACCATGCCACCGGCATTCTGTCCAATGATGAAGAACTGGCCGGCGCCCTGCTCGATGCCGGCGACTTCGCCGCCGACCGTGGCTGGCCGCTGCCGCTGTGGGACGAGTTCCAGGAACAGCTGGACTCCAACTTCGCCGACATCGCCAATATCGGCGGACGCCCGGCCGGCACCATCACCGCGGCCTGCTTCCTGTCCCGTTTCACCAAGGAGTACCGCTGGGCGCACCTGGATATCGCCGGCGTGGCCTGGAACAGTAACGGCAAGGAAAAAGGCGCTACCGGTCGTTGCGTACCGATGCTGAGCCAGTACCTGCTGGACCTGGCCGAGCAGGTTGAAGTCGACGAGCACGACCACAGCCACGAGGCCTAAGCGTTGTCCCGCGCAGACTACTACATTCTGCCGGACAGCGACCCCGACAGCCGGGCCGCCTTCCTGTGCCGGCTCTGTGACAAGATCCTGGGGCTCGGCCTCAGGATCTTCATCAGCACCGAGCATGAAACCGCTGCCCGACAGCTGGACCAGCAGCTGTGGAGCGCAAGGCCTGAAAGCTTTGTGCCCCACGTCCTGCTGGGCCAGTCTCCGGACTCGCCGATCGAAATCGGCTGGGGCGACCAGCTGCCCGACCACCGCCAGGTGTTCGTCAACCTGTCCGGCCGCCTGCCCGATCCCGCCTTCGACTTCGAACGCATCGTCGAGATCGTGGTGCAAACCCCCGAGGTACTGGCCAGCCTGCGTGAAAACTACGCCCGCTGCCGGGAACACCAGTTCGAGATTCTGAACCACGACATGCGCCGACGCGGTTGAGTCCGATCAATCCGTACACCGGCAGGCTCACCTATACTGCATCCGAGACGCAAGGAGCCCCATCGGATGAAAAAGCTGCTCGTGAGCCTTGGTCTGCTGATCCTGATTGCAGCAGGCCTTTACTTTCTTAACCGCCCCGCCCCCGTTGAAGTTCGCCTGACAGAGGTTCAGCCCGGCCTGGTCGAACAGATCGCCGCCAACAGCCGTGCCGGCACCGTCAAGGCCTGCCGCCGTTCTCGCCTGTCGATGCCACAGGGCGGACGCGTGGAACAGCTGCTGGTGGACGAAGGCGATCACGTGGAGCAGGGCCAGCCACTGCTGGAGCTGTGGAATGACGACCTCAAGGCCCGTCTTGAAGAGGTCGCGGCCACCCTGAAGGCGCGGGAAATACAGGCCACCAGCGCCTGTCACATCGCGGACCTGGCCCGGCGCGAAGCACGCCGCGCCGAATCCCTGGCCAAGGAGCGCCTGGCATCGGAAGAGCTGATCGACCAGCGCCAGACCGAAGCCCGTCGTGCGGCCCTGGCCTGCGCTGAATCCCGGGCGCTGACCGAGCAGGCAAGCGCCACGCTCAAACTGCACCAGGTACTGCTGGACGACACCATCCTCAAGGCCCCCTTTGCCGGTGTAGTCGCCGAGGTCAACGGCGAGATCGGCGAATATGTCACCCCCTCGCCGCCCGGCGTGGCCACCCCGCCGGCCGTGGATCTGATCGATGACAACTGCCTCTATGTACGTGCGCCGATCGACGAGGTGGAAGCCGCACGACTGGAAGTTGGTCAACCGGTTCGCATTACGCTGGATGCCTTTCGCGGCCGCAGCTTTGCCGGCGAGCTGACCCGGATCGCGCCGTTCGTCTCCGAGCTGGAAAAACAGGCCCGTACCGTGGATGTCGACGTGCGTTTCACTCCGCCCCCCGAAGATGCTCACCTGCTGGTCGGCTACAGCGCCGATATCGAGGTGATCATCGAACAGCATGACAGCGTGCTTCGTGTACCGACCGAAACCCTGTTGCAGGGTAACCGGGTGCTGCGCTACAACGAAGCTCGCGGCGTACTGGAGACGGTCGAGATTGAGGCCGGGCTGGGCAACTGGACCTGGACCGAGATCCGCACTGGCCTGACGGCCGGTGAACGCATCCTGCAGGCACTGGACACGGCGGGCGCCGAAGCCGGTGCCCGGGTGGTGCCGACACCATGATCCGGCTTGAGCAGCTGTGCAAGCGTTACCAGCTGGGTAATGAACCGGTACAGGCGCTGGACCATGTGGACCTGAACATCGCCGCCGGTGAATACCTGTCGGTAATGGGCCCTTCAGGCTCCGGAAAATCCACCCTGCTCAACATGCTGGGGCTGCTCGACACCCCCGATAGCGGCCGCTACTGGCTCAACGACGTCGAGATGACCACCTTGGGCGAAGAAGCCCGCGCCGCCGAGCGCAACCGTCGCATCGGCTTCGTGTTTCAGGCCTATCACCTGATCGACCGGCTCAGTGCGCGGGAGAACATCGAACTGCCGCTGGTGCTCTCCGGCACACCGCCCGCCGAACGCCGCCCCCGGGTGGACGAACTGCTGCAGCGACTCAGCCTTGACCGCCATGCCGACCACCTGCCGAACCAGCTTTCCGGCGGCCAGCGACAGCGCGTGGCGATCGCCCGCGCAGTGATCCGCAAGCCCGCCCTGCTGCTGGCTGACGAACCCACCGGCAACCTGGATAGTCATTCCGGTCAGGACGTGATCGAACTGCTGGAAGAACTGAACGACGAGGGGATAACCCTGGTGATGGTCACTCATGATGCCCACATGGGCCGTCGGGCACGACGACGCCTGTGGATGCAGGATGGCCTGCTGCTGAAGGATGAACAGGATGCGCAGCCCTGACCTGTTGCGCTTCAACCTGCGCCTGCTGACCGGCCAGTGGTTCCGCACCCTGATGACCCTGCTGGCCACCGCCGTCGGCGTCGCCGCCGTGTTGCTGCTGACCGGCATGGGCGAAGGCGCGCGCCGCTTCGTGCTGGAGGAGTTCAACCTGCTCGGCAACGACGTGCTGATCGTACTGCCCGGCCGCAAGGAGACCACCGGCGGCATCCCGCCATTGACCGGCGAAGGCACCCGCGACCTGACGCTGGCCGATGCCGAAGCGGTCTTGAAACTGCCGGGGGTACGTGCCGTGGCCCCGCTGGTGGTCGGCCTGACCCAGGCCGAAGCCGCTGGCCGCAACCGCGAACAGATGGTCGTCGGCACCAGCCTCGAATTTTTCCGCATCCGCCAGCTGGGCGCGGCCCAGGGGCGCCTGCTGCCTGAGCTGCCGCTGGATCGAGCCGAAGCGGTCTGCGTGATCGGTTCCGATGTCAGGCGCGCGCTGTTCGACCAGCAACCGGTACTGGGGCGCTGGCTGCGAACCGGCGACCGGCGCTGCCGCATCATCGGCGTGCTGGAGGATCGCGGCGTCTCTTTCGGCACCGACATGAAAGACACCGTCATAATACCGGTGGCCAGCGCCCAGCAGCTGTTCAACACCCAGGGGCTGTTCCGTCTTTTCGTACAGGTCCGGCACCTCGACCTGATCGACAGCCTCAAGCCGGAGATCCTGGATCTGATCCAGGCACGCCATCAGGGCGAACGCGATATCACCCTGATCTCTCAAGACAGCCTGCTCGGCGTGTTCGACGATGTGCTCCAGCTGCTCACTCTGGCGGTGGGTGCCATCGCCGCCATCAGCCTGGTGGTGGCCGGTATCCTGATCATGAACATCACCCTGATCAGCGTCAGTCAGCGCACACCGGAGATCGGCCTGCTCAAGGCACTGGGTGCCAGCGAGCGCCAGGTACACCGGCTGTTTCTGAGCGAGGCGCTGATGATGACACTGATCGGCGCGGCGCTGGGCGTGGTGATCGGCTACACCCTGCTCTGGACCGGTCACTGGCTCTGGCCGCAGTTTCCGGTGTCGGTACCACTCTGGGCGCTGGCCGGGGCCGTACTGCTGGCACTGGCGGTCGCCCTGATGTTCGCCTGGCTACCGGCACGCAAGGCCGCCCGTCTGCCACCGGTACTGGCATTGAAGGGGATTACCGATGCGTAGCGCCGACTATCTCCGCCTGACCCTGAGCAGCCTGAAATCCAGCCGCATGCGTGCCGGCCTGACCATCCTCGGCATCGCCATCGGCATCTGTGCCGTGGTGCTGCTGACCACGCTGGGCGAGGGGCTGCGCCTGTACGTGCTGGAGAACTTCTCCCAGTTCGGCAGCCGCATCATCGCCATCAACCCGGGCAAATCACAGACCGGCGGCACCGGCGGCCTGCTGGCCAGCACCCGGCCCTTGCTGGTCGAGGATGCCTGGAGCCTGCAACAGCTGCCCTATGTGGAGTATGTCGTGCCCGTCGTCCAGGGCAGCGGCGCCATCGAGTACGGCAACCGGGTGCGCTACACCGACATCATCGGCAGCGGCAGCGACATGGCTCCGGCCTGGCGCTTCGAAGTGGCGCAGGGACGCTCCCTGCCCGACGGGCGCAACGGTTATCCACAGCCCTGGGCCGTGCTGGGCCACAAGGTCAAGCAGGAGCTGTTCGCTGAGAAAAGTGCCCTGGGGCAGTTCATCCGTGTCGGCGGTGAACGTTACCGGGTGGTCGGCATCATGGCCGAAAAGGGACAGATGCTGGGATTCGATCTGGACGATATCGTCTACATCCCGGTGGAGCGGGCGCTGAGCCTGTTCAACCGAACCGGCGTGATGGAGATCGACGTCACCTACCGCCCCGGCACCACCGCCCAGGAGATGGCGGAACGGGTGCGCCAGCGACTGATCGCCCGCCACGGTGTCGAGGACTTCTCGCTGGTCACCCAGGACGAGATGCTGCAGAGCCTCGACCGTATCCTGGCCATACTGACCGTGGCGATCGGCGGGCTGGGCGGGATTTCACTGGTGGTCGGCGCCATCGGCATCGTCACCATCATGGTCACCACCGTGCATGAGCGCCGTGCCGAGATCGGCCTGTTCCGGGCGATCGGCGCCACCCGCCGCCAGGTGATGTGGCTGTTCCTCGGCGAAGCGATCCTGCTGGCGCAGATCGGCGGCCTGGTCGGCATCCTGATCAGCGGCCTGGCACTGGGCCTGCTGGCACTGGCGATGCCCGACCTGCCGATCCAGCTCGATCCCTTCTATCTGCTGCTGGCACTGCTGCTGTCGGCACTGGTGGGACTGATATCAGGCGTACTGCCCGCCCGCCGCGCCGCCGGGCTCAACCCGGTGCTGGCGCTGCAGAGCGAGTAGGTTGGGTACAGCCAATGGGGTCGGTTGGCCCGAAGCGGACCTTAGGCTGCTCTGTGGACACCGAAACAGCACAGGAGTGGTGGGAAGACAAACTTTGTGGGGATCAGCAAGAGAGCCCATTGTCAGATAGAGATATCAACACCAGTAAAACCTGCTCTGTTTTGCGATCTTCGAGGTCAATGGCCCTATTAGGAACTGGTGTGCGCATACATTGTGGGTTAGGAGATAGCGTCTCCATCAAAAAACCGAATATACCTACGCGTCCTACTCTGATAAACGGCTGACTTGCTACACAGGAGGAGTCCATATACAAAGCAGACATTTGCTCCGAACGTTCAGGTAGCCTTTTTGTAGCGGAGCGGGAAAGGTCATCCGTGTGACGCGTCTTGTTTACTTGATTCATCGTGTTTAACCACGAACGGTTGATACCTTCTATAGTTGGGTTAACTCCTTATTGGGAATTCCAAGGTGGCCAGGCAACAACATCAGCAAGATCATACGGAAGACACACGGTTACCAACGGAAATTCTCGACCGGCTGACGAAACCGTTTGTGCGTTTCTTGCAGATTCAGTCTGCAAGCGGAGCCATACTTTTATTTTTTACTATTGCTGCACTGGTTCTGTCCAACTCACCCTGGGCAGCGCCGTTTGAGCACTTCTGGGAAACATCCTTAGGCTTTCAGTTTGGCACATTTGAGTTTGCCCGTTCACTGCGCGAATGGATCAACGATAGTTTGATGACGCTGTTTTTCTTTCTTGTCGCCTTGGAGCTTAAACGCGAGCTGGTACTCGGAGAGTTGAACAGACCTGGAGCAGCGGCTTTATCAATTTCAGCCGCTTTGGGCGGTATGATCGTCCCGGCCTTGATTTACGTTGTGCTGCAATCAGGGCAACCCGGACAGCATGGGTGGGGTACTGTCATGGCCACTGATACAGCATTTGTGATCGGTTGCCTGGCACTGATTGGTCCTCGGGTAGCTAAAAGCTTACGCGTATTCATGTTGTCTCTGGCGATCTTTGACGATATTGGTGCCATTCTTGTCGTGGCCATTGGCTACAGTAACAGTATTGTCTGGAGTACGTTGGCAGTTGCTGCGCTTGGGATGTTGGCAATACGCGTCATGGCTGCGCTGGGTTTTCGTGGTTTCGCACTCTATTTTTTAGTGGGCGGGCTTACTTGGCTTGCAGTCGATGCGTCCGGCATCCACGCGACCATCACAGGCGTGATATTTGGTTTGATGACACCCGCCCGCCGCTGGGTCAGTGATACGCGTTTATATGCAATATTGAGCCAGGTTGTTGCACATCCTGTCAGCAGCGAAAGCAGTCTGGCCACAAAAGATAGACATACCTTACAGATTGCAGAGGTTGCGGCCCGAGAGTCGCTTTCGCCAGTGGAGCGCCTGGAGATCAGGCTACATCCTTGGGTAGCGTTCGTCATTATGCCCCTCTTCGCATTTGCCAATGCCGGGTTGACGCTGACGTTGGATGACCTTGATTTTTCTGTCACTCTGGCCGTTTTTTCCGGTTTCGTACTGGGTAAGCCAGTTGGCATCCTGTTGTTTTGTTGGCTTGCCATACGTTTACATATTGCAACTCGGCCCCAGGAGCTCAGCTGGCGTTTACTGGCTGGCGGCAGCTTACTCGCAGGAATCGGGTTCACCATGGCGCTATTTATTGCAAATATGTCTTTCGGCAACAGCCTGATTGACAGTGCCAAGCTGGGTATTTTCCTCGCATCCCTCTTTTCAGCAGTGGCGGGCCTTGCCTTCTTAATGTGGTTGCCTGCATCTGGGGCAACGCGTGAAGCGGCTCACAAATGAAAGCGTCCCATTAGAGCACGGCCACTTGGCAATAGCGTTTACTGCTAGACTCAAGCTAAATGCCTGCAGCCTTGTTTGTGACCTCTCTCAGACACCACTTCGGATGGGATGAGGTGTTTGGGAACACCATCGACAGCGAACCTCCACTGATGTTTGCGGCCAAGAGCATCGCCGGCACGGCTGAAATAATCAGAGAGGGCAAGGCAATGGCAGCAAATAACCAAAGTAGCCCCCATGCCCAACTGAACGATTTGCTCAAGGCGGTATGGGGTGGTGTCAAACAATCGGCCCCGAAAGGCGGTCGCAAAGGCCCAGTGACGCTGCTGGTACTGGTCTTACTTGGGTTGGCCGGATGGAGCGCCTATTACACCGTACCGAGCGACTCGGTGGCCGTGGTACAGCGCTTTGGGCACTACATGGGTGAAGTGCCGCCCGGATTGCATTTCAAGTTCCCTTTCGGCATCGACATCGTGACGATCGTGCCCGTTAAACGCCAGCTCAAACAGGAATTTGGCTTTACCACGCCGGGCGCAACCGACCGTTATCAAAGCCCACGTCCTCAAGACCAAAAGCGGGAGACGCAAATGGTCACTGGTGACCTCAATGCCGCTCTGGTGGAATGGGTGGTGCAATACCGCATTTCTGACCCTTTCAATTTTCTTTTCGAGGTACGCCAGCCTGGGGCAACCCTGCGGGCAGTTTCCGAGTCCGTCATGCGCGAAGTGGTCGGTGATCGTACGGTCGATGAGGTGATCACCATTGGTCGCCAGGAGATCGAAACGGAGTCGCTGGCCAAAATGCAGCAGCTGGCCAGCAAATATGCCATGGGCATCAGCATTGACCAGGTGCAGCTGAAAAACATTAACCCACCCGAGCCGGTGCAGGATTCGTTCAACGAGGTAAACCAGGCTCAGCAGGAAAAAGAACGGCTTATCAATGAAGCCAGGCGCGAATACAACCGCGTCATCCCTCTGGCCCAGGGGGAGAAGGACCAGCGTATTCGCGAAGCCGACGGTTATCGGCTCAAGCGCATCAACGAGGCGGAGGGTGATGTCGCCCGTTTCAATGCCCTGTTGACAGAATACAGCAAGGCACCAGAAGTCACGCTGCGGCGCATCTATATCGAAACGCTGCAGGAGGTGATGCCCGGTATACATACCAAGATTATTGTTGATGAGCAGGTCGGCGGCATTCTGCCCCTGCTCAATCTCGACAACCAGACAGGAGAGCGGCCATGAGCATGAATAAGCCGGCCACTCTGGTGGCGATGCTGGGCGCATTGGGATACCTGATTTTCAGTTCGGCCTATACCGTCAATGAACGCGAGCAGGTGGTTATCACCCAGTTCGGCAAGCCGGTTGGCGAGCCGGTGACCGAGGCCGGGCTGAAGTTCAAGCTGCCCTTCATTCAGAGCGTCAACTCGATCGACAAACGCATCCTCGAATGGGATGGCAACCCCTCGGATATGCCCACCAAGGACAAGCTCTACATCTCGGTCGACCTCTTTGCCCGCTGGCGAATCACTGATCCTTTGCAATACTTTTTACGCTTGCGTGATGAGCGCAGTGCACAGTCCCGCCTCGACGATATTCTGGGTAGCGAGACTCGCAATGCGGTTGCCAAGCATGAGCTTATCGAAATTATCCGTACCACCAAGGCACGTGTACCTCTGCGTGATGCTTTACTCACCGAGGCTGAACGGGAGATGGATATCGGCGCGCTGGTGCCGATCCACAAGGGGCGTGAGCAGGTGGAAAAAGAAATATTCACCGCTGCTGCCAACAAGGTCCGTATCTTCGGTATCGAGCTACTCGATATCCGGTTCAAGCGTATTAATTACAACGCCAGCGTGCGGCCAAAGATCTATGATCGAATGATCAGCGAGCGACGCCAGATCGCTGAACGTTTTCTGTCGGAGGGTAATGGCGAGGCTGCTCGCATCAGGGGCAACCGAGAGCGCGACCTGAACAAGATCCAGTCCGAAGCCTATCGTCAGGTTGAGGAGATTCGGGGCGAGGCGGATGCCAAGGCCACCGAGATCTACGCCAGTGCCTATAATCAAAGCCCGGAAGCCGTCGCCCTCTATGAATTCACCCGTACCTTGCAGGCATATCCATCGATTATCGGCCAAAACACAACACTGGTACTATCGACCGATAGTGATCTGTTCAAGTACCTCAAGGGAGTGGCACCTGAGCCATCAGCTGAACGTGAGTAAAGTAATGCCGGCAGCAAGATGCCAGACGAGGATGCTTATTAGGCATCGGATTTCGTCCATCAGGTCGGCGGCGCACACTCAAGGCTCGACGCCAGTCAGCCCCCGTGTGTGGCACAGACTGGCCATGATACGGGGCTAACCAGCGGCACCAACACTACTGGATAGTTACTCGGCTGCTTGGGACTTGAGTTGGACGGTGCGCTTGTTATAGCTGAACAGACTGGTATCGAACACACTATGAGGGCCAGCGCATGCCGGCCCGAAGCGATTGTTGAATATGTGGTACGTAGGTAACCCAACTAGTTGAAAAGTATGTGGTTTATATTTAAATGCCAAAATAAATTTAATAAAGCTATCACTAAGTCAATAATAAGCGTACGATGATCTTGCTTGAGAGTAACACCTGCATTTATGCACCTTTTCGACGTCCTGCCTAAACGTATGTACCTCGTTCTGTTTTCATAAGTCCTTGTATTATTTAGAGCATTATTCGAACACGTTCAGCATTTTAGCTGCAGTGTTCAAACACTTTTTGAACGAGATTACTATTATGTCTACTACTACTGGCACCGTTAAATGGTTCAACGAAACTAAAGGCTTTGGCTTTATCGAGCAGAAAGGCGGTGGCCCGGATGTGTTCGCCCATTTTAGCGCGATTACTGGCTCCGGCTTTAAAAACCTGACTGAAGGCCAAGAAGTTCAGTTTACTGTTACTCAGGGCCAGAAAGGCCCTCAGGCTGAAAATATTTCCGCGATCTGAACCTCGAGCTCAGTAAGCGATAAAAAACGGACCCTTGTGGTCCGTTTTTTTTTGCATTTAATAAGGCCTGGCTTGAGGAAAAAGCTCCCCTAAGGTGCTTATTTGCGTTGCGCGTTGACTCTTTGCACTCAAAGCCCTCCCCTGGTTAAGCGATCTGGTAACTGACCAGCAGCGGGGCTCTGAATTGCCGCATTACACAGTTTGGCCCATAACGGACATCAACGCCAGACAACATGCGCGGCTACGAAATGGAGGCGAAGCCGCAATGTAGTAGGAGTCGCCGTGCTTGGCCTTGTGATGATGGGGTGACCCACCGCTTAGCTCTTGTGGGATTTCTGGAAGAGTTCAAAAAAAATCGCCGGCAGAAAACAGCGTCATCACCCCAAGAAAACCGAACACTAAGAAAATAGCAGCAGCATACACACGCCACGCATACTGCCCTATACCGTCATTGTGGTTACCAGCAGCAACCCAAAGCCGAACCGCACTGTAAGGAAGCCAAAAATATAAAACTGCAACTATTGGGATCATCGTGAACGCTGGTAAAACCCAAATTGCGACCTCTGGCGGCACGACACTGGCGTAACGGACCAACAATTTTGGTATAACAAAAGCCGCTAACACCAGCCAAATGAACAAATACACCGAATACAGCAAGTGCTCAATGAAAAATATATGAACAGGCTTCCTTGTCACATTCATAGAAAATCACTCATAACGCCCAATTAAGGGGTGAACAACGCCTTCACCCGAACCTAAAGCATTGTGCCATAAACACTAAATTTGAAATAGAAGCAAAAATGCCAAGCGTTTTGAATCCCTCTTAAATTGATTGTTAGCTTGGAATAGTGAAGCGAAAACCAGTTTCTTTTACAACAAAAACGAAATCTCTTAACTCGCCATTCAACTCTAAACCAATGGTAATTTCGGACAATTTCCGGCTTTCAGGAGAGCAAATCAAAATCTGCTCTAAATTGTCGACAATAGCCTCAAAATAACCATTAAACATGAACTTTAACTTAGAGCTGTTAAACGTTGCTTGAATGGGTGCACCATTAGAAGCTACCCCCATTCCCGGAGCTATATACTCGGTACCATCCTCAACAACAATATTCGCATTTTCATTCTTTTTCCTTAACGTCTTGTAGTTGGTTTCGGTTAACGGCCTCATACCACCGTTCATCTTGAACTGAGACATATGCTCAGGCCAGTTACGGTGCAAGACCTCAATGAGGTCCAAATTGCACCATGAGCGATGACTAAATATACCAAGTATATGTGCAGTTGAATTGGTAAAATGAATAAATAGCAAATCACCAGTTCGAGAAACAAAACCGTCCGATTCAACATTGGTACTTAAATGAAAATGCTGAATCCCCCAATGTGACAGCATGTCATCATCATAGTCCAATTTCTTCAACTTCCGGCTTTGATATTTTCTTAAGTCACTTCCAGCAACAATGTCAGCCTTAATCCGCTCATATGCTTGTTGAAAGTGTTCTGGCACTTGCAATCCATGAGCTTCGTTTATAGATCTTACTCTTTTAGGGATTATCCGACATTTAAATCTCTGATATAGATAAATAAAATCAGACTTTTGAATGTTGCAGTTTATAAATTCGCGATTCAATTGTTCATGGCAATAATCAATGTAATCGCTCAAAACGTCATTTTTTACTTCCATATGTCCTCTTGCAAGCTAACGCTCTGCACACCGGACAAAATAAGCGTAGCTTATTGAGGTCCGAGCCGCGTAGCGGCTGAAGTGCTGCAACTTTTTAGCACTTCAAACTCGTTTCTTTAGCGAGGCATTTATGACGTTAAGTGCGCCTAGTATTTCTTTTTTGTTGTATGCCTTTGCATTTCCCTCAAATGAGTACCTCCAATCCACAAAGTGACTTTCATATTTTTCAAAAAAATCACTTATTGAAATATTCACCCCTTGAAGTTTATACGCTGAATCAATTTCTCTCTGTAGCTCTGAGTCAACACTGGAAAATAGCTTGGACAGACTATGTCCTCTCATTGATTCAGAATATACCTTATTGTAAATAGTCACATCTTTACAATACTCTGACGGTTCAGCGAATTTTGTTTCCCCTAAAATACTCTTGAGATACAACTCCAAACTGAACATAGCGTTAACAATAAAAGGGCCTCCTCTTCCTTCAAGATCATTTAGATCAGAAAGAGCAACTGCAGCTAGGTGAAATGCCTCTCCTTTATAAAAGATGTTTGGCTCTACAGTTCTTTTTACGGTAAGCATTCTATGATCTCATTGGTGCTAACATTTTTAATACTGCGCATGCGCATATTTGCTCTCAGTCGAAGACTGGAGAGCTGTTGTAAGTATCTGAAGAGAAAGGATAAGTCGAGATACCACGGTCATTCTCTTCCGGTGAAAACGAGCATGCGCGTTTTGCAACTTTGCCGTGCGCAGTATCCTGCAGCGGCCAGTACATAGCCTTCTGATAGTGAACAATTTTTCAGCCTTTTACCAGTCGCAAATGAGCACGGTCACGTGACAAAACAAGCACCCACGGCATGTGGCCCAGAATACACTGTATGTAACCACAGAAACTTAAAGCAGCTTGTCCACAGATCCCGTGGTGCGCTGAGCGACCAACTAACTCCTGCGAAGGTCTGCTCTGTGCGCATGACAGACTTTACCCGCTCACTCAAAACGGCCACCACCAGGATGAGGACTTCAGGCTGCTCCTGCAGCCTCTGAGTTGCTCGCCATACATCCGGGCGTTCGCGTCCACTTTTCTGGCCACCCCAACCAGCCAGCCCTTGCTGTTATAGGTTTTCTGCTTCCAGCCGGTATGCCCTTCGTGGTACGCCAAATACTGGTTGTACGCGTCCCACTTGGAGATACCGAGTGTCCGTTGAGAGATGTCGGCGTACCACCCCATGAAATCAACGGCATCATCATACTCATCACGGTCGGCTCCCCAGTTCCCCGTCTTGTCCTTGTACCAATCCCATGTGCCGTCTTTCACTTGAGCGTAGCCATATGCGCTGGACACTCGCCACCACATCGGGATGCCCAGAAACGTATCTCTTGGGGGTGCCGCATCATGCTTGAAACTTGATTCCTGCCGCATGATGGCGAGCTGTACCTGAATCGGTAAGCCATATTTTTGCTCGACGTCCAGGGACGCATCAAACCAATCGGGCTTTTCCCGGAATATCCTGCAGGCGTTTTCCACGTTGGACGGCGGCGTGGTCGCGCAGGACGCCAGTAACAGGGGGAACGTCAGAAGTAACAGAGGTTTGTGCATATGCGTCAGAAGCTCAGATAGACAGGCGGATCGGTCTGAACGCTCCGGGCTGCTGCCCTGGCAGGCCAGCCGCCCGATCGTGATTCATCGGCCGCGTTAAAACCGCTGCTGATACCGATGGCAGTACGGCACCTTGCCGGTGCGCACGTAGTAGTCCTGATGAAACTCTTCCGCGCGCCAGAAGGGTGCCATCGGCAGCACGCGGGTCACCACATCCAGTCCCTTGTTCTCCAGTTCGGCGATCAGCTGTTCACTGATACCGCGCTCTTCGTCATTGTGGACAAAGATGGCCGAGGCGTACTGGGGGCCGATATCCGGCCCCTGGCCGTCTTCCTGGGTCGGGTCGTGGATCTCGAAGAACAGCTTCGCCAGGGTTTCGAAGCTGATTTTCGCCGGGTCATACAACACTTCGACCGTTTCCAGGTGGCCGGTCTGCTTGCTGCACACCTGTTCATAACTGGGGTTATCCACATGGCCACCCATGTAGCCGGAGACCACCGACACCACCCCCGGCTTCTGCTGCATCAGGTGCTCCACGCCCCAGAAGCAGCCACCGGCAAAGTAGGCGGTCTTCAGTTCGCTGCCCTGCTGTTGCGCCAGCTCTTCGGCGCTGACGAAGTCCATGGAGATGGAGTTGACGCAGTGACGCACGTTCTTGCGCGTCTGCATTTCGCCTTCGAACACATGGCCCAGATGGCCGCCGCAGCTGGCACAGAGAATTTCGGTACGGCGACCGTCCGCGTCGACTTCACGGCGGATCGCGCCCTTGATCTCGTCGTCGAAACTGGGCCAGCCGCAGTGGGAGGGAAACTTGTCTTCAGAGCGGTACAGGGGCGCGCCGCACTGCTTGCAGGTATAGACGCCGGCGGCAAAGTGTTCGTTGTACTGGCCGGTAAAGGGACGCTCGGTGCCCTTGTGCAGGATTACGTGTTGCTCTTCGGGGGTCAGGTTCTTGTAGCTCATCGCTGCACCATAGTCTTGATTGAATGCGGGGCCTGATCGATCAGACCCACCCTGGCCGGGAAAGATCCCCGGCAATCCGGGCGACCGGGTTTATGGATGGGGCTGATCCGCCGGGCGGGCGTCCAGCAGCCAGTTCTCTATCTCCCGGGTGGAAGTGGCCATCAGTTCGGAGAAGGCTGCTACCACGGCGGCAATCTCCGTGCCGCTGGCCGGCTGCGCCAGGTCGAGCGCCCGCTCGGCGATGATCGCGCGGCTGTCGGCGTCCACCAGCTGCAGGTAGCCACGCATCACCACGACAGGCTGACCCTCCCGGTACTCGCTCTGGAAGGCATCGAGACGGCTGACCAGTTCATAACGGGCCGCCACGCGCACCTCGTCGCTGCTGATGCGGGCAAAGCGGCTGTCGCTCTGCAGCGCACTGACCAGGTAGTCACGCCAAAGGTTGGGAATGCTGGCGCTCCAGCGCGCGCCCTTGTAGACGCTGACCGGCAGGTTTTCGGGTACGACCAGCAGATAGCTGCCGCTGAGCAGGTCCTGTGTCTGGGGTCGCAGGATGCGCAGATCGGCCATCTGCACCTCGCCTTCACTGTCACTCGCGGCCGGTGTCAGCGTCCAGCTCTGCACCGGTTTGGCCGCCGGCAGCAGGCTGCAGGCGCTCAACAGCCCGACCATTCCCAGCAGCAGTATTTTGTGTCCTGTACGTCGCACCATGCTCAACATCTCGGCTCAGCCTCTCAGGGGGTAAATTCGTTGGCCGGCGCCTTGCCGGTCAGGTAACCGGCCGGATCTTCTTCCAGCCGCGACAATATGCGGTTCAGGGTTCCCAGGCTGCGTTGCAGCTCCTGCATCACCGGGCCGACCTCGGCCATGCCCTGAAGCCCTCGGTCCAGCGCACCGGTGTTGCGGCCAAGCAACTGCTCCAGATGCTGGCTGCTCTGCGCCAGCGCCTGCATCGCCTTCTGTCCCTCGACCAGCATCGGCCCGCCCCGGGATGCCAGCATGCGATCGGCATTGGCCAGCAGTTCACTGGCATCCCGCATCACCGTTTGAGCATCGCGCGCCGCCTGGGTCAGCTCGTTCAGCGTCTCACCGACGCCGGCCCGCGACTCCACCAGCTCATCGGAGACGCGCTCCAGGTTGTGGATAATACGCCCGATGCGATCGATGTTCTCCGGTGACAGCAGCTGCGCCCCCTGCTCGACCAGCTCGTTGACGTTGGCAAACAGGGCTTCGCTGTTGCCCAACAGAGAACCGATCGCCGAAGGTTCAGCTACTATCACCGGCGGTGAATCCTCGGGCACCGGGAGAGGAGGAGCCCCCGGGGTATCGGTACTGAGCAGGATGTTGGCGGCACCGGTAATGTTAGCGATCGCCAGTCGGGCCTTGGTCCCCTGATTGATCGGGGTGGCCGCGCTCACCTCCATATCGGCCAGCACACGGCGCGGATCAGCCGGGTCCAGCTGCAGCTGGCGCACTTCACCGACTCTCAGGCCGTTGTACTGCACCAGGCTGCCCACGGTCAGTCCGCTGACCGCTTCTTCGAAGATCACACGGTAGCGGTGAGTTTCTTCCTGTTTGCCCGACTTGACCAGCCAGACGCCAAAGCCCAGCGCCAGCAACAGGCTAAGCAGTGTAAACAGGCCAATGATCACATGATGTGCACGTGTTTCCATATCAACTCCCTTGGGCCGCTCGATAGGCGGCACGGCCCCGCGGGCCATTGAAATAGTCCTGAATCCAGCGATCGTCGTAATCGGCCACCCGTTCAGGCGTATCGGCCACCAGTACTCGCTTCTGCGACAATACGGCAATGCGATCGCAGGCGGTCCACAGTGAGTCCAGATCGTGGGTGACCATGAACACGGTCAGCCCCAGCGCATTGCGCAATGTCAGCAGCAGCTGATCGAAGTCGGCCGCGCCGATGGGGTCCAGCCCCGCCGTCGGCTCGTCAAGAAAGAGCACGTCCGGGTCCAGCGCCAGTGCCCGCGCCAGAGAGGCGCGCTTGACCATACCGCCCGACAGTGACGCCGGATACAAGTCACCGGCATGGGACGCCAGACCGGTCAGCGCCAACTTTACCTCGGCCAGCGCCTCAGCGTCGGGGCGCGACAGCCCCGCGTGTTCGATCAGCGGCAAAGCCACATTTTCGCGTACCGTCAGCGAGCTGAACAGGGCTCCGCCCTGGAACAACACACCCAGGCGCTGCTCCAGCCGCGAGCGTTCGGCCACCGGCAGGGCCAGCAGGTTCTGGCCGAACAGCCTGACCTCCCCCTCGCTGGGCCGGTTGAGGCCGACGATGGATCTGAGCAGCACCGACTTGCCGGTACCTGAGCCCCCGACCACGCCGAGAATCTCGCCGCGGTAGAGATCCAGGTCCAGGTCCTTGTGCACGACATTGCTGCCAAAGCGGTTGCACACGCCCCGCACTTCGATAATCGTTTCCCTGCTCACCAGTCCATCTCCATAAAGAACAGCGCCGCCACCGCATCAAGCAGGATTACCATGAAGATCGACTGCACCACGCTGGAGGTGGTGTGACGCCCCACCGACTCGGCGCTGCCGCTGACCTTGAACCCTTCCATGCAGCCGATCACCGCCACCACGAAGGCAAATATCGGCGCCTTGACCAGTCCCACCAGGTAATGTTTCAGCGGCACATCGGCCAGGATGCCCAGATACTGGTTCACCGGGATATCCAGCGCCACCAGCGACACCAGCGCCCCGCCCACAAGGCCGGACATCACCGCAACAAACGTCAGCAGCGGCAGGGTTATCAACAGGGCCAGCACACGCGGAATCACCAGCAGCTCGATCGGGTTCATCCCCAGCGTGCGCAGCGCATCCAGCTCCTCGTTGGCCTTCATCGAGCCGATCTGGGCGGTGAAGGCGCTGGCGGTACGACCGGCCAGCAGGATGGAGGCCAGAATGACGCCGAATTCACGCAGGAAAGAGTAGGCCACCAGATTGACGGTGTAGATCTCGGCACCGAACTCGCCCAGTACCGTGGCGCCGAGGAAGGCGACCACCGCCCCGACAAGAAAGGTCAGCAGCGCCACGATCGGCACCGCATTGAGGCCGGTCTGGTGAATCTGGTTGACCAGCGCCGTGATGCGCCAGCGCGACGGCCGGAACAGAATGCCCAGCAGGCTCTGCAGCACCAGGCCTACAAACCCGCTGAGCTGCCAGAAATGCCGCGCCAGTTGTTCCGTCTGCTGACCGAGCAGGATCAGCGCCTGCACGATAGTCAAGACACGCTCAGCAGCAGGCGGCGGCGGTTCCCGCTTGAGAGCACGGATCAGTGTTAGCAACAGTGCCCGACGTTCCGGCTGCAGATCGGCTTCCTGCGCAAGCGCCTGCTCTAACCGCTCAATGCCCAGCCATTTGACCAGTTGGGTCGCACCGGCGGTATCCAGTTTGGTAATCTCGTCCAGCGCCACAACACCTTCTGGTACTTGTGTACGCTTGAGCAGGTCCTTCAATCGGCGGTGATTCGCCAGTGTCCACGGCCCAGTAAGCACAACCCTGTTCGGCTCTCTCTGAATATCTGGTTCGCTAGTTTCCACCGTATTTGTTTCCCGTGGCTGTCTGTAACAGCATTGTCCCCAGCCATCACAGCGGCTGCAAGCATTGGGATAGAACCCAGCCCTCAGTGTGCTAAGATCTCCCCCTACTGACGGCTTCGCCCGGCATGACCAACTCAAGGAATGAGTGATGACCAAAGTCAAACGGACCTACGCGCTGCTTGAGCGCGATTTGCTCTATATTCGTTCTCCCGCCAATGCGATCCGCATATTTATGTACGAGTACAGTCGCTACCGATACAGCGAGATGCCTCTAGCCTCTTCCCAAGAACGACTCGAAACCTGCACATTTAGGCTTACCTTTGTCAGCAACCATACCATTAGCTGTCGAAAGGCTGCTTTTCTTTTTTCAAAACCTCAGCGCTATTTTTTATACTAAAGGTAAAAGCATCCAACCCTCACCTTAATCCAGGACTAAAGCCCTTCTTAAAAACCAAAAAGGAAAAAACAACATGGAGAAACACATTAAAACCGTTGAAAAAAAACAAAATAAGATATTTTTTTTAAAAATATCATTCGCTATATTATTAATATGCACATCAGCACTATCTTCGGCCGAACCTTTTTTAGAAGAGGCAAAAAGATTATACTTTATCGGAAAAATAGATGACTCTGAGAAGTTACTCATTGATAATATCGGTTGCTGTAATGGAGAGGAAACTTTCTACCTTGCCCTAATTTCAGAAAGCCGTGGGGACGATAAAAAAACATTCAATTATTATTACTTATCTGCTAACAACGAATTCCTTCCCTCAATGAAACCCTTATCAAGGGCTTACCGCCTAGGAGTTGGCGTTGATAAGGACTTAATGTTATCTATAGACTGGGACCGGAAAGCAAATGACATTGAACGAAAAAAAGATAATCGAATAACATTTTCATCATTAAGTGATTTCAAAAAAATCGACATTTTAAATGATTGGAATAAAAAGGCTAAGAAAGGAGATCCCAATGCAAACTACAGGCTAGCACGCATATATGATGAAGGATTATTAGTAGAACAGAATCTCAACTTGGCTTTCAAATATTATTTAATCGCTTCAGAACTAGGACATAATGAAGCAATGATAATGATTAGTTATTTTTACTGCAAAGGAGTTGCAACTAAACCAAACAAAGACAAAGCAAACTATTGGCTTAAAAAAAGCAATTTAAGTAGCATATGCAAATAAAACATAAGGATTTGTGACTATGAACTATGAACTATGAACAAAAACTAGAGAATGACTTAAGAAATCATGAAAACATAATACAACTAATAGAAGCAAGCACCCTCATTCAAGAATATCAAGAAGCTAAAGGAATATTGAAGTCATACACAGCTCCAACTTTAGACGCTATAACTGCATCAAGAATGATTAACGAACTTGGATTTGAAACAAATCAAGTAGAGGTTAGAAAATACCAGAATGGAAAAAAGTATGTTATATTTAAAGGCCACCCTGGAAATCGATCGATATTTATAGGAACTAGATATTCAGTAAAAAACCCCGAAGTAGTCAGGTTAGCAATTGGACCAAAAGGTATTGTTGAACCAGCCAAATCCGGCTTTGTCATTAGCTTCATTTTATCTTGTGGGCTAGAAGTTTTTGAATATTTAATACAAGACACATATACTTTAAGTAAGCTCCTAGGAACTCTCTCATCAGACCTAATTAAAATTGGCTTGGCATCTATTGCAGCAGCTGCAGCTGGACTAATTGTAGGCTCTGTCGCCATTATAGGATCTGTAGCAACAGCGCCACTACTTGTAGCTATTGCAATTGGAATTGTTACTGGAAAAACTCTTGACAAAGTGGATCGCCGATTCGGAGCTACAAAAGCATTGATTAATGCATACGCTAGAATTGGAATTAATCTTAGAAACATTCAGTATGAATATAATAGAAATATGAGTTTGCTTGAGAGAAAACCCAATCTTATAATGTGCCTTTTTGCCCCATGCCCTGAAATAACAGGGTATTGATTAGCACTATCAGATTTTACAACGATACTAAAGTCTCGTTGAAGAACAGGAAGCTGGATCAGTGCGGCGCCCTGTTCTTTCTATCGTATTAACCCGGCGGCGGTTTCTGCCGGAAAGAGGCCTTCAACCATGCGGCTTTCAGCCGGATTTGGCAGTCCTAAATTGCCACCGGTTTAATAACCCAATGGATGATAAGAAATGTGTACAGTATCCCAGACGGTGCATGAACCGCTATAATCGGCCGCTCCTACTGCTCTCCTCACTCACCCAGTTCAAAACACAAAAACACACGCCCCCCAGGGCTCCGCGACCCTGTAATCACCTTCTTCCAGCCTGTATAATGACAGGTTTCGAGCGAGCTGCCGACGCCCCGTGCCAACACGCACGCCACAGGCGCTTTCGGCAACCATCCGAGCGGCCACAAGATCAGAGATACGGACCCCAATGGACAAGACCTACCAGCCACACGAGATCGAGAAATCCTGGTACCAGACCTGGGAAGAAAAAGGTTACTTCGCCCCCTCCGGTGAAGGAGACGCCTACAGCATCATGATCCCGCCGCCCAACGTCACCGGCAGCCTGCACATGGGCCATGCGTTCCAGCACACCATCATGGATGCGCTGACCCGCTACCGCCGCATGCAGGGCCGCAACACCCTGTGGCAGGTGGGCACCGACCACGCCGGTATCGCCACCCAGATGGTGGTGGAACGCAAGCTGGCGGCGGAACAGGAACTGACTCGCCACGATCTGGGCCGCGACGCCTTCATCGAGAAGATCTGGGAGTGGAAGGAAGAATCCGGCGGCACCATCACCCGCCAGATGCGCCGCCTGGGCAACTCCGTGGACTGGCCCACCGAGCGCTTCACCATGGACTCCGGCTTCTACCGCGCGGTGCAGGAAGTGTTCATCCGCCTGTACGACGACAAGCTGATCTACCGTGGCAAGCGTCTGGTCAACTGGGACCCGAAACTGCACACCGCGATCTCCGACCTTGAAGTGGAGAACCGCGAAGTCAAAGGCAAGATGTGGTACCTGCGCTACCCGCTGGCCGATGGCGTCAAAACCGCAGCCGGTGAAGACCACATCGTGGTCGGCACCACTCGCCCGGAAACCCTGCTCGGCGATACCGGTGTGGCGGTGAACCCGGACGACGAACGCTACCAGAATCTGATCGGCCAGTTCGTTGAACTGCCGCTGGTCGGCCGTCGCATCCCGATCGTGGCCGACGAACACGCCGACATGGAAAAGGGCACCGGCTGCGTGAAGATCACCCCGGCGCACGACTTCAATGATAACGAAGTCGGCAAGCGCTGCGGCCTGCCGATGATCAACGTGCTGACCCTGGACGGCCATATCCGCCAGGAAGCCCAGGTATTCAACACCGACGGCAGCGACAATAAAGAGATCGATCCGAGCCTGCCGGAAGCCTATCAGGGCCTGGAGCGCTTCGCCGCGCGTAAGGCCGTGGTGGCCGATATGGAAGCCGCCGGCCTGCTGGTGAAGATCGAAGAAAACAACATGACCATTCCGTACGGCGACCGTGGCGGTGTGGTGATCGAGCCGATGCTGACCGACCAGTGGTTCTGCGATGCCAAGACCCTGGCCAAGCCGGCGATCGAGGCGGTCGAGAACGGCGACATCAAGTTCGTGCCCAAGCAGTACGAAAATATGTACTTCGCCTGGATGCGCGACATTCAAGACTGGTGCATCTCCCGTCAGTTGTGGTGGGGCCACCGTATCCCGGCGTTCTACGATGCCGACGGCAATGTGTACGTGGCCGCCGACAAGGACGCCGCCCGTCAGAAGTACAACCTGGACCCGGAACTGGAACTGCGCCAGGACGACGACGTACTGGACACCTGGTTCAGCTCCGCGCTGTGGACCTTCGGCACCCTGGGCTGGCCGGAAAACACCGAGCGCCTGAAGACCTTCCACCCGACCGATACGCTGGTCACCGGCTTCGACATCATCTTCTTCTGGGTGGCGCGCATGATCATGATGACCATGCACTTCATGAAGGACGAAGACGGCAAGCCGCAGGTGCCGTTCAAGAACGTTTACGTCACCGGCCTGATCCGCGACGAGAGCGGCGACAAGATGTCCAAGTCCAAGGGCAACGTACTCGACCCGCTGGACATGATCGACGGCATCAGCCTGCCGGATCTGCTGGAAAAACGCACCGGCAACATGATGCAGCCGCAGCTGGCCGAGAAGATCGGCAAGCGCACCGAGAAGCAGTTCCCGGAAGGCATCGCCGCCCACGGCACCGACGCCCTGCGCTTCACCCTGGCAGCGCTGGCCTCCACCGGCCGCGACATCAACTGGGACATGAAGCGCCTTGAAGGTTACCGCAACTTCTGCAACAAGATCTGGAACGCCGCCCGCTACGTGTTGAGCAACACCGAAGGTCAGGACTGCGCCCAGAACAATGAAGAAGTACTGCTGACCCTGGCCGATCGCTGGATCATCAGCAGCCTGCAGCGCACCGAAGAGACCGTGATCAAGCATCTGGACGAGTACCGCTTCGACCTGGCGGCTCAGACCCTGTACGACTTCATCTGGAACCAGTACTGCGACTGGTACCTGGAGCTGTCCAAGCCGGTGCTGTGGGACGAGTCCGAAGGCGAAACCGCCGAAGAGAAGGAGCGCCTGGCGGCTCTGCGTCGCGGCACTCGCGGCACTCTGGTACGCGTACTGGAAGCGATCCTGCGTCTGGCGCACCCGCTGATGCCGTACATCACCGAAGAGATCTGGCAGCAGATCAAGGGCCTGGCCGGCAAGGATGGCGACACCATCATGCTGCAGACCTACCCGAAACCGGTGGCCGAGCTGATCGACGAAGCGGCCGAAGCCGATATCGAATGGCTCAAGGACGTCATCGTCAGCGTGCGCAACATCCGTGGCGAAATGAACATCGGTCCGGGCAAGGAGCTGGAAGTGCTGCTGCATAACGGCAGCGACGAAGACTTCCGCCGCGTACAGGAAAACTACGTCGCCCTGACCAAGCTGGCCAAGCTGAGCGAGGTCAAGTGGCTGGAAGCGGACGAGGAAGCCCCGATGTCCGTCACCAAGCTGGTCGGCAAGATGGAAGTACTGGTGCCGATGGCGGGCCTGATCGACAAGGACGCCGAACTGGCGCGTCTGCAGAAGGAACTGGATCGCCTCACCGGCGAGATCAAGCGTGTCGAAGGCAAGCTCTCCAACGAGAAGTTCGTTGCCAACGCGCCGGAAGCCGTTGTCGCCAAGGAGAAGCAGAAGATCGCCGATGCTCAGGAGGCGTTCGACAAGCTGAAGGAGCAGTACGCCAAGATCGAGGCGCTCTGATCCCGCGCGTCTGATTTTACGCTCCTGATCCAACCTCGGGGCCGGCAGCCGCTGGCCCCGTTTTATTCCCGCCGCTTTCCTATTCCCGGATTTGAACAATACTTGAGTCATGGCAGGGCAAACCTGCATCAACTCAGTTTTCAAATAGCGGGAGAACCAATATGGCTACCTGGTATGTCGTTGCCGATGCCGCCAAGGCGCGCATCTTCCAGCAAAACACCCCTCGGGATATGGCTGAAGAGATCCACACCCTGGTCCATCCTGCCGCACGCGCCCCCGAGTCATCCCTGGCCAGTGATGCCTCCGGCGCCCAGACCAATGCCGGCAGCAGCGGTACCCATGGCATGCAGGAAAAAGTCACGCCTCGCCAGGCCGAAGATCAGCGCTTCGCCCGTGAGGTGATCGACCAGGTGCGCCATGCCCTGAACGACAACAGTATCCGCCAGTTCTACATGGCCGCCCCGCCCCACTTCCTGGGCCTGTTGCGTGGCGCCATGGATGATCGCGTCTCCAAGGCGCTGGCCGGTGATCTGGACAAGAACCTGTCCACGGCCACCGCCACCGAAGCCTGCGCCGCCTTCAAACCCAAACTCGCCTGAAGCTGAAGCCCGGGGCCCGGATGGCCGGGCCTCATTTACCCCCCCTGCCCCGCTGCTGCCCCACTCCTCTCGACACTGTTCACTGATCCAGCTCAGCATAAGCACTGTTGCCGTTGACGTCGCGAACCTTAACCGCTTCCATGGGTCTTAACTGCAACAGAAACAAGGAGATGAATGATGTTTGAACTGACTGGACAAACCGCACTGATCACCGGCGGCGCCAAGGGGATTGGCAAGGGCATCGCTCAGGCACTGGCCAAAGCCGGGGCCCGGGTGGTAATCGCCGATATCGATGCCGCACAGGGCGAGGCCACGGCCCGCGAACTGAATGGCCATTTCGTGCGCTGCAACGTGACCTCTCAGGCGGACTGCCAAGCCGCCGTGGCCGAGGCCGTTCGCCTCGGCGGCCGACTGGAGATTCTTTGCTCCAATACCGGCATCTTCCCCCAGGCACGCCTGGACAGCATGACCGAAGCGGACTGGGACCAGGTGCAGAACATCAACCTCAAGGGCATGTTCCTGATGGTGCAGGCGGCGCTGGAGCCGATGCGTGCCCAAAACTATGGCCGTATCGTCATCACCTCTTCCATCACCGGCCCGATCACCGGCTTCCCGGGCTGGAGCCATTACGGCGCATCCAAGGCCGGCCAGCTCGGCTTCATGCGCAGTGCCGCACTGGAAGTGGCCAACCAGGGCATCACCCTCAACGCGGTGATGCCGGGCAATATCCTCACCGAAGGACTGGCCGACCAGGGTGAGACCTACTTGAACCAGATGCGCGCGGCGATCCCGACCCATACCCTGGGTGAACCCGAGGATATCGGCCACGCGGCCTGCTTCCTGGCCTCGCCGGAAGCTCGCTTCATTACCGGCCAGCAGATCATCGTCGACGGCGGCCAGATCCTGCCGGAATCGCCTGACGCGATCGAATAACGGCCGCAGCGCCCCCGACGGACAACGCAACCGGGGGCGCTGCCTCAGGACACCAGCTTCAATCCAACCAGTGAACACAGCAGCAACGCCAGAAAAAACAGCCGCAGGCCGCTGACCGGGTCCCCGAACCAGAGCATACCCACCAACACCGTCCCCACTGCGCCGATACCGGTCCAGATGGCATAGGCCGTTCCCAACGGGATGCTGGCCATCGCCCGCGTCAGCAGCAAGAAACTGCAGCCCCCCAGAATGACAAAGGTCAACGACGGCCAGAGCTTGCTCAGTCCCTCCGACTGCTTCAGGGCGACGGCAAAACCCACTTCAAACACGCCCGCCAGCACCAGATAGATCCACGCCATTTTATCTTCCCAGAAAGACACTTTGGCGTGATATTATCTTTCTGGAAAGATAAATACAAGGATCACTTATGCACCGTGAACGTGTCAGCTTTACCGAGTTGTTTGATGTGTCCCAGGAGCACTGGCCTGAAGTCTCGACCGGGGTCAGCCTGATTGCCCCGGCGATCTACCGCTTGCATGAACACTTGAGCCGCCTGGCCGAGGAGCTGTTCCAGCAATACCAACTGCAGGGCACCGAATTTGAAGTTCTCAGCGCCCTGCGCAACAGCCCGGCCCCCTACCGTATCACCCCGACCGAGCTGTATCGCAAGCTGCTGGTGAGCTCAGGCGGCATGACCAAGATTCTGGCCCGACTGGAAGACAAGAGGCTGATCGAGCGCCCAGCCAACCCGGAAGATGCCCGCAGTCGTCTGGTCGGCCTGACAATTCAGGGCAAGGCGGTGATTGAAAGGGTCACGGAGCAACTGCTGCAACGGGAAGCGGAACTGGTGGCCAAGGTGGCCCAGCCTGAGCAACTTGAGCGACAATTGAGGCAGTGGCTGGAACAGATTGAACAGGCCTAGAACGGCCTTCGGGCCCAGCCGCTACGGAGAGAACAAAACTTCAACCCGCGATGGGGGCGAAGCGGGCCGAAGTCAACTGACTCAGGTCTTCAGGGGCGAGCTCGATCTCCAGGCCACGACGACCGGCACTGACATGGATAGTAGCAAACTGCTGGGCGCTGGCGTCGATAAAGGTAGCCAGGCGCTTCTTCTGCCCCAGCGGGCTGACGCCGCCCAACACGTAACCGGTGGCACGTTCGACCTCGACCGGGTCGGCCATGGCCGCTTTTTTGGCCCCCGCCGCCTTGGCGATCTGTTTCAGATTGAGCTTGCCGGCAACCGGCACCACGCCCACGGCAAGCGCCTTGCCATCCAGGCTGACCACCAGGGTCTTGAACACCTGTTCCGGTGCCAAACCCAGCTTTTCCACGGCCTCGGTGCCGTAAGAGTCACTGGACGGGTCATGCTGATATTCGTGAATCCGGTGGTTGATTTTGGCCTTGCGAGCCATGTTGATGGCTGGTGTCATGCCGCCTCCTGCGCTGGTTGAAAACCCCATAGTGTACACCCCCGAATCAGGAGTGGGACGCGCCCGCCTGATAGAAACGGTAGCGATTCTTGCCCTTTTTCTTGGCGGCATACATCGCCTGATCGGAATGGCACAGCAAGGTTTCAGGGTCTTCACCACCCTCCGGGTGGAGGGCCACACCGATGCTGGCGGACACCTGACAGGCCTGCCCCTGAATGACGATCGGGGCTTCAATCTGCTCCAGCACACGCCCCAGCGTCACCTTCACCTGATCCTGAACGGAAATTTCACTCAGCAGCAACACGAACTCGTCCCCCCCCAGACGCGCCACTGTATCGACCTCCCTCAGGGTCTCAATCAGTCGACGGGCCACCACCCTGAGCACCTGGTCCCCGGCATCATGCCCCAGGATGTCATTGATCTCCTTGAAGCCATCCAGGTCGAGATAACAGACGGCAAAACCCGCCCCCTGACGATGCGCCTGCGCTACCGCGTGTATCATGCGTTCGGACAGCAGCGTTCGATTCGGCAATCCGGTCAGGCTGTCGTAGTGCGCCATCTGTTCCAATTTCTGCTGCTGCAGCTTGAGTTGGGTGATATCGCGCGTTACCGAGAGCACGGCCGTGATCCGGCCCTCACTGTCACGCAGCGGGGCGGCATGAGTATCCAGCCAGCGAACCCGCCCCTGGCGCCCGGTTACGGTGAATTCGAGTACACCGCCCCCCCCCTCGAGCGCCTGCTGGTTCAGCGCCGTAAAACGATCGCGATACGCCGGGTCCACGAAGCTGAGCACCCCCGCCTGGTTGACCTGTTCGAGGCTATCAACTTCCAGAATCGCCAGCCCGGCCGTGTTCATCTGCAGTACTTCCCCCTGCGGCGACATCACCTTGACGCATTCGGGCTCGGTTTCGATGATCGTTTTCATACTTTGCTCACTGGCCACCAAAGCCCGACGGCTCCGATCCTGTGAGACAGCCGAACCTATCCAGCGTGCCAACAACCGCATGAACTCCCGGTCGTTATCATCAAACGCCCGTTCATAGGCCTCGGGACCCGAGAAATTCACCGTGCCATAGACCTGATCATCCACATACACGGGCGCGCCCACATAGGACTCAAGCTGAAAAACCCGGTAGCAGGGATGCCGACTATGTGACGAACTCCCCATCTTCGAGATGGCCAGCACATCGTTCAATTTCAGGGTGATATCGCAATAGGTGTTACCCAGTTCGAAACACTGCCCAGCGGTCAGCGTATCAGGCGGTGAGGCATGCGCCAGCACCTTGTAGCGTTGTCCGGCAACCTCACTGACGATGCCGCAACTCAGTCCGAAGTGTTCATTGCCGATCTGCAGCGCTTGTCGCAGCTGTTCCTGAAACGGCAGGTGCGTCAGGGCCGCCACCTCGTTGAGGGCCGCCAACCCCTGACGCTGGCGCAGCTCCTCGGCTTCGATCCGCTTGCGAATAGTAATATCCTCGACCAGCGCAATGCCTCCGACAATATCACCGGCCTCATTCTTCACCGGTGCACAACGCATCGAGATCCACAGCAGGATACCGCCATAGCTGGTGCGGTACTGGCCTTCATAATGTGCACGCTGGCCTTCCAGCGCGCCCTGAAGCGCGGGGATGACGCTCTGGTCGCTCAGGTCGTGGCAGTTCAAACCCAGCATGTACTCCATGGGGACCGACATGATCTCGGCAAAGCGGGCGTTGACATAGGTCACCCTCAGGCCCCGGTCATAATTGAGAATGCCGACCGGTGAGTTGCTGAGCAGCTGGCGATAGCGCTCTTCGCTTTGCTGCAGCTGCGCCTGGCTGTCCAGCAGGGCCGCTTCCGCCTGCTTGCGGGCACTGGTGTCGATCATGGTCCCCGCCATTTTGCTGGGCTCGCCCATATCACCGAACTCGACCGCCTGGCCCCGCATCAGTACCCACGCCCAAGCCTCATCCTCGGTTTTGAAACGGCACTCCGCTTCAAACAGTTCGCTTTGCCCGGCCAGATGCTGTTTAAGGTGCTGCTCGAAGACAGGCACATCCTCGGGGTGCATGAGGTCACGCAACAGTTGCCCACTGGTCGCACAGTGCAACTGGCTCAGATAAGGAGACTCCTGAGCATGGTCGATACGGTCATCATCCAGATTCCACTCCCACATGCCCAGCTCGGCGCCCAGACTGGCCAGTGCCAGACGCCGCTGACTTACTCCGAGCTCACCAACCAGCACCGTAATCAGCACGGGGATGATGGTGGCCGTCGCCATATATCCCCAGAGCATGGCGAGACTGAAATGCACATCGTCAGAGAGGAAGGGGCCGCTGCCCTGAGCTGTAGCCCAAACCGCCTGTGCCGACAGCAGCAGCGCAGCACCGGAAGCGACCGCCACACCCCCTCGGATCGCCAGCCAGGAGAGCAGGAAGAACGGCAGATATAGAATCGGATGGTACAGGGCCTGATTGTTGACCGGCCCGGTAAAGATCAGGGCACCGCCCAACAGCAGGAGCAGCGTACCCATCCCCAGCTCCACCCCGCGATGGCCGCTGAGCGTTGCTTTCAGGCTGGACCAGCGAAAGGTCAACAGGGGAACACCGCATATCAAAGCCCCCATGCCATCCCCCAGCCACCAGACAGACCAGGCTCTGGGCAGGTCAGCGGCCGATATGACCCCCGCCAGCCAAAGCTGGAACGTCCCATTCACCGAGGTGATCAGCATGGCGCCGACCACACCCAGCAGCAGATAGAGCAAGAAATCCTGGCGTCGGTTCATCAGGGGGTTGAAGCCATGGCGCCGCAACAGCCAGGCACCGACAACCGGTCCCAGCAGGTTGCCACAGGCGATGCCACCGGCCAGCCAGGGAGAGCTGCCAATGGACAGGTTGACGCCGAATGCGGCCAGCCAGACGGCCGGCCACAGCGAAACTCCCCAGCGCATCAGAGCCGCCAGCGCAATACCGGTGGGCGCCCAGATCAGGGTGATGTGGGTATCGACAAAGGGTACGGACAGCCCGACCTGCCCTGCCACATAGTAAGCCAGAGCCACAATCGTGAAGCGACCCAGCCAGCGCCTGTCATACCTTGTTGTTGTCATCATGATGGGCTCACCTGGAAGGAGATCTCTGTTCATTCTCGCAACGGTTTAACGATCAGTTCAACTGACTCAGGCTCCTTCCTTGGTAGCAAAGCCAACAGCTCCCTGTCAGCCACAGGGATCAGCCGGAGAACAGCGAGCGCCGGCCGGCCGATCGGGCCGGTTTTTGAACCTTGCCACTGGGGTCCGGTGCTTGTAGCTTGGGCTTAGGCCCTTTCCCGGAACCGGCCTTCTTGCCCGCCTTTTTCTCGACCAGAGGCGCGCCTTCGATCATGCGGCCATCCTCGAATCGCGGCACTGGTTGAATCTGCAGCGGCTTGCCGATCAGCGTCGAGATCGCCTGCAGGAAGCGGCGCTCCTCCGGCGCCACCAGGGAGACCGCCCAGCCGCGCTTGCCGGCACGCCCGGTACGGCCGATACGGTGTACATAGGCCTCCGGCTGGTTGGGCAGGTCATAGTTGACCACCTGCGGCAGGGCTTCGATATCCAGCCCGCGCGCCGCCACATCGGTGGCCACCAGTACCTGCACCTCGCCATTGCTGAACGCCTGCAGCGCCGCCAGCCGTTCGCGCTGATGGCGATCGCCATGGATTGCCAGGGCGCTGATGCCCTCTTCCTGCAGCTGGGCCGCCACCAGGTCGGCGCGGCGCTTGGTGCGGGTGAAGACCAGCGTCTGGCGCCAATCGCCTTCACGGATCAGGTAGCTGAGCACATCGGTCTTGTCGGCGTTGGTGACCGCATAGGCGCTTTGCTTCACCTGCTGGCTGGCGGCATTGCGACGCGCCACCTGGATCCGCTCCGGCTGCTGCAACAGGGATTCGGCCAGGGTTTCCACCGGGCCGTTAAGCGTGGCCGAGAACAGCAGTGTCTGTTTCCGCGCCGGCATGTAGCTGATCAGCTTGCGGATATCATGGATGAAGCCCAGATCGAGCATGCGATCGGCCTCGTCCAGCACCAGCATCTCCAGGTGTTCAAGTGAGAGCTTCTTCTGCTTGAGCATGTCCAGCAGCCGTCCCGGCGTCGCCACCAGAATATCGGCGCCGCGCTTCATCTTGCGAATCTGGTTATCGAAGCGGACGCCGCCGAAGATGGAGATCACCCGCATGCCCAGCAGCCGACCGTACTCCAGCGCATTGTCGCCCACCTGCACCGCCAGCTCGCGGGTGGGCACCAGCACCAGTCCGCGAATGTCGTGATAATCGCCGGTGACTGGCGCTCGGCTCAGCTGCTGAATCATCGGCAGCGCAAAAGCCGCAGTCTTGCCGGTACCGGTCTGCGCCTCGGCGATCAGATCCTTGCCCGCCAGGATGCGCGGGATCGCCTGGGCCTGAATCGGCGTGGGCTGCTTGTAGCCCAGTTCTTCCAGCGTGTGGACAAGTTCCGGACAGAGGTGAAGATCGTTGAAGGAAGACACGGCGGCATACTCGGCTTGAAAACCGCCATTATCGCATGCCGGGCAGCCGTGCCCAACCAAAGACGTGCCGCTCCAGGCTCGAAGCTCGGGCCGCAGAAGGGACTGGAAGAATGGGACGAGCCCGACCGCACATTGTTAGTCCAGTCGAGCTCGGGGGTACTGCCGTGCAGCCGCCGAAGGGGTTATTCCTTGATCAGATCGCGATCGTAGTTCAGGCGTTTGGCGGCATCCAGCGTCAGCAGCTGCATGAACGCCTTGGTCTCATAGTCGTTGCCGACCGGCGCACCATCGCCGCCACTGCCACCGCCGAAGACGTTGGTCGGCACCTGGCGCTTGGCATAGGCCTGAGCCCAGAGCTGCTGGATCTTGATCTCCGCCTCCAGTTTCTGCGCCAGGGCGTTATCCGCTTCCAGAATCACCTGCTTCTGATAGGCCTCGGCATCCGCCAGGGTGCGCTGGGTCTGGGCTTCGATTTTGGCCTTTTCCAGGTTGATCTCGGCGGTTTCACGCTGGATCTCCGCTTCCGCCTTCAGTTTCTCGGCACGGGTGATCGCCAGCTGCTTATCGGTCTCGGCTTCGGTGGTTTTCTGGATCTGCTCCACCTTCGCCTTGGCCTGACGCTCGGCCACCTCGCGCTCACCGCGGGCAATGGCCAGCAGACGCTGCTCCTCCTCCTGCACCCGCTGCTCACGGGCGATGGCACGGTCCGCAGAGGCCTTCTGTTTCAGCTGCATGCGCTCGATGAACTTCTGGTTGGGCTTGATATCGGTCACCAGCGCCGAGACCACGGTGATGCCGTAGTCGGTAAAGCGCTGCTGCTTGCGCATCGGCTGACCGGTGGCATCCATCACTTTCTGCACCACGAAAATGGTCTTGGCATCCTCGCCATATTCTTCCTGCTCCGTGCCCAGTGCGACATTAGCCGAGCCGGCCGCAGTCCGGCCCGCTCTGACCCTGACTTCCTCACGTTTGACCAGGTAGATGCCGCTACGCATCTGGTTTTCGAATTCGGAGTTGAATTCGGTCCGGCCACCGGCGTAGTACTCTTCCGCCGTCATCAGCGAGGCGTTGGCCTGCAGGGTTTCCTTGAACACCGGCAGCAGAGCGGTGCGCAGCAGATTTTCCGGTGAACGGTATTCGTGCGCCAGCTTCAGGAAGGACTCCTCATCCGAGGGGATGGAAAAGCGCACCGTCGCTTCGGCATGTGCGTCCACCTGATCGAGGAACATGATGCTCAGCGGCGGCAGGCTGGCCGAAGCGTTGTCGGCATCCTTTTCGGAGGTGATCGCGTCCTGGCTGGAGCCGGAGATCGCCTGTACCGTCATCGCCCGTTTCCAGGAGTTGTAGCGCCCGAACGGATAGAACTTGTAGCCGATCTCGGTCACCACCGCTTCGTTACCGGTCACGGTACGCACATGATAGATATAGCCGGGCTCGGCATAGAAAAATGACTGCGACAGTACATAGCCCACGGCGAGTGCGATGACCGCGCCAATGGCGATTTTGGCCTTGTTCAGCGAGCTGATTTTCAAAGGTGATTGTTCATCCATGTGTTGCCATTCCTGCTTGCTAAATTAAGTTGAATGAGTGGCCGGGATGCCCGGTATCAGCGGCTTTCCTTGACCAGCGGAATCCCGTTGGTCCCGACCGGAATATACACGGTTGTGTGATTGGGTGATTCGGCCATCTTCAGCTGCGCGTTGATCGCCTCATGCTGCAGGTAGTTCGCGGTCAACGTGGCATTGATGATGCGCTGTGCCTCGGCGATCCCCTTGGCCTCCTCGATCCGGATTTCGGCGTCCTTGCGGGCGATCGCTTTCTGGGTTTCCTTCTCCGACAGCAGCTGCTGCGCCGCCAGCCTCTTCTCGACGGCATTGGCGACGATTTCCGGATAGTTGATGTGGCCGATCACCACCCGCGTCAGGGTGAAAGGGGTCTGTTCAAGGTAGGCGCGCAGTTTTTCCGTCACCTCGATGGCGATATTCTCACGCTGGGTTTTCAGATCGCGGCTGTCATAGCGCTGCACGGCATCGCGGACATAGGTTCTGAAGGTCTCGCGGACATAGCGCTGATACCACTTTTCGCCGCCGTATCCTTCCACCACCTGCTGCACGAACCCCGCCTTGATCGCCAGAATCGCATGGAAGCTGAAACTGATATTGAGATCATCCCGAGCCAGGATCTTGAAATTTTCCGTATAGGTACTGGGGCGCATGTCGATGTTGATCACCTGGTTGCGCCAGAGTGAAAAACCGTAATTGGCCGGTCCCTTGAGCGTATCCCGGTAACCGCCGGCCCCGAAAAACCGCGGTTTTTCGTACACATAGCCTTCGTGGCCCGCCGGTGTATTGGGGTTGGTACAGGAACTGAGCGATACCATCGCAAGGGCGCCGACGATCAGCAGTCCGAGGGTACTGCCAATAAATGAGGACTTTTTCTGAAACATCGATTCTTCCCTGTTGATATTCCACTGCCGAATGCTGGCTGATCCATCGGTAAACGGGGTGACGAGGGTGACGTTTACCTCAGCCGGTTGTACCAACGGCTTCAGCGACAAGTCTGGCCTGTTGTGGCCAGTGTCATGCACTGCGCGAACAGTCTGCAATGGGGGCGGGAATTTGGCAAGCGGCGGCCGTCAACAACGGCCTCGTGAGGAATCCGGCACCGGCAGGACGCCGGGCCGGATAACACAGGAGAGGATCAGGCGCCCTGTGAACGCAGGTAGTCTTCGTAGCTGCCGTGGAAGTCGACGATACCGGTGGGCGTCAGCTCGATGATACGGGTCGCCAGCGAGGAGACGAACTCGCGGTCGTGGCTGACGAACAGCAACGTACCCGGGTAATTTTCCAGCGCCAGGTTGAGCGACTCGATCGATTCCATATCCAGGTGGTTGGTCGGCTCGTCCAGCAGCATGATGTTGGGCTTCTGCAGGATCAGCTTGCCGAACAGCATGCGCCCCTGCTCGCCACCGGAGATCACCTTGACCGACTTGTCGATCTCCTTCTGCGAGAACAGCATCCGCCCCAGGGTACCGCGGATCACCTGCTCATCGTCGCCTTCCTGGCCACACTGGCTCATCCAGTCGTACAGATTCAGATCCTGCTCGAATTCGTGGGCATGATCCTGGGCGTAGTAGCCGATTTCGCTGTTTTCTGACCACTTCACCGTGCCGGCATTGGGTTCCAGATCCCCTACCAGACACTTGAGCAGGGTGGACTTGCCGATACCGTTGGGACCGATGATGGCGATGCGCTCGCCCACGTTCACCTGCAGGTTTAGACCGGAGAACAGCTCCTCGTCGAACGACTTGGCCAGCCCTTCCACTTCCAGCGCGATACGGTGCAGCTTTTTCGCCTGCTCGAAGCGGATGAACGGGTTCTGACGGCTGGACGGCTTGATCTCCTCCAGCTGGATCTTGTCGATCTGCTTCAAACGCGAGGTAGCCTGACGCGACTTGGAGGCGTTGGCAGAGAAACGGCTGACGAACGACTTGAGGTCGGCGATCTGGGCCTTTTTCTTGGCGTTATCGGCCTGCATGCGCTCGCGTGCCTGGGTGGACGCCAGCATGTAGTCGTCGTAGGTGCCCGGGTAGACCTTCAGCGTACCGTAGTCGATGTCGGCCATATGGGTGCAGACGCTGTTCAGGAAGTGACGGTCGTGCGAGATGATGATCATGGTGCAGTTGCGCTGGTTGAGCACCCCTTCCAGCCAGCGGATGGTGTTGATATCCAGGTTGTTGGTCGGCTCGTCGAGCAGCAGGATATCCGGATCGGAGAACAGCGCCTGCGCCAGCAGCACGCGCAGCTTCCAGCCCGGCGCCACTTCGCTCATCAGGCCGAAATGCTGCTCCACCGGAATCTCCAGCCCCAGCAGCAGTTCGCCGGCACGGGATTCGGCAGTGTAGCCGTCCATCTCGGCGAATTCCGCTTCCAGTTCACCGGCACGGATGCCGTCCGCTTCGCTCATCTCCGCCTTGGCATAGATGGCGTCACGCTCCGACTTGACCGCCCAGAGCTCCTCATGGCCCATGATCACGGTATCCACCACCGAGAATTCCTCGTAGGCGAACTGATCCTGGCGCAGCTTGCCCAGACGCTCGTTCGGGTCCTTGGACACGTTACCGGAGGAGGGCTCCAGATCACCGCCGAGGATCTTCATGAAGGTGGACTTGCCGCAGCCGTTGGCGCCGATCAGGCCGTAACGGTTGCCGTCGCCGAATTTGACGGATATGTTTTCAAACAGTGGCTTGGCGCCAAACTGCATGGTGATGTTGGCTGTGGTCAGCAATGGAATGATCTCGCTTGTAGAACTCAGTAAAAACGCATGAAAAATGAAGGCGGGGCCGGCTGTGGATAACTCAGCGGGCGGATGACGCTTAAGGCGTGCCATTATGCCACAAGCGGCGTCAGGTTGCAGTCTGCGACTCAGTCCTGCGGTAACCGGGTAATCACGCCACAGTCCAGGCAACGAATGCCGTTACGCACCCTGAACAGGGGAAAGTCGATCGCCAGAAACACCAGAAACGCCCAGCGCCGGCCGATCTGGTGATATTCGGTATTGCAGCTGCCACACACCGGACACCGGGGGCGGTCCTCCCCCTCCTGCTCCACCAGTGACGCCTCGCGATCCTCCTGCAGAATCTGCAACGCCCGCTTGGCATCCTCGGCAGCGACCTGCAACCGCACACCACCCAGGGCATCGGAATACAGCCATTGCATATTGATGGTCTGCTCGTCGGCAATAAAGGCCTGGATCCTTTCACTGTCCAGCAACGCACGGGCGATCTGGGCTTCGTAGGGATAGGTATAACGGGCAATGGTTGTCAGCACAGGCGTCTCCTCTGATCGGCTGATAATTGCATCCGGAGTGTTAATCATGCATCACTTATCGTTGGACGCCACCGCCGGCAACCCGGTTCTATCGTTACTCTGCAGCCAAGACCGAGCGCCGGCTTGCCAAATAGCCGACCTGTGCCACGCTTGATGCATCGACCACGATTAAGCGATCAAGCACGGAGAACCGACATGTTCAGATCACACTTTACCCGCCGCCTGCTGCCAGCGCTGCTGGGGCTGGCCATTGCGGCCCCGGTCAGCGCCCACCAGCACATGATGCAGCAAAACTCCGCCAATATGCCCGGACAGATGCAGGGAAAGGGTCCCGGCATGATGTACGGCTACGGCCCCATGATGGGATACGGTATGGGAATGGGGATGATGCACGGCGATCCCATGATGGGTGGCATGGGAATGGGCGGCATGGGCATGATGCCCTGCCCGATGATGGGGGGACTTCAGGGCGGTCCCGAGCAGGGACTGACGCTGGACGACGAACAACAGCAGAAGCTGAACCATATCCGCCAAAAACTCTGGCAACAGCAGCAGGAACACCTGCAGAAAATGTGGCAACATCACGGCGAGATGCAGCAGCTGTGGCGGGACGGCAAACCGGACAGCGACAAGATCCTGGATGCACACAGAAAAATGCAGAAGGATCAGCTGGATATGCTGGAGCAGCGCCTGAAGCTGCAGCAGGAGATGGACGAGGTATTGACCGACGAACAGCGCCAGCAGCTATGGCAGATGCAGCGACGGATGTACCAGGGCGGTCAGTAACCGCTGGCGCCACCCGGAAGGCCCGCCCTCTCTATTAATGCATGCGGGCCTTGCATCGGACACCGGATCACGGATCGATCGGTGTGCTCATGACCTGCATCGGCGCACACCCGATCCGGTTTGCCTGCGCCGGGTTTGCTGCTAACCTCAACGCTCCCCCGAGAGCGAGAGACCTTCATGCCGGATATTTTCACCCTGGAAACGCGCGATCCCGAGCAGTTCCGCCAGGACACCCGCAAGAGCAACCTGATTCTGATGGCGACCTTCGCCATACTGGCGATGACGCTGGCGACACTGAGTGTCCGCGTGTTCGGCAGCCCGGACGGCGGCAACTTTGTCTGGAACCTGGCCGGCGTGGTAGCCGGCATCATCGCCACCACCGGCATATTCAAGCTCTATTACTGGCATCAGCCCTGGATGGACTCGGCTCGCTACGGCTGGCAGCTCAAGCGCAACCTGATGAGCGTGACCAATATCCTGCATGCGGTAAAGGAAAGCGTGGAACAGGACAACCCCACCGCCCTGAGAGTGATGCGTTTCTATCATCTGGGGCTGGAACAGATGTACCGGCTGGAAAACAACCAGAGTGAACTGAGTGATCTGCAGCAGGAAAGCCAGGCCCATCTGGACAAATTGCTGGCCCAGGGGCTGGACCCGGAGCAGACCTCGCTGAATCCGAGCTGGATCGAGCAGCTGAAGCCGAAAAAGACAGCAAAGCGCTGACCCAGGCTCAAGGGCGGAATAGCGCCGCCCGCATCTGAACCCACGGGCTGCCGCCCTGTTTATCATACCAGCCGCCCGTGCTGGTAATCCTCGATCGCCTGATCCAGTTCCGCCACCGTGTTCATGACAAAGGGACCGTACTGGGCGATGGGCTCCCCGATCGGCTCGGCAGCCAGAATCAGCATCCGCGCGCCCCGATCACCGGCGCTCAGAGCAAGACAGGCACCTGCGGACAACTCGGCGGCCTCATTGAGCCGGAGCCTTTCCTGGCCCAGCTGCCCTTCGCCTTCGAACAGGTAGATGAATCCGGCCCGGCTGCCCTCAAGCGGCAGAGTCAGGCGGGCCTGCGGCGGCAGAGACAGGTCCAGCATCAGCGGCTCACGGCTGATGCCGCTGACCGGCCCCTCATAATGCTGGCCGTTCAGTTCGATCTCGCCTGCAATCAGCTTCAGTCGAGCACCACTGGCGTCATCAACAATGAGCGGGATCTGCGCTGCGGCGAACTCCCGGTATTGCGCCGGTGTCATCTTCTCGGCGGCGGGCAGGTTGACCCAAAGCTGGAAGCCGCGCATCAGTCCGTCTTCCTGCTCCGGCATCTCCTCATGGATGACGCCACGACCGGCCGTCATCCACTGCACACCGCCACTCTCCAGCACGGCTTCGTTGCCCAGGTGGTCACGATGGCGCATACGGCCGTCCAGCATGTAGGTGACGGTCTCAAAGCCACGGTGCGGATGAGCCGGAAAGCCGGCAATATAATCGTCAGGGTTATCGGAGAAAAAGTTGTCCAGCATCAGGAAGGGATCGATACGGTGCTGCGCCGAGCGCCCGAGGCTACGCAGCAGGCGCACACCGGCGCCATCACGACTTTCACGGGCGGGAATACGGCGTTTGATCGTGCGTTCAGTCATGGCAAGTCTCCCGTTGCGTCCTGCGCAACTCAATCATGGATGACTGCTATTCTGGTATCGATTGGAACGATTAGGAACGGTAAAAGTTGACCGTTAATGATCAGGTTTTATGATCATTAATCGCGTACCTTACCCCGCATCGACTTGACGTTGCCACGCTGCTTCTTTTTGTCCAGGCGTTTGCGCTGGGAGCTGCGCGTGGGCTTGGTGGGACGGCGTGTTTTCTCCACCTTGACCGCGTTGCGGATCAGCTCGGCCAGCCGATTCAGCGCATCCTCGCGATTCTGTTCCTGGGTGCGGTACTGCTGCGCCTTGATCACGATCACGCCTTCACGCGTAACGCGATTATCGCTGAGCGCCAGCAACCGCTCCTTGTAGAACTCGGGAAGGGAGGAGGCACGGATGTCGAAACGCAGGTGGATCGCCGAGGACACCTTGTTGACGTTCTGGCCGCCGGCGCCCTGAGCTCGAATGGCGGTCAGTTCAATCTCGTCATCCGCCAGTGATACCGCATTGGAAAGCCTTAACATGAGTCTCAGCGCTCGCTCAGGCTCAGTGATACCATCGCCTGAATCGCGGCTTCCGGCTCCCTGGCAGTGGTCAACATCAACAGCAGGCGGCGCGGAGCATGTTCGGTGGCCCATTGCCAGGACTGGGTCAGTGCGTCCCCGCTCAAAGGCGTCTGCGTCGCCTGCTCACTCAGTTTGGTGGTCTGCAACGGCGCCGGCGCCTGAGAAGCCAGTTCGGTAAACCACCGACGGGTCGCGGCGGCATCACTGCGGCGGGCCATGACGGCACAGAGGTTGTCTCCCTCGGGCAGGACCAGCACATACTGGCCGAACTGACCCTGGTAGGGAATCGGCCAGGCGTCCCCTTCACGCCCCTGCAAGAAATGCTGGGCCTGTTGCGGCGGCAGCTTGGGCAGCTGCTGGGCAATCAGCATACCGCGCAGCGCGCCGTAGTCATCGAAGTGCTTCATGCAGAAGGAGAGATAGGCCTTCTGCAGGAAGGCCGCTCGCTCGTCCGCCTGAGCGGAAATGGGCAGCAGTGCCAGCAACGGCAACAGGCACAGGATCAGCTGTGTCATGCGTTTTGTGTTCATTATTCCATCTTCGTCGTCAGCGTCAGAGACAGTATCGCCTGTATCTGCACATCGTCTCTTTCCGAGGCCATCAGGCTGTGCTCCAGCACCCGATCGGGCCCTTGCCAGGCCCAGCGCCGTAACTGTGCATCACCCCCATGGCGCCGGTCCCCTTCGGTCGGCATAAGCCGCTCAGCCGTGAAGCCCTCCGGCGGCGTCGCCACCAGCTGTTCAAACCAGTTCAGGGTCTTCCTGGCATCGGCATAGCGCGCAATGATGGCACAGCGCGCCTCATCCTCGGCCAGCACCAGCACGTATTCACGCCGCCCCTGATAGGCCAGCGCCCAGCCCTGAACCCGCTCTTGCCCCATCAGCAACTGGCGCACCAGCGCCCCGGGCAGTTGGGGGTTCTCCCCGGCGGCCAGCTGTCGCCGAAAGCGCTCCGGATCCTCGGCAAACGCCAGGCATTGGGTACGGTACTGGTGTTGCAGAAAGCTGTCCCGCTCAAACGCTTGAACAACACTGACAACCAGCAACAGCAGCGGCATCATCAGCCACGTTTTCATCCTTGTCATACATATCCATCCCTGGATGGTTTTTGCCAGAGTCTGACCGCCAGACCTGCCTTTGGCAAGTCATGTCATTGGAAAAAGCCGCAACGGAACGACCACCAGGGATGAGCGCTCATCGAGCACGGACAGGCGCAGACGATATTCCCCACAGGCGTGGCCGGCCCTCAGTGACGAGGGCCGGTGACGATCTCCATCAGCGCCACCACATCATCGGCGGTGGTCTGCTCAAAGTTGTGCCAGTCGAGGTAATACTCGCTGAGCAGAGGGTTGGATTCGATACGGTCGTCCTTGTCACGGGACTTGTGCAGCTCGATATGCATGGGCGAGATATTCAGTACCCGCCCCTCTTCTTCCCAGAGAATGTCCTGCAGGTCATAGAGGGCATTCATGATGATGAAGTGCTTGCGAAACAGCGCAAGCAGGCCATCCGCATCCAGCGTGTCAAATGCATGCTGCCGGTCCAGTGTCCGCATCAGGTAGTACTCACTGACCCCTTCAGGGTGCTGGCGCAGTTCGCTCAGTACCTGGGGCAAGACGGGGTTGATCATGCGTCACCTTCAGCTCTTGTCTTTCTGTGCGGGAGCCTCTTGCAGTATAGTCAAAGAGATCTGACCGCCAGCTCGGTCAGCAGCAATATGGATTTCGGCGAGGTGGATTATGGATGAGCTCTGGCTGCTGTTAGTGGCCCTGCCCCTGTTTCTATTCATCGGGGCGTGCTTCGGCATACGCGCCTGGGTGGTCACCCGCCACCTGCGCGAACACATCACTCAGCTGCAGGCCCGTGTCTACGCGCTGGAACAGCGCCCCTCACCCTCGGCCGCCGACCAGGCAACGGCCGCCCCAGCGGTGCCCGGTCCACAGGATCAGACCAGTGCACAGGCTGAACCGCCTGTCGCCGCCAGGTCCGACCAGGTCCCCGAAGCAATCGCACCTGAAGCCGAAGAACCCGAACGGACGGCGGCCGATGCAGCCTGGGGAGTGGAACCCGCATCTGTCGAACCCTCCACGACGGAACCGGCATCGCCCGCTTATAAACCGCCTCCTGTAACCCGAGAGCCGGCTGGCTTCTTCGATCGCCTCGCCGCCAACCTCAAAGCCAACTGGATGATCTGGCTGGGCGGCATCTGCGTCGGCCTGGCCGGGGTGTTCATGGTGCACTACTCCATCGAGCAGGGACTTCTCGGCCCCGAAGCGCGGGTGATCCTGTCCCTGATCGCCGGCGTCGGCCTGCACGGGGTTGCCGAGTGGCTGCGTCGCAGTCGTGGTCAGCACGATGTCTTCGCCGCCCTGGCCGGCGGCGCCAGCATCATCCTTTATGCCGCGCTTTTTGCCGCCTTTAAGCTGCTCACCGGCCTCTCGCCTGGGCTGATTTTCGCCGCCATGGCGCTGGTCTCCTTTGCCACCCTGGCACTGGCCCTCAGGCATGGCCCTGTGCTGGCGGCGCTGGGCATGCTCGGCGGCTACCTGGTGCCCCTTCTGGTCAACACCGGCTCGGGCCAGATCGAACTGGCGCTGATCTATATCGGCATCCTGACGCTGTTCTCGCTCTGGCTGCTGGCCTATGTGGAGCGGCGCTGGCTCTGGCTAGGCGTCATCATCGGCAGCCTGGGCTGGTGGCTGCTAAGTCTGGGCACTCACCCCGCCGACGGCGTGCGCTCGCTCTATCTGCTGGCGCTGGCCTGGATGTTCCTCGCCGTGCCCGGCTATGACTGGCTGCTGCAGCGCAGAGATGAGCCGGTCGAACACTGGCTGCAGCTGTTGAAACAGGTGCGCGCCGCCCGCCACTGGCCGGTCATTCCGGCGCTGGTGCTGATCACGCTGGCGCAGGGCTATACTCTGGCCATAGAGACAGTGTCAGCCAGCAGCTATCCGACGCTGCTGCTGTTGCCGGCACTGCTGTTGCTGGCGGCCAGCCGACGGCCGATCCTGAATCCGCTGCCGGCATTGATGCTGCTCGCGACCGCGTTGGCCGTGGTCATGCCGATGCTGAGCTATCTGGGCGATCAGCTGATCTTCACCCCGCCTGACGCGGCTACTCAGGCGGCGCTGGTGTCCCGCTTCGTCATGCTCACCATCCTCTACACCGCCGGCGCCGTTTGGCTGCTGCAGCGACGGGTGGAATACCCCGGGTTCTGGGTCGGCCTGGGGTGTTTTACACCCTTGCTGATGCTGGCGCTGGGCTACTACCTGTTTACCGCCTTCAGAGCCGACTGGGCCTGGGGTGGCGCGGCCCTGATTCTCGGTCTGGTCTACCTGGCGCTGTCGAAGATGGCGTTGCAACGGCCGACCAGCGATCTGGTGCGCGTATTGCTGATCAGCAGCGCCCATCTGGGACTGTCACTGGCGGCGGTGATCTGGCTGATGGACGCGACCCTGACGCTGGCCTTTGCCGTACAACTGATCACCCTGTCGCTGCTGCAGCAGCGCTACGGGCTGCAGCTGCTGCCCTGGGTGATCCGTCTGGTGCTGGCAGTGGTGATCTGCCGCCTGACCTTCAACCCCTGGCTGCTGACCTACGACAGCGGTAGCCACTGGTCACTGTGGACTTACGGTGGTTCCACCCTCTGCGCCTTCGCCGGTGCCTGGATTCTGCGTCAGGATCGCAAGATGGCGGCCTGGCTGCAGGGCGCAGGCGCCCACCTGCTGGTACTGACCCTGGCGGCCGAAGTGCGTTACTGGCTCTATGACGGCGATATCTTCCGCCATGAATACTCTTTCCTCGAAGCCAGCCTCAATACGCTGATCTGGGGCACGGCCGGTTGTGTCTACCTGTGGCGCGCCCGCCTCAGTGAATATCTGAAGCGCTTCTACCAGGTGATCGCCACTCTGCACCTGCTGGCGGCGGCCGGCAACTACCTGCTCTGGGTGGTGCTCTGGTACAACCCGCTCTGGCATGCCACAGAGATCAGCCCGACACCGCTGTGGAACCTGCTGCTGCTCAGCTACGGTTTGCCGAACCTGCTGCTGCTGGCGCTCTGGCGGCTACTGCCGGGCACATTGGGAAGGCGCGCGGCGATGCTGGCCGGACTGAACTGGCTGCTGTTCATCTCGCTGGAGATTCGCCATTTGTGGCAGGGCGAACTGAGCCTGACCAATCCGACCCCGGATGGCGAGCTGTATACCTACTCGGCGGTCTGGCTGGTCATCGCCTCGGGCGCGCTGCTCGGCGGCAGCTGGCTGCAACAGACCGCGCTCTACCGTGGCGGCATGGCGCTGCTGCTGGTGGTGGTCGCCAAGCTGTTCCTGGTCGACATGTCCGACCTGACCGGCCTCTGGCGCGTAGCCTCGTTCATGGGACTGGGTCTGGCGCTGCTGGCCCTGGCCTGGCTGCACCAGCGACTGACGCCCAAGCATGGCCACGCCCCGGCAGAAGACGCCGGGGCAGCCGCCGGCTAGGCCTCAGTGAACACTCTGTGTCTCGGTTCGGCCCGGCTCGGTCTTGCCTGGCCCTATGTTGCCAGGCTCTTTATGACCAGGCTCTTTGTCTCTAAACACGCGCCGGCCAAGCCGGCGCAGGTCTTCCAGCAGCATGAAGTTGACCGGCACCATGATCAGCGTCACCAGGGTGGCGAAGATGATGCCAAAGCCCAGGGAGACCGCCATCGGGATCAGGAACTGCGCCTGCACCGCCTTTTCGAACAGCAGCGGCATCAGGCCGATGAAGGTGGTCAGCGAGGTCAGCATCACCGGCCGGAAGCGGGCCACGCCCGAGACCAGCACCGCCTGACGGGTAGCTTCGAAATGTGAGTGCTCACCCGCGTCCTGCAGCTCACGCCGCCGCTTATTGGTGAAATCCACCAGCACCAGACTGTCGTTGACTACCACCCCGATCAGGGCCATCAACCCAAGCAGGCTCATGATGGTCAGGTCCATGCCCATGATCCAGTGACCGACGATGGCGCCGATCGCCCCGAAGGGGATCACCGACATCACGATCAGCGGCTGCAGATAGGAGCGGAACGGGATCGCCAGCAGGCTGTAGATAACGAAGAACACGAAGCCCAGCCCCAGCGCCAGTGAGCTGAAAGACTCGCGCTGCTCCCGCGCCTCGCCTTCCAGGCTGTAGGACGCGCCGGGATACTGGCGCACCAGCTCGGCCAGGAACAGGTCCAGGTCGCGGTTCAGCACCGTAGTGTTGGTGTTCTGCTTGTCCATGTCGGCCACCACGCTGACGGTGCGCTGCTGGTCGACGCGGTAGATCGCCGCCGGACTCTGCCCCGGTACCAGCCGCGCCACCGCATCCAGCGGCACCTGCCCCTGGCCGGTGCTGATCAGCACATCCCTCAGCCCCGAGATCGCCTGACGCTCCGCCAGCGGCAGGCGCACCATGACGCGCACATCGTCACGACCCCGCTGCACCCGCTGTACTTCGATGCCGAAGAACTTCTGCCGCACCTGACGGATGATGTCGCTGCGGGTCAGCCCCAGCAGATGCGCCTGCTCGGTCAGCTCCAGCTGCAGCTCCTCCTTGCCGTCGGAGAGGTTGTCGGTGATGTCGAACAGGGTCGGATAGGTCGCCAGCCGCGCCTTGACCTCGGCAGCCATCGCTTCCAGATCCGCCACTCGGCTGGAGCGCAGTTGCACATCCACAGGGTCGCTGGCACGGCCGATCTCGGCCCTGAAGGTCAGGGTTTCGGCGCCGGGTATAGGGCCTATACGTTCACGCCACTGCTGCACGATCTTGCGCGTACTGATGCTCTCGTCGCGCTGCTCGGAAGGCAGCAGTTCGAAGCGCACCCGCCCCTCCTCGGTGCTGCCACCGGTTCCCGAGGTGGAGTAGATATTGAGAATGGCGCTTTCCCCCGTGGTCGGATCACGGTACTGCTCCTGCAGCTCGCGGGCCGCCTCCACCATGCGGACGATATAGCGGTCGGTCACTTCGAACGGGGTGCCGCTGGGCATGGTCAGCGAGGCGCGAGCGGTATCGCTCTGTACCCGCGGGAAGAACACGAAACGGGTCCAGCCACTCATGATCATCGCCAGGATCAGGATAAACACGCCGGCAAAAACCGCCAGCGTGGTCAGGCGATGACGTACCGCCGTTTCCAGCAGCGGGCGGTAATAGCGCAGAATCAGGCGCTCGAAACCATCGGCGAAGCCCTGCTGGAATTGGGCCAGACGCCCCTGCTTCTCCACATTCTCGTGGCGCAGTTTCAGGTGCTTGAGGTGGGCCGGCAGTACGAACTTGGACTCGATCAGTGAGAACAACAGCACCGGGATCACCACCACCGGAATCTGCGCAAAGAGCGCGCCGCGTGCGCCTTCGATGAAACCGATCGGCAGGAAGGCCGCCACCGTGGTCAGCACGCCGAAGGTCACCGGTATCGCCACTTCCTGGGTGCCCCGAATCGACGCCTGCAGGCTGGATTCGGCACCCCGCAGGTGGCTGTAGATGTTCTCGCCGGTGACGATGGCGTCATCGACCACGATGCCGAGCACCAGGATGAAGCCGAACAGGGACAGGATGTTCAGCGTCACGCCAAACACCGGCATCACCAGGAAGGCCCCCATGAAGCTGACCGGAATGCCGATGAAGACCCAAAAGGCGATCGACGGGCGCAGGAACAGGGTCAGCAACAGCAACACCAGCACCCCACCCTGCAGTGCGTTGGTCAGCAGGGTGTTGATGCGGCTTTTGACGATCTCGGAATCGTCATCCCAGTAACTCAGGTTGAGCCCCTGAGGCAATCCCGGCTGCTGGCGGGCGATATAGTCCTTGACCGCATCGGCCACGGCGATGGCGCTCTGGTCGCCGACACGATAGACCTGAATCATCGCGGCGGGCACTCCATTGAAACGGGTGCGCAGCGCACTTTCCTCAAAGCCGTCGGTGACCTGGGCCAGATCGCCGAGACGCAGCAGGCTGCCGTCGGGGTGGGTCTTGATCACCACGGGTTCGAACTCGTCGCGGCTATAGGCCTGCCCCTTGGAACGGATCAGGATGTCGCCGCCATCAGTACGAATATTGCCCGCGGACAGGTCCAGCGAACTGTCCGCGATGCGGTCGGCCACCTCGCTAAGGGTCAGGTCATAGGCGCGCAACCGGTCCTGGGACAGCTCGATGGCGATCTCGTAACTGCGCACCCCGTCCAGTTCCACCTGAGTCACCCCGTCCAGCTGCAGCAGATCATCGCGTACCTGCTCGGCGTAACTGCGCAGCTCGCGCTCGGACAGGTCACCGGAAACGGCCACGGTAATCACGTCACGCTTGAAGGTCGCCAGGGCGATCACCGGCGCATCGGCTTCAGATGGAAAGGTGCCGATCTCGTCGACCCGCGATTTTACATCGGCCAGCAACTCACGAGGGTCATAGCCACTTTCCACCTCGATGGTGACCGTGGTGCCGCCCTCGACCGAGCGGCTGCGCAGCTCCTCGACCCCTTCCAGATCGCTGACCGCCTCCTCGACCCGGGTGGCCAGGCTCAGCTCGGCATCCTCGGGCGTCGCGCCGCGCAGGCTGACCTGCACGCTGATGGTGTCGGATTCGAAGCTGGGGAAGATCTCCAGCGGAATATTGACCTTCAGCGACATCAACCCGGTGAACAGAATGGTCACCATCAACAGGTTGGCCGCCACATGGTTGCGGGCAAACCAGGCGATCATGACCGGTCACCCTTGAGCTGGCCGGCTTCAGCGGTGGCCGGCGCCGCGTCCGTTTGGCTGCCGCGCACCCGCACCTGAGTGCCCGATACCACCTGGCCCAGCGAGGTCAGCACCAGCTGTTCGCCGGCCTTCAGCCCGGTGCTGATCAGGGCCTGGTTTTCATCCTGCCAGGCGATCTCGATCTCGCGCCGTTGCAGAGCCCCGGCTTCGACCACATAGACGTAGCTGCCCTGATAGATCGCCCGGTTCGGAATCAGCAGCGCATCCGCAATCTCGATGCCATCGATCAGCGCAGTGACATATTGCCCCACCTTGAGCGGCACCCGGTCCACCGCTTTCTCGCCATAGGGATCATCGATCTGCGCCAGCACATGCAGCTGGCGGCTGGTTTCATCGATCGCCCCTTCGGTCTGCACGACCCGCCCCTGCCAGCGCTCCGGCCGGATCAGATCGGAACGGATCTCCACGACGGGCTGGAATAGCTCAACGCCTTCAACCCGGTACTCCTCGGGCAGGCGCAGGTAGGCCAGATCCCGGTCCTGCAGCGGCAGACGCACTTCCAGCACATCCACCGCATAGATCTGTCCCAGCGTGGTACCACTGGAAACCACCTGGCCCAGGTCGACCTCGGTGTTCAGCACCCGGCCGGCATAGGGTGCACGAATGCGGGTCCGCTCCAGGTTGAGTCTGGCGATGGCTACGGCGGCCTCGGCGGAGGCCACCGATGCCTTGGCCGCATTCAGTTGTGGCTTGCGCAACACCAGTGGCGGCGCCTCACCGCGGTTGCCCAGTCGCTGCCAGTCGGCCGCCGCCTGAGCGCTGCGCGCCTGCTCCTCGGCCAGGCTCTGGCGGGCACTCATCAGGGTCGCTTCGGCCTGAGCCACCTCGGCCTGGTAGTCACGGCTGTCGAGGCGGATCAGTTCTTCGCCCTGCTCAAAGAAACCACCGGCACGAAAGTCCGGGTTGAGCCAGACGATCTGACCGGACACCTGCGGCAGCAGGGTGCTCTGGGTACGCGGCTTGATCCGGCCGTAGCTTTTCACCTGCACCTTGAACGGCGCCGGCGCCAGGGTCTGCGTCTCGACACTGACCCGACTGGCCTGAGGCGGTGCACCCCGTTGCACGGCGGGCGGGTTCTGGACGATCACCCAGCTGATCGCCCCCAGTACGGCGATGACGATAAAGGGCAGTATCCGCTTGATCATGGGTTGTGTAACTCCTCAGTCTGCAGGGGCGGTGGCGTGGGCGATGTCTGAAAACGCCCGCCCAGCGCCCGGTGCAGTTCGATCCGATTATCCAGTAATTGTCGGCGCAGGCTGATCACGTTGGTCTGCGCATCCAGTGCACGGCGCTGGGCCTCAAGCACGGTGGTGTAGTTTTCCAGGCCACTCTGGTACTGCTCGAACGCCAACGTCTCGGCGTTGAGCGCGTTCCGTTCCGCCTTCAGGTAGAGCCCATGGCGCGCCTGCAGGCTCTGCCGGGCGGAAAACGCGTTTTCCACCTCGACGAAGGCCGTGAACAGGGCATCCAGCCAGCGCTGCTCCTGCTCGCGCCGCAGCGCCAACGCCTGCTCTTCGACCGCCGCCTTGCGCCCGGCGTCAAACAGGCTCTGCACCAACGAGGCGCCCAGGCTCCAGGCCAGGTTGCCGCTGGAGAGCAGATCGCTCAGGGCATCGCTGCTGCCGCCATAGCTCGCATTGAGGCCCAGGGAGGGAAAGCGGTCACGGTGCGCGGACGCCAGCGCCGCATCGGACGCCAACAGTTCCAGCCACTGCTGCTGCAGGTCCGGCCGGCGGGTCAGGATATCGGCCGGCTGCCCGGCGGGAATGACGCTATCGATCAGCGGCAGGGCCGCATCAGTGGTCAGCAGGGCAGCAGGATAGCGCCCCAGCTGGCGCTCCAGCTCTCGCTGTAGCTCGCTCAGGGATTGTTGCTGCTGTTCGACCAGGGCGGCTTCGGCATGCAGGTTGTTACGGGCCAGATAGAGATCCAGTGCCTCGTTCAGGCCCTGGCGATAACCGGACTCGATGATCTCCAGGTTCTGTTGCAGGTTGTCACGGCGCTGGGTATAGAGTTCCAGCAGCAGGCGCGCCTCCTGCAGGGCAAACCAGTTCTGCGCCAGGCTGGCGGCCAGCGCTTCACGCCGCTCCACAAAGGCGGCTTCGGCGGCGGCCCGGTTCAGCTCGGCCTCCTTCTGGTCGGCACTGAGCTTGCCCCAGATATCCAGCGTCCAGCCCAGCGACAGCTCCAATGAATCTGTGCGTTCGCTGCTCTCCTGGCGGCGGCTGCTCAGCTCCAGCGACAGCTGTGGATAACGGTCGGCACCGGTGATACGCACCCGCTGCTGCGCCGCCAGCCACTGCTGGCGCTGCGCCGCCAGAGACGGGTTGCGCCGCATGGCTTCATCGACCAGCTCGCTCAGGGCCGGGTCGTTCAGCCCGGCCAGCCAGCTGGGCGACAGCTCGGCAGCATCGGTCGCAACCTGCCAGGACGACGGCAGCTCGGGGGTGGGGGTCTGTAATTCGGGTGGCGCACTGCAGGCACTCAGCAGTCCCAGCAGTGGCAATAGCAGGTAGGCGCGCACATCAGCTCCCTGTCTCGATACCTGTGGATCAGTCCTCTGAGCCGCCATGGTAGAGGATAGTTCCCCTGGCGGCAGCGGCTTTTACATATCTTTACGCTGTTGCATTCAGGTTCATTGACCGGAACGGAGCAGTTCATAGGCACGGCGCACTTCAATGAAGGCTGCACTGTCACCGCCCTTGTCCGGGTGCAGGCGGGCGGCCAGTTGGCGGTAACGCTGACGAATCGCCTCCTGGGAGGCGCCCTCCTCCAGCTCCAGTACATGCAAGGCCTGTAGTCGTGCATCGGGGTCAAAGCACTGGTTCCAGAACCCGCGCAGCAGCTGCTGCACATCCTCGGCGCTGGTGCTGCTCAGCTGCTGCCAGTCGAGATAGTACTCGCGCAGGCTGTCACCGGCACCGGGCACCCCGGCCGCCTCGACAACGGCCTCGACGCTGTCCGTATAGAGGCGCACGCTCAGCGGCGAGATTTCGACTCTCAGCTGCTCCTCGTACCAGAGTCGGGTCTGCAGCGTATAGAGGCCATGCATGATCATGAAGTGCTTCTGAAACAGGCACAACTGATAATCTTCGGCCAGACCGGTGAAGGCTTGATGACGCTCCAGCGCTTTCATCAGGCTGAATTCGCTGATCCCTTCGGGGTTCTGCCGCAGCAGATCCAGCAACTCGGGAATCAGGGGGTTAGGCGTCAGGTCCGGGCACATGGGGGCTCCAATTTCGACATGGCGGATTGAGACTGTCCTGTCAGCAAGTCCTTCTGGCACAATGAGTCTTCCCCGAATCCGGCTAGGGACAGTTATCTCATGTTGCTGCGACTTTTTATCCTCCTTATCCTGGCACCGGTTGTCCATGCCACCGAATGGAAAAAAATTCTCGATCAGGCCCCCGCGGGCAGTCAAGTGGCGTTGGTGGTCGAGCCACTCAGCGCCAGCGCGCCGCTGCAGATCCACTACCGCGATGACCGCTTTCTGCCTCCCGCCAGTACGCTCAAGCTGTTCACCGCCACCGCTGCCGAGCTGGAGCTGGGTGCTGACTACCACTTCGAAACCCGTCTCTGGCAACGCGGCCAGCTGCAGGGCGGGCGCTGGCAGGGGGACTGGCTGCTGGAGTTCCGTGGCGCGCCCGACCTGAACCGGCAACAGCTGGCCGAGCTCCTGGGCGAGTTACGTCAACGCAAGATCCGCGAGATCGACGGCGACCTGCTGCTCGACGTCAGCTACTTCAGTGGTTATGACCGTGCCATCGGCTGGCCCTGGAACAATCTTGGCGTCTGCTACAGCGCCCCCGCTGCGGCCCTGACACTGGAGGGCAACTGTGTCGCCGCCAGCCTCACCAATCAGGGCAAGGATCGCCCCGCCCGCTTTTTCGTGCCGGCGCACCAGCCGATTGAGGTGAGCTCGGCAGTGGTCGTGCGTGATCAGGACAGTATCGACGCCGAATTCTGCGAGCTGGAGTCTCTGGTCGGCCCGGGTAACCGCTACCACCTGAGTGGCTGCATCAGTGATCGACGCGAGGTGCTGCCACTCAATTTCGCCATCAACGACGCCGTCGCCCACGGCAAGGCGCTGGTACGCCAGGAACTGAGTCGTCTGGGGATCGTCTTGCGCGGCGACATCCGCACCGGCAACCGCGACAGCCAGGACTGGCAACAGATCAAACAGGTTCAGTCAGCCCCGCTGCAGACACTGCTGACCGAGATGCTGCAGGATTCCGATAACCTGATCGCGGACCTGACGTTGAAAAATCTGGGGGCCTCGGCAAGCGCGCCGGGCAGCTTTGCCCGTGGCGTGCGCACGTTGAAGAGCAGTATCCAGGCGCACACGGGGATCGATCTCGAACAGGCCAAGCTGACCGACGGCTCGGGGCTATCGCGGGACAACCTGCTGCAGGCAGGACAACTGGCGCAGCTGCTACAGTGGCTGGCCCGACACCCGGAGATGACCACCTATCAGGCGCTGCCGGTCTCGGGCGAGAACGGCACGCTGAAATATCGCCGCAGCACCCGCAAGGAGCCCCTGAAGGGCGCCATCCAGGCCAAGAGCGGCACCGTCAACGGCAGCCGCAACCTGGCCGGCTATATCAATACCGCCTCGGGTGAGCGCTACGTATTCGTCTTGATGCTGAGCGGGATCAGCCTGCCGCCGAAGATGCCGCGCCCCACGCCGGTCACGGTATTTGAAAAGTCACTGCTGGAGTGGATCTACCACAACGGTTAACCGGCCGCGTCGAGGCGCTCGACCTCGGCCTGGCCGTGCAGCTGTTCACTCAACGCTGCCGCGAAGGCGGACGCCTGCCCCAGCGGCAGGAACAGCTCCAGCCGGACCTGTTCGGTAAACTGCTGGTCGTTGCGACTGACCGTGAAGCCGTTCAACAACGCCTCTACCGCTGCGGTCAGGCTGTAGGGGTAGGTCAGGCGATACTGTGCCTGAGGCTCCCGGGTTGCCAGCGGCGTTTGCTCCAGTACCGCGCGCACCGCCTGAGAGTAGGCCCGCACCAGCCCTCCGGTTCCCAGCTTGGTGCCGCCAAAGAAACGGGTCACCACAACACAGGCCTGACCGACCTCGGCACCGGCCAGCACGGCCAGCATCGGCCGCCCAGCGGTGCCGGAAGGCTCACCATCATCGCTGCTGCCCAGCCCCGTCAACGCATGGGGTTCGGTCGCTACAAAGGCCCAGCAATGGTGATTGGCACCCGGAAACCGGTTGCGCTGAAGCTCGATAAAGGCCTTGGCTTCTGCTTCGGATTCGATCGGGCACAGGCTGGCGATGAAACGGCTTTTCTTGACCTCGGTTTCGACCTCGGTTTCGCTCAGCGGGATCTTGTAGGCGCGGACTGTGGACACAGGGGAATTCTCGGACAAACGGGGTCAGCATGGATGACGGGACTTGCGACTCCCGGCATCATAGCAAATTCCGGTTGCCAAACCGAACGCCCAAAACGACAAGCCCCCCGTCATTGCGGGGGCCTTGACTGACACATCGGCTGCCAAGTCGGGGAAAATCAGGCGGTCCGAGCCTGTTGATCACTTGCCATGCTTGTGGGCGTCTTCGTTCATCAGTTTGCGCACTTTCAGGAAGGCCCAGATCATGGCGGCTGCCATACCGGCAACACCCAGAAGACTCGGCCACAGAGTTTCAAAGCTGTAAGCATCAATACCGAACATAGCAATCACCTGCTTTGCTGTTTTCTAATGTTAGGGCCAGAGTACTCCTATACGCCATAAGGGTTATTGACTTGGCTCAAGCAAAGCTGTTCACTCTTTACACAGCGACTTTAGCGCTTTTCATCCACTTGCCAAAAACGGTGAATTGCGCCATATCTGAACTATCGATGCCGACTGATCAAGGAGCACCCCATGTACAAAAGCAAACACTGGACGCCCGAACAGATTCGCAAGATGAACGAGGAAAGCTTCCTGGTGGAGATGCTCGACGTGTTCCAGTATTCCCCCTCCAACGAGGACACCAGTTCAACCGAACAGATGCGCCAGAAGTTGGCCGTTATCGAAGACGCTCTCAAGACTCGACTGAACACCAAGCGCGACAGCTGACCTTTCCTCTTCAGAGACAGGCGGTCCGGCGGCTGCCTGTACCCCTGTTTTTCCCTCTCGTCTTCCCCAGCGGCCCTGGTGGTTTCCAACCACCCAAGCCCGCAAGGCTCGATCGGCTGTCCTTAACGGTCGGGTCTCACCCAACGGCCGCCTGTCGGCGTTACGCGGATTCATGATGATTTGATGCCTGAAAACTCGTTTTGAGCCTTCAAAAGCCATTTAAGGTTATTAATAATGGAATTTTGATAGCGAAACGACCTATCCAGGATAAAACTTTTACTCCTTTAAAAACAACATGTTAAAAGCCAAATCGGCTGAAGCTTTCGTCTCCAAACATATTTATCAAAAACCCTTTTAATTCATAACGTTACAAAACAAAGGCTATCTATTTTACTTTGCGAGCGGTCATTATTGGTTATATGATAATCAGCATGAATTAACGAATACTCGGACAGGCATAACGAAGATGCAGGAAAAGGAAATCAAGCTGCTATTCAAGGCGGGAGTCTTTGATTCCTGCCAGGCAATTCCGATCTCGATGTCGCGCGGCTGGACACTGAAGTTCATCACCCGGGATCAGGAAGTGGTCACGCTGAACCTGCAACGTTCCAAGGGCGAGCGGGAGTTCAAGAGCCTGGATGGCGCGTCGGCGGTGGCCAGGCGGATAGGGTTCGACTGGCTGAATGTGCAGATCGGCGACCTGCAATGGCGGGAAAAGGTCTCCTGAGCCCGGCCCGCCAAGGCAGGCCAGACACAACCCGGCGGTGACCGGGGATACGGGGCAACGGCCCACCCTCACGAGAACCGTCGCGCACTTCACCCTGTGCACTGGGCTTCGCCAGTGAAAGCGGACAGGGCGGTCTTAACCGCTGTTCATAACACCTCTATCAGCACCGCCATGAACAAGTCCATGGTATCTCTGGTCCAAGCCACAGCTTCCTCAGGGCTGCAGACGTTCCAGCTGCCAGTCACCGTCCACCCGGGTGTAGCGGAAGCGGTCATGCAGGCGGTTCTCACGCCCCTGCCAGAACTCGATCTGGTGCGGAATCAAGCGATAGCCGCCCCAGGTTTCAGGGCACGGGATCTCCTCGCCGACATGGACCTGGTCGAGAGCGTTGACGCGCTGCTCCAGCGTCACACGATGGTCAATGACCTGGCTCTGATCCGAGGCGGCCGCGCTGAGCTGGCTGCCCCTGGGGCGCAGGTGGAAATAGGTTTCACCCTCGCGATAGGGCAACTGCTCGACCCGGCCACGGATGCGCACCTGACGCTCCAGACCGCGCCAATAAAACATCAGCTCCGCCTTGGGGTTCTGCGCCAGTTGCTGCCCCTTGTCACTGCGGAAATCGGTAAACCAGCAAAATCCCTCCGTATCGAAACGCTTAAGCAGCACGATACGCGCAGCAGGCCAGCCCTGGGCATCAGCGGTCGCCAGGGTCATGGAAGTGGCGTCGTCGGGATGAGCCTCCAGTGCGGCTTCCATCCAGCCGCGAAACTGGGCCAGCGGATCGGCAAGCATGTCGCGCCGATGCAGGCCTGCGGCCACATATTCACGACGCAGGGCGCTGATATCAGGGGTATTGCTCATAGTTCTCTCCAGTCCGATTGACTCAGGCCGCTAAAGGGCCTCAAAAAACCGTCGCGAGCAGCTCAGAGACAAGGCGCACGGCGCGCAGGAACCGCAGTGTATGGATATACATGAGGAGCCCGAGCACCGCGCAACGCAGTCTCTGAGTTGCGCAGCAGGTTTTTAGAAATGCCCGCTACTATAAACCATCGTTGCTGCCTTATACTGCCCCGGATCATGCATGGAGCATTCTCGATTCAACCGACTCATGGAGCCCGACCCGATGGCCTGCGACCGCCCCAGCCGCACACTTCTGGCGATCACCGTTACCGCCCTGCTGCTCGGCGGCTGCGCCGGCACTGGCAAGCCACGCCCGTTTCAGCTGAAAAATCTGGCCAAGTCGGAGATCGACATGGTCGCCGATCTGCACGTCGAAGCCGTCAACAAGCTGGCCCGTGAACTGACCATCAAGTTCTACAAGCGCAACCCGCGTGAACTGGCCAAAGTGCCCGGCATGACGGTCGAGCGTCGGCTGGAGCTGCTGCTGGGCTCCCCCCGGCTGATCACTCACCCCGAGCTCAACAATCTCTATGCCGAAAAGGCAGTCCCCCTGGCCTTCGATCCAGCCTTTGACGGTGACCGGGTGTTTGCGCTGATGGTCGGGGTCACCGGCATGCTGCACGCCTCCTACAGCTACCGCAACGAATTTTTCATGCTCAACGAGATGGACCAGCAGAAGTTGTACAACTCGGCGCGCAACCTGGAAGCAGTGGCTTGGCGGCTGAACAGTCACCGCCAGCCCGACGGCACCCCCTTTCTTCAGGCCAACGAACCGACCAACCTCAGCTTCGAACGTCTGCTCGGCAAGCTGATCGCCCATCAGGACATGATGGCGCGAATCGTGTCCGACTCCACCAACCGCACTATCAACACCGTGGTGCACGGCATTGCCTCGACTACGTTGCTGCCGATCTGACCACTGTCAGCCAAGCGCCGGGGCGCGGTTAAACAGCCTCAGCAATTGCGCAGCGGCTTGAGCACCCGGATATCGGCGATCTTGTGATTCTCGTTGAGGAACAGGGTGACATCGGCCTGCTCCGGCATCTGCTCCAGCATGGCGCGGGTGAGCCGCTCGTAGTGCTGGATGAAACGCTGGATCTCGTTCTCGTTCATGATGCGCAGGTGGTCGGTGGGCTGCTGGGTGTCATAGATGTACTGCACCCGTTCGGCCAGCTTCTTCTCCTGTAGTGAACGCCACTCGTAGACCGCATCCATGCTCGGCACGCACAGCATCAGCAGCATATCCAGGCGGGAAAACAGCTGGTGATAGGGCCCCTTGAGCTGCTCGTTGGCGTAACGGCGCCAGATGCCGTCCGTATCCTCTTCGCGTTCCAGCTGGTTGACCGGCTCGACCAGTGAAGCATCCGGCTGCGGCTGGGCGCCGACACACCAGCCTTCGAACACGATCAGGTCGGCCCCGCCCACCCATTCCTGCCAGACGGAGTCCGGGCAGCGATCATCGATCGATTTGTCGAACACCGGAATCTTGGTGATCCGTTCGGGGTCGTCGGCACAGAGGCTGTCGAGAATTTCCATGCCCAGCTCCACGTCATGCGTCCCCGGCACGCCACGGGTGACGAACAGAGGATGGATCGCCTCGGCCATCGCCTCTCGGTCGGCCCGGGTCTTGTACAGGTCATCGATGGAGAAACCGACCACCCGCAGGCCGAAGCCCTCGCCGAGAATCACCTCCAGCAGATTGAACAGGGTCGACTTGCCCGCGCCCTGAGCGCCGTTGATCCCCAGGACCAACGGCCCCCCCTGCTGCCGCTTGCGCGCCAGAATCCAGGCCGCCAGCGGCACATAGATCTCTTCGAACATCTCCTTGAGACCTATATCCACCTTCAGCGATTCCAGCGTGGCGGCGAACGCCTGCTCTACGGCCTGGACGGCATGCTGCCGTTCTTCTGCCGACAAACAGAGTTGATTGCGGGGCCAGCGGGTCAAAATGCTCATGGCGTTTCCTGCTTCATGCGAACAATAGGGGCTGTGGATAAGCGGCCAGTCTATACCAGTTCAACGGCGGGGATAAGAATCCTGCCTGCCATCGTCGGACGACAGCCCGGTTGTGGATACCATTAGTCTTTTTTCATACTATGGATCCATTCCCGGGTATGCGGCGTAGTGGTTGTAACCGACCGCCTTCCTCTTGCGCCGCCGACTTTCACTCCGTTGATCAAGGATCATCAATGCGTGATACCCCCCGCCTCTTGTCATTGCCAGGCCGCTGGCTGCCGCTGCTGATTCTGCTGGCGGCGGCGCTGATCACCCTCATGCTGATCAAGACCAGGGATCAGCCCCAGGCTCAGGACGCGCAGATCAAGCGCTGGAACGTCAACAGCCTCCAGCTTGAGCCGGTGACGGCCGCCCCCGAGCTGGAGCTGTACGGCCAATTCGAGGCCCCGCAGCTGACCCGACTGAGCAGCGCACTCAATGCCGACGTCCAGCAGATCCTGGTGCACGAAGGCGACCGGGTGGCGCAGGGCCACCTGCTGCTGCAGCTGGATCCGCGCGAAGCCGAACTGCAGTTGCGCCAGCGCCAGGCCGAACTGGCCGCGACCGAGGCCCGCATCGCGGCCGAACACAACCGTCACCGCAACGATCTGCGCTCGCTCAAGCTGGAACAGGAGGTGCAGGCCCTGAATGAACAGCGCGTCAGCCGGGCCGAGCGCCTGCATCAACGCACGCTGCTCAGCCAGGAGCAGCTCGACAACACCCGCCTGACCACCCGCCAGCAGGCCTTGGCGATTCGCGCCCGCCAGCAGGCGATTACCGACCATCCCAACCGTCTGGCTCAGCTGAACGCCGAACGAAATCGCGTCCAGGCCCTGGTCGACAATGCCGAGCTGGACCTGTCGCGCAGCCGCATTCGGGCGCCGTTCAACGCCCGCATCCTCAGCATCGACACGGCGGTAGGCAATCGGGTTCGCTCCGGCGATCACCTGCTGACGCTCTATGATATCGACCGCTTGCAGCTGCGCGCTCAGGTGCCGGAACAACTGTTGCCGACGCTGCGCCAGGCCATGACCCGCGACGGCGACGCACCGAACGGACTGCCGGCCCGCGCCAGCCTCAACCGTCAGCCGATCACCCTGAGCCTCGACCGTCTGGCGGCACGGATCAATGCCGGTCAGGCCGGTGTCGATGCGCTGTTCACTCTGAAGGATCAAAGTGCTCAGCCAGTCCCCGGTCAAACGCTCAGCCTGAGGTTGCAGCTGCCAAACCAGCCTGGCCTCTATGCGCTGCCGCCATCGGCGCTGTATGGCAATGATCGACTCTACCGGCTGGTCGACGACGACCGCCTGCAGGCGGTAAGAGTACAGGTCGTGGGCCAGCAGCACCTCGACGGGCAAGCCCCCCGGCTGCTGATCAGCTCTGCTCAACTCAAGCCCGGCGACCGCGTCATCACCACCCAGTTGCCTAACGCGATCGGCGGTCTGCCGGTACGGGTCGTGGAGTAGACCATGCAGGGAGCCATCGCGCTGTTCGCCGGCCACCGGGTTGCCGCCAACCTGTTGATGCTGCTGTTGATTCTGGCGGGCCTGTTCGGCCTGCGTAACCTCAACACCCAGTTCTTCCCCACCTTCGACCTCGATATCGTCACCGTGCAGGTGGTCTGGAGCGGCGCCACCGCCGAGGACGTTGAGCGCTCAATTCTGCTGCCGGTGGAACAGGAGCTGCGCTCGGTCAACGGCATCGACACGCTGTACGCCACCGCCAACCAGGGCCGGGCGTCCTTCCGCATCGAACTGGAGGAAGGCACCGATGTGGATTACGCCCTGACCGAGGTGCGCCAGAAGGTCGATGCCGTCCGCGCCGACCTGCCCAGCGACAGCGAAGAACCGCTGGTGCAGAAGGTGATCCGCTACGAAGGGATCTCCGACGTCATCCTGACCTCGGATCGCGCCTCGCTGGAAGAGCTGCGGCCGCTGGCCTATCGGCTGGAACAGCAACTGCTGGAGCGCGGCGTGCGCAAGATCGATTTCATCGGCCTGCCGGATGAGGAAATCGCCATCCAGGTGCCCCCCGAGCGCTTGCAGCAGCTGGGCCTGAGCTTCAACGATATCGTCGGCCGCATTCGCCAGCAGAGCCTCGACCTGCCCGCCGGCACCGCCGCCCAGGGCGAGGGCACGCGCCAGATCCGCAGCCTCGGCCAGCAGCGGGATGCCGAGGGCTTCCGCCAGTTGCCTCTGTTGACGGATGACCAGGGTCGACTGGTGCGGGTGGGTGATATCGCCGAGGTGGAGCAGCGCCCCCGGGATGCCCAGGTGTTGCTCGCCTGGCAGAACCAGCCGGCGGTGCTGCTGCAGCTCAAACGCACCGAGGCCGACGACACCCTGGAGGCGGCCGATATTCTCAACACCTGGCTGGCCGACACCCGCCCTGCACTGCCCGCGGGTACCCGCCTGATCGCCTTCAACGAGAGCTGGCAGCTGATCAATGACCGCATCCAGCTGTTGATCAAGAACGGCATCAGCGGCCTGATGCTGGTGGTGCTGATCCTGTTCCTGTTCCTCAACGCCCGCGTCGCCTTCTGGGTCAGCATCGGCATTCCGGTCTCGCTGATGACCGCGCTGGCGGTGCTCTGGGGAATCGGAGGCTCGATCAACATGATGTCCCTGTTCGCCTTCATCATGGCACTGGGCATCATCGTCGACGACGCCATCGTCGTTGGCGAGGATACCCTGACCCACGTACAGCGTGGAGAGCCCGGCCTCCAGGCCGCCATCGGCGGTGCCAGACGGATGGCGGCACCTGTGATTGCCTCCTCGTTGACCACCATTGCCGCCTTCCTGCCCCTGCTGCTGGTGGGAGGCATCATCGGCAATATTCTGGTCGATATCCCCACTGTTGTGATCTGCGTGATCCTGGCCTCACTGCTGGAGTGCCTGCTGATCCTGCCCGGCCACCTGCATCACAGCCTGCGCTCGATCCACGACCTGCACCCCTCCAACCTTCGCCTGCGCCTGGACCGGGGCTTCAATCACTTCCGTGAAGCCCATTTCCGCCCCTTTGTCAGCCTGGCGCTGCACCATCGCGGCACCACCCTCGCCTGCGCCCTGGCAATGCTGATCATCAGTATCGGTCTGGTCGCCGGTGGCCGCCTGCAGTTCACCTTTTTCCCCAGTGTCGAGACCGATACCCTGACCGCCAACGTCAAGTTCGTGGCCGGTACCGAAGATGTCACCGTAGACCGTTTTCTGGCCCACCTGGACCAGACCCTGGCCGAAACCGACCGCGCGTTCGGGGGCGACCTGGTGAAGATCGCCCTGCGCGAGTCCGGCATGGCCAACTTCCCGCGCAGCTCCGCCACCGCCTTCACCGGCGAAGCCTACGGTTCCCTTTACGTTGAACTGACTCCGGCCGACAGCCGCAGCGTACGCAACCAGACATTGATCGACGCCTGGCGGGAACGCATCCGCCTGCCGGCCGGGGTGGAGAAATTCAGCATCGATCTGGCCCAGGCCGGCCCCCCGGGCAAGCCGATCGAAGTCAAGCTGACCGGGCCGGATATCGACACCCTCAAGCAGGCCTCGGTGGCGCTGCAGAACACGCTCAACCGCTACGCCGGCCTGTCCAATATCGACGACGACCTGCCCTGGGGCAGCTCGCAGCTGATCTACCAGCTGACCCCGGCAGCCGAAGCGACCGGCCTGACGCTGGAAACCCTGGGACGCCAGCTGCGTGCCGCCTTCGACGGCCAGCTGGTCCAGTCCTTTTACGAGGGCCGCGACGAAATCGAGGTGCGGGTGATGCTGCCGGACGACCAGCGCGACCGCCTCAGCACCCTGAGCTCGCTGCCGGTGGTATTGCCCGACGGCCGGGTTACCCCGATCGGCAACGTGGTCCAGTTTACCGCCCGTCCGGGTCTGGACAGCCTGCAGCGCATCGACGGACAGCTGGCTCTGAACGTCTCCGCCGACCTGGACGAAGCAGTCTCCAATGCCGACGAGATCATCGCCCGGCTGCAGGCGGAAGCCCTGCCGGGACTGACCAGCCGCTACGGCATCCACGCCAGCTTCGAGGGCAAGAACCGTGACCAGCGCGAGACCCTGGCCGACATGAAGGCCGGATTGCTGCTGGCGCTGGCGCTGATCTACATCATTCTGGCCTGGGTGTTCAGCGCCTGGAGCTGGCCGCTAGTGGTGATGATGGCGATTCCGCTGGGCCTGACCGGCGCCATCTTCGGCCACCTGCTGACCGGGCTGGACCTGACCGTGCTGTCGCTGTTCGGTCTGTTCGGCCTGTCCGGCATCGTGATCAACGACTCCATCGTGCTGGTCACCTTCTACAAGCAGCTCAAGGCCCAGGGCCTGGCGGTGCAGCAGGCGATCACCGAAGCCGCCTGCCAGCGCCTGCGCGCCGTGTTATTGACCTCGCTCACCACCATCGGCGGCCTGACGCCGATACTTTTTGAAACTTCATTGCAGGCGCGCTTTCTAATCCCCATGGCCACCTCGATCGTCTTCGGTCTGGCCTATGGCACCCTGCTGATTCTGGTCGTGGTTCCCGCCATGCTGAGCCTGGTGGAGGAGTACAAGCCAGGCCGCTTCCGGCAGGCCGAAGCCCAACCGCTAACCGATAAGGAGCAGTAAGATGACCCGGAATACCCGTACGGAACACGACAGTCTGGGCTCGGTTGAAGTCCCCGCGGACGCCCTTTACGGCGCCCAGACCCAGCGCGCAGTGGATAACTTTCAGATCAGCGAACTGACGCTGCCCGCAGATTTCCTCGCTACCCTGGCCCAAATCAAGGTCGCCTGCGCCCGCGCCAACGCCGAACTCGGCTTGCTCGAAAAGGACCAGGCCGAAGCGATCGTTGCGGCCGCCGACCGCATCATCGCCGGCGAGCACCTGGACCAGTTCCCGGTCGATGTATTCCAGACCGGCTCGGGCACCAGCAGCAACATGAACATGAACGAGGTGCTGGCCACGCTGGTGAAACGCGACAGCGGCCTCGAGCTGCATCCCAACGACCATATCAACATGAGCCAGAGCTCCAACGATGTGATCCCCACTTGCATCCACGTCAGCACGCTGCTGCAGCTGGAAAACCGGGTTCTGCCCGCTCTGCGTCATCTGGTGGGCGTGCTGATGCGCAAACGCTCCACGGTGACGCATATCGTCAAGACGGGCCGCACCCACCTGATGGATGCCATGCCGATCCGCATGGATCAGGAGATCTCCGGCTGGCTGCAACAGGTACAGGACTGCATTACCCGGCTGGAAAACGTGCGTCCCCGTCTGGTCCAGGTCGCTCAGGGCGGCACCGCGGTCGGCACCGGCGTCAACGCCCCCAGAACCTTTGCCCGCCTGTTCTGCCGCCACCTGAGCGTGCGCACCGGCCTGACCCTGCAGCCGGCTGCCAATCATTTCAGCGCTCAGGCTTCACAGGACACCGCCGTCGAGCTGTCCGGCCAGCTGAAGACCTGCGCCACCATGCTGATGAAAATCGCCAACGACCTGCGCTGGATGAACTCCGGTCCGCTGGCGGGACTCGGCGAAATCGCCCTGCCGACGCTGCAGCCGGGCTCGTCAATCATGCCCGGCAAGGTCAACCCGGTGATCTCGGAAGCGGTGATGATGGCCGCCGCCCAGGTCTGCGGCAACGACACCGGCATCAGCATCTGTGCCCAGCACGGCAACTTCCAGCTCAACACCATGCTGCCGTTGATCGGCTACAACCTGCTGCAAAGCGAACAGCTGGTGGCCAATGCGGCCATCGCCCTGGCCGACAAGGCGATCACTGGTTTTACCGTCAACAAGCCCCATATAGAGGCCACCCTGGCACGCAACCCTGTACTGGTCACCGCGCTGAACCCGGTGCTCGGCTACGAACGCGCGGCGGCGCTGGCCAAGCAGGCCTATGCCGAAGGCCGGCCAATCGTCGACGTGGTGGTGGAACAGACCGACCTGGAGCGCGACGAGGTCGAGAGCCTGCTCAACCCCCGACACCTTACTGGCGCCGAATAGCCGCCATCCGCTATACTTTCGCCCCTGAATGTGACCGAAAACCCTGCACTTTGCAGGGTCTGACAGGAAAAGCGCATGAACCTCGATCTCGACAGACTCCAGCCCTACCCGTTTGAAAAGCTGGCCGTACTCAAGGCCGGTGTCCAGCCACCGACCAGCCTCGAGCATATCTCGCTCGGCATCGGCGAACCCAAGCACCCTGCGCCCCCGTTCGTGCAGGAAGTGCTGGCGGACAACCTGGACTGCCTGTCGAATTACCCGACCACCAAGGGGATGCTCGAGCTGCGCCAGGCGATCGCCAGCTGGTGTGAACGCCGTTTCGAACTGCCCAGCGGCAACATGGACGCCGAGCGCCATGTACTGCCGGTCAATGGTACCCGTGAAGCGATTTTCGCCTTCACTCAGGCCGCCGTCACGCGCAAGCCCGATGCGCTGGTCCTGACCCCCAACCCCTTCTACCAGATCTACGAAGGGGCTGCGTTCCTGGCCGGGGCCGAACCCTACTACCTGAACTGCCTGCCGGAAAACGGCTTCATTCCGGATTACGATGCGATCCCGGTCGACGTCTGGCAGCGCTGTCAGCTGCTGTTCGTCTGCTCCCCGGGCAACCCGACCGGCGCCGTGCACAGCCTCGACACGCTGAAGAAGCTGATCGCGCTGGCCGACGAGCATGATTTCATCATCTGCTCCGACGAGTGCTATTCCGAGCTCTACCCGGACGAGGACAACAAGCCGGCCGGCCTGCTGCAGGCCTGCGCCGAGCTCGGCCGCCACGACTTTGCTCGCTGCATCGTATTCCACAGCCTGTCCAAGCGCTCCAACCTGCCGGGCCTGCGCTCCGGCTTCATCGCCGGCGACGCCAGCCTGCTGGAACCTTTCCTGCTGTACCGCACCTATCACGGCTGCTCTATGCCGATCCAGCACCAGCTGGCGTCCATCGCCGCCTGGAACGATGAAGCCCACGTGCTGGAAAACCGCAGCCAGTACCGCCACAAGTTCGAGGCCGTGCTGCGCGTGCTGCAGCCGGTGATGGAGGTGAAACAGTCCGACGCCAGTTTCTACCTCTGGGCGAAAACCCCGATCGCCGACGACGAATTCACCAAAGGGCTGTTCGAGCAGCAGAACCTGACCGTGCTGCCGGGCCGCTACCTGTGCCGCGAAGTGGATGGCGTCCTGCCGGGCGCCAACTACGTACGCATGGCCCTGGTGGCCACCGTCTCCGAGTGCGTCGAGGCGGCCGAGCGTATCCGTCGTTACATCGAATCGCTGTAAGGAGTCCCTCGTGACCAGCATTTACGGAATCAGCAACTGCGATACGGTGCGCAAGGCGCGCAAGTGGCTGGAAGCCGAAGCGATCGCGTTCGAGTTTCACGACTTCCGCAAGCAGGGCCTGAGCGCCGAGCAGGTGGCGCGCTGGTGTGATGCCGCCGGACTGGACAAGGTATTGAACAAGCGCGGCACCACCTGGCGTCAGCTGCCGGACGAAATCAAGGCAACCACCGACGAAGCGGCGCTGCGAGCGCTGCTGGTGGAGCAACCGACGCTGATCAAGCGCCCGGTGCTGGAGCTGGACGACGGCCGTATCGAGATCGGTTTCAAGGCCGATCAGTACGCCGCACTTTTTGCGCGCTAAGTGCCCCTGGGCCACGCAACCGAATCTTTTGAACACTTTCTGAATTTGAGAACAACGGAGTAAACAATGGCGAATTTCGCACTGGGTCTGGGTGTAGGGTCTAAATCTTCTGCCGGCGACTGGCTGGAGGTGTACTACAACGCTCCGCTGCTGAACGCGGACGACGCGTTGATCGCGGCCGTGGCCGACAAGGTGGGTTACGAAGGTGGCAACCAGACCATCGAACTCAACGCCGGCCAGTTGAAGGCGCTGGAAGCGGCCTTCCTGTCCGTGGATGCCGAGGCCCAGGCCGAAGTGGTCGAGATCCTGGAAGGCACCCAGCAGCCGCTGGTGCTGTGCATCCTGGAAACCGATGCGGCGCCTCAGACCACCGCCGAGGTCTACCTGAAGCTGTCCCTGCTGTCGCACCGCCTGGTCAAGCCGCACGGCATCGACCTCAGCGGCATGTTCCCGCTGCTGCCGAACGTGGCCTGGACCAATGAAGGCGCCGTGGCGCTGGAAGACCTGCCGCGCCGTCAGCTGTCAGCCCGCGCCCAGGGCAAGGTGCTGGATGTTCAGTCCGTGGACAAGTTCCCGAAAATGGCCAACTACGCGGTGCCGGCCGGCATCCGTATCGGTGACGCCTCCCGCATCCGCCTGGGCGCGCACGTGGGCGAAGGCACCACCGTGATGCACGAAGGCTTCATCAACTTCAACGCCGGCACCCTGGGCGTGAGCATGGTCGAAGGCCGCATCTCTGCGGGCGTTGTGGTCGGCAACGGTTCCGACATCGGTGGCGGCGCGTCCACCATGGGTACTCTGTCCGGTGGCAACAATGTGGTCATCTCCGTGGGCGAAAACTGCCTGCTGGGCGCCAACGCCGGTCTCGGTCTGCCGCTGGGCGACCGCTGCACCATCGAAGCCGGCCTGTACGTCACCGGCGGCTCCAAGGTCACTCTCCTGGATGACCAGAACAACGAAGTCGGCGTGCTCAAGGCCGGCGAACTGGCCGGCAAGCCGGACCTGCTGTTCCGCCGCAACTCCCAGAACGGTCGCATCGAGGTGAAAACCAACAAGAGCGCGATCGAACTGAACGCCGAGCTGCACAAGCACAACTAAGCTCCCGCAGTACGCCCTTCCCTGCCCCGCACGCCTGACGGCCTGCGGGGTTTTATCCGTTTGTAACGCAGGACACCCGCATGACACAGCTTTCGCCGACACTTGAACTGGCCAGGGATCTGATCAGCCGCCCCTCGGTCACCCCCGAAGACGCCGGCTGCCAGGAACTGATGATCAGCCGCCTGGAGGCACTGGGCTTCAAGATCGAACGCCTGCCGTTCGAAGAAGTGACCAACTTCTGGGCTCGCCGTGGCGACAGCGGTCCGGTGTTCTGCTTTGCCGGTCATACCGACGTGGTCCCCAGCGGCCCCGAAGACAAATGGCAGCACCCGCCCTTCGAACCCGTACTGGAAGAAGGCTACCTCTGCGGCCGCGGCGCCGCCGACATGAAGGGCAGCCTGGCCGCCTTCGTGACGGCAGTCGAGCGTTTCGTCGAGCACCATCCGGACCATCAGGGCTCCATCGCCCTGCTGATCACCAGTGACGAGGAAGGCCCCTTCGTCAACGGCACTACCCGCGTGATCGACCACCTGGAAGCACGCAACGAGAAGATCGACTGGTGCATCGTCGGTGAGCCATCCAGCACCGAGAAGGTGGGCGACATCATCAAGAACGGCCGTCGCGGCTCCCTCAGCGGCACGCTGAAGGTACGCGGTATCCAGGGCCACGTCGCCTACCCGCATCTGGTGCGCAACCCGATCCACGAAGCGGCGCCGGCCCTGGCCGAGCTGGCGGCCACGGTATGGGACGAGGGCAACGACTTCTTCCCGCCGACCAGCTTCCAGATATCCAACATCAACGCCGGCACCGGTGCCACCAACGTGGTGCCGGGCGAGGTGGACGTGGCGTTCAACTTCCGCTTCTCCACCGAGGTCACCGCCGAGGAACTGAAAGTCCGCGTGCGCGACATCCTCGACAAGCATGGCCTGGAGTGGGATATCGACTGGATTCTGTCCGGCAATCCTTTCCTCACCGCCGCCGGTGACCTGGTCGATGCCAGCCGCGAGGCGATCAAGACCATCCTGGGCTATGACACCGAGCTGTCCACCTCCGGCGGCACTTCCGACGGCCGCTTCATCGCGCCCACCGGTGCGCAGGTGGTGGAACTGGGTCCGTGCAACGCCACCATCCACAAGATCAACGAGCGCGTGCGCGCCAGCGATCTGGACGACCTTTCGGCGCTGTACGAGAACATCCTGGCCCGGCTGCTGGTCAAGGCATGAGCACCAACAAGCTGATCTGCCCGGTCTGTCAGGAGGCGCTGCAGGCTGTGGATAACAGCCTGCGCTGCGCCAACGGCCACAGCTTCGACCGAGCCCGCCAGGGCTACTGGAACCTGCTGCTGGCACAGAAAAAACGCAGCAAAGCGCCGGGCGATAACGCCGCAATGGTGCAGGCGCGCCAGCGCTTTCTGCAGGCTGGATACTATGCCCCCCTGTGCGACGCCATCGGCGAGCTGCTGCAGGCTCAGCTGCCCGCCGCAGCAACGGCCAACCTGCTTGATCTCGGCTGTGGCGAGGGCTGGTATACCGACCGCCTGCAGCGCCAGCTGGACGGTACCATGACCGGGCTGGATATCTCCAAGGAGGCGGTCAAGGCCGCCTGCCGGCGCAACAAGGCGATCACCTGGCTGGTGGCCACCGGCGCCGATATTCCGCTGGCAACCGAGTCGGTCGACGCCGCCACCCTGATCTTCAGCCGGCTGATGCCCGAACCCACCGCCCGGGTACTCAAGCCCGGCGGCCTGCTGCTGGTAGTGCATCCCGGCCCCGATCACCTGCTGGCGCTGCGCCAACTGATCTACAATGACGTGCGCGCGACTTCAGGCTTTGATCCGGCGGCACAGTTGGCCGAGCAGTTTGAACCGGTGACCGAACAGGCGTTGACATTCGACTTCACCCTCGACAGTTCGGACGCCATTCAGGATCTGCTGGCGATGACGCCACACGGCCAGCGCCTCAACACCGAAGCACGCGCCCGTATCCAAGCCTGTCAGCAGCTGCAGGAACAAGCTGATTTCCGCCTGGCCCTGTTCCGCAAACTCACTGTCTGAAACATGCGAAAAGACGCCCTCAAGACCTGGCTCCGCCAGCGCGCCCAGGACCCCAAAGGCAACCTGCGCCTGCTGATAAGTGGTGCCTTGCTGTTCTTCAGCGGCCTGGGCGGCATCATGCTGGCACAGCATGCTCTGCCACCGGGGTTGAAAGCGGAACTTCTCGCGCTGTCCGGCTTGATCCTGATGATAGCCGGCAGCATACTCGCCCTGCTGGGCTACCTGAGCCTGAGCCTTTTACGAATCTGGCACCTTCTGGACGATGACGATGAGCAACGAGACCCGCCACCCCGACATTGAGATCTATATCAAAAGCCGCTCGCTGGACCAGATTATCGCCTGGCTGCAGACCCGCTGTGACAGCCTCAAGCCCCAGCACAGCAGTGGCACCACCCACTCGCTGAATGCCGTCATTGACGGCGTGAAAGTCCCCGTACTGATTAACGAAAAGGCGGTCGGCAAGGCCTGGGTCAGCGTCTGGTTCCGCTCCGATGCGACACCTTGGATGCGTGACCTGGACTGTGCCGAAGAAGCCGCCAAAACCCTGGACACCCAGGTGCGCTGCATTGTCTCCGGTTGGCAGGACGGCGACGATCCCGACGAATGGTGGCGCATCGAAAACGGCAATACCGAAAAAATCAGCTGGCGTACCGAATAAGGCGAACAACTCAAGGAGAGCCGCCATGACCATCGAACTGACTCCACTCCACGCGCTGTTACTCGATGGTCAAGGCGGTGCCCGCCCGCTGACGCCCGCCGAGGTGGACAGCTGGACGCCCGAGCAGGGCACCCTCTGGCTGCACCTGGACTATACCGAGGACAGTTCGCGCCGCTGGCTGGAAGCCTGCAGCGGCCTGCCGGAACTGGCCGTCGACGCCCTGCTGGCAGAAAACACCCGCCCCCGCGCCGCCGTATTGGGAGAGCATCTGCTACTGGCCCTGCGCGGCGTCAACACCAACCCCGGGGCCGACCCCGAGGACATGGTCTCCATCCGCCTGTGCATCAGCGAACACCGCATCATCTCCACCCGCAAGCGCCGACTGATGTCAGTCAGTCGTCTGCTGGAAGACCTGCACCGGGGCGAAGGCCCCTGCAATAGCGCCGAACTGATCGTGCAGCTCAACGACCGCCTGGTGGAGCGCATGGGCAATACCGTGGAAAACCTGGATGACCAGCTGTCCGAGCTGGAACTGGACCTGCTCACCGAGCCGGGCAGCGAGATGCGCCACTCAGTGCGCAACCTGCGCCGACAGAGCATCAGCCTGCGTCGCTACTACGCGCCCCAGCGCGATGCCTTCAACCAGCTACAGGGCGAGCGCCTGAGCTGGCTGACCAGCGATACCAAACTGGCGCTGCGCGAAATCAGCGATCGCCTGCTGCGCCATATCGAGGATCTGGACATGCTGCGCGAGCGCGCCGCCATGGCACAGGAGGAACTGACCAGTTTTCAGGGCGAACAGCTCAACCAGCGCATGTACGTGCTGTCGATCATCTCGGCGATCTTCCTGCCCTTAGGCTTTCTGACCGGCCTGCTGGGGATCAATGTGGGCGGCATTCCCGGCGCCGACAACGATCACGCTTTTCTGATGTTCCTCGGCGCGCTGACGCTACTGGTGGCCGGGCTATTCTGGCTGTTCCGCCGCTGGCGCTGGCTCTGACCGAGCCGCCCGCTGCTGCCAGACCACGGCAACGACGATCAGCCCCAGGCCGATGAAGGTCGCCGGGGCGATCGGCTCATGCAGCAGCAAATGGATAAACACCAGCGACAGGAAGGGCGACAGGAAGATCAGGTTGGAGATGCGACTGACATGGGTCGCCGCGCGCATCGCGCCGAGCCAGAGCATGAAGGTCAACCCCATCTCGAACAGCCCCACGTAGACCGCCCCCAACAGTCCCTGCCAGGCTGGCAGCGCCAGCTCACCCTGCCAAGCCATCAATCCCCACACCAGCGGCGTGCCACAGAGGAAACAGAGCAGCAGCGTCACCGCCGGACTCGCATCGGCACGGGTATTGAGAATCCAGTACAGTGCCCAGATCAGGGTACTGAACAACGCCAGCGCCACCCCCAGCGGGCTGTCAAACTCCAGCGCCAGCAGATCCCCCCGGGTGGCGATCACCAACGCGCCGCCATACCCCATCAGCATCGCCAGCAGGTCCGCCCGCTGCAATTTCTGCTTCAGCAACGGTACCGCCAGCAATGCCAGTGTCAGCGCCCAGGTGTAGTTCAGCGCCTGCGCCTGCTGCGCCGGCAGCAGATCATAGGCGCGAAACAGGACCAGATAGTAAAACGCGGGATTCAGCGCTCCCAGGGCAAGGTAGTACAGCGGGCGCTGACGCAACTGAGCCACCAGCTCCGCCCAGCCCTTCTGCCAGCTGACCCCCAGCGCCAGCACGGCGGTGGAAAACAGCCCTGCCCAGCCCAGCAATTGCAGCGGACTCATCTGCTGCAAGGAAAGCTTGAAGGCGGTAGCAACGGTGGACCATAGCAGCACGGCCGACAGGCCCATCACAACGGCTCTGGATTGCGATCTATCTGACATGAATAACCTAAGAGGCTGAAGCGGAAAACGCTTAGGAGAGCATATTTGAGGCCCTGTGTCAGGCCTCGATACTGATGCTCTGCCGTGCCGTCTCAATCTGGCCGGCCAGATTGCTGGCAGCATAGAGCGCCACCTGTTCGAAGCGGTCGGAGGCCAGCGCCTGGGCCCGCGGCGTGCGCGACTGCACATCCAGCCGACTGACCATGAAGGCGTAGTCACCGGGAATGGGGTCGTTGATCGAGTGATTGAGCCGATCGACCACTTTGGGGGTATGTAACTGTACCGGGTCGGGATAGCCGGCTACGCCTGCCTCAGGCAGCGCAAAGCCTTCACCCGGCGCCGGCTGTGCCTGCGGCCGATAGATCTCCTGATTGGATGCGATCAAACTGAGCAGAAACGCGAACTGCGCCCCATTGGGCGATTGCACCGCCTGTGGCAACGAGGCCGTGTAGGTCTCGATTCGTGTTTGTATGCTGTCAGTCTGCATCTTCCCTCCGTTACAGCTGGTATTATCGGCAACCGACTGTAATTCTTTACATTTTTATTCGACTATTTGTTCGACTGCGAGGCAGATCAATCATGGGACGCTGGCGACCACCGCAACCGAAAAGCTCACCCTATATCACTCAGGAAGGTTATGAGCGGCTCAATGAAGAGCTGAAATACCTGTGGAAGGTAAAACGCCCCGAAGTGACCCAGGCGGTCAAGGAAGCCGCCGCTCAGGGCGATCGCTCGGAGAACGCCGAATACATCTACGGCAAGAAACAGCTGCGCGAGATCGACCGTCGAGTGCGCTACCTGTCGAAACGACTGGAACATATCAAGGTGGTCGACCGGGTCCCGGACGACACCAGCCGGGTGTTTTTCGGCGCCTGGGTCACCCTGACCGATGAGGAAGACAACGAACGCCACTACCGCATCGTCGGTGCCGACGAAATCGAGCCGTCCAAGGGCTATATCAGTATAGACGCGCCGCTGTCACGGCAGCTGCTGAAGAAGCAGGTCGGCGATGAGGTATGGCTACAGCGTGGCGACGAGGAGGAGCTCTGGCTGGAGATCGTCGCGATCGAATACTGAGCGACAGACGTGCGAAAACCCGGCAGGGAAGCCGAAGCATGGCAAACACAAAGCAAGTATCGGGAAAGAAAAAGGGGATAGAACCGGAAGTGGTGGGTCGTATAGGACTTGAACCTATGACCAATTGGTTAAAAGCCAACTGCTCTACCAACTGAGCTAACGACCCTCCGGGTGCGAAGAGTGGTGGGTCGTATAGGACTTGAACCTATGACCAATTGGTTAAAAGCCAACTGCTCTACCAACTGAGCTAACGACCCGCTCTTTGCAGCGACCATGCCGGACAGGCAAGGTCTTCATGATTTGGCTCCTCGAGCTGGACTCGAACCAGCGACCAATAGATTAACAGTCTACTGCTCTACCAACTGAGCTATCGAGGAACTGTCCAAATCATCATCCTAAATGGCGGAGGGGCAGGGATTCGAACCCTGGGAGCCTCTCGACTCGTCGGTTTTCAAGACCGGTGCTTTCGACCACTCAGCCACCCCTCCAAAGGATGGGCGCAGATTTTATAGAGTTCAGAATTTCTGTCAACACCCTTTCCAAAAAAAATTGCATAATTTACTGAAATGGTTAAATTTTTACCTATTGTTCACCCAATTCGGTCAACGGACGCGGCGGCGAGAACAGGTAGCCCTGCAGCTCGTCGCAACCGCGCTGCCGGAGAAAATCCGCCTGCGCCGAGGTTTCCACCCCTTCAGCCACCACCTGCAGTCCCAGCGAGTGCGCCAGCACGATAATGGTTTCCACGATCACCCGGTCGTCGGCATCGGTATCGATGTCACGGACGAAGGAACGATCGATCTTGAGATAGTCGATTGGCAGCCGCTTGAGATACTCCAGCGACGAATAGCCGGTGCCGAAGTCATCGATCGCCACCTCCACGCCCAGCGCCTGTACCTCTTCCAGCTGGGTCGCGGTCGTCTGGAAGTCTTCCACCAGCGCACTCTCCGTAACCTCGATGCACAGCTGCTCGGACCGCAGCTGATACTGTTCGATGATCGCTTTCAGGGTCTCGGCCCAATTGCCGGTCTGGAACTGCCGCGGCGACAGGTTGATGCTGACCTGCCTGCCACGCAACGCTGGCTCGGACAGATCCCTGGCCACTTGATGCAGCAGCCAGTCAGTCATCAATCCCAGCGCATCGGTGGTCTCGGCCACGGGAATGAACTCCACCGGCGAGACCTGGCCTAACTCCTCGCTGTGCCAGCGCAACAGGGCCTCATAGCCGGTAATCAGGCGGTTATCCGGTCGCACCCGTGGCTGGTAGACCAGACTCAGCTCTTGGCGTTCCAGCGCCTGATTGAGTCCTGTCTTGATCTTCACGACACGCTGATTGCGAGCATTGATCTGTGGATCGAAGAAGGCATAACGCCCCCGTCCCTGCTCCTTGGCAAAATACATGGCGGCGTCGGCATGACCAAGCAGGGTATCTCTGTCCCGGCCATCGCGTGGATAGCTCACCATACCGATGCTGCAGCCGATCTGCATTTTCTGGTCGTCAATCACGAACGGGGTGCGCAAGCGCTTGATCAGCTTGTTGGCCACCGCTACAAGATCGGCGTCCCCGGTGACCAGTGGCAGCAGTACGGTGAACTCATCGCCCCCCAGACGGAAGGCATGATCGGTTTCACGCAGACAGCCACGCAGCCGCTGAGCCACCTGGCACAGCAACATGTCGCCGGCAGCATGACCCAAACTGTCGTTGACCTCCTTGAACAGGTCCAGATCAATGAATAGCAGACCGAACTGCTCGCCGTAGCGCTCGCCGCGCCCCAACGCCTCGGCCACCATGCGCATGAATTCAGTGCGGTTGTAGAGGCCGGTCAGGGTGTCGTGGTAGGCCAGCCGGTGCAGATCCCGCTCCGATTTTTTCTCCTCGGTAATATCCTGGAAAATGCCGAAATAGCCGTCCCGCTCGCCACGCCGGTTGACGATGCTGCTCAGCGACAGACGCACCGGATAGCACTGGCCATCAGCGCGCCGGTTGACCAGTTCCCCGCTCCATTTGCCCTGGCTGTTGATCGCCTGCCACATGCGGGCGTAAAAGCCCTCGCTCTGCTGACCCGACTTCTGTAGCGAGGGCGACTGGCCCATCAGCTGGTCGCGCGTGTAGCCGGTCATGTCCAGCAGCGACTGATTCACATCGACGATGCGGTTGTCGGCGTTGGTAATCATGATCCCTTCGGTGGTGTGCTCGAAAATCCGCTGGGCGATGCGGGCCAGGTTCTCGTTGCGCTCCTGTTCGGTGACATCGGTGGCGACGGTACAGATGGCATAGAGTTCTCCCTCTTCGTTCACCAGCGGGAACTTGACCATGAACCAGTTGTGCAGCTCGCCCCGTACCGGGAAGCTGATGTGGAACTGCCGAGCTTCTCGCGTGTTCAGCACCACCTGGTCATGGGCGGCAATTTCGCTGGCATAGGGCTCAGGCAACACATCAAACACGGTGGTGCCGGCCGCATCCGGTTCACCCAGCACCTGCACGAAGCGCTCGTTGACGAGACGATAATGGCCCTGAGGCGTCTTGATATAGACCATGGAGGGGATGAAGCGGAGGATGTTTTCCATCTGCCGGTTGGCCCGCACCAGCTGGGATCGATTCTGCTCCAGCCGATCCGCCATCTGGTCCAGAATCTGGCCGATCAGGCTCAGCTCATCCTTGCCACTCAGCTGCGTGCGGCAGCTGAAGTCATCGGCGGCCAGCCCCTGCACCGTCTCGGTGATCCGCCCCAAACGCCGGTTGACCGCGCGCTCGACCAGCCACCAGGCCAGTGCCGCCAGCAACACCACGGCAAACCCGACCCAGAGGAACAGGGTATCCAGGCGGTGGTAGACCTGGCTCAACGTGCGGTCGACATCGACCTCCACGATCACCAGCCCCCGGCGTTCACGAAGACCGTTGTCCGGATCGGGGTAGAGATAGGGCGCCGCACCGTAGATGGTATTTTCGCCGGCCTGCTGACGCTGATAGACCGGCTTCCAGCCCGTCCGCACCTGCTCGATCAGCTCCTGGCCGTGATGGACCGGCAGTGCCTGGACCGGTTCGCCGACATAGGACAGCTGACTGGCGGCCACGACCTTGCCGCTGGCATCCACCAGCAGCAGGGTTTTGACCTCGCTATGGGCGCTGGTGGCGGCCACCTCACGCCGCACGCCTTCAAGATCGCCCTTGCTGAGCAGATACTCGGTTGTACCCTGCAGGCGGTTCAGCGTTGATCTGAGCCCCGATTCCAGGTTCTGATACAGCAACTCCCCGACGAAGGGCTTGATCACGGCAAAGGACAGCACCAGCATCAGCAACGCAAACATCAGGATAGTTGCCGGGATGACCCGGCGCAGGGGTATGTTGCTGAGAAGTTTCATGCGTCGGGGTACCGGCTGTAGATCAGCCCCTCCAGATCAGGTACGACTTCAATCAGCTGCTGCTGGTACATGGTACCTGCCAGTTTTGTGGCCTGTTGCCGCAAGGGCGCGTCGGTCTGGCCCATCAGCTCCCGACTGCGCTGCCAGTCCGGCAGCTCCATATCCGCCTGACACCGCAAGACCGCGTCCGGGGTCAACTTCAGCCGCCGAGCCATCTGTTCGGCCGCAAGCCGTGGCTGCGACCGGATCAACTCCAGACTCTGCTGCCAAGCGTTGATCAGGTGCTGAACCTGAGCATGATGACTTTTCAACAGCGACTCACGCACCACCAGGACGTCGACAATCTCGCCAGGTATCTGGCTCGAATCGAACAGCTGCACCGCTCCGGCTTCCAGCAGCTGCTGACGCACTGGATCGAAAGTGACCACCGCATCCACATCGCCGCGCATAAACGCTTCCGGGTGCTCATTGACCTCAATCCGCACCACATCCACATCCGTAAACGACATCTGGTGCAGGCTCAGAGCCCGTGACAGCATGTAGGCCCCCAGTGCCGTGGCTTCCACACCGACACGGCGACCACGCAGATCGACCATTGAGGTTATGCCAGGCCGAGCCAGAATCACATCGGCGCCATTGGAGATATCCGCCACCTGCACGATCACCGGCTTCAACCCCATGGCTCTCAGGTTGATCACTTCATCCAGGGTCAGCGCCGCCGCGTCGATGGCGCCATTACGAAACGCACGCATCACCTCACTGGCGGACAGCAACTCGACCAGCATCACCTTGTCAGCAGCCAACAGCTGGTGCTCGCGCGCCAGATAAAGCGGTTCATAGCCCGGCCAGAGGTTGGTGCCCAATTTCAGCGGCGGTGGCGATGACAGGCAACCGGCCAGCACAAGCAGCAGGGGCAGGATGTAGCCGAACCTAAGCCAGCTAGACGGAATCTTCAAGGCAAGCTCCCTTGACGTTAAATGACTGCATTTTATCGCAATACACCCTGATCAAACCGCTGTCCAGATCAAGAGATCGCGCGACCACCCGCAGTAAACAGGGGGGCAGGCTTCATGCTAAATAAGCCGTCGACAGCACTTTGCACACATTTTTGTTCACAACTATGCTGCAGACTGACAACTGTTGAAAACAGCGAAAATTTTGCTCACACATTCTGTGTACAAACATCGGGATAACTTTTGGAAACCGCGAATGACAACAAATAAAGCATTGATTTAAAAGGCTTTTTTAAAAGCGTACATTTCTTGATCGCGCAGATGATAGTTTTACTCAATGACTGTTTGTCAACCCCATTAGCCTGGCTGTTTTTTCACCAAAACACGCATGCGAGGCAATAATCAAGCACCCTTATCCACATCCGCGAACTTATCTAACCGCCCCCTCGCACAGCACCCGCTGTCCTGTTTATAACTTATCTACCCTCCACTCACCAAGCGTCGCGCCATCCACCAGGCCTCTTGCCAATAGGGGTTATCCAGGCGGGAGATCATCACGCCACGGCTGGTCGACGCATGCATGAATTCGCCGTTGCCGAGATAGATGCCGGCATGGCGCTGTCGCCAACCGGTTTTGAAAAAGACCAGATCGGCCGGCTGCAGGCGATGGAGTGCGATTTCGCTGCCCTGCCGGGCCTGCTGCTCGGTTGTTCTGGGCAGCCAGCGTCCATCCAGCTGCAGGAACACCTGCTGGATGAAGCCCGAACAATCCACACCGCCAGGGCCATCGCCACCCAACAGGTAAGGCGTGCCGGCCCAATCGGCATAGGCCAGCAGGAGCCGATTGCGTAGCGGGTCATGGGTATGGCCATGCTTGATGACGGGGGGCGAACCGGCGCAGCCGGCCAGCAACAGGCAGAGCAGCAGGCAGGGGATGGCAAGCGGGTAGCGCATGAGCACGGACATCGTCTCTCCCGGTTGTCAGTGGATCGGCAAGCGCTGTTGCCTAGCGCCGTTGCAGACAATGTAACAAAGCCCGGGGCGGCCTGTCTGCGGGTAGCCGAGACAAAAACAGCCGCACCGGTTCCGGCTGTTGATATTGTCCGATCGGGACAGAGAACGCTGCAAACGACTGGAAAGCGGCCCCTTCAGCTGGCCGACAGACAGGCGTCGCCTTCAGCGTCCGGCGCAAACAGGTGATCAAATCCCAGCTGCGCCATTTTAAGCATGGCGGCCTCCTTGAGCGGCGGCGCAAACAGGAACCCCTGCACCAGGTCACAGCCCATTCGGGTCAACATCGTCAGTTGTTCGGGCAGTTCCACGCCTTCGGCCACGGTCTTGCATTCAAAATGGCGGGCCATGGCGATTACCGTCTCGGTCAGGCGCTGATCCTGGACACTGCTGTGCAGTTCGCGGATGAAGGCCCGATCGATCTTCAGCACCGATACCGGCAAGGTTTTCAGGTAGGCCAACGAGGAGTAACCGGTGCCAAAGTCATCGATCGCCACCCGGATCCCCGCCGCCGCCAGCACACCGAGCTGGACCATCGCCAGTTCGATATCCTCCATCAACCCCGACTCGGTCACCTCCACCTCCAGCACAGCCGGAGGCAAACCTGACGCCAGTACCCGCTGCACCAGCCGCTCGGCAAACTGGGGCTGCATCAACTGCACGCTGGCCACGTTCACCGCCAGGGAGAAGGAGTCGTCGACCAGCCCACGCCCGCGCCAGTCACGGAGATGCTCGATCACCCGATCCAGCACCCAGTCCCCGATCTGAACCACCTCGCCCCCGGCTTCCGCCAGCGGGATGAATTCAGCCGGGGAGACCGTCCCCAGAGCGCCGTTTTGCCAGCGCAACAAAGCTTCGGCACTGCTGAACCGGCCGCTCGCCACCTCCACCTTGGGCTGAAAGACCAGGTGAAATTCGTCATTTTCCAGCGCCTGCGCCAGAGCGTCCCGCAGCTGCTTGCACCGCATCAAGGCCTGATCCAGGCCGGCATCATAGCGACGCCAGCGTCCCTCTTCCGGCGCCAGAGCCAGGGCGGCCATGCGCACCAGCTGCTCGGCACTGCCGCTTTCGCCGCTGCTGCTGATCCCGATCCGGACCCCCAGTCTGAGCGCCATCGTCTCGATCCTGAAAGGGGTTTGGAACAGCTGCAACAGCTGATGAATGACGTCGGTAATCCCCTCAGCTTCACTCGGCCCGGGAGCCAGCAACAGCCATTCACTGCTGTTCCATACCCCCAGAATCTGGTCCGCCGCCAGTTGATTACGCATGCGGACAGCGACGGCCTGAGTCAGCTGATCCGCCACCCCGTATCCATGCAGGCGCGCCACCTCGTCAAGCCCTTCCAGCGCCATGAAATAGATATCCACCGGGACCCGGCACTGGAGTTGTTCGGCCAGCGACTCCAGCAGTGCACGCCGGTTCGGTAACAGCGTGACCGGATCCTCGCGCGACTGCGCCCGCAATTCCGCCGTGCGCTGCGTCACCAGATGCTCCAGCTGATCCGCCTTCTCGCTGCGCTCACGCAGCAACAGCCGCAGCTGCAGCGTGTTGTGCAGCCGCTGCAGCACTTCGACATGATCGAACGGCTTGGTGATGAAATCCTGGGCCCCCAGCTGCAACGCCTGGTATCGGGTTTGTTCATCCACCTGCGCGGTCAGAAAAATGACCCCCGGCATCTGCGGCTTGGTCAGCGTTTGCTGCAGCCGTTCCACCAGCTGGAACCCGCTCATGCCCGGCATGCGTACATCCAGCAGGATCAGGTCGGGCACCTGCTGCAGTATCCGCGCTTCAGCACGACGAGGATCGGTGAAACTCTCACAGCGACTGTACCCTTCTTCTTCCAGCAAAGTGTCCAACAGCTCGACGTTATAGGGGTTGTCATCCACGATCAGGATATCGGCCGACAGGATCTTCGGCATGGAGATGCTCATATCCCCTCCCTGGTCTGTAGTACCCGCTCGACATGTTGGGTGAAGGCCATCAGGTCCAGGGGTTTGGTCAGGTAGTCGACAAAACCCGCTTCACGCGCCTGCCTGATCTCCCGGGTCGAGGCCCCTGCCGAGATGGCAATCACCGGAATCGAACGGGTCAACGGATTACGCTGCAACAACTGTTGCGCCTGAAAACCGTTCATGCCCGGCAGGTCGATATCCATCAGAATCAGGTCCGGCAGCTCGGAGCATGCATGTTCGATGCCCTCTTCGGCCGTGGCCACGCACTCGAGTTCACAGCCGGCGATATCCTCGAACAGGTCGATCATCAGCCGCTGATTGGCCGGGTTGTCCTCAATATAAAGCACCCGATGCTGATCAATATGGAGATCCAGCGGCTGGAGGCGCTCCTCCGCCTGCTCCGTCGGAGACTCGGCCGGCTGTGCCAGCGGCAGCGCGAACCAGAACTCGCTGCCAACCCCTTCCTTGCTACTGACACCGATCTCCCCCTGCATCAGCCGCACCAGCTTGCGCGTCAGCGCCAAGCCCACCCCCGTGCCTTCAATAGTGCCCGACTCCGCCCCCAGTCGATTGAACGGCTGAAACAGCTCCTGCATCCGCTCCGCAGCGATACCGGGGCCGGTATCATGCACGCTGACCCGAACCTGCTCGGCTTCGGAACGACACTGCACCGCCACCTTGCCACTGGGGCGGTTGTACTTGATCGCATTGCTGAGCAGGTTGATCAACACCTGGCGTACCCGGGTGTAATCGGCGCGAACACTAAAGCGGGCACGTTCCGGCTGACACCACTTGAGACGAACGTCCTGCTGATCCGCCAGTGGTGTCATCGCTTCCACCGCTTCCTGGATCACATCACCCAGATTGACCGGCTCGATCGACATCTGCATCTTGCCGGCCTCGATCCGGGACAGATCGAGCACTTCGTTGATCAGGTTGAGCAGGTGACGCCCACTGCGCATGATCTGTTCCGTCTGACGCTGCTGCCGATCCGTCAACGGCTGGCGTCCGTTCAGCAGTAACTGGGCAAAGCCGAGAATGGAGTTGAGCGGGGTGCGCAGCTCATGGCTCATCGACGACAGAAACTCCGTCTTCGCCTGGCTGGCCCGTTCGGCCTGCTCATTGGCCCGCTGCAGCTCCTCGTTCAGATCCCGCTGCTCATTCATCTGCCGATACAGGTTGATCAACAGAGCGCAGGTTGAGGTAAAGGGCTCCAGCCACTCCACAAGGGCCGCGTCATAATCTTCGGCGGCATTGGCGATGGCATACATGCCGATAACCCGGTCGCCATCCCGGATCGGCACCCCCAGGTAACGGTGCAAGGCCGGATGTCCCGGCGGCAGGCCACCGCCGCGCGGATCAGACGCCATGTGGTTGCTGAGCACGACCTCACCACCGGCAAAGACCCGGCCCAACATGCTGTCGGGGTTGGTCAGCATCATGTCGCCACTGACCAGCTGCTGCATCAGGCGACGTGAATCATCGCTCCAGGACAGGTCGGTGATCGCATGCAGTTTCAGTGCCGGCCGATCGGATTGCTGCACCACTTCACCGATCAGGGCGTAGCGGCTGCCAGTCAGCTCACGCAGGGCTTCCTTCAGGAAGGACCAAAGCGTATTGCCTGAAAGCAGCGCCCGATAATCGGTCAACCCCGTGTGCAGCACCTCCAGCAACGCCCGTTGCCGCTCCTGGTGCTGGCGCGCAGCATGCACATCACGAAGATCGGACAGGATGCCGATGAATTCGCGGCTGGCGGAGAGGCCCGGCGCCGCCACCTCGCTGACCGCCAGGTGAACCGGTATGGTATGACCGTCCTTGTGCAGCGCCTCCACCTCGCGGCCGGTACCGATCACCCGTGCCGCACCGGTGCGCTGATAGGCTTCCAGATAGCCGTCATGGGCTTCACTCCAGCGAGACGGCATCAGCATTTTGACGTTGCGACCGATCATCTCGTCCAGGCGGTAGCCCAGCATCTCCTGCACGAAGGGGTTGGCCTCCAGAATCTGCCCCCTGCCGTTAATCCTGACGATACCGGCCGCAGCACCTTCGATGATCGCATCATAGCGGGCACCGCCGGCACGGCTGTCACCGGCCTGAGCATCCTGTAGCCGCTGTTGCGCCCCCAAAGCGATCAGTTGTTCCGCCTGGGCCGCGAGCAGCTGCAGCGATTCAAGCTGAGACTCACCCCACTGCCGTGGCCGCCGATCCATGATGCAGAACGTGCCGACAATCTGCTGCTCGATGCGCAGGGGCACCCCCGCATAAAAACGTACTCCCGCGTCACCACTGACCAGTAGCATCTGCCTGAAACGTCTATCCCGGCTGGCATCCTCAATAACCAATGCAGCCTCGGCAGCCAGCACCTGGCTGCACAGCGAGACGTCCCGAGGCAAGGCATTCAGGCTGGTGCCTGCCGCAGACTTGCACCATTGCCGCTCGGCGTCGATGAATGAAATCAGGGCGATCGGCGCATCGAGCAGCCGGGTCGCCAGGCGGGTCAGGTTATCGAACAGCGCTTCAGCGGGCGTATCGAGAATGGCCAGCGACTCGAGTACGGACAGCCGGGTACTTTCCGAGGACAGAGATCCGGTGGGGGTCATGGATAGCCTTTATCTAACAGCGGAGGAGTTCAAACCCAAATATAGACGCCATGTTCAGACAATAAGCCCCATACCGCAAGCGATGTTTGCGGCTTTGCCGCTATAGCTTCAGCCTGCCAATTGTATCCACAGAAACTGTGGACAACCGGCTGAACAACTTCGGTACAGCTCAACAGACGCCGCGATGGCAGGGAGTTTGCTTGTCGCGTTCACTTTGCATCCTCAGCGACGTCATAATTTGCTAGGATTCGTACACACATGACCATGCGAGAAATCAACGTGTTTGCTGAACTGATGCTGCATGACCGCCTGCTCAAGGCGATCGACAAACTGGGCTTTACTCAGCCCACTCCCGTACAACAGGCGGCCCTGCCCCAAGCCCTGGCCGGTCACGACCTGATCGTGGGTGCGGAAACCGGAAGCGGCAAGACGCTCGCGTTCGTGCTGCCGATGCTCCAGCACTTTCTGGATGCCCCCGCGCCCAACACCGGCACCCGCGGCCTGATCCTGACCCCGACCCGCGAACTGGCCGAGCAGGTCTGCCAGGCGGTCAAGGATATGGCCGCCTTTACCCGCATCGGCGCGATGACCGTGTGCGGCGGCACCGGCTTCAAGGAGCAGGCGGCTGAGATCCGCAAGAATCCGGAAATTCTGGTCGCCACCCCCGGACGTCTGGCCGAACACCTGGAGCGCCAGACGCTGGACTTCGACGACCTGGAATTTCTGGTACTGGATGAAGCGGACCGCATGCTCGACATGGGCTTCCGTGATGAAGTGATGGCGATCGTTGATATCTGCCGGCCGCAGCGCCAGTCAATGGTGTTCTCCGCCACCCTGACGCACCGCGGCGTGCGCGCTCTGCTGCCCGAGGTACTGAACGAGCCGAAAGAGCTGCTGCTGAACACGCCCCAGAACGCGCAGGAAAGTATCCGTCAGCAGATCATTCTGGCCGACGACGATAAACACAAGGAGCGTCTGGTTGAATGGTTGCTGGCCCACGAGGATTATGACAAGGCGATCATCTTCACCAACACCCGTGACAAGGCCCAGTGGCTGGCCAAGAGTCTGCAACGACAGAACCGCCGCTCCGGCGTCCTTCACGGCGAGATGAGCCAGGACGAACGCAAGCATGTCATGGGGCTGATGCGCAGCGGCAAGATCAACATCCTCGTGGCCACCGATGTGGCGGCCCGGGGTCTCGACATCGAAGGCCTGGATATGGTGATCAACTTCGACATGGCGCGCAAGGGCGACGAGCACCTGCACCGTGTCGGCCGCACCGGTCGTCAGGAACGCGACGGGCTGGCGATCTGCCTGATCGCCCATAATGAATGGAACCTGATGGCCAGCATCGAGCGCTACCTGCGTCTCGCGTTCGAGCGTCGCACCCTCAAGGGTGTGGAAGGCAGTTACAAGGGGCCTAAGAAGGTCAAGGCGTCCGGCAAGGCCGCTGGCAGCAAGAAAAAGAAACCCGACAGCAAGGGCGGCAAGAAAACCGCCGGCAAACTGCGTCCGCGCGACCGCAAGCAGGTCGGCAAGCGCCGCAACGCGGCTCCCGGCAACAGCGAGACCGCCAACAGACCCAGCCTGGGTGACGGCTCCATGCCGATGATGAAACGCAAGCCCAAACCCGACGTGGAGTAACCCTCCCCGCCATCAACCGGAAACGGGCCTGCCACGGCCCGTTTTTTGTATCTGCAAAACGTAGGTCCCAAGCCGTTTCACCCTCCTTCCCGCCAACAGACAGACAACGGGCTCAGGTTGCACATAATGCAACTTAGTTTCCATGAAACCGCAACAATGTCTACAATTTTTTGCAAAAGCTAGACTAAAGAACTACTATCTTCGCCCTGTCGCCAGTTAAAACCCGCTGAATCGCTGATAGAATGGCACTCCTTCACTCTTGTGCAAAAAACAGACACCAGTCTGAAGCTCAAGATTGTCAACAATATGACATGAGATTGAATATGTCTGATACTTCACGAATCCTTTGTCCAGTACTCAGTCAACGCATCATGAGTGCCGAAGAAGCCGCCGAAATGATTCCGGCGGGTGCCAATGTCGGCATGAGCGGTTTTACCGGCGCAGGTTACCCCAAAGCGGTGCCGGGTGCCCTGGCTGAACGTATCCGTCACCTGAACGCCCAGCCCAATGCCAAGCCGTTCCGTATCAATGTATGGACAGGCGCTTCCACCGCCCCTGAACTGGACGGTGTGCTGGCCGAAGTCGACGGCATCGAAATGCGTCTGCCGTTCCAGACCGACCCCATCTGCCGCAACCGCATCAACAACGGCACCATGGATTACGTCGATTACCACCTTTCCGAGGTGTCCCAGTACGCCTGGTCCGGCTTCCTCGGCAAGATGGATATCGCCCTGATCGAAGTGGCCGGAATTCGCGAAGACGGCAGCCTGATCCCGTCATCCTCCATCGGCAACAACAAGACCTGGATCGAACAGGCAGACAAGATCATTCTGGAGGTCAACTCCAAGCAGAATGCCAAGCTGGAAGGGATGCACGATGTCTACTATGGCACCGCCCTGCCGCCGCACCGCAAGCCGATCATGCTGACCGACCCGGCCGACCGTATCGGTGAGAAGTACCTCGCCTGCCCGCCGGAGAAGGTGATCGCCGTGGTCGAAACCGCTGCCGCCGACCGCAACTCGCCGTTCAAGCCGACCGATGATGTGTCGAAGAAGATTGCCGACCACATCCTGAACTTCTTCAATCAGGAGATTGAACAGGGTCGTCTGCCGAAAGAACTGCTGCCGATCCAGTCTGGCGTGGGCAACATCCCCAACGCCGTACTCGAAGGCCTGGATGCGGGTCCGTTCAAGGATCTGACCGCCTTTACCGAGGTGATTCAGGACGGCATGCTGAAGATGCTGAAATCCGGCACCCTGAAGGTAGCGTCCGCGACCGCCTTCTCGCTGAGCCCGGACGGCATCAAGGAGTTCGACGACAACATCGACTTCTACCGCGACAAGATCATTCTGCGCCAGCAGGACATCTCCAACCACCCGGAGCTGGCCCGCCGCTTGGGCGTCATCGCCATGAACGGTCTGATCGAGTGCGACCTCTACGGTAACGTCAACTCCACTCACATCATGGGCACGCGCATGATGAATGGTATCGGCGGTTCCGGTGACTTTACTCGTAACGGCTACCTGTCGATCTTCGTATCACCGTCCACCGCGAAAGACGGCGCCATCTCGGCGATCGTGCCGATGGTCTCCCACGTCGACCACACCGAGCACGACGTCAAGATCATCGTCACCGAACAGGGTCTGGCCGACCTGCGTGGCTTGTCACCGCGCCAGCGTGCTCACGAAATCATCAACAACTGTGCGCACCCGGACTTCCGTCCGGCGCTGATCGACTACTACGAGCGCGCGCTGCACTCCGGTCGCGGCATGCACACCCCACATCTGCTCGAAGAAGCGCTGAGCTGGCACCAGCGCTACGAAGAGACCGGGCACATGTAAGTTTTTTCCTGATGCTCTAAGCCCTTGGGCGCCCTCTGGGCGCCTTTTTTTTATCCGTTTTTTCACACGCCTTTGGCCAAACGGCGATAAAGATCCGCCGGGAAATTTTCCGCCTTCATCCGCTCGACCACGGGTTCATAATCATAGACCAGGGTTTTGAAACTCACCTCATCCCGCTCGGGGTCATAGACGGCAAACTGAGCCTGAGGCACACCATTGCGCGGCTGTCCCACCGATCCCGGACATACCAGGCAGTGTTCGAATTCACTCAGTGACAGGCTCTCACCGACCCGATGACGATCCTGGCCCTCGGCATCGCGACCATAAAGGCCGGGCATATGCGAGTGACCATGAAAACAGAGCCGCCGCTGCAGTTCGACCAGCTTGTCCAGGTTTTCCCGATAGGTCATTTCGTAGACATAACCGTAGAAAAACTCCGGGTCCAGAGGCGCGCCATGCACCGCCATCCACTGCTCCGCATCCAGCACCGGAGGCAACCGCTTAAGCCAGTCTCGCTGCTCGACGGACAGCTGCTCATGCGTCCACTCCGCCACTTGGCGGGCGTTTTTGGACAGCCCACGGTCAAAGCTTCCCAGCGCGACGGCATGGTCATGATTACCCTTGATGATCCGGAAGCCCGAGGCCCTTAGCCGATCAACCACTTCAATCGCATCAGGCCCATAGCCAACCAGATCCCCCAACACCAGTCCCTGATCGATGCCCTCGCGGTGCAGCCAGTCGAGCACCGTCTCCAGCGCGGGCAAGTTGGCATGCACATCGGCGAGCACCGCCAGAGGCCGAGAGACCACCAAAGGCTCTACCCGAGGCAAGGCCACAGGCTGTAGCCCTGCCATGGCGTTCATGTTCTCGGAGGCGGGATCATCTTCAACCGGGACAGACGCCGGCCCGGATGTCATCACCTCATCCATCTTGGCCGGCGCAGGCGGCGCATCCTCCAGATCCACCGGAGCGACCTCGGGCTGGCTGGTCAGCGTCGCGCTGATCAGGTTGGCAATATCCCGCTTTTTGCCTGCCGGCATGAACGCTGAACGCAACTGGTAGGCGATACTGGCGCGATAGTTGAGGTCGCCGAAGATCTGGTCCAGCTGCTCACCAAGGTCCTGTGCGAGGGCACGGGCAAAATCCCGGTCGAGCCAGTCCAGCTTGCGAATCATCACCCCCAGCATCATCGAGAAGGAGATGAATTTGTCCCATGAATAGACTTCGTCATCGACGTAAAACAACTGCCCCTCAGCATCAAGGGCGAAGTTGGACAGGCCCTCATCCAGCTTGATTGCTTGCTCCCTGGCCGTTTGCAGGTAGACGCCAAACATGGCCGAAAGCACCTTGCCCGCGTCTGACCAGGCCTGCTCCGTTGCAGGCCTGGGCTCCAGCACCTTGTGCAAAGGTCGCAGCCGGGGCGTGATGTTGCCGATCACGACCTCTTCATCCCGGGCTTCAACACCATCCCGCTCGATATAGATATAAAACCAGGTCTTGCCCGGATGGTGCACCCCCAGTTGGCGCTCCTTCTCCAGCACTTTTTCCAGCCAGGGAGCGGCCTGCCTGGCGGTCAACCTGAGATCACGACGGATCTTGACCACTTCGGTGTCGCTGGCGTAGATATTGGTTTCCGGGCGTCCGGTGAAGTCACTGTTGAGTGACAGCGCCTTCACGCCCTGCAGAATCGTATTGCGGATCTGGTGCGGACCGAAGCACCCCGCTTCCCCGAGTGCGCCCACGATCTTAAGCTTTTTCTTCAACATCAATCTGGCTCATGCGAACTAAAAAAAGAGCAGCCATCCAGGCTGCTCTTGCTGCCAAACTGCGCCTTCCTCAGGAAGGGCAGAACTCGGCAATTCTGGGCAGGTTGGTGCGCACCGAGGCCCAGCCCATTCCCAGATTGGTATTGCGACTGGTGATCAGTACCACCAGCGAGTTCGGCTTTTCGGGCACAATAGCCATGAAATGATAGGTTCGCTCAGTACTCATCTGGACTTCCTGGATCATGTGCCGCACCGGCTGACCACGCTGGCTGGACAGCAGAGATTCCACCGCTCGCACGTTACGGCCACGCATCATGTCAACCGCCGCAGCCGCGACAGCTTCCAGGTATGAAGAGGTAAAGTAGGGCACGTTGTGCGCTACCGACAGCAGCAGCCCGCTCTCCAGGTCCACGACGGCGCACCCCAGCGCGCCATCCACATCATTGACAATATTTTGCAGCAGGTCATCCAACTTAGACATAGTAGTTCCGACTCAAAGGTTTTGACTCTTGGTAACCCGTGTTACCACTTGATCTTGCGCAGTACGCCGCCCCAGAAGCCCCTTGGCTTTTCCGGGATACTCTTGCTCTTTTCTTCCGGCTCGCTCTCCATTTGAATCAGTCCTTCGTACCAACAGGCTTCGACAAATGACTGGATCAGATCGACGGCAATGCCGGTCTCGGCTGCTATGTCAGCGAGACTCGCCCGCTTCGCCCGCATGAACGCCGCCAGTTTCAGGTGATTTCGCCGCAACCCCGGCAGGTCATTCGCAGGCCAGGCGGACAACATATAAATCGGATTATCGATGTCGACAACCAGGCCCGATACATTCGAATATAACGCCATAAACCACTTCAGGTTTGAAAGGGGGCGCTCGAAATAATCCTGCTTGTGCAGTTCGGTTATAAATTCCTGCCGATCCATGGAAGAAATATAAGAGGTTTTATTATCCCCGTTTCCATCCAGAAAGGTCTCCAGTTCTGCACTCGAATAAAACTTCTCTTGATCGAAATCAAGCAGAATAACCTCGCCGGACTGAAGCAGTATCTTGTGGTAATGATTGCCCCGTTTCAGGTTCTGAATATACTCCGCAATCAGCCCTAGCCAGGGCAATTTCCGAACCTCTTCACCGGGTTGAGACACCACCTCTTCGATAGCTTCATTAACCGGCAAAACAGGCCCTTTTGCCGAAACAAAATCCTCGACCGGAGTCAGCGTTGGTATCTCATCCGTGAACATTTTCGATGGTACAGCCTCTTCCTGCACATCGACTGACCACACCGGAGCGTTGACAGGGCTGGCCAGCCGACCTGGCGCCCCCTGTTCGTGCAACCCCGCCAGCCAGGCATCCGCCTTATTGAATACAGTGATCAGAACGGAAAAAGGCGGCACGCCAGCGGCATCGACATTCAGGAAGAAGATGCCCTCCCGCTCCCTGTCGCCAGGATCGACATCCGGCTCTACATAGCAGATGACAGGCCCCGGATGGTCAATGACCTGTGGGCAGAATTCCTTGTACAGGCAGACATCCGCGTGCTCCCGCTGCGCCTGCACGACCCAACTGGACTGCAGCCGGATTTCCGCCAGCACCAGCACCGAGAGCAACTTTTCCATGTCTGCTTCCGAAAACCCTTCCAAATAAAGGGTTATTTCTTTTAACGGATCCATATTATATGCTCTGGCTTGAGAAATCGGCTCGGCTGATCAATATTGATCCCACGAGGATGCGGTCCATGTTTCCTTTGATAGATCAAGATTAGCCAAGGACAGCTGACCATTTGGTTACAGTCGAAAGGCGCATTATAAAAGGTAATATTTTATTCTCAATAACTCAAAAAAATGACACCTTAAAGCAACAGTTTTATATGTGGTATGTTGAACAGCTGTTCCTTTTTACCAACTTAATAATATTAAAAATCCGCTGGCGTCCCTCCAGCCATGGACCCACAACCCTCCTCCAATCTGTTAGGCTGGAAACACGGACTTAAACGGGGACGCAGAGACGGTATGGAAAATTCGCAACTGTTGCGGGTACTGGTGGCGCTGGCGCTGGGGATGCTCATCGGCCTGCAGCGGGGCTGGCATGAACGCAATATCCGCGCCGGCGGGCGCATTGCCGGCATCCGCACCTTCGGCCTGCTCGCCGTCAGCGGCGCCCTGACCGGCGTACTGTTGCCACTGCTGGGACCCGGCATCAGCATCGCCATCGGCCTGGGCATCACCCTGCTGCTGGGATTGGCGCACTGGCTCGATTCCGGCGAGGACCATGACTATGGCATGACCACCGTCATCGCCGGGATCATTACCTACCTGCTCGGGGTCATCACCCTGGTAGGCGACCTGAATCTGGCCGTGGCGACCGCCGTCATGACCACTATCGTGCTGCACTTCAAGCAAACCCTGCACCAAGCCCTCGAACACCTCAGCGATTCCGAAATGCGCGGTATCCTGCAGCTGGCGCTGATTTCGGCTGTGCTCTTGCCGGTGCTGCCGAACCAGGCCTACGGCCCCTGGAATGCGCTCAACCCCTATGAGATCTGGCTACTGGTGGTACTGATCGCCGGCATCAGCCTGACCGCCTATTTCGCCATGCGCCTCACCGGCCCGGACAAGGGCGTGCTGATCACCAGCCTGCTGGGCGGCCTCGCTTCCAGTACCGCGCTGACGCTGAGCCTGGCGCGCATGAACGACCGCCTGCCGCTGCCCCGCCTGCTTGCCAGCGGCATACTGCTGGCGGCAGCCATTATGTATCCGCGCATCCTGCTGGAAGTGGCCGTGGTCAATCCCGGCCTGCTGCCCGCGCTCTGGCCGCCCATGCTGGCGATGACGCTCGGCTGCGCCATTAGTGCCTTCTGGTTCTGGCGCCGCAAGGAGCCCTTCGGCCGCATCGATACCAGCAAGGTAGCCGCCCAGCCGTTCCAGCTGCTGCCAGCACTCAAGTTCGGCGCCCTGCTGGTGGTGATCATGCTGGTTGCCCACGGCATTCAGGCGCATCTGGGCGAACAGGGGCTTTGGCTGGTTGCCATCGTCGCCGGCCTGACCGATGTCGATGCCATCACGCTGACCCTGGCGCGAATGGCAAAGGGCGGCATCAGCGCCGATACGGCGGTGACCGGCATTACCCTGGCGGCGATCACCAACACCCTGGTCAAGGGCGGCCTGGCCCTGTTCGCCGGCCACTGGAGTCTGTGCCGGCCACTCTGGCCTGGATTGGCTCTCGCCATTCTGCTGGCCCTGCTAACCTTAACTCTGGTCTGATCGAAAGGGGTACCTCATGGATACGCTGTTAACCGCGGAACAGTTGCGCCACCGCTGCGACCTGTCAGCCTTCGGCATCACCTCCACCGCCGACATCACCCCCGACTACTCGGCACTGGGCCAAACCCGGGCGGTGGATGCGATCCAGTTTGCCATCGGCATGGAGCATCAGGGTTACAACCTGTTCGTCAGCGGCTCAACCGGCGTCGGCAAGCGGGAACTGGTCTCCCGTATCATCAGTGCCGAAGCCGCCAGCGGCGAAGCCCCCAACGACTGCTGTTATATCCACAACTTCGAGCGCCCCAACCAGCCCAGTACCCTGATCCTGCCCCGTGGTATCGGCCAGCGGCTGCACGAAGACCTGCGCAAGCTGATCGAGATTCTGCTGATCCGCATCCCGGCGCAGTTCAAGAGTGACGAATATCGCAACCAGCTGCAGGCACTGAACGACGAGTTCCAGCAACGCGAGGAGATGAGTTTCAAGGCGCTGGGCAGGAAGGCGCATGAACTGGGCATCACCCTGATGCGCACCCCCGGCGGCTATACGCTGGGACCGCTCCATGACGGCAAGCTGATGACCCCGGACGAATTCAAACAGCTGGGCGAGGAGGAGCGCACCCGGATCAAGGAGGCGATCGACACCCTCAACGAGGAGTTGACCGAGCTGGTGCACGAAGTCCCCAAAATGCACCAGGAACACCAGACCCGTATCCGTGAACTGGAGCAGGAAACGACCCGCGGCGTCATCGACCCGGCGCTGAACAATCTGCGTCAGACGTATGGCGCCCATGCCGGTGTGCTCGATTTTCTCGACACCATCCACCAGGATCTGATCGAGAACGTGGACGATTTCTTCCCCTCCGAGGAGGAAGAACGCGCGCCATTGCACAAGCGCGCCCGTTCAGCCAAGTTTCGCCGCTACCAGGTCAATATGCTGGTCAGCCATAAGCATAACAGCGGAGCACCGGTGGTCTATGAAGATATACCCAGCTACCAGAACCTGGTCGGCCGCATCGAATACGAGGCCCATTTTGGCACCCTGACCACCGACTTCAGCCTGATCCAGCCCGGTGCACTGCACCGGGCCAATGGCGGCTATCTGGTGGTCGATGCGCAAAAGCTGCTCGCCTTCCCGTTCGCCTGGGAAGGCCTCAAGCGTGCGCTGCGCAACCGCGAGCTCCGCATCGATCCGCTGGAGAAGATCTATGGGGTCAGCGGCACCCGCTCTTTGGAACCGGAACCCGTCCCCCTTGAGCTGCGCGTAATCCTGATCGGCGACCGCCGCCTCTACTACCTGCTCAAACAGTACGACCCCGAATTCACCACCCTGTTCAAGGTCTACGCAGACTTCGCCGAAGGCTTCGATCGCGACCGGGAAAACCTGGAAAACTACCTCGGCCTGACCGCCATGCTGATTCGGGAAGAGGGACTGGCGCATTTCGACCTCAGCGCCCTGGAAGCCGTGGTCGAACACAGCTCCCGACAGATGGGCGACAGCCAGAAGCTGTCGCTGAACCGTGGCCAGCTGATCGACCTGCTGCGCGAGTCCAGCTTCTGGGCATTGCGCCAGGGCGCCTCCCTGGTGGCTCGCGAGCATGTCAACAGGGCGGTTGCCCAGCAGCGTTACCGCAGCAGTCAGTACTCTGAGTTGCTGCAGGAACAGATTGAGCGCGGCACCCTGATGGTCAGCACCAGCGGCGCCACCATCGGCCAGGCCAACGGCCTGTCGATATTCCAGCTGGGCGACCAGCGTTTCGGCAAACCCAATCGCATTTCCGCCACGGCGCGCATGGGCAGCGGCCGCATGCTCGATATCGAACGCGAAACCAAGCTTGGCGGCCCGCTACACTCGAAGGGGGTGATGATTCTCGCGGCCTGCATCGGTGCCCGCTACACCCGCAACCTGCTACTATCGCTCAATGCCAGCCTGGTATTCGAGCAATCCTACGGACCGGTGGACGGTGACAGCGCCTCGGCGATCGAGCTCTGCGTGCTCCTGTCCGCCATCAGTGGCCTGCCGCTGAAGCAGGGCTTCGCCGTCACCGGCTCGATCAACCAGCAGGGGGAAATCCAGGCGATCGGCGGCGTCAACGAAAAGATCGAAGGCTTTTTCGAGCTGTGCCAGGCTCGGGGGCTGGATGGCAGCCATGGCGTGATCATCCCGGCGACCAACGCGCCCCACCTGATTCTCGAGCCGGCGGTCGTGGAAGCGTGCCGCGAAGGACGCTTTGCCATCCATGCGGTCAGCTCACTGGACCAATTGATCTCGCTGCTGTTCGATCGCACGGCCGGTACCGCCGACACGGACGGGCGCTATCCCCCGTCAACCGTGAACGGCATGGTTCAGCTGCAACTGTCAGACTGGGCCGAACAGGCGCGCAAGCTGGCTGCCAGGAACGACGACTGACGGCCTGATACCTTTACGCTGCAGACAAAAAAGGCCGGCATAACGCCGGCCTTCGTCCTATATGCAACGCGATATCAGGTCCGGAAGTGCACCACCATGTCATGCATCTCCACGGCCAATCGCGACAGCTCCTGGCTGGCGGCACTGGTCTGGTTGGCGCCAGCTGCAGTCTGCGTCGCCAGGTCACGGATGTTGACCAGGTTCTGGTCCACCTCACGCGCCACCTGCGCCTGTTCTTCTGCGGCACTGGCGATCACCAGGTTGCGATCATTGATCTGGCTGATGGAGCCGAAGATCTCTTCCAGCGCCGAGCTCACCATGCCGGCGCCCGCCAGGGTGCGTTCGGCCGATTCGCGACAGCCTGACATCGCCTGAATGACGCTTTCGGTGCCCTGACGCATGGACAGGATCAGCCTCTCGATCTCGGTGGTCGACGCCTGAGTCCGCTGGGCCAGGGTGCGCACTTCGTCAGCCACCACTGCGAAACCACGCCCGGCCTCACCGGCTCGCGCCGCTTCGATTGCGGCATTCAGCGCCAGCAAATTGGTCTGTTCGGCCACATCATGAATGACATCAAGAATCTGGCCAATATTACGACTGTTTTCGGCCAGCTCGGCCACCTGAGACGAGGTTTGCTGCACCCCTTCCACCACGGAATTGATATCGTCCGTAGTTGCCCCAACGCCCTGACGGCACTCGCCTGCCAGGATATTCGAGGCCTGAGACGCTTCGGAGGTCGTCACCGCATTGCCGGCGACATCATCCACCGCGGTACTCAGCTCGGTGATCGCCGTCGCCGCCTGCTGCAACTGGTCGCTCTGCTCCTGCAGACCCCGCTGGCTTTCTTCGGTCACCGAATTCAGCTCCTCGGCAGCTGACGCCAGCTGGCTGGATGACTCCGTCAGCGAGCGAATCATCTTTCGCTGCGTCTGCTGCATGGAGTGCAGGGATCGGAACAGGTCCCCCACTTCGTTATCGCTGCTGGTGTCGATCTCACTGGTCAGGTCACCGGCCGCCATGGCATGAAAATGTCCCTGCGCCACCTTGATCGGCCCCAGAATCTGCTGACGGATCAGCCACAGGCTCAGGCTGACCAGAAACAGCGACAACAGGGTTACCACGACGGCTTCCAGCGTCGCCATGTCGTAGCTGCTCTGAGCCTCTTCCATGCGCGTTCTGCGCTCAAGCGCCATCAGTTCCTGAAAGGTTTGCAGCTCTTCAAAAAAGTCCGTACTGGCGTCACGCGCTTGCAGGTTGGCCTCCAGAAAGGCGCCATTATCGTCGCGGTCCAGGGCACGGCTCAGCTGCCCTATCGCCTCTTCATACTGGGAGAAGTTGGCGGCAATACGATCGGCAACCCGCTGCAGTTCAGACGTTTTTTCCACCTGCATGAAACGTCGAAACAGATCCGCCGCTTCACGTGTCCGCTGAGACGCGATCTCACGACTGAGACGCGCGCCCTCCAGGTTGCCATTCTGGTACTCGGCCGCCGCCGCGATCATGCCCAGACGAGACCTGAGCACACTGATCAGGGTGTTGGTCGCCGGGATCGTCTGCTCTTCGGTCGCCTTGTTGAGATCCACCAGAGCCCGATAGGAGGCCTTCGCCGAGAACCAAGCATTGATGCTGGTCACCACCAGAACGCCACTGAACAACAGCAGGATCGCCAGCAGAGTGGTACGAATCTTTAAGTGTTTGAATTCCATGGGGGCCCTTGAAACCGTTGTTTTTACGCGACTAGACAATAAGTAACCCCGATTATCGCGCATGAGCCCGCACAGACAACTTCGATTTGAACAACAATCTATTCAATAATTGGAAGCCCGAGCCTGGCCGAACAGCGACAGCCAGCCAATGAGCGCATCCAGCCCGTCCTGTACCGGACTCAGAATGGCTTCCAGCTCGGCGTCATTCGCCTGCAAGGCGGCCGCGCCATCGAAATTGACATAAGACAGACGCGCCACCAGCTCGTCTGCCGGCATCCCGAACGCGGAACCGGGCAACAGGGCCACCCCGGCCTGCTGCAGCAGATGGCTGCACAATTGCTCCGAAGTGCTGATGCCACTGCTCATCAGCACTTCACGCCAGGGAGAAAAATCGGGAAACAGGTAGAACCCGCCCTGAGGCCGAGCCGTTGGTATACCGGCAGCACTCAGCTTGTCAGCCGCCCTTTGGCCAAGCATGGACAGGACTAAACGCTCTCGCTGCACATAGCACTCGACCTCCGGGCCAAAGCGATAGGCTTCAGCTGCCGCATGCTGCACCGGAGCCGCGACACAGGACCAGGTCTCGGACGCAACCCCGAGCAGCCGAGGCAGCAGGTTGTCCGCCAGTGCCTCCGGCAGATGCAGTACCCCGAGCCGCCAGCCACCGGCCCCACACCACTTCGACAGGCCGCCGGTTACCAGCGTCCCCTCTGGATAGTAGCGCGCCAGCGAACGGTGCTCGCCACGATGGTGCAGCATGCCGTAGATTTCGTCACTGATCACCAGCACCTGATGCCGACGCATCACTTCGGCCAAGGCCTGTAGCTGATCCTCGCTGTAGGTGGTGCCACTGGGGTTGCCCGGATAGTTCAAGACCAGCAGCAACGGCAGTTCGGAATGCTCCCGTGTGCGGCAGAAGGTCTCCAGCATCGTTGGCGTCAACCGCCATTCAGTCGTGGCATCCGCCTGCAGGCGCGAAACTCGGTGACCCGCCAGCCGCGCCTGGGGCTCGTAGGACACCCAGCTGGGTGAGACCAGCAGCACCTCGGCCCGGGTAAACGCCGCCATGATGGCGTAGATCAGCAGTTTGCTGCCGGGGCCCACCAAGACGCGCTCCGGCTGCCAGTCGACACCATCCTGCTGGCGGTGAAAGGCCGCCACCGCCTCGCGCAACGGCAGCCAGCCCTGTACCGGCAGATAGGCTTTTTCGTGCGCCTGCCGGCGCAACACTTCGGTGACCCCGGCCGGCACCGGGAAGGGCGACTGACCGAAGCCGAAGCGGTATACCTGACGGCTAACCGCCAGTTGATCGGAGCGTTCGTTGATCAGCAGGGTTTCGGAATGGTTGATCGGGCGAAGATAGGCATCAATAGACATGGCAAGGGGTTCCTGAGGTCGATCCATGTGCAGTACTATGGACCAAATGAAAACCCTTTCAATTTGAATTCTATTTTTGGAAATATATTTTCAAAATAAAATTAAGCCTATCAGGAACAGGCTCATTAATCCTTTAAATTTCAAAGCGTTATAAATAAAACACTGAAAGGATGAAAAGGTTTTGAAAACTGTACCTCCGACCGGAATCAGCTTCCCCCCGACCTCCCTGGCCGAGCTGCGCAAGCTGCCCTCGCTGCTCAAGCGTGGCGAGCTGACATTGCCGATGGGCAAGCGGCTGCTGGTGGCGCTCTGCGTGATGCTGGATGACCCTCGCCTGGTCGCGACCCACAACATTACCGAGCTGGCGCAGGTCACAGCTATCAGCCCGGCCTCCCTGACCCGGCTGGCCAAGCTGCTCGGTTTCAGGGGGTTCGTACAGTTCCAGAGCCTGTTTCGCCACGCCTTGAGCGAGCCCGGTCGCTATTACAGCGCTCAGGCCTCGGCCCTGGTCAATCCAAGTGAAAAACTGTCGACGGAGCACCGTGTCAGGCAGCATCTGGAACATCAGGTTGAAAACCTGGCCCAGTCCGCCGCACAACTGACCGAGCAGCACCTGCGCCAGGCCGCTGAATTGCTGGTCAAGGCCAGACGCGTGCGGATTTCCGGCCGCCGCCAGTCCTACGGTCTAGCTGCCATATTCAGCTATATGCTGGGCTTGATGCGGGAGCAGGTCAGTGTGGTCGGCTCGGCGGGAGAAGGCCAGGCCCAGGCCCTGGCTGAACTCGGCTCGCGGGACCTGCTGGTGATGTTCGGCTCCGAACCCTACAGCCGCGACTCGGTGATGCTCGCACAGGTAGCCTGCCAGCTTAAGCTGCCGCTGCTGACGCTGACCGACAGCCACCACTCGCCGCTGGCCCAGCTGGCCGACTGCAGCCTGATCAGCCGCAATGACAGCGCCCTCTACACCAACAGCATGGTCGCCACCCAGTTCCTGGCCGAAACGCTGCTGCTGCAGACCGCCCGCCTGCTTGGCAGCCGAGCGGTCGAGCGCCTGAGCCACAGGGAAGAGTTGATCAATCGGCTTAATGACGAGTTCTAGCAAGTGCCGTCATCGCCAAGACCAACAAAGCCAGGAGACACCACCGTACCATCGGGGTGGTCATGAAAGCGGTAACAATTGCGCCCCGCAGACTTGGCCGCATAGAGCGCGGCATCGGCATCCCTCAGTACGGATTCCAGATCATCCTGACGGGCCAGGTGCGCACCGATACTGAAGGTCAGGTACAACGGCGTTCCGCTGTGGGCCAGCAGGGTCTGTCCGCGAATCACCCGCAGCAAGCGCTCACAAATCTGCTGGACCCAGTGGCGATCGGCATCCCGGATCATCACCAGGAACTCATCCCCCCCCCAGCGGGCCGCCGCATCATACTCACGCACCACCGAACGCAGTACCTGAGCAACCACCTTCAGCGCTTCATCGCCGATACCATGGCCATAGACGTCGTTGATCTCCTTGAATTTGTCCAGGTCGATCCAGATTACCCCCAGAGAGCGGCTCTCGCGGGCACAGCGCTTGAGCTCCTCAATAAGGCGTTCGTCCATGCCACGACGGTTCAACAGGCCGGTCAGTGGGTCGGTCTGACTGATACGATTCAGTGCCTCGGTACGCTCACGCACCTTGTGTTCCAGGTTCGTCCGAGCTTCATACACCTCGGTGGTCATCTGTTCGAACTCGTCCACCAGACGCCCGACTTCGCCGTTGGCACGCAAGCCCAAAGACTCTCCATGATACTCGCCGCGCCGGAACCGGCGCATGGCCGCATCCAGTGCCTGCAGCGGCTCCAGCACCACCCGTCCCAGCACGACATGAAACAGCAGCACGGTGATCCCCAGGGAAACGGCAAATATCAGCAGGATGGGGTTGAACCGGCTCAGCGGCAGCAGCTGGTTCAGATCCATCAGGGTGATTTCATACCAGTCGATTTCGGGCAGGTAGGCCACACCGGCCAAATAGCGCACGCCCTCAATATTGACAAAGCGGCTGACAACGGACTCGGAAGCGGCCCCGGAGGCAGCCTTGACTTCGGCCATGGCCGCCTGCAGCTGGGCCAGATCGGACGGTCCCAGCATCAGGTTCAGCCGCTTCTGCTCATCATGCTGTTTGCTCAGGCTGGCAAAATCGATCAGTGACTGGTCACGAGACAGCTGAATGGCGCCGTCATTATTGACGAACAGGCTGCTGATGCCGACCTCTTCGCTGTCGACAAAGTCCTCGAGGAAACTGCTCAGGTTGAGTCCCGTGCCGGCCACACCCAATATATTCCCGTCGGGCCCGCGCAGCAGTACATCAATCCATAGTTTGGTGACGCCCAGGTGCTGATCTGGATTGACATTAAGATTGAGGTCACTGCCCCGAGCCATCATGTCATAAAACCAGCGGTCGGCCGGCTCATGCGGGTAGAGGATATAGCGCAGCTGGTCGTTGCCGTATTCATCTTCCGCATTGTTGAAGTAGTAACGGCCGTTGCCGGCGATGCCCAGGAAGTAGTTACTGTCTTCGAACACCTCGCGGTAACGCTCCAGCTCAGCCAGTGCGCGGTACTCCAGCACGACATCATCCGGTTTCTGCAACCACTCCAGCAGCAGCGGCGAGCTGGCCAGCTGCCGGGCCAACACGATTTCGCGCAGCAGTGGCTGAAGCACGCGCTGTTTGTCATAGCGGACCTGCTTTTCCACATACCGCAGCGCCCACTCGGTAATGATTCCTTCGGCCAGCGCCTGTACAGAAACCCACACCGCCAGTCCGGATGCAAGCATCAGTGCAGCCGCCAACAGGCTAAACCTAGCCTTCAGCTTCACACCTGGCCTCCCTGCATCTCGACATCCTCGTCTCCCCTAAATCGCGGTCATATTAATATAAACCACCTCTGTCCAATAACGTAGCCAGCAAAAGTCAGATTATGCCTTTGGCAGATCAAATATCCTTAAATTACGCTAAAAACCCTTTATATTCATTAGGTTATTAAGAAATAACCTGAAATATCAGGGGCGCCAGAGATCCAGCGTATCCAGATAGTTGGCGCGCTCCCAGCCGGACGGGTCTGCCGCGTTGGCATGGCACACACTGCCCCGCAGTTGATCCAGAGATTCATACTCCTTGTCATCCAGCCACTGCAGTATTTCCGTTTGCATCTCTGCCAATACCGATGCTCCCTGCTGCATCAGTACACTGGCCAGCTGAGCGACCTGGGCTCCAACCAACTGGGTCTTGATGACATCGGCGGCCGAATGCACACCACCGGTAATGGCGATATCCAGCCCGACCTGAGCCCGCATGATCGCGGCCCAGCGCAGACGCTCATTGAGTTCGTCCGCCGTGGACAACTTAAGTTGAGGCAGGATTTTCAGAGTCTCCAGATCCAACGTCGGCTCCAGAAAGCGGTTGAACAGCACCACCCCATCGGCCCCCTGAGCCTGCAGCTGCGCCACCAGATGCACCGGGCTGGAAAAGCGTGAGCCCAGTTTCAGCGCCAGCGGCAGATCAGGCACCACCCGGCGCACCTCGGCCAGCACATCCAGATAACGCTGCTCCACCGCCGAACCGCTTTCCTTCGCCGACGCAGCGATATGGTAGATGTTCAGCTCCAGCGCATCGGCGCCGGCCTCGGCCAGCTGGCGGGCATACTCGGCCCAACCGCGCGAGCTGACGCCATTGAGGCTGGCGATGACCGGGATCTGCAGCCGCGCTTTCATCGCCTGCAGGCGTTCAAGGTAGTGCTCTTCGGCCGTTCTGAAGCTGTCCGGTACCGGCAGATAGTCATCCGCTTCGCCATGACCAATCTCCTGCTCGTAGAGGAAATGGTGCAGCAGCTCGTGATCCCGGGTGCACTCTTCCTCGAACAGGCTGTGCATTACAACCGCCCCGGCGCCAGCCTCCTCCAGGCGGAGTGCCCCTTCGAGGGTTGCCGTCAGCGGCGATGCCGAAGGCACCAGCGGGTTGTCCAGTTCCAGTCCCAGGTATCGGGTATGCAAACGCTTACTCATGTTCTGCCTCCTGCTCATCACCGGGTTCAGCAACTGCTTCCCAGCTCAATCCGGCCAGCTGTTCATAGCGATGATAACGCTCGCTGACCTCCCGCTGCGCCTGTTCAAGGAAGGCGCGGGAAGCTTCCGGGTTGGAGCGCGCCAGCATGCTGAAACGGGCTTCGGTACGGGCGAACGCCTCATAGGGAATAGAGGGTGGCTTGGAATCCAGCTTGAGCGGGTTCTCTCCCTGCGCGGCGCGGCGCGGATCATAGCGCAGCAGAGGCCAATGCCCCGAATCCACCGCCAGCCGCTGATGCTCGTGGTTGTCGGCCATGTCGAAGCCGTGGGCAATACAGGGCGAGTAGGCGATGATCAGCGAGGGACCGTCCCAGGACTCGGCTTCCTGGAAGGCGTGCAGGGTCTGCACATCCTTGGCCGCATAAGCCACGTGCGCTACGTAGACATGCTCGTAGTCCATGGCGATGCGCGCCAGGTCCTTTTTCGCCACCGGCTTGCCGCCGGCGGAGAACTTGGCCACCGCGCCGCGCGGGGTCGCCTTGGAGGTCTGGCCACCGGTGTTGGAATAGACTTCGGTATCCAGCACCAGAATATTGACGTTGCGACCCGAGGCCAGCACATGGTCGAGGCCGCCGTAGCCGATATCGTAGGCCCAGCCGTCGCCACCCACGATCCAGACACTGTGTCGACAGAGCTTGTCCGCCAGCGCGCTCAGGGTTTCGGCACGGGGATCATCCAGTCCCTGCAGACGCTCGCGCAGCCGGGCAATACGCTCGCGCTGCGCCTGGATGCCAGCCTCATCGCCCTGCTCCGCGTTCAGCAGCTCGTCCACCAACTGGGCATCCAGCCGGTCACTCAGTGCCTTCAGCAACTCACGGGCGAACTCGCTCTGCTTGTCCAGCGCCACGCGCATGCCGAGGCCGAACTCGGCGTTGTCCTCGAACAGGGAGTTGTTCCACGCCGGGCCGCGCCCCTCGGCGTTCAATGTCCAGGGAGTGGTGGGCAGGTTGCCGCCGTAGATGGACGAGCAGCCGGTGGCGTTGGCGACCAGCATGCGATCACCAAACAGCTGGCTGAGCAGGCGGATATAGGGGGTCTCGCCACAGCCGGAACAGGCACCGCTGAACTCGAACAGCGGCTGCATCAGCATGGAGCCCTTCATCGTATTCGCTTTCAACGCGGTACGGTCGAACTCCGGCAACTGGCTGAAGAAGCGCCAGTTGGCGCGCTCGCGTTCCAGGGTCTTCTCCTTGGGCACCATGTTCAGTGCCTTGCGGCTCTGGTTCGACTTGTCATGGATCGGGCAGATCTCGGCACAAAGGGTGCAGCCTGTGCAATCATCCGGCGAGATCTGGTAACTGATCAGCGTATGCTCGGGGAAGTCCCGAGCGCCCTTGATCGGCACCGCCTTGAAGCCCTCGGGCGCCGCCGCCATCTGCTCCTCTGAAAACGCCTTGGAACGGATCACCGCGTGCGGGCAGACGAAGACGCACTTGCCGCAATGGGTGCAGAGGTCCGCCTCCCACTGCGGCAGTTCCCGCGCCAGATCGCGCTTCTCGTAGGTCGCCGTGCCGCTGGGCCAGGTGCCGTCCACCGGCACCCGACTAACCGGCACGCCATCGCCACGACCGGCGATCAGTTCGGTGGTTACTTCACGGACGAAGCGACTCGCGTCCTCAGCCTGCACTTCATGCATGGGAATCAGGCTTTCCGCCTGATCGGGGACCTCAAATTCGACCAGATGGGCCAGCGTCTGGTCGATCGCCGCCAGATTCATATCGGCGATACGGCGACTGCGGCGGCCATAACTGGCTTCAACGGCAGCCTTGATCTGCGCGATCGCCTCATCCGGCGGCAGGATGTCGGTCAGCGCAAAGAAGCAGGTCTGCATGATGGTATTGATCCGCTTGCCCAGCCCCGTTCGGGCCGCGACACCGTAGGCATCGATCAGTGAGACCTTCAGTCGCTTGTCGATCAGCGTCCGCTGCACCGCCTGAGGCAGGCTGCGCCAGAAGACCTCGCCACGGAGGTCGGTATTGATCAGCACCCGCGCCCCTGCGGTCGCCTTGTCCAGCATCGGATAGCGTTGCAGGAACAGGGGCTGATGGCAGCCGATAAAATCAGCTTCACCGTCCTGAATTTCATAGGTCGAAAGGATGGGCTCGGGGCCAAACCGCAGATGGGACACGGTCACGGCACCGGACTTTTTCGAGTCGTAAACAAAATGCCCCTGGGCATGATGTCCTTCAATACCGCCGATGATCTTGATGCTGTTCTTGTTGGCCGAGACAGTACCGTCAGCGCCCAGGCCGTAGAACACCGCCTGCACCTGTCGCTGGGCGGCATCGGTACGGAAATCGGCGTCCCAGGGCAGACTGAGACGGGTGACATCATCGACAATCCCGACGGTAAACTGGCGCTGTCCGCCCGGCTGTGCCAGACGCTCGAACACCGCCTTGACCATGCCCGGGGTGAACTCCTTGGAGGACAGGCCAAAGCGTCCGCCCAGCACTCGTGGCAGCCCTGCCCCGAGCCAGCGCCCCTCGCTGCAGGCCTCGAACACCGCCGTGGCCACATCCTTGAACAGCGGCTCGCCATCCGCGCCCGGCTCCTTGGTGCGATCCAGCACGGCGATCGCTCGAACGCTGGCCGGCAACGCCGCCAACAGCCGTTCCCCCGCAAAAGGGCGGAACAGACGCAGGGTCAGCACACCTACCTTCTCATCCCGGGTGTTCAGGTGGTCCACGGTTTCCTGCACACAGGACGCCGCCGAACCCATCACGACAATCACCCGCTCGGCATCCTCGGCGCCATGAAAGTCATACAGACGGTACTGACGACCGGTCACCGCGGCAAAGCGGTCCATGGCGTTCTGTACGATTGCCGGGAAGGCATCATAGAAGGGGTTGGCCGCCTCACGGGACTGGAAGAAGAGATCCGGATTCTGTGATGTTCCTCGGATAAAGGGATGCTCCGGCGATAGCGCCCGCTCGCGACAGGCCTGTACCAGGCGCGGGTTGATCAGACTCTGCAGCTGTTCGGCACTGACCACCTGCACCGGGGTGATCTCGTGGCTGGTGCGGAAACCGTCGAAAAAGTGCAGCACCGGCACCCGCCCTTCCAGCGTCGCCATCTCGGCGATGCAGGCCAAGTCCATCACTTCCTGGGCCGTGCCGGAAGCAAGCAGGGCAAAGCCGGTGGTGCGTGCGGCCATGACGTCGCTGTGATCGCAAAAGATCGACAGTGCATGGGTGGCCACCGAACGGGCCGCCACATGAAACACCGTCGGCGTCAGTTCACCGGCGATCTTGAACATGTTGGGGATTTTCAGCAGCAATCCCTGGGAGGCAGTAAAGGTGCAGGTCTTGGCCCCGGCCTGGAGCGCGCCGTGTACGGCGCCGGCGGCACCGGCTTCGCTCTGCAGTTCGATCACCTGAGGCACGCTGCCCCAGAGATTACGTCGACCGCGCTCACTCCAGCTGTCGGCCAGCTCGCCCATCACCGAAGCAGGGGTGATCGGATAGATGGCAATGACGTCATTGAGCTGGTGGGCAATGGTGGCTGCCGCCTCGTTGCCATCCATCATCCGTGTTACTGACCTGACCATACCCCACTCCTGTTGCCTTAAATGTGGCACTCAGTATGGCAGATCCTGTGGCGGCAGAGGTTGACCTGCGCCAATCTCCACCGCGCTTGCTGGCTCGCAACCGAACGGGACAGTCAGACCGCCTCGCCGCGGCCGAAGAGCGCATCCACCAGGTCGCGGAAGCTGGACGCCTGAAGATTGATTTCGACCGGTACCTGCAGGCGGCGGGCAATTTCACTGGCGGATATAATGCCGCAAATCTCCTGCGAGGCCGGATCGACCACCAGCATGTGCATGCTGCCCTCATTGCGCAGCGTCTTGAGCAGATCACCGATGGAACCCTGTTGCAGCGCCGACAGCGGCACCCCGCGCAGCTTGTCGCGACTGACCATCACATCCTTGATGCTCAGGTCATCGCGCTTGAGTCCGAGACTGGTGGCCTGACTGAGGACCTTGCGGCTCTCCAGGTCTATCACGGTCAGGATGCCACGGAAGTCTCCGCTGCTGTCGGTGACGATCACCGAACGCACATGCACCTTGCGCATCGCCTGGGTGGCGTCACTGACACTTTCGGTCAGACTCATGGTCAACGGCGGGGTCTGGCGGAAATCGGTCATCACCGTCGCGGCGGGCGAGTCCAGGCTGGTGATTTCGTGGCCGACTCCTGCCGCCAGACGGGTGTAATCTTCAAGCCCAATGGTTTTCAGTTCGTGGTAGTTCTTCATCTTGGTGCTCCAGGCGCTGCGTCAGCGCTCCGTTCGGAATCCGGATCGGCCCTGTGCCGATGTTTGATTGCGGGCGATGATTCAGACGAACGGTGGAGCACGCGACCGGTAGACGATGAGCGGCGCTGGTGGTCGGCTATCGAGCCCAGTATCCACACACTCACGGGGCTGGCTCTCAAGCGGGCAAAAGGAGCGCTGCGGCAGGCAGGGATCAAGGTCGTTCCGGGAATCGCTCAGCTGGTCGGCGTCGACGACTTCAAAGCTCGCACTTCCCGATACCGAGGCGGACACCTCGCTGCCCCCAAGGCCGAAAAACAGTAGCAACGCCAACAGCAGCAGGACTGGCGATTTGCCGACCAAGTGCGCCTGAAGCGTCTCGGCACGAGGGAGAATGAGGGCGTTTTCTAATCGCAACGTATCAACCCCGATAAGCGGATTTAACGTCTTCAGAATAGACCTGCCAGCCTGACAGTCAACCGTTTTACCCCTGAATCACGCGACCGCGATAGATCCTCAGGGTTGTGCTGACCGGCTCCGGGGGCGGAACGGGTTCCGCCCGCTCAGCCTGATGGTGCTCGGCAGCGGGGAGAAGACCGTACCCCAAGCCCTGCAGCAACTGCTCCGCCTGTTCGGGCAGCAGGGCTTCCGGCAGTGGATAAATCAGCTCCGGGGTGAAGGAGAAGCGCAGCGGCGCCATGGCGGCCAGTTGCGCCAATGCCCTCTGGTGATGCATCCCGTTGTGCGCCACGCCCAGCAATTGCCCCCGGGACAGGACAATCTGGGCGGCATGGTTGTCCGCCGTGGCCACGAACAGGGTCCCGCTGGCTCCCTGTTCGACCAACTCGAAAAGTGATGCTTTCAATCCGCTGAAATCAGCTGCACGGCTGTTCATGGCTCCCTCCGTTTATCCATGATCGTGAACCAGTCTTGAGACTGCAATCACTGAAGCAAAAAGCGGACCAGCCCCAACCCGGAGGTTTCGGGCTGAATCTGATCCGCTTTTCATGCCGATTGCACGCTCATGGTGCATGGGCTTACCCGATCTGGGGCGCGTCGAAGTCTTCCGGCTCGTCGGTATAGATGCAGACGTTCCAGTCCTCGGCCAGGCCATCCTCGGCCTTGCAGTAACGTTCAAAGAATTCGGCAATCTCCTTGCGCTGGCAGTGCGCCTCGAAGCTCTCCATGTCGCTCCAGATTTCGTGGAACACGAGCGGGAAACTGCTGCCTTCGGCGAAAGGACTGCTGATATGCCGGGTCACCGTGTATTGCACACAGGCGTCCTCACGATGGGCATTGGGCTCCAGCGACTGGAGCACTTTGAACAGCTCACGCTCCTTGCCGGGCTTGGGCTTGAACTGGGCGGTGCAGTATACCAGTGATGACATCGTCAACTCCTTGAGGGTGGGTTATTGCGTAAACACCCGGTCCAGCCGGGCAATATGGGGACGAATCTGGTGTTTGTCGGCCTCGGGCACCTGGGCCAGGGCCTCGGCGATCACCAGCGCCTGCTTCACCTGCTCGCGCTGATCCGGCGGCAACAGCTGCAGCAGCTGCGGATCCAAGCCCTGCATCTGTCTGGCCAGCAGCAACACTTCCGGGCTTTCGGATTCCGCCTTGATGGCGCCATAGGCCAGTACCACCCGGTCGCCGGCCAGCGCCCAGCTTTCCGGGCTGGTGAAACCGCGTGACAGCACGATCCGCTTCATCTGCGCATACTGTTCGGCATGCTCGCGTTTCAGGGCCATGACTGCACGCTGGTGCGGGTCAAAACTCTCCCCCGCCTTGGGGCTGATCTCGCGGGCCAGAAAGGCATCCTGGCCCGCGGCCTTCATGCGCTCGCCCAACTGTTTCACTTCATCCAGCGAGTCCAGGTAGGCTTCGACCTGCAAGGGCTCCAGTGCAGCGGCCGACAGCCACATCGGTGTCCACTGCAGCATGAAAAAAGCCAGCAGCAGGTTCATGTATTTTCGTTGCGTCATCCTATCCTCCAGCGCAGTCCCCTGTTCCCGCGCAGTCTATCAGAACCGCTAGGAGGCCACGAAGCATCTTCGCAGGGTTGAAAAAGCTGTGTAATACTCAAGTCGATAATCTACAAAAAACCTAATAAATCGGTGCCCCCTGCAAGCGCTGAACAATGACCAACCCATGAGAGGGAACAGCATGACACTGCAACATGTAACCTTCGGGAAGACCCTGATTGCTGCCGGTGCTCTGATCGCAACCCTGAGCGCTCACGCCGAGACATTGAAGATCGGGATCGCCGGACCGGTCACCGGTCCCGTGGCCCAGTACGGGGACATGCAGAAAATCGGCGCCATGATGGCGATCGACAGGATCAATGCCGCCGGCGGTGTCGACGGCGTAATACTGGAAGGCGTGATCTATGACGATGCCTGCGACCCCAAGCAGGCGGTAGCGGTGGCCAACCGCATCGTCAATGACGAGATCCGCCATGTCATCGGCCACCTCTGTTCCAGCTCCACCGAGCCGGCCTCCGACATCTACGAAGAGGAAGGGGTGATGATGATCACCGCCGCCTCTACCTCGCCGGGTATCACCGAAAAGGGCTACCAGCTGATTTTCCGTACCATCGGCCTCGACAGCCTGCAGGGAACCCTGGCGGCGGAATACATCAAGGACAACCTCAAGCCGCAACGCTTGGCGGTCATTCACGACAAGCAGCAGTACGGCGAAGGGCTGGCCACCACGGTCAGGAACATGCTCGCCGAGGCCGGTACCGAGGCGGTGATGTTCGAGGGCGTAACCCCGGGTGACAAGGACTTCTCCGCGCTGATCGCCAAGTTCAAGCGCAACGACGTCGACTTCGTCTACTACGGCGGCTATCACCCGGAGCTAGGCCTGATCCTGCGCCAGTCCCGCGAAAAAGGCTTCGATGCCCCCTTCATGGGTCCCGAGGGCGTGGTGAACTCGGACCTGGCGGCCATCGCCGGCAAGGCGATGGAAGGCGTGCTGGCCACAGCCCCCAAGAGCTTCGACCAGAGCCCGGAAAACGCCGCCCTGGTGGCCGCATTCGAAGCCCGCGATGAAGACCCGTCAGGCCCCTTCGTCTTCCCCGCCTACAGCGCCATACAGGTAATGACTGAGGCGATGCGGGCCACCGGCGACACCGATCCCTATGAGCTGGCCGACTACCTGCGCGCCAACCGTTTCCAAACCACCATTGGCGAGATCGGCTTCGACGAGAAAGGCGACCTGACCGAGCCGACGTTCGAGATCTACACCCTCCACGCCGACGGCAGCAAAACCCCCGTCGGCGAATAAAGCTCCGCCGCCCGCTCTCCCCATTCAGGGGAGAGCCCTGTCTGGGGATTGCAGATGAGTGAAACGACTCTCTATGTACTTCAGCAGCTGATCAACGGACTGACCATCGGCTCGACCTACGCCCTGATCGCCATCGGCTACACCATGGTGTACGGCATTATCGGCATGATCAACTTCGCCCACGGCGAGGTTTACATGATCGGCACCTATACCGCGTTCATCACCATTATCGGCCTGCTAACGATGGGGGTCGGCTCGCTGCCGATCATCCTGCTGCTGGCGTTGATCACCGCCATCATCATCGCCTCCACTTACGGCTATGCCATTGAACGGGTCGCCTACCGCCCCCTGCGCGGCGGTCCCCGGCTGATCCCGCTGATCACCGCCATCGGCATGTCGATCTTCCTGCAAAATTACATCCGCTTGGCGCAAAGTTCCCGTGACCTGGCGATGCCGGCGCTGATTACCGGCGGCATCGAGTTCGGCGATCCCGAGGTGTTCGAGGTTACCATCTCCTGGATGCAGCTGATCATCTGGCTGGTCACGCTGATCTCGATGACCAGCCTGGCGCTGTTCATTTCCCGTTCCCGCCTCGGCCGCGCCTGCCGTGCCTGTGCCCAGGATCTGAAGATGACCAACCTGCTCGGCATCGACACCAACCGCATCATCGCGCTGACCTTCGTTATCGGCGCCGCCCTGGCGGCGGTGGCCGGCGTACTGCTGGGCCTCTACTATGGCACCATCAACCCCTACATCGGTTTCATGGCCGGTCTCAAGGCGTTTACCGCTGCGGTTCTGGGCGGTATCGGCTCTATCCCCGGCGCCATGCTGGGCGGACTGATCCTGGGCATCACTGAAGCATTGACCGCCGCCTTCTTCCCCTCCGAGTACAAGGATGTGGTGGCCTTCAGCCTGCTGGTGCTGATTCTGCTGTTCCGCCCCACCGGACTGCTCGGCAAGCCGGAAGTGGAGAAGGTGTAATAGGAGTCGATGATGCAAAGAGCACTCTTTCCCGCCCTCTTTGCGGCGGGCGTAACCTTCCTGCTGACCTGTCTGGTGATCGGCGTTCGCCTGGTGCAGGACGGCCCCAACCTGACCGTGGTCGGTGCCGATGCCGAGACCTGGAGCTGGATCGGCTTCGCCGTAGTGGTGGTATTCCTGTTTCAGCTGTTCCACCAGCCCCTGTCGCAACTCAAGCAGCGCCTGCCGTCACCGGATGTCACCGGTCTGCTGCCCAACCAGCAGTTGCGCGCCCGGCTGCGCCCCTGGCTGATCGCGCTGGTGATCGTCGGGCTGCTGGTCTGGCCGTTCATGGTCTCACGCGGTGCCGTCGACCTGGCCACACTGACGCTGATCTACGTGATGCTGGGCTTGGGCCTCAACATCGTGGTCGGTTTTGCCGGCCTGCTTGACCTGGGCTATGTCGCCTTTTACGCCGTCGGTGCCTATACCTACGCCCTGCTGTCCGAATACTACGACCTCTCCTTCTGGGTCTGCCTGCCGCTCGCCGGCCTGATCGCCGCCACCTTCGGCTGCATTCTCGGCTTCCCGGTGCTGCGCCTGCGCGGTGACTATCTGGCCATCGTGACCCTGGGCTTTGGCGAGATCATCCGCATCCTGCTCAACAACTGGACCGGCCTGACCGGTGGTCCCAACGGCATCGGTGGCATCGACAAGCCAAGCCTGTTCGGGCTGGAGTTCAGTCGCCGCGCCAGCGAAGGCAGCCAGACCTTCCACGAGTTTTTCGGCATCAGCTACAACAGCAGCCACAAGGTGATCTTCCTTTACCTGGTCGCCGTGCTGCTGGTGCTGATCACCGTCTACGTGATCAACCGCATTCAGCGCATGCCGATCGGCCGCGCCTGGGAAGCGTTGCGCGAGGACGAGATCGCCTGCCGCTCACTGGGGCTTAACCCGACGGTGATCAAGCTGTCCGCCTTCACCCTGGGCGCCTCTTTTGCCGGTTTCGCCGGATGTTTCTTTGCCGCGCGCCAGGGGTTCATCAGCCCCGAGTCCTTCACCTTCATCGAGTCGGCGATCATCCTCGCCATCGTCGTGCTGGGTGGCATGGGTTCACAGCTGGGCGTGATCCTGGCGGCCATCGCCATGACCATCCTGCCGGAACTGGCACGTGAATTTCAGGAATACCGCATGCTGATGTTCGGCGGCGTCATGGTGCTGATGATGCTCTGGCGTCCCCAGGGCCTGCTGCCGATGAAACGTCCCCATCTGGAGCTGAAATCCTCATGAACGAAAACCTGTTAGACGTCTCGGGCCTGATGATGCGTTTCGGCGGCCTGCTGGCGGTGGACGGTGTCAACCTGCAGGTCAAACCGCGTCAGATCCACTCGGTGATCGGCCCCAATGGCGCCGGCAAGACCACCGTGTTCAACTGCATCAGCGGCTTCTACCGCCCCAGCGGTGGCCAGATCCGCTACCGCGGCAGGGCGATCCAGGGCATGACCGGTCACCGCATCTCCCTGCTCGGGCTGGTGCGCACCTTCCAGCATGTACGCCTGTTCGCCAGCATGACCGTGATCGAGAACCTGCTGGTGGCGCAGCACCGACACTTGAACACCAACTATTTTGCCGGGCTGGTGAAAACGCCGTCCTACCGCCGCCGTCAGCGCGAGGCGATGGACCGTGCCGCCCACTGGCTGCAGCAGGTCGAGCTGCTCGAGCATGCCAACCGAGAGGCGGGCAACCTCTCCTACGGCCAGCAGCGTCGGCTGGAGATCGCCCGCTGCATGGTGACCGAGCCGGGCCTGTTGATGCTGGACGAACCCGCCGCTGGCCTCAACCCCAGGGAAACCTCGGAACTGGATCAGCTGATCCTGCGCCTGCGCGAGGAGCAGGACATCTCGGTGCTGCTGATCGAACACGACATGGGGCTGGTCATGGGTATTTCCGACCACATCACCGTGATCAATCAGGGCGCACCGCTGGCCGATGGCACGCCGGAGCGGATCCGCGAAAATCCCGCTGTAATCAAAGCTTACCTGGGAGAGAGCTGATGCTGCGACTGGACAACGTTTCAACCTTCTACGGCAAGATTCAGGCGCTGCACAACGTCTCGCTGGAAGTGAACAGGGGCGAAATCCTGACCCTGATCGGGGCCAACGGTGCCGGCAAGACCACGCTGATGATGACCATCTGCGGCGACCCTCGCGCCCATGGCGGCCATATCGAGTTCGACGGCCAGCAGATCCAGCAGATGAACACCGCCGACATCATGCGCCGGGGGCTGGCGGTGGTGCCCGAAGGCCGCCGCATCTTCTCCGCCATGACGGTGGAGGAGAACCTGCTCATGGGCAGCTTCTTCCGCAGCAAGGGCGAGGCGGAAGCCCAGCTCGACCATGTGCTGACGCTGTTCCCACGCCTGGGAGAACGCTTCAGCCAGCGCGGCGGCACCATGTCCGGCGGTGAACAACAGATGCTGGCGATCGGCCGGGCGCTGATGAGCCAGCCGCGCCTGCTGCTGCTTGATGAACCCTCGCTGGGGCTGGCTCCGATCATCATCCAGCAGATCTTCGAGATCATCGAAAAACTGCGTGATGAAGGCGTCACCATTTTTCTGGTGGAACAGAACGCCCACCAGGCATTAAGGATTGCAGATCGCGGCTACGTGCTGGAGAATGGCCACATCGTGATGAGTGGCAGCGGCGACGCCCTGCTCAACGATGACAGTGTTCGTAAAGCTTATCTTGGCGGTTAATGGACGACTCGAATGCGCCTTCTGGTCATTTCCCTGCTGGCACTCTTTGTCAGCCTTTCCCTGCTGATTGTCGGCAACTCCTTTCTGATCACTCTACTGGGGCTGAGGTTCAGCCTGCTCGGCATCGAGCCTTCCACTATCGGTATTGTGATGGTGTGCTATTCGGCCGGCTTCGTGGTCGGCTCGCTCTATGCCGACAAGGTGGTACGACGTGTCGGCCATATTCGTGCCTTTGCCGTTTTCGCCGCCATCGCGGCAATGGCGGCGCTGATCTACCCGATGACCTACAATGTCTGGCACTGGGGCCTGCTGCGCGGCATCAACGGGCTGACCATCGCGGCGCTGTTCATCACCATCGAAAGCTGGTTCAGTGCCGTCGCCACCAACACCAACCGCTCCAAGATTTTTTCGCTGTATCAGATCGCGGCCTACTCGGCAGCGGCCCTGGGGCAGTTGCTGATCGGTAACGGCAACCCGATCAACTACGTCCTGTTCTCGCTGGCCGCGCTGTTTATTATCGCCGGCATCATTCCCCTGTCCCTGTCTCGCATGAAATCACCGGAGATATCCGACAGCAGCGAACACATGTCACTGCGGCAGCTGGTACGGCTGGCCCCTCTGGGGGTGATGGCGGCCTTTACCGGCGGCATATTCCTGGGGTCCTTCTACGCCCTGGTCCCCCTGTTTGCCAGCATGACCGGACTGGAAAACGACCAGATATCACTCTACATGTTCGCCTCCATTCTCGCCGCCATGCTGTTCGCCTGGCCCATCGGCTGGATCTGCGACCGAGCCAAACGCAGTTATGTACTGTTGATTATTCTGGTTCTGGCGGGGGGTGCCTGTGCCGCCAACGCTCTGGTCATCGAGTTCGATTTCGGCTGGCGCCTGCTGACACTCTGTATCTGCATGGGGCTGGCCTCTACCGTCTACTCCATTGGTGTCGCGATTACCAATGATATGATGGACAGCAGCCAGATCATCGCCGCCAGCTCCGGGCTGCTGCTCAGCTACGGTATTGGCAGCGTCATCGGCCCCCTGATCAGTTCGGCATTGATGGAATACTACGGTCCCGGCGCACTCTTCCAGACGCTGGCAACCTCTCTGGTGCTGATGGCCGGTTATACCCTCTATCGCCAGTACCGAGTGCCGCCGCTGCCGGTAGAGGCCCAGGAACATTTTGTTCCTGCCATCCCGGACGTACACGCCATCCCCGATATCGACCCGCGTAACGAGGAGTTTGTGGACACACCGATCGAGGAACTGTTTCACCACGAGCCGACCGATGTGGAAAGCGGTGATGAAGGCGAGCTGATGGACGAGTCGCCAGCGCCGGCCGCCGACGGTGGGTTGCCCACCGAAGCCGCCGAGCAGGCTGCTCAGGAACAGGCACCCCATGACGAGGCTCAACCGGCACCAAACGAACCCGAGCCCCCCCGCAGCGGCAACTGAAGCTGCTCAGCACAGAGGAACCCCGGCAATGCCGGGGTGAAGTCCCAGCGCTCCAGCTCAATCATTTCCTGCCCCGAACACCACTCAATCAGGTTGAACGAATTGGCCTTGTGGTCGCGTACCCGCCAGGAGACGGCTGTGCCGGCCTGCAGGGTCCAGCAGTTGGCCGGCACGCCGGGATAACGACGCTCCAGACTAGCGCAGAAGGGATAGTGGATATGTCCGGCCAGATAGAGCTGCATGCCGGCCCGGCTCCAGGCCCGCACCGCGGCTTCGGCACCGGCGGCGATATTCTTTTCGTCGACCTCCAGCACCGCATCCACCGGGTGATGCCCCATGACGATTTTCAACCGCGCCGCGCTGTGCTCGAGCCTCCGTGCCACTGCAGCCACGCGTTCGGGGCTGAAACTGCCATCGATATGCTTGCCCGGTCGCGTCGTGTTCACTCCCACCACCAGCACGCCATCCGCCTGGTAACAGGACGCCCGCTCATCACCGAAGGTACGACGGAAGTGGGCGTAGGGGGCCACCAGACGCTGCCAAAGATTGAACAGCGGCAGATCATGGTTGCCCGGTACCGCCAGTCTCGGCACGGGCGGCAACCGCGCCAGAAAGCGCTCGCAGGCACGAAACTGCTCACATCGTGCACGCTGGGTGATATCCCCGCTAAGCAGCAACAGATCCGGCTGCAGTTGGTGAATGGCCTCGACCAGCGCCGTCACGACCTCTGGCCGCTCGGTGCCAAAATGCAGGTCGGACAGCTGAATCATGCGCATGGTGACTTGCCCCCCGGCACCAGACAACGATAGGCATCCTGTCGGGTCTCCAGCACCAGCGGCGAACGGCAACGATGCAACTCGCCGTCCACGGCCACCGTCAGCCGGTGCCGCCGGGTGGATACCTGGAGCCATTCGGTCAGAAAATAGTCCAGCTGTTCCAGCCGCTTCAACTCGCCCCGGAGGCTGGCCCAGAGATAGCGACACAGCGCCAAGGGCGCATCCGACTGCATCACGAACACCAGCATCTGTCCACGCGCTATGCCTTCAATTTCGGCCAGTTCGAAGTTCTCCAGCTGGCTCGGGCTGACACTGGCCAGCAGCATGGGGGCGGTTTCAACCTGATGTTCGCCATCATGCTCCAGGCACAGCCGCCGCCCCCGCGCCCGGGTCAGAAACACCCAGATGCCGCTGAGCAGGGATACCAGGCGGTTGCGCCCGGTCACCGCGCTGACCTGCTCTCGGGCGGCAATGATGCGCGGATAAACACCGATGCTGGCGCTGACACAGAAAGGGATGCCGTTGATGCTGGCCAGGGAGCAACTGCGCTCCCGCCCCTGCAACAGCACTTCGATGGCCGCTTGCTGATCGACCGGGATACCCCGGTCCCGGGCAAAGAAATTGAAGGTGCCGCAGGGAATGACGCCCAGCACAACCCCGCTGCCCGCCAGAGCGGCGACGGCCGCATTGAGTGTGCCGTCGCCCCCCGCCACGACCAGAACCGCCCCGGTTTCAGCGCAACGTTGCACCAGTCGCTTCAGCTGAACGGTCAACCCCCTCTTCGGTTGCAACCGCAACAGTGCCAACAGCTGAGCCGCAGGTATCCGTTGCCGAATCTGCTGTTCCAGCGCCGTATCGGCCTGATCACCGGCCGTCGTATTGATACAGACCAGAAAGTTGCGCGCGGCATCTGACATCATGGCTATACTCCTGATGAGCAAGGGGTAAGGATCATATCGGGAACCCCCGGTATACGCGGTGGTCCTATTACAGATACTTCTCAAGGAGAGACCCACATGTTAATGACTCGTCCACGTTCAGGTTACCTGACCTCAATGCTCGCAGCCACGCTACTGCTGACCGGTTGCAGCACCCTGACCGGACCGCAGCACCATCAAGTATCCGGCCAGGCCCTGTACCGCGAACGCATGATTCTGCCACCTGACAGCCAGCTGGAAGTCCGCCTGCAGGATGTTTCCCGTGCGGATGCCCCCGCCGTACTGCTGGACGAAATCGTCCGCGACAACCTCACCACACCTCCCTACCCGTTCAGTTTCAGTGTTCCGGCCGACCAGCTGCAGCCGGGGCACAGTTACGCCGTCAGCGCACGCATCACCCATGACGACCGGCTGATGTTTATCACCGATACCCGTTACAGCGTACTCGCCGGGGAGGACGACACCGACCTGATGCTGGTGATGAAACGGGTCGCCAGCCAGACGCCACAGGCCGCGCTGCAAAACACCTACTGGAAGCTGATCAGCCTGAACGGCACCGCGGTTGAGCTGCGTGAAGGACAGCGCGAACCACATCTGATCCTCAAGCAGGGTGACCGTGTCCAGGGCTTCTCCGGCTGCAACCAGTTCATGGGCCAGTTTGACCAGCAGGGAAGCCGCCTGCACTTCGGCCCCATCGCCGGCACCATGCGCGCCTGCGTACCGAGCATCAATTACGAGCGCCGTTTCCTGCATCTGTTGCAGGGAGACGTGGACTGGTCAATCGACGGCGAACAGCTCAAATTGAGCAACCCGGGGAATAACCTCCGCGCCACCTTCAAGGCGGTTTACCTGCAATAACCCCGCACCGACCCTCCCCTGCCAGCGGATGCTTGTACCAGGCCCTCTATACCGAGGGCCTTTTTTACATCCGAAAAAATTTCCAATTACGTGTAAGGATCGCCTCGCCAACTCGACTGACTAACAGAACCCAACGGAACGGCACAGGGCAAACGCCCGGCCGACACGGATATCTGTAGTCAAAACAACGAGGTGATCATCATGTCCATGCATACCAAACCGACCATCGCTGCCGTAGGGACCGCTTTTCTGCTCGGCCTGGGTGCCACATCCGGCGCCGCTGCGGCCGACAACCCCTTCGCCGCCCAACCTTTGAGCAGCGGCTATGCTGAACTGGCCGAAGCCAGTTGTGGCGCCGACAAGAAGGCTGAACAGGAAGCCAAGTGCGGTGAAGAGAAGGCCGATCGTGAAGCCAAGTGTGGCGAAGACAAGGCCGCCAAAGCGGAGCGCGAAGGCGCCTGCGGTGAAGACAAGGCTACCAAAGCGGCCAAAGCTGACAAGGAAGGTAAATGCGGCGAAGCCAAATGCGGCAGTAACCAGTAACCCGCCCGGCCACCGTTGCTGATGCGGCGCCGGTGGCCGACTGAAACAGGAGCAACCATGCGTACTTCAAGTGCTCAACCGCTTCAGGGTACCGGCCTGGGGCTCAGACGTTCCATGCTCAAGGAGTTGCCCGATACCGACCTGGGCGACATCGATTTTTTCGAAGTGGCACCCGAGAACTGGATGCAGCTGGGCGGCCGCCTGGGCCGCCAGTTTCGCGCCCTGACCGAGCGCCACACCTTCAGCGCCCATGGACTTTCGCTGTCACTGGGTGGCCCCGAACCACTCGACCTGGATTTTGTCGACCGAGTAGGGCAATTTCTCGACCAGCACCAAATTGCCCTGTACAGCGAACACCTGAGCAGCTGCAGCGACCATGCTCACCTCTACGATCTGATGCCGATCCCGTTCACCGAAGAGGCGATGCATCATGTCGCCGCGCGCATCCGCCAGGTGCAGGACCGACTGCAGCGCCGCATCGCCATCGAAAACGTCAGCTACTACACGCCACTGGCCACCGAGCTGACTGAATCAGAATTCATCAACGCCGTGCTGGCAGAGGCCGACTGCGACCTGCTGCTCGACGTCAACAACATCTACGTCAACAGCATCAACCAGCGTTATGACGCCGAAATCTTCATGCGCAGCCTGCCGGCCGAGCGTGTGGTCTGCCTGCATATGGCCGGCCACTATCGGGAGGCCGAAGACCTGCTGGTAGACACCCATGGCGCCCCGATCATCGACCCGGTCTGGTCGCTGCTGGACAAAACCTATGCACATACCGGCCCGGTGGCGACGCTGCTTGAACGCGACTTCAATCTGCCGCCGCTGGCAGAGTTGCTGCAGGAAGTTCGCCAGATTCGCCAGCACCAGGGAGGCCTGCATTATGAACGCCTCAGGGCCTGAGCCCGACTTCATCCGCCGCCAGCGCCGCTTTGCCGACCAGATCCGCAACCCGGAGCAGCCCCTGCCGGAGGGTATCGAAGCCCACCGTATGCAGGTGTATGTGGACCTGTTTTTCAACAACATCGCCGGCTTTCTGGCAGGTGCCTTCCCGGTCTACCGCAGTCTGTGCAGCGACGACATCTGGCAGGCCGAAGTGCGCCGCTTCATGCAGGAGTACGGCTCAGAAAGCCCCTTGTTCCGGGATCTGGCCCAGGCCTATCGCGACTATGTGGAACAGGTGCGCACTCCACAACCGGAAGACCCGCCCTTTCTGCAGGAACTGTTGCACTACGAATGGGTGGAACTGGCGCTGGATATCGCCGAAGAGGATCCTTTTGCCGACTGGCCGTCTGTGGATATCTCGGCGGAAAGGCTGCTGCAGGAGCACCCGGTGGTCTCACCGCTGGCCTGGTCACTCGGCTACGAATGGCCAGTCCATCGGATCAGTGCCGAGTTCCGCCCCGAAACGCCGCCGGATCAGCCCTGCTGGCTACTGGTCTATCGCAACCGCAAGGACCAGGTGAAATTTATCGAGCTGAATGCCGTCAGCGCCCGCCTGCTCTGGCTGCTCGACGAGAACCCTGAACTCAGCGGTGCCGGCGCACTGAAACAGATCGCCGCCGAACTGCCCCAGATTCCCGAGGATAGCGTTCTACAGAATGGACTGGCGCTGCTGCAGCAGTTCCTGCGCGACGACATACTGCTGGGTACCCTGCCCTGCGCAGAACAGAGGTCCTGCGCCGAAGCGGGTCCCGAGAGGAGGTGACACCATGAACCGACTGACCACCGCCTACCGTCCCCTGCAAGCGGCACTGCAGCAGCTGCAGTGGGGCGACGGTCTGGCGCCGCTGCTGCTGCGCCTTTATCTGGCCCCGATCATGCTGCAGGCGGGCTGGAACAAGCTGAGTCATTTCGACGATACCGCAGCCTGGTTCGGCAATCCGGACTGGGGGCTGGGTCTGCCCTTCCCCGAGTTGATGGCCGCGCTGGCGGCCGGTACCGAATTTTTCGGCGGTATCCTGTTGCTGATCGGGCTGGCAGTACGCTGGGTCAGCATCCCGCTGATGACCACCATGGTGGTTGCAGCGGTCAGCGTACACTGGGACAACGGCTGGCTGGCGATCGCCGACCCGACGAGCTGGCTGGCCAACGAACGGGTGATGGAGTCCGCCGAGCGCCTGCAGCGCGCTCGCAGCATCCTGCAGGAGCACGGCCACTATGATTGGCTCACCGGACGCGGTTCCCTCGTCATTCTCAACAACGGCATCGAATTCGCCGCCACCTATTTCGTCATGCTGCTGAGCCTGTTCTTCACCGGCGGCGGTCGTTTTACCAGTGTGGACTACTGGATCGCTCGCAGCACCGGCCTGGGAGTGTGTGCCTCAAAGCGACAGCGGCAGCATCCCCGCCAGACCCAGCAGCCACAGCACCAGGTTGATACTGAGAAAGGATAGCCCCGTGGCCACCACTGAGGCCGGTGAACAAACGGCAGACTGGCCATAGCGCTGGCTGATCAGCGACAGCACACTGGCCATCGGCATGGCGGCCATCAGGATCGCAATGGCCTGCATGGCGGGATCGAAAGGCGGCAGCACCAGAATAGCCAGCGCCACCGCCGCCGGGTGCAACAGCAGTTTGAACAGGGTCATCTGGGTTATGTCGGCCATCTGCCCCTTGATCGAGGTGTTGACCAGGCTCCCCCCAATCACGAACAGCGCGACCGCCGATGCCGAGCGCCCCAGCATGCCAACCATCTGATCCAGGGCATCCGGCAACTGCACCTCCGCCAGGGACACCAGCACCCCGGCGATGATCGCCAGCACCAGCGGGTTGGCCAATGTGCGCCTGAACATCAGCATCAGGTTTTTCCAGGCGCTGCCTCGGCCACCGAACAGGTCGGCCAGCATCAACCCCAGGGGGATCAGCAACAGCAGGTCCACCAGCATGCTCAAGGCGACGGCCACCGCCGCCGCACTGCCGAACAGGCCTCCAGCGACTGCCAGACCGATGAAGGCACTGTTGGCAAGCGTGGAACCCAGCCCCTGAAAAGCCGATGGCCACAGGTCCAGTCCCCGCCCGCGCCAGCTGAATACAAACGCGCCCACCAACAGTGCCAGTGACCCCAGGGCATAGGCGCTGAGATAGCCGATATCCAGCGACTCACTCAGCGGACGCGAAGCCAGCGACTGGAACAGCAAAGCCGGCAATGCCAGCTTGATCACGTAACTGCCCAGAGAAGGCAGCGCAGAGGCCTTGACCCAATCTGCCCTGACCGTCAGATAGCCAATGGTCATCAGAATGAAAACCGGTGTGGTCAGCAACAGAATATCCAACATAGGGTCTCGTTTATCTCCATGGTCGCAGGTTAAAAGCCGCTATTGTGTCACTCTCCACAACGCTCTGTGGCGATATTTTCTCAACCGTCCGTTTCATTTTATTCACGGTTGACGACAACGTTTGGATGCCGGATGATCGGAGCTCATCTTCCAGGATCCGTCATGCAGTCGCCCCCGTACGTCCTCGCTTGCAAGCGACGTGTGGATACCCTCAGGGTACCGCCGAAGATGCGTCGTACTCTGGTGCTGCCAAGCCTCTGATCCAACCTGTTCGTTATTCAAGGCCGCAGCCTGGTTCTGCGGCTTTTGTCGTTGGAACGGTGACGGCCCACTGACACGGAGTTACAAATGTCGGTACCTTTTTCCTACCTGGCGGTGGTGTTGATCTGGTCCACCACACCGCTCACTATCGCCTGGAGCAGCGAATCGGTGGACCCGGTACTCGCCGGCGGTCTGCGCATGGCGATCGCAGCCGTACTCGGACTGGTGCTGCTGCGCCTGATGCGTATCAGGCTGCCTCTTCATCGCCACGCCCAGATTACCTACGCCTATGCTTCCATCGGCGTTTTTGGCGCCATGTGCTGCACCTATATCGCATCGCGCTACGTCCCCTCCGGCCTGATTTCCATCATGTTCGGTCTGGCTCCCATACTCTCGGCCGTGCTGGGCCAGTGGCTGCTGGACGAGCCGCGCTTTCGCACCTATCGCTGGGCGGCCTGCCTGCTCGCGTTCAGCGGCCTGGCCGTGATTTTCACCGACGATATAGCCCTGGGCAACGACAGCCTGATCGGGCTGCTCCTGCTGTTGCTGGCGGTGACCCTGTTCAGTCTCAGCGCGGTCATGGTCAAGCGCAGCGGCGCCCAGGTGCACCCTCTGGCACACACCGTTGGTGCACTGCTCTGGTCGCTGCCCGGCTTCGCCCTGACCTGGTGGCTGCTTGGAGCGGCACCGCTGGAACTCGACCCGGGCAGCCGCTCCTTCTGGGCCATTCTCTATCTGGCACTGTTCGGCTCGCTGCTGGGATTTGTCTGCTACTTTCATGTCCTGCGCCACCTGCCTCCCAGCACAGTGGCACTGGTAACCCTGATCACGCCGGTGTTCGCGCTGATGCTGGGACACTGGCTCAACGGCGAACCGCTGACAGCAGGACTCTGGCAGGGCTGCCTGCTGGTGGTTTCCGGACTTGGGCTATTCTTCTGGGGTCACCGGCTGCAACCTGCACGCAGCCTGCCGGAGTGATCGATGAAAGTTCTGACTCTGATCCGCCATGCCAAATCCAGCTGGGACGATCCTTTCCTGGACGACTTCGATCGACCGCTGAACCACCGCGGTCAGCATGACCTGCCGCTGATGTGTGCCCGTCTGTTGGCGCAGGGACCGACGCCAGACCGACTTATCCACAGTAGCGCCCTGCGCACCCGGCTGACGGCGGCACCGCTGATCGAAGCCTTCCGGCTGCCGAACACGGCCGTGCAGAGCACCGAAGCGATCTATGAAGCCGATGACGACGCGCTGCTGGCGCTGATCCGGCGGCAGCCGGATCAGGTCGGCCATCTGATGCTGGTCGGCCACAACCCGGGGCTGCAACTGCTCGCCCAGTGGCTCTGCGAACAGGCACCGCAGAAGCTGCCCACCGCCGCCATCGTGCAGCTGGAGCTGCCGCTTGAACACTGGAACAATCTGGTGCCGGGCTGCGCGCGACTGCGCTGGCTCGACTACCCCAAACTGCACGCCCGTTCCGACCACTGAGCCGGAAATCGGGTACACTCACACTTCTGGACGTATACGGAAACCAGCCTTGAACCTCTACCTGCAAACCCTTGGCTACACCGCCAACATTGTCGCCCCGATCTTCTTCATCCTGTTTCTCGGCTACCTGCTGCGCCGCAGCCAGTTGATCGACGACGCCTTCGTCGCCACCGGCTCCAAACTGGTATTCGTCATCACCCTGCCGGCGCTGGTGTTCATGTCGATCGCCCGCATGGACTTCCAGGCCGTATTCAACCCGCAGCAGCTCGGCTATGTGCTGGTCGGCATTCTGGCCAGTTTCGGCCTGATCTGGTGGCTGGCCGCGCGCTGGATCAAGGCGCCGGAAGACCTCGGCGTCTTCGTGCAGGGCGCCTTCCGCAGCAACTACGGCATCATCGGCCTGGCGGTCAGCTTCAACCTCTTCGGTGACGCCGGTCTGGCCCAGGCTTCGCTGCTGCTGGCGCTGGTGATCCCGCTGTTCAACGTGCTGTCGATCCTCTGCCTGAGCATCCCGATGCAGCGCAGCGAGAGCATGAAGCTCAGCAGCACGCTAATGGAGATCCTGAAGAACCCGCTGATCCTGGCGGTGCTGTTCGCGCTGCCGGTGTCCTGGTTCGGCATCCAGCTGCCGCAGGTGGTGGCCAAGACCGGCACCTATTTCGCCAACCTGACCCTGCCGCTGGCACTGCTGACCATCGGCGCCTCGTTGAACCTGAAGAGCCTGCACGACACCTCCGCCCTGGCATTCTGGGCCACGGCATTGAAACTGGTGATCCTGCCGCTGGTGCTGACGTTCGGCGCCTGGCTGTATGGCTTCGATGGCGAGGAACTGGCGATCCTGATGGTACTGTTCGGCTGCCCCACTGCCGCAGCCAGCTTCGTCATGGCGCGAGCGATGGGCGGCAACGCCCAGCTGGCGGCCAATATCGTGCTGACCACGACACTGGGCTCGGTACTCACGCTCAGTGCCGGTATCTATCTGCTGCGCCTGATCGGCATGATCTGATCAGGCCCGGACGAGGTAACTGTAAACAATGCTGAAAAACCTGTTCGACAGCCGCCAGGAACGCCTGCTCAGGGCGATCGACAATAATGATCTCGACAAGGTCGCCGGACATCTGCCCAGGCTGGAACCCACACTGCTGGTAACGCCGGGCAAGGATGGCCTGCACGCTCTGGAGCGCGCGCTGCAGACCACCGAACCACGGATTCTGGAACTGCTGCTGCAGAAGGTGCCCCGCCCCCTGCCCACCGCACGCTGCGAAACGCCGCTGATCTGTCTGGCCCTGCAGCAGGTCGACAGCCTGTCGGTGTTGACTCTGCTGCTGCAGGCGGGGGAAGACCCCAATCTGGAATACCAGGGCAGACCACTGCTACACCTGTGTGTCGACGTCTGCGACACGGGCCGACTGATGCTGCACCTGAGCCGACTGCTGCAGCACGGCGCCGATATCAATCGGCCCGATACCGAGGGCCTTACCCTGATGCAACGCCTGCTGCCGCACGGCGATCAGGCGCTGCTGCAGTTTCTGCTACAGTCCGGCGCCGAGTGTGAGGAGGTGTGGCTGGAAGAAGTGGACAGTCCGGAACTGGTCACCCAGCTGAAACGGGTGCTGGATGACCTGCGGATTCGAAAGCTGATGCTGGGGGGCTGATCAGGCCGGAACGGCCACCCCCAATCGCGGAATCTCGATCGCCGGGCAGCGGTCCATGACCACGTCGAGCCCGGCGGCCTCGGCCCGTTCGGCCGCTTCTTCGTTGATCACGCCGAGCTGCATCCAGACCGACTTGGCCCCCCGCTCAATCGCTTCGTCGACCACATAGCCGGCATCCACCGAGTTGCGGAAGATATCCACCATGTCCACCGGTCCATCGATCTCGGCCAGTGAGGCCACCACCGGCTGCCCCTGCAGCTCCTGGCCCGCCAATGACGGGTTGACCGGAATCACTTCATAACCGCTGTTGAGCAGATAGGACATCACCTGGTAACTGGCACGGTGCGACTTGGCACTGGCGCCTACCAGGGCGATACGGTGACTACGCTCGAGCAGTGCTTTGATCTTGTTATCCTGCATGTTGCGCGCTTCCTTTACAGATCGGACATTCGGGATCGGGACGCAGCCGGAGGCTGCGCCATTGCATACGTTTGCCATCGAGCAGCAACAGACGGCCGGTCAGCGGCTCGCCGACACCGGCCAGCAGTTTCAGCGCTTCCATCGCCTGCATGCTGCCGATCACCCCCACCAGCGGCGGGAAGACACCGGACTCGCTGCAGGTCATCGCTTCATCATCACCGCCACGGCCATAGAGGCACTGGTAACAGGGCGACTCGGGCTGGCGCGGGTCATAGACGCTGATCTGGCCATCGAAGCGGATCGCCGCGCCGGAGACCAGCGGCGTGCCGGTGGCGAAACAGGCCCGGTTCAGGGCAAAGCGGGTGCTGAAGTTGTCACAGCAGTCCAGCACCAGGTCCACCTGCTCGACCCAGGCCTGCAGCGCTTCGCCCTGCAGCCGCTCGGCCACCGGGGTGATGCGCACCTCCGGGTTGATCGCGGCCAGTGTCGCCGCCGCCGAGGCCACCTTGGTCTCGCCGCAGGCGTCCTGACTGTGGATAACCTGACGCTGCAGGTTGCTCAGTTCGACCCGGTCGTCATCGGCCAGAATCAGCTCACCGACACCAGCGGCCGCCAGGTAGGCCGCCGCCGGACCGCCGAGGCCGCCAAGACCGAGAATCAGCACCCGTGCATTACACCAAGCGTCCTGACCGGCGATATCCACTTCCGGCAACATGATGCTGCGGCTGTAGCGCAGCAGCTGTTGATCATTGAGCATCAGTGTCTCCTTTACCGCCGGGCCAGCAGCCCAGGGTTACCCGGTCGTTGTCGCCCAGGTCCCGCTGGGTACACACCTGTGCATAACCCAGTGTCTGCAGCAGATCGCGCACCGCTTCACCCTGATCATAGCCGTGCTCGAACAGCAGCCAGCCACCCGGCTTCAGGTGAGTTTTGGCCTGCTCGGCGATGGTGCGGAGATCGGCCATCCCCTTCTCTTCGGCCGTCAGCGCCGACAAAGGTTCAAAGCGCACATCGCCCTGGCTCAGATGCGGGTCCTCGGGGTCGATATAGGGCGGGTTGCTGACGATCATGTCGAAATCCCCCTGAAGCGGCGCACACCAGCTGCCCTGCAGGACTGCCACGTTATTCAGACCATGCGCAGCAGCGTTTTCCCGCGTCAGCGCCACTGCACCGGGATGCAGATCGGTGGCAATCAGCTGCCACTGCGGCCGTTCGCTGGCCAGCGCCAGCGCGATGGCACCGGTACCCGTGCCCAGATCAGCAACTCGGGCGGGCAGCTCCGGCAGCAGGGCCAGGGCCTGCTCCACCAGAGTTTCGGTATCGGGGCGGGGAATCAGCGTATCGGGGCTGACCTTGAGCCTCAGAGTCCAGAAATCGCGGTAACCCAGCAGGTGCGCCACAGGCTCGCCCTGTTTGCGCCGCACCAGCAACCTCTCGAAGCGGGCCTGCTGATCGGCGCTCAGGATTTTGTCCGGCCAGGTAAACAGAAAACTGCGCGGCCTGCCGAGCACTTCACACAGCAGCAGCTCAATATCGGCACGGGGACTGTCGCTCAGCTCGGCCAATTCGGCGGCCTGTGCCAGCGCGGCCGCCACACTCAGTTCAGTCATTGGACAGACTGCTGAGCTGCTCGGCCTGATACTCGTTGCGCAGCGGCTGGATCACCTGATCCAGATCGCCGGCGATCACTTCGCTCAAGCGGTAAAGGGTCAGGTTGATACGATGATCGGTCAACCGGCCCTGCGGGAAATTGTAGGTGCGGATGCGCTCGGAACGGTCACCGGACCCCACCAGACTCTTGCGGGCACTGGCCTGTTCGGCCTGCTGCTTGTCCAGCTCCGCCTGCTGCAGGCGCGATGCCAGCAGCGCCATCGCCTTGGCGCGGTTCTTGTGCTGCGAGCGTTCTTCCTGGCACTCCACCACCAACCCGGTGGGCAAATGGGTAATGCGGATCGCCGAATCAGTCTTGTTGACGTGCTGACCGCCGGCACCGGAAGCGCGGAAGGTATCCACACGCAGATCGGCCTTGTTGATCTCGATCGCGGCGGATTCATCCATCTCCGGCATCACCGCTACGGTACAGGCGGAGGTATGGATGCGACCCTGGGATTCGGTCTCGGGCACCCGCTGCACGCGGTGGGCACCGGACTCGAACTTCAGCTGGGCGTAGACATCCTCGCCGGCCACCCGACTGATGATCTCCTTGTAGCCGCCGTGCTCGCCCTCGTTGGCACTGATCACCTCGACTCGCCAGCCCTTCTGCTCGGCATACCGCGAGTACATGCGGAAGAGGTCACCGGAGAAAATCGCCGCTTCATCGCCACCGGTCCCTGCACGGATCTCCAGAAAGACGTTGCGGTGGTCATTGGGATCACGCGGCAGCAACAGAATCTGCAGTTCGGCTTCAAGCTGCTCGATTCGTGTCTTGGCGCTGTCGATTTCGTCCCGTGCCATCTCGCGCAGCTCGGCATCGTCCTCGTTGAGCATCTCTTCCGCGGAAAGCAGATCCTCCTGCGCCTGCTGCCAGCCGGCAAAGGCCCGGGTAATATCTTCCAGATCGGAATACTCGCGCGAGTAGTCACGGAAACGGTTCTGGTCCGCGATCACCTCGGGTTCACTGAGCAGCGCCGCCAACTCTTCGTGGCGGTCGCACAGCTTCTCCAGCTTGCTCTTGATCGATGCTTTCATGACAGCCTTGACTCCTGTGCTGATCCGCTCAACCGGCCTGGTCGGAATCGTTCAGCTGATAAAGTTCCTGCGCCAACTGCAGCAGATCGGATCGCCCCTCGGAAGAGGCGCGGCGCAGCTGCACGGTCGGCTGATGCAGCAGCTTGTTGGTCAGGCCGTTGGCCAGACGCTTGAGCAACTCCTCGGCGTCTTTGCCGTTGCGCAACTGACGCAGGCTCTTGTCCAACTCCTGCTGAGCGGTTTCATGGGCCCGGGTGCGCAGCTGGGTCAGGGTATCAACCGCATCCAGCTCGCGCAGCTGGCGAACGAATTCCAGCGCTCCGGCTTCGATGATCCCTTCCGCTTCCTGCGCCGCACTCTGACGCTCGCGCTGGTTTTCCTCGATCACCTCGCGCAGGTCATCCACCGTATAGAGGTAGACGTCATCCAGCTCACCGACCTGAGGCTCGATATCACGCGGCACGGCGATATCCACCATGAAAATGGGGCGGTGCTTGCGCTTCTTCAGCGCCACCTCCACCGCTCCCTTGCCGAGGATCGGCAGTTGGCTGGCGGTGGAAGCGATCAGAATATCGGTGTTGGGCAACTCGTCGGGGATCTGGCTCAGCTCGATGGCGCGGCCATCAAACTCCTCCGCCACCGCCAGCGCACGGGCCAGGGTACGGTTGGCCACGGTGATCTGCTGCACGCCGGCACGCTTGAGGTGGCGCGCCACCAGCTCGATGGTCTCGCCGGCGCCAATAAGCAGTGCCCGACTAGTGCTCATGTCGGCGAAGATATGCTGTGCCAGACTGACCGCCGCGTAGGCCACGGACACCGGGTTCTGGCCGATGGCCGTCTTGGTGCGCACATCTTTTGCCACCGAGAAGGTGGTGCGGAACAGGCGACCCAGCTCCACGCTGGCCAGACCTTCCGCCTGGGAAACCGAGTAGGCGGACTTCAGCTGGCCGAGAATTTGCGGTTCGCCCAGCACCAGGGAATCCAGGCCACTGGCCACCCGCATCATGTGGCGCACCGCTTCCTCATCCCAGTAGGCGTAGGAGCAGCGCTGCAGCTCTTCCACATCCAGGCCGTGATACTCGCCAAGCCACTCCAGCAGCGCACGAGTGCCTTCCAGCGGCGTTGCGCAGTAGAGTTCCGTCCGGTTGCAGGTGGACAGAATCGCCACTTCGGTCAGCCGGGCCTGACGGCACGCCTCGTGCAGCGCCGCAGCCAGAGTCTCGGGGGCAAACGCCACCCGCTCGCGCACCTCGACCGGTGCCGTCTTGTGATTGATACCTAACGCCAGCAAAGCCATAAACGGTTCGCGTCATCCCATTACAGACAAGCGCGACATCATACACCTTTGCCGCCTCCGGATTAAGCCGTCCACGCGGCTTGCTGCCGCCGGGAACCCCTGAGCCTCTCTGCAGACCAATATCGATACGGCATGACAGCCAGGAGCCCCCTGCTCTATAGTGAGCATTCAACCCCCTGCAGGACCGGAAACGTGTATCGATTCAGCAAACAGCCTTTACTGCTCAGTCTGCTCGTCGGACTGGCACTGAGCGGCTGCAGCAGCCAGACATCACAGCCCGCGGCGACCGCTGCCTTTACACCATCGCCCTATACCCCCGGTGAACTCAACGCCAACAGTCTTTACCAGCTCCTGACCGCCGAACTGGCCGGCAAGCAGGGACGTTTCGACCTGGCGCTGGACAATTACCTGCAGGAAGCCGAAGCCACCGGCGATGCCGCCGTGGCCGAACGCGCCACCCGCATCGCCCAGTTCCTGCGCCGCCCCGAGGCCGTACTGCAGGCCAGCCGTCTGTGGAGCCGCGCCGATCCCGAGGCGCTCGAACCCCTGCATATCCAGGCCAATATGCTGCTGCACGAGGGCCGCTTCGAAACCGCCCTGCCGCTGCTGCGCCAGCTGCTGGAGCAGGGCGGCGATGAGGCCCTGGCCCTGATCGGCGGCCGTATTGACGAGATGTCGCCCGAGGTCGCCGGACATTATGCCCGCCTGTTGCGCGAGCTGCAGGATGTCTCCCCCAACCGCCTCGACCTGCTGCTGACCCGCGCCCTGCTGCTCAAGCGGCAACAGCGCCCCGAAGCCGCCGCCCGCCTGCTCGACCAAGGCTTGCAGCGAAGCCCCGGCCAAATCGAGCTGAGCCTGCAGCGCGCCGAGCTTTACCGCCAGCAGGGCGATCCGGCCCGCGCCCTAAGACTGGTGCAACAGGCCCTCAAAAAGGCCCCCGAGCACGGTCGTCTGCAGGCCGCCCAGGCCCAACTACTGCTGCTGACCGGGCAACCGAGCCGCGCCTGGCGCGCCATGCGCGCGCTGCTGGCCAAGCAGGAAAACCCTCAACTGCACTACTACTTCGCGCTGCTGCTGCTCGAAAACGAGCGCTGGCAGGAAAGCCGCACCCTGTTGCAGCAGATGCTGGAACAGGACCCGGACACCAGCGCGCCCCATTTCTACCTCGGCGTGATCGCTCAGGCGCAACAACAACCGGAACAGGCGCTGCGCCATTTCCTGCAGGTCGAGGACGGCCCCAACCTGATCCAGGCCTACGCCCGCGCCCTGTCCCTGTATGATCAGCCGCAACAGGCCGCCGAAGTGGAGGCGCTGATCGATTTTGCCGCCCGCAAGCATCCGGACCAGCGCGAACCGCTGATCATCCTTTATATAGAGTGGCTGCAGCGGCAGCAGATGAGCGAGGCCGCGCTGGAAACGCTTGACCTGGCGCTGGCCGACACGCCCGACAGTGTCAATCTGCTCTACACCCGCGCCATGCTCAGCAGCGCCGACGAGTCGGCGCGCATGATCGACGACCTGCGCCACGCCCTGGCCCTGGCGCCGGACAACCCGATGGTGCAGAACGCCCTGGGCTACACCCTCACCCTGTATAGCGACCAGTTGGATGAAGCCCATAGCTTGATCAGTCGCGCCCTGGAGCAGCAGCCTGACGACGCCGCCACTCTGGACTCTATGGGCTGGGTTCTGTACAAGCTGGGCCGCCACGGCGAAGCGCGTCACTTTCTGCAGCGTGCCTACGACGCCCACCCCGACCCCGAGGTCAGCAGCCACCTGATCCAGGTACTCTGGGCACTGGGTGAGCAGCAGGCAGCCCGCAGTCTGCTCAACGACGGGCTGCTGCAGCACCCCGACAACGCACACCTGCTGGAAGCCGCCAGCGTGATTGGAGTCACCCCCTGATGCGCAAGTTCCCTCTGCTGGTGCTGGTGTTCAGCCTGCTCGGCGGCTGCAGCCAGCTGGCACAGCAACCGGTCGCCCCGCTGGCGATCGACCCGCAACAGGTGCTGCAACTGCAACAGTGGTCCGCCGAGGGCCGCATCGGCATTCGCTGGCCCGAGGACAGCCAGAGCGCCAACCTGGACTGGGAGCAGGCCCTGGACCGCTACCGCATACGACTGAGCGGCCCCCTGGGCCAGGGCGGTTTCAGGATTCTGGGCAACGCACAGGAAGTCAGCCTGCAGCGCGCCGGCGATGACCAGATCCACCGGGCTCGAACGCCCGAAGCCCTGATGCAGCAACTGCTCGGCTGGCACCTGCCACTGACCCAGGCGCAATACTGGATTCGCGGCATCCCCGCCCCCGGCAGCGAGGTCTTGCCCCTGAGCCCCCTCGACAACGGCTTTATTCAGTCCGGCTGGCGCATCGAATATCCCCGCCTGACCCGAGCCGCGGGCATGGTGCTGCCGGAGAAACTGCGCCTGACCCGGGACGGCCTGCGCATCACAGTGATCATCAATGAGTGGACACGGCAGGGAGCCCTCTGAGCGCCGTGGCAACAAAATTTGCCAAAGGGGTTGATTTCCCCCTGCGCTTTGTAGAGAATATGCGCCTTCTTGGAGCGTGGTCCACACCACAGGAGACGACTGGGGTATCGCCAAGCGGTAAGGCACTGGATTCTGATTCCAGCATGCGTAGGTTCGAATCCTACTACCCCAGCCAATTACCATGACTGACTTCCTCTCTACTACATCAAACTCCGACGCAATCGAGAAGGTAATCGCCGTGTCTAAAATGATGGTCTTCACCGGCAATGCAAACCCGGAGCTGGCTCAGAAAGTTGTCGAACGCCTCGATATCCCGATGGGCAAAGCGCACGTAGGCCGCTTCAGTGACGGCGAAGTCAGTGTCGAAATCCAGGAGAACGTGCGCGGCAAGGACGTGTTCATCATTCAGTCCACCTGCGCCCCCACCAATGACAACCTGATGGAGCTGATCGTGTTCGCTGACGCCATGCGTCGCGCCTCGGCTACCCGTATCACGGCTGTTATTCCCTATTTCGGTTACGCCCGCCAGGATCGCCGTCCGCGCTCTGCACGTGTCGCGATCAGCGCCAAGGTCGTAGCCAGCATGCTCGCCAACGTCGGCATCGACCGCGTCCTGACCGTTGACCTGCATGCCGACCAGATCCAGGGGTTCTTCGATATCCCGGTTGATAACGTATACGGCTCACCGATCCTGCTCGACGACATCATCGACCAGCAGTATGACGATGTAACCGTCGTATCGCCGGACGTGGGCGGTGTGGTTCGTGCCCGCGCCGTCGCCAAACAGCTGGACTGCGATCTGGCGATCATCGACAAACGCCGCGAGCGCGCCAACGAATCCCAGGTAATGAACCTGATCGGCGACGTATCTGGCCGCACCTGCATCCTGGTCGACGACATGTGCGATACCGCCGGTACCCTGTGCAAGGCCGCCAAGGCGCTGAAGGACAAGGGCGCGCTCCGCGTGGTCTCCTATGTGACCCACCCGGTACTGTCCGGCCCGGCGATCAACAACATCATCGCCTCCGAGCTGGATGAGCTGGTCGTTGCCGATACTATCCCGCTGTCCGAGCAGGCGCAGAAATGCGACAAGATCCGTCAGCTGTCGTTGTCCCCTCTGCTGGCCGAGGCCGTGCGTCGCGTCTGCAATGAAGAATCCATTAGTGCCATGTTCCGTTAAGCGAACCTGGCGCTGACCCACGGGCACCGCCCGTGAACTGTCCGGCTCCCGTGGAGCCAAAACATGCTGCATGCTTCTGGTCGCGGAGGTATGCAGCTTTAATTTATAAGGTATAAATCACATGTCTATTTTTACTGTTAACGCTGTTGCCCGTAACGATCAGGGGAAAGGTGCGAGCCGCCGCCTGCGTCGCGAAGGTCTGGTACCGGGCATCATCTACGGTTCTTCCGAGCCGAAAGCGATCTCCGTCATCGCCAAGGACCTGACCCGCATGCTGCTGGAAGACGGTTTTTACTCTTCCATCCTGAGCCTGAACCTGGATGGCCAGGAAGAGAAAGTCATCATCAAGGACCTGCAGCGTCACCCGTCCAAGCCGGTTGTACTGCACGCCGACTTCCAGCGTGTCGATGAGAACCAGAAGATCAAGCTGCAGGTACCGCTGGCATTCATCAACTTCGAAAAGTCTGCTGCTGCCAAGGCCGCTGCCAAGTTCGCTCAGGAAACCGCTACTGTCGAAATCCTGTGCCTGCCGAAAGACCTGCCGGAAGTACTGAATGTTGACCTGAGCGAAATCGCACTGGGTCAGATTGCCCACCTGTCCGACATTTCTCTGCCGGAAGGCGTTGAAATCGTTGCTCTGCGTCGCGGCGAAGACCATGACCAGGGTATCGGCTACTGCTACGCTCCGCGTGGCGCCAAAGCCGGCAAGTAAGCGTAGACCTCAGGTACTGGCATGAAGGACCGGATTCAACTGATCGTCGGTCTCGGCAACCCCGGGACGGAATACAGCCAAACCCGCCACAATGCCGGTGCCGAGCTGGTGGAGCAGCTTGCTGCCCACCAGCACACCTCTCTGCAACCGGAGAAGAAATTCTTCGGCCTCTATGGCAAGGTCATCATCGACCACCGCCCCGTACACCTGCTGATTCCCACGACATACATGAATCGCAGCGGACAGTCGGTTGCGGCGCTTGCCAATTTCTACAAGATTCCCACCAGTGACATACTGGTCGTGCATGATGAGCTGGATATCCAGCCGGGTACGGCGCGCCTGAAACAGGGCGGCGGCCACGGCGGACATAACGGCCTGCGCGACATCATCAGCAAACTGGGGAATGACCGGAATTTTTACCGTCTGCGTGTTGGCATCGGCCACCCCGGAAGTGCGGCTCAGGTATCTGGATTCGTCCTGAGCAAGGCCCCGGTGTCCGAACGCGACAAAACGCAGGCGGCGATCGACGAAGCTCTGAACGCACTGCCTCTTGCCGTCAGCGGTGACTGGGCCAAGGCGATGAATCGACTGCACAGCTTCAACGGCTAACTTCAATTACAGGATCTAAGCATGGGTTTCAAATGCGGTATTGTCGGCCTGCCTAACGTCGGCAAATCTACGCTCTTTAATGCCCTGACCAAAGCGGGCATCGACGCCGAAAACTTCCCGTTCTGCACCATCGAGCCGAATGCCGGTATTGTTCCCATGCCGGACCCGCGCCTGAATGCGCTGGCCGAGATCGTCAAGCCGGAACGCGTCTTGCCGACCACCATGGAGTTCGTCGATATCGCCGGCCTGGTCGCCGGTGCCTCCAAAGGTGAAGGCCTGGGCAACAAGTTCCTCGCCAACATCCGTGAAACCGACGCCATCGCCCACGTGGTGCGTTGCTTCGAGGACGACAACGTCATCCACGTGGCCAACCGCATCCACCCGCTGGAAGATATCGAAACCATTAACCTGGAGCTGGCGCTGGCGGACCTGGAGTCCTGCGAGAAGCAGCTGCTGCGCGTGCAACGTACTGCCAAGGGCGGCGACAAGGAGGCCATCGCATCCAAGGCGCTGCTGGAGAAACTGATCCCGCACCTGTCCGAAGGCCTGCCGGTACGCGGCCTGAGCCTGGACGATAACGAACAGAAGCTGGTGCTCAGCTTCCACCTGCTGACCACCAAGCCGACCATGTACATCGCCAACGTGGCCGAGGACGGGTTCGAGAACAACCCCTACCTGGACCAGGTACGCGAGCTGGCCGCGTCCGAGAATGCCGAAGTCGTCGCCATCTGCAACAAGCTGGAATCCGAGATCTCCGAACTGGAAGACGACGAGAAACTCGAATTCCTGCAGGAGATGGGCATGGAGGAACCGGGCCTGGACCGCGTGATCCGCGCCGGTTACAGCCTGCTGGGCCTGCAGACCTACTTCACTGCCGGGGTCAAGGAAGTCCGCGCCTGGACGGTCAAGATCGGCGCCACCGCACCTCAGGCCGCCGGCGTGATCCACACCGACTTCGAGAAGGGCTTCATCCGCGCTGAAGTGATCAGCTACGACGACTTCATCGCCCATAAGGGTGAACAGGGCGCCAAGGATGCCGGTCGCTGGCGCCTGGAAGGCAAGGAATACATCGTCAAAGACGGCGATGTCGTGCACTTCCGTTTTAACGTCTGATTTCTTTAAACTTTTTGCTTTCAGGCTGTTGACAGCCCCGCCAATAAAGGGAATAATCTGCGGCCTTGAAAGCACACGGCAATGTAGCTCAGTTGGTTAGAGCATCGCATTCATAATGCGAGGGTCGCAGGTTCGAGTCCCGCCATTGCCACCACTTTCAAAATGCTGGGGTATCGCCAAGCGGTAAGGCAACGGGTTTTGATCCCGTCATGCGCAGGTTCGAATCCTGCTACCCCAGCCACTTATGTGTGGCAATATAGCTCAGTTGGTTAGAGCATCGCATTCATAATGCGAGGGTCGCAGGTTCGAGTCCCGCTATTGCCACCATTCTCGACAGGGGTATCGCCAAGCGGTAAGGCACTGGATTCTGATTCCAGCATGCGCAGGTTCGAATCCTGCTACCCCTGCCATCTCCCTCTTGTTTCCTCGCACCGATCATAGCGAATCTCGCCCGACGCAAGTCTCGCAAAGTCCTTGGCTTTATGGCAGCGTTAAAGGCCGGTATTCGGCTATTCAGGACAACACACCATGAGCGGCTCAAGCGACGAGATCATCAGCGCACTCGCCAAGCATACGCACCAGGACATTCCCCGGCGCACGATCAACCTCCTGTTCGCCCACTGTGATACGGTTCAGACCGACCAGATTCTGAACCAGTTGCGCACTGCGCGTTTCGCCCCGCGTGGCGAAGCGGTCCATAATCTGACCAAACTGCAGGAAATATTGGGCAAGCGCACCTGGGATCTGCTCATCATCGCCGGCCAGGAGAGCGATGCCGACGAACTGACCCCGCAGCGCACGGCAGAGCTGCTGCACCACCTGGACCGCGACCTGCCGGTTCTGCTGCTGACGCCGGGCAACGAATACCAGGACCCTACCCCCTGGCTGGGCGCCGGCATTCAAGCGGTGGTGCCCGAGATGAACACCGCCTTGCTGCTGCTGACGGTGCAACAGCTGTTCGATGCCCTGGAGACACGCCGGGCGCTGCTGCAGACCCAGCTGCAACTGAACCATCTCTACGAACACAACCAGCATCTGATGCAGCACTCCTCGCTGGCAATCTGCCTGGTCCACAACGGCTTGATTCAGTATGCCAATACCAGCTTTGCCCACCTGTTCGGCTTTGACAGCGGTGATCGCCTGCACGAGCACTCGCTGCGGCAGTTGATGCAGCCACAGCACCGTGAAGACCTGGATCTGATCCTGCATGAAAGCAGCCGGAGCGGCGCCCGCATACAGCGCACCCTGGCCGCCGAACGCCCCGACAAGACCCGTTTTGAAGGGCTCTTTATCGTCGACCCGGTCAACTATCAGGGCAGTCACTGTCTCAGCGTCGAGGTCGTCACCAGCCTCGAAGGGTCCGATCCGATCTTCAGGGACGTGCACCCGCTCAGCGGCTTGCGCAACCAGTCGGCCTTTCTGCAAGCTCTCGAAACCGCCAGCCGTAATGCCCATCGCGGCGGCCAAGATCGCAGCCTGCTGCTGCTGTCGCTGGATCACCTTGAGGTCATTCGGGCTGAAGTGGGCATCGAGGGTATCGAACTGATCCTACGTGACATCAGCGCCATCCTGAAACAGCAGGTCAGCCGTGCGCATCTGGTCGGCCACCTGGACGACGACAGTTTCACGATTCTGATGCACAACTCAGACCCCGACCAGGCGGTTGAGCTGGGCAACAGCCTGTGCCACAGCATCAGCAGCCATGTCAGCAAGGTGCAACAGACGTCCATCCACACCACGGTGTCGATCGGCGTGGTGATGATCAATGACAGCGCTCCCTCGCCGCAACAGCTGCTGCGACGCGCCCGCCTGACCGCAGACAGCCTCCACCACGGCAATCGCCCCGGCAACGGCGTCAGCCTCTATCAAAGCGAACAGGCCCTGCTGCCGAGTATCGACACCCGGATGAGCAAGCGCCTGCTCAACGCAATCAAGCTGGGCCGCTTCCGCCTGCTGTACCAGCCGGTGGTGCCCCTGCGCCTGGACACTCAGTCGCAGTACTACGAGGTCTTGCTACGCCTGATCAGTGACAGTGAGCGCGCACTCTCACCCAACACCTTCATTGCCCAGGCGATCGACCCTGAAGTTTTGATAGAATTGGACCGCTGGGTCATCGCCACAGCGCTGGAGAAGCTCTCTGAGACGTTTTCTCAGGGGGCACGAATCCATCTCCTGATCAACCTTTCCAGCCCGTCCCTGCGCAGCTCAGAACTGCTGAGCTGGCTTGGCGACAAGTTGCGACTGTCACGTGTTCCGGCCGAGTATCTGGTATTCCAGATCAGCGAAAGCGATGCGGCGGTGGATCTGATGGAGGTGAGCAGCTTCACCCGCGCCCTGCAGCAGCTGAATTGCCAGGTGTGCCTGAAGCATTTCGGCAGCTCGCCCAACTCCGGACATGTGGGTCAGGAACTCGACACCGAGTTCATCAAACTCGACGGGTCCTACATACACGACCTGGAGGAGCATACGCTGGAGCTGAACGCGCTCAGCGCCATTCTGGCGCCGCTGCAGGCGCGGAACAAACTGATCATCGCGCCACTGGTGGAGCAAACACGAGTGATCAGTGACCTGTATACGGCGGGCGTTCACCTGATCCAGGGCTACTACCTGCAGCCGCCGCGAGAGCAGATGGACTATGACTTCTTCGAGGAGGTCCGGGGCTGACGCAGCCAGCCCCGGTGGCTGAAGCCCGCGCTCAGAGCAGGCTGTCGCGGTCGCGGAAACCGATCAGATAGAGAATACCGTCCAGTCCCAGGGTGGAGATCGCCTGCTTGGCGCTCTGACGCACCAGCGGCTTGGCACGGAAGGCGATGCCCAGACCCGCGATGGACAGCATCGGCAAGTCGTTGGCGCCATCGCCCACGGCGATGGTCTGCTCCAGGCGCACCCCTTCCCGCTCGGCGATTTCACGCAGCAGCTGCGCCTTGCGCTCGCCGTTGACGATCTGACCGGTCACTTCACCGGTGACCTTGCCATCCTTGATATCCAGCTCGTTGGCATAGACGTAGTCGAAGCCCAGCTTGTCCTGCAGGAAGCGACCGAAGTAGGTGAAGCCTCCGGACAGGATCGCGGTCTTGAAACCCAGCGCCTTGAGGTGCCCCACCAGTTCGGCGGCCCCCTCGGTCAGCGGCAGCCGTTCTGCAATACGCTCCAGTACGCTGGCATCCAGCCCCTTGAGCAGCGCCACGCGACGGCGGAAGCTTTCGTTGAAATCGATCTCGCCACGCATGGCCGCTTCGGTGATATCGATCACCTGATCGCCGACCCCCGCCTCCTTGGCCAGCTCGTCGATCACCTCTGCCTCGATCAGTGTTGAGTCCATGTCGAACACCACCAGACGACGGTTGCGACGGAAGATATCGTCCTTCTGGAAGGCGATGTCCACATCCAGGTCGCTGGCCGCCTTGAGGAACTCCTCGCGCAGCGCCGCGGCATCGGCGGGCAGGCCTCGTACCGAGAACTCGACACAGGCGCGGGTGCGCGGACAGTTATCTTCCTGTAGCGAGATACGCCCCGACAGGCGGCTGATATTATCGATATTGAGGCCGTGATCAGCGGCGATCGCGGTGACGCGAGCAATATGATCGGCACTGATCTGGCGCGCCAGCAGGGTGATAATATGACGCGACTTGCCCTGCCCTTCGACCCAGTGCTCATAGGCCTCGCTTTCGACCGGCTCGAAGCGCACCTGCATGTTCATCTCATGCGCCTTGAACAGGACGTCACGCAGCAGCGGAGAGGATTCCAGCTCGGTCGGCACCTGGATCAGCACGCCCAGTGACAAGGTGTTGTGGATAACCGCCTGACCGATATCGAGGATGTTGATATGGTAGCGGGCGAGAATACCGGTAATAGCCGAGGTTACGCCCGGGCGGTCGTCACCGGATAGTGTCAACAGGATGATTTCGTTCATCGCACCCTTCCGTTAAATGAGGCATCGCTGGCAAAGCCAGCACTGGCCTGCAATTATATCAGAGGGAGTGCCAGACCCGAATTGCAACCACCGCCAATCTAACGGGATCCTTACTGTGCTGGAGAGCCTGCTCGCAACCCTCAGCCCTTCCCCCAGCTCGCTGCTGTTGCTGATTGCACTGGTCGCGCTGCTGGAGTCACTGGCCTTCGTCGGCCTGCTGCTGCCCGGTGTCGCGCTGCTGTTCGGACTGGCCTTTGCCGCTGGCACCCACCGGCTTGACCCTTTCGCCTGCCTGCTGGCCGGGTTTGTCGGTGCCGTGCTGGGCGACGGTATCAGCTTCCTGCTCGGGCGGCGCGCCGCTCCCCGTATCCGGCAGCTGAGCTGGATACAACGCCATGCGGACTGGCTGGACCGAGGCGAAGCCTTCTTTCATCGCTGGGGTGGACTCAGCATCGTTACCGGTCGCTTCGTCGGCCCGATCCGGCCGATCATTCCCTTCGTGGCCGGCAGCTGCGGGCTGTCTCCGCTCAGGTTCATGAGCTACAACCTGGGCTCGGCACTGGGCTGGGCGCCGGTCTATCTGCTGCCGGGCTATCTGGCCGGCCACGGCATGCATCACCTGCCCGGCGAGCTGATTCCACTGCTCTGGAGCCTGGCCGCATTGGCCTTTATGCTGCTGTTGCTGCAACAGACTCACTACCTGCTGCACCCCGACAGCAGCCTCTATCAGTACTGCCGCCAGTACTTGCCCGAAGGCTGGCAACCAGCCCCCGTGCTCATGCTGATATTCGGTGGCGGACTCTTTCTCTCGACCGCGCTGCTGACGCTAACACCAAGCGGAGCCTATCTTAACCAGTTGCTGCTAACGCCGCTGCACCAACTCGGTCAGCAACTGCCGCTCTGGACTCTGGCCATGACCCTGCCGGGCGATCCCGGCCTGTGCGCCGCCCTCGCCCTGATGAGCGCCCTGTACGGACAGTGGCGGCATCAGCAGCGGCAAGGATGGGGGGTGTTACTGGGGGTTGGCTTTGCGCTGGGCTGTAATGCCCTGCTCAAGCTGGCGTTCGCGATCCCGCGGCCCGACGGCGCGGCACTGGCAACGTTCAGCTTTCCCAGCGGACATGCGTCCGCCATCACCGCCCTGGTCGGGTTGAGTGTGGTCTGGGTCGCGCACAACCGTCATCACGCCATCCGTCACCTGTGCTATCTGCTGGCGACTCCGGTGATTCTGCTGGTAGCGCTGTCACGGCCAATGCTGGGGGTGCACTGGCCACTGGACGTGATCGCCGGCTGTGCCGAGGGGCTGGTGATCGCCGCAACCTACCGGCTGTGGCTCTACCGCCACCCGGCGACCAAACCTGTGCCGCTGGCCTGGCTGGCGCTGCTGCTGGGCACGGCGATGCTATACAGCGGGGTACGCCTGGATGAGGCGGCCCGGCTGTATTTTGGCTAGCGCTTAGCCCTTGTGCTTCTTCTGCCGCGCACGCGGCGGATGCTTGGGCTTGTGAGCCTTCTTGCGCTTGTGCGTGGGCGCGCCGGACGCATCCTTTTCCGTGTGGGCACCCCGCTGCCCTTCAGGCTTTTTTCCGCGGCCACGCCCCCTCTTGCGGCTTGGGCGACCGTCTTCGATCTGGCCCTTGGCCAGTTTCTCGCGCTGGGTCAGCGGCTTGAACTTGGCCTGGGCCTGCTCACCGGACAGCTCGAAATCGATCTTGCGCTCATCCAGGTCGACCCGCACCACCTGCACATCCAGGCGATCCCCCAGCTTGAACACCCGACGGGTACGATCCCCGACCAGGCGCTGCTTGGCCGCCTCGAAGTGGTAGTAGTCGCTGGGCAGCGCGGTGATGTGGATAAGGCCTTCCACATAGAGATCTTCCAGCTCGACAAAGACACCGAAACCGGTGACCGCCGCCACCACGCCCGGGTAGACCTCGCCGATCTGGCTCTGCATGTATTCGCACTTGAGCCAGGCGACCACGTCACGGGTGGCGTCGTCGGCGCGACGCTCGGTCATCGAGCAGTGCTCGCCCAGCGCCAGCATCTGTTCGAGGTTGTACTGGTATTTGAACGCGGCATCAGGCGCGAACTTTTTCGGCCTCTCCACGCCCTTGACCTTGCCATCACTGTGGATGGCGCCGCGAATGGCGCGATGAACCAGCAGGTCCGGGTAACGGCGGATCGGCGAGGTGAAGTGGGTGTAGGCCGGATAAGCCAGGCCGAAGTGACCGTGGTTGTCCGGGCTGTACACCGCCTGCTGCATCGACCTCAGCATCATGGTCTGGATGATGTGGCGGTCAGGGCGATTCTCGATCGCCTCGGCCAGTTTCAGGTAGTCCTTGGGCTCGGGGCTGTCGCCACCGGGCAGGTTGAGGCCCAGCTCACCGAGGAAGGAACGCAGGTTCTCCAGCTTGGCTTCCTTGGGACCGTCGTGGATACGGTACAGCGCCGGCTTGCCGTATTTGTCCAGGAAACGCGCCGTCGCCACGTTGGCGATCAGCATGCACTCCTCGATCATCTTGTGGGCATCGTTACGATGAACCGGCACGATCTCGTCGATCTTGCGCACCTGGTCAAAGATGATGCGGGTTTCCACGGTCTCGAAGTCGATGGCGCCACGGTCGTCACGCGCCTTGCGCAGCGACTTGTACAGCGCATGCAGCTGGTCGATGTGCGGCTGCACCTCGCGGTACTCCTGACGCCAGTGCTGGTGTTCCTCGTGATCCGGATCGACCATGGCGCCGACCTTGTTGTAGGTCAGTCGCGCCTTGGAGTTGATCACCGCCTCGTAGAACTTGTAACCGGACAGCTTGCCGGCGCGACTGACGGTCATCTCGCACACCATCGCCAGACGGTCCACGTTCGGGTTCAGCGAGCAGAGGCCGTTGGAGAGCAGTTCGGGCAGCATCGGCACCACGAACTCGGGGAAGTAGACCGAGTTGCCGCGCTTGACCGCTTCCCGGTCCAGCGGTGAATCGGGACGCACGTAGTAGGAGACGTCAGCGATCGCCACCCAGAGACGCCAGCCACCGAAGGTCTTCTTCTCGCAGTAGACGGCATCGTCAAAGTCCTTGGCATCCTCGCCATCGATGGTGACGAACGGCAGCTTGCGCAGGTCGAAACGGTTCTTCTTGTCCTCTTCGCGCACTTCCGGATCCAGCTCACCGATCTGCTGGTGCACCTCGCCCGGGAATTCGTCCGGGATCTCGTAGTTGTGGATTGCGACCTTGATCTCCATGCCCGGCGCCATACGGTCACCCAGCACCTCGATCACGCGGGCGCGGGCCGGCTGCTTGCGGGTCGGCTGCTGCAGGATCTCGACCACGACCAGCTGGCCGTCTTCATACTCCAGCCCGGTGGTCGGGTCCGGGATCACCATCACCTGGTTGGTGATGCGCTGGTTTTCGCAGATCAGACTGCCGAAACCAGCGTTGCCGTCGAAACGCCCCACCAGCTTGGTGGTGCAACGCTCCAGCACTTCGACGATCTTGCCTTCACGGCGACCACGGTGGTCGATGCCGATCGACTGCACCAGCACCCGGTCGCCGTCGAACACCTCGCGCATGTTGCGCGGGCTGAGGAAGAGGTCGTCGCCGCCGGCATCCGGCTGCAGAAAGCCGAAGCCGTCACGGTGCCCGATCACCCGGCCGGGGATCAGGTCCATCTTGCGGATCAGGCCATACTCATGCTTGCGGTTGGAGATCAGCTGGCCGTCCCGGCACATGGCGATCAAGCGACGGCGGACACCTTCGATACCGTCTTCGTCTTCGATGCCAAGCTCGCGGCACAGCAGCGGGTGGCTGATCGGTGCCCCCCATTTTTCCAGAAAGTTCAGCAGAAAATCCCGGCTCGGGACCGGCTGGTCGTATTTTTCAGCTTCCTGCTGAGCGTTGGGATCCTTGTCTTGCCAATTCTTAGTCATTCAATTTCCATTCTTGTCTGTCACAGCCTCGCAGGCTGCCAGCATCAACCATTCATAGAGAATAGTCGGGTAATCCATAAAAAATAAAGCCGGCAGAGCCGGCTTTACAAGTATCAGGGCAACTCTTCTGCCTCTTCGCCATCTTCCTTCTGTGGCGGTAACAGGTCTTCGCGGGTCACCTTGAGCGCCAGCAATCCGTTGGCAGCCACATACATCGACGAGTAGGTACCGATGAGCACGCCCACCAGCAGCGCCATGGCAAAGCCGTGGATCATCTCGCCGCCGAAGTAGAACAGCGCCACCAATACCAGCAGGGTGGTTAATGAGGTCATCAGGGTACGGCTCAGAGTCTGGCTCAGCGAGGCGTTCATCACCTCGATGGCGTCGCCCTTGCGCATGATGCGGAAGTTCTCGCGGATACGGTCATAGACCACGATGGTGTCGTTGAGCGAGTAACCGATCACCGCCAGCACCGCCGCCAGCACGGTCAGGTCGAATTCGACCTGCAGCAGAGAGAAGAAGCCCAGCACGATCAGCACGTCATGCACCAGCGCCACCACGGCACCCAGCGAGAACTTGAACTGAAAGCGGAACGCCAGGTACACCATGATCATGAACAGCGCCAGCAGCATGCCGAGACCGCCCTGCTCGCGCAGTTCTTCACCGACCTGAGAGCCGACGAACTCGTTGCGGCGCAGCTCCAGCACCTGGTCGGTACCGGTCTGCAGTGCGCCCAGCACCTTGTCACCCAGCTTGGGATCGTGATCCGCCTGCAGGCGGATCAGCACATCGCGCGGGGAACCGAAGGTCTGCACAGTCACGTCGTTGAAGCCGGCGTCCTGCAGCCGGGTGCGCACCTGCTCCAGGTCAGCCTGCTGCTCATAGCCGATCTCCACCAGACTGCCACCGGTGAAGTCGAGGCCAAACTTGAGGCCATTGACCGCCAGAGAGCCGATCGATACCAGGATCAGGATCAGGGAAAACGCCAGCGCCAGCTTGCGGATCCCCATGAAATTATAGATTTTCGTTGCTTTGGCCATGGGGAATTCCTCAGATCATCACTTTATTCAGCGTGCGACCACCGTACACCAGGTTAACCAGGGCACGGGTGACCATCAGCGCAGTGAACATGGAGGTCAGGATACCAACCGACAGGGTAACCGCGAAGCCCTTGACCGGCCCGGTACCCATGGCAAAGAGGATCACCGCCGCAATCAGCGTGGTGATGTTCGCATCCAGGATGGTGGTGAAGGCGCGCGCAAAGCCGGCATGGATCGCCGACTGCACCGGCAGGCCGTTACGCAGCTCTTCCTTGATGCGCTCGAATATGAGCACGTTGGCATCCACCGCCATGCCCACGGTCAGCACGATACCGGCGATGCCCGGCAGCGTCAGTGTCGCCGACATCAGCGACATTACCGCCACCAGCAAGACCAGGTTCAGCGTCAACGCGATGTTCGCCAGCAAGCCGAATACCTTGTAGTAAACCAGCATAAACACCAGCACCAGCGCAAAGCCGATCTTCACCGACAGGGTACCCAGCTCGATGTTCTCGGCCCCCAGGCTCGGACCCACGGTGCGCTCTTCGACAAAGTAGATCGGCGCGGCCAGGGCGCCGGCGCGCAGCAGCAGCGCCAGTTCGGACGATTCCTGAGCGCTGTCCAAACCGGTGATGCGGAAGGAGTTGCCCAGGGTGCTCTGGATGGTGGCCAGCGAGATGATGCCCTTTTCGGTGTACGGGATACGTTTCTCGACCCGTTCGCCGTCGACGGTCTGCACCAGGGTACGCTGCTTGTGCTCGACGAACAGTACGGCCATGCGACGCTGGATGGCGTTGCGGGTCACGCGGCTCATCATCTGGCCGCCCTTGGCATCCAGGGTGATCGACACCTGCGGCATGCCGTTTTCGTCAAACGCGGCCTGGGCATTGGATACGCTGGAGCCGGTAATGATTACGTCCTTCTCCAGGGTAGCCTTGCGTTCCGGGTTATTACGGAAGTTATATACTTCGGTATCGGCACGGCTGGCATCAGGTCCCGCTTCCAGGCGGAATTCCAGGTTGGCGGTCTTGCCGATGATACGCTTGGCCGCTGCGGCGTCCTGCACGCCCGGCAGCTGCACCACGATGCGGTTACGGCCCTGACGCTGCACCAGTGGCTCGGCCACGCCCAGTTCGTTGACACGGTTGCGCAGCGTGGTCAGGTTCTGCTTGATCGCATAGTCTTCGATCTCGCGGATGGTCTGCTCGGTCAGGTTGACGTAGAGCCAGGCTTCACCGTCCACATCCATGCTGTCGACCAGGAACTCCTGGTAACTGCGCAGCAGCAGGCTGGACGCGGTGTCACGGGTGTCGGCATCGACGAAACGGATCGCCAGGCGGCCATCCTCCAGATGATCGACCACTCGGTAGCGCAGCTTCTCCTCACGCAGCTTGGTCTTGATCTCGCTGACATAGACATCAAGGCGCTGGCCCACGGCCTGCGCCATGTCCACTTCCAGCAGGAAGTGCACGCCGCCACGCAGGTCCAGACCCAGCTTCATTGGCCCGGCACCAACATCGCTGAGCCACTCAGGCGTGGTCGGGGCCAGGTTCAAGGCGACGACATACTCGCTACCCAGCTGATCCGCGATCGCATCCTTGGCCGCCAACTGAGCGTCGGAGCTCGGCAGCCGAACCAGCGCGACGCCCTCCTGCTGCATTTCGGCACCTTTCACCTGGATACCGGACGCTGTCAATGCCGACTCGATCCGCGCCAGGGTGCCGGCATCAACGTTGGTCGTCCGGGTCCCGGAGATCTGCACGGCATAGTCATCGGGATACAGGTTAGGGGCTGCATAGAGACCGGCGATCGCCAGCACCAGCAGGATCATCAGATTTTTCCACAGGGGGTAGCGGTTGAGCATCGTGCTCCATCCTCACCAAAAACAAAAGCGCCACCTGAACAGTGGCGCTGGATCACTCAAGACAGGGCCTTAGATACCCTTGATCGTGCCCTTGGGCAGTTCCGCAGCCACATGGGCTTTCTGGAACTTGAGCTCGGTACCTTCAGAGACTTCCAGCACGACGTAATCGTCGCTCAGGCGTACCACCTTGCCGATGATGCCGCCGGCGGTGATCACTTCATCACCCTTGGCCAGGCCAGCGATCAGGTTTTTGTGCTCCTTGGCGCGCTTGGCCTGGGGACGCCACATGAAAAAGTAGAAAATCAGACCGAAGCCGACCAGGAACAGGATGTTGAACATACCCGCATCCGGCGCAGCGGCAGGGGCATCAGCGGCCAGCGCCGGAGAGATGAAAAAGCTCATTCAGGTGTACTCCCGATTACAGTAGATATAGTGTACGCGTCATGCCGTCAGCGGCGGCGTTTCCTGGCCGCGCTGGCGATAGAATTCGTCTACAAAGTCGCTCAATTTACCCTGTTCAATAGCGTTGCGCAAACCAGCCATCAGCTCCTGATAATAGTGCAGGTTGTGGATGGTGTTGAGCTGCGCCCCGAGGATCTCCCGGCACTTGTCCAGGTGGTGCAGGTAGGCACGACTGAAGTTCTGACAGGTATAACAGCTGCAGGTTTCATCCACCGGTGCGGTATTGGTCTTGTTGGCCGAATTGCGGATCTTGACGATGCCGTTGCGGGTAAACAGGAAACCGTTGCGCGCGTTGCGGGTCGGCATCACGCAGTCGAACATGTCGACGCCACGGCGCACGCCCTCGACCAGGTCTTCCGGCTTGCCCACGCCCATCAGGTAACGCGGCTTGTCTTCCGGCATTTTCCACGCCAGATGGTCGAGCACCCGTTTCATGTCCTCTTTCGGCTCGCCCACCGACAGGCCGCCGATGGCATAGCCGTCGAAGCCGATCTCGGTCAGCCCCTGCAGCGACTCGTCACGCAGGTCCTCGTACATGCCCCCCTGGATGATGCCGAACAGCGCCGAAGGGCTGTCGCCATGGGCATCCTTGGAACGCTGGGCCCAGCGCATGGACAGACGCATGGACTCGGCTGCCTCCCTGTGCGTGGCCGGGTAAGGCGTGCACTCATCGAAGATCATCACAATATCAGAGCCCAGCTCGCGCTGCACCTGCATGGAGCTTTCCGGCGTCATCAGCACCTTGTCGCCGTTCACCGGCGACTGGAAGGTCACACCCTCTTCGGTGATTTTGCGCAGCTTGCCCAGGCTGAATACCTGGAAACCACCGGAGTCGGTCAGGATCGGCCCCTTCCACTGCATGAAGTCGTGCAGATCGCCGTGCTGCTGCACGATCTCGGTGCCCGGCCGCAGCATCAGGTGGAAGGTATTGCCGAGGATGATCTGGGCACCGGTAGCCTCGATATCACGCGGCAGCATGCCCTTGACCGTACCGTAGGTGCCCACCGGCATGAACGCCGGGGTTTCCACCACGCCCCGCGGGAAGGTCAGACGGCCACGGCGCGCCTTGCCTTCGCTGGTGATGGTTTCAAACTGCATAAAACATTCTTTTCTCACGGGGTCTCCTCATCCGTCGCCTCGCGACGGGTCAAAAACATGGCATCGCCGTAGCTGAAGAAACGGTAACGTTCGGCCACGGCCTCGGCGTAGGCATCCATGATCGCACGGTAACCGGAAAAAGCGCTGACCAGCATCAGCAGCGTCGACTCCGGCAGGTGGAAGTTGGTGATCAGCGCCTCCACAGTACGGTAGCGGTAGCCGGGATAGATGAAAATATCGGTGTCGCCATAAAACGGCGCGATTTCGCCGGACTGGCTGGCGGTTTCCAGGCAACGCACGCTGGTGGTGCCCACCGCGATCACACGATTGCCGCGCGCCTGAGCCGCTTTCACCGCCTCGCAGGTCTCTTCCGACACCTCGATATATTCAGCGTGCATGTGATGGTCGTGGATGTTATCCACCTTGACCGGCTGGAAGGTACCTGCGCCCACATGCAGAGTGACAAAAGCCTGCTCGACCCCCATCGCCTTCAGCTGCTCCAGCAGCGGCTCATCAAAGTGCAGCCCCGCTGTCGGCGCCGCCACGGCACCGGGCTTGCGGTTATACACCGTCTGATAGCGCTCACGGTCAGACAACTGGTCTTCACGATTCATGTACGGCGGCAACGGCATATGACCGTGCTCTTCCAGCGCGCTGACCAGGTGCCCGTCCAAATTGGTGAAGCGCACCTCGAACAGGTTCTGCTGACGACCGGTCACCTCCGCTTCCAGCCCGCCTTCCAGCGTCAAGGCCGTACCCGGTTTGGGCGCACGACTGGAGCGGATATGCGCCAGCGCAGCGTCATCGGAGGTCACCCGCTCGATCAGCATCTCGATCTTGCCGCCACTGGCCTTCTGGCCGAACAGCCGCGCCGGAATCACGCGGGTGTCATTGAACACCAGCAGATCACCGGGCTGCAGCAATGACGGCAAATCGGCAAACTGGCGATGCGCACGCGCGCCGCTGTTGCCGTCAACACAGAGCAACCGGCTGGCGCTGCGCTGCTCCAGAGGGTAGCGTGCGATCAGCTCCTCCGGCAGCTCGAAGTAGAAATCTTTTACCTGCATGGGACTCAAACTGGAAACCTGATGGAAAGGCCAAATTCTACCTGAGCCCAGGCTTTTTTTCAGTCCTGATTGACGAACGCGCCGAGACAAATATAATATGCGCCTTCACTGCAGCGGCTTCCGCTTTCTCGAAGCCCGCAAACACAGTGCCAGCGTGGTGAAATTGGTAGACACAGGGGATTCAAAATCCCCCGCCTTAACGGGTGTGCCGGTTCGAGTCCGGCCGCTGGTACCACTTATTCAAGCCACTGAATAAGTGCAGAAAAAGCCTGTAAATTAAAGGCTTTGACAAGCAAGCGGGACCGAAAGGTGGCCGCTTTTTTTGTGTCTGAATGCCTCCCCCGGTCAATCTCCTGTCCGCCGTCTGTGCGGTTTCTGTGCGATCTAACGTCCAGGGAAGTAGTGCGGCATGTTACTATCGATCCGAAGCCACCGCGCATGACTGCGCAATCTGCTGATTTCGGTCACGGGTTCAACGCCATAACCAGATGATCGGTAAATGCTCGAACGCGGCTGGTCACATCTCGATGCGATGGATAAATCAGATAAATGGAGTCTTCCTGACACGCCTCCCATTCTGGGATCTCGAGTGTTCTCAGTCGACCCGCCGCTATGTCCTGCTCACAAAGCGGGGACGGCAGGCATGCAACACCGAAACCCTTACATGCCATTCTTTTGAGAAAGAGCAAACTGGTTGAACTGAAAACGGGTTTCTTCGCCAGCTGCGCCCAATGCTTTAAGGGCGAGTCAGTACCGGCTTCCCCACCGCCAGTGTATGTCAGCAACCGGTGTGCCCCAAGATCGTCAACAGAAGCCGGAACTCCGCGTCTCTCCAGGTATGCCTCATGGGCAACGACGGCAAAGTCTATGCTGCCCAGTCGTCGGATAACCGAGGATTGTTGCGTTGGTCTGCCAACCCTTAGGGCCACATCGATATCCTCATTCACCAGTTGACTGACGGTATTACTGAACAGCAGCTCAACCTGAATCATGGGGTGAATCTGTTGGAGCGATATCAAGGTTTTCTCCAGGACATCCTGAGGAAAATCTTCGGGTACGGTGCAGCGAACTCGACCACTCAATGGCACCCCTGGCGAGTCAAAAGAATCAGCAACTCTTGCCAATGTATCAATTGCGCCCTGCACTTGATGATACAGAGCCTTTCCAGTTTCAGTTGGCACAATGCGACGGGTACTGCGCCTGATCAGCTGAGTTTTCAATTGATTTTCAAGCGCAACAATTCGGGCGCTGATCGTGGTTCTTGGCAACCCCAAACGACGGGCTGCAGCGCTAATGCTTCCTGAGCGCAGCACGGCGACAAAAGTTTTGACTTGATCGAGATTCATATTTGTCAGTTTTTTCGTCAAGAGATGACCAGTAATGCCCAATATTATGTCAGCACTGCCGTGGCTACCATGTCTACTCCACGTTAAGGAGCGATACTATGTTCACGCAAAAAATTGAACGGGCCGAAGCAGTAAATTTTTCAGGACTGAGCAGCAAGATCGAAGTGTCATCAGAGGATAGCGGCGGCGCATTCAATGTGATGCAGATCAATGTTGAACCCGGCGCAGGTGGCCCACCACACATTTCCATCGAAGAGGACAAGTATTTTCGTGTACTTGAAGGATGTTTCGAGTTTATTGCTGGTGATTTCCAGTACCAATTAACACGGAATGATAGTTTAACGGTCCGCCGCGGAGATACTCACGGTTTCAAAAACTGTGGCAGTGAGCGAGGGTGTTTACTCCTTATTTCCACTCCTGCGGGGCATGCAGAGTTTTTTCGCGATATGGCCTCGCTGGAAGTGCCACACGACCCAGAGCAGGTTGCATCGGTCTGTCTGAAATATAAACAGGTCTTAAAATAGGAATCTGTGGGTTCCTGTCATGCATGGGACAATCGCGGAATCTATCAGCTTTTGTCCCTCCTATTGAATCGCCAGGAAAGTTGTCGAGACCGCTGTGAGGATCAGTGTTAACGCTTTAGAGATTGGCCCCCGCATCGTGCAGCGGTAATGCCGGTCCTGAGCCTGAAGCACCCGATCGCCAGAAACGCCTCCAATGTGTCAATCCACCACTTTGAACTAAGCTGATCAAGGGACTTACCTTTCGACAACCGAGGACGCCGTTATGAAGCTGGCCATACTCTCCCGATCCTTGAAAGCGTATAGCACCCGCCGGTTGAAAGAGGCGGCGTTGGACAGGGGGATAGATGTCAAGGTACTGGATACGCTGAAGTTTGCCATCGACCTCAAGCGTGGTGAACCAGATCTGTATTTCCGGGGCAAGCAGCTCAGTGACTACGATGCTGTTCTACCCCGGATTGGCGCTTCGATCACCTACTATGGCACCGCCGTGGTCCGGCAATTTCAGGAGATGGACGTTTTTTGCGCCAATACAGCCCACGGTATTGCCAACTCCCGTGACAAGTTGCGCAGCCTGCAGATTCTTGCCCGCCACCATATCGGCATCCCCGAAACCACCTTTGTACGCGACAAGCGGGACGTTTTACCGGCGATCGAGCGTGTCGGGGGAGCCCCCGTCATCATCAAGCTGATTGAGGGAACGCAGGGTATAGGCGTTTTACTGGCCGATACGGTAAAAGCGGCCGAGTCGATCATAGAATTGTTGCAAAGCCAGAAGCAGAACGTATTAATCCAAAAATTCGTCGCCGAAAGCCGAGGCAAGGATATTCGTGCACTGGTGGTGGGTGACCGCGTCGTTGCGGCCATGAGGCGTGTGGCCCAGGGGCAGGAGTTTCGCAGCAATGTCCACCGCGGCGGCGTCGCCGAACCCGTTGAGCTCCCGGAAGAATATGTGGAAGCGGCTATTCGGTCGGCACAGATTCTGGGCTTGCGCGTGGCGGGCGTCGACATGCTGGAAAGCGCCACCGGGCCACAGATCATGGAGGTCAACTCATCCCCGGGGCTGGAGGGCATTGAAAGCTGCACGCAACTGGATGTTGCCGGCGCCATTATCGACTACATCGCAGCGCAGGTTGAGTTTCCTGAAATCGACATTCGTCAGCGGCTGACGGTGAGCAAGGGCTACGGTGTCAGCGAAATCCTGGTGCCCGAGGGCTCGGAATACGTGGGCAAGACGATATCCGACATCGACCTGTCAGCCAAAGACCTGAATGTGCTGACCCTGTACAGAGATAACAAGGTTATCCCCAACCCCAGAGCAGAGCGCGTTCTGGAGCCTGGGGATAAGTTACTCTGCTTTGGCAAGCTCGAATCCATGCGCGGCATGGTGCCTGCCCGCGCACAGCGCAAGCGTCGCCCCAAAATCATGGACCTGCCGGACACCCAGGTGACCAACCCTGAAGCCAGCGGGAAGGATGGGCATGACTAGCGTGCTTGGATGGCGGGAATGGGTATCGCTGCCCGATCTGGGCATCGCCAGCATCAAGGCAAAAGTCGATACCGGCGCGAGAACCTCGGCGTTACATGCGTTTGACGTCAGCCTGGTCGAGGTGGATGGCGTTAAGACGGTGCGCTTCAAGATCCATCCCCTGCAGCGCGACTCGGAAACGGTTGTTGAATGCGAAGCCCCGTTGCTGGATGAACGCGAAGTACGTGACTCCGGGGGCCATAGCGAAATGCGTTATGTCATCGAAACCCGCATAGCCATAGGCGCAGCGATCCACCTGGCAGAGGTGACGCTGACCAATCGGGATTCAATGGGGTTTCGCATGCTGATCGGGCGAACGGCCATGAAAGGGCACTATCTGGTCGATCCCGGACATTCTTATCGAGTGAAAAAGCCCAGGCCGTGATCGGCATCGGAAGCGTTCATGCACGGGATCAGGCCTGCCTTTCCCCTGATGCCCTTCGACAGACCGGACGCTCAGGCCGCAGAATCGAGCCCGCAATGACCAACGGGGTACACGCAGGACCTGGGTTGCTATATATTGCCCGGCAATCAGCCTCCAACTCACACGGCTAAAGCCAGCAACCGGCCTCCTTCTTCAAGAATATGAAAACAGCAGTATTCCGCACGGCCGGGCATAAAAAATTCTTTCTGCTGCTCTCGGCACTGCTCTTGGTAGCCGATGCCCTGTTCGTGGCCATCAACTATGTCAACGGCCGCCGCACCCTCGAAAGCACCCTGACCGAGGAGGGCAAACAACTGCAGCAGGCGTTTCAGGTCGCCCTGTCCATGACCCTGAACAACATGTCTCAGCTCGCCACGTTTGTCTCCAACTCTCCGGATGTGCAGAGTATTTTCACTGAAGCCGAACAGGCGGTGCGCCTGGAAGGTGGCGGTCCCGGCGGGCTTCGTGCCGCCCAGCTGCGACAGCAGCTCTATGATACCGTCGCTCCCGGCTGGAGCCGGATGACGCAGCAGTATCAGGTTCGTCAGCTGCACTTTCACCTGGGGCCGGGATCGACCAGTTTTTTGCGTGTACACAAGCCAGACCGGTTCGGCGATAACATGGATGCTCTCCGTCATATGGTGGTCGATGTCAACCGTGATCATCAGCCACGGCAGGGACTTGAACTGGGCCGTGTATATGCAGGCTTGCGCGGCATCGTGCCGATCTACAGCGACAGCCTGCAGCAGCGGCAGGTTGGTGCGCTTGAAGTCGGCACCTCGTTCAGCATGTTGATCGATTCTCTCAGCCAGGCAATCGGACACAACGTTGCCGTGCTGCTCCGGGAAGACCGGGTCGAAGCGGCGACCTGGAGCCGGCCGAAAGAGCCGTTGCAGACCCGCTGTGGTTGCTTTATCGAAGCGACGTCATCACCGCAGCTGAATGACATACTGCCCGCACGACGCGCCGCCGGCTGGCAAAGCCCGCCTCTCTCCGGCCGCACGGGACTGCTCGAGACGGCCTCGGGGGCGATGGCGGTGACCGAATTTGGCCTGCCCGATTATGTGGGACTCAGGGACGGCCAGGACACGCCCGTCGGCCGTATCATGATCTGGCGCTCCGCCGAGTCCCTGCTGCAAGGCCTGCGCCAGGATACCTGGATCAACATCCTCTATGCGCTGGCCGGTTTTGTACTGCTCGAACTGGCGCTCTATACCGGCATTCGTCTCGCCTTGCGCGGTCTTGAAGTCCAGGTCAAACAGCGCACCGGCGAAATCCGCGCCTTGAACGAGCAGCTGACCGAGATCGCCCACCGGGATTTCCTGACCGGTGTGTACAGTCGACGCTATTTCATGGATCGCCTGCAGCAGGAGTTTAACCGCGCGCAACGCGAACACCATCCCTTGACCCTGCTGATGCTGGATATCGATCACTTCAAGCAGATCAATGATCAGTGGGGCCATCCATCAGGTGACAGCGTCCTCTCGGCACTGGGCGCGCTGCTGCTCAAGCACAGCCGGACTTACGATGTGGTGGGCCGGTATGGCGGCGAAGAGTTCTGTATTCTGTTGCCCGGTGTTAGCGCCCATGAGGGCTATCGGATCGCCGAAACGCTGCGCACGCTGATCGAGGACAACATCAGGCTGCCCGATGAAACGGACACCCCGGTTACCGTCAGCATCGGCGTGGCCCCGTTCGCCGAGGGTGACAACCCGGCGGGCTGGTTCAACAGCGTGGATCAGGCGCTGTACCAAGCCAAACATGGCGGGCGCAACCAGACGGTACTCCGAGCCGACATCCGAGCAACAGCATGCTGAGTCTGATACATCTGCCCATTCGTGTGCGCCTACCGGTACAGCCACCCCGCCCTAGCCATGCACCGAAACCCTGTTGCGCCCAGCCTGCTTGGCGATGTAGAGGGCTTCATCAGCACGGGCCAGCAGGGTTTCGACCTCCTGCGGGTCACCGTCACAGCTGGCTACGCCGATGCTCAGCGTCACCTGAATCCGTGTGCCGCCCGGCAGGCGGATATGACAGTCGGCCGCGGCCTGACACAGCCGCTGCGCCAGCTGTTCAGCCTGTAGACGGGAGGTGTTCGGCAGCAGCACCGTAAACTCCTCGCCCCCATAACGGCCGATGATATCGACCTCACGCAGGTGCTGCACCAGCGCATGCGCCAGCTCCTTCAACACCTGATCCCCCGCCGGGTGGCCCCACTGATCATTGATCTGCTTGAAGTGATCGATATCCAGCATCAACAGGCTCAGTGTCTGGCCGGAAAGGCAAGAGCATTGCATTGCTGTGGATAACTGTTCCATCAGGGCTCGTCGGCTCAGCACCCCGGTCAGCTCATCCCGTTCCACCAGTTGCTGCAGTTCAGCCTGCGCTTTGACGCTGGCGTTGAGACGCCCTCGCACCAGATAGAAAAGGCTGCACAGGCTCCCGCCCGACAGCGACAGCAGCATGAACGCCATCATATGAGTCCGGTTAGAACCCTGACGCATCTCCCTGACCAGCAGGTCCACCTGCTCGGCCGGCACGCTGAACCCGATGCCGCCTCTCAGCTCCCCCACCCGGTATCCATGGGATTCATGGCACTGCATGCAGGCGTGCTGGACGATCAAGCCGGAAAAATAGCGATAGCGCCCCTCCGTGCGGTCAACCCTTTCCAGCTGGCCACTGGCCTCGAACTGCTGCAGGGTTTCCGTTTCCCAGGCATCAGGGCGGTTGACCGGGTTGATCGGTGCAAGGCTGGTAATGCGCATCTGCACATCCGAATCCTGTAGCAATTCCGATATCTGCCGTGTCATGTAGGCGGGGTTCACCTGCGTCAGCCTGCGCCCCAGATTGTCGGTGATGTCCCGGTCGGCTGAGCTCAGATAGGGGTTGGGCGGCGTACTGGCCGAAACCGGCACATACACCTTGCCCTGAACCGCATTCCAGTGTCGGGTCGTCTGTATCAGCTTGAACGCGGCCCGCCCCTGGGCACGGAACACTTTAAGCGATACTGCCTCAATCGCTTCGCGGTTGATCTGCCAGGACAACCCGACCGCCAGGCCGCACCCCAGCACGATCAGCAAATTGATAATGGCCAGCCTGCTCAACAGTGGCTCCCGATAATAGGCCAGTAAAGGCATTCCCTTTGCAGGACACTCTTCTCAGCATACAAGAGAACCCGCACTTCACAAGTTCCGGCCCCTCCAGTTAAGCGTCAAATTTGCCTCCAACCCCGTTGTCTCACAGCGGTTGCTGATATATAATACTAAGGTCTAACACACATATTGGGGAGTGTTGTTATGAACGAGAAGCACTACACCGGATTTCCAAACGAGGATCGTCGTATCCACCTGGAGCTGGTTGCTATGGGCTATACCGATTGCTCTGAGGAGCAAGGCCTTAGTGCTGTTGCCCGACTGCTCAAAAAGGTTGGCGAACTGCTGACCTGGATGCGCTGGAAGGGTGAGATTGCCGTCAGTGGTCACCGTGTCGGTGCCCATGTGATTCGTCACATGGAGTCGGTCAAGACCGTCTGACGCCTTCAGGGTGTTGATACCTAATCTGTTGTTTGTTGTTTAGACCCGCAAGGCCTTCCTTGCGGGTTTTTTTATGGCCGCAACCACGGCATCAGCGCAATAAGACCCCAAGACTGCCTGCGGGCAGCTCATCCAGCGGCTGACGGCGATAGCTCTGCAGCTGGTGCTGCCGCAGCGATTCAGCCGTATCCAGTGACAGCCGCGCGGTCAGACGCAGATAGCGGTCGACCATCTTCAGGCGCTGCTCTCGCTTGCCCTCGCTGTCCCGCGCCGCTTCCAGAAACAACTGTGCCAGATTCAGCAGCGCGGCCGCGTTCCCCGGATCATATTCAATCGCCAGACCAAAATAGCGGATCGCCTGGGATACCTTGCCCGCCAGATAATGCTTCACGCCAAGGCGATTGACCTTGTCACTCATGCCCTCGTCACGTGGGCTGCCTGTCGCAACTCTCTCCTGCTCTGGCTCCAGAACCGGCACCTGATCCCCCGCCAGTATCAGTGCTTCACGCTCCAGTGGCAGCGGCTGATCCAGCTCGGCATTACGGCGCTCCGCATCCGTGCGATACTGGCGCGCCTCCTGAGACTCACCGAGATCCTGGCAGACATTGGCACGCACGAGCGCCGTCCGCACCCTGAGGGCGGTATCCTTGGGAAAGTTGTACTCGGCCTTGTTGAGCTGGACCTCGAGATCATTGCGCAGCTCCAGCTGGCGTCGGCTGTCAGCCCCCTGCATCTCGAGACGACGAATGTTGGCCAGTCGAAGATAGGGCTCCGGCGAGCGGTAGCAGCTGTTGCGACCCAGGGTGATCGACTTGCGATAGGCCCCCTCCGCCAGGTCCAGTACCCGCGTCTGGGTTGCAACCCGGCCCAGCTCCATCTGACGCGGAATCCCCAGCGGCGCCTTGGACGTGGCCAGCTGGAGCATCTCCCGCGCGCCTTCAAGATCACCGCCCTGTTCACACACCTGCGCCATCAGGTCATAGGCGGCGATCAGCAGGGGATAGTGCTCCATCAGGCTTTCCAGCAGATCCTGAGCTTCGGCCAGCCGCCGCATCGCCACCAGTGCCTGCGCCATGCCCAGGCCCAGGTCCTTGTCGGGCGTCTGCCAGAAGGCCGGTTCAAGCACGGCGTAGGCCTCCTCCGGCCGCTTCAGCTGCAACAGCAGACTGGCTTTCAGCCGACGGGCATAATCGCGGTTGGCATCCTGACGCGGCAGGTCATCACAGGCCTGCACCGCGCCTTCCAGATCCCCGGCCTCCATCGCCTGCTCCACCGGCGCCATCACCTGCTTGCGCAACACCAGCTGATCCAGACGGCTTTTCAGCTCATCGATCGAGAACGGCCGGGTCAACAGGTCATCGGGACGACTGTCGATCGCATGCAGTACCACTTCCTGAGACGCATCACTGGTCATGAAGATCCAGCCCGCCGTCGGTCGGATGAAGCCTCGGAAACGCGCTTCTTCCAGCAGCTGCAGGCCGGTGACGGCATCACTGCTGTTATGCCCCAGCAGTATGATGTCGAACGCCTCCTCCTGAATCAGCTCCAGCACCTTCTCGTTTACCGTCGTCGCCTTGACGTTACGAACCCCCAGCTCTCTCAGCATGTAAAAGATGGTCGAGCGCAGGTTACCGCTGCTGTCGATCAGCAGCACCTTCTTATGGGTGTAATCGATGATGCGAGAAGCCACCGTGGCCGGTCCACCTTAGAGTCTGATACTGTTATTCGTATATTGTATGCAGTATACAGAGCCTGGGAAGCCGCAAGAAGAACCGGAACGGAGTGAACGGCATAAAAAAAACCGAGCATCGGGGGCGACACTCGGCATCAAAGACAGTTCTATGCTGTCCCGCCACTATAGAAGACCCTGAACACAGGACTCATGACCGGGGTCAAATATCATTATGACGACTGGGGTTTTAGGGCAATTTATACCTTTGACTAAGCCTAAGTCACACTTTTTTCCTCTAGAATGTCGACAATAGAGGAGCAGGCTAGCGCTATGACTACGGCATTTATCACTCACAAGGACTGTATGCTGCACAACATGGGCCCCGAACATCCGGAAAGCCCCATCCGCTTGGCAGCCATCCACAAGGTACTGCAACGCACCGGCCTCATTGACCAGCTGGACCAGATCACGGCGGTGCCGGTCACCGACGAACAGGTCGCCCTGGCCCACCACAAGCTTCACCACAAGCGCCTGGAAGCCAAGCTGCCGACGACCGGCGTCGTCTATACCGATGACGATACCGCCATGTGCCCCGACTCCCTGCATGCCGCCAGCCTTGCCGCTGGCAGCGTTATCCTCGCCACCAACCGGGTGCTGGCCGGCAAGGCTGAAAACGCCTTCTGTGCCGTGCGCCCCCCCGGCCACCATGCCGAATACAACCTGGCGATGGGGTTCTGCCTCTACAACAATATCGCCATCGGCGCGGCTCACGCGCTATTGCAGCCCGGCATTCAGCGGGTCGCCATTCTGGATTTCGACGTCCATCACTGCAACGGCACTGTGGATATCTTCAAGGATCGCCCCGAGGTACTGGTCTGTTCGACTTTCCAGCATCCCTATTATCCGGAGCGCTACCACGAGATCGACCGGCCGAACATCGTCAACTGCCCGATCGCGGCACACACCGAGCCCCATATTTTCCACCGTGCGATTGAAGAAAAGTGGCTGCCGGCACTGCACGAGCACAAGCCGGACATGATCTTCATCTCGGCGGGCTTCGACGCTCACAAGGAAGACCCGATGGCGGACCTGAATCTGGAAGAAGAGGATTTCCGCCAGATAACCAAGGTGATCAAGCAATATGCCGATCAGTACTGCCAGGGACGTATAGTGTCGGTACTGGAAGGGGGCTACAACCCCGTTCCTCTGGCCTTCAGCGTACAGGCCCACCTGGAGGTTCTGGCCGGTTTCTAAGCCGGCCCGAACCTCCAGAAGATGCCTCAGAGCAGAGGCACTTCAGGGAAATCGATTTTCGGCTGGATCAGGTTGTTGATCCAGTTGCTGTAGCTGTTGATGCCGACCCAGCTGGTAATCTCCACCAGCGTGGCATCATCCAGCCCCATCTGACGCGCCGCGGCCAGACTCTCGTCAGGCAGATGACCACGCTGCTCAAGCACGTCCAGTGCGAAATCCAGAATCGCCTGATCTTTCGGTTCCTGCGCCTTGCCCTGCTGCGCCATCCGCGCCGCTTCAGCATCTACACCCACATGCTTGGCCGACAGGGTATGGCCACTAACGCAGTAGTGGCAGCCGTTGGCATTGGCCACGGCCAGTGAAATCATCTCGCGCTGCGCTTTGGTCAGACGGCTGTGTTCAGACAGCAACTCCTCGAAGGCGAGGTAACCGTTCAGGGCTGCGCCATGGTTGGCCAGGCCGGCAAAGAAGTTGGGCAACATGCCCAGCTGCTTACGGATCAGCGTCAGTGTGGGTGCAGCCTGTTCACAGGCAGTATCAGGACAAAGCATCGGCAAACGTGACATGGAAAATATCCTCGACTCAATTCAAAACAAAACAGATCTGTACACCCCTGCAATCATAGGTGTACAGATCTGTAGCGTCAATCATTTTCCACGAGCTGGTAAGATAGCAACCTCAGTTTGCAAAGAGATATTCAGCACCATGCCTACGCCCAGACGCGAGCATCTTCTGGACACTGCGGAACAGCTGTTCTATCGGGATGGCTTTCATGCCACCGGAATTGACCGCATTCAAGCCGAGTCCGGCGTTGCCAAGACCACCCTCTACAAGCACTTCCAGTCCAAGGACGCCCTGATTCTGGCCGTGCTCGAACGCGCCAGCACAAAGGTTCGTGAGACGCTGGAACAGCAGGCAAGTGAACTCTCGGGCGCGGGGATCAGGCGCATCCTGGCCCCTTTCGAAGACCTTCACGGCATCTGTGAGGAAAGCGACTTCAATGGCTGCCTGTTCAATAACGCGGCCGCCGAATTCATGTATTCGAATCCGGCGATTCGAGCTCTGGCCAGCGAGCATATGCAGTGGATGCAGGCCTTTCTGGAACGCCTGCTTCTGGAGGAAGGGTTCAGTGCCGACAAGGCCCTGGTGCTCTTGCCGATGTATGAGGGCCTGCTGACCCTGGCACGGGTTCAGGAGAGCAGTGCCGCAATCGAATGCACTCTTGGCGCCATCGCGACTTTGCTGACCGTTTAACGAAAAACGGAGCCCTCAGGCTCCGTTTGTATTGGGATGGATTCGGTGGTCAGCCGACAAACTTGATCATCACACCCGCGGCGACCGCCGAACCGATGACGCCGGCCACGTTCGGGCCCATGGCGTGCATCAGCAGGAAGTTCTGCGGGTTGGCTTCCAGACCCAGCTTGTTGGACACTCGCGCCGCCATCGGCACCGCCGATACACCGGCCGAGCCGATCAGCGGGTTGATCGAGTTGCCACCCTGCATCTTGTTCATCGCCTTGGCCATCAGAACACCACAGGCGGTACCGATACCGAAGGCGACGATGCCCAGCACCAGGATACCCAGCGTCTGTACATCCAGGAACTTGTCGGCAGACAGCTTGGAGCCCACGGACAGACCCAGGAAGATGGTGACGATGTTGATCAGCGCATTCTGGGCGGTATCGCTCAGACGGTCGACCACGCCACATTCGCGCATCAGGTTACCGAAGCAGAACATGCCCAGCAGCGGTGCTGCATCCGGCAGCAGCAGTGCAACCAGCACCAGCAGCAGGATCGGGAACATGATCTTTTCGGTCTTGGACACGTGACGCAGCTGGCTCATGCTGATCTTGCGCTCTGACTCGGTGGTCAGGGCACGCATGATCGGCGGCTGGATCAGCGGCACCAGCGCCATGTAGGAGTATGCGGCTACCGCGATGGCACCCAGCAACTGCGGTGCCAGCAGGCTGGCCACGTAGATTGCGGTCGGACCGTCAGCACCACCTATGATGCCGATGGCGGCGGCGTCCTGAATGCTGAAGTCCAGAATACCGAAGCTGCTCAGCGCGACGGCCCCCAGTACGGTGGCAAAGATACCGAACTGCGCCGCTGCGCCCAGGAACAGCGTCTTCGGGTTGGCCAGCAGCGGACCGAAGTCGGTCATCGCACCGACACCCATGAAGATGACCAGCGGCGCTGCACCGGAAGCAATGGCAATGGTGTAGAAATTGTACAGCATACCGTTGCTGTAACCGGCATCCTGAGCCACCAGCGAGGCAGCAGCATGAGTACTGGCATTGGAGCTGTGGTACACGTGTGCCAATTCATGCACGTCCGTGCTGTTGGCACCCAATACATTCGCCAGTGCCTGCAATACTTCCGGCTTGGCGAAGTGAATTGCATTTTCCACCGCCGACATTGCCAGACCTGCTTCGGGTATATTCGCCAGAATGCCGCCGAAACCGATCGGAACCAGCAGGAGCGGCTCGAAATTCTTGCGGATCGCAAGGTAGAGCAGCACCATGCCGATGATCATCATGGTCAGCTGGCCGAAGGAGATATTGTAGATCCCCGACGCCAGCCATAGATCAAGTAGCTTATCCATGCGGCGTTACCTTAGGCCAGAGTCACCAGGGAATCGCCGACCTGTACGGCATCACCCTCTTTGACGTCAACAGACACGATGGTGCCGGCACGGGCTGCGCGCACTTCGGTTTCCATCTTCATCGCTTCCAGGATCACCAGCACATCACCTTCCTGAACGGCCTGGCCGGCAGCAACCTGCACTTTCCAGATATTACCGGCCAGCGGTGCCGGGACCGGCTCGCCGGAACCGGCTGCCGGCGCCGCAGCGGCAGGGGCTGCTGCAGGTGCAGACTGGATGGAGGAAACGTCGCCACCCTCGGTTACCTGAACCACGTAGTTCTGGCCGTTGACATTGATGGTGTAGACTTCCGGTCCGGTGTTTTTCGGGGCTGCCATGGTTTTTGCGTCCTCAAGAGTCGGTACAGGTTCAAAGGCGTCGGGGTTACCGCGGTTTTCCAGGAATTTCAGGCCGATCTGCGGGAACAGCGCGTAGGTCAGAACGTCATCGATCGCCTTCTCGCCCTGCTCCAGCTTGATGCCCTTCTCAGTCGCCAGCTGCTTCAGTTCAGCGGTCAGCTTGTCGACTTCCGGCTGCAGCTGATCGGCCGGACGGCAGGTCAGCGGCTCCTTGCCTTCCAGGACGCGGGCCTGGAGTTCGGCGTTGTAAGGCGCCGGCGCCGCACCGTATTCGCCCTTGAGTACGCCCTGTACTTCCTTGGAGATGGTCTTGTAGCGCTCGCCCATCAGTACGTTGATCACCGCCTGGGTGCCAACGATCTGGGAAGTCGGCGTGACCAGCGGGATGTAGCCCAGGTCTTCACGCACACGCGGGATCTCCGCCAGTACTTCGTCGAACTTGTCGGCGGCGCCCTGTTCCTTGAGCTGGCTTTCCATGTTGGTCAGCATGCCGCCCGGCACCTGCGCCACCAGGATGCGGGAGTCGGTACCGCGCAGGGAACCTTCGAACTTGGCGTACTTCTTCCGCACTTCGCGGAAGTAGGCCGCGATCTCTTCCAGCGCTTCCAGGTTCAGACCGGTGTCACGATCGGTACCGGCCAGCGCCGCCACGACGGACTCGGTCGCGGTGTGACCGTAGGTCATGGACATGGAGGAGATGGCGGTGTCGACACGGTCCACGCCGGCTTCAACGGCTTTCAGGATGGTCATGTCGGACAGACCCGCCGTGGCGTGAGCGTGGAACTGAACTTCCAGGCCGGTCTGCGCCTTCAGGCGAGAGATCAGATCAAAGGCGTTGTACGGCGTCAGGATGCCGGACATGTCCTTGATCGCGATGGAATCAGCGCCCAGGTCCTCAAGGGTCTTGGCGTAATCGACCCAGGTCTCGATGGTGTGCACCGGGCTGGTGGTGTAGGAGATGGTGCCCTGAGCATGCTTGCCGCAGTTTTTCACCGCCTTGATGGCGCGGTCGAGGTTGCGCGGGTCGTTCATCGCATCGAAGATACGGAAGACATCCACGCCGTTGGTGGCGGCACGCTCGACGAACTTGTCGACAACGTCGTCGGCATAATGACGGTAGCCCAACAGGTTCTGACCGCGCAGCAGCATCTGCTGCTTGGTGTTCGGCATCACGGCCTTCAGCTCGCGGATGCGGGTCCAGGGGTCTTCACCCAAGTAACGGATACAGGAATCGAAAGTAGCGCCGCCCCAGCTCTCCAGGGACCAGTAGCCGATCTTGTCCAGTTTTTCGGCGATCGGCAGCATATCGTCGAGTCGCAGGCGGGTCGCAAACAGAGACTGATGCGCATCACGCAGGACGACGTCGGTAATGCCTAGCGGTTTTTTTACGTCGGACATGAGTTAGCCTTTCCTATCAGAAGTTCTTGTTGTTCACCGCGTCACTTGGAACGGTACTTGTGTACCGCCGCCGTGATGACCGCGACCAGCTCGTCATTATTGGCAGATGTTCCCGCAGCCGCCGGCTGGGGACGCGCCTGGGGCGCTTTGGCAACCGGTTCCGGCAGGTATCGGCCGACCAGTCGCGACATGATGCCGGTCGCAAACACCAGCAACGTCAGAAAGACGAAGACGAAACCCATGCCGAAGGCCATGAGTGTGAGGCCTTCCGAGAACAGATTATCCATCTTGTGGGTGCTCCTGTTGTAGTTCGAAACCCTGGGGTCTGCCGGCGACTTTTGGCCGCACTCAACTCTCCTGGTATCAGAGCCGGGACGACAGACAGACGTTCAGACTAGGCCGTCCGCCTAATAAAAGCTATCAGGCGGCACCGCATAATCGAGCGAATCTATTCTAACGCAAACTCAGGGGGCAAATGCAAGATTGTCGACAATCTGTAATTTTTTTACATCTTGCCGAATAGATCGTGCTGTTTGCGACAATAATGTCGACATTAGCACAGAAGGTAGTGATAAAAACAACAATGAGGACTTAGCCTTTTGGCTAATTTACAGAATTGCGATACAAAAAAGCCACTCAATGAGTGGCTGGACGAAATACTTTTACATTGGCATAGCCGAGTTCATGCAAGTGCTGGGCATGCATCTGCGACATCACGCCCTTGTCGCAATAGAGCAGATACTCCCGCTCCTGCGGCAGTGCCGGAAAATCGGCTTCGAGCTGATAGAAGGGAATCATCCGAATATCACAGCCCGGCATGTTCAGCGGCTTGCGCTCCTGCTCGCGCGGCGGACGGATATCCACCAGCGTCTGATGCTCGGCGACCCGTGTCATCGCTTCAATCTCGGAATTGATATTTTGATTTTCCACAATCTCATCAATCCGGATCACCTCCGCCTGCTCCAGCGCTCGACCCAGGGTCTCGAAGTCGAAGTTGCTTTCCTCGTCCTCAACCCGCTCACGACGAGCACAGGTGGTCGGCTTGTCCGAGATCACACCACAGTACTCCGGCATGGCGCTGGCAAACTCGAAGGTGCCGATCTGGCGCGAGATATCGATGATCTCCGGCTTGTCCATGGTCACCAACGGACGCAGCACCAGGTGCTCACAGCTCTCGTCGATCAGACGCAGGTTACGCAGGGTCTGGCTGGACACCTGAGCCACGCTCTCACCGGTGACGATCGCGTCCAGTTTCATGCGATCGGCCACCTTGTCAGCCGCACGCATCATCATGCGCTTGAGCACGACCCCCATATGGGAGTGATGCACCGACTGCAGAATTTCGCCGACCACCTCTTCGAAGGGGACGGTGATGAACTTGACCCGCGCCGATGAGCCGTAGCGCTTCCACAGATAGAGCGCAACCTGCTTAACGCCGATTTCGTGCGCATGACCACCCAGGTTAAAAAACAGGAAATGGGTCTTGCAGCCACGGCGCATAGTCATGTAGGAGGCAACCACGGAATCGAAGCCTCCGGAGATCAGCGACAATACGTCGTCCTGGGTACCCAGCGGATAGCCACCGAGCCCCTGATGGTTGGCCATGACGACATACAGCTTGTTGTCACGCACTTCCAGGTCGACCCAGACTTCAGGCTTGTGCACATCGACGCCTGCGGCTTCGGTATGCTGGCGCAGACCACCACCGATATAGCGCTCCATCTCCACGGAGGTGAAATCGTGCGTGCCGGTGCGCTTGACGCGTACCTTGAAGGTCTTGCCCTTGAGGCGCTCGGCATAGGCATCACGCGTCAGCTGGTAGGCCTCGTCAAAGCTGCCCAGAGGATATTCCTGCACTTCCAGAAAATTCTGGATACCGGGCACTCGCTGCATCTCATCGACGATCCGGCGACCCAGTTCGTCATTCTGACCCGGAAAGCTGACCTCGACCTTGTCCCAGAAGCCACTGACTTTGATCTCGTCATCAAGGCGCTTGAGCAAAATCTGCAGGTTGCTCTGCAGGCGCTGAATCAGACGACGGCGAACGGGACGACTCTTGATCGTAATTTCGGGAAACAGCTTGGCGATGAATTTCATAGTAGTTCCGGATTGATGGAAATCAGACGAAGCGTCCGGCTTTACGATGATGCAAAAAATCGGGAGGGGGGATGGCGCGCCCGAGAGGATTCGAACCTCTGACCGCCTGGTTCGTAGCCAGGTACTCTATCCAGCTGAGCTACGGGCGCTTACCCAAAAGTGAAGAAAAGATGGCGCGCCCGAGAGGATTCGAACCTCTGACCGCCTGGTTCGTAGCCAGGTACTCTATCCAGCTGAGCTACGGGCGCACACATGATTTCTACGTGCTGACAACTTGTTTCATTGAGATGGCGCGCCCGAGAGGATTCGAACCTCTGACCGCCTGGTTCGTAGCCAGGTACTCTATCCAGCTGAGCTACGGGCGCACATCAAAATGGCGGTGAGTGAGGGATTCGAACCCTCGATACCTTGCGGTATACGCCCTTAGCAGGGGCGCGCCTTCAGCCACTCGGCCAACTCACCTCGTCAACACGGCGCATATAGTACAAGACTGATTTTCAAAAGAAAAGAGAAATTTGAAAAAAATTTACTCTTGCTCGTCGTCTTGTGACTTTTCACGCTGAATACGCTGGTAAATCTCTTCACGATGAACCGAGACGTCCTTGGGCGCATTCACACCGATGCGGACTTGGTTACCTTTGACACCGAGTACGGTAACGGTGACATCATCACCAACCATGAGTGTTTCGCCGACACGGCGGGTTAGAATCAGCATTTGTGGCTCTCCTTAAATTGTCCTGTTGGGCGCTGAATTCTTGTTCACTGAAGCGGGCTTCTACCCAGCCTCCCCTAAGTCCTTAGAACATCCAGGTTGACTACGGGCGGGTCAACGCCGCTTCAAACCGCTTTTGAGGGGGCCCAGAACGGTACTATAGAACAGTTGTTGGCCCCCGTCATCTGATACTGTCGTTACTCGCGGACCGTATCAGATGCATCCAGATCAAACGCCGAGTGCAGTGCGCGCACGGCCAGTTCGAGATATTTCTCGGCAATCACCACAGACACCTTTATTTCGGAGGTGGAGATCATCTGGATATTGATATTTTCAGCCGCCAGGGCATCGAACATCTTACTGGCGACGCCGGCGTGAGAGCGCATGCCCACACCGACAATCGACACCTTGGCGATCCTGCTGTTTCCGACCGCCTCGCGCGCTCCCAGTTCCTTAACGACCTGATGCAGCACCTGCTCGGCTTTATCATAGTCGTTTCTGTGCACGGTAAAGGTAAAATCGGTGGTTTGATCCGCCGCGATGTTCTGCACGATCATGTCCACTTCGATGTTGGCACGACTGATCGGCCCCAGAATCCGTGAAGCCACCCCGGGAATGTCCGGCACACCGACAACGGTCAGCTTGGCCTCGTCACGGTTGAACGCAATACCTGAGATAACCGGCTTTTCCACAGTTTCATCATCCTCTATCGTAATCAGTGTGCCCGGGCCATCCTGGAAACTGGACAGCACCCGCAACGGGACCTTGTACTTGCCCGCAAACTCGACCGCACGGATCTGCAACACCTTCGAGCCGAGACTGGCCATCTCCAGCATCTCTTCAAAGGTGATCTTCTCCAGCCGCTGAGCGCCTTCGACCACGCGCGGATCGGTGGTATACACGCCGTCCACATCGGTGTAGATCTGGCACTCATCCGCCTTCAGCGCCGCCGCCAGCGCCACACCGGTGGTATCTGAACCGCCGCGCCCCAGCGTGGTGATATTGCCGTTGGCATCGACCCCCTGGAAACCGGCCACCACCACGACACGTCCCTGATCCAGGTCCGCCCGCATGCGCTCGGTCTCGATATCCTGAATCCGCGCCTTGGAGTGGAACTCATCCGTCAGGATGCGCACCTGCGAGCCGGTATAGGAGCGGGCGTCAACGCCACGCTGCTTCAGGGCCATGCACAACAACGCAATGGTCACCTGTTCACCGGTGGATACCAGCGTATCCATCTCCCGGGGATCAGGCCGTTCCTGCATTTCATTGGCCAGCGCGATCAGACGGTTGGTCTCACCGCTCATGGCGGACACTACGACCACCACGTCATCTCCCTGCTGGCGAAAGCCTTTCACTTTTTCGGCAACGGCCTGGATGCGCTCAACCGAGCCCACCGAGGTGCCACCGTACTTCTGCACGTATAACGCCATTTTCCAGCTTCCATTCGGCTGCCGGCACCCCTGCTGAAGGCACCGGCAGCGCCTGTTTCACTTACAGGCTTGCCGCCACCAGTTCGGGCACCGCTTCGAGCGCGGCCGGGACAGCACTCACGTCGGTGCCGCCACCCTGCGCCATGTCGGGACGCCCGCCCCCTTTACCTCCCAGGCGCGAGGCCAGCTCACGCACCAGGTCACCTGCCTTGATCTGACCGGTCAGATCCTTGGTCACGCCGGCAATCAGGCTGACCTTGTCTTCCTGAGCGGTCATCAGCACGACCACGCCGCTGCCCAGCTTGTTCTTTAGCTGATCCAGCGTATCGCGCAGCGCCTTGGGCTCGATGCCCTCCAGTTTGGCCGCCAGCACCTTGATGCCGTTGACCTCCTGAGCCTGGCTCAGCAGGTCGCCGCTCTGGGCGCTGGCCAGCTTGGCGGTCAGGCGCTCGATCTCTTTTTCCAGCTGACGGTTGCGTTCATTGAGGCCACGCACCTTATCCCGCGCATTATCACGGGAGCCCTTCACCAGCGAGGCGATCTCGCCCAGCGCCAGCTCATTGGCGTTGATCCACTGCATGGCACCGGCACCAGTCACCGCTTCGATACGGCGCACGCCGGAGGCGATCCCGCTCTCGGCCACGATCTTGAGCAAGCCGATATCACCGGTGCGCTTGGCGTGAGTACCGCCACACAGCTCCACCGAGAAATCGCCGCCCATGCTCAGTACGCGCACTTCGGCATCGTACTTTTCGCCGAACAGCGCCATGGCGCCCTTGGCCTTGGCCGCATCCAGCTCCATCAGTTCGGTTTCCACCGCCGAGTTGGCGCGGACCTGAGCATTCACGATCGCTTCAACCTCGGCCACCTGCTCGTCGCTCATCGCCTCAAAATGGGCGAAGTCGAAACGCAGACGCTCGGCATTCACCAGTGAACCCTTCTGTTGCACATGGTCACCCAGCACCTTGCGCAGGGCGGCGTGCAGCAGGTGAGTGGCCGAGTGGTTCAACGCCGTCGCCTGACGCTTGGCCATATCCACTTCGGTGACCACCTGATCGCCCACCTGCAGAACACCTTCGCTCAGGCTGCCGTGGTGCAGGTGGTGACCGCTTTCCTTGGTGCAATCGCTGACCTCGAACTGACCACGATCCCAGCGCAGTACGCCCTGGTCACCGGCCTGGCCACCGGACTCGGCGTAGAAGGCGGTGTTCTTCAGCACCACCACGCCGGTCTCACCGGCGGACAGTTGACCGACCTGCTCGCCGTCACGGTAGAGCGCCACCACTTCGGAGCGGTCTTCCAGGCGGTCGTAGCCGGTGAACGCCGTGCTGCCGTCCAGCTTGATCTGGTCATTGTAGTCAACGGAGAACTGGCCGGAGGCGCGGGCGCGCTGGCGCTGGGCTTCCATCGCCTGTTCGAAGCCGTCCATATCCAGGCTCAATTCGTGTTCGCGCGCCACATCGGCGGTCAGGTCGACCGGGAAGCCGTAGGTGTCGTACAGACGGAATACGGTTTCACCCGGAATCACCTTGCCATCCAGTTCGGCGATCGCCTGGGTCAGCAGCTGCATGCCGTGATCCAGCGTCTTGGCGAACTGCTGCTCTTCCTTCAGCAGGATACGTTCCACCTGTGCCTGCATTTTGGCCAGCTCCGGATAGGCCTCGCCCATCTCCTTGACCAGCGGGGCCACCAGCTTGTGGAAGAACGGCTGTGTTGCGCCCAGCTTGTTGCCGTGACGGATGGCGCGACGCATGATGCGGCGCAGCACGTAACCACGGCCTTCGTTGGAGGGCAGCACACCGTCGGTGATCAGGAAGGAGCAGGAACGGATATGGTCGGCGATGACGCGCAGCGACTTGCTGTCGAGGCTGTCCAGCCCCAGCACATCGGCGGTTGCCTTGAGCAGGTTCTGAAACAGGTCGATCTCGTAGTTGCTGTGCACGCCCTGCATGACGGCTGCGACACGCTCCAGCCCCATACCGGTATCGATGCTCGGCGCCGCCAGCGGCGCCATGGTGCCATCGGCGGAACGGTTGTACTGCATGAACACCAGGTTCCAGATCTCGATGTAGCGGTCGCCGTCTTCATCCGGGCTGCCCGGAGGACCACCGGCCACATCGGGGCCATGGTCGAAGAAGATTTCCGTACAGGGACCGCAGGGACCGGTATCGCCCATGGCCCAGAAGTTGTCCTCATCCAGCTTGGAGAAGCGCTCGGGGCTAACCCCCATCTCCTCTTTCCAGATCTTCTCGGCTTCGTCGTCGGTGTAGTGAACCGTCACCCACAGGCGCTCTTCCGGCAGTCCCAGACGCTGGGTCAGGAATTCCCAGGCAAACTTGATCGCTTCACGCTTGAAATAGTCACCGAAGCTGAAGTTGCCCAGCATCTCGAAGAAGGTGTGATGACGTGCGGTATAGCCGACATTCTCCAGGTCGTTATGCTTGCCGCCGGCGCGCACACAGCGCTGCGAGCTGGTGGCACGGCTGTAGGCGCGTTTGTCGGAGCCGAGGAACACGTCCTTGAACTGCACCATGCCGGCGTTGGTGAACAACAGCGTCGGGTCGTTACCCGGAATCAGCGGGCTGGAGGCAACGATTTCGTGCCCCTGCTGGTTGAAGTAGTCGAGAAATGCCTGGCGGATCTCCGCACTTGTCATGTAGTTCATATAAGGTCCGTTGCGTCTGTACTGATTGGCACGACAGGCCGCTTCTTAGCGGATAAAAAGCGGGCATTTGTACGCAAAAATTAGCCCTCAAGTATATAACGCGGGCAAAAAATGTACGATAGCTTTTCGCCCCGGAGCCGTTGATTTCAGTCCACTTCATCCCCCGCATGCGTGATCGCATAACGGGCATCGTCAAAGGAAAAGCCGCGATTGACCAGGAAGCGCATCCGTTTGGCATACTCTTTCTGATCCGCGGGTTTGGACTCGCCGAAACGGCGTTGATGACACGCCTGCGCCAGCTGACGACTGTCCGCCTCCTGGTCCAGCAAGACCTGCTCGATCCGCTCGCGCGCTATGCCCTTGCGCTGCAGCTCCTGACGAATGCGCATCTGGCCATAGCCCGACCCCAGCCGGCTGCGCACGAACACCTCGGCAAAGCGCTGATCACTCTGATAGCCATCCTGTTCCAGTTGATCCAGCACACGGACCAACAGCGCTTCGACTTCGACCCGTGGTCCCAGCTTCCGGGTCAGCTCCGCCCGGCTGTATTCCCGCCTCGCCAACAGTGCGATAGCGGCATTGCGAATCTCGGCCTCATTTTCCAGCACCCTGGCCATCATTGACTCCAAACAAAACAGGGGCCCTGAGGCCCCTGTGGATAACATCGCGCCGGATCAGAGATCCAGTTGACCGGCGTCTTCGCTCTGCGCTGCGGCCTCTTTGGGCTTGGGCACGTTGAGCAGCTGGGCGCGGATCTCGTTCTCGATCTCCTCCGCCACGTCCGGGTGTTCTTCCAGGTACTTGGCCGCGTTGGCCTTGCCCTGACCGATCTTGTCACCCTTGTAGGCGTACCAGGCACCGGACTTGTCCACCAGCCCCTGCTGCACCCCCAGGTCGACCACTTCACCCATGTGGTAGATGCCCTGGCCGTACAGAATCTGGAACTCGGCCTGACGGAACGGCGGCGACACCTTGTTCTTGACCACCTTGACGCGGGTCTCGTTGCCGACCACCTCGTCACCCTGCTTGACCGCACCGGTACGGCGGATATCCAGACGCACCGAGGAGTAGAACTTGAGCGCATTACCGCCGGTGGTGGTTTCCGGGTTGCCGAACATGACGCCGATCTTCATGCGGATCTGGTTGATGAACACCAGCAGACAGTTGGACTGCTTGACGCTGCCAGTCAGCTTGCGCAGCGCCTGTGACATCAGGCGCGCCTGCAAGCCCACGTGGGAATCGCCCATCTCGCCCTCTATCTCGGCCTTGGGCACCAGCGCCGCGACCGAGTCGACGATGATCACGTCCATGGCGCCGGAGCGGGTCAGCATGTCGGTGATCTCCAGCGCCTGCTCCCCGGTATCCGGCTGAGAGACGTAGAGCGCATCGAGATCCACGCCCAGCTTCTCGGCATAGGACTGATCAAAGGCATGCTCGGCATCGATGAAGGCACAGGTCTTGCCCTGCTTCTGTGCCTGCGCAATGACCTGCAGGGTCAGTGTGGTCTTGCCGGATGATTCAGGGCCGTAGATCTCAACCACTCGACCATACGGCAGGCCACCAATGCCCAATGCGATATCCAGGCCAAGAGAGCCGGTAGAGACCGCCGGAATGGCTTCACGGGGCTGATCCCCCATGCGCATGACGGCGCCCTTGCCGAACTGACGTTCAATCTGTGACAGTGCTGCATCCAACGCTTTCTTTCTGTTTGCGTCCATCGGGAAACCTTTCATTGGCCGAGGGGTTAAGTACTGTATATCTGGACAGTATTATTTCACACCCTGATCAGATTGCAACCTCTGCCGTCAATGCGGCAGGTAGGCCATGACACCTTCCAGCGCCTGCTCTACTGCCTGCTGTCGAATCTCGTCACGGTCACCATTGAAGAAGCTCAGACAGGTCACCGTCGGATGCCCCTCGATCGCCCAGGCCAACCAGACCGTGCCCACCGGCTTGTCCTCGGTACCACCGCCCGGACCGGCGATGCCGCTGATCGCCACCGCGATATCGGCATCGCTGTTGCGCAGCGCGCCTTCCGCCATCTGCGCCACCACGGACTCGCTCACCGCGCCCCTGGTTTCCAGCACCGCCAGATCAACGCCGAGCATTTTCTGCTTGGCGGTATTGGAATAGGACACGAAACCGCAATCGAACCAGCCGGAACTGCCGGGCACGGCGGTCACCGCCTGGGCGACCCAGCCTCCGGTGCAGGACTCGGCCGTCGCCAGTTTCATCCCCTTTGCCAACAGGGTCTCACCTACTTTTTGTGCCAGGTTTCTCATGCTGTAACTCCAAAGCCGCGACTACGCAGCGTGCCGTGTTTGACGTACAATTCCTCCATTAAAACCTTGAGCCGTACCCGATTCAATCCCCGCCAACAGGATGACCGCGTCAACTATGTCTTCAGCAAGCAAGAGCACCCAGCACACCCCGATGATGCAGCAGTACCTGCGCATCAAGGCCCAGCATCCGGACCAGCTGCTGTTCTATCGCATGGGTGACTTCTACGAACTGTTCTACGACGACGCCAAGAAGGCGGCCGCATTGCTGGATATCTCGCTGACCGCGCGCGGCAAGTCCGCCGGCGAGCCGATCCCCATGGCCGGCATTCCCTACCACTCGGCCGAAGGCTACATCGCCCGTATCGTCAAGGCGGGCGAATCGGTGGTGATCTGCGAACAGGTGGGCGACCCGGCCACCAGCAAGGGGCCGGTGGCGCGCGAAGTGGTCCGCATCGTCACCCCCGGCACGCTCAGCGACGAAGCCCTGCTGGACGAGCATCAGGACAACCTGCTGATGGGCGTGGCCCGTCAGGACGAGCGTTACGGTCTGGCGATGATCGACATCAGCTCCGGCCGCTTCAGCCTGTTCGAGGTAGACAATGATGAAGCCCTGCTGGCCGAACTGGAGCGCCTGCGCCCGGCCGAGCTGCTCTACCCCGAAGATGTCACCGTACCTGAAGCGCTGAGCAAGCGTCCCGGCGCCCACGCCCGCCCGCCCTGGGAGTTCGAGGCCGACACCGCCGAGCGCCTGCTCTGCGACCAGTTCAATACCCGCGACCTGAGCGGCTTCGGCTGTGATCATCTAAGCCTGGCGATCTGCGCCGCCGGCTGCCTGCTGCAGTACGCCCGCGACACCCAGCGCAGCCGCCTGCCGCATATCCGCCGCCTGCAGGTGGAACAGCACGACGAAGCGGTGATTCTGGATGCCGCCACCCGACGCAACCTGGAGCTGGACCTGAACCTGTCCGGCGGGCGCAGCAACACCCTGGCGTCGGTATTGGACAAGTGCAAGACCCCCATGGGCAGCCGCCTGCTGCGTCGCTGGCTACACCGTCCGCTGCGTGATCGCGCCACCCTGGAAGCGCGCCAGGATGCGATCCGCTGGCTGCTGCGCCCGGACTGCAGCGACGCCATCGCCGAACAGCTCAAGCCGATCGGCGATATGGAGCGCATTCTCTCCCGCGTCGCCCTGCGCTCGGCCCGCCCCCGCGACCTGGAGCGCCTGCGCAACGCCCTGGCGTCGCTGCCGGAATTGCAGCAGCGGCTCGAGCGCAACGATTCACGCCGCATCGGCGCTCTGGCGCAGACCATCACCACCTTCCCGGAGCAGGCCGACCTGCTCGCCCGAGCGATCATCGACGCCCCACCGGTGGTGATCCGCGATGGCGGTGTCATCGCGGCCGGCTACGACGCCGAACTGGACGAACTGCGCGGCCTGAGTGAGAACGCCGGCGACTTCCTGCTGCAGCTGGAAGCACGCGAACGCGCCCGGACCGACATTTCGACCCTCAAGGTGGGCTACAACCGGGTACATGGCTACTACATCGAGGTCAGCAAGGCACAGGCGATCGACATGCCGGCCGAGTACATCCGCCGCCAGACACTGAAAAATGCCGAGCGTTACATCACGCCGGAGCTGAAGGAGTTCGAGGACAAGGCACTCAGCGCCAAGAGCAAGGCATTGGCGCGCGAGAAGCAGCTGTACGACGAGCTGCTCGAGCTGTTGGCGGCCGAACTGGCGCCGCTGCAGGAGTCGGCCGCCGCCCTGGCCGAACTGGACGTGCTCAACACCCTGGCCGAACGCGCCCTGTCGCTGGACTACCAGCGCCCGCAGCTGGTCGACGAGTCCTGCCTGAAGATCACTCAGGGCCGCCATCCGGTGGTGGAAGCTGTGCTGGACGGCCCCTTCGTCGCCAACGACCTGGTGCTGGACAGCGAGCGTCACATGCTGGTGATCACCGGCCCCAATATGGGCGGCAAGTCCACCTACATGCGCCAGGCGGCGCTGATCACCCTGCTGGCCCACATCGGCAGCTATGTACCGGCAGCATCCGCCTGCATCGGCATCGTCGATCGCATCTTCACCCGCATGGGCTCCTCCGATGACCTGGCCGGTGGCCGCTCCACCTTCATGGTCGAAATGACCGAGACCGCCAACATCCTGCACAACGCCAGCGACCGCAGCCTGGTATTGATGGATGAGGTCGGCCGCGGCACCAGCACCTTCGACGGCCTGTCGCTGGCCTGGTCCTGCGCCGAGTTTCTGGCCCGCGAGGTCAAGGCGTTCACCCTGTTCGCCACCCACTATTTCGAACTGACCAGCCTGCCGGAGCGCGAGCGTGGCGTGGCCAACGTGCACCTGACCGCCGTCGAGCACAACGACCACATCGTGTTCATGCATGAGGTACAGGAGGGCCCGGCCAGTCAGAGCTATGGCCTGCAAGTGGCCCAACTGGCGGGCATCCCGGCCGACGTGATCCGTAATGCACGCGACAAGCTGGTGCTGCTGGAGCAGGACAGCCGTGACCAGAGCGAAAAGGTAACGCGCAACCCGGAGCCGGTTTCTGCCAAGCCCCTGGAGGAGCCGATGCAGACCGACCTGTTTGTCAGCTATCAACCCTCGGCCGCCGAGCGTCAGCTGCGCGAGCTGGACCCGGACGAATTGACGCCGAAGCAAGCGCTGGAGCAGCTCTACGCACTCAAGGCGCTGCTGTCCTGAGCAAAGACGCGATGGCGCACTATACTGCACTCAGATTTAAGCCAATGGGAGGCTGAACGATGACCTACATCGTGACCGATAACTGCATCCGCTGTAAGTACACCGACTGTGTCGAGGTCTGCCCGGTGGACTGTTTCTACGAGGGACCGAACTTTCTGGTGATTCATCCGGACGAGTGCATCGACTGCGGCCTCTGCGAACCGGAGTGCCCGGCGGAAGCGATACTGCACGAGGACGACCTGAGTCCGGAGCAGGACAAGTTCTACCAGCTCAATGCCGAACTGGCCGAGACCTGGCCCAACATCACCGAACGCAAGGCCCCGCTGCCCGATGCCGAAAAGTGGGACGGGGTACCGGACAAGCTCCAGTATCTGGAGCGCTGAACCGGCCCCCTTTGGCCGACGAGACCGCTTACTGCAGCAGGTCCTCGCCGGTCAGGCCGTTTTTCTCGACGATCTCGCGCAGCTTTCGCAGCGCCTCGACCTGGATCTGACGAACCCGTTCACGGGTCAGACCGATCTCCTGCCCCACCTGCTCCAGGGTGCTCATCTCGTAGCCCCGCAGGCCGAAACGGCGTGACAACACGTCGGCATGCTTCTCCGGCAACATATCCAGCCAGCGATTCAGGTTGCCGCTGATGTTGTTGCTCTGCAGCAGGGTTTCGGGATCGGCGGCATCCTGGTCGGCAATGGTATCCAGCAGCGGCTTGTCGGCCCCCTGCCCGGCCGGCACATCCACCGAGCTGACGCGCTCATTGAGACCGAGCATCCGCTCCACGTTGGCCACCGGTTTGTCCACCAGCGCCGCGATCTCCTCCGCGGTGGGCTCATGATCCAGCTTTTGCGCCAGTTCGCGGGAGGCGCGAAGATAGACGTTGAGCTCCTTGACTACATGGATCGGCAGGCGAATGGTGCGGGTCTGGTTCATGATCGCCCGCTCGATGGTCTGACGGATCCACCAGGTGGCATAGGTCGAAAAGCGGAAGCCGCGCTCGGGGTCGAACTTTTCCACCGCGCGGATCAGGCCCAGATTGCCCTCCTCGATCAGATCGAGCAGCGTCAGGCCACGGTTGATGTAGCGACGGGCGATCTTGACCACCAGACGCAGGTTGCTTTCGATCATCCGCTTGCGTGCAGCCTCCTCGCCCTTGAGGGCAAGACGGGAGAAGTACACCTCCTCCTCGGCGGTCAGCAGTGGCGAAAAACCGATTTCGTTCAAATACAGTTGGGTCGCATCCAGCGAACGAGCATTGACCAGATCCTTGTGTGCCATGGAGCCGCGTCCACGCCCACTGTTGATGAACTCGGGCAGCACATCGGAGGTCTCCTCCTCGTCACGGCTGTCGCTGTCGTCGTCCTGTTCGGCGTCATCCATCGTCGCCAGTCGACGTTCATCATCCAGGTCGTTATCCCCACTCTGCGCGGAATAACGTACCTCTTCTCCCAGGATTGCCATATTCTTCACCCCCAGGTTTCGGCAAGGCAGCAGCCCCACCTCTGCTTGTTATGTTTTTTTGTTGTTATCGCTTGGGAAGATAGCGCAACGGGTCAACCGGATCGCCATCACGCCGTATCTCGAAATGCAGCATCGAACGCGTGGCGCCGGTCTTACCTATTTCGGCTATTTTTTCACCAGCTTTAACCTTATCACCCTCTCGTACAAAGATGCGACTGTTATGTGCATAGGCACTGAGGTAGCGTTTGTCGTGGTTGATGATGACCAGATTGCCGTATCCCAGCAGGCCATTGCCGGCATAGACCACCTCACCATGGGCCGCCGCCTTCACGGCCTCGCCCGGTTTTCCGGCGATATCCAGCCCCTTGTTGGCCGGCTGACCGCGCCCGAAAGCCAGGATGATTTTACCTGCATGGGGCCAGTGCCAGCGCACGGGACCCGCGCTCGCAGAGGGCTTGGGGGGCGTCACGCGAGGCGAGGCAGGTTTTGCGGGCTTGGCCACCGCGGTGGCTGCCGAGCTACGGGAAGGCGCCGCCTTGGCTGAAGGCTTAACTGGCGTCGAGGCTGACGGCACGGCGGCGCGCGAACTCGAGCGGGATGAGGAGCGGGCAGCTGCTGCAGGGGGCTTCAACCGCAGTTTCTGCCCCGGATAGATGAAGTAGCGACTATCGATACCGTTCCAGCGGGCCACGCGGCGATAGTCAAGACCATAACGAAAGGAGATGGAGTATAGCGTATCGCCCCGCTGCACCCGGTAACTGGCCGGAGCCGGCCCCTTGGCACTGGACCTGGCCCCCATCGAACGCTCACTGACCGGCGCATAACCGGTCGAGCAACCGCCGAGCAGCAGACTCAGGCAGGTCAGCACAAGCAGCAGACGATAGGGCACTCCGGCCTCCCAATTCAGTGCTGCTGGCGGTCCATCACCACTCCCAGCAGCGCCCCCAAGAACATCAGCGCAACAGCAGGCCAGAATCCGGCGTTCAACCCGGTCAGGACTTCATAACTGCCCGGCAACAGATTGTCCTGCAACAGGGGCACCTGTTCACCATGCCGGTTGATGGTATAGGCCAGAGTGTATTTCCACGGCCATACCTTGTTCAGCGAACCCAGCATGAAACCACCCAGCAGCGCCAGGGTCATCATGCGGTGATGGTGGAACGCCCAGCTCAGTAGCCGCGAAAAACTCAACAGGCCAATCACGCAACCGCCAGCGAAAAGCCCCAGCGTGAGCCACTCAAATCCCTTGATCGCACCGAGTATCGGCGTATACATCCCCATCAGCAGCAAAATAAAGCTGCCCGAGATCCCCGGCAGAATCATGGCGCAAATCGCGATCATGCCGGACAGGAAGACCATCATCAAGGTCGGCTCGACGGCACCAGGCGCCTGTTCGGTAATGATATAGGCCAGCAATGCCCCACTGGCGAACATCGCCACCAGATTACTGTTCCAGCCCCGTATATGACGCACCACGCTCCAGGTCGAGGCCAGGATCAGGCCGAAAAAGAACGACCAGAGCAGAATCGGATGCTGGTCAAGCAGATAGAGCACCAGGTGCGAAACCGATACCAGGCTCAACAGAATGCCGCTGAACAGTGCCAGCAGGAAGTTGCCGTTCACATAGCGCCAGCAGGATAGAAATCCTTCGCTGAACAGGACCCGAACCGCTTCGGGGTTGAACTGTTTCAGCGTATCGATAAGCTCTTCATAGATACCGGTAATAAACGCAATGGTGCCGCCGGACACGCCGGGGACCGCATCGGCGGCCCCCATCATCATCCCTTTACCGGACAGCATCAGATAGTCCTGTTTACTTCGCACGCACTTTCCTCATCAATTAACGCACCGTGCCGCCCAGCAGCGGCACGAAACGGACACTTTCCAGCACTTCGGTGGTGTACTCGGTCTCACTGACCCGGGTGATCCGCTTCAGCGCTTGATGCTCATCCCCGACGGGAATGACCAGGCGTCCGCCCACGGCGAGCTGTTCCAGCAGCTCCGGCGGCACCTCTCGGGGTGCCGCCGTCACCAGGATACCGTCAAAGGGTGCCCTGTCCGGCCAGCCCATGCCGCCGTCGGTGTGGCGCAGCATGACATTGTGCAGCTTGAGCCGCTGCAGCCGCTTGCGCGCCTTTTCCTGCAGCGGGCGTATCCGCTCGACACTGAACACCTGATCCACCAGCTGCGCCAGGATGGCGGTCTGATAGCCGGACCCGGTACCCACTTCCAGCACCTTGTCCAGCGGGCCGGCATCCAGCAGCAGCTCGGTCATCCGCGCCACGATATAGGGCTGAGAGATGGTCTGATTGAAGCCGATCGGCAGCGCCGTATCCTCATAGGCCCGGTGTGACAGCGCCTCATCGATGAAAATATGACGCGGCGTATCGATCAGCGTGTTCAGCACCTCTTCATTGGCAATCCCCTGGTCGCGCAGTCGTTGCGCCAGGCGCTCCCGGGTGCGCCGGGAGGTCATGCCGATGCCCTGCAGATCCCAGTCGATCACATCAGCCCCTCCAGCCAGTCCGCCAGGTTATCCATGCCGGAATAATGGGTCATATCGATCTGCAGCGGCGTCACCGAGACGAAGCCATTCTCGACGGCATAGAAATCGGTACCGGGCTCCGAATCCGCCGCCGCGCCTGCGCCGGCAATCCAGTAGCGGGTGCGACCACGAGGGTCCTCCACCTGCACTGGCGGCTCGGCGCCATGACGATGCCCCAGCCGCGTGACATGGACGCCCCTGATCTGGTCGAGCGGCAGGTCGGGTACATTGACATTGAGCACGGTGCGCGGCGCCACAACCAGTGACTCCAACTTCTGTACCAGCACCGCCACGATTTCCGCAGCCGTTGCATAGTGCTGCGGATGGAAGCTGTGCATCGACACCGCGATCGGCGGCAACCGGCAATGACGCCCCTCGGTCGCCGCCGCCACAGTGCCGGAATAGAGCACATCATCGCCCAGGTTGGCGCCGGCATTGATGCCGGACACCACGATATCCGGCTTCTGGCCATCAGTGAACAGCCCCGAACCGCCCAGATGCACGCAGTCGGTGGGCGTACCGTTGATGCCATAGTAGCCGCTGCTGTGCAGATGAGCTTCCAGCGGGCGGTCCAGCGTCAGCGAGTTGCTGGCGCCGCTGCGGTTACGATCAGGGGCTACCACGCAGGTCTGGTGATCCTGCGCCAGGCGTTCCGCCAGGGTGGCCAGTCCCGGTGCATATACACCGTCGTCATTAGAGATCAGAGTCAGCATGTCGGTTCTTCTTGATTATGTCTGCTCGTTGGCGGCGTTGTGCCACTGACAAAGTTCACGCAATACACTGGTGGCAAAGGCGCCGGCCGGCAGCTCGAATTCCAGCCGCCACTGCCCCTCCGCCTCGACTTCAGCGTTCAACTCCTGAGGCACCAGCCGCAGGGAGCGTCGTTCCTGGTTCAACCCCAGCCCTTCCAGGCCAGCGCAGATCTCCTGCCAGGGAGCCACCACAGCCGTTTCGAACGCCTGCGCCTCCTCCCGGGTCATCAATTCACCCCGGCCCCACATGGGGCCGGTCAGGTGCAGATCTCCCTGCTTGAGGCGCTGGGCAAGATCCGCTTCGTCATTGGCGACGAAACAGCTCTGGGAGCCATTCAGCATGAGTACATCGCCGGGCAGTATGCTGTTCCACACCCCCTGCTCAATACGGGCGCTGATCACCTGGTTGAACAGCCAGGAGCGCAGTGCGGAGATATACAGCCCCTTTTTGTGGCGCTGTCGCTCTTTCAGGGTGCCGGCCAGCAACGCCTGCCCCTTGACCAGGTTGCCGCCCTCGTGACCAAAGCGCTGCTCACCGAAGTAGTTGGGCACGCCCGTACGCACCTGCTCCACACGTGCGGCCAGGGCATCCGGTTCGGTGACATCGCGCAGCCGGATCACAAAGCGGTTGCCTGACAGGGCACCCAGTCTGAGCTTGCGACTGTGACGCTCGGTTTTAAGTACTTCGATGGTCTCCCCCCCGAATAGCGACCAGTTCAGCGTGCGCCCGATCGGCAGACGTACGCTGAACCACTGTTCGGTCACCGCATGGCGGTCCTTCTTGCCGGCATAGCCCACGTCACGCGGACTGACCTGACAGAAGCGCGCCAGCTGGCGAGCGACCCAGTCGGTATTTTCTCCGGTCTTGCGGATGTACAGGAACAGGTGTTCCCCTTCACCGTCCGGCTCGAAAGGCAGGCGTTCGAAGACCTGAAAATCGGCCGCGGTGGTGCGTAATACGGCGTGGGATGATGGCTCGCCATACAGCCAGTTACAGGCGAGATCTAGATTCAACGTCGGGATGTCTCCGGCTCGGGTTCGATTAACTGGAAGAAGGTTTCGCCTTCACGGATCATGCCCATCTCACTGCGGGCACGCTCCTCCAGGGCGGTCAGCCCCTGCTTGAGGTCCTGCACCTCGGCCTCTAGGCGCTTGTTGCGCTCGGTCAGCTGCTGGTTGACCTGTTGCTGCTCCAGGATCTGCTGCTCCAGCTGCCACACCTGACGCAGGTTGGCTTCGCCAAACCAGAGCCGGTATTGCAGCCCGGCGAGCATCACCAGCAAAATCAACAACAACCAGCGGAACACGCACGTACCTCTTATTTACAGGACCCAGGGTAAAAAAAGGGGGCTCGAAGCCCCCTTTTTATCACATTTTCAGGACTCAGGCCTGACCTTTGATCTCTTTCAGACCGTTATAGGCCGCGCCGGCGCCCAGCTCTTCAGCGATGCGCAGCAGACGGTTGTACTTGGCGACACGGTCGGAACGACACAGGGAGCCAGTCTTGATCTGGCCCGCCGCTGTACCCACCGCCAAGTCGGCGATAGTGGTGTCTTCGGTTTCACCGGAACGGTGAGAAATCACCGCGGTGTAACCCGCGTCCTTGGCCATCTTGATCGCGTCCAGGGTTTCGGACAAGGAGCCGATCTGGTTGAACTTGATCAGAATGGAGTTGGCGATCGACTTGTCGATGCCTTCCTTCAGGATCTTGGTGTTGGTCACGAACAGGTCGTCACCGACCAGCTGCACCTTGTCGCCGATCTTGCGGGTCAGGCTGGCCCAGCCGTCCCAGTCGGATTCGTCCATGCCATCTTCGATGGAGACGATCGGGTAGTTCTCGCACAGCTGCGCCAGGTAGTCACCGAAGCCTTCGGCGTCGAATACCTTGCCTTCACCGGCCAGATCGTACTTGCCGTCCTTATAGAATTCGGAAGAAGCGCAGTCCAGCGCCAGGGTCACGTCGGTGCCCAGCTTGTAGCCGGCCTGGTCGATCGCGTCCTTGATCACCACCAGGGCTTCTTCGTTGGAGCCCAGGTTCGGTGCGAAGCCGCCTTCGTCGCCGACCGCGGTGTTCAGGCCTCGAGCCTTGAGCACGGCTTTCAGCGCGTGGAAGATTTCGGCACCGCAACGCAGCGCATCGGAGAAGTTGTCGAAGTTCACCGGCTGAACCATGAACTCCTGGATGTCGACGTTGTTGTCCGCGTGCTCACCACCGTTGAGGATGTTCATCATCGGCACCGGCATGGAGAACTGGCCGGCGGTGCCGTTGATCTCGGCGATGTGGGCATACAGCGGCACGCCCTTCTCGGTCGCAGCCGCTTTCGCAGCCGCCAGGGAAACGGCCAGGATGGCGTTGGCGCCCAGGTTGGACTTGTTCTCGGTACCGTCCAGCGCCAGCATTTTGTCATCCAGTGCGCGTTGATCGGTTACGTCCATGCCTGTCAGAGCTTCGCGAATGGCGCCATTGATCGCCGCAACGGCTTTCTGCACGCCCTTGCCCAGGTAACGGGATTTGTCGCCGTCACGCAGTTCCAGCGCTTCGCGGGAACCGGTGGATGCGCCTGAAGGTGCGCAGGCAGAACCGACCACGCCGGATTCCAGGATCACGTCCGCTTCAACGGTCGGGTTACCACGGGAATCCAGAACTTCGCGTGCCTTGATATTCGCAATCTGAGCCATTGTATCTGTGTCTCCAGTTAACTCGTAAAAAGGTTACTGCTGCGCCTGACGTGCCAGCGCGGCCTTGATGAATCCGGTGAACAGGCCGTGCCCATCGCGCGGGGTGGAGGTAAATTCCGGGTGGAACTGACAGGCCACGAACCAGGGGTGATCCGGTGCTTCCACCACTTCAACCAGCTCACCGTCAACGGAACGACCGGTGATCTTCAGGCCGGCTTCTTCCAACAGCGGCACGTAGTTGTTGTTTACCTCATAGCGGTGACGGTGGCGCTCACGCACCTCGGTGCCGCCATAGGCTTCAGCAACCTTGGAGCCCTCGGCCAAATGGCAGGTCTGCGCACCCAGACGCATGGTGCCGCCCAGATCGGAATTCTCGCCGCGCACTTCCACTTCACCCGTGCGGTCGGTCCACTCGGTAATCAGGCCGATCACCGGGTGCTTGGACTGCTGATCGAACTCGGTCGAGTTGGCGCCTTCCAGACCGGCGACATGACGCGCGTATTCAATCACGGCCACCTGCATGCCCAGACAGATACCCAGATACGGGACCTTGTTCTCACGCGCAAAACGTACCGCCTGAATCTTGCCTTCAACGCCACGCTCACCGAAACCGCCCGGCACCAGAATGGCGCTGTAGCCTTCCAGGATCTGGCTGCCTTCACGCTCGACACGCTCGGAGTCGATATATTCGATGCGAACCTTCTTACGCAGGGCGATGCCCGCATGAGAGATCGCTTCGATCAGCGACTTGTAGGCATCCAGCAGTTCCATGTACTTGCCGACCATGGCGATGGTCACTTCGCCTTCCGGGCGCAGGAAAGCATCGGCAACACGGTTCCATTCGCTCAGATCCGCAGCCTTGCAGTTGATGCGGAAACGCTCGGTGACGATCTCGTCCAGGTGCTGTTCCCACAGCATCGCCGGGATGTTGTAGATGGTGTCGGCATCCGGCAGCGAGATCACGGCACGCTCGTCCACGTTGGTGAACATGGCGACTTTCTTGCGGGAAGATTCGTCCAGCGGCTGCTCGGAACGGCACACCAGGATATCCGGCTGGATACCGATGGAGCGCAGCTCTTTGACCGAGTGCTGGGTCGGCTTGGTCTTGGTCTCGCCGGCGGTGGCGATGTAGGGCACCAGAGTCAGGTGCATGAACATGGCGCGAGAAGCACCCACTTCCACCTTCAGCTGACGTACGGCCTCCAGGAACGGCAGAGATTCGATGTCGCCCACGGTGCCACCGATTTCGACCAGCGCCACATCGGCATCGCCCGCACCCTCGATCACACGACGTTTGATCTCGTTGGTGATGTGCGGAATGACCTGTACGGTGCCGCCCAGATAGTCGCCACGACGCTCCTTGCTCAGCACGTGCTGGTAGACACGGCCGGTGGTGAAGTTGTTGCGCTTGCTCATGGTGGTGCGGATGAAGCGCTCGTAGTGACCAAGGTCAAGGTCGGTCTCGGCGCCATCATCGGTTACAAATACTTCACCATGCTGGAAGGGGCTCATGGTGCCCGGGTCCACGTTGATATACGGGTCCAGCTTGAGCATTGTAACTTTGAGGCCACGGGCCTCGAGAATAGCCGCCAGAGAAGCTGATGCGATGCCTTTGCCCAATGAGGACACAACACCGCCTGTGACGAAAATATAACGCGTCATGCGGAACCTGTCAGATCGAGATGTTGAGGGGGAGAAAACGTACTCAAGATGGGGTTGCAGCTTAGCAAAAAGCGCCCCTCAGGACAAACCAAAACCGCTCCATTGAGGCATCCAGCCGTTTTCGACCCACGGGCCTTCACAGAGGCAGACCCCGGGAACCGCCAGGACGGTGTTTCCCGACCAGAGAATTGGCTGCAAGGGCCTCAACCAGGGCGGCCTTCCGGCCTCCTGCAGCCGCTGTTTGAGACTGACCGAGCCGCCTCGCCCCAGCGGCCTGAGCCTCTCGCCGCCCTGACGGTAACCCAACGTCAACACCAGCCCTTCAGGAAGCCCCTTGTCCGCCCGCTGCCAGCTCAGCTCGCCAAGGGGCAGCGATAGCGGCTGCCCCACCCGCAACTCGATCGGTTCGACAGCGGGCGCGCACGGCAGCGGCTCCGGCAGCAGATAGAGCCCGTCACGGTAACGCCGCAGCTGCAGCCCCCTGAGCTGCTCGACAGGCTCGGCATCCTCCCGTTCGACCAGCATGCAGTGCAGCAGGTTCTGCAACCGCTGACGGCTCAGACGCTGTCCCGTGTGCCGGCCGATCCAGTGATGCATCAGGTTGCGCTGCCGGGCCGGGGTCAGCTGTCGAACGGCGCTGACACTGAGCCCGCCGGCCTCAAGCCGGCAGCCCGCCAGGTCATCCTCGGCCCGCTCCTGCAGCAGCTCATCGGCATCCGTCATCAGCGCGGCCGTATCCCGGCAGCGCTGCAGCAGCGCTGGCCAGTGCCGCTTCAACCGGGGCAGAATATGCAGCCGCAGCCAGTTGCGGTCGTAGCGGTCCTGCGCATTGGTCGGATCCTCCACCGGCGACAGCCTCAGCTCCGCCGCAACCCTTTCCAGCGAGGCTCTCGACTGCGCCAGCAGCGGGCGCAGCAAACGCGCCCGACCCAGAGGCCGGCGTTCAGGCATCCCCGCCAGCCCGGCCACGCCGGCACCGCGCAACAGCCGCAACAGCAGGGTTTCGGCCTGATCATCGGCATGCTGTGCCAGCAACAGGCAGTCGCCCGGTTCCAGCACGTCGGTAAACGCGGCATAGCGGGCAGTGCGGGCACTGGCTTCGGAAGAGGATTCAGGGGCAACCTTGAGACAGGTCAGGGGTACGCCGAGGCGCTGGCAATGGCGCCGGCAATGCTCGGTCCAGTCCGTCGAAACGGCCTGCAGCTGATGATCGACATGCACGGCAACCAGTGGTTGCGGCAGGTTCAGGCGAGCACAGAGTTCAAGCAGAAGGGAGGAATCGAGACCGCCGCTGAAGGCCAGAACCCAGCGACGGACATCGGGCTCGGCGGCCAGTCGCGCCGCCAGAGACTCAAGCAGAACGGGCAGCTCTGCGGCTGCCCGGGAGCGATCAGTCCTCGAACACACCGTAGGACATCAGGCGCTGATAGCGGCGCTCGAGCAGCTCGTCGGATTCGAGACCGGACAGGCGATCGAGGGTTTCCACCAGATGTTTTTTCAGGTTGGCCGCCATCAGTTCCACGTTGCGGTGCGCCCCGCCCTGGGGTTCGCTGACCACCTGATCGACCAGGCCCAGCTCATGCAGACGTCCGGAGGTGATCCCCATCGCCTTGGCCGCATCGGAAGCGCGCTCGGCGCTCTTCCACAGAATGGAGGCACAGCCTTCCGGCGAGATCACCGAGTAGGTGCCGTACTGCAGCATCAGCAGCTCATCGCAGACACCGATCGCCAGCGCACCACCGGAACCGCCTTCACCGATGACGGTGGAGATGATCGGCGTATTCAGCTGGGACATCTTGGCCAGGTTGAAGGCGATCGCTTCGGACTGGCCACGCTCTTCGGCGTCAATGCCCGGGTATGCCCCCGGCGTGTCGATGAAGGTCAGCACCGGCAGCTTGAAGCGCTCGGCCATCTCCATCATGCGCAGCGCCTTGCGGTAACCTTCCGGACGCGGCATGCCGAAGTTGCGGCGCACCTTTTCCTTCACTTCACGTCCTTTCTGGTGACCGATCACCATCACTGGACGACCCTCCAGACGCGCCAGGCCACCGACGATCGCCTGATCATCAGAGAAGTGGCGGTCACCGTGGATCTCGTCAAAGTCGTCGAAAATATGCTCGACGTAATCCAGTGTATAGGGGCGCTGCGGATGACGGGCGATCTGCGAAATCTGCCAGGCGGACAGGTCCTTGAAAATCGACTCGGTCAGGCTGCGGCTTTTTTCCTGCAGTTTTTCCAGTTCATCGCTCAAATTGAGCCCCGCCGTGTCCTCGTTGACATGGCGCAGCTCACTGATTTTGGCTTCCAGCTCTGCAATCGGCTGTTCGAAATCCAGATAGTTCGGATTCATGCGTGTCTGCTTCTGTTCAGTAACTTGGGGCCCAAAGGCACGAAAAATAATGGCACGATTCTACCGTCTGCCGACTCGGATCACCACCCTGTTCAGTCGTAACAGAGCCGGACCGCCTCATTGCCGAACTGCTCCTTGAGCTGCAGCAACAGCTCATCGGTCGGCGCCACCGCCCACTGGCTGCCCAGCCAGAGCCGGGCTTCGGCATCCTCGCGGCGGTAACGCAACGCCACCGCCAGGCTGATCAGCGGACTGCGGTTCTGACTCAGGGTGGTGCTGAGCCGGCGCAGGCACTGTGGATTCAACTGACGGCGCTCACAGCATACTTCGACGCAGCGGGCCGACTGGGCGCGCACCTGCGCCATGCTCGACACCTTGTTGCAGCGCACCTTGAGCCCGCCGTTGTAGTCGTCCTGCGCCACCTCGCCCTCGACCACCAGCACCACATCCTTGTTGATCAGGTTGCGCGCCGCTTCGTAGGTATCGCCAAAGAGCGTGACCTCCATGCGCGCGCTGCGGTCATCCAGGGTCAGGAAACAGAGGTTGTCGCCCTTCTTGGTTTTCTTCAGCCGCATGTCCACCACCAGGCCGGCCATTTTCTGGGTGCTGCCGCGACTGGGCTGCAACTCTACCAGCTTGCGGCTGACCAGATGCTTAAGCTCGGCCTCATATTCGTCGATAGGATGGCCGGTGACATACAACCCCAGGGTATCCTTTTCCCCCTGCAGGCGCTCCTTGTCGGTCCAGTCGCGGGCCTTTCCGAATTCGGCATAGGGGTCGGCAGGACTTTCCGCTTCCACGGCGCCGAACATGTCCATCATGCCGGCATCGGCGTTGCGCGCACTCTGGTCGGCGGCTTTCAGCGCCGAGGCGATCGCCTCCCAGAGGATGGCGCGCGACGGCCCCAGACTGTCCAGCGCACCGCAGCGCACCAGCGCTTCCAGTACGCGCTTGTTCAGTTTGCCTGCCCCGACCCGCTCGCAGAAATCGTACAGATCCTTGAACGGACCAGCCTCGCGACGCGCCTCGACAATGGCGTCCACCGGGCCTTCACCGACCCCCTTGACCGCCCCCAGGCCGTACACCACCTCATCGGCGTCGTTGACGGTGAACATGTATTCGCCGTCGTTGACGTCGGGCAGGCGCACCTTGAGCCCCATCTGCCGACACTCCTCGATGAAGATCACCACCTTGTCGGTGTTCTGCATGTCCGAGGACAGCACCGCGGCCATGAATGCCGCCGGGTAGTGCTCCTTCAGCCAGGCGGTCTGGTAGGACACCAGAGCATAGGCCGCCGAGTGCGACTTGTTGAAGCCGTAGCCGGCGAACTTTTCCACCAGGTCGAAGATGTTGCCGGCCAGACCCTGGTCGATCCCCTGATTGGCGCAGCCTTCCAGGAAGACGGCGCGCTGTTTGGCCATCTCTTCGGGCTTTTTCTTGCCCATGGCGCGGCGCAGCATGTCCGCGCCACCGAGTGTATAACCCGCCATCACCTGGGCGATCTGCATCACCTGCTCCTGATACAGGATGATGCCGTAGGTCGGCTCCAGCACCGGCTGCAGACTGTCGAGCTGATAATCCGGATGCGGCCAGGCCAACGGGGCGCGGCCGTGCTTACGGTTGATGAAGTCGTCCACCATGCCCGACTGCAACGGCCCCGGACGGAACAGGGCCACCAGCGCGACAATATCCTCGAAGCGGGACGGCTGCAGGCGGCGGATCAGGTCCTTCATGCCGCTGGATTCCAGCTGGAACACCGCCGTGGTCTGGGCGCTCTGCAGCATCTTGAAGGTCGCCGGGTCCTCCAGATCGATACCCTCGATCTCCAGCGGCTCCTCGCCCACCTGCTGGCGCTTGCGGTTGATCGTATCCAGCGCCCAATCGATGATGGTCAGGGTGCGCAGGCCGAGGAAGTCGAACTTCACCAGCCCCGCCTCTTCGACATCGTTCTTGTCGAACTGGGTCACCAGGCCCTGGCCTTCTTCGTCACAGTAGGTGGCGGAGAAATCGGTCAGCTTGGTCGGCGCGATCACCACACCGCCGGCGTGCTTGCCGACGTTGCGGGTGACCCCTTCCAGCTTGTACGCCATCTCCATGATTTCCTGGGCTTCTTCACTGCCGTTGACGAAATCACGCAGAGCGTCCTCCTGCTCCCAGGCCTTGTTCAGGGTCATGCCGACCTCGAACGGAATCAGCTTGGACAGGCGATCCGCCAGACCGAAGGGCTTGCCCTGTACGCGGGCCACGTCGCGCACCACTGCCTTGGCGGCCATGGTGCCGTAGGTGATGATCTGCGATACCGCATCGCGACCATAGGTGCGCGCCACATAGTCGATCACCTTGTCGCGGTTATCCATACAGAAGTCGATATCGAAGTCGGGCATGGAGACACGTTCAGGGTTGAGGAAGCGTTCGAACAGCAGGTCGTATTCGAGCGGGTCCAGGTCGGTGATCTTCAGTGCATAGGCCACCAGCGAGCCGGCGCCAGAACCACGTCCGGGCCCCACCGGAATACCGTTTTCCTTGGCCCATTTGATGAAGTCCATCACGATCAGGAAGTAACCCGGGAAGCCCATCTGGATGATGATCTCAAGCTCGAACTCAAGCCGCTCTTCGTACGGCTTGCGCTTGTCCTGATAGTCAGGCGCCTCCTTGTCGAGCAGGAAGTCGAGACGCTCCTCAAGCCCTTCCCAGGAGGCCTGACGGAAGAAGTCATCCATCAGCATCCCTTCCGGAACGGGGAAGCGCGGCAGGTAATAGGTGCCCAACTCGATCTCGATGTTGCAACGGCGGGCGATCTCGACGCTATTCTCCAGCGCGCTGGGAATATCGCTGAACAGCGCGGCCATCTCGTCGGCGGAGCGGAAGTACTGCTGATCGGAGTAGTTACGCGGCCGTTGCGGGTCTTCCAGGGTGCGCCCCTGATTGATGCAGACGCGCGCTTCGTGCGCCTCGAAGTCGTCCCGTTTGAGGAACATCACCTCGTTGGTCGCCACCAGCGGGCAACCGGTTCGGGCAGCCAGCTCGACACTGGCATGCACCAGCGCCTCGTCACCGGCACGTCCAGTGCGCTGGATCTCCAGATAGAAACTGTCGGGGAACACCGCCTGCCATTCGGCCAGGGCCGCTTCGGCCTGCTCGGGCGCTCCTGCCAGCAGCGCGCGCCCCACTTCACCCAGGCGGGCACCGGAAAGCGCGATCAGGCCTTCCGCCTTCTCCTTGACCCATTCCTTCTTCACCAGCGCCCATTCGGGAATCACGTTCTGCCCCTCGGCATAGGCGCGCGATACCAGCTCCATCAGGTTGCGATAGCCCTGACCGTTGCGCACCAGCAGCGTCAACCGGAAAGGTTCGCCCTCGGGATCCGCCGGATTCTGCACCCAGAGATCGACACCGCAGATCGGCTTGACCCCCGCGTTCAGCGCCGCCTTGTAGAACTTGACCAGGGCAAACAGGTTGGTCTGATCGGTCATCGCTACCGCCGGCATCCGCTGAGCGGCCGCCGTGGCGACCAGCGGCTTGATCCGTACCAGACCATCGAACAGGGAGTATTCGGAATGCACCCGCAGGTGAATGAAACCAGGATCAGACATTTTCTTCTCGTGCCAGGCGTTCTCTTACCGGGCGAAAGCTGCGCCGGTGTTCGGGCAGGGGACCCAGTTTCTCCAGGGCCGCCAGGTGTTCAGGGGTCGGGTAACCCTTGTGGCGCGCAAAGCCGTAATCGGGGAAGCGCTGATCCAGTTCGATCATCTGCCGGTCACGCGCCACCTTGGCCAGGATCGACGCCGCGCCGATCTCGGCCACCCGGGCATCGCCCTTGACCACCGGTTCCGCCGGACAGGGCAGCGCCGGGCAACGGTTGCCGTCGATCAGGGCGTAGTCCGGCGCCACGCCCAGCCCGGCCACGGCACGCTGCATCGCCAACATGGTCGCATGCAGAATATTCAACTCGTCGATTTCGGACGGCGACGCCGAGGCGATGCACCAGGCCAGTGCCCTTTCCTTGATCAAAGGGTACAGCCGCTCACGCTTTTTCTCGCTGATCGCCTTGGAGTCACCCAAGCCCTCGATCGGATTGTTCGGATCGAGAATGACCGCCGCCGCCACCACATCACCGATCAGCGGCCCACGGCCCACCTCATCCACCCCGACGACCAGCCCTTCGGGGCGAAAATCGAATTCAACGCTCTGCACGACGGCTCTCCAACAATTCTTCTACCGCATCAGCGGCCCGCTCGCTGGCATTCTGCCGCAGCTGCTCGCCGATGATGCCGAACACCCGCTGCAGCCGCTTGCGATAGACCCCATCCTCAAGCGCCCTCAACACCAGCGGTCCCATCACCTCGGGGGTGACCTGCTGCTGCAGCACTTCCGGCACCATCTCCTCATCGGCCAATACATTGGGCAGGGAGATCCAGCGGCTCTTGATCATCCGTGAATAGAGGCTGTAGGTCAGCCCGGCCATGCGGTAGGCCACCACCATCGGCTTTCGCAGCAGACAGGCTTCCAGGGTCGCCGTACCCGAGGCGATCAGAATCGCATCGGCCACCGCCATCACGTCTCGCGAGTGCTGCAGCACCAGGTTCAGATTCAGGTCGGAGAACTCCGCATCGATCAGTTGTTGCAGCTGCTCATGACGGTGCTGGTTGGCCGCCGGCAGCACGAACTGGAGTTCGGGGCGCTGCTGTTGCAGCCAGCGCGCCGTTTCCAGGAAAGGGCGCGCCAGGTATTTGAGCTCGCTACCACGACTGCCCGGCAGCAGCGCCACCAGTTCTCGTTCAGCGGCGGGACGAAACTGCCGGCGGGCAGCCTCCAGGTCCAGCTCAGCGGGAATCACATCCGCCAGCGGGTGGCCGACAAAACGCAGGTTCTGCCCGGTTGGCTGATAGACCTCGGCCTCGAACGGAAAAAGGGTCAGCAACAGGTCGGTGCTCTGCTTGATCTTGAAGATGCGCTTACGCTTCCAGGCCCAGACCGAAGGACTGACATAATGAACGGTCGGAATACCGACCTCCTTGAGCGCACGCTCCATGCCCAGGGTAAAATCAGGTGCGTCAATGCCGATGAAGACGTCGGGCGGGTGGTCGATGAAATGGCGAACCAGGCGCTTGCGGGCACGCAGCAGTTCGGGCAGCCGGCCAAGCACCTCGACCAGCCCCATCACCGACAGGCGTTCCAGCGGGTAAAGAGATCGACAACCTTCGGCTAGCATCAACTCGCCGCCAATCCCTTCGAATTCTGCCTGTGGATAACGCTGTTTCAACGCCCGAATCAGACCGGCGCCCAGAATATCGCCGGAGGCCTCGCCGGCTACGATCCCTATTCGCAGAGGCTGCATGACGACCTCAACGAATGATGCCGCGGGTCGAGGTTTCCAGCGATTCGATCAGCAGCTGAACCGCCGCCTGATCCTGAGCCAGAAGCCTCAATTCCTGCAGCGCCTGATCAACGGTCAGACCTTTGCGGTAGATGGTTTTGTAGGCCCGACGCAGTGCATTCAGCGCCTCGGCATCAAAGCCCCGACGGCGCAGGCCTTCGAGATTGACGCCGTGCGGGCGCGCGCTGTTGCCCGTGGCCATCACGTAAGCGGGTATATCCTTGAGCACCACAGTGCCGGCTCCGCACATCACATGAGCACCGATACGGCAAAACTGATGCACGGCGGTAAAGCCGCCCAGGATGGCATGATCGCCCACGTGGACATGGCCAGCCAGCGCCGTATTGTTGGCGAGGATGATGTTGTCGCCCATCACACAGTCATGCGCAACATGAGCATAGGCCATCAGCAGGTTGTGACTGCCGATCCGGGTAATACCCTCGTCCTGGACGGTACCGCGATGGACGGTGCAGCCCTCGCGGAAGACGTTATGATCGCCGATCTCCAGACGGGTCGGTTCGCCGGCATACTTCTTGTCCTGGCAATCCTCGCCGATGGTGGCGAACTGAAAGATCTGATTCCCTTCACCAATGCGTGTAGGCCCCTTGATCACCACATGGGAAGCGATGCGGGTACCCGCACCAATTTCCACATCCGGTCCGATCAGGGTCCATGGGCCTACCTCGACATCCTCGGCCAGGCGGGCCGAGGGATCAACTATGGCTTGCGGGTGAATCAATGTCACACCTTTCGATCTGCACACAGGATGGTCGCGCTGCTGACGGTCTCGCCGTCGACACTGGCACGCACATCGAATTTCCAGATGCCACGACGCTCGGAGACCACCTTGGCATCCAGCTGCAACTGGTCACCCGGCACCACCGGACGCTTGAAACGCAGGTTGTCGGCACCGACGAAGTAATAGATCGAACCGTCTTCCGGCCCCTTGTCCATGGTCTTGAAGCCCAGAATACCGGCTGCCTGTGCCATCGCTTCGACAATCAGTACGCCCGGCATGACCGGGTGTTCGGGAAAGTGGCCGTTAAAGAAGGGCTCGTTCACGGTTACATTCTTGATTGCGGTGATCGACTCACCCGGCTCCAGAGCCAAGACCCGGTCCACCAGCAAGAACGGATAGCGGTGGGGCAGATATTTCCGGATCTCTTTAACGTCCATCATCTTTTTGACCTTCTGTAGAGTATAGTTCGACAGCCTGTTCGAGTTTACGCACCCGGCGCGCCAGCTCGTCAAGCTGACGGAAACGAACCACGTTACGCTTCCACTGCTGATGTGGTTCCAGGCCCGTGCCTGAGGAGTAAACGCCGGGTCGCCTGATCGACTTGCTGACCAGTGACATGGCGGTCACGTGGGTGCCATCGGCGATCTCGAGGTGACCGGTAATCCCGGACATCCCGGCAATCGTACAGCGTTCGCCAATTTTAGTGCTTCCCGCCACTGCGGTACAGCCCGCAATGGCGCTGTCCCGCCCGATCACCACGTTATGAGCGATCTGAATCTGGTTATCCAGCTTGACGCCGGCACCAATACGGGTGTCATCCAGCGCGCCCCGATCGATGGTCACACCGGCGCCGATTTCAACCCGGTCTTCAACCACCACGCCGCCAAGCTGACAGATCTTCTCCCAGCCTTGGGACGTGGGCGCAAAACCGAAGCCATCACTGCCCAGTACCGCCGCACTGTGAATCAGCACCTCGGTGCCCAGGCGCACGTTCGGATAGAGGGTGACGTTGGCCTCCAGGCGCGAGCGGTCGCCCAGCATACAGTCCCTGCCGATGACCGAGCCCGGCCCTATCACGACCCCCTGGCCCAGCTGTACGCCGGCCTCGATTACAACCTGAGCGCCGATCTGCGCATCCGCCGGCACCTGCACACCCTCGGCGATCACCGCCGACGGGTGTACGCCCGGCCGGGCGGACTCGCGCCAGTCAAACAGCTGACTGGCGCGAGCAAAGGCCAGGTAGGGGTCGGGAACGACGATTGCCGCGCACGGGCAGTCCGCCTGATGCGCGGCGGACACCAGCACCGCGTCGGCACGGCTGTGGCGCAGCTGTTGCAGGTAGCGAGGGTTGGCAAAGAAGGAAAGCTGGTGTTCACCGGCCGACTTCAGCGTCGCCAGCGAACGAATTTCCAGCTCGGCATCACCGTGGAGCTCACCACCCAGAATGCCGGCAAGCTCTGCCAGGGTATAACAGGCGGTCGCTTTCATCGGCTTACTGCTTGTTCAACAGGTCGGTTACACGCTTGGTCAGGTCAACACTGTCGGCAGCGTAGACGGTCGCTTGCTTGGAGATCACGACGTCGAACTTGTCCTTTTCGATCAGCTCGCGAATCGCCTTGTCCAGGCGCGGGCGCATTTCGGCGATGAAGGCCTGCTCGCGCTCGGCACGCTGCTGCTGCATCGCCTGACCCCGACGCTGGTATTCGGCGAAGGCTTTCTGGAACTGCAGACGCATCTGCTTGATATCCTCTTCGGAAGCCAGGCCGGCATTTTTCTGCAGCTTGTCACGCAGCTCGCGCGCCTGTTTTTCCAGCGCCACCAGCTGCTTCTCGTCGTCGGCAAACTCTTTCTTCAACTCTTCGCGGAAGCTGCCGGCCGCCTCGGACGTCAGCAGCGCCTCTTCCACGCTCAAAACGGCGATCTTCTGGGCCCAGACCGGCGCACTGAACAGCAGAGCCGCCATCGCTGCAGCTCGAGTAAAACGTTTCATCATATCTCCTTAGAAAGTCTGACCGAGCGCAAACTGGAACACTTCGGTATCGTCGTTTTCCTTGTCATTCAACGGCATGCCGAGGGACACGGACAGCGGCCCGATCGGTGTCAGCCAGCTGATGCCCATGCCCACCGAGTAGCGCAGCTCGCCAAGATCCACCTCATCGGAGCAGTTGCGCTGATTGCTGAAACAGTCGGTGGAGTAGACATTACCGGCATCCAGGAACACCAGACTGCGCCAGGCGCTCTTGTCAGCCATGAACGGCATCGGGAAGATCAGCTCGGCGCTGCCGGTCAGCATCAGGTTGCCGCCGAAGGGATCGCCCTCAGCGTTGGTTTCACGGGGGTCACCGGAATCCAGCGGCCCCAGTGAGTTGTTGGCGTAACCGCGCACCGTTTTCAGACCACCGGCATAGAAATGCTTGAAAAACGGATAATTATTGTCACCCAAACTGTCGCCGTAGCCAGCACGGCCGCGCAGGCTCAGGATCCAGGTTTCATCGTCGTTCAGCGGGCGATACCACTTGTTATTGTACTGTGCGCGCAGGTAGGACAGATCACTGCCCGGCACCGCCAGCTCGATGCTGGCTCCCTGGGCATAACCTCGGGTCGGGAAGAAACCCCGGTTGAGGCGGTTATCACTCCAGCCAGCGGTCAGCTTCCAGTTCAAGAAGCTATCCCCTTCCTCTTCAATGAACTGGGTGACTTCCCGTGCGGTCCCGGCAAAGGTGTTCAGCTGGATAAACTCGACATCGCCGCTGAAGCTCAGGCGCTGGTAGTCATCGATCGGATAACCGAAGGTCACGCCACCGCCGGCCTCGTCGGCGGTGTAGGAGCTGATGTCGTCCTCTTCGTAGTCGCGCTCACGGTAGTAGACATTGAAACCGCGGCTGACCCCGTCAACGGTAAAGTAGGGATCCAGGTAATTGAAGCTGTACTCGGTGCGCGTCGAGCTGTTGGAAATGCTGAAACCGACTTTCTTGCCGCTGCCGAGGAAGTTGTCCTGCTGCACACCCAGGTCCAGGATCAGGCCATCGTTCTGGGAGAAGCCGACACTGGCGGTAAACTGACCGGACTGTTGCTCTTCAACAGCGTATTCCAGGTCCACCTGATCATCGGTACCCGGTACCGGACGGGTTTCCACGTTGACCGACTTGAAGTAGCCGGTCTTGTCCAGGCGTACCTTGGAGCGCTCGATATCCTGGCTGGAGACGATCCCCGCCTCCATCTGCTCCAGCTCGCGACGAATCACATCATCCGCCGTGCGCGTATTGCCCTTGATATTGATCCGGCGCACATAGGTGCGCTTGCCCGGCTCGACAAAATACTTGATCGATACGGTATTGTCGTCATGCGGCTCGGGCACCGGGCTCACATTGGCGAACATGTAGCCCTCATCGCCCAGCAGGCGCACCAGCTTTTCCTGCCCCTGGCTCATATCCTTGCGTGAGAAGATCTCACCCGCTTCGATGGGCAGCGCCTGCTGCATCACATCCTGGGGCACGACCATTTCACCGGCCACGCTGACATCGCGCACGGTGTACTGCTCACCTTCGGTGATGCCGACGGTGATGTAAACGTGCTTCTTGTCCGGGGTGATCGACACCTGGGCCGAATCGATATTGAAATTGATATAGCCGCGATCCAGATACCAGGAGCGCAGGCGTTCCAGGTCACCAGTCATCTTTTCACGGGCATAGCGATCGCTCTTGGTATAGAACGACCAGAAGTTGGGCAGTTTCAGCGAGAACAGCTCTTTCAGTTCCTCGTCGCTGAACACGCTGTTACCGACGATATTGATGTGCTGAATGGTGGCAACCTGACCTTCATTGATGGTGATATTCAACTGCACGCGGTTGCCGGACAGCGGCTCCACTTCGGTATGGATATCCGCACCATAACGCCCCTGGGAGGTATAGACACGCAGCAGGTCCAGGCTGATCTGATCCAGCGCCGCACGACGGAAGACATCGCCCTCCTGCAGGCCGGACTGCTTCAGGCCATTGAGCAGGTCTTCTTCCTTGATCACATCGTTGCCGTCGATGTTGATCAGCGCGACCGAGGGGCGTTCCTGCAGCTTCAGCACCAGCACATCGCCGTCGCGATCAGCTTCAACATCGGCGAAGTAACCGGATTTGAACAGCTGACGCACGGCGTCCGACAACTGGCTTCGCGTCAGCTGGTCCCCGGCGGTGACGGGAAAGTTGCGAAATACTATGCCGGGTTCAACCCGCTGCAATCCTTCCAGGCGAATGTCATTGACTTCAAACGGAAGCGCGGCAGCTTGCGCCTGCGCCATCCATAGCATCGATACGAAAAACAGACCCAGCTTGCGTTTCATGCAGTACTTCTTACGTTTATATGGCTGACTGATAGGAAAACTGGCTCAGACTAAAAGAGCCGGGCGATGTCATTGATGATTGCCAATGCCATCAGACTGAACAGCAAGGCCATCCCAATCCTGAGACCCAGCATCTGCACCTGCTCACTCACCGGGCGTCCACGCACCAGTTCGACCACGTAATACAGCAGATGTCCTCCATCCAGCATCGGAATCGGCAGCAGGTTAAGCACGCCCAGGCTGATACTGAGATAGGCCAGAAAACTGACAAACGACTCCAGCCCCGAGGCCGCTGAAGTCCCCGCCACTTTAGCAATGGTTATCGGGCCACTCAAGTTTTTTACCGAGATCACCCCGGCGATCATCTTGCCAATGGAATCCAGGGTCAGGCCGATCATCTGACCGGTCTTCTGGAGACCGTTGACCAGGGCATCGACCGGACCGTAGCTCAGGGTACGCTGCATCGACTCGGGCACCTCGACCGGCGCCACGCCAGCCCCGATGTAGCCTTGCATACGGCCATTATCCAGCGTGCGTGACCCAGGCACCAGGCTCAATTCCCGACGCTGCCCTTCCCGCTCGATGACCAGCTGCAGCGCTTCACCCGGCGCCTGCTGTATCAGTTGCACCAGGTGTAGCCAATCCTGCACCGGCTCACCATTAACCTCCAGCACCCGGTCTCCGACCATCAGGCCGTCACGCATCGCCGCGCCATCCGGCAGCAGCTGTCCGATCACGGCCGGGAAGTCAGGCTGCCAAGGTTCCAGCCCCAGCGCCGCCAGCGGCGACTGCCGTTCCAGGTCGACATGCCAATCGGTGATCGGCACCTGATAACTGTGCGCATAACCACGCCGAGGCTCACCCATAAGCAACTCAATGGCGCCACTCTCGCCGACACGCGCGGCCAGTCGCAGATTAACTTCGCTCCAGGAGCGCACCGCATGACCATCAACCTCGAGTACTTCATAACCGCTGTCCACTCCCGCGCGCGCCGCGGGCAAATCCGGTGTTACGCCGCCAACCACAGGCACCACCGCATTGATACCGGACATGAACAAAAACCAGTAGGCAAAGACGGCAAAAACGAGATTAACCAGAGGGCCGGCCGCGACAATGGCGATGCGCTGCAACACCGGCTTGTTGTTGAACGCTTGGTCACGCAGCGCTTCGGGCACCTCGCCTTCGCGCTCATCCAGCATGCGCACATAGCCGCCCAGCGGAATCGCCGCGATGGCATATTCGGTACCATCGGCCGCCGTCCGCATCCATAGCGGTTTGCCGAAGCCGACCGAAAAACGCAGCACCTTTACGCCACAGCGCCGCGCCACCCAAAAGTGCCCCCACTCATGAATGGTCACCAATACGCCAAGCGCCACCAGCGTGGCCAACAGGGTCTGCAGCAGTTCCATGGGAAAGCTCAGGCTCCTTGAATAAAGTAGAGACCGGCCAGGAAAACTGGCGCCGCAGCGGTCAGGCTATCAATCCTGTCCAGTACGCCGCCATGTCCCGGCAACAGTTTGCCACTATCCTTGATACCGCGCTCACGCTTGAAGAGGCTTTCCAACAAATCGCCCAGCACGGAGACCAAACCGGTCATGATCGACAACAACACCAGATAGACTGACGCCAACGGCTCAAGTTCCAGCCAGATGGAAAAGCCGACACCGACCAGCGCACAGGTCAACAGGCCACCCCAAAGCCCCTCGCGGGTCTTGCCCGGACTCACTGCCGGCATCAACTTGTTGCGACCACAGGTCTTGCCGGCGGCATAGGCGCCGATATCCGCCCCCCACACCAGCATCAGCAGCATCAGCAGCAGCGTCAGCCCCTGCTCCTGAGCACGCAGAGCCGTCAGCGCATACCAGGACGGCACCAGCACTAGCACGCCCATCAACAGACCAGCCAGGCTACGACACCAGCCGGCGGAGTCCGGATAGCCACGCACAAGGAACAGCGCCAGCAGCCAGAAGAGCAGCGCTGCACCAAGCGCCCAGGGCTGCAGCAGCACCTGCGCACTCAACAGCGCCATCAGGCCTGCCAATCCCACCACATAGGCGGCGCGAGCCCCGGACTTCAACCGACACAGGTTGCCCCACTCCCAGGCGCCGTACAGAAAAACTGCCGCAGCGGCCCACTCGAAGGGCTGCTGCGGCAGCAGAAAAAGGGCCGCCAGCGCCAGGGGCGCCAGCACTAGAGCTGTAAGTATTCGCTGCTTCAACACCGCTTATCGGCCTCCAACTGCTCACTGGTACGCCCGAAACGGCGTTCGCGGGTCAGGAACGACTGCAAGGCGGCAAGCAAATCGGCCTTGTCGAAATCAGGCCAGAAGCAGTCACTGAAATAGAACTCGGTATAGGCGAACTGCCAGATCAGAAAATTACTGACCCGCTGCTCCCCTCCGGTACGAATGCAAAGATCCGGCGCCGGCAGCTCCGCCAGCGAGACCTGCTCGCCGAACAGCTCCTCACTGATATCGGCCGGATCCAGCTCGCCATCGACACAGCGCTGCGCCAGCGAGCGGGCCGCCTGGACGATATCCCAGCGACCACCATAGTTGGCGGCAATATTCAGCGCCAAACCGGTATTGCCGGCGGTACGCTCTTCCGCCTCACGGATCCGCTGCTGCAGCTCGGGACTGAAGCGACTCAGGTCGCCAATAATCCTCAGCCGGATGTTGTGTCGCGCCAGCTTGCGCACTTCACGCTCGAGGGCATGCATGAACAGTTGCATCAGCCCCCTGACCTCAAGAGCCGGACGTTTCCAGTTCTCGCTACTGAACGCGAACAGGGTCAACGCCTCGACACCCTGCTCCACACACCCCTCGATCACCGACCGCACGCTGTCCACGCCCGCCTTGTGGCCCGCCAAACCGGGCAAGCGCCGCGCTTTTGCCCAGCGGTTGTTGCCATCCATGATGATTGCGATATGGCGCGGCATGGCGCGCCCGGGAGGGATAGTCAGTTGGTGCTCTGAAGTCATTCCGATCCGTTGCGGGGCCAGGCCCCGCTTGCCAGTTTAGATTTCCATCAGGTCCGTTTCTTTCTGAGCCAGCAGCTTGTCAACTTCAGCAACAAACTTGTCGGTCAGCTTCTGCACCTGATCTTCACCACGACGGCTATCGTCCTCGGAGATCTCTTTCTCCTTCAGCAGATCCTTGATATCACCGTTGGCATCGCGACGAATGTTACGCACCGCAACTCGAGCCCCTTCCGCTTCGGCACGCGCCTGACGAATATAGCCCTTGCGGGTTTCTTCCGTCAGCGGCGGCATGGGAACGCGAATGACATCACCATTGGTGCTCGGGTTCAGGCCCAGATCCGACTTCATGATCGCCTTTTCGATATCGCCGACGACTTTCTTCTCCCAGGGGATGATAGTCAGCGTACGCGCGTCTTCAACCGACACGTTGGCGACCTGCTGAATCGGCACATCGGAACCGTAGTAGGAAACGGTGATCGCATCCAGCAGGCTCGGATGAGCACGCCCGGTACGGATCTTCTTGAAGTTTTCAACCAGGGCTTCGACACTTTTCTGCATGCGGCCGCCCGCATCGCTTACAATCTCATTAATCATCGAGTTCTCCAGCTGTAGAGCCGCTATCAATCAGAGTTCCTTCGTCACCGCCAACCACCAGGTTGACCAGCGCACCGGGCTTGTTCATGTTGAACACACGAACCGGCATGTCATGGTCTCGGGTCAGGCAGATCGCCGTCATATCCATCACGCCCAACTGCTTCTCGAGCACCTCGTCGAAGCTCAGGCGGGTATAGCGGGTGGCGGTCGGATCTTTCACCGGATCAGCGGTATACACGCCATCCACCTTGGTCGCCTTCAATACCACGTCAGCTTCGATCTCGATGCCACGCAGACAGGCGGCCGAATCGGTGGTAAAGAAGGGGTTGCCGGTACCAGCGGCAAAAATCACCACATCGCCCTGGTTCAGATAACGCATGGCGTTGCGGCGGTCATACTGGTCGACTACGCCACTCATCGGGATTGCCGACATGACGCGGGTAGCGATATTACAACGTTCGAGGGCATCACGCATGGCCAACGCATTCATCACCGTCGCCAGCATGCCCATATGATCGCCGGTCACCCGATCCAGTCCGGCCGCACTCAGCGCCGCACCACGAAACAGATTGCCTCCGCCGATCACCATTCCAACCTGAACACCGATCCCCACCAACTGCCCGATCTCGAGCGCCATACGATTCAAAACCTTGGGATCGATCCCGAAGTTTTCATCACCCATCAGGGCCTCACCGCTCAATTTCAGCAGGAGCCGCTTGTATCTGGACTGTTTTTCAGGGGCTGGCATGATTTATCTCCGCGCAGACGAAATGGCAAAAAGTGTAGCAGGAAAGCAGGCGACTGGGCACATGAGGGCACCCAGTCGAAAGGTCAGTAACCGGATCAGCCCTTCAGCTGTTCGGCCACTTCAGCAGCGAAGTCCTTGTGTTCAACTTCGATGCCTTCACCAACGGCAACACGTACGAAAGAGACCACTTCCGCACCGGCAGCCTTGGTCAGCTGACCCACAGTCTGCTCAGGGTTCTTGACGAACGCCTGCTCAACCAGGCTGTTCTCGGCCAGGAACTTCTTGATGCGACCGCCAGCCATCTTTTCCTTGATTTCCTGCGGCTTGCCTTCCATATCCGGCTGCGCCATGATGATTTCTTTCTCACGCTGCAGCTCTTCTTCCGGCATGTCTTCCGGACGCGCAACGCGCGGGTTAACCGCAGTCACGTGCATGGCAACGTCACGCGCAACTTCAGACTCACCACCGCTCAGAGCAACGATGGCCGCCAGACGGTTGTTGCTGTGCACGTAAGCATCAACGTTGGCGCCTTCAACCAGCATCAGGCGACGCACGGAGATGTTTTCACCGATCTTCTGCACCAGCGCTTCACGGGCAGATTCCAGCTCGCCGGCCATCAGTGCAGCCACGTCGGTCGCCTTGTCGGCAAACGCCTTTTCCAGCACGGTATTAACGAAGCCCAGGAAGTTGTCATCACGAGCAACAAAGTCGGTTTCGGAGTTCACTTCAACGGCCAGTGCATAGCTGTTGTCGTCGGCAACCTTAACGGCAACCACACCATCAGCAGCGGTACGATCAGCCTTCTTGGCAGCTTTCATGCCGGAAGACTTGCGCAGATCGTCGATCGCTTTTTCGATGTCACCTTCAGCTTCAACCAGTGCCTTTTTGCACTCCATCATGCCCAGGCCGGTACGCTCACGCAGTTCTTTTACCATTGCTGCAGAGATGTTCGCCATGTCGCATTCCTCTCTATTAATGCTCTAATTCAAATTCAAAAAAGGGGAGCCAGGCCCCCCTTTCAAAATCCGGTAAAGACTATCGGATCAAGTTGTCAGCTCGATTACTGAGCCGCTTCTTCAGCGTCAACTTCAACGAATTCGCCCTTATCACCAGCGTTCGCTGCAGTGCCTTCCGCGCAAGCGTCAGCAATGGACTTAACGTAGATCTGGATCGCACGCAGAGCGTCGTCGTTACCCGGGATAACGTGATCGATGCCGTCCGGGTTGCTGTTGGTATCGACAACACCGATAACCGGGATACCCAGCTTGTTGGCTTCGTTGATCGCGATGCGCTCGTGGTCAACGTCGATGACGAACAGTGCGTCCGGCAGGCCGCCCATTTCCTTGATACCACCGATGGACAGCTCCAGCTTCTCCATTTCGCGGGTACGCATCAGAGCTTCTTTCTTGGTCAGCTTGTCGAAAGTACCGTCCTGAGACTGAGTCTCCAGGTCGCGCAGACGACGAATAGACTGACGGATGGTCTTGTAGTTGGTCAGCATACCACCCAACCAGCGGTGGTTAACGTAAGGCATGCCAGCGCGAGCGGCTTCCTCTTTGATCACTTTGCTCGCTGCACGCTTGGTACCGACGAACAGGATCTTGTTCTTGTTGCTGGCCATATTCTGAACCACGTCCAGGGCGTTGTTCAGCGCCGGCAGGGTGTGCTCCAGGTTGATGATATGGATCTTGTTACGCGCACCGAAGATGAACTTGGACATTTTCGGGTTCCAGTAACGGGTCTGGTGACCGAAGTGAACACCTGCCTTCAGCAGGTCGCGCATGGAAACTTTAGCCATTGTGGTCTTTCCTCTAACGGGTTATAACCTCCACATACCCCATCGCCCAACCGCATGGCGGCACCCTGGACGCATGTGACGATACGTGTGTGTTTTCAGTTGATAAAATTCAGAGCCGCATGAACGCCTCTTTCGGGAGCGCGATTTATACCATAGCAACGCTCAGTTTTGAAGTGTGCTTTGGCGCCCGGCGCTCGCTTTCGATACAATGCAAGTCTAGTTGACTCTCACGCCGTTTGCGTGCGAACTACCCAGTTCCAACAAGCCGAGTACTTATGACTATCAAGATCAAGACCCCCGAAGAAATCGAAAAGATGCGCGTAGCCGGCCGCCTGGCGGCCGAGGTTCTGGAGATGATCGAACCCCACGTCAAGCCGGGCGTCACCACCAACGAGCTGAACCAGATCTGCCACGACTACATCGTTAACGAGCAGGGCTGCACCCCGGCGCCGCTGAACTACCACGGTTTCCCCAAGTCGATCTGCACCTCGGTCAACCATACCGTTTGCCACGGCATCCCCAACGACAAGAAACTGAAGAATGGCGACATCATCAACATCGATGTCACCATCATCAAGGATGGCTACCACGGCGACACCAGCAAAATGTTCTACGTCGGCGACGTGGCGCCTTATGCCCAGCGCCTGTGCGAAGTCACCCGCGAGTGCATGTTCAAGGGGATCGAACAGGTGCGCCCGGGCGCACGCCTCGGCGACATTGCGGCCGTGATCCAGCAGCATGCCGAAAGCAATCACTACTCGGTGGTGCGCGAATACTGTGGCCACGGCATCGGTGCCGAGTTCCATGAGGATCCCCAGGTGCTGCACTACGGCAAGGCCGGGACCGGTGAAGAGCTCAAGGAAGGCATGATCTTCACCATCGAGCCGATGATCAATGCCGGCAAGCGCCATGTAAAACTGAACAAGCGCGACGGCTGGACCGTGGATACGGCCGACCGCCGCCTGTCCGCCCAGTGGGAACACGAAGTGCTGGTCACCGCCGACGGCTACGAAATCCTGACCCTGCGCCAGGAAGAGATGTCCAGCTGATCACAGCATTCTGACCGAGAGCACCGGCATGACCCGTACCGTTCAACCGCTTGCAGCCGTTCCTGAACTCTTCGATAGCCAAGAGGTTCAGGCCCGCCTCGACGCCGGTGAACAACCGGCCATCAAGGTGCTCAAACAGGCCCTCAACGGCGCCCAGGCCCGCATGGACGAGGCCTTTCGCCAGGGCGAGGATATCCGCCGTCTGATCTATGGCCGCGCCTGGATCCTTGACCGCATTCTGGAACTCGCCTGGAATCAGTTCACCTGGCCCCCGGCCGAGCAGGCGTCCCTGGTCGCCGTTGGCGGATACGGCCGTGGTGAACTGCACCCCTTTTCCGATGTGGATATTCTGCTGCTGTTCAACCAGGTCGACCCGGCCAAGTGGCAGGAGAGCATCAGCGGCTTTCTCACCCTGCTCTGGGATATCAGCCTTGACCTGGGCTCCAGCGTGCGCACCCTCAACGAATGTTACGACGAGGCGCGCAACGACATCACCATCGCCACCAACCTGATCGAGTCGCGCACCATCTGCGGCGACCCCGAGCTGCAGCAGGCGATGTACGATCGCGTCACCTCGGAAGGCGCCTGGACCGACAAGGAGTTCTTCAAGGCCAAGCTGGCGGAACAGAAGGAACGGCACGAGAAGACCAACAACACCGAATACAACCTTGAACCCAACCTGAAAACATCCCCCGGCGGCCTGCGCGACATCCAGACCATCGGCTGGGTCGCCAAGCGCCATTTCGGTGCCACCTATATTCGCGACCTGGTCGATCACCGTTTCGTTACCGAGTCCGAGCTGGATACGCTGAACAAGGGCGAACTCTACCTTTGGACGGTGCGCTATGCGCTACACATGCTGTGCAAGCGCCGCGAAGACCGACTACTGTTCGACCACCAGCGCACCCTGGCGGCCTACTTTGGTTACGAGGACCAGGAAGGCGCTCTCGCCGTCGAGCAATTCATGAGCAAGTACTACCGGGTCGCCATGGCCATGTCCGAGTTCAACGACATGCTGCTGCAGCATTTCGACGAAGCCATCCTGCGCGTAGACGACGAGCAGAGCATCCGCCCGTTGAACAACCGCTTCCAGGTGCGCAACGATTATCTGGAAACCGTGTATGACAAGGTGTTCGAGCACCACCCCTTCGCCATCATGGAGCTGTTCGTGCTGATGGCCCAGCACCCGGAGATCAAGGGAGTACGTGCGTCGACCATCCGGCTCCTACGCGATCATCGCCAGCTGATCGACGACGACTTCCGCCACGACATCCGCAACACTTCGCTGTTCATGGAGTTGCTGCGCTCACCGGAAGGCGTGTCCACCGAACTCAAGCGGATGAACCGCTACGGTATCCTCGGCCGCTACCTGCCGGAATTCGGCAGGATCGTCGGCCAGATGCAGCACGACCTTTTCCACATCTATACCGTGGATGCGCATACGCTGAAAGTGATCCAGAAAACGCGCCAGTTCCGCCACCGGGAATACCGCGAGCAGTTCTCCATTGCGCACCGGATCGTCAACCAGCTGCCCAAGATCGAGCTGCTCTACATCGCCGGCCTCTACCACGATATCGCCAAGGGCCGTGGCGGCGACCACTCGGAGCTGGGTGCCGAAGACGTGATGGACTTCTGCCGTCGCCACCACCTGGGCAAATGGGATACCCACCTGGTCGCCTGGCTGGTGCGCAATCACCTGAAGATGTCGATGACCGCCCAGCGCCGCGACATCTCCGACCCCGAGGTTATCCACAGCTTCGCCATGGAAGTGCGCGACCTGATCCACCTGGACTACCTCTATGTGTTGACCGTGGCCGACATCAACGCCACCAACAACACCCTGTGGAACAACTGGCGCGCCACCCTGCTGCGCCAGCTGTACATGGAAACCAAACGCGCCCTGCGCCGTGGCCTGGAAAACCCGATCAACAAGGAAGATCGGATCGAGCAGGTGCAACATGAGGCGATGCTGCTGCTGGCGCGCAAGGGCATGCGCGAGCAGGATGTGCTCGATTACTGGAGCCTGCTCGGCGACGACTACTTCCTGCGCGAAGACGCTCACAACATCGCCTGGCATACCCAGGCAATCCTGGAGCACGGCGACGACCCTCTGCCGCTGGTGCTGATCCGCAAGACCTCCTACCGGGTGTTCGAGGGCGCTACCGAGATCTTCATCTACAGCGAAGACCTGCCGACCCTGTTCCCGGCAACCGTAGCTGCGATGGATCAGCTCAACCTGAACATCCAGGATGCCCGCATCATCCTGACCGATCACGGCCGCACGCTGAACACCTACACCGTGCTCACCGACGACAACCAGCCGCTGTCGGAAAACCCCGAATACCTGGCCCATATCCAGCAGCACCTGACCGAAGAGCTGGATGATCCCGAAGACTATCCGGAAATCATCCAGCGCCGGGTGCCGCGCCAGCTGAAGCTGTTCACCACGCCGACTCGACTGACCCTGAGCAACGACCCCGCAGCGCAGCAGACGGTGCTGGAAGTGATCACACCGGACCGCCCCGGACTGCTGGCGCGTATCGGCCGCATCTTTGTCGAGTTCGACATTTCGGTACGCAAGGCCAAGATCTCCAGCATCGGCGAACGGGTCGAGGACTTCTTTTTCATCACTGATGGCCAAAACCAGCCGATCAGCGACCCCGAACTGTGCCGCCGCCTGCAGCAGGCGATCTGTGACCAGCTGGACCAGCACGTTCACTGAACGTGCTTTACACAAGCCATGATGTCTCCAACTAATAACACTTTATATTTTTTGTTAAAGTAACCGGCGACCGTACCGATATAGCATTGAAATACTGCCCCTCGCTCGAGATGCATCAACATCAAGGACAATCCGGCCATGAATAGAGTTTTCAAAGTTTCAGCAGTTGCAGGCTTGGCACTGGTGCTCAATGGCTGTGCGCAACATTACAACCCATGCTGCACACCATCACATGCCTATACGGTCACCAAGCCAGCACCTTACCTGCACCCCGAATACAAGGTCGGTAGTTGTGGTCAACCGGCATGTGTGAATGACATTCTGGTGATCAATGTCACCGGCTATGGCGCTCCCAAGAGCACCTTTGAAAGCCTGGCCCAACGCCGTCTGATGGCCCTACGCGCATCCGAACTGGATGCGTATCGCAAGATTGCCGAGCAAATTTCCGGACTGCATATCGTGGGCGATTCACGGGTTGACGACTATATCGCCAACCGCGACCGTCTGCGCTCCTATGTCAACAGCTTCGTGCAAGGCGCATCCATCATCAACCAGGAATTCGAAGAAGATGGCATGGCGGTCACCACCATGTCGCTGAAGATCAGTCGTTACCAGATGCAAAAGCAGCTGGAACAGGAGCGCCGCTGGCACGCCGCGGGTGGTCATCTGCCGCCCGGCAACGCCTATCATGACCATACCTTCGCCCCGCGCTACTGAAACTTGTCGGGGCCTGCCCGAGCATGGCCCCATCTGACCGACACTGCCAGGAGCCTACATGCTGACGTCATCTCCGTGGGCCACGCTGCTGCTGGCCCTGACCCTGACTGCGGCCCCGCTCACCGCTGCGGCCGCAGGCACCTACACCGTGCAAAAAGGGGACAGCCTCTCCACCATCGCCGCACGCCTGCTGGGCAGTGCCGACCGCTGGCGTGAACTCTGGGCACTCAACCCGCAGATCCGCACGCCGAAGCAGCTGCAGCCAGGCACTCAACTGCGTCTGCCGGATACGGATAGTCGTCACCAGCCGATCACGGCTGAGGCGCATGGCTCAGAAGTGCCCGACGCCGTTCAGGTGCTGGCACAGGAGCTGATGCGCAGCGGCCATATCGACCGGATACGTGCCGACTATCGCCTGCTGGACATCCGCGCGCCGGAAAACCGGCTCCGCACCTACTCCAACGGCCATAAGGACGACGGCGAGTTCCTCCATATCCGAGGCCTCACCGGCACGGCCCCTGAAGGGACGGTGTACGGGCTGTTCAAGCCCAGCCCCGAAGCGGCTGGCGACAACTTTGTCGTCCTGACCCGTGTCGGCAAGGCGCGGCTCGCGCTGCAACAGGGCGACAAGGCCCGTCTCAGGATCACGGAACGCCGCCAGCAAGCGTTGCCGCAAATGCAGGTTTTGCCCATGCGCCTGCCGCCGCACAAAATCCGGCCCCGATACCCGGCCACCACGATCAATGCCCGCATTCTCAAGGCGCTCTACGAACAGCCCGGCGGCTACCTGCTGCTGCTGGACCGAGGCAACCGGTCAGGCGTCGAACCCGGTCACCTGCTGCATTACAGCAAGCCTGATGCCCCTGCATTCAACGCCAGCCAGCAACAAAGCGGTGGCTGGATGCTGGTGATCGATACCAGTGATGACGCCAGTCTGGCGCTGGTGCTCCAGGCACGGCAGATCCCGGCCGTCGGCGACAGCGTTCACTGAGCCCTCCTCAGTCCGCCGGCTTGACCAGTCGGAGCTTGCCCTGAACGAAGCGAGCGCAGGGCAGAGAGCGTTGCAGCCGCCACCCCTCCAGCAGGCGTAGATGGCCGGTTTCGCCCTCGAAGTAGCCCGGCGTTCCGACGCCCATTCGGGGCAGGGCCCGATAGACCGAGCCGGCATCCACCCCCAGGGCAAAGAAACTGCTCGAGGGGGCTCGCCCGGGGCGTTGGCGCAGACGCCAAGGCATATCGCAGAACAGGATACCCTCAAGGTCGCGATCACGTACCACATCCACCTGACCACTGAACAGATGTGAACCGGCATAGACCGGCAGCTCAGTCGCATGCTGGTAGTTGAGCACCGGTTTGATCAGCCGTGCCGCTTCGGGCCTGGCGATCAGCAGCACCGCATCAATGTCCTGGCGCCGGCGGGCGGTCTGTTTGGGCGGCTCATCCAGCAGACGCGCCAAGCGCTGCGCGCGCTGCCGACTGGCATTGATGCCCAGCACCTGCCCCAGTTGCCAACGCAGTCGTTCCGGAGTAGCCGCGTAGCGCAAACGCGCCTGGACCCGCACCCCCTGCGATCGGCTCAGCGGTTCGAGCCAGGCCAGCAAAGGCTCGACCCAGGCTTCGCCTTCCGGCGCCAGCAACAGTATCCGGCGGTGTCCATCCTGCCAGATGCGCTCGACCAGCTGGCGCAGCTCCTGATCGGACGCCAGATCCAGCTGGTAGCCGTTGAATTCTGCACCGCCGACCCGGTTCAGGGCCAGTACCGGCAGCGGCAGCGGCATCGTCAGCTGCCGCGTCAGCGGCGCGCGCAGGGGTCCGACCAAAAGATCAGGCCGCCCATCAGCGGCAAGCGAGTGCACAAACGCCGGCAGGTCATCCACCCTCGCGCTGTCGTACACCTGCAGCTCCGGCACCGCATACCCTTGACGCCGATCCCACTCCAACGCCGTGCGCATGCCGGCCAGCACCTCCCGCCCCTGCTCGGCGAACTCGCCACTGAGCGGCAACAGCGCCCCCAGCCGCTGCACCTCCCCGGGCACGGCCAGGCGGGGGCTCGCCCGCCCCAGACGGGATACCCAGGCCGTGGCCGGGTGATGATACCAGCGCTGCTGCCACTGCCCGAGCAGGTGCTGTCTCTGATCAACCGGCGCCAGACGCACGTCACGCGCCAGCTCGAACCAGCCCTGTTCAAAGTAATTGCTGCCCTCAAGGCGGCTCAACTCGATCAGCCGCGACGTTGGCAACCGCTGCAATGCCTGCCAGATCTGCTCCAGCGCCGGCAATGAGCGCGCCCCGCCGCCGCTGTTGATCTGCTGCCGCAGCCGCTCAAGCTCGGAACCGTTCTCGGCGGCAGCGTTCAGCGGCAGCAGTAACAGCCCGCACAGCAACACCTTGAGCATCCTCGTCATTCGCTTTATCCATCCTGATCTGCAGCCTGTAATATGGTGTTTTTCCCCGCTACAATCCAGACACACCCATTCAGCCATCCGGACTCGACTTCATGAAACAGCTCGCCGCCGCCCTGCTCCACCTCCTGATGCTGACCCTGTTCCTGCTGCCCAGCCAGGCAGCAGCACTGGCGATCGAAGCCACCGGACAGGCGCCCTATCAGACTGACGACCCCGGACTTTCACGCCAGCAGGCACTGCGGCGCGCCATGGAGCAGGCCTCAATCCGTGCATCGGCCTGGCTCAGTGGCAGCCGCCAGGCACGCGACGGCGTGCTGGAGATAGACACCCTGCGCCTCAATACCCTGGGCAGGGTCAGCAACGTGCGGGTGATCGACGAACAGGTCAAGGGCGGTCAGATCAGTGTCACCATCATCGCCGATGTGGATATCGCCCAGGGCTGCAAGGATAGTCGACCGGAGACCGCCTATCGCAAGTCCCTGGCGATCACCCACTTCCCGCTGGAAAACCCCGCCGACGCCACTCACGGCCAACTGCACGAGATCCAGCAGGGGCTTGCCACACTGCTGGCCTACGAGCTGCGCCAGAGCAGTTCCTTTGCCGCCCTGGACGCCGGCAGCCTCAACATCATCGGCGATCCGACCCGGGCGCCGGTCCGCCTGCTGCCCGAAGGTGCCCTGACCACCCTGCTGCACAACAGTGAACAGCACCAGGTGCAATACCTGGTCAGCGGCGTCATCCGCAGCCTGGCGCCGCACTACGCCACCGGCCCACGCGAGCCCAATGTACTGGTCGACCTTTACCGCCAGGCCGATCTGCAACAACGCTATCACCAGCGCGATCTGGTACTGGACCTGTTCATCCACGACGCCTTCACCGGCGCACTCAAGCACCAGCAACGCTACCAGATGACCACAGACTGGAACGCCGATAGCCATGCCAAGGCCGGTTTCGGCACGCCCGAGTTCTGGCGACAGCCGTTCGGCCAGCGGCTGCGCGCCCTGATCCGAGCGGTCAGCAACGATATCCAGCTGCAGCTGACCTGCGAGCCGTTCACCGCCCGCATCACCCGCACCCAGGACAAGGAGGTCTGGATCAGCGCCGGCAGCCTCGACGGCCTCAAGCCGGGAGACCGCCTCAGTGTTTACCGCCGCCTGACCCACTACGACAGTCAGATGCGCCCCGAATATGAGTTGATCAACACCGAGCACAGCCTCACCCTCAGCCGTACCCAGCCCACCCTGGCGCGGGGGACTCTGGAGGTGGACAGCGAAACATTGAACATTCAGCAGGATGATATTGTAATTGCGCATTGACCGGCTTAGTCTTGAGTCCTTTGATCTAGCGCTACAGGAGCAAGTCACCATGCAGAGCGGACTCTTTACCGAACTGGAAAGCAAAATTGAAGGACTGATCGAAGAGGTCGAGCTGCTGCGTCTCGAAGTCAGTGAACTGCGTCAGGCCAAACAGAGCCTGGAAGAGGAGCGTTCGCAGTCCGAACAGGGCCTGCAGCGCCTGCTGGGCAAGTTCGAGCGCCTGCAGGAAAGCGAAAACATCTGACACCCGACCGGGTGGCCGGAGAGCAAAAAGGGCGTCCGATGGACGCCCTTTTTGCTCTCCATGCGCGTGAACGAAAGCTCAGCGCTGGGTACCTCGAATCTTGATCTCAACGCGGCGGTTGGCGGCCCGCCCGGCGGCCGAGTCGTTGCTGGCAATCGGATAACGTTCGCCGTAGCCCCTGGCATCCAGACGCAAGTGACTCACGCCGACCGAAGAAAGATAACGCGCAACGCTGGTCGCGCGGCGTTCAGACAGCTGCTGGTTATATTCGAATGAACCGGTGGAGTCGGTGAAGCCCTCGACCGCCACCTGGGTGCGATCGAACTTCATCAGTACCTTGGCCACGGAATCCAGCACCGAATAGAACGACGGCGCCACGCGATCACTGTCGGTGGCGAAGGTAATATTGCCCGGCATGATCAGCCTGATGTCATCACCGACACGCTCGACCCTGACACCGGTACCCTCCAGTTCCTGGCGCAACAGCATCTCCTGCTGATCCATGTAATAGCCGATCCCGCCACCGACCGCACCACCGATAACCGCCCCGGCCAGCGCACCCTCATTGCGGTCGCCCTTACCCGCCACGGCAGCCCCCAGCACCGCACCGGTCAGCGCGCCTATACCCGCGCCCTTGGTCGCGTTGGACGTCTTCGACTCCTGAGTGTAAGGGTCCAAGGTGGTACAACCGCCCAACACCAGAGCACTCATCGCTGTTGCCAGCATCAGTTTCCGCATACTTCCCTCCTGAATTCAGATACCCGGCTCCTGCATCGACACCGGACAAGCGACGCCTGTTTAACCCAGAATAGCTGAACGGTGGATGAAAGACAGTACCACCCTCGCGGTATTAAACCGCGCACAGCGCTGGTCAGTCTTGCACACAGGCGATAAAATGCACTGTTATCTTTTTCTGTCACCCGCATCACCATCCCGAGGAGTTTCTCTTGTCTCAGCTGCCTGTCATTGTCGGTTTTGGTGGTATCAGCCCCGCTGGTCGTTCCTCTTTTCATCATGGCTACCGCCGTCTGATTCTCGATCAGCTGGATACTCGCAGTCGACAGGAAACCCTCACCGACCTTGCCACCCTGACGGGCCTGGCCCGCTACGAGGACGGTAAGTACCACCTCGGTGAACAGACCCTGCCCAGTCGCGACGCTCTGGCCGAGGCCGTGGAACAACAGGTGCGCGACAGCACCCTGATCCGCCGCATTCACCCGGACTGGTTCGACGTCAACGCGGTGATGTTCAACCGCCCGGCGACCGCCAAGAGCGGTGACCAGCCGCTGCGTTTCCGCCTGCGCAACCGCCACCTGCCCCAGGTGATCCCGGACAACTGGACCCTGACCAACATCGGCGGCGGCCAGACCGAAGTGACCGTGGATGGCAGCTGCGAACTGATCTTCCCGGACAGCAAGACCGCACTGGTGCAGAGCGCCGGCATGCTGCCGACCGGCTTCACACCGGGCAAGCTGTACCAGTCGCGCAACCATCCACGCGGCCTGCAGATGGCGGTTTATGCCGCGTCCGACGCCCTGCGCTCGGTCGGCATCGATTACGACAGCATCCTCGACCGTCTCGCGCCGGACCAGATCGCCGTGTTCGCCAGCAACTCCATCGGCCAGATGGATGATCTGGGCTTCGGCGGCCTAACCAAGTTCCCCGC